>NZ_CP168703.1:0-57897 GCF_044053135.1 Levilactobacillus sp. FUA 3915 | reverse complement strand
CACTCTTACTTTGGTAACTAACAACCGCCAAGCCTTTCATGTTTTGCCCCTGCTTACTTTGTGTATACAGATTAAGTTGGTTTAACTTGGCTGAAACACTATTGCTATCGCCATAAGTCCCTTTATTGGAAAAGTATTGCTGATATAACTTGTCGGAAATCAAGTTTTTAACGCCATCTTTACGCTGACCGTAGGTCTTGGGCTTAAAGTTATTCATGACATCAAAAAACTGGTGACCACCGTATTAAAGCTAAGTTCAGCCGAACTTTTGTCTTTATTATTTTGGTAGGTCTTATAACTGTCAATTTGGGTGCTCAATAACTGCTTTTGTTGGTTGGTTTTAGCCAATTGCTGACTAACTTGCCATTAATGCCTTGCCAGCTTTCTGCTTTCATTGGATCACCTCCTC
This sequence comes from Levilactobacillus sp. FUA 3915, assembly GCF_044053135.1. NCBI lineage: Bacteria > Bacillati > Bacillota > Bacilli > Lactobacillales > Lactobacillaceae > Levilactobacillus > Levilactobacillus sp. FUA 3915. Next base: position 57,488 of record NZ_CP168703.1, on the reverse strand, counting down.
AAAAAAAGCGCGTTAGGAACACTAAACAACTAGCTTTCCCCTAACCCGCCCGGTAAAATGGATTGTTAGGAGGGTGACACCTAGAATCGTAACTTCCAGGTGCTGATCCCCGTTAGCAACTTCACTGCTTGCGAGGACGCCCTCTTTTTTTATGTGGTTTTTAATCCATTCAATGCCATCTTCAGATATTAATTTAACTTTGCCCGTTTCCATGAGCATTTCACTTGGCAACTCGTTAGGGTGCCGTCTTAACCAAACACTCACGTACGTACTACCTCGTTCAAGCTTGAGACTAGCTTGAGCTAAGCTAAACCATTCCTGTTTCTTTGTCACATGTGAATACTCCTTTCCCTATATTATGGGTTCATTGTACCATTAAATGAGCACGTTGGTGCACTTTTAATTTTACATTTAGATTACAAGTGCATGCCCCCATCTTCATGCCGGTTTCGAGTTTGGTGTTGCCGTTGCTTTTTCGTCATTTCCCACTCGGTCTCCTTTAGTCCACGTAGTTGCTGTTTTCTTAGATAGTCTGTATTTTTCGCATATAAAGTGGTCATTAAGGCTTCGTCCAAAATATTCATCAGGTAATTTTTCGGGCTAGTTGGGTGGTAATTAATGGCCTGATAGTCCTTAACTTCGTTCGCTTATATTGATCAAAGCGCATTGTCTGTTGTTTCAAACGGGTTTGCACCATTTCAATTTGTTGGTGATCCAACTTAGGATCTTGGCCACATTCGCCAATAAACGGTTGCCGTTGCATAGTGTTTAAGACCCGTTGCAGTCGATGATCCTGAATATCTTTTAATTCCATTTTACCTAACAGGTAATTTAAACCGGCTTGATGTTGCTGACTAGTAAAGACTACCGGTGGCTGCTGTTGCAATTGACTAAGATCATCGGCGCTTAATGGCTTTAATTCTGGGTCATAGTAAACCACAGCGGTATAGATTTGCTTCTTGTCAATCGTCTCTAGCTTATCGAGGTCACTGTCCGGAAAAGCAGTCGTTAGAATGCTGTCGTATTGGGTTTGCACCACGGCTTTAACTTCCCGCATGACCCGTAAATCTTTCACCGCTTTAGAAATGAATTCGAGTTCGCTTGGTTGATAAGCGGCTAGTATGCCCCGATCAGTAGGCTTCAAATAGTCTAACTGGTGACCATGTTTGGCTAGTACCGTGGTTAATTGCTTCTTAATTGTTTGGACCTGCTGATTAACTAACTGCCAGCTGGTATATGGCCGCTTGGTAAACGTCAATAATTGCTCGGTTAATAAGTCGTTTGAATATCCGCTAACCGTTCTGCCAATTCGCTACCCTTAAAAATCGTTTGTTCACTATTAGTTTCTTTAATCAGTTCCCGTCGTTCAGCTGCGGTTGTCTGTTCAAAATTAAGTTCCAATCGCTTTCGTTGCTCGTTCCACCACTTTATTTAACAACTGGTTAGCTTGTGCTAGTGATGTCGTTTGCTGGTCAATAGTCAGCAGTTGCTTGGTTACATCTTCACCAATGGCATGTTTGATTAATAAGCTGTTTTCCCAATTAAACAGCATGCGCTGTTTATCATCTAAATGTTCTAAATCGACATAGGTTTTCAATTGCTGACTTAGATGACTAATTGTGTGTTTTTCAGAGAACGATAGCTCGTCAGTTAACGCGTCAAAATGTTCATGATTTCTTATCTTTTCGTCAAGATTATGATATTTAGCTTGAGCGTTTCTTTGCGCTCTAACTTGTTGATTAAATGCTTTTCGATTTTTTCTTGGCTGTTAATGCCTTCGTGTTGGGTAGGTGTCTCTTGAATCCCTTGATCGACAAACGATTTTTCACTAATCCCGATTGCTGGAATATTTTTTTGTGCTAAAGACTGATTAACACTTGTTGCCCAATTATGCCGCCACTCATTAATTTTTTCCTTTTTATCCCAATCAACCAACCAAATTTTCCTTTGTTTTGGAAACCCGCTTTTGGTTAAAAGTTGCTTGCCATTTTCATCTTTAATGTACTGCGTCTTTGCTTTTAATCCCCAACTACCATCGGGGTTAAATGGGCGATTGGTTAACATCACATGTGCGTGCGGATTGTCTGAGTGATCGCGATGAATTGCTACGTCAGCTACCATACCTTGATCGACAAAATTTTCTTGCACATATTTTGTCAGTAATTCTTTCTGTTCGGATTCACTTAATTCTACCGGTAAAGCCACGTTAAATTCTTTGGCATACCGCGAGTTTGATTTACGATCGTTCTTTTCAACTTCATTCCATAATTGTTCTCGAATTTATCGCCAGATTCTGGTGCATTTTGGGGGTTAAAATAAAGCTTTCTGGCATAACCGAGCGGGCATAAAAATAGTGGCGGCCTTCTTGATTATCAAATAATTTTTCACCACTTCGATAAGCGGCACTGGCAATGGCACTGCGTCCTTTACCAGCACTAATATTACTAAAACTCATATGAAATATTGCCATGTTAGTCACCTCTTTACTTTGATTCTATGGGTTTTCCTCTGTTGTCGCCATCGGCGACTTCTAATACAGGTTTTTTGGGGGTTAGCACAACATAGAATTAATTCTATGTGTAAGTGCGCATTGACCTCGTTTCACTCGGTCTGCTGATTCTCCTGAATTTACTTTTAGTGTATGCCTTCCGCTTCGCTATTTCAACTTTTATCCTTTGACTTAACGTTTCCCTTATGATATAGTTTCGGTGATTATTTCTAATATGATTGGAGGGATCGTTATGTCTCAAAGCAACTTAGAAAAACAAGAAGCTAAATTAAAAGCCCTTAATCAAAAAATTAAGGACGAAAAAAATAAGATTGAACAACGTCTAGGTAAACAAATCATCAGTCAAGCCAATTTAGATTATGCTAATTTGTCTAACGATCAGATTAAGCTTTTATCCAAGCAATTTTCTGAATTTTTAAAGGTAAAGTCCGTAGATCATTAGCCATACGAGATGGGGCAATTCCATGTCTAATCAATATGAAAAACTAGTCGAGCAGCAAGCGCGTTTAAAACAAAAAATTGAGCGGGAAGATTTTAAGTTACGGCAATCTAAATACTATGAAAATCGGCAAGCCCGCAAAGCCCGTTCTCGCCGATTAATTCAAAAAGGGGCTTTGCTCGAAAAATACTTTCAAGCTAATAACCTCTCGGTCGAACAAACCGAAGAACTTTTAAAAATATTTGCTGACTATGTTAACGCCCATAAACCGAATAAACTCAAAAACGATCAGCCTAGTAACTAGGCCGATCGTTTTTATTTTCTGGATCATTTTTAGGCTTTACTTCTGGGTTTTGATCTGCAAAATTTTGTAACTGCTTTTGCACCTTTTCTGGATAAGTAATATTTTGGTTTATCCAAGGAAAATGCCTCAAATCGTTCTTAAAAACTTGTCCCTTCTCTCTTGCATAAACAGAGGTAAACTTTTCGCTATTATCATAGATCATGACCTTATCAGATTTAAAGGCCACTAATGGCAAATTATGTTTGGATTGCTGATAACGTTTCTTGATCGTTGCTACTGGAACACCGTGGCCACCTTTTTGTACCCGTTCGTTGACCCTTTGGATAGCTAAATTTTCATCTCGCAAAGCAACATATAATAAAGTCACTTCAAAACCATTTTTGTGAGCTTTGTCAATCAAATTGAGTTGAGCTTTGCCTCTACCTGCCAGTGTTGTTTCTACGTGAATACTTTGCTGGTGATCTAAAGCATAGTGTAGTTGTTTGATTTCTTCTTTCATGGCTTTTAAGTTGTCACTATCTTTATGCCAATCGCCACCCATTTGTCTTAAAAGTTCATCAGCGTTAATCCGTTTTGTTTTGTCAAACAAGATGGGGAATGTATCGTATAGCGTACTTTTCCCTGCTCCGTTAATACCAGCAACAATAATGTATTGTGGTTTATCTATCAACGGACAAAGTCCTTTCGCTTAATAACCTCATCTTGCCTTTTATCTAAAAAGTAGGTATATAAAGCGTCATATACTTTGCGCTTTTCTGGATCTGGTTCATGTAATGACTTATCAAGTAAATCTTTTAAATCCGTTTCTTTGGCAATTTCAAAAAAGTCATTAATTGTGATTGTATCTTTCATGTTCATCACACTTCCAAGTTATTAATTTATTTAATCTGATAAGCCATTAGTCCTCATCTGGATCATTGAGCCAATCAGCGACTTCTTTAGCGTCTTTGAACTCTGTTACTGGTGTCTCTTTGGTAGCCTTTAAAAGGCTTAAATTAGCTCTTTCGGCTTCGCTCAGGGCTGGTTTAAACGGTAATGCTGCGTCAGCTACGATCCGCTTATAAAACATATTGATCGCGGTAGTTGGGTTTAGACCTAACTGGCTTAAAACGGCTTCGGTATTATCTGCCAATTCTTTGTCAATCTGGACTTGTACGCGTTTCTTTTCCTTAACTGCCATGATTTTCTCGCCCCCCCTTTTATTACTACTCATATTATACTAATCTTTGAGTACCATCTCAATTAGCCTGCTTCTTTAAAAGTTGTGAATTTAAGTTTGCTGTCCTTTCCGCAATGGCACTTATACAACGTTCCTAAAGTGCCCGTAAGCGCATTTTAAAACTCGTTTAATATAATTATGCTCTATCTGTTTAAAACAGCTTAAATGGCCTTATATAGCTTTTTAGTTTTAAGCACGCTCATCGTTAGGGTGTTTGGCCGCATATTCTCTAGCCGCTTGTTTATTCCACCAAACACCAAATAGATTTTGCATGGTGCCGTACAGGTAGTTTTCCACGTTCTTGATGTGCTTCTCATTGCTTCTTAGGGCGTTAAAGTAACGTCTCAAGGCTTTAGTCATTAAAAATTTAAGTTCTTCGTCGTCCAGTGGGATTGTGACGCCAATATCTTTATGATCCTTCTCAACTCGGTACTTAGCATTTAAGATAATACCAACGAAGCGACGCATCTGTTGCGGGGTACGGCACCAAAAACTAAGCAGTATTCATCATGTTACAGCACCCAAGTAAAAGCTACGAAGATAAAAACATTCATCCTCAAAATATGTAACCTAGAAAAAAGGCCTCCAATGTTAAACCGGGAGCCTTTTTTAGTATACCAATTTCTACTTCACATAAGGCGGCTTATCCCAAGTAACCCCCCCACTCCCTGATAAAACAACGATCCATTATTTGGCCTTTGTGAAATTTGACGGGAGAGGAGTGGTCTAGATGAAAAATCCCCAAAAAATCATTAAGCTCACTTTGTGAATTTAACCGCCTAAACTCCTAGACCATTGCGCCAATCGTGCCTGACACCAGTCCAAAAAATCCCGTTCTGAAATCGTTGGTGTTCCCGTCAATAACTTTTTTGTGATGGGCTCCTCACCTAAAGCCGTCTCAATTAACCCAACCACTAAATAATCTGTCTGTTTCGTAACCCAATTTTGTGGTTTCGCCCCAAAGACTTTCGCCAAACTAAAAGCTTGATCCCGATTCATGGTAGTTAGGCGTCCGGTAAAAGCAATCTCACAATCTCTTAAATCAAGCATTTTAAATCATCAACTTTCTTGATTCTAATGTTGGTTTTGACTTGACGGGTTATGGTTTTCCATTCAGTTTAGAGGGAGTGACGTTTTGAGCGCAGAATTGTTCCCTGGAAACAGTTATTTTGAATAACTGAACCAGAGTACAATTCTACGCTAAGGTTTCCCCCTAGTTCGTCGGTCGTTAACGCCCGTCGCTTGTCTGTACAATTGCGGTATTGCTACCACCACTCATTATAAACCTACGTTTTCGGTTTAGCCTACTAAAAAACGCCCTAGCAGGCGTTGGTAATACGTATTTATGTTTGTTCGATCACCAACTAATCAGTGGCACCAAGCCGAAGCTTCGTTTTACCACCCGCGCCGTTAATGGTCGCGCTCACCATTCACCACCCAGCCGTACAGATGACCTTGCTGTGGTATAGCCAGACTTATTGAAGTCGCACTGGCAAACGTGTCCCCTTGGATTTAGACCCCAGCTTGTCCCCTAGGGCTTTAAAAATCGCACCGGCCATGATATAATAGTCATTAAACAATGATGACTTTTTTGTGGCGCTCACCGATTCCCGTTGGTGGGTGTTTTTTTATGTTCTATTTTATGTAACCAATATTACTCGTTGTTTGGTGATAAATCAACATTTCTTTTTATGTATCCTTGTATCCTTGTATCCTTGTATATTCATATCCTTGTATCTAAGTATCCTTGTATCCTTGTATCTAAGTATATTAGGATACTTGCAGTCAATCTTAATTTAACGGCTTTTGAGAAGAAATGTATCCTTGTATCCTTGTATCTTTGTATCTTTGTATGTTATCATCCTTGTATCCAAGTATCCTTGTATATTAGGATACTTAATTGGAGGTCAGTATAATGGGTGAAGTAATTACTTTTGGAAATTTTAAAGGTGGCACCGGTAAAACAACAAATGCCACGCTTGCATGCCTGGCACTAGCTCGTGCTGGTAAAAAAACGCTATTAATTGATTTCGATCCTCAAGCAAACGCTACAGATATTTACTTTAAAACCGCGGCTAATTTAGGCCACGATGATATTAAATTTAATCAAACCTTGCTTGCATCAATCCAAGAAGAGGACTTATCAAGATCGTTGGTTACTTTGGATAAAAACATTGACTTTATTCCATCAAGCGCAGATTTTTCATTGTACCCACGGATTATGGAAAAAAAGTTTAAAAATAATTATAAAGATAGAGTTACATATTTTAGCAAGCTACTTGCTTCACTAAAAGAAAAATATGATTTTGTGGTATTTGATTTGCCACCGACTATTTCCTTAATTTCTGATAGCGCCTTATACGCTTCAGATTGGGTTCTGATTATCCTTCAAACTCAAGAGCACAGTCTTCAGGGTGCCGAATCGTTTCTAAAATATATACAGGAACAGGTAATCGATGAATACGAAGCACCTAGTTTGAATTTACTCGGTATACTTCCTGTGCTATTAAAGAATGGGGCGCCTGTTGATCACAGCACATTAGAAGTAGCAGAAGAAGAATTTGGGAAAGAAAACATGTTAAAAACCCTAATTCGTAATATGGAAAGAATCAAAAGATATTCAATCAGAGGTGTATTTCTAAAAGATCAGTTCGATAAAAAAATAATTAGATTATACGATTCTGTGGCACAAGAAATTATTGAAAGGGCGGACTAGCATGGTGGAACTTTTACACAATCCTAACTCAAATAAAAGCAAAATAATTCCTAGAAAATCGGCGCCCCAGCCCCAAAAAGAAATTTCCATATCTTCTCTAAACGAATCAAACAAAACGAAGTCTAAACAAATAGATGGTGTTACTTTTGATACTACGCTCAGAATTGACAATCATCTAAAAAACTTTATGAAAGCTATGGTAATTTTAGGGTATAGCTCAACTCAACAAAACGGATTAGCCCAATTACAAAAAACTTTTTTTGAATCGTTAACTGAGTCTGAACAAAATACGCTTACGACTCAAATACAGACTTTGGAAACCGGCGATGCTAACAAAGTAAAAAGTAAATAATCACGTGCTCTCAGACGACACGTTCACCTTTTAGATGTATACTTGTCCGTTTAAATTAAGCAGAATGCACACAAAAAAGTCCTCTATTATGCGGAATAGAGGGCTTTTCTGAAATCAGTACATACAGGCTTTGCTTAGGAGCGTTGCTTGTGTCCATTTAGGACATACACAATCATATAACAATCAATCAATGCTGTCACTTAACTTACTCAAAAAAGCCACCCACCTCGTGATGAGATGAATGGCTTTTTGGTTGTGTGGTAGATTGTAAAATTAATCCGAACGCTGTTCGGATTAATTTTACAATCTACCATAACTGCTATACTAAAAGTGAAAAGAAGAGGAGTGATCGTTTTGAAATTGTATCAAAGCCTTACCCAAGTCCAAATCAACGAACAATTCGCTGGTCAAGCAACCGGCTACAAGCTTTCCACGACCCTTGATAAGCCGCTGAACTACGATCCAACGATTCTCTATCAGTATTTGGATACCGTCCTGAAACCGGGCAGTCGCCACGACGAAAACAACTTGCGCTACGTGACTGATCCGGGCTATATCGGCGAAAACTTTAATTACCAAAGCGTCCCGTTTACTTCGCACATGACCGAATTCGACGAGAAGATGGCCTTCGCACGCAAACTGGTGGCCGACCTTAATCGTCATTTATCTGTCAACATCAAACCGGAAGATGAAACTATCGAACTGGTCTTTGTTGACTAAAGCAACCGTGTTGCCCTCCTTTCCTAGTCGCGATGCTTCTCTCCTGATCATTTGCGGCTAAGTACCCAGTCAAGCATGCTTAGTTGCAACAAAAATGACCGTCTACTTTTTGGTAGGCGGTCATTTTTGTAGATGCAAAGCACGAATTCGCAGCTATACCGCTTTCTTCGCGACTTCCTTTGGTAACGTCAACGCCAACAGCAAGCCAATCAGGCCCACGCCAGCAAACACAGCGAAGGTAACAGCAAAACCGCCAGCATGACTTCGCAGCGTGGTTTGCATGCCATCCAACAACACTGTGGCGAACATGACACCGGCAGAACCAAATAACTGACGAGCCGTCGTCGTAACCGCAGTGCCGTCTGCCACGAGCTCATTCGGCAAAGCATTCGCGCCAGCCGTCACTGAAGGCATCATCACAAAGGCATTGCCGGCTTCAGTCGCCATCGCCAACATAATTGCCCCAATCAGCGGTAAATGATGGGCAAAGACTGCTAACAGACCAAAGCCGCCAGTAATCAACAACATGCCAATCATGGCCACAACACGCGGTCCAAAGCGATCCAGTAGGCGCCCGCTAATTGGATTCAAAATACTCAGCAACACCGCAGCTGGCACTAAGGACAAGCCAGAAATCAACGGTGACAAACCAAGTAGCGTTTGAAAGTAAAGCGGCATCAGGATAGTGGTGACAATCAAACCGACGTATGAAATTCCGGTCAGAAACACCGCTTTAGTAAACATACCAGTGGCAAAAACTCGCATTTGCAACATTGGTGGTTGGCGATTCAATTGCCGAACAACGAAAATACCAGCTGCCAGAACGCCTAAAATCAACAAACCAACCACGCCAACAGTTAAGCCTTTTTTCGACAAAGCACCCAAGGCATAAAGTAGAATTGGAAAACTTGCGGATAAAAGGAAGGACACCCAGTCCAGTTGCGTCGGTTGCAATGGCATGACAGACGCAATGGTCACCGTTGAAACGGCCAGCACAAGCAGCGAAACGACCAAGAAGAACAAGAATAAAGCCTGCCAAGGGAACCATGTCAGCAAAACACCGGAAATAATCGGACCGACTGCCAAGGCTGAGCCCATGACCAATCCCGCCGTGCCCATCACCCGACCACGCTCACTATGCGGCGTAATCGTCAGCAACACGGTCTGGAAACTCGGGAAAATAATCCCGACCGCAATCGCTTCAAACAACCGGCCAATCATGAGCACGGTAAAACTCGGTGCCCAGATACATAAGCCTGTCCCAATGGCAAAAATGAGTTCAATCGCTTGGAAAAGCCGTTGGAAAGTAACATTATGCAACAGCCATGGGCTAACCGGAATCATCAAGGTCATCACCAACATAAAGCCGGTTGTCAGCCAAGCAACTGTATCCGCTCCTAAACCAAAAGCCTTCATAAAAGCAGGATAAGCGGTGCTTAAAGAAGACTGAGAAATTGACATCGAAAAGGTACCTGTCAGTAACGTGGCGACAAAAGCCCCGCGATGTTTGATCGTTGGAGAGTGCATATTAAAATCATCTTTTTCTATATTAGTATTGTGGGACGTTTACATTTTCATTCCCATTTTTTCATAAGACTGCATACCGCCCATCCAAATCTCAGATGGTTTGACGCCACGTTCTTTAGCCAAGGCCATCATTAACGTATCCATATCCATCAATTTATATTCTTGCTTTGGCTTGGCTGGATCGAATGTTTCAATCTGTGCCATCATGCCGCCATCTTCGTGCTCAATGATATGGCAGTGATACATATAAACCCCTGGCAAATCAAAGCGAACCAGCAGCCGAACCGTTTCACCAGGATTCACGCCAATTGTATCTTTGAAACCATGTTCATTTGGATACGGCGCATGCCCATTCCGCGACAAGACTAAGAATTGGGTTCCATGCACATGGAATGGATGAACCATTCCAGGCGCATCATTGCTATTGGTAACATCCCAGTACTGGGCTTTGCCAATTGGTTGCGTGGCATCAATCCGCTGCATGGCAAACTTTTTACCATCAATCGCAACACCTTCGTCCATCCCCTGCATCACAACGTGGCGAACTGGCAAAGCCGGGTCAACCACTGGTGCCTTCACATCGAACAACTTATCAGGCAAGGTAGTCTGATCCGGTTTGAAAGCATGAATGCGGAACTTTAGCAATGGCACATCATCCGTATATAAGGTGACCTCGTCGCCTTCATGGTATTGGCCAAAATCAACAATCACTTCGGCACGCTCAGCACAAGTCAGCATCAAATGGGTAAATTTGACCGGCTCCGGTAACAGTGAGCCATCCCCGCCAATTTGCGTAAATGGCAGGTCATCGGAAAAATGCAACCGCCATTCACGGCGATTAGCACCATCCAGAAAACGCAACCGGACCTTTTGCGTGGTGACATCAAAATAGGGATTGATTGTACCGTTAATCATTGCAGTTGGCCCAGCAACACCGTCAGGATCATAATCAGCCCGGTAGTCCCACTGGTTGTTCTCATGAAAACGCCGGTCTTGCAAAATGACCGGAATATCGTCAACGCCATAGTTCCTTGGCAATGGCAGGCTGGCTTCATGGTCGTCTTTGACAATCACCATGGCAGCCAAACCATGCCAAACCTGCTCGGCTGTGGATGGGCACGGATGCGCGTGCAGCCACAAAGTCGTCGCCGGTTGTTCCAATGTGAAGTCGATATGCTTACTTTCACCCGGATAAACCGGCGCATGGCATCCGCCATCAACATAAGGGCCACTGACATTAGCCCCATGCCAATGAAAAGTGGTCAACTCAGGCAGGGTGTTTTTCAGTGTCACATGCGTATGCTGACCACGGCGATACACAATCGTCTGACCTAACAGACTGGTATTATAGCCCCACGTCTTGGTCTTCGCCCCAGGTAACAGTTGCGTTTCCCCAGCCTCTGCTGTCACCGTGTAATAAACGTCGGTCGCCGTCTCTTTATCCGGTTTCAACAACGGCGGCACATTTAAGGGCTTCTCAGGCGCATCACTGACCTCAAGCGGCACGTACCCGCCATCGTGGAGATCAAACGCTGGCTCATCAAAGAAATAGTCCGTATAAGTTTTCATCGTGATTTCCCCCTCTGACAAGAATTTTAACACTTTTTAGGGTTGCCATAAACATAATTTAGAATTAACCTAAAGTAGTATCGAAAAATGGTATAGGTCTTATCCATACACTTGAGGAGGATTTTCATGCAACAAATGTCGAAAATAATGGGCTGGCTCATGCTGGCGTTAAATGTGGTGCTGCTGATTCTAATTGGTACCATGCACAATATGGCAGCGATGTGGTTAATGGGTCTGATTATGACTTTGGACGCTGTGACAGGGTTAGTTGCCGCTTATCGGCCCCAGTCAAGTCAACAACACGCCCACCAGCACTAGTTTGTTAAAAAGTTGCTGCAAGACCTTTCATGGAGTCATTGATCGGCGTTATATGTTGATATATACATATGTTGAATATATCATGTGTCTGTACTTAGATGAACAGTCACATGAAAGAGGGTCGTTTAATGCAGCAACTGTCAATGACGCAGAAACAAACCATGACGTCAGCCTTACGGGTTGAATATTTTTCAACGGCATGGATGGCATTTGAGTGGTAGATTGCAAATTTAATCCGAATTTTTGGACAAATTGGTCAGCATAACCTGATACGGTGTTTGCCAGTCGAGTATTTTAAGCGGTCGCTGGTTAATTTGGAGTAACGTCGTCGTTAAATCTTGAGCACTAATGTGCTCAAAACGAGTCCCTTTAGGATAAAAATAACGTCAATTCCGATTAAAGCGTTCATTACTACCACGTTCAGCTGGAGTATAAGCATGGCAGTAATAGGTCTTAATACCATATTGTGATTCAAGTGATACTAGCCCACTAAACTCAGTGCCACGGTCCACAGTAAAGCTGTGCACCGCACCATTAAAAGTGGTTAGGAACTTAGTTAGGGCTTCATTAACAGTCGCTGTCGTCCGATCTTTTAACCGGTATGCCCAAAGGAACCGTGATTTGCGATCGATTAAAGTTAATAAAACTGCCTTACTATGCCCACGAGGACCAACGACTGTATCTAGTTCAAAATCGCCGATGCGATTACGTTGATTAATCATCATGGACGCTGTTCAATTGATCGCCCCAAAGATTGATTATATTTGGATTGTTGGTCAACGTTACGCCATGTTCGGGTAGATCATTCAAGGAGAAACCAATTCTCTCCTGATTTAGCCAATTATAAATAGATTTAGTAGCTAGTTTAAATTCGTGAGCAATCATTCCTGGTGACCAGCTTAGACGTAAATGGTTGAGAATTTTTTGCTTTAACTCATCGCTCAGCTTAGTTTTCCGACCACATCGTGATCGCTTGTATTCGGCATCTGTTTGTGCTAATTCAGCCTGATAAGGTTGACATCGAGATAATTCATAAGAAATTGTTGACGGTGATCGGTTCAGCCGAACGCCCATTTGGATATTGGACAGCCCTAGTTCACAAAAGGTTTCGATTTTAATTCGTTCGGAATAGGTTATACTAGACAAAAGATCAGCTCCTAAAAGATGGGTTTGTGGTAAACACCATTTTAAAGGAAGCTGATCTTTTTTGTCCGAACAGCGTTCGGATTAATTTTACAATCCACCATAATAGTCTTGCATATTTAGATGTCCTTTCGGGGATAATCTGTGGGTATCGGGTGTGGCCGATGCCTTTTTTATTTTCCATTATATCAAAAGGCGGTCTAGTGAGAATCCGAAGATTCTCACTAGACCGTCTTATTTGTGGAGACTTATGTCACAGCCTCTTTTTGATTTATTCGTGATCCTAAACAGCAAGTTATAAGTGGTCGTTACAATTTCTATTTTGTAAACTCAAGTTCACCAAGAGCACGTTGGGCTGCTAAGTTCAATAGGCTCCACTGTCGGTCAAAGCCTGGCTGGAAGAAAAAGTCAGCTTCGGCTAAATCTTCCAGTTTTAATCCTTGTTGGATGGCTAATGAAATAACATTACCTTGGGCAGTGATATCATAAGTTGACAATACAGCACCACCTAATAGTTGATGAGTGTTTGGATTGTAATCCAGCTCTACGTAGACCTCTGTATTTCCCTTCTCCATAGGGACATAAGCTGGACGTAAAGTGTCTTTGTAAAAAGATGTGTTAATCTTAATATCGGCCTTTTGGGCTGTGGTCATATTCAGACCTGATGTGGCAAAGTGATAGTCGAAAACACTTAATGCTGATGAGCCGACTACTCCTGAAAATGGCATAGACGGTGTGTTCTCAAAGATGTGTTCCACTACATAACGGGCTTCACGTCGGGCAACCGTGGCTAAAGCTATCGGCATGTTCCTCTGAGCAGGAATTGAATAGGCCAACACCGCATCACCTATGGCATAGACATCAGGCAGATTAGTTCTCAAATATTTGTCAGTTTTAATCCACCCGCGCTTATCTAGTTCAACCGTTCCCTTTAACCAATCAGTATTAGGTTTAACTCCAACAGCTTGAATGATCAAGTCACTAGGATATTCTGCATCGTTGGTCTTAACAGCAGAAACCGATTCAGTCCCTTCATAGCATTCAATCTTAGCGCCAGTGACAACTTGAACGCCTTTGCTAGTCAATTCTTTTGATAAAATATCTGTTAATTCGGTATCTAGGTAGTTGCCCAGAGGCCGATTAATCATGTCGATTAATGTAACATTCTTTCCAGCTTTGATGCTGGCTTCAGCAGCTTCAACACCAATGTAACCAGCACCAATAACAGTAATATTTTTAACATCTGGGTCAGATAATTTTGCTTTGATCTTTTCTGCCCAATCCTTGCCGCGCATTGAATAAACGTTTTTTAGCTCATGACCAGGAACGGGTAAATCGTTTGGAGTTACGCCTGAGCTTAAGATTAATTTATCGTAATCATAGCTCTGTATCTTACCGGATCTTAAATCTTTCACGGTAACTTGCTTATTTTCTGGATTTATTTTGGTCACTTCATGATTGGCATATACTTCTGTCCCAAATTTTTCGAGATCTGCAGGTTTAAAATTACGGACATCATTAATACTCGTTACACTGTTTTCTAAATATAATTCCATACCACAGGACATAAAAGAAATAAAATCTCCCGCTTCGAAGAGTTTAATATCTAGGTTTGAGTATTTGTGAGTAAGTTCCAAAACCGACTGATGGCCGCCGTGCGAGGCACCAACAACAATAACTTTTGTCTTCGACATAAAAAATATAGCCTCCTAATAGATGGGTGACAAATAATAAATCGTTAATGATGGCCATTTTGTTCTAAAGTACATTCGTGATGACGCAATGATTCACCGATATCTCATCCAGATACTAAGCCTTCTTCTCTCGAATGGATCCCACCAGATCATCTGTAGCTGGAGCGTTCGCAAGCAATGCGCGAACATCATCAAGATTCACCTTAACATTCCAAACTAAAACACCAACTAACTTATCGGTATCTATGAAATAGACAAGCGATCCATGCGTTCGCCGATCAAAAATCAATTGCAATTTAGGATCAATATTACCGATTGCTTGCCAGGAAATATCAAAAATCATGGAATAGAAGTATGGGGTATGCTGATAGCTCATGTGAGCACCTGCCATATTACGGCCAACTAATTCACCAGAAAGTCGGGCATGGTCCACGTGCTCAATCCGTTGCCGACCCAAGATGTGATCTGGATAAGAGGCAATATCTCCAGCAGACCAGATGGCTGGGTCACTAGTATTGAGATACTCATTAACTTTCACACCACCATCAGCTAAATCCAAACAACTGTCTTCAGCTAAACTAATCCGCGGCGTAACGCCTAACCCAACAATGATCGTATCGGCTGCGATCACCGTACCATCCTTTGTCAATAGAGTCAAGTGGTCACCTTGGCGTTGATATGATTGGACAAACTGACCACTCATCAGTGTGACACCATTGCGTTTGAACGTGGCTTCATACTCAGTCCGAATAGACTCAGGAAATTTACCCTCACCCAGCGCTTTTTCTGGAAAAATCATTGTAACTTCAGTCTCATTTTGGGTCAGTGACGATGCGAGCTCTGTACCAACATATCCACCACCAATGATCACAACTCGCTTGTTCGGACCACTAAATTTACGTAACTTGCGATAATCTGACCACTGTCTAAAGACTAGCACATGTGGATCAGAAGGTCCCTGGATTTGTCTAGGTTCTCCGCCAGTTGCTAGCAATAGCTGTTCATACTTGATTTGCTCACTATCGGCCAATGTAATGACCTTATCTTGCCGATTAATAGCCGTAACCGTTGTCTTGAACTTAAAAGTCACATTGGGATAATTTTCAGCACCAATCTGAATGTTCTCTTCAGTAAATTCATCATCTAGCCATAGTTTTTTACTCAGTGCCGGTCGTTCATATGGGACATCCGCCTCTTGCGAAATAATTAAGATCTCACCCTCTGAATCTTCCTGTCGAATTCCCTTGATGGCATAGCCAGCAACCACTCCGCCACCAACAATGACGTATCGATAGCTGTTTGTCTGATCCAAATCACTCATCTAATCGCCTCCATAACTTTACTTTTTCTAGGATCATTGTAATATAAAAACGCCATGATTCGAAAAATAACGATCAGAATTGTCAATCGTTGCTTGCTTTTATCAGAATAATAATTTTATTTACATACTGCTACAAAGCTATCAAATATCACTATGATCCAGATTTAGGGTAGCGTCAAGAATCTTGTGTAAATGAAATGCCTTCGTACATATAATATGTATCTAACTTAAATAAATGATGCTTCCAAGGTGTCCTGGAGTCCTTTGAACCCTCGGTGGATCCGCTTCAGAGAATTCTCGTTATAAACATTAAACTGAGAAACCAGGAAGCGATCCAGTGAATCTTCCGTTGGAAATTGTTCTTTGTGGTGGGTGGTGCGCTTGAGATGCTTATTAAAGTTCTCAATCAGGTTAGTGGAGTATAGTGATTGCCGGATAGCTGGTGGAAAGTCCATGAAAGTGAGTAAATTCGGCATTTTAAGCAGATCTTTGATTAATTTGGGATACGTCTGATGCCAGTTGTTGGCGAACTCATTCAGTTTCAGTTCGGCTGCTTCACGGTTGGCGGCCCGATGAACTTGTTTAAAGTCACTGATCACGGCCTTGCGGTCTTTTACGCGAACTTTGTTCATCAGATTCCGCCCAACATGAACCAGGCAACGTTGTCGTTTGGCTTTAGGAAAATGCCGATTCAAGCCTTCATCCAAACCAACTAACCCATCGGCCACAAACAACAGCACATCTTTAACGCCCTGCTTGATCAAGGTTCCCAGCAGTTCAGTCCAGATTCCAGTCGATTCCGTTGGCGCCACTTGGTAGTTCAGCACTTCTTTCGTACCATCTGGACGAATGCCAATCGCAATATGAACGGCTTCTTTTTGACCGGTATCCCGCTTTAACGGCAAGTAAGTGGCATCTAAGAAGATGGCCGCATATTGTGAAGCCAGTCGCCGTTGCTGGAAAGCTTGAACCTGTTCATTGACGGCTTTAGTCATGTTGGAAACCGTGGCTTTGGAGTAGTGAGCACCGTACATTTTCTCAATGAGTTCGGCAATTTCAGCAGTGGTAATTCCCTTGGTATACAACTGAATGACCGTTGTTTCTAAATTATCACTGTGCCGACCGTAGGCTGGCAAGGTATGAGTTTCAAACCGGCCATTGCGATCTCGAGGAATGGTTAAGTTAAGTTGGCCGTACTTCGTATCAAACGAGCGCTCATAACTGCCGTTGCGGTTATTACCAGTGTTAATCCCAGCGTATGAGTAGCGTTCGTAACCCCAAAACTCTGCCAATTCGGTTTGAAGCAGCTGGTTAATCGCAATTTCGAGGTGGTGACGAAAAACTTCGTCCAAATCTTGCTTTTGGGCTAGTGCAGCGATAATTTCTGTGGTAAGTTCATTCATGGGGAATGCCTCCTGTGATGTTTTCTGTGGTTACTAAATATCATAAGGGAAGGCATTCCCTATTTCTATAGGGAGTGTCAAATTTTTTGTGTAAATGGAAGTCCTCTCCCATTAGCTAGCTTCTAATACATGGATTCTAACGTATCTTGAATTTGCTTGAAACCTCGATGCGTTCGCTCAAAATTTTGGCCGTTGTAGTCACGAATAACTGTGACCAGAACGCGTTCTAGTGCTGGTTCATTTGGAAATTGTTCTTTCTTCTTTGTCTGCCGTTTTAGCTTCTTGTTGAATGATTCAATGAGATTTGTGCTGTAGATGCTACTGCGTATCGCAGCTGGAAAAGTGAAACAGGTCAAGAGATGAGGATTATTTTCTAGCTTGCCCGTTACTTTTGGATACGCCTTTTGCCACTTGTCTATGAAGTCAGCTAAGGCCTGTTTTGCGTCGTCCATGGTAGCTGCTTGATGGATCAGTTTGAAGTCGTTAAGGACCTCTTGTCGGTCCTTAGTTCGAACGTGAGCTTCAATGTTCCGACTGACGTGGATCAGGCACTGCTGGAGCTTAGCCTTAGGGAAGTGGTCACCAATTGTGTTGGTAAGGCCGACTAAGCCATCGGCCACGAATAAGAGGACTTCTTTTACACCACGCTGCTGAATGTCCACGAGAAGCTCTTCCCAAACGGTACTGGATTCAGTTGGAGCGACTTGGTATGCTAGGACCTCTTTCATACCATTTGGTCGAATGCCAATGGCGATATGCACGGCTTCTTTAGCCACTGAGTCCCGGCGCAGAGGTAAGTATGTTGCGTCCACATAAATGACTGCGTAACGACTCGCTAGAGGGCGCGTCTTGAAGGCGTTGACCTGTTGGTCAACGACCTTCGTGAGGTTTGAAACCGTTTGTGGTGTGTAATGAGCACCATACATTTTCTCAATCAAATCCGCGATCTCACTAGTGGTAATCCCTTTTTCGTAGAGCTGGACAACCGTGGCTTCTAAACCATCCGTTTGGCGTTGATAGCTTGGAATAGTTTGCGTATTAAAGGCGCCATTTCGGTCGCGTGGAACCTCCAAGTTTAGTTCCCCATACTTAGTTTTAAAGGTTCGCAGATAATGCCCATTGCGTGAATTGCCGCTGTTAAAGCCTTGGCGGTCGTAGGGTTCATAACCGAGGAACGATGAAAGTTCCTCGTGCATTAAATCATTGATGGCCGTTTCCAAATGTTGCCGAAAAACTTCGTCCAAATCTTGCTTTTGTGCTAGTGCTGCCATAATTTCTTTGTTAAACTGAGTCATGGGGAAAGCCTCCTATGTCCTATGAAGTGAGTGTGGTTGCTAACTATCATAAGGGAGAGGCTTTCCCTTTTCAATTGCTTATTTTTCTATTTACACATAATTATTTAAACACTCTTTCTATACAATTCAGAAATCTTTTATGCATTTACACAAGATATTTTACGCTCTCTCAGATTCGGTTTGTTGAGGTAATGATGGTTGTGATTGTTTGTGTGTAGTTAAATCTAATTGTTGTGCTTGATCGGCAATCCTATTAGTCGTTGCAATCTGTTCGTCCTTAACCTCTAACTGCTGTTTAAGTAGCTCAATAAAAGCTGATTGTTCTTTGGTTTGAGCCTGTAAAAAATTATTAACCGTCAAACCGTACCAAGAAATTTTCGTGATCGATATTAGTAACCAAGCCCGTATTTCCCGGCGGACTTTTTACCGGAATTTCAAAAGCAAAGACGATGTGATTAATCAGTATGTTATTTCCTTACTAAAGAAATACACTGATTGGATCTTGCAAGTTAACCCCCAAACCTATAAAGAAGTCATCGATGACTTCTTTACTTACTGGCCAGCTCACTCAGCTAAATTGGCTTTGTTAGTTAAAGCTGGTTTAAGCTATAAGATCTTGGATAATACTAACCAAACGATGCCGGTTTTCTTTCGGCGTTTCCATCTCCGCCACCCCAGTGTTGCTTGACACGTCGATGTCACTAACGATACCAAAGTTGAATATATGACCCGCATTGCCGTCGGTATTTTCTGGAATACTTTTTGCTTATGGTTAGCCCAGCCGACGTCGATCACCATTCAAAATTTAGCAATCCTCGTCAAACATGATTTAAAGCAACTGGGCAATTACTAGTGGCCGAGAAATGCTAAAATAGAGTTGAGTTAACAATTATGAAGGGAGGAGCGTCAATTGGATAGTGAAATTATTGCCCGGCCATTGGTGACCATCACCAACGTCATTTGGAGTTTTAATACTGAATTACACCGACCACAATTACTATTGATTAAGCGGGCAGATGAACCTCTAAAGGGACATTGGGCCCTCCCCGAAACCCTCTTGCGGAGTAAAGAGAGTGCCGACGCGGCCTGCATTCGTCTAATTGACGATAAAATTGGCCTGCAAGTTCCGATGAATTCAACCGAACAACTGGCCACCTTTACAGATCCCAAGCGGGTTACGGGAACTCGGGCACTGGCACTCGCCTATATGACCTATTTACCATCAACCCCAAAATTGCATCCAGGGTATGGGGCCACAGATGCCCAATGGTTCGTGCTTGATAAAGATCAGGGCAACTATGTGATCACCCATGACCAACAGGAGATTATCCTAAGTCCCGCCGGTCACCTGGTCTTTGATCATATTCAAATCATTACTACCGCCATTAATCGGATTAAAAACAAGCTGGACTATCAACCCCAAATTCTTCGGATCTTAGGTAATACCTTTACCCTGCGCCAAGCGCGCGAAGTCTTTGCGGCTTTCTTAGGTACGACAATTGACAAGATTGATAATTCCAACTTTAAGAAAACTCACAACCACCTCTTCAAAGAAGTCGGGGTCGCCACTTTGAACCATTCTGGGCGGCCACCAAAGCTCTACCAACTTAACTAAAGGGCATCATTTGCATTTTGCTGCAAAGTATTTATACTAGACGTAAATAAAAGTCAACCATACTTTTATTTTTAGCCAAATTAAAGTAATTTTTACTTAAAAGGAAGCATTTAAGATGAATCTACAACTATTAACCGACTTATATGAATTTTCCATGGCCAATGGGTACTACGCTACCCTACCCCATGATCGACAAGCTCGCTTCGACGTCTTTTACCGCCGGGTTCCCGACAACGGTAGTTTTGTCATTGTCGCTGGTCTCCAGCAGGTGGTAGAACAAGTTCAAAATTGGCATTTCACTAAGGAGAATATTGAATACCTGACCTCCCTGAATGAATTTACTCCCGAGTTTTTGGATTACCTGAGCAAGATTAAAAATCACTGCTCGATTAAGGCTTTACCAGAAGGAACCCCTGTTTTCCCACGGGAACCAATTATTTCAATTAGTGGACCGTTGATTGAAGCCCAGCTGTTAGAAACCTTTATTCTAAACATCATTAACCATCAATCATTAATTGCGACGAAGTCTTGGCAAATCAACCATGCCGCTCAAGGCCGACCAATTATGGAATTTGGCGCGCGGCGGGCGCAAGGCCCTGATGCCGCCACGTATGGGGCGCGAGCCGCGGTGATCGGCGGTTGTACCAGCACGTCGAACTTACAAGCAGCCAGTAAATTTAATATTCCCGCGGCCGGCACAATGGCACATGCCTGGGTCGAAAGCTTCTCTGATGAATTAAGTGCCTTTCAAGCTTGGGCCAAGGTTTATCCTGACAAAGTTTCCTTGCTCGTTGATACTTATGATGTCTTGAAGTCAGGAGTGCCGAACGCGATTCGGGTCTTCAAGCAAGTTAGCGCTCAAGGGCACCAACCAGTCGGGATCCGGATAGATTCCGGTGACATTTCGCAATTAGCCATCAAAGCCCGGAAGATGCTCGATGATGCTGGCTTCCCCAAGGCAAAGATTACAGCTTCAAATGCCCTTGATGCGCATGTAGTTAAGTCGTTGTTGGATGAAGGAGCTCCAATTGATAACTTTGGGATTGGGGAACGTTTAATTACCAGTTCCTCCAGTCCGGTATTAAGTGGCGTTTATAAGCTCGCCGAAGAAAAGATTAATGATCAATGGATCCCAAAAATTAAGGTTAGTGATAGCAGAGAAAAGATCACCCTTCCTGGTAATAAGCAAGTTTACCGGATTTACCGGCAAGATAACCTTCATCAAGCGATCGCCGATGTGATTGCCCTGGCTGATGAGCACATCACGGCTCCATTGAAAGTGGTTAATGCTAATTCGGCAGCCACGCACGCCAGCCAAGTTCTGACTAATTTTAATGCTAAGCCATTGATGCAAGAATATCTGGGTTCCAATGCTTCCCCAATCGAAAATGATCTCTTTAAGATTCAGCAATTCTCAATGGATCAAGTAGCAGAATTACCAGAAGCCACAAAACGGTTAGTTAACCCCGATCGGTACCCAGTTTACTTAACAGCTACATTGGCTGAATTGCAAGAACAGTTAATTACTAAAGCTCAATTTACGGAGGAACATTAAGATGGCTAAAGCGCTCTTAATTATTGACTATACAAACGACTTTGTGGCTGATAAGGGATCACTAACGGTTGGCAAGCCAGCGCAGACGTTGGCCCCAGAAATTATGCGGTTAGCCGATCAATTCTTAAGCCAGCATGATTATGTGATCTTTCCTACTGATGGTCACCGGCTTAATGACCCATTCAATCCAGAAACCAAACTATATCCGGCCCATAATATTATTGGGACGACCGGTCAGAAACTATACGGCCAAGTCGGCAGCTGGTTTGATCAACATCATGACGACTCCCATGTCTACAAATTCAATAAGAACCGTTACTCCTCCTTCCAAAACACCAATTTGGATAACTACCTGCGGGAACGGCGGATTGATGAAGTCTGGATTGCTGGTGTCTGCACTGATATTTGTGTCCTCCACACCGCAATCAGTGCCTACAACCTGGATTACCACATTGTGATTCCACAAGCAGCCGTGGCCACGTTCTCACCAGCTGGTGCTGAATGGGCGATGAATCATTTTAAAAACGTATTAGGGGCCACAATTCGATAATTCACTTTCAAATGATTATCAAAAAAACCACGAATTAATTACAAAAAATTCCCTTTGCTAAATGCATTGGGAATTTTTCTTTTGGCGTTACCTTTCTAGGGTAAAAGGTAACATTTTATTTTCAAATACAATCTTGAAAATAAAAACGTGTACGATGAATCGAAAGCTACTAAGCATGCAATCGAAGAATGGAACAACAAACACTTTCAGAACTATGTTGAGCACAGTTGTTTGCATTCCGATTAATAAATGATACCACTCTAACATGATTCCCATCATTTTCTCAAAATAGTTTTGCTGCTCATAAAAAACGGTTTTTAATTTATCTGACATATAAGTCTCATCTTTTTATATTAAACTTTTTGCGATATCTGATAAAGGTCGTCCGTTTAATCCCGGTATTTCGAGTCACATCAATGTCACTCATGCCTGCCTGGTAAAGCTTAAAAGCATGTTGCAGGCGGGGATCGTCTTGGGTGTATTGGGGTTTGCGCCCATGATATTTACCCTGTCGCTTAGCTAAGGCAATTCCTTGCTGCTGGCGCTCAATGATTCGCTTACGTTCACTTTCGGCCTGATACTTATAGAGTTCAATAATCAAGTTGGTCATCAGTTGCCGTAAGTTGGGATCCGCAATCCCGGTCATGGACGGTAAATTTAACACATCTAAGGTGGCCCCCTTATTTTGAATGGTGTTCATAATCTTAGTTAAATCCTGGTTGTTTCTGCCTAAGCGATCTAATTCAGTGACCAGGACGATATCACCCTCACGAATATAGGCCAGCATTTTTTGCAGTTCTGGCCGATTAGTGTTAGCCCCACTTAATTTATCCGTAAATAATTTATCAACGTCTTTTAAAGCCGCTAACTGTCGATCTAAATGTTGCTCCTTGGAACTCACACGCGCATAACCGATTTTAGCCATTTCCAATCTCCTTTTGGACAGTTCTAATGAACACTTGTAATTCCTAGTATAGCACAGAAATAAAAAAGGCCATTAGGGTATACCCTAATGGCCTTTTCTAAAAGCTGTTTCAGATCTTTGTCTTCCAGACTTCTTTTTGAGGGCCTGTGGGCTTTATAGCGATAGTAATGCGCTCTTGAAACCCCGATGACTCGCCACATCTTAGTTACCTGGTAATTTTGGCTTTCTTGTTGGATATAATCAAAGATATCGGTTATCTCTGCGCAAGGAAGCCGAGGGCTTTTTTTAGGATTTCGTTCTCCTCAGACAGGGAAGCCAGCCGCTTTTCCATCGCTTTAATTTCGTCTGGCGATTTACCGGATTGAGTTTTGGCTTGGCCCTGGATCCACTTATGAACGGTTGAATAGCCAATGCCATATTCTCTGGCCAGTTGGGCGGCTGATTCGCCTTGTTTATATAGGTTGATGATGTTTTGTTTGAATTCTTTGTCGTAACGAGTTGGCATGTAAAAATTCCTTCCTTTTGAGAGACGATTTATTCATTATACGCTCTCTTAAAAGTTGTCTCAGGAATCAGCTTACATCCAACTTGAAAAGAGTACCTTACAACGGACAATTACCATTATTGTTATGGTGATGGGGATTATCACGCTGCTGGCGACCTTGGGGCTATTAATGTGGGTTATTGTACCGATGGTGCTGCACGGATCCGGCCTTAAGTCGATTTGGGACACTTGGCACCCTGAATTAACGGGTTGGGGCGCCGTTAGATGTATTGGGGCGATACTTACTAGCTTTTTGGTGATTTGTATCGAGCTGTTAGTGATCGGATTGCCAACCGTGATTGCGATTAAAATAATGGAATTTGTTGATAAATCGGATAGATAGGAAAACGCATAGCAAGACATTCAAATATTGGGTATTTTTTCAAAGCACGCAGGTAAACTTTAAAAGTTAACATAGTTCCGATGTAGACTTTTATCTTGCGGACAATGTAAAAGTCTACATTGGAACTTTTTTATAAATCATCTTTAATTTCTTGAAGTGTAGCATTAGAACTTGTAATTTATCTTTAGATAGGTTTTATTTATCAATGAGAATTACCTTTCTTAATTCGATATACAAGGATCCAGAAAGGTAATGCAATTAGAACAGTGCCAATTAACGGAATAAATGAATATAAAACAGCTGCGCATGTATAGTTATTTTGATAAATAACAAAATATAATAGAGCACCTGCAGAAACAATTATTCCCGAAATGGGTAAACTTTTAGTCGTGTAAAAGAGTAAATTTTTCTCATATTTTTTCATAAAAATTGCCTCTTATTAATGATTCATTGCACATGCACCTTCTGATGCAGCGCCACACACGACAGCGCAAGCTAAACCTGCGATGCCATTTACGGCAGCCCAAACTGCACAATAGGAACCACAAGCTAACACACCAGCCATACCGCATGAAAATTCTTTGCCATGAAATTTAAAATGCTTTGTCTTTTTTTTCGCCAGAATATTAATTTGATTCAGTTCATTGTTTGAGGCGGAAAATTCGGTTTTTGGTGATGTGCTCTTAGTAGTACCTTGCTCAGCAGAGAAGCTTACAACCTTATTATTGCTCTTATCAACAACCGTTTGAGTTAATATTGTAGTATTTTTGTCATTATTTTTGTAAACACTATAAACAACATCCGTTGATATAGAAGGATCTACTGAGGATGTTGCACGATAATTATATGGTGTGACTGCGTCTTGGTCATTGGTATAACCACGTTTTTTTATATTATTTAAATAGTTATTTATTTTCTCACTTTTATTTAAATTAGAAACATCTTGCTGTGCATTGCTTGAGCTCAAAGACGAAACCTTTGCACTCAAGTTTGAATATTTAAGCTCTGTATTTAAATTATGGTAATAAGATCCAACTCTAGTTTTAGCCGAACCATTAATTGGGAATAAGAACGAGCCAAGTAATACAGTAACTGAGCACATTAGTAGTCCGATAAATATTTTTTTAAAATGTTTTGCCTTACTCATAATCAACAACTCCTCTAATTTTTAAGGAACCCTTATTGTAAGAACTTGTCTACTACTGAAATTTTGGATTATCCAACTAAACGTGTAACCTCATGGGTGCCATTGTATTTTATTAAAGTTGGTATAGCATTTACATGCAGTCCCTTTAATTTTTTATAGCTAGAATTAGGTTCGTTAGCTAAATCGACTTTAAAGATTTCCTTGTTAGGATGCTTAGCAATAGCTTGTCGGTAAATCTTTTTCATTTTTTGACAATGAATGCAGTATCTAGAAGCATAGAGGACATACGTTATCTTTCTTTTCTTTTGTTTGAGCAATTTTAATGCGGTGGTTAATTTTACATTCACCACTTTTCCCTCTGACTTTGCGAGCACTGTACTTGGAAGTAAAAACATGAGGCTGATTCCTATTACGAACAAGCAAAAACTGCTTAAAACTGTTATTTTTCGTTTTTTCATAAAAAGCCTCCTCAACACATAAAATCGATGTTAAAACAATCAATATATGCTACATGATCATAATATCACAATTAATTTTGTTTGCCATTTTAAATAAGCGAGTCTCTTGTTTTCCAGAAACGCTATTCTTACCAATAAATTTTATTTGTTCATTTCTGCCACTGTTAGTTAGCTCGTACGTGTAAACTTCACTAAACCCAGCCTCGGTTAGCGTTAGATTGCTTTTAGTAAACTTGGCAGTTGCGGCTAAACCATCACCTTTGCTAGAGTCAAACGTCCATTGATGACTCTGGAGATCTTGTGCAGTTGACTTTCCACAAGCAGTTAGGCCAACCGCAATCAGCAATACTGTCATTACAGCGATTATATATTTCCTATATGATTTCATAAGTTACTCTCCCTCTATAATCCTTATCCCAGCATTTTCTTATGTCTAGTCTCTAATTCTTGATCGATGTTGTCCTGCAATTTGTCTTCCTCATCATCAGTTGTCTGATCGGCTTTTTTGGCTTGGTGCTGTGCTTTAACTGTCTGATTCCACTTATCTACCTTGTTTTTAAAATTAGTTTCTTGACTGGCTTCTGGTTGGCCTTGATACTCGTTCTGTGACAAGTTAACCAAATGATCGGCGCCAGGAAATAGTTTAAATTGGAACGCTTTTGTAGCTTTGACCGGCCGCGCATTACTAAAGATTAATAAACTCCGATCTTCGGGCATACGCATGATTTCGTCGGGCGTCATGAGCGAACGGCTCGTATAGCTGTAACTATCGCTTTTGCTATGGCTCTCTTCGTTGCTATGACTGGTACTCTCACTTCCCGTTTCGACTTTAACGGTTGATTTACCTAACAAATCACTAAAGTATTTAGCGGTCACGTCGTTAGCCGCATTCAAGCAGATTTTAACGGCGTGATTCCCTAAGATACTTTCGGCTTTATCCTTGCCGTACAAGGCTTGCAGCTGGGTTAAGGTCTGGCAAATGGTCGTCACACCAATACCGTACCCCCGGCAAGTTGCCAGGAACTCTTCATACTTCGGAAACTTCCCTAAATTAACAAATTCATCAAGGATAAAATCGACTTGATGGGGTAATTTAGCGTGATGATCGGCAGCTAATTTGTATAATTCATCAAACAATTGTGAGAAAAACAGATTGATGAAGCTTTCGTAAGTGTTATCCATCACCGGAATAATCACGTATAGGACAACCTTAGTATTGCCAATCTCTTTTAAATCAAAATCTGAAAAGCTGGTAAAGTCGGCCACTTCTTGATCGACAAACTTCGAAATGGTTGCCAGCAAGCTCTCAATAATACTGGCTTTCATTTCCCCTTTCGCCTTTTTAAAACCTAATTCATAAGCACGTCTCGCTGGATCGGACATTTTCAAATCCAGGAACAAGGTATCTAACGGACTATCTGTGCCCTTTTCTTCGGCTTCCACATCATTTTCCTGTAAGACTTGGGTTACGCCCGCCAAGTTCCGTTGCTCTGGCGACCGGTGGTTCATGACAAACAGAATTAGTGCCTTCAAAAGTTGCCGTTGGGTACTGAACCACACGTCTTTCTTACCTTCCGCATTCTCACTTTGGACGATCTTAGTGGCGACGGTTTCGGCTTGAATATCCCGTTGAATATAATCAAAGGGATTATAGCGGTCACTGTGCGTCATGTTGGCAAAGTTGACGACATGCACTTGATAACCTTGGGCTAACTTAACCCCGGCCGTTTTTTCGTATAATTCACCTTTCGGATCGGTGACGACAATACTGTTCTCCGTTTCGTTAAACAGGTTGGTAATCACGACTGATTGGGTCTTATACGAACCGGGACCCCCGACCACAAAAATATTCCGGTTGGGTTTGGTTGAGTTGTTCTGATAAACAGCCTGCTTATCCACGATTCCTAAAATTGTGCCATTCATGTTAATCTGCCCCCTTCGATGATTTCTCACGGTCGACTAATGATTTGAGAACTGCTGCCTTGGTACTGTTGTTAAACGCTGTTGTCAGGTCTTTGGCATTGATACTAAAGTAATGGTTACTCAATTCTTTTAGATCACCCCAGGTCGCACTCCCGTGAGTTTCAGTGTCCGCAGTTTCCCACGCTTTATGTTTGCTGTTTCGTTTCAAAGCAAAATAGATGGTGTATAGGATCACGGCGACACTGACAATAATTAGTACCGGGTTCTTTTGGCCTAAATATAAGTTGTAATAGTGCCAAGGGTGTAAAGCTAATTGTTTTAATACGGTTGGCATATGATCCGCAAAGGTTAGCTTATAACGGGACAAGACCATGACAGAGCCAGCTAAAATCTCCGCTAAATACAAGCCAATGATTAGCGTTAGTAAATACGGCCAGCTTGCTTTAATGGCATTTAAGAGTTTACTTTTCATCTAATCACCTACGATCTGTTTAATCTTTTGTTGGTTGGTGCCGGTGTACCGTTGCTTGCAATGGATCAAGGTTGGCACCGACGTTAGTTGATACTTCTGAATGTAATGGCGATTCTGCGGCTGATTCATGTTGATAAACACAATGTTATGACTAATTGCGTTGTGCCAATAGATTCGGTGAAAAATGGATTGACAATCCGGGCAATCATCGCGATAGAAGAACAACACTTTTTTAGGGTGCTTAGCTAACGTCACGATTGATCGCTGTTTTTCCACGTGATTCACGTATTGATGATTAGCAAAGCTACTAACGGCTAAAACCACCACGATTACCGCTAGGACTTTGCTAACCCGTTTAATTAAGGTCACTGGCTTTAAAGCTACTACCTAAATTTTGTACCGCGGTGATTCGATTCGTGGTGGTATCGAAGGTCACCTGGTAAAGTACCGTCGCCTTTTGCCAGTCGTTGTCGCCACTCTTACTTTGGTAACTAACAACCGCCAAGCCTTTCATGTTTTGCCCCTGCTTACTTTGTGTATACAGATTCAGTTGGTTTAACTTGGCTGAAACACTATTGCTATCGCCATAAGTCCCTTTATTGGAAAAGTATTGCTGATATAACTTGTCGGAAATCAAGTTTTTAACGCCATCTTTACGCTGACCGTAGGTCTTGGGCTTAAAGTTATTCATGACATCAAAGAACTTGGTGACCACCGTATTAAAGCTAAGTTCAGCCGAACTTTTGTCTTTATTATTTTGGTAGGTCTTATAACTGTCAATTTGGGTGCTCAATAACTGCTTTTGTTGGTTGGTTTTAGCCAATTGCTGACTAACTTGCCATTAATGCCTTGCCAGCTTTCTGCTTTCATTGGATCACCTCCTCAAAAAAAGCGCGTTAGGGACGCTAAACAACTAGCTTTCCCCTAACCCGCCCGGTAAAATGGATTGTTAGGAGGGTGACACCTAGAATCGTAACTTCCAGGTGCTGATCCCCGTTAGCAACTTCACTGCTTACGAGGACGCCCTCTTTTTTTATGTGGTTTTTAATCCATTCAATGCCATCTTCAGATATTAATTTAACTTTGCCCGTTTCCATGAGCATTTCACTTGGCAACTCGTTAGGGTGCCGTCTTAACCAAACACTCACGTACGTACTACCTCGTTCAAGCTTGAGACTAGCTTGAGCTAAGCTAAACCATTCCTGTTTCTTTGTCACATGTGAATACTCCTTTCCCTATATTATGGGTTCATTGTACCATTAAATGAGCACGTTGGTGCACTTTTAATTTTACATTTAGATTACAAGTGCATGCCCCCATCTTCATGCCGGTTTCGAGTTTGGTGTTGCCGTTGCTTTTTCGTCATTTCCCACTCGGTCTCCTTTAGTCCACGTAGTTGCTGTTTTCTTAGATAGTCTGTATTTTTCGCATATAAAGTGGTCATTAAGGCTTCGTCCAAAATATTCATCAGGTAATTTTTCGGGCTAGTTGGGTGGTAATTAATGGCCTGATAGTCCTTAACTTGAGCTCGCTTATATTGATCAAAGCGCATTGTCTGTTGTTTCAAACGGGTTTGCACCATTTCAATTTGTTGGTGATCCAACTTAGGATCTTGGCCACATTCGCCAATAAACAGTTGCCGGGTGCCATCATGTTTTAAGACCCGTTGCAGTCGATGATCCTGAATATCTTTTAATTCCATTTTACCTAACAGGTAATTTAAACCGGCTTGATGTTGCTGACTAGTAAAGACTACCGGTGGCTGCTGTTGCAATTGACTAAGATCATCGGCGCTTAATGGCTTTAATTCTGGGTCATAGTAAACCACAGCGGTATAGATTTGCTCCTTGTCAATCGTCTCTAGCTTATCGAGGTCACTGTCCGGAAAAGCAGTCGTTAGAATGCTGTCGTATTGGGTTTGCACCACGGCTTTAACTTCCCGCATGACCCGTAAATCTTTCACCGCTTTAGAAATGAATTCGAGTTCGCTTGGTTGATAAGCGGCTAGTATGCCCCGATCAGTAGGCTTCAAATCGTCTAACTGGTGACCATGTTTGGCTAGTACCGTGGTTAATTGCTTCTTAATTGTTTGGACCTGCTGATTAACTAACTGCCAGCTGGTATATGGCCGCTTGGTAAACGTCAATAATTGCTGGGTTAATAAGTCGTTTCGAATATCCGCTAACCGTTCTGCCAATTCGCTACCCTTAAAAATCGTTTGTTCACTATTAGTTTCTTTAATCAGTTCCCGTCGTTCAGCTGCGGTTGTCTGTTCAAAATTAAGTTCCGGATAAAGCTTTTTCGTTGCTCGTTCCACCACTTTATTTAACAACTGGTTAGCTTGTGCTAGTGATGTCGTTTGCTGGTCAATAGTCAGCAGTTGCTTGGTTACATCTTCACCAATGGCATGTTTGATTAATAAGCTGTTTTTCCAATTAAACAGCATGCGCTGTTTATCATCTAAATGTTCTAAATCGACATAGGTTTTCAATTGCTGACTTAGATGACTAATTGTGTGTTTTTCAGAGAACGATAGCTCGTCAGTTAACGCGTCAAAATGTTCATGATTTCTTATCTTTTCGTCAAGATTATGATATTTAGCTTGAGCGTTTCTTTGCGCTCTAACTTGTTGATTAAATGCTTTTCGATTTTTTCTTTGGCTGTTAATGCCTTCGTGTTGGGTAGGTGTCTCTTGAATCCCTTGATCGACAAACGATTTTTCACTAATCCGATCCGGAATATTTTTTTGTGCTAAAGACTGATTAACACTTGTTGCCCAATTATGCCGCCACTCATTAATTTTTTCCTTTTTATCCCAATCAACCAACCAAATTTTCCTTTGTTTTGGAAACCCGCTTTTGGTTAAAAGTTGCTTGCCATTTTCATCTTTAATGTACTGCGTCTTTGCTTTTAATCCCCAACTACCATCGGGGTTAAATGGGCGATTGGTTAACATCACATGTGCGTGCGGATTGTCTGAGTGATCGCGATGAATTGCTACGTCAGCTACCATACCTTGATCGACAAAATTTTCTTGCACATATTTTGTCAGTAATTCTTTCTGTTCGGATTCACTTAATTCTACCGGTAAAGCCACGTTAAATTCTTTGGCATACCGCGAGTTTGATTTACGATCGTTCTTTTCAACTTCATTCCATAATTGTTCTCGATTACTGGCCCATTCTGGTGCATTTTTGGGGGTTAAAATAAAGCTTTCTGGCATAACCGAGCGGGCATAAAAATAGTGGCGGCCTTCTTGATTATCAAATAATTTTTCACCACTTCGATAAGCGGCACTGGCAATGGCACTGCGTCCTTTACCAGCACTAATATTACTAAAACTCATATGAAATATTGCCATGTTAGTCACCTCTTTACTTTGATTCTATGGGTTTTCCTCTGTTGTCGCCATCGGCGACTTCTAATACAGGTTTTTTGGGGGTTAGCACAACATAGAATTAATTCTATGTGTAAGTGCGCATTGACCTCGTTTCACTCGGTCTGCTGATTCTCCTGAATTTACTTTTAGTGTATGCCTTCCGCTTCGCTATTTCAACTTTTATCCTTTGACTTAACGTTTCCCTTATGATATAGTTTCGGTGATTATTTCTAATATGATTGGAGGGATCGTTATGTCTCAAAGCAACTTAGAAAAACAAGAAGCTAAATTAAAAGCCCTTAATCAAAAAATTAAGGACGAAAAAAATAAGATTGAACAACGTCTAGGTAAACAAATCATCAGTCAAGCCAATTTAGATTATGCTAATTTGTCTAACGATCAGATTAAGCTTTTATCCAAGCAATTTTCTGAATTTTTAAAGGTAAAGTCCGTAGATCATTAGCCATACGAGATGGGGCAATTCCATGTCTAATCAATATGAAAAACTAGTCGAGCAGCAAGCGCGTTTAAAACAAAAAATTGAGCGGGAAGATTTTAAGTTACGGCAATCTAAATACTATGAAAATCGGCAAGCCCGCAAAGCCCGTTCTCGCCGATTAATTCAAAAAGGGGCTTTGCTCGAAAAATACTTTCAAGCTAATAACCTCTCGGTCGAACAAACCGAAGAACTTTTAAAAATATTTGCTGACTATGTTAACGCCCATAAACCGAATAAACTCAAAAACGATCAGCCTAGTAACTAGGCCGATCGTTTTTATTTTCTGGATCATTTTTAGGCTTTACTTCTGGGTTTTGATCTGCAAAATTTTGTAACTGCTTTTGCACCTTTTCTGGATAAGTAATATTTTGGTTTATCCAAGGAAAATGCCTCAAATCGTTCTTAAAAACTTGTCCCTTCTCTCTTGCATAAACAGAGGTAAACTTTTCGCTATTATCATAGATCATGACCTTATCAGATTTAAAGGCCACTAATGGCAAATTATGTTTGGATTGCTGATAACGTTTCTTGATCGTTGCTACTGGAACACCGTGGCCACCTTTTTGTACCCGTTCGTTGACCCTTTGGATAGCTAAATTTTCATCTCGCAAAGCAACATATAATAAAGTCACTTCAAAACCATTTTTGTGAGCTTTGTCAATCAAATTGAGTTGAGCTTTGCCTCTACCTGCCAGTGTTGTTTCTACGTGAATACTTTGCTGGTGATCTAAAGCATAGTGTAGTTGTTTGATTTCTTCTTTCATGGCTTTTAAGTTGTCACTATCTTTATGCCAATCGCCACCCATTTGTCTTAAAAGTTCATCAGCGTTAATCCGTTTTGTTTTGTCAAACAAGATGGGGAATGTATCGTATAGCGTACTTTTCCCTGCTCCGTTAATACCAGCAACAATAATGTATTGTGGTTTATCTATCAACGGACAAAGTCCTTTCGCTTAATAACCTCATCTTGCCTTTTATCTAAAAAGTAGGTATATAAAGCGTCATATACTTTGCGCTTTTCTGGATCTGGTTCATGTAATGACTTATCAAGTAAATCTTTTAAATCCGTTTCTTTGGCAATTTCAAAAAAGTCATTAATTGTGATTGTATCTTTCATGTTCATCACACTTCCAAGTTATTAATTTATTTAATCTGATAAGCCATTAGTCCTCATCTGGATCATTGAGCCAATCAGCGACTTCTTTAGCGTCTTTGAACTCTGTTACTGGTGTCTCTTTGGTAGCCTTTAAAAGGCTTAAATTAGCTCTTTCGGCTTCGCTCAGGGCTGGTTTAAACGGTAATGCTGCGTCAGCTACGATCCGCTTATAAAACATATTGATCGCGGTAGTTGGGTTTAGACCTAACTGGCTTAAAACGGCTTCGGTATTATCTGCCAATTCTTTGTCAATCTGGACTTGTACGCGTTTCTTTTCCTTAACTGCCATGATTTTCTCGCCCCCCCCTTTTATTACTACTCATATTATACTAATCTTTGAGTACCATCTCAATTAGCCTGCTTCTTTAAAAGTTGTGAATTTAAGTTTGCTGTCCTTTCCGCAATGGCACTTATACAACGTTCCTAAAGTGCCCGTAAGCGCATTTTAAAACTCGTTTAATATAATTATGCTCTATCTGTTTAAAACAGCTTAAATGGCCTTATATAGCTTTTTAGTTTTAAGCACGCTCATCGTTAGGGTGTTTGGCCGCATATTCTCTAGCCGCTTGTTTATTCCACCAAACACCAAATAGATTTTGCATGGTGCCGTACAGGTAGTTTTCCACGTTCTTGATGTGCTTCTCATTGCTTCTTAGGGCGTTAAAGTAACGTCTCAAGGCTTTAGTCATTAAAAATTTAAGTTCTTCGTCGTCCAGTGGGATTGTGACGCCAATATCTTTATGATCCTTCTCAACTCGGTACTTAGCATTTAAGATAATACCAACGAAGCGACGCATCTGTTGCGGGGTACGGCACCAAAAACTAAGCAGTATTCATCATGTTACAGCACCCAAGTAAAAGCTACGAAGATAAAAACATTCATCCTCAAAATATGTAACCTAGAAAAAAGGCCTCCAATGTTAAACCGGGAGCCTTTTTTAGTATACCAATTTCTACTTCACATAAGGCGGCTTATCCCAAGTAACCCCCCCACTCCCTGATAAAACAACGATCCATTATTTGGCCTTTGTGAAATTTGACGGGAGAGGAGTGGTCTAGATGAAAAATCCCCAAAAAATCATTAAGCTCACTTTGTGAATTTAACCGCCTAAACTCCTAGACCATTGCGCCAATCGTGCCTGACACCAGTCCAAAAAATCCCGTTCTGAAATCGTTGGTGTTCCCGTCAATAACTTTTTTGTGATGGGCTCCTCACCTAAAGCCGTCTCAATTAACCCAACCACTAAATAATCTGTCTGTTTCGTAACCCAATTTTGTGGTTTCGCCCCAAAGACTTTCGCCAAACTAAAAGCTTGATCCCGATTCATGGTAGTTAGGCGTCCGGTAAAAGCAATCTCACAATCTCTTAAATCAAGCATTTTAAATCATCAACTTTCTTGATTCTAATGTTGGTTTTGACTTGACGGGTTATGGTTTTCCATTCAGTTTAGAGGGAGTGACGTTTTGAGCGCAGAATTGTTCCCTGGAAACAGTTATTTTGAATAACTGAACCAGAGTACAATTCTACGCTAAGGTTTCCCCCTAGTTCGTCGGTCGTTAACGCCCGTCGCTTGTCTGTACAATTGCGGTATTGCTACCACCACTCATTATAAACCTACGTTTTCGGTTTAGCCTACTAAAAAACGCCCTAGCAGGCGTTGGTAATACGTATTTATGTTTGTTCGATCACCAACTAATCAGTGGCACCAAGCCGAAGCTTCGTTTTACCACCCGCGCCGTTAATGGTCGCGCTCACCATTCACCACCCAGCCGTACAGATGACCTTGCTGTGGTATAGCCAGACTTATTGAAGTCGCACTGGCAAACGTGTCCCCTTGGATTTAGACCCCAGCTTGTCCCCTAGGGCTTTAAAAATCGCACCGGCCATGATATAATAGTCATTAAACAATGATGACTTTTTTGTGGCGCTCACCGATTCCCGTTGGTGGGTGTTTTTTTATGTTCTATTTTATGTAACCAATATTACTCGTTGTTTGGTGATAAATCAACATTTCTTTTTATGTATCCTTGTATCCTTGTATCCTTGTATATTCATATCCTTGTATCTAAGTATCCTTGTATCCTTGTATCTAAGTATATTAGGATACTTGCAGTCAATCTTAATTTAACGGCTTTTGAGAAGAAATGTATCCTTGTATCCTTGTATCTTTGTATCTTTGTATGTTATCATCCTTGTATCCAAGTATCCTTGTATATTAGGATACTTAATTGGAGGTCAGTATAATGGGTGAAGTAATTACTTTTGGAAATTTTAAAGGTGGCACCGGTAAAACAACAAATGCCACGCTTGCATGCCTGGCACTAGCTCGTGCTGGTAAAAAAACGCTATTAATTGATTTCGATCCTCAAGCAAACGCTACAGATATTTACTTTAAAACCGCGGCTAATTTAGGCCACGATGATATTAAATTTAATCAAACCTTGCTTGCATCAATCCAAGAAGAGGACTTATCAAGATCGTTGGTTACTTTGGATAAAAACATTGACTTTATTCCATCAAGCGCAGATTTTTCATTGTACCCACGGATTATGGAAAAAAAGTTTAAAAATAATTATAAAGATAGAGTTACATATTTTAGCAAGCTACTTGCTTCACTAAAAGAAAAATATGATTTTGTGGTATTTGATTTGCCACCGACTATTTCCTTAATTTCTGATAGCGCCTTATACGCTTCAGATTGGGTTCTGATTATCCTTCAAACTCAAGAGCACAGTCTTCAGGGTGCCGAATCGTTTCTAAAATATATACAGGAACAGGTAATCGATGAATACGAAGCACCTAGTTTGAATTTACTCGGTATACTTCCTGTGCTATTAAAGAATGGGGCGCCTGTTGATCACAGCACATTAGAAGTAGCAGAAGAAGAATTTGGGAAAGAAAACATGTTAAAAACCCTAATTCGTAATATGGAAAGAATCAAAAGATATTCAATCAGAGGTGTATTTCTAAAAGATCAGTTCGATAAAAAAATAATTAGATTATACGATTCTGTGGCACAAGAAATTATTGAAAGGGCGGACTAGCATGGTGGAACTTTTACACAATCCTAACTCAAATAAAAGCAAAATAATTCCTAGAAAATCGGCGCCCCAGCCCCAAAAAGAAATTTCCATATCTTCTCTAAACGAATCAAACAAAACGAAGTCTAAACAAATAGATGGTGTTACTT
Source organism: Levilactobacillus sp. FUA 3915 (assembly GCF_044053135.1). Lineage (NCBI taxonomy): Bacteria > Bacillati > Bacillota > Bacilli > Lactobacillales > Lactobacillaceae > Levilactobacillus > Levilactobacillus sp. FUA 3915. The sequence goes on along the minus strand of NZ_CP168703.1, from coordinate 21,202 downwards.
TTGATACTACGCTCAGAATTGACAATCATCTAAAAAACTTTATGAAAGCTATGGTAATTTTAGGGTATAGCTCAACTCAACAAAACGGATTAGCCCAATTACAAAAAACTTTTTTTGAATCGTTAACTGAGTCTGAACAAAATACGCTTACGACTCAAATACAGACTTTGGAAACCGGCGATGCTAACAAAGTAAAAAGTAAATAATCACGTGCTCTCAGACGACACGTTCACCTTTTAGATGTATACTTGTCCGTTTAAATTAAGCAGAATGCACACAAAAAAGTCCTCTATTATGCGGAATAGAGGGCTTTTCTGAAATCAGTACATACAGGCTTTGCTTAGGAGCGTTGCTTGTGTCCATTTAGGACATACACAATCATATAACAATCAATCAATGCTGTCACTTAACTTACTCAAAAAAGCCACCCACCTCGTGATGAGATGAATGGCTTTTTGGTTGTGTGGTAGATTGTAAAATTAATCCGAACGCTGTTCGGATTAATTTTACAATCTACCATAACTGCTATACTAAAAGTGAAAAGAAGAGGAGTGATCGTTTTGAAATTGTATCAAAGCCTTACCCAAGTCCAAATCAACGAACAATTCGCTGGTCAAGCAACCGGCTACAAGCTTTCCACGACCCTTGATAAGCCGCTGAACTACGATCCAACGATTCTCTATCAGTATTTGGATACCGTCCTGAAACCGGGCAGTCGCCACGACGAAAACAACTTGCGCTACGTGACTGATCCGGGCTATATCGGCGAAAACTTTAATTACCAAAGCGTCCCGTTTACTTCGCACATGACCGAATTCGACGAGAAGATGGCCTTCGCACGCAAACTGGTGGCCGACCTTAATCGTCATTTATCTGTCAACATCAAACCGGAAGATGAAACTATCGAACTGGTCTTTGTTGACTAAAGCAACCGTGTTGCCCTCCTTTCCTAGTCGCGATGCTTCTCTCCTGATCATTTGCGGCTAAGTACCCAGTCAAGCATGCTTAGTTGCAACAAAAATGACCGTCTACTTTTTGGTAGGCGGTCATTTTTGTAGATGCAAAGCACGAATTCGCAGCTATACCGCTTTCTTCGCGACTTCCTTTGGTAACGTCAACGCCAACAGCAAGCCAATCAGGCCCACGCCAGCAAACACAGCGAAGGTAACAGCAAAACCGCCAGCATGACTTCGCAGCGTGGTTTGCATGCCATCCAACAACACTGTGGCGAACATGACACCGGCAGAACCAAATAACTGACGAGCCGTCGTCGTAACCGCAGTGCCGTCTGCCACGAGCTCATTCGGCAAAGCATTCGCGCCAGCCGTCACTGAAGGCATCATCACAAAGGCATTGCCGGCTTCAGTCGCCATCGCCAACATAATTGCCCCAATCAGCGGTAAATGATGGGCAAAGACTGCTAACAGACCAAAGCCGCCAGTAATCAACAACATGCCAATCATGGCCACAACACGCGGTCCAAAGCGATCCAGTAGGCGCCCGCTAATTGGATTCAAAATACTCAGCAACACCGCAGCTGGCACTAAGGACAAGCCAGAAATCAACGGTGACAAACCAAGTAGCGTTTGAAAGTAAAGCGGCATCAGGATAGTGGTGACAATCAAACCGACGTATGAAATTCCGGTCAGAAACACCGCTTTAGTAAACATACCAGTGGCAAAAACTCGCATTTGCAACATTGGTGGTTGGCGATTCAATTGCCGAACAACGAAAATACCAGCTGCCAGAACGCCTAAAATCAACAAACCAACCACGCCAACAGTTAAGCCTTTTTTCGACAAAGCACCCAAGGCATAAAGTAGAATTGGAAAACTTGCGGATAAAAGGAAGGACACCCAGTCCAGTTGCGTCGGTTGCAATGGCATGACAGACGCAATGGTCACCGTTGAAACGGCCAGCACAAGCAGCGAAACGACCAAGAAGAACAAGAATAAAGCCTGCCAAGGGAACCATGTCAGCAAAACACCGGAAATAATCGGACCGACTGCCAAGGCTGAGCCCATGACCAATCCCGCCGTGCCCATCACCCGACCACGCTCACTATGCGGCGTAATCGTCAGCAACACGGTCTGGAAACTCGGGAAAATAATCCCGACCGCAATCGCTTCAAACAACCGGCCAATCATGAGCACGGTAAAACTCGGTGCCCAGATACATAAGCCTGTCCCAATGGCAAAAATGAGTTCAATCGCTTGGAAAAGCCGTTGGAAAGTAACATTATGCAACAGCCATGGGCTAACCGGAATCATCAAGGTCATCACCAACATAAAGCCGGTTGTCAGCCAAGCAACTGTATCCGCTCCTAAACCAAAAGCCTTCATAAAAGCAGGATAAGCGGTGCTTAAAGAAGACTGAGAAATTGACATCGAAAAGGTACCTGTCAGTAACGTGGCGACAAAAGCCCCGCGATGTTTGATCGTTGGAGAGTGCATATTAAAATCATCTTTTTCTATATTAGTATTGTGGGACGTTTACATTTTCATTCCCATTTTTTCATAAGACTGCATACCGCCCATCCAAATCTCAGATGGTTTGACGCCACGTTCTTTAGCCAAGGCCATCATTAACGTATCCATATCCATCAATTTATATTCTTGCTTTGGCTTGGCTGGATCGAATGTTTCAATCTGTGCCATCATGCCGCCATCTTCGTGCTCAATGATATGGCAGTGATACATATAAACCCCTGGCAAATCAAAGCGAACCAGCAGCCGAACCGTTTCACCAGGATTCACGCCAATTGTATCTTTGAAACCATGTTCATTTGGATACGGCGCATGCCCATTCCGCGACAAGACTAAGAATTGGGTTCCATGCACATGGAATGGATGAACCATTCCAGGCGCATCATTGCTATTGGTAACATCCCAGTACTGGGCTTTGCCAATTGGTTGCGTGGCATCAATCCGCTGCATGGCAAACTTTTTACCATCAATCGCAACACCTTCGTCCATCCCCTGCATCACAACGTGGCGAACTGGCAAAGCCGGGTCAACCACTGGTGCCTTCACATCGAACAACTTATCAGGCAAGGTAGTCTGATCCGGTTTGAAAGCATGAATGCGGAACTTTAGCAATGGCACATCATCCGTATATAAGGTGACCTCGTCGCCTTCATGGTATTGGCCAAAATCAACAATCACTTCGGCACGCTCAGCACAAGTCAGCATCAAATGGGTAAATTTGACCGGCTCCGGTAACAGTGAGCCATCCCCGCCAATTTGCGTAAATGGCAGGTCATCGGAAAAATGCAACCGCCATTCACGGCGATTAGCACCATCCAGAAAACGCAACCGGACCTTTTGCGTGGTGACATCAAAATAGGGATTGATTGTACCGTTAATCATTGCAGTTGGCCCAGCAACACCGTCAGGATCATAATCAGCCCGGTAGTCCCACTGGTTGTTCTCATGAAAACGCCGGTCTTGCAAAATGACCGGAATATCGTCAACGCCATAGTTCCTTGGCAATGGCAGGCTGGCTTCATGGTCGTCTTTGACAATCACCATGGCAGCCAAACCATGCCAAACCTGCTCGGCTGTGGATGGGCACGGATGCGCGTGCAGCCACAAAGTCGTCGCCGGTTGTTCCAATGTGAAGTCGATATGCTTACTTTCACCCGGATAAACCGGCGCATGGCATCCGCCATCAACATAAGGGCCACTGACATTAGCCCCATGCCAATGAAAAGTGGTCAACTCAGGCAGGGTGTTTTTCAGTGTCACATGCGTATGCTGACCACGGCGATACACAATCGTCTGACCTAACAGACTGGTATTATAGCCCCACGTCTTGGTCTTCGCCCCAGGTAACAGTTGCGTTTCCCCAGCCTCTGCTGTCACCGTGTAATAAACGTCGGTCGCCGTCTCTTTATCCGGTTTCAACAACGGCGGCACATTTAAGGGCTTCTCAGGCGCATCACTGACCTCAAGCGGCACGTACCCGCCATCGTGGAGATCAAACGCTGGCTCATCAAAGAAATAGTCCGTATAAGTTTTCATCGTGATTTCCCCCTCTGACAAGAATTTTAACACTTTTTAGGGTTGCCATAAACATAATTTAGAATTAACCTAAAGTAGTATCGAAAAATGGTATAGGTCTTATCCATACACTTGAGGAGGATTTTCATGCAACAAATGTCGAAAATAATGGGCTGGCTCATGCTGGCGTTAAATGTGGTGCTGCTGATTCTAATTGGTACCATGCACAATATGGCAGCGATGTGGTTAATGGGTCTGATTATGACTTTGGACGCTGTGACAGGGTTAGTTGCCGCTTATCGGCCCCAGTCAAGTCAACAACACGCCCACCAGCACTAGTTTGTTAAAAAGTTGCTGCAAGACCTTTCATGGAGTCATTGATCGGCGTTATATGTTGATATATACATATGTTGAATATATCATGTGTCTGTACTTAGATGAACAGTCACATGAAAGAGGGTCGTTTAATGCAGCAACTGTCAATGACGCAGAAACAAACCATGACGTCAGCCTTACGGGTTGAATATTTTTCAACGGCATGGATGGCATTTGAGTGGTAGATTGCAAATTTAATCCGAATTTTTGGACAAATTGGTCAGCATAACCTGATACGGTGTTTGCCAGTCGAGTATTTTAAGCGGTCGCTGGTTAATTTGGAGTAACGTCGTCGTTAAATCTTGAGCACTAATGTGCTCAAAACGAGTCCCTTTAGGATAAAAATAACGTCAATTCCGATTAAAGCGTTCATTACTACCACGTTCAGCTGGAGTATAAGCATGGCAGTAATAGGTCTTAATACCATATTGTGATTCAAGTGATACTAGCCCACTAAACTCAGTGCCACGGTCCACAGTAAAGCTGTGCACCGCACCATTAAAAGTGGTTAGGAACTTAGTTAGGGCTTCATTAACAGTCGCTGTCGTCCGATCTTTTAACCGGTATGCCCAAAGGAACCGTGATTTGCGATCGATTAAAGTTAATAAAACTGCCTTACTATGCCCACGAGGACCAACGACTGTATCTAGTTCAAAATCGCCGATGCGATTACGTTGATTAATCATCATGGACGCTGTTCAATTGATCGCCCCAAAGATTGATTATATTTGGATTGTTGGTCAACGTTACGCCATGTTCGGGTAGATCATTCAAGGAGAAACCAATTCTCTCCTGATTTAGCCAATTATAAATAGATTTAGTAGCTAGTTTAAATTCGTGAGCAATCATTCCTGGTGACCAGCTTAGACGTAAATGGTTGAGAATTTTTTGCTTTAACTCATCGCTCAGCTTAGTTTTCCGACCACATCGTGATCGCTTGTATTCGGCATCTGTTTGTGCTAATTCAGCCTGATAAGGTTGACATCGAGATAATTCATAAGAAATTGTTGACGGTGATCGGTTCAGCCGAACGCCCATTTGGATATTGGACAGCCCTAGTTCACAAAAGGTTTCGATTTTAATTCGTTCGGAATAGGTTATACTAGACAAAAGATCAGCTCCTAAAAGATGGGTTTGTGGTAAACACCATTTTAAAGGAAGCTGATCTTTTTTGTCCGAACAGCGTTCGGATTAATTTTACAATCCACCATAATAGTCTTGCATATTTAGATGTCCTTTCGGGGATAATCTGTGGGTATCGGGTGTGGCCGATGCCTTTTTTATTTTCCATTATATCAAAAGGCGGTCTAGTGAGAATCCGAAGATTCTCACTAGACCGTCTTATTTGTGGAGACTTATGTCACAGCCTCTTTTTGATTTATTCGTGATCCTAAACAGCAAGTTATAAGTGGTCGTTACAATTTCTATTTTGTAAACTCAAGTTCACCAAGAGCACGTTGGGCTGCTAAGTTCAATAGGCTCCACTGTCGGTCAAAGCCTGGCTGGAAGAAAAAGTCAGCTTCGGCTAAATCTTCCAGTTTTAATCCTTGTTGGATGGCTAATGAAATAACATTACCTTGGGCAGTGATATCATAAGTTGACAATACAGCACCACCTAATAGTTGATGAGTGTTTGGATTGTAATCCAGCTCTACGTAGACCTCTGTATTTCCCTTCTCCATAGGGACATAAGCTGGACGTAAAGTGTCTTTGTAAAAAGATGTGTTAATCTTAATATCGGCCTTTTGGGCTGTGGTCATATTCAGACCTGATGTGGCAAAGTGATAGTCGAAAACACTTAATGCTGATGAGCCGACTACTCCTGAAAATGGCATAGACGGTGTGTTCTCAAAGATGTGTTCCACTACATAACGGGCTTCACGTCGGGCAACCGTGGCTAAAGCTATCGGCATGTTCCTCTGAGCAGGAATTGAATAGGCCAACACCGCATCACCTATGGCATAGACATCAGGCAGATTAGTTCTCAAATATTTGTCAGTTTTAATCCACCCGCGCTTATCTAGTTCAACCGTTCCCTTTAACCAATCAGTATTAGGTTTAACTCCAACAGCTTGAATGATCAAGTCACTAGGATATTCTGCATCGTTGGTCTTAACAGCAGAAACCGATTCAGTCCCTTCATAGCATTCAATCTTAGCGCCAGTGACAACTTGAACGCCTTTGCTAGTCAATTCTTTTGATAAAATATCTGTTAATTCGGTATCTAGGTAGTTGCCCAGAGGCCGATTAATCATGTCGATTAATGTAACATTCTTTCCAGCTTTGATGCTGGCTTCAGCAGCTTCAACACCAATGTAACCAGCACCAATAACAGTAATATTTTTAACATCTGGGTCAGATAATTTTGCTTTGATCTTTTCTGCCCAATCCTTGCCGCGCATTGAATAAACGTTTTTTAGCTCATGACCAGGAACGGGTAAATCGTTTGGAGTTACGCCTGAGCTTAAGATTAATTTATCGTAATCATAGCTCTGTATCTTACCGGATCTTAAATCTTTCACGGTAACTTGCTTATTTTCTGGATTTATTTTGGTCACTTCATGATTGGCATATACTTCTGTCCCAAATTTTTCGAGATCTGCAGGTTTAAAATTACGGACATCATTAATACTCGTTACACTGTTTTCTAAATATAATTCCATACCACAGGACATAAAAGAAATAAAATCTCCCGCTTCGAAGAGTTTAATATCTAGGTTTGAGTATTTGTGAGTAAGTTCCAAAACCGACTGATGGCCGCCGTGCGAGGCACCAACAACAATAACTTTTGTCTTCGACATAAAAAATATAGCCTCCTAATAGATGGGTGACAAATAATAAATCGTTAATGATGGCCATTTTGTTCTAAAGTACATTCGTGATGACGCAATGATTCACCGATATCTCATCCAGATACTAAGCCTTCTTCTCTCGAATGGATCCCACCAGATCATCTGTAGCTGGAGCGTTCGCAAGCAATGCGCGAACATCATCAAGATTCACCTTAACATTCCAAACTAAAACACCAACTAACTTATCGGTATCTATGAAATAGACAAGCGATCCATGCGTTCGCCGATCAAAAATCAATTGCAATTTAGGATCAATATTACCGATTGCTTGCCAGGAAATATCAAAAATCATGGAATAGAAGTATGGGGTATGCTGATAGCTCATGTGAGCACCTGCCATATTACGGCCAACTAATTCACCAGAAAGTCGGGCATGGTCCACGTGCTCAATCCGTTGCCGACCCAAGATGTGATCTGGATAAGAGGCAATATCTCCAGCAGACCAGATGGCTGGGTCACTAGTATTGAGATACTCATTAACTTTCACACCACCATCAGCTAAATCCAAACAACTGTCTTCAGCTAAACTAATCCGCGGCGTAACGCCTAACCCAACAATGATCGTATCGGCTGCGATCACCGTACCATCCTTTGTCAATAGAGTCAAGTGGTCACCTTGGCGTTGATATGATTGGACAAACTGACCACTCATCAGTGTGACACCATTGCGTTTGAACGTGGCTTCATACTCAGTCCGAATAGACTCAGGAAATTTACCCTCACCCAGCGCTTTTTCTGGAAAAATCATTGTAACTTCAGTCTCATTTTGGGTCAGTGACGATGCGAGCTCTGTACCAACATATCCACCACCAATGATCACAACTCGCTTGTTCGGACCACTAAATTTACGTAACTTGCGATAATCTGACCACTGTCTAAAGACTAGCACATGTGGATCAGAAGGTCCCTGGATTTGTCTAGGTTCTCCGCCAGTTGCTAGCAATAGCTGTTCATACTTGATTTGCTCACTATCGGCCAATGTAATGACCTTATCTTGCCGATTAATAGCCGTAACCGTTGTCTTGAACTTAAAAGTCACATTGGGATAATTTTCAGCACCAATCTGAATGTTCTCTTCAGTAAATTCATCATCTAGCCATAGTTTTTTACTCAGTGCCGGTCGTTCATATGGGACATCCGCCTCTTGCGAAATAATTAAGATCTCACCCTCTGAATCTTCCTGTCGAATTCCCTTGATGGCATAGCCAGCAACCACTCCGCCACCAACAATGACGTATCGATAGCTGTTTGTCTGATCCAAATCACTCATCTAATCGCCTCCATAACTTTACTTTTTCTAGGATCATTGTAATATAAAAACGCCATGATTCGAAAAATAACGATCAGAATTGTCAATCGTTGCTTGCTTTTATCAGAATAATAATTTTATTTACATACTGCTACAAAGCTATCAAATATCACTATGATCCAGATTTAGGGTAGCGTCAAGAATCTTGTGTAAATGAAATGCCTTCGTACATATAATATGTATCTAACTTAAATAAATGATGCTTCCAAGGTGTCCTGGAGTCCTTTGAACCCTCGGTGGATCCGCTTCAGAGAATTCTCGTTATAAACATTAAACTGAGAAACCAGGAAGCGATCCAGTGAATCTTCCGTTGGAAATTGTTCTTTGTGGTGGGTGGTGCGCTTGAGATGCTTATTAAAGTTCTCAATCAGGTTAGTGGAGTATAGTGATTGCCGGATAGCTGGTGGAAAGTCCATGAAAGTGAGTAAATTCGGCATTTTAAGCAGATCTTTGATTAATTTGGGATACGTCTGATGCCAGTTGTTGGCGAACTCATTCAGTTTCAGTTCGGCTGCTTCACGGTTGGCGGCCCGATGAACTTGTTTAAAGTCACTGATCACGGCCTTGCGGTCTTTTACGCGAACTTTGTTCATCAGATTCCGCCCAACATGAACCAGGCAACGTTGTCGTTTGGCTTTAGGAAAATGCCGATTCAAGCCTTCATCCAAACCAACTAACCCATCGGCCACAAACAACAGCACATCTTTAACGCCCTGCTTGATCAAGGTTCCCAGCAGTTCAGTCCAGATTCCAGTCGATTCCGTTGGCGCCACTTGGTAGTTCAGCACTTCTTTCGTACCATCTGGACGAATGCCAATCGCAATATGAACGGCTTCTTTTTGACCGGTATCCCGCTTTAACGGCAAGTAAGTGGCATCTAAGAAGATGGCCGCATATTGTGAAGCCAGTCGCCGTTGCTGGAAAGCTTGAACCTGTTCATTGACGGCTTTAGTCATGTTGGAAACCGTGGCTTTGGAGTAGTGAGCACCGTACATTTTCTCAATGAGTTCGGCAATTTCAGCAGTGGTAATTCCCTTGGTATACAACTGAATGACCGTTGTTTCTAAATTATCACTGTGCCGACCGTAGGCTGGCAAGGTATGAGTTTCAAACCGGCCATTGCGATCTCGAGGAATGGTTAAGTTAAGTTGGCCGTACTTCGTATCAAACGAGCGCTCATAACTGCCGTTGCGGTTATTACCAGTGTTAATCCCAGCGTATGAGTAGCGTTCGTAACCCCAAAACTCTGCCAATTCGGTTTGAAGCAGCTGGTTAATCGCAATTTCGAGGTGGTGACGAAAAACTTCGTCCAAATCTTGCTTTTGGGCTAGTGCAGCGATAATTTCTGTGGTAAGTTCATTCATGGGGAATGCCTCCTGTGATGTTTTCTGTGGTTACTAAATATCATAAGGGAAGGCATTCCCTATTTCTATAGGGAGTGTCAAATTTTTTGTGTAAATGGAAGTCCTCTCCCATTAGCTAGCTTCTAATACATGGATTCTAACGTATCTTGAATTTGCTTGAAACCTCGATGCGTTCGCTCAAAATTTTGGCCGTTGTAGTCACGAATAACTGTGACCAGAACGCGTTCTAGTGCTGGTTCATTTGGAAATTGTTCTTTCTTCTTTGTCTGCCGTTTTAGCTTCTTGTTGAATGATTCAATGAGATTTGTGCTGTAGATGCTACTGCGTATCGCAGCTGGAAAAGTGAAACAGGTCAAGAGATGAGGATTATTTTCTAGCTTGCCCGTTACTTTTGGATACGCCTTTTGCCACTTGTCTATGAAGTCAGCTAAGGCCTGTTTTGCGTCGTCCATGGTAGCTGCTTGATGGATCAGTTTGAAGTCGTTAAGGACCTCTTGTCGGTCCTTAGTTCGAACGTGAGCTTCAATGTTCCGACTGACGTGGATCAGGCACTGCTGGAGCTTAGCCTTAGGGAAGTGGTCACCAATTGTGTTGGTAAGGCCGACTAAGCCATCGGCCACGAATAAGAGGACTTCTTTTACACCACGCTGCTGAATGTCCACGAGAAGCTCTTCCCAAACGGTACTGGATTCAGTTGGAGCGACTTGGTATGCTAGGACCTCTTTCATACCATTTGGTCGAATGCCAATGGCGATATGCACGGCTTCTTTAGCCACTGAGTCCCGGCGCAGAGGTAAGTATGTTGCGTCCACATAAATGACTGCGTAACGACTCGCTAGAGGGCGCGTCTTGAAGGCGTTGACCTGTTGGTCAACGACCTTCGTGAGGTTTGAAACCGTTTGTGGTGTGTAATGAGCACCATACATTTTCTCAATCAAATCCGCGATCTCACTAGTGGTAATCCCTTTTTCGTAGAGCTGGACAACCGTGGCTTCTAAACCATCCGTTTGGCGTTGATAGCTTGGAATAGTTTGCGTATTAAAGGCGCCATTTCGGTCGCGTGGAACCTCCAAGTTTAGTTCCCCATACTTAGTTTTAAAGGTTCGCAGATAATGCCCATTGCGTGAATTGCCGCTGTTAAAGCCTTGGCGGTCGTAGGGTTCATAACCGAGGAACGATGAAAGTTCCTCGTGCATTAAATCATTGATGGCCGTTTCCAAATGTTGCCGAAAAACTTCGTCCAAATCTTGCTTTTGTGCTAGTGCTGCCATAATTTCTTTGTTAAACTGAGTCATGGGGAAAGCCTCCTATGTCCTATGAAGTGAGTGTGGTTGCTAACTATCATAAGGGAGAGGCTTTCCCTTTTCAATTGCTTATTTTTCTATTTACACATAATTATTTAAACACTCTTTCTATACAATTCAGAAATCTTTTATGCATTTACACAAGATATTTTACGCTCTCTCAGATTCGGTTTGTTGAGGTAATGATGGTTGTGATTGTTTGTGTGTAGTTAAATCTAATTGTTGTGCTTGATCGGCAATCCTATTAGTCGTTGCAATCTGTTCGTCCTTAACCTCTAACTGCTGTTTAAGTAGCTCAATAAAAGCTGATTGTTCTTTGGTTTGAGCCTGTAAAAAATTATTAACCGTCAAACCGTACCAAGAAATTTTCGTGATCGATATTAGTAACCAAGCCCGTATTTCCCGGCGGACTTTTTACCGGAATTTCAAAAGCAAAGACGATGTGATTAATCAGTATGTTATTTCCTTACTAAAGAAATACACTGATTGGATCTTGCAAGTTAACCCCCAAACCTATAAAGAAGTCATCGATGACTTCTTTACTTACTGGCCAGCTCACTCAGCTAAATTGGCTTTGTTAGTTAAAGCTGGTTTAAGCTATAAGATCTTGGATAATACTAACCAAACGATGCCGGTTTTCTTTCGGCGTTTCCATCTCCGCCACCCCAGTGTTGCTTGACACGTCGATGTCACTAACGATACCAAAGTTGAATATATGACCCGCATTGCCGTCGGTATTTTCTGGAATACTTTTTGCTTATGGTTAGCCCAGCCGACGTCGATCACCATTCAAAATTTAGCAATCCTCGTCAAACATGATTTAAAGCAACTGGGCAATTACTAGTGGCCGAGAAATGCTAAAATAGAGTTGAGTTAACAATTATGAAGGGAGGAGCGTCAATTGGATAGTGAAATTATTGCCCGGCCATTGGTGACCATCACCAACGTCATTTGGAGTTTTAATACTGAATTACACCGACCACAATTACTATTGATTAAGCGGGCAGATGAACCTCTAAAGGGACATTGGGCCCTCCCCGAAACCCTCTTGCGGAGTAAAGAGAGTGCCGACGCGGCCTGCATTCGTCTAATTGACGATAAAATTGGCCTGCAAGTTCCGATGAATTCAACCGAACAACTGGCCACCTTTACAGATCCCAAGCGGGTTACGGGAACTCGGGCACTGGCACTCGCCTATATGACCTATTTACCATCAACCCCAAAATTGCATCCAGGGTATGGGGCCACAGATGCCCAATGGTTCGTGCTTGATAAAGATCAGGGCAACTATGTGATCACCCATGACCAACAGGAGATTATCCTAAGTCCCGCCGGTCACCTGGTCTTTGATCATATTCAAATCATTACTACCGCCATTAATCGGATTAAAAACAAGCTGGACTATCAACCCCAAATTCTTCGGATCTTAGGTAATACCTTTACCCTGCGCCAAGCGCGCGAAGTCTTTGCGGCTTTCTTAGGTACGACAATTGACAAGATTGATAATTCCAACTTTAAGAAAACTCACAACCACCTCTTCAAAGAAGTCGGGGTCGCCACTTTGAACCATTCTGGGCGGCCACCAAAGCTCTACCAACTTAACTAAAGGGCATCATTTGCATTTTGCTGCAAAGTATTTATACTAGACGTAAATAAAAGTCAACCATACTTTTATTTTTAGCCAAATTAAAGTAATTTTTACTTAAAAGGAAGCATTTAAGATGAATCTACAACTATTAACCGACTTATATGAATTTTCCATGGCCAATGGGTACTACGCTACCCTACCCCATGATCGACAAGCTCGCTTCGACGTCTTTTACCGCCGGGTTCCCGACAACGGTAGTTTTGTCATTGTCGCTGGTCTCCAGCAGGTGGTAGAACAAGTTCAAAATTGGCATTTCACTAAGGAGAATATTGAATACCTGACCTCCCTGAATGAATTTACTCCCGAGTTTTTGGATTACCTGAGCAAGATTAAAAATCACTGCTCGATTAAGGCTTTACCAGAAGGAACCCCTGTTTTCCCACGGGAACCAATTATTTCAATTAGTGGACCGTTGATTGAAGCCCAGCTGTTAGAAACCTTTATTCTAAACATCATTAACCATCAATCATTAATTGCGACGAAGTCTTGGCAAATCAACCATGCCGCTCAAGGCCGACCAATTATGGAATTTGGCGCGCGGCGGGCGCAAGGCCCTGATGCCGCCACGTATGGGGCGCGAGCCGCGGTGATCGGCGGTTGTACCAGCACGTCGAACTTACAAGCAGCCAGTAAATTTAATATTCCCGCGGCCGGCACAATGGCACATGCCTGGGTCGAAAGCTTCTCTGATGAATTAAGTGCCTTTCAAGCTTGGGCCAAGGTTTATCCTGACAAAGTTTCCTTGCTCGTTGATACTTATGATGTCTTGAAGTCAGGAGTGCCGAACGCGATTCGGGTCTTCAAGCAAGTTAGCGCTCAAGGGCACCAACCAGTCGGGATCCGGATAGATTCCGGTGACATTTCGCAATTAGCCATCAAAGCCCGGAAGATGCTCGATGATGCTGGCTTCCCCAAGGCAAAGATTACAGCTTCAAATGCCCTTGATGCGCATGTAGTTAAGTCGTTGTTGGATGAAGGAGCTCCAATTGATAACTTTGGGATTGGGGAACGTTTAATTACCAGTTCCTCCAGTCCGGTATTAAGTGGCGTTTATAAGCTCGCCGAAGAAAAGATTAATGATCAATGGATCCCAAAAATTAAGGTTAGTGATAGCAGAGAAAAGATCACCCTTCCTGGTAATAAGCAAGTTTACCGGATTTACCGGCAAGATAACCTTCATCAAGCGATCGCCGATGTGATTGCCCTGGCTGATGAGCACATCACGGCTCCATTGAAAGTGGTTAATGCTAATTCGGCAGCCACGCACGCCAGCCAAGTTCTGACTAATTTTAATGCTAAGCCATTGATGCAAGAATATCTGGGTTCCAATGCTTCCCCAATCGAAAATGATCTCTTTAAGATTCAGCAATTCTCAATGGATCAAGTAGCAGAATTACCAGAAGCCACAAAACGGTTAGTTAACCCCGATCGGTACCCAGTTTACTTAACAGCTACATTGGCTGAATTGCAAGAACAGTTAATTACTAAAGCTCAATTTACGGAGGAACATTAAGATGGCTAAAGCGCTCTTAATTATTGACTATACAAACGACTTTGTGGCTGATAAGGGATCACTAACGGTTGGCAAGCCAGCGCAGACGTTGGCCCCAGAAATTATGCGGTTAGCCGATCAATTCTTAAGCCAGCATGATTATGTGATCTTTCCTACTGATGGTCACCGGCTTAATGACCCATTCAATCCAGAAACCAAACTATATCCGGCCCATAATATTATTGGGACGACCGGTCAGAAACTATACGGCCAAGTCGGCAGCTGGTTTGATCAACATCATGACGACTCCCATGTCTACAAATTCAATAAGAACCGTTACTCCTCCTTCCAAAACACCAATTTGGATAACTACCTGCGGGAACGGCGGATTGATGAAGTCTGGATTGCTGGTGTCTGCACTGATATTTGTGTCCTCCACACCGCAATCAGTGCCTACAACCTGGATTACCACATTGTGATTCCACAAGCAGCCGTGGCCACGTTCTCACCAGCTGGTGCTGAATGGGCGATGAATCATTTTAAAAACGTATTAGGGGCCACAATTCGATAATTCACTTTCAAATGATTATCAAAAAAACCACGAATTAATTACAAAAAATTCCCTTTGCTAAATGCATTGGGAATTTTTCTTTTGGCGTTACCTTTCTAGGGTAAAAGGTAACATTTTATTTTCAAATACAATCTTGAAAATAAAAACGTGTACGATGAATCGAAAGCTACTAAGCATGCAATCGAAGAATGGAACAACAAACACTTTCAGAACTATGTTGAGCACAGTTGTTTGCATTCCGATTAATAAATGATACCACTCTAACATGATTCCCATCATTTTCTCAAAATAGTTTTGCTGCTCATAAAAAACGGTTTTTAATTTATCTGACATATAAGTCTCATCTTTTTATATTAAACTTTTTGCGATATCTGATAAAGGTCGTCCGTTTAATCCCGGTATTTCGAGTCACATCAATGTCACTCATGCCTGCCTGGTAAAGCTTAAAAGCATGTTGCAGGCGGGGATCGTCTTGGGTGTATTGGGGTTTGCGCCCATGATATTTACCCTGTCGCTTAGCTAAGGCAATTCCTTGCTGCTGGCGCTCAATGATTCGCTTACGTTCACTTTCGGCCTGATACTTATAGAGTTCAATAATCAAGTTGGTCATCAGTTGCCGTAAGTTGGGATCCGCAATCCCGGTCATGGACGGTAAATTTAACACATCTAAGGTGGCCCCCTTATTTTGAATGGTGTTCATAATCTTAGTTAAATCCTGGTTGTTTCTGCCTAAGCGATCTAATTCAGTGACCAGGACGATATCACCCTCACGAATATAGGCCAGCATTTTTTGCAGTTCTGGCCGATTAGTGTTAGCCCCACTTAATTTATCCGTAAATAATTTATCAACGTCTTTTAAAGCCGCTAACTGTCGATCTAAATGTTGCTCCTTGGAACTCACACGCGCATAACCGATTTTAGCCATTTCCAATCTCCTTTTGGACAGTTCTAATGAACACTTGTAATTCCTAGTATAGCACAGAAATAAAAAAGGCCATTAGGGTATACCCTAATGGCCTTTTCTAAAAGCTGTTTCAGATCTTTGTCTTCCAGACTTCTTTTTGAGGGCCTGTGGGCTTTATAGCGATAGTAATGCGCTCTTGAAACCCCGATGACTCGCCACATCTTAGTTACCTGGTAATTTTGGCTTTCTTGTTGGATATAATCAAAGATATCGGTTATCTCTGCGCAAGGAAGCCGAGGGCTTTTTTTAGGATTTCGTTCTCCTCAGACAGGGAAGCCAGCCGCTTTTCCATCGCTTTAATTTCGTCTGGCGATTTACCGGATTGAGTTTTGGCTTGGCCCTGGATCCACTTATGAACGGTTGAATAGCCAATGCCATATTCTCTGGCCAGTTGGGCGGCTGATTCGCCTTGTTTATATAGGTTGATGATGTTTTGTTTGAATTCTTTGTCGTAACGAGTTGGCATGTAAAAATTCCTTCCTTTTGAGAGACGATTTATTCATTATACGCTCTCTTAAAAGTTGTCTCAGGAATCAGCTTACATCCAACTTGAAAAGAGTACCTTACAACGGACAATTACCATTATTGTTATGGTGATGGGGATTATCACGCTGCTGGCGACCTTGGGGCTATTAATGTGGGTTATTGTACCGATGGTGCTGCACGGATCCGGCCTTAAGTCGATTTGGGACACTTGGCACCCTGAATTAACGGGTTGGGGCGCCGTTAGATGTATTGGGGCGATACTTACTAGCTTTTTGGTGATTTGTATCGAGCTGTTAGTGATCGGATTGCCAACCGTGATTGCGATTAAAATAATGGAATTTGTTGATAAATCGGATAGATAGGAAAACGCATAGCAAGACATTCAAATATTGGGTATTTTTTCAAAGCACGCAGGTAAACTTTAAAAGTTAACATAGTTCCGATGTAGACTTTTATCTTGCGGACAATGTAAAAGTCTACATTGGAACTTTTTTATAAATCATCTTTAATTTCTTGAAGTGTAGCATTAGAACTTGTAATTTATCTTTAGATAGGTTTTATTTATCAATGAGAATTACCTTTCTTAATTCGATATACAAGGATCCAGAAAGGTAATGCAATTAGAACAGTGCCAATTAACGGAATAAATGAATATAAAACAGCTGCGCATGTATAGTTATTTTGATAAATAACAAAATATAATAGAGCACCTGCAGAAACAATTATTCCCGAAATGGGTAAACTTTTAGTCGTGTAAAAGAGTAAATTTTTCTCATATTTTTTCATAAAAATTGCCTCTTATTAATGATTCATTGCACATGCACCTTCTGATGCAGCGCCACACACGACAGCGCAAGCTAAACCTGCGATGCCATTTACGGCAGCCCAAACTGCACAATAGGAACCACAAGCTAACACACCAGCCATACCGCATGAAAATTCTTTGCCATGAAATTTAAAATGCTTTGTCTTTTTTTTCGCCAGAATATTAATTTGATTCAGTTCATTGTTTGAGGCGGAAAATTCGGTTTTTGGTGATGTGCTCTTAGTAGTACCTTGCTCAGCAGAGAAGCTTACAACCTTATTATTGCTCTTATCAACAACCGTTTGAGTTAATATTGTAGTATTTTTGTCATTATTTTTGTAAACACTATAAACAACATCCGTTGATATAGAAGGATCTACTGAGGATGTTGCACGATAATTATATGGTGTGACTGCGTCTTGGTCATTGGTATAACCACGTTTTTTTATATTATTTAAATAGTTATTTATTTTCTCACTTTTATTTAAATTAGAAACATCTTGCTGTGCATTGCTTGAGCTCAAAGACGAAACCTTTGCACTCAAGTTTGAATATTTAAGCTCTGTATTTAAATTATGGTAATAAGATCCAACTCTAGTTTTAGCCGAACCATTAATTGGGAATAAGAACGAGCCAAGTAATACAGTAACTGAGCACATTAGTAGTCCGATAAATATTTTTTTAAAATGTTTTGCCTTACTCATAATCAACAACTCCTCTAATTTTTAAGGAACCCTTATTGTAAGAACTTGTCTACTACTGAAATTTTGGATTATCCAACTAAACGTGTAACCTCATGGGTGCCATTGTATTTTATTAAAGTTGGTATAGCATTTACATGCAGTCCCTTTAATTTTTTATAGCTAGAATTAGGTTCGTTAGCTAAATCGACTTTAAAGATTTCCTTGTTAGGATGCTTAGCAATAGCTTGTCGGTAAATCTTTTTCATTTTTTGACAATGAATGCAGTATCTAGAAGCATAGAGGACATACGTTATCTTTCTTTTCTTTTGTTTGAGCAATTTTAATGCGGTGGTTAATTTTACATTCACCACTTTTCCCTCTGACTTTGCGAGCACTGTACTTGGAAGTAAAAACATGAGGCTGATTCCTATTACGAACAAGCAAAAACTGCTTAAAACTGTTATTTTTCGTTTTTTCATAAAAAGCCTCCTCAACACATAAAATCGATGTTAAAACAATCAATATATGCTACATGATCATAATATCACAATTAATTTTGTTTGCCATTTTAAATAAGCGAGTCTCTTGTTTTCCAGAAACGCTATTCTTACCAATAAATTTTATTTGTTCATTTCTGCCACTGTTAGTTAGCTCGTACGTGTAAACTTCACTAAACCCAGCCTCGGTTAGCGTTAGATTGCTTTTAGTAAACTTGGCAGTTGCGGCTAAACCATCACCTTTGCTAGAGTCAAACGTCCATTGATGACTCTGGAGATCTTGTGCAGTTGACTTTCCACAAGCAGTTAGGCCAACCGCAATCAGCAATACTGTCATTACAGCGATTATATATTTCCTATATGATTTCATAAGTTACTCTCCCTCTATAATCCTTATCCCAGCATTTTCTTATGTCTAGTCTCTAATTCTTGATCGATGTTGTCCTGCAATTTGTCTTCCTCATCATCAGTTGTCTGATCGGCTTTTTTGGCTTGGTGCTGTGCTTTAACTGTCTGATTCCACTTATCTACCTTGTTTTTAAAATTAGTTTCTTGACTGGCTTCTGGTTGGCCTTGATACTCGTTCTGTGACAAGTTAACCAAATGATCGGCGCCAGGAAATAGTTTAAATTGGAACGCTTTTGTAGCTTTGACCGGCCGCGCATTACTAAAGATTAATAAACTCCGATCTTCGGGCATACGCATGATTTCGTCGGGCGTCATGAGCGAACGGCTCGTATAGCTGTAACTATCGCTTTTGCTATGGCTCTCTTCGTTGCTATGACTGGTACTCTCACTTCCCGTTTCGACTTTAACGGTTGATTTACCTAACAAATCACTAAAGTATTTAGCGGTCACGTCGTTAGCCGCATTCAAGCAGATTTTAACGGCGTGATTCCCTAAGATACTTTCGGCTTTATCCTTGCCGTACAAGGCTTGCAGCTGGGTTAAGGTCTGGCAAATGGTCGTCACACCAATACCGTACCCCCGGCAAGTTGCCAGGAACTCTTCATACTTCGGAAACTTCCCTAAATTAACAAATTCATCAAGGATAAAATCGACTTGATGGGGTAATTTAGCGTGATGATCGGCAGCTAATTTGTATAATTCATCAAACAATTGTGAGAAAAACAGATTGATGAAGCTTTCGTAAGTGTTATCCATCACCGGAATAATCACGTATAGGACAACCTTAGTATTGCCAATCTCTTTTAAATCAAAATCTGAAAAGCTGGTAAAGTCGGCCACTTCTTGATCGACAAACTTCGAAATGGTTGCCAGCAAGCTCTCAATAATACTGGCTTTCATTTCCCCTTTCGCCTTTTTAAAACCTAATTCATAAGCACGTCTCGCTGGATCGGACATTTTCAAATCCAGGAACAAGGTATCTAACGGACTATCTGTGCCCTTTTCTTCGGCTTCCACATCATTTTCCTGTAAGACTTGGGTTACGCCCGCCAAGTTCCGTTGCTCTGGCGACCGGTGGTTCATGACAAACAGAATTAGTGCCTTCAAAAGTTGCCGTTGGGTACTGAACCACACGTCTTTCTTACCTTCCGCATTCTCACTTTGGACGATCTTAGTGGCGACGGTTTCGGCTTGAATATCCCGTTGAATATAATCAAAGGGATTATAGCGGTCACTGTGCGTCATGTTGGCAAAGTTGACGACATGCACTTGATAACCTTGGGCTAACTTAACCCCGGCCGTTTTTTCGTATAATTCACCTTTCGGATCGGTGACGACAATACTGTTCTCCGTTTCGTTAAACAGGTTGGTAATCACGACTGATTGGGTCTTATACGAACCGGGACCCCCGACCACAAAAATATTCCGGTTGGGTTTGGTTGAGTTGTTCTGATAAACAGCCTGCTTATCCACGATTCCTAAAATTGTGCCATTCATGTTAATCTGCCCCCTTCGATGATTTCTCACGGTCGACTAATGATTTGAGAACTGCTGCCTTGGTACTGTTGTTAAACGCTGTTGTCAGGTCTTTGGCATTGATACTAAAGTAATGGTTACTCAATTCTTTTAGATCACCCCAGGTCGCACTCCCGTGAGTTTCAGTGTCCGCAGTTTCCCACGCTTTATGTTTGCTGTTTCGTTTCAAAGCAAAATAGATGGTGTATAGGATCACGGCGACACTGACAATAATTAGTACCGGGTTCTTTTGGCCTAAATATAAGTTGTAATAGTGCCAAGGGTGTAAAGCTAATTGTTTTAATACGGTTGGCATATGATCCGCAAAGGTTAGCTTATAACGGGACAAGACCATGACAGAGCCAGCTAAAATCTCCGCTAAATACAAGCCAATGATTAGCGTTAGTAAATACGGCCAGCTTGCTTTAATGGCATTTAAGAGTTTACTTTTCATCTAATCACCTACGATCTGTTTAATCTTTTGTTGGTTGGTGCCGGTGTACCGTTGCTTGCAATGGATCAAGGTTGGCACCGACGTTAGTTGATACTTCTGAATGTAATGGCGATTCTGCGGCTGATTCATGTTGATAAACACAATGTTATGACTAATTGCGTTGTGCCAATAGATTCGGTGAAAAATGGATTGACAATCCGGGCAATCATCGCGATAGAAGAACAACACTTTTTTAGGGTGCTTAGCTAACGTCACGATTGATCGCTGTTTTTCCACGTGATTCACGTATTGATGATTAGCAAAGCTACTAACGGCTAAAACCACCACGATTACCGCTAGGACTTTGCTAACCCGTTTAATTAAGGTCACTGGCTTTAAAGCTACTACCTAAATTTTGTACCGCGGTGATTCGATTCGTGGTGGTATCGAAGGTCACCTGGTAAAGTACCGTCGCCTTTTGCCAGTCGTTGTCGC
>NZ_CP168702.1:0-11616 GCF_044053135.1 Levilactobacillus sp. FUA 3915 | reverse complement strand
CCTAAGAATTGATAGTGCGAAAATGACTATGGATGTTATAGATTTTACAGTGTTAAAGTAAATAGAAATATGAATTAATATGGCACACAACCAGGGACGATAATTAACAAATCGCCCCTCAAAATCATTGTTAAAATAACCCCCAATATCTACAATGTAGATGTTGGGGGTTATTTGTTTTTATATGGTATAAATAACTTCTTTTATTCGTCATTTTTTCGATACCTTTTAGAACGATTTTGACCAGGAAATAAACGATCATGCGATCCGACTCGAATGCCAATTAAGACTAGTTCATCTGTATCAATCGTATAAACCACCAAGACATCGTTAGTTTCGCTTGGTGTTTTGTTTTTCGGGGTATCTCGTAAGTGAAATTCATTATACCCGCTCATTCGTCGATTAAGCTCATGATTTTCAAATTCTGGTGGTAATTGTTGTTGCTCAAGCAACAGGTCAATGGCTGCTCGAACTTCATCAATAATAGATTGGTCTAAACTGGCTAACCGTTTTAGATCAGCATTAAAGGTTGCACGTGGTTTAAATCTTAGTTTTTTCATTATTTAAACTGACCCCAATAATCATCATTTGATTCAACAATTTCATCATCAGGTAAAACATGGCGTTTAATTAACTGATCACGCGCAATTGCATATTCTAACGAACCTTCTTTCGCTTTTAATGCTCTTTCTAGCCAGTCCATTTTTTCTTGTGAAACGATGGCCACTGCGCGACTATTTGAACGAGCAATATAAACGGTTTCATCTTCGTCATTAACTTGATCTAAATATTTTTTTAGGTTAGCGCGAAAATCGCTCTGTGTTAGTGCTAATGTCATATTTACCACCCTTTCATTGTACTTAATATTGTACTTTAATTTGTACTAAAAATCAATTTTTTAAGGAGCTAAAACTATGCAACAAGTTGTCTTACCCATCAAAGATTCAAACGTTCTCAAAGAGGTGCAAGATACCTTACTCAACAACTTTAAAGCTGGCCGGCGTAACTATACAGTTTTTCAAGTTGGCAAAGCGACACTGTTGCGAGTCAGTGATGTCATGCGCTTAAAACAAACCGATATTTTCAATCCGGACGGTTCTATTAAACAAAATGCGTTCATTCACGACCGAAAAACGGGTAAGCCTAATACCTTGTATCTTAAACCAGTTCAAACAGAGCTCTTATTGTACCGTCAATGGCTACTTGATCATAGACTAGCCTCTGAATGGCTCTTTCCTTCCATTCAACACCCCGAGCGCCATATCACGGAAAAACAGTTCTACAAAATTATGAGTAAGGTTGGCGAGCTGTTAGGCATTAATTATCTAGGGACCCATACGATGCGAAAAACCGGTGCTTATCGCGTCTACACACAATCTAATTATAATATTGGTTTGGTCATGCACTTACTAAATCACTCAAGTGAATCAATGACTTTAGCTTATTTAGGCTTGGATCAAGCAAGTACAGAAAACATGTTGAACCAAATTGATTTTGGGTAAATTAGTTTGATTTTGTTGTCGCCAACGGCGACTTCTGATACAGGAAATTTAGCACAAACACCAGCAATTTTAATTGTGGTGTGTAAGTGCGCATTAAACTCATTTCATTCCGTTTAATGACGCTAAAAAATAGCTAACTTGATCATTAAAATAAAAGGTTTTTTTTAGTTTAATGCGCACTTACACGTCAACTAACTTTGACGTGTTTCGATACTCCAAAAATTGTATTAGATTTCTCTGCGCTCAAACAAATCTTTTTAATTGCTTTACACCGTTTTTCTTTCTAAACTTAATCACAATCTTTGAATAACTAACTATAAAAAGATGCCTTTAATTTAAACCTGAAATAATTAGCTAATGTTAGGAGTAACTCAGATGGACGAAAAGAAAGTATTAAAGCCAATTGATGAAATGCTTGCTGATCCTTGGCAAGTTGATATTCAAGAATTGTTTGAAGCTTCTGTCAATGAACCTGATGAGATCAAGAGGAATTTTTATGATTCCTTATACACTTATGTTTTGCAAAAAAGGCAAGAAGATATTATTAGTCGTCCAGGTTTCGTCATTTAGCCCTCTAAGAGCCTGCTGAGGGCTTTTTGTTTTGCTTTGGTATAAATGTATATGAATAGTCTTAAAATTGCTAGAAACGAAAAATAAGGCCCTAAAAAACGAACATAGCAGCTAAGTTCTTGCTAAGATTTAGAAAAACTAACTGTTTGCTGTCAATGGTAGCGGACGAGCAAAGCGTGGGAGCATAAGGAATTGACAGCTCTAAACCAGTCTTAACACTGAATTGGCGAAAGCAAAGTTTCTATAAAACTTTGCTTTCCTGCCTAACGGCGAGTGAAAAAGCAGTCAAGCTGGCTCAGCTTGGACGGGGTTCGGGGTGTCAGCGCCCGATTAAATGTGGCTTGTCACTCCTTTGTAGGCAACGAACGAAGTGAGGCGCAAAGAGCGTAGCGAATGAAGTTTAATGTGAGCCGGTTTTTGGGCTCACTCCTTTGTATTTTTGTTTTAGATTTTGATCTTGTACAGTGGTGCCTCTTTTATACCTCTTTTATAAACCTCTTTTAAACCTCTTTTAGACCCCTATTGCGCCTTACTCCCCCAAGGCGTACAGAAGTTTATCGACTACATTTTGTCTGTTTATCGACTACATTTTGTCTGTTTATCGACTACATTTTGTCTGTTTATCGACTACATTTTGTCTGTTTATCGACTACATTTATTTACTCCTGTATTCAAATAAGGTAGTATTATTCAAGGAGGTTATTTTATGAGCAATGAATTAGTCAAATATGACCCTGAATTAAATACAATCCCCTTGCGAAGGTTTTCTCCTGTAGAAATGAACTTGTTCTTTTCTGTAGTTTCTAGAATGCGTGATAAAGGTGATGATACTGTTAGATTTACCTTTGATCAGTTAAAAGAGTTAAGTGCCTATAAGCCAACCGCAAATAATCGGTTTATTGATGACATACAAAGTACATATCAAAAAATACTAGGTCTTAGATTTGGCTCTCGAAGTAAAGATGGTCTTGATAGAGAGATGTTTGTCATGTTCACTCGATTTGAAATTAAGGGATCTGCAGACGTTCCTTATGTTGATATTCAAATTTATCCCAAAGCATTGAAACTTCTAAATAATCTCGAAAGTTGGGTTCGTTATGCTTTGACAGAGTTCCGAGATTTAAAGAGTAGTTACGCAAAAACAACTTTTCGTATTCTTAAACAATTCCGAACCACTGGTTATGCTTATTTTTCTAAAAATGATTTCTTTGAACTACTAGATATTCCACA
The DNA here is from genome assembly GCF_044053135.1 of Levilactobacillus sp. FUA 3915. Lineage (NCBI taxonomy): Bacteria > Bacillati > Bacillota > Bacilli > Lactobacillales > Lactobacillaceae > Levilactobacillus > Levilactobacillus sp. FUA 3915. The sequence continues at coordinate 8,314 of NZ_CP168702.1, read as the reverse complement.
AAGCTATTGGAGTAAGCCTGCGAACGTTGAATCTAGGGTTATTCGCCCAATTAAGGAAGAACTAACCCCTTTGTTTAGAGGCCTAACTATACGAAAAAAATATGGTAAAGGTCGTGGGAAACCAGTGATTGGTTATACTTTTACTTGGAAGCCTGAAAGAAAAGATGCAAACGACTTTTCTCAAGGTAAGTTCCAAGATGAGCGTCAAAAACTTTTTAATATCCAGAATAATGGTGAATTAACAGAACAAGAAAAATGGCGTGCTACCGATAAAGTTAAAGGCCTACCACTAGGCTCAACTGAAAAACAGATTTTAGCCGAACGACAGATTGAGCATGATAAAACAATAAGAGATCAGACAAGACAAGAAATGCTTGCTGAACTCCGAAAGGGGTTTGGAAAACGGTAGCAACTTAAAATTACTTATACCATTCTTCAGTCAATGATTAGATTTGGTGGTTGAATACTCGAATAGTAAACTATTTTAATCAGTTTTAATGTACCTGTGTTTTTTTTTGTTACGTTTTTTTGTTACAATAGATAGGTTAAATAAATGGCAGATTGGAATTAAATGGACATGTTCGATGAGTTTTTAAGTGAAATTGTACGGGTTACCGGTAAATTATCAGATAAAGCATTTTCTTTTGTGCATGCATCTAAAGAATTAGAAAAATACGTAAATGACATTGATGATATTAAACCAATAGTTGCAGCAATTGGGGTAATTCCCGAAAGTATTGTACATGACAGTACTGAGGAGAAGCTGTTTGCCAAGGCTTCTGATGCGGTTCTGTCTAGAGCATTCATTGAACTTGGGCTTAAGTCTGTTGTTTTGGCGGAACGAGGAAATGCTGCGGATGTTGTTGCGAAATCTAAGTATCATGATTATTCGTTGGCCGCAGATGCAAAGGCATTCAGAATGAGTAGGACCGCAAAAAATCAAAAGGATTTTAAGGTGGAATCTTTAGATGTGTGGCGTGGAGATAATAATTACGCAGTTTTAGCATCTCCGTATTTCCAATACCCCAAAAAAGAAAGTCAAATTTACAAGCAAGCAGTTGAGCGCAATGTTCTTCTATTTACATGGGAACACATACTGTTGATGTTAGAAAACGAAATTAAGGAAACGCCAGATTTTAGTTTAGAAACTATTTGGAACTGGTCTAGTGGTTATGCGGGAACAGTTTCCGTTGCTAATTCTAATAAAAACTTTATCAGGGAATTTAATGAATTCTTTTTGGACGTGTTACACTTGAGCATGGATCAATTTAAGGATTTATTGATTAATGACATTGCATTATTAAAACAACGTGGTGACAGTGAAAAACATTTTTGGCAAGGCAGGATTCAAGAAATCCAATCCATGACTAGAGAAGAAGCAATAACTGAATTGCTAATTGAAAAGAAGATAGGTTCTAAAATTATGACGATTGATAAGTATATTGGAGGTCTAAATGCGGATCGATACACTGTATGAGGGTAATTCTGTCGATTTGATCAAGAAGGTCGAAGATGAGAGTATACATGCGATTATTTCTGATATTCCTTATGGTATTGGGTATGATGACTGGGACGTACTACACAATAATACTAACTCTGCACTCGGTGGTAGTTCTGACGGACAAAAAAAGAATGGTGCGCTTTTTGCAAGACGTGGCAAGCCATTGAATGGTTGGAGCGAAGCCGATAAAAAGATTCCGTTAGAGTATCAACAATGGGTAAATAATTGGGCGGCTGAATGGCTTAGAACATTAAAGCCGGGTGGTAGCGTGTTTATCTTTGCGGGGCGTAGATTTGCGCATAGAGCTGTTGTCGCTATGGAAGATGCTGGGTTTACTTTTAAAGATATGATTGCATGGCAAAAAAACAAGGCACCACATCGTGCACAACATGTTTCGTCTATCTATAGCAGGCGTGGGGATCATGAGAATGCTGAAAAATGGTCCGATTGGCGTGTAGCTAATCCAAGGCCATTGTTTGAGCCAATTCTATGGTTTCAAAAACCATACGAAATGGGAAAGACTTTGGCTGATAATGTGTTAAAAAATGAAGTTGGCGCTTGGAATGAGACAGTAATTGACAAGTACACTACTTTAGTCGACGTGTTACCTGAATCAAACATTATCAGGGTCAGTGAACAAACTAATGATCATGGATTTCACCCAACGCAAAAACCTTTGAATCTAATGAAGATGCTAGTTGAATTAGTTACAATTCCAGGACAAGTGGTACTTGATCCATTTATGGGATCTGGGACTACACTGGTTGCAGCGAATCAACTGGGTCGACACTATATAGGATTTGATATGGATCATAATTTTGTCGAGATAGCCGAAAAGAGGTTACATGATCCATTTCAGGAAGATATTCTTTAAATTAAAAGACGCTGTGTAGTAAAATATGTGCACATGGTGTCCTTTTTTGTTATTTGTATAGAGGCAATGGTTTTTCTGTGTATGTGTACTTTAAATTGTGACAGTTGTTCATATGGTTCATATTTTAATAACCTAAGAATTGATAGTGCGAAAATGACTATGGATGTTATAGATTTTACAGTGTTAAAGTAAATAGAAATATGAATTAATATGGCACACAACCAGGGACGATAATTAACAAATCGCCCCTCAAAATCATTGTTAAAATAACCCCCAATATCTACAATGTAGATGTTGGGGGTTATTTGTTTTTATATGGTATAAATAACTTCTTTTATTCGTCATTTTTTCGATACCTTTTAGAACGATTTTGACCAGGAAATAAACGATCATGCGATCCGACTCGAATGCCAATTAAGACTAGTTCATCTGTATCAATCGTATAAACCACCAAGACATCGTTAGTTTCGCTTGGTGTTTTGTTTTTCGGGGTATCTCGTAAGTGAAATTCATTATACCCGCTCATTCGTCGATTAAGCTCATGATTTTCAAATTCTGGTGGTAATTGTTGTTGCTCAAGCAACAGGTCAATGGCTGCTCGAACTTCATCAATAATAGATTGGTCTAAACTGGCTAACCGTTTTAGATCAGCATTAAAGGTTGCACGTGGTTTAAATCTTAGTTTTTTCATTATTTAAACTGACCCCAATAATCATCATTTGATTCAACAATTTCATCATCAGGTAAAACATGGCGTTTAATTAACTGATCACGCGCAATTGCATATTCTAACGAACCTTCTTTCGCTTTTAATGCTCTTTCTAGCCAGTCCATTTTTTCTTGTGAAACGATGGCCACTGCGCGACTATTTGAACGAGCAATATAAACGGTTTCATCTTCGTCATTAACTTGATCTAAATATTTTTTTAGGTTAGCGCGAAAATCGCTCTGTGTTAGTGCTAATGTCATATTTACCACCCTTTCATTGTACTTAATATTGTACTTTAATTTGTACTAAAAATCAATTTTTTAAGGAGCTAAAACTATGCAACAAGTTGTCTTACCCATCAAAGATTCAAACGTTCTCAAAGAGGTGCAAGATACCTTACTCAACAACTTTAAAGCTGGCCGGCGTAACTATACAGTTTTTCAAGTTGGCAAAGCGACACTGTTGCGAGTCAGTGATGTCATGCGCTTAAAACAAACCGATATTTTCAATCCGGACGGTTCTATTAAACAAAATGCGTTCATTCACGACCGAAAAACGGGTAAGCCTAATACCTTGTATCTTAAACCAGTTCAAACAGAGCTCTTATTGTACCGTCAATGGCTACTTGATCATAGACTAGCCTCTGAATGGCTCTTTCCTTCCATTCAACACCCCGAGCGCCATATCACGGAAAAACAGTTCTACAAAATTATGAGTAAGGTTGGCGAGCTGTTAGGCATTAATTATCTAGGGACCCATACGATGCGAAAAACCGGTGCTTATCGCGTCTACACACAATCTAATTATAATATTGGTTTGGTCATGCACTTACTAAATCACTCAAGTGAATCAATGACTTTAGCTTATTTAGGCTTGGATCAAGCAAGTACAGAAAACATGTTGAACCAAATTGATTTTGGGTAAATTAGTTTGATTTTGTTGTCGCCAACGGCGACTTCTGATACAGGAAATTTAGCACAAACACCAGCAATTTTAATTGTGGTGTGTAAGTGCGCATTAAACTCATTTCATTCCGTTTAATGACGCTAAAAAATAGCTAACTTGATCATTAAAATAAAAGGTTTTTTTTAGTTTAATGCGCACTTACACGTCAACTAACTTTGACGTGTTTCGATACTCCAAAAATTGTATTAGATTTCTCTGCGCTCAAACAAATCTTTTTAATTGCTTTACACCGTTTTTCTTTCTAAACTTAATCACAATCTTTGAATAACTAACTATAAAAAGATGCCTTTAATTTAAACCTGAAATAATTAGCTAATGTTAGGAGTAACTCAGATGGACGAAAAGAAAGTATTAAAGCCAATTGATGAAATGCTTGCTGATCCTTGGCAAGTTGATATTCAAGAATTGTTTGAAGCTTCTGTCAATGAACCTGATGAGATCAAGAGGAATTTTTATGATTCCTTATACACTTATGTTTTGCAAAAAAGGCAAGAAGATATTATTAGTCGTCCAGGTTTCGTCATTTAGCCCTCTAAGAGCCTGCTGAGGGCTTTTTGTTTTGCTTTGGTATAAATGTATATGAATAGTCTTAAAATTGCTAGAAACGAAAAATAAGGCCCTAAAAAACGAACATAGCAGCTAAGTTCTTGCTAAGATTTAGAAAAACTAACTGTTTGCTGTCAATGGTAGCGGACGAGCAAAGCGTGGGAGCATAAGGAATTGACAGCTCTAAACCAGTCTTAACACTGAATTGGCGAAAGCAAAGTTTCTATAAAACTTTGCTTTCCTGCCTAACGGCGAGTGAAAAAGCAGTCAAGCTGGCTCAGCTTGGACGGGGTTCGGGGTGTCAGCGCCCGATTAAATGTGGCTTGTCACTCCTTTGTAGGCAACGAACGAAGTGAGGCGCAAAGAGCGTAGCGAATGAAGTTTAATGTGAGCCGGTTTTTGGGCTCACTCCTTTGTATTTTTGTTTTAGATTTTGATCTTGTACAGTGGTGCCTCTTTTATACCTCTTTTATAAACCTCTTTTAAACCTCTTTTAGACCCCTATTGCGCCTTACTCCCCCAAGGCGTACAGAAGTTTATCGACTACATTTTGTCTGTTTATCGACTACATTTTGTCTGTTTATCGACTACATTTTGTCTGTTTATCGACTACATTTTGTCTGTTTATCGACTACATTTATTTACTCCTGTATTCAAATAAGGTAGTATTATTCAAGGAGGTTATTTTATGAGCAATGAATTAGTCAAATATGACCCTGAATTAAATACAATCCCCTTGCGAAGGTTTTCTCCTGTAGAAATGAACTTGTTCTTTTCTGTAGTTTCTAGAATGCGTGATAAAGGTGATGATACTGTTAGATTTACCTTTGATCAGTTAAAAGAGTTAAGTGCCTATAAGCCAACCGCAAATAATCGGTTTATTGATGACATACAAAGTACATATCAAAAAATACTAGGTCTTAGATTTGGCTCTCGAAGTAAAGATGGTCTTGATAGAGAGATGTTTGTCATGTTCACTCGATTTGAAATTAAGGGATCTGCAGACGTTCCTTATGTTGATATTCAAATTTATCCCAAAGCATTGAAACTTCTAAATAATCTCGAAAGTTGGGTTCGTTATGCTTTGACAGAGTTCCGAGATTTAAAGAGTAGTTACGCAAAAACAACTTTTCGTATTCTTAAACAATTCCGAACCACTGGTTATGCTTATTTTTCTAAAAATGATTTCTTTGAACTACTAGATATTCCACAAAGCTATTGGAGTAAGCCTGCGAACGTTGAATCTAGGGTTATTCGCCCAATTAAGGAAGAACTAACCCCTTTGTTTAGAGGCCTAACTATACGAAAAAAATATGGTAAAGGTCGTGGGAAACCAGTGATTGGTTATACTTTTACTTGGAAGCCTGAAAGAAAAGATGCAAACGACTTTTCTCAAGGTAAGTTCCAAGATGAGCGTCAAAAACTTTTTAATATCCAGAATAATGGTGAATTAACAGAACAAGAAAAATGGCGTGCTACCGATAAAGTTAAAGGCCTACCACTAGGCTCAACTGAAAAACAGATTTTAGCCGAACGACAGATTGAGCATGATAAAACAATAAGAGATCAGACAAGACAAGAAATGCTTGCTGAACTCCGAAAGGGGTTTGGAAAACGGTAGCAACTTAAAATTACTTATACCATTCTTCAGTCAATGATTAGATTTGGTGGTTGAATACTCGAATAGTAAACTATTTTAATCAGTTTTAATGTACCTGTGTTTTTTTTTGTTACGTTTTTTTGTTACAATAGATAGGTTAAATAAATGGCAGATTGGAATTAAATGGACATGTTCGATGAGTTTTTAAGTGAAATTGTACGGGTTACCGGTAAATTATCAGATAAAGCATTTTCTTTTGTGCATGCATCTAAAGAATTAGAAAAATACGTAAATGACATTGATGATATTAAACCAATAGTTGCAGCAATTGGGGTAATTCCCGAAAGTATTGTACATGACAGTACTGAGGAGAAGCTGTTTGCCAAGGCTTCTGATGCGGTTCTGTCTAGAGCATTCATTGAACTTGGGCTTAAGTCTGTTGTTTTGGCGGAACGAGGAAATGCTGCGGATGTTGTTGCGAAATCTAAGTATCATGATTATTCGTTGGCCGCAGATGCAAAGGCATTCAGAATGAGTAGGACCGCAAAAAATCAAAAGGATTTTAAGGTGGAATCTTTAGATGTGTGGCGTGGAGATAATAATTACGCAGTTTTAGCATCTCCGTATTTCCAATACCCCAAAAAAGAAAGTCAAATTTACAAGCAAGCAGTTGAGCGCAATGTTCTTCTATTTACATGGGAACACATACTGTTGATGTTAGAAAACGAAATTAAGGAAACGCCAGATTTTAGTTTAGAAACTATTTGGAACTGGTCTAGTGGTTATGCGGGAACAGTTTCCGTTGCTAATTCTAATAAAAACTTTATCAGGGAATTTAATGAATTCTTTTTGGACGTGTTACACTTGAGCATGGATCAATTTAAGGATTTATTGATTAATGACATTGCATTATTAAAACAACGTGGTGACAGTGAAAAACATTTTTGGCAAGGCAGGATTCAAGAAATCCAATCCATGACTAGAGAAGAAGCAATAACTGAATTGCTAATTGAAAAGAAGATAGGTTCTAAAATTATGACGATTGATAAGTATATTGGAGGTCTAAATGCGGATCGATACACTGTATGAGGGTAATTCTGTCGATTTGATCAAGAAGGTCGAAGATGAGAGTATACATGCGATTATTTCTGATATTCCTTATGGTATTGGGTATGATGACTGGGACGTACTACACAATAATACTAACTCTGCACTCGGTGGTAGTTCTGACGGACAAAAAAAGAATGGTGCGCTTTTTGCAAGACGTGGCAAGCCATTGAATGGTTGGAGCGAAGCCGATAAAAAGATTCCGTTAGAGTATCAACAATGGGTAAATAATTGGGCGGCTGAATGGCTTAGAACATTAAAGCCGGGTGGTAGCGTGTTTATCTTTGCGGGGCGTAGATTTGCGCATAGAGCTGTTGTCGCTATGGAAGATGCTGGGTTTACTTTTAAAGATATGATTGCATGGCAAAAAAACAAGGCACCACATCGTGCACAACATGTTTCGTCTATCTATAGCAGGCGTGGGGATCATGAGAATGCTGAAAAATGGTCCGATTGGCGTGTAGCTAATCCAAGGCCATTGTTTGAGCCAATTCTATGGTTTCAAAAACCATACGAAATGGGAAAGACTTTGGCTGATAATGTGTTAAAAAATGAAGTTGGCGCTTGGAATGAGACAGTAATTGACAAGTACACTACTTTAGTCGACGTGTTACCTGAATCAAACATTATCAGGGTCAGTGAACAAACTAATGATCATGGATTTCACCCAACGCAAAAACCTTTGAATCTAATGAAGATGCTAGTTGAATTAGTTACAATTCCAGGACAAGTGGTACTTGATCCATTTATGGGATCTGGGACTACACTGGTTGCAGCGAATCAACTGGGTCGACACTATATAGGATTTGATATGGATCATAATTTTGTCGAGATAGCCGAAAAGAGGTTACATGATCCATTTCAGGAAGATATTCTTTAAATTAAAAGACGCTGTGTAGTAAAATATGTGCACATGGTGTCCTTTTTTGTTATTTGTATAGAGGCAATGGTTTTTCTGTGTATGTGTACTTTAAATTGTGACAGTTGTTCATATGGTTCATATTTTAATAA
>NZ_CP168704.1:0-3030935 GCF_044053135.1 Levilactobacillus sp. FUA 3915 | reverse complement strand
GCTACGCGAATTTGGAGGATTAGCTCAGTTGGGAGAGCGTCTGCCTTACAAGCAGAGGGTCACAGGTTCGAGCCCTGTATCCTCCATATATGAGCCGTTAGCTCAGTTGGTAGAGCATCTGACTTTTAATCAGAGGGTCGACAGTTCGAGCCTGTCACGGCTCATTCGCCTTCGGGCGGTGAGTAAATTAGATACACAATGATACTGACTATGCCGACTTAGCTCAGTTGGTAGAGCACCTGTCTTGTAAACAGGGGGTCGGAAGTTCGAATCTTCTAGTCGGCATTAATTTTGCGGAAGTAGTTCAGTGGTAGAACATCACCTTGCCATGGTGGGGGTCGCGGGTTCGAATCCCGTCTTCCGCTTAATACCGAAAGGTATTAAGCATCACAATTAGATATTTTGCACCCATAGCGCAACTGGATAGAGTGTCTGACTACGAATCAGAAGGTTGTAGGTTCGACTCCTACTGGGTGCATTTTAACGGGAAGTAGCTCAGCTTGGTAGAGCACCTGGTTTGGGACCAGGGGGTCGCAGGTTCGAATCCTGTCTTCCCGATTAAATAAATATATTTTATTTAACACTTCGCGGTGTAGCTCAGCTGGCTAGAGCGTTCGGTTCATACCCGAGAGGTCGAGGGTTCGATCCCCCCCGCCGCGATTAAGACTTGAACTGGACCTTTAGCTCAGTTGGTTAGAGCAAACGGCTCATAACCGTTCGGTCGTAGGTTCGAGTCCTACAAGGTCCATCACCAGAGGGCACTTGTATGGTGTTTCATTATGGAGGATTACCCAAGTCTGGCTGAAGGGAACGGTCTTGAAAACCGTCAGGTGAGTAAAATCACGCGAGAGTTCGAATCTCTCATCCTCCTTTTACCTTAATATTATCGCGGGATGGAGCAGTCTGGTAGCTCGTCGGGCTCATAACCCGAAGGTCGCAGGTTCAAACCCTGCTCCCGCAATTGTTGGTTCGTTGGTCTAGTTGGTTAGGACGCCTCCCTGTCACGGAGGAGATCACGAGTTCGAGTCTCGTACGGACCGTTACCGTATTTGGTCGCCCGAATACGGTATCCATAATTTCTAAATGGTTTAATGGCTCGGTAGCTCAGTTGGTAGAGCAATGGATTGAAGCTCCATGTGTCGGCGGTTCGATTCCGTCCCGCGCCATTGATTATATCTCATCATATTGCGGGTATAGTTTAGTGGTAAAACCACAGCCTTCCAAGCTGTTGTCGCGAGTTCGATTCTCGTTACCCGCTTTATATGGGCCTATAGCTCAGCTGGTTTAGAGCGCACGCCTGATAAGCGTGAGGTCGATGGTTCGAGTCCATTTAGGCCCATTATGGAGAAGTACTCAAGTGGCTGAAGAGGTGCCCCTGCTAAGGGTATAGGTCGCGGAAGCGGCGCGAGAGTTCGAATCTCTCCTTCTCCGTTTAGTTATGACCCGTTGGTCAAGTGGTTTAAGACACCGCCCTTTCACGGCGGTAACATGGGTTCGAATCCCGTACGGGTCATTGTCACAATTTAATATTATCGCGGGATGGAGCAGTCTGGTAGCTCGTCGGGCTCATAACCCGAAGGTCGCAGGTTCAAACCCTGCTCCCGCAATTGTTGGTTCGTTGGTCTAGTTGGTTAGGACGCCTCCCTGTCACGGAGGAGATCACGAGTTCGAGTCTCGTACGGACCGTCAGTTAAAGTCTTCCTTGTTGGGAAGGCTTTTTTGATATCTAGAGATCTATTTGAAGCATTAACTGAAAAGGGACTCACTAGCGCTGTAGGCATTTGACTTACATGCTGGTGAGTCCCTTTGTTCGTATTAGGCGTTAGCGAGATAATCCCGTAGGCGTGGGTCATGGGCGTAGATGTAGAGGCCTTGTACGCCACGCTTCATTAAGACGTTGATTGAGTTAAGGACTAGCTGCTGCTTGATTAGCGCGAGTTCATGGGGGTCCGTCAAATCTGTGCGGCGTTTGAAGGCCTCCACGTCCGTATACTGATTTAGGTCAATGATCAGGTGATGGTGGTTGTCCAGTTTAACTGGGGGGCCGAGAATCACGCCCACGTAGTTCAAATCAAATCCCTGACAGGTATAGATGGAACCCACTTCATCGATAGTCTGCGGCAGCTCCGCCCAGGGCGTACTGGTATAGTTGTATTGGTCCCAGGGGAGGTGGAACTTACCCTCCGTAATATAATGCTTGCCGCCATCCAGGGTCGACGGGTAGCCAGACGTCGAGACAATGCGTGAGAGCCCGACTGCCTGGTTTCGCTGGACAATGGTTTGACGCATCTGTTCTGCGTCCGTAAAGGTACGTAAATCGTAATGTTGACCGGCAGAGGCAGGTAAGGGACGCAACTGTTGGTGGGTGAAGTCGTTGATCCATGAAATCAGTGCGTCGTTTGCCTGCATACGAAATTGATGCGTTAGACGTGTCGTCTCATGGGCGAATGGGGCCAGCAGGTGTTCTAGGCGGTGTTCCGTCCAGAAACTCTTTAATCGTAAGACCTGGGTTTCATCAAAGACTAAAATGATGACCTTGGCGGTTGCCATTAGGGCGGTTAACTGATTGTCGCCGTAAAAATTGTTATAGTGGTCCGCTTGTGAGAGCAGGAGGTGGGCCTCGTCGATGACTAGGACGTCCGCGTGCTTCTTCCCCTGATTAATCTGATTGATTAGGGTCGTTGGCCGCTGGAAGTCTTTTTTGAACAGGTGCGGTTGGTGTCCGGCAATTTCTCGGTAAACTTTGAGGATTTCCGGATGATTCACTAGGAAGTAGTTTTCAGTGTCGGCCAGTGGACTCGTGGCATCGGTCCGAGCAGCTGTTTGAATGGCTGCGAAGAGGTGCGCCAAGACGACACTTTTTCCCGTACCGGCATCGCCGTAGATGGTGAAAATAGCCGGGCCGTTGCCGGTTACGTGTGTTGTGGTGAAGGTGAACACCCGCTCGACCAGTTGGGCTTGTTCGGTGGTGAGGGGGAGCAACGGCGAAATCTTGTCCGTCGCCGCGTTAGATACTGAGAGGGTCACATGATCGCCGTCTTTCCTAAACAGGATACTCCCATTGTAACGCAAAAATAACGCACCGTCAGGCCACGTTAATTGGCCCACGGTGCGTTAGGTGGTTAATTTCTGATAATGGCTAATGCTAATCCTTTTCTGCCTTCACTTGTTGATATGAGGCAGCATGGAAATGGTTCGCGCTGGTGCTGTACACGTCAAATGGCGCGAAGGCCGGTGAATGGCGCCAGAGAGAATAGGCCTGGCTGTCGTCCCACATGGTCAATAGGACGTATTCGTTGGCACTCTTCTGTTTCGTCAACACGTAAAACGCCGTCATGCCACTAGGTAGACCATTGCCAGCAAAGCGGTTGGCCTTGGCGTTGAAAACCTTAGCAGCGTCCGGGTCCAGGGTGAAGTAGTTGAAATTAAAGAACCCTTGCCACTGCTGACTCCCTTGATGGAGCTGAACCTGATAGTCCAGATTGCTCTTAAACACACTAGGCTGGCCGGAGACGTCGACTAACTGTAAGCCCTCGTCGCCACCGGAATCAGCCATTAAAACCAACTGACGGTCTGGATTTTGCGCAATGATACCATCTAACATATCCCGACTCCCAAAAGTTGCTGATAATTGATGAAGCATGCTCATCCCTCCTGACTGGTTTGTTACCTTTATTATAAGGTTCTTCTGAACAAAAGCGAAACGTTTACACTCTGCGGTCAGCGCGCTAAACTAGAGCTAAGAAGCGTTGACGCAACGTGGTAATTCGCATGAGAGGATGATTGGATGAAATTAACAGTTTTAGGGTGTTACGGTGGGTATCCCCACAACGGCGTGGGCACTAGCAGTTATTTACTGACCAGCGGCGACTTTAATTTGCTATTAGATTGCGGGAGCGGGGCATTGATTGCCTTGGAAAAAGTCTTGGACCCCTTACAGCTGAACGCCGTGTTATTGACCCATTACCATCATGACCATACGGCTGATGTGGGTGTGTTACAGTACCTCTGGCAGTTGAAACAGGGGCCGCGGGCCGAACCTGTCTTGCCAATTTATGGGCACACGGCGGATCCGTTGAACTTTGGCAGTCTCACCTGGCCCAATGCCACGGTTGGTCAAGCCTATAACCCGGCGGACACGCTGCATTTGGGGCCGTTTACGATTGATTTCTTACCAACGCATCATCCAGTACCGGCATACGCTCCCCGCATCACGGAGACGGCTACGGGGGCAACGTTGGCCTTCACGTCTGATACGGCAGCCTTTGATGGGTTAGCTGAGTGGGCAACCGGCGTAGATGTCTTACTGGCCGATACGAATTTCTTCGCCGACCATCAGGGAACGGCCTGGCACCTGACGTCGACGCAAGCGGGAGATTTGGCACGGCAGGCGGCAGTTAAACGGCTCTTGCTGACCCATCTACCACAGACGGGGGACCTTCAGCAACTGGCAGCCGAAGCACAGACCGCAGCGGGGAATACCACCAAAGTTAGCGTGGTCTCGGCTGGTTCTATTTATAATATCTAATGATTTTTATTCGATAAAAATAAATGGTCCTCAACTGATTAATCATCACAACTGTGGCATTAGAACATCTATTAGTCGATTAGTAGACGAATGGTATAAAATTGTTAATAAAGTTATTTTCAAAAAGGTCTTTCCTTTTCTGTAAAAGTCTGTATAATGAAGCTATTAAAACTTTTATAGACCGTTAAGGAGGAAAAGATTATGACAGTTACGCTCTACACCTCACCCAGTTGTACCTCTTGCCGCAAAGCCCGTCTTTGGTTTGAAGAACACGGTATCGCGTACCGCGAACAGAATATCTTCTCCGAGCCCTTGACGATTGCGCAGATTAAATCAATCTTGCGGTTGACCGAAGATGGGACCGAAGAAATTGTGTCCAAGCGCTCGCGGGTTTACCAGGAATTGACCGTCGATCTCGACGATTTACCCCTACGTGAGCTCTACCAATTGATTCAAACCCATCCCGGCATTCTGCGGCGGCCAATCATGGTCGATGAGAAACGTCTGCAGGTTGGTTTCAACGAAGAAGAAATTCGCCGGTTTCTGCCAAGACAAGTGCGCGCACTTGAGCTCGAGCGGGCCCAACGACTAGTAAATGGCATAAATGAAGCTTAATTAGTTGCATCTGACCGGATTTGTGAGAAAATGTTACTTGCAGTCCGGTTTTTTGGTATGATGACTTTACAAGCCGGCAAAAATGACTAGAATTAGAATCAAGGACAATACCCAAACCCACGAGAAAGGGGTGTTATTCATGGAATCGGAACGAATCAATGAGAACACGATTCGGGTAGTTATCGGCAATGATGATCTCAGCGAACGCGGAATCACTGTGCTGGATCTGCTCGGCAATCATAAGCAAATCGAAGGCTTCTTTTACAGCATTTTGGAAGAGGTCGACGTTGATCACCAATTTCAAGACAACGAAGCGGTAACCTTCCAGGTACTACCGAACCGTAATGGTCTGGAGTTGTTTATCAGTAAGAATGTGGACGAAGATGACGCGACCATTGATGATAATCAAGGCGACGCGAGTGTCGATAGTGCTCACCCCGATCAAGTATCGGATCAAATTAAAGAACACCTGTCAGCGACGGACGACCAGAAGGATTTCTTCTCTGGGTTTAAGTCTGCGACTGCCAATGACTCCAATGATATTGAGGATTACTTAAGCGACAAGGGTCAACCAACGGCGACCCGCGTGGTTAAGCTACATTCCTTTGAAGATATGATTAGCTTGGCACGGGTGTTGCATTTAGAAAATGCGGCCACGAACCTTTACCGGTACAGTGGTGACTTCTATTTGGAACTGGTCTTCTTCACGAATGAGACCTCACCAGAGTCCATCAAGGACGAATTGGCCGTGGCGTACGAGTACGCGGATCGGACCAAGGTTGCCCCTGATGTCTTGGCGGAACACGGTCAATTGATCATGGACAACTCTGCCTTGGAGCTCACCCGTTTTCACTTTTTAACTGATTAAAATTAGGCGAGACACTGGTTAACGGTGTTTCGTCTTTTTATTTGCAGAAAAACACCCAACCTCCAGATTGTAAGGTTGGGTGTTTTTGTCTAAAAAAATTTAAGTTAAGCCGTAACCGCCGCCACAAATTCCTGGTAGGCGGCTTCTTCGCCCGTGGTCGTAAGCGTGACGTTTTGCAAGTTGGCCTGATGGAGGTCAGCTTCAGCGATGGTGAGGGTGGCCGTGAAGTTGGCGTTACCAATCAGCTGAATCTGGCTGGCTGCTGCCGACTGTGCCAGCGTGATGTGCGTCTTGACCAAGCCGCCGGGATTGAAGACGGTGATGTCCTGCTGCGCGTCAAATTGGTCGGGGTGCAGTTGGGCGAATGCCAAACTGGTGGCGGACATGCCCGTGCCACAGGCGTTCGTGAAGCCGACGCCACGTTCATACGTTTGGACGAAGAGCGTGTTGGTGCCCCGAATCTCAGCGAAGCTCACGTTGACGCCCTCTGGGAAATAAGGGTTCTTCGCATTCAGGCGTTCACCCAGCTTGCCGAGTTGCGCGGCGTCGATGTGATCCACGAAACTAATCAGGTGCGGGTTCGGGACGGCAATGGCCGTGAAGGTTTGGCCGGGAATGAACTCTGGCACGGCGACATCGACCATGGTACTTAAGTCCTGATAGTGGAACGGTAGGTCGGCGGCAGCCAAGGAGATTGGCGCGATTTGAACGCTAAAAGCCGGGACGTTTTTAGCTAGACTGGGCGCCTGATGGACTGGCAAATTGGCTTCCAGGGTGGCGACCTTGAAGTCCGTTTGACCCGTCTTTTCCGCTAAGTAGCGGCTCACGGTTCGCAGGCCGTTGCCACACATCTTGGCTTCGCTACCGTCGGCGTTGATGACGCGCATCTGGCCGGCACAGTCCGTGTCGGGGACGTCGTTGATGACCAAGAGCCCGTCCGCGCCGTTGTCGATGCCGGTGACGGGGGAACAGAGGCGAATCGCCAGTTGCGTCAGCTCCGCATCGGTTAGGGGCGTGGCAAGGGTGGTTTGGTCGAGCAAGAAGAATTGATTTTCGGACCCGTGGGCCTTGATTAAAGTTGTCATTGATTTATACCTCACTTTTTACGAAAAAGGTGTCATAGATGTGCCGGACCGCGGCGGCCGCGTCCTTGCGCTGGGTGCCAATCATGATGGAGATGCGTGAGGCGCCTTGGTTGATCATTTGAATGGCGATGCCGTGCTGGGTCAAGGAATCAATCACCTTACCCATGGTGTCAACGGTATGGGCGATTCCCTCGCCGACGACCATGATGATGGCGTAATCGTCGATCCACTCCAAGTAATCGGGTTTTAACGTTTCACGAATGTCATGACAAAGGGCCTTGATGGTCGCTGAATCCAATTTACTCTGGTCAAAAATAATTGTGAGGTCATCGATTCCGGATGGCATGTGTTCATAGGAGATCCCATATCGTTGGAAAATTTCGAGTAGCTTCAGGGTGAAGCCAACCTCCTTGTTCAACAGGTAACGGTGGAGATACAGCGCAGAGAACCGGTCGGAACAGGCAATCCCGGTAATTGGATTGGCTGGATTGAAGAGAAATTGTTCCGGCACAATCAGCGTGCCCGGCGCCGTGGGGTTGTTGGTGTTTTTGACGTTGACCGGGACCTGGCCCTGAACGGCCGGGATAATGGCTTCGTCTTGGAAGACGGAGAAGCCGGCGTAGGAGAGTTCCCGCATTTCCCGGTAGGACATCTTGGAGATGACGGCGGGGTGCGGCACGATGTGGTTATCGACGGTGTAGATGGCGTCGACGTCCGTAAAGTTTTCGTAGAGGTCGGCCTTGAAGCCGCGGCTTAAAATGGCGCCCGTGATGTCGGACCCGCCACGGGTGAAGGTGTAGATGTCCCCACTCGGGCTGTAGCCGAAGAAGCCAGGGAACACGATGCGGGCCCCACTTAGTGAAAGATGACTCAAATTAAGATAAGTTTCGTCCAAGACATCCGCGTTATTGGGCTCACCATCGACCAAGAAACCGGCGTCACGCGGGTCTAAAAATTTCGCGGGGATGCCCTGTTCGTTTAATACGGCCGCCAGCAAAATGGCGTTGAGCAATTCGCCGTGGGCTTTGAAAGCCGCCATCAGGTGGTCGTCGTCCTTAAAATCTGTTGTGGCTAAAGCGCCAAGCTTGTGGGTGATGGTCTGGAGCGTTGCGGCCGGTAACGCAAAGTGATCACTGATGTCCTGGTAGCGATTCGTAATCTGGGCGACCGTGGCTGAAAAGTCCTGTTGCGCCAGGACCTGCTGGGCGTATTGGATCAACAGATCGGTCACTTTGACGTCCGTTTTAGCCCGTTTGCCGGGGGCCGAGGTCACTTTGACGTCCGTTTTAGCCCGTTTGCCGGGGGCCGAGGTCACGATGACCTGACGCTCCGGGTCCGCTCGAATAATGTTAACGACCTTATCAAATTGTTCGCCGGTGGCCAGTGAACTACCACCAAACTTAACGACTTTCACAAAAATCACCTCAAAGTTAGTTTGAAACTCACATTTATTTTTAATGGCAACTTTAGCAGTTTTCCGGATTAAATCAAGCGAAACTTTCTGAATCCAGTTTGTAAAGTTAGAAAACATTGTGAATTTGCGTCAGAAGCCTTGACGAATTATGAGAATTGCTTTAATCTAATACCAACATCAAATAAGAGGTTGCAACCAACATCAGTACGCAAGGGAGTCCCTGAATGGACTAGGAGCTTGTGGAAAGGGGCGGTTGCCGAAGCGTCAGTCAATTCAGTGGCTGATTAGCTGGGACGTGGTTTGAATAAAACCCGGACTGTCGTAGCAAAAATGTCTGCTACGGGGCGCTTACGACGAATACGATGCAGAATGCAAATTTCTGGGATCTCTTTGTTTGTAAGCAAAGAGATCCTTTTTTTGTCCCGTAACGAAAGGGTGGTTGAGAGATGATTAGTCGTGATTTACAAGCCAATGAACAAGGACATCTGTTGTTAGGTGGGGTGGATGCCACGCAACTCGCACGAGACTTCGGCACGCCATTAGTGGTTTACGATGTCGGCAACATTCGCCAACAGATTCAGGACTTCCGTGAAAGCTTTGACCAGAGCGGGCTTCGTTATCAAATTAGTTATGCCAGCAAGGCCTTCGCAACCGTGGCCATGTATCAGGTCATTAAGGAAGAGGGCCTGCACGCCGACGTCGTATCCGGCGGCGAGCTGTATACCGCGTTACAAGCCGGGTTCCCGGCCGAGCGTTTCAGCTTCCACGGCAATAACAAATCGGTGGCCGAACTGACCATGGCCGTGGACCACGGCGTTGGCGTCATCATCCTGGACAATTTCCACGAGATTCAGTTGCTCAAGGAAGTCCTCGCCGTCAAAGGGGCTAGCGTCAACGTGATGTTGCGGCTGACACCGGGCATTTCCGCCCACACCCACCGCTACACGCAAACCGGTCAGGTCGATAGCAAATTTGGCTTCGACGTTGCCTCCGGACAAGCCACCCGGGCCCTGCAGGAAGTCCTGGCGGTGCCACAGATGCACCTGATCGGGATTCACGCCCACATCGGCTCGCAGATCTTTGGAGTCGCCGGCTTTGAAATGCTGGTCCAAAAGTTGGTCAGCATTGCCGCCGAGTGGCGCGATGATTTCGACTTCGTGCCGCAAATCTTGAACCTCGGCGGTGGCTTTGGCATTACGTACACGGCGGCCGACGAAGCCATTGGCCCGGATGTGTTCATTCAACACATCGCCGCCACCCTGAAGGCCAGTGCAGCGGAAGCGAACTTAGACCTCCCCGAGATTTGGATCGAACCGGGTCGGTCCATCGTGGGTCCCGCCGGCTACAACCTCTACACGGTCGGGTCGCGCAAGGATATTCCCAACCTGACCTCCTACCTGAGTGTCGATGGGGGGATGGGCGATAACATTCGACCAGCTTTGTACCAGGCACAATACGAGGCGGTGGTGGCTAACAAGCTCAACGCCCCACAACAGGAAACCGTCCATCTGGCCGGAAAATACTGTGAGTCCGGCGACATTCTCGTCGACCAAGCCAAGCTGCCCCGCACGGAACCCGGCGATTTGATTGCCATGCTGGACACCGGTGCTTACGGTTACTCGATGGCGTCCAACTACAACCGCAACCCGCGGCCCGCGGTCGTCTTCGTTGAAAATGGCCAGGCTAAGGTCGTGGTTCGCCGCGAGACCTTTGCGGATCTGACACGGTTGGATGAGAGCTATTTATAAACCGATGAATTTAGAAAATGAGACGCATAGCTGAATCGGCCAGCATCAAATTGGCCGGCAACGGGTGCTTATTATATAGGAGGAAAATTGATGAAAAAGATGACTGCGGAAGAAATTATCAGGTACATTGGCACCGCCGAAAAGGTAACGCCCGTGAAAGCTTACGTGCAAGAAAATATTCCCGCTGATAAGGTTCCAGCCAACGTACAACGCTTCGCTGCGCCCGAGTTTACCCTGTTAATTGGAGATTACCGCGACGTGGCGCCACTCTTGGCGGGCCGGTCGGAAGAGACGTACCACCTTGAGGTGACCGCCCGCAACTCGGCTGTGCCGCTGCTGGACACGGCAACGACCAACGCCCGTATCGAGCCAGGGGCCATCATCCGTGATCAGGTCACGATTGGGGATCACGCGGTCATCATGATGGGAGCCGTCATCAATATCGGCGCAGAAATCGGCGCCGGCACCATGATCGACATGGGCGCCGTGCTCGGGGGCCGCGCCACAGTCGGCACCAACGCGCACATCGGGGCGAATGCCGTGCTTGCCGGCGTTGTGGAGCCCGCGTCCGCCACGCCAGTCCGTATCGGCAACAACGTCACGGTCGGCGCCAACGCGGTCGTGTTAGAAGGCGTGCAGGTCGGTGACAATGCTGTCGTCGGGGCCGGAGCCGTGGTCACGAAGGACGTGGCGCCGAATGCCGTCGTCGCGGGTGTGCCGGCTCGCGTGATCAAAATCAAAGACCAACAGACGACCGATAAGACCCACATCGAAGAAACCTTGAGGGAGTTGTAGACCATGCTAACGGAAGCAGAACTCATTCAGATTCGCCGCCACCTCCACCAGATTCCGGAGCTGGCGCTTCACGAGACGGCCACCCACGCCTATTTGAAAGCCGTGGTCGATCAGCTACCAGCGACCTGGTTAACGGTGCGCGAACCCAGCGAACTCCCGACGGCCTTACTCGTCAAGGTCGCGGGACGACAGCCGCAACGCACCATTGGTTACCGGGCCGACATCGATGCCTTGCCCGTCGACGAAACGGCCAGTTGCCCGTTCCATTCGACCCATCCGGGGGTCATGCACGCCTGCGGTCACGATATTCACATGACCGTGGCGCTGGGCCTTCTCAGCTACTTTGCCGAGAACCAACCGCAGGATAACCTGATTTTCTTCTTCCAACCCGCCGAAGAGAGCGAGAGTGGGGGAAAACAGGCGTACGACCTGGGGCTGTTCACTGGGGCGTGGCACATCGATGAATTTTACGGCTTGCATGACAACTCCGACCTGCCCACCGGCACGATTGGCTGTCGCCTCGGCACGCTGTTTGCCGGGACCAGTGAGGTCAACGTGACGATTCATGGTACCAGCGGCCACGCGGCCTTTCCCCACCGGGCTAACGACGCGGTTGTGATTGCGGCCAGCTTCATTACCCAGATTCAGACAATCGTTGCCCGCAACATTGATCCCACCGCGTGTGGTGTGGTGACCTTTGGCAAAATGACGGCGGGGTCGATTCGCAACGTGATTGCTGGGGAGGCCCGGCTGGAAGGCACGATTCGTGGGCTGACCCAGGACATGATCCTGTTTATTCGGCAGCGCGTGAGTGAGATTGCCGCCGGCGTTGCGCAGACCTATAACGCGCAGATTGACGTGACGTTTAATCAGGGGGGCTACTCCCCCGTGGAAAACGACCCGCAATTAACGGCCCACTTTATCCAGTACATGCAACGGGCCGCCGATGTGGACTTCCAGGAGACCCCGCCAGCCATGACCGGCGAGGACTTTGGCTACTTGCTGAACCAGATTCCCGGCACCATGTTTTGGCTGGGGGTCGACAGTCCGGGCGCACTTCATGCCGCAAATTTTCAGCCGCACGAGGGCGCCATCATCAAGGGCGTGACCGCCATGCGGGGCTTCTTAACTGACAGAATGGCTCATTAAAGGAGAGATTGAGAATGTTTGAAAATGCTGATTTACTCACGGCGATCATTACGCCGTTTACCGCCGATGGTAGCGCTATT
Organism: Levilactobacillus sp. FUA 3915; assembly: GCF_044053135.1. Lineage (NCBI taxonomy): Bacteria > Bacillati > Bacillota > Bacilli > Lactobacillales > Lactobacillaceae > Levilactobacillus > Levilactobacillus sp. FUA 3915. The sequence goes on along the minus strand of NZ_CP168704.1, from coordinate 3,018,653 downwards.
AACTATGCTGCCTTGGAAAAGTTGACCAATCACTTGCTGGCGACCGGGACCAAGGGCTTCGTCATTGGCGGGACCACCGGGGAAACGCCCACGCTGAGCGAAGCGGAAAAATTAGAACTCTATACGCGCTTTGGCAAGATTGTTGGTGGCCGGGTGCCCGTTATCGCTGGTGCCGGCAGTAACAACACGCAGGAGACCGTCGACTTTGTCCAGAAGCTGGGCCAGGTGCCCGGCATCGACATGGCCCTGGTGGTCGTGCCGTACTACAACAAGCCAAACCAACGGGGGATGCGGGCGCATTTTCAAACGGTGGCCGACGCTTCGCCACTGCCCGTAATGATCTACAACATTCCGGGCCGGACGGGGGTCTTGATGACCAAGGAAACCGTTGTCGACTTGGCCCAGTATCCCAACATTGGCGGCGTCAAGCAGTGCAACACGATGGCTGATTTCGAGTACATCGTGGAACACACGCCAGCAGACTTCCTGGTCTTTAGTGGCGAGGATGCCCAGGCCCTGTTTGCCACGGCAGTCGGGGGCAACGGGGTAATCTCCGTGGCGTCTCACGTTTATGGCGACCAGATTCGTGAGATGCTAGACGACCTGGCAGCCGGCAACGTCCAAGCCGCCGGGGCCTTACAACGGCAACTAACGCCTAAGATGGCGGCGCTGTTCATGTACCCGTCACCGTCACCGGTCAAGGCCGTGCTAAACGACCAGGGCTACGAGGTCGGCACGTGTCGTTTGCCGATCCTGCCACTCAACGCTGAGGAAAAGGCGGCGCTCTATGCGGCTCTCGGCACCAAGGAGGCCCAAGCGTGATTTCAGTAATTGTTGCCGGATTTAACGGCTCGATGGGACAAAAGGCCCTCGCCATGATTGATCAGGCGGACGATTTAAATCTAGTGGGCGTGTACAATCCCCACGTGACCGACCTGACGCCAGGGACGTATCGGTTAGACCCAACGGTGGTGGTCGCGAACGACCGCGCCCAGTTGCCAGCGGCCGATATTTGGATTGACTTCAGCCTCCCTAGTGGGGTCTACGCCAATGCCCAATTTGCCATTGACCACGGCATTCGACCGGTGATTGGGACCAGCGGCATGGCCGAGGACCAGCAGGTAGCGCTCCAGCGGGCAGCCGATGCCAAGGGACTAGGGGGTATCATCGCCGCCAACTTCGGAGTCTCCGCCGTTCTGATGATGAAATTTGCTAAGGAAGCCGCGGCCTACTTCGACCACGCTGAAATCATGGAATACCACCATGCAGATAAGTTGGACGCACCGTCCGGGACCGCGCTGAACACGGCCAAACTAATCTATGACCAACAGGGTCATGATGAATCGAATAATCCGCAGGAACAGGACCCCCTGGGCGCCCGCGGTGGCGATTACCACGGCATTAAGATTCACGCCGTGCGGTTGCCAGGCTTTATCGCCGACGAGGAGGTTATCTTCGGCGGGGCGGGTGAAACCTTGACGCTGAAGCAGAGTACGACGGACCGGGCGTCGTTTATGAAAGGCGTGCGCATCGCTATCGACGCCGTCATGCACCGCCAGAACCTGGTCATCGGCCTGGAAAATATCCTTTAAGCTTGGGTGCTTGGCAGCGCCTCCGGGCTGGTGAAAATGGGCCGTGGCGCTGTGGGCGCACGTCTGGAGCCGAAGAGCGGTCTCCAGACTTACTTTGAGCCTCTGAGAAGCGAGTCTCAAAGATAGCAGTTGTCTAAGCGGTAAACCGCTAAGACAACTCCCACGGCTGAGCCCATTTTCACCAGCCCTGCGGCTGATACTGGTTTAAAGCAGATTTTCCGGTGGCCATGACGTGGGTTTTGGGCTGGTACTACGTCAATTGTACTTGGGGTTGTCGTCAGATAGTGTCCCCGCGATGCGTCCATGATCTTTAGAAATAAATGTAGTAAAATCAACAACTTTAACCCGTCAATCACAACCACCACAAGGGATTGAACGACTACACCAGTATGTTTGGCACGCACAGATGTGAGTGACCAGAGGCGGGCCAAGATGCCCAGCTGTGTCGATGGTCTTGGTTGGGGTTCTGTCCCAACCTAGAGCATGGGACGACCTTGGAACCTCGCGAACTTCAGCGAGGTTTCAAGGCGAGCTGGAAGACCGATTCCCAGGCTGGAAGCGTTCCCCACAGCAGTCAGCCTTGAGCCCGCCGCCGGGAACGGACAGACAAAAACAATAATAAACAGAAAACATAAAGGTTAGGAGAGGTGACCAATTTGCCGCTACTGGATTCGAAACTAAAAACAATCGTTAACCAAACACTTGCGCCCATGGGCGTTTCTCAGATTCGGTTCTTTGCACAGAAATTTGCGCAGATTCCGGGGATTATTAAGCTGACGTTGGGGGAACCCGACTTCAACGTGCCCGAACACGTGAAGGCAGCTGCCATTCAGAGCATTCAGGAGAATAAGTCCCATTATTCTGATCAGCGCGGCATCATGGAACTGCGGACGGCCATCAGTGACTACCTGCAACAACGGTTTCATGTCAGCTACGATGCGGCATCTGAAATCGTAGTGACCGTGGGGGCGACCGAGGCCATCTTCGCGGCACTGGGTAGTCTGATCAACCCCGGAGACAAAATCCTGGTGGCCACCCCGACCTTTGCCTTGTATTGGCCGGTCATTGAGATTTTTGGTGGAATTCCCGTTCAGGTGGATACCACGGCCGATGGGTTCCGGTTGACCGGTAAACACTTACAGGCCGTTCTCGACCGGGAAGGCGCCGGCAACGTGAAGGCGTTGGTCCTGAACTTTCCTGGCAACCCAACCGGGTTCGAGTACAGCCGCGAGCAGCTCCAGGAGTTAGCGGACGTCATCAAGCAAAATGCCATGTACGTCTTAACCGATGAAATTTATGCGGAATTAACCTATGGTCAGCCGCACACCTCGATGGCCGAATTGTTGCCGGAACAAACGATTCTGATCAATGGGCTATCCAAGTCCCATGCAATGACCGGCTATCGAATCGGCTACTTCGTCGGCCCCAAGGACTTTGTGGTGAACGCCAGCAAGCTCCATGGCTTTGCGGTCACCAGTCCGTCGAATCCAGCCCAATATGCGGCGCTGGAGGCGTTGACCAACGGCGTCGATGATGCGCAGGACATGCGGCAAGTGTACCAACAACGACGTGACTACATCGTGCCCAAATTAAATGCTTTGGGATACGAAACGGCGTTGCCGGCCGGCGCGTTTTACGCGTTTGCGAAGATTCCGGCTAGCTTTGGGCTGAGTTCCGTTGAATTTGCGACGAAACTGGCCGAAGAAGCCAAGGTGGGCGTGACCCCCGGCAGTGCGTTTGGCGCTGGTGGCGAAGGTTACGTGCGCCTGTCCTACGCGTCATCGATGGCGGATTTGAAAGAAGCCATGGCGCGGTTGGCGGTATTTACGGAAAAGATGCAAACTGAATTAAAAATTAAGGGATGAACGGTATGAGTGAAGGATTTGTCGTTGCGATTTTAGGGGCCACGGGCGCCGTGGGGACCCGCTTGATTCAACAGTTAGAGCAGTCTACGATTCCGGTGAAGGCCGTTAAATTACTGGCGTCTTCGCGGTCGGCGGGGAAGGTCTTGCAATTCAGACAGCAGGACGTCACGGTTGAAGAAGCCACGTCCGCTACGTTTGATGGGGTCGACCTGGTCTTGGCCTCGGCCGGTGGCAGTGTCTCTAAGAAATTCCTGCCAGAAGCCGTGAAGCGCGGGGCAGTCTGCGTGGATAACACCAGTGCCTTTCGGATGGTTCCGGAGATTCCGTTAGTCGTGCCGGAAGTCAATGAATCGGCGTTGTATCAACACCAGGGCATCATTGCCAACCCGAATTGCTCGACGATTCAGATGATGGTGGCCCTGGAACCGATTCGCCAGGCGATTGGGTTGAAGCAGATCATCGTGTCTACCTACCAGGCCGCATCCGGCGCGGGGCAGTCGGCCTTGAACGAGCTATACACCGAGGCCCAGGATTTTCTGGACGGTAAGCAGATGCAAGCGGACATTTTCCCGACGAAGGGCGACCAGAAGCATTATCCACTGGCCTTTAATCTGTTGCCGCAGATTGATGTGCTGGAGGATAACCTTTACTCCCATGAAGAGTGGAAGATGATTCACGAAACGAAGAAGATCATGCTGGGGGACATGGATGCCAGTGATATCAAGGTCACGGCCACCTGTGTCCGGGTTCCCGTGCCCATCAGTCATGGGGAATCCATCTGGATCGACACCGGCGACCCTACCGCCACGGTCGACCAATTACGGCAGGCCATCGCGGACGCACCGGGCGCCGTTTTGCAGGATGACCCCGCTCATCAAGTCTACCCGCAACCGGTCAATGCTACCGGAACACGTGACACCTACGTTGGGCGGATTCGGCCCGACCTGGAAAATCCGGGGGCCTTTAACCTGTGGGTCGTGTCCGACAACCTGTTAAAGGGGGCCGCCTGGAACACGGTTCAAATTGCGGAACGACTGGTTGCCGATGACCTGGTTCACCCGGTTGTGTCGGCAACGAAGTAAAATAACGGTCAAAATTTGTCGATTGTAGGTAGCAATTGATCATGTGACTTCGATTATGCTGCATACAAGAAGCCGGTGTCACGGCATTTGACCAAATAGCCATTTAATTGAACAGCCTATCGACTAAAATCACAGACAGAATATCTAACAGAAAAAACAGTTTACTGGTTAATCCCAAGCACTTGGGTAAAACGGGTTAACCCTTGGTACTGCGAGACCAACGAGCAGCCACCACCACACGCGAAAGCGATTGTGGCGGTGGCTTTTTCGTATCCATTAGTCAATAATCCATTATTGCTATCCATTATTAACAGGATGTTACAGATCCCGGCAAAGAATTTGAATTCGGCCCCACAAAATATACAATTAGTGATGATGCTGTCTCTGGATAATGCGCGTTTGCTGGCCGTGAGACCAGTTAGACGGGTAACCAGATTCAAGCGAGAAGTGACTATCAGCGGCCGTTGCGCAGAAGCGTAACGGCCTAAGAATGGTTCAAAAAGTGAGGACAAAAAGCATGTCGTTAGCCCAATTAGAGTCGGTTTTATTGTGGATTACCTTGGTTGCGGCCGTGGTCTTAGTGATTACGGTGGCAATCTATTTTTGGTATTCGCGGAAAAATTCGAACAACTATTTGGAGAATAAAGAAATTGAGTTGCGGTACTTCATTCAAAAGCAGGTCGACTTTCGTGGTCAAACGACCGGTTATGAGTGCTTGCTGCGGCAACATAATGACGATGGGTCTTGGTCGTTGCCACAAAAGCTGGACTCATTACCCTTACAGCGGGTCATCTTTTTACTAGAGGATACCTTCAAGGCGTTGCCCCGCGAAGACATCACCTTGTCCATCAACCTGGAATACGATCAAATTTTAAGTCCAGACTTCCATTACTTTGTGCGCTGGGCGATTTCAAAAATCACGCCGATGAATTTGGCGGTCGAGTATACGGCTAACGGGCAAGAGGGACGTTTGAATCGGCGGTTATTTCTCAAACGCATTCGGGATGGCCGGGCGTATGGTATGCGCTTTGACGTGGATAACGTCGGGTCCAGCCTGGAAAATTTGAAGAACGTCAAGTGGCTCTTGCCCCAGGTCGATTCGCTTAAGTGTTCCATGCGGAGCTTCAGGAAGGAAGATCCTTCCGTGTGGCTGGACTTGAATTTACAATATTGGAACCGGTTGTCCCAAGAAAATCACATCCAGTTGATCTTGATGGGTGTGGAGGACGAAGCGGACGAGCAACTTGCGGAACAGTTAAAAATTCGGGTCCGGCAGGGGTATCGCTTTGGGCGCCCGGCTAACCCACAGGAGGCAATGGATGACCAAAAAATCAGCAACAAGTGAGCGTGATAGCGCCAAGGTGAAGCAACAATTGTATACCGACGCTTATTTTGAAAAAGGCCACTGGGGCCTGAAAATTTGGCAGACGCTGGTCGCCATCTTTGGCTGGATCTGCGTCATTGTGCCCGTGGTGATTACGGTCACGTCCTTTTGGGCGGCGTACGATCCGAAGATTCCCCACCTGTGGTCGTACAACGAGGGGATTTTTGAAATCAAGTTTATTGGGATCATCCTGTTGTTTGCCTTCGTGATGGTCTGGCTGTTTGCCGTGGGGATGACGATCATTCAGAATCGTAAACGTGACCGGGTCGTGGAACAGTGGCCGACGTTTAACCCCATCAATCAAAAGAAGCGGGAGACGGCCCTGGAAAAATTCATGGACGAGCGGTTTGGCGACGAAGAATTTCGGCACAACGTTCGGACCTACCAGGTCAAGCCCGAGCAAAACCTTGATACGGATCAGATTCACGACCTGTACGAGAAACACGATTTAAATGATCTGGATGACTAGGAGGTCCCATGTTTAACGTCTTTATTGATAGCATTTTAAAAGCGACGCTGGGGCAGACCCTGCTGAACATCTTTCTGTTGATTCTCTGCCTGTACCCGGTAGTGGGGTCGTTCTTCTGGTTTGCGGGCGCGCTGTCGTATCGTTTTTTTAAGACCAACAAGCGCGACTACGACTGGGAAAATATTCCGGTGGATCAGCAACCCATGATCACCATCATGATTCCGGCGCATAATGAAGAGGTCATGATTGAAGAAACCATCACGTACCTGTTTGACCAGCTGAACTATGATAATTTTGAGGTGCTGGTGATGAACGATGGCTCCAGCGACGATACCGGAGCCATCATTGCCCGCCTGCAGGAAAAATACCCGCGGCTGCGGACCGTTGAGATTTTAAAAAATAAAGGGAAGGCCCACGCATTTAACATCGGCATGTACTTTGCCAAGGGCGAGTACATTCTAAGCAACGATGCCGATACGATTCCCGAACCCGATGCATTGATGAAGTACATGAACTTTTTTATGCGCGACCGGGATATGAACACCTCCGCCGTGACCGCCAACATGGACGTGCAGAACCGCTCCAGCCTGTTGGGCAAATCGCAAACGGTGGAATTCACCAGTATCGTGGGGGTCATCAAGCGCAGTCAGACGGCCATCAACGACTCGATGTACGCCTACAGTGGGGCCAATACCCTGTATAAGAAGGACTTTCTGATCGACGTCGGGGGCTTTCGGCAGAACCGGGCCACGGAAGATATCAGTATCGCTTGGGACCATCAGATGATTGGCGCCGTACCGCGGTTTGCCCCGAACGTGATCTTCCACATGAACGTGCCGGAAACGATTCGGGACCTCTACAAACAGCGGAAACGCTGGGCACAGGGGGGCACCGAGGTCTGGCTGACTAATATTAAGAAATTTGTTTGCCATCCGATTCAACACCGCTACCAGATTTCCATGTTCGTGGACTCCACGCTCTCCATTTTGTGGTCGTTTTTCTTCACGCTGACCTCGCTGTCATTTCTGGCAACCATGGCGATGTTCCTGTTTACCGGTAACTACGAGCGGGTCCTCCATGGCATCGTGATTTCATTTATCTTCGTGACCTTTGAAATCTTCGCCGGCTTCATGCAGCTGCTGGCGGCACTGCTGCTGGATCACCACGGTATTAAGCTCAAGTACATCCTGTTTGCGCCGCTGTACATGCTGTTTTACTGGATGGTCAACCCGATTACGGTCGTGATGACGTTCATCCCTGCCTTGAAAACGATTCTAGGCTTTGGCTCGGGGACCTGGGTCAGTCCGAAACGGAAGTCGTTGCAGAAAAAATAAGCGTGGGACAAAGGGCGGTTAGTCGGCGAGCATGAAGGCTGCTAACCGAATAATCCTGGTCTTGGATTGTTTGGCTAGCAGTTTTAAGCGGAACCGGCTGCCTTTTTGGCGCACGTTTCGGCTATATAAAATAACAACGAGTCTGGGGAAATCTCAGGCTCGTTTTTACGTGAAGCCGCCAACCGCTTGGTATAACTAAATTTGTAAGACGTGGTGGGTTGCCGGGAGCAAGCACTATGGTATTGTTAGAGGAACGACAAATTTTCACGGCAGATAGGGAGGTCGTCACATGGATATTGATGAACATCAACGGTGGTTAGTGGACTTTTACAAGCAACGGAATTGGTATGATTACTCGCCCTTCATCCATCTGAATTTCTTGACGGAAGAGGTCGGTGAACTGGCGCGGGCGGTTCGGGCCATTGAGATTGGGCGCGACCATCCCGGCGAGGCGCACAAGTCGTCGGCCGTTTGGGAAGCGAACCTACAAGAAGAGCTGGCGGACGTCTTGGATCAGGTGTTGATGGTCGCCAGTCAGTACGACGTCGACCCGCAGCAGTTGTTGCAGGCCAGTCAGGATAAACTGACCAAGCGATTTCACACCGAAAAATAACTAGTGCAACGAAAAAACGTTAGCCAACGGTCCCCGGTGGGGATGGTGGCTAACGCTTTTGCTTACCGCCGTTCAATCGCGAGCAGGAACGGCGGCGTATGAATTTGATTGATAAAGCCATATTGCAGGACCTGATACGTCTTTTGCGGCAGTGCCTGGCAGAAGTCCACCACGGCCTGGCGCTCTGTTGGGCCACCGGGATGACCGGCGTAGACGACCAGGATGATGCGTCCGCCGCGAGGTAGATGGGGCAGCAACGTTTTCACCGCGGCCAACGTGGTTTCTGGTCGGGTGATGACGGATTTGTCACCACCGGGCAGGTAGCCCAGGTTAAACACGGCCGCCGTAACGGGTTCGTCGGGGTCTAGAAACTCACCGACGTGTTCGTGGCCGGTGGCGTGGAGCTCGACCTGAGCGCCGAGGCCAGTCAAGGTTAATTGTTGCTGGGTCGCGTCGAGAGCGGCCTGTTGAATGTCAAAGCCGATGACGCGGCCAGTCTTACCGACCAGGTTGGCGAGAAATAGGGTGTCGTGGCCCTGACCAACGGTGGCGTCAACCACGGTCATGCCGGGACCAACGATTTCAGTTAAAAGTGTATGACTATAAGTTAAGGCACTTGGTAAATTCATTTATAACGCATCTCCATAACGGGTTAAGAACCACTGGGTCAAAGTCAGGAGGACAAAGCCGAGCGACCAGCCGCCAATCACGTCGGTCGGGTAGTGCACGCCCACGTAGATTCGCGTCAGGCCAATGATGGCAATCCAGATACTCAGTAGGAGCGTCACCACCCAGCGCGTGTTTTTATGTTGGCGCAACGACCAGCCCAGTAAAATAATCAGCGACCCCCACAGGAGCATGGCCGTAATGGAATGACCGCTGGGAAAGCTGTAAGAGCTAGCACTTACGAGACGGTCAACCGTGGGCCGCGGCCGTTGGACCAGGTGTTTGATCACGCTGTTACCGATACCCGCCCAGACCAGCACGTTAAAGGCCAAAAATAGAGCACCCCGGTATCGCCGAAGAATAACCAGTGCGGCAATCAGCAGTAGTGTGACCCAGGTCACGGGCTTGGGATTGCCGGAGTGGGTGATCCAGATAATGGCGTGCGTCAAGCCAGTGGGCAAGGGTTGTCGAATCCAACCAATAATCAGCTGGTCAAACGCCTTGAGCCACGACTGCTGGAAGACGACGCCGAAAAGGTCAATAAGGAAGAGAATTCCCGCGGCCCAGGTGAAGCGCCAGCGGGTTTGTGAAATGGTCGTCAAAAAAGGAGACCTCCTGTGAAATAGAATCATGACTTGAAGAGCTGACCAAGGCTGATGTGAAGGCGTGGTCAGTCCTTTTAATAATAATTTCAGTATAGCACAGGGGGGTCACGAATAAGCGACTGAGTTGATTGCCTATTGAAAAATTAATATAGGCTGGGATTCAAATATACTGGGGATGAAGGACAGAGGAGCAAAGGAATCGGTGGTTAAAGTTGACAAGTAACGAAAAGAAACCATTAACCTTGAAGTCAGGAGAACGGGGTTCTGACGCCCTAAACTAGTGTACGCCGCAGGACCGGTGAAAATGGACTCAGCCGTGGGAATTACCTTAGCGGCGATCTTAGCCGCTTAGGTAATTGCTGTCTTTGAGACGTGGCAGCGGCTCAAAGTAAGGTGGAAGACCGCATTATGGCTTCCACCGGTCGCCCACAGCGTCACGGCCCATTTTCACCGGCTCGGAGGCATTAACGCAAAGTACAAGAAAACTGGCAATCAAGATTAATTACGCGTTGAAATAGCGGATGTAGACGCAGGAAGCCAGAGATGGAGCCAGCTGTGTCGATGGTGTTGGCTGGGGTTCTTTCCCAGCCTAGACCATGGGGCGACCTTGGAAACTCGTGGTTCTTAACGAGGTTTCAAGGCGAACCGGAAGCCCGTTTCTCAGGCTGGAGGTGTCCCCCACAGCAGGCGGAATCTCTGGAAGCCGGAGTCGGCAGTTCCCGCTATTTCAAATGGAATTATTCGCGGAAATGGCGGGGTTGCCCTTGCTTTTCGCGAAGGGGTTTGCTAAGATGAAAACAATCTGATTAAGCAAAGACGTTGATGAGAAGTAGTAGTTTGACAGGGTATTCAGCAAGCGGATGGTCGCTGTGAATCCGTTACCCGGTCGACGAACTTGTCTCGGAGTCTTCTCCGCTGCAAAGTGGGCGTTTGGCGACGTTATCAGCCGTTAATGAGCCTCGGTACAAGACCGGGGAAATGTAGGTGGTACCGCGCTGACACGCCCTACAGAAGCTGAATTTTGGGCTTCTGGGGGGCTTTTTTTGTGGCTCAACGTTGAAATTGAGAAAGGGAGCGAACAATTTGGCATACGAACACCAAATAATTGAACGCAAATGGCAACATTACTGGCGGGTCAATGAAACATTCAAGACCTCTGACAATCAAAGCAAACCGAAGTATTACGTGATGGATATGTTCCCATACCCTTCAGGTCAAGGACTCCACGTGGGTCATCCCGAAGGTTACACGGCAACCGACATCATGGCCCGCTTGAAGCGGATGCAAGGCTTCAACGTCTTGCACCCCATGGGCTGGGACGCTTTCGGTTTACCCGCTGAACAATACGCCTTGAAGACGGGGCACAACCCGAAGGACTTCACCGCGCACAACATCAAGAATTTCAAACGCCAAATCCGCTCACTTGGGTTCTCTTATGACTGGAGCCGCGAAGTCAACACGACTGACGAATCCTTCTACAAGTGGACGCAGTGGATCTTTGAACAAATGTACAAAAAGGGTCTGGCTTACGAAGACAAGATCATGGTCAACTGGGCGCCTGATTTCATGGGTGGCACGGTTGTGGCCAACGAAGAAGTTGTCGATGGGAAGACGGAACGGGGTGGCTATCCCGTTTACCGCGTCCCAATGCGGCAATGGGTTCTGAAGATCACGGCTTACGCTGATCGTTTGCTGGATGACTTGGACGACCTGGATTGGCCGGACAGCATCAAGGAAATGCAACGTAACTGGATCGGCCGTTCCGAAGGGGCCAGCGTCTTCTTCCCAGTTGCTGGGCAAGAGGACACCAAGGTCGAAGTCTACACGACGCGTCCTGACACGTTGTTTGGCGCAACCTACATGGTCTTAGCGCCAGAACATGCCCTGGTTGAAAAAATCACGACACCGGAACACGCCGCCGAAGTCAAGGCTTACCAACAAGCCATTGACAGCAAGTCTGACTTGGAACGGACTGATTTGAATAAGGACAAGACCGGGGTCTTCACCGGGGCTTACGGCATCAACCCAATGAGCGGCGAGAAATTGCCAATCTGGATTGGGGATTACGTGTTGTCTTCCTACGGGACTGGGGCCATCATGGCCGTGCCTGCGCATGACGACCGGGACAACGAATTTGCTCAGAAATTCAACCTGCCAATCGTGCAAGTGATTGCTGGGGATGACGATACCGACGTACAAGCCGCTGCCTACACGGGCGATGGCAAGCACATCAACTCCGACTTCCTGAATGGGTTGAACAAGAAGGACGCCATTGCTGCGGCCATCGACTGGCTTGAGGAACACAAGGCTGGTCACAAGAAGGTCAACTTCCGCTTGCGGGACTGGATTTTCTCCCGTCAACGTTACTGGGGTGAACCAATTCCTGTCATTCATTGGGAAGATGGTGAGACCACGTTGGTTCCCGAAGACGAATTACCATTGAAGCTGCCAGCAGCTAAGCAACTCGAACCTTCTGGGACAGGTGAAAGTCCACTGGCTAACCTGGACGACTGGGTCAATGTCGTGGATGAGAATGGGCGTAAGGGTAAACGTGAAACTAACACCATGCCACAATGGGCTGGGAGTTCATGGTACTTCTTGCGTTACATCGATCCACACAACGACGAGGCCATTGCCGACCCTGAAAAGCTGAAATACTGGATGCCAGTCGACCTCTACATTGGTGGAGCCGAACATGCCGTACTGCATTTGCTGTACGCGCGGTTCTGGCACAAGTTCCTGTACGACCTCGGTGTTGTACCAACCAAGGAACCTTTCCAGAAGCTGGTTAACCAAGGGATGATTCTCGGGACCAACCACGAAAAGATGTCCAAGTCTAAGGGGAACGTTATCAACCCCGACGAAATCGTTGACAAGGTTGGGGCCGACACCCTGCGTTTGTACGAAATGTTCATGGGGCCATTAGAAGCTTCCAAGCCATGGAGTACGGAAGGTATCAACGGTTCCAAACGTTGGCTCGACCGTGTTTGGCGTCTGTTGATCGATGACAACAACCATCTGCGCGACCGGGTCACGATGATCAACGATGGTACGTTGGATAAGATCTACAACCAAACCGTTAAGACGGTGAGTGAAGACCTCGAAGCCATGCGCTTCAACGTGGCCATTTCACAATTGATGGTCTTCGTCAACGAAGCCTACAAGGCCGACAGCCTGCCATTGATCTACATGGAAGGTTTCGTCAAGATGATTTCCCCAATCGTTCCTCACATTGCTGAAGAACTTTGGGCCTTGATGGGTCACGACGACACGATTTCCTACGCCAAGTGGCCAACGTACGACGCCAAGCAATTGGTTGAAGACGTGGTTGAATTGGTCGTTCAGGTCAATGGTAAGGTCCGGGCCCACTTGAAGGTGGCCAAGGACGCTGCTAAGGACGATATCGAAGCCCAAGCTTTGGCTGATGAGACGGTTAAGACCCATACGGATGGCAAGACGGTTCGGAAGGTTATCGTCGTCCCAGGCAAGCTCGTCAACATCGTCGCCAACTAATTTCAACATCTGTCCTTGCCGCCTCGGCGGTCAGGGACGCCACCCCTATGGGGACCGACCGAAGCCACAGAGCGGTCTTCGGTCTCGGTTCCAAGCCGCACAGAACGCGTCTTGCAACACGTCCCGTATTCTAAGACCGGAAAAATCGCCGGCCTAAGAATACCGACACAGGGGTTCTGTCCCTGGCCGCCTTCGGCTAGGACTGTGCGTTGAAATGACTAGGTGAGCGTTGTATCAGTTTTAGCGTTTTTAAAAGTGCCCAGTATAACTAGGTTAATCCCAGTTTATTTGAAAACTTAAGTGTCAGTCACTTTCCTAATCAAAGGTGGCTGGCACTTTTTGTTTGGCATGGCGGATTTGATGTGGATAATGAGGGGCACCACTGCAGATCTTCTGTTTGACTGTGGGGACAATAGGGAGGGATTCAGAATGTGGCGAAGGTTGAAGATTCTTAGTCGCTTTGAATTGCGACAAACTTGGAATGAAAAAGCGATTCTCTTTTACACGTTGGTTGCGCCCACGATTTATTTTGTGATTGCGACCGTTAGTTCTGGTGGGCATCCATTTGGCTTACACAACGTGGCATACCAATTACTGAGTTATTGGGCATACATCGTTCTGGTTGGCGTACTGAACGGTTTTCAGTTTGGGCTGATTGGGATGCGGGAGAGTAACTTTTTAAAAATGTTTACGATTATCGCCGGCGACAAACGGTTGATTTTCTATAGCAATCTGGTAGTCCAAATTGTGTTTATTCAGATTGAAATCGTGGTGTTTGACATCATCGTGGTGCTGTTAAACCCAGCCTCACTGAGTCTGGTACCCTTGATGGTGGGCGGTTTCTTGATGAATTTCCTGTTGATCCCAATCGTGGCCGGCTTCACGAACTTTATCTTAATGCTGCCAATCAAGCTCAACGTGGTGTCACTCATGATGATGGGGTACATTTTCCTGGGGATGCTTCTGATCAATCTGCCGTTTAATCCGGATTCGGCGTTGGGCATCGTTTTGACGGCCCTGAATCCCTGCAATTACATGATTGTGGCGTACGGGATGCTGTTCAATCTAATGGGACCGGCGACCGGGCTGATGCTGGGCGTGTTGGGTGTCGTCGCCCTGTTCTACCTGGCCGTGGGCTTCTACCCCGTCCGGCACATGAAGCTACAATCATACACCAGTCGCTATTAGGAGGCGCACCATGCAAATTGACAATTTTTCGTACCAGTTACCCGATGGTCGCCAACTATTTGACCATTTAACGGCAACGTTTGAACCGGGCAAGCTCAATATTCTCTTAGGCGTGAACGGCGTGGGCAAGACGACGCTCCTCGATTTTATTGCCGGAGTCAGCGAGCAACGCCACTTACCATTCACCGGCTTCCCGACCATGCAGCGGATTGCTTATCACATGCAGGGCGCGCCGTTCACTGGGACCGCCACGGTTTTTGAGACGATTAAAATGATGGCGGACCTGGATCGACCCGCAGAGAATTTTCAAGTCGACCAGTTACCTGAAAATCTGCAGGTGATTGCGCAAACGCGACTGAAAGATTTGTCGGGCGGTCAGCGGCAGTTGGTCTTGTTGGCGGGGGTTTGTCAGCTGGAACGCGACCTGTATCTGTTCGACGAGCCGGAAAGCGGACTGGACGTGAAGGTGGCCGTCGCGGTTATCGACCAGATTAAACAGCTGGTCGCCCGGGGCAAGACCGTCATCATGACGACCCACCAGTTCCGCAATCTACCAACGGAAAACGTCCACGTCTTGGTCTTGGCGGGCCAGTGCATCGCGTTTAGTGGCAGCCCGGCCGAGTTGATGGCCGAGACTGACGCCGAGACGCTGGAGGATGCTTATTTGAAAACGGATGCCTAAAAATTGGGGGGGAGGCACAGCGATGATGCAAGATTCAAAGAGAGTGTTTATGACATTGTCGGCCACGGAACTGGCACAAATTGATTTGTTGATCGACCAGGGAATCGTGCACTCACGCACGGAATTCATCCAGCGGGCCATCAAGCAGGAACTACTGGCCAACCGGGCCATCATTCAAACGGTCAACGCGGAAACGTTTCATGGCCGCTCGTTAGAAACGCTGGTCGGCAACTACACGTACACCGATCAAGACATCAACGACCGTCTGCGGCGGAAGGGTGCCAGTCAGCTGTTCATCGTCGGGCGACTGGACCTGACGCAGATTCGGCAGGAAGATAACTTGTTTCGGGCCATTAAGTCGTTGACAGTCGTCGGTAAGTTGGTGGCCAGTGCGACGATTCAGGCGCATTATGAGGACTAGCAAAAAGGGTGATGACAGCCAACCGGCCCAGTCATCACCCTTTAGTGTATGCAATTATGGTTTAAAACTGTTGCCTCGGGGCTGGTGAAAATTGCGTCGGAACGCGGTGCTGTCCGTTCCCGGCGGCGGGCTCAAAGCGCCCTGCTGTGGGGTCGGTTCCAGCCTGTGGGGCGGGCTTCCACCTCGACTTTGAGCCGAAGTACGGTCTCAAAGGTTGCCCCATGGGCTAAGCTGAGAAAATACCTCAGCCAAGGCCATCGACACAGCTGGTCACTTTGGCCCGCCTCTGGTCACTAACATCTACCGGATTGCCTCATTTTCACCAGTTCTGCGGCTGACATTGGTTTAACCCGTGGGTTGCCTACCTAACAATACCGTCTGAAAGTTGTCTAAATGGTGTAGATGTTACCCCTAAAACGGGGAAAAGCCGGGGCTCAGTCTGTGTCAGCCGTGAGGGCCGGTCAAATGGACTCAGCCGTGGGATTTCTAGGACGGTGATTTACCGTTCTAGAAATGGCGACTTTGAAACGCTGATTTTGGCGGTTCAAAGCGAGGCTAGAGACCGTCCTTTGGCTCTAGCCGTCCTGCCCACCGCGTTCCGGTCCATTTGACCGGCCCGGTAAGGCGAAGTCAAAGACTTAACGCCGGCGGTGACGGACGAAGGTGAAAAAGTGCAGGATGCTAGCCAGCAGCACATAAAAGATCACCACAAAAGTTGCGTACGTCAGCCAGAATTTGCCAGCCGCAAAGACCCCGAACCACCAGGCTTGCAGGCCCATGGTGATCAGCGCCATGATGGCAATCATAAAGAATAAAAGTATGTAGCGTTTCAACGTGTTATCATCCTTTCGTGGCCGGTCAGCGATTTTCTTGCCCCAGCGCTGGCATTCGGCAATTTTTTCTGGTCGGGGCGCGTGGGTCCCCCAGGTTCCGGTGCCGACGAACTCGCCGACCTTGATCAGACCAGCTCCGGTTAAGATGCGGTCAATCGTGACGAAAGTTTGGTCGGTGATGCCGGTGAAAAAGTTCTCCGTGGAGCTGATGAAACAGGTGGTCATGCTTAAGTAATGTTTATCCTTATATTTGCCGGGCAGCGTGTCGGCCACGGAATTCATTTTCACCAAACGGAACCGCATGCAGTCGAAGAACTGCTTCATCACGCCAGACATGCCGCCCCAATAGGTTGGTGCGCAGACAATCCAGAAGTCACTGGCTGCCATCTTGGCCTCAATTTCATCCAATGCCGGGCAGGCCTGTTCCTTGGTGTCCGGGTAAATGTCATAGTCCCGAAGAAACACGGTCTCTACCTCAGCCGAAGCGGGCAGGGTATCTAAAACAGCCTGTAAATAGCCAGCGGTGATGCCTTGCCGCTCGTGACTGCCTAACAATGCTAAATAACGCAAATAAATCGCCTCACTTATCACTCATTCTCAATGTAATAAAAAAGTCGTCACACTAAGTCATTCACAGGATAAGTATACCGCATTTAGAAACGGATAATCCTCTGAAAGACTGACTTAGCAGGCGATAAGGCGCTTTCAGTGTTGCGATTTTTTTGCTCAGATTCAAGGCCGGAGGAGGCCGTACGCACTGCTTGGCAGTGGACTACTAGTGAACAACCTGGTCGGCCGATGACGAGTTTAGACGTGCATGCTAGTGAAAATGCGTGGTCGATGTCAGTGACCAGAGGCGGGCCAAAGTGACCAGCTGTGTCGATGGCCTTAGCTGAGCGATTTTTCTCAGCTTAGCCCATGGGGCAACCTTTGAGACCGTACTTCGGCTCAAAGTTGAGGTGGAAGCCCGCCCCTCAGGCTGGAACCGGCCCCACAGCAGGGCACTTTGAGCCCGCCGCCGGGAACGGCAAATCAGAGCCCCCATTTTCACCAGCGTAAAAAATAAACCCTGTCGGCCAACTGGCTAACAGGGGAGAAACAAAGACTAAAGAATTTCAGTTAAAATAGCAAAGAACCGATGACTGACAACGGCTTCTTGGCCGCTCTTAGAGAGTTGATAGTTTAATAAATGCCGATCGAATTCGTGGAAGAAGACGTTGGCCATTGTTTGATAATCACTATCATTCGTCTGATCAATACGCTTAAAGCTGCGCCACGTGGAATAAATTAACTGGGCATCTGGAATCGATGCTAACTCTGGGAAGTGGGCCCGAATACTCTTGGTCATCGTTACGACCTGTTTTGCTCGTTCTGGTGACATCTGCATCTTCGGTGCTGCGCTGGAACCAGCTGTTGCCTGCGTCATGTTGGCATTCCTCCTTGAATAATTACTGTTTCTCGACTAATTCAAGCATACCACTGTTAGTGGCATCCGGTAAGCAAGATGCTGAGAAACTACCGATTATCACGAAATCTTTACCGAAACCTGATATTTACTAGGGAAATCCTATGGTATAATGTTTGT
Organism: Levilactobacillus sp. FUA 3915; assembly: GCF_044053135.1. Classification (NCBI taxonomy): domain Bacteria; kingdom Bacillati; phylum Bacillota; class Bacilli; order Lactobacillales; family Lactobacillaceae; genus Levilactobacillus; species Levilactobacillus sp. FUA 3915. The sequence goes on along the minus strand of NZ_CP168704.1, from coordinate 3,000,821 downwards.
TTGATTAGCTCGGCCATTTTCGGGTCGGGACAAACGATGAATTTTAGAAATTGAAAGTAGGGTGTCAAATGGCGGCAAGGTCAAATCAAACTGGAAACCAAGGAAGTGCGCAAGACCAAATGGTTGCCGGGTCGGCGTGGATGACGGCGGGGAGTATTTTTTCGCGGATCCTCGGCGCCGTGTACATTATTCCCTGGAACATCTGGTTCGGTGCATTTTATCTACAGGGTAACGCGCTCTATGGGAAGGGTTATAATATCTACAGCTTCTTCCTGATTGCGGCGATTGCCGGGGTGCCTTCGGCGATTGCCAAGCAGGTGGCCCACTACAATGCCCTAAATGAATACGGGATTAGTGTCCGACTGTATAAACGGGGACTGGAAATTGCCATTGTTACCGGGATTTCCATCGCGCTGCTGATGTACTTTGGGGCGCCACTCTTTACCGGGGGCGATGCGCACCTGGTGCCGGTCCTGCATTCACTGGCCTGGGCCATCCTGATCATCCCCACGATGAGCCTGACGCGGGGGTATTTCCAAGGCTTCCAGCAAATGGCGCCGTCAGCGATTTCCCAATTCGTGGAACAGCTGGTTCGAGTCGCCTACATGCTGATCACGGCCTTCATTATCATGCGGGTCTTAAATGGGAACTGGGTCACGGCCGTGTCGCAATCTACCTTTGCGGCAGCCATCGGGGCCTTAGGTGGCCTGCTGATTCTGGGGGTCTACTACTGGCGTCGGCGGCATTACTTCCGCGACTTGGTTGCCAACAGTAACAACGAGTTAGTGGTTCCCGCCAATCAATTATATAAGGAAATCATTGCGCAAGCCGTGCCCTTTATTGTCTTAGGGGCCGGTATTACCATCTTCCAATTGATTGACCAGTACACCTTTGCACCCATCATGCACATGGCCGGCACCTACACGGATGCCCACCTGAACGACTTATTCGCGTTGTTCGGGGTTAACGCCAATAAATTAATTATGATTACCATTTCACTCGCGTCGGCCTTGGCCGTGACGGTTGTGCCGTTACTGTCCGAGTCTTACACGCGGGGAAATAAGGCTGAAATTTCTGCGCAATTATCGAACGCGTTTTTGATGTTTGAATTCGTCATGATTCCTAGCGCGTTGGGGATGGCCGCCATTGCCAGTCCCCTGAACCTGGTCTTCTATGGCCGGTCACACGCCGCGTTGGCCGCCTCCATCCTGGCATTCTCGTCATATCTGTCGATTTTGCTGGGCCTGTACACGGTGGTTTCCGCACTGATGCAGGGGATTTCGCAAAATAAACGCGCGGTCCGGTACTTCTTAGTCGGGACCGTCGTGAAGTTTATTGTCCAGTGGCCGCTGGTTTACTTCTTTGGCGCCTTTGGACCACTGATTGCGACCGGGATTGGCTTTACCGTGACCTGTTACCTGATTATTCATTCGCTCGATGTGCAATTTGGGATTAACTTTGCCCACATTGCCAAGAAGACGAATGGGATTTTGTTGACCTCGATTGGCACCTACGGGTTAGCCCGTCTTGTGGCTTGGATTGGCGCGTTCAGCGGCAGTCAAGGCCGGGTCGTCAACTTCTTGATTGTCATGGTCGCGGTCATCGTGGCCGGTTATTTCTACGTGTACGTCGTTTTACGAACCCGGTTAGCGGATTCCATCTTGGGCCCACGAATTGCTGGGCTCCGGCGGCGCTTGCACATTCGTTAGAGGAGGCAAAGTGCGATGAACATTGAACGTTACTTAACGGAACATCGTCAGGGCACCCCGAGGCAGATTTTCCGGTTGCTTCGGCAGGGCCGGGTCACCGTCAACGATTTGGTAGTGGACTCGCCCCGTGAAAACGTGGTTGCGACCGACCAAGTCCGCGTCGATGGACTAGCGGTCACGGGCCGGCAACCCCAGTATCTGGTGTTTAATAAACCGGTGGGGTTCGTTTTAAACCTGGAGCCGACCAGTCAACGCAGCTTGGGCAGCCTGCTCAACGCGTTAGACCAGCAACGGACACTCAAAGCCTTGGCGGATTTGCCCAAGGAAGCGGTGGGGTTGGTCGTGGCCAGTGACGATGAGCACTTCTTAGCCGACGTGACGGCCCAGAACTGGGACAGCACGTTGCAGGTCAGTCTGAGCGGGACAACGGTGCCCACGCTGACGACGAATGCGGCGTTCAAACAGGTCACCTCAAGCGTGGACCAGGTCCACCAGAGTGTGACGCTGACGTTGGTAACCAGCGATGTACCGGCAGGGATTGCGGCGTTGTCAGCCTTGCCAGGCGTGAACGGCCCGGTCAGTCGCACGGCAGTCGGTCCCTTAGCGTTGCCAGTAGATTTACCAGTCGGCACGTACCGCGGACTCTTCGCCACGGAAATTGATGCGGTGAGTTCGTTGGAAAAGGTAACGACACAGAATTAGACTTAAGAATCATAAAAATAGGACTGATTAGCAATTCCCTGGGGGAAGGCTGATCAGTCCTTTTCTATATGTGATAAGTTTGATGTGCATAAAGTGTTTATTTTTTTAGCCGGTCTGAATGACATAATGAAAATTCTTGACTGGAATAACGGTTAAGTGTAGAACAACGTCGATTGTTAAACAGTTGAAAATAAGAAACACTAAGTCAGTGACCAGAGGCGGGCCAAAGTGCCCAGCTGTGTCGATGTTCTTGGCTGAGTGGTTTTCTCAGCCTAGAACATGGGACAACCTTTGCGACCGTACTTCAGGCGCAAAGTTGAGGTGGAAGACCGCTCCTCAGTCTGGAACCGGCCCCACAGCAGGGCGCTTTGAGCCCGCCGCCGGGAACGAACAGCCAAGCACACCGTTTACTTAGCTTCATGCCGTTTCATAAACGTGGGGAGGGCCGCCGCAATCTGGCTAGGCAACACCACGTACTGCGTCTGTGCCAGCTCTTCGGCGATGGCACTGTGGCTGTAGACCGCGGCGCAGACGGCGGGGTCCGTGGGATGGAACTGAGCCACGAAGCCGCCAATCATCCCCGCGAGGGTGTCGCCCATCCCACCGGTAGCTTGGGCAGGCGTGCCCAGTGGATTGACATAGGTCTGGTCCGCCGTGTAGATTTCAGTCCGGTGCGATTTGACCACCACCGTGGCGTGTAACTGATCCACGGCTGCCCGGTTGGCAGTTGCCGTTTGGTCCGCGATGGCGATGCCACTGAGTCGTTGCCATTCCATCTGGTGTGGCGTGAAAATCAAATGGGCTTGTGGCAACGACAGATGATCCTGGGCAACCAGTGTGATGGCCGACCCGTCGATCACCAGCGTCTGTTTGGACGTCACGGCACTAAAGACGTTGGCCAAGACGGCTTGGGCCTGGTTATCCGTCCCAAGACCGGGGCCAATGACGACCACGTCGGTCCCCTTGATCAGCGATTGCGTTTGGGCAAAGTCCGTGATGTCCGCGAACATGGCCTCGGGTAATCGCGCGTGCAGACTACCTTGATTGCTGGCGTCGGTGATGGTCGTGACCAGTCCCGCGCCGGCGTACACGGCTGCGGCGCTCGCCATTAGGATGGCACCGCCAAAGTTGCGGTTGCCGCCAATCAGGGTGATGCGGCCATAGGTGCCTTTGTAGCTGTCAGCCGGTCGCTGACAAATCGTATCGGTTAAGATTTTTTCGGTTAAAGTTTCCATGAGTGGGCCTCCTCGTTCACCAATTCAGTATAGCACGGCCGGTCACAGGCGCACGTGTCAAATCAACCGGAACGGGACACAACGACTTAACCGACTGAATTGAAAATTTACACCGTGAAATTGGCTTACAATTGCGGGGCGGTATGCTAAAATTGACGGTAGGTCACTGAGTGGGCGTTGCGGCAATGAGCAGCAGTTTTTCGGCTGATTGGACCACGCAAATTGACAGCGTTATTTTAAATGACCCGCATCAGTGATCCGGACGTTAAGTCCCAATAAAATGAAGGAGGTCCAATCATGGCAATTGATTGGCAAAAGCTATCTGAACAGTACCAAGAGGACTACCTGGCAGACCTAACAACGTTGGTCGGCATCGATAGTGCTCGTGATGATTCACAGGCCACCGATGAGTACCCACTGGGTCCCGGTCCGGCTAAAGCTTTGATTGCATTTTTAGGCTTAGCACAACGCGACGGATTTAAAACGAAAAATTTAGACAATTTAGTCGGTTACGTCGAATTTGGTGAAGGGGATGACACCTTAGCCATCCTTGGCCATGCCGACGTGATGCCCGCTGGTAAGGGTTGGCACACGGATGCCTTCACACTGACGGAAAAAGACGGTAACCTGTACGGTCGGGGAACGTCTGACGACAAGGGGCCTTCACTGGCTGCTTACTACGGCTTGAAGATGTTGAAGGACCAAGGCATCTTACCTAAGATGAAGATTCGTTTCATCATTGGGACCGACGAAGAAAGTGACTGGACGGGGATGAACCACTACCTCGACCTCGAACCAGCCCCAACGCTGGGCTTCTCACCCGACGCTGAATTCCCTCTGATCAATGGTGAAAAGGGGAACGTCACCTTCACCACGACCTTTGCTGGGACCAATGGCGACGCGGATGCCCTACAAGAATTCGATGCTGGGCTACGGGAAAACATGGTGCCCCGGGATGCCGAAGCCATTGCCCAAGTTGCCAATGGTGACCAGGTTGTGGCTGACTTTAACAGTTTCCTGGCTGACGCGCCCGTTACCGGTGAAGCTTCTGTTGAAGCCGATGGCGTGCATTTCCACGTGATTGGGAAGGCCGCTCACGGGATGGAACCTAAGAACGGTATCAACGCCGGGACTTACCTGGCAACCTTCCTGAACGGCTTGAATTTTGGTGCCGACGCAGCCGATTTCTTAGACCTGCTAGCCAACCAGTTGCATGACGATTCACGGGCCAACAAGTTAGGCATCGCCTACACGGACAAGGTCATGGGTGACTTGACCATGAACGTCGGGGTTCAAACCTTTACCGCCAACCAGGCAGCCTTGATCAACACCAACTTCCGTTACCCAACTGGTACCGGTGCAGCGGACATTCAGGCTGGTTTAGCGAAAGCAACCGCTGACATGAACGTTGAACTCAAGCAAGGTCGCGAAATGGTGCCACATTACGTTGATCCAAGTGACCCAATCGTGGCCACGTTGATGGACGTTTACCGGCAACAGACCGGCGACATGGATGCCCAACCAGAAGTTGTGGGTGGGGGCACGTATGGCCGGCTGATGAAGCGTGGTGTAGCCTTCGGGGCCTTATTCCCCGGCACGGCTGACACGATGCATCAAGCCGATGAATTTCAACCCAAGGCCGACCTGTTAAAGGCGATGGCCATTTACGGTCAGGCCATTTACGAGCTGACCAAGTAAGCCACCGAATCTGGCGAAGGAGTGAGAGAAATGGCCGCAGAATACAAGCGTATTTTAGTGGGGGTCGACGGTTCCCGGCAGGCACGGCGGGCGATTGATAAAGCGATTGCCGTTGCCGTGCGGAACCAAGCTGAACTGATCATCGTCACGATTATGAGTGGCGGAGATTACGTGGGCTTGGGAAGCGACACCCAGGTTGGTTTCGGGTACGTCGATCAACAAGTGATGGACGAAGCCCGTCAGGATCTGGAGGCCACCGTTGATAAATATCGGCGCAAGGCCCAAGAAGCTGGCGTAAAAGAGGTCGTGACCTCCGTGTTCTATGGGCACGCCAAGGTTGATTTGGCCAAGACCTTGCCTAAGGAATATCAGGCCGACTTGATCATGCTCGGTGCGACCGGGGTCAACGTGGTCGAACGGATGTTGATGGGATCCACGGCAAGTTACGTGGTTGCCAACGCTATCTGTGACGTGCTGATTGTGCGGACCGATATTCACAACCAAGCCAAGAGTTTGAAGACCTTACCAACTGATTAAGTTTTAGACAAATGAAAAGGACGAAAGCCGAGAAATGGTTTTCGTCTTTTTTAATTTGAGTAGTAAAAAAGCGTTAGCTAAAGAAAATAGTCAACGCCAAGATTTATTCAGGTTAAGATTACAGCCGGTGAATGTCTAAGACACTCCCGGTTTCGGCATCGGCCACGAACTGGTACTGAACCAGCTGGTCGTCTTCATAGCGGTTGATGCCGCCATAGTAAACGCGGGACTTTACCGCGAATTTTTGAAAGGGAACCGCGTGCTTTTCAATCCAAGCGCCCTCGATGGGGGATTCTTGCCGGAATTGGCGTTTGACCTGTTCCAGAATGTCATCTGGATTGAGCCGGTTAGCGCCGAATAAACGCGTGACGAAAACGCCCATTAAACCGCCGAGTACACCGGTGAGACTTAGTTGATACAATTGTCCGTTTTTAGCAGTCATACTACCGCCTCCTACATCATTAAAATTATGGGCAAGTCAGATGGTCAACTGCCTCCGGAATGGTGAAAATAGGCCGGGACACGGTGGTTTGTTCGTTCCCGGCGGCGGAGCAAGGTGCCCTGCTGTGGGGAACGGTTCCAGCCTGAGAAGCGGTCTTCCACCTCGCCTTTGAGCCCTAAGTTCGGGTCTCAAAGGTCGTCCCATGTTCTAAGGTGAGAAGAGCACTCGCCTAAGAACATCGACACAGCTGGTCACCTTGCTCCGCCTCTGGTCACTAATCACCGGTTGTCTTAAGGCCAATTTTCACTATTCTGTCGGCCAATACTGACTTTGCTTATGATACATTTTGGGTAGCGATTGGGATTGTCAGTTGACAGGTTTCCGTTGAGAATAATTAGGCTTCACAGCCATTGTCACCAGACACGCAATACTCCATCGCTTCTGCCCCTAGTATAGCAATGATTGCGTGGAAGTTCCCGTAAAAAGGCAGAAATTATCGAAAAATTCGGGTGGCGCTTACAGGTTGCTTGTGAAGCCGCTTGGTTTTAGCTCCAGGAGTGGAAAAATCTGGGGAGAATTTACCACGTCTTTACCCGATTAGCGGTCACGCTGAGCACCCAGTCTGGGCGCTTGCCGGGTTCATGGCGTTGGCTGCATAGGGCGGGTGCCCGGTTAGATTTGTCGTCCCAAACGGCTACGGTCAAACAAAACCCGTGTATATTTTGCCAGTCATGCTATAATGGTTCTTGTTAACTTTCAAAACTAACCTAAAAGGAGTGCTTATTCATGGAACAATTACCCAAGATGACTGCGGCTGAATTGCAAGACGTTGTGAAGGACGGCAAGACGATGTTATTCTTCTCCGCTACTTGGTGCCCCGACTGCGCGTTCAGCAAGCCAGCCATGCCAGAAATCGAAGCCGAATATTCTGACTACAAATTCGTCGCGGTCGACCGTGATGAAAACATTGATTTGGCGATCGAACTCAACGTCTTTGGCATTCCTAGCTTCATCGCTTACGAAGATGGCAAAGAAATTGGCCGGCTCGTGAACAAAGATCGTAAAACAAAAGCAGAGGTAGAAGAATTTATTAATTCTTTGACGACCAACGCCAACTAAAACCCGTTGGAAAGGATTCAAACATGTTAATTGCTAGTTACAATCCCCAAGAATTAGGGGATACTTTAATTGTTGTTGTTGCGCAGGATGTTGAGACTCAGGCCCACACGGTGCGGGACAACATTGCTCGGATCTACGACGCCGCAACTGAAAAAACGTTAGGCTACAACTTCTTAGAGATTTCGAGCATCTTACCCGAAATCAGTGGCAATGGTCAAATCGACCTGTCCGCCGAAGACGTTGCGGCTTTAAACACCGCTCTGGAAGCCGCTGGCTTTGCCGGTGAACTGGTTGCCGAAACCAGCTCACGCTTCATCGTGGGTTACGTTAAGACGGCCACGCCACACCCCGATTCCGACCACTTGCTGGTCACGGAAACGGTCGTTGACAACGATGAATCACTTCAAATCGTGAGTGGCTCACCGAACATGCAGGCGGACATCAAGGTCGTCGTTGCCAAGGTCGGCGCCATGATGCCCAACGGTCTGATCATTTGGCCGGGCGAGCTGCGGGGCGTGGCCAGCAACGGGATGATTTGTTCCGGTCGCGAATTAGGCTTGGCCAATGCCCCACAAAAACCAGGGGCCTTGATTTTGCCCGATGATTACGTTGTTGGGGAACCTTTTGACTTCGAACGGGGCCAAACCATCTTTAAAGATTAAGAAGATTATTACAAAGCAGGTGAACCCTTGTCGGTGACCTGCTTTTTTGTGTACAATAGGGGAGACTAACAATTATGGATTTTATGAAACTAAAAGAGAGATTCAGGGAATGAGTTAAGTGGCCGCTAGGTTGGCGGCGTCTCCTCCCAGGAGTCATTAATTTCGACGGGTCCGCTCGTCAAGGAGGAAGAAACACATGGAGCACTATGATGGACCGGCATTTTATCGAAAATTTCCGGTAGAACCGACCCCTGAACAAATGGATGATACCACGGATGAACGGTCTGAACGACAGGTGCGGCTCCGTAAAGAACGCAATGACCGGTTACGTCTTCGCCAACAGCGCGAGGAAAAACGGGAAACGGCCGCGCAGAGTGCTGCCCAGGCCGTGTTACATCAAACTAAACAACCCAACCGACCAACGACGACCAAGCCAACACCGGCGCCGACGGCCAGTGCCCCAACGCCGGAAGAGGCAGCCGCGGCGGCTAGCGCAAACTACCGGCCCTTTGCGGTGACACAGATTCCCAAGCAACGGTCGCGGGTTTGGCAACCGGCCGTTTTGCGCAAACGCTATCAGCGGCTAATCGCTAGTTTTCGCAAGGATGATGCTAGTTTCCTGTTATACGGGACGGCGGCGGATGAAGCCGCTCTCAATGCACCGGCGACGGACACCCCTGCGAGTCAGGCGGCCCCAACGGTCATCTTCACGCCGGATAGCGCGGCAACCGCGAGTTCCCAGGCCGTTACGGTTCGCTCGACAGCAGACGTGGTCGTGCAACAACCAGCCACCACACCGGTCGTTCAAGCAGAAACGGCCGCTAACAGTGCCGCTGCACTGAGCACTGAACCAGCTGATTTAATCGCTGCTACTGTAGACGAAACAACACCAACTGACGATACCACCGTGGCTGTAGCAGAAACGGCCGTTGATGAATCGACGCCTCTTACTAGCGAGACATCAGATGAAGTAACCAGCACTGAGTCGTCAGACGTGGATGAAGCGCCGGTAACGGATGAGTCACAAGTAACGACAAACGACCCAGAGACTGACACGCTAGACTCATCTGAGGCAGCGTCAGAGTCAGTTGCTGATAACAATAATAATGAAACCGAAACCGTTGATGCTGCGGAAACAACGACAGTGGCTGCCGCACCAACTGAGACTGTGCCCACAACTGATCAAGTGACCGGTGAAGCCGAGACGGCGGATGTGGCAATGGAGGCGAACAATTCGACGACCACTGAACCAACGGAGGTCGTGGAACCCGCACCAACTGAGATTTTCTATCCGGAACAGCCAGCTGATACGGCCACTAGCCAGGCCTATTTACCCGTGGACAATGAGCCCATGCCGGTAGGGGAGGCGACTGATGCCGTTGTCAGTGACAGCGAAACCGGTACCAGTGCGGCATCGGCGGACCCAGCTGATAGCGTCAAGGACGTTGCCAAAGCAACTGAGCCTGTTGAGACGCCAGCTGACGAGGATGAGACAGCTACAACAGCCGAAGAGACTGCTGTGCCTGAAACGCCTGCAGAGCCAACGTCAATGGCCTCAGAAGCCTCAACCACGGCACAGCCAACCGAAGTGACGGAACTTTTGCGGCGGGCCGAGGCACCAGAATCAGCAGCGGCAGCCACGCCAGAGTCAAATCAGACGGCTGCGGAACCAGAAACGGCTACTGGGGATGACGACAATTCGGCCCCGGTTGAACCTGAATCGACCGCTAACGCCACGCCACAGCCAGCTAAGCCAGTCATTAAGGCTAAGGCCAAGCCAACGCGCGGGTTGGGCCACTCCCTAGGCGACATCATGCAAGAGGAGGGAAATGACCAACGCAACCTGGCTCTCTTTGACCGGCCCGCAGCCACGCCTGCACCGGCAGAAGAAGCCACGCCAGAACGCGGCTACCATTTCCCAGATCTCTCACTCTTGCCAAAGCCGGTGGTACCCGATGAAGAAGCCTTGGATGAGTGGATCGAACACCAAGCCGAGGTCCTGGACGCCACGTTGAGTGCCTTTCATGTGGATGCCCACGTGACCGACTGGACGGTTGGGCCTACCGTGACGCAGTTCCAGATTAGTCTGGCACTGGGCGTCAAGGTTAACAAGATTACGAACTTAAACGATGATTTAAAATTGGCCTTGGCCGCTAAGGATATTCGAATCGAAGCGCCAATCCCCGGGAAGACCACGGTCGGTATCGAAATTCCAAACGTGAAGTCACGCCCAGTCATGTTATCAGAAATTTTAAATTCAGCTGCTTTTAAGAATAGTGAGTCACCATTGACGGTGGCCCTCGGGGTCGACCTCTTTGGGAAACCACAAGTGACCGACCTGCGGAAGATGCCACATGGCTTGATTGCCGGGGCGACTGGCTCCGGGAAGAGTGTGTTCATCAACTCCCTGCTGCTGTCTATCCTGTACAAGGCCACGCCAGCCCAGGTCAAGCTCTTATTGATTGACCCGAAGGCCGTGGAAATGGCGCCGTACGACGCGTTGCCACACCTGTTATCGCCAGTTATTTCCGACCCCAAGGCCGCTGCGGCAGCCCTCAAGTGGGTCGTCACGGAAATGGACGAACGGTACGAGAAACTGGCCGCAGCGGGGGTCCGCAACATCGAGCAGTTTAACGACCGCGCCGATGCCAACGACGAACCGAGCCTGAAGATGCCGTACATTGTGATTATTATTGATGAATTGGCCGACCTGATGATGATGGCCGCCAGTGAAGTCCAAGATTACATCGTGCGGATTACCCAAAAAGCCCGGGCTGCCGGGATTCATTTGCTGGTCGCCACCCAACGGCCAAGTGTGGATATTGTCACGGGGACCATCAAGAACAACATTCCAACGCGGATTGCGTTCATGGTTTCCAGTCAAATCGACTCACGGACCATCTTGGACACGGCCGGTGCCGAAAACCTGCTGGGTCGTGGGGACATGCTGTACCTGGGCAACGGGGCCAGTCAACCGATGCGGCTACAAGGAGCCTTCGTGGAATCCGAAGTCGACGGGGTCACTGATTTCGTGCGGACTCAGGGTCAACCACACTACGCCTTTGAACCCAAGGGCTTGCTCCAACGCGAAACGGCCGAGGAGAACCAAGACGAATTGTTGCCGAAAGTGCTTGAATATATTGCGCAAGAAAAATCGGTTTCAACGTCTAAGCTCCAACGGGTCTTCTCCATTGGCTACAACCGGGCTGCCAATTTGATTGACGACCTCGAGCAACACCACTACGTTTCACCGCAACACGGCTCCAAGCCGCGTGAAGTTTACCTGACACCAGAAGACTTGGGTAAGGACTTGCCGGAACCACACGACCAGGGTGCACCATTTTCATCTTAGCTTGAACAGGCCTCACCGTCTTTCTCCGCCGACTTCTTTTAAGGGGTGGGGGGATATGCTAAAATGAATAGAGAGTCACTCGGCCGGTGAGGGGTATCGGAGCCTTACCGAAAGAGTAGAAAAGAGGATCATTTGATGGATAACGCAACGGTTTACCACTTTGTTGGGATTAAAGGATCAGGGATGAGTGCCCTCGCTCTGATTTTGCACGATAAGGGCTTTAAGGTTCAAGGGTCAGATATTACCCAGTACACGTTTACGCAACGCGGGCTGGAACAGGCTGGCATCGACGTCATGGCGTTTGATGAAGCTAACATTCACGAAGGGCTGACAATTATTGCCGGTAACTCCTTCACGGATGATCATCCTGAAATTAAAAAGGCCCGGGAGATGGGCTTACCCGTCTACCGGTACCATGAATTCTTAGGTCACTTAATCGAAGGCTATACCAGCATTGGTGTTGCCGGTGCCCATGGGAAGACCAGTACGACTGGTCTGTTGTCACACGTGTTAAGCGGTGTGGCCCCAACCTCTTTCTTAATTGGTGATGGGACTGGGAAGGGGACGCCTAACGCCCGCTTCTTCGTTTACGAAGCCGATGAATACCGGCGTCACTTCCTGGCAACTAAGCCAGACTACGCCATCATGACGAACATTGACTTCGATCACCCCGACTATTACACGGGTATCGATGATGTTTACAGCGCCTTTGAAACCTGGGCTAACCAGGTCAAGAAGGGCATCTTTGCCTGGGGCGATGACCCTGAGCTGCGGAAATTAAAGACGGACGTGCCAGTCTACTACTACGGGACTAGCGACCGCGATGATTTCCAAGCCAAGAACATCAAGCGTTCAACGACCGGTTCGAACTTTGACGTTTACCATGGCGATGAATTCTTAGGCAACTTTGAAATCCACCTGTACGGCGAACACAACGTGCTGAACAGTCTGGCCGTCATTGCCGTGTCCTACTTTGAAAAGGTCAACATGGATGAAATCAAGCATGAATTGGCCGACTTCAAGGGTGTTAAGCGTCGGTTCACGGAACGTAAGTTAGCTGACATGACCATCATTGATGACTACGCGCACCATCCATCTGAAATCAAAGCCACGTTGGATGCTGCTCGGCAAAAGTATCCGGACAAGGAAATCATTGCGGTCTTCCAGCCACATACGTTTAGCCGGACGATTGCCTTGATGGATGATTTCGCTAAGAGTCTTAACTTGGCCGACAAGGTCTTCTTGACCAACATCTTCAGTTCTGCCCGGGAAACTGCCGGCGCGGTCTCCAGTAAGGATTTAGCTGCCAAGATCGTTAAGGGCGGCGAAATCTTAACTGTCGACAACATGTCGCCATTACTGGACTTCCATGACGCCGTTGTGGTCTTCATGGGTGCCGGGGACGTGCAAAAGTACGAACGGTCTTACGAAGAATTACTGAGCCATTTATCACTTAAAAACAACTAAATTTATGGGACGCTGGTTGGCGGAATGTCGCTGACTGGCGTCTTTTTTATTGGAAAAATTATGGCGATTGAAAACTGTAAACGAATTCTAAGCGAAATGAGTGGGTTGCCGAAACACTGATGGGACAGGCGATGAACGGACTTAATCCATTAGTTAGATATGAGTTGCACTTCGGCTGAGAACCTGTATTCTAATAACTTAAGGGCTCAGGGGAGTCCAATTTATTTTGGGGAGAGAATGCAAGTGAATACAGCAACGCAGCACAATTGGTGGTACAACCAGTTATTTACCAACTGGAAAAAGTTTGAAATGATTTATGTGTCGATTTTGCTTTTGTTACAAGTCGTGGTCTACGCGATTGTTCCAGATAGCATTATCGGGATGATTTCTGGGGTTGGGGGCGTCTTGTGCCTGGTCTACGGGATGAAGGGCCGCAAGATTTCATTTATTTTTGGCTTCATTCAATGTGTCGCCATGACTTACGTCGCTTGGATCAGTCACGCGTATGGGTCGTTTGCAATGGATATTATTTATGTTATTTCGCAACCCATCGGCTGGTATATGTGGGGCCATGATGAGGCCACGCGGTCATTTAAGAAATCGACCCGGAACTGGATCTTTGCGGCGGCCTTTGCAGCCTGGGCAGCCGGGTGGTTGGTGCTGTCCTTATTACACGGACAATTGCCTTACTTTGATTCCGTGAACTTCGTGGTCAGTTTGATTGCACAGCTGCTTTACATCTTAAAGTTCAAGGAAAACTGGTCGTTGTGGATCGTGGTCAACGTGGTTAACGTCGCTTACTGGGGAATCTTAACCTTCCAGATCATGACGGGCGCCACCAATGTCGGGACACTGGGCGCCAACCTGTCACAGGTGGCCTTACAAATCGCCTTGCTCTTCAACGCGGTCTACGCCAACAAGGTTTGGGCGAGTGGTGAGGCTGACAACGAGGGTGGTGCCGGTCAGTCATCGAGTAAGTAGTGGTTAGTCATTGGCGTGTATCCTTTAAAATCTGAACACATTACTTGTGTTTACTATTAGATTTGGTAAAATGTATTCTAATAACCCGCAACTAGTCGGCCAATGGTGGTTGACTAAGCCGGGAATTGATTTGAAAAAAGAAGGAGCGTTTCAATGAACAACTATGATCAGCAACCCCGGACGACGGTAAACACTGAGGTCGGCCTCAACAGCTTCATGACTAAAATGTTTGGCTGGATGGGTGCGGCCGTGTTGGTCTCTGCTGTGACGGCATTCATGATGACCCCCATGGCTTCACAACTCAGTAATCTGCGTGGTGGAAGTCTTTGGATTCCGCTAATTGTCTGGTTTATCTTGCCATTCGTAATTAGTGGGCAGTCCATGAAACGGCCAACTGTTGCCTTAGTTGGGTTGTTCGTTTACGCGGTCGTTACGGGCGGTGTGATTTCCTTGTACGCACTAGTCTATACGCCGGCAACCATGACCGCCGCCTTCGTTTCTAGTGCCGCTATCTTCATTACCATGGCGGGTATCGGAACCTTCACCAAGCGCGATTTAACCAAGATTGGGACACAGGCAACCGGCGCTTTGATTGGGTTGATCGTGGCGATGGTTGTGAACATGTTCTTGCGTTTGCCACTGGCTTCCTTAATCTTCTCGTTCGTTGCCGTGATTATCTTCGCGGTCTTAACCGCTTGGGATACGCAACGGATGCAAAAGATGTACCTGCAATACGGTGACCAAGTCTCTACGACTGGGCTGGCCGTCAACGGGGCCTTACAACTGTACTTGGACTTCGTTAACTTATTCTTACAACTCTTACAAATCTTCGGTATCTTTGGTGGGAACAACGACTAAGGTTACTGACGGGAGCACTGGCGAAAATCAGCCAGTGCTTTTTCTTTTGCCGTGAAAATGGGGTGGCTTCGTTTTCGTTCCCGGCGGCGGATTCAAGGTGCCCTGCTGTGGGGCCGGTTCCAGCCGAAGGGCGGGCTTCCACCTCAACTTTGAGCCTGAGGGGCGGTCTCAAAGGTTGTCCCATGGACTAGGCTGGAAAACGACTCCAGCCAAGTCCATCGACACAGCCGGGCACCTTGATCCACCTCTGGTCACTGACATGGTGCACGCATTTTCATTCTCTTCGCGGTGGTTTTGAGGTGGAATTATGCAATTTTCTATGGGGAACGACTCTAGCCTGAGAAGCGGTCTTCCGTCTCGCCTGAAAGCCTGGAAGATCACCAGTCTCTCAGGTCGTCCGGTGGCCAGCTTGGCCCGCCTCTGGTCACTGACATGGCGCACGTATTTTCACTCTCTTCGTGGTTGCTTCAAGGTGGAATTATGCAATTTCTTTTGGGAATGGTTTCAACCTGAGAGACAGGTCCCACCTCGATACTAGGTTAATTGTTAGTTCAGAGATGGATAGTCGATTACCTGATTTAGAATTCAGTTTGACCAAAAGTAATCGCCTCCGGCTAACCAGTTTCGCTAGATTTCGTTTCGGGTTTGCTCTAATGTTTGGTAAAATAGACACAGAATACTCGAGCGCGGCTGACCGTTGCTCGAAAGGAGCGTAACATGGCGGAAAAACGATTATTATTAATTGATGGTAACAGTGTCACGTTTAAGGCCTTCTTCGCGTTGTACACGGCTTTAGGCAAGTTCACCAACAGCGAAGGCCTGCACACCAACGCCATTTACGGGTTCAATACGATGTTGGAAACCATGCTGGACACGGTCAAACCGACCCACGCGTTAGTGGCGTTTGATGCCGGCAAGAAGACATTTCGGACCAAAATGTATGACGACTACAAGGGTGGCCGGGCCAAGACGGCACCGGAACTTTCCGAACAATTTCCCTATGTGAAGGAATTGCTGGCTGCCCGGGGCATTCAGACTTACGAGCTGCCCGACTATGAAGCCGATGACATCATCGGCACCCTGGCTAAGCAGGCCGAGGACAACGGGTTCACCACGACCATCGTCACTGGGGACCGCGATTTGACCCAGTTGGCCGATGCCCACACCACGGTCTCCATTTCTAGAAAAGGGGTTAGTGACATTGAGCACTACACCCCCGCCTATGTCAAAGAAAAAATGGGCGTGACGCCCGAACAGATCATTGATATCAAAGGGCTACAAGGGGACAACTCCGACAACTATCCTGGCGTGACCGGGGTGGGGCCTAAGCGTGCCGTTGACCTGATTGGCAAGTACGGTAGCATTGAGAATCTCTATGACCATATTGACGAGATCACCGCGAAAAAGTTAAAGGAACACTTGGTGGCCGACCACGAAGAAGCCCTATTATCTAAGAAATTGGCGACGATTCTGCGGGATGCCCCTGTTAAAAAGCAAGTAGAAAACCTGGTTTATGAAGGCGATGACCAAGAAAAATTGGTCGAATTCTATCAACGGATGAACTTTAACCAATTCCTGAGCAAGATGCAGATCGATGGGGAAACTCCAACGGCGACCCCCGGTCTGAAGGACATCGATTTCACGGTGTTGAAGGCTGATAACCTCGAGTCCTTGCCAACCTTTGCCAATGGCTGTGAATTTTACCTGGAAATGCTGGGTGACAACTACCATTTGGCTGAAATGGCGGGCTTTGTGATTGGTCATGAGGACCACTGGTACGTGAGCCGTGACGTGAGCCTCCTGCAACAGGCCCCACTCAAGGGCTTGCTGGAATCTGCGGACGTGGCTAAGCAGGTCTTTGACGCCAAACGGACCTACGTGGCCTTGAACCGGTTGAACATTACGCTGGCCGGGGTCGATTGTGACCTCCTGATTGCCTCGTACCTGTTGAATACCTATGACAACAGCAACGACCTGGGGCGCGTGGCCATGGAACACGGCTATCACCAGGTGGCGACGGATGAGGATGTCTACGGCAAGGGCGCCAAGGAAGCTATTCCGGCCGATGACGTGGACTTCTTCTCACATCTGGCACGTAAGGTACGGGCTATCGAGAACCTCCGTCCCGAACTTATCAAGGACTTGGATACCAACGAACAGACGCAACTTTATCGCGAGATTGAATTGCCAATGGCCTTTGTCCTGGCCCGGATGGAAATTGCTGGGATCACGGTCGAAGCCAGTGAACTGGAAGCCATGGGTAGCAAGTTTACCGAACAACTCGCTGAGATTGAACAGACCATTTACAACGAGGCCGGTGAAGAGTTTAACATTGGCTCGCCTAAGCAACTGGGCCACATTCTGTTTGAAAAGATGGGCTTGCCGCCGATTAAAAAGACCAAGACGGGATACTCGACGGCGGTCGGGGTCCTGGAAAAGCTCGCCGCAGAAGCGCCAATTGCGGAGAATATTTTGAAATACCGCAAGATCTCTAAGATTCAGTCCACCTACGTTGAGGGCCTGCTCAAGGTGATTCATCCCGACGACCACAAGGTCCACACCCGTTACCTGCAGACGCTGACGCAGACCGGGCGGCTGTCCTCCGTGGACCCGAACTTACAAAACATTCCGGTGCGAAACGAAGAGGGTCGCGCGATTCGGAAGGCCTTTGTTCCGCGTCATCCGGGCTGGCAGATTTTCTCGTCTGACTACTCACAAATTGAACTGCGGGTCTTGGCACACATGAGTCATGACGCCAACATGCAGGAAGCCTTCCGTGAAGGTGAAGACATTCACGCGGCGACCGCCCGGCGGATCTTTAAGATGGGGCCCGACGAAGAGGTCACGCCAAATATTCGGCGGCAGGCCAAGGCGGTCAACTTCGGAATCGTTTACGGGATCAGTGACTTTGGGTTGTCCCAAAACATTGGTATCACCCGGAAGCAAGCCAAGAACTTTATTGACACCTACTTTGAAGAATACCCTGGCGTTAAGGCTTACATGGATCGCATGGTTCAGCAGGCTAAGGAACAGGGCTTCGTGGAAACGATTGCCCATCGTCGGCGGTACTTGCCAGACATTAACTCCCGCAACTTTAACCAACGGTCATTCGCTGAACGGACGGCGATGAACACGCCAATCCAAGGGAGCGCAGCGGATATCATTAAGATTGCCATGATTCGGATGGAAGACGCGGTCAAGGACTTACAAGCCACGATGCTCTTACAAGTGCACGATGAATTGATTTTTGAGGCCCCAGCCGATGAGATCGAAACGTTAGAAAAACTGGTGCCAAGTGTCATGGATTCCGCCGTTGACCTCGAGATTCCGTTGAAGGTGGAAAGTCATTTCGGACCGACTTGGTACAACGCCAAGTAGCGGCAAAAGGAGAGACGGTTATGCCAGAATTACCTGAAGTTGAAACGGTTCGGCGCGGGCTGACCAGCCTGGTGGCGGGCGCAACCATCGACCATGTCGACGTGTTCTACCGCAAGATGGTCACCCCCGACGCGGAAGTCTTTACGGCGGAATTGATTGGCAGAAAAATTGAACGCATCGACCGGCGGGGCAAGTACCTGTTGTTTCGGTTCAGTGGCGACTTGACTATGGTGTCACACCTGCGGATGGAAGGAAAATACGATGTCCAGCCAAAGGGGAGTCCCGTGATCAAGCACACCCACGTTATCTTCTATCTGACGGATGGCCGGGAGCTGCGGTACAACGACACCCGTAAGTTTGGTCGGATGCGGTTAGTCCCAACTGGAGACGAGGCGGCGGCCTTGCCCTCCTTGGGTAAACTGGGACCGGAACCCACGGACGACACGTTGACCCTGGCCTATATGCAACGGATTTTTGGCAAGTCTCACAAGGTGGTCAAACCCTTCCTGTTGGACCAGTCTAAAATTGCGGGTCTGGGCAACATTTACGTGGATGAGGTCTTGTGGCTGTCAAAAATCAATCCGTTGACACCAGCCGATGAGCTGAGTGCCGACCAGCTTGCCACGCTGCGCCGCAACATTATTGACGAGCTCGCGCAGGCCATCAAGGGACACGGGACGACCGTACACTCCTTCTCGACGGCCTTTGGCGAGGCGGGGCAATTTCAAAATCACCTGCACGTCTACGGGCGTGAGGGGGAACCCTGTGAGCGGTGCGGCACGGAAATCGTAAAGATCAAGGTTGCTCAGCGCGGCACGCACTACTGCCCGCACTGTCAGCCCGTGCCTTTGGAAGCATTGGAGGCGTTGACCGATGACTGAAGTCTGGGGACTGACCGGGGGCATTGCGACCGGCAAATCAACCGTGAGTGCCTGGTTACGAGCTGCCGAGCTGCCCGTCATCGACGCCGATATCATCGCCCGCCAGGTGGTCGCACCGGGGTCGGCCGGTCTCAAGCAGATTGGCACGACCTTTGGGGCAGACTACCTGACCGCAGACGGACTGGACCGGAAAAAGCTGGGCCAGTTGGTGTTTACTCATCCGGAAGAATTGGCACGTCTCGAGGCCATCACGACACCCTTGATTCAGGACGAGATTCAGCGACAATTGGCGGGCTATCAGGCGCAGCGGGTGCCCGTGGTTCTCATTGATGCGCCCACGTTCTTTGAGGTCGGTTACCTGATTCACTTGGTCGATCACGTGATGGTCGTGGCGACCGATGCCACGACCCAGCGGCAACGACTAATGGCCCGTGATGGGTTATCGACGGCCGATGCCCAGGCCCGGATGGACCGGCAATGGCCCATCGACCGGAAGATTGCGCAGGCCACGGTGGTTATTGACAACGGGGGCACGATTGCCCAAACGCGCCAACAAGTGGTAAAATGGCTTGACGCCAATAAATTTGGCAAGAGTAACCATTTAAAACGAGGTGACCAATAATGCAGTGTCCACACTGTCATCATAATGGATCGCGGGTCGTCGACAGTCGGCCCACCGACGACGGCCGCGTGATTCGCCGGCGTCGTGAGTGCGAGAACTGTGGTTTTCGGTTCACGACGTTTGAGCGCGTCGAAGTGACGCCACTGTTGGTAATTAAGAAAAACGGGACCCGGGAGGAATTTAACCGGGAGAAAATTCTACGAGGCATCATCCGCTCCGCTGAGAAACGACCAGTGGGGATGGACGTCATGACCAATATCGTGGATGAAGTTGAAAATAAAATTCGCGCGCTGGGCGTCAACGAAATTTCCAGTCAATTAATTGGGGAATACGTGATGAACCGGCTCGTAGATGTGGATGAAATCGCTTATATCCGCTTTGCCAGCGTTTACCGGCAATTCAAGGATACCGGGGTGTTCTTCAACGAGTTGAAGGACATGCTCGATAAGGATAAGCAAAAGGCCCAACAGGACTCTGACCCAGATTCAGGGGACCAGGGGCAAAGTGAGGGGAAATAACGCATGGAGGATTCCTGGCATCAATTAAAACCGCGAACGGGATTCCTGGTGCGGCTAGCGGACCGCTTGACGGATCAAAGTTGGCAGACGTTGACCCAGCTTTATCAGCCAATCATTGGACCGAGTGCCGCGGGGCTTTACTCGGCCCTTTTTTGGCTCCCCGAACGGGCGACGTACAAGCGTCACGCCACCCTGCTGGGACTGCTGGGGATGGACCTGGCCCATTTCTATGAGGCCCGGTTACGCCTGGAGGCTGCGGGGTTACTGACGACTAAGGTGAAGACGGCCAATGAGTTGACCAGCTTCATTTATGAGCTGCGGGCCCCACTTCAGCCGGCAGACTTCTTTCGCGATGATCTGTTGAGCGTTCAGCTGTTGGGCGTGGTCGGGGAAGAGGTTTATCGGTCCCTGGTTACCCACAACACGCCGCAGACCACTGATTCTGCGGATGAAGTGGATATTACCAAGAACTTTCTGGACGTCTTTCACGTGGATGGGCAAGAGCTCAAGCAACTCCCAGCCGCCATCACGGCGACGCGCGATGAGTTGCCGGTTGACGCCGGCGCACCAGCGTTGCAAGGGACCAACCATGAGGACTTTGATTTTAAATTATTAGGCGACATTTTAGAGCACTCATTCATTGACACCCGGGCATTACGGAGCCAACGTCAGCTATTATTGACGGAGCACGCGACGTACGGCCTGGATGAGGTCACCATGGCCCGGTACGTGGGTGAAGCAACGGATTTGGCAACGAATCAATTTGACCCCGAACAGTTCAAACGGGTGATTGCTCAGAGTTTTGGCCAACAACACCGCGCCCAACCGGCGGCTAGCGAACAGACGCCCTCTGCCGCGACATTGGCCCAGGCACCGACGGATCAGCACCTGAGTTCCGCCGAACAGGCGTTGATCAAGGTGGCGAATACCACGGTGCCCGCAGTTTTTTTACAGGCAATCAAGCAAAAGCGCGGCGGCTACATCACGGACGGTGAGCAGCGCATCATCCGCGACCAGGTCAGTCGTCAGCTGTTTCCACAGTCGGTGTTAAACGTGCTGATCTACCACATGCTGGTGGATTCGGACAAGCCAACGCTGTCTAAGGCCCTCATGGATTCGATTGCCAATGACTGGAGTATGAAGAAAATTCAAACGCCCCAGGCGGCCATTAAGGAAATTCGCGAGCACCAGCAGACGGCCAGCAAGCCGCGACGGTCGCGTAACCGTCAGCCTACGGTCAAGGAGACACTACCGGACTGGGCAAAGAAACCGGCTGAGGCCCAGTCACAAACGACGCAGGCCAAGCTGTCACCGGCCCAACAACAGAAATTACAAGAGCGCATTGCGCGGCTTCAGGAACGCACCGCGGATGGGAAGGAGGATTAACTGATGGAAGATTTAAGTAAAACCATGCAACATCTGATGAATCAACGGCATTTAAACGATAACTACCGTCAACTGATGGCCAAAGTCTACGATGATCCAACCGTGACGGCCTTTTACCAGGCCCACAAGGAGGAGCTGGCGGAAGACGTGATGACGCGTTCAGCGGCCAAACTCTACGAATTTGTCAGCGAACGGGAAAAGTTAGCGAATGGGGGCACGACCTTTGCGGCGGGATATGAACCCCAGCTCATCGTGTCCAACCATCTGATTGACGTGGCCTACGTGCCAACCAAGGCGACCCAGGAGAAGCAAGCCCAACAACAATTGTGGCAACGGGTGAAGTCGATTGCCATGCCGAAGAGTATTCGTGAGGCTGACTTTAAAAACTTTGATCAGGATTCTGATCGGGCCGAAGCCTTGATGGCGGCGTTAGACTTTGTCGACGCTTACGAAGCCAGTCCCAACCGACGGCACCAGGCCCTGTACTTGCAGGGGAGCTTTGGCGTGGGCAAGACCTACTTGCTGGCCGCCATTGCCAATCAACTCGCGACGGATGGGTTCTCCACCACGTTAGTTCACTTCCCCAGTTTTGCGGTGGAAATGAAGAACGCGATTGCCCAAAATGGGGTCGCGGAAAAACTAGACGCCCTCAAGAAGTCACCGGTCTTAATGATCGATGACATCGGGGCGGACGCGATGTCTGCTTGGGTCCGTGATGATATTCTCGGAGTGATTTTGGAATACCGGATGCAAGAAGAGTTACCGACGTTCTTTAGCTCAAACTTCTCGATGGAGCAGTTGGAGAAGGAACACTTGCGCATCTCCACGCGCGGGGATGACGAACCCTTGAAGGCCCAACGGCTGATGCAACGGATTCGTTTCCTGGCCCGGGAGATCACGATGGTCGGTGTGAACCGGCGACCACAATAAATAATTTTTTGAGGTAGGGCGGTGGTCCTGCCTTTTTAACTTGCGGTTAATTTTTCTCTGGCTGAAACGTGCGCCAAAGGACAGCCGGTTCCGCTTAAAACTGATGACCAAACCATCCAAGCCCGGGATGATTCGGTTATCAGCCTTAATGCTCGCCGGCAAACCGTCCTTTGTCCCACTCTTTTTTCCGGCGGGGCCTTGACAACTTTCGCTGGCAAGTGTTTAATAGTCTTTGAAACCAAAGAGCTATGACGAAAGACATGGTGTTGATGGGATCGTTCACAGGAAGAGTTGGCCTTGCTTGGAAGCCGACTTAGCGACCGTTAACATTACCGCTTTCCACAAGCTGTCGAAAGGAAATTTTCGGCCGGTCCGTTCCGTTATCGACGATTAGAGTTCACGGGACCAGTCTCGTGAAAAATATCGGGTGGAACCACGTTATTGACGTCCCCAGTGCCTATTGCAGGTGCTGGGGACTTTTTGCGTAATTTACCCAAATTTCAATAAGGGAGATCATCATTATGGCAGATATTTCAATCAAATTCCCCGATGGCAAGTCTAAGGACTTCCCAGAAGGCACGACGCCCGCTGACGTTGCGAAATCCATTTCTATCAGCTTAGCTAAGAAGGCCGTTGCCGGTAAGTTAAACGGCAAACTGGTCGACTACTTGACCCCATTGTCAGGCGACGGTGCCATCGAAATCGTCACCAAGGATAGCGACGAAGGCTTGAGCGTTCTGCGGAACACGACCGCAGCCTTAGTCCGGATCGCGTTGAAGAAGCAATTCCCAGCCATTCGTTTGGGTGAAGTGAGCGCCGATGAAGACGGGTTCTTTGTCGACACCGACAAGGACGACCAACAAGTGAGCGTTGATGAACTGGACGCTTTGTCTGTGATCGTTGAAAAGTTAGTGAGCGACAAGTCAGACATCGAACGGATTTCTTTGAGCAAGGCCGATGCCTTAGCCACTGCCAAGGATGACCCTTACACCACTGAATTGATCAATGCCGTTGATGGCGACGCCGTTTCGTTCCTGAAGATTGGTGATTACCAAGTCCTCAGCGACGGTGCCCAATTAGCCAACACGGGCGACGTAAAGAAGTTCAAGTTGCTCTCCGTTGCCGGTGCTTACTGGCAAGGCAAGTCCTCAAACCCAATGCTCCAACGGATTTACGGGACGGCCTTCTACAAGCAAGCTGACTTAGATGCTGACTTGGCCAAGCGCCAAGAAGCCCGCGAACGTGACCACCGTGTCATTGGGAACCAACTGGACTTGTTCTTCGTTGACCCTAAGGTCGGTGCCGGTTTACCATACTGGATGCCAAACGGTGCCACGATTCGTCGGACCATCGAACGTTACATCATCGACAAGGAAGTTGCTAACGGTTACCAACACGTTTACACGCCAGTTCTGGCCAACCTGGATCTGTACAAGCAATCCGGTCACTGGGCCCACTACCGTGAAGACATGTTCCCACCAATGGACATGGGTGATGGCGAACAACTTGAATTACGGCCAATGAACTGCCCAAGCCATATTCAAATTTACAACCACCACATCCGTTCTTACCGTGAACTCCCATTACGGATCGCTGAATTAGGGATGATGCACCGTTACGAAAAGTCCGGTGCCCTGAGTGGTCTGCAACGGGTTCGTGAAATGACCTTGAACGATGGTCACACGTTCGTTGCCCCAGAACAAATCCAAGATGAATTCAAGAGCATCCTGGACTTGATGGTTAAGGTTTACAAAGACTTTGACATCAAGGACTACACGTTCCGTCTGAGCTACCGTGACCCTAAGAACACGGAAAAGTACTTCGACGATGATGAAATGTGGAACAACGCCCAAAAGATGTTGAAGGGTGCCATGGATGACCTTGGCTTGCCTTACGTTGAAGCCGAAGGGGAAGCTGCCTTCTACGGTCCTAAGTTGGACGTCCAAACCAAGACGGCCCTTGGGAACGAAGAAACGCTCTCAACCATCCAATTGGACTTCATGTTGCCAGAACGCTTCGACTTACACTACGTCGGTGCCGATGGTGAAGAACACCGTCCAGTTATGATTCACCGTGGCCTGGTTTCAACCATGGAACGGTTCACCGCTTACCTGACTGAAATCTACAAGGGTGCCTTCCCAACCTGGTTAGCCCCTAAGCAAGTCACCATCATTCCTGTTTCCGAAGAAAAGCATGGTGCTTACGCCGACAAGTTAGCTGCTGAATTAAAGGCTGCTGATGTGCGGGTCAACGTCGACAAGCGTGGTGAAAAGATGGGTTACCTGATTCGGGATGCCCAAACGCACAAGATTCCATACACGTTGGTTGTTGGTGAAGACGAAATGGCTAATGGCACTGTCTCTGTCCGGAAGTACGGGGAAGACGACAGCAACTCCATGAGCAGTGATGCCTTCGTCAAGGAAATCCTCGGCGACATCGCTTCATACAGTCGCGAAGAAAACTAAATTTAAACGTTTCTGGTCAACAACCAGAGAATAGAAGGAACGGGGTCGTCGCTAATGACGGCCCCGTTTTTGTTTGGAGAGTGGGACAAAAGGCGGTTAGCAGTTTTAAGCGGAACCGGCTGCCTTTTGTCGCACGTTTCGGCCATATAAGTGGGTACACAAATAGAGCCTGGGGGCTTGCCCCAGACTATGTTTGGCGTGTTGCAGCGGTTATGCGAGGCCTGTCGAGGAAGTGGTTAGAGTGGTAGACTAAAATCTAAGCGGGTTAAAAGTCAGCCGGTTAGTGAATTGCTAGCGCTGGCTTGAAGAACTTGTGCTTTAGAAGGAAGATGTTTGAGATGTCACAGTCAAAGACCAACGTGCTCGCTGTCACAATTGCCATTTACGTGGCGACGTTCGTGAGCGCGGTGGAGGGGACTATCGTGTCGACGGCGCTGCCAACCATTGTGGGGAGCCTGCATGGGGTGGCCCTGATGAACTGGGTCTTTTCGATTTACTTATTGGCAACGGCCATGGTGACCCCCATTTATGGCAAGCTGGCCGATGTGATTGGTCGTAAACCCGTCATGCAGTTCGGTCTAGCCGTGTTTATCGTGGGCTCGGCCATGAGCGGCTTGTCCCAGACGATGCCGGTACTGATTTTCTGGCGCGCCATTCAGGGAATCGGGGCCTTACTGCCGGTGTCCATGACCATTATTGCCGATATTTATTCGCTGGAAAAGCGGGCCAAAATCTTGGGTATTACCAACTCCGCCTGGGGAATCGCGGCGGTCCTGGCGCCCTTACTGGGTGGGATTATCATTGATAAGCTCAGCTGGCACTGGATTTTCTTCATTAACGTCCCGATTGGGTTGTTGACCATGATCTTATTTCAATTATATTTACACGAACCCAAGCGCCAGCACGCGGCCAGTATCGACTACCTGGGGAGCTTCTGGTTGATGCTGTGTCTGCTCACGTTGATGCTGAGTTTTCAGGTGCTCAGTAGCCAGCCGATTCACTGGGGCCTCTTCGCGGCTGGACTGGTCGTGAGCGCCGTCAGTTTAGTCCTGTTCATTCGTCGCGAGCAGCGCGCGGTCGACCCGATCATTTCACTGGAACTCTTTAAGAATCGGCCCTTCATTGTCCAAAATGCGATTGCGGCGCTGATCAACGGCTACCTGATGGCCTTGACCGTCTATGTGCCAACCTGGGGCCAGGGAATTCACGGCGTCTCTGCTTCGGTCGCTGGGTTGGCGTTGACGCCCAACTCACTGATGTGGGTCGTCGGTGCCTTTGCGACGAGTTACTTCCTGGCACGCTGGACGCCACGGCGAATCCTGTACTTCAGCCTGTCATTTATTCTAGTGGCCGGCCTGGCGTTGGCCTTATTGCCCTTACAGGCGTCATTTGGCTGGTTCTTCATCATCACGGCCATTAACGGTTTCGGCTTTGGGATAGCGATGACTACGACGACCCTGACGTCCCAACGGTTGGTCTCCGCTGAAAACGTGGGGGGTGGCGACCTCATTTAACACGCTGGGGCGGACGATTGGGCAAACGCTGATGGTCTCCGTCTTTGGGATTATCTTGAACACGGGGATGCAACGGGGACTGGCGCACTATGCCGGAACCAGCATGGCGATGATGAACCGGTTGATCAATCCCCAGACGGCGAGCCAACTGCCAGAAAAGTTATTGCCAGCCCTGCGGCATATCCTGTATAATGGATTGCACTGGGTTTACGTGATTGGTTTTCTGATTGTGGTGCTGACCTTTGTGATTAATCGGTTGGATCACAGTGACCAGGTCCTGGGCACCGGGGCCAAGTCAGCTAATTAGATGGCTAGACCGTCTCAGTGATATTTCTGCCGGTTGTCTGAAAAAATGGGGAAGACCCGTTGACAGGTAACCGGGTAGCTGGTATGATGGTTAAGTTGAGAAATTAAGCAGAGGCTTCCGCTTCTCGCCCTGTGGCTGACGCTGCTGGGCTGGATATGCACGTTAGTTCAATCTTTTGATTGGATTTCATGCGGGAGCCGTTTGATTGTGATCAAAGGTTCCCGCATTTTTTGTGAGTGAGATTTCTGCAGTTCTCGAGATTAATTTGGAGGTGGATTACCATAGCAAACGACACGATTGTCAACGAGGGTATTCGCGCACGCGAAGTTCGATTGATTGCCGATGATGGTGAACAATTGGGTATTAAGTCCAAACACGATGCTTTACAGATCGCCGAAGACGCAAACCTCGATTTAGTTTTGGTTGCACCGAAAGCTAAGCCACCAGTAGCCCGCATCATGGACTACGGGAAATACCGTTTCGAGTTGCAAAAAAAGCAACGCGAAGCTCGTAAAAAGCAAAAAGTGGTCAGTGTCAAAGAAGTACGGTTAAGTCCTACCATTGATACCAACGACTTTAACACCAAGCTGAAGAACGCTAAAAAGTTCTTGGCTAAGGGTGAAAAAGTTCGGGTCTCAATTCGGTTTAAGGGCCGGGCTATTACTCATAAAGACATTGGTCGTGAGGTGCTCAACCGGATGGCTCAGGAAACTTCTGATGTCGCCACGGTTGAACAACGGCCTAAGATGGACGGTCGGAGCATGTTCTTAATGCTTTCGCCCATCGCAGAGAATAAGTAATTGATTGGGTAGCCCAGCTACCGATTTAAGGAGGATATTTCGTATTATGCCAAAGATGAAGACTAACCGCGCCGCAGCTAAGCGTTTCAAAGTAACTGCCAAGGGCGGTATCAAGAGTGCCAATGCATACACGTCTCACCGTTTCCACGGTAAGACCAAGAAGCAACGCCGGAACCTTCGTGGTACCCGGATGATGAACGAAACGACTATCAACACTTACCGTCAATTACTGCAAAAGTAATCAAGTAAGTTAGTCACATATTTTTCGGGTCGACGAAATGTCGACATAATGTTTGAATTGATTTAGGAGGAAAAGATTATGCCACGAGTTAAAGGCGGTACTGTTACACGCGCACGTCGCAAAAAGGTTTTAAAGTTAGCTAAGGGTTACCGTGGTTCAAAGCACCGTTTATTTAAGGTAGCTAAGGACCAAGTCATGAAGGGCCGTCAATACGCCTTCCGTGACCGTAAAGCCACTAAGCGTAACTTCCGGAAGCTTTGGATTGCCCGGATCAACGCCGCAGCCCGGATGAACGGTCTGAGCTACAGCAAGTTGATGCACGGTTTGAAGTTAGCCAACATCGACGTTAACCGTAAGATGTTAGCTGATTTAGCAGTGAACGATGCTGCTGCATTCACAGCTTTAGCTGACCAAGCTAAAGAAGCTTTGGCTGCTTAATTCAGTCATTTCAAAGGACTTCGCTGTTCAAGCGAGGTCTTTTTTATTAGCTACCATTGATAGCCCTTGATGGTGGTAAAATTGGTGAAAATTGCGTATAATAAAAAGCTAGACATGCCATTACTGGCAAACGAACGAAGGGGGGCAGTCACCCGCATGGTTTCTGGATTCAAGCCCACGTGGATGGTTACGAACATATATGATTTAACGCCGGCGGATTTACGGGCAAACGGCATCAAGGTGGTCCTGACTGACCTGGATAACACGCTGATTGCGTGGAATAATCCGGATGGGACACCCGAATTGCATCACTGGCTCAATTTGCTAGAATTGGCCGGGATTCAGGTCATTGTGGTGTCGAACAATAGTCGCGCACGGGTCGACCGTGCCGTGGCACCGTTTAACTTACCCTACATTCACCGGGCGTTAAAACCATTCGCCCTGGGGTTGAACCGGGCGCTTCGTCGCTGGCATTTACGTCGCGATGAGGTGGTCATGGTAGGTGATCAGTTGTTGACGGACGTCTGGGCGGCGCATCATAGCGGCGTGCGGAGTGTCTTAGTCAAACCCATTTTGAAATCGGATGCCTGGATCACGAAGGGTAATCGGTTATTGGAAAAGGTAGTGATGTGGCGCTTGCACCGCAGCTACCCAGAATTAACTTGGCAGGAGGATCTTAATGAACGAAAAACACATTGAACCGGTATTAATCGATGGTGAACCGTTGCACTGCATTGGCTGTGGCGCGGTGGTTCAGACAACGGACAAGACGGCGCCGGGGTACACCCCCCAATCGGCGTTAGATAAAGGGATTGAGAAGGAAGAAGTCTATTGCCAACGGTGTTTCCGGTTACGGCATTACAACGAAATCGTGCCTGTCGGTCTGACGGACGATGATTTCTTAAACCTTTTAACGCAAATTCAAGACGCCAACGCTTTAATTGTTTACGTTGTGGATATCTTCGACTTTAACGGTAGTGTGATTCCTGGTCTGCACCGGTTCGTCGGGAGTAACCCCGTCTTACTGGTCGGCAACAAGGAAGACCTGTTACCCCGCTCACTGAAGCGGAGCAAGTTACGTGACTGGTTGCGGCAACGGGCCAACGAAGAGGGCTTACGGCCAATCGACGTGACGCTGTTAAGTGCCAAGACCAACCAATCCGTTGATGGGTTACTGCAACTGATCAACAAGTACCGTGGCGACCGCGACGTGTACGTGGTTGGGGTCACCAACGTTGGGAAATCAACGTTGATCAACCAAATTATTCGGCAGAACACCGGGGTCCAAGACTTGATTACGACGTCTCGTTTCCCTGGGACGACGTTGGATAAGATTGAATTGCCCCTGGATGACGAACACGTTCTAGTTGACACCCCCGGTATCATTCAAAACCAACAGATGGCACACTTCTTGGATGGTAAAGACCTCAAGATTGTGACACCACAAAAGCCAATCAAACCGAAGAACTACCAGCTGAATGATCAACAAACGTTGTTCTTAGGCGGAATTGCCCGGTTTGACTACACCAAGGGCCCTAAGAATGGGTTCACGGCTTACTTTGAAAACAACTTATACATTCACCGCACGAAGCTGGAGAATGCCGATGACTTTTATGCGCGCCAATTGGGTGAGCTCTTAACCCCACCACACGCTGACAATAAAGATGACTTCCCACCACTGGTTGCCCATGAATTTAAGACCACGGTGAAGAGTGATTTGGTCTTTGAAGGCCTCGGTTGGATTACGGTACCCGCTGGCATTAACGTGACCGGTTGGGCACCCGCTGGCGTCGGCGTCTTGATTCGCCGCGCGATGATTTAAAAATATGGAGGACGACAATTTGCTACGAGGGAAACAAAAACGCTACTTACGGGCTCACGCCCACGCTATGCGCCCACTCTTTTCAGTGGGGAAGAACGGCTTGACCCAGGCCTGGTTGGAACAACTGACCGGCGCCCTGGAAAACCGGGAACTGATCAAAATCAATTTACAACAGAGTGCCGACGTGTCGGTTGAGGAGACCAAGGCCTTCATCGAAGACAATACGGACATTCAAGTGGTCCAAACCATCGGCCGGGTCCTGGTCTTGTACCGGGTCGCGACTGAAGAAGAAAACCAAAAGATTTCACCAATCGTGGAAAACATGTAGGGAGGTCTGGCAGTCGTGGTAAAAATCCTAGAACGAACGAGTACGCAGGTCGCTACTGAGATGGCAGCGACGGCTAAGAAACGGCGCATCGGGATTCTGGGGGGGACGTTTAATCCGCCCCATCTTGGACACCTGGTGATTGCGGACCAAGTGGCGACCCAACTGGGGCTGGATAAAGTGTTATTCATGCCCGATGCTGAGCCGCCACACGTTGATCGGAAGCTGACGATTCCGGCGAAAGACCGGGTCGCCATGGTGCAAGCGGCCATCAAGGACAATCCACGGTTCGACCTAGAGTTGACCGAGGTTGAACGGGGTGGTCGGAGCTATACGTACGATACCATGGTCCAGCTGACGCAAGCTCATCCGGAGAATCAGTATTACTTTATTATTGGGGGCGACATGGTCGCTTACTTACCGAAGTGGTACCGAATCGATGAACTGACGAAACTAGTTCAGTTTGTGGGCGTCTGTCGTCAGGGATTTAATCGCGAGTCGCCGTACCCCGTCCTGTGGGTCGACGTTCCTCAAATTGGCATTAGTTCAACGATGGTGCGGGAACAGGTTCGCCGCGGACAATCCGTGCGCTACCTGGTGCCAACCATGGTCGATCTCTATATAAAGGAGCATTTATTATATCGTGACTGAACTAACCTACACGGAACACCTTTTCGCGGGCACTCGTGACGAGTTGCTGGCGAAAATTGAAAAACAGCTCAAACCAAAACGCTTTAAACACGTTCAGCGGGTGGAACAAACGGCCATTGCCTTGGCCCAAATGAACGACGTTGATGTGGAAAAGGCTAGCATTGCTGGTCTGGTCCACGATTACGCCAAGCAACGACCCGATGAGGATTTTATTGCGGCCATCAAGCAGTACCACCTGAATCCCATTTTGCTGGATTACGGCAATGCGATTTGGCATGGGGTGGTTGGTGCTGAGCTGATCAAGCATGAATTGGGTATCTATGATGAAGACATTTTAAACGCTGTGCGGCACCATACCACTGGGGCCATTTATATGTCACCATTGGAGCAGATCATCTATACGGCGGATTACATTGAACCGGCTAGAGATTTCCCCGGGGTCGATGAGGCACGGCAGTTAGCGGATAAGAACTTGGCTAAGGCGGTGGCCTTTCAGGCAAAACATACCTTGGCATACTTGGTAGAAAACGGGAAACCGGTCTACCCCAAGTCCATTGACACCTACAATGCGTGGGTGCCACGTTATCCGAACGTTTGAGAGGAGAAAATGCATGGAAAGCAAACAAATTTTAGAAATTGCGGTTAAGGCTGCAGAAAACAAGCGGGCAGAGGATATGACTGCCTTAGATATGAACAAGGTGAGTCTGATGGCGGATTACTTCCTGATTATGGAAGCCAACTCCAGTCGTCAGGTCCAAGCCATTGCCGATGAGATCATTGATCAAATGGGTGCCAACGATGTGACCGTCAAGGATGTTGAAGGCCGGAACAATGCCGACTGGATTCTGATTGACTTAGGCGACGTGGTTGTGCACGTTTTCCAAAAAGAACAACGGAGTCACTACAACTTAGAAAAGCTCTGGTCAGACGCCCCAGAAGTTGATCTGGGTCAATGGGTTGAAGCATGATCTATCAATCCTTTGCGGAGCTTTACGACGAATTATTTGATCCAGCCATGTACGACCAATGGCTGGATTTTGTCGCTGAACGGGTAGCCCCAACGAGTGGGGAACTCTTGGACCTTGCTTGTGGGAGCGGCCGATTAGGCGTCCTATTGGCGCAACAGGGCTACCAGGTCAGTGGACTGGACCTCAGTGAAGACATGCTGGCGCTGGCGGCTAAGCACGCTGCTGAGGCCGACGTGAGCCTGCCCTTGATGGCGGGCAACATGCTGGATCTCAGTGAGATTGGCCAGTACCAAACGGTAACGTGCTTCGCGGATTCCTTCTGTTATTTAACGGACTTGGACGCCGTGACACAGGCGTTTACCCAAGTGCATGACCACTTGGCTGTGGGCGGTCAATTCCTATTTGATGTGATTACCCCACACCAAACGGATGACGTCTACCCAGGCTACATGTATAATTACGTCGATGAGACCCGGGCCTTCGTCTGGACCAGCTATGGTATCGAGGACGAAGAACACGCTGCCGAACACGACCTGGCCTTCTTTACCAAGAACGAAACGACCGGGGAGTATCGGAAGGTGACCGAGCTTCATCATGAGCGGACCTATGACTTACCCGATTACCAGCAGGCTTTGGCCAAGGCTGGGTTGACGGTTAAACGGGTCAGCGCAGACTTTGGGAACAGTGAACCCACCTCTGACACCACGCGTTGGTTCTTTGAGGTGACGCGGGAGGCTTAGCAATGGCGTTACAGGCAGTGGGAATCATTGCGGAATATAATCCTTTTCATAATGGGCACGCCTACCAGATTGCGCAGGCGAAGGCCCAGACGGGGGCTGACGTAGTCGTAGCGGCAATGAGCGGCAACTGGGTCCAACGGGGCGAACCAGCCTTGATGGACAAGTGGCAGCGCACGCAGGCGGCCTTAGACGGGGGTGTGGACTTGGTGGTGGAACTGCCAAGCGCTACAGCCCTACAACCGGCGCATTTATTTGCGGCGGGGGGTGTCCGCCTGTTGTCCGCGTTACAGTGTCACTGGCTGGCCTTTGGCACCGAGCACCCGGACATGGATTATGCCCGTCTGATGGCGCATTTACCGACTGACCCGACGACGTTCAAACGCTTTGACCAAACCTACGCCTCACTATTTCAAGGGTATCTGCGGGAGCAAACGGGGATTACCCTGAACGCGGCCAATGATATCCTGGGGTTCTTCTATGCGCTGGCTAACGAACGACAGGGGCGGCCGTTAACGCTCCTGCCGTTGGCCCGCCGTGGGAGCCAGCACAACGAGCCGACCATTGCTGCCGGGGCGGCTTACGCGAGCGCCACAGCTATCCGCTCAGCGGCCCTGACAGGCGACTGGACGGCGGTGGAACCGGTTGTTCCGTCAACGACCCTGGATCTGCTCAAACGGGCTCAGCTGACCAGCTGGACCGACTTCTGGCCGGCACTGCGTTATCAGCTGGTTAGTGGGGATGTGGCGGACCTGCGTCAGTGTTACCAGATCACTGAGGGTGTCGAGTATCGGTTGAAGCGGGCGGCATTGACGAGTCCGGGCTTTGCGGCGTTTATGCACGCGGTGAAGACCAAGCGTTACACCTACACGCGTTTACAGCGCCAGTCGGCCTACATCTTATTGCAGGCTAAGCCAGCTGAAATAGCGGTCCAGCCGCAATATCTGCGGGTACTGGGGTACTCGGCGCAGGGCCAGCGGTATCTGCATCAGATCAAGAAGCAGGTCACACTACCTCTGGTTAGCCGGGCTGACCGGGATTGGCAACAGGGGCCGGGCGCTTTGGACGACCGGCTGGGGGCTGTCCGCACCCTGATGACCGGAATCGACCAGGATTATGGCCGAATTCCGGTAAAAAAAGCGGATTCTAAATGACTATCAAGGAAATTACCTTGACATCTTATTTTTTGACAGGTATAATTTATCACGTTGCATTGGAGGGATTGCGATGAAATGGTCGTTGACCGAGCTCCGCAAGAATCACCGGAATGATCCGCTAGCGTTCGATGAAACGCTGGATTTGAAGGCGGACTTGATGGACCGCTTTAGCGATGATGTCCTAGATTTAAGTCCCGTCCACGCCAAGGGCATTGTGTCCGTTGTGGATGGTGACGTTGTCGTTGATGCACGGGTTACGGCGGACTTAACGGTCCCATCCAGCCGGTCTTTAGCACCGGTTGACCTACCCGTTGACTTCAACATGACGGAATTTTATGTTTCCGACCCCGCCGCAACGCAACGGTTTGAGAAGACCGACGTTGTGATGGTGGTTAAAGATGACGAAATCGATTTCGATAAAGCCATCGGGGATAACATTATTTTACAGATTCCGATGCACATTCTTTCTGACGCTGAAAAGCAGGGTGAACAGATGCCAACTGGTGACGACTGGGAAGTCGTTTCCGAGGCTGACCTGGCTAAGGTGGAGAAGGAAAATCAATCAGTTGATCCACGTCTTGCAAAGTTAAAAGATTTCTTCCCTGATCAGGATGATCAATAATCGCCTTTGTAAGCCTTAAAAATTTTTTCACTAGTGGATATAATTTATTTAAAGGAGGTGTTTTCTTTGGCTGTACCAGCACGGAAAACGTCTAAGACGAAAAAAGCTATGCGTCGTGGTCACATCAAGTTAACCACGCCTAATTTAACTGCTTGCCCTAACTGTGGTGAATTACGTAAGTCACACATGGTTTGCCCAAGTTGCGGTTTCTACGATGGCCGTCAGGTCGTTGCGGTTAAGAACGCAAACAACTAATTTTTATTAGTTTAGAGAAACTCCCACGAAGTCCGCGGCTTCTGGGAGTTTTTTTGTGTCTGAAAATGGCTGATCCTTTGATTAAGTTGAAAATAATCGCGCGTCTGGAAGTTTTCCAGGCGCTTTTTTTCGTCCTGTTTGCGGCTGGATTGGAGCCGGTGTACCGGACGGAGACACACTAGTATGCGTGACAAGTATACTAGCATGCCTAACTGGTAATTTTCAAGCCGGCCAGTGCTCGCTATGATGGACTCATTCACCTCAAAAGAAACCAATCGGGATGAGGTTATTTTAAGCAAAGATGAGGCTTGTTATGGCAGGGAATAAAGAAAAATTTGGCATTGTTTTACCGATTATTTTATTAAGTTATTTTATGATTCTCTTAGACAATTCAATTGTATTTACGAGTACCGTGAAGATAGCGGCGGACCTGCACTTGGATTCACAGACGCTGGCGTGGATCAGCAGCGCCTACACCCTCACATTTGGGGGCTTTCAATTGTTTGGCGGACGGATTGGTGACGTGTACGGTCGTAGGCGGGTATTTTTAATTGGCTTGCTATTGTTCTCAGTTGGTTCATTAATGGTCGGCTTGGCGACGACTGGTCCGATGATTATTGCCATGCGCGCTTTTCAGGGCGTGGGTTCAGCTATTCTGGCACCGACCACGTTGGCACTACTCCTGGATAATTATCAGGGGAAGATGCGATCGCGGGCCATTGCTGCCTATGGAACAACCGCGGGGATTGGCGCAAGCTTTGGGATGGTGCTGGGTGGCGTGATCACGAGTACCTTTTCCTGGCGAGTCGGCTTCTTCTTAAACGTTCCAGTGGGGGTGCTGCTGTTTGTACTGACGTTATTCTTTGTGGAGAGCCGTGAAAGCCAGCGAACAACTCGTCTGGACATTGTCGGCACCTTTTTATCAGTGTTAGGGTTGTCGGCCCTGGTTTACAGCATCGATGGGACGGTGCACCAGCGGTTGGCATTTGTCATTGCCGTGATGGCGCTGGGACTGTTCGTCTATGCCGAGGGGGCAGTCAAGAATCCCATTATGCCGTTACGGTTATTTTCTGACCGACGACGGAACAGTGCCTACGTTGCTCGCTTCTTCTTTATCGGGGCCGCGTTTGCTTATTTTTTTGTCACCACGCAAGCGTTACAACATATCTATGGCTTTTCACCGTTACTGACCGGGTTAGCCTTCCTGCCCGTGACGATTCCACAATTCTTTGGGGCACTTCAGGTGTCACGGCTATCCAGTAAGATAGGCAATGCACGGTTGATTGTGCTTGCCGTCGTGTTGGTTACTTTGGGTGTTTCGCTCACGGTCATCTTGGGGCTGAATCGGGGTTATTGGATTGCCTTTGCGCTACCGATGATGATCTTTGGGGTTGGTCAGGGCCTAGTGTTGAGTCCGCTAACGGTCGAAGGGGTAGCAAATACCGATGCTGAAATTGCCGGTGCCGCTTCCGGAGTGGTCAACACGGTTCATCAGTTTGGCCAGTCGGTCGGCATTTCGGTCGTGGTGGCGCTGACCAGTGGGCTGCACCCCTTTACAACGAGCTACGTGACGCAGTTGCTCATTATTACGGCGATTTCCGGATTAAGTTTTCTCGCGGCTTTGGTCTTGCTAGCGAGTCAAAATCAACAGCAGGTCGGGTAGCCTAATCAGGCGGCCGTGGTGACTGTCAAAATAACGCGCTGTGGTTTAGGATCAAACGATTCGGATTTCCTTTTGTGTTTTACCCGGGTGGACGCGTATAATGACTGCACACAGTTATTTTTGAGGAGTGAAATTTTGGCAATTAAATTAATCGCGACGGACCTGAATGGCACGCTGTTACATGCTGACCAGAGTTACAATCAGCCACTGATGTGCGAGGTGTTGGACGCGTTGCGCGCACGGCAGATTACCTTGGTCCTGGCTTCAGGGAATGAATACGCCCATCTGCGGGACCTCTTTGCGGACAGTTTAGCCCCTAATCTGATCATGGTCGCTGAAAATGGTGCGTCTATCTATCGGGACGGTCAACAAATTTTTGATGGTAGTTTATCAGCAACGGACGTTGACCAGTTTGTCAGCGTGGATCGGCATCAGGACTTTTTGCGGCATATCTACGTGATTCTAACCGGGGAACGAGCATCCTACACGGAACTCGGGGCCCCACAACAGCTGATTGACGCGGCCGAAGCCTACTACGATAATTTGCAACAGGTTGAGAGTTTGGCCACCGTGGATGATCGGATCAAGAAAATTAGTGTGTCGACGGCGCCAGACCAGGCGGCCGAATTGGTTGACCGACTCAACACCTACTTTGACGGCCGGTTACACGCCCATGACAGCGGCTACGGGGTCATCGATATTGTGGCGGCTAACGTGGGTAAGTTGCCGGCGATTCAATGGTTGGCGCAACAACAGGGGCTCACGGCAGCCAACATCATGGCCTTTGGCGACGGCGTGAACGACGTGCCGTTGTTACAATTTGCCGGGAGCGGCTTTGCGATGGCCAATGCCGACGCCACGATTCAGGCGGCGGCGCAACACGTGACGACCGTCGACAACGAACACGATGGCGTGTTGAAGACGATTCAGCAGGTGGTTTTGGACTGATAGCTAGTTTAATGTCGTAGTCTGGGATTTTGTCCCGGGCTATTTTTTTGCACAACGGCGCGCTTTTAGCGGTCACTTAACCTACTCGGCGTTCCCGTGACGAGTGCGGGACATTTGTGGGTATACTCGAAATAAAGAGTGAGGTGACACACATGGAACGGTTTTTACGTGGGGTGTTAACTGGTTTGCTGGTGGTGGCCGTTTTGGTGGATGGGGTGACGCTGCTCAGGGAAGCAAAATCATCGGCGACGGCGGTGACCAATGATCGGGTGCCCGTCACGCTACTGTACACGACTGGGGGGCGGGCCAAGTGAGCAAATTATTAACCATTCAAATTGACACGGGAACGGCGCCAATCGATGTCCGGTTGGTCATGCCCCGGTTTGGCTATCTGTCCGAGTCAACGTTTCAGCAATTGATCACGAATCTTTCTCGATATTTTATGCGATTGAACTTATGCTTTTCCCGCGACCGCACGGATTCGGAACTTTGTCAGTTTCAGCGCGGTGAACTGGCGCCGTCCGCGTTTAGCCCGGAATTGCAGGCGGTTTACCAGCTGGCACTCAAGGCACAGGCGGATACGGCCAACGCCTTCGATCCCTTTTACGCGGGGACGTTTGATCCGCGCGGACTCCTGAAGGGGTGGATGCTCTTTCAGGCATTTGAAACGTATTTGCGGCCGCTACTACAGGACCAAAGTCTGGTCGCGGCCGCAATCAACGGCGGGGGCGACGTGCAGATGGGCGTGACCACGCGCAGCGAGTTTGTCTGGAACGTGGGGGTCGAGTCCCCGAGCGACATGAGTCACGTCATCAAGCGGTACCGCATCAAAAATGGGGCAATGGCAACGTCGATGCGAGGCGGCAGCACGATTGGCGGGCCCATTCAGTGTCAGGAAGGTGACCCCAGCCTGAATCAAGCTACCGTGTTGGCACCAAGCCTGATTGCGGCCGATACGTTGGCAACGACGGCGGTGGCCATGGGTGAACGGGCATTTGCGGCGTTTAAACAGCAGCATCAGCTCAAAATCATGGGATTGCTGGTCACCGCCCAGGATAACTTAGTAGAATTTTAAGAAATGGTTAGCATGTGAAAAGGCCCACGGCAAGATGGCTTGTTGTGGGCTTTTGGTGTGAACTAAATTAGAGAAATTTAATACAGCGAGCTATAAATTCCTTAATAACACCGTTTACATAATGAAAAATAGATTAGAAACCTAATGTATCCCCGTCAATAGTTTAAGAAAGTCTTGGATTCCGGTCATCTTAGTCTGGATTGGTGGCGGTGTTTCGTGTTTCTCGGTAGACTGGCACTAGTCAGTTGGATAGGAGCGAGAATATGCGGAAGCTTTGGGGCCTGCTAGCAGTTTTACTCTTGGGGAGCGTCATGCTAGTCAGTGTCTGGGGAAAATTTCCTAAATTTGTTGCGATGTCAGAGATCACAGTTGCTCAGGCCACTAGTCGGCTGGGCGTTCAGTTGCCCATGGTGGGGCGCGAGGAGTCTAAGCGTGCCACGCCCGTTGAATCAATTGTTAAGCCGCAAACGTTAAGCAAGACCTATTATTACCGCTTTGGCAATGAAGTCCCGGATAAGATGGTGCGGACCTTTGAAAAGGCCGTCGCCGTCTATAATGAAACGGGCATCGTGAATTTGGTGGCGGGGGACGCCACTGCGCATCAGAACGAGATTGCCTTCTTTGCCTACAGCAAGGAGATGCCGGAAGATCAGAGCACGTACTTGGAACTGGGCAAAGGGGGTCCGGAAATTGAGGAAGTCACTGGTTTTCAGGGTTACACGGCCAACCACGCGCGGGCGGGGATGAATCTGAAATATCCGCAAAGTGTGCGGCTCTCGGTTGCCATTCATGAGATCGGTCACGCGGTCGGTTTGGATCACAGTCACAGTCACAACTCGGTCATGTATCCGATCGACCAAGGGACGACGCATTTGTCAGCGGGCGATTTAAAGACATTGCGGCACCTTTACCAGAAAGCTTAATGGTTAAAGGCATGCCTCCGGGCTGGAAATGGGCCGTGGTGCTGTGGGCGCGCGTCTGAAGCCTGAGAAGCGGTCTTCAGACTTACTTTGAGCCGCTGAGAAGCGCGTCTCAAAGATAGCAGTTGCCTAAGCGGGGAAACCGCTAAGGCAACTCCCACGGCTGAGCCCATTTTCACCAGCCCTGCGGCGACACACCTTTAGCCCGTACTGTTGAAACGTATGCGTATCAAGTTAGCTCTATACATGTAGTAGTTTCACGACCAATTCTTTGGTGGTGGGACTACTTTTTTGTTGGTTGGATTTTATTTTGAAGTAGTCCATGGACGTAAACATGGACACCCAGTAATTGCTCGATTACAGGACTAAAACGTTGGAATACCTAACAGCCCCGTCAGTACAGCGATTAGTCGCTTAATCTTAGTGATGCTGGTCAATTTTAATTGGTAGGCCGTTATTTTCTGCGCCCCAATTTGCAAAATACTCGTCAGCGAGCACCGGACTGTCTACACTAAGAACGATAGAAACTAAAGGAGGCAACAACCATGTTAAAGTGGCGGCTACTGTGGGTCGGGGTGCTGGTGAGTCTGTTATGTATCTTGTGGCCGGGGGCCTTGGCGCCCCACATCAGGTCCGTCAGTCGGTTGGATCGGTTAGTCAATCAGATGGAAGGGCCACTCCCAAGTTCCAAGCACGCGCAAACTCCGTTGAGTCTGGTGGCGGCGACGTATCCGCTGGCGCCCACGTACTATTATCATTTTGACCGACACGTGACGGCCAATATCCGGCCCATTTTCGAGGAAGCCGTGGGGGTGTTTAATCGAACGGGGCTGGTGCGTTTGGTCCCGGGGATGCCGGGGAAACGCCAAAATGGCTTAACCTTTTTCACCTATCAACGAGACACGTCCAAGCAGGCGGGGGATTTCGTTGAATTGGGTGAGGGCGGCCCGACCGTAAAACACCGTAGTGGGTGGCAAGCGTTCACCGTTAATCGGGCCAAGGCCGGCCTCAATCTGGCGCATCCGGAGCTTAGAATTCGCGTGTCTGTGGCCATTCATGAGATTGGGCATGCGCTGGGATTGGCCCATAGTGAGAGTCGTCAGTCAATCATGTATCCGCTGGACCAGCAGCATGAAACGCTGTCGGCGGCGGATTTGCGGGCACTATCCCTGCTTTATCAGGAATAACTGACTAAATCGGTGCCTCCGGGCTGGTGAAAACTGGGCCTGGTCGCGTCCGTTCCCGGCGGTGAGCTCAAGGCGCCCTGCTATGGGGCCGGTTCCAGCCTGAGAAGCGGGCTTCCGCCTCAACTTTGAGCCTAAGGTGCGGTCTCAAATATTGCCCCGTGGGCTAGGCTGGGTAAATACCCCAGCCTAGCCCACTGACACAGCCGGGCACCTTGGCTCGCCTCTGGTCACTCCCGCGACCGGCCCAGTTTTCCCAGCCCTGTGGCTAACACTGGTTTAGACCGTTGATCCGCCTTATCACTGATTGCGGCTGGTGCAGGGAGATGGAACTGATGGGTGATGACGATGGCGGGCTTGTGTTGTGTTGTGTTGTGTTGGTAAGTGCGACTGGACTGGCTAACGCAGACATTTATTAATACCGGGGGGATTATGGGCGCAGATTAGTTTCGAATTTGAGACAATTGTTGCCGATAATGACAGGGATCCTAGTTGACGGAGTGGGGACCGACCATCTAAGCCTCTCTGAAAACACAAAAAAGCCGCTCTTCACGGGAGCGGCTTTCGGAAGTATTAAAGTTTGAACCCTTATTTAGTAAAATCAACGACCATCCGGCCAACGATTTGGTTGTTCTTCATTTCGTCGATGATGTCGTTAACTTCGTCCAGACGACGAGTCTTCACGATTGGGTGAACCTTGCCTTCTGCACCGAATTGGAATGTTTCGGCTAAGTCTTGACGAGTCCCAACTAAGGAACCACGAACAGAGATACCGTCTAACACCGTCTTGGCGATGTTTAATTCCATGTCACCTTGTGGTAAGGCAACGGCAACCAGCTTACCATCTGGCTTCAAAGCGTTAACGGATTGGGTGAAGGCATCCTTGTTAACGGCCGTAACTTGGGCGTTATCGACACCGCCGACCTTAGCTTGGATTTGTTCAGCAACATCACCGTCATGCCGGTTGATCAGCACTTCGGCACCGTTAGCCTTAGCAGCAGCCAACTTGTCAGGGTTACCATCAACGGCGACCACGTGGGCACCGAAGACGTTGTGGGCGTATTGGATAGCCAGGTTACCTAAACCACCGGCACCAACAACTTCAACCCATTGGCCAGGCTTCGTTTCGCCGACCTTCAAAGCCTTGTACATGGTTACACCGGCACAAGTTAATGAAGTAGCTTCAACGGGGTCCAAGCCTTCTGGAACCTTAACGGCGTAGTTGGCATCAACGATACATTCTTCAGCCATGGCACCATCAACGGTGAACCCGGAGTTCTTAACATTACGGCAAAGTGTTTCGCGGCCGGTCAAGCAATATTCACAGTGGCCACAACCCTTGAAGAACCAGGCAACGGAAACGCGGTCGCCAATCTTCAAGTTTTCAACGTCGTCAGCAACTTGGATAACTTTACCAACACCTTCGTGCCCAATGATCCGGCCAGGTTGCTTACCGAAGTCACCGGCAGCCACGTGTAAGTCGGTGTGGCAAAGACCACAATATTCCATCTTAACTAAGGCTTCCCCATGGGTGATGGGACGAAGAGTAACATCTTTAATATCAACGTAACCGTCTACTGAATCGCGAATAACTGCTGCTTTCATGAAAACAACTCCTCTTTCTTTTTATCTACAAGAGCTAGTATACTGCAAAAGTGCTGAGTTGCAAGTGAAAATTTGCACAAAAATTATTAAGATTTAATCAAGACATTAATTAATTAGCGTTAAATCAAGGCTACAATAGAAGAATACAGTAATCAACAATGTGAAGCAAACTACTTAACCGTTTTCAAAAGCAAACTTAACTATCGAATGCAACCGGTTGTTGTTTGCAAGTGAAGGATTTTTTCCCGGTTTAGAAAGTAAAGAAATAACTAAATGTGAGAAGCGGCGTGCTTTTGCATACAATTATGAGAAAATATGATAAAATTAAATGTTGAAATGATTATCGGACGGCCGCTGGTAGTATGGGTTTGATTGCAGCGGCTGCCGTGAAATAGCCAGAGGAGTTAGAGCGCAATGAGTCGAATTTTAATTATTGAAGATGAAAAAAATCTTGCCCGCTTTGTTGAATTGGAATTAAAGCATGAAGGTTACGAAACCAACGTGCAATTTAACGGTCGGACCGGATTAGAAGCTGCACTGTCACAGGACTTCGATGTCATTTTGCTGGACCTCATGCTGCCTGAATTGAACGGGATCGAAGTTGCCCGCCGGGTACGCGAAGTGAAGAGTACGCCAATCATCATGATGACGGCGCGTGATTCCGTGATCGACCGAGTTTCCGGGTTAGACCATGGGGCCGACGACTACATCGTGAAGCCATTTGCCATTGAAGAATTACTTGCACGGGTGCGGGCGCTGTTACGGCGGATTCACCTGGAAGGCGAGCAAAAGAACACCAAGCAAACGACCGTTAAGTTCAAGGACTTGACGATTGAAAAGGAAAACCGCATCGTGCGTCGTGGCGATGAGGTCATCAACCTGACCAAGCGGGAATACGAATTGCTGTTGGCCTTAATGGAAAACATCAACGTCGTTTTGGCCCGGGACGTCCTGTTAACCAAGGTTTGGGGTTACGAGTCCGAAGTTGAAACCAACGTGGTGGACGTTTACGTGCGTTACCTGCGAAATAAAATTGATGTCGCCGGCCAGAAGAGCTACATCCAGACGGTCCGGGGGACAGGGTACGTGATGCGTTCGTGAAATCGCCAGAACTAACGGAGACGGCCACCGATCATGACGATACCCAACCGAAGAAGCCCGGTTTTCGTTTCTCCCTGAAGTGGGAGTGGGCGCTAACCACGGCCTTTGGGGTACTGGTCATCTTTGCGGTGATTGTTTTCCTTATCTTTAACAGTTTTATGACGGTTCTGATGCGCCAGGAAAAGACCCACGTGTCAGATACGTTGAACGTTGTGGTTGAGAAGTTGAATAACCAGAAACAGCCGTTGACGGGTAACCAGGTCAACCAGTTGTTGCGGCCACGGACCGTGATGTCTGAGGCCAAGAAGCCGGCTGGTGCCTATAACAATGCGGTAATCACGAGTCTTGCCCGCGACAGCCAAACGGTGACGGTCTATGATTATCAGGGCCAGCCACTGTTTGCCACGCGGAACAGTCCAATTAAATTTGCGAAGAGCAATAAGGAACGGATTGCGACGCGGGTCATCAGCGGTCATAAAAATTTGGTTGGTTCGGCACCCATTCGGGCGAAGCAGGGCAACAAGATTCTGGGATACGTGCAGGTCACCGATAATTTACGGGACTATCGCGCCACCCAGGTCAAGCTACTGCAGGTCGAAGTGGTTCTGGGGATGATGGCGGTCTTAGCCGCTGCCGTTCTAAGCTACAGCCTAGCGACCTTCCTGTTGCGACCAGTCGAGGAAATTCGGGAGACCATTCATGCCATGCGTGAGGATCCCCAGACCGATCGGCGGGTCCCAGAGCTACACCACCAAGATGAGCTGAGTGACTTGGGTAGTTTGTTTAACGACATGCTCGATACCACCCAGCGCTACATGGATCAGCAGCAGCAGTTCGTGGAAGATGTTTCCCATGAATTGCGGACGCCCGTGGCCATTATTCAGGGTCACATGGAGATGCTGGACCGGTGGGGCAAGGATGATCCGGAGGTCTTGAACGAGTCCATCAAGGCATCCTTACAGGAAACGAAACGGATGAAGAGTCTGGTCCAAGAAATGTTGGATCTGCAACGGGCCGAACAGATTGAGGTCAATTACCCCAATGAGGTTTCAGACGTCAGTGAAGTTGTTGAACAAGTCTTTGACAACTTTAAGATGATTCATCCGGATTATGTGTTTATTTTGGATAACGATGTGCATCGGCCAGTGCAAGCGCAAATCTATCGGAATCATTTGGAACAGATCCTCATCATCCTGATGGACAATGCCGTGAAGTACTCGCAGAAGCGCAAGGAAGTTCATATGAGCTACGAGAGCGACACTAGGAACCTCGAGGTGGCCGTTCAAGACTTTGGTGAGGGAATCTCCCAGGAGAACCGTGACCGTGTCTTCAACCGCTTCTACCGTGTCGACAAGGCCCGTTCGCGGACCAAGGGGGGCAATGGGTTAGGTTTAGCCAT
The DNA here is from genome assembly GCF_044053135.1 of Levilactobacillus sp. FUA 3915. Taxonomy (NCBI): domain Bacteria; kingdom Bacillati; phylum Bacillota; class Bacilli; order Lactobacillales; family Lactobacillaceae; genus Levilactobacillus; species Levilactobacillus sp. FUA 3915. The sequence goes on along the minus strand of NZ_CP168704.1, from coordinate 2,956,147 downwards.
TGCCAAGCGCTTGATTGAGGCGTACCACGGGAAGATTACCATCGAGAGTGCGCTAGGTCAGGGCTCGGTCTTCCGGGTCTCCCTGCCAATCTTATCGGATGAGGATGCGCAGATTCTGACCGACAAGAAGGAACGGGTTCAAGCAGCTAACGATGAGATTCCGGGGATCAAGTCAGCGTTATTGGTTGACGATAGTCAGGCCGATAAGCCAGATGCACCGGATGCTTCAGATGAAAAATAAGCGATTTTAAAGGGACACCTTCAGTTGAAAATGCTGAGGGTGTCCTTTTTGCTGAATACAATTAGCTAGAAAAAACAACTTATGATTGACAGGCCTCGCTGGTTCAGTTATGCTATGGTAACTAGTTAGTTACTTGAGTAATTAACCAATATAGGGGGATTTTAGAATGAAATTTATCAGTAAGTTTTTTGTGCTTGTTGCTAGCATCGTCGTACTCTTAGGTGTAGGGGCCTTCCTGTTGCCAAACTTGACCAAGAATAAGCATTCCGAACTGGCCATGGCGGCGGATAATGTGAATCCGTTGGTCAAGACTGAAGACGTGTACGCTTCAACCAACGCTAAGCCCATTCGGCATTTTATCGGTGGGGGTGGTGAGGACGAGTACACTTACCACTTGGTGACCTACAATGCCCAGGGACAGTCACGGACATTGGCTTTTGATTCTCAGTGGAAGTTGAAGCCTAACAAATTTCTGAAGATCAGCACCAAGGGACAAAACGTGGAATCTTGGGGGAAGGTTGACCGGGAAACGGTGCCAAGTGGCATTCGCCAGGAACTGATGATGAGTTAAACGGGGATGCTTAAATAACGCTTTTTGTTACTAGCAAATGAAGGCAAATCCACTTTTTGAGCCGTTTCATGGGTCGTGGACCAAGTTGGTAGAATACTTAGAAATGGCATCAAAAAGCACACGTAAACGGGATAGCTAAGCATTTTGCCGATAACAACTAAATAAGGGCACAGAAAAAGGCGTCGGCTGAGAAATTCAGTCGACGCCTTTACACATTAGCCGTTATTTTTAATGATGTTGTTGTTTTCCAGCATTACGATTCCGGTTCTTTTGGCTGGTCTTTTTAGCCGTTGCTTGTTTAGCAGCCGGGGTCACAGGTTTTGCGACGACCGGTTCAACGACGGGAGCTGGCCGATCCTTCATTTTGGCTTGGATTTCTTTACGAATCCGTGGCCGGTAGAAGTTGATGATCAGCGTTTGCAGGCAGGCGAACAACCCACCGACGAAGAAGTACAGGCCTAATCCGGCTGGTGAACTCATCGTGAAGAATAAGATCATGACGGGGGACAGCAGCAGGGTGAAGCGCATCTGTTTCTTCTGTTCTTCCGGCATCCCCAGCAAGGACAGATACCCTTGCAACAGGTAGGAGAGGAAGGACAGTAAGGCTAAGATCCAGCTAGCCTTCCCCAAGGGGATGTTCAAGAAGACAGCACTCTGTAATTCTGGTGAATACCGAATGGCCGCATACAGAGCAGCGAAGACGGGCATTTGAATCAACAGCGGCAAGCAACCGATCCCACCGGTCATACTGATACCGTTGTTCCGGTAGAGGGCCATCATGGCCTGGCTGGCAGCCTGTTGTTCTTCTGGGGTCTTGGCAGCCTTTTGTTGCTTTTGCAAGGCGGTCATTTGTGGCCGGATCATTGAGATTTTTTCCTGTTGAACCGTGGCGCCGCGCATTTGCTTCACCATGACTGGTAACAGAACCATTCGCACGATCACGGTCAGGATAATAATCGCCCAACCGTAGCTGCCGCCGAAGAAGTTGGCTAACCAATTCATAACGTGTTGTCCAGGAATGGCTAGGTAATCGTAAACGAGGCCGTATGGCTTCCCGTTTTTCGTCTGCACACACCCACTAAGCACTAGTGCCATCGCAGCTAGAGCGGTGGTGACAGAGACTTTCTTGGAGATTTTCATTTTATGTTTTGAACCCCTTTTAAATTAAACATGTAGAGCGCGGACGCCCCCAGCGGCAAAATGCCGTTAACATCAAACATCTTACTTGATTTAGCGGGCATTTTCAAATAATAATCCGAAACGTCGTAAAATGTTGGGGCACACGGTCGGTAATCTTGAGCTGGCTGACCTGAATCCAGGGGGAGAGATTGGTGCGTAATTGCTGGCCAAAGTCCGCTAACACGTCGGCGTCCGCACTCGCCACGATGGCCACCTGGCCGTTGGGAAGGTTCTGCACGGTCCCGGTCACGCCGAGGTGTTGGGCAAGTTTGCTGGCCGAGTAACGAAAGCCCACGCCTTGGACGCGACCGCTGACTAAGAGTTCTTGGGTAATCATCGAAAGTCTCCTTTATTTTTTAGCTTAATCATACCGCGCGTGGTCGGACCTGCCCAGTGGTATGGTAAAATTAGAAAAAAGAAAGCATACCGGACGCGGGTCCGATGGCTCATCATAAACGGTGAGTGGTCAGACGGATTAGCGGTAAACAGGTGATCAAAGAATGGGAGTAATCAAGTTGACTGAAAAAATTACGTCGGGACAGAACAAAAAGGTCAAGCAGTGGCGGGCCTTAAACACAAAAAAAGGTCGTAAAGCAACGCAATCTTACCTATTAGAAAGTTGGCATTTGGTTCAGGAAGCCATCAAGGCCAAACATGAACTGACTGCCATTATGGGAACGGCCGACCAATTGGCCGAACACGCGGCGGAACTGCCAGCCAACGTGGCCACCTACGAGCTGACCGACAGCATTGCCCAAACGATTGGGGATACGGGTACGCCACAAGGGATTTTCGCGACGGTGCCACTTCCCAAGGATACGGTGGGTGACCCCAGCACGGCTGAGGGGGTTTGGCTATTTCTGGATTACGTTCAGGACCCTGGGAACATTGGCACGATGGTCCGCACAGCAGACGCCGCTGGCCTGACCGGTGTGGTCTTTGGGAAAGGGACCGCCAGCCGGTTCTTGCCAAAGGTGCTCCGGTCCATGCAGGGAAGTCAGTTCCACATTCAACTGGTCGAAGCCGACCTGCACGACTGGATCAGTACCTTTACCGGCCGGCACCTGCCCGTCTACGGGACGAACCTGGACCGGAATGCTAAGAGCTACCGGGACGTGCCACAGCTGACTGCTGGGGCCATTGTCATGGGTAACGAAGGGAACGGCATGGCGCCCGACCTTCAGCAAATGACGACGCGGAACCTGTACATTCCGATTAAGGGGCAGGCAGAGTCGTTGAACGTGGCGGTGGCAGCCGGCGTCGTCATGTTCCGCCTGGTCCAATAAGGGGTTGAACTTTGTCGTTGCCATCGCCTCCGGGCTGGTGAAAACTGGGCCTGGTCGCGTCCGTTCCCGGCGGCGAGCTCAAGGTGCCCTGCTGTGGGGCCGGTTCCAGCCGAAGAGCGGGCTTCCACCTCAACTTTGAGCCTGAAAAGCGGTCTCAAAGGTTGTCCCATGGGCTAGGCTGGGAAAGGACCCCAGCCAAGGCCATCGACACAGCCGGGCACCTTGGCTCGCCTCTGGTCACTCCCACGACCGGCCCAGTTTTCCCAGCCCTGCGGCTGACACGGGTTCAACCTGTGATTGTCGGCGGACATGTCGACGGGCCTTGTACAACGAATTGTAGTGTCTGGTCACGTTCTCGTATCTTGGTATTTTTACGACTGGTTTAGTTTTCTAAGCCACTATGGATGGTTCTTCTTTCGATGCACTATTGTTGTGTCTGATTAATGTTTATTAAATTGAATGGCAGTGCCTTGTTTTGAGACACTTAAACATTCTAAAAAAGATACATCTAAATCAGTTGATAAAACCAAACACCATCGTCAGGCCTGTAAAAATGGCGTGGCCAATGTCAGTGACCAGAGGTGGGCCAAGGTAGGCAGCTGTGTCGGTGCTCTAAACTGAGTGGGTTTCTCAGTTTAGAGCACGGGACGCCCTTTGAGACCGTTTTTCAGGCTCAAAGGCGAGGCGGAAGCCCGGTCCACAGGCTGGAGCCGTTCCCCACAGCAGACTACCTTGAGCCCACCGCCGGGAACGCAAATCAGGCACCCAATTTTACAGGTCTGACACAAGGGATAAAGGTAAAGAAAGGCTTAACCCGGGTGAAATCCAAGCAAGATGGTTGCAATTTGGTGAAAAGTAAGTAAGATATAGGGTTAAGAAGACTGAAAATCATAATTTTAAATGAAAAGGAAGCATTCTATGACCAAACTGACTTGGCGTGATGACCCCGAGTACCTGGCTTTAGTTTCTGATCTGTTGGCAAAGGAGCCGGTTCAACGCCTGGCGAATTACACGCAACACCATCACTCTGACCGCTTGTCCCACTGTATTTCAGTGTCGTATAACAGTTACCTGATTGCAAAGAAACTTGGCTTAAACACCCGGGCCACCGCACGGGGTGGTTTGTTACATGATTTATTTTATTATGATTGGCGCACGACGAAGTTCAATCTAGGGTCGCACGCGTTTATCCATCCACGAGTGGCTTTGCGGAACGCTGAAAAATTAACGGACCTGAGCCCCATGGAAAAGGATATTATCTTGAAGCACATGTGGGGCGCAACGCTCGCTATGCCTAAATACCGGGAAAGTGCGATTGTTTCCCTAGTAGATGATTACGAAGCCGTTCACGAATTCTGTGGGCCAGCCCGTAAGCGAGTGGAAGCCTTAATGAACAAAGTAACGCCTAACGCCTAGTTTCAGGGAAACATGGATGGGAGGCAGGATAAGGATGCAAATGATGTCATCAAAGGCGCAGGACGAACCAACGGTAGACTTTGAGCTTTGCCCGCGATTTGAACAAACCTTTTCTTTTTTAGGTAAGAAGTGGAACGGATTAATTATCGATGTCCTCCTTCATGAGGGACCGCAACGCTTCCGTGACTTAGCCCGCAACATTCCCCGTTGTAGTGATCGGGTTCTGGTGGAACGCTTGAAGGAATTGGAAACTAACGGCGTGATTGTTCGTCGCACGTTCCCCGACAACGCGTTGATCGAATACGAATTGACGGACAAGGGCGAAGAGTTCAAAGACATTATGGCCGCGGTTCACGCGTGGTCTGACAAGTGGTATTGTCCAACGGAAGCCGACCAGAAATAGTTGACAGTTGCGACAAAATCCGCTAGGCTAAGATAGCGTAATAATTAAAAACGATGATAGAAAAGCAGTAGCCGGTGCAATTTGTCAGGAAGAGTTTGCCTAGATTGGAAGCAAACTTCAAATTACTGGGTGAATTCAGTTCTTGAGTTGTAATCGGGATTCGTGGCGACACGATGAATGATTTTCCGGTGAATGACCGTTATCACTTCTGAGTGTGGCTAAGAGTCTAAACTTTTAGCTGAATCAGGGTGGTACCGCGAAGCTTCGTCCCTAGTTATGGGGGCGGGGCTTTTTTGTTTGCCCAAGAATTGTGGCGCTTTGACCAAAGAAAATGGAGGATGACGTATGTCGTTAAAGGATAAATTAAACGAACTGCACGAACGCGGTCTCGCGGAAATTAAAAAATCTGGCGATCTGAAAGACGTGAACCAGGTCCGGGTATCGTTACTGGGTAAAAAAGGCCCCATCACCGAGGTTTTACGGGGGATGCGCGACTTAGATGCTGAAGAACGGCCTAAGGTTGGGGCATTTGCCAATGAAATCCGGGATGACTTGACGGCGGCTTTAGCTAAGCGGCGTGAAGAACTGGAAAACGCGGTTTTGAATGCCAAATTGGCAAACGAAGCCATCGACGTGACCTTACCAGGGACGCCGGTTGCCAAGGGTGAACCCCACGTGATCCAACAAATCATCGACCAAATCGAAGACCTCTTCTTGGGCATGGGTTACCAAGTCCTGAGCGGTCCCGAAGTCGAAGAAGACAAGTACAACTTTGAAATGATGAACTTGCCAAAGAATCACCCAGCCCGTGACATGCAAGATACTTTCTACATCACGAAGGAAATCTTGATGCGGACACAGACCTCGCCAATGCAAGCCCGGACGCTGGAAACGCATGACTTCAGCAAGGGCCCCTTGAAGATGATCTCCCCAGGGGTGGTTTACCGGCGCGATACCGATGACCCGACCCACTCCCACCAATTCCATCAGGTGGAAGGCTTGGTTATCGACAAGCACATTACCATGGCTGACTTAAAGGGGACGTTACAAGTTCTGGCCCACGAATTATTTGGTGACAAATTTGATGTGCGGTTACGGCCCAGCTACTTCCCATTCACGGAACCTTCCGTTGAAGCCGACATTACCTGCTTTAACTGTGGCGGTAAGGGCTGCAAGGTCTGCAAGAATACGGGCTGGATCGAAGTTTTAGGTGCCGGTATGGTGCACCCGAACGTCTTGAAGATGGCGGGCGTTGATGCCGATGTTTACGGCGGCTTTGCCTTTGGGGTCGGTCCTGACCGGTTCGCCATGTTGAAGTACGGGGTGGATGACATCCGGAACTTCTACCTCAATGATGTTCGCTTCCTCAACCAATTCACGAAGAAAGGATAACCGCCAACCATGAAGATTTCATACAACTGGATTAAAGAATACCTGGATTTAAACGTTAAGCCTGCTGACTTGGCGGAAAAAATTGAACGGACGTCCGTTGAAGTAGACGGCGTTGTTAAGCCTAGCGACGGTTTAAAGAAAATCGTTGTCGGCCACGTCCTGAGCATTGAAGCTCACCCGGACTCCGATCACTTACACGTTTGCCAAGTGGACGTCGGTGAAGACGCCCCCTTACAAATCGTGTGTGGCGCGCCTAACATTGCGGAAGGTCAGATGGTCATCGTGGCCCTGCCTGGTTCACGCATTGCCGGCAACGTTAAGATCAAAAAGTCCAAGATGCGCGGCATTCCTTCTGCCGGGATGATCTGCTCCTTACAAGAAATTGGCTTCCCCGAAGCTGTTGTGCCTAAGGAATACGCGGATGGCATTTACGTGCTGCCGGCCGATGCCAAGCCTGGCGACGACGTTTACGATTACTTGGGGATGAACGACAGTCTGATCGACTTGGACGTGACGCCTAACCGGGGGGACATGTTGAGCCTGTACGGGACGTTACATGACCTGTCAGCCATCTATGACCTGCCCGTTAAGTTCGATCAACCAGCCGTTAAAGAAGCCGGTGAACCGATTGCGGACCAATTAAGCATTCACGTGGATGAGTCCTTGGCTCCCCAATACAAGATGCGCTTGGTCAAGCAAGTTAAATTAGCCCCAAGTCCCATGTGGCTGCAAATTCGTCTCTGGAACGCCGGTTACCGGCCAATCAACAACGTGGTGGATATCACCAACTACATCATGTTGAAATATGGTCAACCCCTACATGCCTTTGACTACGATAAATTTGCGGGTGAAGACGTTTACGTCCGGAACGCTAAGGCCGGCGAAAAGCTGACGACCCTGGACGAAGGCGAACACGACTTAGACGTCAACGATATTGTGATTGCTGACGACAAGGCCCCAATCGCCTTAGCCGGTGTCATGGGTGGCCTGGACACGGCCATTGCTGATGGCACGACCACGGTTGCCATCGAAGCCGCCGTGTTTGAACACGACCACATCCGTAAGGCTGCGCAACGGCATAACTTACACACGGATGCGTCACAACGCTTCGAACGTGGTGTGAACCGGACTGGCTTGCAAGACGCCTTAGACGCTGCTGCTCAGATGATGGACGAATTGGCCGGTGGGACTGTCCAAACGGGGACGGTCGTTGCTGCCGACAACGTGCCTGCACCAGCCGTAATCGACATTACCATGAGCCGCGTGAACGCTGTGTTGGGGACCGACTTGGATCAAGCCAAGGTCACCCACATTTTGGAAACGCTGGGCTGTGACGTGACTGCCGACGGTGAAAAGCTGACGGTCACGGTACCCGTTCGTCGCAACGATATTCACATTCCAGCTGACTTGCTGGAAGAAATCGCGCGGATCTACGGCTACGACGAATTGCCAGCCACGTTACCAACGGGTCGCATGACCATGGGCGAACTGACGACGTCACAGAAATTGATGCGGGCAACTCGCCACTCCTTAGAGGGCTTAGGGTTGAACCAAGCCATTTCCTACGCGTTGACGACGGAAGACAAGGCTAAGATGTTCCTGATGCAACCAAGTGAGGTCACCAAGTTGGCTTGGCCAATGAGCGTGGACCACGCCGTGTTGCGGATGAACGTCATCACCGGTCTGTTGGACGATATCGCCTACAACAGTGCCCGGAAGGTGAAGGACGTGGCCTTGTACGAACAAGGACGGGTCTTCTACCGTGAGGACGGGACGGAGCGTCCTAGCGAACAGGAACACATCGCCGGTGCCATTACCGGGACGCTGTTGCCAACCGCTTGGGATGCCCCTGCCCACCCCGTTGACTTCTACCAAGTTAAGGGAATCGTCGCAGCTTACCTCAAGGATATGGCTGTGAACGGTGACGTGACTTATGTGGCCAACACGGACATGCCAGAAATGCACCCAGGCCGGACAGCGGACATTTTAGTTCACGGTCACCGGATCGGGTTCATGGGGCAGATTCACCCAACGATTGCCAAGAAATTCAAGATTGGGGCCACTTACGTCTTCGAATTGAACCTGCAGGCCATCATTGATATGCCTAAGCAGGAAAACCAATACGACGTGATCTCACGTTACCCAGCCATCACGCGTGACGTGGCCATGCTGGTCGACAACGACGTGACCAACGACCAAATCGTTGAATTGATCGAAAAGCGGGGCGGGGCGTTCTTACAATCCGTCAAGCTGTTTGACGTTTACGATGGCGTCAAGGTGCCAAAGGGCAAGAAGTCTTTGGCTTACACGTTGACGTTCCAAGACAAGCACGAAACCTTAGTCGATGATGTCGTGACTCAGGCCTTTGAAAAGGTTGAGAAGCGGCTGCAAGACGACTTGGGCGCTGAAATTCGTTAATGATTTCATGAAACGCGCTAGCTCTCCTTCGGGATGGCTAGCGCGTTTTTTTTGCGCGGTCAAACTGGTTGTTTGTGCCTCCGGGCTGGTGAAAACCGGGCCTGGTCGCGTCCGTTCCCGGCGGCGCGCTCAAGATGCCCTGCTGTGGGGCCGGTTCCAGCCAAAGGGCGGGCTTCCACCTCAACTTTGAGCCTGAGGGGCGGTCTCAAAGGTTGTCCCATGGGCTAGGCTGGGAAAGGACCCCAGCCAAGGCCATCGACACAGCCGGGCATCTTGGCGCGCCTCTGGTCACTCCCACGACCGGCCCAGCTTTCCCAGCCCTGCGGCTGACACTAGTTGGGGCCAAAAAAGATGCGCTGCTGGTTTGGGTGGATTGTGAGGACGTTGAAGTGGGGGCGTCGGTTTGATTTTATGTTTGAATTGATTGTTAGATAGTTAGATTGTTAGGTCATTTGACAGGTTCTTCGCTTTTAGATTCGGAAACATACGTCCTCTGAAACGTGCTCCGCAAGCCAGACTCCTGCGCTTAACCCGGACTAAGCAATGACCCAAGCCCGGGGCAACGTCACTGATTCAGACTGATTTAGGTCGTTTGACAGGTTCTTCGCTTTTAGATTCGGAAACTTGCGACCTCTGAAACGTGCTCCGCGAGCCAGACTCCTGCGCTTAACCCCGACTAAGTAATGACCCAAGCCCGGGGTCATCACTTAGTCGACGTTAATGCTCAGAGTCTAAGCGCCTCGCTCCGCACTCTTTGTTACATTTCTTCAAAATCTGCTTTTCAGGTTTCCGCTGGGCCGGAATTTCTGTATAATAGAGAAGACTATGGCATAGAACGGAGGAAATAAGTTGGATAATGGCACAAATCCTACCCCGTCGCGACAAGAATCGGGGAAGAAACGGTCGTTTGGCCGGCGTATCATGATCGGCGTGGCAAGTCTGCTAGTGCTTTTGGCAGTCGTCATTGGGTTCTTTGGCTATCATTACTTCCAGACGGCTTTGAAACCCATGGACACTAGCAATAACAATGTGGTTCAGGTTCACGTGCCGATGGGGGCAACGTCCAATAAGATTGGGCAGATCCTGCAAGACAAAAAAGTGGTTAAGAGCGGTATGGTCTTTAACTACTACGTGAAATCGAATAAGTTTACGAATTTCCAGGCTGGGTATTACCAGTTGAAACCGTCCATGACCCTGAAGCAAATTGCGACGCAGTTACAGAAGGGTGGTTCGGCGGAACCAATTCAGAGTACGTCTGGGAAGGTGCTAGTTCGTGAAGGCGAAACGGTCGACCAGATTGCGGCTGAGATTCCGATTCAGACGGATTTCACCAAAAAAGAATTTATGAATTTGATGCAGAGCCCAACGTTCTTCAATGAATTAGCGGCGAAATATCCGCAACTTCTGAGCTCCGCCAAGTCGGCCAAAAAGGTGCGGTACCGGTTAGAGGGTTATTTAGCCCCCGCAACCTATCAAGCCGGCAAGAAGATGACCCTGAAACAATTGGTGACCGAAATGGTTGCGAAGACGGATCAGAACCTGCAAGGTAGTTACGCCACCATCAAGAAGGAAAAACGCACGGTGCAAGAAACCTTGACGTTAGCCTCCTTGGTTGAACGCGAAGGGGTCACACAGTCCGACCGGGACAAGATTGCCGGGGTCTTCCTCAACCGTATCAAGGCGGGGATGGCCTTACAATCTGACATTTCCGTGCAATATGCCTTGAAGACCACGAAGTCGACGCTGACTTACAAGGACCTGAAGGTGAAGTCACCGTATAACCTGTACATTCACACGGGTTACGGGCCAGGGCCATTTGCAAACCCTAGCACGTCATCGATCAAAGCAGTCTTACACCCGAAGGACCAGAAGAAGGGGTACTACTACTTCATCGCGAATACCAAGACGGGGAAGGTTTACTTCTCCCAGACTTATGCACAGCATCAAGAAAAGACAAGTTCACTAGCAAGCGATAATAAATAAAAGGATGGCGACAGTGTTGGCAAACAAGAAACGACCGATTATCATTGGGGTTACCGGGGGTTCCGGTAGTGGCAAAACGACCGTAAGTCGGGCAATTTTCAATCAATTGATTGGGCATTCAATCATGATTTTGCAACAAGATTCGTACTACAACAATCAAGATGACATGACGATGGAAGAGCGGGCTGCCGTGAACTACGACCACCCCTTAGCCTTCGACACCGACCTCTTGATTTCACAATTGAAGCAATTGTTGAACTACGAACCCATTGAGAAGCCCGTTTACGACTACACGTTGTCCACGCGGAGCAAGGAAACGATTCACCAGGAACCACGGGACGTCATCATCTTGGAAGGGATTTTAATCCTCGATGACGAACGGCTGCGGGACCTGATGGACATCAAGGTCTTCGTTGATACGGACGATGACATTCGGATCATTCGTCGTATCCAACGGGATATGAACGAACGGGGCCGGTCACTGGAATCAGTTATCCAACAATACTTGGCAACGGTTAAGCCAACTTACCATCAATTCGTTGAACCAACCAAGCGTTACGCCGACCTGATTGTGCCTGAAGGTGGCGAGAACCAAGTCGCTATCGACCTGTTAGTCACGAAGATTCGGGCAATCCTCGAAGCGAGTGGCAATGACCAAGTTTTTGACAATCCAGATACAACCATATAGAATAGGACAGGTTAGCTGGTAAAAACGGCTAACCTTTTCTATCAATCAAAATAAACTTCAACTTGTGGGTGAACCGCAAGACTATAATTTGCTAAAAGGGGTGGCCAGTGTGGCACAAGATAAAATGTATCCAATGACTGAGGAAGGTAAGGAAAAACTCCAAGCCGAACTCGAAGACTTAAAGATGGTTCAACGGCCGAAAGTTATTGACCGGATTAAAATTGCGCGTTCTTACGGAGACCTTTCAGAAAACTCTGAATACGAGTCAGCCAAGGACGAACAAAGTATGCTAGAAACGCGGGTCAGCACCGTTGAACGCATGCTGCAATACGCCCAAATCATCGACAACGATGGTAGCGACAAGGATGAAATCACCGTGGGTAAAAAGGTGACCTTCAAGGAATTACCTGATGAAGAACCCGAAGAATACACCATCGTGGGTGCCGCTGAAGCTGACCCCATGTCTGGGAAAATCTCCAATGACTCACCGATCGCTAAGGGCCTGTTAGGCCACCGGAACGGGGAAAAAGTTACTTTCGATACCCCAGGTGGCGACATGACCGTTCAGATTCTGGCAGTCGAATAAGAAAAAAGTTTTCGCGACTTTTTCAAATAGTTCTGAAATTTAAAGGGTGCCTCGACCACGGTCGGGACGCCTTTTTGCTTACTTTTAAGCAGTTAGATTGAAGACTACAATTTAATTGTGTATAATGCAGTTAGTGAAAGGATACTTGCCAAGAACCCGCTTGGCGTGGTATAAATGGTTATGAAAACGGATTCACAGTCTGTCAAAGAGGAGTCTATCAAAATGAAAATTAATGTGACTGATGCAGCAAGCAAATGGTTCCGTGAAGGCATGGGGATGACTGGCCATGGCGTTCGCTTCTTTGGTAAAGTTTACGGCAAGACGCCCGTTCACGAAGGCTTTTCACTCGGCATGACCCCAGACGATCATCCCCGCCACCCAATTGTTGCGGAAAAGAAGGACGATGTGACCTATTACATCACTGAAGGGGACCAATGGTTCTTCGTCGGTTATGATTTGACCATCGATTACGATGCCAAGACAGATGGCCCCGTATACATCTACGACGACAATGGTGAACTTGATAAGTAAGTCGCTAACAAATTCGTTTGACCAACTTAAGGTCAGGCGGATTTTTTCGTTTGCGGGTAAATTGTGAGAGCCGGATAAATAGACAGAAAAATACCCCCGATTAAGTCGCTAGGACTTGGTCGGGGGTATTTGGCATAAGCAGTAGCCATCGGGCAACTCGTTGGACTAAGCCATTATGAGTCGCAGGGGTGGTGAAGAGGATAAAAATCAACTGTAACGACGCCATATAGAAAACGTCCATGGTTTAGTCACTGGGACTGAATCATGGACGTTTAAATGAGGTGTTTGAGCGTGGATAATTAGTTCTGATGATTAGTCAGAGGTGCTTTACCTAATCAGTGTGAAGCCAATTAATCAAGCAATCCGTTGGGGTTAAGCAAGTGTGAGCCGCAGGACTGGTGAAAATGGGCTCAGCCGTGGGAGTTGCCTTAGCGGTTTACCGCTTAGACAACTGCTATCTTTGAGACGTGGGTTTCGGCTCAAAGTAAGTCTGAAGACCGTTTCTCAGGCTTCAGACGTGCGCCCACAGCGTCACGGCCCATTTTCACTAGTCCGGAGGCGTCCGAAAGACTAGCTTAACCGCGACGACGGTGGGTGAGGTACCAGCCGCCTGTCAGCCCCAGCAACGTCACCAGACTAACCAGCAACCCGGCATTCAACAACGGTGGCCAGTAGGACAGTGTCACGGTGCTCTGCCCCTTAGGCAGCTTAACGGCGGTGAACATGCCGACCGTCTTGTACGTCTTGACGCGCTTGCCGCTAACGGTGGCGTGCCAACCGGTGGAGTACGGCACAGAGGTGTTCAGGACCTGACCGGCCGTCTTAGTCGTGATGGTGCCACGGAAATAGCGACTGCTGTGTTTCGTTAGGTGCCAGGGTTGCGTCTTCAGCTGCGTGACGGCGCGTTGGAACTTCGCCGTATTCAGTTGATACAGCGTGAAGTTATCCAGCCATAATGAGCCCTTCTTCAGCTGAATCGTCAACGTTTGTTTCTTGCCCTTGGCGTGGTCGGCGGCACTGACCATGATGGTGTTTCGGTAGGTCTTGTACTGATCCAGCGTCTTACCATTCAGGATGAACGTCGCGTTATCCGAGTTGACCGTGGAGCCAAACGTCAGGTAGTACGCGTCGTTAGTGGTTGGGGTAAACGTCAGCGTAATTTTCGCCGGCTTCAATAGGTTTTTCCGTTGTAAAACGGCGCCGGTAATCTTCGACTGTTGGGCGATGTTTTGGAACGTCACTTGGTCAAAATTTTCCGCCGTGTACAGGTGTTGGTCCGTGGCTTTGCCGGTCAACGCTGCCAGCCAGTTAGACTGGTACTGTGCCGGGTCGGCCGTCTTATTCTTCAACGTTAAAATCTGTTGATTGGCGGCGTAGCCCAATGGCAGGGCATACTGATTCCGATAGGTCGTGGCCCATTGGTCTTGACCCACGGCCTGGTAATCCGCCAGGTCGGCCTTGTTGGTGGACGCCGGTAACATGCTGGTCCCACTCAAAGCGCCGGACAATTGTTTTTGCTGGAAGTAGTATTTCATGTTCAATAGGGAATCGGTGACCAGCGTCCCGTTGCTGTACTCAACGAAGCCATCGCCATCCGGACTTCCAATGTTGCCGTAGAAGGTCGGCGTGGCTTTTGGCAGGACGGATGAGAAGACACCCCCGCCGGCATAACCCGTTTGAAAGGCATCACCCTTGGTCCGCAGGAAGGTCTTGCCGATACGGTAGACGCCCTGATCTTTCTTCTGCACGCGGTTGACCAATCGCTGGAGCTCGTTGGTGTAGTTGCCGTATTCGCCTTGAGAGACGTAGCTAATGTTATTTAACGACATGAAGGCGTTGGCCGAGACCTCGGTTATCCCGATGACGAAAAAGGCCAGCGGGTAGATCCAGTGGTGCTTGACGGGTAGCGTCGTTAGGCCTAGGGCCAAGACGGCAAAGAACAGGCCGAGGAGCACTTGATTCATTTGTAAGAACTTAAAGGACTTGAGGTTCAAGGCCACGTAGGCGGTGCCGGCCACGATAATCAGTGTGGCGACGGCAATGGCTAACCAGCCGGGTTCGAAATCGTCTGTCAGCGTTTGCGCGGCCAACCAAATCAGCCAGAAACTGACGACAAATGAGAAGCGGTACGGGTACCAAACGGGGAACTGGCCCGCGTGCCACAATAGGTCGAGGGGCTGAACACAGAGGGACAGTGCCAAGAAGAGGGTGATGATGCCGGCGGTAATCCGGCTGCGCAGCTTGATACGTTTGTCCGCGAAGAAGAAAATACTTCCGAGTAAGGCCAGCGCGCCGATGAAGAGGTTGGCGGTCCCATCTGGCATTTGGTCAAAGTTGAAGGCACCCATGAAGAACTTGGCAATCATCTTCGGTGGGAAAAATTCGAACTTCCACTTAAAGG
This sequence comes from Levilactobacillus sp. FUA 3915, assembly GCF_044053135.1. NCBI lineage: Bacteria > Bacillati > Bacillota > Bacilli > Lactobacillales > Lactobacillaceae > Levilactobacillus > Levilactobacillus sp. FUA 3915. Next base: position 2,941,052 of record NZ_CP168704.1, on the reverse strand, counting down.
TCGTGACCGTGTACTGGGCCTTGCTTTGCGACAGGGACCACCAGGTTGGCAGCAACACGAATGCCGCCAACAGGCCACTCACAGCGGAGGTTAACGCAAACTTAACGGTTTGACCCCAGAAGTGTCGCCAGTTGGTAAAGTGGTCAACGGCAAACCAAACGAATGCCAAAATCAAGAAGAGACAGATCATGTAGGCCATGTAGTAGTTCACGACCAGCATGAGGGTTAACCAGACCACGTAGGTGCGCCACTTGCCGGTGTGCATCAACAGATACAGGCCGTAGAAAATCAGTGGCAACAGGTACGCCGCATCTAGCCACATGATGTTGAGTTGGTTGGCGATCGACCAGCCCATCAAGGCGTAGGCGGTGGCCAACGTCACCAGTTTAAAACCGGATTGGTTGGTCGTCTTGAGCAGTAACCAGCCGAAGGTCAGGCCGGCCAGCCCGTATTTGATCACGGTCAGGAGGAAGACCCCAGTCGTGAGCGAGGCGCCGGGACACAGCAGTAACAGCCAGTTCAGCGGACTGAGCAGGTAGTACGACCAGGTCCCCAGCATTTCGCCACCTAAGCCGTTCGCAAAGGAGTAGAAAATGCTGCTAGGATCGTGCAACAGGGCCCGCCGCAGATAGGCAAAGAAGTCGATGTACTGCTGACCCAGGTCGACCGTTAAGAGACTACTCGAGCCAAATGGAGCCATCTGACGGTAGATAAAATAGGCCGTCATTAATAAAAAGGGCGTTAAGAACGCACCCAAAAGTGTGGATTGACGTTGTGTAAGCGACCAACGTCGTTTTTTTTCTTGCAAGGAAGCCACCTCAATCTTTCAATAATTTAAAAGCAAGTTCGTTAGTGTTGCGGCGTGAATCCGGAGACCCAGCCTAAGGGCGAAGCTGGCGTGGCGGTCAGCCTAACGGGGTTGTTAGGTGACGCGACCACGCGTGGTCAAAGATTGACCAGTTCTTATCATACTATACTGGGCCAGCTGTGCGGCCGGATTGTCATATTTTTAAAGATATTTCAGAACTCAACTAAAATACTAGTTATGAGTTAAACGGACGTTGTTTTCGCTTCCGGGATGGTGAAAATGGGATTGGAACGCGGTGGCGTTCGTTCCCGGCGGTGGTCTCAAGACGCCCTGCTGTGGGGCCGGTTCCAGCCAAAAAGCGGGCTTCCACCTCAACTTTGAGCCTGAGAACCGGTCGCAAAGGTTGTCCCATGGGCTAAGTTGCGAACAAATCACGCAACCAAGACCATCGACACAGCTGGGCGTCTTGGCCCACCTCTGGTCACTGACACAAACGTTTCATTTTCACCATCCCGGAAGCTGCCGCACGTTTAGCCCACAGGCGGTGCTAGAGTTGCGTACTGATTCTTATGTATTAACTGGTTAACGACAGACTGAGGATGTTGTGCCGCGATTAGCTAAGTGAGTTTGTGTCTGGATTGCTCGGTTTAATGATGCTTCGATTCCATTGACCTGTTTGCACATACTTATTTTGACGAGTGGGCAATGGGTTATCGGGAATGTGGCTATGCAAAATCCTTTGGGAGTGATTACGTCCGGCATAAATAAAATATGGCCAATCCCCATCGATAGAATATTTAAGGAAAATGTGAGTGACCAGAGGCGGGCCAAGGTGTCCAGCTGTGTCGGTGGACTTGGCTGGGGTACTTTCCCAGCCTAGCCCACGGGACGACCTTTGTGACCGCACCTCAGGCACAAAGTCGAGGTGGAAGCCCGACCCTCAGGCTGGAACCGGCCCCATAGCAGGGCACCTTGAGCCCGCCGCCGGGAACGGGCAGTCCAAACACAATTTGCACTTAAATATTTTGAAGAGAGAAAAACCGCCATAATTTATTTATTTTTGGTAAAATGGGGAGCAGGTCACTTTTGAGAGAATCACAGTATGCTAGAATACCAATTGGGCGTCAGCCATCCCGGCTTCTAGAATAGCATAGTTTGTTTAAATTTCTGAAGTGGGATAGTGACTGGCCACGAAGTTTGGTAGAATAGTAGCTGTACAATAAGGAGCAGAGCTGTTGTGAAGAATTTTTATAATCGCGTTAGCAACCGAAATCAGCGGTCGAGTGACGGTCCCGTGAAGTCCGAGATCCCGTTTCGGTTGAACTTTCTTTTCATCATTGTTGCCCTGTTATTTGCGGCGCTGATTGGTCAGTTGGCGTATTTGCAAGTAATGTATGGGTCGCAATTTAAGGCGGAGGTCAACTCGACCGATACCACGATTGAAACCACCAACGTGCAACGGGGGATGGTTTACGATTCCAACGGTAAGGTATTAGTGGGAAACAAAGCCCACCAAGCCATTTCCTACACCAAAGGGGTCAACGTTCTGTCCACCAGTATGTACGACATTGCCAATAAGTTAGGCCGGTACTTAACGGTCTCCACCAGTTCATTGACGCCGCGGCAATCAATCGACTACTACCTGACCGACAACAATCGGTTAAAGGCAGTTGAGAAGAAGTTGTCCGGCACCAAGGGCATGTCCACGACGCAAATGTACAACAAGGCACTGACTTATTTGGAAAACGATTCTTCGTTCAAATTGACCAAAACGCAGAAAAATGCGGCGGCCATTTTTGCTAAGATGAGTGGGGCCTACGCGTTATCGACCACCTACATCAAGGATTCCGGCGTTTCCAGCAAGGAAATTGCGGAAATCGGTGAACATCTATCCGAAATGCCTGGGGTACAGGTCGGGACAAGTTGGTCACGGAACTATCCGAACGGGTCGTCAATCAAGTCGATCATTGGGACGGTTTCATCCGAAAAGACCGGGTTGCCTAGCGACAAGGTCAACGAACTGTTGGCCCAAGGCTACTCACGGAATGACAGTGTGGGTCAATCCTACCTGGAACAGGAGTACGAATCTGTTCTGCGGGGGACCAAGGCTGAAAAGCAGGTCGAAGTCGCTGGTAATAATACCGTGACGAAGGAAGTTAAGAAGTATGGTGGGTCCAAGGGGGATAACCTCCAATTGACCATCAATTCTGACTTCCAGAAGAAACTGCAGACGCTGGTTCATTCGGCCGAATCTGGTGCCGGCGGCGTGTCTACTGGGACCTATGCCATCGTGATGAACCCGAATACCGGGGGCATCATTGGGATGGCCGGGGTCGACCGGAACCCATCCACAGGTAAGATCACGACAAATGCCTTAGGTGCCATGAACAGTGACATCGTTATGGGGTCTGTCGTCAAGGGTGCTATGGTTTCAGGGGCGTTAATGGATGGTGTGATCACACCGTACAACAACACCTTGACCGATAAACCCATCACAGTTGGTGGGGTCAAGAAGGCGTCCTGGTTTAACGCTAATGGCGGTGCCGACATGGCGGTCAATGCATCCACGGCGCTGGAAGTTTCTTCCAACTCCTACATGATGCAATTAGCCATGAAGGAAGCCAACTTTAACTACGTTTCCGGTGCGGCTTTGACCATGGGTACCAGCATTTTCGCCAAGGAACGGGGCTACTTCAACCAATTTGGGTTGGGTGTCTCGACCGGGATTGACCTCCCAGGCGAAAGTACCGGGTTACGAGGCTCCAGCAGTAAGGCCCACATTGGGAACGCGTTGGACTTGTCCTTCGGGAACTACGATGCTTACACGGTCTTACAAGTTGCGCAGTACATGTCGACGGTTGCCAACGGGGGCACGCGAATTGCCCCTCACGTGGTGGGGTCCATTCGGGGGACCAAGTCCGATGGGTCACTGGGGGCTGTGAAGAACGCCGTGACACCTAAGGTCTTGAACCGAATCGACATGACGGCAGCACAGAAGAAATTAGTCACGGAAGGTCTGTACGACGTGGTTCACGGGAGCAACACGTACAAGACTGGGGACGAATTATCTTCGATCTCACCAGAAATCTCCGCCAAGACTGGGACGGCCCAAACGTATTACAAGGGTAACGAAACAGTAACGCTGAGTCTGGCTTCTTACGCACCATCGACGCATCCACAAGTGGTTGTTGCCTTGGCAATGCCTAACTTAGGGGTCAATGCCGAAGATAACAACATGAAGTTGGCCAAGGAAATCTACTCAGCTTACTGGAAGACGGTCCAATCGACCTCAACCATTAAGTAGTGAGCGGGTCGCAACAAAAAAATGAAAAAATCGTGTTCCGGGCGAAAATCCCGCGGTGTCGGCGATTTTACAGCTGTTAAGTATTTTTGCTTAACATATTTAGGATTATCACTGGTAATTGCTGCCGATTAATGGTAATATATTACGAGTTAAGGGCTCTAGCCTGTAATTCTAAACAAGTTGGGAGGTTACCCACAATGCGTGTACACATCACTTTAGAATGTACGGAATGCCACGAACGCAATTACTTATCCAGCAAGAACCGGCGTAATAACCCGGACCGGGTTGAATTTAAGAAATACTGCCCACGTGACCGGAAAGTAACTTTGCATCGTGAAACTAAGTAAGGTACGGGCGAGAGTCCGCACCTTTTTTTATTGAAAAAACTCTCAAGGGGGTAAACCAATGCAATCCAAAGCCTTGTTACGGCAACAGACGATTCAAGCTTTGACCACCATGCCCGCTGATCAGCGTCAGGCGGCGTCGGCCGAGTTGTACCAGCAACTGTTTGCGTTACCAGCTTGGCAGGCCGCTAAGCGTCTTGCAACGACCATCAGTGGGGACTTTGAGTTGGCGACCCAGCCAATCATCGACGGTGCCCGAGCTGCGGGGAAAACTATCGCGGTGCCGGTCACCTTACCGCACCGGCAGATGGCCTTTCACGTGGTCGATGACCAAACAACGTTTGCGACCAGTTCGTTTGGCTTGCAGGAACCGGTCAACGGTGCCATTATCGAGCCAGAAGAATTTGATCTGATCATTGTGCCGGGCCTGCGGTTTGCCGCGACCGGTGAACGGTTGGGCTTTGGCGGCGGTTATTACGACCGTTATTTACCCCGAACAAACGGGTTCAAGGTGGCGCTAGCTTTGCCGGCGCAACAGGTGCAGCAGCCCACTTGGCCGGTTGAGGACTTCGATGTCTTATTGGACGCTGTTTTGGCAGCGCCCGTCCAATAGAAAGGAAGCCTTGCGGTGACGAATTTTAAATACCGGTTACGGCGCTTGGACCAGACGCCTTACATGACGATTGGTCTGATTGTGATCAATGCCCTGGTCTTTTTGGCGATGACGTTGGCCGGGGGCAGTACCAGTGTGAACGTCCTGATTACCTTCGGGGCGAAGCTCAATGCCTTGATTCAACAGGGGGAATGGTGGCGGTTATTTACGCCCATGTTCCTGCACATTGGGTTTACCCATATCCTGATGAACATGATCACCCTGTACTTTGTGGGGATGCAGATTGAAGCCGCTTTCGGACACACACGTTTTCTCGTGATGTACCTGATTGCTGGTATCGGCGGGAACGTCGCCTCCTTCTGCTTCTCCGACAGTTTGTCAGCGGGGGCCAGCACGGCCATCTTTGGGCTGTTTGGGGCCTTCCTGATGTTAGGAGAATCCTTCTGGCAGAATCCAGGTATCCGGCAGTTGGCTCGGACGTTTTTAGCGTTTGTGGTCATGAACATTGCGTTTGATCTGTTCACCCCAGGGATTGATTTAGCGGGTCACCTGGGTGGCCTGGCTAGTGGCTTCCTGATAGCGTATACCGTCGGCGTGCCACGAATTGGTAAGGTTAGTCCAGTTAAAAGAATCGTCGCCACCATCGTGCTGATTGGTGGCTTGGTCTGGCTTTATTTACACGGCATGGCCCAGTAATTGTCGAAAAGTCTCGTGCAATTTCATGGAGGTTGTGGCACAATGAAAACGTTATATGATGTTCAGCAGCTACTTAAAAAATTTGGTATTTATGTGTACGTCGGTAAGCGACTTTGGGATATCGAAGTGATGGCATTGGAATTGGACCACCTCCGAAGAGCACGGGTGGTGGATGATCCAACCTTTGTCCAAGCGAAGATCGTTCTCACGCATGAACACCGTTTAGAGGAACAACGAGCAAGAGATAATCACCAATCCATTGGAGGGATTTAGCGTTATGGCACGAAATTTAATTGGGATCGATTTAGGTGGGACCACCACGAAAATGGCTTTTCTCTCACTTGCAGGAGAAATTCTGACGAAGTGGAGCATTCCAACCGACATCTCTGATGAAGGTAGCCACATCGTTCCAAACATCATTGATTCAATCAGTCAACATATTATCAACTCAGAATTCAGCAAGAGCGACTTCCTGGGTATCGGGATGGGGACGCCAGGTTCTGTCGATATTGAAAATGGAACCGTTATCGGTGCTTTCAACCTGAACTGGAAGAAGCGCCAACAAGTCCGTGACCAAATCCAAGAAGGCTTAGGCCTGCAATTCATCCTGGACAACGACGCTAACGTCGCTTCACTGGGTGAATACTGGAAGGGTGCCGGCGAAAAGGACAGCGATGTCGTCTTCGTTACCTTAGGGACTGGTGTCGGCGGTGGGGTCATCGCTGGTGGTCACTTGCTCCACGGTATCAATGGTGGGGCCGGTGAACTCGGTCACGTTACGGTGCAACCAAATGGTTACCTGTGTACCTGTGGCAAGCGCGGTTGCTTGGAACAATACGCTTCCGCAACCGGGGTCGTTCACGTGGCAGCCGACATGGCCAAGGACTTCATGGGCACGTCTCGTTTGAAGGAAATGGAAGACAACCAGGAAAGTGTTACCTCCAAGATGGTCTTCTACTTAGCCGACAACGGTGATATCTTGGCCAACCAAGTTGTTGACCGGGTAACGTTCTACCTCGGCTTAGCCCTGGCTAACGTGGCCAACATCTTGAACCCAGCCAACATTATCATCGGTGGTGGGGTCTCCAACGCCGGAAACACTTTATTACAACCAACGACGCGGTATTTCCAAGAAAATGCCTTCCCAGCTGTTCGTGACTCAACGAAGTTACGCTTAGCACAATTGGGGAACGACGCCGGGGTTATCGGTGCCGCTTCATTAGCTTTGCGGTTCCAAAAGAGCAACTAGAACAAGTGGTTTAGGAAGGACGATTTAGTTTGGTAATTGCAGCAATTTCAGGAATGATGGTCTACACCATCATTTTGCTAGTCTTGATCATCGCTTGGGCGGCTTGGCAAATGATTACGATCGTTCGCCGGAACCAAGTGGCCACGGTCATTGACGAGGACGCGTTCCAAGAAGGCATGCGTAAGGCTCAGGTCATTGATTTGCGTGAAAAGAAAGACTTTGATGCCGGCCACATTTTAGGGGCCCGCAATATTCCTTATTCCACGTTTAAGGCTTACCATACGGGTATCCGGGCTGACTTGCCCGTATACCTGTACGACCAGGGGAAAGCATTGAGTACCCGGGCAGCCTTATTGTTGGGCAAGGAAGGCTATAAAGACATTTCAATTCTGAAAACGGGTTACGCCCGTTGGCAAGGTAAGACCAAGAAAACGAATTAGACAAAATAAAAGTGTGTCACGCGGATTTTTCCGGGTGACACACTTTTTTAATGCACTGATAAAGTGACCAACTAACTGGTCTTAGTAGAACTTAGTTGTGATGAGCGGCGTGACTCTTGCGGTTAGCCAGCTTCCGGTTTTCTTCGAACCGAGCTTCTTGATCTTCGATTGGTTGAACGACCTTCTTCTTGAAAGAAAAGACTGCGCCGGCAACGGCACTAGCGGTCGCAACAACGCCAAATAAGAACCCTTTTGTGAAGTGCTTCATAGCATTCGACTCCCATCGTGTAAGATTTTAAGTTATCCGCTTCCATTATGCTATTTTTCCCTTCAAATTGCTAGTGATTTACATGGTGTTCTGATTGGCTCGGAGCATCGAGTTTGGTTCTTGACAGTGCTTTGCCGGCTGGTATTAAGGGACTGGAACATTGTGGAACACATTTCAAAGTCGCCATTAGATGTAGATGACAGGAAAAGTACAGGCAATCTAGGGTCTAACTATTGGAAATGAGACCGACAATGTGAGTGACTAGAGGCGGATCAAGGTGCCCGGCTGTGTCGGTGTTCTTGGTTGGGGAGGGCTTGCCCAACCTAGAACACGGGACGACCTTTGAGACCGTTTCTCAGGCTCAAAGTCGAGGTGGAAGCCCGTTCCACAGGCTGGAACCGTTCCCCACAGCAGGGCACCTTGAATCCGCCGCCGGGAACGGCAATCACATCAGTCTCATTTCCAATGGTTAAAACGTAACAATTTAGGACGAAACGCCGGGGTTCTGTGGTACCCTTACTAATAGAATTAACGTGAAGGGAATGGGAATGCGTGTTTAAGAGACAACCCACACAAATCATCGCACACCGGGGTAGCAAGGGGACCCGGCCCGAGAACACACTGCTGGCATTTCAAGCGGCGTTGGATGCTGGGGCGGATGGCATTGAGACCGACGTGCAATTTTCTAGCGACCACCAATTAATTATTATGCACGATGAAAAGGTTGACCGGACCACTAACGGCACCGGCTTGGTACAAGACCACAGCCTGGCGGAAATCAAGCAACTGGACGCCGGTAGTCACTTTGGCAGTGAATTCGCTGGAACCAAGGTGCCAACGTTAGATGAGGTCATTCAGTTATTGATTAAAGACCACTTTACCGGGGTGTTTAACCTTGAGTTGAAGACGAATAAAATTCATTATGACGGCATCGAACAGGCGCTGGCGGATTACTTTACGCAGCAACCCGTGCCATTTCGCTTGGTCTTCTCGAGTTTTCGCGCGCAGTCAATCGTGACACTGCGCAGCCTGTATCCGCAGGCAGAGTACGCCAAGCTCTTTAAGACGGCCGGACGTCAGGCGAAACGCATGCAGCGGCAGCACCTGGTTGGCGGCTTACACCCGGATATTCGCTGGGTCAAGGCGCACCGGTTCTTTTTACCCCACGTGCAGTTGCGGCCGTGGACCGTTAACAGTCCCGCCGACATGGCCTACTGTTTGCGGCACCATTTTGCTGGACTAATCACGGATTACCCAGCGCGGGCTGTGGCGTTACGAACGAAGATGCAGGGAGGTAAACGAGATGACTAAGGTTTTAGCAGTTGTGGGCCCGACCGCGGTGGGGAAGACCTCACTGGCGATTCAACTAGCCCAACAATTGAATGGCGAAATTATTTCCGGTGATTCCATGCAGGTGTACCGGCACCTGGACATTGGGACGGCCAAGGCAACCCCGGCGGAACAGGCCGCGGCGACGCATCATTTGATTGATGTCCGCGATGTGGACCAACAATTCACGGTCGCCCAGTTCGTGACGGCCGCCCAGCAACTGATTCAAGAGATTACCGACCGTGGCCATCTGCCCATCATTGCGGGTGGGACCGGGTTTTATTTGCAGGCTCTGTTTGACGGCTTGAAATTGGGCGCCGATGCTCCGGGTGATCCGGCAATTCGCGAAAGCCTGCGGGCAGAAGCTCAGGCCAATGGGGCTCAGGCGCTCTGGCAGCGGCTTAACGGCCTGGACCCGGTTGCGGCCGGGAAGATCCCCCCGACCAACGTTCGACGCACGGTGCGGGCGCTGGAGGTCATTCAAGTCACGGGGCAGCTCTTCTCCCACCAGAATAATGGGGGACCCCAGTACGATGAACTGTATTTGGCGTTAAATACCGACCGAAACCTGCTGTATGACCGCATCAATCAACGAGTCGACCTGATGATGACCGATGGCCTATTGGATGAGGTCCGGTGGCTGGCGGCACAGGGTGGCACGGATCTACCGGCCGCCACGGGTATTGGTTACCGCGAATTGTTGCCGGTCTTAGATCAACCTAAACGTTTACCAGCGGCCGTGGATCTGATCAAACAGGATTCCCGCCACTATGCCAAACGCCAACTGACCTGGTTTCGGAACCAGACCACGGCGACCTGGTATGACTTGGTCCAACATCCAGAAGCTTATGAACAAATCATGACCCAAGTAACTGATTGGCTGAAGGCTTAGTTCTTACGATTAATTAAAGAATTAATGATTTTTAGGCTTCGTGTCATGTTTTCTAACATGAATCCTTGACTAGCGCTTTCATCGTGGTATGATGGCATCATAGTTAAAGGGGGCCAGTAGTGATGAAGGAAAAAGAGTTACGTCGATCGTTGGCAGTCCTGCCAATCGGGACGGTGATGAAGTTAACGAGCTTGACGGCCCGCCAGATTCGCTACTATGAGGCCCAAGAGTTGGTCTTTCCCGAACGTAATGAGGGTAATCGGCGGATGTATTCGTTAAATGACGTCGACCGATTGCTGGAAATCAAAGACTACCTAGCTGAAGGGGTCAATGTGGCGGGCATCAAAGCCATTTATGATCAACAACAACAGGCGGCCCAAGCGAAGGAAGCAGCCCAACGGCAGCCCTTAACGGACGAAGACGTGCGGCGCATTTTGCAGGACGAATTCATTCGGCAGGGCGGCCTGGGTCATCCAACACCGGGGATGCCGCAACAGCGACCCCTTTAGACCCAATCACGGTAAGAAATTTCAAAAAAACAGCAAGGAGCGATTTTTAATGGCAAAGCCGGAATTCACCAAAGATGATATTCGTCAGATGGCCAAGGACGAAAACGTTAAGTTCTTACGGTTAATGTTCACCGATTTATTTGGGACAATCAAGAACGTTGAGGTGCCCATCAGCCAACTCGGTAAGTTGCTCGACAACAAATTAATGTTTGACGGCTCCTCAATCGATGGGTTCGTCCGAATCGAAGAAAGTGACATGTACCTGTACCCCGACCTTTCTACGTGGATGATCTTCCCATGGAGCACGGAACGAGGCAAGATTGCCCGGGTCATCTGTGAAGTCTACACGACCGATGGCAAGCCATTTGAAGGCGACCCTCGGAACAACTTGATTCGTGTGCTTGATGACATGCGCAAGGCCGGTTTCACCGACTTTAACATTGGGCCAGAACCCGAATTCTTCCTGTTCAAGATGGATGAAAACGGCAAGCCAACGACCGAGTTGAACGACAAGGGGAGCTACTTTGACATGGCCCCAATGGACTTGGGTGAAAATTGTCGGCGTGAAATCGTTTTGACCCTGGAAGAAATGGGCTTTGACGTTGAAGCGGCGCACCATGAAGTCGCTCCTGGCCAACACGAAATTGACTTTAAGTATGCCGATGCCTTAACGGCGGCCGACAACATCCAAACGTTTAAGCTGGTGGTTAAGACCATCGCCCGGAAGTACGGCCTGTACGCCACGTTCATGCCAAAGCCATTGGCCGGCATCAACGGGTCCGGGATGCATTTGAACATGTCCCTGTTCCATGACAAGGGGAACGCCTTCTACGACAAGGACGGCAAGATGGAATTGTCCGAAGACGCCTTCCACTTCTTGGGTGGCTTGCTGAAGCATGCGCGGAGCTATACCGCCATCTGCAACCCAATCGTCAACAGTTACAAGCGGTTAGTACCTGGCTACGAAGCACCTGTTTACGTGGCTTGGTCCGGTTCAAACCGGTCACCACTGATCCGAGTACCAAACTCCCGTGGCTTGTCTACTCGTTTGGAATTACGGAGTGTTGACCCCGCAGCTAACCCATACTTGGCCATCGCTGCCGTCTTGGAAGCCGGCCTGGATGGGCTGCGTAACCAACTGGCGCCACGTGAAGCCATCGACCGGAACATTTACCGGATGGACGCTGAAGAACGTCAAGAAAACCATATCACGAACCTGCCTGACACGTTACACAACGCGTTGAAGGACTTGGCTGCCGACGATGTGATGCGCGGTGCGATGGGCAACCACCTGTACCAGAGCTTCATCGAAGCCAAGAACCTGGAGTACAACTCTTACCGGACGCAAGTTTCCGAATGGGAACGCGATCAGTACCTGGAACTGTACTAAACGGGTTAAACTGATGGTCATTGCACCTCCGGGCTGGTGAAAACCGGGCCTGGTTGTGTCCGTTCCCGGCGGCGCGCTCAAGGTTCCCTGCTGTGGGGCCGGTTCCAGCCGAAGGGCGGGCTTCCACTTCAACTTTGAGCCGAAGAGCGGTCTCAAAGGTTGTCCCATGGAACTAGGCTGGGACAGAACCCCAGCCAAGTCCATCGACACAGCTGGGCACCTTGGCGCGCCTCTGGTCACTCCCACGACCGGCCCAATTTTCCCAGCCCTGCGGCTGACACGGTTTTAACCCAATAGTGACAGTTTTTAGTTGCTGGTGCGTGTCAGGTCAGGTGACTGTACGAGAAAAAATAGTTAGCTTGCTCCTGTTATGACAGGCACGTTAGCTGATAAAAGTCTTCCGTACGCACTGTCTCTTAAAGATGGTGTGGTCGTCAGTGAGACTTAATTTTAAAATTCAAATCACCTAAAGATTCGGGACGATTGTCTCGGATCTTTTTTCGTGGTGACAGAGTAAATTTTTAACGGTCGAGAAAAAATTAATGATTTTCCCATAAAACTTCAGGCAAACTGCTTTTTTCTCTGCCGATTTTTGGTAACATGAACGTATAACCAAATGTTCACGGCAAGCGCTAGGGAACATCAGAATAATGAGGGATAATCCATGGAAAATCAAGAACAACAAGCTAGTGCCGCCGATGCCTTAACACAGGCAATCGCCAACAAGCTCGAATACTTAAGCACCTTGCAAGCCGCAGTTCAACACGGCGATGATCGTCAGGTTTACGAATTGCTGGACCAAGTGCGTTACTATCAAGAAGTGAAGAAGACCCGTTCGACTCGGGCAGTGAACCATCTGGCAGAATTGGTCGACAATATTCATCCCCAGATCAGCCACTACCTAAGTGACAACCTGATCGATTACTTGGGGCACATCTACCCATTCTTTTACTACGAAGAATACACGACTGGCCTGTTCCACATTTACTTTGGGAACTGGTGGGATCGGCGTCTGTTCGGCGACTTAGATGTCATTAACGTGAAATTTGAGTTTGACGAAAAGGAATACCAAAAGCTCAAGGATTCATTCGCCTTGGAAGCCCACGGTCAACGGCTCAATACCGCTCAGATTGAATCCATTTCTGGTCAAAGTGAACAACTCCAGAAATTAGTGGATGCCCAAACCACCCGGGACAACCAGAAGGCTGAGCTGCGTGAACAGCTGAAGGAGAACAGTGGCAAGAGCAGTATGCCATGGGATTCCGGTAAGCTCAAAGACGAACGTCAGGGCATCATTGACCAATTGACCAAGTTAGCGGACGAGGACGAAAAAGCCCTGAACGCCCACAAGACAATCAAGGAAAATGATGATCGCATCCTCGTTTTGTCTAAGGAAGATACGATTTTAAACTATGAAAAGCAAAGTATTCGCGACGCCTTTGATGACTTTGAACACTTCGAAGCCCACAATGCGAGTCTATATGCGGACTACTTGAACAGCCTGTTAGGCAAGAGTGAGGGCGAGGTGACAGTTGATGATTAATGAAAATGACCCATCGACATTGACCACCAGTGGCCGGTTACTCAACTATAACGAGGCAATTAAGGATGGCTTGGAAACGGGCTTGCGGTTCACCAAATTGATGGACCAACTGATCAAGACGACAGATCCCGATGAATTGGTTTCTGCCGCCACGGAACTGGCCGACTTTACGTTGGATTCTGACTACGTGACCTTCCCACACCAGTACAGCAACGCCGACTATTACCTGTTATTCATGTCCCGGATGCTGGAACTGCACGATCAAGGAAAGAACGTCATCTTACAATCTCGCGACCACCACGAAGAGTTAACCCAACAGTTAACACCGCTGGGTGACCGGGGAACGTTTAACTTCCGCGTGGAAACGTCTGAAAACGGTGGGGTTTACTACCGCGAACGGGCAACCGGCCAATCCTTGTTCTACCTGAACCTGGAACGCAAAATGTTCCGCTTCAACAGTCATGCGCTGACGCAGCTTTTTATCATTGACCTGCACGAAACGGTCCCTGCCGAAACGGTAAAGACGTCCGTTCAAATCTTAGTGGATTTTGCCCGTTATCTGAAGGAAGACTACGGTTATTCCGTGGACTTCAATATTTTAGATGCCGCCAATCGTCAAAACTATGCGGTGCGGTCAACGGACTTGCCAGCCGGCGTGGTGGACCGTTTGTTTGTGATGGCTGCCAAGGAAGACTACATGTTAACCAACGGCGTCAACGGCAATGGGGCTGAAATTGCGCTGGAACACGGTGTTGTCGTCGATATCTTTAACAACCAATTGGAAGGGCAACCAGAGTGGGTCTTGACGGTCCACGATGATGACCAGAAGATTTCTTGGTTCGACGTTCTCTTAAAGTACCCATTCATGCGCGACTGGTACCTGGAAAACCTGACGGACCTGGAAATTTCGTCTGACCCCTTGATCTTCGGTTAGGAGGATTCCCAACGTGTTAGAGTTAGCAAAATTAGTGCAACAATCCATCGCCCTGGATGAGCAAATTACCCGGGACCGAGACATTGAAATGACCCGCAAGTCACAGATTGAAAACGCCTACGTGGCCCTCGACGTGGAACTGGCCGAAGTGGCCAACACGTCGGAATGGTTTAAGGTCTGGAAGACTCACCGTGGCAAGGCCGATGCCGGTCAAACGCCGGAAGAGACCCTGTTGACGGAGTATACGGACGCCATGGACTTTTTCTTCCTGGTTGCGGCCAAGAAGACCTGGACGCACCTGATCATGTTGACGGAAGAAGACCTGACGACCCTCGAAACCAGTCGGCCAGCTAAGGATTTGGACCAACAATACTTGATCCTGAAACGGATGCTGTTCAACAGTCACTTTGCCCACCGGCAAGAGGACTTCCGCCATGCTTGGCGGCTGTTCTTGAAGTGGGGATTCGTGGATTTTGGGTTTAGTCAGGACCAGATTCAGGCCGCGTACGAGGCCAAGCGCCAAGTCAATCTCGACCGCCAAGCCAACAATTACTAACGGTTTTGGGCTTGGTTCTGAGACAGTCGTTGTCCTGCGCCTCCGGGCTGGTGAAAATGGGCCGTGACGCTGTGGGCGCACGTCTGGAGCCTGAGAGGCGGTCTTCGGACTTACTTTGAGCCGAAGTTCACGTCTCGAAGATAGCAGTTACCTAAGCGGGGGACCCGCTAAGGGAACTCCCACGGCTGAGCCCATTTTCACCAGCCCTGCGGCTGACACTGGTTTGACCCGCACCCACAACCGTTAGTTGTTGGCGTGGGTGACGGAGTGTGTTGGCTACATACTACGGTCAACTTGGTTGTGTATAATTAGCGGCCAATAAGCTTAACGTGAAAATTACACTAAATTAGTGAATGGGTTAGGCAAATGTTAGTGACCAGAGGCGGGCCAAAGTGACCAGCTGTGTCGATGGCCTTAGCTGAGTGATTTTTCTCAGCTTAGCCCATGGGACAACCTTTGAGACCGTTCTTTGGCTCAAAGTTGAGGTGGAAGCCCGTACTTTGGCTGGAACCGGCCCCACAGCAGGGCGCTTTGAGCCCGCCGCCGGGAACGGACCAACACGCCTAACCCAATGAACGCTGTTTAAGAATAGAATGGTAAATGAAAAGCTAGTTCGTAGTCGGACTAGCTTTTTCTAGAAGTGAAGGGAGCGAGACATTATCAGTCAGACAGACCCACGCGTTGTCCGGACGAATGACCGGCTGCGCCAAGCATTGAGTACGCTACTCCAACAAAACTCATTGAAGCAGATTTCCGTACAGAAGTTGACCCAGACGGCCCAGATCACCCGCGGGACCTTTTACCTGCATTATAAGGACAAGGTGGACTTCCTAGAACAGACTGAGCAGCAGGTCATTGATGAATGGTTTGCGGCTGCTAAGACGACCCTGACGCCACAGGGTGAACCGACCCGTGGCTTTGCGTTGGGCCCGGCCTTGCGGTACGTTGATCAGCATCATCAAATCCTACTGGTCTTGTTGCACCCCCAATTCACCCAGTTTCAACCCCGACTACTTCAGCGGTTTGAGCGGGAAATGACCGCTTACGCCCAACACCTACCAACCCCCGATGGGGAACAACCGCCATTGGATGTGCAGACGGCCTTTTTAGCGACCGCGTTTACCGGGTTGGTACACCATTGGTTAAACGACAATCGCCGTTACCGGTCAGAATTTTTGGCACAATCTTTTTGCCAATTATTAAAGCCAGAAGTCACGCCAGTCGCGGCCTGGTTCGCGCCGGTCGGGATTGACTTGCCGATTGGTGCAGAAAAAGCTTGACGTAGGAAATCCTATCAAGTATAATTTTCATGTTGTATTTGTGGACTTCCACAGCTGCAACCGCTCGGGACGAGTCATTAAGTTTTCCGCCTTGCGGAGCACTTGTTTTCGGCGAGTCTAAGTCTAAATATATAAGGAGGTGCACACACATGTACGCAATTATCGTAACTGGCGGCAAGCAGTACAAGGTCGAAGCAGGCCAAGCTGTTTACGTCGAAAAGTTGAATGTTGAAGCTGGTGAAAAGGTTACTTTTGACCAAGTTGTCTTTGTCGGTGGTGACAAGCCTAAGATCGGGACGCCAACTGTTGCAGGTGCAACCGTTACTGGAACTGTTGAAAAGCAGGGTCTGGAAAAGAAGGTTGTTACTTTCAAGTATAAGGCCAAAAAGGGTACTCATACGAAGAAGGGTCACCGTCAACCATACACCAAGGTTGTCGTTGATGCTATCAACGCTTAAGCCTAAAGATTAAAGAGAGGCGATCTCGATGATTCACGCGACGTTCCATCATGGAACCAACCGAATCGATTCATTCCAAATCACTGGCCACGCTGACTCAGGTGAGTATGGTCAAGACATTGTTTGTGCTGCGGTATCGGTGCTTGCGATTACGACGGTCAATGCTCTACAACGAATCGCTGAGATTCCAATAGAGGTTGAGAATCGTGATCAGGAGGGTGGCTATCTGGAAGTCCACCTTCCACCAAAGCTGGAAGCAACGGCCGAATTAAAGGGACAAACACTCCTCCAGAGTTTTGCGGATGGGTTAAGAGATGTCGCCACAAATTACGCGGATTATATTCAATTCGCTGAAACCAAAGACTAAATTGCGGAGGTGAAACTTATGCTGATGAACATGAACTTACAATTCTTCTCTCACCATAAAGGTGGTGGGTCTACTGCTAACGGTCGTGACTCTGCTGGTCGTCGTCTTGGGACGAAGGCTGCTGACGGTTCTACTGTTACCGGTGGTTCTATCCTTTACCGCCAACGTGGGACGCACATCTACCCAGGCTTGAACGTAGGCCGCGGTGGTGACGATACTTTGTTTGCCAAGGTTGCTGGCGTCGTTAAATTCGAACGTCTTGGCCGCGACAAGCGTCAAGTATCCGTATACCCAGTTGCAGAAGAAGCAGCTAAATAACACGAGGTTTTCCTCGTAACGACTGAAGAGCTTGAGGCGAGACCAATTCGCTTTGAGTTCTTCTTTTTTCTGCCAAACATCAAGGAGGCTAGGGTCATGACAACTAGAATCGAACGGTTACAGGCCAAATTTGCCACGTTAAGTATCGATAGCTTTTTGGTCTCATCACCCAGTAATCAACGCTACTTAGTCGGGACCAGTGTGGAGCCCGGCGACGGGTACCTGCTAGTCATGGAACACGACGCCGTGTTTATCACGGACGCGCGTTACCAGTCTGAATTAGCGGCGACCATGCCCAACGTCCCAAAAACAATCACCCGTGACTACTTGCAAGCCGCTGATGACGCGTTAGAGGCCGCTGGTGCAACGGTACTGGGGATTGAGGATAGTTTAACCTTAGCCGAGTTTGAATGGTTAGATGAGCATTTAATGACCGACATCGTGCCCCTTGCTGGGGTCATCGATGCGCTCCGCCAAATCAAGGAACCGGCCGAATTGACCGCCTTGAAACGGGCAACGGCATTGACCAGTGAGGGCGTCCTCGCCTTGCTGGAGGTGTTGAAACCCGGCATGACGGAACGGCAAGCGGCCCAGTGGCTCGAACGGTGGATGCAAGACCACGGTGCAACGGGTCCCAGCTTTGGGACTATCGTTGCTAGTGGGGCGCGTTCAGCTTGGCCGCATGGTCAGGCGAGCGACAAGCAATTGGCCAGTGGTGAACTGGTCACGATTGATTGTGGCTTTTACGTGGATGGCTACACCTCTGATGTGACGCGGACGGTGGCACTGGGAAATCCCGGGACCGCTTTGACGGCAGCCTATCACGCTGTGCAGACCGCACAGGAAAAGATTATGGCAGCGGTTAAACCCGGCGTCACGGGGGATGAGCTGGATATCATTGGTCGGCAGTATTTGACCGATCAGGGGTACGGCGCAGCCTTCATTCACGGCACGGGTCATGGCATTGGCTTGGATATCCACGAGGGTCCGAACATTGGTCGGGGCTGGCCCGACGTGATGGCCCCAAACGAGGTCATCACCGTGGAACCCGGCGTTTACTTTGCCGGTCAGGGTGGCATTCGCATTGAAGACGATTTATTGGTGACGGCAACGGGTCACGAGACCCTGACAACCGTGCCGAGAAATTTAATTATTCTGTAAGTGACTCACCTATCTTGCTTTTTATGGGTAAGAATTGATATTATAAAGAGGACATATTTTAGGAGGCTGACACATTATGGCAATTTCTACTGCTGATTTTAAAAACGGTTTAACGATCGAAGTCGATCACGCAATCTGGCGCATCATTGAGTTCCAACACGTTAAGCCTGGTAAGGGTGGCGCTTTCGTTCGTTCAAAGCTTAAGAACTTACGGACGGGTGCCGTTCAAGAAAAGACTTTCCGTGCCGGTGCTAAGATGGAACGTGCTGACATCCAAACGCGTTCGATGCAATACCTGTACGAAGATGGTAGTAACCGGGTCTTCATGGACACCGACAACTTCGAACAAATCGAAGTGCCAGATGACCAAATCAAGGCCCAACTCCCATACTTACAAGAAAACATGAACGTTGACTTGGTTCAATACGGTTCCGAAGTTCTCGGTATCGAAGTACCAAACACGGTTGTCTTGGAAGTTGTTGCTACGGAACCTGGTATCAAGGGGAACACCGCTTCTGGTGGTTCCAAGCCTGCTACCATGAACACTGGCTTAGTCGTTCAAGTGCCATTCTTCGTTAACGAAGGCGACAAGCTCTCCATCAACTCAACTGACGGTACGTACATTTCCCGTGCCTAAGTTTTCACACACGTTTAATCAGTAAGGGAGGGTCAACGAATGGCGGAAGATACTAATATCATTTTAGAATCAAAGGAACCCGCTTTGGGTAAGATCGAAGTGGCACCGCAAGTCCTCGAAATTATCGTCGGCATTGCGGCTAGTCAAACCGAAGGCGTCGCACGGATGCGGGGTTCTTTAGCAAATAGCGTCACCGAACTGTTGGGTCGTAAAGAACAACATGGGAAGGGCGTTAAGCTGGTCTTTGATGGCGACGAATTAGCGGTTGACGTTTACGTTTACTTGGATTACGGGGTAGCGGTGCCTAAGGTTGCCTTGGCCATTCAAGATAACGTGAAGCAACAATTGTTGTTCATGACGGACCTCGACTTGCGTGAAGTTAACGTTCACGTGGAAGGCGTCATTCCCGAAAAGACGGCGCAACAGGTCGACCCTGATAACCTGTTTAACCAGAGCGATGAAGGAGATAGTGACCAATAGTGACACTTACACGACATCAAATTCGGGAACGCGCGTTTCAAATGCTTTTTGCCTTGAACGCCAATCCCGATGCCGATCATGATGCGTTGTACCAACGTGTCTTGACGGATGACCCGGACCAAACCGTTCCCGTGCCTGACTACCTCCAGAAGCTCGTTACTGGCGTCTTAGCAAACCAAGCTGATTTGGATGCGAAGATCGACCAGTACCTGAGCACTGGCTGGCAGCTCAAGCGGATTGCCAAAACTGATTTGGTAATCATGCGGATCGCCTTTTATGAAATTGACTACGTGGAAGAAGTGCCTGACCGAGTGGCTGTCAACGAAGCCTTGGAATTAGCCAAGAACTTCAGCGACGACCGTTCTCGGCGATTCATCAACGGTGTGCTTGCACATACGTTAGATGAACCGTTGGATTCACAATCTTAGTCACAAATCGACTGACTGCTAACTTTTAGCGGTCGGTCTTTTTTGTTGCGCTGAATGGGATCAGTGCGTCGCGGTGAAACGGCAGTGGGTGACAAACACCTGTCGCGAACGAACACCCTCGCCGTGCACGACGCGTGGTCACGGCGCACGGGGGTGTCGGGTGAAAATTTGGTAGCGTGCGGGACTAATTAAGTCTTCAGCAATCAATTTGTTTAACAGATTGTGACCGGGTCATTTTGCGCCGCGATGCAGTCCCGTTTTCAGGCCAACTATGCTAAAATGGTAGTTAACTTGAAATTTACGGGAGGAATAACTTCATGACGACCATTATCGACGGCAAACAACTGGCGAAAGACCTCAACGCGCACACCAAGGACCGGGTGGTAACGCTCGCCCAACGCGGTGTCGTTCCAGGCCTTGCAGTGATTATTGTGGGTGAAGACCCCGCCAGCGCCATTTACGTGCGCAACAAGCACAAGAAGGCCGGCCAACTCGGCATTAATTCCGTGGTTCGGCAGCTTCCCGCAACCATTTCACAAACAGAACTTTTACAAGTTGTTGAGGACTACAATGCAGACCCAGCAATCCATGGGATCTTGGTGCAATCGCCGTTACCAGAGGGCCTGGACGAACAAGCCGTGGTCGCTCAGATTGATCCGGCAAAGGACGTGGACGGGTTCCATCCCTTAAACGTCGGTCGCTTATTTGCCAACTTACCGGGACACCATCCCGTTTCCTGCACGCCCCGGGGCATCATGACCATGCTGGCGTCACTTCCCGTTCATCTGCGGGGCAAACACGCGGTCGTCGTTGGCCGCAGTATGATTGTGGGTCGCCCAATGGCTTCCATGCTGTTGAACGCCGATATGACGGTCAGCATCGCCCATGTGTACACCAAAGACCTCAGTGAATTGACCCGAACGGCCGACGTGCTGGTCGTGGCGACTGGGGTAACACATTTGATCAAGGAAACCGACGTGAAGCCGGGCGCCATCGTCATTGACGTGGGGATGGACCGGGATGAAAACGGTAAATTGACCGGAGACGTGGATTTTGACGGTGTCGTTAAGCGGGCCGGTGCCATTACGCCCGTTCCGGGGGGCGTTGGTCCCATGACGATTGCCACACTAATGCAACAGACAGTTGACCTTTGCGAGTGGAGTGAGGAACTTGGCACAAACTGATTATTTAACGGTCACGGCGCTGACCCAGTATTTAAAACGAAAATTTGACGTCGATCCCTACCTAGGCAAGGTATATCTGACGGGTGAAATCTCTAACTTTCGGCTCCGGCCGCACGCCCACCAGTATTTTAGCTTGAAGGATGATCACGCCAAAATTAGCGCCATTATGTTTAAATCAGCCTTTGAAAAGCTGAAATTCACCCCGGAAACCGGGATGAAGGTCCTGGTGACGGGCCGTATTTCTCTGTACGAGCCCACGGGGAACTATCAAATCTACGTGGAACGTATGGAGCCGGATGGCGTTGGCCAGCTGTATCAGGCCTATGAACAGCTGAAGCAAAAACTGGCTGATGAGGGCCTATTTACCGCGCCCAAGCGGCCATTACCGCGCTTTCCCAAACGAATTGCGGTCGTGACCAGTCCCAGTGGGGCCGTGATTCGGGATATTATTACCACGACCCGGCGGCGCTTTCCCATTGCACAGATTGTGCTTTTCCCGGCAGTTGTGCAGGGGGATGCAGCCGCGGCCGACATCGTGCGGCAGATTCAACGGGCCAACGCCAATGGTTCATTTGATACCCTGATTATTGGTCGGGGTGGTGGGTCGATTGAAGACCTGTGGCCGTTTAACGAAGAAATCGTGGCGCGGGCCATTGCGGCCAGTCAATTGCCGATTATTTCTTCGGTCGGGCACGAAACGGATACCACGATTGCTGATTTGGTGGCCGATGTACGGGCCGCAACGCCTACGGCTGCCGCCGAATTGGCCGTTCCCGTGCTGAGTGATGAATTGCTCAAGCTGAGCCAACAACGGACGCGGTTACTGAATGCCATGAGTAACCGGATTAACTTCCAACAAGAACGTTTGAATAAACTAATGACCGCCTACGTGTTCCGGCAGCCCCAACGGTTGTACGAGACCTACGTGGAGCGCTTAGACCGGGCGCAACAGGCGCTGACGCGTAACATGCAAACGCAGGTCCGGCAACGGCAACAGCGCTTTGCATTGGCCCAACAAGGCCTACTTGGGCAGTCACCGCTGGAACGGGTTCATCGCGACCAGCTCCTGGTGAGCCAAACGTCGGCTCGGTTGAACACGGAAGCCAAGCGATATTTAACCAATCAACAGAAACAAGTGGCCCAATTAATCAATGGACTGGATTATTTAAGCCCACTTAAGATTATGGGACGGGGCTATAGTTACGTGACCCAAAACGATCACGTGGTTCGTAGCGTGAATGATTTAAAAGTCGCCCCAGCAACGATCCATCTGAGTGATGGCACGGCTGAAGCCGATATTAAGACGATTACACCAACATCGGAGGACAAACATGAGTGATGAAAAGCAACCAACATTTGAAGAGAATTTAACGACCTTAGAAACCATCGTTTCCCAACTGGAACAGGGAGACATTCCGTTGGAACAAGCCCTGGACCAGTTTCAAAAGGGTGTCGCGCTGAGCAAGAGTCTGCAATCGACCCTCCAGGACGCTGAAAAGACGTTGACGACCATGATGAATGATTCTGATCAGGAAGTCGCCTTTGAAACGCCACAAGGGGGCAACGGTGATGCCGATTGATGACCAGCTCCAGCAGTTTGAAACGACCTGGGTACCGCGCTTAAATGCGCCGTTAAAGGCAGCTATTGCCACGGATAGTGGGGATGCTCGGTTGGCTGAAGCCATGAGTTATTCCGTTTTAGCCGGGGGCAAACGCTTACGGCCATTATTAACGGTGGCGACCTTGCAGACGCTGGGGCGGTCCTTTGACGACCAGCGTGATTGGCGGCCAGTCATGGCGTTGGAACTACTCCACACCTATTCCCTGATTCATGATGATCTGCCAGCAATGGATAATGATGCCTTGCGGCGGGGAGAACCCACCAATCACATGAAGTTTGGCGCTGGCATGGCGACGTTGGCCGGTGATGGCCTGCTGACGTTGGCCTTTCAGTGGCTGACGGCGACGGCCTTGCCGGCAACAACGCAGGTGGCACTGACCCAGGCTCTCGCCGTTGCGGCTGGGCCACAGGGCATGGTCGCTGGGCAGGCCAAGGATGTGCAGAATGAACACGTGGACCTGCCGATGGCTAAGCTACGCGTCTTACACCGGGAAAAAACCGGGGCGCTCCTGCACTATGCCGTTCAAGCCGGACTGATTCTGAGTGAGACACCAGAAGCACAGTGGGCACCGTATCTGGAATTTGCCGACGCCTTTGGACTGGCCTTTCAGATTTACGATGATATCTTAGACGTGGTCAGCACGCCCGCAGAATTGGGGAAGGCCACGCAAAAGGATGCCGGGGAGGCCAAGAATACCTATCCGGGTAAACTGGGCCTGGCGGGCGCTAACCAGGCGCTGATTGCGACGATTCAGAGCGGTCAGGCGGCCTTAGCCAAGGCGCCAGCTAGTGTAGATACAACGCTTCTCGCGGCGTTCTTTAGTTACTTTGATACGAAACGGGTGAATGCATGAAAAAGAAACGAGTTGCCGACTTATTAGTTGAACAGGGACTTTATACATCTTTAGATGACGCCAAACGTGCCGTCATGGCCGGAGAAATCTTAGGAAAAAATGAGGAACGGTTGGATAAGCCGGGATCCATGATTCCAGCAGACACCGAACTGCATTTGAAGGGCCATCCCTTACCCTACGTGTCACGGGGCGGTTTCAAGTTAGCCAAGGCTTTAACGAGTTTTGATATCGACGTGACCGACCGCATCGTCTTGGATATCGGCTCCTCGACGGGTGGATTCACGGATGTCATGCTTCAGAACGGGGCGCAGTTAAGCTATGCGCTGGACGTTGGGAGTAATCAGCTGGTTTGGAAGCTCCGGCAAGACCCACGCGTAATCGTGATGGAGCACACCAACTTCCGCTACAGTAAGTTAAGTGACTTCACCAAAGGTCAACCCACCTTTGCCTCCATCGACGTCTCCTTCATCTCCTTGAAGATGATTTTGCCGCCGCTGAAGGGGATTCTGGCGACAGATGGCGACGTGGTTGCCCTGATCAAACCGCAATTTGAAGCGGATCGCGACGATGTCGGCAGTCATGGGATTGTGCGTGACCGCGCCGTCCATACCCGCGTGGTGCAAATGATTATTGATTTTGCAGTTGCCACGGGTTACAGTGTGTTGGGCTTAGATTTTTCACCGATTCGGGGTGGCGAAGGGAATATTGAATTCCTGGTTCACTTACAGTCAGTTGATAAAAATGCAGTCTGTGCAAGTAATGTATCGGTTGAACAAACGATCGATGCCGCTTATAAGAGCCTACAACAATAGATTATGAGAAATTTATGAGAATTTACTTTCCAAATACTTAGGTCTGGTATATGATAAGATTATGCATTTTTATCACATAAGGGGGGCTAGGTATGAAGAAGCAGGAACGCCAGCAATTACTCAAACGATTACTGACATCACGAGAAATTGAACGGCAAGAGGATTTCGTTCGGCTATTAGATGAGGACGGGATTCACGTGACGCAAGCGACCATTTCACGGGATATCAAGGAGATGCAGCTGGTTAAGCTGCCAGCTGAGTCTGGTGGCTACCGCTACAGTCTACCCGTCCAAAAGAAAATTGATACGCAGAAAAAGTTACAGCGGACGTTACAAAACGCCTACATATCTTTTGCGGTTCAGGACCAATTCACCATTTTGAAGGTTCTGCCAGGCAACGGTCCAGTAGTTGCGTCATTACTGGATCAAATGCGTTATGACTTTATTTTTGGGACGGTGGGCGATGATAGTTCCGTCTTGACCGTTTGTGTTTCCCATCAGGGTGCCTTACAATTAGAAAAGACGATTGACCGCATGATTGCGGATTAGAAACGACCGGACCACGACTGACGACCAGCAAGAGCTGATGCACAGCGGTGGTCTTTTATTTAGGGGGTCACAACGTGTTACAAGAGCTGTCAATTAAAAACTTTGCCATTATCGATCGACTGGACGTCGCCTTTAAGAATGGGATGACCGTGCTGACCGGGGAAACCGGGGCCGGGAAATCAATCATTATTGACGCAGTCGGTCTACTGGCTGGGGGTCGTGGATCGGCCAATTTTGTGCGTACGGGAACGGATAAGGCCATCATTCAAGGGAGCTTTATCTTTCCCACGGGTGGGACGACCTATCAAGTCCTAGATGAATTGGGCATCGACCATGATGATGGAAGCGTGATTCTCCAGCGTGAGATCCATCAAAATGGTCGCAACACCTGTCGGGTCAATGGCATGCTGGTGAATACCAACACGTTGAAGCGCATTGGCGAAACCGCCGTTGATATTCACGGGCAAAACGAACACCAGGAACTCATGCAACCAGAAAAACACCTGGGGATGCTCGATGAGTTTGCTGGCGGTACGGTCGCAAAATTGCGACAGCGCTACCAGGCCGTGTATCAGCAATATACCCAATTACAGGCAACCTTAGAAAATAAACGGGCCAACGAAAAAGAGTGGGCCCAGCACTTAGATATGCTGAAATTTCAGGTCAACGAAATTGAATCGGCCCAGCTCCAACCAGGTGAGGAAGAAAGTTTGGTGGCTGAACGGGAACGACTGGATAATTTCCAGAAGATCAACGATGCCTTACAGTTGGTGCAGATAACCTTGACGGGTGAAGACACCGCTCCCGGGGCTAATGATCAAATCAGTGGCGCCATGCAAGCCATGCAGGGTATCGCTGATTTTGATCCGGCCTTTAAGCAGATTGCTAGTAGTCTGGAAACGGCCTACTACGCCTTAAGCGATGCGGTCGGGGATGTCTCTTCTCAATTGGATTTGTTGGAGTGGGATGAAGGCCGGCTCGACGAGATTGAACGGCGGTTAGACGTCATCAATCAGTTGAAGCGTAAGTACGGCGATTCCGAAGCCCAGGTCTTGAAATATTTTGATAAGATTGCGGCGGAACTCAAGCAAATGCAGGCCACCGATGAAACGGCCGATGACCTCGAGTCACAGGTTGCGACTCAACGGACGACGCTGCTGAAGCTGGGAGAACAACTCAGCAAGGCGCGTAAACAGTCCGCTGACAAGCTGGAAACAGCCATTCACGGTGAACTCGCCGATTTATATATGGATAAGACGGTCTTTGCCGTGCACTTTACGCGGTCCAAGACCCAACCGATTCTCAGCACCGGACTGGATCACGTGGAGTTTTATTTGCGGACCAATCCTGGCGAAGCCATGCGGCCATTGGCCAAAATTGCTTCTGGTGGGGAACTCTCGCGGATCATGTTGGCATTGAAGACGATTTTCTCCGAGTCACAGGGAATCACCTCGATTATCTTCGACGAAGTGGATACCGGGGTCAGCGGCCGGGTAGCGCAAGCCATTGCCGAGAAAATCAGTGGCATTGCCCAGGCCTCTCAAGTCCTATGTATCACGCATTTGCCGCAAGTGGCGGCCATGGCGGATCACCATTACTTTATTGCTAAGGAAATCAAGGGCAACCGGACCGAAACGCAACTGACCCGGTTGAGTGAACACGACCGAATCAGCGAAATTGCCCGGATGTCTGCCGGAACCCAGGTTACGAAGCTGGCGATGGAGCATGCCAATGAGTTATTAGGCTTGGCTGATGAAGTGAAGGCGAAACGGTCAAAGAAGGCGTAGGCCTTGAGTTATGTAGGTCCAATTGACGGCTGTTGACCTGCGCACAGTTGCTAAAGATAGTTGTACGTCGACTAATTAGAAATTTTAAGCAGTCGTCTCAGATTAATTATTTAAAAATTGCGTCAGCTCTCCGTGTTAGTTAAACGGGTGAGTTGGCGCCTTTTATTTGGCTGTTAGTTTCAGGTGTATATGAGTCTGCCCTTAATCTATTGCCGACTTTGCGGTATACTGAAGTCAATGAAGTAACAAATTGAACGAGGTGTGGAACATGGGTAAGCGTATTGGATTAATTGGGTTAAGCTTGATGGTCACGCTACTGATTTTACTAGGATTTCAGAGTGGTGCTCAGGCCAGTAGCATTGATAACAATGTTCAGGGATTGCGTGTGCCCAGCAAAGTGGAAGAAGAAACTGGGGATAACACGTACACACCGGTGACCGATCCGACTGCACCGCTCAAGTCGGGGCAAAATTATCGGCTGTCGTACACGTGGAAGGTCGCCGACAACACGGCCATTAGTGATGGCGATACGGCGACAGTCACGTTACCGGATTCTGCCAGTCATGGTTACGTTAAATTTGACGTGACGACCGGGGATCAAACGGCGACCAAGGTCGGGGATTTTCTACTTCCCGCTGACAAGGGGCATACGGCAACGATTACGTTTAACAACGCCTTAGCCAATGCCAACACCTATCACCAAGGAACGCTGACCTTTAACGTCACCGGGACTAGTGGCGCTGCAATTGGTGGCGGCGATGATTATGTCGTGGCGAAGAATGGTTGGGTTCAAGATAGTGATTATAATGATGCCGGTATCCCCACGCAAGCCGTTTGGCAAATCGTGTTTAACCCAACAGCCAAAAACATGGGGACCGTCACGCTGACGGATACGTTGGGGGCTTACCAGACTTATGTGGCCGGTTCCGTGTCAGCGACGGATGAAACGACCGGTGACAAGGTCACCCCGACCGTTGTGAGTGACGGCTCGAAGCTGACCATGACCTTTACGAATGTGACCGGGAAAATCTCACTGTCCTACTATGCCAAGGTGGACACGACGGCCTTTACCGGGCAAACGAGTGGTTACCTCAGCAACAACGTTGACCTGGAAGCGGCCGATGGCGAAACCGGTAGTGCCGGCACCGGTTCGGGTTCTGGGTTGAATCCAGATAATCCGTCGGTGACGGCCGATTCCCACAAGAACGTGCAATGGGGCGGGAGTGCCACGATTGGCGGCGACTACATTGGCAGTGTCACGCTGACCAAGACGGCCGCTGATCAAGACACGGTCCTCGGTGGCGCCGAATATACCCTGCAAAAATTGAATCCAACGACGGGGATGTACGAAGACCTACAAACGAAGATGACCACCGATTCCCATGGAGTGATCAACGACTACGGTTTAGCCGCCGGCACGTATCAATTTGTGGAAACACAGGCCCCAAGTGGTTATCAGCTAAATACCACGCCGGTCCCATTTGTGATTAGCGCGACAAATAAGGATGCCCATCAGACGGTTACCCAGGCGGATAGCCAGGGAGCGGTCAAATTAACCAAGTTCGATAAAAGTTCGCAGGACAAGTTAGCCGGTGCGATTTATGCGTTGGCGTACGGCAGTGGTTGGCAGGATCACGAGACTGGCGCACCGGTCTCCGCCGATGCGTACACCACCGGCGATGACGGGACGTTGACCGTGACGGGCCTGGCCCCAGGAAACTATGAATTTATCGAAGAGCAGGCACCAACTGGTTATCTGACGGATGCCACGCCAATGCTATT
The DNA here is from genome assembly GCF_044053135.1 of Levilactobacillus sp. FUA 3915. NCBI lineage: Bacteria > Bacillati > Bacillota > Bacilli > Lactobacillales > Lactobacillaceae > Levilactobacillus > Levilactobacillus sp. FUA 3915. The sequence continues at coordinate 2,912,460 of NZ_CP168704.1, read as the reverse complement.
TACCATTAGCGGCACGGAGCAGCAAGATAACGTGGTAAATGTTAAGCAGGACGATGTCTTTGCCACGGAGTCTAGCAGTAGTCCAAGTTCAAGTACTAGTGTTAGTTCGAACACCTCTAGCGTCAGTTCAAGTACCTCCAGTCAGGATTCGTCGGTGACGAGTGAGACGGAGAGCACTAGTAGCGCAAGCTCTTCCGTGTCGGGCGGTTCTAGCCAGAACAGTGAGACGACTGTTTCCAGTGCGACGGACTCCAGCCAAGGATCGGCCACGTCGGCTACGTCTAGTACGAGTAGTTCCGGATTAAGTGATTCAAGCACGGGGAGCTCGAGTTCCAGCAGTGTCTCGTCGAATACTTACACGATACCAAGTTCGAGCTCGTCTCAGTCACAACCGAGTTCAGAGCCGTCTAGTGACAAGAGTACCAGCTCTGAATCGACGTCTGTTTCCAGTTCTTCCAGTAATTTGAGTAGTGGTGGGAGTGCCGATCGGGTCACCTCGTCGAGCATCTCCAGCCCAAGCTCGTCGATTAGTCGGGGGACAACTGTCGTGACGACATCGAGTCAATCCTCTTCAACCCCAACAACTGGCTCCAGTGCACCAGCAACGGCGGAGCCTAAAAACCATATTCTGCCACAGACCAATGAAGGTAAAGGCGTCTTGGTTTTGATGGTTGGGCTAGTCCTGTTAGGCGTTGGTACGAGTGCTTTACAGTGGCGGCGAACGCACTAAACGAAAAATAGAGTGAATTTTAGAATCCAGCGGTGGTAGCAGTAACCGCTGGATTTTTGTGCGCAAAGGCAACTAACTGTGTGGGCGTCATTTGTCACAGCAACTTATTTACACACTTCATATATTTAATACGAGTTTATTCGTTAAATTGCGTTATACTTGACTTAAAACAAGTAATCAAAGGTATGGGGTGTGTTTCTAATGTGGAAAAAGATTGGACTCTGGGGTTTAGGGTTGTTAGTTGTTTGCTTAACGCTATTTGGCTGGAATGGAACGAAAGTGGCGAAAGCTGATGATATTACAAATCATTTTCATAACCTGACAAGTCCATCAGCAATTTATCTGGATCTTAATGACGGAACTTTGGGACAGAAAATTACAACTAATGATCCAATGAATTATGAGTTTAAATCAGGGGATAATTATAATATTGTTTATGATTATACTGTAGACGATGGGACGACTATTCATGATGGAGATACGGTCAGCGTGCCATTACCAAAGAATATTCCAGCTGCGATAGATAGTTTTCCCATGTTTAAAGATCCAACAGCTGCTGTTTTGGATAAAATTGGTACCTTTAGCCGCGAAGCGGGAGAAGAGAATGGAACGATGCTTTTTTCAAACGCACTCGAAGGTGTAAATACTTTTACAGCCGGAAAATTAGTCGTCGGTGTAACGGGTACTTCCGTTTCAAGTGGATCAGGAGATGGTGGTGAAACATCTGTAATTGCTAAAGGTGGTGGAGTTGGCGAAACAGTTGATCATGATGGCGTGGCCTATCCCAAGACTGCGAATTGGAATGGTTATTTTAATTCGCAAAATAAAGAAATGGGTAAAGTAACACTAACCGATCATCTGGGTAAGTATTTAACGTTTGATCCTACAACGTTTTCGGCAAGCATAGCTGCAACTGATACAGAACCTGAGGTCAAGCTACAGGAAGGCAAAGACTACACGGTTTCGTATAGTGGCTCAGAAGTTAAGATTGTTTTTCAGGATATAACTAAAAAAATCAATTACTCTTATGTTACGGATGTTGATACCTCTCAAATACTTGCGGATAAATTATCTGGTGGTTATTTGAGTAACTATATCGAGTTGGCTGCTGAAGACGGCGAATCAGGTGATGCCAGTACAGTTCCTGGAGCGGGTAGTAATCCTGATGATGGTTCTGTATTAGGTAATGCACATAAAGATGCCCATTGGGGAGCTGCTGGAACTGGATATTTGAATGGCAGTAAATTCTTAGGCCAGGTGCTCTTTACTAAAACGGATGAGACAAATAAATCGAAGGTGTTAGCCGGAGCGGTTTATACGCTACAACGGCAAAATGCGGATGGTTTAACGTGGACGGATGAGGTAACACATTATACGACCAATGATAATGGTCAAATTTCCATTCCAAGCATTCAAGTAGGAAATTATCGATTTAAAGAAACGAAAGCACCGGATGGCTATCAGTTGAATACAGGGGATACGGCATACTCGTACTTTACGATTAAGATTGATGATGGTACGACATTTGTTCATGAGGTCTCGCAGTCGGATGTTCCATACACAGTGACACTGACGAAGACTGCGAAGACAACAAAAAAGGTGTTAGCCGGAGCTGTTTATAAACTCTATAAAGCAGATGACCTAGTCAATCCGGTCAATAACCTCACCTACAAAACGGATGCGAATGGCCAACTGACCATCAGTCCCATCGCCAAGGGCAGCTACGATTTCATTGAGCAAACACCACCTGCTGGTTATAAGCTGGATCAAACACCGATTCCGTTTACAATTAGTGATAATAAAGAATCGACATCGCCCAATGACGGGCCGAATGCAGTGGTCTCACAGGCAGATGAGAGTAGCATCCCTACACCAGGCACAGACACCGGGAGTGGTGGCTCGAGTTCCAGTAACTCCTCGAACTCCAGCAATTCATCAAGTTCGAGCTCAAGCTCAAGCAGTTCATCATCGTCCAGCTCCAGCACGTCAACGAGCTCATCGACCCGGACGTCGACATCGACTTCAACGTCTAGCTCTAATTCTGTAGACTCCAGCAGTCGGCACGGAGATAGAGTGGGTTCTACACCCGTTCCACGGGGGTCGTCATCTAATAATCATGGCGGTGGCGCCGGTACCATCACGGGCAACCAGGCTTCGTCTGCCAAGCACCATGGTCAAGCCAATGGTCTCCTGCCTAGGACCAATGAAGCCAAGTCAATCTTCGCAGCCCTAGGTGGCTTACTGTTGATTGGCGGTAGTCTCAGTGTTTGGCAGTATCGCCGGACGCGGAAAAGCTAAAAAATTGTAAAAAAAAACGGCCATGATAGGCGATAAACTATCATGACCGTTTGGCTTATTTAACGCGTTGGACCGAACGTAAGAGTTCTGGGGTCACGATGGTGGTAAGCTGGGTGTTCTGCTTTAAAATGAGGTGACCAGCCAAGTCCTTCTTTAACTGACCGATCACAGTGGCTGGCGCCGTTTCAGGTGCTGCTTTAAATTGCAGGCGGACTAAGTAATGGCGGTCCAAAGCCTGCTGTAGGAATAAAGTTAGTTGAAAGGCGGGCATTTGGGCGTAAACGGCTTGACCATTAATGACGGGTAAGGGACTGAACAGGGTCTGTGATAGGGTGGTTACCCGATCAGACAGGGTAACGCGTTTTGCGATTGAATTTTGCATGCTGATCACCTCGAACGTTTGTTTGTATTTTTATTATACGAACACTTGTTTGGAATTGCAAGCCTTTTTGTTCGTAACTTTTTTCGTCAAGGTGGTTAACCAGGTTGAAGCGCCGAACTGTCTTGGTTTAACGACAAGATTTATTTTTATCCTCGATGACGGATTTTCCAGTATAGCACACGCTGTTCGTTTTCAGTTAAACTTAGCTCACCACGACAGAATCTAGTTTTTTTTCAGAAATAGCCCGGATATGCAGTATTTGTTGCTGAATAGTGGTAATATAGTATCCTATAGATTGTATAGTTCAAGCCAATCAATTCTGGCGATAAGCGGTTGGCTTCCCACTGATTCATTGACTAGGGGAGCCAACCCATAATTAAATTTTTTATGATGAAGGGATTTTTAAACGATGGCTAAACGTGGAATGCTCATTGTGCTCTCGGGTCCTTCCGGAGTTGGTAAGGGAACGGTTCGTAAGGCGCTATTTGAAACGGGAGCGACCGATTTTTCGTACTCCATTTCAATGACCACCCGGAAACCGCGGGAAGGCGAAGTGAATGGGGTTGACTATTACTTCGTCTCGAAGGAAGAATTTGAGGAAAACATCCGTAACGGTGAGATGCTGGAGTACGCCAAGTATGTTGACAACTACTACGGTACCCCGTTAAAATATGTTAATGAGACCCTTGATGAGGGTAAGGACGTCTTCTTGGAAATCGAAGTCAACGGGGCCATGCAGGTTCGCGCCAATTGTCCCGACGCTGTCTTCGTTTTCCTGACGCCACCTGATTTGATGGAATTAAAGCACCGCCTGATTGGTCGGGGCACTGACGCCATGGACGTCATTAACAAACGAATCAAGAAGGCCGTGGGTGAAATTCGGATGATGCGCAACTATGATTACGCCGTGGTGAACGACGAAGTCAGCCAAGCCGTCGACCGGATTCAAATGATCATCCGCAGTGAACGTTTACGGGTAACCCGGGTTATGCCGGATTACGAACAAATGATTGGAGACGAATAAAAATGTTACTCTATCCCTCAGTTGATGATTTATTAGCACAAGTTGATTCACGTTATTCTTTGATTATGCTGGCTAGCAAGCGGGCCCACGAGTTGGACGCCGGCGCTAAGCCACTCTTGACCGATTACAAGTCGCCCAAGACGATTGGTCGCGCACTGGAAGAAATCGCTGCCGGTGCCCTAATGATTGATCCGGACGAAAAGGATCTGGACGCCTAACTTTGGCGGTTCAGGAAAGACCAGGTTGCCGTTGGGTAATCTGGCCTTTTTTATCAGTTTAGAGAAATTGTGAGCAGGTATGCTCGGTTAGCTAAAATTAAATTGTTCACTTCAGTGGAAGTTAGCGCGTCGTCATATTCTATATGATGTTGTAAACGGAACCGGATGATCAAGGGTTAAATCCAGTGTCAAACACAGCGGTCTGGTAAAATGGATAGTTGATGTCAGTGACCAGAGGTGGGCCAAGGTGACCAGCTGTGTCGGTGGCCTTAACTGAGTGATTTTCTCAGTTTAGACCACGGGACGTCCTTTGAGACCGCTTTTTGGCTCAAAGACGAGGTGGAAGCCCGTTTCTCAGGCTGAAACCGGCCCCACAGCAGGGCACCTTGAGCCCACCGTCGGGAACGGTAACCAGCGACTAGTTTCAATTTTGCCATCCCTGTGGCACTGACGGTGGTTCAACCCAGATGATATAATTGGAGGGAAAGCAATGCTAGAAGACAAACACATTACGTTAACGGTCGGTGGCAGTGTGGCCGCCTACAAGGCCGCACTACTAGCCCGTGACCTACAACGGGCCGGCGCCACGGTTCGCGTTGTTCTGACAGCGGGGGCCGCCAAGTTTGTCACGGCGGCGACCTTTGCGGCCCTGACCAAGGCGCCCGTGCTTACGGACGAGTCCTGGTGGCAGGCCAACGGGCAGATTGCCCACGTTGAGCTGGCCGACTGGACCGACCTGGCGATTGCCGCGCCGGCGTCCGCCAACCTCATGGCCCAATTTGCCAACGGTCAGGCCGACGATGCTGCCAGTGCAACCTGGCTGGCGACCGCCGCTCCCAAGGTCGTTGTGCCGGCCATGAACACCCACATGTGGCAGGCACCCGCCACGCAGCGGAATCGCCAGCAACTAATTGCTGATGGGGTGCACGTCCTGGCCCCAGCCACAGGGAAACTGGCGGAGGGCTATTCCGGTCAGGGCCGTTTTCCCGAGCCTGCCGATATCGTTGCTCAGGTGGAGCAGCTGGGTGTGTTTACGCCCCAGACGCTGGCCGGTCGACGGGTGCTCGTGACCGCTGGTGGAACCCGCGAACGGTTAGACCCTGTTCGTTTCCTGACCAACGACTCCTCTGGCAAAATGGGCTATGCGGTCGCTACCGCCGCTCGTGAAGCCGGGGCCGAGGTCACGTTGATCACCGCACCCACGAAGCTGGCGGCACCGGCCGGGGTGACGGTCGTGCCCATCCAAAGTACGACCGACCTGTCACAAGCCGTGTTGGCGCGTTTTCCCCAGGCCGACGCCCTTGTGATGGCGGCCGCGGTCGCTGATTTTCAACCGGAAGTGACGGCTGATCAAAAAATTAAAAAGACGACTGACAATGATGAATTTATTTTAAAACTTAAAAAGACACCCGATATTTTGAAACAAGTTGCGGCCATTAAACAGCCACATCAGGTCACGGTCGGTTTTGCTGCGGAGACGCAGAATTTACTGGCTAACGGTCAAAAGAAACTGGCCAGCAAGTCCTTAGACCTGTTGGCCGCCAACGACGTCTCCCGTAGCGATATTGGGTTTAATGGGGATGACAATCAGGTCACCTTCATTCTGCCAGATGGCGTGACGGATCAGACGCCCAAGACCAGTAAAACGGTGATTGCCCGGGCCTTAGTCGACCGGGTCGCCCAATTATTAGTAAACAAGTAAGCAAGCGAGGTGACAGACCATGGCCCAGATTGGCCAAATTATTGTTGACGTGCCAACGATGCAGACGAACGAACCTTATTCTTACGCAATTCCCGCCGACCTGGAAAATCAGGTTCAGGTCGGGATGCGGGTCACGGTACCCTTTGGTCGCGGTCACCGAGTCGTTTCCGGCGTGGTGGTCGGCCTTAGTGATGTAACGAATTTTGACGGGCAACTGAAACCGATTCAATCCGTCCTGGATCTGGCGCCCATTTTAACGACTGAGCTGCAACAGTTAGCCGCATGGCTGGCCGACACGACCTATGCCTTTCGCATCACGTGTATTCAGACCATGTTACCCAGTCTGTTAAAGGCGCAGACCGAACGGCAGATCCAACCAACGATGCCGCTGACGGATCAGGAAATGGCGACCTACTTTCCGGATGGGGCACCGCGGGCGTTTGATACCAGCAAATTAGCCGACACAACACTAGCGGGGCTTCTGCGGCTACAGCGTGCGGGGAAGGTCGAGGTGACGTATCAGGTCACCAGTAAGGCCGCGGCCAAGACCACGACCGGCATCAAACCGGCGCTTCCCGTTGCCAAGCTCCAGGAGATTCAAGCGGAGGTGGTCAAACGGGCGCCAAAGCAGGCGGAGTTGTTAGCCTATTTACAAACGATGGACCCGGATAAATTAGTGGCCCAAAGCCAAGTCAGTCACGCCACGGGGGTCAGCACCGCTGTCATGACGACCGCCGCCGATAAAGGCTGGCTGACGAAACAACCGTTGGAAGTTTATCGTGATCCGTTTCACCAACCCGTTACCCCCACGAAACCGCTAAAGCTAAACGCTGAGCAGCAGGTGGCCGTGACCGCCATTACCAAGGCGGTCGATGAGCAGCGAACCGAAAACTTTCTGGTCGAAGGGGTGACCGGGAGTGGCAAGACCGAAGTTTATTTACAAAGCATTGCCGTTGCCCTCCAGCAACATCGCACGGCCCTGATGATGGTCCCCGAAATTGCGTTGACCCCCCAGATGGTCAACCGGGTGAAGGCCCGGTTCGGCCAGCGCGTGGCGGTCTTGCACAGTGGCTTGTCCAAGGGCGAGCAGTATGACGAGTGGCGGCGCATCGATCAGGGTGAAGCTACCGTGGTCGTCGGCGCCCGTTCCGCCATCTTTGCCCCGGTGAGAAACCTTGGCATCATTATCATGGACGAGGAACATGAAAGTAGTTATAAACAGGATGAAAATCCCCGGTACCACGCCCGTGATGTGGCGTTATGGCGGGGGAAGTACAATCATTGCCCCGTTGTCCTGGGGAGCGCTACGCCGTCCTTAGAGACGCGCGCCCGCGCTGCCAAGGGGTTGTACACCCGGTTACTTTTGGCTAAACGGGTCAATGACCATCCACTGCCAACGGTCCACATCGTTGACATGCGTGAAGAAGTGAAGCAGCGCGCGGACGGGGACTTCTCCCAGCCGCTGTTAACGGCGATTCAGGAACGCCTCGACCGCCACGAACAGATGGTTCTGATGTTGAATCGGCGGGGATACTCGTCGTTTGTGATGTGCCGGGACTGTGGGTTCGTGCTGAAATGTCCCAACTGTGATATTTCGCTCACACTCCACATGGATACCCACACCATGAAATGCCATTACTGTGGGCACGAGGAAGCCATTCCCCACATCTGCCCCAACTGCCATAGCCGCAAGATTCGCTACTATGGGACCGGGACACAGAAGGTGGAAACGGCCTTGCAAAAGGAATTTCCAACGGCGCGCATCTTACGGATGGACGTGGACTCCACGCGGCGCAAGGGTGCCCATGAAAAAATTCTGCGGCAGTTTGGCGAGCACCAGGCAGACATCTTGCTGGGAACCCAAATGATTGCCAAGGGACTCGACTTCCCCAACGTCACGTTGGTCGGGGTCTTAAACGCGGACACCGCGTTGGGCTTACCGGATTTCCGGGCCAGCGAGCGGACCTTCCAGCTACTGACACAGGTCAGTGGTCGGGCCGGCCGGGCGGAAAAGCCTGGCGAGGTCTTTATCCAGACGTTCAACCCAGACCACTATGCCATTGAATTGGCGCAACAACAGGATTATGAACGCTTCTTCGTCACGGAAATGCATATGCGGCACCAGGGAAATTACCCGCCGTATTACTTTGCCGTGCAACTGACCGCCAGTCACGAGGACGAGGCCACGGCCGCCAAAGCCATGTACCAAATCGTCGGCACCCTGCAAAAGGGCTTGAGCAAGGACGCCATTGTTCTGGGTCCCACGCCCAAGGCGATTGCGCGGGTCAAGCGGAAGTATTATTATCAAGTTGTGATTAAATATAAACGGGAGCCGCAATTGCGGCCGTTGCTGGAGAAGATTCGGCAGGCGGCGCAGATTCCGGCCCGCCACGGCTTAACCATCACCATCGATTCAGAACCAATGAACTTTATGTAGGATTTAACTTGTGTGCTTGACAGCGCCTCCGGGCTGGTGAAAATGGGCTGTGACGCTGTGGGCGCACGTCTGGAGCCGAAAGGCGGTCTCCAGACTTACTTTGAGCCTCTGAGAAGCGAGTCTCAAAGATAGCAGTTGCCTAAGCGGGAAACCCGCTAAGGCAACTCCCACGGCTGAGCCCATTTTCACCAGCCCTGCGGCTGACACGGCGTTAACCTACAATCGTGTCAGTTGATCCTAAACGGTGGGGATGCCGCGTGATTCGTTCGTGGTCTTGGTGGATGAGTGAATTATTTCTTGTTCGATCAATCTAGCTTGCTAATTGGTATTAGTATCAGATTAACAGTGATTGGCTTATTCAAAGAAAAATGCGTGGGCCAGTCTGAGTGACCAGAGGCGGATTAAGGCGAGGTGGAAGCCCGTTCCGCAGGCTGGAACCGGGCCCCACAGCAGGGCACCTTGAATCCGCCGCCGGGAACGGTAGCCACTCACCATTTAGTCACCCAATGAGGCAAATTAAACACAAGTATAACCAGTTAAAAATCAAACCAAATGTTAAAACAGAAAGTATGGTGCATTGCATGACTTCAGTAATCTTCATGGGCACGCCGGCGTTTTCGGCGCCTATCCTCAGTAGTTTAATCAAGAACGGCTATGACGTCTTAGCCGTTGTGACCCAACCGGACCGTAAAGTTGGGCGGAAGCACGTCTTAACGGCATCTCCCGTTAAGCAGGTGGCCGTTGAAAATGGAATCGAAGTGCTCCAACCACAAAAGATTTCCGGTAGTGACGAAATGGCGCGGGCCATTGAATTAGCGCCAGACTTAATTGTCACGGCGGCCTTTGGCCAATTTTTGCCAACCAAGCTGCTTAAGGCAGCCAAGGTGGCAGCGGTCAACGTTCACGCGTCCTTACTGCCTAAGTACCGTGGTGGCGCGCCCGTTCACTACGCCATCATGAATGGTGACAAGGAGACCGGGGTTTCCATCATGTTCATGGAAAAGAAAATGGATGCCGGGGCGGTGTTGGCCCAAAAAGCCATGCCCATCACGGATCAGGACGATGTCGGGTCCATGTTTGACAAGTTAAGCCTGCTTGGCCGCGACTTATTGCTGGAGACCTTACCGAAGCTGTTGGCCGGTGACATCACACCGGTTCCTCAGGACGAATCCCAGGTCACGTTCTCACCAACCATCAAGTCCGATGAAGAACGCATTGATTTAAACCTGAGTGCCCATCTGATTGACTGCAAGGTCCGGGCATTACGGCCAGCCCCTATCGCCCATATTTACTTAAACGGCGTGCGGACAAAGCTGTGGCAGGTAACCGTGCTGGACGAGACGACCGACTTACAACCGGGCGCCTTAGTCAGCCATGACAAGCACCACCTGGCGATTGCCACGGGAGAACACGGGGTCTTAGGCCTTGACGAGATTCAACCGGCCGGGAAGCCCAAGCTAAGCATCACGGACTTCTTGAACGGGACGAGCGACGCACTGACAATAGGCGAACAGGTGGCTGAATAATGACAAAAAATAATACACCGCGGGCTTTAGCGGTTGAAGCATTGACACGGGTATCCAATGGGGCTTACTCAAATTTACAATTGGAACAAACCTTAGAAAATAACAACTTGAGTGACGTCGACCGGCGTTTTGTGACCAACCTGGTTTACGGGACGATCCAACACCAATTAACGTTGGAATACTACCTGGAAGGCTTCATCAAGCCCAACCAGAAGGTCTTACCTTGGGTCAAAATGACCTTACTGGTGGCGTTATACCAAGAATTATATTTGGACCGGGTTCCTAAGCGGGCCATCTTTAACGAAGCCATTCAATTGGCTAAGGACCGGGGCCACGAAGGCATTCGGCGCTTTGTGACCGGGGTCTTGCACGCCATTGACCGGCAAGGCTTACCCGATTTGAGCAAAATTGAAGACCCAACGAAACGGTTGAGCCTGGAATACTCCGTGCCAGAATGGCTGGTTACGGCGATTCAAAAGCAAGTTGGCGACGACAAGGCCGTCAGCATTTTAGAAACGATCAACCAACCGGCCGCCCAGTCCGTGCGGGTCAACACCGCCGTGGCCACGACCGAAGAAGTTGAACAATCCTTAAAGGACCAGGGGTACACGGTCACACCTAGTGTGGTTGCCGCCGATGCCTTCCGTTTGGACGATAAGGCAGCTAACCAAAGCAATGTCTTTGAAACTGGCGAGCTGACGATCCAAGATGAGAGTGCGATGTTACCCGTCGAGGCCTTACAGGTCCGTCCTGGGGACCAGGTGCTCGACGCCTGTGCCGCACCTGGGGGCAAGACGACTCAGATTGCTGCCTTGCTGGACGCCCATTCCGGTGGGAAAGTCACGGCCTTGGATCTGCATCCCAAGAAGGTTGACCTGATCGACAGAAATGCCGAACGGATGCACGTGGCCGACCGGGTCGATGCCGTGGCCTTAGACGCCCGCAACATTGACGACCGGTTCCCCCACAAGGAATTTGACCGTATCTTAGTCGATGCACCTTGTTCCGGACTGGGCCTGATTCGGCGGAAACCAGAAATTCGTTACGAGAAGACGCCGCAAGACATTCAACAGCTGCAAAAGGTTCAGCTGGGGATTTTGGACGTTGTCAGTCAAAAATTAAAGCCAAATGGGATCTTGGTTTACAGTACCTGCACCATTTTGGACACGGAAAACGCAGATGTCGCAGCGAAGTTCTTGGCTGCCCATCCCGACTTCGAGTCCATGCGGGTAACCACTAAATTAAACGTCAAGGGCGACCGGGACACGGATACGTTGAACATCTACCCAGATGATTTCGACTCTGACGGGTTCTTCGTCAGTGCCTTCCGGAAAAAGAAGTAGAGGTGACCAGCCATGGAAGTGGCATACCGCACGTCAATTGGAAAACAACGCAATGATAATGAAGACTACGTGGATGTGTTCACGAACCAGGCAGGGAAACACCTCGCCATCATCGCCGACGGCATCGGTGGCCATCAGGGTGGCGACGTTGCCAGTGCCATGGCCGTTTCCCACCTGGGCCACGAGTTTGAACAGACCAAGTTAACCACGCCGGATGCGGCTCGTCAGTGGATTGCCACGGAGATTACCGCGGAGAACCAGTCAATTATTGACAAGTCCAACCAATTCGCCGATTTGAATGGGATGGGGACGACACTTGTCGCTGCTCTGTATTTCACAGAAGAGGTCGTCATCGCCAACATTGGTGATTCGCGAGCCTACCTGATGCGAGACGACGAGTTGCGGCAGCTGACCGAGGACCATTCGCTGGTCAACGAGTTGGTCAAACGCGGTGAAATCAGCCGTCAGGCCGCCCGTCACCATCCCCAGAAGAACGTGATCATTCGCTCATTAGGGATTTCGGACGACGCGCGCTTTGATCTCAACACGTATCCGTTAGTGTTGGGCGACCAGCTGTTGCTGTGTACCGACGGGCTGACCAACATGGTGGACGACCACCAGATTCAGGCCGTCCTGACCAGTGACCAGACGCCCAAGGAAAAATGTGATCAGCTGATCGACATGGCCAATGCCGCTGGCGGGCTGGACAACATCACCGTCTTGTTACTGACCAACTTCTCACGGGAGGTGGCTGGCTAATGCGGACGGGGTATACGCTGAGCGGCCGGTACCGCATCGTCCGGGCTTTGGGCGAGGGTGGTATGGCCAACGTTTATTTGGCTCACGATCTGATTTTAGACCGGGACGTCTCCGTGAAGCTGTTACGGCTGGATCTGCGGGACGATCCCAGCACGATTCGCCGGTTTCAGCGCGAGGCGTTAGCAGCGACCGAGCTGGTCAATCCGAACATCGTTCAGGTCTATGACGTGGGCGAGGAGAATGGGATGCAGTACCTGGTCATGGAGTACGTCGAGGGGACCGACCTCAAGGCTTACATCAAGGACCATTTTCCCATTGCCTATCAAGAAGTGATTCAGATCATGGAACAGATTCTGAGTGCGGTCCAAACGGCCCACGAGCACAACATTATTCACCGGGATCTGAAGCCACAAAATATTTTGATCGATCAAAACAGGGTCGCCAAAATTACCGACTTTGGGATTGCCGTGGCGTTGTCGGAACACAGTCTGACGCAGACCAACACGGTCCTGGGTTCGGTGCACTATTTGTCACCGGAACAGGCCCGTGGGGGGATGGCGACCAAGAAATCCGACATCTATTCACTCGGCATCATTTTGTATGAACTGTTAACGGGCACGGTGCCCTTCGAGGGTGAAACCGCCGTTTCAATTGCCTTGAAGCATTTCCAATCGGAGATTCCGTCCGTCCGAGAGATCGACCCGCGGATTCCGCAAGCCTTGGAAAACGTGGTCCTCAAGGCAACATCCAAGCGCCCGGAAGACCGGTACGTAGATGCCGCGAGCATGGCAGCCGATTTAAAGACCTCGCTGTCCCCCAAGCGGGCGGGTGAGCGCAAATTTACGCCCGTTCAGGACGATGATGGGGAGACCAAGGTCTTGCCCCTCAGCGCATTGAGCTCGGCCGCGCCCGTTGCGGCCGAAGCGGCCACAAAGGCGGATTCCAAGCCAGCGGCTAAGGCCGATGACGAAGAGACGCCGCAAAAGACTGACAAGAAGGGTCGCAAGAAGACCCGGCATCCGCGTCGGCGTAAATTTCTGCTGGCCGGCCTCGTTGTGCTTTTACTGGTTGCCGGCATTCTGATTGGCATGGCGCTCTTCCGGCCACAGATGACCAGTGTGCCCGATGTGACTGGGCGGACCGAAACCGTGGCCAAATCGCGGATGCAGGACGCCTATCTGAGCGTTGGCAAGGTCCACAAGACGGCTAGTTCCAAGGTCAAAGTGAACCGAGTCGTGCGAACGGAGCCCCGGTCCGGGACCCAGCTCAAACGCGAGACGGTTGTAGATTTGTGGATCAGTACGGGTCCTAAGCGCTACAAGCTAGCCGATTATCAGGGTGATTCGTACGCCAGCACCGCCGCTAAGTTGGAGGCCCTGGGCTTTACCGTTCATCGGGAGTCCGTGCATTCAACCAGCGTGCCAGCCGGCAAGATCATGCAACAGAGTGTGAACGCTGGCGAACGGGTCGTGCCGTCACGGACGGACATAACCTTTACGGTGTCGACTGGATCGGCAACCGTGACGCTCGCGGACCTGACGGATAAAACCAAGGCCCAAGCCCAGAGTTACGCGACCAATCACAACCTGAACCTGGCGTTTGACTACGCCTACTCCAGCGACGTTACCAAGGGCCGCGTCATCAAGCAGTCCCCTGGTGAGGGCGCTGTCGTGCAGGAGGGTGACGAGGTCACCTTGACCCTGTCACGGGGCGCGGAGAGCGAGAGTAGCTCCAGCGTCGATCAGTTCAGCGTGAACGTTAAGATTCCATTTGATAATAGTGACAGCGAGAGTGAAAGCGACGACAGCGATGAGAGCAGCAGTAGCAGTAGCTCGTCGGCCTCGAACCTGGTTCAGATCTACCTGAAGGATCAGGACCACTCGCTGAGCACCATCTACAAGCAGATGACAATCACGGCGGATACCAGCGTAACGCTGCCATTCACCGTGGCATCCGGCAAGGCGGGGGCGTATAAGGTGGTCAGAGACGGCCACGTCATCGCTTCCGACAGCCACGTCACCAAGAACTAACACACGTTGTTTCGCCTTACCGGGTGGCCAAAATGGGCCGGAACGCTGTGGGCGGGCGCCTAGAGCCAAAGAACGGTCTCTAGGCTTACTTTGAGCCGAAAGTCACGTCTCGAAGATACCAATTCTCTAAGTAGACGAGCTACTAAGAGAATTCCCACGGCTGAGCCCATTTTGGCCACCCTCATGGCTAACACGGTGTTAGTGCTTGGGACGGTCTGTAGAGGTTAAGTTTAATTAATAATTAGAACTCGGTGCTTACCTTAGTTGGTGGGGCCGAGTTTTTTTTATGCCACGTAAAAATGTAAGGGTCGTTAGGTACTAGTTTGACGATGGGTCAGTCAATAGTCGGTAAGCCACTGCCAGCACCAAGCTAGTGAAAAATATGAGGTCCATGTCAGTGACCAGAGGCGGGTCAAGGTGAACAGCTGTGTCGGTGGTCTTGACTGAGCGGGCTTCTCAGTCTAGAGCACGGGACGACCTTTGAGACCGTTTTGAGGGCTCAAAGGCGAGGTGGCAGACCGTTACTCAGGCTGGCACCGTTCCCCACAGCAGGACCGCTTGAGCCTACCGGCGGGAACGGTCGTCATTCACCACATATTTTTAGCCTTGCTGACAATTGAACTAACACAATCTGCAGGAAAACTAGTGCCGAACTGCAAATTAGTGTAAACTGAAAGGAAAGAGTTTAAAGGAGGTGCTGCATGTCAGAAGGACAGATTCGTCAATCACTCAGTGGCTTTTATGATATCTACAGTGAGGGCCAAACTTACCGGACGCGCGCACGGGGAAACTTTCGGAAACGCAAGATCACGCCGCTCGTGGGCGACCGGGTAACCTTTGAAAGTACGTCACCTAAGGAAGGCTACGTGCTGGAGATTTTACCGCGGGATAACGAATTAACGCGGCCACCCGTCGCTAACGTTGATCAGGGCGTCGTGGTTACGGCCGTGGCGTCACCCGAGTTTTCGACCGGCCTACTGGATCGCCAACTGATTGCGTTAGAGGTCAGTGACATTACTCCCGTGATTTACTTCACGAAGACCGACTTGATCGACGATGCCCGCTACCGGGAGTTTGAAACCCTGGCAGCCGGTTACCGGAAGATTGGGTACACGGTTTGTTTGACCCGGGAACCGTTTGCCACAGAGGGTCTTGACCAACTCAAGGCCACGTTAAAGGGCCAAGAGACCGTCATCATGGGTCAGACCGGGGCGGGAAAATCCACCCTGTTGAATCACATTTCGCCGGACCTGGCGTTAGCGACGGGAGAAATCTCGACCGCGTTAAACCGGGGGAAACATACCACGCGGAAGGTGAGTCTGATGCCGATTGCGGGTGGCCTAGTGGCTGATACACCAGGGTTTTCCTCGTATGAAACGTTGACGATCGATTACCGTGACCTGTGTCACTACTTCCCAGAATTTTTGAACGTGGCTAGTGACTGTCGGTTCCGTGGGTGTGTCCACGTGAATGAACCAGGCTGTGCCGTTAAGGACGGGTTGGCGAACGGGGACTTCCTGCAGAGTCGGTACGATAATTATTTACAATTACTTACGTTGTTAAAGAATCAAAAACCAATTTATAACAAGAAGAAATGAGGAAGAGATTTTATGATTAAAGTAGCGCCTTCAATTTTAAGTGCAGATTACGTGAACCTCCAACCAGACATCGAAAAGGTCGACCAAGCCGGTGCTGAAGTCTTACACATCGACATCATGGACGGTAACTTCGTCCCAGCTCTGTCTTACGGTCCCGGTTGGGTCAAGGCAATTCGGCCAATCACCAAGATGGTCTTAGACGTTCACATGATGGTCCAAAACCCAGAACGTTACGTTGAAGACTTTGCCAAGGCTGGCGCCGACATCATTGGTGTCCACGTTGAAGCAACGCCACACATTCACCGGGCCTTACAAATGATTCAAAACGCCGGTGCAACGCCAGAAGTTGTCATCAACCCTGGGACGCCCGTTTCCATGATCGAACCCGTTCTGGACATGGTCGGCCAAGTGCTAGTTATGACGGTCAACCCTGGCTTTGGTGGTCAGAAGTTCTTACACAGCACGGTTGCTAAGATTGCCGAATTGGATGCTATCAAGAAGGCCAAGGGTTACGACTTTGATATCGAAGTCGATGGTGGGGTCAACGATCAAACCGTTGTTGACTGTGCTAAGGCCGGTGCTACGGTTGCGGTTGCTGGTTCATACGTCTTCAACGCCGAAGACCCAGCTGCCCGGATTCAAGCCCTGAAGGACGCAACAAAATAATGCCCCGGGGCGGAACGTATAATCTGTTAGTGGGGGGTCCCAAGGCAAATTGGCCGGCAGACCTCACTGAGAAAATCGTTGGCCCCTGGATTGGCGTTGATCGGGGGACTTTACGGTTAATCGATCACAATGTGCAGCCGGTGGCGGCCATTGGGGACTTTGATTCCCTGGCGGCACCGGAATTACAACGGGTGCGGCGCAATGTCAAAGACATTCGTCAGTCGCAACCCGAAAAAGATTTTACCGATACGCAGATGGCGGTCTCCGTGGCCTTTGGTGACTACGGGGCCGACAACGTCGATATTTATGGTGCGACGGGCGGTCGGCTGGATCACTTTTTGGCGAACCTTTTTATCGTGTTGGAACCCCAGTACAAGTTGTATGCGAGTCGAATTCGGTTGATTGATAAACAGAATACGATTACGTACTATTTGCCGGGTCATTACACATTGAAGAAGGAACCCGACAAGAATTACCTGGCCTTTGTGCCGTTGACGCCCATCGACCATCTCAGCTTGATCGATGAGAAGTACCAGCTCCATGACGAACCGATTCCGTACCCGATTTCCTTTGCCAGCAACGAGTTTGTTGGCGATACCGGGGAATTTCAGTTCGACACGGGCGTGCTCTGCGTCATCCAAAGCTGCGACACCTACGAGGCTCGGCACGAGTAAGCGTTAGCTGAATAGCTAGCGGGGTCAGAGCCTCTGGACGGGTGAAAATGGGAGCGGTCCGTTGTGGGCGGAAGCCCGGAGCCAAAGGGCGGTCTCCTGGCTTCCTTTTCACCCGTCCTGCGGCTTACACTAGTGTTTCAGTTAACTCTCTAGTGCGTTACTGGTCTGAGATAGGTGCTAAGCTTTTACTGAAATAAAAAATAAGACACACAAAATTCCGTAAAAAGAATTTTGTGTGTCTTATTTATTTGGGAAAAATTTTAAGTCAGAGACAAATTGATGATCGGGTAGGAGCGCCCGTCCGCGTCGAGGGAATTTTGAGAAATAATCTTAAATCCCTGACGCTGGTAAAAAGCCAAGGCGCCCGGATTTTGCGCGTTCACCGTGACCGTTTGGAGGTTCGCTGTTTTCATCAGGATACGGATGATCTGTTGACCGTAGCCGTGGCGGAAATAGGTTGGGTCCAAGAAGAGCATGGCCAGGTCGCTGCCAGCCATGCCAGTGAAACCAATGAGGTGCTCGTCAAGTTGCCATCGCCACAGTGTGACCTGCGCAAAATATCGGGGCAAGTCACGCTGAATGGCTTCACGGTCAGCTAGGCTTAAGAAAGGGTGGGTCGCCGTCACCGAACGCGTCCAAATGGCCGTGAGTCGAGGATAATCGGCCGGTGTGGCCAAGGTATGGGTAAGCATGGGGGAGAACCTCCGAATTTAATTTTAGGGTAGGACTGATAGGTCTATTTTAGTAAGAAACGCCGTTGGGGGCCAGCAAGCGTAATACCTGTTTCGTCCAGACGAACAATGGTAAACTATCATATAGAAGTAACTGTTAATGAATCCAATCAGTAAGGGACTCGATACGAAAAAGGTGAATAAAAAAGCACCAACCAGCAAATGCTGGTTAGTGCTTTCAAGATTAATCATATCTAGAAACTAGACACGCGTAACCTTACCTGACTTCAAAGTCCGAGCTGAAATCCAGACTTTTTTCGGCTTACCGTCCACTAAGATGCGAACCTTTTGTAAGTTCGGCTTCCAAGCGCGACGACTTGAATTCAAAGCGTGAGAACGCTTGTTACCGAAGCGCGTCCGCTTGCCGTTGAGAAAATCCTTTGCCATGGCGTAAACCCTCCTTTATGGATTCATTACTTTTAAAAAGCAGTGCT
The DNA here is from genome assembly GCF_044053135.1 of Levilactobacillus sp. FUA 3915. Lineage (NCBI taxonomy): Bacteria > Bacillati > Bacillota > Bacilli > Lactobacillales > Lactobacillaceae > Levilactobacillus > Levilactobacillus sp. FUA 3915. The sequence goes on along the minus strand of NZ_CP168704.1, from coordinate 2,893,908 downwards.
TTTTACTCACCTGAATAATTTACCATACAATTTTGTGGAAAGCAATGTTTTCTTTCAAGGAAATTTACTTGACACTTATTTACCGTAAGAACAAGCATTTCAGAGTTCCTATTTCTATTTTTGCTTGGGTTGTGGTAAGATTAATTTCTGTTAAAGATTCTATATCCAGACAAGGAGGCTATTTCCATGGCCGTAAAGATTAAAACTCAGTACGGAACAATTGATATTACCAATGAAGTGATTGCGACCGTTGTTGGGGGAGCCGCGACTGATAACTATGGTGTCGTGGGCATGGCAAGTAAGAATCAGATCCGTGACAACGTTAACGATATTTTACGGCGGGAGAATTATGCCCGCGGGGTCGTCGTTCGCCAAGAAGAGAACGGGGTTGCCATTGACGTTTACGTGATTGCCAGCTACGGAACCAAGATTTCCGAAGTGTCACGCAGCGTCCAGTCTAAAGTTAAATATAACCTAGAAACAATGCTGGGGGTTACCGCAAACTCAGTGAACGTCATCGTACAAGGGGTGCGGGTATTGGCTGATTAGCCAGTCGTACTGAAATCAAGGAGGAAACTTAGTTGAAAGTAACAGAAATTACTAATCTTGAGTTTGGTAAGATGGTCCAAGCCGCCTCGCAAAAGCTAAACCAAAACGCTGATTTTATTAATTCATTGAACGTCTTCCCAGTTCCTGATGGGGATACTGGGACCAACATGAGCCTGTCCTTACAAAGTGGGGCCAAGTACGAACGCGATGCTGATAGCACGGCGGTCGGTGTCCTGGCCGTGGCTTTGGCCAAGGGCTTACTGATGGGTGCCCGGGGAAACTCCGGTGTGATTCTGTCCCAAATTTTCCGTGGTTTTTCCAAAAAGTTAGCTGACAAGCAAACGCTGACGGCCCAAGATTTGGCCGATGGCTTCGCAGCCGGCGCAGAGACCGCCTACAAGGCCGTTATGAAGCCAACAGAGGGAACTATCCTGACTGTTGTTCGTGAAGGCGCTCAGGCGGGCTTAAACACGGCTAAGGCGTCCGATGACGTCTTAGCTGTCATGGACGCCGTTTTTGAAGCGGCCAAGGCTGCTTTGGCAACCACGCCAGACTTACTGCCTGTCTTGAAGCAGGTGGGCGTTGTGGATTCCGGTGGCCAAGGGTTGACCTTTGTGCTGGAAGCCTTCAACGACTCCCTGAACGGTCGCGTCTCTGAAGAGGGCGACTACAAGCCAGACGATGCTGAAATGGACGAAATGATTGACGCCGCGCACCATCAGAGTGTTCAGGGAAAATTAGATCCTAACAGTATCAAGTACGGTTACTGTACCGAAATCATGGTTCGTATCGGCCGTGGGAAACAAGTTGACCACGACTTTGATTACGATACCTTCTACAAGTATCTCGCTGATTTAGGGGATTCCCTGTTGGTCGTGAACGATGAAGAAATCGTCAAGGTTCACGTCCACACGGAACACCCTGGTAAGGTTATCGCCTGGGGCCAAGAATTTGGTGATTTAGCCAAGGTCAAGGTTGATAACATGCGGATGCAACAGGAAACCATCATGGAACACGATGAAGAAACTGGAGCCGCTCCGGTGGCCACAGCAACCGACGAAGCCCCTGCCGACACGGCCATCATTGCGATTGCCGCCGGCGAAGGCCTCGGGACGTTGTTCAAGAGCTTAGGCGTGACCCACGTGGTCAACGGTGGGCAAACCATGAATCCAAGTACGCAGGATATTGTGGACGCCATCAACCAGAGCCAAGCCAAACGGGCCATTGTGTTACCTAACAACAAGAATATTTTCTTAGCCGCTGAACAAGCCGCTAAGGTCGCTGACGTTCCAGCCGTTATCGTCCATTCCAAGACGGTTTCGCAAGGGATGACGGCCATGCTCGGTTACAATCCAGACGCTGAATTGGCAGAAAACCAAGAAGCCATGGAAGATAATCTGAGCGCTGTGAAGAGTGGTCAAGTGACCCACGCGATTCGCGATACCCAACTTGATGGGTTTGACATCAAGGAAGGGAACTTCATGGGCATCGTTGACGGGACCATCAAAGTGACCGACGCCGATCTTTTAAAGACCGCCGTGGACACGGTGAAGGCCATGCTCGATGATGAGAGTGAAATCATTACGATCATTTACGGTTCTGACACGACGGCCGAGGTTGCGGAACAACTGCAACAACAGGTCGAAGCGTTGGATGATGATTTAGAAACAGAAGTTCATGAAGGGGACCAACCGGTTTACCCATTCTTGATTTCGGTTGAATAACCGGTAAACGAAAAAAGATTGGGCTAATGGTCCAGTCTTTTTTTCGCTATCACCAGTGACGGGAGGGAAGCACATGACAAGTTTAAGCGATAGCGTCGCCGCCTTAGCGGGAGTCGGCCCCAAGCGGGTTCAGGCGCTCAAGAGTCTCGATATTGAAAATATTAATGATTTATTGACCTACTTTCCCTTCCGTTATGAAGACCTACAGGCCAAGGACCCGGCTGAATTAACCGACCAGGCCAAGGTGACCTTGAAGGGAACGGTTGCTGGAGCACCTGTCTTGACGCGGTTTGGTCGAAAGAAAAATCGGTTGAATTTCCGGCTGTTACTGGATGAACACACGGTGATTCCGGTGACCTTTTTCAACCAACCCTGGTTAAAGGATAAGCTCGAGGTCGGCAATGAAATCGTGGTTTACGGGCGTTTTGATGCCAAACGGCAGAGCCTGGCGGGGATGAAAATTCTGGCCAGTGCCGATAGTGGCATGGGGTCTATTTACCCGGCCAACAAGGAAATCCGGCAGGGCACGATTCAAAAATTGGTCGAATCCGCGTTTGACGCCTATGAACCGGTGATTGTCGACCTGATTCCCGAGGGCTTACGCGATCAATACCGCCTGCTCCACCGCAAGCAAATGATTCACGACATGCATTTTCCAGCCGACGCCAACGCGGCCCAAGCAGCCCGCCGGACGGCCAAGTTTGAGGAGTTTTATCTGTTTGAACTACGCTTACAAATCGTGCGAGAACAGGACCACACCTTACATGGCCAGGCCTTACACTACGATTTAGCCAAGCTCAAGGCGTTTATCGACTCACTACCGTATGAGTTGACCGGCGCACAAAAGAAAGTTGTCAACGAAATTTGTTTTGATTTGAAACGACCGGTCCACATGAATCGGCTCCTACAAGGGGATGTCGGGAGTGGGAAGACCGTCGTCGCCGCCATTGCCATGTACGCCGCGATTACCGCGGGGGCTCAGGCGGCCCTGATGGCACCCACCGAAATTTTAGCCGAACAACACGCCAATAACCTGGCCAAGCTGTTCGCTGATTTCCCCGTCAACGTGGCCCTCTTAACTGGGGCGACCAAGGCTGCGGCCCGCAAGACCTTGCTACCGCAGATTAAGCAGGGCGGTGTGGATCTCTTGATTGGGACCCATGCGCTGATTCAGCCCGAGGTCGACTACCATGACCTGGGCTTAGCCGTGATCGATGAGCAACACCGCTTCGGGGTAAACCAGCGCCAAGCGTTACGGGAAAAGGGCCAACAGCCCGATGTGCTCGCCATGACGGCCACGCCAATTCCCCGGACCCTCGCGATTACCGCGTACGGCGAAATGGATGTCTCAGTCATTAACGAGCTTCCCGCCGGTCGGCAACCCATCAAGACCACCTGGATTCGTAGCAATCAGGTCGACGCCACGTTGCGTCAGGTCAAGGCGGAACTGAGCACGGGGTCACAAGCCTACGTGGTCACGCCCCTGATTGAGGAATCCGAAGCCGTCGACATGAAAAATGCCGAGGCCATTTACGAACGATTTAAAGAAGAATTTGAACCGACCTATAAGGTAGGCCTGCTACATGGTCGGATGAAAGATGACGAGAAGAATGCCATCATGGATGCGTTCAAGGCCAATGAATTTCAGGTGTTGGTTGCCACGACCGTGATTGAAGTCGGGGTCGATGTGCCCAATGCCACGCTGATGATGATCTATGACGCCGACCACTTTGGTTTGGCCCAGCTGCACCAATTACGGGGCCGGGTCGGTCGGGGAACGCGGGCATCCGCTTGTATTTTAATTGCTGACCCCAAAAATCAATTAGCCGTCGAACGAATGACGACCATGACCAGTACCAATGACGGGTTTGTGCTGTCACAAAAGGACTTGGAATTGCGGGGCCCAGGTGATATTCTGGGAAGAAAGCAGTCCGGGGTGCCCGACTTTAAGGTGGGTGATCCCGTGGCCGACCTCAACATTTTAAGCGCGGCACAACAGGCCGCTAAGGAAACCGTCGCGTCGCCAAATTGGGCGGATAAGGACGATAACCTGGCCCTGGCAGCGTTTCTCAGCACCACCGCGCACCGCAACACCACCATGGATTAGCCAAAGGAGATTACTCATGAAAATTGCTGTAGATGCAATGGGCGGCGACTATGCGCCCGCTGAAATCGTTAAGGGCATCGAATTAGCCCGTGACGCGTACCCAGACATTGAATTTTTACTGTACGGTCAAGAAGAAAAGGTCCAACCGCTATTACAGGACAGCACCCGCATCAAATTGATGCCAGCGCCAGAAGTGATTGCCATGGAGGACGAACCCGTTCGTGCCGTGCGGCGGAAGAAAAATTCCAGTATCGTGCTGGCCGCCACGGCCGTCCGTGAGGGGGAGGCCGACGCCTTCTTCTCCGCTGGAAATACGGGGGCCGTCTTGGCTGCCGGTCTGCTGATTGTCGGCCGAATCAAGGGCATCGACCGGCCTGGCTTGACGACCACCTTACCCGTCTTACAAAAGCCAGACCAGTCGAGCTTTGTGATGCTGGACGTGGGTGCCAACGCCGATACCAAGCCATTTAACGTCGTTCAATATGCCATCATGGGGCAGTATTACGCCCAATCCGTCATGCACGTGGAAAAGCCCCGCGTCGGCCTGTTAAACAACGGGACGGAAGCGGATAAGGGTGACAAGAATCACCGGGCCATCCACGAGGCACTGTCTGCGATGGACGAAATTAATTTTGTCGGCAACGTTGAATCCCGTGAATTACTGAACGGGGCAGCGGATGTGGTCGTGACCGATGGGTTTACCGGAAACGCCACGTTGAAGGCCATCGAAGGCACCGCACTGTCCATGCTGAAGCTGATCAAGGGTGAAATCATGAGCGGTGGTTTGGGCGGTAAAATCGGTGCCAGCATGTTGAAGCCGGTCTTCCGCAACGTTCAGAGCGCCATGGACTACTCCCAATACGGGGGCGCCGTGCTGTTGGGCTTGAAGGCGCCGGTCGTTAAGACCCATGGCTCCACCAAGGCCCCAACCGTTAAGAATACGATTGGTCAAATCCATGAATTGATTGCCAGCAAGAGCGCCGACCAGTTAGTCACTTACTTTGCCGAACACGGCGAGCAAATGAGCGCCCTCAAGGAGTCCCTGAAGTAAACGCCTATAATGGGCTAAACGAGAGCTCTGTGTCGCCTTACCGGGCGAGAAAAATGGGCCGGTGTCATCGCAGGCGTTCCCGGCGGCGGATTCAAGTTGCCCTGCTGTGGGGAACGGTTCCAGCCGGAGGAGCAGGCTTCCACCTCGACTTTGAGCCTGAGAGGCGGTCTCAAAGGTCGTCCCGTGCTCTAGGCTGAGTGGAGAAACCTCAGCCAAGACCACCGACACAGCTGGTCAACTTGCTCCGCCTCTGGTCACTGACGGTGACGTCGCCCATGTTTCACGTTCTAGCGTGGTTTAGCCCAGTTAGACATTCACGTCTGGGTCGAGAGATGCAATCGTCAGGTGATTGCCTGGTAAGGCACACCTGGAGACACGTACCACACGGGTTAAACAAGTGTGAGCCGCAGGGTTGGTGAAAATGAGCTCAGCCGTGGGAGTTGCCTTAGCGGTTTACCGCTTAGACAACTGATATCTTTGAGACTCGGTCTATGAGGCTCAAAGTAAGTCTGGAGACCGAACTTTGGCTCCAGACGTTCGCCCACAGCGTCCCGGCTCAGTTTTCACCAGCCCGGAGGCGTAATGAACAACCAGCTTAACCCGGATGATTAATTGGCTAGACAAGGACCGGCAAAACGGTTAGACTACTATTTGAATACTGTGAGCGAGGGATTACAATGACAAAAGCAGAAATTTTTGACAAGATTGCCGACATTATTGCCGACCGTTTTGAGGCTGACCGAGATACCATCAACGAACAACTGAACTTCAAGCAGGACTTAGACGCCGATTCCATTGATTTCGTGGAATTCGTCTTGGAACTGGAAGACACGTTTGGCGCTGAAATTTCGGATGAAGATGCTGAGAAGCTGAACACCATTGGTGAAGTGGTCGATTACATCGACGCCCACCAAAACCAAGAAAAATAAGTTATTTGAGCGAGTCCGGGCCGCAGGTTAAGTCGTCCCGGGCTTTTTCAATCTGGAAATATTTCCCAATCAGGAAGCCAGTCCACCACCAGAATTATTTTCTCGTGAAAATTCTGCGTGATTTCCAGTGAAAACGGCTGGATTCAGGTATAATAGTGACTGTGTGTGTCTTTTAGATTGGGTAATAATTTAATTATGGACAGAGAATTTAAAATGTTGAAATCAATGTGAAGAGAGTTTAGTTGGCTGAATGTGCTTAGCCGCAGGTAGGCAGGTGTGGAGCCCCCTGTGTCGGTGTTCTTAGGTCGGGTTCTTTCCGGCCTTAGAACACAGGCCGACCTTGAAGACCCGTGATTTTCGGGGCTTCAAGGCGAACCCAGAGACCGCTCTTTGGCTCTGGGTGGGCCTCAGAGGGGGCGGAATACCTGACTACCGGAGGCGAACCCATTCACCCAACGTATTGAAGAAATGAGGGAATTAGCGCGTGATTGCTGGATTAAATCAAGAATTAGCAGAAAATTATGATATACATTTTAAAGATCAATCGTTACTTGACGAGGCGTTTACTCAGGCTTCATATGTAAATGAACACCCGAACCAGGGGCTGAAATTTTACGAACGCATCGAATTCTTAGGTGACGCTGTGATGCAATTGGTTGTCTCCAATTACATTTTCCGCCGGTACCCCAAGATGCCCCAAGGTCGGTTGACGCGGCTTCGGGCCGCCATGGTCAACGAACAAAGTTTTGCGAGTTTCGCTCGTGAATGCCATTTTGATCAGTACATTCGCTTAGGCAAGGGTGAAGAAAAGGCGCAGGCCCGGCAACGGGATTCCCTGCTCTGTGATATCTTCGAATCCTTTGTTGGCGCCCTGTACATGGATCAGGGACTGGAAAAGGTTGTGCCATTTGTCACGAAAGTCGTCTTCCCTAAGCTAGACGAAGGCCGCTTCGATGAATTCTTTGATCACAAGACTGAATTACAGGAACTCGTCCAACAAAATGGACCCGTGAACATCGAATACCGGTTACTAGATGAAGAGGGTCCTGACAACGACCGGGCCTTTATGGTGGCCGTTTACGTGAACGACAAGCAGCTAGGCGAAGGCCACGGCCATTCGAAGAAGCATGCGGAACAAAATGCGGCGCGGCATGCGCTTGAGAATCTGAAAGTAGAGTAAGGATGACTAACGATGCGGTTAAAGACATTAGAAATTAGCGGGTTCAAGTCCTTCGCGGATAAAACCCGAATTGACTTTTTGCCGGGGATGACCGGCATCGTCGGCCCCAATGGGAGCGGTAAAAGTAATATTTCCGAAGCGGTTCGGTGGGTCTTGGGGGAACAGTCCGCGAAGAGCCTGCGGGGCAGTAAGATGCCCGACGTGATCTTTGCGGGTTCAGCCGACCGGCACCCGTTGAACCGGGCAGCCGTGTCGATCACGCTGGACAACAGCGACCACTATTTAAAAAGTGATTACACCGAGTTGACCATTAGCCGGGTGCTCTACCGATCCGGCGACTCGGACTACCAATTGAACGGGCAAAGCTGCCGGTTGAAGGACATCACGGAACTCCTGATGGATTCGGGGATGGGACAAGACTCCTTCTCCATTATTTCTCAGGGGCGCGTTGAGGCCATTTTCAACAGCAAGCCCGAAGACCGACGCAACATCATTGAAGAAGTCGCGGGCGTTTATAAATACCGAAAGCACAAGGAAAAGGCGCAGCGTGAATTGGATGACACCACGGCGTATTTACACCGGGTCGAGGACATCATCGCCGAGCTGGAAGGCCGCGTACAGCCGTTAGAGGAGCAGAGCAATCTCGCCCAGGACTATCTGGATCAGCAGGAAAAATTTGCCTTGCTGGACCGGACCCAACTGGTGCGGCAACTCCACACCGAGATGACACAGAAGCAGACGGCGGATGCCCAGGTCACCGAAAAACAGGACCAGGTCACCACGCACCAGGCTGCCGAAAAAGCCCAAACGGCGACCGTTAATGACCTCAAGCAACAACAGACGACGCTGCTGGCGACCAAGGATGACCTGCAGGCCAAATTGGTCGCGGCAACGCAGCTGGTGGAGCAGCGTCAGGGGCAGGTCAACCTGTCCGGTGAGCAGCAAAAGCACCAAGACGAGCAACGCCAGCGCTTAGAGCAACAACTGACGACCTTGCAGGCGCAGATGACCACCAATCGCGAGGCGTTGACCAAGGCTGAGGCGTCGATTGCCGAGCTGACGGACGCCATGAAGACGGCGAAGAAGGAAGCCCGTGAGCTGACCCAGGCCACGGACCCCCAAGTGATTGCGGGATTGCGTAAGGACCTGGAAAACTTGCGGACGACCTACTTCGACCAGAAGCAAGACGTTGCCAACTGGCGTAATCAACGGCAGTATTTGCAGCAAAACCAGGAACGCCTGCAACAACGGGGACAACGGGTCGCGCAGCAATTGACCGAGCTTCAGGAACGGGCGCAGTCTGCCCAGGCTGAAGTCCAAACCTTAACGGCCCAGGCCACCAGTCAAAAATCCGCGTTAAACGAAGCGGAACAGGGACTTGATGCTGAAGCCGGGCAGTACCAGCGCCATCAAAAAGACTATCAAACCCTGCAACACAACTGGCAAGCGGCTTTAGAGGTCTACCAGCGCGCCCAAACCAAGGTGGCTAGTCAACAGGCCTCCTCCGCGGAATACGGTGGCTTTTATCAGGGAGTTCGGGCTATCTTGAAGCAGCGCGACCATTTCCGGGGACTCCTCGGGGCGGTTTCCGAGCTGTTACAGGTCCCTGAACGCTATACCAGCGCCGTTGAATACGCGTTGGGTGGCCAGCTGCAACAGGTCGTGGTCGACGATGAAACGACGGCCAAGGCTGCGGTCGGCTACCTGCGCGAGCACCGCGCTGGGCGGGCCACCTTTCTGCCATTGAGCACGGTGCGCGGCCGGCAAATTGACCGCAACACCCTGCAACAGGTGCACAGCATGACGGGGTATCTGGGTGTCGGGAGCGAGCTGATCAGCATTGATCAATCCGCCGCCATTATTTTGGATTACCTATTAGGCACCACCATTTTTGCCGCTAATCTGGACACGGCGGTCGCCATCAGTCAACGGATTCACCACCGGTATCGCGTGGTCAGTCTGGCGGGTGACGTGGTCAGCGCCAGTGGGGCCATTACCGGGGGCCAATCCCGGCAGAGCCACAGCAGCGTGCTCCGGCAACAACAGGAGCTCCAACAGCTGCAGACCAATATTGCCCAAATGCAAAAATCCCTGACCGAGCAAGAGGCTAAAATTAAAGCGCAACGAACGGCCTTGACGGCTAGCGAACAGCGGAGCCAGGCCTTTCAGAGCACGATTAACACCCTGCAACCACAGTGTCGCCAATTAGACGACCAGTTGGCCAATGCGCAAACGACTTTAGAACAGGCCAACCGGCAAGTGAAAGCCGCCGAGCTGGAGATTCAGCAGGCCCAGGACAGCGATGCGGATGATCAGGGCAGCCAGTTAGCCCAAAAAATCACAACGGGTGAACAACAGGTTGTGGCGACCGAAAAAGCTATCACTGACCTGCAACAGAAAATTTCGATGGTCACGGCCGAGCAGTCGCAAAAACAAGCGGCCTTGACGGCTAAGCAAACGTGGTTGGCGGGCGCCAAGGAACGCCACCAGCAACAGCGTGAGGCTATCAAGTCGTTGCAAGAGGATGTGACCGCCGATGAGGCCACCGCTAAGACGGTAACCACCGGCTTGGCCGACCTCAAGCAACAGGCCACGTTGACGCCAGCCGATGCGCAGGCACAATTAGAGCAGGCCCAAGCAGACCGTGAGGCGGTGCAAACAGACCTGGACCAGGCCAATGCGCAATTGACCACGGTCAATGATGACCTGGAAGCCGCCGAGACGGCCAATCAACGGACCAGTGGCTTACTGCAACTGGCCAACGATGATTTGCAACAGGCCCAGGTCCAGCAGGCCCGATTAGCCGCCTTGATCGACCAGCAACAGAACCAGTTGGCTGAGAAATACCAGCTGAGTTTAGCCGCCGCCGAACAAGACATCAGTGAATTGCCCGCCGATGAACTGGCCGTGCAACTCAAGCTGTTGAAGCGGGGGCTGGATGAAATTGGTCCGGTCAACCTCAACGCCATCGATGAATACAAAGAGGTCAAGGAACGCTACGACTTCCTGACCCAACAACGTGACGACCTGGTCACGGCCAAGGAACAGTTGACCGCGACCATGACCGAGTTGGATGGGCAGGTCAAGCGCCGGTTCAAGGCCAGTTTTGACCAGATTGCCGCGAAATTCACGGCCACGTTCAAGCAGATGTTTGGTGGCGGCAAGGCCGAACTTGTTTTGACCGACCCGACCGACCTGCTGACGACGGGGGTCGACATCATGGCTCAGCCGCCTGGCAAGAAGTTCCAGAACATGGGGCTCCTTTCCGGGGGTGAACGGGCGTTAACGGCCATTACGCTTTTATTTGCCATTTTACAGGTCCAACCCGTGCCATTCTGTATTTTAGATGAGGTGGAGGCAGCGCTTGACCCGGCCAACGTGACCCGGTTTGCCCGCTACATTCACCAATTCCAAGATCAAACGCAATTTATCGTCATCACCCACCGGAAGGAAACCATGGTGCAAGCCGATATCCTTTACGGGGTGACGATGCAGGAATCCGGCGTCTCTAAGATGGTCGCCGTCGACCTGGACCAAGAAACCACTCAGGAAAGGAAGCGATCCTAATGGGATTATTTGATATTTTTCGCCGGCGTGCTAAAAAGGAGCCGGCCAGCGAGGCACCAGCCAGCAGTGAGGCGGCCGTAGACTCTTCTGCAGCAGCCACCCCCGCTAGTGAAGCGCCCGTAGCCGCCTCTAGTGCGGCACCGGTCACAGCGACCCCAGACGTGGAAACGCCAGACTCAGCAGCTACTGAAACGCCTGACGAAAGTTCGGTGGCGGCTAGTGAAGCGCCGGTTGCCACTAGTGCAGCGGCTGAAGAACCAGCCGAATCAGCTGCATCAAGCAGCGACGCAGACGTCGTGGCAACACCAGCACCAGACTCAGTGGCAAGCGAGGCCCAACCCGTTGCCGAACCAATAGCACCGGTCACCTCTGAGGCACCATCTGAGGCTGAAGCGGTGACTGAACCAGTAGCCAGTGAAGCCCCAGCCGCCGCAACTGAGCCGACTGATGAACCAGCTTCTGAGGCCAGTGAATCGGTAAAGACTGAAGAAGCTGAAACGACTTCCGAGTCGGTAACGTCAGTGAAAGCCGATGAAGCAGAACCTGAAGCAGTCGCAACTGAAGAACCAAAAGAAACTGCGGCAGAGACGACTGAGTCCGCTTCAACCGAACCCGCTGAACAAACCGATGAACAGTTGTACGATAAGGGTTTGGAAAAGACCCGGACGACCTTTGGCCAACGGTTGAACGCTTTATTGGCTAACTTCCGGCACGTGGATGAGAGTTTCTTTGATGATTTGGAAGAAACCCTGATTGGTGCCGACGTGGGCTTTGACATGGCCGTGAAGCTCAGCGATGAGTTGCGCGACGAGGTCAAGCTACAGAACGCTAAGAAGTCTGCTGACGTGCAAAACGTTGTGGTTGAGAAGTTGGTTGAGATTTATGACGCCGCCGGCAACGACGAGGAGAGCACCGCGCTGAACATGGCGACCGATGGCCCAACCGTGATCCTGTTCGTGGGGGTCAACGGGGTTGGTAAGACGACCACCATTGGGAAGATGGCCAACCGGTACCACCAGTCTGGCAAGAAGGTCTTGTTGGCCGCTGCCGATACGTTCCGGGCCGGCGCAACCGAACAATTAGATGTCTGGGCTAAACGTGCGGACGTGGATATTGTTAAAGGGAAGCCCCAATCTGACCCAGCCGCCGTGGTGTTTGATGCCGTTAAGAAGGCCAAGGAAGAGGCTTACGACATTCTCTTCGTCGACACCGCTGGTCGGTTACAGAACAAGGTCAACTTGATGAACGAGCTGGAAAAGATGAAGCGGATCATTACCCGTGAAATTCCCAGCGCGCCGCATGAAGTTCTCCTGGTGCTGGACGCAACGACGGGGCAAAATGCCTTGACGCAAGCGAAACTGTTTAAGGAATCTACCGCCGTGACCGGCATCGTTCTGACCAAGCTGGATGGGACCGCTCGTGGGGGGATTGTGTTAGCCATTCGCAACGAGCTCCACGTACCCGTGAAGTTTATTGGGTTGGGCGAACAGATTTCCGACTTACGGCCGTTCGACCCGAACGAGTTTGTTTACGGCTTGTTCAAGGGCTTGATCGACGTGAAGGCGTTGGATAAAAAAGCTTAGCTAAAGGAAACGACCCCGCCGATGAAATTTGGTGGGGTCGTTTTTAATTTGCGTTAGGGACGGCTCGTCACCAGATTACCCGAAATCAGCGAAAAAAATTGACGAAACCGCTAAAAATCGGTATTCTGGTAGAGTGTGACACGAACTGGAGGACCAAGCATGGAGATTGAAAAAAACTATCGAATTAATTCCTTATTTGCGTTCTACCAGCCGCTACTGACCGCAAAGCAAAATAATTATATGCAGCTGTACTATGGCGACGACTACTCTTTGGGCGAAATCGCCGAAGAGTTTAACGTCAGTCGGCAGGCGGTTTACGATAATCTGCGACGGACGGAAAAAATCCTCGAAGACTATGAGGGCAAGCTGCACCTCTACCAAGAATTCACGGCGCGCAACGACCAGGCTGATGAGATTCAGTCTTACGTAGCGGCCAATTACCCGCAGGATGCCAAGTTAAATCGGCTGGTGGCGGGTCTCGAAAATCTAGAAGAACAATGAAAGTTAGGTGGCAATACGAATGGCGTTTGAAGGATTAACTGAACGACTACAAAACGCAATGCGCAAACTTCGGGGCAAAGGCAAGGTCTCCGAAAGTGATTTACGCGAAACCATGCGAGAAATCCGGCTGGCCTTGCTGGAAGCCGACGTTAACTTTACCGTGGTCAAGGACTTCGTTAAGCAGGTCCGCGACCGGGCAATGGGCGCCGATGTTCTCGAAGGCTTAAACCCGGCACAACAAATTGTGAAGATCGTTGACGAAGAACTGACTAAGACGATGGGTGACGAAGCCGTTCCCTTGAACAAGTCGGCTAAGATTCCAACGATCATCATGATGGTTGGGCTTCAAGGGGCCGGGAAAACGACGACTGCCGGTAAGCTGGCGTTGAAGTTAAAGAACGAAGAAAACGCCCGTCCCTTAATGATTGCCGGCGACGTTTACCGGCCAGCTGCCATCGACCAATTGGTCCAAGTGGCTGCCGGCATTGACGTGCCCGTCTTTGAAATGGGTACCGACGTGGATCCCGTGGAAATTGTTCGCCAAGGGTTAGCCCAAGCGGAAAAGGACCACAACGACTACGTCATCATCGATACGGCTGGTCGTTTACAAATTGACGAACAGCTGATGGATGAATTGGCCAACATCAAGGATCTCGCGCACCCAGACGAAATTCTCTTGACGGTTGATGCCATGACTGGGCAAAATGCCGTGGCCACTGCCGAAGGATTCAACGGCAAGCTCGACGTGACCGGGGTCGTTTTGACCAAGTTGGATGGCGATACCCGTGGTGGGGCCGCCTTATCCATTCGTTCCGTCACCGGTAAGCCAATCAAGTTCATCGGGCAAGGCGAAAAGATGACCGATTTGGACGTCTTCCACCCTGACCGGATGGCGTCCCGAATCTTGGGCATGGGCGATATGCTCTCCCTGATTGAAAAGACCCAAAAAGACTTTGACGAGAAACAAGCCAAGGAGTTAACCGAAAAGATTCAGGAGAATTCCTTTGACTTTAACGACTTCTTGGACCAAATCGAACAGATTCAAAAGATGGGGCCAATGGATGAGTTGATGAAGATGATTCCGGGGATGGCCAACAACCCAGCGCTGAAGAACGCGCAGGTCGACCCCAAGGATATGAATCACCTGAAGGCGGTCGTGTACTCCATGACGCCACAGGAACGGACTAATCCGGACGTGCTGAACCCGTCACGGCGGCGACGCATCGCGGCTGGGGCTGGTCGGCCAATTCATGAAGTGAACCGTATGATCAAGCAGTTTAACCAAATGAAGAAAATGATGAACCAAGTTTCCAAGGGTAACATGTCCGGCATGGAACAACTCATGGGCAACTCAGGAATGGGTGGCGGCATGGGCGGTGGTATCAGCGGCCGGATGCAAAAGATGGCCATGAACCGCATGACTCGACAAATGAAGAAAAACAAGAAGAAACGTTTACGGGGCAAGAAGCGGAAATAGTTTCTGATAGACTAAGCAGGTCCGAGGATGGCGATGCGTAATCGTTGTGTTGGGGCCTGTTTTTTGTTTGGATTCGGGGATGTGGCACGCGGCTACCTAACGGAAAATAATGACTGAGTAGTCAAAAGCGGTGCTGGCGAAAGATTAACGGCAGGGAACTGCTATCTTTGAGACGCGGTTCTTAGCGGCTCAAAGTAAGCCTGGAGACCGCCCTTTGGCTCCAGGCGCGCGCCCACAGCGTTCCGGTTCATTTTCACCATCCCGGAGGCCGGGCAAAGACCAGTCTTATGGCTAACCCTATTAACTTTTAAATATCTTTTGGGTAGACGCGGTGAAATCATTCCGGTATACTGTTCCTAAAGCAACCATAAGGGAGTAACTAGCAGAGCAATTCTGCGGCAATACCCGTCAGCAAGATTTCTTTGGAACTGGTGTCCAACCAGTTGCCAATCCGGGATTGCCTTAAATAGTGAGACTTATGTGTGTTCACAATTTATTTTGTGTGCACGCGTGAGTCTCTTTTTTTACCCCCGAAAATGGGTGAAAGATGGGCTTGCGAGCACACCTCAGGAGGAATTGGCAAATGGCCAAATTACCGTTTTATCAGGAAACCGTTACCGACTTGTACCAGCGCTTGCAGACCAGTGAGCACGGGTTAAGCTCGGCAACCGCACAGGAACGTCTCACCACGAATGGACACAACGTCTTGAACCAACAGAAGACCACGTCGTTGGTGCAGAAATTTTTCGCCCAGTTCAAGGACTTCATGATCATCGTCTTGCTGGTGGCCGCGCTGATTGCTGGGCTGACGGGTGAGGTCGTGGATGCCGTCATCATCCTGGTCGTGGTGGTGTTAAACGCCATCTTCGGGGTCTTTCAGGAGGCCAAGGCTGAGGAAGCCATCAATGCCCTGAAGGAAATGTCGGCGCCCAACGCCACGATTCGTCGAGACGGTCAGGTCATGACCGTTAAGAGCGACGAGCTGGTCGTGGGGGATATCGTCTTGCTAGAAGCCGGCGATATCATTCCCGCCGACCTACGTTTGCTCGACGTGGCCTCGTTAAAGGTCGAAGAATCCGCGTTGACTGGGGAATCGGTGCCCGTGGAAAAGGCAGACGCCCTTTTGACCGGTACGGACCTGCCTATTGGTGACCGCCACAACATGGCGTTTATGAATTCTAACGTCACGTATGGGCGGGCAACCGGGGTCGTGGTCGCGACTGGGATGCAGACGGAGGTCGGCCGCATCGCCGGCATGATCGAAGCCGCCGATGAGACGACCACGCCACTCCAGGCCAATTTGACCCAGTTAGGAAAGTCGCTGACCATCTTGATTCTGGTGATTGCGGCCATCGTCTTTGCGATGGGGATGTGGCGTCAGGCCGAGAGCCTGATCGATATGCTGTTGACGGCGATTTCCTTGGCCGTTGCCGCGATTCCGGAAGGGTTACCCGCCATCGTGACGATTACATTGGCGTTGGGGACCCAGCGAATGGCGAAACGCCACGCCATCGTCCGGAAGCTGCCCGCCGTGGAAACACTGGGGAGCACCGACATCATTGCCTCGGATAAGACCGGGACGTTGACGCAAAATAAGATGACCGTCGAAAAGGTTTACGAGGATTTACGTTTAGCCGACGCCCACACGGTTGATTTTGACCGCGAGGACCGGTTGGCGCAGGTCATGGTTCTCAGCAACGATACCAAGGTGACGCCGGATGGCTTAGCCGGTGATCCCACCGAAACGGCGCTGGTGCAGTACCAAATGGACCGCAACTACCCGGTTGACCAGGTCTTAACGGCCATGCCCCGGGTCGCGGAAATTCCGTTTGATTCCGAGCGAAAACTCATGTCGACGGTCCACCCCTTAGCGGACGGCCGCTTCTTGATTGCCGTCAAGGGGGCGCCGGATGAATTGCTAAAGCGCGTCACGCGGTTGGCTAAGGATGGCACCATTTCTCCGCTGAGTGACGCCGACCGACAACACATCTTGGCTACCAACCACAACATGGCTACCCAGGCCTTACGAGTCCTGGCGTTTGCCTACCGCATCACGGATCAGGTGCCAACTGACATGACCAGTGAGGCCGTGGAAAATGACCTGATCTTGGCCGGAATGGTCGGCATGATCGACCCTGAACGCCCAGAGGTGGCCCAGGCCGTGGCGGATGCCAAATCTGCTGGAATTCGGCCAATGATGATCACCGGGGACCACCGCGATACGGCCGCCGCCATTGCGGTGCGGCTGGGCATCATCGACAAGGGTGAGACCGCTGCCGTGATTACCGGGGCCGAACTCGATGAGATGGACGATGCCACATTTGCTAAGAAAGTGAGCGACTACGCGGTGTACGCCCGGGTCGCTCCCGAGCACAAGGTCCGCATCGTCAATGCCTGGCAGAAGCGCGGCAAGGTCGTTGCCATGACCGGGGATGGGGTCAACGATGCTCCCGCTCTGAAGGCCGCCGATATTGGGATTGGGATGGGCATCACCGGGACCGAGGTTTCCAAAGGGGCCAGCGATATGGTCCTGGCCGACGACAATTTCTCCACTATCGTGGTTGCCGTGGAAGAGGGACGGAAGGTCTTTGCCAACATTCAAAAGGCCATCCAATACCTGCTGTCCGCCAACCTAGGGGAAGTCTTGACCCTGTTCATGATGACCATGCTGGGCTGGCAAATTTTGGCGCCCGTCCACATTCTCTGGATTAACCTGGTGACCGACACCCTGCCAGCCATTGCGCTGGGGGTCGAACCCATGGAACGTAACATCATGAAGCAACCACCACGGGGCCGGAAGTCGAACTTCTTCTCCGGTGGCGTCTTCGGCGGGATCATCTATCAAGGCCTGTTAGAGGGTGGCATCACGCTGTTCGTTTACTGGTTGGCATTGACCTACCCGGCCCATGCAACGGCCAGCCTGGCCCATGCCGATGCCTTAACCATGGCGTTTGCGACGCTGGGGCTGATCCAACTGTTCCACGCCTTTAACTCCAAGTCGATTCACGGCTCGATCTTCACGGTCGGTCTCTTCAAGAACAAGTTCTTCAACTGGGCCATCGTGATTGCCTTTGCCTTACTGGCCATGACGATTCTGGTGCCCGGCTTGAACGGCATGTTCCACGTGGCGCACCTGGATGGGTTCCAATGGGCGATTGTGCTGGCGGCTTCGTTTATGATGATCGTGATTGTGGAAATTGTTAAGTTCTTCCAGCGCCGCGTGGTAAAATAAAGATTAACAGCGCCTCCGGGCCGGTGAAAATGTGCCGGAACGCGGTGGGCGCCGCCTGGAGCCGAAGGGCGGTCTCCAGACTTACTTTGAGCCTCCTAACCCGAGTCTCAAAGATAGCAGTGGTCTAAGCGGTAAACCGCTAAGGCCACTCCCACGGCTGAGCACATTTTACCAACCCTGCGGCTGACACTAGTTTAGCCCGCGGGGGTGCGATTGTTTTGTGTGGTAGTGATAGGCTTGAAACGGGTTAACCGCATCTGATTGGTGTGCGTTTCTGTTTAGCTTGAGGTTGTCTACCACTATCCAATTAAAATAAATTTTGAAGTCAATCAAAAAAACTGCCCACTCGTGTTTTTTTCGAGTGGGCTTTCTAGTATCCGAAAGGAGTTGGGACGATGGCATTAACCTATGCGACTTGTTTACAGGCTGCCGATGTGATTTTGGCCAGTGGGGCCGTGCCCACGATTGTTGGCGAGGCCGGCATTGGGAAGTCCGCGCTGGTGGCCGATTTGGCGCAGCGACGGCAGGCAAAATTGTTTACGACCGTGGTGAGTTTGGTCGAGAAGGGCGACCTGGTGATTCCCGTGCCGCCGTTGACCGCCGATTCTTTTGTGCAGACGGCTAAGTATGGGTCGTTGGCCGACGTGCAGTTTGGCTACTCACACACTCTGGTTGCCATGATTCGCTACGCCGAGGCCCATCCCGACCAGGAAATCATTTGGTTCTTGGATGAGTTCAACCGGGGCACGCAGGCCGTTCAGAGTGAGCTCATGAACTTGGTGCTCCAACGGCAAATCAACACGCTAACGCTGCCAGACCAGGTCCACCTGATCTTGGCGGAGAACCCGGATGCCACGATGGCGGGATTTGCCCAGAGTCACTACGGGGTCACGCCGGGGGATGCGGCGATTGCCGACCGGACAACGCGACTGGTCTTGCAGGCCGACGTTACGTCTTGGCTGGCGTGGGCGACGACTCTAGTTGATGGACAACCACGGATTGATCCGTTGGTCACGGCTTACCTCCAGGAGACGCCCGCTGACCTGCACGTGGTCGCCACGGATAATTTGGCGGATGACGACCTCCAACCAACGCCCCGGGCCTGGGAGCGTGTTTCTCGGGCCCTCCGCGAGCTGGAACGACAGGGACTCTTCAACCAAACGGCCGTGATGACGGCGATTATTCAAGGAAACCTGGGCATGACCGTGGGAACGGCCTTTGCCAGTTATGTGACCACTCAGCGGCCCGGCCTGACGGTGGAACAGGTGTTGACGGCCCCGGACGCGGTCACCACCTTTCAGACGCTAGCCGCCGCACAGCAACAGACGATTCTCCAGAACTGCTTGGATAGTCCAGACTGGCCACTGACGGTCGACGCTACGGCTAGCCGGTTCACGGCGTTACTCAGCGCGTGCCCACCGGATGGCCAGTTCGCGATTGCCCAACAGATGGCGGCTCAGCCAAACTTATTTGAAAATCTATCCGCTGCTCAGGACCACCCCGGCGTAACGGCACTGTATCAACAGTTAACGGTGATTGGCAAACGCAGTAGCGAAATTGAGGTGTAGACCATGACGAGTCTGACGCAGGACCTGCAGCGACTTCGGCAGGCCCCACCCAGTGACCAACCGGCTGCGGCTCGTCGCGTCTACCGAAACGCCGTCTTGTATTTGTTACAGCACGACCCGTTCTATGGACACGTGCTGAGTCGGGTAACGGTGACCGTTGCCGATCAGCATGCGCCGTTAGGTCTGGTGCCCACGGAACGCGACTGGCAGTTGGCCTTGGGTCCCGATGCGCTGGCGCAGACGACTTGGACGGGCCCGCAATGGTTAGCGATGTTGCGGCACACGGTATTGCATTTATTATGGCGGCATCCCGAGCGCTATGCCACGGCGCTTCGAACGTCAACCCAAGCCGGGCTCGTCCGCTGGGCCACGGATGCGGCGGTCAACGACTACCTGACGGATCTTCCAGCGGCGGCCGTGACCAGTGCCAAACTCGCGACAGCGTTGGGCGAACCCCTTTTACCGCGACAGGATTCAGCGGTTTATTTACGTCAGCTCCGGCAGTGGCAGGCCCAACAGAAGGCTACCACGCGGGACCGGCAGCTGGGTGGCCCGACGAGTACGGACTCGGCCGTGACGCAGGATGGCCACACCGGCTGGCAGGGCGCGACTGACCAGGCCGCGGCTAACCGCGAACAATGGCGCTCTCAGCTCTTTCAGGCCGTGAGCACGGACTTATCCGCCAAACAGCGCGGCACGCTGCCTGGCAGCATTCAGGCAGCCCTCACGCCGACACTGGCGCAACGTCCCTTGGATTGGCAGTCCTTGCTGAAACGGGGGCTGGGGCAGGTGCCCACGGGTCGGCAAGCGGCTTACGGTCGTTTCAACCGCCGACAGCCGGTACGGATGGATCTACCGGGCGAAATCGTGCAGACCTGGCGGCAGGTCGCCGTCTTCATCGATGAGTCCGGGTCCATGGGCAATCGTGAAATCAGTTACCTGTTGGGGCAGATGGCCACGTTATTGGCCGTTTATCCCGCGCAGGTGACGGTTTATCCGTTTGATACGGTCGTGGACCCAGAGAACAGCTTTGCCCTGGAGAAGCGTCCCCAGCGCCTGCAACGGACGGGTGGGGGTGGCACCCGGTTTCAGGCGGTCTTTGACGCGCTGCCCCGTTTGTTTGCCGGCAGACCGAACCAGATCGTCGTCATTTTGACCGATGGTTATGGGGAGGAGCGGCTACGGCCCACGTTACCGGTGACGGTGATATGGCTCCTGACGAGTCCGGTCAGTCAATTTTCTGTGAAACAAGCTCCGGGGACCGTGGTCAGCCTGACTACCGACCCGCAGTGGCAAGCGTTGAGGAGGGATGAATGATGTTAACGGCTAGTGAATTACGTTCCTTGATCCAACAGGATGCGGCCTACCGCAATGCGCGGGCCGTCCTGACCGGCGAGTGGGCGTCGCGGGCCGAGGAAAACCCGCTGTTCCGCGCACCCATGACGATTGCGGATTTAAAATTTGCGCGGGACCTGCAGGCGGCCGGTGTGGTATCGACTAAACTCGATTTTGACGATTATGCCGCCGTTCAGGCCTGGATCACGACAAATCGTTCGTCGTTGACCGGGGATGATCTGGCTTGGTTGCAAAGGAATTTCGATTAATTTCAAGGTGTAAAGAAAAAACCCTTTACATCATATCCAGAAACTGGTATATTATTACACGTTGAAAGAAATACAGGAGGTGTCTACATGTCAGTTAAGATTCGTTTAAAGCGAATGGGTTCTAAGAAGCGCCCATTCTACCGGATTGTGGTTGCCGACTCACGGAGTCCTCGTGACGGTCGTTTCATCGAACAAGTTGGAACGTACAATCCAGTTACCCAACCTGCTTCAATCACGTTGAAGGAAGAATCTATCATGAACTGGTTGAACAATGGTGCTCAACCTTCAGATACGGTTAAGACTTTACTCTCCAACGCTGGTATCATGAAGCAATATCATGAAGCTAAATACACTAAAAAGTAGTGATTAGCAATGACCGATTTTAAGGCATTAATTCTAGCAATTGTTAGCCCACTCGTGGAGCATCCCGAGGACCTGGTGGTGACACCGGTCGAAACGGATCGCTTTTACGAATATCGGTTAGCCGTTCACCCCGATGATGTCGGACGGGTGATCGGTAAACAAGGCCGCGTGGCGCAGGCAATCCGAACGATTGTCTACAGCGTTCGCGTTCAAGGCAATAAGCGAGTACGGCTCATCATTGATGACCGTCCCGCACAGAAACTCGAGTGAGGCGGCAACGTTTCCTCGAGTTTTTTGTTATAAAAAATTTGAAATTAACATCTAAAATAAATTACTCAAAATTAGGGAGGCAAAAAAATTGGCTTATTATACGGTAGGGACCATCGTGAACACGCACGGCATCAAGGGTGAGGTCCGCGTCATTGCGACCACGGACTTCCCAGAGAGTCGCTTTGCGGTCGGCTCAACGCTCTATGCGTTTCAGCAGGGGCAAAGCAAGCCCGTCACACTGACCGTGGCGACCATGCGCAAGCACAAGAATTTTTACTTGCTGGGCTTTGAAGGCAAGCCGTCGATCAACGACGTGGAAATTTACAAGCAGAGCACGCTCAAGGTCACGGACAATGAATTAGAAACCGGCGATCTCCAACCGGGTGAGTACTACTATCACCAAATCGTGGGCCTGAAGGTCGTCACCGAAGACGGTGAAGAACTGGGCGAAATCAAGGAAATCCTGTCACCGGGCGCCAACGACGTATGGGTCGTGGACCGGCCAGGCAAGGACGACCTGTTACTGCCAAAGATCGACGACGTGGTTAAAAAGGTTGATTTGGATGCCGGTCAGGTCACGGTAGAATTGATGGAGGGACTCGAGTAATGCGCATCGATGTGTTAAGTTTATTTCCCGATATGTTTTCCGGTCCCATGCACGATTCCATCGTGGGCAAGGCCATTCAAAATGGGCATCTGACCATGCCCGTCACCAATTTCCGTGATTACTCGACCAACAAACACGGCAACGTCGATGACTACCCCTTTGGTGGGGGTGCGGGGATGCTGCTGCAGGCCCAACCCATCTTTGACGCGTTAAAAGCCACGCAGGAACAAGCCGCAGCCGAGGGCTTACCCAAGGGGCGCGTGATTCTGCTCGATCCAGCCGGCGTGACGTTCAATCAGCACGTGGCTGAGGAGTTTGCCCACGAGGAGCATTTAACCTTCTTGTGCGGCCATTATGAGGGCTATGACGAGCGGATTCGCACGCTGGTGACGGATGAGGTCTCCCTGGGGGACTTTGTCCTGACTGGTGGGGAATTGGCCTCAATGGTCATGATCGACGCCACGGTGCGCCTGTTGCCCGGCGTGCTGGGCAATTCGGAGTCGGCCCCTGGCGATTCCTTCTCGTCCGGTTTGCTGGAATACCCGCAATACACGCGGCCAGCCGACTTCCGGGGGATGAAGGTGCCAGACGTCCTGACCAGTGGCGACCACGGTAAGATTGCCGAGTGGCAACAAAAAGAAGCCTTACGGCGGACCTACCAACGACGTCCAGACCTGATTGATCACCGGAAGCTGACCGCGGAACAGAAGCGGTTATTAGCGGACGTCCGGATCGAAGAGGAAGAACGGCAGGGCAAAAAGTAAGGAGTCAAGAAAATAACCTTTACAGGCATTTCTAGATATGATACACTTACTTTTGGCTATTTAGCCACAGAAACAACATTCCGCTGTCGAAACTGAGGATGAATGTTGGCGAAAGGATAGAATACATTATGCGCCAAAACAATTTAATTGCTAAGATCAACCAAGAACAATTACGGGACGATGTTCCAGACTTCCGTGCCGGAGACACTGTTCGGGTTCACGCCCGGATCGTCGAAGGTACCCGCGAACGTATCCAATTGTTCGAAGGTGTCGTAATCAAGCGTAAGGGTGCTGGCATCCAAGCAACTTACACGGTACGTAAGATCAGTAACGGTGTCGGTGTGGAACGGATTTTCCCATTACACTCCCCACGTGTTGCTAAGATTGACGTTATTCGTCAAGGTCGTGTACGTCGTGCTAAGCTCTACTACCTCCGTGAACTTAACGGTAAGGCAGCGCGGATCCCAGAACGCCGTCGCAACTAGTTACATTCAGAGAAAGTCAATCACTTCGGTGGTTGGCTTTTTTTGTTTTGTCGTTTGGATTCGTCTAACCGAGTGCTGTATGGGGGTTGGTGAAGTGGGGACAGAATTAGATGTAGCTTTATGTGCGGGCGAGACGATATAATGGATACACATAAGCGAGAAGAAGGTCATTTTGATGGTTGATCCAGAGAAACTAAATGGACCAGTAAAGTTATTTGAAAGCGGAGACTCATATGCTTTTCAACTTTCTAAAAGCGATTGCGCGTTTTTAGGCGTAGATGGTGAGACTGTTTTTGAAAAAATCATCTCCTCGGATGGCAAGGAAGTTACTTTTAGAAAGGTCGAGCAAGTTAGAACGACTGTCTTGGAAACGGCTAACGGGTTGTTTGATGAACATAAAGGCCTGATGAAGAGGCTAGAAGATCTATGATTTTTCTATCCTAAGGAAGACTAAATAAGTTGATTTTAATTTGGGCATCCAGTATCTGTAAGGCCGAGATATTTGGTTGAAGGCCCCAGCAAGTGGTGTGATAGAGGAGAGATTGAGATGCGGAAAAGCGTGCTGAGATACTTGTTATCCTTGATCTATGGGGCAGTTCCAATGATGATTCTGCTTAATTGGCATACGCAAAATGGTTGGCGGGTTTCGATAACCCCCTATACAGCCTGGGTATTTCTTAGCTGGTTATTATGCTACCCCTGGTTAAGAGGTAAATTAGGATACTTGTTTCTGAAGTCTGATAAAAATAGAAGAATGGCATCAAATGGTGTTACCTCGTATCCATGGCAATACGCAATAGGAAGCACGCGAAGTCTTGGCGAAATTTTTAGTCTTATCTACATATTTTTGGAACATCTATTGGTAAGCTTCTTACTAATCCTGTTCGGCCCGCTGGTCACGTGCACGCTACTTCTGATTGCCTTGTTAAAAAAGATCATGACTAGCTGAATGAGATTTGTCCATGCGGAGTTTAGGCGTTTTAATCTCCACGAAGAAATACAAAATGGCATGACTCCGAAAGACTATCGGAATCATGCCATTTTTTTAAATTTAAGGTCTGACTTGTTGCGGCGTGCTAATCTTACGGCGACCAAACGTCCGTGACCAGACGGCAGCGTAAGCCTTATCGAACAGCCAGCCTAGCAGTAGGGTGGCCACCAAGACCGCGATGAAGTAAAGTACGGGTTGATTAGCCAGTCCCGTTTGTTTCAAGAGCATCATGGGGATGCGCTGCAGGATATAAATGGCGAACATGCCGGGACCCCCAATATAGGCGAGAACCGGGTTATGAATCTTAAAGCGCATGGCCAACCAGACAAAGCAAAAGGCAAACATGATTCCCGCAATTTGATAGCTAACGAGGCGAATCGGACCAGATGTTTTGGCGCAGACCAGATAACTGGCGGCAAATATCAGGAACGCGCCCAGTCCCACGGCTAGATAGCGGAACCAATTTCGACAAACCACTTGTTCAATCGCCGGCTTGTAGTGGGCGTAGAGCATTCCCGCGACGTAGCAGAAGACGGTGCTGGCGTAATATTCTGGCAGGAGCCAACCGGCAACGAACATGTAGACACCGCTGCCGATGATGATAAACGCGATGGCCCGGCGATTGTTGGTTGGAAAGAGTTCCCATGCCAGGTAGGTCAACAGGTAGAGAAATAAAATAATGAAGATATACCACGCGCTGTTCCCAATCGTGGCCAGCCCCAGGTAACTTAGCAGGACGTGGGGGAGGGTCACGACGTTCTTGGTCAACAGGCTAATGACCAGGTAGATTGTGACGGCAACCGCAAATTTTAGCCATAGGAACAACAGCCGATGTTTGGGGAAAGTTTTTAAATAGTTGCGGCCCCGTTTCTCAAATTGGACATAGATGCCGTAACCGGAGAAAAAGAGAAAAGTCGTCACAATAAGTTGACCCTTGACCAGCATCCAAATCTGGGTGAGCTTAGCCAGGTCGTGCGGCAGGGGGATGTACGTCATGAAGTGACCAAAAACCACTAACAATAGGAACAATCCGTTAATGGTCGTGGTTGTTTGACGGTTCAAGTCGTCCACGTCCGGACCGCTTGGACGATACCGCAGTGACGCTGCGAAACTGATAATGATGAGTAACAAAATTAAATCCATTTGACTGAAAACCTCTCCTCGTAACGTTTGAAAGACTAACGTGCCCTTTTGCCAGAATGACGGGTGGCCCGCTGAGTTGGGCTTAACAACGGTCACGTTATTACCGGTATTTATGTAAACGAAATGCTAAAAATACTAAGACTAAAACTTAATCAATTGGCGATATGACTGGCCAATTTGGTCGGTTTGAGTCTTAAATAACGTATGCTGTTCTTAATTTGGGATAAGTACCATTATAGTTAGAAACGAGCGAGATTACAATCACGCAGGAAAACTGGTGCGACCAGGCGCTTAACTCAAGGTAACCTTCAGGGCGATAAATGTCAGTGTCCCTAAGGAAATGGAACCTGAATACTTAAGTCAAGACGGGTGGCCTGATTTGTAGGTGTTGGCCTATTGACTGAGAAAATTGGCCGTTTCATTCATTTAAATTAAAATATAATGATAAAGCAATGATATAATGATAAGCAAAAAGGAGGGGTTCACCATGAAACAGTGTCTCGTCATGCTCTACCCAGGGCTTTGCAACTTTGAAATTGCAGCGTTAACTGAAATCTTGGCCTTTGAAGATGATTGGCAAGTGACGACGGTCGGGGCCGAGCAGCGCGCTTATCAGGGGGAAGATGGATTAGCTATCTTAGCGCAAAAGGACTTTTCACAGGTGGATCCCTTGGCGGCCGACCTCCTGATTCTCCCCGGTATCGACGACTACCACGAACCGCTGGCGGATCCCCGTAACGCGGCCTTTCTGGCGCAACTGCGGACAGCCACAAAGCGACCCATCATTGCGGCGATGTCGAGCTCGCCAATTCTATTAGCCAAGGCGGGACTCCTGGCAGATACCAAGTTTACCGGGGGCATCTTTGAGGAAACGTACGCCAAAAATCCGTTTATCCCGAAACAAAACCTGGTGCGTCAGCCAGTGGTAGTTGATAACGGCATTATCACGTCGAGCTTCCAATTTTTCCGCGAGTTTGCGATGGCGGCGGCCCGGGCCTGTGGGATTCAGGTGGGCGACCGTTTCTTGGAACCTGCGCGAACGGATCGACCTTATACGGCTGAAGAGTTGACTTATCATTTTGCCGGGTAAGTCAGCTAGAACGCGGCCCTTTGTAAAACAGGTGACCTAACGCGGACTAATATCTAACGACCGGTTATCATCCCGTGGTGTCATCCCGGCATCAAGTTAGAGGGGGGCGTTCACCATGGAAAAACAAATCGGGTGGTACTTGTGGACCCTACTCGAGGGGGTGTTTATCCTGGGCATCTTATTAGCCGGGGCCCTCGAGCATACCCGAACCGGCTGGAAGCTGCCTATCTCGGGATTTACCGCCTGGGTAAGTCTGAGCTGGCTCCTCGGTTACCCGTGGTTGCGCAGAAAATATCGGGACATGTACAGTAAGAATGGCGAGCACTTTGAATCGTACAAACACCGCGCGATGACGATGCATCATCAAGACATGAGTGACAGTCACGTGAATCGGCGGTGGACCACGAACGGGGTGTCGGCGAATCCTTGGGAGTACACCGAGAGCGAGACGCAGAGTACCGACGAAATTCTGAACCCGATTCTCGTCTTTGCCGAACATTTGTGGGCGACGTTTCTATTGATCTTGTTTGGCCCCGTGCTGGTGGCGTGGTCGCTGCTGGTTTGGGCGGTCCGCTGGGTGAAGGCACAAGGTAATTGAGTAGACAAAACCGGACGCGATGGGGTTAAACCCGGGCGTCCGGTTTTTAGATGCGATTAATACAGGTTGCTAGACTTTACGTGAATAACCTTTTGCGTGTGCGTTTTGTGATGGCTGTAAACCAAGGCAGATTCCTGGTTGCCGGCCGTTGGGATGTAGGCCAGAAGAACCTTTTGCTTCTTGCCGTTGAATTTCAGCGAGGTGACCTTGTAGTCGGGACTGACCGTGTCGTTGTGGGCCAGGAACGATGTCCAGCCGTGGTTGCCACTCATCATGGTAAAGGCCTTACCGCCCGTGGCCTTGATCTTAAAGGTGGGTGACTGGGTGAAGCCCTTTTTCAAATAGGGAAAGTTCCAATTGGCGCTTTTCTTGCTGTGATCCACGGAGAACTGGTACGTCTTCGCGGTTAGTTTGATGTGTTGATACTTTTTAGCCTTGGCATTGTAGGCATACCAATTACCCTGCAATGCCGTTGGAACGGTATATCGTGGTGCGTAGGCAGCGGATGCCGAGGTCGTGCCAGTTACGGTTAATCCACCGAGGGTCAGGGTCACCAGTGTCGCGGTCAATAGGGCTTGCTTCGTTAGCTTATGCATAGATACTAATTCTCCTTTTAGTTGGTTGGTGGTTCTTCTAGAGTGTATCCCTCGATGGCTACTTTAGCAATTGCGTGTGTCAGGTTATTAACGGGCAACTACAGCTAACTGGCTGGTCGAATTAAAAAGGCACGTTGACAGATTCGAGTCAGCGTACCTTCAATGATTAAGTTAATAAGACGATGAAGAGAATGCTAAAAGCAACTTGTAAAACTAGGATGGAATAGGTCTCCGGTTCCTGGTAGAGTCGATTGAAAATCATGCCCAGGATGGTTAAAACACTCGATAGCACAAAGATGACGGCTAACCCACTGCCAAGTAGAACCATCACGTGCTGGGGCGCCCTCATTATCAACGCCACTGCTACAATTAGAAAAGCATAAAAATCCACAAAACCAATACGAAACAGGCCCTTGAGACTTGGCCGTAAAAGATAACTCATTTTCCCCGCTTCTTTCCCCTGAATAGAGTTGCACCAGCCGCTAACCCTAACGTTCCACGCCAGGGTTGAGACAATCAACTAGTGTTAGAATTTGATGAGAATTCGTCTCTAGCTAAAAGTATACAACAACGGTTTAACATTTCAAGTGCCTAATATTTTCATTTGCATAATTTTTTCACCCTTGTATTTTTGATAAACATTTTCCATTTTATAAACTACTGCCATATATTCCATCTCCAATGTGTGCCATTATTGCATTCAAAGCAACTATAACGCCATATACAGTCCCTACACGAAGTGATATTTTAGTTATTATCATATAACTACAGAGGCCAAAAATGATAATCTCAATCGTTACTCTCAAAAGTAGGCCCACTCTGTTTGGTGATAAAGGAGCCATACAAATAGACCAAATCACATAAATTACAATTGGTACTAAAATCCCCATAAGTAAATTAAGTGGTAACTTATATTTTGTAAAACCTACAAAAGCTAATGCTATTAGAGTTATCATTTCTAGTAAAAATCTTAACAGCGCATTAATTTGAAAAAGAATATGCATTTGGCTCAACTCCTTTAAAAAATTCAAGATTTGTTTTCTACCATTCTCGCCTTAACATTTCAAGGGGGTGTGGACGAAAAGGCTATGAAAGCTCAGGCACGGTGACCCTGGCGAACCCCAGCAGGGCGAGTAGCGTGGAAATGGCACCCACGAGAAACACACCGCTTACACCGATCACGGCAGAAATCAGGCCACCCAGCATCATGCCAACGGGGAGGGCCAGGTTAGATGCCGCTAGCATGGCACCGTTGACGCGGCCTAGGATACCAGCGGGAGTGGTCGACTGAATCAGCGTGAAAACGGCCACGTTGATGGTCCCGGCTCCCAGGCCAATGAATAGTCGCATGACAAAGGTCATGGTGACGGTTGGCAGCGCCACCATCCCCATGACGGCCAAGCTGACTAGCGTGAGGGAAAGAATCATTTTACGCTTGAGTGGAATCTTCAGAGCACAGGTTGATGACCAAGGCCAGCGTACAGATGGCACGGAGCATAGCGGTTCGGTTGATAT
This sequence comes from Levilactobacillus sp. FUA 3915, assembly GCF_044053135.1. Lineage (NCBI taxonomy): Bacteria > Bacillati > Bacillota > Bacilli > Lactobacillales > Lactobacillaceae > Levilactobacillus > Levilactobacillus sp. FUA 3915. The sequence continues at coordinate 2,864,414 of NZ_CP168704.1, read as the reverse complement.
ATTTGAGACCGGCATTCCAATGGTCTTGTGGGTCGCTAGCGGCAGGCGTGGCGAGAACCTCGTGGTGTCGATGGTGAACGACGGAGACGCAGAGAAACGAGATGCCAAACGTGGCGGCGTTGACCCACATGAAATCGGCCAGGGAGGCCCACGCAATCAGCGTGCTACCGACTAGCATGCCAATCATTTGGGCAACCATGGTGCACCCCTGGTTTAGGCCGTTTGCCTTGGCCAACGACTCACGAGCCACCAGTTGGGGAATCAGGGTGTCTTCGGCCGGATTAAAGAAGGTCCCGACAAAACGGGTGGCAAAAAGAATCAAAATGAAGGGTAGTAGCGTGATGGTGCGCTGTCCGTAGATGGCACCGGCAACCACCATGATTAGCATTTGGCAGGCGTCGACACCGCGCATGAGTTGCGTTTTCACGTGCCGGTCGGCGATAAAACCGGTAATCAGATTCATCAAAACTAATAAGTTGAATGCGCCAGAAATAACGCCGACTAACAAGGAGCTCTTGGTCAAATCGTATAGGTACCAAGCAATCGCAATATCAAATAGGTTATTCCCAAAACTAGAGACCGTTTCACCGGCCAACAGGATGTAAAAGAGTCGGGTCATGGCGTTACCTCCCTCAAATGTAATTGTGTTTCATTATAATGGTCGTTGTAGAGGGTGTGGGAACAGGGGACTTGGTAAGTTCAGTGGGGGGATGATTCGCTGGAAATATCAGAAGCCCCAAAATAATCCTTGACGATTGGACGATTCACGTGTATAGTTAATTATTAGAGTTTAAGAGATGCTAATAACGTGATTCAGAGAGATTGGTTAGCAAGCCGGAGTTTCTTAGATTTTAAAATAGTCCGCTCGTTCGCAAGGAACGAGGGGCTATTTTTTTGCGCTTTTTTAGCGTTGCGGAACGCCGAGGGGGCTGATTTTGGGCCATCACCGAGCGACAACAGTTTCCCCTAAAGCAAGCTTACCCCTTAATTCGGTTAGTGAGTAACGTAATTGCCCCTGAATCTTTGGGGTTTGTCAGCGGAATCGCTATCATGGGTATCAGAATTCAAGGGAGGTCTGAGCCATGAAAACCACGACGCGCACGCTATCGGGACTGGGGATGTTGATCACCCTGGGCATCGTCTACGGGGACATTGGCACTTCGCCGCTCTACGTCATGAACGCGATTATTGATGCGGCAGGCCGGCGGGGGATGACGGCCGCAACGCCAATCATGTTGGGGAGCGTCTCACTGATTTTTTGGACGCTGATGTTGATTACCACGATTAAATATATTCTGCTGGCGATGCGGGCGGACAACCGCGATGAAGGCGGTATTTTTGCTTTGTACGCGCTGGTGCGGACACAGGCCAAGTGGCTGATTGTTCCCGCACTGATTGGCGGGGCGGCCATTTTAGCGGATGGCACGTTGACGCCCGCGGTGACCGTGACCTCGGCGATTGAGGGACTCAAGGGCCAGGTTATCGGGCCGGTGCATTTCAGCGCCAATCAGGGCTGGGTCCTGCTGGTGGTGACCGGTATCTTGCTGGGGCTCTTTTTGATTCAGCGCTTCGGCACACAGATGATTGGTTGGTCGTTTGGCCCGTTAATGTTGATCTGGTTTAGCTTTATTGGGGTGATTGGCCTGCAAAATTTGCTGGCGGTACCGGGGATGTTGCGGGCGTTGTCACCAGTTTATGCTGTGCGCTTTCTCTTTAGTCCGGTCAATCGTCAGGGCATTTTCATTTTAGGCAGTATTTTCCTGGCGACGACCGGGGCGGAGGCGCTGTACTCGGACATGGGGCAGGTCGGCAAGCGTAATATTTACGGCACTTGGCCGTTCGTGTACGCCATGCTGATGCTGAGCTATCTGGGTCAGGGTGCGTGGGTGATTCGCCACGGGGCGGCCTTGGCAACGGCTCATCCGGTGAATCCCTTTTACGCGATGGTCCCGGCGCACTGGCAGTGGTTTGCGATTGTCATTGCCACGGTTGCAGCCATCATTGCGTCGCAGGCGTTGATCACGGGGTCCTACACGTTGGTGCACGAGGCCATTGGGCTGAAATTGTTGCCGCGGCTGCGGATTAAATTTCCAGGGAACGTGAAGAGCCAACTGTACGTCGGTGCCGTCAACTGGCTGCTGTGTGCCGTGACGCTGAGCATCGTGTGGTTTTTTCAAACGTCCAGCCACATGGAGGCGGCGTACGGCCTGGCCATTACGCTGACGATGCTGATGACAACGTTGTTGCTGCACGCCTTTCTGCTGCAGCGGGGGCACCGCGTCCTGGCGCAGGTGTACGTGGTGGCGTTTGGCCTATTGGAAAGTTTGTTTCTGGTGGCCAGTCTGGCAAAATTTGTGCACGGCGGGTACGTGACGGTGCTGCTTACGCTGGCAATTTTGACCGTGATGATCTTTTGGCACGCGGGTAATCTGCGGCGGGATGCCCATTTGGCAGAGGCGGAAAACGTGTCGCTGATGGACTTTGTGCCGCAACTAGACGCGTTGAGCCAGGACGACCAGGTGCCGCCGTTTGCGACCAATTTGGTGTACATCGGGCACGTGGGGCCGGATTACGCGGTCAAACGGGCAACGGTCTACTCCATTTTGGACCAGCAGCCGAAGCGTGCCAAGGTTTACTGGTTCGTGACGGTGAACGAGACGGATACGCCGTATGAGTGCGCGTACACGGTGGAGCAGCTGGGGTCGCGTAGTGTGATGGACGTGCAGCTGTACCTGGGATTCAAGAAGCCGCAGCGGTTAAACGTCTACTTGCGCCAAATCGTGAATGACTTGTTAAAGGAAGGCTTGCTGGACGACCAAACGCCACGGTATTCCAGTATTCCGGGCCGCCGCGTGGGTAATTTTAAATTTGTCATGCTGAACCAACAGTTCCAGGACCTGGGTGCACAGGAGGACCTGCCAACGCTCGACCGGCTGCTGATTGGCGGGCGCTTGCTGCTGCAGCGGATTTCATTGTCGCCCCAGCGCTGGTACGGCCTGGCCTTCAGCGACGTGGTCGAGGAGCGGGTGCCATTGTTCATTGGCCATCAGCCCGACCGGACTTTGCGGCGGAATCGGGTGGAGTAGTGATTGGTTGAAAGTGGAGCCACTTTAGACGTGAAAAATCTGAAGTGGCTTTTTTATTATTGTGTTAATTGCGGATTTTGGAGATGCCCATTTTGTAATTGTTAACGCTGCCTTGTAGGGGTATGCTAGAGAAGCAAGTTAAAGGAAAATGGTACTTTTGGAAAAATAGGATCCCGGTGTGGCGGCGTTTGTTTAGTGTATTCCCCACGGATGTGGGGGTGATCCCGTGCTACACGAGCTTACACGGCCATTTTAGGAGTATTCCCCACGGATGTGGGGGTGATCCTAGTGCAGCTAACGCAGCACCTGAGTTTCCTTGGTATTCCCCACGGATGTGGGGGTGATCCTAACATCAATTGCATCAGTAGTCGCAGCGATAAGTATTCCCCACGGATGTGGGGGTGATCCCTTTCGGGAAAAGTGTCCCCATATCCATATCATGTATTCCCCACGGATGTGGGGGTGATCCTAACTTTTAATTTGGCGCGGACCGCTGATGAGCGTATTCCCCACGGATGTGGGGGTGATCCATGGCCCGACAAAAGAAGAGTTTATCGCGGGGAGTATTCCCCACGGATGTGGGGGTGATCCTAATATCACGAAAACCCTTGACTTTCATTTCACGTATTCCCCACGGATGTGGGGGTGATCCTTAAGATTGCGCGGAGACGTGGGAAAATCTGGAGTATTCCCCACGGATGTGGGGGTGATCCCAACCGTCGCACCGATCGCCAAACTCTCGCTGCGTATTCCCCACGGATGTGGGGGTGATCCCTTTCTCCAAGCGCTTCAGCATGTGTAGGCTTTGTATTCCCCACGGATGTGGGGGTGATCCCTACCGGGCCATGGCGAAAGCTGAGGTTTACATGTATTCCCCACGGATGTGGGGGTGATCCCTACCGGGCCATGGCGAAAGCTGAGGTTTACATGTATTCCCCACGGATGTGGGGGTGATCCCGAGCTAGCGAAGACCGTCAACCTACTTAAAATGTATTCCCCACGGATGTGGGGGTGATCCTCCAGGGGTAAGCAACTGAAGTCTCAATTAAAGGTATTCCCCACGGATGTGGGGGTGATCCCGTTACTGGGGTCACAGGGGCACAGGTGATTACGTATTCCCCACGGATGTGGGGGTGATCCTCAGCAGCGTTCCAAGCTGTTTCACGACATCAAGTATTCCCCACGGATGTGGGGGTGATCCTCTGGCTGTGAGTAACGGGTTCTTCCAGTGGGTGTATTCCCCACGGATGTGGGGGTGATCCCTAATGTGAACAGTGGGAGTGTCTTGCTTCCAAGTATTCCCCACGGATGTGGGGGTGATCCTGTGTACGCATTGAGTGAATCTGGGGGACGTGAGTATTCCCCACGGATGTGGGGGTGATCCTAAGCGAGTTGCAGCTGGAAAAGGACAAGTTTTGTATTCCCCACGGATGTAGGGATGATTCTCAAGCGTAATTGCTTTTTGGACTAGGCACATTTATTCACAATAGGGTAAGAGTCAGAGAAACTGGGGAAGTTTTTTATAAGGCGTCGAATTAGCCTGGTGATGGATAGAGTATGAAAACTAGGCATAGAAATGATTGAATTATGCTTGAGATAGGAGGTCACCTTTGAGGGAAATCGGAGGCGACTTTTTATTATCAAAGTAATTGCGAATTTTCAAGATAGTGTTTTAGCAATTGTTAACAGGCTAACGCTGAGGTATGCTAAAAGGGAAAAGAAAGAACATTATTGTACAGGGAGTTTAGTTTTTTTAAATTTGTGATAGAATCCAGTGATTATCAAGCTCTCGAAGAATAATTCTCAAGTCAGAGCATGTAGCTATTCAACGCAAAGGAGTGTCGGCGTATGAAAATTTCTAGACAAGCTTCAGCCTTATGGGCGAAAAAACGTTCGGAGGATGGACAGGAATATTGGTTACCTTTGATTGCCCATCTTCTTGATACAAAAAACGTGATAAACTGGCTTTTCAATAATTGGTTAAGTTCAGGTCAAAAGCAAGTGCTGGAGGGAACATTATCTGAAACTGATACGCAAAAACTAGTTAAGCTGGTAGGATTTATCCACGATATTGGAAAAGCAACACCTGCATTCCAGTCAAAATCATCGTATGACCATGATGTTCAGCTGGATGATTATTTAAAAGATCGTTTAGCCAGAGCTGGCTTCACTAATTTTAGAAATTTGCGTTTGCTGTCACCTAGTAAGTCACCACATGCCTTGGCCGGAGAGGCGATTGTAACGGCGAAGGTGTTTGGTGTGCCAGCATCTGTTGGCGCCATTATTGGTGGCCATCATGGAAAACCAGTGGCCACAGCACGTGCCCCTAGACGTCAGATTGAAACTTATGAGGCTAATTACTATCAAAAAGAGGGTGATTCTGAGATACAGGCCCCATGGAAAAAGGTTCAGAGAGAACTATTCAATTACGCCTTAGAAGAAGCTGGGTATCAAGATGCTGAAGAAATCCCTAGTATCAGAGAACCACAAGCAATTCTTTTAGAAGGACTATTGATTATGGCGGATTGGCTAGCATCTGGAGAATATTTAGACAAGGCACATCAAGAACCACTTTTTCCATTGATAAAGATTGATCAGACATGGGAAAATATGAAAAGGTATGAAAATTCCCGGTTTACAGATGCTATGCTTGAGTGGTTGAAATTTGACGAGTGGACACCACAACAAGATGTTCTAAGAGGCGGACTTAAGAATGATGTTGTACTTGATCCGTATAAAAAGCGTTGGAAGTTTGATGCTCGACCAGTCCAAAGGAAGATGACCGAAGCTATTAATGCGACACTAGACCCGGGAATGGTGATTGTTGAGGCCCCAATGGGGATTGGAAAAACTGAAATTGCACTAATAGCTGTTGAGCAATTGGCAAGGAAAACTGGTAGAGATGGCCTTTTTATTGGTTTACCTACACAAGCAACAACTAATGCAATGTTTAGTCGTGTAGAAGAATGGTTAGATCTTCAGGCAGAGTGGCAAGGTGCCGAGTTTGATACTGGCTTGCTCCATGGTAAAAATCAATTTAATCAGAAATACATGCAGCTTCCTCAGGCGGTTAGTATTTATGGGGATGAAAAGCAGAATAGCTCAGTTGTTGTGAACGATTGGTTCTCCGGGAAAAAGGCAATATTGACAAAGTTCGCTGTTGGAACAATTGACCACTTGCTTTTAATGGGCTTAAAGAAAAAGCACTTAGCCCTAACGCATTTGGGTCTCAGCGGAAAAGTTGTTGTTATTGATGAAGCTCATGCTTATGATGCCTATATGAATTCGTATTTATATAAAGCGATGAATTGGTTGGGTGCTTACCATGTACCTGTCGTAATTCTTTCAGCAACTCTTCCTAAAGAGAAGCGAAGTAAATTATTAGAAGCTTATTTAGCAGGGAAGTACGGAGAAAACTATAAGAAGAAATTAAAAGCGCCAGATGGATGGGATGAGACTCAGGCATACCCTTTGCAAAGTATTTTGGATGGAAATGAAATAAAGCAGGTCAAATCATTTTCAGGGAAAAGTGATCAGAAAGCAGTCAGTGTAAGCGTAAACCGACTCAATATTTCAGATGAAGAACTTATTTTGCATATTTTGAATCAGATTAGTAATGGTGGAATTGCTGGAGTTATTGTTAATACAGTTAAGCGGGCACAGTTACTAGCAAAATTGGTACCAGATAATATTCAACTAATGGTACTGCACTCGGCATTCTTGGCAACTGACCGGATGAAGCAAGAAACTGAATTACAGGACAGAATTGGAAAACACGGCGACCGTCCAGATAAAATGATTGTGATTGGAACTCAGGTCTTGGAGCAGTCACTGGACATTGACTTTGATGTTCTTTATACAGACATTGCGCCGATTGATTTAATTCTTCAAAGGATTGGACGACTACACCGTCATCATCTTAAACGACCAGAATCTTTGAAAATACCACAAGTATTTGTAATGGGAATTCAGGAATTTGGCGTATACGGAGGCGGCAATGAGACAATCTATGGTAAATACTTACTTATGAAAACTGATCACTTTTTAAAAGACGTTGTGGTATTGCCAACAGATATTTCGCCACTAGTCCAGCAAGTCTATGATTCGAAAACTGATAATCAAGTGGAAAATATTAGTGCGGTTAGAGACGAATTTGATTGCGAGCTTAAGTGTAAAGAAAGTCGAGCTAATACATTTCAGATTGGTGAGCCTGATTTTGAGGAGGGAAAGACTATTCATGGTTGGCTGGACCGTGACCAACCTGATGCTGATCGAAGTTACCAAGCTGCAAGTGCAGCCGTACGTGATATTCAAGAAACTTTAGAGGTTATTTTAGTACAGTACACAAATGAAGGCATTTTTCTTCTAGACGGGCGTCGTTTAGAGGAGACCTCGTCAAAAGAAATTGCAAAGCAAATTATTAGACTCCCCACGGCTATAACACTAACACCTAAAAAGATTGAGAACGCAATTACGAAATTAGAAGATTGGACTAGTCGTTATTTTGCGGGATGGCAAAGTGATGTATGGTTAAAGGGGGCATTAGCTCTTCCACTGAAACAAGACTTATCACAGGAGTTTGAGGGTTGGTTACTTTCCTATTCTTCAAAATTAGGGCTAGAATATGTTGAGGAGGATGATTATGAATAAGCGTACATTTAATTTAACAACTGAGCCTTGGATCAAAGTGATTGAAGTAGATACGAATCAAGAAAAAACAGTTTCATTAATTGATGTATTTCAAAATGCCAATAATTATCGTCAACTAGCGGGTGATATGCATAGTCAGGATCTAGCGATTTTACGACTTTTGCTAGCAATTTTGACAACTGTTTATTCCCGTTATGATGCTGGTGGAGATACCTATACATGGCTGAAAGAGAATACTGGTTCACCGAAGATATGGGAGATTAATCAGGATACTTTCAGTAAATCTAAGTATAGAAGAGATTTGTTTAGTACTTGGAAGCACCTTTATCAGTCAGGACAGTTTTCTGGAGCAGTTATAAGTTATTTGGCAGTGAACGCAGATTGCTTTGACTTTTTTGGTGAGAAGCCGTTCTATCAGGTGACGGGGGAAGATTATGATTATTTTGTGGAAAAAAAGAAGAAAATTGCAACCTCCAGTGGGCAGGTTGGCGTTAAGCAAATTAACCGGCGGATTTCTGAGAGCGGCCATACGAAAGCACTTTTTTCTCCAAAATTAGGGGGTGAACTTAAAAATGAAGTTTCGTTAGGCGAGTTGGTGCGGTGGATAATCACTTATCAAAATTTTACAGGAGTTACTGATAAAAGTAAGGTTCAAATGTCTAAAAAATTTTCCAATCCAGGAGGATGGATCTATAACATTAATCCTGTGTTTGCAAAAGGAGAAACTCTTTTTGAAACACTTATGCTAAACCTGATTTTAGTAGATCCTCGTGATAATGCTAAATACACTTTGCAAAAGCCCGTTTGGGAGTACAAGTCTGTGCGGGATTATATTGAGCAAAGAAAATTGCAAATTTTGCCAGACAATTTGGCAGAGTTGTATACGGTTTGGTCTAGGATGCTTCATATTCAATGGTCTGAAGAAGATACGCCAACAATTTTTAGTGCCGGAATTCCAATGTTTCAGAACGATAATGCTTTTATAGAGCCTATGACGACTTGGAGCTGGAGTAAAAAAGATAAAGTTTATAAGCCAGCCGTAAGGCGATTGGATACCCTTGATGTAATGATGTGGCGTAACTTTGGAAAGTATGTCAATGTCAATTCGGAAAGTGATAATCAAGAGCCGGGTATCGTTAGATGGTTGAACTGGCTTAAAGATGAAGAAATTATTCCTGATGAAAAGCCACTTATTTTAAATTCGGTGGCATTAGTATATGATCAGGGGAAAAGTTCGTCACAATTGCCGGCTATTGAAGTGGTAGATAATATGCAAATGCAAGCTGATGTTTTATTTGATTCAGAAGTTGCGGAGCGTTGGCCAATTCGAATTGAAGATGTCATTGATTTGACAAAGAAAGTAGGGGTTGCCTACTACATGTTCGCACGAGATATTGGAATCGTAAGAAATGTAAATGATATTAGCAGTTTTTCTGAAGAACTGAGCGCACGGTTTTATGGTCAACTAAATGAGCCCTTCAGAGAGTGGTTGGAAGGATTAAAGGGGAAAGATAATCGTACCAATCGAGAAGAAAAAATTTTCTTGTGGGAAAAAAGTCTTAGAAAAATTACGCTTGGTGCAATTGATGAGGTTATGCAAGAGAGTTCTCCTAAAGATATTATAGGAACTCATGTTACTCCCAAGGGGAAAAAATCGCGTGAGCCCAAGCTCCTAAATATTTTTATTGCTAGAAATCGGTTAATGGGGAAGTTACGAAAGATTTTTGAGGAACCGAAAGGATGATGGGATTTCTATGATGTATGACGTCAAGGAAGAGACCAGACAGATTATTGGTGAAGTATATCGAGATGGTAATCCAAATAGTGGTGTATTATCAAGTTTAAAAAATACGAGTACACTCAATGAATTGCGAAATCAAGATGCACTGCAGACTATCATACGTAATTTAGCGAAAAACCAGCTAAGTCAAGATGGCAAGCCTACTATAGCAGAAGTATCGGTTTATGCGGCGCTTCATTTTTATGCTATTTGCCAGCAGGGGCAAGATCAACTAGCATATGCACCCTCAAAAGGAGTTCAGCCAGGAGGTGTGCAGTTGTTTGTTGCACTGGCAAATTTGCAAAGTGAAGAAAACACGCTTGATGGCCGGGTAAATGCATTGCTTTTGGCAAATAACGTTGCCAACATTATTAATGAATTGACACATCTAATCAGGAGGTTGAAATCGAGTGGAAGTGCTCAAAAAATTGACTTCCCACAAGTAGCCCAGGATTTATGTGATTTCCAACAAGGTTATAAGCAAGCTGGGTGGGTACGCTTACGCTGGGGTGAAATGTATTTTTATAATCACTCAGACTCGCAAAAAGAAGGAGAAATGACTAATGACTAAATCTAACTTATACATCGATATCAATGTTTTACAGACTGTACCTTCTTCAAATATTAACAGAGATGATACTGGGTCACCCAAGACAGCTCTTTATGGAGGTGTTATGCGGTCTCGGGTTTCCTCACAAAGCTGGAAAAGAGCTATGCGGAATGCGTTTGTTCATGAGGATGGGCTTGAAATTGGGTTCCTGACAAAAAAAGCAAATACATTGTTAGAAAGTGCTATGAAAAATATTGACTCAGTATTGTCATCTGAGGATATTTTATTTCTCTCAGAAAAAATTCTTGAGTTACTTGGCAGTAAACCGAATGATAAAAAAAGTGCCTTACTCTACATTAGTCCGGTTCAAATTGAACATCTAGCTCAGTATGCAATTGACAATAGTGATATCTTACTTAAGGAACTAAAAAAAGCTAATAAGGGTGGTAAAAAAGTTAAGGATGGTATTTCTAGTTCGATTATGAAGGATAACACGCTGGATTTAGCTCTGTTTGGGCGTATGTTTGCCAGTGCTCCGGAGTTGAATATTAATGCAGCAGCTCAAGTGGCACATGCAATTTCAACGCATGAGGTGGTTCCAGAATTTGATTACTTTACCGCACTAGATGATTTAAAGAAAGATAATGAATCTGGAGCTGCCATGATTGGAACAAATAATTTCAATTCGGCTACTTTGTATCGATACGCCAATTTGAATGTGAATGAGCTAGTTGCGAACCTTGATAGCGAAACTGCTCTTCAAGTTACCCGGGCATTTATCAAAGAATTTGTGCTATCAATGCCAACAGGTAAGGAAAATTCATATGCTAATAAGACGCTACCTAGTTATGTCATGGTTACGCTTCGGGATGATACGCCGGTAAATTTGGTCTCTGCATTTGAAAATCCAGTAACACCTGCGAATGGGTATATGCAAAAATCAATTTCAAGACTTGAAGCGGAGTATTCGAAGCTTGCCGGACTTGTCGACCAGCCAATTGGTAATTGGGTTTGGGGAAACGATTCTGAGATTGGCGACAACGTGACTACTAAGGATGATCTTTTGACGAAAGTTACAGAAAAGTTATCAGAGGTGGTTCCAAATGAAAACGTTAACGATTAAATTGACTGCTCCATTACAGTCATATGGTGACGAAGCTAGCTTTGATCGGCGGACCACTAGTGATTATCCAACTAAGAGTGCAATGATTGGTATGATAGCTGCTGCTTTGGGGTATCGTCGAACTGATGGAAGAATTCGTGGTTTAAATCGTTTGAATTTTGCGGTTAGAATTGATCAGGTAGGTCGTAATTTTACAGACTATCAAATTGTTGAATGGCAACCAGGGGAACGTAGACAAACCTACCGAGATTATATTCAGGATGCGGTCTTTGTTGTCGCTCTGGGTAGCGAAGAGGATAGTTTTGTCGATGACATCAAATTCGCTTTAAAACATCCAAGGTTTCAATTGTTTTTGGGCAGGCGTTCTAATGTCCCTGCTGGCGTTTTAAAATTGCAGGAATTTCCAGAGATGACTCCTGTCGAAGTACTTCAACAGATGCAATGGCAGGCATCAACGTGGTATCAAAGAAAGCAGAAATCCGAAACGTTAAAAATTGTTGCAGATGCCAATTTAACCACCAGTCCGTCCAGCGCCTTGGTTAAAGACCAGGTCGTTTCATTTGACCAGCGTGACCGCCGGCATGGATTCCGGGCTATTTCGAAAATCACGGTACCATTGAGCGAGTTAAAAGCACAGAGCAGCGAGCTAGACACGCAGCATGATGCGATGAGCACTCTCGGGAAGGAGTAAGTATGTACTACTTATCAAGAGTAGAAATTGATAGTAATGACCGCGCCAAAACACGTGAGTTGACACATCTGGGTGCGTACCATAATTGGGTCGAACAAAGCTTTCCCAGTGAGATTCAAGCGGGAGAGCGTCAGCGCCATTTGTGGCGAATCGATCAGTTAGATGGCAAGCGGTATCTCCTCGTCTTAAGTGAAGAGAAACCAGATGCTGAGAAGCTGGCAAAGTATGGCGTGGCTGGGACGGTGATGACTAAGTCTTATGATGGGCTGCTAAACAGTCTCCAGGGTGGCCAGGTGTTACAGTTTCGCCTGACAGCGAATCCGACGCACACGATTACCAAGCCAGGTGACCGGCAAGGACGGGTCGTTCCACATATTACGATTGAACAACAACGGCAGTGGCTGTTAGACCGGGCTGAAAAGTCTGGCTTCCAGCTGATTCAGCAAACAACTGTTGAAGACCCAGATGGTGAGTCAACCTGGTCGTTCAATATCGTTGGCCGTGAGTGGCCAGTCCTTCATCGCAAAACCGGACGGGGTGTTCGTTTGAGCCGGGTCACGTTTGAAGGCCTGCTCCGTATCAGTGATATTGCAAGTTTTAAAGAGACACTGACGCAAGGAATCGGTCGTGAAAAGGCCTTTGGCATGGGGCTAATGACGATTATTCCAGAGGCGTAACCATGGCTAAAAAACAGGCTGGTGCTAAGAAACCCGAACGCTACGAGCTAGGCCGGGTGCGTGATCGGATCACTTTTCTGTATCTAGAACATGCCAAATTGAACCGAAAAGATAGTGCCATTCAGGTCCTGGATGACCGTGGCATTGTTTATGTTCCAGCGGCCATGCTTAGCGTGCTTATGCTCGGTCCTGGTGTCGACGTGACACATCGTGCAATGGAGCTGATTGGGGAGTCTGGTCTGGGGGTAGTCTGGGTTGGTGAACAGGGCGTGCGGCAGTATGCTTATGGTCGGCCGCTCAACCACTCCTCAGCTATACTCATGGCCCAGGCGAAATTGGTTTCAAATCAACGTTCACGCGTAAAAGTTGCGCGCCAGATGTATCAAATGCGGTTTCCAGACGATGATGTTTCCCAGCTAACCATGCAACAGCTTCGTGGCAAGGAAGGCGCACGGGTTCGACAGGTTTACCTGGATCAGTCCGAAAAAACCGGTGTGGCTTGGTCTCGCCGTGAGTATAACCCAGATGATTTTGATTCTGGGTCGCCAATTAATAAAGCGCTAACGGCAGCTCATCAGGCCCTTTATGGATTGAGCTACAGTGTTATCTCAGCGTTGGGCGCATCGGCGGGGCTAGGTTTTGTCCACACAGGACATGATCTATCCTTTGTCTATGATTTTGCGGATCTATATAAGGCGGAATTCTCGATTCCAGTTGCCTTTAGTGTTGCTGCGAAATATGGCGAAGATTCTGATATTGGTTCCCGAACGCGCCTAGCCATGCGTGATGTCTTTGTTGAAAGCAAGCTACTGGTGCGCATGGTCCGGGATTTAAAGGCGTTATTGGGCATGACGGATGTTGATGATCGTGAGGTGGACCTCGTTAGTCTCTGGGATGATCGACTAGGTCTGCAGAAATTTGGTGTGCAGTATCATGAGCTGCAAGAGGATGGCAGCCGATGATTGTGATTACCCTAACGAAGGTACCTAATTCGCTGCGTGGTGACCTGACCAAATGGTATCAAGAAATTCAAACGGGCGTTTACGTGGGTAACGTTAGCGCCCGGGTTCGTGATGCACTATGGGACCGCATCCTAGAAAATATCGGTCGTGGTGAGGCCACGATGGTTTACAACGCAAAAAATGAGTTGGGCTATCAGTTTAGAACGACGCGTAAGGATCGACAGGTGGTCGACTTCGAAGGAATTCCTTTGATGATGCACTTGAAAGAGGCAACTGGCGGTGTCAAGCATGGGTTTAGTGATGCCGCTAAGTTTCATCGCGCAAAGATCATGTCCCATAAGTCTGTCAGAAAGACGCCATCGCCCGAAAAACTAGAAGCGGTCAGTCTTGATTTGGAGACTACTGGACTGGACGCAACTAAGAACGAAATCATTTCCATTGGGGCAGTTAAACGTGACCGGGATGATCAACTTGTTCGGTTTGATCAGCTGATTCAGATTGAACAAGAGGTTCCAGCAAAGATTGCGGAGCTGACCGGGATTACTGATGAAATGTTGCAGAATCAAGGGGTCAGTCTAGCAGATGCTCTCCAAGGGTTACGTGAATTTATTGCAGATACACCCGTAGTTGGCTACAACCTGAGATTTGACGAGATGTTTTTGACGAACGGCTTTAGAAAAGTTAAGCAGAATGACTTGTCATCACGGATGATTGATTTAATGCCGCTGGTTAAAAAGGCTAATCGATTTCTGGATAATTATCGGCTAGAAACGGTGCTGGCTGAATACGAAATTAAAAATCCGCACCCTCATCAGGCGTTAGCAGATGCTGAAGCCACGTTTGCGTTGGCGAGCAAGTTAAAGGAAAACGGGACTTTTTGAAAAACTAAATCCCGGTGTGACGGCGTTTCTTTAGTGTATTCCCCACGGATGTGGGGGTGATCCTAACTTTGCCGTAGCCAATTGCTTTGTCAGCGAGTATTCCCCACGGATGTGGGGGTGATCCCCGCTGCGGGTGGCCGCTGTCGTCGTCTAGGTAGTATTCCCCACGGATGTGGGGGTGATCCCGTCAAGACGGCGGCGAAGTCTTGGCGACAATTGTATTCCCCACGGATGTGGGGGTGATCCCACGCTTTTCGAGGACAAAAAGACCGAATTTAAGTATTCCCCACGGATGTGGGGGTGATCCTTGAGTTCGCAACAATGGATGCCAACACTGTATGTATTCCCCACGGATGTGGGGGTGATCCGTTATCCTTTACGTGTGGAACGCTATAGTTCAAGTATTCCCCACGGATGTGGGGGTGATCCCCAATTAGCTTCCATTAAGTAAGTCATTCCGGCGTATTCCCCACGGATGTGGGGGTGATCCCCAGCATGCTTTTTAAAAGCGTAAAGTTCTTCGGTATTCCCCACGGATGTGGGGGTGATCCTATAGTCATGAAAATCCCTCCGTTTGATGCCAGGTATTCCCCACGGATGTGGGGGTGATCCTATGATGGTAGATGTTTTCCATCAATTACAAAAGTATTCCCCACGGATGTGGGGGTGATCCCATCTATCTGTGGCATAACAATATCTAAATCGTGTATTCCCCACGGATGTGGGGGTGATCCTGATTCGCTTGACACCTTCAGCAATCAAAATAGGTATTCCCCACGGATGTGGGGGTGATCCCGTTGCCAAAAGTTGTATGGTACTTAGGCAATAGTATTCCCCACGGATGTGGGGGTGATCCCCATATTCCGGAATGGATTGCGGCCAGCAAATCGTATTCCCCACGGATGTGGGGGTGATCCCTGGGTCCTTAAAACTAGCTTTGATTTTCAAGTGTATTCCCCACGGATGTGGGGGTGATCCTCATCCTCCTTAATTGGGATAAATTGGTAACTTGTATTCCCCACAGGTGTGTGGGTGATTCCTATCGAACCTATCTCTATACTGCGCTATCGCGGTATTCCCGACAGGTGTAAGGGCCTATTCATGCGGTTAAGGAGAGTCAAAGCTACATCCATCGTCTCCCTGACTGGAAATAAAAATGGTATGTTCTATTCTAAAAAAATAGAGCATACCATTTTTAGGTATAATTCTTTCCTAGAAAACGTGCTTACCACTCAAAGAGTCTCCTTAAAGGATTTATCGTTGCCGGGGGAACAAGCCAGACGCGATTTCAATTATCTTGTTGAAAGCACGACAAGCGTCTCCATGGGTTAAAGCTGGTTCTATAAGCGGCACCTTGGTTATCTACCTGAATATTTGCCGTGTAAACTCAGCACAAACAAAAAAGGAAACCCCAAAAACAAAAGGGTTTCCTCAAAAAACACAAAATCAATTAATTTTCGTCAGCAGGGCGTTCGTCCTTAGAAGCACGCTTTTGCGCGTTGTAGTAGAAGATCCATGCGACAGCCCCGAAGAAGATTGGCCCGATGATCGTCCAGAAGGCGGTCATGTAATCGTGGTCCAGGATTGGTTGGAGACAGGTAAATCCAATCCCACCGACCAAGATGACCAGCACGACCGTCACAATAACGTTCGTCCACAGACGACTCTTGAAGATGACGAATGGCCGTTCCAGGTCCGTCCGACGCTTGAAGAATGGGAAGGCCCCAATCAAGAACAGGTAAGGGAAGGACGTTGACACGTTCCCCATATCCGTCAAGATCAAGTAGAACTCGTTAGCCGCGTTGCCCCCAAAGGCAACCAGGAAGATGAACACAGCAACCACGATAGCTTGGACCCACATTGCGTAACCGGGCATCCCAGCCTTGTTCAACTTCGTCATCCGGGCTGGCCACAATTTTGGTGAAGACCCCACGATGAAGGACTTCAGTGGTGAGTAGACCAGAACGAAGAAGGAACCCAGGTAGGCCATGAACATGCTCAACCCAGTCAACCGGGCTAACACGTGACCCATTGTCAATGATGCGGCACCGGAGAGGCCCATGGCTTTACCCAAGACCAGTCCCAAGTTGTTCATCAACACGTAGGTAATGTTCCCCAGGTTGACTTGACTCTTGCCCAACACTTGGGTCCAGTTCGCACTGATCCCCCAGAGGAAGATGGACAGGGAGTACATGATCGTAATGGCAATCGTTGAAATGATCAAACCCTTTGGGAAGGTCTTTTCAGGCTTGTCCATACTGTCGGTGATACCCCCCATGGATTCCATCCCAGCGTAGGCGAAAACCGCGTACGTCACGAAGGACAGCAGAGCCATTGGTGAAGAGAATTGCGGATTTGGCGAGGCCACGAAGCTGTGAATCCCGTTGATTGGTTCAGCGAGTTGACCGTGATTTAAAATGACGATCACGATACTGGCAATGAAGAAGACCCCGGTCAGAATCATCACGAAGATACCCCCTAATGAGGAAATCTTAGCGATGGAGTTGATTCCCCGTGAGGCGAAGAAGGTCACGGCGAGAATCCACACGATACCCAACAGACCAATCGTTTGCGTCGAGCTCAGTCCCAAGAAGGACCAAGTTTGCGTTTGATCGGAACCGGAAATCAGCGTTGACAGGGGAATCCAAACCTTCGTCGAGGTTGACAGCATCCAGATAATCCAGGATGACAACCAGATGAAGGTCCCAATGAAGGCCCATTTTTCACCGATGGAACCGGCTAACCAAGAATAAATCCCACCTTTGGCTTCCTTAAACGAAGACCCGTATTCCGCCAGCATTAACGCACTTGGCAGGAAGAAGAGGAGTGCCGCTAAGATGTACCAAATGATACTTGCGTAACCCATTTGATCATAGGCGACCGTCGTGTTGGCAAAGCCATAGATGGCCGTGAAGATCATTAAGATCAGACTCGAAAGTCCAATCTTCTTTTGCTTATCCATTTTTAATATCTCCCATTATATGTGGTGACGATTGGTTCACCCGTCTTATAAATTAAGGTCCTGGTGATAATTCAAAGGACCCATGTCGGTGGCCTTGGTGATCAAGGTCGCGGCTAGCTCGCGGTAGCGCTTAATTCCCAATGCAGCGTTCGCGTTCGCCTGTTGCGTTAAGTAATGGTTGAGCTCGATACCAGACAGTCGTTGACCGGTGGCATCCGTTTGTTTTACGGACTGTTTAAAGGCAATCCGCAGGTCCTTTTGTACGGCACTGACCGTTGGCCAAGCCTCGTGATAGTGGGCATCCAGCAAGACGCTCACTAACTTGTAGACCCAGTAAGCAGACTGGTCGTCGTAGGTTTCGGCGCCCAAGTGGTACGCGCCTGGCGTGCTGTCGATGCCGGCGTAGAAGGGCACGTAGACGCTCTGTGCGGCGACACCCATGGCCAACCACTGAATCCCAGCCAAAGCGGGGTCCATGTCGGGCCGGAGCTGGAGCACGTGAGATTCCTGGGTCTTAGCCAAACTGATTGGCCGGAACGCGGTCTTCTCAGCGGCTGAACCGGACCCCACCGGATCGTACGGCGTGCCTTCGAAATGACTGCTCAGGTAGGCCTGGGCCTCGTCTACAGCCAGCAGGTGGTCGGCGTACTGAATAAAGGGAAGCTTAAATGATTGCGGTTCTTGCGCCACTTGTGGGGTGAAACGACGTTGGCCGTCCCAAACCCGTGGCGTATTGTAGTACAGATCCGACTGATCCTGGGTGCCAAAGATGTCGCGCCAAATGAACCGGTCACTGTGCGGGTTCAAGTGGTTGGTCGCCACAAAACTCTGAAGATCCCGGGCGTAAAGGAAGTTCGCGTCATCGTGGAAGTCAATGGCTTGAATCGCCATTTGATTGGCAACGACGGCGTAACCGTTAGCCGGAATCCGCTGAGCGACCCAGTAGTGACCCGCACCCGTTTCCAGGTACCAGGCTTCCTGCTGGTCGGCAAATAAAATACCGTTGGACTCGCTGGTGCCGTACGTTTCGACCAATTGACCGAGGCGTAAGACACCTTCTCTGGCCGTCTTCACGTAGGGCAGAACCACGGTCACCATGGCTTCCTCACCGATACCGTCTTTGACCAACGGATCTGCGCCGAGGACGCGTTCGTTGGAGTAGGTACTCTCCGTGGCGCTCATGGCCACACCGTAAGCGTTGATGCCGTCTTCTTCAAACAGACCATACTTGTCGGTCCATTCGGGGGTGGCGGTATACTTCGCGGCCGTCAGGGGCAAGGGCATGGTGAAGCCGTTGTCGGTACTGACAAACTGTTGCGGCGTGGTCGCGGTCTTCGCTGGGTGGACGACAAAGTGCTTGGGCCAAGCGGCCTTGGCGTCTTCGTTACGCCCAATGATGACCGAGCCATCCACCGTAGCTCGAGGACCAATTAAAATACTGGTACATGCGGAATAATTCAATAGGGGGCTCTCCTTTCTAAATTTGATTAGACTACAGTCCTAATTCTAGCATGTTTATTTTAGGTTCGATTAATTTCGGGGCGTTTTTAATTATTTTGTTTATAATTCTCATAAAAATAAATATTTATGCAGAAAGATTGCAAGCGCTCCGGGGCTTTTGTGGTTAGTTGACCCGGCAAAGCCCCTCCTATCGCTGGTCAACGGCCCGTCGTTGTGGTTAAATAATTAAAACGACACAACGCGTGAGAGGAGTATAAGATGAGAAACACATTAGAAAGTAGACGTGAATTTGGGAAGCATCTCTTGATTTTAATTGGGTCCGCTATCATTACGGCCGTGGCCCTGAATGAATTCCTGGTACCGGGCAAGATCTTTAGTGCCGGAATCAACGGGATTTCCCAGATTATTTCAACGTTATTAGAAATGGGTGGCATTCACCTGAGTACTGGGTGGTTCATCCTGCTGTTCAACATCCCCATCGGTCTGTTAGGCTGGTTCAAGGTTGGCCGGAGCTTCACCATCTACTCGATTGCCGTGGCGGTCCTGACCTCGCTGCTGGCCATTGTCGTCCCCGTGAACAACATTTCCAACAATTCCCTGTTGGCAGCGTTGTTTGGCGGTATCCTGACTGGGGTCGGCGTGGCTTACCCCTTGAAAAATGGGTTCTCGACCGGGGGCATGGATATCGTTGCCGTGGTACTGGAGAAGACGACCGGCCGGACGATTGGGACGCTCATGATGATGATCAACTTTAGCATCGTGATCTTGGCCGGATTTTTATTTGGCTGGGAAAGTGCTTTATACACGATCATCTCAATTTATGCAATGTCGCGGGTCGTCGACAGCATTCACACCCGGCACCAAAAGCTGACGGCCTTCATCGTCACCACGAAGCAGGACGCCGTCATCGACGAGCTGAATCAAACGCTGATTCGCGGCATCACGGTAATGCCAGCGTTTGGGGCTTACAGCCGCAAGGACAGTGCGGTCCTAATGACCGTCATTTCCCGGTATGAACTGTACGACCTGGAGCACGCGGTCAAGGACGTCGACGTCAACGCCTTCGTGAACCTGGTCAACACCGTGGATATTGAAGGAAACTTCTACAACGAAACGGAACAGTTGAAGTTGAAGCAAGAAAGCGTCAAAAAGTAAGCTGATTCTTGCTCCGACGCGGACTTACCGGTATAATATGACTATTCACATACAGAAGGGAACGAAATTAAATGCCAATTGTTAACATCGATTTGATTGCTGGCCGTTCACAAGACCAATTGAAGGCCTTGGTTCAAGACGTCACCACTGCTGTGACCAAGAACACCGGCGCTCCAGCCGAACACGTGCACGTCATCTTACGCGAAATGCAGCCTAACCGTTACGGTGTGGCCGGCGTTTTGAAGAGCGACGAAAAGTAATAAATATTTGCGAAAACTTATAAACCGCCACCAAGTCCGATATACCGGTATTGGTGGCGGTTTCATTTTGAAAAACGTTTGGCTAACGCGGTCGTTTTCGGTATACTAGTAACAAGTGCGACATCACGGCAAAATTAGGCCGTCGCTAACGAACGAATGAATGGAGAGTTGAACGATGAGTGATCAACAATACATGATGGCAATTGACGAAGGGACGACGAGTACCCGGGCTATTTTATTCGACCGGCACGGCCAAATTGCGGGACAGGCACAGCGTGAATTTCACCAGTACTTCCCGCAACCAGGTTGGGTCGAACATGACGCAAACGAAATCTGGAATGCAGTGCAATCCGTTATTTCTGATGCGTTAATCGATTCAGACGTACAACCTTACAAGGTCCGGGGAATCGGGATCACGAACCAACGGGAAACGGCGATCATCTGGGACAAGAAGACCGGCGAACCCATTTACCATGCGGTTGTTTGGCAGTCCAAGCAGACCAGTGAAATTGCGGACCAGTTGAAGGCCGATGGCTACTCAGATGCCATCCACGAGAAGACCGGGCTGGTCATCGACTCCTACTTCTCCGCCACCAAGATTCGGTGGATCCTAGACCACGTTGAAGGGGCCCAGGAACGCGCTGAACGCGGCGAACTGTTATTTGGGACCATCGATACCTGGATTCTCTGGAAGCTGACCGGGGGCCGGGTCCACGCGACTGACTACACCAACGCCAGCCGGACCATGCTCTACAACATCCATGACCTGGCTTGGGACAAGGAAATTCTGGGCTGGCTGAACATCCCCGAATCCCTGTTACCAGAGGTTCGGTCATCTTCCGAAATCTACGGCTACACTGCGGGCTACACGTTCAGTGGGGTTCAGGTGCCGATTGCCGGGATTGCCGGTGACCAGCAGGCCGCTTTGTTTGGGCAGACTGCCTTTGACAAAGGGATGATCAAGAACACGTACGGCACCGGGGCCTTCATCGTCATGAACACCGGTGAAGAACCCACGCTGTCGCACAATGGGTTACTGACCACGATTGCTTACGGGTTAAATGGCAAGGTGACTTATGCGTTGGAAGGGTCCATCTTCGTGGCCGGTTCCGCCATTCAATGGCTCCGTGACGGCATGCGTTTCTTTGAAAATGCCAGCGAATCCGAAAAGATGGCCGTGGATGCCCAAACCACGGGCGATGTCTACGTGGTCCCTGCCTTTACCGGGCTGGGAGCGCCATACTGGAACCAAGAAACGCGGGGCGCCGTCTTTGGCTTGACTCGTGGCACCACGCGGGAGCAATTCGTCCGGGCCACGGTTGAAGCCATTGCTTATCAAACGCGTGACGTGGTCGACACCATGACCAAGGAGACCGGGTTGAACCTGCAGTCCCTGAGTGTCGATGGTGGGGCCGCCAACAACAACTTCCTGATGCAGTTCCAGGCGGACATTTTAAACACGCCGATCAAGCGGGCCGCTATCAACGAAACGACCGCTCTCGGTGCGGCTTACCTGGCCGGCTTGGCCGTGGGCTTCTGGCCCGACATGGACACGATTCGCGCGATGCACAAGTCGCGTGACGAGTTCGTGCCCCAGATGGCCGAAGACAAGCGGGCACGCTGCTACAATGGCTGGCAAGCAGCCATCAAGGCAACGCAAGCGTTCCATCAAGATTAAGCCAAGTTAATTGAAGATAAAACGAAACGGCTCACCGCTGCGGATTGCAGACGGGTGAGCCGTTTTTCGTTAGAGATGGAGGATATGAGGATGCGTAAAGGATTGTGGTTAGTGATTGGGGTGCTCATTGTCGGTGGCCTGTGGGGCTGGGTCGTGGTAAGCGACCCCAGTAGTGCGCAGGGCCAAGCCTACGCGCAACGGACGGTCAACCGGGATTTACGGGCCCACAGGTGGTCCAAGATTAAGACCTTAACGGGCAACGACCAGCAACTGTTGCGCCGCCTGCAGCAGCACCCTAAAATCACGGTGACCGTGCAACCGGATGGCGATTGGCCGGCCAGTTGGTACATGGGCACCATCACCGGGACCAACTGGCATCTGTTAGTGAAGGTCCACCGGCAAAAGATTGATCCGCTGGGCCTGTTTTCTCGGTTCCGGGTGACTAAGATGTGGCGCGATAACTAATCAGCACAATCGCCTAAAATGGCGCGAACGGTTTTGATTCGGGTGCACCAGTCGTTTTCTAAGTAGTTGGTATAAGGTTGGCTGAGCAGAAAGGCTAATAGCGCTTGTTTTTGCGGCTTGTCCAGGTAAACGAAGGTCCGCGGTGCCACGAACGTCGGATCGACCGCGCGCAACGTCTGCGCCGATAAGGTGGGCAGCGTCGCCACGGCCGAAATGGGGATGGCGATGCCCGCCGCGCCCAGGTAATCCTGAATGGCCTGCGGATCGTCGTGCTGGAGCTGTTGACCCAGCTCGGCGAGTTTTGCCGGTGTTGCCGTGAGTGGCTGAGCGCAGCGCACGAATAGCGTGACGCCGCCGTGGGTCCCGGTCATGTGCACGAAGCCCTGAAAGGCGTGTTTGAGAAAATGCTTCCGATACTCGAGCACCTTTTCGCCGAGCCGAATCTGTTCGGTTGGCAGGGGATGCAGGGAAAAGAGGATCGTGGGCAGGTTGGGGTCGTAAAGGGTTTGAATCGTGGGACGCATGGGGAAACCTCCTTTGGTCTTAGCTCTAGTTTACCATTGTCGTGGATGATTCGTGTAGGGGCTTGACGATTACCGGAAATTTTAGGCGTTAAATTAGCCGAACGGGTTGCGGGAATTGTGCGCACGTTCGGGTTACAATGGGGATAATTACTTAAGTTGTTGAATCATTGAAGGAGGAATCTGCAATGGCAGTCTTGACGGCGGCACAGAAAGTTCAAATTCTTAGTGACCTGGTGGCGATTCACTCGGTCAACGATAATGAAGTGGCGGTGGCCACCTACCTGCAACAATTGTTGGGTGAACACGGTATTCAGGCAAAATTATTGCCAGTAAATGGCAACGTCCAACGCCCTAATTTGGTTGCTGAAATTGGCAGTGGCCGGCCAGTCTTAGGCGTTTCCGGGCACATGGACGTGGTCTCACCCGGTGAAGTTAGTCAGTGGCAAAGTGACCCATTTACGTTAACGAATCGCGATGACCGGTTATATGGTCGTGGGGCAGCGGATATGAAATCTGGGCTGGCCGCGTTAACGATTGCCCTGATTGAACTACACGCGGCCGGGCAACCCACGCATGGCACGATTCGCCTCATGGCTACGGTAGGCGAAGAGGTCGGCGAGTACGGGTCCCAGGCCTTCTACGAGACGGGCGCCATGGACGATGTCGATGCCTTATTGATTGGCGAACCCACCGGCTACAACCTGTTCTCCTCACACAAGGGCTCGATGGATGTGCGGTTGACGGCCAAGGGCCTCGCCGCTCACAGCTCGATGCCGGAGTTAGGGGCCAACGCGATTGATCCGCTACTGGCAATTTTGACCCAGGCCAACCAAGCCTTCCGGGAAACGTCACAGGAAAATGCCTTGCTGGGTAAATTGGCCTTCAACACGACCATTTTCTCCGGGGGTAATCAGGTCAACTCGATTCCCGAAGCGGCGACGGCCGAGATGAACGTGCGGACGATTCCAGAATTTGATAACGCCGCGGTCCGCGAGACGCTCCAACACCTGATCGACCAGCAAAATGCGCAGGGCGCCCAGGTGACCATGGACATCTACATGGATCAATGGCCGGTCGAGGAACCGCAGGACAATCCACTGAGTAATTTAGCGGCTAAGCTGGGGGAGCCATTTGCCGGTGAACCGATTCCCAAGCTGCCACTGCCCGCCGTGACCGATGCTTCCAACCTGTTAAAGGACAAGGGCAACCAGTTCCCATTCATCGTCTTCGGTCCCGGTAGCAACACGGCCCATCAGGTCGATGAATATGTTGACCAACAAATGTTCTTGGACTTTACGGAACTGTACCAGCAGCTGTTACCTGGCTATTTAAACCTAAATTAATTAATTGTATCTAACAAAAAGTCGCCACCTCACTGATTTTGGGGTGACGACTTTTGGGCTTATTCGGCTAATTTTAGATAATCTTGTAGGTAGGTGGCGAGGCCGTCGTGGTCGTTGTCGAGCGACGTAACGTCCTGAGCCAGGCCCTTGATGGCTGGGGTGGCGTTTTGCATGGCCACACCCCAACCGGCGTAATCGATCATGGCCGTATCGTTGTGCTCATCACCAAAGGCAATGATGTTCTTGCGGTCCACGTGGTACTGGTGGGCCAGAAAGTCCACGCCGGTTGCCTTCTGGACACCCTTAACGCCTAACTCAACGACAGCGTTCGGGCCACCCCAAGGGGCAGCGTCGACTTCATCACTGAAGTTGTGTCGCAGATAGCTCAGCAGGTGTTCTTGATGGCTACGGTCGACCGCGACCGTTAAGCTCGTGGGATTTTCAGTCAACGTCTTTTGGTTCAAGATTTGATTGGACTGTAAGACGGAAGGGAAGAAGCCCACTTCAACGGGTTGGTCGCGCACGGCTAGGAAGAGATTCTTGCCTTCCGCGGCAATCATGTTGATGCCCAGTTCTTCGCGGTGGGCCAACAGATCGAAGGCCACTTCCTTGTTAAAGGTATATTGGTATTCGTCCGACCATTGTTGGTGGGGGATATGACCCAGGCTCCCGTTAAAGTTGATCATCGGGCCCTCCAGGTGCAGCTCATCGTAAAAGTTGGCCGAGATCCGGTTTGGTCGGCCGGTCACGATGCTAACGATGTGACCCGCTTCCCGGGCTTGGGTCAAGACGTGTTTGGTCTTGGCAGAGAGTTGAGATTCTGCATTTAAAGTTGTGCCATCTAGGTCAATGGCAATTAATTTTCTTTCCAAAGAGAAACACCTCGCAATTTCGTTGGTTGATTGGATTCACGTTCAAAATAAAACTCGCCCTTACAATTTAACACACCTTTCTGAAAATAGCGACCATTTCACTTTCACCCGGGGTAGAGTTCGCCCGGTGAAACGGGTATAATGGGGACAGAATTTAAGACGAAGGCTAGTAATATGTATATAACAAATGATTAGTTGTATCTAGCAAAATGGAGGAATAACGGTGAATTTACCTGACGATTTTATTACGAAGTACCAACGGCTCTTGGGACCGGCAGCGGCCGAGTTCTTTGCCAGCTTTGACACGCCCAGCCTCAGTGGCTACCGCGTCAATCCCGCCCACCATGACCTCCCAGCCGAACTAACGGCACCGGAGACGGTCCCCTATGAACCGTTAGGCCATTTGGGAACCGTTGGTGGCCGGACGTTGATGCACCAGAGTGGTGCGGTCTACAGTCAAGAACCCAGTGCCATGTTTGTCGGCGCCACGGCGGCTCCCCAACCGGGCGATAAGGTCTTGGATCTGTGTGCGGCCCCTGGTGGGAAGACGACTCATCTGGCCAGTTACCTCCAAGGCACGGGCCTGTTGGTGACCAATGAGATCAACCGAAAACGGGTAAAAGTCCTCGCCGAAAACGTGGAGCGGTTTGGCGTACGGTCTGCCCTCATTTTAAACGAATCACCGGACCGACTGAGTCCCGTGTTCCCCGATTACTTCGACAAGGTCCTGGTAGATGCACCGTGTTCCGGTGAGGGGATGTTCCGCAAGGACCCCGATGCCATGTCTTACTGGTCATTGGATTATGTGCAGGAATGTGCGACCCGGCAACGGGAAATCATGACGGAAGCCCTGAAGATGGTCAAGCCCGGTGGTCAGTTGATCTACTCCACCTGTACGTTTGCCCCCGAGGAAGACGAGCAGATGATGGCCTGGGTCTTGGAAAACTATCCGGACTTTCATTTAGCACCGATCAATAAGGTTGGTGGCGTTGTGGATGCCCGGCCAGAGTGGGCCGACGGCAATCCTGAACTCAAGAAGGCCGCGCGCCTGTTCCCACACCTGATGAAGGGTGAAGGGCATTTCGTTGCCAAATTAGAACGGGATGCTGGGGAAGCCGCCCCATTACACGGGGTGGCTAAGTTGGGCACGCCATTGACGGGCGACCAACGGAAACTCTGGCAAGACTTTGCGCAACAGGTGTTAGGCAACAATGACTTTAACGACCTGGTCACGGTCAAGGACCAACTCTTCGCCGTACCCGCAGGCCTGCCTAACCTGAAAAAGTGCCACGTCTTTCGGCCTGGGTTACACCTGGGAACGTTCAAGAAGAACCGGTTCGAACCAGCTTATGCTTTGGCCCTGGCCAGCGACCCACAGCGGGTGACACAAACCTTGGCCATTACGGCTGAGCAGTGGCGCGCCTGGGTCCACGGCGAGACGTTCACGTTGGCAACGGCCCCGCAGAAGGGCTGGTACTTGTTAACGTGCGCCAGTCAACCGGTCGGGTTCGGTAAGGTCGTGGGGACGACCGTGAAGAATTTCTTCCCCAAGGGATTGCGGTTCACCGTTTACGATAATGAAATGTAAAGAAAACCAGTCGAATTTGACTAGCAAAAAGGCGTTTGGGAAAATTCCCAAGCGCCTTTTTCAATTGGCTTATACAATTAGCGTTAAATCAATGCTTTTAAGTTGTGCTTTTTAGAGAATAAGTGCTAGTTCGTGAGGTGTCGTTGCTGACGATAGCTCATTAATTCAGGACTCAACAGGAGCTGTTGTTCCCGGAGTGCCGCCAAATTGCAACACCCAAGTAAGGTTAAAATGTCCCGCAGACCTTCTTGCCAGTCCAGTAACAGCTGCGTGGTCGTTTCTTCATCCGTTTTAATCAGACTGTGGAGGATGTGACCCGCACTTCCCACGACGCGGGCGCCCAACGCGAGGGCCTTAGCGGCGTCCAGCGGTTGCCGGATGCCCCCAGTGGCAATCGATTGAAGTTGGGGAACCTGCCGTGCTTCCAGCAGGGACTCAACCGTACTTTGGCCCCAACCGTCCAGGTAGCTGAGTTCCTTGGCAGGTCGGCGGAAGTTTTCGATTTGGACGAAATTCGTGCCGCCACGACCACCCAGGTCGACCAGCTGGACGCCAACGCCGGCTAACTGATCGAGCGTTTCGTGAGCCATGCCAAAGCCGACTTCCTTGACGATGACGGGGACGTCGAGCGCCGCCACGGTCTCACCGATACCGTCCAACCAATGGAAGGACCGGTCACCCTCGGGCATCACAATCTCTTGCGCCGTATTGACGTGGATCTCCAAGGCGTTAGCCGCCAGCATATCCACGGCGGCCTGTGCCTGAGCGACCGTGTGGCCCGCACCAATGTTGGCGAAGACCAGGCCGTCCGGATTGTTTTCACGTAAGGGGGTGAAGGTGTCGGCTGTGCTGGCATCCTGGAGCGCGATGCTCTGTGAACCGCTAGCGACGGGCATTCCCGTGGCCGCAGCAATCCGTCCGAGTTGGGCGTTGACCTGACCCGTGCGGGGACTGCCGCCGGTCATGGCCTCAATCATGAGGGGTACCGGCAGCGTCAACGGGCCTAACTGCGTTTGTAAGTTCACGTCGGCCTTGGCCATTTCTGGCAGGCTCTGGTGCACGAACCGCAGCTGGTCGAACTGGCTAGCCGCAATGGGTTGATAAAATTTTTCCGCCAACGACAGGTGCTCGTCCTTGCGGTGGGCGTGACGGGTGAGGTCCATAAGTGTGTGCTCCTTATTCGATAACGTGGTGGACGTTCAACTTCAGTGGCTCGATGCCCCGCGTTTCCCATTCCTTGAGTAACCGGGCGAGATCCTTGGCCGCGTTGATAATGACAATGCCGCAGTCACCACCACCGGCGCCGGAAGATTTGGCGGCACCACCGATATGCACGGCGATGTCACACATGGTCTTCAACAGGGTGGTTTCAATCGTGACGTGACTCAGGCAGGCCAATCGGTTTAATAAATCGCGGTTGACGGCAATTTCGTGTTGAATGGCATCCAGGTCTTGGTCGTGAAATCCTTGAATCATCCGTTGCAGGCACTCGCGACTTTCACGGAGAAAGGCGTGGTAGTCCTTACGGCGGGTCGCCTTGAACAGGGCAATCTTGTCGACCAAATGGGAGGTCGAAGCGGGGGTCCCCGTCCAGCCAATCATCAGTCGTAGCGATTCCGGTGGCGTCAGGAGTTCAATTTGTAAGCCGGGCCAGTCGGTGTCGAGCAATTGTTCTAGGGTGAGCTCCCGCCGTGCGGAGGCTAACCAGTCGCGGTCAAAGGCCTGGTAGGCAATCCAGCCGCCGTAAACGGAAGCCGCAATGTCACCCAGGGAGCCGTTGCCTTGCACGTCTAAATGGGCAATGGCGGCCAACTTGAAGAGGCGGTCCTTGCTCATTTGAATATCATAAAATTGGCAGAGGGCCTTGACGGTGGCGACGGTGACGGCAGCAGAGGAACCGAGGCCGTACTTCTTGCCATCGGCGCTGTCGAGGTCACTGTTGACGTTCAAGTGATACATCGCCAGTGGCTTGCCCAAAGCCTGGGCATACTGTTCGGTCAACCGAATGGCCGAGAGAATGTAGTGAAACGGATTATCGCGGTTGTCAAAGACGAGTTCGCTGCCTTGACGCTGCCAGTACAACGAGTTTTCCTGGTACTGTTTGGACGCGATCCGCCCGTAGTCCTGGCTGGGGGTAATGGTGACGGTGACGAACTGATTGAGGGCAACAATAATTGCCGGGTAACCAGGTTCGACCACGGCGTATTCGCCAGCGATATAAAGTTTTCCGGGTGCTTGCGCGGAAATCAAAAAAATCAGGTCCCTTCTGTGACAAATCTTTTAGGTGAATCAGGTTTTTAATGTGGGGGAAGTCAGTGCCTCCGGACTGGTGAAAATGAGCCGGGACGCGGCGGGCGAACGCTCGGAGCCAAGAAGCGGTCTCCGAGCTTACTTTGAGCCGCTGAGGACCACGTCTCAAAGATATCAATTCCCTAAGCGGCTAACGCCACTAAGGGAATTCCCACGGCTGAGCCCATTTTCACCAGCCCTACGGCCAACATTGACTTAAATCACAATTATTTCATTTTTTGGTGGAAAGAGGTTTAGCAGTTGATGCACATTAAGTGTGTTGTTCATGTGATTAAAGCTCAGCGTTAATCACTAAGTATGCATTTAGCTAGTGACTGATTTGTCCTAGCAGTCAGCCTTATCTAAATGACTTTAAAGAAAGGCAATTCCTGGTCCGGGATGGGCCACGATGACCTGGTCGGCGCCAAATTGGGCGGCTAAGCGCGTCGTGACGGCGGGGAGGTCGGCCTCTTGACAGAAGACCTTCACGTTGGGGCCGGCGTCCAGTGTGTAGTAGCACGAGACACCGCTAGCACGCAGGTCACGGACCGTTTGCATGGCCGCCAGGCTCTCACCGTTAAAGTAGCTGAAGGGTGGGTTGGCGCTCAACGTTAGGGCGTGCATCCGCATGGCATTGGCCTCCAGAATCTCACCGGTCGTGGTAAAGTCCTGGGCCAAGATGGCGGGCTTAATGGCTGTTAGGTCATCGGCCACCACCGTTTTCCAGGCGGGATAATAGGGCGACGTGGTCACGCTACTTTGCATCCCCTGGGTCGAGCTGACCTTCTTATGGCGCGGGTCCAAAACCAGAGCGACCATGGCAATCGACCAGTCGACCTGTTCTTGAAACGGCACGGCTAACGAGGTCGCGTCGTCGGTGCCGGCTTGCCACTCCACGAAGCCACCAAAGATGGACCGGGTCGCAGAACCAGAGCCACGGCGAGCCAGCCGGGACAGGTCTGTGCGTGACAACGTGAGGCCTGCCGCCCGACTAGCTGCGCCGGCCAAGGCCGCAAAGGCGGAGGCTGACGAAGCTAAACCGGCCGCAGTCGGCACGTGATTGGTCGAACTGACCCGTGCAAACCGCGTCTCACCGCTTTGCTGGCGAACCAGGTCCAACATGTGGCGGACCTTCTGGCTGGCCGTGGGGGTCAGTCGTTGGCCATTTAACATCACTTCGTCAGCGGTGAGGTCGCTCACAAAGGCGACCGTCGTGTCCGTATAGAATTGATCCAGCGTTAGCGATAGACTGCTGGTTTGTGGCAGCATCAGCTTCGTGTCGGCCTTACCCCAGTATTTGACCAGGGCAATGTTGGTGTGCGCTCTTGCGGTGACCGCTGTCATTGGTGTTCCTCCTCAAGGTTAAAAGCCTCCGTCCACGTTTCCGTGGCGCCGGCAGCTCGTAGGTGATCTTCAACTTGGTGGGTCGTGGCTAAATTGGGGCAGAGGGCGATCAAACAGCCGCCCATACCGCCACCGGTCAATTTTGCCCCTAAGGCGCCGTTTTGGCAAGCTACCTGGGTCAAATTGTCTAGCTCGGGTGAACTGACGCCTAGCCCCTTTAATTGCCGTTGCGCGTCCGTCATGATCTGACCGAGATGCATCAAATCGGGGGTAGCTAGGGCAGCGCGGGCCTGGTGGCTGAGTTCACCGAGGCGTTGAATCTGTTGCGTGGTCTCCTGGGGGAAGGCCATCTTCCGCCGGGCCACCGCGGCCACAGCCTGACCCGTTTGGCCCTTGATGCCGCTGTCGGCGATGACTAAGTAGCCGCGCAGGGTAAAGGGAATCTGTAACGTTTCTTGGCGGGGGACAAACCAGATGGGCACGTCGGAGCTGACGGTGGCGGCGTCAATGCCGCTGGGATTGCCATGCGTAATTTTTTCAGCGATGTCAACCGTGCTCAGCAACAGCTCACGGTTGAGGGGACGCTGGAAGAAGCGGTACATGGCGCGCGTGATGGCCACGGCCACGGCAGCGGAGGACCCCATCCCCCGTTCGGCGGGAAGGTCGCTGGTGATGGCCATGGTAAACGGGGTCGTTTGACCGTCGAACCGGTCTAATAGCGTCGTGATTAAAGCCGCCACGCCCGCTAAGTTTTGTCCCATTTGAGCGATGGGCCCGTCAAAGTAACGACTGGTAATGGTCTGGCCATTGTCGGCGTGACGCATGATCACCTGAGTCGTGACTGAGGGCAGGGGTAACGCAATGGCCGGCTGGCCGTACACCACGCTATGGTCCCCAATGAGAATAATTTTGGCATTACTTTTACCGATTGCCGTTCTACCCAAGTTATCTCGCTCACTTTCTGCATCGAATTTACTTACCAAAAAATATCATACTCTACTGATTGGCGTTGCGCTAGCTTTGGCAGTCAAAATCCGAAAATCGACGAAAAATTAACCCTTTCTATAGAAAGTTTGCCTGCTAATCCAGTTACTTGGTACTGGACCCTGGAGCTAGGCATTAATCGTTGTTGGTGTCTTTCGAAATGGAAATGGGGCGGAACGCGGTGAGCAGGGGGTCGACGGTCGCCAGTTATTGAGTTAGGGCCAGCACACCCGCTCCGGTTTCTTAGCCATGTTGCATACAACCCAAACGTTTTGTCCAGTTAGGAAAATAGAAACCCGATAGACTGACAGTAGCCAGTGGAAAAATTTGCGTAATGTTTACTGAGGATGGTTAGCCTTCGGGGATGGGAAAAATGAACGATCCATTTAGAGTGACCAGAGGTGGGCCAAGATGCCCAGCTGTGTCGATGGTCTTAGCTGAGTGGTTTTCTCAGCTTAGAACATGGAGCTTGAACCATTTACCATTTGTGTTGAATACAAACCAAATGGTCTGTACGTTTTGAGAAGTAGAAGGTCGGATAGACTGACAGCAGCCAGTGGAAAAATTTACGCAATGTTTACCGAGGATGTGAGCCGCAGGGGGCGTGAAAATAGACTCAGCCGTGGGAGTTGCCTTAGCGGTTTACCGCTTAGGCAACTGATATCTTTGAGACGCGTTCCTCAGCGGCTCAAAGTAAGTTCGGAGACCGCCCTGTGGCTCCGGACGTTCGCCCACAGCGTCCCGGTCTATTTTCACGTCCCCGGAGGCGGCGTAACAACCAAAGTAAACATTCCAAGGAAATTTAGCCAATGGCGCAGTCAGTCGTGGCGCTGGCGGCGTAAGTGGTGTATCATAGTGCCAGTTATTATCGCAAATTGTGCAGAAATTGGTGAGCATATATGGATAAAGACACGGTTTACGCGGTAGTTGATATTGAGACGACCGGAACCAGTGTGACAGATGGCGACCGCATTATCCAGATTGGGTGCGTCTTCGTCCAGCATAATCAAATTATTAATCACTTTGAAACGGATGTGAATCCGCTCAGAGAGATTCCCCAGGCCATTACGCGCTTGACGGGAATCACGAATCGCCGGGTTCGACACGCGCCACTGTTTGACGACGTGGCCGGGACCCTTTACAGTCTGTTGACGAATACGGTCTTTGTGGCCCATAACGTCAATTTTGATTTACCCTTTATTAACGCAGAATTCAGTCGCGTCGGCTATCCAGAGCTGACGATTGAGGCGTTGGACACGGTGTCGTTGAGTCAAATCCTCTTGCCCACGGCCGCTAGTTTCCGGTTGCGGGACCTGAGTGGCTTGTTTAACATTGAACACGACAATCCGCATTCCGCGGACAGTGATGCCAGTGCTACGGCGGAGCTCTTCATTTTCCTGTTCCGCCGGTTGCGGGCACTGCCGCAGGTGACGCTGCAACGCATGATTGATCTGCATCCGGAACTACCGCTACAAACGGCGGCTCTTTTTGACGTGGCGCGGGGACTGAATGAGCAACAGCCGCGCAAGTTGCCGGACTATCTCTACGTGAAAAACGGTTTGGCCCTGCGCAAACCGGGGAGTGATGCCCCAACCACGCTGGCTGAACCTAGCAAGTATCCGAAGACTAAGAAGCAAAAACAAAAGCTGATGCCGGACAACCTGGAATGGCGGCCGGAACAAGCCAAGATGATGAATTACATTTACAACAACTATGCCGAGGGTGACCGCCACCCCGTCAAGCAGATGATCGTTGAGGCACCGACCGGTATTGGGAAGAGTCTCGGCTATATGCTGCCAATGGCCTATTTGGGCCAAACGGGGCGGCCCGTGGTCATCAGTACGGCCACGACGTTGCTACAAGAGCAGTTGCTGGACCAAACGCTGCCGCTCCTGAAGTCCATCGTGCCGTTCCCCGTGAACGCGGTATTGGTCAAGGGCAGTCGACACTACCTGGACCTCCAGCGCTTCGCCACCACGTTAAAGGTGGCCGAGATTTCCAAGCAGACCCAGCTCTTGAAGCTGCGCCTGCTGGTGTGGTTGACCATGACCACGACCGGGGATCTAGACGAATTGCATTTGGCCACGTACCGGGCACCTTACTTTCAAGAAATTATTCACGAGGGGTCGGTCACCGCGGATAACCCATTTTACGAGGACGATTTCTTACGGCGACGGGATCAACGCATGGAACAGGCCCAGTTTGTCATCGTCAATCACGCTTACTTGAGTGAGCATGCGCTTGACCTGGGCGAACGCCTGCACCGGCCATACTTGGTGGTCGATGAGGCCCAACATCTGCCGGATAGCACGCTGAAACAGCGGCGGACCCAGGTGAAATTTGCCCAATTGATTAACGAACTGCACCATGTCGACCGCGATATTAGTCGTGAGACCGGTCCCAGCCTCCTCGATTTATTTGCCGGGGATGCCGAGGCCGTGGGCACGCTCCACGGTATTTTGGCCGCGAGTGAGACCCTAGAAACGGCGTTGAATGAGCTAGTCAACCACCTGTTCTTGCGGTTCTTGGCGGCTAAACGCCCCAACAATCACAATCAAATTATTGAAGAACTGATTCCGGCCGCGGACCTGGCCAATGAGTTGGCTAAGGGGTCGGCCATGGCCACCGCCACCACGGCGACCGACGACCTGTTGGCGGCCCTAAATGACCTGCGCCACCGCTTCGACCAACAGAGCGAGCGGTTTGCGGCGTCCGAACGCTACTTGTTCGAGCAGGTCGACACCCGGATTCATTTATTTGACGACCAAATGAGTCGGCTGTTGATGATTCTGCGTCAGGTCGTGGAACAGGCACCAGCCAGTCTCTTCTGGCTGACCATCAACCACGTGGGCGACCGCAACAGTCTCCAACTGGCGAGTGGCCTGCTAGCAACGGAAGGATTCCTGCGCAATCATTTATACGCCGGCTTCCAGCCAGTCCTGCTGACCGGGGGGACGTTGTTCTCCTCCGGCCGGTCCCAGTATGTGCTCGACCAATTTGACCTGGACCGTGAGCAAACGGTGACGCATCGGATGCGTTCCAGCTTTGACTACGCGAACCAGGCGGAACTCTTTATCAGCGATGCTGGCCCGAACCTGAGTCGCATTGCGCCGGCCGATTACGTGACCTACCTGACGGCGGCGATTAGCCAGCTGGCAGGGGCGGTGGATAAGCAGACGTTGGTGCTGTTCAACTCGCTCGGCGTGATCGAACAGGTCTACCAACAACTCTGTGCGCATCCGGAATTTGCCAAGCGGGAAATCTTTGCGCAAGGCATTAGCGGCAGTCGTGAACGGATTGCCAAACGGTTCGCTACCAGTCATGGCGCCATTCTCCTGGGGGCAGCCAGCTTCTGGGAGGGTATTGACTTGCCGGCGGAACAACTGGAACTGTTGATTGTGACGCGCTTACCATTCGACTCGCCCGACCGGGTCTTCGTCAAGGCCAACTACGCGCGGCTTGAGGCAGCAGGGAAGAACCCGTTCTACAGTGCCGCATTGCCAGCGGCGACGTTGAAGTTGCGCCAAGGGATTGGCCGGCTGATTCGGACGCCGCATGACCGCGGGGCCGTGGTCATTTTGGATCAACGGTTGCTCGAGAAGCATTACGGGCAAAGTATTTTACGGGCGTTACCGGCCGAATTGCCGCAGACGACGGGGGATGCCAGCGCCATTGCGCAAGGTTTAGTTAATTTTTTCGAAAATAATCCGGACAATCCCGTGACGCCACCCGAAGTTTGATATAATTGAAAAAGATTGAAATTAGACAAGGGAGACCGATGGAAAATTGATGAGACAACAGTATCAACGACGCCAGCGACCCCATCATTGGGTATTGCTGAGCATTCTGCTCGTGATTCTGGTTATTCTGATTACGGGGGCTTACATGGTGAACAAGGCCACCAAGCCGCTGAGTCAGAACCAGGCTTACGCGGAATCTGTCGCTAAAAAATCCGGTCATTTGACCAGTACCAGCCAGTTTTATTGGACGAACCTGGACACCACGTACTACACGGTTGCTGGCAAGAACAAGGCCAACCAGGATGTGTACGCCATCGTGCCGAAAACCGGTAAGGACGTGACGGTGCTTAAGAAGAGTGCCGGCCTTTCACGGAACACGGTGCTTCAGCAGGTCTGGAACAAGAACCCTAAGAAGGTCTTGTCCGCAGCGATGTGTGTCTTTAATGGCAAGCCAGCTTGGCAGGTCAGCTATTTAAATAAGAGTGGTAAATTGTGCTACATCACCTTCCAGTATTCCAATGGGAAGGTGCTCCAACAGATTTCAAATATTTAAGTTTGTGGTGAGGAGTGTGCGTGTATGCAATTAGCAAAACGGGCGCAGGCGGTTCAACCGTCCGCAACCTTGAAGACTGGGCAGCGGGCCCAAGAGCTTCGCGACGCCGGGGTCGATGTGATCAATTTAAGCGTGGGTCAACCAGACTTTCCGACGCCCCAGGCCATTAAGGACGCGACCATCACGGCCATTCAGGCCAATCAGGTGGACGGTTACACGGCGACGGCGGGGGTCTTGCCCCTGCGTCAAGCGGTGGCCGACCATTTGTTAGCGACCCAACACGTCACGGTGACGGCCGACCAAGTCGTCATCACGACGGGGGCCAAGATGGCGTTGTATGCGCTCTTTCAAGTCCTGTTGAATCCCGGTGACGACGTGCTGTTGCCAGCGCCTTACTGGGTCAGCTACAGTGAACAGGTCAAATTGGCCGGTGGCCACCCGATTGAGGTGGCACCGACGGCCAGTCTGAAGGTCACCCCGGCACAGTTGGAAGCCGCCGTGACGCCGGCCACCAAGGCCATTGTGTTAAATTCACCACAGAATCCCAGTGGCTTGGTCTACACCAAGGCTGAACTACAGGCAATTGGCGACTGGGCGGTGGCCCACGACCTGATCATTGTGGCCGATGAAATTTACGGCGATTTGATCTATGCGGGGCCCAACCCGTCACCGTCCATGCTGACGCTGGGCGCGGCTGTGGCCGCTCACACCGTGCTGGTCAACGGGGTCTCCAAGACCTACGCCATGACCGGTTGGCGGATTGGCTATGCCGTCGGTCCAACCTGGATCATCGACGCGTTGAAGACGGTGTTGTCCCACATGACGGGCAACGCGGCCGCCGTGAGCCAAGCCGCCGCGCTGGCCGCCTTAACCGGGGATCAAGCGCCGGTTGCCAGGATGCGCGCCGCCTTCCAGGATCGGTTAGACACGATTTATCCGTTGCTGACGGCCATTCCTGGGTTCAAATTGGACCACAAGCCGCAGGGGGCCTTTTACCTGTTCCCCGACGTGAGCGAGGCCGTGCAGCTAAAGGGCTTGGCTTCGACCGATGACTTGGTCGCCGCTATCCTGGACCAGGCCCACGTGGCCTTGGTGACCGGGAAGGCGTTTGGCCTGCCGAGTCACGTTCGGCTGAGCTACGCCACGGACTTACAGTCGTTAGAACCGGCGATGGCCCGCCTCAAAGACTTTATGACGAACTAATTTGACTTAAACTGACGATCGAACCGCAACTGCTGGGTTCGGTCGTTTTGATTCTAACTTTCAGGAGGCTTTCGACATGGATGAATTTATCCAACGTTACGTGCAGGCGGGCCAGACCAGTGTGGCCAACTACCTGCTCGATCATTTTCGCGAGGTGGGGATGACCACGGACCAACTCCTGGTCTTCCTCCAGTTGCGGCGTTACATGGACCAGGGCACCAAGCTGCCGGATGCCGACGAGATGGCGGCCCATTTAGGCTGGGATAAGCAAAGGGTCTACCAATTGTTACACGAAATGATCAGTCACAAATTGATGACGATTACGACCGTGATTGGCGCCGATGGTCAGAAGCAGGACGCCTACGACTTTCGGTTGTTAACGGAAAAACTGAGTCAATTGGCGGCTCAGACCACCCAGCAGGCGGCCAAGGCGCCGGTCAGTAATGACCGTTCCGCCGTGTTCAACCAGATTGAAACGGAATTTGGCCGGCCATTATCGCCCCTGGAAATGGAAAGCATTACCCAGTGGCTGGACCAGGACCATTACCGTCCAGAACTGATTCAGCTCGCCTTGAAGGAAGCCGTCCTCAGTCAGGCCTACAGTCTGAAGTACATGGACCGCATCCTGTTGAGCTGGGAACGGAAGAACCTGAAGACGGCCGCTCAGGTCCAACGCGAAAAGGAACGGCAAGAACCCCGACACACGGCCAAACCAACGACCAATGGTCAGCCGGATGGAGGAATCCCCGACGTGCCAATCTTTAAGCTAACGGATAATTAAGCCTGAAGACGTGTTGGGGAAACTTAGCTAACGAAAGGGTGCAAGTGTACCAATGGACCTCATTCCTTGGGGGACTTGCACCGAAGCAGGTTGAAATAGATTCTATATCTCACTAAAAACCTTACCCAATAATCTGATTAGGTTGCTGGGTAAGGTTTTTACAGTCTATGTAAAGTCAATTAATCATCAGATGATTTTTTCTGCGTTTCTCTGACAAGCTCTGCAAATTGGTGGTATTTATAACGTAGGTGATTTGAACACATCTTGTTAAAAATCGCCTCTCATTAAAAATGATCACGTGCACCACGAAAATTATTGGCAGAAAAAAACTAGAAAAATGACTGATAACGCCATGCACACCGTTGGACGTTTCGGGATTTGTATTGAAAGGGGCTCTTAGTATGTTCAAGTCAGTTAAGTTTTGGATTCTGGTTTTATTCGCCTTCAAACTTAAAGATGCTTTTACAGAACCGGCGTTTCAATCTGATTGGTTTTTCAATCTCTTGATTGGAAGTTTGGCGGTCCTGGCACTGATCCGGACAATTATGGTCTACAAAAACCCACCGGTTAAGTCTTTGAAGTGACGGACTAAAAGTTGACAATGACGTGAAAGAAGAGAGTTTAGACTCGCCCGCAATTGGGTTGGTCTAAACTTTTTTCGTTTGGCGCTTGCTATGAAACGCGTTCCACACGGTAAGCTAGAATCAGTTAGAAAAATTAGAGGAGTGGACGACGTGATCAAACAAATTTTTTCAGATATGGACGGGACACTATTAACCAGCACGGGTGAACTGAGTGCGGGCACGATTGCGGCGGTGCGGACCAGCCCCGTCCCGGTCACCCTGGTCTCGGCCCGGGCCCCACTGGAAATGGCCACGGCGATTCAGCAGTTGGGACTGACGGCCCCCCAGATTGCGTTTAACGGGGGTCTGATCTTTGACCCGGTGACCGGAGCGGCTTTGGTCCAACATGCTTTGCCAGTGGCAGCCAGCGTGCAGTTGCTCAGACTGATTGAACGGGCGTTTCCAACGGTTAGCGTCAGTGTTTACGACCAAACGACCTGGTATACGCAGCGGGTGGACGCGGGTATTTTACACGAGCAATCGCTGACGCATCAGAGCCCGGTGATTGTACGTCAGTCATTGGCCGAACTCGCGCAGAGCCGGCAGTTGATGAAAATTATGTTGATTGTCAGCGCACCAGCGGTTAGGCTAGAGTTAGCGCAGCAATTAACAGCACTAGGCTTGCCCGTCAATATCCAGCAGTCCGGCGAGTCCTACCTAGAGATCACCAGCCGGCGGGCCTTGAAGTCGCAAGGGGTGGCCTATTTGTTAGCCCAGCGGCAACTCGCCGCCACAGATGCCGCAGCGTTTGGGGACGGTCACAACGACCTGCCCATGCTCCAAGCGGTGGGGACGCCCGTCGTGATGGGGAACTCCACGGCCGAGATTCAGGGGGCCGGACGCTACGTCACCACGACCAATGACGAGGATGGCGTCGTGTATGGGATGCGGCATTATCTGAAACTAACGGATTAACTCGGACAGAAGGGAGCAATGACCATGGCAAATATTCGCGACATCGCCCGGCTGGCCGGGTATTCACCCGCGACGGTCTCACGGACCCTCAATCACAGCGGGTATGTGTCGGCGACCGCTGCGGCCAAGATTCAGGCGGTCATTGCGCAGCTGGATTACGTGCCCAACGACATTGCCCGGGACCTGAGTCAGGGACGCACGGCCAACGTTGGTGTGGTGGTGCCCCATCTGAATGCGCCATTCTTCACGGAAATTGTGAATGGTATCTCCAGTGCGGCGTTTGCGGCCGACTATAACGTGGTCCTGCTGCAATCCAAGTACGATGCGGCCCTAGAACGGACCTATCTGGCACAGCTGCACCGCAAGGCCTTTGACGCCTTGATCTTCACGTCGCGGGCGATTCCCTTGACGGAGCTAGCGGCGGCCCAGCAATACGGCGCCGTGGTCTGTTGCGAAGATCCGGGGACCCAGCCCTTGGCAGCGGCCTACTCCCAGCGTGAAGCTGCCTATCTACAGGCGTTTCGTTGGTTGAAGGGGCAGGGTTACCAGCACATTGCTCTGACGCTGAGTCGTGACGCCACCTTGAGTGCTACAAGTCGGGCGACCCTGGCAACCTTTAAACGGGTCTTTGGGTGTGCGCCCGCCGTTGTTGAGACGGACGTGACCACCTATCAGGACGGCTACCGCGTCGCCACTGATTTGGCAAAGCACGTCGACCTGGATTACATTTTCAGTAATGGGGATGACATCGCCACCGGTATTCGCCAGGGATACCTGGATCAGCAGCGGGCCGTACCGGCCTTGATGGGTCAAGAAAATCAAGTGTCGGGCCAGCTCCTGGGCCTGCCTACCATCGACCATCATTTTCGCCAAATTGGGGCCGCGGCCTTTGACCTGGCGGCGACTGGGCGAGTGGCCAGCGTGCCCGTAACGGCCGACTTGTTGTGGCAACGCTAAATAAATGGGATTTAAAAAGCGCCTCACCGAAAAATTTCGGTGGGGCGCTTTTTCTTAACTGAGGCTATTTGTTATCGTCAGTGGTCTTGGCCGTTGAAGTGCTCTTCTCAGTGGTCGTTGCCGACGATGATTCGGTTGAAGTCGTTCCCGTATCATCCCCGTCATCGTTGCCATCGCCACCAGGCGTCTGTTCCGTGCTCGAGGATTCCTTGCTGGTGCTGGATTCCGTCGTGGAAGAACTGGCCTGCGTGGTATTGTTGTTGGTTGTGACTTGACTGTTGTTGCTGTAAGCCGATGAGCTCGTCGTGTTGGTTGAGCCATATTGGCTGGTAGCCGTGGTGTCCGCCACCGTCCCGGCGTGACCTGTAATGTAGTATTCTTTACTCCCATTTTGGGTTGTCTCGGTGACCGTGCTTGGCGCCGTCCAGTCGGAGTTGGTCGACTTGCTGGCTAGGTAGGACATTTCATACTTGTAGATTTCTTGGGCAATCGTGGTCTGCGTTTCACTCACGTAGTGGCCGGTCTGGAATTGCTTGTCGTATCCGGTCCAAACGGAGATGGCGTAGTTCTTGGTGTAACCCGTGAACCAGGAGTCCATGGTTGCGCCGTCAGGCACCTTGTCCGCGTAATCGTCAGGGTAGGAGTCGGTCCCGGTCTTCCCGGCCTGATACAGCCCAGAAATGGCCGCTGAACGCCCGGACCCGTTTTCGTTGGTCATGACGCCCTTCATCATATCCGTCAACATGAATGCCGTCGCGGCGGACATGGCCCGTTTAGGGGTGGCGGAATACTTGTGGGCCTTACCATCTTGCGTGACGACCTTGGAGACCAGGTACGGCTTGTAGTAGTTCCCGCCGTTAGCGAAGGCAGCGTAGGCCGCGGCTTCTTGTTCGGAGGAGATGTACAGGCCAATCCCATTTTGCAGGGTCAGGGTCTTATCAAAGTCCATCCCTAAGCCACTCAGGAAAGAGGTGGCGCGCTTGATGCCGACGTTTTGCAGCGTCCGGACAGCGGGGATGTTCCGTGATTCAACTAAGGCCTTACGCATGGTGATGGTTCCTTGGTACTTGCGGTCCCAATCGTAGAGGCTTCTAGTCGTGCCTGGGTAGGTGAAGGCGGTATCCTTCACGGGCTCGTAGGTTGGGTAGTAGAGGTGTTCGATGGCGGGACCGTAGTCCATCAGTGGCTTAGCGGTCGAAGCGCTGGACCGGTCCTTTTGAACGGCCCGGTTCAGGCCAAACGTGACGTTCCCGGTCTTCCGGCCACCAATCATGGCGACGACCTTCCCGTTGTTCGGGTTGACGATTGTGGAACCCACTTGGAACTCATCGGAAGGGAAGGCCACGTAGGCGGTCCCGTTGACGATGTTGTACAGCTGCTTTTGGGCGCCCATGTCCAGGTTGGTGTAAACTTTCAACCCACCGGTCGTGGTGTTGTAGCCCTTAGACTTCAGTTCGGCGTAAACCTGCTTGAGGTAGGCGTCGATGACCTTGGTCGTCTTGGCACTGGTGCTGGTCGACTTGCTGTGGGACTTGACCAAACCAGTGGTAATGCTGGTCGCTTCGGCTTGTTGCGCCTGAGCAGAGGTGATGGCATTGTTCTTGGCCATGGCCTCCAGCACCAGATCCCGCCGTTTCTTGGCTAAGGCTGGATATGTGGTGGGGTCGTAATTAGTTGGGGACTGTGGCATGCCGGCTAGGAGGGCTAATTGGGTGAGATCCAAGCCCTTTAGCGTCTTGCCGTAGTAGTACTGGGCGGCTGTCTGCATTCCGTAGACCCCGTTCCCCATGTAAACCTTGTTGATGTAGTATTCGAGAATTTGGTCCTTGGAGTAGTCGTGGTCGACCTTGAGGGCTAACCAGGCTTCCTGGGCCTTGCGTTTCAATGTTCGGTCGGAAGCGGCGGTGGAGAAGACGGATAGCTTGACCAGTTGTTGCGTCAAGGTACTGCCCCCTTGCATCCCCAGCGAAGACCCACTGACGTTGGCGAAGGCGGCCCCGAGGATCCGGATAGGGTCGACCCCGTTGTTCTTGTAGAAACGCCGGTCTTCGGTGGAAACGACGGCATTCTTCAAGGTGTCGGGAATGTTCTTGGTCTTCACGTAGTTCCGGTTCTGGGCGCCTAGCCGCGAAATCACGGTACCATTGGCGTCGTAGACTCGCGTTGAGGTATCACTGGACAGGGCACCCTCGGAAATCTTGGGCGCGCTCTGCGCATAGAAGAAGAACAGGCCAGCGCCGGCCAGAATGGCAAACACGCCAATGGCGACGATGACGAAGAGAATTCGGCGGAAGGTCCGCCAGCCAGTGTGCGGCTTCTTGGGACCGCTTGGCTTACGCTCGGCGTTACGACTCATACGCGTCTGTCGAGGGGTATTGTTACTAGACATGGTAATCTCCTTTGTGTTTAAACGTGTTCAGCTCGGATGAAGCGATTAGAGAAGCTGATCCACGGCTTTGAGATAGGGAATGGGCAGTTGGAGTTCGGCGGTAATCTGAATCCCATTCGCCGCAATTTCTGCGTAGGGGATGGATTTACGGCCGCCCTTTAACTGTGCGTCCCAGAAATCATACAGGTCGGTCCCACGGTACAAGTAAACCTCATGGCGGGTGACAAATTTAATAATGGCAAAACAGATGCCGCCTTGAGCGGTACAAGCTCGCATGTGATCGATCTGATGTTGATGAAAGTTTTTCAAGGGAAACGACGACTGGTTGCGCGTTTCCTTGGCGTCAAAGTCCAGGTAGTGGCCCTGATAGACCCCGTTGTAGTCGGTCGTGGAGGCCGTACTAAAGTAGGCTTCCTTGATGACGGCCGCGCTACGCTTGGGGTAATCGACCTTGACGATTTTGATGGGCGTGGGCTTCTTATGAACGACGGCAACCCCGGTTGTTTCATAGTAGGTATTACTTTCGTTAAGTTCCTCTTCCAGCGTCATACCCCGCTTACCGTAGTTGGTGTAGGTGCTGGGGAACTTGGGCCCCGTCTTTGCTGCTGGTGCCTGGTAGGCATTCCCATTGGGATACCGAATAGTCATTGACTCCTCACCCTCCTTGCCTTGCAACCACCCATTCGCAGTTGACTTTTAAATTTAGTTCTTTGCAGTGCCTCCGGGCTGGTGAAAATGAGCCGCGTCGCATCCGTTCCCGGCGGTGCGCTCAAGGTCCCCGGCTATGGGGCCGGTTCCAGCCAGAAGGCGGGCTTCCACCTCAACTTTGAGCCTGAGAAGCGGTCTCAAAGATTGTCCCGTGCACTAACCTGAGAAGTTCACTCAGCTAAGAGCACCGACACAGCCAGGAACCTTGGCGCACCTCTGGTCACTCCCCCAACGGGCACATTTTTACCAGCCCTGCGACTGACATCATGTTGGCTGTCAGCTACGTTGGTGGGTAACGACTAAGCCGGTGCTTCGTGTTTTGTTATGACATAGTAGGTTAGCCAGCACATGAAGGCCTGCGTGACATTTTTAAGCAACTGGTCGAATGGGATTGTGGCCCAGTTATTGATATTATACCAAGCTGACCCAGAAATAAAAACTCTAACTGGTCTATAAATGGTTAAAACGGCCGAACTTAAACGGAACTTAAGTGAATGGTTACGGGGTGGACTGATTTAGGTGGGGGATTTGGTTGGGCTAGGGATTGTAGAAATGTTATTTGTGGTGAGTGCAGACATTGTTTTTCTTTGGCGTGCTTGGTGAGTTGATGAAGAGCGTTGGGCTGTTGGCTAGCGCAAACTCGTTTAATAAGCATCTGCGACTTGAAGTAATCTTCTATAGATGTAAGTTATGTGGTCTTTGGGGAAATCGTCGTAAGAAAAATTCCGGTTACGGTTTAAACGTCAGCAGTCATAAAGTTCGTTTTGCTACAGAACGCTGAGCTAACGTAAGATGAAATTTAATTTGTATTGAAAGTCAAAGACCATTGGGATTTATAGAAACAAAGTTGCATGAAGAAGTTAATTCGTCGTAAGAGAAAGGGAGTGGGCTACGTTTCAAATAGGTGCAGGCTGCAGGGGATGAAAAGAAAATAGATTAGTATGAACAGAAGGGAAAACATCAATTTGGTCTAAGACGCTCCGAGTTTAGTCAGTATTTAAATTAGAAAATTTGGATGACGCAA
The DNA here is from genome assembly GCF_044053135.1 of Levilactobacillus sp. FUA 3915. Taxonomy (NCBI): domain Bacteria; kingdom Bacillati; phylum Bacillota; class Bacilli; order Lactobacillales; family Lactobacillaceae; genus Levilactobacillus; species Levilactobacillus sp. FUA 3915. The sequence continues at coordinate 2,820,196 of NZ_CP168704.1, read as the reverse complement.
TGACGCAATGACGCAATCAGCCGACCGCAAGAAAAAGGCAGATAGTTGCGGGCCGAACAAGTGTAAGCCGCAGGGCTGGTGAAAATGAGTTGGTGAGGACAATGTCAGTGACCAGAGGCGGGCCAAGGTGCCCAGCTGTGTCGACGGTCTTAGCTGAGGCTTCTTACTCAGCTTAGAGCGTGGGACAATCTTTGAGACCGTTTCTCAGGCTCAAAGTTGAGGTGAAAGCCCGTTTCCCAGGCTGGAACCGGCCCCATAGCAGGGCACCTTGAGCCCGCCGTCGGGAACGGACAGCCCAAGCGCTCATTTTCACCAGTCCGGAGGCACTAGAAACCACTTGTTTTACCAACTATCTGCTTTTTTCATTGCGTCGGCCGGATTTTTTCGCTACACTGGTAAGGTACCGGTAAAGGAGGCCGCGAGATGAGTCGGTTATGGTTGACGGGCTACCGCAGTTATGAACTGGGTGTTTTTGGCAATCAAGACCCGAAGCTCCTGGTCATCAAGGATGCATTGAGAAAAATGCTGATCGGTAAGATTGAAGATGGCACTGACTGGTTAATCACGGGTGGTCAGCTGGGAGTCGAGCAATGGTCAATTGAGGTGGGCCTGGCGTTGAAGCCGGACTATCCTGAATTAAAAATTGCGATGATGACCCCATTTGCTGAGTTTGGCGGTAACTGGAATGAGAATAACCGGGGGCTGTATGCCCAACTAGCGAGCCAGGTTGATTTTCATCAGTCAGTTAGCGAACAACCCTATCATGGGCCCCAACAGTTAAGAAACTATCAAGAATTTATGTTATCCCATACAGATGAGGCCGCAATGGTTTATGATTTAGAGGTTGAAGGGAAACCTAAGTATGATTATCGCGCTGTGACGCGGTTTCAAGAGCAACATGCTTACCCCCTAACACTGATAGATATGGATTGGTTACAAGAAAGTGCCAACGAATATCAAGAAAATAAAAATAATGGTTCCCAATTTGAGTAAAAACTGGTATTATAGATATCGCCGGTTTGATTAGGATAACGAGGTGTAATGATCAATGGAAAACGTTAATTTTACTCCTAAAGAGATTTTGCAAAAGCAATTTCGTCAAAAGATGCGCGGGTATGATCCCGACGATGTCGACAGTTTCTTGGATAACGTTATCAAGGACTACGATACTTTTGTGAAGGAGAATCAACGGCTTCAAGAAGAAAACGAACGGTTGTTGGCTAAGGTCGACGAACTCACACGCCAAGTGCAAGTGGGTGCGAGTCAACCAGCAGCAACGACAACCAGCCAATCCACTTCAAGTGTCACCAACATGGACATTTTGAAGCGGCTCTCCAATTTGGAACGGCACGTTTTCGGTTCACAATTAGATAATGATCCAAACGAGTCACATCGTTTGTAGAATTATAAAGACTGGTGTAAATCCTGAGTAATCGCGGTCGGCTTATGTCGGCTGAGGAAAGTCCATGCTCGCACAGACTGAGATGTCTGTAGTGTTCGTGCTCGGTGAAAAAATAAGCCGGGGGACGTTAGCAATAACGTAACGGCGGGAAAACACGGCTACGGCTTCGGCTATGCCCTAGTATCCCTGAAAAGTGCCACAGTGACGATACGTCTAAGGAAACTTAGGCGGTGGAACGCGGTAAACCCCTCGAGCGGGCAACCCAAACTTTTGGTAGGGGCGCTTCACATATGGAAATGAACGAAATGTGGGGGGAGAGGAAACTCTCGAGATAGATGATTACTGCCAGTCAATCGTTTGCCTGAAACGGTTGGGTGGTACAAAACATGGCTTACAGGGATTTGCACCATGTCAGGTGGGTGGGAGCTTGCTCCCGCCTTTTTTTATGGTTATAATCGGGTTAAATGCCCAAGAACAGTGTAAAAATTAGCAATTCAGTAAAGTGAAGTAAGGAGGACGTTATGAAGAAATTTCATTTATACGCGGCCACTGCCAGTGGAATCGAAGCCATTGCCGGTCGTGAGTTACGAGACCTCGGGTACGATACCCAGGTTGAAAATGGCCGGGTCCGGTTTGACGGGACGATTGAAGACGTACTGCGGGCGAACCTGTGGTTACGGACGGCGGACCGGGTTCGGATCATCGTGGCAGAATTTGATGCCGTGACCTTTGACGAATTGTTTGAAGCCACTAAGGCCGTGGCCTGGGACGAACTGCTCCCCATGGACGCTGCTTTCCCAGTGGAAGGCCGTTCGAAGAAGTCTCAGCTCCACAGTGTGCCCGACGCCCAAGCCATCGTGAAAAAAGCCGTTGCCACGAAATTGGCGGCCGTTTATCACCGGCGGACACGGATGCCTGAAACCGGCGCCACTTACCCCTTGGAAGTCATGATCGATAAGGACCACGTCATGTTGACGCTGGACACCACCGGTTCAAGTCTGTTTAAGCGGGGCTACCGGGTTGGCAAGGGTGGCGCGCCATTGAAGGAAAACATGGCAGCTGCCTTGATTGCCCTGACCAGTTGGCACAAGAATATGCCGTTCTGGGATCCCGTGTGTGGGTCTGGGACCATTCCTATTGAAGCAGCCATGATTGGCCGTAACCTGGCTCCTGGGTTTAACCGGGACTTCACCTGTGAGACCTGGGATTGGGTGCCCCAAGAGTTGAGCGATAAGTTACGTGACGAAGCCGACGCTAAGGCCGACTATGATACGCCTCTGCAGATTTTTGGGACCGATATTGATGAAAATATGGTGGCCATTGCCAAGCGTAACGCCCAAGAGGCGGGCTTGTCACAAGACATCACGTTTAGCCAATTGGCCGTCCAAGACTTTAAGACGGACATGGAAGATGGAGTCATCGTGGCCAACCCACCATACGGGGAACGGCTGAGTGATCAAGCCTCCGTTCGTGAACTTTACAAACAAATGGGACAAGTATTCAAGCCATTAACGGATTGGTCGAAGTACATTTTAACGGCTGATTTAGAGTTTGAACACTTCTATGGTCAAAAGGCCACTAAGACGCGAAAGCTGTATAACGGGGCTTTGCGGACCGACTACTTCCAGTTCTGGGGCAAGCGCAAGCCACGGCACCAGGGTTAAGCCATGATTAAGACGGATTGTGTCTTTTGCCAGAAAAGCAGTATCGTCTTAGAAAATGACTTGGCCAAGGCGTTTTGGGACAACCATCCCGTGCGCCGCGGTCACCTGTTGATCGTCCCCAAGCAACACTACGCGACCTACTTTGATGTGCCAGCCGAAACACGAGCGGCGATGGATGCGTTGACCTTTGAGGCCAAGGCTTTGCTGGATGAAAAATTTCAGCCGGCCGGGTATAACATTGGCATCAACGTGGCACCGGCCGCCGGTCAAACGGTCATGCACGCCCACATTCACCTGATTCCCCGGTACGAAGGGGACGTCAAGGATCCACGGGGCGGCATCCGTAAGATGATTCCGCGGGCCGTTCAGGGTTTGAGTCGGTTGAAACGAAAATAGAAATTGACGAAACGAATTTGGACTTTACGGTCTGGATTCGTTTTTTTGTTTGACTATTTTTTTGGCCAAGAATAGCAAGAGCAAACACATGTTAGTTAACGTGACCCCCAAGCAAGGAATCACGGCCGGTCCCAATTCGGCGTCGTCGTATTTGAAACCCCATCAGAAAAGTCAATTTGAGATGCTGCTGTATTCCAGAAAAAAAGGTCACTAAGATTGGTAAAATTGAGCTATCCTTTGCGACGCTGGCTTACGAAGGCCCTAAGGCTGATAAAGTCGTTAATGGCATTTATGACGGTCGGCAAAAACTGAATCTAAAATAAACGATAGCCGACTCATAGTCTGAGTCCTGGTAAGCGGTGGTGACGCCAGCTTACCAGGACTTGGGCTTTTTTCTTGTTGTCAGTGTCAATTTGTTAGGAAAAATGCAGGCAATGTCAGAAGATGTCACTCGTTTCCAAATCTTAACAATTTCATGAAAACAACTGGTACTAACGGAATTAGTTCGTTAAACGTTCCAGCCAACCCGTTATTTTTGAAAACTCACTCGTGACTTTGTCCAAAATGAGTGTTAGGATTTCTTACATCAAACGTAAAGAGGGCGCCGCTAATGAATCTTGCAAATACAGCATTCGTGTTGATTGCCAGTATTTTAGTCTTATTTATGACTCCTGGGTTGGCTTTTTTCTACGGGGGCCTGGTCTCCGAGAAAAATGTGGTCAACACGATGTTGTCGGTCTTTATCATGACCGGTGTGGCCATTTTGTTGTGGGTGTTCGTCGGCTACTCACTGTCATTTTCGGGCAATGTGTTGGGTGTCGTGGGCAACTTGCACCATGCCTTCATGACTGGCGTTAACCTAGCCAGTCTGACCGCCAGTCATATTCCGGTCGGCGTGTACTCGCTGTTTCAAATGATGTTTGCCATTATTACCCCGGCTTTATTCGTCGGGGCCGTGGTTGGCCGGATTCGGTTTAAATTTCTATTGTTGTTTCTATTGGCGTGGTCCGTCTGCATTTACTACCCGATGGTGCACCTGGTCTGGAGTCCGGCGGGATGGCTGGCTAAATTGGGTGTCTTGGATTTTGCTGGCGGGACCGTGGTGCACATCAACGCCGGGGTAACGGCTTTAGTACTGTCGGCCTGGTTGGGGCCGCGGTTAGCCAAGGACCATCCCGGTCAGCACTACAATTTGCCGTGGGTCCTGCTAGGGACGGCCATCTTATGGATCGGGTGGTACGGTTTCAACGCGGGCAGTGCCTTAGCCGTCAATGGCGTGGCTGTTCAGGCGGCGATTACCAGTACGGTGGCCACGGCCACGGCGATGGTGGTCTGGATGTTCTTAGATATTTGGACGAGTGGCAAGCCCACACTGGTCGGTGTCTGTACCGGCACGCTATGCGGACTCGTCGCCATTACGCCGGCGGCCGGTTACGTGACCGTGATGGGGTCCGTAGCGATTGGCACCTTGGCGACCCTGGCCAGTTACGGCTTTATCGCAATTTTAAAACCCAAGCTGGGAGTCGACGATGCCCTGGACGCCTTTGGCTGTCACGGGGTGAGCGGAATTGTTGGCAGTATCCTAACGGGAATCTTCGCCAGCAAGGCTGTGAATCCAGCGGTCACCCAAAATGGGTTGATCTACGGTGGCGGCTGGCAATTGCTGGGGATTCAACTCTTGGCAACGGGCCTGACGATTGTCCTGGTCGCCGCGATGGGCAGCGGCTTGATTTTACTCTTGCGCCGGTTGACGCCGATGCGGGTCGATGCGGCCGAAGAGGCCATGGGACTGGATCAGGGGGAACATGGTGAGCAGGTCGACTACACGGTTGGTCTCAGTGAAAAGCTCACGGATTATCGGCCGGATCAGGAACTGTATGCGCCCGAGTTCAAGGGACAGCTCCAGCACCTGCAAAAATGAGCTGGGGGTTGGCCGTTCTTGACGGCAGATTCAAAGCCTCCCGCAACAAAGGCCACTCAGTAAAGTTAGTGACTTTCTTAAGGTTGTCCTAGATGATTGCCGTTTGCCTCCGAAGTTGCTAAACTAAGGGTGTGTTTAGGGGACACGCGTTTGAACAATCTTGGGGGGATTATAATGAATAAAGATCAATGGGCACTGATTGCCTTAGTTGTGTTAGCGGTTTGTGGGCTGAGCCTGGTGCTCTTACTCATGAAGTCACCAATGTGGGCCTTCGGTTTTCCGGTAGCCTTTGCTGGTTTAGGACTGGCATGCTACGGGATCGAAGATTTGATGACCAAGCTAACAAAGAAAAACAATCGCGAAGCTTAAATCTGAAGAGAATCGAAAAAATAAAGACGGCCGGTGAGCCGTCTTTTTTGTTGGAGAGTGGGACAAAAGGCGGTTAGCTGGCGAGCATTAAGGCTACTAACCGAATAATCCTGGTTTTGGATTGTTTGGTTAGCAGTTTTAAGCGGAACCGGCTGCCTCTTGTCGCACGTTTCGGCCATATAAACTGGTACGCAAAACGGCGTCTGGAGTTTTGACTTTTTGTCGTAACGAAAGAACGTACTGGTTTGCGTCTTTACAGGGCACGCCTCGGCTTGCTAAAATGAGGAGGTAAAGGCGATGAGCGAAAAGTGACAGAACAACAAAAAACGGCGGCGGATGCTGGCGACTACCTCAAGGCGTTTGCCTGCACAGCGGTCATGCTGCAGACGGTGTTGAGCTGGGCAATAACCACCCCAGCCGGCCAGTCGATGCAGGTCGGCCTCGCTTGGGTCTACCTGGCCGTGAAATTTACGGCCCCGGCCTTCATTTGTGGGATTCTCTTTACCACGATTCGAACGACGGACGTGACGCAGCCGACCTATGGCCAGTATCTGCGGCAACAGTGGTCGGCGTTAGGCGTGCCGACAGTCTGGTGGTCGTTGGCCTACTTGCTCCTACAACCCCAACTGCAACAGCATCGGCCGTTTACGACACTGGGTCAGTTTGGCTGGCAACTGATTAACGGAAATGCCGCGCCACACTTGTGGTACAACACCATGATGCTGCAGATTATTCTGCTGATGCCCCTCTGGTGGGCGATTCGGCGGCAGGTCACGACGCGCCGCCGTTTCTGGTGGACCGCGGGTTTGAGTGGCGCCTGGATGTTTGGCTGGGTAGTCAGCTATCAACGACTGATTACGCCCGCCGCACGGGTCGGTCGCTGGTATTTGCTCGACCGGGTCTTCTGGGGCTTTGCCCTTTACGCGGTCTTGGGCATGCTACTCTGGCTGGCTTGGCCACGCATTCGGCAGTGGCGATGGGCGTGGGTACCGCTATTGTGTGGAGCAATTGGTGCGCTGATCTGGCAAGTGCGCAATCTGCTGGCCACGGGACGGCCAATCGTACTGGCTCGCAGTAGCTACTACGCGCCGGCAACGATTTTCTACGGTCTGTGTGTGATTGGCTTGCTGGCAAGCCTGGCCGCGTGGCAACAACGACAACACGCGCGTGGACTGGTGGTGATTCACTGGCTAGCGACCTACGCGTACCGCGCCTACTTGTCCAACGTCTTTTGGCTCGCACTGATTTGGCACTTCGGCGGTCAGGCGTTAACGGCGGCCCATCCCGTGAGCGGCATCCTGGTGAGCTACCTGCTGACCTGGGCCTGGTCGTTTGCGACGGCGTACGGCATACATAGGATTTGGCAATGGACGAAAGGAATGGTGACAAAATGACAACACGTGATAGGACGCAACCAGTTGAGCTGGTCACGATGATCATGGTCACGGATCCCCAGACGAAACGCGTTTTGGTGGAAGACAAAGTGAACGTGCCCTGGAAGGCGGGCCATAGTTTTCCCGGCGGCCACGTAGAAGTCGGTGAGACCTGTACTCAGGCGGCTGTCAGGGAAGTATTCGAGGAAACGGGCCTGCAGTTGTCGACGGTTGATTTCTGTGGAACGTGTGAGTGGTTCGACACATCTCGGCAAAAACGGAAGCTGGGCTTGCTGTACCGCGGGGATTCATTTACCGGTGAACTAAAGGCCAGCGATGAGGGCTGGGTCGGCTGGTTGCCGCTGAGCGAAATGACGCCGGAAAAGAGTGCCGAGAGTATGGCGGCATTATTGCGGGTCTTCAATCACGAGGTCTCGGCCGTGGTTAGTGATGGCTGGAACGGGCCGTTGGTCGATGATCTTCAGGACGAGTCGTAAAGGCTAGTCGATTAGAATAGCTAGACGCAGAGTCGTTGATGTCGAGAGACGTTGGCGACTTTTTTGTCGACTCGACGCCTAGAGGAATCACCAGTCAGCTAGCAGATTGGCAAGACGGTTATACGAGCATCGCCATGATATTTTTATCAAGCAAGCAATGTTTATCTATTGTAAGCGGTTACAAAAACGGGTAAACTAAAGGTGTAAAGATTGTGATAAAGGGAGCGATAATCGTGAAATCAACTGTTCAAACACAACGCTGGTACGGTTACTTCTTTATCGGGCTGAGTGTCGTGGCCCTAGGGATGACCGGCCTGCTGGCAATTCCAATGATTGATCGGGCACTACTGTTGACGACGGCCCTCACGTTACTGGTGTACGGGCTGACGTACCAACCGCGCATTGGTCGTGGCTGGTGGCGGCTGTTACTAGGCGTGAGCGTTATTGTTGGCGTCGCCGATGTCGTCTTAACGTTGACGGTGGCCCCGGTCTTACTCACGGCTCTGTTTAGCTTTGCTTTACCGTTTGCATTTTTAAGTGTTTTATTAGGGTTCTTGAAACAACGTGTCCGGGCCTAGCCTGGTTGCACGAAAAAAGCGTCTGGGATGAAAACCAGTAGCTTTAAAATAGCCAGCAAAGCGGATAAATTCTCCCGCTTTGCTGGCTATTTGACTACATATTTTAGGGATTTATTGTCGAAAAACGTTGGATTTCCGACTTTTCCCCGACCTTTTCAGCAGTCCGGTTGGTGTCTTCAAAGTTTTTTGAATGGAAATGTTTACGGAACTCTAGATTGAGTGTCAGATGAATGCCATTATCAAAGCATGTCCAATTAATGTTCCAAGGCATCCAAAAATTAGGAATATTTTGAAGAAAGAAGAATTCGGTTCCTTCCTTATTTTTGAAATAGATGTCGTTTTTCGATCTTCTTCACCCAACAATAAGAAATCTATCGTCACATTGTATAGTGAGCTTAGCTTGATTAGTTTTTCAATATCAGGGTATCCACGGTCGTTTTCCCATCTTGAAATTGATTGGCGTGAAATGTTTAAGTGATTGCTGACGTCCTCTTGCGACATTTGATTTGAAGTGCGTGCATTTCGTATATTTTTTCCTATAGCGCTCATAATGACCTGCCTCCTTAAAAAAAATAAGCTCTATTTGGCCTATACCATTTTACCATGAAATATTCGTGGCTTATTTTACCGTCTCTTTGCGATCTCTTTACGTTTTTACTTTGATGTAAATCTATAGTTTACATACCGAATCGTAGATGATACGTAAAACAATCGGTTCTTACTAAGTCGAATCAAGTTGGCTAGTCTTGGAGTTGTTGATCCGAATCAACAAAAAAACGTAAGGTGGAGTTGTAAATATGAATATTAAAAAGAGTAGAGTGTAATCTTAATGACAGCTTTCTCGTTATCAGGTATCATGGTTCCAACGACCCAGTCTTTAGCTGCTACAACTGAGCAACAAACTTTGAATGTGCCGGTGCAATACGATCTAGTTCCACCGGCATTGCGCGGTTTAAGAGTAAGAGTTCATACTAATAATAAATGGAATAAATTAAGTGAAGAAGCTAGCAAAATTAATTCGCAATCTATTTTAATTACGTCTGAGCAGGAAAAAGCAAAATATCAAGAACTGATTACTAAGTTTGATGGAGCTCAGATCGATTATGATATTGAAGATGAAACCGGTCGCCCACAGGCGCGGGGACATGCTTTTTCTGAGAAGTTTGTCAATGGGGGACTGAATGATTTTGCCTACAAGAAAGCCGGTTTGGCTGACTTACGTTCTTACTATGGTAAAACTGCGCTTTCTCTTAAAGGACTAGGAGCGACCTCTGGAGCAGCCACGGGGTCAACTGTCGGGCCTCTGGGTACTGCTGTTGGTGCATTAGTTGGCATGGTCGGTGGTACTGTAGTCGGGAGCCATTTCGATGAGGCACAAAGAGATATGAAAAAATGGATTTCCAAGGGTTCTTCAAAAGGTGGATGTCGTGTCACCGCCACTGATGAATTTCCAATTGCAAGTTTGGGATCTCAAAAGCAAACGAATATCAGAAAACTCTAAGATTAGGATAGGTGAAGTAATTTGAACTTTTTAGGAATCTTAGGTATTTTCGGAGTTGTTTTTGCAGCTTCAATTGCGAGCATTCGAGTATTTCGTAAGAAATTCAATCAAACAACTTGTTGGAGTGTAGTCTTACTTTTCTTACTTAGTTTGTTTGTAATATATTGGTCATTTTGAAAAATCGTCCTCAAAAAAGAGCAAATGAAGCGCCCCCCAAGGTTGGGCAGCAAATCCAATCTTTTTTGAGGGCTACGGTTAAGTTTGGTTTAGATTTTAGAATTAAAGTCATCACTGAAGGTCTAAGTGGTGTTAGCTCAACTTCACTGGCGGGACTCCTTGTCAAAGTAGACAACCAAATAATTAAAATCGTTGTGCAATTTTCTGAGCGGCATGATTCCGGTATTCTACTGGGGTCATGCCGTTTATTGTTGGCTGGCGACGTAAATTGTCATACCAATCCATAAAGCCTGCAACTAGTATACAGGGTCACCAACTGAGAGATGACGCTGGGATTAGAAATACCAAGCTGCCTGGCTAATTGCGGATGCGAGGTAGCACCAGCCAGGTATAATTTGACCACTTTTCGTTTCAACCCCAAAAGATATCTCTGGACATGTTACCGGTTCAAACCCTCGAATTTTTCCACCTGGTAACGTTCGATTTGGGTCGTAGTTTGTATTTGCTCAACCAAATGAATATAGTACAGCTTATCTTCTGGACGGCACCGGGTGTCTCTTTGCTCCATGCAAAAACTCCTACTTAAGCAAATTTTGATTGTTTGCTTAAGTAGGAGTATAGTCCAAAATCATGGGCACCTTTTGTTATCTAATGCTATATGGCTGAAGTGTGTGTCTAAAGGCAGTCAGCTCAGCCGAGAACTAAGCCCACTCTTTTTACCCAAAGAGGGTGACCAAGATATCCCAGGTCATGTGCGTAGCGATGCCGGGCCATAGGGAATGACTGCGGGCGTACAACCACCCGAAAAGTAAGCCCAATAGGAAAACGGAGACCAGATTGCTGATCCATAGCATGGGACTCATGGCGGGAACCGTCGTCAGGTAACGGGGGATGTGCATGCTGGCAAAGGCCAGTGCCTGAATTACGTTGGCAGTGGTGAGCGAGAATTTCTGCAACAGGGCATTTAGGAAGTACCCCCGGAACAGGAACTCTTCACTGACCCCGACGACCAGGAAGTACCGGCCCCAGAATTGAGGGATGAAAGTATGATTAACGTTCAGACCGTGATGGGCCAACCAAAATTCACCCAGCAGGTAAACAATGATGATGCCCCAGACGACATAGCCGGCGGCAAATCGCCATGCTGGATGCCACTGCTTGGCATTGCTCAGGGTGAGACGTTGGTGGTTGCGGTCAGCTTGATGGATAAACCACCAGGCCAGCCCTAACCAGACGACTAGCTTAATGGTATCGAGCGCCAATTCTTGCGGCCAACCGGTCAGGTGCTTTTCGATGGGACTGTTGAGACCGACCTGAACGGCCAGCCAGATGAACCAACAACTGATGAATTGCAAAATAAGACGACGATTGGAGACGGGTTCAGACATAGACGACACTCTTTTCTTTGAATAGACACATTAACTTTATTGTAAGACAAGTAGCCGTGAGAAGGGGCGTAAAAATGTGTAAGGATTGGTTAAAAATGGAAGTGAGCCCCACTAGCAGTCTATGTTAACATTGTTTACATATAAAGTAATCGATGTTAACATAAGGTTATAAACGTTACTACGAAAGGAATTCACTCCTATGACAAAATTACCTTATCATCGCGAGAATTTAGCGGCAGCAATTCAGCAACAGGCCCGACAGCAACTCGAAACGGCTGGGGCCGAGCAGCTTTCTTTGCGGCAAATCGCCCGATTTTTGGCGGTGACACCGGCAGCAGTTTATCGCCATTTCCCAGACAAGGCGAGTTTATTAGCAGCTTTGCGAACGGAAATCATGGCAGAATTAACGGCTACTTTGCGGGAAAATGTGTTGGATTCAGCGGATGCAACAACGATGATCCAACACATGGTCAGCAATCTTTTAACTTACGCGGATCAACATCCCCAAGCCGTGGCTTTTGTTTTGACGGCACCATTGCCAGCACCGGTCAGCTTAACGACCGTGCTGACTTTATATGCTGCCCAACAAGGTCAAACGACGGTTGCACCTCAGACGGGACAGGCAGTTTGGACACTCTTAGTGGGCGTTCTGGTTCAATACCCACAGGATCAGGTTACTGTGGACTGGGTCGTGACAGCGATTACGCACTTATTATAGAGGAACGGATTAAAATGAATAGTTTAACAATTCACAAGAAACAATAAAAATAAGTGAAATAATCACAAAATGACAGTATCCGCGTCAAGGCAGTGTTTTAGTCGAACTCGTCAATTAGAATATAATGAGAAAATTTACGGGCTTTTTAGAAGTGACCATGCTACACTAAATCCATCTTGAAATTTGGAGGCGGTTACCATGGCAAAAACGGAAGCGGATTTCCTGGCTTTGGTGAAGCAGATTAGTTTATTAGACATGAATTTATCCCTCGTGGGTTGGGACGCCCGCACGTACCTCCCCAAGGATGGGGCGAGTTTTCGGGGTGAGTTGACGGCCTACATTGGCGCCAAGGAAATGGCGTTGACCACGGGTCCCGAGATGGGCGCGTTTATCGCGGACTTCACGGAACATCCCGAAGCACTCGATGCCAAGGGCCAACAGGTCTTGCGGTTGGTCAAACGCGAGTACGACCTGAACCATGATATTCCGGCGGACGATTACGCAGCCTACCAACGAACGGTTTCGGATGCTCAACAGGTGTGGGAGACGGCGCGTGAGGCTCAGGACTTTACGGTTCTCCAGCCGTACATTGAAAAAATTGTCGCCTACCAAAAGCAATTCATTCCCTACTGGCAAAATGGTCAGGCTACGCCCTACGACGTGTTGCTCGACCAGTACGAACCGGGGATGACGGTCGCCCAGTTAGACCCCATCATGGAAACGTTAAAGGCGGGCATCAAACGCATTCGCGCGGTCATTGCGACGGGGACCGAACCGCGGGTGGACTTCATGAGCCGCGCCGTGCCTGAAGATGTTCAGGAGCGGGTGGTCCGAGCCACTGTTAAACGCTTGGGGTACGACTTTAACAAGGGGGATTTGTCTCGTAGCATTCACCCGTTCACGGTCCCACTGAACCGCAACGATGCTCGAATCACCAATCGTTATGGCGTCCACGATTTTCAAATGTCCCTATTAGGCGGGATTCACGAGGCGGGGCACGGCCTGTACATGCAAAACTTTGACCCGGACTTTGACTACACGCCGCTGTCTAATGCGCCATCGATGGGCCTGCACGAGTCACAATCACTCTTCAATGAAATTTTCATCGGCCGGAACCCGGCGTTTTGGCAGGGGGCATACGGTCGCTTCCAGGCCGCCACTGGCAATATCTTTACGGACATCGATGAGCCTACGTTCTACCAGGGGTTCATGGCCACCAAACCGACGCTGATCCGAACCGAGGCCGATCCCCTGACGTACCCGTTACACATCATCGTCCGTTATGAATTAGAAAAGGCCCTCTTCAATGGGGAAACCACGGTGGCGGAATTACCGGCCCTGTGGCGCCAGAAGTATCAGGAATATCTGGGCATCACGCCGGCTAACGACACCGAAGGCATTCTACAGGATATTCACTGGCCGGGTGGGGACTTCGGCTACTTCCCAACGTATCTGTTGGGGCAAATTTACGCGGCCCAGTTCTACCACAAAATGAGCCAGACACTCCCAGTGGCGGACATCTTAGCCAGCGGCGACTACGCACCGATCACCGAGTGGCGGCGAGAAAATATTTTCCGCTTGGGCGCTAGCGTGACGCCACAAGAGTTGGTTCAACGGGTGACCGGGGAGCCACTGAATCCGCAATACTGGCTGGATTGGATGACCCAGACGTTCAAGACAGCGTATCAGGTTCAGAACAAATAGCTTTACTTTCTAAAAGTAAGTGATACACTAAATTTAAGTTTTAATAGGAAACTACTTGCCCATAAACGGGGAACTAACTTAAAAAGTGAGGTCACTTATTAATATGGAAACGAAATTTACTGAACTAGCCAAGCAACGCCGTAGCATCTACGCCTTAGGTCGTAACGTTAAGCAAACGCCTGACGAATTGACAGCTCTGATTGAAGACAACATCAAGAACGGCCCATCATCTTTCAACAATCAAACGACGCGCGCCATCATTTTATACGGCGCCTCTCACGAAAAGTTGTGGGACATCGTGATTGACCGCCTGAAGCAAGAAGTGCCTAACGAAGAAGCCTTCGTTAAGACGACCGCCAAGATCAACAGTTTCAAGGCAGCCTTCGGGACGGTGCTCTTCTTTACCGAAACCAAGACGGTCAAGGAATTTGAAGACAACTTCCCACTCTACGCGGCCAACTTCCAAGACTGGTCCGAACAGTCACAGGGGAACGCCCAATTCTCCGTCTGGACATCATTGGCTGAAAATGGCTTGGGTGCTAACTTACAACACTACAACCCACTAATCGATGACGAAGTGCGTGCAGCCTTCAACGTCCCAGCTAGCTGGCGTTTACGGGCCCAATTGGACTTCGGTTCTATCGAAAGCCCCGCTGACCCCAAGGATTACATGAATGACGACGATCGCTTCATGGTCTTCAAGTAATTTAACCAAAATAAAAGAGAACCCCGGACCACGCCATAGCGCGTGTTCGGGGTTCTTTTGTGGTTAGGGGAAACTTTGCGGCCGCTTTCAGGGGATGAGTTATGCTAAAATGAAAGCGTGCTATCACGCGCCCCAACCAGGTCTTTGCCAACGTGAAAATCAGAGCGTCCGTGGCAGTTGTTCCCGCCGGCGGACTCAAGGACCCCTGCTGTGGGGCCGACTCCAGCCTGAGGGGCGGTCTTCCGCCTCGGCTTGAAACCGGGCAAAAACCGCCCGTTTCCAAGGCCGTCCCATGCTCTAAGCTGAGAAAATCGCTCAGCTAAGACCATCGACACAGCGGGGGACCTTGGCCCGCCTCTGGTCACGCACATGGACTCTCCGATTTGACCTTGACCGACGCAGGTTTCAAGCTGGTTCGGCCTATCTGAGCGGATTTACCAGGCAGTAAGGCCACGTTAACTTAGTTGGTCGATGTCAGTGACCAGAGGCGAGTCAGGATGGTCAGCTGTGTCGATGGCGTTGGCTGAGGTTTCTCACTCAGCCTAGGCCATGGGACGACCTTGGAGACTGGGAACTTTCCAGGCTTCAAGGCGAGCTGGAAGACCGCTTCTCAGGCTGGAAGCGGTCCCCACAGCAGGGTATCCTGAACTCGCCGTCGGGAACGGTCAGACCAGTTAAGTTAACGTTGGGGCGTTAACTTGTGCTTTCTAACATCAATTAGGGGGTCAGTATCGTTATGGAAAAACGTATTGCCATTATTGGCGGCGGTATCGTGGGTGCGACCGCTGCGTATTATTTAAGCACCTTGCCCGGAAGCGAGCAGACGAAGGTCACGTTGTTTGATGACGGGACCGGACAGGCGACCACGGCCGCCGCGGGCATCATTTCGCCGTGGCTGTCTAAGCGCCGGAATCAACGCTGGTACCGATTGGCCAAGGCCGGGGCAGATCTATTCCCCGAATTGATTCACGACGCCCAGCTGGGCACCGACGTGTATCAACAGACCGGGACCATTGTGACCCGTGAGGTACCCACGGACTTGGAAACGTTGTTTGATTTGGCCCAGGAACGCCGTCACGACGCCGCGACCATGGGAACCGTCACGACGTTAAATGCCGCCGAGGTCCAGGCCAAGGTACCCCTGTTGTCGCGGGCGCAACCCGGCGTCTTCATCACCGGTGGGGCGCGGGTCGATGGCGCAGCGCTGGTCAGCGGCTTGCTGGCTCGGGCGACGCAGAAGAACCTGACGATTCGTCGCGAACGTGTCAGTCTCGACGCTCAGGGCCAAGTTCTGACGTCATTGGGGGCCCGGCAGTTTGACCGGGTCATTATCGCGGCCGGTGCCTGGCTCAAGGAACTCGTGGCACCCCTGGGCATCACCGCTGCCGTGCGACCACAAAAAGGCCAGCTGATTGAGTTGGCCGTCAAGGATTATCCATTGAATGAAAATATGCCCGTCGTCATGCCCGAAGGTGAACGTGATTTCGTACCCTTTGGCCATGGCAAACTGATTGTCGGGGCGACCCACGAGGACGACGGCAAGTTCAATCTCGCTGCCGACCCAGCCGTCACCGCCGATCTATTGGGCAGTGCCCAACGACTGATGGCTGACGTGACCGCTGACAATATCACGGGCGTCCGCGTGGGAACACGGGCCTACACGGCCGACTTCGCGCCGTTCTTTGGACCGATTCCGGACCAGGAGAAATTCCTCGTGGCCTCTGGATTGGGCTCATCCGGCTTAACGACCGGGCCGCAAGTGGGCCGGTTGTTGGCGGGCTCCGCGCTGTACGGCGGTACGCCGGACTGGAGCGAATACGAGCTGCCACTGACGACTTACTTAACGTCTTCGGCAGAATGAAGGGCCTGATTGGCTAAGGTGTGCGCGCCACGGTTCTGCTTCTCGGGAACCCATTGCGTGAGCACCAGCTGAAACGGGGCCTGCGCGGCCAACAGGTCGTCGACCAACTGTTGATAGTGTTTGGCATAATGCTTGGCGACACTATCGTTGACGATTTGACTGTCCGTATAAAACAGGACGGTCGTGTGCGCCGGGTCGGTCGCTAACGTGGCCAATTTTTCAAAGCCTAACCGGGCAATTTCAAACTCGGCGGTGTGGTTGGTCGTGGCCGTCAGTGGCGCACTCAGTTGCGTCTGCTGGTGGTCGTGAATGATCAAGATGCCCCCGGCACTCAGACCCGTCTGGGGTTGTGTCGCGGCATCCGTATATAGAGAAAACATGGAATCACTCCAATTCTTTCGTGAGGTGTTTAAACCAATGATAACCCAGGAACGACGATTTTTGTATCAACCGAATCCCCTCAGTAGCATTATCAACTGGAGCTGGACGCTCATCGTCCTGTTGATAGGGGCCATTTTCTGGCTCGAAGTTACCCATTTTAACTGGTATACGCTGGGGTTCTTCGTGGCCTTTGCGTTCTTGTGCTGGTTAGAGATCCATTTTAGAAATATCACCATGGCCAATGGCGTCTTGACGGTCAGTACCGTCTTGAATCACCGCCACCTGGTCATTCCGTTGAACCAGGTCCGCAGCGTGCAACAGTCCCGGTACCGGTTGGGCATTGTGGCGCAGGGCAAAATTTATCAATTCTTATTACCACGGAACTCGGCAATCGAACTCGCCAGCCTCTTGCAGGACGCGATGGTTGCCAACGGCGTGAAGGAGGAAAATTAGTGAGCGATATTGAAATTTCACAAAAAACACAGTTAGAACCCATTGAACAGGTGGCGGGCAAGGTCGGTTTGACTCCCGACCAGATCGAACCCTACGGCCATACCAAGGCTAAAATCAATCTGCCACTGACGGGCAAGCATACGCCAGGTAAATTGGTGCTGGTCACCTCAATCAACCCCACACCCGCTGGTGAAGGCAAGTCGACCGTGGTCGTGGGTTTGGGGGATGCCCTGAACCTATTGGGTCACCAAACCGTTTTAGCCTTGCGGGAACCGTCGATGGGTCCCGTCATGGGGATGAAGGGTGGCGCGACCGGGGGTGGCTACGCCCAAGTGGTCCCCATGGAAGACATCAACCTCCATTTCACCGGGGACATGCACGCGCTGACCGAAGCGCACGATACCCTGGCTGCTCTGATCGATAACCACATCCAGCAGGGTAACGAGCTGAACCTGGACCCCCGTCAAATCGTGTGGAAACGGGTCTTGGACATCAACGACCGCGAGCTACGCCAGACCGTTATTGGCCTGGGTGGCCGGACGTCTGGTGTGCCTCGACAAGACGGTTTTGACATTACCGTGGCCAGTGAATTAATGGCCGTGCTGTGCTTGAGTGAAGACCTGACGGACCTTAAGCGCCGGGTCAACCGCATCCTGATTGGCTACACTTATGACAAGGAACCGGTGACGGTCGGCGACTTGAAGGTCGGTGGGGCCATTACGCTCCTGTTGAAGGACGCCATCAAGCCCAACCTGGTCCAAACGCTGGCGCACAACCCGGCTATCATTCACGGCGGGCCATTTGCCAATATCGCCCATGGCTGTAACTCAGTGCTGGCAACTCAGACGGCCCTGCAACTCGGCGATTTTGCCGTCACGGAAGCCGGCTTTGGGGCCGACCTCGGTGGGGAAAAGTTCATGGATATCAAGACCCCCGTGCTCGGTCAAACGCCAGATGTCGTGGTCATCGTGGCCACGGTGCGGGCCCTCAAGTATAACGGCGGGGTCAAGCGCGCCGACCTGGAAGCAGAAAACCTTGATGCTCTACAACAAGGGAGTGCCAACCTAAAGCGCCACATCACCAGCATGCAACAGTACGGGGTGCCCGTCGTGGTCGCCATCAACCGCTTCACCAGTGATACGGACGCAGAAATTGCGGCCCTAACCGCTGACGTGACCGCCTGGGGCGTTCCCGTCGCCACCACGACCGTTTGGGCCGATGGGGGTGCCGGTGCCACTGAGTTGGCCGAAAAGGTCGTCACGGCCACGCAACAGCCTAAGCACTTCACGCGTCTCGCACCAGCTGGCGCGGACCTGATGACGCAAATGACGGCCATCACCCAGAAAATCTACGGTGGGGCTAAGGTTGAGTTGTCGGCTAAGGCCGCCCGCCAGTTGAAGACCTTCGCCAAGCATGGCTGGGACAAGTTACCCGTCTGCATGGCGAAGACCCAATACTCCCTGACGGACGATGCTCACCAATTGGGTGCACCCACGGACTTTACGATTCACGTGCGCGAGTTTGCGCCACGGTTGGGGGCCGGGTTCGTGGTCGCCATGACGGGGAACGTATTGACGATGCCTGGGTTGCCAAAGCACCCGGCCGCACTGGACATGGATATCGACGCAGACGGCAAGATCACTGGGTTGTTCTAAGGGGTTAAATTTGTTTTTTGCAGCGCCTCCGGGCTGGTGAAAATGGGCCGTGGCGCTGTGGGCGCACGTCTGGAGCCTGAGAAGCGGTCTCCAGACTTACTTTGAGCCGAAGAGCGCGTCTCAAAGATAGCAGTTACCTAAGCGGGGAACCCGCTAAGGTAACTCCCACGGCTGAGCCCATTTTCACCAGCCCTGCGGCTAACACGGATTTAACCCGGCACAACGCCATGACCTTTCCCAGAGTATTCTAGGATTGGACTGCGTGTGCTGGTGTCGATGTCTCGCTGGCTTCGATAGCAAATCCATGGGCTGCCGTGAGACACAGCCGGGCACCTTGGCGCGCCTCTGGTCACTCCCACGCCCAGCCCAGTTTTCCCAGCCCTGCGGCTGACACGGATTTAGCCTGGAATGACGTCAGTGTGTTTGCTGTGACTCTTGCCTGATTCCAATGTGGCAGGAGGGTTTGCCAAATCAGCCGAATTGACACTAGTTGTTAAATTGCTAGCGGTCGAATCCAGTTCTAAATTAAAATAGTCATCGCGTGTGTGATTTTGCGCGCCTAATAATCGATAAAGCGTTAGTTACCTTTTTAAATGATTGGGAACTAGCGCTTTTTGCTGTCCTTTGGGTCGGAGATTGGCATAATTAACGAAAAGGGTGGTTGCTAGCTCAAAATGGTTAGAAAGCATTTTGAGCTGGGATAGTTTTTAAAGGGGTGGGCCAATGAAATTTGTGAATAAGAAATTAGTGGGGCTGGCAATTTTTACCGCGGTGCTGGCGGGGTTATCGACGCCGTTTAATGCTGCGATGTACGCCTTTATCTTTCATATTATCGAGACCAAGCACATTGGTTGGATCGTGCCGTTTGTGATTGTCATCATTTTGGGCTACTTTGGGTTCAGTCTGGCCACGTATTTGAATACGGTCGTGATCAATAAAAATGTGGTCACGGTCAATCGGCGGTTGAAAACACAACTGTTGCGGGGATTGTTACAGCGGCGGACCGTGGATTCCAAGGATTTTGTGGCGACGAACCTGTCCTTTTTCATGAACGATTTGAAATTACTGGAGGACAACTACATTCGCCAGCTGTTTGCCCTGATCAGTGTGCTGGTGACCTGCGTCGTGACCTTGGCCTATTCACTGGCCAACAACGTTGAATTGACGCTGGTCTTCATCGTCTTTATGGTCTTTCCCTCCGCGATTCCCCGCTTATTTCGGAATCGAATCAATGTGCGCAGCGAGGCCTGGTCACAGCGCAACAGTCAGTGGTCGGGCACACTGAAGGACGTGTTGAAGGGAGCCCTGGCGTTACGTCAATACCGGGCACTCCCGGGAATCGAACCGAAAACGACGGCGGCCATTCAAAACGTGGAGCACGCCAACGCTGCCATGAAAAATGAAATCGCGCTGTCCAACGCGGTGGTGGAAGCCATTTTCTACGTGTGTACGCTGATTCCCATCGGTATTGGGATCTACGCCACGATTCAGGGCCGCATCAGCTTGTCTCAGTTTGTCGCGATTCAGTACTCGTCGAACTGGATCATCAACAGTGCTGGAGAGGTCGTGAATAGTTTTAATACGCTGAACAGTACCGGGAAGATTCGCCAACGCATCAAGGACACGGTCCAACCCGTTAGCGAACCGGCGACGGTCACGTCTGGCTTTGAAACGTTGACCGTAACGCAACTCAGCTTCAACCGACAGGAGACGCCAATCCTACACGATATTAATCTCGCCGTCGCCCGGGGCGAAAAGATTCTGATCCAGGGTGAATCCGGCAGTGGGAAGACGACGTTACTGCGACTGCTTGATGGCGCCTTGCCGCCGACCAGTGGAGAAGTCGCCATCAACGGCGGCCCCGTCAAGCAGTACGCGGGGATGAGCACGGTCAACCAGTCGCCAATTGTGTTTGACGACACGCTACGCTTCAATTTGACGTTGGGCTTAGACTTCACGGACGCGGCGGTCACCCACGCGTGTCAGGAGGCCGGTCTCCTGGACCTGGTCGACCGCGATGGCTTGGACTATCAAATCGGGGATGAGGGCCAGAGCCTGTCGGGCGGGCAGGTGAAACGGCTAGAGATTGCTCGCGCGATTCTGTTCGACCGCGAGCTGATCTTCATCGACGAAGGCACGGCGTCCCTGGACGAGCAAACCTCAATCGCCATTCACCAAACGCTCCTGCGCTTGCCCAAGACCATCATCGAAGTCGACCATCACATCCCACCGGAAGTCCGGCCGTTGTTTGACCACGTCTATCAGCTACAGGACGGTCAGTTAACGGCGGAAGTGTGAGCTGAAAACGAGACAAGTAAAAATTGATTAAAATGGATATAAAATAAAATCATTGGTATTGCTAATTACTTTTAGTTTGATATACACTTAATTACGGAATGAAATGTTGTGGGCGGTGAGAAATACATTGGTACGTAAAAAAGTGAAAAGATTTCTAGTATCCTCGTGTACTGTTATAGCGATTTTACTTCTCCTCTTTGTTCCATTTACTCCTAAGAATGCTGTACGTTTGAGTATACTAGAAAACTTGCATCCATTTGCAGCTGTATTTGCCTTTCCAAGCAAAATGGCAAAGAAGGATAGTACGGGATACTCAGGCAAACATATAGCAGCCTACTATTCGGTTCTTGTACAAGTTGGTTCGGACATGGGTGGCTTCGACACTTATGTTATCGGAGTAAAAGAGAAGAAGAGTGGGGAAATGTTCTATAGGGCTGAATTAGCCTACGATCCTGCTTAGTTCAAATTGTTTTGTCGTAAGCTGAATCCTGGATTCTCTCTTAAAATTTTACATTGTCAGTCAAATAGGCCAGTCCGAATCGCGTTTTTCCGATTCGGACTGGCCTATTTGTGTGGAGAATCTTGTTCGTCAATAATCCGGGGTTAAGTCGAACAAGAGAAATCGGAAAGTCACTTTGCTCCTTGAAACAAACGCGCCAACGTCAGCCGTGCGGGTGGTCAAAAATGGCCCAGCCGGGGGATTTGACTGGGCGGTAACTAAAAATTGATGAAATCATCTAAGTCTGAGACAGGGAAACGGCCTAACTTTGTTTGAATCCTGGAGCCAGAGACCAGTGAGGTGACTACCTGTGTCGGGGGTGTTTGACCGGTGGGCTTCCGGTCTTACAGCCCGGGACGACCTGAAAGACCCGCGGTTTTCGGGGCTTTTAGGCGAGGGTGAAGACCGTTCTTTGGCTTCACCTGGTCCCCACAGGTAGTCATCTCGCTGGTCGGCGGTGGAAGGATTCAGACAAAGTGGGAATTTTCTAGTGTGGAGAAGGGCGCGGGGGGCCATTTTCTGGTATACTTTTCGGTAACGACTTATAGGAAAGGTGTTCCGGATTTTATGCTGATTGCAGATACAATCTTAATCGTGCTACTGGTGGTCATTGACCAGTGGATCAAGCACGCGGTAGTGGTCAACATCGCCCTTGGTGGCGAGCACCCACTCATCCCCGGCTTCCTGTCGCTTACGCACCTGCGTAACGACGGGGCCGCCTGGAGTATTTTACAGGGCCAAATGTGGTTCTTTACGGTCATCGCCATTGTGGCGTTAGGCATCATGGGCTACTTTTTCTGGCAGTACCGCAATCAGAAAGAACACTGGGTAGAGGAACTCGGCCTGACCTTGATGATGGCGGGCACGATTGGCAACTTTATTGATCGCCTGCTGCAAGGCTACGTAGTCGACATGTTCCAACTCGATTTTATTAATTTTCCAATCTTCAACTTCGCCGACAGCTGTTTAACGGTCGGCGTCATCTTAATCGCGATTGGCGTGTTCTTAGCCGATCGACGGGAGGCACAGTGATGCAAGAAACAGACTTTCAAGTAACGACTTCAGACCGGCTGGATAAATTGGTGGCGGATAACGTGGACACGATTTCCCGCTCACAGGCAAAAAATGCCATCGAAGCCGGCCAAATCACGGTCGACGGGCAGCCAGTCAAGCCTAAGGCCAAACCCAAGGTCGGCGCGACGGTCCACATTGCGCTGCCAGATCCCGTTCCCTTGGATCTGACCCCCGAAAATATTCCCCTAGACATTGTTTACGAAGATGACGATGTTATCGTGGTCAACAAGCCCCAGGGGATGGTCGTTCATCCCGCACCCGGACACCCAGACCACACGTTGGTCAACGCCCTGCTGTACCACAGCCCGCTGTCGAGCATTAACGGCACGTTGCGGCCCGGCATCGTTCACCGGATCGACAAGGACACCTCGGGCCTCTTGATGGTGGCCAAGAATGATCACGCCCATCAGAGTTTGTCGGCCCAATTACAGGCCAAGACTAACCTGCGGGAGTACGTGGCCATCGTGCACGGCAACTTCAAGGAAGAGGACGGCACCATCAACGCGCCCCTGGGACGGTCACCGAAGGACCGCAAGAAGCAGGCCATCGTCGCTGACGGGCGGCCTGCCGTGACCCATTTCCGGGTGCTGGAGCGCTATGGGAATTATTCCCTAGTCGCTTGTCGCTTGGAAACCGGCCGGACCCACCAGATCCGTGTCCACATGGCCTACATCAATCATCCCGTCGCGGGTGACCCATTGTACGGGCCTAAGCACACGCTGAAGGGCGCCGGTCAGTTCCTACATGCCCGTGAATTGGGCTTCAAGCAACCCACGACCGGTGAACAGTTAGACTTCACCGCGCCGGTTCCCGAAAACTTCGCCAAGGCCGTACGCCACTTGCGCCAGCAGGCGGGGTTACCGGTTGACAAAGCAATTTAGTTTTTTTAAGCTAGCACTAATCAGATAAACGGGTTTGCCGAATCAGGCGGGCGGGTTTCTTCACCATTTTGCCGAAGAAATGCGCCCGTTTCCTGCACTTACGCTAACGCCGTGAAACTTTTAAGGAGGAAATACAGATGGCAAAGGTAGTTGTGGACGCAATGGCAATGCAACGGGCCCTGACCCGGATTACTTACGAAATTATCGAACGCAACAAAGGGGTCGATGATCTCGTCATTTTAGGCATTAAAACGCGGGGCGTTTACCTCGCGCGACGGATTGCTAGTCGCTTGCAACAACTAGAAAACGTCACGGTTCCCGTGGGTGATCTGGATGTCACGCCGTACCGCGACGACATCGAACACGATGCTCAGGGAGAACCCGAAGTCACGGCGACCAACATGGATTTCTCAGTCGCTGGTAAAAAGGTGATCCTGGTGGATGACGTGTTGTACACCGGTCGCACCATTCGGGCTGCCATGAGTGCCGTCATGGACTTAGGCCGGCCCAAGAGTATCAATCTGGCCGTTTTAGTCGACCGGGGCCACCGGGAACTCCCGATTCGGGCGGACTTCGTTGGTAAGAATATTCCGAGCTCCCAGCGCGAACGGATCAAGGTCTCCGTCAGTGAAATTGACGACCGTGACGCCGTGGAGATTCAACAGGCATAAGGGGCAAGGGGGTCGATTTTACATGGCAAAACGCTATTTGATTTTAGAAGACGGCTCGGCCTACGCCGGTGAAGGCTTCGGTGCCGGTGCCACCACGAGCGGAGAGGTTATCTCCAATTTAAATCTATTAGGCTATCAGGAAACGATTACCGATCAAATCTACCACAACCAAATTATTATCTTTGCCCAGCCGGCCATTGGTAACGTTGGCATCAACCACGATAGCTACGAGTCGATTTTGCCCACGGCCAAGGGGATGGTGGTTCGAGACGTCACGAACATCTCGACGAACCGCCTATCCCGGCTGTCCCTTGACGAATTTCTCCAGCAGCACAACATTCCCGGCATCAGTGGCATC
This sequence comes from Levilactobacillus sp. FUA 3915, assembly GCF_044053135.1. NCBI lineage: Bacteria > Bacillati > Bacillota > Bacilli > Lactobacillales > Lactobacillaceae > Levilactobacillus > Levilactobacillus sp. FUA 3915. Next base: position 2,795,671 of record NZ_CP168704.1, on the reverse strand, counting down.
GATACCCGCCACCTGATCCGGAAGCTCCGCCAAGAAGACGGACCGATGAAGGGGAGTATCGTGGATGTGGCCGACGCCCATGCCTTTGATCAGCTGAACGCAACCGTATTGACGAACCGGCAAGTCGACCAGGTGGCCACGCCCAAGCCCTATCCGAACCCGGATACGGGGAAAAACGTGGTCGTCATTGACTTCGGGCTGAAGCACGGGATTCTGCGGCAGTTGTCTGAGCGGCGCTGTAACGTCACGGTCTTGCCGTGGACGGCCAGTGCTCAGGACGTCTTAAACCTGGATCCGGACGGGGTCTTACTTTCCACCGGGCCCGGGTCACCACTCGACCTTGGTGAAGGGGTCCTCGATATGATTCGCGAGGTCCAAGCGGAGATCCCACTCTTTGCGATTGGCCTGGGACATGAGCTTTTTGCCCTGGCCAACGGGGCGGAGCTGACCATGCTACCGGTTGAATATCACGGTAGCAGTCATCCAATTCGCCGAATCATTACCAACGATATTATTTATGCGACACAGGGTCAGGGGTACGCGGTGATTGCCAAATCAATCGACCGTGACCGCCTGATCACCACCTACGTGGACCTGATCAACGGGACCGTCCAAGGGTTACGCCACCGGGACTTTCCGGCTTTTTCGGTGCAATTCTTTGCTGACGGCGCCCCGGGTCCTCACGAGAGTCGCGATTTATTTGATGAATTTATGGAAGCCATGACAGCACGCCGGGAGGGATAAGCTTGCCAAACTTGGATAACATTCAAAAAGTTTTGATCATCGGCGGCGGGCCAACCGAGATCGGTCACGAAACGGAACTCGATAGTGCCACGGTCCAAATCATTACCAGCTTTAAGAAGCACGGGGTGCGGACCCTGATCATTGACAACAACCCGTTCTCCGTGGCGCTGGAAGAGATTCAGCCGACCAACATGTACGTGCAGGCGGTCACGACCGCTAACGTCCGCCACATTATTGAAAAAGACCGGCCCGATGCGATTTTACCGACACTGGGCGGCCTGCTGGGCATTCGAATCGCCCAGGAACTCGTTGAAAATGGCGACCTGGCCAACTTTAATGTGCGCCTGCTGGGGATGCCCACCACGACGTTACAGCAGATCAACAATCCGGCCGACTTGAACGCCACGCTCAAGGAAATTCATGAACCCGTGATTGAGGCTCAAGTCGTGGGGACCCTCGATGAGGCGCGGGGCCTGGTCGAAAAGATCGGGTTCCCCCTGATTGTGAAGCCGGTAGCGCCCAGACTGGACACCAACCGGACCGTTTGTGACAACGTGGACGATATGTTTAACGCGTTGACGCAGGGCTTTCAGCAGTCCCGGTTTGACCAGTGTACCTTAGAGCGCAGTGTGATTGGGTACAAGGAAATCGAAATGGTGGCCGTCAGAGACATTGCCGACACCGAGGTCCTGATTGCCGGCTTGGAAAATGTCGATACGATTGGGATTCATTCTGGCGACTCTATTCTGGTGACGCCACCCCAAACGCTCAACGACCGTGAGTATCAAGACTTGCGGGACGCCACGTTTCGGATTGCGACCGAGCTGGGTATCGTCGGAGTCTTACACCTCCACTTTGCCCTGAACCCGGCCAACCAACACTTCTACGTGACCAAGATTGCGCCGTACTTCTCCCGGGGCGTGGCCCTAGCTGCCCGAACGAGTGGGTACCCGATTGCGTTAGTCAACGGGGCCTTACTCCTGGGGCAAAAGCTCGTCGACGTCAAGCTCCCGAGCCAGTATGTCAAGCAGACCGCCATCATGGAGCCGACCATCGACCACGTGAGCGTGCGGATTCCCATTTGGCCCTTTCAAGAGGTGCCCGATGCCGACCAGCATTTGAACACCGTCATGAAGGCCGTGGGCTCGACCGTCGGCGTGGGTCGCTCGGTCGAAGAGGCCATGTTAAAGGCCGTGCGGAGCTCGCAGTTCTCACCACGAGATGTCTTACCCTCCGTCAGCAATCTGACCGACGGGGAAATGATTCGGCAACTGATCCATCCGTTGGCAAACCGAATTCTGGTGTTAATTGAAGCCTTGCGGCGGGGATACGCGCCAGAAGAGTTGAGCGAATTAACGAAAATTGACAATTACTATTTCGTCAAACTCCGCCATTTGTTAACGATTGAAAAAGAAATTCAAGAAAATCCCTTAGACGTGGCGACCCTCCAACGCGCTCGGTACTACGGGTTCGGTGATGGGATGATCGCCCGTATCTGGCAAACGGATACGGCCACGATTCGCCATCTCTCGGCGCAGGCCAAGATTACGCCGACCTACAAGATGATCGAACCGACCGCCGGGGAATTTCCCGAGCATCTCAGTGGCTACTACAGTACCTTCGAGTACGAAAACGAAAGTCAGCCCCTGGGCGACCGGACGGCACTGGTCTTGGGTCGGGGCGGTAATCAATTAGGGCCCAACTCCGCCGCGGAATACTTCACGACGGAAATGCTCAAGCAACTGAAGCGCGCCGGTTACCATACCATTTTGATGAATACCAACCCCAATGCCGTGGGCGTGGCACCGGAATTTACCGAGAAGCAATATGTCGACCCGATTCAACTGGGGGATGTGCTTAACGTGATTCAGGTCGAACACCCGGACATCGTGATTGTCCCAGGGAACCGGCACTACCTGACCCGCGAGTTGGGCAAGCTGCCAGTAAACCTGCACGTCCTCCCACCTGATCAGGAAACGGGCGAACCCGCTCCAGAAATGGCGACGATTGGCGTCAGTCTGTTTGTGCATAAGCAACAGAAGATTGCGGTCGGTGTCATGGACATGATTGCCCCTGGCATCAACAAGTCGTTGGCGCAGGTCACGGCCTTTCGGATGCCGGCAGAACTGCCCAAAGCCAAGCGCGTCAACCTGGTCGAACAGGCCAAGGAGGCCGTGAGCGAACGGCAGGTCACGGGGATGATTCAAGTCCTCTTTGCCCCCAAGAGCGACGACTCGCAACAACTCGTCGTGGTTGGCGTTCGGCCGACGCGGCTGACTGAAATGGCCTTTCTCAGTAAGGTCACCGGCGTCAACTGGGTCCGCATGCTGACGCGGCAACACATTGGCACGCTGGACGAAGGGGAGCTGGCTAAGATCAGCATTGATCTGAACAGTACCCGGGTCGCCTTGATGAACGCGGCCTTCCCGTTCCGGCAGTTACACGTGTTGAACCGGCCGGGGACCACGGATCAGGAAGTTGGGGCGACGATTGCGTTTGGGTCTAGCGAGGCGCTGACGCTGACGAACCTCAGCGACACCTCCGAGCTCGACCAAATCATCAACCGTACAATTTGACCATTGGCTGGTTAAACTTGTTTTAGACAGCGCCTCCGGGCTGGTGAAAATGGGCCGTGACGCTGTGGGCGCACGTCCGAAGCCTGAGAGGCGGTCTTCGGACTTACTTTGAGCCGCTGAGAAGCGCGTCTCAAAGATAGCAGTTACCTAAGCGGGGAACCCGCTAAGGTAACTCCCACGGCTGAGCCCATTTTCACCAGCCCTGCGGCTAACACAGGTTTAGCCCGCCGGTCAACTGGGGTCGGTGAAGATTTTGGTCGACGAGGACTTAGAATTTGCTGGATTTTAGATTAATCAAACAATGTATATAGCAAAAAGGCGTCACACCAGCGATTTGGTGTGACGCCTTTTTGCGTTTTAAACTAGTTGTTATTACCAATTAGTTGCTGAATTATACTTTGTTTGGTGTAACGTGCCGATTGTTACTGACAATTGAGCGGCTACGCGTAAGAGATACGATAGTTACATGGAGCATGAGTAGAAAATACGGGCTAAATCCATGTCAGCCGTGAGGGCAGCGAAAATAGTCTCAGCCAGGGGATTTTCTAATTGAGGTTGTCAATTAGAAAATGGCGACTTTGAGACTCGGTTCTTGAGGCTCAAAGCGAGGTCGAAGACCGCTCTTTGGCTTCGGCCGTCCTGCCCCTTGCGTTCCAGCCTATTTTCGCCGCCCGGTAAGGCGCTGTGACCGTGGATTTAGTCAGCCAGTTTTTCTACGAGGTCGCTTTGGGGCGTGACGTAGACCGTTCGCTGACCCGTGAAGATGACATACCCTGGTTTGGCCCCATTTGGCTTGTGCAGCCGTTTAACGGGCAGGTAGTCTACTGGCACGTTGCTGGACTCGCGGCCCTTAGAGAAGTAGGCAGCCAGGTTAGCGGCCTCCATAATGGTGTCGTCACTTGGATGTTCCGCGTGGATGATCACGTGAGAGCCCGGCATGTCCTTCACGTGGAGCCAAATATCGGTTCGTTTGGCCGTGTGGAGGCTGAGTTGGTCGTTTTGCAAGTTGTTCTTCCCGACGGAGATTTTGGTGCCGTCGCTCGCCGTGAAGCGGTCTGGCTTGCTGACCTTTTGCCGTTTTTGCTTCTTGCTCTTCTTCTGATGATCGTGGTCTCTGAGGTAGCCACCTTGTTGGAGCTCCAGGCGAATATCGATCAGGTCTTTGGGGGCGGCCAGTTCGATTTGCGCCATGATATTGGTAAAGTAATCCACGTCAGTCTGGGTGATCTTTAGTTGTTCGTTGACGTAGATGACCGCGTTCTTGGCCTTTTGGTACCGCTTGAAGTATTTCTGGGCGTTTTGGTTAGGGGACAACTGGTTCGACAGTTGAATCTTTAGGTCCCGGTTTTCGTCGTAGAAGTTTGGCAGGGTGACCTCGGTTTCGCCGCGGGTGACCTGGTTCAGGTAGGTCGTGAGGATTTCTCCCTTGATCCGATACTCGTCGGCGTTTTCGGTCTCGGCCAGGGTCCGCTGAAGTTTCTTGAGCTTGGTACGGTTCTTCTTCAACTCGTTACGGACGACGCGAATCAGGACACTGCCTTGTTGCTGGACCCGGTCACGTTCAGCCTTGTCCTGGTAGTAGGTGTCCAGTAACTCGCTAAGCGTGGCCGAAGCCTGTTGGGTCCCCGCCGTAGGGTACGGAAAGGCCGTGAAGCTGGTCTTGTTCTTCGGTGAGATTTCTAGCGTAGGCTGCGGGTTATCGAAGCCGGCAAAGAACCGTTGGAACTGTTCGGCGTGATTGCCGGTCTCGTGAAGCGTCGCCGCCAGAGCCGCTGCCGTATCCTTACCCAGCCCCTGATATTGGTGTTGGAGCGTTTGGGCGAGGACTTCCTGGTTCGGGTAATCCCGAATCGTTTGGTCCAGGTCATCACGGACGCCGGCAAACGGATCATCTAGGTCCTGCTTAGGGGGCATGATGTATTGCGCACCCGGAAGCAGGAGCCGGTAACGGTTTTGATCGGAGCCGACGTGCTTGATGGCGTCTAAGATTTTCATGGAGGCACCGTCGACGAGGATGACGTTACTGTGACGGGCCATGATTTCAATGATTAAAAGCAGTTCCTGTTGGTCACCCAATTCGTTACGGGAGGTGAAGTGCAGGTGGACGACCCGGTCGTTAGCGACTTGGCTGACGTCCTTTAAGATAGCGCCTTGCAGGTACTTCCGCAGAATCATGGTAAAGTTGGTCGGAACGGGGGGATTGACGTAAGGAATCTGCGTCACTTGGATCCGCGCGTAGGTCGGGTTGGCCGACAAAAGGATGGGATAGTTGTGGCTGTTGGCCCGAATCGTCAGGACAATTTCGTTGGCGTAGGGCTGATTGATTTTACTAACGCGACCGGTCGTGAGCGTCTGACTCAGCTCGTGGACCATGGCGTGGGTGAATGAACCATCAAAAGACATTGCGGCACACACCTTTCTATTAAATAAATTTATTTTTGAATTCGAAAAAACGGCACAAGTTAAAGTATAACGGCCTCGCCGCCGAAGTGCAAAGAAGATTGTTCGGAATTATTCGGGAGGGGACAAATTTTCCCACAACTGGGCCTTGTGGTCACCAACCAAATCGTTGTACAATACAAGCAAAAGGAGTGAGGGTCTTATGAAATCAAGTCTAGCAGCGTTGATGGCAATCAACAAAGTTCAACAAACGTTGCTCCAACGGATGACCAAGCAACATCACCTGACCGTTTCCGAATGGCAGTTACTCGACCACATTGGTGGCGGGGAGAACACCCAAGAAATCTTGGCGCAACAAACCAAGCTGGATACCTCGACTCTGAGTCGCCAGCTCAAGGGGTTGGTGGCTAAGGAAATGGTGACCAAGAAGGCCATTGGCCGGGATAAACGTCAGTTGGTATATACAATAACGCAACAGGGCGAGAATACCGCCGAAGAGATCAACACGGCCTTTGAGGCCCTATCCGACCAAGTTTTTGAACACTGGTCCACAGATGAACGCAATTTATTACAGATTTTATTGAACCGGTTAGATAAAAGTATGGATCGTCGCCGGTCGGTCGAGAACTAAGGAGTGAGTGATTATTCAACAGAGATTAGTGGTTATTTCTTTGGACGCGCTGGGCAGTCGCGATTTGGATGAGCATTTAGATGAGTTGCCCAATTTACATCGATTGGTCGTCACTGGGACGCGGGTCCGCCAGGTACGGGGCATTTATCCCACGCTGACGTATCCCTCGCACACGACCATTATCACGGGCCAGTACCCGCGGGTCCACGGCATCGTCAACAATACCAAATTACAGCCGCAACGGCAGTCACCGGACTGGTACTGGTACCAGCGCGACGTCAAGGTACCGACGTTGTACGATCTGGTTCGCCAGCAACATAAGCAGACGGCGGCCTTTCTGTGGCCCGTAACGGCCGGCAGTAAGATTACCTATAATTTAGCGGAGATCTTCCCCAACCGCATCTGGACTAATCAGGTGTTGGTCTCACTCAAGGCTAGTAGTCCGGCCTTCTTGTTGCGGATGAACCAAAAGTACGGGCATTTACGCCGGGGCATTCAGCAGCCCGAACTCGATGACTTCATCACGGCCTGTGCGGTCGACACGTTGACCCATAAGCAACCGTGGTTAACGCTGATTCATCTGGTCGACATGGACAGCATGCGCCACCGTTACGGCGTGCGCTCGGCTGAGGCCATGGTGGCGTTGAAGCGCCTGGATAAACGGGTCGGTCAGCTGATCGACGCGACGATTGCGGCGGGGACCTTTGCCGAAACGAATTTTGCCATTCTGGGGGACCATTACCAGATCAACGTCGACCACATGATCCACCTGAATCAGGCCTTTGCCCAGCGGGGTTGGTTAACGCCGACCGCGAATGGGACCGTCAAGAATGATTGGCACGTTTTGGCGAAGTCCTGTGATGGGAGTACCTATGTGTATACCCGTAATTTTGCGGATACGAAGAACTTACGGGAGCTGTTAGAAGCAACCCAAGGGGTCACGGTCGTGATTGATGGACCAGCGGCTACCGAACGCGGGGCCGACCCGCATTGTCGCTTCATGGTCGAGGCACAGGCCGGGTATTACTTTACCGATGAGACCAACCGGCCCGCCGTGGTCGAGGCCGTTGACCCGGCTAGTCTGGGTCAGCCTGACCGTTACCATGGCGTGCACGGGTACGATCCCGATAAGCCGGATTACTTCACCACGCTGGTCTTGAACGGACCGGCCGTGAAAGAAAATCAGACGATCGACCAAGCACGGTTGATCGATGAGGCGCCGACGTTTGCCAAACTGTTGGGGCTCCAGTTTCCCGAACCCTTGCCCGGTCACGCACTGACGGCTGCCTTCAAGGGGGTGCCCGATGCGCCGACTAAATAAGGAACAATGGAGCTGGGTCTTCTACGATTGGGCCAACTCCGGTTACGGCATCATCGTCACGACCGCCGTCTTGCCCATCTACTTCAAGGGCATCGCGGAGGCCAGTGGGGTCACGGCGGCCAACGCCACGGCCTATTGGGGTTATGCCAATAGCTTGGGGACGTTACTCGTGGCCATCTTAGCCCCATTTCTGGGCGCCCTAGCGGATTACCAGGGATTTAAGAAACGCTTACTGACGGGGTTTGCCTCGTTGGGGATGCTGATGACGGTGGGGCTGGCCCTCTTGCCCGCAACCCAGTGGCAATGGCTCCTAGTCGTCTATATTCTCTCCGTTTTGGGTTATTCCGGCGGGAACCTGTTCTACGATAGCTTCCTGACGGACGTGAGTGACGACCAGCAAATGGACCGTATCTCCAGCGTCGGTTATGGCTTTGGCTATCTGGGTGGCGTGATTGCCTTTATTTTATTTATGATCCTGCAGCTTACCCACGGCTTCGGTCAGCTCTCGAGTACGGCTGTGGCTCGGTGGGGCTTTGTCCTCGCCGCCGTCTGGTGGGTCGTCTTCTTTATCCCGATTCAACGTCACGTTCACCAGCGCCATGCTCTGGCCGTGACTCAGGCACCGCTCAAGCAGAGTTGGCAGCGGGTGTGGGTCACGCTCAGTCACATTCGCCAGCACAAATACCTGGCCTGGTTTCTGGTGGCCTACTTCTGTTACATCGATGGCGTCGATACCATCTTTACCATGGCGACCTCAATCGGGTTAGACATTGGCATTACCAGTACCACCTTGATTGTGGTGCTCCTGGTGGTCCAGCTGGTGGCCTTTCCGTTCTCGATTCTCTATGGGTGGTTAGCGGAGAAGACCAGCACGCGTTTGGGCATCCTGATTGCCATTGTGATGTACCTGTTGATTTGTGTGGCTGCTCTCAACTTGAAGACGGTCGGCAGCTTCTGGTTGCTGGCCGTGCTGGTGGGTACCAGTCAGGGTGGCATTCAGGCGCTTTCCCGGTCGTACTTTGGTCGACTAGTCCCCAAGGAGCGTTCGAGTGAATTCTTCGGTTTCTACAACATTTTGGGCAAGTTCTCCGCCGTGTTGGGTCCCATCTTAGTGGGGGTCGTGACGCAGTGGACCGGACAGTCGCGCATTGGGGCGGCCTCGCTGTCGATCCTGTTTATCCTGGGGCTCGTTATTTTCTGGGCGATTCCTAAATCAGCGACTGAAACTTCAAAATGAATGAATCTCTGGGTCGGTCAGCCTCACGTTTAGGTCTTGAAAATTGTTCTCCTGTACTTAATATGGTACAATTGTATCAATTAGATGTGCAGTATCAAATGCATGAAAGGAGCGATAGACATGCAAGCTACCACGTACACGGATTTTCGTAAAGATCTGAAGAGATATATGGATAAAGCCACTGGTGATTTTGAACCGATTACAATCACTCGTAAGAATCAGCAAAATGCTGTGCTTATTTCAGAGGAAGAATATAACAATATGATTGAGAACCGGTACATTTTAGATAATCCAGCTAATCGTGAATGGCTACAGACCTCATTGGATCAGGCAAAGCGTGGTCAGGTAGTTAAGCATGATTTGGTAGAGCCGGGCGCCGATAATGAATAAAATGTTTACCGAAAATGCTTGGCAAGATTATATGTGGCTTCTAAAGAACGATAAGCGCGCTTTAAAGAGGGTTAATATGTTGCTGAAGGATGTTTCAAGAACACCCTTCACCAGTGTTGGTAAACCTGAACCATTACATGAAAACCTTGCTGGTTATTGGTCAAGGCGTGTTAATGAAAAAGACCGGTTAATCTACAAAGTGGCAGACGAAGTAATTACCATATTAGCTTGCCGGACACACTATAACGATAGATAGTAAGAAAGCTCATGGCATTAAGGGCTTTTGAAAGAGCTTTATATCAAGCAAAATACCGTTAGCACGCAAATACAGCTTTAAGGAAAATAGCGTAAGAGTCAAAAAGGACGGCTACATCTCATTTCTGTGGGGATGCACCGGCCTTTTTAATTAGTTTTGACCGTGACGAACAGGGGGTTAAGGGAATTTTAAGAATGCCTGTTACTGGGGCTTTTTAGAATCGTTGGTTTCCATCGTTCCGGAAAAATGTTATTCTAGGTAAACGAATGAAAAGATAAAGTAGGTGTAAAGATGAAGATTGCTGTGGTCACCGATAGTACCAGCTATTTGTCCGCAGAAGAAGTTGAGCGGTATCACATTCACGTTGTCCCGATTCCGGTGATCATGGATGGTCGCTCCTACGATGAAGATGTTGATATCTCCACCAGTGAATTCTACGAGAAATTACGCAATTCCAAATCATTCCCCAGCACGTCACAACCACCGCTGGGTGAAATGATCAATTTATATAACCAATTAGCCGATGAGGGCTACGACGCCGTCATCAGTATTCATCTGGCCAGCACCATTTCTGGCTTTGTGAACCAATTGAAAAATATTGCCCCCACGATTGAAAATATTCGGGTGATTCCGTACGACTCCCAAATCACCGTTAAATTGATGGGTTATTTGGCCATTGAGGCCTCCCGAATGGCTACTGAGGGAAGTACCCCCGAAGCTATCATCGCGCGCTTAGACGACTTGCGGTCCACGATTGGCGAATACTTCGTCGTCGATGACCTACAGAACCTGGTACGGGGCGGGCGGTTGTCTAACGCATCCGGCTTTATTGGCAGCGTATTACGGATCAAGCCATTACTGACGTTTGATGATGAGACTCACGAAATCGTGGCCTTTGAAAAGGTTCGGTCCCGTAAAAAGGCGCTTGCCCGGGTCGAGGACCTCTTCGTTGAGGCCCAAGCCCAGGTGGATTATCCATTACGGGCCTTGGTAATTAACGCCAACGATCCCGAGGGCGGTCAGACCTGGGCCACCAAGATTGCTACGCAGTATCCGGAAATTCCGGTTGAGCAATCTTACTTCGGTCCCGTGATTGGTGCGCACTTAGGGGAGAAGGCCTTGGCCTTAGCCTGGATCAAGGATTTTGATCGCGCATAAGTCGTGCAAGTCGGCAATGAATATGGTATGCTATCTCCTGTAATTAAATTTACGGAGTAGGAAGTAAGGCGTCAAGTGCTGGTGGAACGCAATGTGAACACCGGACGAAGGGAATGTGTCCCGCGATCTTATTTCCGCATTGACCGCAGCAATGTGGCAACTCCCTTAGGAGATGTCTGAATTGAAGACGATGGCAAAAACCCAGCTGCCAAAGCTGGACACTTTGAGTTTGGTAACGATGGGACTACTGATGGCTTTGCAATTAGTAATCAGTCGGTTCTCGGTCGGCAACAGTTTTATCAAGGTCAGTTTTACCTTTCTGATCGTGGCGTTGTTGGCCAAATGGTTTGGTCCCTGGTGGGGGATGATGACGGCAGCTGTCGTCGACGTAGTGGGGACCCTAATGACGGGTGGGCCGTTCTTTATCGGCTTTACCGTGTCAGCAATCCTAGGGTCACTGATTTACGCGGTCTTTCTCTACCAGAAACCGGTGACATGGACCCGGGTGATTCTGGCCTCGGTGCTTATCTCCTTGTTGGTCAACGCTTTGTTGAACACCTTGTGGGTAACCATCATGTACCACACACCATTCTGGGGTTTACTGCCAGTTCGGCTGGTTAAGCAACTGATTGTGACGCCAATTCAAATTGTGTTAGTTTACCTGTTGTTGCAGAGTCGCGTGATTCAAACGATTCAGGAACGTTTAAATCGATAGTGATCTGAGCACCGTTTTGGTTAAAGCCAGGACGGTGTTTTTAAATGCCGTTATAGCGAGAGCGATAAACTAATTACTTTAACTTATAATAACAAACCTGACCACCACACCCATGACATCACACAAACCAACTAACAAACAGCTCCCGTCACTAGCGAAAAAATCAGGTCACCGGCCCAACCCTTAACTTTTTCTATGAAATCAGGGTGGGTGCTTGCGCCGGTAACCGATTTCGACTATAACGGGAGAAGATAAGATGAGCAGAATTCAGGGAGGACGAACAACGTGAAACGACTATTACAACTCTATACTAAATATCAGGATATCTTGGCGTACCTGATTTTCGGGGGCCTAACGACGCTGGTCAACTTGGTCGTTTTCTACGTCACGGCAACCCTGTGGGGCTGGAACTACCAGGTCGGCAACGTCTGGGCCTGGTTCCTATCCGTGCTATTTGCCTACCTGACCAACCGGGTGTGGGTCTTCCATTCCCACTTCACAACGTTCAAGGCCTTGGTCAACGAGGTCGTCTCGTTTTTCCTAGCCAGAGGGGCGACGTTGATCATGGACATGGCCATCATGTGGTTAGGGGTGTCGATGTTACAGCAAAATGAAATGCTGACGAAGCTGGTCGACCAAGTGGTGGTTGTGCTGGCAAATTACTTCTTTAGTAAATGGTTCGTGTTTAAGAAAAACAAAGCGTCTTCAGTGGACGATTAACAAAAACAAGGTACGCAAGCCAAAATTGGTTTGCGTGCCTTGTTTTTTTGCCAAAGAGCTAATTAGCTTACAGCCCCTTATTGAACGACAAACGCTTATTTAGCATTTTCTTGAAGTAATTGCTCGTATATCTGGTTATACGTATCCAGATAGTCGTGAGTGATGTAAGGCTTAAGCAGTTCGTAGGCCGATTCCGTGAGGGTAACTTTGGGGAAAGTCGTCGCGTAAAAGGGCGCAGCTTTTGAGACCCAGAAAGTGGGTGCCAGGACGCAAAGGTAGGCTAAATTTTGGTAAGACTTAGCCGTGTATTCAGAATTCAAGACGCCGTTAGCTTTTAAATAGTCAAATATTTGACTGTATTTCGCAAGCACGTGCTCTCTAAACCGATCAATGTTCGTGCGGGCCTTTTCGGAGTCCTGATAAAAAGCTGAAATATTTTCATAGTAATAAGGATTATCAGTTTCGTTCTGTTTGGCCTCAAAAAATGATTGCAGTAATAAGGTCAAAACCTTTTGGGGTTCGGCAGTTAGATCAATTTCAGATAGAAAATGGCTTTCTGCTTGTTCTTGAAGCGAAGCCAACAAATCATCTTTCTGGGGGAAATAGTAGGTTAGGTTACCGATGGTCGTTCCCGCTGCGGTCGCAATTTCTCGTAAGGTAACATTGTTATAGCCTTTTTCATTAAATAATTCAGAAGCGGTTCTACTGATATTATCTTTCGTTTTCTTCAAAGAATCATCTCCATAAGCCTAGTTTACCAAATAATTAGGGGGTTAAACACCCAAAGTCCCCTTGACAGCTTTTATAGTACAGTGTACTATAAAGATACCGTACGGCGTACTAAAAATAAAAGTGAGGTTAACGATTATGACGACAATTAGAGTACGACCTGCCGCTCAGAACCCAGGGCGCATGATCAGTTCCAAGATGGATATTGAAGACTTTTTGGAATTAACGAAGCGAACCGAGTGCGACTGCACCTGTGTTGGGACAACCTATGAATTGACACCCGAGAGTCAGCGAGAAGACTTTGTCGATGTCGCCACTGAAATTGGTGACCGGCGTCTTAAGTATGCTAAGCAAATGGAAAGCGAAGATAATTTAGTCACTGCTGCAAATTTCTATCTGCGTGCCAGTGCCTGCTATCGGGTTGCCGATTACGGGTTGCCTGGTATTACGGATGAAAAATTGGCTGTCTACAAAAAATTGGTTTCATCATTTCAAAATTATTTACGTCTGGGACCGGACAACGTTTCCGTGATTAATATCCCATTTGAAGACAAAACAATGGAAGGCTATTACGGTATTCCAGACAATTGCAAGCCAGATACGCCGGTCTTAGTCTTCATTCCGGGTGCCACGGGCTTCAAGGAAGAGAACTATTTCATTGCCCATTACTTTTATGACAGAGGCATTCCGTTCATTATTTTCGATGGGCCAGGGCAAGGGACTTCGTTGTACTTTAAACAAATGTACTTAGGCGTTGACAACTATGTAAGCGCTGTTAAAAATGTCATTGATTTTGTTCGTGCCGATGATCGGGTTGGGGATAAGGTTGCCCTTCACGGGATTAGTTACGGTGGCTTCTTAGCAACGCAAGCGGCCTGTGCCTTGAATGATGACATTTGTGGGGTTATCTCCCGCGGTGGGACGGACAAGACTGATACGCTGACGAAACATCCTTGGGCCGGGCAAGAAAACTTCTACCTCAGTGGTTTTTTACGGAAATTCAATGTCGATGACTTGGAGACGTGTTCAAAAATGTCATCAGCCCAAGATATCACAGATGACCTGTATAAGATCACTGTGCCACTACTAATCATTCATTCCCACGAAGATCCAATCTTGGGTGTGGCAGGTGCTAAACGTATCTATAATCTGTGTTCATCAACGGATAAATATTACGCTGATTTTCCCGGTAATACGCATTGTGTTAATGACCAAAACGACACGGCCAGTGCTTTAGCGGCCGATTGGATGGGTAAACGAATGCTAAATCGGTAAGACGCTGACAGCTATTTGGTGGAAGACTTACTCAAATAAGGAAACCGGTTATGCGCAGAATATCTTGATTCTTTCAATCATCAGTAGGTTTCAAGTTATGTCCGTAACCTAAAATCCCATCTAGCTTCTAACAGTCGTTAGAAACTAGATGGGATTTTTGAGTATTTGTGAATAGCTTAGAGCTCAGGTGGTTACCGGGTGTTAAGCCGCAACTCGTTCCGGACGTTGCCGGTGATTAGCCGTAAGCCGGTAAAAGGCGGCGACGGCCAGGCCACCAATGACGATGCCCAGCGCATTGGCTAGGACGTCATTGATATCGCTGCTCCGGTTGATCAGCCAGTGGTGGGAGAGTACGTATTGGATGGTCTCGACACTGCTGCCAACGAAGAGCCCGCAGAAGCCGACGCCGAAGATAGACAACTTAGGAAGCGCCCATTTCAGCAGGAGACCCAGTGGAATTGTTAAGATGATATTTTCCAAGAAACCGAGGTTGAAGACGTCTAGGTTGGTCAGATTGACCCGCCCAATGCCAATCGGCATGATGTAGATACCAGTACCATCAAATGAAATCGGGGTAAAAAGAATCGCGGCTAAACCCGTTAAGTAGCTTAGCACTAAGAGGGCGAACCAGCGATGTTTACCACCGGTTGCGACGATGAGCAGGCCGCTTAGTCCAGCCATTAAGATAATGAGTAATAAGGGTTCCCAACGCATCGAACCACCTCCATGAATTTTTGTGTGTCTGTCGTGTCCGTTAACATGTTCCTAGACTACAACAGAATTCTCAGTTACGGGGAACTTTGACCGGAGTTTTAAGGTTTCTTGGGTCCTTTAGGAAAATCGTAAGGACTTGGTCAAAGAAACATCACAGTTTTTCGGGGATTTGTGGTTAGCGCGCGGCCGACAAAAACGCCCAGGCCCTTTTTCTATGCTAGTTTATATGGTCGAAACGTGCGACAAAAAGCAGCCGGTTCCGCTTAAAACTGATAACCAAACAATCCCAAAACCAGGATTATTCGGTTATCAGCCTTAATGCTCGCCGGCTAACCGCCTTTTGTCCCACTCTCAATTCAGTCAGCGAGTGCGTTTCGTTTCAAATCCAACTGGAAACGGGCAATGATCAGGCCATTTAACCCGATGATCATCAGCAACATCGTCCACCAGGCGCCAGGTAAAGCCAGATTGGTAGAAATGGCCGCCCGTAGCACCTGAATCAGGTAGGTCATCGGTAACCAGGGATTGAGGGCTTGGGCCAGCGGACTCACTAAGGGGAGCGGGTAAAGACCACCGGAACTGGCCAGCTGCAGGACCAGGACGATGGAAATCAGCCAGGTTCCGAAGCCGCCTAGTAGGAGTCGTAAGCAGAAAATGAGGGATAGAAAGAGCAGCGACCCGACGAAAATGGCACTGAAGAGCATCAGACGGGACTGGACAGTCAAGGTATTGGCTTGGCGCAGGGTCGCGTAGAGCAGACCACTTTGCCCCAGGGCGACCGTGCCGATGATGACGGCCTTGCTGGCCCACCAGGTGAGGGCGTTACGTGGCCGACGGTAGGTTCGGCGGCCGTCGTACATGGTACCGAGGGCAATGCCGCCGACATAGAGCCCAATGGCAATCGCAAATGGCGCCATACCAGTGCCGTTGTTGGGTACACTCGCTACATCATGGCTGTGAGCAATTACGGGTTGAGCGAGGACCCGAGCGTTAGCGGGCCGGGTTGCCAGGGTCGCCAGCCGTTGACCTCCAACAGCCAAGCTGGTTCCTAGCGATTGACTGCCGGTGTGAAGTTGCGTCAGGCCTTGTTGCGTGGCGGTTAAGCCAGCAATCAGGGCGGGTTGCTTGACCGTTTGTGTGGCGACTTGCAGGGAACGGTTGCCTGCTTGCAGGCGCTGGGTGCCGCTAGTGAGCAGCCGACTCCCGGCTGCTGCCCGCGTCATTCCGGCAGCGGCACCATGGAGTGCCTGCAACAGCACCTGGGTCTCCAACTGCGTGACGTTGTGGCTAACTTTCGTCGTGATGGTGTTAGCCGCACCGGTCGTCATTTTAGAGACGATGAAGTTGGCGCCTGAGTTCAGATCATAGTGTAGCTGAAGTTGGTGGGGCGTGTCAGTCAGAAGCGTTGTCGCGTTGCGGGAGAAACTGGCCGGAATCGTGACTACCAGATAGAGCTTGCCAGCTTTGAGTCGACGTTGTGCCGTGGTAGCACTCAAGTGGTGAAAGTCTAACGCCGCGGATTTGTCCAGGTTACGGGTCAGCTGTTGACCAATAGCGACGCGGTGCCCCTGATCGGTAACGGGCTGGTCGTGATTGACCACGGCAACCGGGATATCAGCTGAGTGGCCGTACGTGTTCCACATAGAGGAGAGGTAAAAGTAACAGTAAATTGCGGGAATCAACGCAATCATTAACAAGACGACCAACATCATTTTGTGTTGGCGTAGGTAGGTCCATTCGGCTTTGAGCATGAGCAACCGCCCCTTTCAAATTAACAGCTTGTTGATTGAACGGGGCTAGCATAACAGCACGAAAATGTTCAGACAATCAACATCTTGGTACCAATTGTTGAGTTACTCAGACCAGCGGGCGACTGTCGTTTCTTTGCGAAACCTTATCAAATCAGCTGACTTAACCAGCGACACTGTGGCCGGTGATGTTGATTGACGGTGACGTTCAAAAGTTTTTTAATGGGAGCCGACTAAACAATCTGTTCAGGGAGGTGCATCATGGAAACGGATGCGAAAAGATTGGCCACGGAGGTCAAAATTCAGCGGGCCTTTATCCAGTTGGTGACGACGGTTGGGTTTGATCGGCTGACTGTTCAGCGGTTGAGTCAGGCAGCGCAAATCAACCGGGGAACCTTTTACCTCCATTACTTAGACAAGTACGACCTGTTAACCCATTTAGAAAATGACCTAGTGACGCAGGTCCAGGAGATTTTTCAGCGGTATCCAAAGCCAGGGACGGGACCCACTACGACGGATGCCTTTGGGCAGTTGTTCACCTACCTGTACCGTCAGCGGCAGTTGGCCGTGGTCCTGCTAAATAGCCCGGCGTCGCAGTTGCGTGGGCGGGTCAAGACGCTGATTTTGACCGTTATTGGTCCAGCCACGGCCTCGCCCATTTCACCAGCTATCGCGCGCGAATTGGTGGCGCAAGGTATTCTTGATTTTGTGGGTAATTGGTTAGGGCAGGAGCCCGTGCCATCGCCAGAGCAGGCTTACACGATTTTTAAGCAGACCAAAAGCCTGTCGCCACAACAGCTGTTAGGAGGCACCGAGTGAGTCTACGAGGTGATCACCATATTGTTGTGTAAGCGTTTTAAAGAACAGCAATCCATGATATGATGGTGCCAAAGGGGTGGAGACTATGAAATTACGACAGGCAGTCGGGATTGTTCTGGGATTAACCGTCGGCGTGACACTGGGGCTAGCTTCGGCTCAGACCGCGCAGGCTTCGCAGAAGTACACGGTGGTTTCAGAAAAGTGGCCGACTCAGCGACCAACTTGTCGGGCCAAGACACCCAATAAAAAGGTGGCCATGTGGAATAAGAAACACACGAAACGGCACGGTTACTTGACGGATAGACCGAATACGACCTTTGCTCGGGCCTCAACCGTCGTTTTAAAGCATGGTCAGACGAAAGCCGTTTACTACTCCTCGTTGCGGGTGGGACCAAGGCCCATCCGAAAGCGACGGCCGGCTACGTTTGGCGGGGGTACGTGACGCAGGGGTTGGCGCTGGACCGGCTGAAGAGCCGTTACGTGCCAATGGGGTGGTTCACGAACAATCGGGACTACCAAGACTACCTCAAGCTTTCGCCAACTCAGGGCATTACCCGGGCGATAGCCAAATCGTTACCTAACATGAAATTAACCTATGATTTAACTAATATCGCTGCGTATGAATTTGGTCAGAAACTGGGTAACGAGGATCCAGCACTGCCAATGGTTAAGAAGAGCGTGCTGAAACCAAATAAGTATCAGCACGTGACCTATTTCCCTAAAGTGACCGAATATCTGGCAACGAGCAACGCCGTCAGCACGACGAAACGGGTCAAAAAGGTTAAACAGATTTGGGCCAACGATTACGGCTATACGGCTGCTAAACTGGGAAAGCTTAAAAATTATGAAATTGGCTTAAACATCGAGGAAAATGTTAAGGGAAAGCCTTCTATTGATAATGGTCCGAATGCAGAAAAGTTCTACGCGTTTGCGATTGGGCAGCGGGTGGATTAGTAGGGCTAAAGATTTTAAGCCTAAATATTAACGTGATAGGGAACTACCGCCATTTGAAACGCCGGTGGTTAAATACCAAACAAAAGGTGTCCATCTTCTCAGAAATGTTTGAGAGGATAGGCACCTTTGTCTGTCAGGGCCTTAACGTTACGATTAAAACTATAAATTAACAAATAAGATTCTTTTCTTGTTAATATTTACAAATCTGATAGAATGAATCTAACTGTTAAAGAACGTCTACGGAGGACAATAAAATGAATAACGCTGTCGTGATTAATAATGTTCAAGATTGGTTAAAGGCTAATAACCGGTCGCAGAAGTGGTTGGCCGAGCAAATTGCTGTTACCCCGGGATTAATGAGTCAAATTTTAAGTGGTAAGCGTAAGTTACAGACGAAACAACTGATTAACATTGCGACTGTCATTAACGTTCCTTTGGAGGAGCTGACCATGAGCCAGGCAGAACGGAATTTGCAGGCACCTAGTTATCAGTTACGCGGATCGTTGTCAAATGAAAGTTCGAAGCAAGCCTTTGATCAGTTACTTTGGGACATCGAACGATACGTTGAACTAGAGGATAGTGCTAATGGCAGATGATGTTAGGACCGTGTTTTCTGAAAACATTGCCGAGATTGCGGCCAATGCGTTTCTTACGGAGAACTTTGGTCTAGATATCTTCATGGGTGCCGATATTGAAAGTGTCCTATCAGCTAGAGCCCAGGTAATTTATCAGGACGTTGACGATTCAGAATATTCTGGTGCGGCAATTTCGTTTCGTCAGCAAAATTTTGTTGTCTTAAACACTTGGCAGCCACTACGTGCACGGTATTATAGTGCGGCTCATGAACTATGGCACTTGGCCCTGAAAGCGGAACTCTTTGGTCCTGAAAACAAAAAAATTATGGCGCAGGTACAATTGCCCTTATTTGATATGGAACGTGCGGCGGATCATTTTGCTGCTGCAGTGATGATGCCTAAGGAAGCCATGCTGGCAACCTGGTCAAAATATGTGGGGTTACAACCATCGCCTGACAAACAAGTTGCTCAGGCCGGTATTGTGCGTATCGCAAATATTTCATCAATGCCCTATGTGGCGGTTGCTCGACGGTTGAAAGAGCTAGGACTTCTCTTAAGCAAAAGCTTAGTGAAGTTGTCGGAAAGCGACTGGCGTGATTACGTCCGCCACTCAAATTTTCCACCCAGTTCATTAGATCAGGCTGTCCATTTTAAAAAATTTGCCGGAATGGCCGAACTCATTAACCAGTTGGTGGCGAAACAGCAAATCACCTTGACGGAAGCCGCAAGCTTGGCGGCACATACGGAACCTCAGTTGGCGGTTGACCTTTTGAATAGACGGCAAGAACAAGTTGACCGACTCAGTGAGGACGATGCGTGAATAGACGAAAAGCACGTGTATTTATCGACACAAATATGTTGATTTTTGCTATGCAGTACCACAAGGAAAATGTTTTTGAATGGATTGATTTACTGTACGGCAACGTCTGGATCCACATGGATGTGCTAGCAGAGTTATTACAAGGTCGAGCAATTGTGGAACGTGAAAGACGGCAGCGTAATTGGCAGATCTTTGACACCAGCAAGCTAACCGCAAACGAAAAGGTTATTTACGCCAGTTATGTGGCTGAAATTAAAAATGCTTTTCGCCAGATGAACTTAACGCGTGCGGCTCAAGGAAAACGGGCGAAGAATACCGCTGATATTGGCGAGATTGCCACGTTAGCCGTTTGTTTACTCGAGGATGCTCAACTTATTTGTAGCGATGACGCGGATATTCAAACGGTTGTTAGACAAGAGCACTATTCTTACATTGATACGGATGGGGCGCAACATTTGATTGCTCAAGATTCGGCTGAAGATTTTTGTGTTTATTGCGTGACCGAAGCTGGCGTTGCGAAATCAAAGGTACGCCACTTCTACAAAACCTTGTTTGAAGATACAACTACTCGTGCGTACAAGCTGGCGGCGTTAGATGATCGCTTTGGAGAGTAAATTCGCTCCAAAGAGAGTTAATATAGTCTTTCGAAAAGCGGTGCGATAAGGAACTTATGCTACGCGATACGAAACAAAGGAGGCCATCTTCTCAGAACAGAGAGGATGGCCACCCTTGTTTCGTTTAATTTTCACGGCGGAAATGACCACGTTACTGATGGCTGGCCTGCACCGGGGGCTATTTTCCGGCCTGAGTTTGCTCAAAATCACCCCGTATGTTACGGTTAGAGTCTACGGAAAAATGAGGAGTGACGTTAATGAGTGTGGCAGGTTGCTGTGACATGTCCGGCAAGAACGCGTACACAGATTAGCAAGCAGCACGACAACAATTCAATGAACCGATGAAGCGTTTCTCCAGGCTGTTCGCTGCAAGGAGAGAAAATGAATTTAAAAGAAATTACCCAATTAGATCAAATCTTGGCAAAGGTGGCCTCGTTTACTCACAGTACCCGGGCGGCTACGGCCATTCAAACCGCGACCAATCAGACGGCCATCGCTAGCGTTCGCAAAGAACTAGCGCTGACGGCGGAAGCCCACCAGCTATTGGCCAACAACGTGGTCTTTACTTACTTCGACTTGGACCAGATGGACGCACTACAGACGAAGCTGGATCAAGGGCTGATGTTAAACGCCCCACAATTGGACCTCGTCAATCACTTTTTGATTAACCTACGTCGCTTGAAAACGACCCTGCAGGCTAACCAGCAACAGGCCACCCAGCTAACGGAACTATTGGCATCATCGACGCAGCTCACCGGGCTCCAACAACGCTTGGAACACGTCATCGTGCACGGCCAGGTGGCGGATGATGCCACGCCGGAGTTGGCTGAGATTCGCCAAAAAATCGTTAAGCAACGGCAACAGGTGCAGACAGCGCTGACGCAGTTTGTCCAGAAGCATCCCCATTCCGTCCAAAGCAAACGCCTGATTACCCGCAACGACCGGGTCTGTGTCCAGCTGAAGGCTGGCGAGAAAAACAAGTTTAAGGGCCAAATCATTGATCAGTCATCGACTGGGTCAACGGTCTTCTTTGAACCGGCAACGGTGGCGAAGAAGGGCGCCGTTCTCGCTGGGGTGATTGCGGACGAGAGCGCTGAAGTTTACCAATTACTAGTGACCTTAACGGGAGACGTCTTAGATAATTGGGACGCCCTGACCGAGAACCAAACCCTCCTCAGTCGATTCGACCAGATTATGGCGCGCGGCCAGTACGGTTTGGAAACCGGCAGTCAGCTGCCCACGCTGAATACGGACCAGCACGTTAAGATTGTCGCTGGCCGTCATCCTTTGTTAAAGCACGCGGTGCCCCTCGATATCGAATTGACGCCGCAACAGGGTCTGATGATCACTGGTGCCAACTCCGGGGGCAAGACGGTCGTTTTGAAGACAATTGCGCTATTTGCCTTGATGATTCAGTTTGGCTTGGAATTGCCAGTTGATGCCGGGACGCAGATGCCCGTCTTCAGCCAGTTCTGGGTCGACATTGGCGATAACCAAAGCATCACGGCGCAGCTCAGTACCTTTGCGGCTGAGATGACGACGCTGGTCGACATGACCGATCACATTCAGGATAATGCGTTGGTCTTGCTTGATGAAATTGGGAGCGGGACCGATCCAGAAGAGGGGTCTGCCCTGAGCATTGCTATCATTGAGTATCTTCGCCAGAAAAAGGCAACCATCATTGCGACGACCCACTTCAGTGCCATCAAGGAATACGCGGTCGACTGTCCGACGTTTATGACGGCCACCATGGCCTTTGATCCGAAAACGCTGGAGCCCACGTATCACCTGTTACTTAACCAGGTGGGGGCGAGTGAGGCCGTGTGGTTAGCTGAGCGGTTGGGCTTGTCTCCGGCTATCTTAGCCGACACCCGGCAGCGACTCGCAGCGAAGGAAGCTCAGTAAAAATCACGAAAAAAGGCGGTAACCGCTATGAGCTGGTTGCCGTCTTTTACTGTGGAAATTAGTCTAGTGGGCGGGTTGTCCTGAAAGTTAAGCGCACCGTGAACTGCTGGTTGCCGGTCTTGATGGCTAGTTTCCCGCCCAAGGCAGTCACCAGGGATTGCACAATGTTCAATCCCAACCCGAGACTTTCTGTGGAGTGATCATCGGTGGTGTAGAACTGCTCAGTCGTCATGGAATTTTCCACTGAAGTTACCGCGGTTTCATTTTGAAATTCGAGACAGATATGCTGATCATCCAGCGGTTTCAGGCTGACAGTGGCTGAGTTCTGTGCGTATTTGAGCCAGTTACCGACCAGATTTTGAACGATTCTTTGGAGTAAAAGCTGGTCGGTCGTGAGTGTGATATTAGGTGTAATCTGGGGAGTCACAGTAATCTGTTTTGCAGTCAAATCATCAAAGAAGCCAAACAGTTCCTGCTCCAGAAAATGGGACACGTTCACCGATTCCAGATTTAAATGATTCGCTTTGGTACGCACTAAATTAAAATCCATCAAGTAGCGTAAGTAGTAGTTGACGGACGCCAGGTTGTCTAGCACGCGTTGCAGGTTGATTGGGGTGGCGGCCGTTGGTTTTTGCTGAATCAACTGGACGTAGCCAGTAGCCACGGTCAGCGGTGTTTTGATGTCGTGCGTGAGGTTAAGCAGCATTCGCTCCAGGTGATGTTCACGCTGGTATTCCGTTTGCTGGAGGTTCTGGGTTTGGCTAAGCATGTGATTCAGGGCCAAGGCCAGTCGTTGGATGCCGCCAAAATGAAAATTACTTGTGATGCCGGCGTTGGTGGTGTGGGTATTGATATAGGTGAGATCCGTTGTGATGCGATGTAGTGCGCTGAGCAGTTGACTCAGGATAATCACAAGAACCAGGACCACCAAGACTAAGACGCCGATGATAAAAGTTAACATGAGTCCCTCCTTATCAAGCCAGTCGGACGCCGATTCCCCAGACGGAGACGATATAGTGTGGCTGTTCAGCCAACTCATTTAGTTTGATCCGAAGATTACTAAGATGAACGTTGAGGGTGTTCTCGGCATTTTGATAGGGTTCACCCCAGACCGCTTCGTACAGCTGAGCCTTTTCAAAGACCTGGTGGGGTTCCTTGAGGAGCAATTTCAGCAGGTTGAATTCCTTTTTAGGTAAGACTAAGGGCTGGTTAGCAACCGTGATATGATGGGTATTGCTATCCAAGCAAATTTCGTTAAACTTTAGGACGTCAGGCGCTGGCTGAATCGCCGAGGGCAACGCGCGTAGTTGAACTTGAATACGGGCCAACAGTTCATCGATGTCGAACGGTTTGGTCAGGTAATCGTTGGCCCCTGCTTGAAGTAAGGCCACCGTTTTGGTCTTCGACTGAATGGCGGTCAGGACCAGAATGGGCACACTAGAGGTTTTACGAATCGTCTTCAGGACGCTTTCACCAGTAATGTTCGGCAACATCAGGTCTAGAATGATTAAGTCAGGTTGCTGATCATTAAAAATCTGTAAGGCACTGATGCCATCTAAGGCAGTTAAAATTTGGTAGGTGGGGCTGAGGACATCGTGCAGGAGGTCCTGAATATCGGTATGGTCTTCCACGATTAGAATTTTTTGCATCGTTTTTATAAGTCTCCTTAAGGTACGTTTCAATTATAGTCGAATCGGTTCATCGTCACAATTTAGATTAAATTAAGGTTTATTTATACCGGAGCTTTAGAAAGCTACCGTACATTAATCAGTGTTGAGAACGCTGAGGGGGGAATTCATTATTAGTGAGAATGTTTTAGTCGTCAAGCATGTCAGTAAGCAATTCGGGGAATTTCAGGCGCTGACTGACATTAGCATGACCGTCAAGGCGGGGGATATTTACGGTTTAATTGGTGAAAATGGGGCGGGGAAGACCACGTTGATGCGGTTGATTACGGGGTTATCCCATTTAACTGCAGGAAAAATTACCTTGTTGGGCGAATCAGTGGGTCACTATCGCCATGCGCTACGGCGAACGGGGGCCATCATTGAGAATCCCGTTGCCTTTCCCAATCTGACCGTTAAACAAAATTTGAAGCTGTGTGCGATTCAACACGGCCTTGCCGAACCACAATTGATTCCGGAAGCACTAGCGTTTGTGGACCTTACGGCTAAACAGGCAACCAAGGCCAGCCAATTATCGCTGGGGCAACGACAACGACTGGGCCTTGCCCTAGCCATCCTACCCCGCCCGGATTTTTTGATTCTGGACGAGCCCATCAATGGTCTTGATCCAAGCGGGATTATCGAATTCCGTCAATTAATCAAGCGGCTGAATGAAGAGCGCCACACAACCATTCTGATGGCGAGTCATATTTTGTCGGAACTGTATCAGGTCGCTAACCGATTTGGGATTATTCATCACGGCCGATTGATCAAGGAGCTGACCAAGACGGAGTTAGACGTGTTCAATCAGTCTGGTCTGGAGATGACGGTAGACCGGGTAACACTCGCAGGTCAGGTCTTAGACCAGGCGGCCATCGGCAAATTTGCGATTCTCGATGATCATCATCTCATCGTTCAGCGGACTACACTGTCGGCCGCAGCGATTAACCGGGCACTGGTCGAAAATGGGGTTGCCGTTTCGGCGGTCGTTCAGCGTGAAAGCTCGTTGGAACAGTACTATACCAAATTGATTGCTGAGGAGGACCAGGTGGATGTTGAATCAGATTAAGGCGGATGCTTATCGTCAAATTCATAGTCGGGGGAGTTATTTCACGCTCGCTGCCGCCATCCTCTTAGGTGGCATGATTACGCTTAATGGCAGTTTCTACGGTATCATGGTCAGCTCGACCACCATGCGTCGCCTGGGGGCAGCCAATTGGTCGGCGTTGACCGGCCTGAGGAGTGCGACGTTATCGGCAACGATTCTACTGTACTTAGCGATTGCCTTGTTTGTGCTGGTGATGGGTCAGGAATTTTCTAAGAGGGTTTATAAAAACACCTTAGTCTCGGGGATTTCACGACTGGCTTTTATGATTAGCAAGCTGATTACTCTGCTGGTCGATGTACTTGTCCTGACACTTAGTTACTACGGGGTTGTTATTCTAGTTGGCGGATTAACCGGTTGGTCGGCGGGAGCACCACTGCTCACTCTGGTACAGACGCTGGGCATGATGTTACTGATGATTTTGCTTTTTACCGACGCAATTCTCAGTATGGGCGTCATCGTCTTGATTTTGACCGATTCAATCGTGACCGCCGCGCTATTTATTACGCTGTGGCCGGTCTTAATTGCAACCTGTTCGGACGTGTTGGGTTGGCGGTGGCTGACGTACATTGATTTTACCGATGTTGTTCAGAAGCTAGCTTTGGGAACGTTGAAGATCACTAGTCTGGTTCCATACGTAGTCGTGTGTTTGGCCATTATTATTGCCGCAGGTGGGGCTTCGGCGATGATGTTACAGCATAAAGAATTATAGGGGAGATATCGGTAGATGAGTAAGTATAAGGTTAAGGTGAAAGGGTTAATCGCCGTCCTAATTGTTGTGTTCTTAGGTGTTGAAGCCGTCAAGATAGCCCGAATGCCACATCATTTAACGACTCAGCAAATTTTGCAACGATTCAGTTGGCATGTAAACACGAAACAGGGTTCTGTCGGAATTGCTAAGTTTTCTAAGTCAATGATGGAAATCACCCACGCCCATTCTAGTCATCACTATCGTTACTCAGTTGATGATTATAATCAGGTGTTAAGCATCAGAAGTGGCCGTCTTAGGGGCCGGTACGCCATGAAAATGGATACGATTGATTATAAACTGGTTCCGGAAAAGGGGCATCGGGGGCAGCAGGACATTCGATTGATCAGAATCGATTGATGGGAGGCAAAGAAAATGCTATTTTTGCTAGAGTTACCTTTATTTTTGTTGCGAATGGGATTACTGATGTTCAGATTATTTTTCCACTTATTTTGGGTTGTTCTGATAGTCTTTCTGTTAGTTGGTGTCCTGGGTTGGAAGGTGATCTTGCCGATTGTTTTTTAACGGGTGTCGGTAAATAGATAAGCTCGAAACGATAGTTCAGTCAATGGCATAGGTCGTTGACTGAACTATTTGTGATTTCTGGGGATTAGATTGTTTTGTTTCTCAATGGTATCGCTTAGACTAAACAATTGATTGAGGAGGGAACCACTATGGACAAGAAAGCAGTCATCATCCGTAAGTATTTTGAGCTTTCAGATTTAGCATCGGCTGATGAGCATGCTCTGCATGAAATAATTGGGCTCTTTTCAGCTAAAGCCGTTGTTAAAGGTGCCAATAGTTTTGTCGCCAACACGCCAGTAACAATCGCGAGTTTCTTTACGCATTTCTTTCAAGACAATCAAGAGCTACACCATCTGTGTCATGTTGTGATGGATAATGGCGCTTACAAGGCTGAATGGGTTGTCGCGGGCCGTAAGCGTAGTGGCGAGCTGTTTGCCTATCACGGATTTGATAACTATGAGTTTGATCAAGATGATAAGATCAAATTTTTGCAGGTCGAAATTGGTTAGTACAGGGTTACATTGAAAAACAAAAATTGGCCTTAGAAATTTAACGATTTCTGAGGCCAATTTTTTTACGCGCATTGGCTCACCGCTAGATTCTCATCGAATTAGTCGGTCTAGCTCCTATTTTGCGGTAAACTTAAGTTAGCAAGTAAACACCAAATACGTTGAAGAAATCGAGGGAGTCGTATGTTAACGGACAAACAGATTGTGTGGGCCATTCACCAAATGGAAGAGGAAATGGGACCGGTTGGGCCATCCTTGGATTCGCGGACACCCTTTCAATATTTAGTCTCAGTGATTCTGAGTGCGCAGGCGACCGATGTGTCGGTGAATAAGGTTACCCCCACGCTATTTGCCAAGTATCCCGAACCCAAAGATTTAATGGCAGCCAACGTGACCGACGTTGAACTGATTATCAAGAGTGTCGGGCTCTTTCACAACAAGGCACGCAACATCATCAAGACGGCACGCATCGTACACGAGGAGCTCAACGACGTGGTGCCAACCGACCGGAAGGGGATC
This sequence comes from Levilactobacillus sp. FUA 3915, assembly GCF_044053135.1. Taxonomy (NCBI): domain Bacteria; kingdom Bacillati; phylum Bacillota; class Bacilli; order Lactobacillales; family Lactobacillaceae; genus Levilactobacillus; species Levilactobacillus sp. FUA 3915. The sequence goes on along the minus strand of NZ_CP168704.1, from coordinate 2,768,300 downwards.
ATGGCCTTGCCAGGGGCGGGGCGGAAGACGGCCAACGTGGTCTTGAGCGATGTCTTTGCTCAGCCAACCTTTGCGGTGGATACCCACGTTTCGGCCATCTCCAAGCGGCTGCATTTTGTGGACCAATCGGCATCCCCCTTACAGGTCGAAAATAAAATCGTGAGCGTGCTCCAACCAGAAGAGTTACATCGCGCCCACCACACCATGATCGAGTTTGGCCGGAAATACTCGATGAAGCTGACGCCAGACAAGGAAGTTTGTCAGTTGATTATTGATTGTGATAAGTTGAATGAGGAAAATGAGGCTGAAGTCTAGAGTATCTTAGGATTGATGGTCTAGATTGTTGGCAATTTGCTAGCTTAATTGCTATGAATAATATTTATGGTACCTGCATAAATTTTTAGAGACTTGCGGGGTCGAATACGCTATGATAGACAGTGAGCAAAAGATCCCTGAAGGAGGCCATCAACATGGCAGATGTCTTATTAGTCATAGATCTTCAAAATGGTGTTTGTTACGGCGACGAAACCGCTGTGAACTTGCCCCAAGTTATCGCTGGTGTTAACGCACGAATTGCGGCGTACCGGCAAGCGAAAAAGCCCATCGTTTTCGTCCAACACACGGACGCAGACCTGGTCAAGGGCACGCACGATTGGGAATTCATTCCCGAGTTGGTTTACCGGGACACGGATCCCGTTGTCAGCAAAACGCACGCCAATGCCTTTTACCACACCAATTTACGGCGCGTCCTGACCGGATTTGCCGCGGAGTCATTGGAAATTTGTGGGGCCCAAACGGAATACTGTGTCGACACCACGGTTAAGGTGGCTCACGGTATCGGGTATGACTTGGAAATGACGCGGGGGTTAACAACGACCGTGGACAACCAATTCATGACGGCTGAACAAACCATTGCCTTCTTTGAGGGCATTTGGGATAAGCGCTTCGTCACGATGCGAGAAGCGTAATCAGATAATTTAATGTCATTTCAAAGGCGCCTTGAGCTGTTTTTAATCAGTCGAGGCGCCTTTTTATGCGGAAATTTTTAGTTAGCGGGACCGTTTAAATAGCCAAAGCAGGCCACCGAGAATGCAGCCAATCAGGAGCGCCCGAATGCCCCAGCCAATCAGCCAGAGTGTTAAGAGTTGCGGCAATAGGTGGGCCCAATCAATCGTTAAGTTCAGGAACATAGTTATCAGCCTCCTGTTGATAGGTTAAGAGAATGCGACCAGCCGAGTGTTCTGTCATCAGGTGGTGCTGAGCGGTCTTGACGGCGGTAAACGGCAGCCGTTTTTGAATCACCGCCGTGAGGGTTCCCGTCGCTAGCTGGTCGAGCAACCACCGATAGTTACCAGGGGTAATGGCCCCACTAGCAAAGGTGAATGCTTGTTCCGGGAAAGCTGGCTGATAATCCGGTAACGCTAGGGACAAGATATTTACCGGTCCCAGTTCAGCGCTTAAATGATCTAGTAGTGATGTATTGCCAGCTAAATCAATGAGTTGGTCGACATTAGTCGTTGTCAGTTGTTCTTCTAGTGGTCGGTCGTATTCCAGGACGTGTTCGGCGCCTAAATCAGTTAATAAGGCGTGGCGGCTGGAATGTCCCACGGCAATGACGTGACAGCCCGCCAACCGGGCCAACTGGACCAGGTAGGTACCGACACTCCCGGTGGCGCCGGTGATGAGTACCGTTTCACCCGCGGTCAATTGGGCCTTTTTCAAGGCAAAGTAAGCGGCATCGGCGCCACCAATCACAGTTGTGGCATCGGCCAAGGATACACTTTGCGGAACTGGAAACAGGAGTGGCGGTAAGGCCGAGAGTAGTTGTTCCTGATGGCTGCCAGTCAGTTGAATGCCAATTACGGGTTGGTTGTGTAAGCGTGGGTGCCGCAGCTGACCAACCTCGCGGACAATCCCGCCGAAGCCGTAGCCCACCACAATGGGCAGTTTGACCGGGCGACGTTGCTTCAGTTGACCGGTCTCGGTGAGTACGTCGTAGGGCATGACCGGGGTGTAGTGGGTCTCGACTCTGACGGCGAGTGGATTCAGTAATTTTGGCGTGGGCCTCGTCGCGAGGGTCAACGCGTCGATGCCGTTGTAGGAATCTTGCACGATAGCTTGCATTAGCTGAGCACCTCCCGAGAGGATTCGGCGAGGGCGATTAGGTGGTGGAGTTTCTGGGCAAAGGCCTGTTGAGCGATGGGTGCCAATAAGCGTAGGGGTAGCGGCAGGCCACCTGTGCTGGTGACGCGGAGTTCTTCGGTGAGGATGGTGTGCGTCGCTTCTGTGGCTAGGCTGAAGACGAGGTCATAGGCCAAGCGGCCGCCCTGACTGTGGTAGATAATTTGGTCGGCAGTTGCCGTGACGGATAGGTCTTCATGTTCATTGAGAGCGGGCGGTTGACGGGTAAGCTGAAATTTAGCCGTGATCGTTGGGACGACTTGGATGAGCTCTTCGTCCCACAGCGGCAAGTTTTCCGGGTGGACGAGAATCTCGTGCAAACGGTCGGGGCGAGCATGAGTGCTGATGACGTTTTGGAATAAGTTTTCTGACATTGAAAAAGGCCTCCCTTGATTGGATGGCCTTACTTTAAGCGTTTTGACTGATTGTTAAAAATCAGAATACTGATAGTCTAAAATTTTTCGGGCACCTTCTCGTGAAATAGGTCCGATAAAAATTGTTGTTTCTGCCGAGCGGCTTCGGCATCGTTGGCATGACCAGCCTGCTCGGCCAGTTCTGCCAACAGACGGTAACTGTTGGCCAGCATGTAATGCGAGTCATGGTCGGTGATGTAGGTGATTCCGGTTAGGAGGCGTTCTGTAGCGACCGTGGTATCCTGCAAAAAATAGGCAGTCAGGGCGGCCAGGTAGAAGAGGATATTGTTATTTTCTTCGTAGGGGCTTTGGTCGAGGTTGGCGAGCGCCTGCGTGATTAACTGCGCTGCACTCTCGGGTAGCTGTTGTTTGGCGTGCACGGTGGCGAGCGAGGCCAAGGCCAGTCGCGTCAAGGTGGTGGGCGTCCGTTCCTCGGTCATGGTCGTGGCGAACCGCAGATCCTTCTCAGCCGCAGTGAGTGTCGGGTCGACGTGCAGTTGCGCCACGCCCAGATAGTAGTAATAGGCCTGTGTCTGTTGGGCGGTGGCCACGGCATCTTGGGTACTGGGATCCGTTAAAAAGTCGGCCAGTTCCTGGTAGCGGTGCTGATTACAGAGCCGTTGCATGTGAGCGTTCAGCTGATCATCCCCGCTAATGGCAAAGTCGGTCGCCAGGCTGATTTCATCGAGTGAAATATCTAGACGGTGGCAAAGCGCCAGCAAGAGTTTAGCATTGGGCGTGTACCGGTCATTTTCGATGGCTGACAACATAGACTGGGCACAGATGCCGGTCGCAACGGCCTTTTGTGAGCGGTGCTGGTGCTGGCGAACTTGCTTGAGCGTGGTTCCGAGTGACATGACGTTTCCCCCCTGGATGAGTAATTAGGTCTAATTTACCTGGTTTTGATGAAAAATGCTAGTGGCAAGCCAAAAAATTGAAATTGTGTTGTGTGTGGAGCAAATGCGTTGATTAATGTATCTACATGGTATATACTTCCTAAAACCAGTGATTGGAGGAGATTAACATGGCAACTACTGAAGAGCAAATTCATTTGGCCAAATGGGGAAACTCAAAAGCTGCTAGAATTCCCAGTAAGATTATCAAACAATTAGATTTAGATGATGATCAGGAGCTGACTGTCAGGGTTCAAGATGATTCAATTGTTCTAACACCAGTTAAGAAACAGCCATCCAATATTCATGAGTTGTTTGCAAATTGGAAAGATGATGGTAAGCGTGATCAGGAATTAGACTGGGGAAAAGCGGAAGGTCATGAATTACCATGGTAAGCCAAGGTGATATATTTTTCATAGATTTTAATCCCAGTCGTGGTCATGAACAGATGAATCGACGACCTGCGATAGCATTAAGCAACGACCTAGTCATTCAGACGAGTCATATGACTATTGTTGCCCCCATCAGTAGCACAAAACGTAATTTCCCGATGTATTATCAGTTAAGCAGTAGTCGACAAGTGTATGGAAAAGTATTATTGGATCAAACAATTGCGCTTGATTTACTTGCTCGAGGGGTTACGGAGGATTCTATTGTTGATTGGGTATCCAAAAGTGAATTAACTGACATTATTAATCGATACAAGCTTTTGTTTAGTATTGATGAGTGAGTCCTATGGCATGTAGCGAAAAAGAGCAAAATCGACTACAAACTCAGGACAGAAGCGTAACTCTGTTTGCTTTTTGAATAAAACACTGTATATTGTAGACAGAAGCTAAGGGCAGTTTTTAGCTTCTGGTTGGTCAGGCAACCTAAAATCCAGATAATTTTTGCTAGCGGTTCTGCTACTAGCCCCGTCTGCTGGAGACAAAAAATCCAGATAACTTCTGTCAGTGGTTCTGCTACTGATGACTCCGTCCGCTGGGGGCCAAACCTGCTTTTAATAAAGGCTATTGACACCAGGTTAACTTGATGTCAATAGCCTTTTTCTAGATAGCACTAGGAAAATTTGTCTGTTATTCTGTCGTTAAGGAATCGAAATCAATGACCGTGAGTGACTTGTAGAATGAAGACCATTTTAGTGAGCAAGTGGTCACTCCCCTAAAAGATTGCACCTTTACAACATCTTAATATATTACAGTCGAAATGCCATTGACACATTTCTGTAACATGCCTATACTAGCTTTAATCTTTGGAAGAGGAGTGGGATTACATGAAAAAATCTTTAGTATTGATGACTGTTTTAGGAATGGTTGCGCCGTTGGCATTAGCTGTACCGGCTTCTGCTAAGAGCACGACGGCTGTCGCCACTGCGGCAACGGCTAAGCAAAGTAAGACCTATACTATCGTTTCGTCTAACTTCTTCAAACAGGCCAAGACGGTGCACACCAAGGATGCCAAGCCGATCGTTTACAAGGCCAGCATTGCCGCTGATCGGCCAACCATGACGTTGACGGCTAAGGGGAAGCTGAAGTCAGGGACCACTTACAAAGTGACAAAGCAAGCCAAACTGAAATTAAACGCCAAGAAAAACCAGACCTACAGCTACGTTAAGGGTCAAGGCTGGGTCGTTGCCAGCAAGTTAACGGCCGGCAAGTTTAAGACCGCTGACGGTGTGAAGGCCAAAGCTGTGAACTACACCATCGTTTCGTCTAGCTTCTTCAAACAGGCTAAGACGGTGCACACCAAGGACGCCAAGCCAGTCGTTTACAAGGCAGCCATCGCCGCCGACCGGCCAACGGCAACCTTGAAAGCCAAGGGTCAATTAAAGGCTAGCACGACTTACAAGGTTACGAAGCAATTAAAGTTAAAGAATTCAGCCAAGAAGACCCAAACGTTTAGCTACGTTAAGGGCCAAGGCTGGGTCTTGAAGAGCGCTTTAACCAGTGGGCAATTCAAGAACGCTGACTAATTGGGGAATTAGTTTGACGCGTGAATGGTCACTGAAGTAAGGGGCGTAAAGCATCGGTCATCCGAGAGGTGGCGGTGCTTTTTTGTTTTGGAGAATCAAAAGGCTAGAGCACGCGTGATCAAACCGCGGTGTCCTAGCCTTTTTCGGAATCGATTGGGGGAGAAACCAAGGAATTTAGTCACGGTCCCAGTCAGTATCCGCTTTAGAAATACTGTCACGGAAGCCGGTCCAGTCATTTTCGTTAGAGAACAGCTGATTGCGTAACGGCGTCAGGATCAAACTATCCCCATTGTTAGTAATTTGATACCGGTCGCCAATCTTGGCATTAAGTGTTTCAGGCAGAATTATTCCCAATGAATGATCAAATTTACGAATGGTTGTTTCCATAGCATTATCACTCCTCGGGTGAATAGGTTTAATACAGCGTCTTCTAACTTGACGCTTTCACCCGCCCCAGTTTACCACTTACCCAGCAAAAATTGCCACTTACCCCAATCACCGAGACGCCACGCGCACTTACGGTGTATTCTCCTGGCATAGGAGATGAGGCAGATGCTATTAGAAGCGCAACACTTAACCAAGACCTTTTGGGATCACATTGCTGTTAACGCGGTGGACCTGCAGATTGAAAAGGGCAGTTTTACCGCACTACTGGGGCCAAACGGGGCGGGCAAGTCGACGACCATGAATATGTTGATTGGCCTGCTACAACCAACGGCTGGCCAGGTAACCTACGACCATGACCCCAAGCTGGGTGTGGTCTTTCAGGGCAGCGTGCTGGACGATATTTTAACGGTCCGGGAAAATTTACAGATTCGCGCTGGTCAGTACCGGCACGTCCCCGCTGACCGGGTCACCGTTTTGAGCCAGCAACTGGGACTTACCACGTTTATGGCCCAACGCTACGGCACCTTATCCGGTGGGCAACGGCGGCGCGTCGACATTGCCCGGGCACTGATCAACGAGCCGGACATTTTATTCTTGGATGAACCCACGACCGGTCTGGATATTCAGACGCGGCTGGCCATCTGGACGCTGATTCAACGGTTACAGCGAGAGAAAAAGCTGACCGTCATCCTGACCACACATTATCTAGATGAGGCCGACTCGGCGGACAACGTCATCGTGATTGATCATGGCCGAATCCTGGCTCAGGGTACAGCGGCTGATATCAAGACTCGCTACGCGGCGGACCAGTTAACGCTGACCTCTCCGGACGTGGCGCAACTAGCAGCTCGGGTGGCTCGGCAGCCAATCCGGCGCACTGCCGACCAACTGGTTTTTAGCCTCCCAACGATGCAGGCGGCGCTCGACATTTTAACGGCCAATCGGCCATTGATCAGCAACTTTGAATTCCGGCCGGGCACCATGGATGATGCCTTCCTGGCCTTAACGGGAAAGGAGATGCGGTAACATGCTAGCCATGATCAAACGCAACTTACTGCTATACTTTCGGGATCACAGCGGAGTTTTCTTCTCACTCTTGGGGGCGCTCATCTCGTTTGTGCTATACCTGGTCTTTCTGAAGAAAAATATGTTAGCGAGTTGGCACCAAATGCCGGACGCCAAGACCTTGCTCGATACGTGGTTGATTGGGGGTACACTGGCCATTACTAGCATCACCACGACTCTCAGCAGTCTGGCGTTGATGGTCACCGATAAGGAAAAACACATTGCGGACGATTTAACGTTGACCGATGCCGGTCCGTTGCGCTTATTCACCAGCTACCTGATCAGTGCCGCGGTGATTGGGACGCTGACGCAGCTGGCGATGTTTGGCATCATGTGGGGTGGCTTTTACCTGACGGATGGTCTGACGTTGTCGGGGACGGCCGTTCTGAACACGTTGGGACTCATGGTCACGAGCTCTTTGTTGGCGGTTGTGGTGAATGCGGCCATTGTCCAAGGCATTCACACGGTGGACAGTTTAGGCAAATTAGGGACGATCATAGGAACCGCGGCCGGATTTCTGGTGGGCACGTACATCCCCATTGGTGCCTTGCCTGGTTTCGCGCAGAGCATGGTCAAATTCATTCCCGGCAGCTACGTGGCGGCACTCTACCGGCAATTTTTGATGGACGACAAGCTGAAATCAGCCTTTGCTGGACATTTGGCAACGCGCCATACCTTTGAACGATTGATGGGTATCCGATTAAACTGGTCGACCTTGTTGACCCAACAGGAAACTTACCTCATAATGGGATTAATCTTTAGCGGTACCGTGGTGCTGGTATTTGGTCTGAAATGGCTACAGATCCAGCGCCGACGCCAGTACCTGCGCGAACGGTAACTGAAAATGGGGGGATCAGCGTGCGGCATAAATTTGAACAGAATGAGACGATTGATCCGGCTGATCCCCTAGTGGTGGTGGAAGCGGCCGCCGAGAGTCCCGAGACAGCGGCGATTATGACCTACCTGGGGAACTACCAGGTGGCGCATGCGGGAATCATTCCCGTGAAGACGCCGGATCGGTTGGTGATGGTCAAGGCGGCCACGATTATTCTTGCCGATGTGCAGCATGAGACGCTGATGCTGTACACCACCACGGACACGATTACCACGCACGAAACGTTGCGGCACCTGGTCCAACGCTTAGCCAACCCTAATTTTGTGCAAGTCTCCAAGCATGGTGTGTTAAACCTAGACCACCTGCAGTCCTTGGAGGACAGTTTCTCTGGTAACATGACGGCAATCTTAACGAATCAGCTCAAGACCGCCGTGAGTCGTAAATATGTTAAAGACTTAATGAGCCAACTGGGCTTGTAGGAGGGGGAGCTATGACTAAAATATTCAGGTACGCCATCAGAGGTGTGGGTTATGGCGCCGTGGCCTATCTCGTGCTGATTGCCTTTAGCGTGGCCCCCACCAACGTCTCCCCGAAAAACGTGGTCAGCCTGCTTTTGGCGAGTGGGGCAATTGGTGTTCTCAGTATGATTTTTGACAGTGACCATGAAGCCGTGGCCTGGCCACTGGCGTTTGGGATTCATTTGGTCGGGACGGCCGCACTGATATTAGGGCTGATGTTCTATAATAACTGGTCCATTGGCGTTTCCTTCTGGATTGAGTTTGTCCTGATTTACGTCGTCGTTTGGGCCGTCGTCATGTTGGACCAGCACCTCCGTGTCAGTCAGATTAATCAGGCGTTGAAGCAACGGCATAAATCGTGATGATAGGGGAATTCAAAAATCAAGTCTAGTAGGATGAGTGAAATGCTAAATCAATTGCAAAAAAGTGACGCATCTGTCCAAATTTTTAAGGCCCTAGCCGACCCTATTCGCCTGGCCATCATTCAATATCTCAATCAGTTGGACCACGAGGTGGCATGTGGTGAGGTCGGTCGTGCCATGAACATCAGTAAGACGTCCGGGTCGTATCATTTTAAGATCCTCCAGGAAGCGGGATTGATCACGGTAAACAAGGTCGGACGTGAAAAATATGTCCAGCTAGACCGCTCGACGTTTGACCACTACTTGACCCATTTCTGGCAGAATCTTTAGCACATTAGACCATTACAGAGTCGTTCCCCTGGGAGCGGCTCTTTTTAATTTTGGTGCTTGTCAGCTGACAAGGGGCATGCTATGGTTACATAGTTCAAAACATTTTGAACTATTAAGCAACCTTAGGAGATGGGGCAATGACAGGGGAAACGCATCGATTGAAATGGATTCTGGGGTTAACCTCGTTAGGATTTTTCATGGCCATGATGGACGCGATGATTGTGACAACGGCATCGACGGCTATTCGCACCGATTTTCAGATTTCAGTGGGGACGCTACAGTGGGCATTGAATGCCTACAATATTACCATCGCAGCGATTCTACTGGTTGGCGTCGCCTTGGGTGAGCGCTGGGGGCGACGACGCGTCTATTTGTGGGGAATTCTAATTTTCACCATTGGTTCGGTATTTTGCGCGTTGGCGACCAATATTAGTTGGCTCATTCTGGCACGAATCGTCGAGGGGCTGGGGGCCTCGGTCATGACGCCTATGTCGATGGCCATTCTGACAAACGCTATGCCTGCCAATCAACGGGGCCGTGCCCTAGGAATCTGGAGTGGCATTGGTGGCCTGGCCTTGATTGTGGGCCCGTCTTTGGGTGGATTCATCGTGGCCCAATTGACTTGGCAGTGGATTTTCTGGATCAATGTTCCCGTTGGCCTCTTGGGTATCCTGTTGTCGCGGCATTATTTGCCAGAGAGTCAGGGACAACGAGAACCGATTAGTCTACTTGATAATGCGTTGATCATTATGGCCATGGCGGGAATTATTTGGGCATTATCCGCAGTGACCACGGGTGACAACCTGAGTCTCGTCTTGGGTATCGGGGGACTCAGTATCGGAGCGGCTGGCTGGTTTCTGATTCGGCAGGCCCGGGAAGCGTTGCCCATGGTGCCACTGAGTCTTTTCCGTGAGGCAACCTTTATGGCTGGCAATCTCGCAACGGCTTGCCTCTACGGATCAATGTATGGGGTCGTTTTCTTCCTGCCACAGTATCTGCAGGCCGGACCACGGGCGACGGCGTTAACGGCTGGGCTGGAATTACTGCCGTGGACGGGAACGTTGGTCTTAGTGGCACCATTCGCGGGAAGAGCCGTCGACCGCTTTGGTGAACGGGGAGTGGCGACGCTGGGCTTACTGTTCCAAGGGTTGGGTTATTTATTGTTGGCGGTGTTTGTCCATCAAACTTATGCGTGGTTAATCTTACCGCTAATGCTGGCTGGCGTTGGATTATCAATGGCAGGGCCGGCATTACAGAAAGCGGTGCTGGGGGCGGTGCCGAATGTCATGATTGGCAAGGCGTCTGGTATCTATAACGTCTTTCGGTTGTTAGGTGGGGCGTTGGGGACAACAATTTCAGTAATGATTTTCTATCAATTTCACCAGTTGGGATTTGTTAGCGGTTTTCAGGCAATCATGATTGGGGCGGGCGTGATTTCGCTGCTGGGCATGGTTTGGTCCGCACGGCTAAATGAGCGTGCTTGAAATTTTGGACAAAGGGTTCAAGGCAGCAATTAATTTTCTGTTTTGGATTTTGTGTACAGATTATTTGCTCGATTGTTTTGTTGATTTTACAAATCATGGCTAATAAGTAGTTTTATTGTTGTGCGTGATAGGTCTAGGTCGTACCATCAGTTCAAATTTATTCGAAGAGAGGTGATTCGTATGGAGAAGTTAGTGATCTTAATTTTGACATTGGCAACATTGGGAATTGCTGGCCCGGTGATTACCAAAGTAGTGGTTAATTCACAGGTCCGCCAATCAGCTTACTGGTTACCTGAAGGGAGTTTTCCGGATGATGGCGATTTTGGTGATGGTCTGCATCAAGGCGGGTAAAATTTTGAAAATTTATTTACAGAGTTTGTTTTCAGTGAGCCTTTATCTAATTTTAGTTTCACGGACGGTTGGAACAACAATTATTCTTGATCACAGTATTTTTACCATTTATTTCGTTTTGTCATGGCTAATCGCCTATCCATTCATTGCCCGTCAAAGCCCAACGTGGCTTAAACATTTGGGGAAAGATCAAGTGAATACTGCTATGCAGTTTCACAGTAGCGATTTGGCTAACTATGATCGGGGGTCTAACTGGCGCGTTGCGCATACCCGTGTTTCTTATTTGCCCATCAAGACTACTATGCCTAGTACTGGATGGGGGGCGTGGTTGATTCGTCAATTTTACTGCTTTGTTTTAATTGTATTTGCACCCATAGTGTTGATTAAGCGAAGACTTTAATAGATTTTGAAGTCCAGATGGTAATTTCCGGTCTGGGCTTTTTGGTTGATAAGGTGTTTGTAACTGGATATTCTCAAGGCAGTCGCATGTTTATCATTTACTGGCCAGTTGGCGTTTACTAGCAGTAGCTCAGACGATTGGAGGCCCAAATGTTGAATCGGTTAATTGCCCACGTTATTGTCCCCACTAACAAGGGCATCGTGGTGCTTCGACGAACGCAAATTGAACGGGGAAAAGCAAATGTTTTCCCCGGTTGGTGGGACCTGCCGGGTGGCTTAACCAGCGACGGTGAGTTTCCACAGGCAGCGGCGGTAAGGGAATGTGCGGAAGAAATTGGCCTGCGGGTCACAATTCAGCGAATTGTTCTGGAAACCTCAAACGCCGATGTGGCTAAGGCGACCTTGTTCACCAGGCTAATTTACTTGGCGGATGAGGTTGACCTTGGGAATGGGCAAAACATTCGGTTAGACCTCGCTGAACATGATCGCCTTCAGTACCTGACCTCACTGGATCAGCTGACGGAAAATCATCGGCTCATTCCCTATGTGGTCACCGCGGTCAGCCGGGTACTTAAAAAATAAGTTCAAGGGAAATAGTCCTTGGGCTTATTTTTTGTCGCCGTCAGGGGTTTGTAAGTTAACCGACTCAGAAGCGTGAACATGTCAGCACTTTGCGGGGATTTAGGCTTTAATGGAGGCGGAAAGGAGTGACTTACCGATGACTGACGAAGAAAAATTGCAACGTATTTACGCGGCGGCGAGTGAACTGTTCATTCAGCCTGGCTATCATGAGACTCAGATGCAAATGATTGCGCAACGCGCGCAGATGGCCGTGGGAACCCTGTACCGCTTGTTTAGCGGCAAGGAAGCCCTGCTAGACTATGTCTTCCTGACAACGCTACCGACAACCGTGGACCGCCCGCAAACGTTTCCCTTACAGCCGGTTGATCCGAGAGAACTGGTTCGGCGCACGGAGGCCGCGTATGCTGGCTGGAATCATCAGCTGGCCGGACAGCAGGCCACCGACTTTGACCAGCTACTGACGGCGTTATTCACGGCATTCAAGCGGTATGCGCGCTACTTCTTAATTCTTGAGCACAATCCCACGGTCAATCCGGCCCTGACGGCACTATACCGGCAACAGCGGCAAGAAATTTATCAGCGCGTGGGCGATTTTTTTCAGCGCCAACGGCCCAACCTGGCTGACCCGCAACGTAACGGGGTAATCGTGGTGGACCTGGTCTTCTGGTGGTGTGCCCATAAGCGCTATGACAGCTTTGAAACGGAGATGGCGCGTAGTGATGACGAGCAAATGCTGGCCGTCGTCCGCGACATGTTGCGGCGAAGCTATCAGTGAGCCCCTTAATTAGCTAACCGGTCAAAGGCACCGTGAATCGCCACCAAAAATGGTAATTTTGGTGGGAGTGTTTAGACTGGGTGGCAATCGAATGAATGATTCGTTCATTCGTAAAAGGGGGAAAGTCACATGAAATCTCAAGAATGGGTCTACCTCAAGCATCATCCAGCACTTTGGCGAATCCTATTAGGCATCTTAGTGATTCCGTTGTTCTATGCCGGATTATTCCTGGCGTCCGTTTGGAATCCATATGGAGAATTGCATCATTTACCCATGGCCGTCGTCAATCAGGACCGGGCTACACGGACGTTGAATTGGGGGCGAACGGTGTCACGAGAGTTGGTTAAGAGCAAGTCGTTACAGTTTCACCGAATGACAGCGGCGAAGGCTCAGCGTGAATTGAAGGACGGTCGGCTATTTCTAGTCTTAAAGATTCCGGCCAACGCGTCACAAACCCTGAGTCATTTGGCAACGGCACCGAAGCAGTTGAAGGTGACCTATGACACCAATGCCGGTCAGAGCACGGTAGCGTCGAAAATGGGCGCGACCGCGATGCAGAAGCTGCAGACAACGCTGAACCAGTCGACGATTCAGGCCGAGTTGCAAGCCAGTCAAGCAGTGGCCCGGCACCTTGGCCAACGGTTGACGTTGACGGCTAAGCAATTGGGCCAGCTGCAACAGGCTAGCACCGCCGGCTTACCAGCGGCACAGCTCGCCGCGGCAACGCAGAAAATTGTGAATGGGTTAACGCAGGCGGGTGTTCAACTCAGTGAGGTCCGGCGAGCGGATCAATTGAAGCAATTGGCCATGCCCGTGAAGTTGACGCAGCATGACGTGGTGGCCGTCGCCAACAACGGGACCGGCATGGCGCCGTACTTCATGGCGATCTCTCTGTTTGTGGGGTGTATCACGCTGAATATCATTTACGATGCCCGCAAGCGTCACGGCAACTACCGAAACTTTGCGTTAGCTTGGTTGGATAAAATGGGGTTCCTCTGGGGGTTCGTGGTGTTGGCGGCATCAGCCATGTGGTTAGGCGTGTGGTACATCATTGGGCTGCGACCACTGGAGCCGGGGAAAACGTACCTGCTGTGCCTGTTGATTGTCTTGGCATTTTTCAGCTTGGTGACCTGTTTCCGGTTATGGTTTGGTCTGACCGGGGCGTGGTTAATGCTGCTGTTCATGCTCTTTCAAATTGGGGCGTCGGGTGGAACGTATCCGATTGAACTCACCAATCCGTTCTACCGCGCCGTTCACCCGTATTTACCCATGACCGTTGCGATGGCGGGGTTGCGGCATACGATTTCACTGGGCGGCTCAATTGCGGGGATTAGCTGGATTCTAGCCGGAATTGCGGTCGTCTTTAGTTTGGGCACGCTGGGGTATTTTTACTGGCACCGGACGGATTCGGCGGTGCTGTAGGTAAATAAACATCTTGCGGTCAAATGTAAAAGGGGAGCGGATTCCATGTTGGGAGTTGCTTCCCTTTTGAATTATAAGAGCTTAGCGGACAGTAAGTGATGTTTAGCTCCTAGGAGTCGCTTTACTTTGAATGCCTGTGAGAAATTGCTAAAGTGAGTAAGAAGTGAGGTGGGGAGCTCATGGGATTCATACCAGGTAGTGAAACAATTAAAATCTCTAGTAAAAGACAAGTTGTCATGCCGTTTGTTTTCAGGGAAAGGCTTATCATTTCGAAAAGTAATCAGCTAAGGGTCACCCGCAATGAAGATGGACAATTAATGTTGGAAAGGTTTCCTTCTAGTCTTGATTGGAAAGAATTAATTGCAGGTATGCCGGTTGAGCGGGTAGACATTGATAGTGATGGACATTACGATTCTAAAAAATCACCAAGTTTTGACGAGTGGATGCATGACGAGTGATAGTTTGTTCTGATGAGCCTATGGATTTTTGGATGACATAGTTGTGCGCATGTAAACAGGCTCAAGTTCTGTAATGGAACCTGAGCCTGTTTATGGCTAGTTTTAATTTAAAAAAGTTAAAGTTCGATGTTTATTGAATAATCCAGTAATTTACTTTAATATTTTGACCAGGTAAACTATCCAGCCGACAGATACGCCGATAAATAATGCATTTATATTAAGTAATAGGAAGGTAACTGACAGAATCAGCCAAAACATCGTTGAAAAGAGGACTTTTTTGACACGTTTGTCATTATTAACCAAAAGCAAGTGCAGTTGCGTTTGGTGTTGATTCACTTGTAGAAGTTGTGTAATCAGCATTGGTAACAACTACCCCCCTGTAAGAATTATCGTGTGTTAGTAACGCAGCCCCTGAAATTAAACATGGGGAAATATGCTTACCATTTAACATAGTAAAGCCCCTTCCTTGTGTCTCCCTTAACAGTAGTCTGATAGGTGAACCAAGTCAATATGCTGAGAATATTGGCTTGATCATTTCTACCAAATTGATTGAAAGTTGAAATAATTAATGTCCTATTTCGTGGTAGGCACTTTAATATTTGCAGATTCACTGAGATATCTCTTGCATTAGAGTCCACGTGAAGGGCTATACTGGTGCTATCAATTAAGATTTACGCCAAATATGGGGGAGAAATGTTATGTTGAGAAGAAGATTACTGTTAGCCTTGGGGATAGGTATCCTGTTCGCTGGATTGTCAGCCTGCGGAGTTAGCAAGCACCAAGCCGCGTCGGACTTACCTGACGCTAGTAAATACGAGCCCACACTGTTTTTTCACGGTTGGGGCAGTAGTTATCACGCTGAGGAACAGATGGCGCACGCGCTCGTCAATGCCGGTCTAACGAAGACCATTATGCGGGCAACCGTTTCGAAACGGGGCAAGGTCACGCTGACGGGTCGCTTCCACGAGGCTGATGATCACCCCATTGTAGAAGTAGACTTTCAAGACAGCCGGAATAGCAGTCCGCAGCAGTGGGGACACTGGGCCCGGGCAACGGTTGTGAAGCTGCAACACCAGTATCACATCAAAAGGTTTAACGTGGTTGGTCATTCAATGGGGAATATGGCCATTATGTATGGCTTGCTGGGCAATTCAGCCAAAATGCCCAAGCTGCAGAAGCAAGTCGACATTGCCGGTCATTTTAACGGAATTCTGGGCATGAACGATGAACCCAACCGGATGAAACTCCAAGCCAACGGTAAGCCAACTAACATGCAGCCCGAGTATCGCGCCCTGTTACCACTCCGACAGACTTACCCAAAGCAAGCGGCGGTGCTCAACATTTACGGCGACAAGGATGATGGTTCGCACTCGGATGGATCCGTCAGCAATGCATCATCCCAATCGTTGCGGTACCTGGTTGCTGGTCGTGCCAAGTCTTATCAGGAGCGTAAAATTGTTGGGACGAATGCGCAACATAGCAAACTGCATGACAATGTACAGGTGGATCGGTTGTTGATTAGATTTTTGCTAGCGAAATAAATAGGTCATCATCGACTAAAAGAGACAATCTCTGAGAATTCTCCAGATGATTGTTTTTTTTAGTCTTGTTGATCCAATGTAAACTGAGCCACCATTTGACCTAGATACTCCGGGGATTCAACAAAACCATTCTTGACCCAGTTGACCGTAACGTTGATGACGGCACCAGAAAAGAACTCTAGATAGTAAGGGGCCGTTAACCGCGACGTGTGTTTTTCAATACGGTCCTGCTTGATGAGTAGCTGAAAAACGGTCTGAAATGTTTCCAGCAGAATAGCCAATTTATCATTTTTAATCAGAAGTTGGTAGGTTTCAGCCTCAGACTTCGTATTCTCAAAGTAGTGGGTCATTAAGCGCGCCAATTCAACTTGCGATGTCCGTGGCAATCGGCGCAGATAGCGCAGCATGTTCTGCGTTTGGTATGTTCGAATAATCTGATCAAAATTTTGATAGTGGCGATAAAAGTAGGTCCGTGAGACTTGGGCCCGCTGGCAAAGCTCGGTGATAGAAATGTCGGTCAGTGGCTTGTGCATCATCAGCTCCAGTAAAGCCTGATAAATGGCCGCTAAGTTCTGCTGCTTTCGGTCATGCGGATTCATTAGGTAACAACCTCTCCCTTTCTGTAACCTAAAGCTAGTTTATCGTGGTGGCAGCCGATAAACTAGCAATAACACTTGAAGAGGGGGTCAAGATGATGAAAAAATCAGTGAAGTTAGTTGGGGTAATGGCCATTGGTATTTTTCTTTGTATGTTGGACACAACGGTGATGAACATTGCGTTGCCGGCGATTCAGACCGGATTATCGACCAGTCTGGAGCAGCTCTCATGGGCGCTCAATTTATATACGATTTTGTTTGCCAGTTTGACGATTCCCTTAGGCCGATTAGCAGATATCCATGGTCGCAGCCGGTTTTACATCTTAGGTTTAGCATTATTCTTAGTTGGGTCACTATTTTCTGGATTAGCAGCTAATGTGGCGTGGCTAATTGTGGGCCGGGGAATTCAGAGTCTGGGAGCAGCAATCGTCTTCCCAGCTAGTATGACAATTGGCATTCAGAGCGTTCCTATGGAAAAACGAACCAGTGCGATTGCCACACTGGGCGTCACGCAGGGATTAGCGGCGGCCATGGGACCAACGATTGGTGGAATCATGACGCAATTCTTTGGTTGGCGTGGAATATTCTTGATCAACGTGCCGTTTGCCTTGCTTTCACTCGTGCTTTGCTGGCGATTGTTAGATCTGCATGAAAGCAAGCAAACCAAGGAACGTTTAGATGTTGCTGGTTCGCTACTCTCAATGATGATGTTATTCAGCCTAACCCTGTTGCTGGTCAAGGGCAGTGACTGGGGGTGGACGAGCGGGAGAGGTCTGGGACTCGGTCTACTGAGTCTGGTTGCACTGGCTGCTTTTATTGTGGTCGAAGCACATAGCCAACAACCCATGGTGCCGCTGGCTTTATTCAAGGACAAACAGTTTGTCGGATCAGCAGTTGTGACTGTGATGTCCGGTATCTTTCTGGTTGCGCTATTAGTCCTGATGCCAAGCTTCTTTACGAAGGTACAAAATAAGGGTGAACTCCTGGCAGCACTGATGATTACGCCGGCCTCGCTTATGATCTTCATCTGGTCACCCATCAGCGGTTGGCTGTTATCCAAGGTAGGGCCGCGAGCCGTCATTTTGATGGGCAGTCTGTCGATGATTGGAGGTTACGTGGCCCTTAGTCAAATGAATCCCAATATCTATTGGCAGGTCTGTGTAGCGGCAATCCTAGTGGGCGCAGGCTATGGCATCGTGATTGGACCGATTACGGTATTGGCGGCGGGCGATTTCACCGGCAATCTACTAACGGCCTCGCAGAGCGTCATTGGTGTTTTTCGGCAGATTGGGACATCCCTAGCTGTGGCCATCTTTGTGTCGGCGCTGTCTGCCAATCTGGTAACGGCGAAGACCAATATCTGGACCTTTGCGCAGGACGGCGTCGAACGGATAAGGTGAAGCACGACACGCTGGTGCAGGTAAAAACGCAGTTAGCTACGGAGAAAACGCCTAAGCATCAACAGACGACGTTCATTGGTAAGACGAAAACGCAACGACTTATCCGTTTAAACTACCAGCAAGCCTTACAGAAAAATAAGCTGACCCAAGCACCAGCTACCGTTAAACGGCGTATCCACCAACAGGTTAGCCAGGCTGTGACGACCCAAGTTACTCAAGATAATCGGGCTTTGACGCCGGTGGTTGCGACAATCAGGCGCGAAATTAAAAAACAATTAACTCAGGCCTTCTTGCGGCCATATCGATTGGCACTGCCATTTACATTTGGCATGTTGTTGACGGTATTTCTGTTTAGGAAACGTCAGGATTATCTGAATCGAAACTAAATTTTAGTGGGCGTCTGGGATTGACGAAGATCTCAGACGTCTTTTTTGCTGGCTGACGATACATGGTGTCAAAAAGTCTTTACATTTTATGTCAAACATGTTTTACTAAAGGTGTTAAATGAGTGTGACATAGGAAGGCGAAAACCATGCAAAATAGTATTGCCATTCGGCGTAAAACATTAAAACTATCCCAGGCAGAGGTGGCTAAGTTAGCGGCCGTGACGCGGCAAACAATCAATGCCATTGAAAACGATAAGTATGATCCGTCGCTAAGCCTGGCTTTCAAATTAGCACAGATTCTAAACACATCAGTAGACGTCTTGTTTGACTATCGAAGTGAAGGAGAGTCGTAATTATGGAAATGACAAAAGAAGCCCTCATTGCATTCAGCAGTGCAGACAAAAAAGTTAGTGTTGATGAGCCGTTTAACGCTCCGGGACGCCGCAATCGGATTGTCTTTGACGCGTTACGACACGCGGCCAGCAAGAAAATATTTGGGTTGGCCTACGAGAAAGATGACACCCTGTACCTGGATTTAAAATGTCACCCTGCCAGCATTGATGAGCTCGTTAACACGATGCCTTATATCCTCCCGGGACAGCATTTCACGAAGCAAAACTGGATTACCCTGGACATCAGTCAAGTGCCATCCAAAGAGGTCTTACGGAAACTGGTTGATGCAAGTTTCCAATTGACCGATTGATTAATGGTATGATGAATACGAATCAATTCAGCTTTTTTGCAAAATGAAGGGAAGATCACACCATGCATGCGGTAGTCGTTAAACGGCCAGGTGGGCCAGAAGTTTTGGAATACACGGAGGTCCCAACCCCCGCGGTTCGACCGGGCTGGACACGGGTTAAAGTTCGGGGATTTGGCATCAATCATTCAGAAATTTTTACGCGAGAGGGCAAGTCGCCTTCCGTGCAGTTTCCCCGCATATTAGGGATTGAAGTTGTGGGCACGGTTGATGAAACCAGCGCACCGGGTCAATTTCATCTTGGCCAAACCGTGGTTTCCTTAATGGGCGAAATGGGTCGGGCCTTTGATGGCAGTTATGCCGAATATGTTTTGCTGTCCAACGACCAGGTATATCCGATTAAGACTAAGCTAGACTGGGCCCAACTGGCGGCGGTGCCCGAGACCTTCTACACGGCGTTTGGTATCTATCAGAGCTTACGCTTGCAGACGGGTGACCGCGTGTTGATTCGGGCCGCCACTAGTGGCGTGGGCGTTGCGGTGCTGAAATTAATGAAAGCATCTGGCTTGAATCTGTCAGTCACGGGGACTTCGCGCTCAACGCGTAAGGATAGCGCGCTGAAGCAGCTCGGGATTGATCAGGTCCTGCACACGCCCGACGCTAACGTTTTGCCGGCAGAAACGGGTGAATTCGACAAGATTGTGGATTTGATGGGCCCCTCAGCCGTGCGGGATTCCCTGCAGCACACGGCCGAATGGGGCATCGTCAGCGCGACCGGGGAGCTCGGTGGCGTTTGGACGCTGGATGGTTTCGATCCCATTGGACATCCCCAACAATCGTTACCTGACGGGATTCTATTCGGGTCACGTGGATGCTGGACGTATCCAAACCTTATTCGACTTCATCGCAGAACACCAGGTTGATGTGACCCCAGATCATATCTTTACGCTAGCTGAAACGCGAGCCGCGCATGAGTACTTGGCGACTAGTGAGGGCCTTGGTAAGGTTGTCGTATTGCCCTAGATAAAGATAGGTAAAAATGGTCAACTCATATTGAGGTTGACCATTTTTTTGGTTGAAGGTGTATACTACAGAGATAGTTTTAATCACTTAAATAAATAGCTTAAGGAGTTTAACGATGCAAAATTTAGATTTGACCAATTTGGTGTTGGGTGCCTGGTTGCTTTTCGTTGTGATTAAACGGCAACTTGCTCCCAAGGTAGTTCGTTTTAAAATGTCATTCTTTGTACTGGTCACGCTATTGGGTGCTGCATCAATTGGAGATGCCTTCAATAAACAGCATTTACAGATAAGCCCTTCACAGGCAGTTGTCTTTGGCAGCTTGAGCTTAGCTAGTGCAATCATTTTTGCCTTGTTACGGGCCTGGTCTTATCGTTTCTGGGTGGATAATAATGGGCTAGTAATACGCCAAGGGAATTGGCTGACGTTGGTCTGGTGGGTCGTCGGTATCGCCGGCCACTTGGGTGTTGATCGGCTATGGACCGGCAGTTCGGTCACGTTATTGCTCTATTTAGGCGTCACCTTGCTGGTGCAACGTGGGTGTGTCTGGTGGTTAGCTAGCCAGAAATATCCAACGGAAATGCGTGCCAACGCTGAACTTCAAGCTGAGCGGCATCATGACCGTAGTGGAAGAAGACGTCGTCGAGACTAAGCTAACAATATTGCTAAAAATCGGGCTATTTTAAATAAAACTACTAAAATATCGATTAAGGATTACGAAATAGTCTACGAATTTTGTTTAGGATGACCTAACCGGTTAGTCAACAACATCGCTGGAATCGCTAGTAATGCTGTGAAGATGACGGCCCATAAAAATCCTTGTTGGTAACTTGAAGCAATCATGCTCAATCTCAGAAGATGAGTATGATTAGTCTGATAATTCACAACAATGGTGGCTAATAAAGCAGACCCAAAGGCACCACCAACGTTTTGCATGATCCGAGTTGCGATTGAAACTTGACCAGATAGTTTCGGGTCAATACCGATGAAAGAATCGGTCATAAGCGGGCTAATGATCGCCCCGGCCCCAATTCCTCGAATGAAGAGGACCACCATCAACAGCCAATAAGCAGAGTGTTGGTTAAAGTAGATGAAAGGGACTGAGCCAATCAGTGTGATTGCTAGGCCACCAAGCATGACAAAACGTGCACCGATACTATCAATCAAACGACCAATAATTGGTCGCGCAAGCAACATACCAATACCTTGTGGTAACAGTGACAGCCCAGCCATTGCAACTGATTGACCACGTAAATTTTGAAAGAATAGTGGCAACAATAGCATTGGACCATTCGTTGCGACACCGGCTAAAAATAGGCCAATCACCGAACCATTGAAGTTTCCATGTTTGAATAGGGAGAGTGGCACGATGGCCTGTTCTTTTTTCAATGCCGCATAGATGACATACAGAACACCTGCAATTGCACCGATGATTAGGTAAGTAATCGTGGTGCTATTGGTAAAATTAGCTTTGGAACTTGCTTGGACAACACCATACACAATGCTGGCTGACATCCCTGCAAGTAAAGCGACCCCGAGCCAATCGAATTTGGCATGGATGTTCTTAGGCGCCGTATGTGGCAGCTTTAACCAAATAAAGAGCGCAGCAATGATGGTTACTGGAATATTCACGAAGAAAATCCACCGCCAATTTAAATATTGAACGATGACACCGCCAAAGACTGGTCCTAAAATTGGTCCTAATAAGACTGGTAGACCAACCACGGCCATCAAACGACCCATCATACTGGTACCAGCAATATCAACCAGTAGCGTCGTCAATAGTGGGGTAATCAGTCCAGCACTGAAGCCTTGAACGAAACGAAAAACAATCAAGACGTTGATATTTCCTGAAAGACCGGCAGCAAGTGACATCATACCAAATAACAGCTCAGCCGCTAAGAAAACATTTTTGCCACCAAATTTATCGGTGAGCCAGCCGGTGAATGGCACAGCGACTACCATAGCTAACAGGTAGCCAGTGACAACCCACTGAACGGTACTCAATGAGGTGTTGAAGCTCTTAACTAAATGATTGAGAGCAATATTGACCATCGTTGAATCAAGAAGCGGTGCGATGGCACCTAAAACGATGATCCAGGCTTGAGTTAAGATGTTTCGTGGTAATTTTTGTTCTTTCATTTTGACGCCTCCATTTTTAAGGTACCATAGTATCTAATTTAAGGTACTGAAGTATCTTAGACCTAAAGGTGATTTCCGTCAAGTTTTTTTGCGTTTGGTGTTCGCTGATAGAAGTGGGACGTTACTTTAAAAGTTGATTTCGTGGTACAGTTAATACAAGATTAAGATAGGAGTTTATGATATGGTACAGAAACGGCGACGGGGGCAACAACTCGAAAATGATATTTTGGCAGTCACGTTAGAGTTAATTGCGACAACCAAATATGAAGATTTAACCATGGATATGATTGCGAAGAATGCCAGTACGAATAAGAATGTCCTGTATCGTCGATGGGATTCTAAAGCTGATATTGTCCTGGCAGCATTGCGAACACAGATAGGAAAATTTAATTTAGAAGTTCCCGATACTGGTAGTGTAAAAAAAGACTTAATCAAGTTGTTTGATGAAATAGTAAACGCAATGTCTCAAATGAATTATCAAAATATGATTGGGCTTGCTAAAGAACGACTGGGGAGTATTACTCTTGGCGAGTATTTTGACAAGCTTAATCGGGATAATTATCTGACTCAGATTGTTAAAAAAATATTTGATCAGGCACGAGTTCGCGGTGATTTGAAGGCTGAAATGCCCCAACAGTTTTATAACATGCCTATTTTACTAACACTCGATACTTTATTTGATGATGAGCCAATAACTAAGCAACGTTTTCATAACTTGGTCAATATGGCTTTGATGCCTGTGTATGACCGTTTTCTAAATGAATGAATATTACTAATGCCCTCAGAAATGGTATAAATAACTTGGTATGAAAAATGCCGCAACTAGCCAAATTTATGGGAGACTAAAAGCCAGATTCCTCATGAAAGGAGATCTGGCTTTTTTAAACTTAAATTGCTGATTTTAAATTAAATCCAAAATAAAGTCCATTTTTAAGCGAAATCAATTAACATTTTACATTTTCTCCAACCCATGCCGTTGTTCCTCGTCAATGATATGGGTGTACAGCCCGGTCGCACTAGTTGAGTTCTGGCCCAACTGGGTGGCCACAAGCTGTTCATTCTTGGTGGCGAGGTAGAGTTTTGAGGCTAACGTGTGCCGGAGCTTATGTGGGGTGATACGGACCTTAAACGCGCTGGAGTACTTGGCCACCATTTTTTCCATGGAGTTGGCCTGCATGCGTGAGGCCTGCCCACGATAGCTACTGAGAAATAGGGCCCGGTCGCTGCTGGTAGCGTGATAAATCGCTGTGCGGTGGTCAACGTAGTCTTGGATGTAAGGCAACGTCCATGGCGCAATCGGAACGGTATCTCGTTGGCCACCCTTACGGACCACGCCAATCGTCCCCGTCTTCAAGTTCAGGTGGCGCAGGTCAGCATTGGCGGCCTCCGAGACCCGTAAGCCGCTGCCCAGCAGGAGGGCGTTGATGGCCAGGTCTCGCTGCTTATCCCGGTGAAAGTACCGTTTCTTGGCCGGTGACAATAAGCCTTCGTATTTTTCGTCGATAAAAGCCAGGTAATCATGATCCGTGTTGCCCAGCATGAGCTTGGTCTTTAAGTTGGCCGCTCGGGTCGCGTAGGTCTCACTGGTTCGCACCAGGGCAATCTTGTGCATCACGTTACGGTCGAAGTAGGCTTCACCGTGCTCGTCTTCGGTGTCTTCCGTTAGGTATTTGAAGAGCGACGAGAGGGCGTTTAACGAACGGTTAATGGTTGGATGCGTTCGGCTACCAGGGGCACCCGTGAGCTTGGTTTGATTCAGCAGGGCGGACTTGTACAACTCAACGGTTTCTTTCTTTAAAGTAGCCAACACCTGAATATCAATATCAGCGGGGCGGCTGGCCGGGGTTAAGCCTTCACTGATCAGCCAGTTGAAGAAGCGCCGGTACTCGGTTAGATATTGATAGAGGGTGGCTGGGGACAGGGGGACGGTCGCCTTGGCCTGGTAGTATTCCTGGACGTACCAGGGCGCGGTGGCCAGTTCTTCGCTAATTAATTTTAAATAATGTTGCTTCTCCATAGAAGTGGCCTCCAAACGTATGTTCTCATATTTTATATGATACCGGTGAATGAGCAAATAAGCAAGTCCCCCGCCTTATTTTTAGCTACTACTATCTTTAAAATATTTGTTTTAATGAAAGTAGTCGTTTGAATGGTGCCGGCATGACCTGAGGAGCTAGTTAACGTGTTTAGGTGCAAAATGCCTGTGATGCCTGTTATATAGGCCTTTTTAACGACATGTGGGCTATGTTTTATGTTGAGGGGCATGTTTACTTATGGTACTTTTGAAGTTGACAAATAGCCGTTAAATACTGATGTAGCAGCATTCGTTGGGGGCTCAAGTTCCTAATCATGTGCTAGCAATATCGCATGAAATTGACAATCAGCATAAGCCGTAAACACTGTTGCAACGGCGTTTTAGGCCTATAACACGTCACGCATGCAGCATCATGCCTAGGAAGAAAACGTCGTCTGGACACTATTGGAACTATATTTATGGAACAAAGCCCAACTAACCAGTCGCTGATACCCACGCCAGCGATGACAATCATCAGCAATGTCTACGTGTATCCGTTAGACAGACCATGTAGATCATCTACGATTAAGCTCAGCAATTGCCATCACCGAGCCAGGCAGCAAGTACTTTCCAATCACTGACTAGTAATCCGCGTTCATCTGGTACTTTAGCTTAAGAACCGGTAGCAATCTCAGAGGACCAAGTGCTATCGGAATCAACGGTCATCACGTGATTTGGGACGTTGATTCTAAGCACACGTTCAGACTTTAGACGGAGACCTGACCATGAGATCAACGGAGAATCCGCCTGTAATTTGATGATTTTGGCTGGTCTTAGCTGGTGAATAGGTTTGCTGGCAGCATGCAGTTGTGACAGCAACACTTAATTGAAATTAAACTGATTTAGCTGCGGACGGCTGGATTGCAGTCGGTAAGTTTGCCAGTTCGTTTAAGCTAGCGGTGACGCAAGCAATCTGCTGAGCATCATGATCGTTAGACACACGTATGTCGTCAGCGACTTGCTGTTCAACTTGGCTAACATGTTTTTCAAATCAGTAACAGCAAGTCCATAAGTGGCATTGCAAAATAAATCGACGCAAATCAAAGAAAGGGCATGGCCATTCTTCATGCCTAAATCAGAAAACTATTCTACTTTACATAATATATATTATCGAAAGTAGTGGTTCACTCAAAAAAATACCGCCCCAGAGCCAAAATAAAAAATCAGCTGGCAAATTGTCTAATGACTTTTCACCACCTGATTTTTTATTAACGTTTCTCTGTCGCCAACACGTTTAAAATTTGTTGCGTGATTGGCGTTAAGTTTGCTGGCATTGCTTCCCAGTCAAAAAACTTGGCGTCGCTGGTTTCGTCATCGTCGCCGCTGGGTTCACCAGTCGCGGTCAGCTCGTACACGACCGTGACCGAATCTATCTGGTCACCGTTGGGATATTGATATTGCATGCCAGTGCCGCTCACGACCGTCAACAAATTTGCCGACTGCGCCACCAGACCCGTTTCTTCATGCAATTCACGTTTGGCTGTGGTCAGCGTGCTTTCATTTAATTCCTTAGATCCGGCTGGCAAGCCCCAAGCGTGATTGTCCGTTCGTTTGACTAACAAAACTGCTTGCTGACGTTGAACGATGGCTGCGGCACCAACCACGATCAACGGTTCGGCGCCAACTTGTTGGCGTAAATCTAATACATAACCCACACGTCTTCACCAACCTTTATTTGTATTTACCAAAAAGCGTTTTAATGCCATTTGTTCTGAATGAAGTCCTGACGGCCGCCCATTTCCTCAATCTGATAACGGAACGGGTTTTTCCGGTAGAAGTCTTGGTGTTCCTCTTCGGCCGGATAAAATGGCTGCACGTCTTCAATCTGCGTCACGATGGGCTCATCAAAGCGTCCACTACTGGCTAAGGCCGCCTTAGAGGCTTCAGCTGCTTGACGTTGGGCCGGGCCATCAACGAAAATCACGGGCCGGTAACTGTCGCCCCGGTCCTGAAACTGGCCGCTGGCGTCGGTTGGATCCGTTTGGCGCCAATAGATTTCAACAAGGTCCGCGTAACTGATGACGGTCGGATCAAAGGTAATTTTCACGGCTTCAGTGTGACCGGTCGTATGACTGGCCACCTCGGCGTACGTGGGATTGACCGTGTGACCGCCGGTAAAGCCGGAAACGACCGACTGAATCCCTGGCTGGGTGTCAAATGGCTGAACCATACACCAGAAGCAGCCGCCCGCAAAAATTGCAGTTTCTGTTTGTGCCATGTGGAGACCTCCGTATAGTTATTTATCAAAAAGTTGGGCAAAGTTGTGATAGCCCTTAGCTTCCAGCTGATCAGCCGGAATGAACTTCAGGGCAGCGGAGTTGATGCAGTAGCGCAAACCACCCTGGTCCTGTGGGCCATCGGTAAAGACGTGCCCCAAGTGGGAACCGGCGTCCGTGCTCCGAACTTCCTGGCGGGACATGCCAAATGAATGGTCCGTGTTTTCGGTCACGTGACTGGCATCGATGGGCTTGGTGAAGGATGGCCACCCGCAGCCCGCGTCGTACTTATCCGTTGAGCTGAATAACGGTTGACCACTCACCACGTCCACGTAGATTCCCTGCTCGTAAAAGGCATCATACTTACCGGTGAACGCTGCCTCAGTGGCCGCGTGTTGGGTCACCGCATACTCTTCAGCGGTTAATCGTTGCTTTAAATCGGCTTGACTTTCTTTTTCTTCTGCCATACTGAATTCCTCCAATCAATTGCGTACAACTTATTTACTCTATTACCAGTCTAAAACTTTTAGCGTTAAACGCAAGTAATTTGTCTAATCGTTTTCTAATAATAAATCAAAAAGTGGTCAGCCGCCATTTCTGACGGGACTGACCACTTCACTGTGAACCGGTTTCTTGTCTAAATTGTCCCTATTCCGCGGATTGTCCGGCCGGGGTCTTGTAACGTAATTCAACGCCCTCAATATCAACCTTCTGAATGCCCACAGCGCGGTTCCGGTAGTACATCACGCTCTTCTTGGATGGGTTGTGCGCGAGCCCCATGGTGTGTCCGAGTTCGTGCTCCGCCACGTGTAGGTCGTCGGAACGTGAGTAGCCATAAGCCGTCAACAGAGTTGGGTTCAACGTTGCCGAAACCTTGCGCAAGTAGTCGCGGTTAGCCGTGTATTCGGTCAGTCCAACGTCTTCGCCTAAGGTTTTGGCCTGGGCAACTGAGGCGGTCGTCAGGTCAATTTGGGCATTTCCCTTAGTGCCCGCCTTGAAATGAAAGGCCCCCGTGTGATTCCAAGCAGAAATAGCTGATTCCCAAATCTTGCGGTAATAGTTAGACTTCGTGGTGATCACGTAAGTCGCCTGGTTTTCCGCAAATCGTTCCGGACCAAATGGGGTCACGCCAGCCGCTAAGGCAATGCTGCCCCCAATCTGCGTAATAAACAACAAAACCGTCGTTAAGATGGTTAGAACTCCTCGGTACCAACTTCTGAACATACCAAGTCCCTCTCTCTTAAAGGAGGATGCCTGGCGGCTACCATCGACCCGTATTATAGCCTGGCTCGGTCAAAAAAGACGACTAAAAACGCCCAATCACGCTGAAAAAATCGTGGTTGGGCGTTTCTTAAATGTAAATTTAGCTAATTAAGCGTCGAAAGCAGCGGTCAATGGTGGCACCACTTGCTTCTTCCGGGAAACAACGCCTGGCAAACTTGCCCGGTTGTTGTCCAGCTTGGTGTTGAAGGCCTTTTCGACAACGCTCTTAGGTTCACCGGCAACGATGAGTTCGGAGTCGCTGTTCAAGACGTTGGTGGCCAAGGTAATGAACAAGTCGTAGCCATCAGCGGCCATTTCAGCTTGCATTTCCTTTTCCAAACCAGCTTGACGGTCCAAGACTTCGTTCAGGTCGACCGTGTTGATTTGGCCAATCCGAACGCTCTTGCCAGCCATGTCGAAGGACTTAGCGTCGCCGTCGATCAGTTCCTTGTCGCTCTTGGCTGCCAGGTTAGTCCCGGCCTTTAACATCTCGATACCGTAGCTTTGAACATCGACATCGGCGATTTCAGCCAAGGCACGAACGGCTTCGCGGTCCTTGTCAGTCGTGGTTGGGGATTGTAATAACAAGGTGTCTGAGATGATAGCGGAAAGCATCAAACCAGCTAATTTAGCAGGAATCTCAATCTTTTCTTCATCAAACATTTCGGTCAAAATCGTGCTCGTGCAACCAACGGGTTCTGCACGGTAGTACAATGGCAGGCTCGTTTCAAAGTTGGCGATCCGGTGGTGATCGATGACGTAGCTAACTGTCACCTTGTCCAGGTCAGCAACACTTTGTTGGGCTTCGTTGTGGTCGACTAACATGACTTGGTCGACTTCGTTAGCCACTGTCTTAACCACGCGAGGAGCGGGTTCGTCGAAGTGGTTCAACACGTAGTTGGTTTCCATGTTGGGTTCGCCTAAGGCAACGGCTTCAACATCAAAGCCCTTTTGACTTTGGAAGTAGGCAAACGCCTTGGCTGCAACGATGGCGTCCGTATCTGGATTTTGGTGACCGAAAATTAATGCTTTACTCATGAGATAAAACTCCTTTAGCAAATTAGTTTTAAATTTATTGGTTCCGAAGTTGTTTAAGCCGCGAAATGTAGTCGTCCGTGTGTAAGTACCGGTCGAACTGTGCCAAGAAATGGCTGATCCGCGGAATTTCTGCCTTACCCTTGCGGAAGACAAAGGCTAGGTCGAAGCGAATGTTGGGGTCGAAGTGCGCCGTCCAAGTGTTGGGCAGCTCTTCTTGGCCAATCATAAAGGAATTCGGTAAGGCCGTTGACGCTTGCGTCTGCATGGAGAAATGTAAGAGCTGAGTTGGCGTCGTGAAGTTCGCAACGCTCTTCGGAAAATCAGCTAGCTGGTTCTTGTAGGCTTCATGCAGCGCTTGGTTCAGGTAGTACCCGTCCGGATACATGGCCCAAACGTCAGCGGTCGTATCTTTAAACTTGATTCGCCGCTTCTTAGCCAATTGCTCATCATGGTGAATGAACAGCAAGTCATCCGAGATGATCTTCTTGGATTCGTAAGGCTTCCAGTTCTTGATTGAATCATCTGGCAGGTACATGATGGCCAGGTCAATCTTATTGTTTTCAAGGCGTTCCCAAATTTCCTTCCGGGTTAACATGTGGAAGGAAATTTTGAGGTCGGGATTGTTCTGGTACGATAAAATCGCGAAGTCTTCAAAGACAGCGTCTTCCATGGAAGCCAACAAACCAATGTTGATTTCCCCCTGAGTCGCACTCGTGGACTGCTGAATCTCGTCCGTGGCCGTGTTTAAGATCCCATAAATTTTGTGGGTGGCGTCTAACATGGTATAGCCCGCGTCAGACAACCGCAACTTTTTGCCGACCGAATAGAATAAGGGTGCGCCCACCGTGCGTTCCAGCTTCTTAATCTGCTGGGTCAAGGCGGGTTGCGTAATCCCTAAAATCTGGGCGGCTTGCGTGTAATTCATGGTTTCTGCCAGCTGTAAGAAATACGTTAAGGTTTTAGAAGAAAAGATACTTTCCTGTTTCGTCTTCATCCGTTTTTTCTCCTTATGATCGGCCTCGCACCACAATCGTACCAGGTCAACCTAATGGTTACTATTAATCTATATAATAGGCCGTTTCCAGAAAAAGCGCAACGATTTCTCCTCGCAAATCCCCGACTATCCCTGAATTCTAATCAAGAACTAACTCAGTTGGTTTAACGCGTAACCGAACCGGTTGGCCTTCAACGTCCGTGTCGACCACGAATGACCCGTTGGAGTAGCGCCCACTCAGCGGATGATCCGTTGGCATGACGTCGTGGGTCCGCTCGCGACTCGTAATGATTTCCAGTGCAGGATTGCCGCTAGGAATGGTCATGAAGTCCACGATTTGGTGCGGATCGCGTTTCAGCTCACGTAAGACGATGACACCACGACGGGCGCGGCTCGTCACGGAAATTTCCTTCATGGCTAAGCGCTTGAAAGCACCGCGGGTCGTGACCATGGCAATGGTATCACTATCAGTGACCAAGGCCAGGTTAACAACCTCGTCGTCATCACGCAGGTCCATGGACCGGACCCCAGTCGTGCGGGCC
Source organism: Levilactobacillus sp. FUA 3915 (assembly GCF_044053135.1). Taxonomy (NCBI): domain Bacteria; kingdom Bacillati; phylum Bacillota; class Bacilli; order Lactobacillales; family Lactobacillaceae; genus Levilactobacillus; species Levilactobacillus sp. FUA 3915. The sequence continues at coordinate 2,737,961 of NZ_CP168704.1, read as the reverse complement.
CCGTTGACGGAAACTTCATCAATGGCGTAACGCAGGGCGTAACCATTCTTGGAGACCAGCATGATGCCCTGCTCGATGGGTTCCGTGAGGTACTTGACCGCTACGACCCGTGAGTCAGTGGTCTTGAGCTTTTCGTAGGTGGCCGCGCGACTCTTGTAGGTCCGACCAGGTGTCAGGTCGGTGAAGGCCGTTTGCTTGATGTAGCCATCGCTAGTGGCAATCAGGAAACGCCCGGGTTCCTTCAGCGTCTTAAAGGCAAAGGTGGCCACAATTTCTTCGTCGGGAGCGAGTCCGATTGTTTGCGAAATGTGTTCCCCAGTCTCCTTCCACTTCACATCACTGATTTCGTGGACGGGCCGGTAGATGAGGTTCCCCTTGCTGGTAAACATCATCAGATGATTCAATGTGCTGAGTTTTTCTAAGAAGATTGGGTAATCTTCGTCCTTCAGCCCGTTATCGGCAGGGTCAGAGGCCGTGTATGACCGGACGCCAGACCGCTTTAAGTAACCGTCATGACTGACCAGAACCACAACTTCTTCGTCGGCAACCGTGACCGTGGTCTTGATCTTCAAGTCCTCGATTTGGTCTTGAATCTCAGTCCGCCGGGGGTTCCGGTATTCCTTGGCAATGGCCTTGAGTTCTTTGCGGAGCACGGCGTTTAACGTCTTGGGTTCTGCCAAAATCTGGTGATACTCTTCAATGGCCGCGCTCAGCTTGGCCGATTCAGCCTCTAACTGGGTCACGTCGGTATTGGTTAACCGATACAACTGTAAGGCCACGATAGCGTCGGCTTGCTTTTCAGAGAAATCATAGGCCGAAACTAAGTTGTCCCGGGCATTGCGCCGGTCTTTGCTGGCCCGAATCGTCTTGATGACTTGGTCTAGGATCGACAAGGCCTTGATCAGCCCAATCACGATGTGCTGCCGGTCTTGGGCCTTGGTCAGGTTGTACTGGGTTCGCCGCGTGATAACGTCGCGTTGGTGCTCCAAGTACGCCGTCAAAATGGTCTTGAGGCCGACGTGCTCAGGGCGCATGTGGTTGATAGCCACCATGTTAAAGTTGTAGGTAATTTGTAATTCGGTGTTCTTGAACAGGTAGTTCAGGACCCCTTGGGCATCGGCATCACGCTTGAGCTCGATGGCAATCCGCAGGCCGTCCCGGTCGGTTTCGTCCCGGACTTCCGCCAGGCCTTCAACCTTCTTGTTCAAGCGGATTTCATCAATCTTCTTGACCAATTGGGCCTTGTTGACTTCGTAAGGAATCTCGGTGACCGTAATCTGGTTTTTGTTCCCACGCAGGGGTTCAATGGCCGTCTTGGAGCGAACTACAACGCGACCACGTCCCGTTTCGTACGCCTTAACGATGCCATCTTTTCCTTGAATGATCCCCCCAGTTGGGAAATCAGGGCCTTGAACAAAGGTCATCAGTTCTTCCAGCTTCGCCTTGGGGTGGCTGAGGAGGTAGATCAAGGCATCCACGACCTCGCCCAAGTTGTGCGGCGGAATCTCCGTGGCATAACCGGCAGAGATCCCGGTGGAACCGTTGACTAACAGGTTAGGAATTCGGGCAGGCAACACGGTTGGTTCGTACTCGGTATCATCAAAGTTCAATACCATGTCGACCGTGTCTTTATCGATATCCCGCAACATTTCACCGGCTAATTTGCTTAACCGAGCCTCGGTATACCGCATGGCAGCGGCTGGGTCCCCGTCCATGGACCCGTTGTTTCCGTGCATTTCAACCAGGGGTTCGCGGACCTTCCAGTCCTGACTCATCCGGGTCAGCGCCTCGTAAATGGAGCTGTCACCATGGGGATGAAAATTACCCATGACATTTCCGACAGACTTGGCAGACTTCCGGAAGCCCTTTTCGTAGGTGTTGCCGTCCTTATTCATTGAGAATAGGATACGTCGTTGAACCGGCTTTAACCCGTCACGAATGTCGGGTAACGCCCGTTCCTGAATGATTGACTTGGAGTAACGACCAAAGCGGTCGCCCATAACTTCTTCCAAGGTTAGTTCTTGAATTTTTTGTCCTTCACTCACAGATGTTTACTCCTTTCGCCGGTTCGCTAGTCGTCAGACTTGGAAGCTTTATCGTTTTCCAATAGGCTAGTGTCGTCTTCTTCCAACGTAAATTGGACATTGCTTTCAATCCACTTCCGGCGGGGTTCGACCTTGTCACCCATCAACGTCGTCACACGGCGTTCGGCCAACGCAGCGTCGTCGATTTGGACCCGAATCAGCGTCCGGTTGTCAGGATCCATGGTCGTGGCCCACAGTTGTTCCGCGTCCATTTCCCCTAACCCTTTGAATCGTTGCAGGTGATAGCCGTGGTTGGCGATTTTCTTGGTCTTGCCATTCAGTTCATCGTTGGTCCAGGCATAATCGATGGTTGGCTTCTTACCGGTCGTTTTGATTTGGTACAACGGTGGCAGGGCGATGTAGACCCGGCCGGCATCAATCATGGGCCGCATGTACTTGTAGAAGAACGTCAGCAATAGGATTTGGATATGGGCCCCATCATCATCGGCATCGGTCATGATAATGATTTTGTCGTAGTTGGCGTCTTCGATGTTAAATTCAGTCCCGACCCCAGCACCAATGGTGTAGATCATGGTACTGATTTCTTCATTTTTCATGATGTCTGGCAGCTTGGCCTTTTCCGTGTTCAAGACTTTTCCCCGTAAAGGCAGAATGGCTTGGAACTTTCGGTTACGCCCCTGCTTAGCAGACCCACCGGCGGAATCCCCTTCGACCAGGAACAGTTCGTTCTTGGCAGAATTCTTGGATTGCGCGGGGGTCAGCTTCCCTGACAACAGGCGTTCGTGTTTCTTGTGACGCTTGCCGTTACGGCTCTCATCACGGGCCTTACGGGCGGCTTCTCTGGCAGAACGGGCCTGGGTCGACTTCTTGATCAGCATCTTCCCAAAATCCCCGTTTTCCATCAGGTAGTAGCCCAGCTGCTCACTGATGACGCTGTCTACGATGGTCCGAGCTTCTGGCGTCCCGAGTTTTTCCTTCGTTTGGCCTTCAAATTGTAACAGGTTTTCGGGCACACGTAAGGAAATCACGGCGGACAGCCCTTCACGGACGTCGGTCCCTTCGAGGTTCTTGTCGCGGTCCTTCAGGAGACCGGTCTTCCGGGCGTATTCGTTAAAGGCCTTGGTCCAGCCACTCCGCATACCGGCTTCGTGGGTCCCGCCATCCTTGGTCCGGACGTTGTTGACGAACGATAACAGGTTTTCCGTGTAGCCGTCGTTGTACTGGGCAGCGACCTCGACTTCAATGCCATCCTTCTTGCCGTCAAAGTACATGACGTCGCCCAGGGTGTCCTTGTCTTCGTTAAGGTAGCCGACAAACTCTTTGATACCGTCTTCAAAATGGTATTCCTCGGCCCGTTCTTGGCCTTCGCGTTCGTCGGTCAGGGTAATCTTGACGCCCTTGAGTAGGAACGCGGATTCCCGGAGCCGTTCGGACAGGGTCCCGAAGTTATAAACGGTTGTGGTGAAAATCTCTTTGTCTGGTTTGAAATCAATCGTGGTCCCGTTGTGGGCGCGTGTGTTGCCCAGTTTCTTCAGGGTGCCTTGTGGATGGCCCCCCTTAGCAAATTTTTCTTGGTAACGCACGCCATCACGGACAATGGTGACCGTCAGCGCACTGGAGAGGGCGTTCACAACGGAAGCCCCGACCCCATGCAGCCCACCGGACGTCTTGTAACCGCCCTGGCCGAATTTACCCCCGGCATGTAGGACGGTCAGAATAACTTCTGGCGTTGGAATCCCGGACGCGTGCATACCTACGGGCATACCCCGGCCGTGATCGACGACGGTAATGCTGTTATCCTGGTGAATCGTCACGTTAATTTCCTTACCGTAACCAGCCAACGCTTCATCGACGGCGTTATCTACGATTTCGTAGACCAAGTGGTGTAAGCCACGGCCGTCGGTTGACCCGATATACATACCAGGACGTTTACGAACAGCTTCCAACCCCTCCAACACTTGGATGGAGGAATCGTCATATTTTGCTTTTGCTTTCGCCATGCGTAAATCCCCTTTACTTTTACTTTTGTCTAAAAAATGGCATACCTACATTTTACCCTAATGCGAACGTATGTTCAAATAAACTGGTCAAACGCCCACGGGTAGGTATCCAGTAACTTCATAATCATACCACAGGAAGCCAAAATCTGGCTAGACTTCTCGAGATAATTGGCGTTCTCGTGAAAACATGCTAAAATATAGTCCAGCTTATCTGCGGCGAGTCCCAGCTATGGCGGCTCCCGTTGCAAGAAAGAGCGGAGGAATAACTTGTGAAATTAATTGGTTTACTCATCGTGGCCTACCTGCTGGGGGCCATTCCCAACGGCGTCTGGGTCGGCAAGGCCTTTTTCCAGACGGATATTCGGCAGTCGGGCTCCGGCAATATTGGCACGACGAACACGTACCGGGTCCTCGGACCCTACGCCGGCACCGCGGTCATGGTGTTAGACATTGCGAAGGGCTCTGTGGCCACGCTACTCCCCACCCTGTTCCACGTGACGACCTTTCTGGGAACGGCAACCCCCTTATTATTCGGACTGTTCGCGATTCTCGGGCACACCGTCTCCATCTTTGATCATTTCAAGGGTGGCAAGGCCGTGGCCACTTCAGCGGGGATGCTCCTGGCCTATAACCCCATCATGTTCGTGATTGCGGCGGGCTTGTGGGTCAGCCTGATCTACTGGACCAGCATGGTCAGCCTGGCCAGCATGATTGCCTTTAGCCTGATCACGCTGATTTCGCTGGCGTTTCAGGATTGGTATCTCACTGGCATTGCCTTGGTCTTAACAATCTTCGTGTTCTACCGGCACCGGACAAACATCAAACGCATCAAGGCCGGCACGGAATCCCTGGTTCCCTTTGGCCACGGCTATCATAAGCGGCAAGCCGAAAAGTAATTTAGCACTTATTTATTGAGAAATATAACGGGCTCTCACCGACAATCGTCGCTGGGAGCCCGTTTTTTCGTTTAAAAATAAGTGATTTGATAAGCCGCTTGGAAACTTTCGTGAGCAGCCAGGTGGTGAATGGCGACCTTGGTTTCTAAATCACCGGTAGCTTGCACGTCGTCGGCTAACCCCCACCAGGGCTCGAAGCAGACGAATGGCGCTTGCTTCGGGTACGGAGACCAGATACCGACGTAAGGGGCGGCTAAGGTCAAGGCAACCCCGTGGTCGTTCACGTGACTGCTTAACATCAGCGTCGTCTCGTGGTTGTTGAGCGTTAAGACCTTGGCATCGTGGTCGAAGAGGTCGTGGTCCAAAGCCATGGGTTTCGTCAGATCCATGGGAACGCTGTGCTGGGTATCGCTGTAGGGGCCCACCAGAGGCACACGTTGGTACACCTGCTTGGGTGAGACCGTGACCTGGTAGTCCGTGAAATCAGCGGTAGGGTCGCCTAACGGTACGTTAAAGCCGGGATGCGCTCCCAGGGAGAACGTTAACGGCGTGTCGGCGGGATTGTCCACGGTCGCCGCAAAGCTTAACTGGTGGGCTACCAGGGTGTACTGCACGGTCAGACTAAAGTCTGTGGGAAACAGTTCCTTGGTCTGGTCGTCGGCTGTCAGCCGCAGAACCACGTGGTCGTCAGCCTGTTCGACGACGGTGAATTCGCGGTCACGAGCAAAACCGTGTTGCGTCATGTGATAGGTCTCACCGTCAAGCCGGTACTGATTGTCCTGCAACCGGCCAACGATGGGAAATAAAATTGGCGCGTGGCGGCCCCAGTAGGTCTTATCCGCCTGCCACATGTACTCCAGGTGGCTCTCGTTGTCCTGCACGCTGGTCAGTTCGGCCCCGAGCGGGTTGATTTTAACCGTTAAGAAATCATTTTTTAGTGTAAGCATTGTCGCACAACCTCCAACTAACTTGTCTTTCTTTAATCATGGACCAAATTGGCCTAGTTGTCTAGTCCAATCTTCACTTTTTGGGAAACGCTTTCGTCAAGGGCCCTGCCAGTTCCGGTGGACACAAAAAGACCCAGACAGTTGTCTGAGCCCTTGCGTGTTTAGAGAATGTAACGGGACAAGTCCTTGTTTTCCACGATGTCCCCAATCTTATCGTTGACGTAGTTTTCGGTGATGGTCACATCGCCTGAGCCCATGTCTGGCCCTTCGTAGAGCAGGTCTTCCAGGAGCTTTTCCAGAACGGTTTGTAACCGCCGAGCGCCAATGTTTTGGTTCTCATGGTTCAGCTCGAAGGCTAGTTCAGCGATGCGTTCGATGGCTTCCATGGTAAACGTGACCTTGACGTTGTCGGTGCCAATCAAGGCGATATATTGCTTAATCAGCGCGTTGTTGGGTTCGGTCAGAATCCGAACGAAGTCGGCCTTGCTCAGGTCGTTTAATTCAACCCGGATTGGGAAACGACCTTGGAGTTCAGCAATCAAATCGCTAGGCTTGGATTCTGCGAAGGCCCCGGCCGCGATGAAGAGAATGTGGTCGGTGTCGATCGTGCCGTACTTGGTCTTGACCTGCGTCCCTTCGACGATTGGTAAGATGTCACGTTGGACCCCTTCACGGGAAACGTCGCCGCTGTTTTGGCTGCTACCCTTGGCAATCTTATCAATTTCATCGAGGAAGATGATCCCGGTGTTTTCGGCCCGTTGGATGGCATCGTGATTGATGTCGGCGTTGTTGACCAATTTCTCGGATTCTTCAGAGACTAGGATTTCGCGAGCTTCAGTGACGGTGACCGTCCGCTTGATGCGCTTCTTTGGCATGATTGATCCTAAGGTGTCGCTCAGGTCGATGCCCATTTGACCCATCATGTTGTTGTCAGCCGCGTTAGCTTGTTGGGGGTCATCCATTTCAATTTCAACCATGTGGTCTTCTAACAGGCCCTTGTTCAGTTGATCAGCAATGGAGAGCCGCTCGTTGCGCACGTCATCGGTGACCTCTTCCGTGTCGCTAGGGGCCGTTGGCGTTTGTCCGTTTTGCATTTGGCTAAACATGTTCATCATGTTAGCGAAGTCGTTGTTATTCTTGTTTTCTTTTTGCTTGGCGGGTGCTAAGAGCTTGACCAGACGCTTGTTGGCGGCTTGAATGGCATCGCTGCGCACGTTCTTAAATTGGTCTTGCTTTTCCATCGTCACGGACACTTCAACCAGGTCGCGGACCATGGATTCCACGTCACGGCCGACGTAGCCGACTTCCGTAAACTTGCTGGCTTCGACCTTGGTAAACGGTGCGTGAACGATTTTAGCTAACCGCCGGGCAATTTCAGTTTTCCCGACCCCGGTCGGTCCAATCATCAACATGTTCTTAGGTGAAATTTCTTCTTGCATGGCAGCATCTAACTGCATGCGCCGGTAACGGTTACGCAAGGCAATCGCGATGGCTTTTTTGGCGTCGTCCTGACCGATAACGTATTGATCTAATAGGCCGACAACTTCTTTAGGCGTTTTATTAATGGCGTCCACTTTGGTTCCTCCGTTCAATTAAAGTTCTTCTGAAATAACGTGATCGTTGGTAAAGATATCGATGCCCCCAGCAATGTGGATGGCACTTTCAGCGATGTCCTTGGCACTCATTTCCTGGTTGTGGTGGTGTAAGGCCGTGGCTGCGGCTAAGGCAAAGTTGCCACCAGAACCGATGGCTAAGATGTCGTCATCAGGCGCGATGACTTCACCGGAACCGGAAACTAATAACATTTCGTCCTTGTCCATGACGATCAGTAAGGCTTCCAACTTTTGTAAAGCCTGGTCGGAACGCCACTGCTTGGCGAGTTCAACGGCGGCTCGTTGGAGGTTCCCACTGTATTCGGTCAGTTGGGCTTCGAACTTTTCTTCCAAATTGAAGGCGTCAGCCACACTGCCGGCGAACCCGACAACGACTTGGTTGTTGTAGATCCGGCGAATCTTGTGGGCGGTCCCCTTCATGATGACTTTTTCGCCCATGGTGACTTGCCCGTCACCGGCCATGGCGTTGTGGCCATTATGCCGAACGGCACAGATGGTCGTGGCTTCAAATTTTACTGGCATAGTTTAATCGATCTCCTTATCATGGCTTGGTTTCTTTAGATTTATCTTCGGTGGCTCGCGGGAAGAACTGGCGATAATCGCGCTGTAGATGCTCGCGGGTCACGTGGGTGTAAATTTGCGTGGTCGAGAGGCTGCTGTGGCCCAATAGTTCTTGAACTGACCGTAAGTCGGCCCCCCGGTTCAACAGGTGCGTGGCAAACGTGTGCCGCAACATGTGGGGATGAATCTCCGTGGTCAACGTACTGCGTTTGATAATCTGGTTCAGCAGGTACGTCACACCGGCGGGGGTCAGCTGCTGGCCCCGGTGATTGATAAAGACAAACGCGTGCGTCTCCTGGTGCTGCGCCATGATGGGCGTCCGCGCGGCGGTAAAATACTGCTGCAGGGCGTCGCTAGCGTAGTGGCCAAACGGGACGTAGCGTTCCTTGTTACCCTTCCCATGAATCAACATGATCCGGTTGTCAAAATCAATATCGGGCAGCGTTAAATTCACACACTCGCTGACCCGGATGCCGGTGCCATACAGGACTTCTAGCAATGCCGAATCGCGAGTGGCCAGCTGTTCATTCGGGTTGGCCCCCGCGGCCGCAAACAACGCGGTCATTTCCCGTTCGTAGAAGAACCGGGGTAAATGATTCTGGTGGTGCTTGAGCTGGACGTAGGCAAAGGGATCATCCTTGGCTTGCCCATTACTCATCAAGAAGTTGTACAGTGACCGCAACGTGGAGAGCTTTCGGGCAATCGTCGTCCGGGCATAGTGCCGGTCGTACAGATCACTCAGATAAACCTCGACGTCTAATTGGTCAATCGCCGTCCACGCCTTGGTTCCCCCGTTGTCCGCGAGGAACTTGGTGAACTCCTCAAGGTCTTCGCGGTACGCTTTGACCGTTTCCGGTGAATATTGCCGCTCACCTTGTAAATACGCTAAAAACGCTGTGATGGCCTGGTCCACGTGAACACCTCCCTGCTACCTGTTCTCAATGCTAGCAAACGCACCGAAAAAACACAACTAACTCATCAGGCTTTTCGTGGCTGACTAGATGGTGGGTACTTATCCGCCGCCGGATTTCAGGGGTTCCACCTGCTGTGGGGACCGCCTCCAGCCGAAGAGCGGGCTTCCGGCTCGCTTTGAAGCCACCCAAACCGTGTCTCCAAAGTCGTCCCATGCTGTAGACGACCCAAGGACAGTCGTCAACACCATCGACACAGCTGGCTCCACCCCTGAATCCTCTGGCTAGGCGTGATCACCAACTAGACTGAACCGTTGGTCAGAGATGAGTTAGTCCTGTTGCGGAAGTAGCCAGCCGAAAGTTAGTCGCCTCCGGGAGGGTGAAAACTGAGCCGGAACGCTGTGGGCGCCGCCTGGAGCCAAAAAGCGGTCTCCAGGCTTACTTTGAGCCGAGAACCACGTCTCAAAGATAGCAGTTACCTAAGCGGGAAACCCGCTAAGGTAACTCCCACGGCTAAGCTCATTTTCACCCTCCCTGCGGCTAACACTGGTTCAGCCCGTAGACGGTGGTTTATGGTTTGAAGTTTGCGTTTTATGTTTGCACTGTGTGTCCAATACGAGACTACAATATATTCAAATGCAAATTGGTTTAACGCAAACAGGTTTGCTAGATACCTCCACAACTATGGTGGAAGACATCTAACAAACCTGTATTAATGAAAATTTCAGTTAGGCACGAAGTAGATTCGCAAAATAGACAGTTTGACGTTAGCCGGAAGAGGATAACCCGCTCCTGAAGACCGTACTTAACTTCCATATGAAAATCATCTTAACGCAAACAGGCTTGCTAGCTGCCTCCATAATTAGCTGTGGAAGTACCTAACAAACCTGTATTTTAGTTTAAAGTTTAAACACTTACGATGAGTCACACAAAATCAATTTAGCCGTCACGTTAGCCGGAAGAGGCTAAACATGTAGACCTGTGAAGGTGGCGTTAGGCCGGTGGTTTTCCGGTCTTACACCACGGCCGGACTTAGAGACCGATGCTTTTTCGGGCTCTAAGCCGAACCCGAAGACCGTTCTTTGGCTTCGGGTGGGCCCCACAGGCGGAATGTTTAGCATCTGCAGGCGGTAGTGACCAAGCAAATTTATTTTTGTGGGGCTTCTTCGTAGTCGCCGTTGGGGCAGACGATTTGCACGCCGCCACGAATCTTCTTGGCAACCAGGTAATGACCATCCTTCGGGCAATCACGGCCGACTGGCTTGTCCCATGAGACAAAGTCACAGTCGGGGTAACGAGAACAACCGTAGAAAATCCGATTTTTCTTGGACTTGCGTTCGATGACCTCACCCTTGTGACAAACGGGACAGGTTACGCCGATTTCCTTCACGATTGGCTTGGTATTGCGGCAATCTGGGAAGCGTGAGCAGGCGTAGAACTTGCCATAGCGACCCATTTTGATGACCATTGGGGCCCCACAAATATCACAGTCAAAGCCAGCGGGTTCGTCACGAATTTGAATTTTTTCGATGGCGTCTTCCGCGTGGGCCACCTCGGTTGAGAATGGTTTGTAGAAGGTGTCGATGACCTTGACCCAGTCCTGTTGGCCCTCTTCAATCCCATCCAACTCGTGTTCCAGGTTGGCGGTAAAGTCGACGTTGACCACGTCTGGGAAGTATTCATTGATGATGCCATCAACGATTTCACCCAGTTCAGTGGGCTCAAACCGCCGACCAACCAATTTGACGTAGTACCGGCGTTGAATCGTGTCCAACGTTGGCGCATAGGTCGATGGCCGACCCACACCGTTTTCTTCCAGCGCCTTGATCAGGTTGGCTTCGGAATAACGTGCAGGCGGCTGGGTAAAGTGTTGGGCCGGATCCGTTTTGGCCAAGTTGACTTGGTCACCGATGCTCAGTTCGGGCAGGAGGTTATCCTTTTCCTTGTTGTCCTTGTAAATCTTTAAGAACCCTTCGAATTTCATCTTGGAACCATTGGACCGGAACGTGACGCCGTTTTGTTCGAGCGTGACGGCCATGGTATCCATGAGGGCGTTGGTCATTTGACTAGCCACAAAGCGGTTCCAGATTAATTGGTACAGCCGGAATTGGTCCTTATTGAGGCGTTCCTTCAGGCTAGCTGGCGTCCGGAACACAGAGGTTGGCCGGATGGCTTCATGGGCGTCTTGGGCCCCTTCAGGCAGTTTGCCCTTGATAGGCTTCGTTGCGGCATATTCGGCCCCATATTTTTCGTGAATAAAGGTTGAGGCCTCGTGCTTAGCAATGCTGGAGATCCGCGTGGAGTCGGTCCGCATATAGGTAATGAGCCCCTGCGTCCCTTCCTTACCCAGGTTGATCCCTTCGTAAAGCTGTTGGGCGGCCATCATGGTCTTCCGAGTTCTGAAGTTCAGCTTCCGGTTGGCATCCTGTTGCATGGAACTGGTGGTAAATGGCGGTTGTGGTGAGCGTTTCCGTTCCTTACGAACCACGTTGGTGATGTCAAAGTCACCATTCTTGTCGAGCTTGCCTAAGACTTCTTGCACGGCGGTGTTGTCCTTCAGACTGGCCTTTTTGCCGTTCAGTCCATAGAAACTAGCACCAAACGTGTGGCGAGCCTTCTTGAAGTCGGCGTCGATGGTCCAGTACTCTTCAGGGATGAAGGCTTTGATTTCCTTTTCCCGTTCGATGATCAGGGACAACGCAATGGATTGTACCCGACCGGCACTCAGGCCCTTCTTGACCTTTTTCCAGAGCAGTGGTGAGATGGAATACCCCACTAAACGGTCCAGAATCCGGCGGGCTTGTTGGGCGTCCACCAGGTTCATGTCGATGGTCCGCGGTGTCTTGAACGCCTCTTTAACGGCGTCCTTGGTGATTTCGTTAAAGGTGACCCGGTTCTTGTCGGTCACGTCTAAGTTCAGGACGTGGGCTAAATGCCAGGCAATGGATTCTCCTTCACGGTCAGGGTCAGATGCGAGGTAAACGGCTTTAGCCTTTTTGGCCTCGGCCCGTAAGCCCTTGATGACGTCACCCTTACCACGAATGGAAATGTAGTGCGGATCGTAGTTGTTTTCAGTATCGACCCCCATCGAACTTTTCGGTAGATCGCGCACGTGACCCAGGCTAGGCATGACCTTAAACGTCCGGCCCAAATACTTTTCAATGGTCTTAGCCTTCGCAGGTGATTCAACGATGACTAATTTTTTTTGCGGTTTGCGCCGCTTTTTTGTCGTTGATTTTGCTTTTGATGTAGTCGGCAAAGCACATTACTCCCTCGTTTGATAGGCAACCGGGCCCTAGCTAACGGGCTTGCCGGTTCCTATCGACTTGTTTTTACGACGAACAAGAAGTTCGCTAAATTTTTCACTATAATCCCACACATCTTATTTCAACTTAGGGCAGGTTGTCAACTAAAACTTCTTCTATTATATGTTCAGGTTTCAAGATTGGTTTGGCGCCGGCGAGGATCAACTCGTTGGTACCAACCGAGTTTGGGTTGTCCAGGGCCCCCGGAATTGCCAAAACATTACGATTTTCTTGCAGGGCGATATTGGCGGTGATCAGACTCCCCGAATGATGGGCCGCCTCGACCACCAATGTGCTGCGCGTCAGCCCGGCAATAATGCGGTTGCGTTCCGGAAAATGGTGCCGCGCCCCTGGCGTCCCCCACGGATACTCGGAGAAAATCAGCTGACTGCGGATCAGCTCCGTCATCAAAGCCCGGTTGGTCGCCGGGTAACAGTGATCCAACCCGGTGCCAATCACGGCAATGGTGTGACCCCGATACGCCAAGGCGGCTTGATGAGCCAGCGTGTCCACTCCCTGCGCTAAGCCCGAAACGAGACAGATGTGGTGTTGGACCACGTTTGGCAGTAAGAGCCGCATGGCCGCTAAGGCGTACGGGCTGGGATGCCGGGAGCCGACGACCGCTAGTTGCGGGGCTTGGAGTAAGCGCACGTCACCTAGAAAGTAAAGCGCGACCGGTGGCGCAAAGGTTTCCCGGAGTTGGTCCGGGTACGCGGCGTCCACAATCGTCAGACAGCCGGTATGGGTCAGATTGGTGGTTACCTGCGTGGCAATTTCCGATGAAAATAACTGACGCTGGAGCTGGTCGGCCTTAGCTGCCGGAATCGCCATTTCTCGGCAGAGTTGGGCCACCGTGGCGGCAGTCATGGTCGTCAGTTCTGGCTGGGCCTCGACCCACCGCCAGCAGGTCGTTGTCGTTTTGAGGCCGATGCCCGGAATCAATGGTAAGCGCATGAAAAAATCACGAAGTGTCAGTTGCATGGTTAGCAACCTCCTTTTCCCCTTTAGGGTTAACTCCGTGATTGGTTCGCAATTATTTTTTGTACGGGCGAAAAAGTTTTTCGATGAATCGGGGTGACCCCGCGTTCATCCAGGCCAGCCAAGTGTTCCGCCGTGCCATAGCCGGCATTTTTGGCAAACCCGTAGCCCGGATACAGGGCATCGTAGGTCGCCATTAAATGGTCCCGGTAGACCTTGGCCACGATACTGGCTGCGGCCACACTGGCGCTCTTGGCGTCCCCCTTGATCAGCCGGGTCTGGGGAACGGCCACCGGAATCTGCATGGCGTCTACGATTAGCTGTTGGGGTACCCGACCGAGACCGAGCACGGCCCGCTGCATGGCGACCCGTGTGGCCTGATAAATGTTGATTTGGTCAATCAATTGGGGACTGCCGACACCAATACTAACGGCTTCGGCCTGTGCCAGAATCAGGGGGTACAGGCGCTCGCGTTCCTTGGGGGTCAGCTGTTTGGAGTCGTTGACCAGCGGAATATCGAAGTCCTGGGGCAAGATGACGGCACTGGTAACGACCGGTCCGGCCAGGGGCCCCCGCCCGACCTCATCAATGCCGGCGACCCGTTCGCCCTGGGCCCAGAACGGCCGCTCATAGTGTAAGCGGTGTTGAAAGGCCTGTTCAGCGGCCTCAGCCTTCGCTAGACGCCGTTGAATCTGTTTCAGGAGTAACTGGGCCCCTTTCCGTGAATCGGCCGCTAATGACGCTAAACGGGGGTCGTCGGGGGTCGTTACATCGGCCAGCTCGGCCTTGAGACTAGCCAGACTGGGTTGCTTAGTCATTGCTAGGGTCACCAGCTTGGGGCGCGCGGTCAAGCGTGAAGCCACCAATTTTTTTCCGGCGGGCGTCGAGGATCAACCGTTCGCTGGCCCGGTCGTAGTCATCGCGCATACCGATTTTTTGCGTAATTTTGAGAAGTAAGTCCACGTCACTGAGTTCCAGGTCGCTGGTAGCCAAGTGGTAACGGTCCAGTAAGGCCTTTTCGTGGTATTGACGGAAGAAGTTCAGGGCAAAGAGTGCCACGTCATCGCTGGCGTAGAGCTTGTCCTTGATGGCCCCGGTCAACGCTAACTTCTGCGCGGTCTCCTGGTCCTTGAATTTAGGCCACAGAATCCCTGGGGTATCGAGTAATTCCAAATGCTTGCTGGAACGCAACCACTGTTGGCCCTTGGTGACACCGGGAGTATCGCCGACTTGGGCGGCCTTACGTTGGACCAAATGGTTGAGCAGCGTGGACTTCCCCACGTTAGGGACCCCAACCGTCATGGCCCGCATTGGCCGTTCCTTCAGGCCCTTTTCCTTTTCGGCAGCGAGCTTGTCGGCTAAAATGCTAGCGGCAATCTTGGTGATCTGCTTAGGGGTCACGTTGGCCCGGGAATCGATGGCGATGGCCGGTTGCTTTTGCGCGCGGTAGTAGTTTAACCAGGCCGCCGTTTGTTGTGGGTCAGCCAGGTCTTTTTTGGTCATGATGATCAAGTGTGGCTTGTCCTTGGCAATTCGGACCACTTCAGGGTTTCGGGATGCGGCAGGAATTCGGGCGTCGACCAGTTCGAAAACGATGTCGACCAGGTGAATATTTTCTTCCATTTGCCGAATGGCCTTCGCCATATGGCCGGGGAACCATTGTATTACAGTCATTGTATTTTCTCCTTTTGATAGTGAAGCGTAGTAGATTTAATTAGTGGGTTAAGTACTTTAAAACTCATGGTATTGCTTGGCTGGTGACCGCTGCAACTGATTGTTTCTTAGTAAAGAGCGTGGTGAATTAGCTGTCACCGAGCGAAGGTTAATTTTCACCAACTACCCCATCTTACCATTTTTCCGCTCCTTTTTAGATAGGAAAGTGACTTGCGGAATTATATTCATGGCAGACAATGAATATAATTCCGCAAGTGCAAGCTGACTAGTAATGACACTAGTTTAATAAAAAGGACGTTCCTCGCCATCTGTTCCTGATGGCTTGGAATGTCCATGATAATCTACAAATAACCAATAGATTCCAAATCGTTTTAACATTATTTATTAAACATTTCCCTAAGAACAGGCTTATCCAAATCAACGATCATTTGGTTCTTAGCATTAGTATCCATTTGAATGCCCGTTCCACGTACTTTGTCAAAATGCTGATTGAATTTTTCAAGCAGTTTTTGATTAATAATGGATTGGGGTTCGTTGCGGCCTTTCACACTATCCATGCCTATTCCTTCTTTCTTTAATCAGATGATATCTTCCATCTAGGGTTTTACCCTAGATTATCTAGGTAACTATACGACAGATATGGGTAGTTTTCAAGTTGCGTGAACTGGGTACAGGCCTGGCTTTAGGGCATGTAAGCAAAAAAATTGCCCCACAGAACAAGTTTACGAAAGTCCTTTGGGGGATGCCCTTTAATGGTGTCCGAAAAATTCTCTGGGTCAAACTAATACAAACCGTAGGAATGGTTTGGCCCATCAAAAAAGCCCGCAACAACGGGCTTCTCTGATAAACCAATTAAGCTATCGCCGCCAGGTACAGCTGCCAAGCATCATCAAAGATGGTCATGGATGGTAGGTACGGGGCGTTTTCTTCTAAATACTTGGATAAGGGATCAAACTCCGTCTCCTGCTTGGGAAACGAGCTATCCAGAAAGGCATTATTGGCAAAGCTGGCCACGGGATCGTAGCTTTCTGGATTACGTTGGGTCATTAGGAATTGATAAAACGTTTTGGGCATAGGGCCCCTCCTTAGTTCTTGGGAATCCGCGCTTGGAAGACAAACTTTCCGGCACCGGACAGGTCGATCTTTTTGGCAGCGAAGGACAATTTCTTCCCGTTACCAATGGCGGTCAGATGCAGGGTAATGGTTTCATTCCCGGTATCCATGGCCACCCATTTTGGCAGTGGGTAGTTCTTCGCGATGTAGTTCATGACGAAGGTAATCGGCACGGGTAAGGACCCGACCGACAACTTCTCCGCCTTCAGTTGGACGTCTCCTGAGGATAACACGGTTGGCTTTAAGAGTAAAACGAAATTCACGTTTGCGCCCAAAACCTGGGTGGAGCCGGTAATCATGGCGTGGTCTGACACCTGGAACCGGTATTTAACAGCCGAATTTTTCAGGGACTTGTTCACGTAGTAATCGGCTAAGGCGTTTACTTGTTTCTTGTTTAAATCAACGTTGATGTTGGTCGTATCTTTGGTGACCTTGGCCGTAGAGTCAATCTGGGTCGATGAAAAGGCCTTGACTCCCACGGTGACAGCGGTCACTAACAGAATGGCGACCAGGGCGATGAACCCCCACTTCCACCAGTTACGGGAAGTTTGTGGGGCGGCGTGACGTTGCATAGATAGTTCCTCCTTACTTCATCAGCCATTGCTGGTGAGCTTGCATTTGTTTGAAAGCATAGCGGGTCATGAGGCGGTAGCCCTTGGCGTTCGGGTGAAAATGGTCGGCCGGCGACAGGTAATCGTTCAGTTCGTCGCTGGCATTGCTGGCTAAAATCAACTCTTGAAGACTAGCCGTTGAAATTTTCCCATTGTTTGATTTTTTCGCATCGTGCTTGAGCTTGGCCTGCTGGATGATCGACTTGTACTGCCCAACGGACAATGCGTGGTTGATGTCGACCATGTAGAGGTCGTCGAAGCTAGTGGCCGTCTTCTTCGTGGCCTTGTTCCAGTCATTCACGGCGTTCGTGACCTGCTGGATATCCGCAAAGTACACGTAGATGGGGTTGTAGATGCTGTACAGGAAAATGGGTGCGTGGCCGTTGTACTGCCGCACGGTGCTTAGGAGGTGCTTCAATTTCTGTTGGTAGGCACCTTCGGCCGTGTCGAGATGGGCGTTTAACTTATCTTGCTGGTTGATGGTCACATTTTTTGTCAACGTTTGGAGTAGATCATTGCCTCCCACCGTCATGACGATGGCGTTGGCCTTTTTGAGCTGAGCCTGTTGCTCCTGACTATTAACCAGGCGTTTTTCAATCTGATCACTCCGGTCGCCGGACTTGCCAAAATTGTGCATGACCACCTTGACCTGGTCCTTCTCATGAATCATAGTCTTGAGCCGACCGGTATAACCGCCGTCCTTTTCCTGATCACCGACACCCTCGGTCAGTGAATCACCTAAAGCAACGACGCGCACGGTGGCCCGCTTGGTGCTCCGGGGCGCCGTGGTCGTGGTGTGGGTCGTGCGCGCGCCGGGATGCCAGTACGTTAGCGCCGCCAACACAATCAGGACGAGGAGTAAGGTCACCCCAATAATCTTACTGAGATTCTTAAATTTCATTTCGTGGTTCCCCCTATAGCTAAAAGAAAAAAGGGTGTGGCGTGCGGCCACCCCTTTCCAGTTGACGTTATTTAGTTGGATCGGTGTAGTACATTAAGGCGAAGGCACCGGGGCCCCCGTGGGTCGCAATGATGGGAACCGTTTCCCGTACCAGGACATCCTTATCTGGCAAGATTTCTTTCAAATGGCCCTGAATCTTATCAATGGATTCGAAGGCTTCTACGTGAGAAATTCCGATAGCCACGATGTCCGGCGTCTGCTTGATTTGTTCGTAGACTTTATCAAAGTAACGGTCGATGGTCTTCATACCGCGACCCTTAGCCCGAATTTTAAGCTCGCCACCCGTGACCTGCAAGACAATCTTGATGTTAAGCAGGGAAGTTAACATACCAGCAGCCCGACTTAAGCGGCCACCCTTCAAAATGTTTTCTAGGGTCACAACCCCCATGAACAATTTGGTGTGGTCTCGAACGGCCTCGGCACGCTTGATAATGGCGTCTTTGTCGGCCCCTTCTGCGGCGAGCTTAGCAGCTTCGACGACTTGGAAGGCCAAGGCTTGATCGGTGTATTGACTGTCGACCACGGTCACGTCCGTCTTGGACAATTGGGCCGCTTGTTCGGCCGTGTGGACCGTGCCACTGATGGCAGCTAACATGGTGAAGCAGATCACGCTGCTACCGTCTTCGCCCAATTTGTCGAAGGTCTCCACAAACTTGCCCAGTGGTGGCTGACTCGTCTTGGGTAATGACTTAGCCGTTTTCATTTTTTCAATAAATTCTTTGTTGGTGATGGTCTCCCGTTCAACGTAAATCGTGTCATCAATCATGACCGTTAACGGAATAATGGTGATGTCATAGTCTTGAATCTGCTGCTCGGTAAGGCCGGCAGATGAATCCGTGACAATCTTAATTTTCGCCATGGGTATCCCACTCTTTCTGACCAGAAATTTTGGTTTATGCTACAATATGCGTAATGAAACATACGGTAATAGTATAGCAGAGTTAGTGACAATTTTCAGTAAGTTGTTCGGAACTATCCGGCTGCTTTAGAGAAAAATAAAGTCACCGGAATTCTAAGGAGGATTTTGTTTGATAAAAGAACGGAGCCACACCTACCAAGTCGTCAATGAGGTCTTAAACGCGGTCACCCACGGAATCGGAGCCGCCTTGAGCATCGCCGGACTCGTCGTCTTACTGCTACAGGCTCACGCCAAGGGCGGGGCCATGCGCATCACGACCTTTGCCATTTACGGGGCCATCCTGGTGCTCTTCTACCTCGCGTCCACCCTGTTTCATAGTTTGTACTTTACCCGTGGCCGCCACGTTTTTCAAATATTTGACCATTGTGCCATTTATTTATTGATCGCCGGAACCTATACGCCGTTTAGCCTATTGGTCGTTGGCGGTGCGCTCGGCTGGACCATGTTCGGTATCATCTGGGCTATGGCGGTCTGTGGGGTCATTTACAAAGCCCTCTGGTTGGGCAAAATGCAAAAATTATCGACCATCATCTACGTGGTCATGGGCTGGATGTGCTTGCTGGGCATCAAGCCGCTGTACGAGGGCCTGGGTCCCGTCGGCTTCGCCCTATTGTTCTTCGGTGGCGTGGCCTTCACGGTGGGCGCCGTCCTCTACAGCTTCAAGAACGTCCCATTCGGTCACGTTATCTGGCACCTGTTCGTGATGCTGGGGACGGGACTGATGTACTTCTCCATCCTGTTATATGCATAAAATTTAGCGATAGTTTAGACGAAACATCAAATAAGGCAAAGACATTATCCGTGGAGGATAGTTGTCTTCGCCTTTTTGATGTGCCGTAATTTAACGTAGGTAAGATTATTTTTAGCAAATATTAGATTAAGTGAAGAATACTGTAGTTGTAGACTAGTTCACCTTCAGCGTGGCGTAAATGTCGTGTTCCATACTGAGTGACCAGAGGTGAATCAAGGTGGCCAGCTGTGTCGATGGTCTTAGCTGAGGTTTCTCACTCAGCTTAGCCCATGGGACAACCTTTGAGACCGCTTCTCAGGCTCAAAGTTGAGGCGGAAGACCGCCCTTTGTCTGGAGCCGACCCCATAGCAGGCCACTTTGAATCCGCCGCCGGGAACGGCATTGAACGACTGCCCTTTACCGCCGTTGGTACTGTTCGAAGGCGTAATCGACGGTGTTCTTCTCGTTACGAACCCCCGGCTGCCGATCAATCAGTTGAAATTTCGTGTAATCAATCGCCGGCATCCAGGTATCCCCGTCAAATCCGGCGTCAATCACGGTTCGATAGAGGAAGTCGACGTCATCGACCAGGCCGGCAAAAATCTGCGCGCCACCGACCACGAAAATTTTCTCCGTCGGCCGTTGGGCAGCGTATTCGCGTACCGCATCCAGCGAATTGAGCACGGTCACACCCGCCGGAAACTCACTGGCATCGCGGTGACTCACCACCACGTTGGTCCGGTTGGGCAGCGCTTGGGGAAATGAGGCAAACGTCTTGGCGCCCGCAACAATGGTATTGCCCGTCGTCACGGTCTTGAAGTAGTGCATGTCGGCTGGCAAGTGCCACGGTAAGCTGCCATGAAAGCCAATGACTTTCCCCTGGCTCTCAGCCCATAAAAAGATCAGCATCGCAGTCCCCTCCTTGTTTAAACGGCCACCGGCGCCTTGATAGCAGGCGCTGGATCGTAGCCGGTTACCTTAATATCGCTCATTTCATAATCAAAAATACTTGATTTATCCGGATTCAGCCACAATTGTGGGGCGGCTTTAGGTGTCCGGGCCAGTTGCGTTTCAATCTGACTGATATGGTTCTTGTAAATGTGCGCGTCACCCAGGGTGTGCACGAAATCACCGACCTCCAGGCCAACTTCCTTGGCAATCAGTGAGGTCAGTAAGGCGTAGCTGGCAATGTTAAACGGCACGCCGAGGAAGATATCCCCGCTCCGTTGGTATAGCTGACAGCTTAGCTTGCCATCGTTCACGTAAAATTGGTACAGCGTGTGGCAAGGTGGTAAGGCCATGGACGGCACATCGGCGGGATTCCAGGCGGATACGATCATTCGCCGAGAGTCCGGATGGGTCCGCAGCGTTTCAATCACGTTGGCCAGTTGGTCAATCGTTTCGCCGTTGTGGCCCTGCCAAGCGCGCCACTGACTCCCGTAAACCAGACCCAGGTCACCGTAATGGTCTCCAAAGGCTTGGTCCGTTAGAATTTTGTCGCAAAAGGCTTTTTTCTCCGCCTGATACTGTTGGTTAAAATCTGGATCGACTAACGACCGCCGACCAAAGTCGGTCATGTCTGGGCCGTGGTAATCGGGACTAGCCACGTAACGCTGGAAGGCCCATTCGTCCCAAATATGGTTGTGGTGTTGCAGGAGAAAACGAATATTCGTGTCGCCCCGCAGGAACCACAACAGTTCGGATTTAATCAAGCCAAAGGGCACCTTTTTCGTGGTCAACAGGGGAAAACCTTCCTGCAGGTTAAACCGCATCTGGTAACCAAACAGACTGATGGTCCCCGTGCCCGTTCGGTCGGTCTTCTCGTGGCCCTCGTTCAGGACCTTCTTAGCCAAATCTAAATACCCGTCTTCTAACACGTGACCGTCTCCTATTCTGCGTATTCGCTGAGGTATTCCCAACGCGTCATTTTCTCGTCCAACTGTTTGTCTAAGTCGTCTAATTGTGACTGAAGGTCGGCAAGCTTGTCATAGTTGTTACCGTTGGCATTCATGGCCGATTGGACCTGAGACTTCTGGTCTTCCAAGCCGTCAATGACGCCTTCAATGCCTTCCCATTCCTTCTGTTCCGCGTAGGTCAACTTGACCTTTTTCCGGGGTTCAGTCGGCTTTTGTTCGGCTTTCGGCGTGGCCTTGGCCTTCTCCGTCTTGGCGGCTTGTTTGTGTTGGGCTTGTTCATCTGCTAAATAGCTGCTGAAGCGACCGGAGTACCGTTCGATATCGCCGTTACCCGTAAAGATCAACAGGCGGTCGGCCACCTTGTCCAGGAAGTACCGGTCATGGGAAACGGTAATCACGGTACCGGCAAATTGGGAAATATAATCTTCCAAAACAGTCAACGTCCCAATGTCTAAGTCGTTTGTGGGTTCATCCAGTAATAAGACGTTGGGTTGTTCCATTAATAGCTTCAACAGGTATAACCGGCGTTTTTCCCCACCGGATAGCTTGCGAATCAGTGTCCCGTGCATGAACCGTGGGAACAGGAATTGTTCCAGCAATTCGGTGACACTAACGGAATTACCGGCCTTGTCCGTGACGTTTTGACCGACCTCGGACAGGTAGTTGATCATCCGTTTGTCATCCGGAATCGGTTCGATCTGTTGGGTATAGTAGGCCATTTTCACGGTCTCCCCAATCGACACAATCCCGGAGTCCAGGGGTAGACGTTGGGCGATAACGTTTAAGAGACTGGACTTCCCAGCCCCGTTTTCCCCACTGATCCCGATGCGTTCGCCACCCTGAATCAGGTCGTCAAAGTCCTTTAAGATGACGTGGTCGCCGAGGGTCAGGTTGGCATCCTTGAGCTCAATCACCTTTTTACCGAGCCGTTGTTGGCCCAGGGAGATGGCGACATTGTTCTGGACTTGTCGCGTGCCGACGTTGCTGGCAATGTCGTTGAAGCGGTTGATTCGGGCCTGTTGCTTGGTGGAACGGGCTTTGGCCCCCGCCTTCATCCAGGCTAATTCTTTCTTGTACAATTGTTGTTGCTTCTGATCAGCATCGGCTTCCTGGCTGACTCGTTCGGCCTTTTCCTGTACGTAGGCTTGGTAGTTGCCAGGGTATTGATACAGTTTCCCGAAATCAAGTTCCCAAATTTGGTTGGCAATTTGGTCCAGGAAGTACCGATCATGGGTCACGACCAGTAAGGCCCCCTTGTAGGATGCCAGGTATTGCTGCAGCCAGGCAATGGAGTCAAAGTCCAAGTGGTTGGTCGGTTCGTCCAGCAGTAACAAATCGGGCGACTGAATCAAAACTTGGGCTAAGCCGACCCGCTTGATTTGGCCCCCGGACATGGTCTTAATGGCTTGTGACAGGTCCGTGATCTTCAGTTGCGTCAGGATAGTCTTGACATCGCTCTCGGCCGTCCAGGCATCCTC
The DNA here is from genome assembly GCF_044053135.1 of Levilactobacillus sp. FUA 3915. Taxonomy (NCBI): domain Bacteria; kingdom Bacillati; phylum Bacillota; class Bacilli; order Lactobacillales; family Lactobacillaceae; genus Levilactobacillus; species Levilactobacillus sp. FUA 3915. Next base: position 2,715,303 of record NZ_CP168704.1, on the reverse strand, counting down.
TTCGTTCATCTGAGCTTCGGCATCCAGGTAACGCTGCTGAGCCTTGGCATCTTCTGGATGGGCCCCGTAAGCGGCTAAGGCCGCCTCGTAGCGCCGAATCGTGACGAAGACTTTTTGATCACCGGAGAAAACGGCATCCATGACCGTTAAATTCTCGTCCAACTCAGGCTTTTGCGTGAGGTAGCCGATGGTGTAGTCCTTGGGCGTCTCGATGGCGCCGGTCTGTTCATTGCTAATGCCCGCTAACGTGTTCAGCAGCGAGGTTTTCCCACTCCCGTTGACCCCAATCAGGCCGATCCGGTCATGTTCGTTAATAATAAAATTCAAATTATCAAAAAGCGTTTTCTCCCCGTAAGTCCGGTGAAGATTTTCCGCGCGTAAGGTTTGCATAAATTGTTCACTCTCTTATTCTCAAATTACCGTTAGGCGTTGACGTGAGCCACCAGCGCGGCTGTTTCGTTGGGTAATACCCCCGTGACGACTTGGTATTCCAAATCACCCAGGATGGCGCCCAGTTGCGGTCCGGGTTGAATGCCGGCCTGCATGAGTTCTTTCCCCGTAATGGCTAATTCATTCTTGTGCTGAATCGGTAAGGCTGCCAGTTGGGCCTGTAACGCGGCTCCCCGGTCAGGCGCACCCAGAATCACGGCGACCTCGTTGGCAACTGGCGCAAGAGCTGCGCCGCACTGGTACAGTTGCCAGGCGTTCAAATTACCCGTTGCCAGAATCTGGGCAGCCTTGCTAGCGGCCTGAACAGCGGTAATGGTCTGATTGGCCGTCTTCCAATGCTTCAAGAATGGCGTCACAGCGGCACTATCCAGGCCAAATTTGGTAGCCAACAGCGTCCAAGCTGCGACCTCGCTGGAGACGCCCTGGGTCAGTTCCGTGGCCAACGCCGTCAGTGCGGGACCGTGGTCCGCAAAGTCCGGGCAGTGTTGCCATAGACCCGTGGTCATAAAGTCCTGGAGTCCACGTTGGGGAGCCTTCCCCTGCAGCAACTTGAGGAGCTCAACCTGGGTGCGTTCCACCGCAATTTTGGCCAACAGTTGGGCATGCGCCGTGATGGCCGCCAACGTCTCGTCAACGATGCTGAAGTCTAATTGACTGGCAAACCGGACCGCCCGCATCATGCGGAGGGCATCTTCATGGAACCGTTCTTGCGGATCGCCCACCGCCCGAATTTGGTGATTGGCCATATCCGTTAGGCCATCGAACAGGTCAATGACTTCCCCGTCTTCCTTCATGGCCAAGGCGTTAATGGTAAAGTCTCGCCGCTTTAAGTCCTCGGCGAGGGATCGCACAAAAGTGACTTGGTCCGGGCGTCGGTAATCGGTATAGGTTGATTCGGACCGGAAAGTCGTCGTCTCGTAGCCGGTCCCGTGGTCCAGAATCATCACGGTGCCGTGTTCAATTCCGGTGTCGACGGTCCGTTTAAAAAGCCCCTTGATCTCATTGGGATAGGCACTCGTCGCGATATCCACGTCATGGATGGCCTTGCCCAGAATGGTATCCCGCACACTGCCACCCACAAAGTAGGCTTCATAACCGGCCTGCTCGATGGTCTGTAAGACTGGCCGGGCCAATTCAAATTCATTTGGTAAGTGTTCTAATTTCATTTATTTTCACCCTTTTTGCCAGTTGATTTCTGTTTTTTACTCACTATGCCAGTCTAACAGATTCGTCCCGGAAATTGAATTCAAACTACTGGACCGCTACCCTAAAATTGCACGACTAATCAAGTGCTAGCACTGATTGGCCCGAAATTGGTTTATGCCCGAATCACGGGTGTGCTATGATGGGTTTATGAATAAAAACGTTTGGGGCTTGTTAGGTTAATAAACTGGCTAGTTGAAGTCAGGGAAAGTTTGCACCTAAATTTAGCAATTTCATAGCGCTAACGCGGACCAGACGGATTAGAAAACACGTTGCCAGCAACCCGTGGTGAACGTGTGTTGGGAGTGGATGGTATGACACAAAAGGACGAATCGATTCGCCTGTTTGACCTACTCATGATTGGCATCGGTTGCGCCATGTTTGCATTTGGTTTAGTCTTCTTTAACATTGCGAATCACCTAGCGGACGGGGGAATTTCCGGGATCACGCTGATTTTGCGGGCGCTGTTCCACATTGACCCCGCCTATTCAACGATTCTGATCAACGTGCCGCTGATTGTGATTGGCTGGCGCTTCTTGGGTCGACAATCACTGGTCTACACGATTTACGGCACCCTCATGTTGTCCCTCTTTTTATGGATCTGGCAACGGGTGCCACTGGTGATCGACCTGCACGGCGATCTCTTATTGTCAGCGTTAGGTGCTGGTTTGGTCGGCGGTCTCGGCTCCGGCCTGCTCTACCGCTATGGCGGAACGACCGGTGGTACCGACATTGTCGCCCGGATTTTTGAACGCTTCCGGGGTGTGCCCATGGGGCGGACGCTCCTTTACTTAGACGTCGTTGTGCTCCTGATTTCACTGGTCTACATCGACATCCAGCACATGGCCTACACGTTGATTTACTCCTACGTGTTCTCGCGCATCGTCAACTTCACGCTGGAGGGCGCCTACGCAGCGCGCGGGGTCATCATCGTCTCCACCAAGCACCAGGAGATTACCAACGATATCATGGACCAGATGGAACGTGGCGTCAGTCTGATCAACGCCGAGGGTGGCTACTCCCACCAGGGTCGTAAAATGATCTACGTGGTCGTGGCCCCTGGTGAGCTGTATCAGGTGCGCCAAATCATTTCGCGGCATGATTCACGGGCATTCGTGTCCGTGGTCAACGTGAATGAGGCGCTGGGTGAAGGTTTCTCGTTCGAGGTCCCGAAAAAAGGGTTCTTGGGCAAATTTAAGCGTTAGTGAACTGGGTCTTAGCAACCGCGGGTTTTGCGGTTGCTTTTTATTTTGTTTAAATAAGTTAAAGTAATTATTGTGTTCTAACCCAAACAAAAAGAACGCCTCCGCAGAGACCTTCTTTTTCAAAAATCTAGTCTTCGTACCCCTCAAGCATCAGTGCCATTTCCGCATCGTCTGGAACGACCTGCAAATAGGCGTGTAATAACTTGATGACCTGGTCCGTGGCCCCTTCTTCGCGATAGAAGTAAATGGCGGGCTTCAGGAAATCGGCCTGATCCATAAAGAATGGCTGCGCGGCATCGTAATATTTCCGCGCGGCATCAAAGTCTTCCTGGTGCTCTGCCGTGATGGCCAGGTTCCAGTACAGCTGTGGATCGGCATCCTCACTCTTCACGTACGGCTGAACCAAGTCGGCATTTTCCTGCCAGCGTTCCTGCTTCACGTAAAGATTACTCAACTGAATGACGGCACTTAAATCGTCGCTGTCGAGCTGATGGCCGTGGGTCAGGTACTTCTCCGCCATCTTCTCGTCATCGAGCTTAGTGGCCACGTGAGCCGCCTGTAACCAGAGCTTCTCGTTGTACTGGTCGACACCCAGTCCCTCTTGCAAGGCCGTGAGTGCTTCGGGTAACCGGTTCTCTTCCTCTAACGCCTGTCCCAGGTACGGATACAGGGAGGTGTAGTGCGCGTCGCTGTCCTTTAGCTCGTTAAAGAGCCGAATGGCGGTTGGGCGTTCCTTCAGTTGCAGGTAGGTAAAGGCGGTCTCAAACTTCACGTCCGGCGTCATGTTCCCCGGGTGAATCTGCTTGAGATACCCCACGGCTTGTTCAAATCGCCCAGCATTGGCATAGGCGACCCCGAGCCGTTCGACGATGTTGACCCGAGACAGTTCCGTGGTACCGGCCGTAATCAGGTCTAAATACAGCGGAATGGCCTTTCTGAACTCACGCATGGTGAAGTAGAGCTCCGCCAAGGCAAACGTGATGACGGGCTCGTCAGGGGCCAATTTCTTGGCCGTCAATAATTTCTGTTCACTGACCTCAAAGAGTTCCTGGGTCTGATACAGATCGGCCGCCACCATCAAAGATTCGATGTAGGCTGGTGAATCCGGCTTGACCTGGTTCAGGTAGTCCAGAGCTTCGTCGTTCTTGTCTTCATCAATCGCAATGTCGGCTAAGTTGGTCCGTAGTTCGTCTTCGTCCGGATACTTTTTTAATAATTTTTCGTAAATGCGTCGAGACTGGTTGAGGAACCCCAGGGAGTACAACTCTTCCCCCAGGCTAAAAAGCGTCTCATCGTCATCGTGGCGCAGTGACAAGGCATACTGCTTTTTAAAATCTTCAAGTTGGCCCTTTTCCAGTTGGTCCAGCGCCGTTTCTGCGTAACTCATAACCCGCCTCCATCGTTGTTTATCGATTTTTTTCTAACTAAATCAGCACTTACCATCTTACCACCGTTACCGGCAAATGTGGTGGCAAATGATTGGCTAGTCCGACTATTCAGGTTCTTCGGGAACTTTTAAACTAGTTAAGCACAGCAAAGAGCCAGCCCGGCATACGCCGCACTGGCTCTTTTAGTCGTTAAATAATAAATTATTTAACAGCATCCTTTAAAGCTTTACCTGGCTTGAATGCAGGTACTTTGCTTGCAGGAATTTGGATTTCTTGTCCAGTTTGTGGGTTACGGCCCTTACGAGCTGCACGTTCACGAACTTCAAAGTTACCAAAGCCGATCAATTGAACCTTTTCGCCTTTAGCTAAAGTTGCTTGGACAGAATCGAAGACTGCGTCAACTGCAGCCGTTGCGTCCTTTTTAGTTAAACCAGTTGCAGTTGCAACATCGCTAACCAATTGTGCTTTGTTTGCCATTTTGAATTCACCTCCTGAATAGAAGATTAGATGAATGTCATCTAGTGATCATTTTTGAGTGGTCCAAAAATGATGAAACAAATACGGTCAACCGCATCATTTCTTTATCAAAGATAGCACAGGAAGCCTTATATGACAAGGGATAACGCCATTTTTTACCAATAAAACTTCAAGAAAGACGATTTTTACTAAGAAATCGTTAAAATCCGGTGAAAAAGCTGGTGTTATGCCCGTTGTTCTACTTCCGTGCCCGCTCGATCAAATGGATCGGGGTCCCTTCGAAATCGAAGTGTTCCCGAATCTGATTCTCTAAGAACCGCTCGTAGGAGAAGTGCATCATCTTCGGGTCGTTGACAAAGACCACGAAGGTTGGTGGTGCCACCGCAACCTGTGTCCCGTAGTAGACCCGAAGCCGCTTCCCGTTGTCGGAAGGCGTTGGGTTCAGGGCAATGGCGTCCATGATCACGTCGTTCAACGTGGCGGATTGGACCCGCTTGTTGTGGTTTTCAGAGACCCGTTTGATCATCGCTGGCAGTTGGTCGAGCCGTTGACCGGTCTTAGCGGAAACGAAGACGATTGGCGCGTAGCTCAGGTATTGGAACTCGAGGCGAATCAGGTTTTGGAAGTCCGTCAGCGTGTGGTTATCCTTCTTCAGGGTATCCCATTTGTTGACCAGGATAATGATTCCCCGACCTGCTTCATGGGCGTAACCAGCAACCCGTTTATCTTGTTCCCGAATACCTTCTTCGGCGTTCAAGACGACCAGCACGACGTCTGAATCATCAATCGCCCGCATGGCCCGCATCACACTGTACCGTTCCGTGTTTTCGTAGACCTTACCGCGCTTACGAATCCCGGCCGTATCGACCATTGTAAACTTGGTGTCATCCGCCACGAACTTAGTATCGACCGCGTCACGCGTCGTCCCCGCAATGTTAGACACGATGACCCGGTCTTCACCGAGCATCGCATTGACTAACGAAGACTTGCCGACGTTAGGCCGACCAATCAGACTGAACCGAATGGAGTCGTCCTTGGGTGCCCCTTCATCGTCAGGGAATTCCTTGACGACGGCGTCCAGCAAATCCCCAAGACCTAACCCATGAACCCCAGAAACGGGGTATGGATCGCCGAAGCCCAGGGAGTAAAAGTCATAGACCGTCTCCCGGGTTTCGGGGTTATCGGCCTTGTTAACGGCCAGGATAACGGGCTTGTCGGCCCGGTATAGGATCTTAGCGACCTTCTCATCAGCATCGGTCACGCCCTCAGGCGCGCTCACGATGAAGACGATGACGTCAGCTTCTTCAATGGCGATTTCAGCCTGTTGCGTAATTTGCGTTAAAAATGGTTCATCACCGAGGTCAATCCCCCCGGTATCAATCATCCGGAACTCGGTTCCCAGCCATTCGGCGTGGGTATAGATCCGGTCACGGGTAACCCCGGGTGTATCCTCAACGATGGAGATCCGTTCGCCAGCGATCCGGTTGAACAGGGTTGACTTCCCGACGTTTGGGCGGCCAACAATGGCAACGATTGGAAATGCCACGATAAATCCCTCCTTTAATGATGACGTTTTGTGACATGAAAAGGGTTCAGAACGAAACCAACAAAGTTCCGTCCTAAACCCTCTTCAACCAAAACGTATTAGTTGTTTTCGTTATCTTCCATATCTTTCTTCAAGCTGTCCCCAATGAGGTCACCTAAAGAGAAACCGGTGCTTTCTTCTGGGGCGTTAGCCGTTGAAGTTTCAGCAGAGTTCCGGTTGTTACGACGACGGTTGCCGCCGTTGTTGTTCCGGTTCCGGTTGTTGTTACTGTTGTTGCTGCTGTGGTTTTCAGAAGAATCGTCAGCAGATTCTGGCTTTTCTTCCAAGGCCTTGATGGATAATGCCAAACGGTGATCGTCTGGACGAACATCTAAGACCTTAACCTTGATTTCTTGACCAACCTTCAGAACGTCAGCAGGCGTTGCGATGTGTTGGTGAGAAATTTGGGAAATGTGAACCAAACCTTCAACACCTGGGAAGACTTCAACGAAGGCACCAAAGCTAGTCAGGCGCTTAACAGTCCCGTCCAAGACACTGCCTTGAGGGGCCTTTTCTTCGATACCGTCCCAAGGTTCTGGTAAGGTTTGCTTGATGGAAAGGGAAATCCGGTCGCGATCTGGATCAACAGATAAGACCTTAACCTTAACATCTTGGCCAACCTTCAAGACATCGCTAGGCTTTTCAACCCGTTCGAAAGCGATTTCTGAAACGTGGACCAACCCATCAACGCCACCAAGGTCAACGAATGCACCGAAGTTAGTCAGACGAGCAACTTTACCTTCGACAACGTCGCCGGCAGTTAACTTAGCCATGATTTCTTCTTTTTGTGCAGCCCGTTGCTTTTCAACGATTGCGCGGTGAGATAAGATCAAGCGGTTTTCGCTTGGTTCGATTTCAACAATCTTGAATTCAAGCGTTTGGCCCTTGAATTGTGCCAAATCTTCAACGAAGTGGTCTGAAGCCATGGATGCAGGTACGAAACCACGCACACCGGCGTCAACAACTAACCCACCCTTAACCACTTGGGTAACAGGGGCAGTCAACGTATGACCAGCTTCGAATTCCTTTTGGATGTCGTCCCAAACCTTACGGGCTTCCAAACGACGTTGTGACAGTAAGTAACTGCCGCCTTCCTTGTCGGTACCGATTCGAGAAATTACGACGAGGTCCATAACGTCCCCGACTTTAATTACTGATTTAATATCATCTACTGGCTTAGTAGACAGTTCCTTCTTGGGAACGACCCCTTCAACGCCAGTATCAGCAATCCCGACGATTGCTTGTTGGTCATCATCGATTGCTAAGACTTCACCCTTAACAACGTCACCGACCTTAACGGTGTCGATGCTGTTTAAAGCATCTAACAAATCATTGTTTTCATTGTTTTGACTCGTGCCATTTTCACTCATGCGAAATTTTCCTCCTTGCGACAACTCTATATACTATTTTAGCTGATTGTGCTTATAAAAGCTAGTAAAATGCCTATTTCTCTAGGATTCTTTTTCTTGGATGATTTCTGCGATCTTATCAGCGACCTGTTCGATGCTCATAGACGTAGTATCCAAGCGGATTGCGTCGGCTGCCTGGGTCAATGGTGAAACCTTCCGAGTGGAATCTTTTCGGTCCCGTTCTTCGATTTCATACTTCAAAGTTGCCAGTGGTGTGTTGATTCCCTTGGCCGCATTGTCCTTCAACCGCCGTTGGGCCCGTTCGTCCACGCTGGCGACCAAGAAAATCTTAACCTCAGCCTTGGGCAAAACCGTCGACCCAATATCCCGACCGTCCATCACAATGCCACCGGCATCCGCAATTTGCCGTTGCCGTTCCGTTAATTCGGCCCGGACAGCTGGCAATGCCGAGACGGCCGACACAGAATTGGTGACGTCCGGTTGGCGAATCGCCAAGGTGACTTCCGTCTCATCAACGAAAACCTTTTGAACGGGGGTACCCGGTTCAAACCGAATCGTGATTTGATCCAATAACTGCTTGACCGCAGCTTCGTCGGTCAACCCGACGCCAGCTTGCAGCACCTTCCAAGTAATGGCCCGGTACATGGCACCGGTATCACAGTAGATGTAGTGGAACCGTTGGGCAACGATCTTAGCGACCGTACTCTTCCCTGCGGAAGCCGGCCCATCGATAGCCACTTGTAAACCTTGTTTCTCCATGACAACCAAACTCCTATCAAATAGTTTTAAAACTTAGCGAACCCGTAGCTTCTGTCCCGGATAGAGGGAAGAACCGGAAGACAGGCCGTTTAATTCCAATAATTTTTGGACAGAGATTCCCGCGTTTGTTGCGACCCGGTAAACCCCCTGCCCAGATTCAACCGTGGCGTACTTAGAACCAGCCGCCGCACTACTACTGGTTGCGGCACTGCTACTATGACTGCTACTGGTAGTCGTGCTTGATTCAGTGGCTGAACTGGTGGTAGCCGAAGAACTGCTAGTCGTCTTAGCCGAACTAGCAGTTGTGGTTGAAGTTGTTGATTTCTTAGGTGAGCTCGTCGTGGTCGCTGAAGAAGACTTCTTAGTAGAAGCTTTCTTTTTGTGACTGGAGCTCTTGGCCTTACTGGATGAGCTGGAGGAACTTGCCGCCACCTTTTCCGTATTTTGTGGCCGATTGACAGCGCTTTGACGCGCCAAGCCGTAAACCAATGAGGCCGCAGCAATAACCACGATAATTGCCACCAAAATGACCGTTACCATGGTGTTACTGTGGTTTTGCCGCCGCATCTTCGTTCGTGACAGGTTCCCCTGATCGTCCCGATCATCGGCAAACGATTGATCCCACGGGTGGGACTCTTGTTCCTTCGACGTTTGATCGTCACGCTTCTGACTCATCATCTAACCTCCCTGAAAAACTTTCACCCGTAATTGTACCACGTACCGTACCATTTCGATAGCTATAATTGCTGAAAATGTCGGCGTCGCGGCATTCTTTAGAACTCTCTTAACGATGTTTACAGATTTTTAAGCCTTGTAACGGACTCTAGGCCCTAAAAATTAATCAACGCTTTAAAATAACCGGGTCAACCGCTCCTGCCACCCAACCGTGGCCGTTGGCGTCAAAACTTCTGCCTGACGTGTCAGGTCATGGGCCGCCAAATTCAAGGGTACATTACCGGGGGCGCAACAGGCGTCATCATGTTCGGGTGGTTCCTCGTCAAAGGCTTGCAGCCACTTCTCCCGCAAACAGGTCGGCGACTTCGCGTACGCCAACATCTGTGATAGCGCATGGTTCCGCTCCCGTTCTCGGCTAGCAAATAACCGCGTCACGGCAGCCTGGCTAATCCCATGATTGCGATAGAACGCCAACAGGTGAATCTGCGGGTCGTCGGCCGCAAAGCTGGTGGGATGCGCGTAATAGCGCTGAATGGTGTCCGGTTCCGGTCGATTGGACTGGCCCAGGGCTAAGGGCAACTGCTCATCACCCGGCGCGTACAGTAAAATGGCCACACTAGGCTGACCGTCCCGACCAGCGCGCCCGATTTCCTGGGCATAGCTCTCTAGGTCGGCCGGCAGATGATAGTGAATCACGAACCGGACATTATCCTTATCGATACCCATGCCAAATGCGCTGGTGGCGCAGATGACATCCAGCTGGTCAGCCATGAACTGCTGCTGAATCTTGAACCGATCCTCGGCATCCAATCCCGCGTGGTAGGCCGCCGCCCGCACCCCGGCTGTCTGTTGCAGCCATAACGCGGTATCGCTAGCCTGTTGCTTGCTGGAAAAGTAGATGACGCCGGGGCGCTGTAAATGTTTCACTAAATCCAGTAATCGGGCCTGTTTGGTTGCCTCGTCTGCCACGTTCTCCACATCCAAGAAAATATTTGGTCGATTAACCGATTCGGTCACCACCTGAGGCGTGCTCCGCAGCTGCTTGGCAATCTCCTGGCGGGTCTGCTTCCCCGCCGTGGCGGTCAGCATCAACGTTAACGGTCGATTAAGCTTCTCTCGGATTGCGCCCAATAGTAGATACTCCGGCCGAAAATCCGGTCCCCACTGAACGATACAGTGGGCCTCATCAATCACTAACAGACTGATAGTAACCTGGTGTAACCGGTCAAGCATCTGGGGCTGTGACAGCATTTCTGGGGATAAAAATAAAAATTGCAAATCGTTTAAGTGATTTAAAATATGCAGCCGTTCCCCAAATGGGGTCAACGAGTTAATGGCTGCGGCCCGTTTGAAGCCGTTCATCCGCATCCGGTCGACCTGGTCGTTCATGAGTGACAATAAAGGCGAGACAATCAGGACGCACCCCGGATGGCGGTAGCCATAGAGCTGATAGATCAAGGTTTTACCGGCCCCGGTCGGCAGAATTGCCAGGGTATCCTGGCCCGTCTCTAGGCTTTCGAGGGCCGCGGCCTGCCCCGAGCGAAAGTGGTCGAAACCGAAAACCCGCTGTAGGCTGGCCGTCAACGTTTCCGTCATGCTGTCACCTCCTGTTTGATCCGCCAAATGGCGTAGAGCCGAAAATAAAAGAAATCATACCGGTCCTGCATTGCCTGGGGCAGCGCGGAATACTGCCAGTCATCCAGGTTCCCCTGGACGGCGGCCTGAAAATCCGTGCGCACCGGCTGGGGGAGCACGCTATCGTACGGAAAATCGGTCAGCGGGAGCATGATTGCGGTCTCTAGCAGATGCTCACGAACCGTGCTCAGTTTGATCTGACGGCGGTTGGCCACTTGCTGCAAATCACCGCCCGCAGACACCGCGGCCAACGTTTCTTCGGCACTCGGTGAGATGGGAACCCGCCAGAGCGGTGCCAGCAAATCATGCAGCGGATGCTCAGGGTGACGCGCATCCCGGGCAATCTGCGTGACGCCATCGAACTGACGTAACCGGACTTGCCAAAGCGTCGTTTGGTGGGCCAGTGCCAGTTGGTCAAGGGTCAGCCCCGGTTGGCCAAAACCCGTAAACTGGTCGGTCATGATGTCAGCCGTACTGGCCGGCAATTGTTCGAGACTGGCCACCAATGCCTGAAACAGTGATGACGCCAAGGTTGGTCCCTTAGCGCTGTGAAACCATTGTCGCACATGTTGCCGGGTTTTCTGGTCGGTCGCTAGCGGATAGTAACGGGCCGTACTGTGGGCATACTGAGAGGTCACTTGAACTGCTAACAACAGGCGTTGCCGCGCGGCCATGATGTCTAAATTCACCCACTGATCGACCGTTTGGGGCTGATACGTCGGCGTCTCGGCCAATGCTTGGGCGCCCTGATCCGTGAGCCGTAGCGTCTTTTGTTCGGTATCGACCGTCAGCCAATGGCGGCGTTGCAGCTCCTGCACGGCATCGTCGAGACCACCGCGGTCCAACTGTTTCGCCAGGTTCAACAGTGGCAACAGGTGATAGCGTTGCCCCCAATAGAGGGTCGACACCGTTTTTTTGCCGCGCAAGAGATTTTCAATCACACGAATTCGCCGGTCCTGTTTGGCACTCAACAACTGGCCTAAATCACTCGCCTCCACGGTAGACCCTCCTCTCACTTTTAAAGTCTTTATCCAGTTTACCATAGAAAAAGGACCGGCACGTGGCCGGTCCTTCGTTTCGAAAAATTTGTTAGTGACGCGGTTATGAGAGCGTGTGCTTGGCCAACCAAGGGGCCATTCGGCGACTCAATAGAATGAACAGGATGCCCAGGATAATTCCCTTCAATAGATTAAACGGAATAACTCCCAGCAAAATCAACTTGTTCACGGGCAGACCGAGCGACATGCCCCAGACCTTTAAGTAAAGGGGCGTAATGACCCACCAGTTGGCTAAGGACAAGACCACCGTCAGCGTCAGTGTCCCGACGATTACGGCAACAATTTGCCGTTTCAATCCGGGTTGCGCGTCGCCCTGCTTATGTTTCAGCACATAGCTGATTGGCAAAATGTAGGCGATATCCGCAATGAACGCCGTGAGCACCCCGATGAAGTTGACGATATCCAGGCCGGTCGACACGAAGTAGAGTAATTCCTTCACGGCCGCAATCATCACCGCACCCGCGGGGCCAAATAAACTCATGCCCAGCAGGACGACCAGATCACTTAGGTCGAGCTTCATGTACGGCACAATCGGAATAATTGGCACCGATACAAACATCAACACGTAAGCGACACCGGCAAACAGTGCCATCTCGACCATCGAACGAACATTCAACTCATTGTGACTATTTTCCATGATACCTGTTCCTCCTTGCGGCCATCTCGTGACAAAACCATAGAAAAAGGTCCTGCCACAGAAGGGCAAGACCTTGGGTTTTACGTAAATGAGTTTGCGCAAAAAGCAATGTCTCATCTTCTGCATACCAGACTATACTGTCGGTCTCGGAGTTACACCGAATTCACCGCTTGCGCGGGTCGCGGACTTTAACCGCCGGTCGGGAATTCCACCCTGCCCTGAAGATGAACCTAAATTTAATTACAAACTTAATATACTAAGATTTTATAAAGCTGTCAACCGCTTACTTTAAATTAATCCGGTTAACCGTCGGAGCTCTTTAACTTCTTCAGGCTTTAAATGCCGCGACTCACCAGCATTTAACCCCTTTAACGTTAAGAAACCGTACTGCTCCCGCTTTAATTTTTCAACGGGTAAGCCCACGGCCGCCAACATCTTCTTGACTTGATGATTCTTCCCTTCGTGAATCGTCAAGGACACAATGGCCGTCTTCTTTTTGTCATCCACACTAATGATTTTGCCCTTAGCCGGTGCGTAGGTTTCCCCTTCGACCGTCATACCCTGACGCAAGCTCTTCATCTCGTCGTTCGTGGGAATGCCCGTGACTTTGGCAATATAAGTCTTTTCGACCTCATACTTCGGATGAGTCAAGCGGTTCGCCAGCTCGCCATCATTGGTCAATAGCAAGAGACCCGCCGTATCGTAATCCAACCGGCCGACCGGGTAGATGCGTTGGCTGATGCCTTCAACCAGGTCGACAACGGTCTTGCGGCCCTTGTCATCGTTGGCCGTTGAAATGACACTCCGCGGCTTGTACATCAGAATGTAAACGGGCGCTTCCGTCGTCACGGGGACCCCGTCGACCACGATCTTATCGTGTGCACCAACCTTGGTGCCCAGTTCAGTGACCACCGTCCCGTTGACCCGGACGCGGCCACTCATGATTAATTTTTCTGATTGACGTCGTGAAGCGACCCCGTCGTGGGCCAAAACTTTTTGTAAACGTTCCATAGTTAGGTTTCATCTCCTGATTGGTTGAGCTGTTCGTTGAATGCCTGTAAGAACAGGTCACCGCCGTCCGCTTCGTCACTAGTACTAGGCGTGGCTGCGGCTGGTAACGGCGGTAGATCCGCCAACTTTTCTAAGCCGAAATAGTCCAGGAAGTAGGCACTGGTCCGGTACAGCTTGGGACGACCGGGTTCATCTAGTCGGCCCGCATCTTCAATCAGCCGGCGCAAGACCAGCTTCTGAACCGTCGAGGCGCTCTGGACCCCCCGAATCTCATCCACTTCGATGCGGGTAATCGGTTGGCGATACGCAATGATGGCCAGCACCTCTAAGGACGCCGGTGACAGACTCGTGCTCAGCGGATTTTCAAAATAGTGTTTGATGACGTCCGCGGTCGCTTCCTTGGTGACCAGCCGGTACGTAGTGTCGTTGACCATGAGTTCCAAGGCCGAATCGGCATCGGCGGCGTACTTTTGGGCCAACTTCTCCAGACTGGCGAGAATGGCTGGCCGCATCAGTCCCGTCGCGGCCGCTAAATCCGCAACCGTAATGCCCTCGTCACCGCTGACGAATAGCAGGCTTTCAATCTGAGCTAGGGGTGACATCGGTGGCGTACCTTCCTTCCATTTGTAAAAAGTTCACTTGTAACGGTGCCAACCGTCCGGCCTGTTGTAAGCGGACCTGGCGTTGACGCGCCAGCTCTAGCACGGCCAAAAAGGTGGTGACGATTTCTTCCATGACCGGCTGCTTAGCCAGCAGGTAGTCAAAGGCCACTGGCCCCTTGGCTTGCCGCAAACGTCCCAGCACCGTGGTCATTTGGGCCTTGATGGTGAAATGTTCTTGGTGAATGCTTTGCGTCACTGGCTTGGCAACCATGGCCCGGTGGATCAGCCGACTTAACGCGTTTTGTAGGTCACTCGGCTGAATGCCGGGCGCCACGGTCAAGGCGACCGAGTCGGGCACGGCCATCGCCGGCCGGGTAAAGTGTTGTTGCCGGTCGACGGCCCGCTGCTTCAGCTCCTGAGCCGCCTGCTTATAGCGTTGGTATTCCAGTAATTGGTTGACCAGCTCTTCGCGGGGGTCGCCCCCGTCGTCTTCATCGATGGGCTCCACCGTCTGAGGCTTAGGCAACAGCAATTTGGCCTTAATGGCCATCAGATTTGCCGCCATGACAAAATATTCACCCGCAATATCCAACCGTAACGTCTGCATCTGGTGCAGGTAGGTCAAATATTGGCTGGTAATGGTACTGATGCGGATATCATAAATGTCCATTTCATTGGTTTTAATTAGATGTAACAGTAGGTCTAATGGGCCCTCGAAGTCACTGACCTGAATCAGTGGCTGGCCGTTCGTTGTGGCTTTGTCCATGGTGATACTCCCATTTTGCAATAATCTTGGCGGTGGTTAAGGTCCCCATCAAACGTTTGGTTGGGGCCGCCGTCGCGAGTTGGTCTAACATTTGCCAGGTGTTGCGCGTCAGTTGCTTGTCTGGCATCAGTGTGATCAAGCGGACAACTAAAAAGTCGCCCTGACTCTCGGTACCTAACGCCCCGGCAAAGTCATCGTTTTCGTCCTTCCACAAGTACAGGCACCGGTCATCGCCGCCCTGATACCAGGCTAGCTCGCGTTGGAGCCGGTCCCAGTCCTTGAAGTTGGGTAATAGACTGAGCAGGCCCATCGCAATTTTTTGATAATCGCTACGATATTTAAGTAGCATGGTCCCCCTCCGTTCAACGTCCACCTACTCTACCACACTATGCGCGTGGATGGTACTGGTCATAGACATTTAGTAGGCGTTTCTTTGAAATATGCGTATAAATTTGCGTGGTGGTGATATCCGCGTGGCCCAGAAGTTCCTGAACGACCCGCAGATCCGCCCCGTTTTCTAAAATGTGCGTGGCAAAGGAATGCCGCAGTGTATGGGGCGTCACGTCCTTTTGGATGTCCGCGAGCCCGACGTAGTGCTTGATTTTTTGCCAAATAGCCTGGCGGGATAGCCCACCACCGTGTCCATTCAAGAACAGGTAGGGACTGGTCCGCTGCTTCAGCAGGACCGGCCGGCTATCTTGTAAATACCGGTTGATCCAGTCTGCCGCCACGTCCCCGATGGGAATGATCCGCTCCTTATCGCCCTTACCCAGGGTTTGAATCAGCCCCATCTCCAGGTGTAAGTCGACCAGTTTCAAATGGACCAGCTCGCTCACCCGCAAACCCGTAGCGTACATGACCTCTAAAATGGCCCGGTCGCGCAAACCGTACTTGTTACTGGTATCGGGGGTCGCTAGCAGGCGGTCAACCTCGGCCACCGTTAACACGGCCGGCAAATGCTGCGCGTGCTTGGGCGCGGCCACATTGGCCATCGGATTATCCGTTAGCTGATGCGTCTGCACCAGGTAACGGTAAAACTTCCGTAGGGCTGACACCGCGTGAATCACGGAGTTGCGGGACTTGCCGGCAGCCGTTTGGGCACTAAGGTAAGCCATAATCTGTAGGCGGTCAACTTGTTTAAAGTCGGCAATCTTTTTCGTCGTTAAATATTGACTAAAATTCCGCAGTTCCTGCGTATAGCTGGCCACAGAATTCGCCGCTAAGCCCTGTTCCACCGTTAGGTAATGGGCAAAGTCGGCTGTTTGGTTCTCTAATACCGTCATTCACCCACCTCCTTAACAGGGTTCTTACCAGCCGCCTTACCGGGCAGAAAAAATGAACCGGAACGCGGTGGGCGGACGCCCGGAGCCAAAAAGCGGTCTCCGGGCTTACTTTGAGCCGCCAAGCGTCTCAAAGATACCAATTCTCTAAGTGGCAAAGCCACCAAGAGAATTCCCACGGCTGAGTTCATTTTTTCTGCCCTCACGGCTAAGACAGTGAGAACCCCATTACACGCCTAACCTCATCTATTCTAAACTATAACTCTATAGCCACACACGGCTGGGCCCATTTTCACCCGCCCTGCGGCTCATGTTCAGTTAGTTCACACTTACTCTTGCCAATGAACTCTGACAGTGATTAAGTATGAGCACGACTAAACTTTTTTGAACGACTTGAAAACCAGCCAGTTATTCCGCTGGTTCGTCCGTCTTTTCCGTTGTGGCTGCGCTTTGGTTTAACCAGAGGGCACCGTCGTGCTGGGTGATTTGCCGGTCCTTTAACAAGTGACCGATGGCCCGCTTGAATTGACCCTTGCTGATGCCGAAGTAGGCCTTGATGGCTGCGGGGTCTGACTTGTCGCTGAAGTCCAGCTTGCCGTCGTCCGAGTGTTGGAGTGCGGCTAATAACATGGCTGAATCGTCATCGATGGCCTCGTAGGTCCGGGGACGCAGGGATAAGTTCAGGGTGCCATCGTCGTGAACCCCAATGACCCGGGCATGTAGCTCCTCACCCAGACGGGGTTCCGTTTCCCGTTCTGACGGGTGAATGAAGCCCAATTCAAAGTTATCCGTGATGACCCGGGTCCCCACTAATTTTAATTGGTAGGAACGGGCAGTCACGTTGCTATTTTGCATCTTTTTCTTAGCGGGTTGCGCAATGGCCTGGTAAACGTCACCATCGGCCAGCACACCCCAGAGCCGTTGCTTGGCGTCTTCACGCAAGGCAATCAGCAGCTTGTCACCCTGTTGGGGCCACAATTCCATGATATCTGGTAGATCATCCAGGGAGACCACGATATCCTTGTTGGGCAGACCAATATTCACGAACACGCCTAACGTCCGTTGGCTCCGAACGACCGTGCCCAGACCATAGTGGTCAATTTGGGCATCCGGGGCGTCCCGGGTAATCTGCATGTCGTGATCTTCATTTTCATAGGCGAATCCTTTGAAAATTGAGCCCAACTTCAAAGGCTTTTTGATTTCTGCTTTGTCTAACCGAAAAGTTGTGCCAGAAACCTGAACGTAATAATCCTTTTCGTTTTCATCAGTAACTTTTCCCGCGATGATGCGGCCTAATAGTTCTTCCATAATCTCCTCAATTCTACTGGTTTCCCAGTCTACCGGTCAAAAGTGTCTAACCTTTATTTTACACGGAAACGCCCGAACTAGCGAGGATTAATCTGACAAAATTGTTTAAGTTGTGTGCGAGCAGTTGTGGTTGTCGGGTCGACTCGTACTCTAACGCTAGCAAACTTTCTGGACAGCAAAAAAGGACCCCCGACAGAGGGTCCTTTTTAATAACAGGTTTATCTCAAATTAAAGCGCGTTGGAAGCACCGTGGTAAACGATACCGCGACGTGAGTCAACGGTGATCAATTCGCCATCGGAGATCTTGTCGCTGGCACCAGTAGCGCCAACGATAACAGGAATCCCCATAGAAATCCCAACAACAGCAGCATGAGAAGTCAACCCACCGTTTTCAACGATAACGGCGCTAGACTTTTCGATAGCTGGCAAGTAGTCTTTGTCGGTGTTCTTAGCAATTAAGATACCACCTTCAACGACTTTGGCGTTGGCTTCAGCAGCGGTGTTGGCAATGATTGCCTTGCCGATAACTGTGTCGTCACCGACACCTTGGCCTTGAACTAACTTTGAGCCGATCAATTGGATCTTCATCAAGTTAGTCGTCCCGCGTTCGCCGACTGGCACACCAGCGGTGATCAGGATTAAGTCGCCTTCCTTAGCTAAGCCCGTTTCAACGGCCTTGGCTGCAGCCAGGTCAAACATTTCATCAGTGTTTGAAGGCTTTTCGGTAACGATTGGGTAAACACCCCAGTTGACCATCAAACCACGACGGGTCCGGTCGTCAAAGGTAACAGCTAAGATATCAGCATCTGGCCGGTACTTAGAAATCATCTTAGCGGTGTAGCCACTTTCAGTTGCAGCAACGATGGTCTTAACACCAAGTTGGTTAGCAACACGAGCAACGGAAGCACCGATAGATTCAGTAACGTCACCGTTATCGAAGTCTAAGTTGTCACGACCAAAGTCCTTCAAAGCATTTTCAGCCTTGATGTCGATCCGGTTCATCGTAGCAACGGCTTGTACTGGGTATTCACCGTTAGCACTTTCACCAGAAAGCATCGTTGCGTCAGTACCGTCAAAGACAGCGTTGGCAACGTCAGATGCTTCGGCACGAGTAGGACGTGGGTTTTCTTGCATGGAGTCCAACATTTGGGTAGCGGTGATAACTGGCTTACCTAAGATGTTGCACTTCTTGATCAAAGCCTTTTGTACCAAAGGCACGTTTTCCGTTGGAATTTCGACACCCATGTCACCACGAGCAACCATTAAACCATCGGAAACCTTGATGATGTCATCAAAGTTGTTGATACCTTCTTGGGATTCGATCTTAGGGAAGATTTGAACGTGTTCCATGTGCTTTTCTTCGAGGAGTTCACGGATGTCCATGACATCTTGTGGCTTCCGAACGAATGAAGCAGCGATGAAGTTGATTTCGTGGTCCAAACCAAAACGAATGTCATCGGAATCCTTTTCGGTGATCCCTGGTAAGTTGATGGAAACGCCAGGAGCGTTAACACCCTTACGGGAACCCAGAACACCATCGTTTTGAACAGTGACAACTAATTCCTTAGTTGCTTCGTCCTTCTTATCAACGACAGTGTCTAATAAACCATCATCGAATAAGACGTGGCCGCCTTCGTGAACGTCATCGTATAAGCCAGGGTAAGTAACAGCAATCTTTTCCTTGGTTCCTTCGAGTGAGTCGTCCATGGAAATCCGGAATACGTCACCAGTCTTGAAGTTGAGCTTACCGCCCTGTTCAACAGTGGTCCGGATTTCGGCACCCTTCGTATCCAACATGATACCAACCGTCTTACCAGTAATCTTTTCAGCCTTGTGAACGTTCTCCAAACGGCCGAGGTGTTCCTCGTGGTCACCGTGTGAGAAGTTGAACCGGAAGATGTTGGCGCCGGATTCGATCAACTTAACAATCGTATCAACGTCAGTACTTGCAGGACCAAGGGTACTTACGATCTTGGTTTTCTTCATTAGAAAAATCTCTCCTTTAGAATTGGCACGAAACAATTTTCAATAACTTTAGTCAAATTAAGACTCACAAAAAGTTTCGGCACAAATTTGATTCCAAAATTATTCTATCACTTTTGAAAATTAATGTCGCCTTTGTTTACCGATTTTTCGCCGATTGTTCATATTTTTTCAAAGTAAGCGCTTTCCCCGGGCCGGCGGGCCTCAGGAAAGCTTAAAACCTGCTGATTTTATAATCAACAGGTTATTGAATGGATAAATAGCGCTTTATTGTCAGACCAATCAAGCAACTAGACCAATCGGTTTGCCCACTGAATGGGGACATCCCCCACCGTTCGATCATCCCCGGTTTCCGACAAAACGTAAGGATTTCTTAAGTTCCATCATTATCCGCGACATCCGCGACGAATCGCCTATTCCGTCACGGGAATGGTAAATCCGAGACTGGCGATGTCTGCATCAAACGTCTTGACCGTATCCACGGAGACCTGGACGGCTGGCGTCCCAAATTTGGCGAGCTTGGCTAAGATCTTGGGTGGCACGGTGATGATGTCGCAGCCGGTCTGTTCGGCCTGAACCACGTTAAAGACTTCACGGGTGCTGGCCCATAACAATTCGACGTGCTCCTTGGTGTGGCAGAGTCCAGCGGCTTGCCGCATCAATGGCAAGGGATCGACACCCGTGTCGGCAACGCGCCCGGCAAAGACGGAGACGATGCCCCCGACCTTAGCGTTCAAGGCGTCGACGGCTAACTTGACCTGAGTGAGCGTCGTGATGGCCGTCACGTTGACTTGGACCCCGGCGTTAGACAATTCGCGAATGACCGCGGCGTTGTCCTCACCGTTGGCCCGGATGATGGGTACCTTCACGGCGACATGTTGGCCTAAGCCGGCTAAGACCTTGGCCTCGGCGAGCATCCGGTCGGGGGTGTTGCCAAAGACCTCAAAGCTGATCGATTGGTCGGGGAACGTGGCCACGGCCTTTTGGGCAAAGGCTAAGTAGTCGGTAATCCCAGCGGCCTTCATCAAGCTTGGGTTCGTGGTGAACCCCGTGACCAGTCCCTGGGCCGCCACGGCCTGCATATCGGCCAGCTTGGCCCCATCAGCGTAAATCTTCACGTTTAAATCCATCAAAAAAACCTCCAGTTCTCTATTTGTTAAGCATTGGTATAATCATACTAAAGCCTACACAAATAGTCTAGAGGTATTTTTATTAAAATTGGTCTATTCGTTTTGCAAAACCACATTGCCCGTCCCCATCAGCTGTTCCAGGGCGGCTTTTAACTGCGCATCCCCCGGTAACCACTGGCTTTTGGGCAAGACGCGTTTGGTATCCGTCTGGGGTTGGTACACGATGACGGGCACCTGACCGGCATGACCGGACAAGAATTGGGCCAGCTGTCTGGCTACCGACCGGTCATCATGATTGACGTCCACGCGAATGAACCAGCGGGCGCCCATCGGTAACGTCGGCTGCTTGGGTTGCGGCGACGAGCTAGACTGTGACGCCGACTGCTCACGAACCGGCATCTCCTCGGCTAGGGTTACCTGGTCGGCCACAATCTGCAAGCCTCGCTGTTGTTCGACCTTCCCCCGCACGACAATTACCTGGTCGGTCTTCAACCAAGTACTGACCTGCCGGAATTGATTGGGAAAGATGGTGACACTCACGTCGGCCGTCTCGTCACTTCCGGTCACGAAGGCCATCGGTTCGCCGCGTTTGGTCCGAATCGTCCGAATCTTAGTCACATAGAGAATCGTGGCGACCCGGGCATTCACGGTCAGATCACTAATGGTCGTCGCGTGGAGTTGCTGAGCAAGCGCCTGGTACTGCGCAACGGGATGGCCCGAGAGGTACGCCCCCAAGACGGCTTCCTCATTGCTGAGCTTGGTCATCAAGTCGAGGTCCGGCACCGGTTTGATCTTCGGCGCCAACGCGGCAAATAGCTCGACGTTATCGCCAGAGAGTTCCACGGTACTGATGAATTCTGGCAAGGCGGCCAGGAGTTCCGCACGGTTATGGCCGAAATGGTCGAAGGCCCCGGCGTAGACCAGTGCGTTTAACAAGTCCGTCTTGCGATACTTGGCATCGATGCGTTGTAAGAATTGGTGGAGATCCTTGAACGGGCCATTGTCGTGGCGGTCGGCTAAGACCTCCCGCAAGAAGTCGCGGCGGACCCCCTTGATACTGCTTAACCCGAAGATGACCGCATCCCCCTGTAAGTTGAAGTAGGCCGTCGAGTCGTTGATGTCCGGTGGGAGCACGGTCACCCCGTGGCGCTTGGCCTCGGTCAAATAGGCCTTGGTCTTGACCGGCACGTTGATCACCGAGTTCATCAAGGCCGCGTAGAACGGTCCGGGATAGTGGGCCTTCAGGTAGGCCAGTTGAAAGGCTAATTTACTATAGGCCACCGCATGGGAGCGGTTGAACCCATAGTTAGCGAAGCGGTCCATGTAGGCAAAGACCTGTTCGGCGACCGCTGGGGCATAGCCCAACTGTTGCGCGCCGCTCACGAACTTCTTTTGCATGGCGTCCATGGTCTGCTTTTTCTTCTTGCTCATGGCTCGCCGGAGCAAATCGGCTTCCCCGAGCGTAAAGCCCCCCATGGCGGACGCCACCTGCATGACCTGTTCCTGGTACACTAACACGCCGTAGGTCGGTCCGAGGATGGGCTTTAAGACTGGCGCCGCATAGGTCACCTGTTCCTTGCCGTCCTTCCGACGAATGAAGGTATCGATGTTTTCCATGGGTCCCGGTCGGTACAGGGCGTTGACCGCCGCGACCAGTTCGAAACTGTTGGGTTTGAGCTGCCGCAGGACCCGTTTGATCCCGGATGATTCGAATTGAAAGACGCCGTTGGTCTCCCCCTGGGCAAATAACGCTAATGTCGCGGCATCGTTTAAATCGATTTGATTCAGGTCGAGCGCACGGCCCGTTTGCTTCTTGACTAGGGCCAACGTATTGGCGAGAATGCTCAGGTTCCGTAATCCCAGGAAGTCCATTTTTAATAGACCGACCGCCTCGACCGTATCCTTGGGGTACTGGGTCATCAGCAGGTCTTCACTCCCCGGCTGCAGGGGCACCAGGTCCGTCAACGGTCCCTGGCTCAACACGATGCCGGCCGCATGGGTCGAGTAGTGCCGGGGCAAGCCCTCGAGCTTTTGGGCCGTCTCAAATAACAGGCGGTTCTTCTCACTGTCGGCCACCAGGTTACGCAGCTTTTGTGACTGATCATAGGCTTCCTTTAGCGTGATGTGTAGCTGTGGCGGAATGGCCGCGCTCCAGTCACTCATGGCATACGGTGGCATCCCCAGCACCCGGCCCACGTCACGCAACGCAGCCTTGGTGGCTAGCGTCCCGAAGGTAATGATCTGGGCGACACGGGTATGGCCGTATTTGTCATGGACGTACTGCAAGACCTGTTCCCGGCGGTTATCCGGGATATCCAGGTCGATATCGGGCATCTGGGCCCGTTCCTCGTTTAAGAAGCGTTCAAATAACAGGTCATAGGCCAACGGGTCGACCTCGGTAATGGCTAGGACGTAGGCCACGAGGGAGCCGGCCGCCGATCCCCGCCCCGGTCCGGTCTGAATGTGGGCCTGGTGGGCGTAGTTCATGACGTCCCAGACAATCAGGAAGTAGTCATCAAAGCCCATTCGGTGAATGACCCCTAATTCGCGTTCTAAGCGTTCCTGGTAAGGCTGGCTATCCGTGATGGCATTCTGGACTAGGCGGCGTTTGAGCCCCGTTTGGCAAAGCTCACGCAGGTAATCCTGGGAGGCCTGCTGATTAGGCGTGGGAAATTGGGGTAATTGCGGCTGCTGGAACTTCAGGGTCACGGCCGTTTGTGCGGCGAGTTCCCCCGTGGCGGTTACCGCATCCCCCAGACCGGCGGCTTCAAACCGCGCGGTCTCCTCGGCGGCCGGGCGTAACCAGTGGGTCCCCAGCGTCTCTTGTTCGGCGGTCGGGTCCGTTAACGTCGCCCCGGCCCCGATGGCCCGCAAGACGGTCACGGCAAAATGGTCGTCGCGGTCCAGGTACTCGACCGGTGCTAACGCCACCAGGGGGACCTGCGTGGTCTGCGCCAACGTGGTCAAGGTCTCGCGCGTCGCCGTCGGTATTTCTGGACTAATCCCTAAAGACAGGTGGGGGTCTAAGCCCTGTAGCTGGTGCACAACGCGTTCGGCGGCCGTGACGTCACCCGCGGCTAGGAGCTGATGAATCTCGCTATCTAGGGGCGCAATCAGGTCCAAATGACTCAGGTTGGTGGCTTGTTGGGTCAGGTCGACCGGGCCTTCTGCGACCTGGTAGGCCGTGGAGAGCTGCATCAACTGCTGATAACCGGTAAAGTCCTGGGCGATCAGGACCCAGTCGTGCGCCTGGGGGGCGTCACTGATGCCCTGGGCGCTTAACGTGAGACCCAACAGGGGTTTGATTCCCGCTTGTTGGCAGGCGTTGTAAAAGGCCACGACCCCGTACATGACGTTATGGTCGGTAAGTGCTAAGGCCGAGTAACCCCGATCCTTGGCCGTCTGGACCAGTGCGTCGATGCGGTTCGTGCTCTGTAATAAACTGTAGGTGCTTAAGACTTGTAACGGTACAAACATCCCCGGTACTCCCTTCTCTATCGTTTCGTTATCGCTATTATACCAGAAAAAATGGGGTAAATCGCGGGTGGCGAACATTTGTTCGCGACTGGCGAAATCCAGTCAAAAAGGGACCCGGCCATGAACGGTCGAATCCCTTAAAGCCCTTATTTACCAATGGTTTCCGTCTGAATCTCGTGGGTAAACGTCAACTGGTCGTCCGCCACATCAATGGTGATCAGACTGTTCGTTGGGATCTCACCCGCAATCAGTTTCCGGGCCAACGGCGTTTCCACGTGCGTGGTGATGAACCGTTGCAGTGGCCGGGCCCCATAGGCTGGCAGGTACCCCTTCTGGGCGATCCAGGCCTGAGCCGCCGGCGTGATGGTCAGGTCCAACTGCTGTTCGTGCAGCCGCGTGGCCAGATGGGCGATCAGCTTGACCACGATTTGTTGGACGTCGGCTAAGGACAGCGGCGTGAACATGATGGTCTCGTCGATCCGGTTCAAGAATTCTGGCCGGAAGTGGGCTTGCAGCAACTGCGCCACCTGTTTCTGAGCATCCCCGCTGATGTGTCCCTGGTCATCGGTCCCCTGTAGCAGCAGGTCCGACCCCAGGTTAGAGGTCATGATCAAAATGGTGTTCTTGAAGTCCACGGTCCGTCCCTGACTATCCGTCAAGCGCCCGTCGTCTAAGACCTGTAGCAACAGGTTAAAGACGTCCGGATGGGCCTTTTCCACTTCGTCAAACAACACGATGGTGTACGGGTTCCGCCGCACGGCCTCGGTCAATTGACCCCCTTCTTCGTAGCCGACGTAGCCCGGAGCCGCCCCGACTAACCGGGAGACGGATTCTTTTTCCATGTACTCGGACATGTCGATGCGCACCATGTGGTCTTCGCTATCAAAGAGGTTCTCGGCTAGGGCCTTGGCCAATTCCGTCTTCCCGACCCCGGTTGGGCCTAAGAAGAGGAAGGAGCCCAGTGGCTTGGTCGGGTCCTGCAGCCCAGCCCGGGAACGCAAGACGGCATCGGCGACAGCGGAGACGGCTTGGTCCTGGCCCACGACCCGGTCGTGTAACCGGTCGGCCAGTTTCAACAGCTTCTCCCGTTCGCCCTGGACCAACTTGGTCACGGGGATGCCGGTCATTCGACTCACGACCACGGCAATTTCATTTTCCGTGACGGATTCGGAGACCAGCCAATCTTGGTTCTGGTCCTGCTTTTCCAGATCGGCTAATTCCTTTTCTAAACGCGGAATCGTCCCGTGTTGAAGTTCGGCGGCCTTATTCAGGTCGTAGGCGGATTCGGCGTTGGCTAAATCGCGCTTGGCCGTGTCGAGCGCGGTCTTCTTGTCACCCACACTTTGGATGGCCGTCTTTTCCTGGTTCCAGCGGGCACTTAACTTGTCGACCTTTTCCTTGGTGTCGGCCAGTTCCTTGGTCAATTCCGTCAACCGCTGTTGCGAGGCCTCGTCAGTTTCCTGCTTCAGCGCGGTTTGTTCGACCTGCATCCGCATCATTTGCCGGCGAGCCTGGTCCAATTCCGTTGGGGCCGAATTCATTTCCACCCGAATGGAAGCCGACGCCTCATCGACCAGGTCAATGGCCTTGTCGGGCAGGAACCGGTCGGTCAGGTAGCGGTCGGATAACTTGGCCGCCGCAATCAACGCGTTGTCGTGAATCTTTACGCCGTGGTGAATTTCAAAGCGTTCCCGAATGCCCCGGAGAATCGTGACGGTATCCTCGACGCTAGGTTCGTTGACCAGCACGCGTTGGAACCGCCGAGCTAACGCCTTGTCCTGTTCCAAATACTGCCGGTATTCATCCAGCGTGGTGGCGCCAATCAGGTGGAGCTCACCCCGGGCCAGCATCGGCTTCAACAGGTTACCGGCATCCATGCTGCCCTCGGCCTTGCCCGCACCCACGATGTTGTGGATTTCATCGATGAACATGATGATCTGGCCTTCGCTCTTGGTGACTTCCTTCAAGACGGCCTTCAAACGTTCCTCAAATTCACCCCGGTACTTGGCACCGGCAATCAGGGCTCCCATGTCCAGGGAGAAGATCGTCTTGTCCTTCAAATTATCGGGCACATCCCCGCGCACGATGCGTTGGGCCAGCCCTTCTACGATGGCCGTCTTACCGACCCCGGCTTCCCCGATTAAAACGGGATTGTTCTTGGTCTTGCGTGACAGGATTCGAATCACGGATAGGATTTCTTCATCCCGCCCAATGATCGGGTCAATTTTGCCACTGCGCATGGCCTTGACCAGGTCGGTCCCGTATTTTTCTAAGGCCTTGTACTGGTCTTCTTGGTTCTTCGACGTCACCCGTTCGCCGCTACGCATCTTATCAACGGCGTTCTTGACCATTTGTTGCGTGATACCCTGGCTCTTCAGGTAGTCGGTCAGGCTTTCCCCGCCGAGTTGCATCAAGGCGATCACGACCACGTCCACGGCCATGAAGTCATCGTGGTAACTGTCCTTCACGGCATCGGCACGCTGTAACAAGTCTGTCAGGTTGCGGGAAAATTCCTGGCCGTACTGCACGCCGCTCCCGGAGACGGTACTGATACTGTCTAATTCGCGGTCCAATTCTGCATCCATGGCCGCGATGTCGACGCCGGCCGACGCTAAGATCTCGCGACCGAGTTCGCCGGGCTGCGTTAAGAATTTAAAAAGATGGGCCACGGTGACCTGTTGGTGCTTGCGGGTCATGGCGATCCGTTGGGCCTCCGTTAAGGCATCTGTTAAGGCTTGCGTCATTTTTTCTGGATTCATTGCATGTCCTCCTCATGGATTTAATCAAATTTCACTGTTCGTCATGAACTTAATCTTTTTATTTTCCCCGCGCACAACTGATCTTCACGGGTCGAAAAAAGAGGCAACCCTTAGGTTAACCTCCATTTTTCACTCATATTCTAACTGATTTTAATGCAAAATCAAAATAATTTGACCTATTTTGACCAATTAATTTATGCCTGTGCTTCGGCGAGTTGGGCAATCTTGATAATCACGTCAGTGGCCTTTTCCATGGTCTGTTCGGAAACGTATTCGAACCGGCCGTGCATGTTTTCCCCACCGGCAAACAGGTTAGGCGTTGGCAGACCCATGAAGGAGATCTTGGACCCATCAGTCCCCCCACGAACAGGGAAGATCAGTGGCTTGATGTCCAATTCTTCTAAGGCTTGCTTGGCCAGGTCAACGACGGTCATGTCCTTCTCGATGACTTCGCGCATGTTGTAGTACTGGTCCTTAATGGTCACAGCCACGCGGTCGGAACCGTAAGCCTTGTTCAATTGGTCAGCGACCCCTTGGAACAACTTCTTGCGGTCTTCAAAGATCTGACGGTCGTGGTCCCGGATGATGTAGCTCAGATGGGCGGAATCAACGGTTCCCTCCATGCTGTAGAGGTGGAAGAAGCCTTCGCGCCCTTCCGTGTTTTCTGGCCGGTCGTGTTCTGGCAGCATTGCGTGGAAGTCCATGGCCACTTGTGAGGCGTTGACCATGACCCCTTTAGCTTCGGCCGGGTGCACGTTGGTCCCCGTGATTTCGACCTGGGCATCGGCGGCGTTAAAGGTTTCGTATTCCAATTGGCCTAATGGGCCCCCATCGACCGTGTAGGCGATGTCGGCACCGAAGTCCTTGACGTCAAAGTGGTCGGCACCGGTCCCAATTTCTTCATCGGGTCCCAAGCCAATTTCAATTTCGCCGTGCTTGATTTCTGGATGAGCCAACAGGTATTCGGCGGATGCCATGATTTCAGCAACCCCGGACTTGTCGTCGGCACCCAACAAGGTACTGCCGTCCGTGGTGATCAGCGTGTCGCCCTGGTAGTTTTTCAAATTAGGGAAGACGGCTGGGTCCAACGTGTACTTGCCCGCGTCGTCCAACTTGATGACGGAATGGCCATCGTAGTTTTCAACGAACTGGGGGTTGATGTCAACACTGTTGAAATCGGCCGTGTCAAAGTGGGAAATGAACCCAAGTTTTTTCACCTGCTTGTCCGTGTTCGCGGGTAAGGTGGCGTAAACGTAACTGGATTGCGCGTTGATGTGCACATTGCTTAAACCAATGGCCTTCAAATCCTCTACCAGGCCTTCAGCGAATTTCGTCAACCGCTCGTTGGAAGGAACGGTCGTTGCGTTCGGCGTGGACCGGGTGTTGATCTTCACGTATTTCAGAAACCGGGGAATCAAATTTTCATACTTTGCCAAAATAAATCACTCCTCAATTAAGTTAACTTACCATTTCAGTGTACGCGTTTTCTTGCCTAAAGAAAAGTAAACGGGTCAGTATTTAACATGGAGGCCTGGACCGTGATCGGCCAGTCGTTCTCTGCCGCCCACTCCTGGAAAAGTTGGGTCAGGTGGGGCTTGCAGATGCTTTCGATGTGGTGCCCGGGGTCGATGACGTTCAGCCCCGCAGCCAGCATGTCGTGGCCGGGATGATACGAAATGTCGCCGGTCACGTAGGCATCGGCGCCCTTGGCCAGTGCCGCCTGATAGAACGGCCCACCGGAACCGCCTAAGACGGCGACCCGCTTGACCGGTGCATCTGGCGTCCGGCTGATGACCCGCAGACCACCGACATGAAAGACTTCCTTGCAGTACTGGGCAAACTCGACCACCGTCATGGCCTGGGCCAGGTCACCGATACGACCCATCATGATGTCTGGCGTGGCGGTACTGCCATTGCTAGGTACCAAGCCAGTGGTGTCCTGCAACTTGAGGGCGGCCGCTAACCAGTCGTTCATGCCGCCGGGCGCACTGTCCAAATTGGTATGGGCGCCGTACACCGTGATATCGTGCTTCAGCAGCGTGGCGTACATCTGGTTCTGGGGCACGCTCAGGTCAAGGTTCTTGGCCGGATGAAACATCATGGGGTGATGGGCAAAGATAAAGTCCGCGTCCTGGCGAATCGCCTCATCGACCACCTCGGGCCGCACGTCTAGCGTGACCAGCACCTTGTGGACCGGCGCATCCAGATTCCCCAGTTGTAGGCCGACCGGATCGCCCGGTTCTGCCCATGTCTTGGGAGCAAATTGTTCAAATCGTTCGACTAACTCACGCACCAACACGTTGCAAGACCTCCTTGATTTCACTGATTTTAGCTTTCAGGGATGCCACCTTTTCCGCGGGCACCTCGTTAGCGGATTCAACCTGTTGCAAGACGGCTTCGGTCCGGGCGAGTTCGCGTTGCCATTTCGCCACGAAGACGGGACTGTGGTCGGCTAACAAATACGGCCCAAAATGCAGGTCTTCTTCACCATACTGGGTCGGATTTTCCTGCCGGTCGGCAACCAAGATTTCGTAGTCGTGGCCGTCCTCACTGACCAGGTTCTCGGTGACCAGTTGAAAGCCGTGGGTCATCAAGAATTGCCGGACGTTAGACTCGCCCACGTTGGGCTGTAAGATCAGGCGTTGCACCCCGGCCAAACGGTCGAAGTCCTGCGTCAAAATCTGGGTAATCAGCGTGCCACCCATCCCGGCAATCGCCACCGTATCAATGTGGTCGGTGGGTTCGATGGCCTGAAGCCCATTGGCCAAGCGCGCCGTGATTTGGTCGCTCAGGTTTTCCTTGTGAATTTCGTGTTCAGCGTTCTTAAAGGGGCCCGGCACAACTTCACCGGCAACTCCGCTGGTAATGACGCCCCGTTTGGCCAGGTTGACTGGTAAATAGGCGTGGTCGGTGCCAATATCGGCAAGGCGGGCGCCCTGTGGGACATAGCTGGCAACTGTGGCCAGGCGTTGTGAGAGATGGTCTGCATCCATGGGGTAATCTTCCTTTCTGTGACGGGGCCGCCGTGGAGCTTGTTAATCACCGATAGGGCTGGTGACTGGGTGGCGGCGCCCGTGAATTCCTTATTAAGTATAAGCTACCAGCCGGCAATTGAATAGCCAGAATTGCTGGGTTTGCGTTTCAATTGTCACCTGCGGCTGCCAGGGGCTACGCCGGCTATGGGGCCGGTTCCAGCCTGAGAAGCGGGCTTCCACCTCGACTTGAAGCCACGCAAAGACCGCGCGTCTCCAAGATTGGCCCATGCTCTAGACTGAGAAGGCCGCTCAGTCTAGACCATCGACACAGCTGGCTCCGCCCCTGGCCCCCTCCGGTTAACATTGATGTGCAAATCAGCATTGCGTGTCTACAAATGCCTGTCCTCGGATGGGATTGCCGTGACTTAACGTTCCCGGCGGTGGGGTCAAGTCGCCCTGCTGTGGGGTCGGTTCCAGCCTGAGAAGCGGGCTTCCACCTCGACTTTGAGCCAAAGAGCGGTCTCAAAGGTCGTCCCATGCTCTAGTCTGAGAAAATCACTCAGTCAAGACCATCGACACAGCTGGTCGGCTTGACCCACCTCTGGTCACTCACATGGTATTTTTAACTAGCAATTGGCTTAGTGCTCAGCAATTTCCAGTGGTTCATCCCCATCAACCTGCCTATTTATATTCAATTTTTCTGGCTAACAGCGTTTACCTTAAGCTCTAAATACCAGTGGCATGACACAAACGTAGGAAAAGAATGACTCAAAAAAATTGCCTAATCTCAAAGATCAGACAATTTTACAAAAGGCGCTGCCAAATACTGGCATGGAACCTTTGTTTATTGCTACTTAATTTTCGTCATTCTTTCCGATTTGGAAAAGGATGGACTTGTATTCCCCTTATACATTGAGCCAGCACTGACGTACAGGACCTTCTTACTGTTCTTTTTAATTTTGATTGCCGGATATGATTTTGCTGATTTGCTGAATTTCCCTCTAACAAGGTAATGGTTACCCTTTTTAGTATACTGACACTTCGAAAGATTCATGTTGTATTGAGCACCTTCGAAGTGAATCGTTGACTTGTATGTCCTAATCCCCTCATATCGACGAAGATTAGAATTTTTGACCTTTTTCCCACCATAATTAAAGTATTTTGGTTCAAGCTTGGTTCTATAAAAGCTATGCTTCAAAAAAGATGGAACGCCCTTGTGCCAAGTGGCAGCTTGTGCGTTTGTATTCACAGTAAAAAGTGAAAATGATAGTCCAATAATAGCGAAAGAACAAAGCGTGATTTTTTTGATATTCATGATGACCCTCCTTTATAATATTGCGACACAACTATTTTATCATTAATGCCAAGCATTCGCGATAACCTAGGTAGAAAGCCCATCCTCCGTATATCCCATACCGCAAAAAGAAGGCGTCCGCCATCCCCCATGTCAGGGACAGCGAACGCCTTTCATAATTATCTCGTTAAAGCTTTAAGTTACTTCTGATTCCGACGCGTTGGTTGCGCGTTGTCTTCGTCATTTACCGGTGCCTCACTCATTTTCGAGTAGGGGTACGGGTACGTGATCTTCATCACGGCTGGCATCACGATTGGTAATAGGATGACCAGCAGGATGATCCCGATAATCACGGCCAAGGCAATTTGAATCAGCGTCATGACCCCGGAAGGAATCAAGGCGGCAAACGTCCCACTCAGGATGACCCCGGCGGAAATGACGACCGTCCCAATCACCGTGGCAGCACGCAGCATCTTGTCGCTGGTTGCGCCCGGCTCGTGCAGGTATTCCCGGTACTTCCGCATCAGGAAGATCGAGTAGTCGACCCCTAAGGAAATTAGCATGACAAACGTGAAGAATGGTGTGTTCCACGTCAACATGTCGGTCCCCAGCACGGGATCTACTAACCAGTGAACAATGGTTAAGGACCCAGAATAGGCCAGCAGTAAGATCCCTTCGATAACGATCGGTTGAACCAGTGAACGGGTAACCACCATCAGTGCGACAAAGATGCCGGCTAACATGATAATGACCGTCCGCGTAAAGTCACTGGAAGCCATTTCGTTGATATCGTTGGTCTGCGAAGTGTTCCCACCAAAGGCAACCTTGGCGCCACTCAGGCTGGTTCCCTTCAACGAACCGGTCACGACCTTTTCCAATTGTGGTAAGCGGGCCATGGCAGCGGCGGAACTTGGGTCGTCATCCAACACGACCGTCAGCTTCGTGATCTTCTTGTTCGGCGCCATGTAGGTGTCCAGCGAATCCTTAAACGTGCTCCCGTGCAACTGCTTGTTGGGGATGTAGAACGTTTCGGCAGCCGCGGACTTTTGCAGGCCCTTCAGGTAAACGTTGGCCGTACCGACCCCGCTGGAGACCTGCGTCAACCCGGTGCTAGCGGAGGTCAGGCCCTTGCGTAAGGCGGTCAGTTGCTTACTCATCGCAGCTAACTTCTCCGCCATGGTCTGGTTGCCGGCCGCCACTTGACTGGCCCCGGAAACCAAACTTGGCATCTTGCCGTTGATGGTAAACATGGCGCTGGACAATTGGCTCGTGGCGCTAGCTAACTGCGTGCTCTGGGCGCTGGCCGATTGTAAGGCGGTCGCGGCACCCGGTAAGACCACGTTAGACTTTTGTGCCAAGGTGGCCACGGCACTTTGCAGCGTGGCCGTGGAGCCTTGCAACGATTGTAATTGACCGGCGACACTCTGGTCGGCCGAGCCGATGGCTGAGGCGTCACTGCCGATTTGGGTCAGTGAGCTGCTCAGTGAGGATTTCAACTGCGTTTGTGCAGCGGTTTGCTTTTGTAAGACGCCGGCTAAGACCTGCTTCTGAGCGGCAGACAAGGGTACCCCCTGCGCGCTGAAAGCTGCGGCGACGGAACTGGCACTGACGCTTGGCAAATTGCCAACAGAACTCTTGATGTTCTGAAGTTGCGTGGCAATGTCTTGCGTCTTCGTGCCGATGGTGGACAGGGAACTCGTCACACCACTGGTGCTGGTAGAACTAGCGGACACTTGGGTGTTCAATTGTTGAATGGCCGCGTTCAACTGTGGCAAAGCGGCTTCCAATTGGGCTAACTGAGCAGCCTGTTGGCCTCCGGATGCAGAGGACACCTGACTGTTCAGCGAGTTGACCCCGGTCGAAACCTGAGAAATGGCTGACTGCAGTTGAGAAGTCCCGGTGCTAACTTCTTGGGCACCGGACGCCAGCTTGTTGGCATCCTTCACGGCCCCGGAAACATTTTGCTTGCTGAGTTGGCTATTGGCCGACTTCAGGCCTTTATTGACCTTGTTGACACCCTTTTGGGCCTTGACCAAGCCGCTCGTGACCGAACTCATTTGATTCCGGACGTACAACTCTTTGATGGCCTTCCCACCGGGTTGGGTAACGGAGGCCACGGTCTTGACACCGGTCGAAGCCTGGAGTTGCTTCGTCAGGCGGTCAACCAGTAACAGGGATTTTTCGTTGTCTAATTTATGATTACTTTGAATGTAAATCGTGGTGGGTTCGGCTGTCCCTTTGGAGAAATGATTCTGAACAATCTTGAACCCTTGCTTGGCGGGAACGTTATCCCCGATTTCAACCAAGTTATCATAGTCCAGTGTCCCGTGAGACGAGAGGGCTAACGGAATGAAGACGATTCCGGTCACAATCAAGGTAATGACCGGTCGAATCATGGCGTGCTTGGCCATTCCGTGCCAGAGGCGGCTATCGCCCTCACCCTGGAACTTCTTGATGGGCCAGAATAGGTGCTTGCCACAGATAGCCATGAAGAATGGGTTCAGCGTCAGGAGCACGGCCAGTAAGACCACGACCCCGACGGCAATCCCGACGGCGGACTTGTACAGTGAGAAGTTGGCAAAGCCCAGCACACTCATCCCAATTAAGACGGACAAGCCGGAATAGAGCACCGTGCGACCACCAATCTTAATGGCTTCCTTGGTCGCGGTGAATTTATCCTTCCCACTCGCGAGTCGCTCTCGGAACTCGTTATATAGCAGGATGTTGTAGTCGGTCCCAATCCCAAATAACACGATGACGATGAAGACTTCCGTGAAGTTCGAGAACGGGAAGTTGAACCGGTCAACCAGGTTGGCGACCACGGAGATGGACGTGATCACGGAAACCCCGACCGTCAAGAGGGAGAAGAGTGGCGTCACGGGTGACCGGAAGACTAACCAGAGCACCAGGAAGATAAAAATGGCAGCAATGATTTCCGTCTTCTGAACCCCGGCCTGCGTGGCATCGGAGAAGTCTTGGTTCAAGACATCCGCCCCGGTCACGTAGGTCTTCACCCCGCTGGTCTTAGCCAGCTTGGTGATTTGTGAACGAATTGATGAAACGGAGTGACGCGAGCTCTTGTGCACGTTCAGCTGTAAAAGTTGCGTACTCTTGTCCTTGGAAATCAGCTGAGACGCCGCCGTTGAGCTATCACTAGCCGCGGTCATCGACCGAATTTGATAGCGGTCTTCATGGTTCTTGATTCGTTGAATGGTCTGATCAATCTGGGTATTCTGCGAATTCGTTAAGGCAGAATCACCATTGCTAAAGACCACCACGACGGCAGTGGTGCCACGTTGCGAGCGGCCCCACTGCTTTTGCATGTTGGTGGCACGCGTACTTTGGTAACTGCTGGGCACGGTAATTTGCCCCTTGTCAGCCACCAATTTGCTCATGTTTGGAATCGTGACGACGGCTAAGATCACGATGACCAGCCAGCCGATAACGTTCCAGATGTAGTGCTTATTCATCCAGCGCACGGGAAAACCTCCTAAAAAATTTAAAAATAATTATTAAATAGTTGCTGATAAATTTCGTTTCCGCCGGCAAATTCAATCTGGCCTGCTGTGGGGACCGGCCCCAGCCTGAGAAGGTTCCCCAGTCACGACCATCGACACAGCTGACCAGCTTGATTCGCCTCTGGTCACTGACACTGATTATTGATTTCCTGTCAGTCGGACCGACTTCTTACAACTCTGATTGGTTCAGTTCGACAGAAACTTGTTCACTCGGCAATTAACCTACCGCTTTATACGATTCCATCGATAATCATTGTGCCCATTCATTTAACCTTGCTATTTCATCTAGCCGTTAATTTGTCGGGCGCTGATTAACGATCCAGGTCGTCCAGTCCAATTCCAGCGGTTGATTCTCTGAAGTTGGCAGGACATCCCCGATGCTTAACGTGGCCAGTTGCTGGCGGAAACGCTGCTCGGCATTGCCGAAGACGGCTAAGACGTTGGCCACCGGCTGCGAATCCTTGAGGTCCTTTAAGCCATAGGTCTGCATGAAGGCGTCCTTTTGATCGAAGTCAAAGACCTTCTTGACCAGGCCGCTATTCTTCACGAAGGATGACGCCCCCTCAATCGCATTGAACACGTCTAACAACGTAATCGCATGCGGGTCGCGGGTCAACACGATGCCACCATCACGGCCGGCCGTCGTCTTCACGATGTCGGCGCTGGCTAGTTTTTGGACGATTTTTTTCAAATAACTGGTCGAAATTCCCAGTCGTTCCGCTACCAATCGACTATGTAGGGGAATCTTGCGGTCCTGCACGCCCAGTAACGCGACAATGCAGAGGGCCTGTTCCAAACTCGGTTTGGCTTTCACAACGCACCTCCTTTCTAGACAAAAGTTTGTGAAATCAGAAATTCTAAACGAGATACATTATATCCCCTTTAAGCAAAATTTCAAGACTTTTGACCCAATAAATGACATCTATGACGATTATTCCTTTATGTAAACGATTTCAGAACCGCTATGGTTGCTAAACGTTGGACCACCGGCTTTTCTATCAGTCCATCTCGTCCTTTGCCGCTCTAATTCAAGGCAAAAAGTTCGCGATTTTTAAGAAAGTTGGTCCGTCTCGACAACCACCACTAACTCCCGTGAAGCAATCCCCAACACCCCCGATTATGCCAGAAGTTAATGAGCAAAGTCGGCCGTCATTTCCACTAAAAACGAAAAAATCCCCACAACAACTGTCTCGTTGTCGTGAGGATTGGGTATCTCTATTCCAAAAAGTCTTTTAATTGCTTGCTTCGTGATGGGTGGCGTAACTTCCGCAGCGCCTTGGCTTCGATTTGACGAATCCGTTCACGAGTAACCCCGAAGACCTTGCCGACTTCTTCCAAAGTCCGCGTCCGGCCATCGTCCAAGCCAAACCGTAACCGCAAGACGTTCTCTTCCCGGTCAGTCAGGGTGTCCAAGACACTTTCCAACTGTTCCTTTAAGAGTTCGTAGGCAGCGTGGTCGGCAGGACTCGTGGCGTCTTGGTCTTCAATGAAGTCACCCAGGTGAGAGTCGTCCTCTTCACCAATTGGGGTTTCCAAGGAAACGGGTTCTTGCGCGATCTTCAAGATCTCACGAACCTTTTCCGTTGGCATGTCCATTTCGGCCCCAATTTCTTCAGGCGTTGGTTCCCGCCCTAAGTCTTGGAGTAATTGCCGTTGAATCCGGATTAACTTGTTAATGGTTTCAACCATGTGGACGGGGATCCGAATGGTCCGCGCTTGGTCAGCAATGGCCCGTGTAATGGCTTGCCGAATCCACCAAGTGGCGTAGGTTGAGAACTTGAATCCTTTCCGGTAGTCGAATTTCTCGACGGCCTTCATCAGACCCATGTTTCCTTCTTGGATCAGGTCCAGGAATTGCATCCCCCGACCCACGTACCGCTTCGCAATAGAAACAACCAGCCGTAAGTTGGCTTCGGCTAATTCTTGCTTGGCTTCTTCTTCACCGTTTTCAATCCGCAAGGCTAAGGCGACTTCTTCGTCCGCCGTTAACAGGTTGACCCGGCCGATTTCTTTCAAATACATCCGGACAGGGTCGTTGATCTTGACCCCAGTGGTCGTGGAGGCTTCCTTTAATTCTTTCTTGGAAACGGCCTTTTGGGCTTTAACGGCCCGTGCATCTGGCTCACCCTTAGCATCAACCACGCTGATTCCGGCATCGGAAATGGTTTCAAGTAACTTATCCATCTGCTTAGCATCCAGCGTGTACGGCGTGGCCACCTTATCCGTCAGGTCATCGTACGTGATGTGCCCGAGTTTCTTGTTGTCTTTGATTAAGGCGCGCACCGTCTTGTTGTATGCTTTCTGGTCAAACATTGGTTGATCCGTGGTCTTTTTTGCCATTAAAATACCCCCTAGACTAAAGTTGCTTGTTCGCTTGGCGCTGTTGCTCCAGTTGAACAATCTCAATGACTAATTGCCGTTGTTGTTCGGCATCTCCGAGTCGCGAGGCCTGCGCCAGTTGATTTTTCTTCTGGCGGAGTTGTTCCTCGACCGGAGCCTCATCCATAATGATTGCTAAATAGTCATCAATCTCACGCGGGGTGACCGCCGCGTAAGTTGCCGTTTCTAAATCGATGACGATCTGCTGCAGCCGGTCTTCCTTTAAGAAGTCCGTGAACTGCGCAGTACGGTAGGTTTGATGCGTTTGGAAATAACCTTGGGCCAAGGTGTAGATCACTTGATAATCATCGTGCACAAAGCTGAACCCGTCAATGTTGCTGACCTTTGCCCAGACATTGCGGTCATGGAGCAAGCGGACCAGTAACAGGCGTTCGGCCCGTTCGAGTCGCGTCAGTGGCCGTTGCTGTTGATGCACGGTCACCGGCGACTCGGGCGGCGCGACTTGTGCTTGGGCAGCTTGCCGGGGGCGCTCACGTTCTTGCTTGGCCGCGGAATCCCGCTGCGTTTGCTTGAGCTGCGCCTGTAAGGCTGCCTTGTCGATGTGAAACTCGTTGGCGACTTGGTTTAAATACATATCCAGCTCAACGGGTTCTTGGACCTGGGCCAACAGCGGCATGATCTGATTCACATAATCCAATTGCTCGCTGTCGGTATCCAGTGCCCGGTTACGCCGTAAGAACCGCAGATTGAACTGCAGGGGCGGCTCCTTGGCCGTCGTCAGCATTTGGCGAAAGGCCTCATCACCGTGCGCCCGGCGGTACTCGTCGGGGTCTTGCCCCTCTGGTAACTGAATGACGCTTAGATTCAGGTGACTGTGCTGTCCCAACAGTGTCAACGCCCGGGAGATGGCCCGTTGACCGGGTTCATCTCCATCGTAACACA
The DNA here is from genome assembly GCF_044053135.1 of Levilactobacillus sp. FUA 3915. Taxonomy (NCBI): domain Bacteria; kingdom Bacillati; phylum Bacillota; class Bacilli; order Lactobacillales; family Lactobacillaceae; genus Levilactobacillus; species Levilactobacillus sp. FUA 3915. Next base: position 2,677,476 of record NZ_CP168704.1, on the reverse strand, counting down.
CGTTGAGCTTATCCGTGGTTCGTTCGATTGCGTAAATCTGCTCGGTGGTCAGGCTGGTCCCCATGGAGGCGATGCCGTTGTTCACCCCCGCTTGGGTGGCGGAAATGACATCCATGTAGCCTTCAAACAGGGTGACTTCCCCCGCTTGCCGAATGGCTGGACGCGCCAGATCAAAGTTGAATAACAACCGACTCTTGTTAAACAGCGGCGTTTCTGGGCTGTTTAAGTATTTCGGTTGGTCATCAGCCTTTTTGATCAGACGCCCCGAGAAGGCCACCACGTGCCCACTGGCATTCCGCAGGGGAAACATCGCCCGCTCCGTAAAGCGGTCGCGTAACTCCCCTTCGGCATTTTCAATGAAGAGACCCGATTGACGCAGCAGTTGGTAGTCACTCTCATGCTGGTCAAAAAAGGGCTTTAAGAGGCGTTGGCTGGGGGCAAACCCCAGTTGATAGATCTCAATGGTCTCATCCGTCAAACCCCGGTCATGCAGGTAATTCAGCGCTGGTTCACCCGCCTCGGTGTTCACCAAGATGTGGTGGTAAAGTTTGGCCGCTTGTTCCTGCAGATCGATGAGTTGACTGGTCTTGGAATCCATCTTGGGCCCCGCCGCGTCCTGGCGGTACTCGCTGTCGAGGTCGACGTGACTAAAGTCAGCGACCTTGACGACGGCCTCGGGAAAGCTGACATGTTCTAGTTCCATCAGAAACTTGAATACGTTGCCCCCGCGGCCACAACTAAAACAGTGAAAGATCTGCTTGTCTTCCGAGACGGAAAACGAGGGCGTCCGTTCCTCATGAAAGGGACAGAGACCAAACAGATTTTTCCCGGACTTCTTGAGCTGGACGTACTGGCCGACCACATCAGCAATGTTGGTCGCCGTTCGCACCGTTTCAATCACGTCTTCGGGTATCTTCGCCACACCATCACTCCCTTACCGTGAATCCCGTTGCGCCCGTAGCCTTGAAAAGTCGCACCCCGGCAATCCGACAAGTGCGACTCTTTAATTGGCCCTACGTGCGTAAAAATACACTATACATACTACTCCTATTACAGCTGGTGTCAACACTTGTGACTCACGTTTGCCGGGAAAACCACCCCCGCTTGTGAAAAGTCTGCCGGTGTCCGACGCCCCTATTTACCCCGCTGGGTCAACCAGTTGGCATAGGTCCAGGTGCCGATAACCAGGCCAATCACGCCTATAAGCAACGCGGCAGTGCCAATGTCCGCCCCCAAAAGGCCAGCGGTTAAGAAAAAGACCAGGCCACAGACGAAGCCCAGACGTGCGCCCAACAAGTTGGTCTTGCGCCAGACGACCGGTGAGGCATACGTTTGGGGAAACCGAATTCCCACGTAATGGTTGCGTGGCACGTAGGCCAGAACCAGCGCCCCGACGGAAAATAAAAAGCCCAGCAGTGCTAGACTCTCCGCCGGATTCTGAGGGCTAAATGCCCGGGGTGTCAGGAGATACAGCAGGCCATACACGCTGAAGGTCACGTTCAGGTCCAAGCGAATGTGATCGACGGTTCTGGCATTGCTTCCCTTCTTCACGACCAATGGCCCGTAGTCCATTAACACGGCAATGATACTAATGATAAACAACGTCCGTAACGAGAGCGCTACCCAGTGAATCTTGGCCAGTTGTAACACCCACAAGACGGCCAAGACGCCTAAGTTGCCCCACACAAACCGGCTCAACTCGCCATGGGTAAATCGTGGTAATAGCATGTTCCCATCCCATTTCCGTGCTCACTGAAAGTTGCAGGAGCACTAGTTTAGAACTGACAACGCCTTGATGCAAGTAAACTGACTTCCTACGCGCCACCTGGACCAGCAAGCCAGCGTCCAGGCAATTGCTCGTGCACGCCGCACAGGCCCGCGTTAACCACCCGCCAGCCCCACAGATAGCAACGGTTAACTCCTGGTAAGCACACCAGCCTCACCTCCTAGTCGTTAAATTGCTTACAGTGTAGGGCCACTGTGTCGACATGGCCGGCCAGACTCACCAGTAACGACTGGAACCGAACAAACGGTGACAAGTCCAGTTAAGGGTAAACAAAAAACGTCCGCCACACCCCATTGCTGGGGATGACGAACGTTTCGCAAACGCAGTAATTTATTTAACGACCAATTGGTCCAAGTCACCCAAGGTCAACGCTAAGGTTGCCAAGTGGCTCAGTTCAGTTAACCGGTTGTTCCGAACGGCATCGTTCTTGTCCATGACCATCGTGGCTTCAAAGTAAGCGGCAATGGTTGGTTGGATGTCAGCCAGGCTAGCGTACAGAGCATCTAAGCCCTTGCCAGCGGCGGCAGCCACTTCGGCAACGCCCTTGTCCAGGGCACCTTCACTGTCATTTTCAAACAGTTTGGCATCAACCGTGGCATCGGCCAATTCGGCTGGGGCTTTTTGGGCCAAACGAATCACCCGCGTCAGGGATTCGATGACGGCCTTGAAGTTGTCATCAGCGGCATGGCTGGCCAAAATGTCAGCAGCCGTGAAGATCTGCAGGACGTCACTGCTGGAGCCGGCGGTCACGGCATCGATGATGTCATGACGTTGCTTAGCGGAACGCAAGATTTTGCGGATCCGGTCCTTGATGAAGGTCACCATGGCGTCGATTTGACTAGCTTGGTCCAGCTTAGGAGCCACGTTAGCCGTGTCTTCGGCAGCGATAAAGTCACTGGCTAATTCAGCGACTGGTAAGGACCACTTCTGGTCACGCGCAATCCGCACGATCCCGGTTGCCTGACGCCGCAAAGCGTAAGGGTCATTGGAACCGCTAGGAATCATGCCAGCAGCGAAGAAGGTCAAGATGCTATCGAACTTGTCAGCCAAGGCCAAGACAGCACCCGGAACGGATTCTGGTAAGGCCCCATCGGCTGAGATGGGTTCGTAGTGTTCGCGAACGGCTTGGGCAACGGCTGGGTCTTCGCCTTGCAGTAAGGCGTATTTCTCACCCATGACCCCTTGGAGTTCGGCGAATTCACCGACCATCCCGGTGACCAGGTCAAACTTGTAGATTTCGCTGGCACGTAAGGCGGCCTTGGTTTGGGCATCGTTTAAGTCGAAATGCTTCGCCAAGACGCTCACAATCGCCGTCACGCGGGACATCTTTTCGGCCATCGTACTGATCTTGTCGTGGAAGCTAACGGACTTGAGCCGTTCCACGTAATCGGCGATGGTCTTCTTTTGGTCTTCCGTGTAGAAGAACATGGCGTCTTCCAAACGGGCCGTCAGAACCTTTTCGTTCCCGGCAACCACGTTTTGGAGGTCATGGTCGTTCCCGTTACGAACGGAGATGAAGTTAGGCAAGAGCTTGCCGCTAGCATCGCGCGCGTAGAAGAACCGTTGGTGGTCACGCATAGAGGTGATCAGGACTTCTTCGGGGATGGTCAGGTACTTCTCGTCGAAGCTGCCTTCAAAGGCCGTTGGCCATTCAACCAGGTTGTTGACTTCTTCCAACAGGCCAGCGTCAATGTTGACCGTCCAGCTGTGGTCGGCCGCAATCTTTTCAATCTGTTGCTTGATCAAGGCCTTGCGCTTGTCGGCATCGGCAATGACAAATTGGGCGGTTAAGTCGGCTTCGTAGTCGGCAGCCGTGGCAACGTCCACGTCGGTCCCTAAGAAACGGTGACCGCGGGTGTTGCGACCGGTCGTGACGTCCAGGATGCTGAACGGAATCACATCGGCATCTAACAGCGCCACGATCCACCGAATTGGCCGAACGTATTCGAAGTGATGGGTGCTCCACTTCATCATGGTTGGGAAGGTCATCGCCGTGATGACGTCCTTCAAGCCTGCCAAGACGGCGGCAACGGGTTCGCCGGCAATAAACTTGTCGACGTAAACGTATTCGGTCCCCTTGATTTCCTTAAAGGTGATGTCGTCTGGGGTCAGACCTTGGCCACGGGTAAACCCGATAGCGGCCTTCGTCCAGTTACCATCGGCATCTTGGGCGATCTTCTTAGCGGGACCCTTGACGGATTCGCTGATGTCTTCTTGCTTGTCGGCTAAACCACTGATTTGGATGGCTAAGCGCCGGGGAGTGGAGAATGGCTTAATGTCCGTGTAGTCTACCCGTTGTTCCTTTAAATAGTCAGCCGTGCGCTTGACCAGTTGTTTGATAGCTGGCGTCACCACGTGGGCTGGCATTTCTTCTAGTCCAATTTCAAGTAAAAATGTGTGTGCCATTATTTTTTGGCCTCCTCATCGTCTGCTAATAGTTTTGCACGTAAGGCTTCATCCTTGACCAATGGGAACCCACGCTTCTTCCGTTCAGCAACGAAGGCGCGTGCCACGGCCCGGGCCATGTTCCGGATGCGAGACAGGTAGCCGGCCCGTTCGGTAACGGAAACGGCGCCCCGCGCATCGAGCAGGTTAAAGGTATGGCTACACTTCAGGATGTAATCGTAAGCTGGGTGCACCAGGCCATTGGCGATTTGCTTCTTGGCTTCGTCTTCGTATTCGTCGAAGTGGCGGAGCAACATGTCTTGGTTACTTTCTTCGAAACTGTACTTGGAGTGTTCGTATTCAGGTTCCTTGAAGATGTCCCCGTACTTCACGCCATCGGCCCATTCCAGGTCGAAGACGGAGTTGACGTCTTGGACGTAGGAAGCTAATCGTTCCAACCCATAGGTCACTTCGGATGTGACGGGATCAACTTCCATCCCCCCAACAACTTGGAAGTAGGTGAACTGGGTGATTTCCATCCCGTCCAACCAAACTTCCCAACCAACACCGGCACAACCCATGGATGGGTTTTCCCAGTTGTCTTCAACGAACCGGATATCATGTTCGAGGGGGTTGATGCCGAGTTCCTTCAAACTGTTCAGGTAAAGTTCCTGAATGTTATCGGGTGAAGGCTTCATGATCACTTGGAACTGGTGATGTTGGTATAACCGGTTAGGGTTTTCCCCGTAACGACCATCGGCTGGACGGCGTGAAGGTTCAACGTAAGCGGCGTTCCAAGGTTCTGGTCCGATCGCCCGTAAGAAGGTGTAAGGACTCATGGTCCCGGCCCCTTTTTCAGTATCGTAAGCTTGCATCAGCATGCAGCCCTGTGCGGACCAGTACTGTTGTAACTTTAAAATGATTGCTTGCATGGACAGTTTTTCTGTCATGGGTGCTGTTTCCTCCTTAAATTTCAAACAAATAAGCGCAAAAAAATCCCCACGAGAATTCACCGAGGCAAATTCACGTAGGGACGAAAAAATTTTCGCGGTTCCACCCTACTTCTAGTCACAGACTGACTAGCAGCTTACTTGGAAACGACTCCGAATGTGCCAACCCACAGCACCCGTTATCCGGCTAACACTACCCCGGACTCGCTGAGAACAACCACTGCGTTTTTCATTCATCATAATCGACTTATTTAACTGAGTTTTATGATAGTCGTCTGGGGTGGGGTTGTCAATGGATTTAGGGGAAACGGTGTTAATCCGTGTTGGCGGCACACAATCGCCTCGTGCGGGGGCGCATAAGTATCCTATTGCCATCGAATACTAATCAGCGTGCGTTTCTTTCGCTAGCATCAAAGCTTAGCCTAAAAAGCACATTCACCCGCTCAAACCGAGCGGTCGAATGTGCTTCACAACGATTAAATTTCGCGGAAAAATTTCTTAAAGCCAAATAGTTTATCGATTCGAGCTTCATACTCGGCTGGAATCTCCAAGTCAACGGCCTTTAAGTTATTCTGTAGCTGGGCCGGCTTGCTGGCCCCGATGATCAGACTGGAGATACGCGCATCCCGTTTATCCCAGGCCAACGCAAAGGTTGCCAGGTCCGTATCCAATTCTGCGGCCATCTTGGCGAGCTCTGCCACCTTCGCCAAGTTTTCTGGCACTAGTTGGGCCTGAAGGTCTGGTTGGAACGTGCCGCGAGACCCGGCCGGTGTGGGCTGGCCCTGACGGTATTTCCCAGTCAATAGGCCCTGCGCCAATGGTGAGAATGGGACGACGCCCAACCCAAGTTCGCCGCACAGATCCAATAGTTCATGTTCAATGTAGCGGTCAAACATGTTGTACTCTGGTTGGACCACGGTGATTGGGTGTAACCCCCGTTTTTGAATGATCAGCTCTGCCTTTAAAATTTGTACCGGCGTCCATTCGCTGACCCCATAATAGAGGATTTTACCTTGATCAACCAGGCCACTCAGAGTCGTCAGGGTTTCCGCTAACGGCGTCTGGGAGTCGAAGCGGTGGCAGAAATACAGGTCCAAGTAATCCGTCTGGAGATTGGTCAGCGACTGGTCAATGGACTCGGTGATGTGTTTCCGTGAGAGACCACGGTCATTAACGCCACGGTCCGATGGGAAGAAAACCTTGCTGGAAACCACCAATTCCTTGCGGGGAAACTGTTGGAGGGCCTTGCCCAAGAAACGTTCAGCGGCCCCGCGACTATACACATCCGCGCAGTCGAAATAGTTGATGCCACTTTCATAGGCCAGTTTGATGCTCTGGGCGGCCAGGTCCTGTTTGGCGGCATCACTGACATCCGTGAGCCAGCTTCCCAAGGCTAATTCACTGACGCGTAAGCCTGATTTGCCTAATTGCCGATACTTCATATGTAAGAACTCCCTTTATGTTAAAATAATAAGAATTTGATTAAAATTCAATATGAAGTTAGTTTACCACGACTACGGCAACTGGCCCATTGATTTGTTAGCGATTAAGCCAGGCCACGCCGATTTTCCCAATAAACCCCGACAATGGCGGGCAGCGTAATGGCCATGACCGGATAGAACCAGATCCATGGCAGGAAGGTCGTGATAACCCCCGCCAACATCGGGCCCAGCGTCATCCCTAGGTCAATCCCGATGTAAAACGTACTGTTGGCCAAACCCCGGTCGGCCTTGGGGACCAGCGTCAGTGACTTGGCCTGGCAAATAGAAAACATCAGCCCATAGCCGGCAGCTAAACCAACGGCGCCAACAATCAGCATGGCCCAGTTGTCCATATCGGTCAGCCCCACGATGCCGATCAGGTTGCACCCCAGGCAGATCCAGAAGAATTTTTTAAATGGCACCCGGTCAAAGGCATCCCGCAGGATCAGCCGCATCGCCAACAGGACTAACGCGTAGACGGGGAAAAAGGCCCCCGCCGGAATGGCAAAGCCCCGGTGAAAGACGTAACTCACGATGTACGTTTGCGTGGCAAAGTATGGTAGCGAGAACAACAAGAGAATGGCCGCCACCGGCACGACTTTGGGTTGAACCAGCCGTAACTTTTCGTGCTGACCCTTGCTTTTGCGGTAATCGGGATGGGGCACACTCTTATCCCCAACAAACTGAATCGTCAGGAGCAACAGAATAATGAAGCCTGTCGCCACCCAGAAAACACTGCGGTACCCAAAGTGATGGTACAAAAACACACTCACGGCGGGGCCAATCGCCATGCCCAAGGCATTTGCAATCCCGTAGATACCCATCCCCGCGCCGATGCGGTCGGCTGGTAACAGGCTGGCCATCCAGGTCGCCATGCAAACGGAACATAGCGTGTAGCCAATCCCGTTGACGACCCGCCACAGCATGATCAGCGGCACCGCCGTAGAAACCCCGTACCCAATGCAGGCAACCAAAATAAATCCGGCGCCGATTGAGCTTAAGCGATACTTAGAAAAACGGTCGGTCAGATTCCCTGCCAACGGCCGGAGAATCAGCGATGTCAGGTTCATCATCCCGGCAACGATTCCGGCCAAAACACTGTTAGCCCCTACATTACTTGAGAAGCCCGCGATAATGGGATTGACCAGCATGGGACTCATCAAAAAGAAGAAGCTAGCGGCTAAAACTAATTTAACATCCTTCGTGTATAAGCGTGTTTTCACACGACCTCAGTTCCTTTCCAAATTTTGACCGATCCGACCGAGCATCGCCAATAATTGTTGCTGCTCGGCGGGCGTGAACCCGGTAAATAACGCCTGACTGGTCGTCTTGATGTGCGCATTTAACTGTTGAAGCTTGTCCTGCCCAGCTGGCGTTAACGCAACCAACTTGGCTCGGCCATCAGCAGGATTCGGTTGTAAGACTAACAGCTGTCGGTCGACCAGGCGTTTAACCATGAGTCGAGCTGTCTGGTGGGTCACCTGCTGTTGTTCTTTGAAATCCGTAATCGTTCCCGCGGGATGGTCCGTAAAGAATCGAAGGGCATCCGCTTGCGCACTCGTTAACGATAGGTTCCGGACAAAGAGATTTCGTTGGTGGCGAATCTGTCGCCCCAACAAAACTAATTTCCAAGAAACCAATTGGTCACTGTTCATGTCATCACCTCACTGATTATTATACAGCTAGCTGTATTATTTTGAAAGTGAGTATTTGTTTTCTATGGATGGTTCAACTGTGAAAACAGCTAGAAAGGAAACTCATCCATTGTAGGTTTGCTAAAACAGGTTCTCGTTGCTTGTGGCGTCACCCTTCACCAGCTAAAGCTTGAAGGGTGACAGCTAAATATTCCGGACCCAATTAAAATACAGATCAAAAAGAAAATGGCGCCCTCGATTTCTGAGGGCGCCATCTTCTTTCCATCCAACGATAGTCAAATTCTCCATTCGCTAGGCCAAAACAGAGCCATCATGATCCAGGTTCAATAGCACAGAGTACTTCACAAACTGATCTGAACGTTCCGGGACCAGGAAGCTAAAACGCGCAGATTGTTGGCGTTGTCGATAGCTGTTAGGAATCACCAGGAAGCGCAACGTCACATCTTTCACCGACGGCTGCCGCCATTCCTTCTCTGTGTAATACCGTCCATTGGGATGTTGCATGCCGCGCGATTGATTACTGATGCTATATGGGATGTTTAGCCACATATTTTCAATCATATTTAAATTATTGGCGTGAAAACCGTAGTTAGCTGGTTTTATCGACTGCATTAATAAGTGCAGCGTGACTTCCTTACCGTCTGTAACTGTCCGCTGCGTAGCCGTCAGCATTTTGAACTGAGCTTTCCGGCTGCCGCTCCATTGATGCGGCTGAACAACTTGCTCGACCACTGGCTTGGTCGTCACACCGCGATTTACTCGTTGAAATTGCCAAGCACCCCCTAGAATTAAACCGACAATTATCAGCAATCCTCCAATAAAACGCTGTCGTTTTTTCATCATCCAATGGTCCCCGCTTCAACCCGTAGCTGTTGATCCGCCACGGCGGCCACGAAAGCCTGATCATGTGAGGCAATCACCAGCGTGCTCCCACCGGCTTGTAATTGTTTTATGTAGGCAATTAACTTTTTAATGCTAGCCGCGTCCAATGCATTCGTGGGCTCATCCAAGACAATCAGCTCACTTTTCCCTAAGACAGCCTGGGCAATTCCCAATTTTTGCTTCATCCCTAGTGAAAAGTGGCGCACCTTAGCAGAATGCGAAGTCGGCAAGTCAAATTCCGTTAATAGGTCTAGCAGCTCACCCTCTGTCACGCCCGGTATCAGATCAGCAATCAATTGCAGATTAGTCAACGCCGAAAACTCTGGGAGTACACTGGGAGTCTCAATCATGATTCCTGCCGTTATCGGATAAACTTGACCGACCTTGATGGGTGTTTGTTTGACCCTGATAGTCCCTTGCGCTTTCATCAAGCCTAGCATGGCTTTTAAGATGAGCGTCTTGCCAGAACCGTTAATGCCCGTCAGCGCCGTGATTGCGCCCGCTTCAATTTCCAATGAAACGTCTCGTAAGACTGGCTGGTGGTCGAAGTGTTTGCTCACATTTTTCATTTGAATAAGTGCCATGCTCTTCCCCCTTAGCTATCGCGCCAATCAATCAGCCAACATAACGCTATAATCGCCACTCCCCAGCCCAAGCATACGACTAAAGCAGCTGGCCAATGACTGCCAAATGGAGCCAAGTGCGTGTACTTAAAAAATGGCGAGGCTGGTTGCTGTAGTAAATCTAAGCTGACCACTTCCAACAACCAGATACCTAGTATGGCCATAATCTTTTTGCGCAATGACCAGTACAAAATCAGACTGAGGGTGACAAAGAATCCTTGATGCATACCTAATTGTAAGCATCCCCACAGGACAACTTTTACAGCCGCCCAGTGACCTAAAAAATAACTTCGACATAATAGACTGCCCGTCCACAGTCCCCATAGCATCCCCTGCATGATGCCATTTTGGTTCAACAATTGCCAAAACCAAACCCGTTTGCGACCAACGCGACCATAATCCAGTAACCGATAGTCAAATAAACTGAGGCTCGCCATCAAACAAAGAGGCAAATAGATCGTACTGAAGAGCCGACTGTTAAACAGATAGGCATAAACAGTGGGTGCGGTTACCCCTGGTTGAAACGTTTCTCGTAGCAGGGCCGCTACAAAGAGGCTCATGCTCAAAATGATCAAACTACTGCTACGCCAACGCAACCGCAACTGGTGAGACTGTTGTCGCCAGAGTCTACGCATAAAGGTATCGCCGCCAGCCAACTGTCATCACCCCCAGAGTGACAACACCTAAACCTAACGTCAGGAGCACCAACGTTAGTCCTTTCACACTGGCATTAGCCGATTCCTTCAACAGATTAGCGGGTGCCAAACTGTGAGGCAACCAGTTGAAGGCGTCCACCATCAGCAGGCCAATCTGTCCGAACACCATACTCCCGAACGCCACAAACGGCTTAGTCGTAAAAAAGCTTAGGCCCGTGACCAGGCACGACAACAAGGCGCCCCAGACAAAGACCAGGCCAATCGACAACAGCGCATGCCAGAACGGATGCGCATAGTACAACCCCACATTGATCGTATTATCATGAACCACTAAAACGTTGCTATGTAGGAGATTATCTGGCTGTAAATTTGGCAGGACTAGTAAATAAGCCAGCAAGTTCATGACTAACGGCCCACTCACGACCAAACCGCCTAAAATAAACGACCAGCCAAAATATCCCCGGAAAATTGCTTTTACCGACCGTTTCATCCGCAACTGGTAATGAAAGCCATTGCGCAGATCCTGTTGCAACAAACTCCCCACCGGCAACACTGCCAATAGCGGTAGCAAGAGATAATACGCCATCGCAAGTGCACTAAAATTATCAATCCCGATCCACTCCGTATAGGGCGACAAAAAGAACGGATTGTGCCCACTTATTTGAGACAACTTCTGCAAGAATTGTCCCATCGCCAAACTAACCGCCAGTCCAAACGCCACGATGAGCCAGCGTCGGTTTAAGCGGTGCCAAATCATCCCCAAATTAGTCTCCCCCAGTGACCACCAACACTTGCCGGTCATTTTCTAAAAAGCGTATCTCCAGAATAGCATGCCGAAAGACAATCGCCTACCTTAATCATATCCACCCACTAAGAGACTATTTCTCATATTGATTTTACGAATTGAGCATCCACCCGCCAACTATTCTGTGCTAACGATTGGTTTGTGCTAAATTTAATCTTAATTTTACTGGGAGGTGGCCTCTTTTGGACATTTGGGAACAGCTCTACCAGGCGGCGAAACCGCTCTACCACCCGGAAGCCGTCAATGAGTTTATCTATGCGCACAACGTGGTCTGTGCGTTGCAAAGTAAGTCTGGCCAAATTTTCACAGGATTTTGTATCGAGGGCCTGTCTGGCACCCTCAACCTTTGCGCTGAGCGGGTCGCGTTACTCAGCATGTACACGACCAGTGGCGAAACGGAAGTCCAACGCCTAATCGCCTTTCGTGACGCGCCGCCAACCGGCATCAGTGGCATGCCCTGTGGTGTTTGTCGCGAAACTCTCTTGCAGTTTTCACCCAACAACCGCCACACCCAGATCATGGCCGACTACGCGACCAGGCGGACCGTCACCCTCGATGACCTCCTCCCAGACTGGTGGGGCGATATCAAGACAAGTTAGCGTATACAAAAAATACCGTTCAGAATTTTCCAATGGAGAAGCTGAACGGTATTTTCTGTTGAAAGACTTTTAACGCAATCCTCAAATATAGTTGAAAACTAGTTTCCAATCGTTAAAACTTAAAAATCGTTTCCAGTCAGTGCTTAGGATCCCGCGTCACCTTCAATTTAAATCCAAGCGGCTAATCATCCCTCACTTTGCTTATCTATCAAAAACTGCAACACTATCAATTACACATGTCATATAACGCCGAATTGAATATTTACTTAACAGTGGGTAAATACTATAATTAATCTTATCAATCAATCTAAACACTATTATTTATGAGGAGCTCTACATAATGAAGTCAAAATTACTCATATCAACCTTAGCTGTTACCACTGGATTAGCAATCGGCGGCGTTGCCGTACCTTCCGTTAATGCACAAACCAAGACTTACAAAGCAACACCTAAAAAGCTACGTGGGACTTGGCATTATCACGACAAAGAATTCAGCTACAAGTTAAAAATAACCAAAAACACTTTAAATCAAACGGTTTATCAGCATGGTAAGAAACAAAATAGCACCAAAATTAGTACCAAGAAAAAAACTAACGGGCATCAGGAACTATATATCAAACGTAGCAAGCTCTACACTGGCTATTGGAGCTTAGGTGCCTATGCGACAGATTTAGAATTCGAACTGAAGTCTGTTAAGCACAATGGTAAACATGGACTTAAGTTACGTTCGAACAACTATAGTTCCGCCAAACCGACCGTCCATTACTTATTCAAATAATTCGGGGGAATAATCAATGAAAAAGCCTGTCGTCATCTTAACCAGCATCATCGCTACTACCGCCCTGTTTCTAACTGTGCCAACAACTGCACAAGCTAGCTTTCATCACACAACAACGCCGAAATCATTACGAGGTAGTTGGGTTCAGAAAAAGGGACGCAATAAGTACAACTTAAAAATCACAAAATATACTCTACACACCTCGTATTATAGAGGGTCAAAAAAGATTAGCTCTGAAACCCTTTCTGGTAAGAAAAAAGCACCTTATGCCAATCACAGTATTCTTGATGTCAGTAGCAATGCCGTTCATTCCGGTTACTGGGTGTTAGGTAAGTATGCAACCGATGATACCGGTGAATTCAAGCGCGTACATCGCAATGGCAAGACTGCTTTACGCGAACTGATTCCAAGCTATAGCCAAGGCGGCTACTCTTCACTTTATTTTTATAAGAAAACTGCCAAAAAAGCCAATTCGGTCAAGTCCTCTGCTAAGAAAACACATAATTACACTGGGCAAAAGTCGGTTAAAATTAGCGGTCGATATTTTCCCAGCAAAAAGTACACTAGTTTCAACAACGTTCAAACAGGTGCAAAGCTTAAAATTAAGAACACTTCAGGAAAAAAGTATCGCATTAATTTCAAAAAGTTTCATGTGACTTACCATGGTAGTACAGTTAAGAAAAATTACACTCATAAATCCATTGTAATCAAGCCGCACTCGACTAAGTCGGTAACCAACGCATTTGTTGTTAATGGTCAAGCCGCCCTTGATAACAATAAGGTTAGCCTCAATAGTCACCACATTTTCAGCCTTCGTTATCACAACCCGGACGCCAACTAATTTCTTTTATCAAATAAAATGGCTATAATCCGGCTTAGAATAAGGGATAATCATTGATTGAACACCCTTAGCATGATATTATGCAGGGGTAAACGAAAGTGCCTGAAACACACTCACTGGCTGTGAAACCTTTCAGGTGAAAACAAAAAATACCGTTCAGAATTTTCCAAAAGGAAAACCTGAACGGTATTTTTGTGTTTCTTTTTAAATTTAACATTGTCGCTCCGACGATACCACCTACCACAACCCCCCAGCCGATGGGCTAAACCCATGTCAGCCGCAGGGCTGGGGAAACTGGGCCGGTCGTGGGAGTGACCAGAGGCGCGCCAAGGTGCCTGGCTGTGTCGGTGACCTTGGCTGGAGTTCTTTTCCAGCCTAGTTCACGGGACAACCTTTGAGACCGCCTTTCGGCTCAAAGTTGAGGTGGAAGCCCGCTCTTTGGCTGGATCCGGCCCCATAGCCAGGCCCCTTGAGCGCGCCGCCGGGAACGGACGCGACCAGGCCCAGTTTTCACCAGCCCCGTTTAGTCCGTCGTAGGTGGCGTCATCAGGCGGGCTGACCATGACTGCATCTGATCCAAGAACCGTTTGCTCTTAGGATGCACCCCAATCTGACTATCATAGATTTCATCCATCAGCTGGCGCAGCGCATGCTCCGTCTGCGGTTTCACGTTGATTGAATGGACTCGGTCCAAGTCAATCACGGAGAACTGACGCAAATAATAAATCGTGCGTTGGGCCAGGTGCAAGCGCCGTGGGTCCATTTGCCAATGTTGCTGGCACAGCAGCCCCCCGTAGCTTTCCGAGTAGTCAAATGGCAGATCAGTCCGCCCACAAATAGCACACCCCTGTAACTGCGGCGCAACCCCAAAGGCCGGCATCAACTGAATTTCCATGATGTTGGTGACAATGGACGGGTTCACCCCATCGTCGATTAGGGTCAGTGCACGCTGAACCCGGTGATACCAGTCTGGCAGCGGTTGGCTGTCCGGAAACGCCTGATCGACCAGGCTCATGATATAGGTGGCATAGGCATTTTTAAAAATGTCGCCACTAATATTTTGATACTGGTTGGTCTCTCTGGCCGTGCGGATGTACGACAGCCCATCGTCGGCAATATCACCGACGTAACTGCCGACCGTGAACGGCAAGATATCCGCCACCATCTTGAAGCCCTTTTTCTTGGCGCCACGCACCAGAAACATTTTCTTACCAAACTCCGCCGTTAAAAACTTGATCAGGAAATCCCGTTCGGCATAGTCCCGGCGAAAAAGGAGGATGCCGTGAAAATCAGTCACGTTTCGTGCCACAGCCATCCCCACTTTCTAGTTTATAAATCGTCCTTGCGGTACCCGTAGCTCTTCAGCAGGGTCGCCTTGTCACGCCAGTTAGGTTGCACCTTGACCCACAACTGGAGGTAAACCTTACTCCCCAGCAGGTGTTCGATGTCTTGACGGGCCATGGTTCCAATCTTCTTAAGCATGCTACCGCCCTTACCGATCATGATTCCCTTTTGCGTTGGTCGTTCCACGATGATCGTGGCTTCGATGTGCACGTGGTCCTCGTCTTTTTGCTTCATGCTTTCGATTTCCACGGCAACTGAATGTGGCACTTCCTCACGCGTTAACATGAAGATCTTTTCCCGAATCAATTCGCTAACCACGAACCGTTCCGGGTGATCCGTTACTTGGTCAGCTGGGTAGTATTGTGGCCCATTTGGCATGTGGTCGACTAACCCCGTCAACAGCTCGTCAACGTTGTTCCCTTCGAGGGCTGAGATGGGGTAAACGGCCTTCCAGTCCAGCGCCGTTTGGTATTGTTCCATCACGGGCAACAGGTCGTCCGGCTTAACCTGGTCGATCTTGTTGATCAACAGGTAAACGGGGGCCTTGACGTTCTTTAAACGATCGATGATAAAGTTATCCCCGGCCCCCCGCTTTTCAGCGGCGTTGACCATGAACAAAACGGCATCGACTTCGTTTAACGCGGACATGGCTGACTGCACCATGTAGTCGCCCAGCTTACTCTTAGGCTTGTGAACCCCGGGCGTATCGATGAAGACGATTTGCGCCTCATCCGTCGTGTAGATGCCTTGAATCTTGTTCCGCGTCGTTTGGGCCGTGTTTGACATGATGGCAATTTTCTGGCCGATCACCCGGTTCAAAAACGTTGACTTACCCACGTTTGGCCGCCCAACAATGGCGACGAAACCTGATTTGTAATCTGGATTATCCATATTTTCCTCCTAGAACCAACGCACTAACGCTGGCAACATCACTAACGCGCCGACGATGACGGCAAAGATGGCGGCCATCAAGACCCCACCTGCTGCCACGTCCTTCGCCCGTTTCGCCAAGTCATGGTAAGTTTCCCCCACGACCAGGTCAACGACGGCCTCCACAATGGTATTGAGCGTTTCCGCAATCAACACCAAGAAGATGGCCAGGACGAGCCACAACCACTCGTTTAGACTCAGCCGCAAGATGAGCCCGGCAATCACAGCCAGGCTCCCCACGACCAAGTGCTTCCGAAAGTTACGCTCATAATGAAAGAGCGCTCGCAGACCATCCCACGCATGGCCTAACGACTGGCTAAAGGCGCGATTTTTCCCCGTTTGCCGGGTAGGCTTACCGCTTGAGGCCATAGGCATCTAAAATGTCGGCCTGGAGCTTGAACATGACCTTCTCATCTGCAGGCTCCATGTGGTCGTAGCCGTTCAAATGCAGGAAGCCGTGGACCACGAGAAAACCAAGTTCCCGTTCGTAGGAATGGCCCAGGTACTCCGCTTGTTCTTCAACCTTATCCATGGACACGAAGATATCCCCAATGTTTTCGGGAATCTCGGCGGCCATTTCATCATCCATGACCAACGGAAAATCATCGTCCGCGTCCTCGCCGTCTTCAATCGCAAAACTGATGACGTCGGTGGCCCGGTCGACCCCGCGGTACTGCTTGTTAATGCGGTGAATATCTTCGTTGTTCATTAAGGTGACGGACATTTCCGTATTTTCTGCCAGCTTCAGGTACTTCCCGGCATATTCCAGAACGTCTTTGATCATGTCGACGTGCTTTGCGGGCACGCCATCTTGGGTTTTATCGTAAATCTCTAGATCCATTATTTTTTAGCTCCATTTGGTTTAGTATCGTTGGCTTCGTAAGCGTTAATGATGCGCGCAACCACGGGGTGACGGACAACGTCATCCGAGTTAAAGGTCACAAAGTTGATGTGTGGCACGTTTTGCAAGATGTGTTGGGCCTGAACTAATCCGGACTTGGCATTGTTTGGCAGGTCAATCTGGGAGATATCCCCGTTGACAATCATCTTTGAGCCAAAGCCCAGCCGCGTCAGGAACATCTTCATCTGCATGTTCGTCGTGTTTTGGGCTTCATCCAAAATGACGAAGGCCGACTCCAACGTCCGCCCACGCATGTAGGCCAGTGGCGCAATTTCAATGACACCGCGGTCCATCAAGCGTGTCGTGTGTTCGGCACCCAGGATGGCGTACAAGGCATCGTAGATTGGCCGCAGGTAGGGGTCAACCTTTTCCTTCAAGTCCCCAGGCAGGAACCCCAGGCTTTCACCGGCTTCAACGGCTGGCCGGGTAATGATCAGTTTTTCCACATCCCCGTGCTTTAACGCCGCCACGGCCATGACCACGGCCAGGTAAGTCTTCCCGGTCCCGGCAGGCCCAATGCCGAAGGTAATATCATTATGCTTGATGGAATCGATGTACTGGCGTTGGCCAAAGTTCTTGGCCCGCACCGCACGACCCTTGGCATCGTTAATTAATTTTTCAGTGTAAAAATCCTTGAAATAAGTCAAGGTCCCCTTATTTGCCATCTTCATGGCACTGATGACGTCGGCACTATTTAACTTGATGCCTTTGGCCAACAGGTCACTCATGTTGCGTAGAATAGCCAGCGTTTGGTTGACGGCCTCAGCCGCACCAGAGACTTTGATTGAATTGCCGAAGGGCTTGATGACAACATTTTGCCCCTCTTCCAGGATGGTGACAAACTGATCTTGGGTCCCCAACAGGCCGACTTCGTCCTCAGGGCGTTCCAAGATATACTCTTTTTCAATCGTTGCGTTCTCAGTCAATACGGTGGCTCCTTTGTCTTTAGATTTTAAGTCTTTCGCGTTGTGCCTGGTCTCCACATTAGCGGTCAATGGCGCACCGGTCCCCCAACATAGCGCAGACTTCTAATACTCAAATTTTAGCATACCACCGGGGATTGTAAAAGGATTCGGCGCGAAAAGTCGTGACAGGTCACTGACGCGGCAGTTTGGGGAGGTGAATGGGCCGCTCTAAGACCAACCGATCACGTAAAATCAACCCGTTTTCCACGATGGTTTGCGGATAGTTTTGGGTAAAGTAGTCGGGTTCCACCGCAATCACGCGAAACCCCTGCTGCTGATATAGATACAGCTGCGTGAGGCTGGTCGTGCCGGTCGCAATGCGTAACGTTCGGTAACCATGTTCAATCGCCCACTGATAGGCAAACGTCAGGAGCGCCCGCCCGTAGCCACGGCGCTGCTTAGCGGGGGTCACTGCAATCGCCATGACCTCCACCACGCGAGGCGCAAACCGTTTCAACACCAGCATCCCCGCCAGCCCGGTCGCATCGTTAGCCGCATAGATGGCACTTTGCGGCAGATACGCATCGACCAGCGCTTGGTTAGGATCCGCCAGCAATACTAGCTTTAGTTGTTCAGACGTCGGCTCGGTCACACGTTCATAGGTTAACACGTCCTCATCCTCCTTAGAAAAAAGGCCCCCACGAAAAATTCGCAGCGGCCCCATTGGCGGCATTTTCTGACGAACGCCACCAGCAACAATTTAATTTATTTGTAGATTACACCTCGTGCGTTCACCGACAAGTTAACTTTGCCAGCAGAGGCAAGACCGGTTAGCCAGTTAAACTGTCCGCGCCAGTCTCAGTGACCAGAGGTGGGCCAAGATGGCCAGCTGTGTCAGTGGCCTTAACTGAGTGATTTTCTCAGTTTAGACCACGGGACGACTTTTGAGACCGCTTCTCAGGCTCAAAAGCGAGGCGGAAGACCGCTCCTCAGGCTGGAACCGTTCCCCACAGCAGGCCACCTTGAGCCCGCCGCCGGGAACGAAACGACAAGCGCCTACTTGTTTAACTGTGCCTTAACTGTCTTGTTAACGATGGCACCGTCGGCTTTGCCCTTAACTTGGGGCATGACAACGCCCATAACCTTACCGAAGTCGCCCATGCCGCTAGCGGAGACCTTGGCAATGCTGTCGGCAACGATCTTTGCAATATCGTCTTCGCTCAATTGCTTAGGCGCATACTTTTCAACGATGGCGATTTCAGCCTTCACGCCTTCGACCAAGTCATCGCGGTTCCCCTTGGCAAATTCTGCCATGGATTCTTTACGTTGCTTCAACTCGCGGGAAACGATCGTTAATTCTTCGTCTTCGCTTAAGTCGTGACCTTGCTTGACCTTTTCGTTGGTCAAAGCAGCCTTCATCATCCGGATAACGTTCAAAGAAAGCTTATCGTGGGCCTTCATGGCCGTCTTTAAATCAGTGTTGAGTTGGGTTTCTAAACTCATTGTGTTTCCTCCTAAAAGTTGTAATTACTATTAAGTTTACACCTATTTTCAACGAACGTCAGGTATTCACTGCTAATTTTTGCTTGTGCGCTCGCCGCCTCTTGGTCCGGGACAACATGATTGTCATTCACTACTGAAATGGTATCCTGAAATTAACGACAAGAAAGGACGATTTAAATATGACAGATATGCGGGCAATTGGTTTTACTCAGAAATTACCCATTACAGACGACACTAGCTTGACCGAGTTTTTCGAACCCAAGCCCACCCCGACTGGCCACGATTTGCTAGTCAAGGTGGTGGCCACCTCGGTCAACCCCGTTGACACCGCCGTGCGCCGCGGGACGACCGGCGTGTTGCCAGCACCCAAGGTCCTCGGCTTTGATGCTTACGGCATTGTGGACGCCGTGGGTGACGCTGTCAGCCTGTTTCAGCCCGGCGACCGCGTCTGGTACGCCGGCTCCTTCAAACGGCCAGGAACGGACAGTGAGTACCATTTAGTGGACGAACGCATCGTGGGCCCCGCACCGAAAAAATTATCCCCCGCTGAAATGGCCGCGATGCCCCTGACATCCCTGACCGCGTGGGAAGCCTTGTTTGAACAAATGCACATCAACGTCGATACGCCGCAGGCCAACGCCGGCAAGACGATTCTGGTCATCAACGGTGCCGGGGGCGTCGGTTCAATGGCCACGCAGTTCGCCCATCTGGCTGGTCTGACCGTCATCGCCACGGCCTCACGACCAGAGACGATTGCTTGGACGCAGGACCACGGCGCAGATCACGTCGTTAACCACCGGGAAGATTTGGTGCCTCAGGTCCAGGCTCTCGGGTACCCGACCGTTGATTACATTTTAGAGTTAAGCAACCTGAACCAGCACTGGCCGGAAATCGTGTCGCTGATTGCGCCAAGTGGGTCCATCGTGTCCATCACTGGGAGTGACACGCCCATCGACCTGCGTGCGTTGAAGCAAAAGCGCGCGACCTTCGCCTGGGAGTGGATGTTCACCAAGTCCTACTTCGGCACGCCGGACATGCTGAGCCAACACGACATTCTGACGCGCGTGGCCCAGTTGGTCGACAGCGGTCAAATCGTCACGACCCTGACCAAGACCCTATCACCCATTGATGCTGCTAATTTACGGACCGCTCACGAATTGGTCGAATCCAACCGGATGATTGGGAAGGTCGTTTTGACCAACGAAAGCGGATCTGACTAACTATTTTCGTGTATTCATCCATTCGTTGAATAACTATTCAAAAAGTGCACAAAAAAATCGTTGAACCTTAAGTTCAACGATTTTTTGTTAACTTTGCAAAAAGAGCTTAGAAACGCTTCTTCTTGGCTTTACGCTTACGCGCAGCTTCTGATTTTAACTTTTTCTTCACACTTGGTTTTTCGTAAAATTCACGTTTACGGTATTCTTGTAAAGTACCGCTACGGGAAACCGTACGTTTGAAGCGCCGAAGAGCGTCGTCAAAAGACTCGTTTTTGCGAACGACTGTCTTTGCCATATAAAATTCCCTCCCTCCGAGCACAAGTAATAACGTCGGTTAGAATTTCTTCCACCGGCGTAACGGTTCTTAACTATTATACATAAACACCCAAACCGCGTCAATAACACAAGCAAATAAATTTGAACCGTTTTATCTCCCGGGGTACACTAGAAGAAAACGTCAGAGGAGTTGCTCGCCCATGCAACAGATTACAATTTTCGTTATCTCAGACTCATCCGGTGAAACCGCCCTCACCGTTGCGCAGACGGCTGTTTCCCAATACCCCGCGGTTCAGGCCAGCTATCAACGATTCCCCTTCATCCAAACGGACTCGATTTTGGATGGCATTTTGAACCTCGCCAAGAAACAACGCGCGATGATTTTTCACACGTTAGTTAGTCCAAAATTAAGTCAGCGGGTCCGCGAATTTGCTGCAAAAAATTTATTACAGCAGTTTGATTGCATTCAACCAGCCATGGCGGTCATGCATCAAGCCACCGGTTTGGAGCCAGAAGGTGTGCCCGGTCTGGTCCACAATTTGAACGACACCTACTTTGATCGCATCGCGGCCATGGAATTTGCCGTGACCTACGACGATGGGAAGGACCCGACCGGCCTACTGAAGGCGGACATCGTGATTCTCGGCGTTTCCCGGACGTCTAAGACCCCGCTGTCCCTCTTCCTGGCCAACCGGAACCTCCGCGTCGCCAACCTGCCCCTGTCGCCTAAGACGCAGTTACCCGATGAGCTCTGGCAGGTCGACCCCAAGCGGATCTTTGGCCTGACCAACAAGCCCAACATCCTGCGAAAGATTCGTCAGGAACGGATGATCTCTTACGGGTTGCCCGCCGACAGCGCCTATTCCGATGCGGATAAGATTACCGAAGAATTGGATTACGCCCAAAAGCTCTATAAAAAGATTGGCTGCCTAGTGATTGACGTCTCCAACAAATCAATCGAAGAAACGGCCACGTTGATTATGGAAAGTGTGGATTACGATTTGATTCCGCACCCACTGGCCGATTAACCTCATTTAATAAAAGCTGCGATTTCATTCCCACTCAGTGTGGAGGTGAAATCGCAGCTTTTTTGATTAACGCTTTAAAAATTCATCGACCGGCTTGGCCGCCAACGCATCGGCTTCCAGGTCCGGATTGAACCGTTGCGCCTTGAGCATGGCGACTTCATAGCCGTGGGGATTGACGCCGTGCTTGCGGTCCGGACCAATCACTGGCGTTTCCATGATTTTGGGCACCGTCGTCAGTTGGGGATGATGAGCCACGCCATTTAAGACGTCAAAGCCCAGCGTCCCGTAACCGATGTTGGTGTGACGGTCCTTGTGACTGCCTTGGGGATTCTTGGAATCGTTCAAATGGATCACCTTGAGCTTATCCAGCCCGATAACGTGGTCAAATTCGTTGAGCACGCCGTCAAAGTCCCCGGCAATGTTGTAACCCGCATCGCTGGTATGACAGGTGTCAAAGCACACCGACAACCGGTCGTTATGACTGGTTGCGTCCATGATGGCCGCCAGCTGCTCAAAGGTCCGACCGACCTCGGTGCCCTTACCCGCCATGGTCTCCAGCGCAAACTGCACGGGTTCCGTGGCCGCGGCCAGGATTTCATCAAGTCCCTGGGCAATCTGCGCAATGGCTGCGGCGGGACCGGCGCCCACGTGTGCACCCGGGTGCAGGACGATTTGGGTGGCCCCCAGGGCGGCGGCGCGGTGGACCTCCGCCGTCAGAAATTCCACGGCAAAGCCATAGTTCTGCGGCTTGGTCGTGTTGCCTAGGTTCACCACGTAGGGCGCGTGCACAACGACGGCCCGTTGCTGGTGGTCCGCCATGTAGGCCTTCCCCGCGTCAATATTCAGCTCGTCAATAGGTTTGCGCCGCGTGTTCTGGGGCGCCCCCGTGTAGATCATAAAGACATTTTCGCCAAAGCTGGCAGCCTCTTGGGCCGATCCCAGCAACATGTCCTTACCCTTCATGCTCACGTGTGAACCGATTAAAAATTCTGTCATTAGTGACCTTTCCTTTCATGACTGATGACGTCAACGACGCGCCGACTAGCCGTGCCATCTTCCCACTCACAAAATTTGTGATAGAACGCGGCCTGGCGTTCTTCATAGCCGGCAAAGGCGCCGGTCTCCCGCCAACCATC
The DNA here is from genome assembly GCF_044053135.1 of Levilactobacillus sp. FUA 3915. NCBI lineage: Bacteria > Bacillati > Bacillota > Bacilli > Lactobacillales > Lactobacillaceae > Levilactobacillus > Levilactobacillus sp. FUA 3915. The sequence continues at coordinate 2,654,792 of NZ_CP168704.1, read as the reverse complement.
GAGTTGCTGGTAAAAGGCCACAGCCGTCGTCACAAGCGGCCCCGGAATTTCCCGTTCATAATCAAAGTAAAAACCGCGGAGCTGGTCGCGGTAATGCGCCAGGTCATAGGCAAAGAACAGTTCCGGTCGTTTCAGATTAGCGAAGTCAAACATGACCGAGGAGTAGTCCGTGATCAAGAGGTCGGAGATCAGGTAAAGCTGAGCAATATCGGTCTCGGCCAACACGGTCACCCGGTCTTCATAACCGCGGATATCGATGGCGTCCTTGACCAAATAATGGGGCCGAATGATCAGGTGCGTTCCCGCTGGTACGTGGTTGAAGAACTCATCCAAATCAAATGGCAGGTCAAAGCGATACACCCCCGGACGCACCGCCATGTCATCGCGCCAGGTTGGTGCGTAGGTCACGACGGGCCCGTTCACGGCACCCAACAGGCGTTGCTTCAGGGCTGATACCTCGTCTTGACTCGTTGTGTAGAGCACATCATTTCGGGGGTACCCAATCGACAGAAACTGGTTTTTAAATCCGAAGGCCGATTTGAAAATATCCTGTGAATACTGGTTCGGCGCAATCAAGTAGGTCCAGCGATGCGCTGCCGTGATAAATTCGTGATGATAGTCCGCCGTGCTGGTCCCAGGAATCGCCACGTGGGCAATGTCTGCGCCCAACTTTTTCAGCGGGGTCCCGTGCCAGGTCTGAATGACGGTCGTGTGGCGGTTCTGGTGCCACCAGTTGGGTAACCGTGAATTCAGGACCCAAAACTCTGCCCGCGCCATCAGGGCGACCCACCGCGGCGTGAAACGCTTGACCAGATTGATCTCCGGGTATTTCGCATGCAGGCCCGCGAATTCTCTGGGCTTGACGCTAAAGTAAGCCGTGTGCGCATAGTCGGGGTGTTCCTTGACCAATTCGCGGTAAATCGCTGCCGGATTGTCGTTGATATCCTTGCCGTTAAAACTTTCAAAAATCACTTGTCGCCGCTTGATGGGTAAACAAATAAGCCCACCGTTCAAGACGATGAGCCCATAGCGAGCAACAAGCTTCAATGACTGGACGAATCCGTGTGAACCTTTAGCCATTTGAGGTTGCTCCTTTCAAATTAAATTAAGTCAACGAACCGTGACCGGAACTTGTAGTGCAAGTGAGAACCAATCAGCAGAACGAAGATGACGAATAACCAGAATTCCAAGGTCAACATTGGATGTTGCCAGAACCAACCGGTCCCGATAAAGGATTCCCGGAACCCATTAACGATGTAATAGTACGGGTTCAGTTCCAATAAGTGGACGAATGGTGCTGGGAATGACGTGGTAACGAAGTTGAACAGCACGCCAGACACGTAGAATAACATCCGCATGACGGATTGTAGCAGGATGTGGTAATCCCGGACCAGCAAGCTAATGCAGGAGTTCAGGACCCCTAAGGCAACCAGCAAGCAGATCATGGCGAAGAAGTAGTAGATCCATTGGAACCAAGAAACACTTGGGTAGACCCCATTTAACAGGCCAATAAAGATGGAGAAGACCATCATGGTCCAGAAGGAACTCAGGTTGCTGACGACCTTGATTGTTGGCAGTGCGGACACTGGGAACTTCATCTTGGCCACCATGTTGACCCGTTGGTAGATACTCTTAGAGGCATCCAACGTGGCCCGGTTCATGAAGAACCATGGCGTGATCCCGATAACCATCCAAGGGAGGTAACCGACCCCATTTAACGGTTGACCATGCTTCAACCCAACCCCGAAGACTAACCAGTAAATAGCGATTTGAATCAACGGGTATAAGTATTCCCAGGCTAAACCTAAGTAGTGACTCTGATAACTTGCTTGATCCTCGTAGCGAGAAATTCGGAAAATAATTCCGATACTCGAGAATTGTTCTTTAAATAAGGTCATGACCTCTTTCAAGGCACTGCACTCCTTTAACTTTAATCGGATAATAGTGCGACGTAACGGGCAACCACACGTTCAGTCGCGTGGCCGTCGTTGGCACTATTCCAATGTTGATTGAATTGGGTAAGCTCGGTAGCGGCATCCGCTTGGATGGCCGCTGCCAGTTGGGCGTTGGTCGTTAAGGCCGGGCCCGGTAGCCAGTCCAGCAAGTCCGGTTGCACACCCGGATCCTGCTGGTAGGCTGGTAAATCAAATAGGTAAAACAGTAAGCTATGGGCGTTGGCCAACAAACTGTAGTCAAACGCCACCGATGAATAATCCGTGACCAACGTTTCGGTCACCGTTAACAGTTCCGCCGTGGACAAGCCCGCCGCGTCGACGCCCTGCGCACCCAATTGCCGCTGGAAGTCTTCCGCTTTGGTTGCCAACGCCGGATGTAACCTGAGCACGACCCGGGCATCCGGATCACACCGTAGCGCTTGGGCTAACCCTTTGGGTGGTGTGAAGGTCACGCCCTCCCGGTAAGTTGGTGCATACAAGATCACGCGGTGCCCCTTTAAGGCTGGCAGTTCTTGCCAAACCCGCTGCTGGGTCTGTGCCACCCAGTTGGCGTCTTGTAAACGATCAGACCGAGGATACCCCAGGACCTGCATCCGGTCCAGCGGTGCCCGATAGCTGCTCGCAAACACCTGTCCCATGGCCGGCGCCCCGACCACGTACTCGTCGAATTGATCGTAAACCGCTTGAAAACGGCGTTGATCACTGGCCGAACGGTCTACCGTGGTGGGATCATCCCACCCAAAGCGCTTCACCGCCCCCGCGGCGTGCCACATCTGAACGATGCGCATGCGTCGGGGATGCCGTAAACCGCCTAAGAAGGCGTAATAGTTGTCGCAAAACAACACCCGGGCCCGCATCACCTGGCTAATGCCAGTGAACACAAAGCCTAGGCCGTCCGTAAACGGTCGAACCATGATACCCGTCGCTGCCAGCTCGTCTGCGGCCGCCTGACAACTGGGTCGATAAAAGACCAACAGTTGCCGGTCAGCCGGCATACCTGCCGCTAGCGCCTTGATAAACGGGACGTTGTCACCGAAACTCATCAGGTAGACCACGTCACGTTGCCGTCGCCCCGACCAGAGTAGCGACATCAGTCGTACTAACCATAAATAAATCTCTTTCACGTTAATCACCAATATCACTAGATTTCGCTGTCCATAACACCGAGAATTATACCACATCTACTGGGATAACCTAGAGAATTTTACGAACCTTTAATACTTTGCCCTTTTAGCTGATGAAAATGGTGTTCCACCTTTCGCTCCCGGCGGTGGGCTCAAGGTGGCCGGCGGTGGTCACTGATACAGCTAGTAATTTTCATCAGCCAGCTCATTTAATTGTGAGGCATGCGACTAGCTGATATTTACTCTAACCCGCAACCTGTGCAGTCATCTCCCCCAAAAAAGCTGCCAATTAAAAAAGCCCGGACCCTCGTCCAGACTTTCCGTAAACTTTACCACTTAGGTTCGTAGAAGTGTCCCAGAACCTTAACCGTATCCGAGATACTGACGAAGGCCTTTGGATCGGCTTCTTCCATCGCCGTTTCCAGCGCATCCATTTCGTAACGGGTAATGACCGTGAACAAAATGGTCTTCTCGTCGTGCCGGTAGGCTCCTTCAGCGCCGTGGACAATCGTAATTCCCCGCCGCATATGGTTTTGAATACTGTCGATCACCGTCTTAGGCCGGTCGGTAATGACCATGACCTGCATCCGCTGTTGACGGGTAAATGTCATATCGATGACCTTGGCGTTCACGAACAGACCCAGCGCAGAATACAGCGCGTATGGCCAGCCGTAAACGAAGCCGGCACTGATGACGATCAAACTGTTAAAGGCAATGTTGATGGTCCCCATGCTGCGACCCGTTTTACGCCGGAGCACGATACCGATGATATCCAGCCCACCGGTTGAAATCCCATTTTTCAAGGCAAATCCGGTCCCGAATCCGTTGACGGCCCCACCAAAGATGGCACAGATGATGGGATCACTGGTCAAATGGACCGGTTGGATGACCCGGATCATCACGGACGCGAACAGGACACAAATGAACGTAAAGACCGTAAAAGACTTACCAATTTGTTTCCAAGCTAGGAAAAACATGGGAATGTTGATCAGAAACAGCCCGAGGGCCGTCGTAATGTGAAACGCCCCCAACCCCGCCGTTAAACTGTTGACTAACTGCGCTAACCCGGTAACCCCGGAAGAATAAATATGTCCCGGCGTCCAGAAAAAGTTCACCGCAATCGACACCAGAACCCCGTAGAAGAACGCGACGGAGAACTTGGCCGTATAGGTATGCCGTTTAAACAACTGCTGCACATCATCCATGATTTAATACTCGACCTCGCTTATTTTTTGTCATACTTCACACTATGCTCGGCTTAGTATAGCATTTAATTAGCGTTCCGGCCACGGCAAAAGCCAGCTTTTAGCGACTTCTAATCTTCTTGCCAGTGTTGCTTGATAAATGCTTCACGACCGCCAGCTTCTTCTTGCGCCATGCGCTCCGGATTCTTCTTATAAAATTGTTGGTGACGTTCTTCCGCCGGATAGAAGGGTTGAACGACCTGAATCTGCGTCACAATAGGCTTGTCGAACTGTTCACGTTGTTGCAGGGCGTCCCGAGAATCGCGCGCAATTTGCGCCTGCTCCGCACTATTGACGAAGATGACGGGCCGGTAATTGCTGCCGCGGTCCTGAAATTGCCCGGCATCATCGGTAGGATCAGTTTGTTGCCAATACAACTCAACCAGTTGCCGATAGCTCACGACGCTGGGGTCAAACCAGATTTTCACGGCCTCAGTGTGCCCGGTCGTTTGGCTCTTCACCTGTTCATAGGTCGGGTTGGCAACGGTTCCACCGGTGTAGCCGGATAGCACTTTTTGAATTCCTGGGAAGGTGTCAAACGGCCGGACCATGCACCAAAAACAGCCGCCAGCAAATGTTGCCGTTTCAATTTCACTCATCATAATCACTCCATTTTCTAATGTTATCAATTACACCGCTTTTTCACCAGCGGGTCAACCCCTTGGTCTGAAAATAAATAATTGCTGTTCGTTCCCGGCGGTGGGCTCAAGACGGCCTGCTGTGGGGAACGGTTCCGGCCTGAGGAACGGTCCTGCACCTCGCCTTTGAGCCCCAAAACCGGTCTCAAAGGTCGTCCCGTGTTCTAGGCTGGGAAAGGACCCCAGCCAACAACACCGACACAGCTGTCCATCTTGGCCCACCTCTGGTCACTGATAGGGATTATTTATTTTGACAATGGGTTGAACCAGTTGTGTTTCCGTTCTGCTATCCACCTACTCTAGTTAATGACGGATAATATTTTTACATTACCACTGATATCTCAAGCTACACAGTAATAGAAAACGGGACCCACCGCCTACCTTAAAGGTAAGGATGAGTCCCGTATAAACTATTTTTGTTTAGATTCGGCAGAAATTAAACAGATGACTCCCACCAAGCTAACCGAAGCTTAAGCCATTTGCGATAGCCGGAGACGGCTAGGCATGGAGACCTGTGCGTGTCACGTTAGTCGGCGTTTTGTGCCGGCTTACGTGACTGGTCGACCTTGGAGACTGACGGTTTGAGTCAGGCTTCAAGTCGAACCCGAAGACCGCCCTTTGGCTTCGGGTGGACCCCACAGGCGGAATGCCTAGCTGTCGCAGGCGACTATCCGCAAATTGCTTATTCTTCCGTTTCGTCCTTTTTGGCGACGAGTAAGTCCAGGTCCAGCAATTGCTTGTCAGCAACCACGGATGGGGCTTCGGTCATTGGTTCCGTGGCCTTCGAGTTCTTAGGGAAGGCAATCACGTCGCGGATGTTGTCGCGCTTAGCCAGCAAGCGGGCAAACCGATCCAACCCAATGGCCAGACCACCATGAGGCGGGAACCCGTAATCCAAGGCCTTTAGTAAGAAACCAAATTGCTTTTCAGCACGTTCTGGCGTAAAGCCTAAGGCCTTCAACATCTTCATTTGGAGTTCACGGGTGTGGATCCGGATGGAGCCCCCACCTAATTCCAAACCGTTTAAGATGATGTCGTAACTTTGAGCGTAGGCCTTGTGTGGGTCTTCGCCGTCGTTCAGGTAGTGCGCATCCCCTTCAGCAGGCATCGTGAATGGGTGATGGGCAGGAACCCACCGCTTCAAGTCGACATCGTAGTCGAACAATGGCCAGTTGACGATCCAGAGGAAGGCCCACTTGTTTTGGTCGATCATGTCTTGTTCCTTGGCGATAGCGACCCGCAGGTAACCCAACGTTTGAGCAACCACGCGCTTGGAGTCGGCAGCGAACAGCAACAGGTCGCCACTCTTGGCGCCGGTGGCTTCGGTAATCTGCTTGAACCAGTCGCCTTCCTTGAAGAACTTCGCAATAGGACCGCTGAAGCCGTCGTCGGTAACCTTCATCCAAGCCAAGCCCTTAGCGCCGAAGCGTTCGATGTATTGGCCGTACTTGTCGATATCCTTCCGGCTGTACTTGTCAGCACCACCCGGAACGGCGATAGCCTTAACTTGGCCGCCGTCAGCAACGGCACCAGAGAAGACCTTAAAGTCGGTGTTGGCCATGATGGCAGACAGGTCCTTTAATTCCATCCCGAAACGCACGTCAGGTTGGTCGGTCCCAAAGCGTGCCATGGAGTCGTCCCAGTCCATCCGTTCGAATGGCAGCTTGACGTCCACGTTTAACGTATCCTTCATAACTTTGGCAATCAGGCCTTCAGTCAGGTCTTGGATTTCTTCGGCCGTTAAGAAGGACGTTTCCAAGTCAATCTGGGTAAATTCAGGTTGACGGTCCCCACGCAAATCTTCGTCACGGAAGCAACGGGCGATTTGGTAGTAACGGTCAAAGCCAGAACCCATCAGCAATTGCTTAAACAATTGTGGGGATTGTGGCAAGGCGTAGAAGTGACCTGGGTAGATCCGTGAAGGTACCAGGTAGTCCCGGGCCCCTTCTGGCGTGGACTTGGTCAAATCTGGCGTTTCGATGTCGATGAAGCCGTTTTGATCAAAGTAACTGTGGACGGATTGGACGATCCGGTTCCGCAGTAACAGGCCCTTTTGCATTTCTGGCCGACGTAAGTCCAGGTAACGGTATTGTAACCGCAAATCGTCAGAGGCGTTCACGCCATCCTTGATTTCAAATGGTAATTCCTTGGACTTGTTCAGGAGGTTGATGCCGGTGACCCGGACTTCAACCTTTCCCGTCTTCATGTCGGGGTTAACTTCTTTAGGCGTCCGTGCAACGACTTGACCTTGCACTTCGATGACGTATTCGCTCCGTAAATGTTCAGCGACTTCCAAAGAGTCCTTGTTGTATTCTTCACTGAAGACCAATTGCACAATGCCTTCGCGGTCGCGCAGATCGATAAAGATCAGGCCACCCAGGTTCCGGCGCTTTTGCACCCAACCCTTTAAGACAACGGTTTGGTCGAGGTATTGTTCGTCGACTAAACCGGCATATGTGGTGCGTTTCAAATTCTTTTCCATGTCTTTCCCTCTTTTATTTTGCCGTGAACTTGGTTGCCACGACGTTTTGAAAATCTTGATAAATGTCAGCTAATGGCACGCTGATTTCTTCCCCCGTCGCCATGGACTTCAGGTTGGCCGTTTGATCGACTAATTCCTGATCCCCAATGGTCAAGGTGTAGGCGGCATCCAAACGGTTAGCCGTCTTGAACTGGGCCTTAGGCTTGCGGCTCAGGTAATCGCGGTCAGCGGTCAATCCAGCGGCACGAATGGCTTGAACCAATTTCAACGTCTCTAAGGACGTCTGGTCACCGATACCCACGACGTAAACGTCTAAGGGGTGATCATTTGGAATGGCAACCTTTTCGGCCTGCATCAGTAAGACCAGGCGTTCAACACCCAGACCAAAGCCGACACCGGACATCTCAGGGCCACCCAACTCAGCGACCAACCCGTTGTACCGGCCACCGGCCAAGACGGTCGTGTAACCTTCACCTAAGGCTGGTGAATCGGCCATGATTTCAAAGATGGTGTGGTTGTAGTAATCCAACCCCCGAACCATGGTGGCATCAACGTCGTAGTCGATGCCTAAAGCGTCCAGGCTCGCCTTGACTTGGTCAAAGTGGGCCGTGGCTTCCGGCGTCAGGAAGTCCAGGATAGACGGTGCATCGGCCACGATTTCTTGGTCGTGCTTGTCCTTGCTGTCGAGGACCCGCAGTGGGTTCTTGTGTAAGCGGACCTTGGAGTCGTCACTCAATTCATCAAAGTGGGGTTCCAAGAAGTCAATCAAGGCTTGACGGTAAGCGTCTCGGCTAGGTTTGTCACCCAACGTGTTCAACGCTAACCGTAAGTGGCTCAGACCCAGCTTGCTCAACAGGTTCATCCCTAAAGCAATGACTTCGACGTCCAGTTCGGGCGCGTCACTACCGAAGGCTTCCACCCCGATTTGATGGAATTGCCGTTGCCGACCTGATTGGGGCCGTTCGTAACGGAACATGGGGCCCATGTAGTAGACCTTGTAAGGCTTCTGCGTTTCGGGGCCGTAAAGTTTATTTTCAACAAATGCCCGAACCACACCGGCCGTTCCTTCTGGCCGCAAGGATAAATGCCGATCCCCCTTATCCTTAAAGTCGTACATTTCCTTGGTCACGATGTCCGAGGTATCCCCGGAAGTCCGTGAAAAGACTTCAAAGTTTTCAAACATTGGCGTCCGAATTTCTTTGAAGCGGTAATTAGCAAACAACTGGCGCGCGGTGGCCTCGACGAACTGCCAGGTTTCTGAGTCTCCTGGTAAGATGTCCGCCGTTCCCTTTGGTCGTTGATAACGCATGAGCATTCTCCCTTCCTGCACCCACAGAAAATAAAAAACGCCCCTGTCAATAGACAAGGGCGCAGGTATGCACGGTACCACCTTTTAAATTTCTCTGCAGGATAACGTTGCAAACGAATGACGACGAGCGTCATTAGCCTCAAAAGTGTCTTCAAAGTTACACCGTTAGTCGCTCCCAGCAACGCGACCTCTCTGATAACGGGCATTCTCTTACTAATCTTTCTCATGGGCAATCTATTTTATTCTTCCTAAGAATACTGAAAATTGGGGGAAAAGTCAAGGTGGTTACCAAAGTTTTGCCTGATTGTTGAAAGCGGTCTTGGCCATATCTTAACGGGATTCTAACAAGCATTTTCACTCGCCGTGGTATAATAAAAACTAATTTACTAAAGGAGACCGTCACATGCATTTTAAACCTCGCAACTGGCCCGGCTTGGTCACCGGACTGGTCATTCTCTTAGTCGCTGGAGGCTTGATTTTTGCCTTTATCCAGCACAATTCCGTCGTCGCGACCGTCAGCAATATTAACCTGCGGACCGGCCCCGGCCTGACCTATTCTGTCACCCACAAGGTTAAAAAAAACAGTCGCTTGACCATTTTAGGTGAAAAAGATAACTGGTACCACGTGCGCGACAGTCAGAACCACTTTGGCTGGGTCGCTAGTTGGTTGGTCCAACACCCGGGTAACCTGAAACGCGCCACCGCCCTGTCGGAAGCCACCATCGTCTTGGATCCCGGGCACGGGGGCAGCGATTCCGGCGCCCTCTCCATCGACCAGAACCACGATGAAAAAACGTACACGTTGGCCATGGCCCAACAGGTTGCTAAGCAGCTCCGCGCCCGTGGTGCCCACGTCATCATGACCCGTGACAGCGACAAGACCGTCAGCCTAGCCGACCGGCCCGCCCTCGCCAACACGGATCAGGCCAGTGCCTTCATCAGTTTTCACTTTGACTCGGCCCCCGCGGACAACCTTGGCTCCGGAACGACCACCTACTATTACCACCACGACACCTCATATGAATTGGCCACGGACGTCAACAGTCAGATGGACGACCTGGGCCTAACCAACCGGGGCGTCAAGTACGGCAACTTTGAGGTCATTCGAGATAACAACCGGCCCTCACTGCTCTTAGAAATGGGCTACATCAACACCAAGAAGGACTTCAGCTACATCCGCAGCACCAGCTATCAAAAGGCCGTGGCTACCCGCGTAGTTGCCGGCCTCAGCAAGTATTTTCAAGCAGCCTCTTAATTTTTAGAAAGAAGATCTTCATCTATGACACTCACACAAGCTTGGTTGGCTCAGCTGCCACTCCCCAACGTTAGCGCAGAGACTCCGGTTTCCGGCGGCGATATCAACTTAGCCTACCGCCTGACTACGGCAGAGGGCCCCGCCTTCTTGTTAGTTCAACCGCAAACGCCGGCCAGCTTTTACAGTCACGAGGTTGCCGGACTCAAGGCACTTGGCCAGGCCGTAAACGTGCCCGACGTGTTAGCCACCGGCAACATCGACGGCGACGCCTACCTGGTTCTGGAATTTCTAGAGACCGGGCACGGGAGTCAGTACGAGCTGGGACAAGCCGTTGCCCGCGTGCACCGGGTCACGGCTCCAAAATTTGGCTTTGATCAGGACAACCTCGTCGGCAAGCTCCCCAAGCATAATGATTGGCAAACGGATTGGACCACCTTTTATCTTCAGCAACGCCTCGATCCGTTGGTAAAACGGGCACAGACCCATCACCTGTGGAACGACCAGCGCCAAACCGCTTACGACCGGGTTCGTCAACACATCATCACCGAGAATCAGGACCGGCAAATCACGCCCTCCCTGTTACATGGCGACTTGTGGTCGGGCAACTATCTGTTTACCGCCGATGGCACCCCCACGCTGATTGACCCCGACGTTCTCTACGGCGACCGTGAATTTGATATCGCCATGACCACCATCTTCGGGGGCTTCTCCGCCGACTTCTATCGCGGGTACACGGATGCCTACCCGTTTGCCGCGGGATATACGGATCGGTTGGCGCACTACCAACTGTATTATTTGTTGGCGCATTTGAATCTGTTTGGGGAAACGTATGGCGGCGCGGTTGATGAGATCCTTTCACGCGGTTAAAGCTTTCGCCTCCGGGATGGTTAACATATGCTGGCCAGTGCGTTCCCGGCGGCGGATTCAAGGTGCCCTGCTGTGGGGCCGTTCCAGCCTAAGAAACGGGCTTCCACCTCGACTTTGAGCCCCCAAAACGGTCTCAAAGGTCGTCCCATGGCCTAGGCTGAGTGAAAAACCTCAGCCAATGCCATCGACACAGCTGGTCGCCTTGATCCGCCTCTGGTCACTGACATGGGCCACATATTTTAACCACCTCTCCTGCAAATATTTTCTACATGTTGGTTTTTTACCCAAAATTGTTAATAAAGAGGCCGGGACATTACTCGGTTTCTACAGAAAAACAGGAAGAAAACTCTCAAAAAATCGGGAGTTTTCTTCCTGTTTTTGTCCATAACTCACTGAATTTCAAGCGTTTGAACATTAACTAGACCCACGCGTAACTGACAATGGTTCATAATTAATGCCCTTCTTTTAATTTGAAATTGAGCGTCCAAACAATTAACGCCAAAACCAATATTACTAGAATAAAGCTCCCTAGTGCCTGTGCCATCAACAGAATCAAAATAGACACGACCAATGCCATTAGCACACACCAATTGGTTATTTTCTCAGATATTTGAAAACCTAGCCACAAGTTAATTAATATAAGGACCATCAACACGACTTCTAACCACAAGAGTAAATCAGCCCAAATAAATGATGGATCAACTGTTTCAACCGTATTTACTTCTGCATCGGCGTTTACCAGGTACCATAATCCCAAATAAATCGTTATGATTGAGGCTATTATTCTTAATCCAATCGTTACTACTTTTTTCATATATGCTCTTCTCTATACGCAACCATTTTTTCCTGTTAGCTGTAGGATGGCGTAAACGATTCCTGAAATTTCCAACTACCCCATGCGGAAATAATCTGAAAGCTTAACTTAACTTGCCTTAAGGCTATTCTTCCGTTAACCAATCCTGCAACTCAGCGTAACGAATCACGCGAATTTCTGGCTGGCTCTCGTCAACAATCAAGTGCTCGGGGTCAAATAAGGCGCCCGCCATCCCCGCGCGGTGACCCGCTTGGACATCCAGGTTACGGTCACCAATCATTAGGGCATCCTCGCGTTGAACGTCGTACTGCTTGGACAGGGCAATCAGACTGGTTGGGTCCGGCTTTCTCGGATAATCATCGTCGGCCGTGACCGCACCAGTAAAGTATTGCGCCAGATTCAGCTGTGACAGCCGATCCATCGCGTGATGGTCCCGGTGCGTCAGCAAGAAGTTCCGGCCGCCTGCGTTAACGTTGGCCGCTAAAACCTCGGCAACACCGGCAAATGCCGGCGCATCTTTCAGCCGTGGTGCCGCCTCTTGTTGGTAGACCTTTGCTAACCGTTCACGGTTCAAGCGGAATTCAGCCGTAAACCGTTGAAGGGCATTGCCCAGGCTGTGTTGGCGCATCGCCTTATAGATTTCGTCTTCATCCAATTCAAAGTTATTAACGCCACAGGCCTCCAACGCGTCACAAAACGCCGCGACCATCCCCGGATAGGTGTCTACGAGGGTTCCATCAAAATCCCAAAATAATTGTTGATAGCGCATGCCGGTTCCTCCTTTAGAAAACGGCTAGTTTCTGTTGGGAAGCTAGCCGTTTTTGTGTGATTTTTTATTGGTTTTGCTTTTGTCGATTTGAAATATTTTCGTGCTATGTGAGGCGGTTAAGTTCAGATGGGCATCTATCTTAGAGACAGATGTATCCTTTGAACCCAGCTTGTTTTAGACCGCTTGACTTGTTCTTCGCGGAGCAATTCTGGTCCTGGCGGCCTCTGAAACGTGCTACGCGAGCCAGGCTCCTGCGCTTAACCCGGCTAAGAAAATATCCCAAGTACGGGGATATTCCCTTAGCCACGTTAATGCTCAGAGTCTAAGCGGCTCGCTCCGCACTCTATTTCTCGTCCGTATCAAACCAAATCGTGACGGGCCCCTCGTTGATGAGGGCGACGCGCATGTCGGCGCCGAAGACACCCGTTTCCACGTGACGGCCCGTTGCGGCTAACTTCTCATTGAATTCGTTGTAGATTTTTTCCGCGTGGGCGGGGTCGCCGGCGTCGACGAAGCTTGGTCGGTTGCCCTTCTTGGTGTTGGCGTACAACGTGAACTGGGAGACAGACAGGATGCTGCCATCCACGTCCTCAATGCTCTTGTTCATCTTGCCATCTTCATCCTCAAAGACCCGTAGCTTGGTGATCTTGTGAACCAGGTAATCGACCTGCTCGCTGGTGTCGCTATCTTCCGCACCTACCAGTAACAGATATCCCTCGGCAATGGACCCCTTCACGTCGCCTTCAACTAACACACTTGACTGTCTAACTCGTTGCAATAAAACGCGCATCGTTTGACCCTTCCTTAGTGGAACGCCCGCTTGACCACGTAGACGTCCGGAATATTTTTGATATTATCCAAGATTCGTTGAAGCTCGAGCTGGTTTCGCGTCCCCAGACTGATGGAAATGGTGGCCATCTTATTGTGGTCGACCTTCCCGTTGATGGACGTCAGGTACTTGGTATTGTTGTTGATTGTCCGTAACACGTCGTTTAACAGCCCGTTACGGTTGTAGCCCTGAACCTCAATGTCGGCGTTGTAATTGGTCTTGTCGCCGGCCTTATTACCCCAGCGCACGTCGACCAACCGTTCACCATTTTGCTCAGCATTTCTGACGTTCGGGCAATCCTGCCGGTGCACGGAAACTCCGCGGCCCTTAGTGATGTACCCAACAATGTCGTCACCGGGAACGGGGGAACAGCAGTGACTCAACCGAATCAACAGGTTGTCTACGCCCTCAATGACCACGCCATCGGAGTCCTTGGCCTTCTTCCGATCCTTCTTTTCACTATCGGGATCGTTCTTAATGGTCTGGTGTTCTTCCAGCAGTTCCCGTTCCTCTTGCCGGCGGCGTTCGTCTTCTTCAGCCTGCCGCACGCCCTCGGTCAACCGATTGGCAACCCCGCGAGGTTGTAAATCGCCAAACCCGATGGCGGCCAACAGGTCATCCGCGTGCTGGTAGTGCATTTTAGCGGTGACCTTGTCCAGATTTTCCTTGGTCATCAAGCCCTTCGGCTCGTAACCCAGGTCGCGAATCGTCCGTTCCACGGCGTCCTGGCCGGAGACAATGTTTTGTTCCCGGTCGGCGGCTCTGAAGAACTGCTTGATCTTGTTGCGGGCCCGTCGCGTCGAGACCAGCTTGACCCAGTCCCGACTAGGACCGGCCGAGCTGCTAGATGTGCGGATGTCCACAATGTCCCCATTTTTAATTTCGTAGTTCAGGGGAACGATCTTACCGTTGATGGTGGCCCCAGTCGTGTGGTGGCCGACCTCGGTATGGATGGCGTAGGCCATGTCCAATGGTCCCGCACCCTTAGGCAGTTCCAGCACGTCGCCCTTAGGGGTAAATGCGTAGACGTGGTCGCCAAAGAGTTCACCCTTGACGCTGTCCATGAAGTCGGAAGCATCATCGGTATCTTCTTGCAGTTCGATGATGTGCTTGAACAAGTTCAATTTGTCACCAGAGTTGGTCTCTTGAACCTTGTCCGTGACCCCTTCCTTGTAAGCCCAGTGGGCCGCAACCCCGTATTCAGCCACGGCGTGCATTTCCTTGGTCCGAATCTGGACTTCCAGCGGCTTGCCTTCAGGACCAATCACCGTGGTATGCAGAGATTGGTACATGTTGGCCTTAGGCATCGCAATGTAGTCCTTGAACCGGCCGGGCATCGGCTTCCATTGGGAGTGAATGGCCCCCAGCACGGCGTAACAATCCTTAATGGTATCGACGATGACCCGAATGGCCAGCAAGTCATAGATTTGGCTAAATTGCTTGTGCTGGTCCTTCATCTTCCGGTAGACGGAGTAGATATGCTTCGGGCGGCCGTAGATTTCGGGCGTCATTTTCAAATCCTTGATGGAGTCCTGAATATCCTTGATGGCCCCAGCAATGTACTGTTCCCGTTGGTCCCGCCGTGAATTCATCAGGTGGACGATGCGGTAGTATTGTTGCGGGTTCAGGTACCGCAGTGAGATATCTTCAAGCTCCCACTTGATGGTACTGATCCCCAAACGGTCGGCCAGTGGCGCGTAAATTTCCAGCGTTTCGTTGGCGATTCGCCGTTGCTTATCCGGCCGCAGGTGTTCCAGCGTCCGCATGTTATGCAACCGGTCAGCCAGCTTGACGATCATGACCCGAATATCCTTGGACATCGCTAACAGGAGTTTTCGGTGATTTTCCGCCAATTGTTCTCGGTTAGACTTGTATTTAATCTTCCCCAGCTTGGTGACGCCGTCAACGATCAACGCCACGTCGTCGCCAAATAGCTCCCGGACATCACTCAAGGTGACCCCGGTGTCTTCCACGATATCATGCAGGAAGCCGGCCGAAACCGTTTCGGGATCCATGTTCAGGTCGGCTAAAATTCCTGCGACCTGAATGGGATGCATAATGTAGGGTTCGCCAGACTGACGCGTTTGATCCTTGTGCGCAACCGTCGCAAACTGGCAGGCTTTAACCACCATTTCAACGTGTTCCGCATTCATATATTTACCGACTCTGGCAATTACTTCTTTAGCCGTCCAGACACGTTCTTTGGTCATATGGACGCCACCACCCTTAGTTTTTTAAAATTGGCTGTGCCGCCACGACATTGCGCGGTCAGTCACAGGTCATTTTGAACAGTTAAGTTATTTCGATTCAGTCTTGGCCTGCGTTAAACCGTACGCCAAGTAGGAGATGCACAGGTAAACAATCGCAAAGTAACGGGTGTAGCGTGGCAAAAACCACAGCGAACCCGCTAAATAAATGAGTGGCCAAATCAACAGCCACCACCCTGGTTGGGTCTTCCGATAGATCAGGCGACCTAAAACAATCGCCAAACAGCCATTAATAATCACCAGTAACCCGCCGAAGCGCATGACGGGGCTAATCCCAATCCCCGTGGCTAATGCTGGCAACGCCAACCCCATAACGATGGCGACCAGCCAGTAACGCCAGCCAATCCGTTCTAAAAATGCCATCTCGTTCACCCATCTCTCTTAATAATTGCAACTATTTTAGCATGTTTCAGGGGAGATTTCACCCTGTTACCCGTTATCCGGGTTAATTTACGCGATTAACTAGGGTTAACTTGCTGTAACTCCAAGACCATGGAGACCGCCGACAGGAAATACAACGGTGCCGTTTCCGTGCGGAGAATCCGCGGGCCTAAGCCCACCAGTGTGGCGTTTAATGCCTGCGCCTGGGCAACTTCGGCTGGGCTAATGCCACCCTCGGGGCCAAAGACAGCGACCACCCGTTGACCGGGAGTCAGGGTCTGAAGCTGCCGGTTCAACGCGCTCTGTTCACCCTGCTTAGCTGACTCCTCGTACGCCACTAGGGCCACGTCATGTGGCGTTTCCAAGGCCGTACGTAGGTTTTTGGCGTAGCTGACGTCTGGCCGACGCAATCGATGTGCCTGTTCCGCTGCACCATGGGCAATCTTAGTTAAGCGGGCTAACTTTTTAGCAACCTTGTTGGGCTGCCACTTGGCAACCGACCAGTCCGCGGCATAGAAAATCACGTGGTCCACGCCCAATTCGGTGGCCTTTTGCGTGATCCATTCAGCCTTTTCCTGCTTGGGCAAGCCACAGATAATCGTGACGCCCACGGGCAGTTCGACCGCTGGCGTGGGGACGGCCGTCAGTTTGACCGTCGCCGTATCCCCAGTCACCGCCAGAAGTTGGCCGTGAAACAGGTGCGCCGTGTCGTCCACGAATTCAGCCTCGGCACCAACCTCAGCGCGCAGGACCGTGACCCAATGATGGTAGATGGCCGATGAGAGGGTAATTTGTTCGCCATCCTGACTAGTTGCCTCCAAAAAATACCGTTGCATGCTTAGTCATCCTCCGTTGGCTTGTGGGCGATCACGCCGCGCCAGTCCTTCATTTGCAGGATGTTATCGATGATGAAGCCCTGCTTCTTCTGGGCAGCCACAACTTCATCCAGCTTGTCGACGATGATTCCAGACGTCAGGAAGTAACCGCCATCGTGCAGGTTTTCCCAAGCTTGGGGAATCAGTGGCAAGATGATTTCGGCCAAAATGTTGGCCACCACTAAATCAACCGGCTTGTGAATCCCATTTAACAGGTCGTTAGGCTTAGCCACGATGTCTGTTGCGACGGGATTGAGGTCCAGATTGGTCTTGGCGGAACGAACGGCCACGTCGTCGAGGTCAAAGGCCGTGATGTCCTTCACACCCAAGTATTTAGCCGCAATACTCAAAACGCCTGAACCGGTTCCCACGTCGTACATGGTCTCGCCGCCGCGAACCACCATTTCCAGAGCCGTCAGTGACAGCCGCGTGGTTGGGTGCGTCCCGGTGCCAAAGGCCATCCCCGGGTCCAACCGAATCACGTGCTCATCTGCCTGAACGGGTTGGTAATTCTCCCAGCTAGGGCTGACCGTCAGATAACGGGTGACCCGGACTGGATGGTAATACTTCTGCCAGGCAGTCGCCCAACTTTCATCGTCCACAGCCTTAGTCGTAACCGTCCCGGGCGTGGGGTCCAAGCCAAACTTGGTCAGGTCACTGACCCGTTGCTTGATGGTTGGTAAAATTTCTGGGACAAAGATGGTTTCGGGATAGTAAGCGCTAATTTCCGCGCCAGACGTCCGGTGCGGAATCGTTGCGAGATCCACGACTTCGCCGTACTTGCCGGGCTTCAGGTTGGCGTAGTCGGCGGCGTCATCGATTTTCACGCCACTGGCCCCTGCTTCCTGTAAAATATTGCTAACGGCCTCAACGGCTTCGTTCGTGGTAATGACACTGACTTCGGTCCATTCCATGGGTAAATATCCTCCTTGAGGGTTTAATTTTCTATATTTTATCTTTCACTATGCTTCCGGGCGGGTGAAAATGAGCCGGAACGCGGTGGGCGCCGCCTGGAGCCAAAGAACAGTCTCCAGACTTACTTTGAGCCGAAAAACACGTCTCAAAACTAGCAGTTGCCTAAGCGGGAAACCCGCTAAGGCAACTCCCACGGCTGAGCTCATTTTCACCCACCCTGCAGCTAACACAAGTTTAACCCGCACGCACTGGCTAACAGCTGGCACACACAAGTCGTATTCTTGCAGTCCAAGCCCATTGAAAATTGCTGATCAGTGTTAGCGACCAGAGGCGGGGCAAGGTGGCCAGCTGTGTCGGTGATCTAAGCTGAGAGCATTTTCTCAGCTTAGATCACGGGACGACCTTGGAGACTGGTGTTCTTCCAGGCTTCAAGGCGAGGTGGAAGACCGCTTCTCAGGCTGGAACCGTTCCCCATAGCAGGACCACCTTGAACCCGCCGCCGGGAGCGGCATTGACCCGCAATTTTCACGCAGGTTGGTCGCCCGAAAGAAGCTGACTCTCCAATTATAAAGGAGTCGGCTGTGAATTGCCAAAATTCAGGCCAAAGAAAAGAGCCGCAGACAAATTTAATTGCCTGCGGCTCACCGCTAAAATTAAGTAATTAACAAAACGGTCCTAGACCTTCTCGGTATCGCTCGGATGATCAGCGTGGCGTTGCTCGCGCTGGGCAAGTTGCGTTTCCAAGTAATCTAACATATCCGCCTCGTTTTGAAACACACGTGGATGCTTTTGTTTGTGCAGCCGCAAATCAATCTCGTTGATTCGCTGACGACCGGTCCACGTGTGACCATAACGAATGATTACCCGATTATTGAGCGAATCTTGACCGAATTTAAACACGTAGACGCTCTCTGGCGCCATCAATGGCCGAATATACGACTTTTCGTAACGATAGTTATGTTGCCGTAAGAACTCTTTGGTTCGACTCAGCATGGTAATCACCTCCTAATTCATGACAATCTACTCAGCTTTTAACCGACGTCAACGCCGGTTCGGTTGCCTACCCGTTTTAAAATGTATCAATAATTGATAATAGTTGATTTTTCACTAGATTGCAAGCAAAATGTCTGGCTTCCCAAACTTTTTTCACGGTCGATTACAGGAAATTTCACGCATTTGGCAATCCGATTGAAACCACTTACATTGTTTATTGTACTATACTTTCAGGACCATTGGAACCAACTAAATTGAAAAAAAGCGGCTCACTTTCGGTACGCGTGACTGTAAGCTTAGCAAGACGCACCCTTCAACGTAATGCCCTGGGCGAAGGCAGCCAACACGTCCTGGCCATTCGCAATTTGGACCGTATTATCCAACAGCGCATGCGCATCATCCTTGATAGAAATCTGGCCGTTTCGATAATCCATGGCCACACCCGTTTCCAGAAAAATCAAATCGTAGTCGGACGTCCAGAGGTGAATCCCCTGGTCGTTATGCAAGCTAACCGGATAATCCTTGTCAGGCGCCTCAATCACAATCAGCGTGAAGTTGGTACCAATCGTACAGGCGCCACCCTGAAGGGAATACTTGCCGCCACCATCGTCCGTCAACAAGATTAGATCCTTTTGTGCCAACCCTTTGCGCTGCAATAACGCTACCAATGCGTCACTTAACTGAATGCTCGCCATCATCAGTCCCCCTATATTTGAATTCGTCTAGTTATATACCTATTTTACCGCAGCTCAGTCGGCCGTGCATCGTTGAGCGCCTCGTTGCTAATCGGCCATTGGTTGCTAAACGTTTTAGCCTCAGCGTTTTGGTTGCAATTTTTACCCAAATCATTAAAAATAGAAGACAAAACCTTTAGGAGGAATCGCTCGTGTTAAAAGAATTTAAAGAGTTTATCGCCCGCGGCAACGTCATGGACCTGGCCGTCGGGGTTATTGTTGGGGCAGCCTTTACCGCCATCGTTAACTCGTTGGTCACCAACCTGATCAACCCTCTGCTGGGAATTTTTGTGGGGAGCATTGACTTCTCCAACCTAGTGCTCACCGTGGGCAGCGCTCATTTCCGCTACGGAGCCTTCATCAACTCTGTCATTAATTTCCTAATCATTGCCTTCGTGGTCTTCCTGTTAATTAAGCTACTCAACAAGATTTTGGCCAAGCCGACGGAAGAACCTAGCGAACCCGTGCCAACGCAGGAAGAAAAGTACCTTCGTGAAATCGTCGAGCTGCTTAAAAAAGACAAGTAAGCCGCTTAGTTCACCAGTTTCTACTCATACGCCCCATCATTACACAAAGCTTTCAATCAGCCATGTCCATCCGTGATTTACGGTAGGCATGGCTTTTTACGTTGACCCACTGATCAACTTTTTATTAGCGACGTCATTAACCCGCAAAATTTTGTTCACCATCACAATCTTTAGAATTAATTACAAATAAGTCTTGCGACTGGCGGTCCATGCCCGTAGAATTGGTGGTGAGCCACAACTACTTTGTAGCATACATACAGGACTAAAGTGGCAAACTAGGGGAAAGAAGCTGATTATCACATGACGTTTGCACTTATTTGGATTCTCCTGTGGGGCGGTGCGGCCTACTGGGTCCTGCGCAAACCCCATCGCCGTAAGATTTTAGGGAGCGCCTTTATTTTTCTCGCCCTCTTTGGCGGCGTGGTCGGACTAGCCGCTGACAACCCACAGCCGACCATCAAGACCAAGACCGTTCAGGTGGGCACGAAACGCTTAGCCCGCGCCAAGACCGAGTCCCGCCGGTTGGCCGTGATTGCCAGCCAGCAGACCGCCACCAGTGACCAACTCGATGCCCAAGCCAGCTCACAGGCCGCCGCTGCCAGCAAAGCCGCGAGTGCCAGTCAGGCCTCTAGCCAGTCCGAAAGTCGGGCAAGTGCCAAGAGTGCCTCGCGGGAAGCTGCCAGTCAGGCAGCCGCAGCCAAGGCCAATAGTCAGACCGCGAGTTCTAGTGCGCCCACGCAGTCTAGCCACGCTCGCCATACCCGAGGCGACCTGACCACCGGCAAAGACGGCCAGATCATCGGCAACAAGAATTCCAAGATCTATCACGTGCCCGGACAATCGGGCTACCACATGAACAGTAGTAACGCCGTTTACTTCCAGACGGAAGCGCAAGCCAAGGCGGCCGGCTACAGAAAGGCGTTGCGATAAGATGAAAAAAATAACCGCTATCACGGCCACGCTGCTGAGTCTGGCACTTATCGGGCTCAGTGGCTGTACCCATAACAAGCAGTCCGCCGCGGCCAATGCGACCAGTACCAAGGTCGTTTACGATCACCAGCCCCAAAAGCAGGCTAAAAAATTGGAGCAGGCCAACTCCGCTGAGAGTGCCCGCCTAGCCAGCGAACAGAAGTCCCTGGCTCACCGCAAGGCAAAGCTTAAAAAATCCGCCAAGAAGAAACCAGCCGCTAAACGGTCCACCAAGTCGGCGGCCACCACGAACCTTGCCGCCCTCACCTACGCGGGCCAACAGGAGATTACCGTCAACCACAACAATCCGGGCTTTAGTCGCAAACAACTGTCCAAGGCTCATGGTGCCTGGCAAACGTATCACAATCTCGACAGCCAAAACCGGGTCACCGGCGCCGAAGCCCTGTTGAATCAGTCGCTGATGCCGAGTGCTAAGCGGGAATCCCTGACCGTCGATCCGACCGGCTGGCACAACAAGCGCACGCATCACGGCTGGTTGTACAACCGGAGCCATTTAATCGGCTACCAATTTACCGGTCAAAATAACAATCCGAAGAACCTGATGACCGGGACGCGGACCTTAAACAGCCCGCTCATGCTACACAACGAAATGGACGTCGCCACCTATCTTCATGCCAGCAAGGCCCACTACGTACGCTACACCGTGACCCCCATTTTCCGTGGCAGTGAACTGGTCGCCCGTGGGGTCCAGATGCGGGCCCAGTCGTTAGGCTCCAACGAGATTCACTTCAACGTCTACATTTTTAACGTCGAACCTGGTTACACGATTGACTACGCCACCGGCTACAGTCAAGCCAGTTAATCAGTGGTCCAAACTCTGAAGACTTGAAAAGCTGACGCGATTCCCTAGGAGGAAAATTAGATGAAAACACTACGCAAAGCCCTAACCCTGATTGCCATCACCTTTACGCTGGGTGGCGTCGTCGAACCCCTGACCGCCCCCGTTCCTACTGCCGAAGCCAAGAGCGCCAAAGTCTGGATTGCCCCTAACCACGGCCATCGTTATCACTTCGACAAAACCTGTCGTGGCTTGAATCACGCGGGTAAGCTCAAACACGTGACGAAGAAATGGGCAAAGAACCACCACTACACGCTGTGTGGCTGGGAAAAGTAGGTCTGAAGGGCTGGTGCGCCTGCCAGCCTTTTTGCGTGCCACCGATTGGTCTAACCAGCCGCTTACTATTTCGCGAGAAAATGCTATACTGTGGAAAGGGTCATTTGTTTAGCGAATAAATAAAAATTAACTATTCTACATATCTTATGTGAATCTAGAGGTCGACGAAGATGAAAGAACAACAAGCAGATTTTACCGAAACTGATTGGCAACGGGCCCAAACGGCGGTCTTTGACGAGTATGACCTATTCACCAAGCAGCTCCACGTAGAAGGTGTGGACTACACCATCTTACAAGCACGCAGAATCGTGATCTATCAGGATTTGATTGAGGAATGGCGCCACAGTGCCCCAACACTGAAGGTAGATTTGGAAGACAATACCGAAGCGTTAACGGTCTTTGAGGACCTCGCCACGGACGGCAAGAGCCACCTGTTGGACCGCTGTGCTAAGAAAATGGAAAAGTGGCCGGACTACATCCCGTCACCCCTAACCATTTGGCTGGAATTGGCCGAGGACGCTGAACGCGAGTAAACACGAATGACTAAGCCCCTTATTCATTAGACTACTGAAACGACTGGCTACTAGCTAGCCGTTTTTTGCTGGTCTGCGGTGACGTCCAAAACTGACGACGTTAAAAGCTGATGGTCTTTCTAGGAGGAGTTTCATGCATTTGAGAAAATGGGGATTGTTGTTACTGGCCCTGGTCATGGTCGGCTTACCCGCCATCCCCATCCCCGTCCACGCCAGCTATTTAAATGGTAATGCGTACGCTGCCAAGGCTACCCGCCGTGTCAAAATCACCCGGACCGTTCACGTTTACCGGGTGCGGACCGGCAAGTACGAAGCCGCCAACCGCTTTACCGATGCCGGCTACGTTCACAAGGGCGCCCACGTCAAGATTTCCCACTGGTTGATGAGTTCCGGTGGCGTCTGGGTAATCAAGTCGCCACATAAATATACCCACAATTCACGAACCTTCTTTGTGGTTGCGGCTAAGGGTCATCATTGGTATCACAAATATTAACAGGGAAATAGCTCCAACGGTTGTCGAAAATGGCAACCGTTTTTTTTGTGCGATGGTCAATCGCCTTCACAGTCTAACGAAGAATACATTTTATTTCACCTAATTTCAGCTGTATATTAATCTGTGTATTAGTGTCTACATAAATCTTGGTGTAAAGGATGATTTCAATGAATAAACGTCTAACACTTTCAGTCACGCTGTTAACCGGTCTGTTGTTGGGCTCCGCCGGACTACCGGTATCGGCTGAGGCTAAAACAACCAAAACGGTGCCCACGCAGCTACGCGGCTACTACAAACATGGTCAGGCCAAGGCCATCCATTTGACCCGGCATTACTTTGACATCGGCCCCTTTGGTAAAGGTTCCTTCCATCTCAAGGTAACCTCCGTGAAGCAAACTGGTAATCACTATTCGATCATGATGCGTAAATTTTCCAAAAAACCGGTGAAGTTGACCCAGTTATCTCGCAAGCAGTTGCAGTTCTCTGGGCAATTCCCATTCGCCAGCAAAAAGAAAGTTGCCACGCGGACCACAAAGGCAACTTTTGACCGTATTTTGAACTATACTGGCTACTAAATTTAGACCATTCATTAGCAACACAAAACACCCAGGTTCACGTCGATTGACGCGTGCCTGGGTGTTTTAGATTTAACGAATTTGTTTCGGAATCGTTATTTCTAAACGAACCCCTGACTAAGGCACACATCTCAAGCAGATATCGTATCAGAAAACATCTGAGTATCATTTTCAAATACTAAATTGGCATCCCAAATTACCGTGACAATTTTATAATATTCCAAATGTGAAATCGTATAGTCAATTTCATCAAGACTAATGTCAAGTTTCTTAGACAACTCATCAAAGGTAAAGATTGCTGTTTCATCACCATCAAACAAACCGAATATCTCGGAAAGCACACGCCAATCCATCCATTTCAATTTTTTTGACACTGCTTTCAATCTGTCTAGCAACTCCATGTCAGAATCTTTAACAGAAAATTCCAGCATCATGACAGTACCCCCTCAACACTTGATGCCCGTGTTGTCGTAGAACAATCTGATCATAGATCAAATTCAAACAGGTCCATTTCAATAAGCCGATTTATATTTTTAGCTAATTCTTCAGTGTTAACATTCAACTTTTTCTTTATTGCGCTAAAACTCATGCTACCGTTATCAATAGCTAGATTAGTCAATAATTCAATCAAGCAGAATTCACTATAAGATATTTGATTTCTCATCCTTTCAAATTGTTTGACAAATGCCTTCACATCATCATTCTTAATTTTGAAAAACATCTTATTTCATTCCTTTCTGGTGATAGATTATCTTCTAACACGTTAAAAATAACATAGTAAGTAAAGTTAATAATCATTTGCGTGTTGGTCCGTAAAATTACTTTTCTAACACTTTTCTCTTGTCCAACAAAGAAAAAGTCAACGACCAACATCCTCAATGTCAGTCGTTGACTCCCTACTTAAACGCGTTCTCCAAGATCCAACAGTTCTAACCGTTCCAGCTTAGTTAACCGCCATTCGACCTCAGTTGGTGATAACCGAAAGCTCTCCACCGGAATGACACTGTGATTCGTCCATGACCATTCACAAACCTGTTCCAAAATTTTCAAGTCTTCGTCATCCAGGTCGTCGATGACAATGGCCAATCGATCAATAAACGCGGTTGGTCCCCCATGAAACGCAAATGCTAGTCCCTTAGTCATGCGCTACTCCCCCTCAATCGTCCTTCAGTTGTCTAACGTCGCTAAATATATCTGTAGATTACCATTGATTGGGCTAGTGATGTATGGGGGATGACTTGTCTGGAAAGCTTAGTTTCTAAACGAACGGGAAAACATATGCACTATTTTATCTATTTTCACCTAAAAATTTCCGGAAATCATTCGCTGCTGACTGCCATCTCGCTGATCAATGTGGAGCACAAAACGGTGGTCAGCCGCCGTTAGTACCAGGTAACGGAACGTCTCGCCATCACCATCGGTCAGGTTAATACTCATTCCCTGAGCTGAGGTGACATCCCGGTCAAAACGGTTACGGTGACCATGAATGGCAATGATATCCTTCATTGCCACCGAATTTGCCCAGATCTGATCAATATCTCGTAGATAAACGGACTGCTGACCAACCCGGACGCCATGAATGAAACTATCTGATGGTGCCAAAGCGATTCCATCCGTTAACGAACGCGGATTCAGCCAATGACCGACCTGTGCGGGTTCTAACCCAGCATGGCTCAACAAGAACTTTCGCCCTGCGAATTCAAGTGCCAAATGCGTTCCCAATTCGCTGATAAACTGCTGAATCTCTGCTCGACTAACGTTTGCACTTTCCAACTGTGGCAACGTCACTTGCGCAAAGTCTTCGGCTCCTGATTGACTAATTCTGTGCTCTTGATACCAAGTCAACAAGCGATGTTCATGATTCCCCAATAACTGCAACCCGCTATTCTGCGCCAGCAGAGCACGGATAACTCCGGCTGAATCCTCACCCCGGTCAATAGCATCACCCAGAAACGCAAATTCCGTATCCGGTGTCGCCAGTTCTGCTAAGTGTGTCCGTAGATTCGTGGCATCACCATGAATATCACTAAAGATAACTAGCCGATTAGTTTCGTCACTAACGGGTTGAAACTCTAAGGCGTGTTGTAAAATTTTCAAGAACTGTTCAGGACTGATAACCGTGCCCAAGGCAGACCAATCAACTGCCGAGTACCGGGCCAAATATCGTGACCAGCGGTAGCGGACGTCCGTGTCGTAGCCAGCGGCAATGGCGAGATCTGAATCCGGCCGTGATGGTCCAGACATGCCATCAATAATGATAACCCGGTATCCCCACGCCTCTTTCACCAATCGTCTAAACCAACGCAACCGTTTCCGCGATAACAGATTCACGGCTAAAATGAAGGGGTCCTGCATGTCCAGTCGTTGTCTCATTAACTGATCCAGCAAACGTTCAACTAGTGGTGCAGGAGCTGGATTAATAGCCGTTTCAAGGTTACCCTCACTGCTGAGCTGCAATTGCGGATTACCAGCTGCCAAACGAAGCCGATGCTCAGACAAAATGTAAGGCGTTAATCCTGGCTGAGAAAACAGCCAAGATTCCGTGCCCGGTAGCCCTAAATATGCATAAATGACTTTATTGCTTGCCACTTTGTTCACCCCCATATTGACCAATACTCAGCGTAACCCGTCAGTTGAGCTCAACACTCGTCACTGCATGGTCTGAGAACAGATTATCTCCCATTGTCATGCATGTCTTATCCAGCAGGACGTGTTGATATTTTCTTCCTCTGCGGACGAAAATATAATCTAATTTAGTATCAAAAGCTGTCGTTGAATCCGTGGGGAGAACATCCTGAAAATCTGCTAAACTCACTTGCGTCCCAGCTTGTGGATTCCAATCACCTGCCACCAAAGTCACCGCTTTATCTCTAGAGAATTGATTAATCTTTCGCCTAAAATCTGCATAATCTGGGTCGTTCGGCTGTGGACAATGGACCGCCAGGATGACTTCGCCGTCGACCATGACACTTTGCCATTTTCCTGATTTGGAAACAATCCCAGTGCCATCCCTTGGTGCTTCAGACAAACGTGCGTGATCATTGACTAGTGTTTTCTTAATCGCAACAACAACCCCAGCATACCAACTACGAGTGAACCCCTGTGGATAGTAAAACGCATACTCCCCCGAGAGTCGAGCCACAACCTCTTCAAAAATAGCTGGGTCCTCTTCTAGAAAGAAAATAATTTCCGCATCGACACTCTGGATCTTAGCGACTAACAGATTCAGTCTCTGCTTATCTGAAACCTGACTCTCTCTTAAAACTGACCCGCTCTTCGTCATAGGTGGCACATTAACAGTCATTACCTTAAGCATTTCCACAGCTTCCCTTCCATGATTTACAGCGTAACTGACGATTTACCTACTTATCTTCCACAGCCTCAATCAAAGTCCCTCGATCCGCGTCCAGCACAGCAAGGTTGCCGAACATCCGGGCTGGACCGCTGTGATTGCCGCCGTCAATAAAGAAACGGGCAAATTCATGTTCGTACTGAACGATCAAGACACCATGGGGCGTGGCCGTGCGATTCCGCAACGTTGCCACCGCGACATCTCCATCATAGGTCCCGGTAATCAGCGAGGTCGGTGTATGCCCTGAAACAATTGCCGCCTTTAAAGGATTGTGCGCGTAGTTTGGCGCATATGCAGTCCCGTACCAGTACTCTTCTCGCAGCCAGTATTTATCATGGGGTGGCGTATCCGCGATGGGGTGCGGTGCAGATAAATTAAATCCGGCGTGGACGAAGACCAGCTTACCAATCTGCAGGTCTAACGGCAACGCCCCCAACCACTGAATTAAGTCAGCATCTTCCCGCTTAACAATGGCCAGAGCATCATCGATATCCTTGGGTAATTTTCCAGCGGCCAGAGCGGCCTCCATGACGACGTCTTCTCCGTCAATTTCTAACCAGAAGTCATTTTCACCGGTCAAGCTCTCATAGGCTGACGCATCGTGATTCCCTTGCAGAACGAAAATTTTATCCGGTTCGGCTTCCTGCATATTTTTAATCGTTTGTGCGACTCTGAATCCTGAGTGGTGATGTTTAGCATCCTGATAATCACCGCAAAAGACAACCGGTGCCTCAGGATACCTTTCCCGCAATTTAGCTAGTGCTGGGAACACCAGCATCTGACCGTGAATATCAGAGAGTGCTATAACTGGTCGCAATTAGCCAGCCTCCTTTTGAACTGTTTTTAGCCTTTATCCTTAGCCTGCTCACTATCAATCTCTGCGTATTTTTTTTGAACCGCCGAAATGTATTCCAGTTCTTGGGCCGAATAGTCTGACTTAAATGACTCGTCAATTTCAAAATTCACCGGATCATCAGCCAAAAAAGACAGAACTTCACTAAACCAATGAGCATGCTCATGATAGCCAGATTTACGAGCACTAGCCGTCCAGAAGCGGTAGGACAGACCCGTCCGGGCGAGTTCACCCAGGACCCAAATAATATCTCCAGTCTCGGCCCCTGGAATAGATTCTCTTTCTTTTTTACTAAGTGCACGCGATTGCCGCCGCTTTCGTTGAATTTCGGTATCGACAACCCATTTATCATACTTAGGCAAATAAACGGGGCGCATAACATTCTCATACTTATTTTCAATGCGCCGTTCAATAAAGCTACCATAGTGTAATTTTACTCTCTCAAATAATCCCATACTGCCTCCTATTTTTTGGATAATCTTGTCTTCAATTCACGTATTATCCTCGCAATAAACCCACGGTAAAAATTCCATTCCAGCATGCTAATGCTACGTCGTTTTCTCACATCCACACGTACTATGTTTCCGAATTATTCAAATATCAGGTATATCCTTTCAAATAGAGGTTCTCCATTCACTGTGAGTTAGCACGTGATTTCAATTATTTGACTGTCGAACCCATTACTTGCCTAATAGAGTTGACCAATTCTTACCATATCTTTAGAATGAGAATATGGAGGTACTTCTATGGAAACACGCAACGAAAAATTTAGACGATTGGCTGAGCTACGGCTTACCCGGATCTTTCAGACGATGAATCTGATTGCTAACCTCAGCGCGCCACAATACACCTATACGCCCGAAGAAATTAATGAACTCTTTGGCACTTACCAAAGCTTGGGTGAAGAAGGTCGAAAGTACTTTAAAGGCCCCACCAACTTTAACGAAATGCCTAGTAAATTTACATTTTCTGGTCCCACGCCCACAGCACCGGACGAACCGTCTTCCCACGTCCGCTTTCACCGAATAGCTGAGAAGCGCATGAGTCGTGCAGTCCGTGATCTGCGCCTCCTCTGTAATCTATCCGTGAAATCTAACTATACTTACTCGGATGCCGAGGTAGATGAATTATTTAACGCGTACGCTGATAAGGGCAACCAAATTGCCGCACTGTTTGCTCCCCTCACACAAGATTTTCATTTCAAGCCCAAAGACGACTAGTTCTTGGGCTTTTTTCGTGCGCTGCTAACAGGCGAGAATGCTTGCCAATCAGACTTTATCCTCCACTTTATCGATGAGTAACCCCGTCTCACCGTCGAAAACGCCAATGTTGCCGAGTAAATGCACATCCCCCGACCCGGCACCACCATCCATTAAGTAGCGTGGCATCTCATTCGGGTATTGGATGGCGTAAATCGGATGATGATTTGACTCTAACTTAGCCGGCCGTTGTTGCTCATCATATTCTCCGGCAATCATGCCATTTGGCGTATGACCTGTAATTAAGCTAACGTCGAGTGGGTTATGTCCAAACGTTCCCCAACTTAAGCTTCTGCTATACCAATACTTAGCCCGCAACCAAAGCCGGTCGTATTCCGGGGTGTCTGTTATAGAATTTTCTAGCATTAAATCCAAGCCAGCATGAACGCAAAATAGTTTCTCTGCTGCATACGTTAATGGCAGGGCTCGCATCCAGTCAATGAGCGCCGCTTTACGCTCCAACAGAAGCTGACGATTCATTCTCACATCCTGATTACCACCTACTGAGATCCCCGCAGTAGTCAACGTGTTCCTCCCACCAAAACGCAACCAAGCATCGCGCCATTCATCATCAAAAAAATCGACGGCAGCCTGTTCATGATTGCCCATCAAAACAACGACGTGGCGGGGATCAGCCTGCTGCATAGCCCGAATCTGCTCAATCAGCTCGAAACCACTATTTTCGCCGTAGCAATCGATGTAGTCCCCAATAAATACCGTAATGGCCTCAGGGTAACGGGCCTGAACTGCTCTTAGTCGTTCTAAAGTCGCTACCTGCCCGTGTAAATCACCAAGACATATATATATCGCCATCAGTTTTCCTCCTCTGAATACTCCCCAACTACAGATTCTTATACAATTTTTAGTCCTACTTTTAGCCGCTCAAATTCAGGGAACGTAAGCGAGCTAACCAAAATTCCGGAGCTTATCTGGTGAGCATGAAAGCAAGCGGTGAATGCCCCTCTACAAGTAATTTCCTGGTCATCCCCTAAAACAACCACACTATGCCAATTGACTCGTGGTATCGGTATGGGATCGGGGATTAAAAGCATATCCCCACGGTAGTAATAATCGAATTCGCCAGTCGCCAATGCCTGATCTAAATGTTCAAAAACTTCATCATCATTTGCCACTTGATTCCGCCAACTGAACTGTTCCGTGACGACATCAAAATACCCTATACTTGGTTTATCCATAAATAATAGGCCTGAACTATTCATTTTCAATCACCCCGTGATAGCTCTTCATCCCAAGCTGCTAGCAACCGATTCATGTTCCACGAAGTAATAATACCACATTTAATATAGTTTTGCATAAAATACGGATTATTTGTTTTCATATACTGTTCTTTGTTAAAAAATTTAAGTTGTATCACCGCTGCAAAACGATTTACAGTTTAGTGGCCTGTCCTATCTTAGCTTATTCATCCTCGCCAGTTGCGGAAATAATCATGATTGCTTCTCGCGTAATTTAAAAAGCCGCAAACTATTGACCTTATGCAAATAGCCGTTAATAAAAGGGGCTATTCGCCTGTTTCTCAGCCCAATACCACCTTGCTAGATAAACCATCCTATACACCTCAGACGGGTCCTCCAGCAACGATTCACCTGCGTTTTGTGCCTGCTGAAATCGTTCACCGAATTCAATCATGGTAGACAGTAACCAGGGGTCCTCAAGAAATAAAACGGCACGACCGTAATCGGCAACGCCACTAGATTGATTTCTGAACAGCGTTCGCTCAAAAGCATTATCCAAGTAAACTTTAAACATTTTTTGCTCACGACTAGTAAACCCTTTAAATAGCACTTGCGAATCTTCGGTATAATATTGATTTAGTTCAGCCAAAAATACCGGTAACCATGGCGTCTTAGGCAGTTTTCTGTCGCCAATCATGGGCGTCAAACTGAAGTTGAGGTAACTTGAGCTACGGTCCATACAACTCTTCCAGATATCACTTAACTTCTGCACTTGGTCCGTTCTTTCAAGGCGATTAAGAGCCGCTACTGGAAATTTATCAAATTTAAAGTCTGAACTCCCCGTCACCAAAACTTCGTCGCCAAGTAACTGACGATAACGCGACTCAGGTTTCAGTGAAAAGGCAATTCCCTTTGGAAAACTATGATCACCTTCACTACCAAAGTTAATAGCTTGGGAGAATTCCCACGGAAATTTTTTGTAAGTAATACAGAGAAATTCCATAGCTGTCGATGAAGATTCTGCATCACGATGACGAGGCGACTCCCACATCTTAAAATCGCGATCCTTGGTAATATTAACACGCATGAAATCGTTGTTAGGCAGCATAAATTTCTTCCTTTCTTATGAACAAGCACAAATGTATTGGCACTTTCAATCATAACTATCATAATTATCTCTCCTGTAATTAAATAGTATTTGGGCGCCGATTCTTACTGATTATCAACTAAATTCTAAAAATCCCCGAGCATTTTTAAAATATTCTGCCAGTGCTGTTGGCGACTTACCTGCAAGATAACTAGACAAACCTTCTTGGCTCTTGGGGAATGATTCCTCCTGAAGTTCAAGAGCCCTCTCCATACTGATTGTCGGTTTACCATCAAAGAACTCCCTTCCATACAACATAAAGGTCGTTAACTTTCTTAACATTTCGTATGGCTGCGCGTCAAAAAATTCAGCAATTCGTGATGCCTCATTAACCTTATTGGTGCTTATCTCCTTGAGAGTATGTGCCGAAGGCTTATTATCCGTTGCCTTGCTATTTGCATTAGCGGCCGCAAGCAGCTGTATCAACTCATTGAAGCGTTCTGTTTCATTTTCACTCAATTGAAGCATATGTCCTCGTCCCTTTCAATTCACTAATTTTTTTAATTCATGCAGTAATAACCCCAGCTAAATGGATACTTATCGATATCAAAGCGTCCAACATATACCACAGTCTATATAATACCACAATGCATCTATATTTCTTCTAATATTAGCTATTTATCTTTAAATATTTTTCAAAAAAATAAGTAGAATCGCTATTGCGAGACTACTTACAGTTTACTAACCTATCTTATTAAGTTTCTTCGTCAGTTTTGAGAAGGGGCATGAACACCTGTTACGTAATTTAGAAAAATTAACAATCTCTACCTATGCTTTGGGAAGAGTCTAAGAGATATTGATTGCTAACTGTTCACTGGAACCATTCTCACATTTAGTGCTTAGGCGTATGTCTATAGTCGCGCTTAAGATTGGCTTTATCTAAAGCAGTAATGTGATCAGCGGTTCCCATGATACTATTTTTTGACCAGGTCTGATCGTATGATAAGCCGAGTCCCCAACCAAGGGCTTGCATGGCTTGGACTTTTGATTCTTCAATGAAGTCCTTTCGTGTTTAAAGTAGGTCCGATTCAACGTCAACCAAAATCCTCCAATGCCAACGTTGGGAACATCCCCCATGACTGCGTTTTCCGTCAAATATGGTTCGGTTGTATTGCGCTTAGGAGCTGCCGTGTCGAGTTCAATTAAAGCATCATTGACTTTTTTAACTTTAACTAATTTTACGACCTTTTGTTTATTCCATTGTTTGATTGCATAATTCCAAACACCCTTGTAATGCTTCGTCTTTGAGTATGAATAGTAGGTGATTCGGCGGGTGTCATAGGTTCCCCAATACGGCTTTTTATTTGTAGCGCTGGCCGTAATGTTTCCAATTCCTAATAGACCTAAGAAAACTGCAGTGACGATTAAAAGCCTGGATAGATTTTTATGTAATTGTAATTGTTTCATAAATAACGCCTTCTGCTCTAATTTAGAATTTTGTTAAGCCAGGATAACAGTCCTGCTCAATTAGTATAAAGCAAAGTAAAATTCACATCAACGGCCATGACTATATCTGGTAGGAAATGTTTGCATTATGAGTTAATCCGACAAGACATGTCGTTACATGCACTCATAAATCCACTAAGAAGAAGGGCTCACTTTAGACTTTTATTCTTTATATGGTGGTCATGCACCAAGTGAATTGTGGGAATAAAAAAGAGCCAGGCACGATTAGACCATGCTTGGCTCTCTACAATATTAAAGACATATTTGCATGTAATTAAGAAAACGGGTGCTGAAATTTTTCGTCGGATACAGGTAGAATACTGAAAAGGCAGTCCCCTAGAACCCGCGTCACTACTTGGTTTCATCCTCATCGGTTTTGAGAACGGCCATGAACGCTTCCTGAGGGATATCCACTTTCCCAACAGCCTTCATCCGCTTTTTCCCAACTTTTTGTTTCTCTAACAGCTTCATCCGTCGAGTCCGGTCACCACCGTAAAGCTTGGCGGTCACGTCCTTCCGGTAGGCCTTGATCGTCGTTCTCGCAATGATCTTAGCCCCGATAGCTGCTTGCACAGGGATTTCAAAGTTTTGGCGTGGGATAATGCCCTTCAAACGAGACGCAATTTCACGCCCCCGTTGGGCGGCGAAGGTGCGGTGCGCGATGAAGCTCAGAGCATCGACCTTGTCGCCATTCAGGAGAATATCGATCTTAACCAAGTCGGCCTGTTGGTACCCGGCCCGCTCGTAATCCAAGGAAGCGTAACCCCGAGTGCTCGACTTCAACTTGTCAAAGAAATCAAAAATGATTTCCGACAGCGGCATGTTATAGATAATGTTGACCCGATAATCGTCCAGGTATTCCATCGTCAAGAACTGGCCCCGTCGGTGTTGGCACAGGTCCATAACGGCCCCGACGTATTCGTTAGGCGCCATGATAGTGGCCTTCACGATAGGTTCTTCAATCCGCTTGATGGCGGAAGCTTCCGGCATTTCTGCAGGGTTTTCAACTTCCTTCATGCCACCGTCCGTCAAGTACGCGTGGTAGGTAACAGATGGTGCCGTGGTAATCAAGTCCAAGTTGAATTCTCGTTCCAAGCGTTCCTGGATGACGTCCATGTGGAGCATCCCCAAGAACCCACACCGGAACCCAAATCCTAACGCTTGCGACGCTTCGGGTTCAAATTCCAATGCAGCATCGTTCAGCTTCAATTTTTCCAAAGCCTCACGCAGGTCGTTCAACTTCGCGTTGTCGGTCGGGTAAAGCCCAGCGTAAACCATCGGACTCATTTCCCGGTACCCAGGCAAGGCCTTGACGGCAGGCTTAGCCGCATTGGTGACGGTATCACCCACTCGCGTATCCGTGATGTCCTTGATGCTGGCCGTGATGTAACCCACGTCACCGGCAATCAGGTAATCGCGTGAAATTGGCTTAGGCGAGTTGACCCCGACCTCAGTCACTTCATATTCACTACCGCTGTTCATCAGACGAATCTTATCGCCGGGTTGAACCGTGCCCTCAAATACCCGGACACTCAGCACAACGCCCCGGTAATCATCGTAAACGGAGTCAAAGACCAAAGCCTTTAGCGGCGCATCCAAGTCACCACTAGGTGCAGGGACCTTGGCCACGATTTGTTCCAAGAGTTCTGGAATCCCGATACCCTGCTTGGCACTGGCCAAGACGGCGTCAGACGCATCCAACCCAATCACGTCTTCAATTTCTTTCTTAACCTTTTCGGGATCAGCGGCGGGCAGGTCGATCTTGTTAACGACCGGCACGATTTCCAGGTTGTCGTCCAAGGCTAAGTAAACGTTGGCCAACGTCTGGGCTTCGACCCCTTGGGCAGCATCCACGACCAGGACGGCCCCTTCACAGGCTGCCAGACTCCGTGAAACCTCATAGGAGAAGTCGACGTGCCCAGGTGTATCGATCAGGTGAAATTCATAGTCGTGGCCGTCCTTGGCGTGATACGTCAATTCAACCGCGTTTAATTTAATCGTAATTCCGCGTTCACGCTCAAGGTCCATGTTATCCAACACTTGATCTTGCATGTCGCGCTTGGAAATGGTATCCGTTAACTCCAAGATTCGGTCCGCAATCGTGGACTTCCCGTGGTCAATATGCGCCACGATAGAAAAGTTACGGATGTATTTTTGATGTTGCTTTAATTTCTCAAGATCCATGTTGATTTCCTACTTTCTTAAACGCCATTCTCAACAATTATAACATAGCCATCGCATTTTCCTACCTTTAACCCCTACTGAATCCGATAAGCAATAGAAAGTTTACCTAAAACGAATTTGATTCTGAAAATTCGTTTCATCCCTTCAAAAACCAAAAACGGGTACCCCACCAAAGGGGTACCCGCCGTCTAACATCTATTTATTGTCCGCCTCGTACTGCTTTAAATCGCTTGGCGCCAAGTTCTGCCATTGCTTGCTGTAGAATTTGTCGTTAATCGCATAGTGCGGTTGCGGTTGTTGCTTACTGAGGAACGGATTGACCTTTTGATCGACGGCCAACCAACCACGCCAGCCCAAGTGAATCGTATCCGTCATGAAGTACGGCACGTTCCCCTTGTTGCTGAGATCAACAATGTTGTTGAACCCTTGTGATTGTAATTGGTAGTGAATCTTTTGGTCAAATTGCTTGAGCATCGTGGCCGATAAGCCCGTGTACTTCTGCCACCGCGCGTTGATTGGTGGAATGATGAAGAGCACGTTGGTGTTCAACCGTGAAAATTGATCCAGACACAGCTGGAAGTCAGCGAATTCCGGCGACTTGGTGTACGACAGGTTTTTCTGGAAGTTCTTCAGATTGCCCGTCTTCAATTCCTTCTTCAGCCCTTGCTTATAGAACTTATCGCTGATATGGAATCGGTTATCACCCGTCGCAGCTTTCCCTAACTGACCACCCAGGCGATCCAGTGCCGAGTAGGAATAATGAGTGGGTAACTTCTTGGCTTGCTGGTTCACCCGATTGAGGTTTTGCGATGGCAGGTCAATGCCGGAGAAGAACTGGTCTTCTTGTGTCAGCATATTCTTGCGCGTTTGCAGGTAGAACCGCTGGAAATCCGTCAACTTTTCACCCTTGGCCACGCGTTGTAGCGCAGCGTAGATGAAGTGGTCCGAATTAGCTGCGGGCATTTGAAGCAAGCGTTGGGCCGCGTACTTGTCAATTGCATCATGCCGGAAATGGGTCAACCATTCCGCCGTTTGTAATTGTGAGTAGTAGAAGCCAAACGCGTCCTTCCGCGTCCCGTTCTTCACGAACCATTGTGGTGAAATCACGAAGACGGCTTTCTTGTTCCGCAATTCGCCCTGAATGTTTTGCATCACGAAGTACTGTGTCAGAGATTGTGAGCCCCGGGCCCCCAGCAGAAACGGCCGGTAAGACCGCTTGTACTTCTGGGCCAACACGGACGGATGCATGGGGTCAAACCGTGACCACTCGGAGGAACCAAAGAACGGCACGTAGCCATCCTTTAGCGCCTGTTCCTTCATATGCTTCCCCCGTAAGACGTTGGGTGACAAGGAAACTGCCGCCTGTCGTTCACGAGCCGCGCTAACGTGACTGAAGCCCCAGGTAACGGGCATTGCCAACACCGCAAAAACCAGAATCGCCGCGAGAATTAACGGACCAAAGATCCGTAGTAATCGCTTTGCCATTGGCTAAGCCAGACTTTCGACTTTCGCAATGATCTTGTTGGGCGTGTCCCACTCTGACCGCTCAAATTCAGAAACGGGCACGTTGATGCCTAAGTCCCCTTGTAATTGCAATAACAGTTGAACAGACCCCATAGAGTCCATCAGGCCACTGTCGAACAAGTTGTCGTCCATCGCGCCGCTAACATCGTTACCCGTTAAGTCGTTCAAAATCCCTAAAACAGTTTCTTTGATATCCATAATAATTTCCCCCTAAATAATAGTTATAACCCTACTTAATGAAACCATAATTTATCCAGCATCCCTGAGAAGATCAGGAAGCTGAAGCAGACCATATTTGCCGTTAAGAAGATGGCAAATACTTGGGTGAAGCCGTTGTGTGGCACACTGGCCCGGTGCTTCTTCTTGTACCGCAGCCAGGTGTCGTTGATAACCAACGCGCACCCATGAAACAGCCCGTACGTAATGTAGTACCAGGTGACCCCGTGCCAGAACCCCATGACCAACATGTTAATAATGTACGTCACGTTAGCCGTGGTGGTTGGCTTCTTGAAGACCTTATGCTTCATGAACCAGAAAACCAGGCGCATGTAGATAAAGTCTCGGAACCAGAAGGACAACGTAATGTGCCACCGATTCCAGAAATCCTTGATGTTCGGTGACCGCCACGGTTGATTGAAGTTCATTGGCGTCGCAATGCCCATGATATAGGACGTGCCGACGGCAAACAATGAGTATCCCGCGAAGTCAAAGAACAAGTCAGCACTGTAAGCATACATGTACCCCAGCACCGGCCAGGACAAGTCCAGGAAGCCGCCCCGAGAATGCATCGCCATCACTTGTAGCTTAGGCATCAGCATCGTCCCGAAGTAGTAGGCCAGAATGAACTTGTACAAGAAACCAACGAAGATGTAACGAATCCCCTTTTGAATCATCCCGAGATATTTCTCGCGATCGGGCACCGACCGGTAATCGGCTTCAAACCGCCGGTAACGGTCAATGGGCCCGGATGAAATCGTGGGGAAGAACAGCATGAACTGCAAGAACGTCATGACCTGATAGTCTTTTAACGTGCCATCCCGCGTTTCCATCATGGTTTGCACCGCCCGGAACGTCAGGTAGCTGACCCCCAGAAACCCAATTAGGGAAGCCTGACCGTTTTCCACGGCGGGTGTGACCTTCACGATGGTCAACGGAATAATGGCGAGAATCACCATCAGGTAAAATATCGGCCCCGAATTTTGGTGCTTGCGATAAACGGCATACCCCCAGGTCAACGCCACTTCGTACAAAATGTAGATGATCAAGGCCACCCCTTGCGTCCATTTTGGACCGCCAAAGGTTAAGACCAGAAAGAAGATTGAGATCAACGTTTCGTACAGGCGTGACCGTTTGCCGTACAGAAGACCAATCATCAGTGGCAGTAACGCCACGCCCAACAAGGCAAAGTACGTTGGGTTGCCGTAAGGTTCAAATGACAACATTACTGATTGACCTCGGCGATAATCGATTTAATATCAACCTTGCCGTTGGGGGTCATCGGTAGGCTTTCCTTGTAGACGAAACGCTGTGGAATCATGTATTCCATCATGTCGCCGCCCTGTAAATTCTGTTTGATAGCCTTGGTCAGGGCTAATTCACTTTCAATGTCTGGTTCGCTTGGGACGACCCAGGCAATCAACTGGCTAACCTTGTGGTTGCGGTCGTACCGTGGCACGGCAACTCCCACTTGGATGTGGTCCTCTTGGGACAGGTAGTGGTTAACTTCTTCCAGTTCGATTCGATAACCGTGGAGCTTGATTTGAAAATCAGTCCGGCCACGGTACATGATCAACCCGTTGTCCAATTGGACCCCTAAGTCACCAGCACGGTAAACTGTTTTCCCATCCACTGTGACAAAGGCCTTTTCAGTCTTTTCTGGATTGTTCAGGTACCCTTTGGACATGGACGGTCCGCTGATCATCAGCTCACCCTCAGTCCCTACTGGAACCGGTTGGAGCTGGTCATCAACGACGGTGATCGTCGTATCATCCTTGGCATAGCCAATTGGTAACCGTGGGTAGTCCGCTAAAATCTGTTCGGTAATTTCCACTTGGGTCACCGCCACCGTGGTTTCCGTTGGGCCATAAGTGTTGAAGATACGAGCCTTTGGGAAGCGTTGGTGCAGGTTCGCTGCCGTGGCGTGGGTCAATTCCTCGCCACAGAACAGGAACCGGGTGAGCTGTGGATAATGAGTCCCATCAAATGTGGGCTCCATTAAGCAAATGTCCACGAAGGATGGCGTTGAGACCCAGACGTTCAGGTTCATCGTTGGTAAGGTTTCAAACAAGGCACGGAAGTTATCCGTCACGGTCTTCGGTAACGCCACCAGCGTGCCACCAGCTGCCAAGGTCGGTCCCCAGTCCATGACGGACAGGTCAAACGAGTATGGCGCTTGTGATAACGTGCGGGCGTTGGCTGGTAACGTAAAGTCGTCACTCAGCATCCAGTTCACATAGCTTAAAAGATTGGTGTGTGAAATCTGAACCCCTTTAGGCTTCCCAGTCGTCCCTGACGTGAAGATGATGTAGTAGGTGTCATCCCCGCTAACCCCATGATTCACGTGATAGTCGACGGACTGGTTAAAAATTGTCGTTAAGTCATCGGCGGTGAGCACCGGTGTGTCACCCAACGTGGTTGGTAAGTCGCTGACGGCAATCGCCGCGGCTGGTTGGGCAATTTCTTTGATCGTGGTAATCCGTTCCAAGGGTGAATGCGTGTCGATTGGCACATAAGCGTGACCACTCTTGACGATTCCCAGGAACGTCGCCATCATGTCAAAGGTTTGGCCCCCGTACACCATGATCGGTGCGTGAGCCGGTAGGTCCATACTGTCCAGGTGAGCCGCAAGGGCGTCTGAACGTTGTTTTAATTCCCCGTAAGTGTTTGTGTGACCAAGGTCATCGTAAGCTAACCGTTCCGGGTCTTGGAGCGCCCACTGATCCATGGCCGTAATCATGTTTCTAATCATACTCAATCCCCCCAAAGATTAATCATACTCCCGCGAGCTGGTTGTTCTCGCAACTAGAACTCGTTGTAAATGAACGTTGAATTATTCAAACCGCTATACCCGTATAAATAAACCAACGCCATCAAAATCACAAAGTAGAATAAGGTCCAGCCAATAAAAGCGACCACCGGCTGATGCCATAAAGCCAGCCACTTTGCTCTCATGAAATTCACCCCCAAAGTTTGTCGACCGATTCGCCCCCAAAGTCGACGTCCGTACACCACTTAACCAGATCGGTAACTCCCCGACGAATCGACGCTGGCTAAGCCTGGAGCTTATGTGGTCCCTACCACGCTCCTTATGTTCTGAGAATATCATTGCCCTACCCGGATTGCAAACAACCTCACTCAACCTTAAACCTTTCTTTTCATTTCAGGGGGGTCACGGTTATTTTGCCCATCAAAAAAGGCCACTGACAATCGTCAGCAGCCTTGATATATCAACTATTTACGCATTCTTAACCCATGCTTAATTTTCGTTGAACTTGTCGCGCATTTTGTTAAATAAGTTTCCTTTGCCAGTACCTGTAACACTTTCGCCACTGGCCTTCGCAAAGTCACGTAAGGCATCGCGTTGCCCCTTATTCAAGTTCTTAGGTGTGACAACCTTCACGGTCACGTGTTCGTCACCGTTACCATTGCCCCGCAATCTTGGTGCACCCTTGCCCTTCAAACGGAAGGTCGTGCCGCCTTGGGTACCGGCTGGCACCTTCAGCTTAACGTCACCGTGGACCGTTTTGACCGTGACGTCATCCCCCAGGGTTGCCTGGACAAATGAGACGTCTTGGTTAAAGTAGATTTCCGTGCCATCGCGCCGGAAGTCCTTGCTTGGTTCCACTTGGAAAATGATAAACAGGTCACCATAGCCACCACCGTTTTGACCGGCTTCGCCTTGGCCCTGTAACCGCATTTGTTGTCCGTCATCGACCCCAGCTGGGATGGTGACTTCAACTTCGTGTTGGTCTTCCGTATGACCGGTACCCCCACAGGTTGGGCACTTTTCTTTGATTTCTTGGCCCGTACCGTGGCAGACAGGACAAGGTTGTTGACTCCGCATCCGGCCCAGTGGCGTGTTGGTTTCAGTCGTGACATAACCGGAACCGCCACATTGGTGACAAGTGACGGGTGAAGTCCCTGGCTTAGCGCCGTTCCCGCCACAGGTGTGGCATTGGGCTTCACGAGTATACTTGATCTTGGTCTTCTTCCCAAAGATGGCTTCTTCAAACTTCAAGTCCATTTGGTATTGCAGGTCCCGACCTGGCCGTGGGGCGTTCGGGTTACGTTGCCCGCCACCGCCACCAAAGAATTGGTTAAAGATGTCGTCGAAACCACCGCCGCCACCAAAGCCGCCGAAGCCACCCTGTTGACCGCTGCCAAAACCACCGAAACCGCCTTGTGCGCCATCAGCGGAACCATATTGATCATAGTTAGACCGCTTCTGCTCGTCACCCAAAACGTCATAGGCATCCTGCACGGCCTTGAATTTCTCCGCCGCATCAGGGGCCTTATTCAAGTCCGGGTGATACTTCTTTGACAATTTGCGATAGGCCTTTTTAATTTCTGCTTGGCTGGCATCCTTTGCGACGCCCAGTACGCCATATAAGTCCGTTTCCGCCATCTTTTTCCTCCCAATCAATTCCGATATTTCCGTTACTAGCGTCGTTCGCTAACTAGACTCGGTACAACCGATTCAGCTGTTAAAACATCCTCTAGTAAGAATAGCATACTCGAAACAAAAAGCCAAAGCCCCACGGACTCTGACTTTCTGCTTACACACTGACGGTAAGATTACTTCTTATCGTCGTCGTTAACTTCGTGGAAGTCACCGTCAACGGTATCGTCATCCTTACCATCGCTCTTAGCATCACCGCTAGCTTGGCCAGCAGCAGCGCCGTCAGCACCTTGTGCTTGTTGTGCCTGTTGTGCTTGTTGGTATAACTTGACGGAGAGGTCCTGGATGATCTTGTTCAGGTCGTCCTTCTTGCTCTTCATGTCGTCCAAGTTGTTTGCTTCTTGGGCTTTCTTCAGAGCATCGCGGGCATCTTCAGCCTTCTTGATTTCATCGTCAGAGACCTTACCCTTAACGTCTTTCAACGTCTTGTCGGTCTGGAAGAGTAATTGGTCGACTTCGTTCTTAGTGTCGACTTCTTCCTTACGTTGCTTGTCGGCAGCTTCGTTTTCCTTAGCTTCCTTCATCATCTTTTCAACTTCGTCGTCAGACAGGCCGTCGGAGCTCTTGATGGTAATCTTTTGTTCCTTGTTTGTTCCCATATCCTTGGCAGAAACGTTAACGATCCCGTTCTTGTCGATATCGAACGTTACTTGGATTTGAGGAACACCACGAGGGGCAGCTGGAATGTCAGCGAGTTGGAAGTTACCCAACGTCTTGTTGTCAGCAGCCATTGGCCGTTCACCTTGTAAGACATGGATATCAACGGCTGGTTGGTTGTCAGCAGCAGTTGAGAAGACTTGTGACTTGCTGGTAGGAATGGTCGTGTTCCGGTCGATCAACTTGGTGAAGACCCCACCCATGGTTTCGATACCCAAGGATAATGGCGTCACATCAAGTAAAACAACGTCCTTCACATCACCGGTGATGACCCCACCTTGAACGGCGGCACCTAAAGCAACGGCTTCATCAGGGTTGATGGAGTGGTTAGGTTCCTTACCCGTCCACTTTTGTACAGCTTCTTGCACGGCTGGAATCCGCGTAGAACCACCGTTTAAGATGACAACGTCAACGTCGCTAGCTTGTAAGTCAGCATCCTTCAACGCATTTTCAACGGGGATCCGGGTCTTTTCAACCAGGTCAGCAGTCAATTCGTTGAACTTAGCACGGCTCAAGCTCTTTTCCAAGTGCAAGGGGCCGTTGTCGCCAGCGGAGATAAATGGCAAGCTGATTGAGGCTTCAGTCACACCAGAAAGGTCCTTCTTGGCCTTTTCAGCAGCGTCCTTTAACCGTTGAACAGCCATCTTATCCTTGGATAAGTCGACACCGTTTTCGTCCTTGAAGCCGGCAATCAACCAGTCCATGATCTTTTGGTCAAAGTCGTCCCCACCTAAATGCGTATCCCCGTTCGTGGAGAGCACATCGAAGACACCGTCACCTAAGTCCAGGATGGAAACATCAAAGGTCCCACCACCAAGGTCGTAGACCATGACTTTTTCATC
Organism: Levilactobacillus sp. FUA 3915; assembly: GCF_044053135.1. Taxonomy (NCBI): domain Bacteria; kingdom Bacillati; phylum Bacillota; class Bacilli; order Lactobacillales; family Lactobacillaceae; genus Levilactobacillus; species Levilactobacillus sp. FUA 3915. The sequence goes on along the minus strand of NZ_CP168704.1, from coordinate 2,611,971 downwards.
TTTGTCTTGCTTGTCCAAACCGTAAGCCAAAGCAGCGGCCGTTGGTTCGTTGATGATCCGTTCAACGTTCAAGCCAGCAATCTTACCGGCATCCTTCGTCGCTTGCCGTTGGGCATCGTTGAAGTAAGCTGGGACCGTGATAACGGCCTTGTCAACCGTGTCGCCAATGTAATCTTCGGCGAATGATTTCAGGTGTTGTAAAATCATTGCGGAAACTTGTTCTGGCGTGTAATCCTTGCCATCAATCGTTTCCTTGAAACCTGATTCACCCATGTGACTCTTGATAGATGAAATGGTGTTAGGGTTGGTGATTGCTTGGCGCTTGGCCACTTCACCAACTTGCGTTTCGCCGTCTTTAAAAGCGACAACGGATGGCGTCGTCCGGGCGCCTTCCTTGTTCGCGATGATCTTAGGCGTGCTACCTTCGAGAACGGCGACAGCAGAGTTCGTCGTCCCTAAGTCAATTCCGATAATCTTGTTACTTGCCATCAAAAATTCCCTCTTTTTTAGTTTTTATTTATAAATTTATTGTGCCACGACAACCATTGCCGGCCGGAGAACCCGGTCCTTCAATTGGTAGCCCTTTTGCAGCACGTTAACCACTGTTTCAGCCGTTTGTCCATCACTAACGGGTACGGACTGAACAGCCTGATGTAACGTTGGATCAAATGGTTTGCCCAGTGCTTCGATCTCGGTCACGTGGTTACGCTTCAGCGCGTCTTCCATGTGGTCATAGGTCATCTGAACACCCTTCTTGATCTGCTTGCTGGCATCATCGGTCGCTTCAACCGCTAAAGCTCGCTCCAAATTATCAATCACGGGGAGCACATCCTTCGCGAGTTGCTGACCATCATACTTGATGAGCGACGCTTGTTCCTTTTGGTAACGCGCCTGCATGTTCTGCACTTCCGCCTCGGCCCGAAGATACTTGTCTTCGAAGTCATCCACCTTCTTTTGCACGGCGGCTAACTGTTCAGCCGTAACGGTTGGCTTAGCGGCGGCTTTGGGTTCCGCTGCTGTGCCTTGCTCAGTCTTGTCTGGGTCTTGCTTAGTAGTGGCGGCCTTTGCCGCAGTTTCATCATCAGTGGATGGTTGTTGCTTGTCAGCCACGATAAAAAACCTCCCTTTCTTTACTCGTCATAAAACCGATAATAATCTAATAGTTTTTTCGCGAGCTCTTCACGAAACGCACCGACAATTCCCAGCATCCGTGAGTATGGCATCCGGGTTGGCCCCAGAATGGCGATCATACCCTTGCCGTGCTGGTTGACGTCGTAGGTGGCGGTGATCAAGCTGAAGTTACGGAGCGCATCGTTGGTCATTTCATTTCCAATTTGCACGGAAATCTTATCACTCGGTTGCCCCAGGACGTTGGCAATGTCATCGGTCTTATCGATCAATGAATACAACGACTTCAGTGAATCCACGTCACTGTCCTGTGAGAAGTTCAACAGGTTGAGCCGACCGCCCACGTAGAACCGCTCTTGTGCGGCCCGGGTGAGCACGTCGCCAAAGATATCCAGGAAGCCCTCAGGACTCTGTAAATAATTGGCAATTTTCATCGGAATATCTGCTTGTAACTTCTGTAAGACTTCTGGCAACGTCAAACCAACCAGCTGATCATTAATCAACCGGACGACCGCCTCAAGCTGGTCGCCAGTCACCGTCTCGTTCACGTCGAAGGTCTGGTTCTCCACGTCACCACTATCGGTGACGAGGATGGCCATCACTTGCCGCTTGCCGAGTGGCACTAACCGGAACCCACTGAGACGACTGTTCTTCAATTCAGGCTTCAACGTAAAGGCCGTGTAGCTGGTCAGGTTGGACAAAATCGTTGCCGATTGCGAAATAATTTCGTCAATCTTATGGAAATCGCCGCCTAACGAAGACTGAATCACGTCCATATCGTTGGGCCGTAACGGATCTGGTTTAACCAGGTGGTCGACGTAGTACCGGTAACCTTCGCCAGAAGGAATTCGACCGGAAGACGAGTGGGTTTTCTCAATGAGCCCCTGCTCCTCCAACGCCGCCAGCTCGTTACGAATTGTCGCTGAGCTTACGTGGATGGGTAACTGCTTGGCTAATGTCTTGGACCCCACTGGCACACCAGTGTTAGTAAAGTCGCGGACAACGGCTCGCAGAATCATCATTTGTCTTTCTGAAAGCATCACAATCACCCCTTTTTTAGCACTCAAACATCACAAGTGCTAAGACACATATATAATGTAGCAAAACCCGGTTTTGAAGTCAAGAAATCTGGTAGAATTTTTAGCAATCGTTGCTATTAAGTGCTAATTTTTGGAATTTACTGAGAAAAATACCCATTTTTGGTGATTTTTAAGGGTAACCGGTCCTAAACCAATAATAGCCGTTACCACCAGTATCACCACGCCAGATGGTAACACGTCCCCGACATTCACCCAATTAATTTGTCAAAATAGCCGAGCACAAATTAAAAATGCCACGCCACAACCTGGTTTCAGGAAGTGCGTGACACGATTTATTGTGAAATATGATTAAGTTAATTTCAAATTACACTGGCCAACATTACTTTCAACCAACGACACAGGACTCAAAAACGACTGTGTCACGGTCCAAACCAGTGCTAGCCGCAGGGTTGGTGAAAATGGGCTCAGCCGTGGGAGTTGCCTTAGCGGGTTTCCCGCTTAGGCAACTGCTGTCTTTGAGACGTGGTCTTCGGCTCAAAGTAAGTCTGGAGACCGCCCTTCGGCTCCAGACGTGCGCCCACAGCGTCACGGCCTATTTTCACCAGCCCGGAGGCGCCAACAAAGACTAGTTTAGCCCGTTACGATTCGTGCGCTGCTAGTTGCTGGAAGTAGGCCCGCGTATCGTCCTCGTCCTGCTTCAACTGGGCCACTAAGCCATCCGCATCATCGAATTTGACCTCGCCACGAAGCCGGTGGTGCCATTCGACCTCAACGGGTTCGCCGTACAGGTCGCCCTGGAAGTCCAACAGGTTCATTTCCACCGTGATGGGCCGGTTATCCCCAAAGGTCACGTTGCGCCCCACAGAGACCATCCCAGGGTACCAGATGGCGCCGACCTTAAGCCGAGCCGTATAGATACCGATACCGGGGATCCATTCGTCCTGGGGCGCCAACACGTTGGCTGTTGGGTACCCAATTGTCCGGCCACGGGCCTCGCCGTGAACGACCAGCCCGGTCGAACGGTAGGTATAGCCCAGTAATTGGTTAACCAAGTCAATGTCTCCCGCCTTCATGGCTTCGCGAATATGGCTGGAGCTCACCTTTTGCGTGCCGTTAGCCTCTTCGGGAACGGTAACCACCTCAAAACGGCCCTGAGCGTAGCCTGGCAACAAGTCCATGTTGGCCACGTCCTTCTTGCCGTAGGTGTGATCAAAGCCCGCTACTGCGGCCACCGTGTGAAAACCGACCAGGTAGTTGTCAACGAACTCCTGGGGCGTTTGTGAAGCAAAATCACCGGTATAGTTCACTAAAAATACCCGGTCAACGCCCAAACGGTCCAGTTGTTGTAGCTTCCGTTTGATGGGACTCAAATATTTTTGATCATCCGCTTGTAATGGCCGGTAAACCAGGGCTGGATGGTGATCATAAGTCAAGACGGCTAGCTTGACGCCCTTGGCTTGTGCCACCGCCTTCGCCCGGTTGATGACCGCCTGGTGCCCCCGGTGAACGCCATCGAAAAAGCCCATGGCCAAGACGACCGGCTCATCGGGAATCTGACGTGCATCTAAGGGGTGATGTATGTGAATAACTTCCATTGGAAATTCCTCTTCTCAAAACTTAGTTCACCGCAAACATTTTTAGCGGTTTATATTGTTGTTTTTCTTCAGACCACTGGTACAGACACTTGGTCGCGCCTTGATAGGTCAAGGCGATTTCCGGTGCCGTAGCGCCGTCCACCTCTTCCGTTGTCAGGAAGACCCCGTTCTTCACTAAAGCCCAGACACGGTCGCTCAGAGCCACGTGTGGGTATTCAGCCAAGGCATAGTCGATTGGCCGTAAGATGGGACTCAAGTCTTCATTGGCCATGGCTTCGGCTACCTGATCCAACGTCACCGTCTGGTCCAAGGTAAAACCTCCACTCTTGTGCCGCGTCAACGAGGCCATGACTGCGGGCACGCCAAGTTGGCGACCCAGGTCAACGGCCAGCGTCCGGACGTAGGTTCCCTTGGAGCAGGCCACTTCAAAGGCCACGGTCTGGGTTCCTGCGTCGGCGTCAAAGGTCCCGGCATCAGTCAACGTAAAATGGTCGACGGTAATCGTCCGCGTGGGCCGTTCAACCGTTTCACCAGCACGCGCGTACTCGTACAGCTTACGCCCGTTGACCTTGACCGCGGAAAACATCGGCGGGGTCTGTTGAATAGTCCCGGTCAATTTCGCCGTCGCAGCCGTTAATTGTTCAAAGGTGAACGGCGTGGTCAACGATTGCTTCTCCACGACCTCACCATCTAAATCTTCGGTCGTGGTCGCAAAGCCTAACGTGACGGTTCCCCGGTACATTTTACCGGAGGCCATCAGGTACGGAACGACCTTCGTCGCTGAGCCAATACAAATTGGCAAAACACCGTCGACGCTGGGGTCCAGTGTGCCACTGTGGCCAACTTTTTTTGTGTGTAAAATGTGACGCAGTTTGGCAACACAGTCGAAGCTGGTCATGCCGCGTTCTTTATACAGGGGGATAATCCCATCCATGCTGGTTCCTCCATTTCATTTCTATGTGTTAGTTACTGGTGAAAATAAGGTCTCTAACCAGTCGCTTCCGGCGGCGGGTTCAAAACCCCCTGCTGTGGGGAACGCTTCCAGCCTGAGACCCGGTCTTCCAGCTCGCCTTGGAGCCTGGAAGGACACCAGTCTCCAAGGTCGTCCCATGCTCTAAACTGAGAAAATCGCTCAGCTAAGAGCATCGACACGGCCGGGAATTTTGATTCGCCTCTGGTCGCTTACATTAGCCACCCATTTTCACCAATCCTGCAGTCCAGACTAATTGGTCCCGCATTCATGCAATAACACGTCTCATTTGGCTATCAAGTTGCTTTAATTAATCCTAAGATGCATAGCTCATATAGTTTACCACAGACAAAAGGTTGCTGGCTAATGGAAACCCCAGAATTACGTTGTCGTCGTGCGCGTTAACCACCACCGCACAGAAAAAGGACCCCGGTCATTAACGACCGACGCCCTTCTAGCACCTGCGATTACTCGCGGTGATGTAAATCATTTAACAGTTCATCGATATGACTCCCGTAACGCACGGAAGAGTCCTGTTCGAAGTTCAGCTCTGGCGTCTTGTAGATGCTTAAGCGTGAACCCAATTCGGACCGGATCAACCCAGTGGCCTTGTTCAGACCTTGCTGCGTCTTTTCCGCTGAAGAAGCCTTGTCGGATAAGATACTGTAGTAAATCGTTGCCTGTTGCAAGTCACCGGTGACTTCCACACCGGTAACGGTGACGCCCTCGACCCGCGGATCGCGGACACGTTTTAGGAGAATATCCGTAACTTCCCGCTGGATTTCTTGTTCCAACCGGCCAACTCGATATTGTGCCATGGCGTTTGCCTCCGATTATTTATTTAACGGGAACTTCCTTCATCACGTAGGCTTCGATCACGTCGTCTACCTTGATGTCGTTGTAGTTCTCGATAGTTAACCCTAATTCGTAACCCATCTTAACTTGCTTGACGTCGTCCTTGAACCGCTTCAAGCTACCCAGCTTACCTTCGTAAATGACCACGCCGTCACGGATCAACCGGACGTCGCTATCAGCGCTGACGTAACCTTCAGTCACCATCCCACCGACAATTGTGCCGACCTTAGAGGCATGGAAGATATCCTTGACTTCAATTTCACCAGTGATTTCTTCTTCGTAGGTTGGTTCCAGCAGCCCCTTCATCGCCGTCTCAATTTCATCGATGGCGTTGTAGATGACGTTGTGCAGGCGAATGTCGACCTTGTCGCTGTCGGCTTGGGCCCGTGCTTGTGGTGTTGGGCGGACGTTGAACCCGATAATGATGGCATCTGAGGCTTCCGCCAAAGTGACATCACTTTCGTTAATGGCCCCAACAGCAGAGTGAATGATGTTGACCCGCACGCCAGAGACGTCGATCTTCTTCAAACTCCCAGCTAAAGCTTCAACGGAACCTTGAACGTCGGCCTTGATAATCACGTCGACTTCCTTCATTTCGCCTTCCTTAAGGGAATCGAAGAGGTTGTCCAACGTGACATGACTCGTGTTCCGGCGTTCCTTGACCAAGGCTTCCTTGGCCCGTTCTTCACCGGCTGCCCGAGCCGTCTTTTCATCGTTGAAGACCACGAACCGGTCCCCAGCTTCTGGCACGTCGTTCAACCCAGTAATTTCAACAGGGGTTGATGGTACGGCGTCCTTAATCCGACGACCACGTTCGTTGACCATCGTCCGGACACGACCAAACGTGTTCCCGACAACGATTGGGTCCCCAACGTGTAAGGTCCCTTGTTGAACCAGTAAAGTCGCAACGGAGCCTTGACCTTGATCCAAACGGGCTTCGATAACGTTCCCAGCACCGTTTTGTTCAGGGTTCGCCTTTAATTCCAAGACTTCGGACTGCAGCAAAATCATGTCGAGCAGTTCGTCGATGTTCTTGCCAAACTTCGCTGAAATTTCAACGAAGATGGTGTCGCCACCCCAGTCTTCAGGAATCAATTCGTATTCCGTCAATTGTTCCATGACGTGGTTCGGGTTAGCACCTGGCTTATCAATCTTGTTCACAGCCACGATAATTGGCGTCCCAGCAGCCTTCGCATGGTGAATGGCTTCGATGGTTTGTGGCATAACCCCATCATCGGCAGCAACCACCAAGACAGTGATGTCGGTGATTTCGGCACCACGGGCCCGCATTTCAGTAAAGGCCGCATGTCCTGGGGTATCCAAGAAGGTGATCAGCTTGTCATTGTAGTGGACTTGGTAAGCCCCAATGGCCTGCGTGATCCCACCGGCTTCACCCTCAGTAATGTGAGAATGACGCAAGTGGTCCAACAACGTCGTCTTCCCATGGTCAACGTGACCCATGATGGTAACGACTGGTGCCCGGCTAACCAGGTGATCCTTGTTGGCCATTTCTTCTTCAAAGGCCTTGTCGATATCAGAAACGTCGACTTCAACCTTTTCTTGGGCTTTGATGCCGTAGTCATCGGCCAAAATTTCAATCGTGTCCTTGTCCAGGGATTGGTTTTGGTTGACCATGACGCCCAACATGAAGAGTTTCTTCACGATTTCAGCTGAAGAACGGTGTAAGATTTTGGCCAAGTCTTGGGCGTTCATCCCATCGGAATAGACCAAAACTTCTGGTAAAGCCTTGTTCTTCCGTTCTGGTGCGCCCTTGTGTTGGTTCGTGTCTTTAATCCGTTGGTTCTTCTTGTAACGATTATTGTTGTTATTATTACGACGGCGGTTATTGCGGTTGTTCCGGTTATTACGGCCCCCACGGCTATTGCCGTTGCCACCGTTGCTACTACGCCGGCCGTTACTATTGTTTGTATTATTATTCAAGCTTCCACCAAATCTGCCGGTACCGGAATTGTGTTGCTCAGTGTGTGTACTCCCGGTCTGGCCATTATTTTTATTGTTGTTACGGTGATTCTGATTGTTGCCCCCATTACCATTATTATGGTTCCGGTTGCCATTGTTGCCGTTCTGTTGGTTACGGTTCCCGCCAGCTGAATTCTGCTGTGAACGTTGTTGCTTCCCGTTCGTCGATGACTTCTGCTGGTTACCGGACTGCTGCGAACTCCCATGATTCTGGTGAGTCGTTGCGTTGCCACGGGTTTGGTTCCCGGATTGTGCTGGTCGCGCAGCCTGCGTACTTGACGCAGATTGCCGAGCCGGCTGCGACTTACCAGCGGCTGGTTTAGCTGCTGGCTTGCCTTGAGGCTTAAAAGCAGCCCGTAACTGACGTTCTTCGTTCTCGCCGAGCGTTGACATGTGGTTTTTCACCGGAAAGCCTTTTTCTTCGGCTTTCGCGATGATCTGTTTACTGGAGACATTAATTTCTTTTGCGAGTTCATAGATTCGCTTTTTCCCCATATCTTCACACTCCTTAATATTCTACCGATCACGAGAACGTCAGGTGGCTACTCAAGTAATTGTTGTAACTTCCGGACAAATCCCGGATCAGTAATTGCGATGACCGTGCGCGCCGACCCGATGGCCGTGCTCAGTTGGTCCTTAGTAAATGATTCATTCAATGGGACGTCATAGCTCGTCGTTTTATCACGGAATTGCTTTTGACTACTCTTACCAGTATCACTGGCCATGAGTACCAATTTAGCTGATCGATCCCGTACGGCGGCTAGGACAAAGGACTCGCCGGTAACCAGTTTACCTGCTCGCCGGACCAGTCCTAATAATTGTAAGGCGCGCTCGGGATTAGTCATTGTCGAATAATTCCCGTCGTGCTTGCTGATGATCAACGTACGCAATTAAATCATCGTAAAATTGATCATCGATCTTAACACCAAAGGCGTGGTCAAAGGTCCGTTCCTTCTTGGCCCGTTGCGCAATGGCTACATCCAAACTGATGTAAGCCCCACGCCCGGATTGCTTGCCGGTCGGATCAATGCTGACCGCTTGTTCTTGGTTGCGGACGACCCGCACCAATTGTTTCTTCGGTGCCATTTCCCCAGTCACAATATCCTTGCGCATGGGGATCTTCCGTTGTTTCATGGACCTAACCCTCCTTGTAAATGGCGCTATTCGGCGTCGTCACCGTCGTCGGTAGCGTCACTAGTGGCGTCGGTATCCGCTGCTGAATCAGCTGGGGTTGCCGTTGCGGCATCTTCAGTCGTTTCAGTCTCAGCTGATGGAACGTCCGTCGTGGCTTCAGTAGTTGCGGCCGCGTCTTCATCAGGCGTCGCTGCGGCAGAAACATCACTGGCTTCAGTCGTATCGTCGCTAGCAGTCTGATCAGCTTCCATTATAGCAGATGCTTCGGATTCTGATTTGATATCGATCTTATAACCGGTCAACTTAGCGGCTAAACGGGCGTTTTGGCCCCGCTTCCCAATGGCCAGGGATAATTGATAGTCTGGCACGATAACTTGGCAAGCCCGTTCGTTGTTCGGGTCAAAGATAACATCCAGAACTTCGGCTGGGTTCAACGCGTTAGCGATAAACTTGGCTTCGTCATCCGTCCATTCAACGATATCCATGTTTTCACCACCGAGTTCATTCACGATGGTCTGAACCCGTTGACCACGAGGGCCAACACTGGTCCCCACGGGGTCGATGTCAGGGTTGTTTGAGCGAACCGCAACCTTGGCCCGGTCACCGGCTTCACGCGCAATCGCCATGATTTCCACAGTCCCATCGTAAACTTCTGGGACTTCTTGTTCAAATAACCGCTTCAATAAATCGGCGTGGGTCCGGCTAACAAAGACTTGTGGGCCCTTGGTGGCGTTTTCCACGCGGGTCACGTAGACCTTGATGCGGTCGTGAATCCGGTAAGTTTCGTTAGGCATTTGATCCTGACGACCCATCACGGCTTCAACCTTACCTAAGCTAACGTAAACGAACCGTGAATCTTGGCGTTCAACTTCCCCGGTCACGATTTCATTTTCGTATTGGCTGTATTGGTTGTAAATGATGTTCCGTTCGGCTTCACGAACCCGTTGCAGGATCACCTGCTTGGCCGTTTGTGCAGCGATTCGACCGAAGTTCTTAGGGGTGACCTCAAACTTGATGTCATCGCCAATTTCATAACCCTTGTTGATGGTCAGGGCTTCATCCAGGCTAACTTCCAGCCGTGAATCGTAGACTTGGTCAACGACTTTCTTAACGGCAAAGACGTGAATGTCCCCTTTCCGTTGGTCAAAGTTGACCTCAACGTTTTGGGCTTGGTCGTAATTACGCTTGTATGCCGAAACCAAAGCGGCTTCGAGGGCGTCAATCACGATTTGTTTGTCGATGCCTTTTTCCGTTTCCAGAACATCTAAGGCACCCAATAATTCTTTACTCATGTGTTGTTTCGCTCCTTATTGTTAGAACTTGATAGCTAACCGGGCTTGCGCAATGGCGTCGCGGGGAATCGTTAAGGTCTTGATACGACCCTTTAAATTAACCGTTAACTCCATACTATCTGCGCTTAATGATTCCAAAGTTCCTTCATAAACCTTGCTATTACCGATCTTTTGGTAAAGGGATACGTGGATGTAATCCCCGACAGCTTTTTCAAAGTCGGCCGGCTTCTTCAATGGTCGTTCAGCACCCGGTGAGGATACCTCCAAGAAGTAGGCTTGAGGAATGGGGTCTGGATCCAAGCTATCCATCTTTTCGGATATCTCATCACTGACCATCGCACATTCTTCAATGTTGATGCCCCCCGGCTTATCGATGTAGAGCCGCAGGTACCAACTCTTACCTTCTTTGACAAATTCAACGTCAACTAGTTCAAACTGATGCTGCGCCACGATTGGCTGGGCTAAGGCCGTCACGGTCTCGACGACAGTACTCAAAGAATTCCGCCTCCTATATTTTTCCATTAAAAAGAGTGAGCAATGACTGCTCACTCATTTAAAAAACGAGTTTAACTACAAGAGCTAGTTTACTACAGCTACCGCGTGATTGCAACCGTCGGGCCCCTTACGCTTCACAAGTTAACAGGAGTAAAACGAAGCCGACAATCGTGATAAATTCAAAGACTAAGAAATTTAATCGCGTCGTGGACACCGACTTTAAACTAATGGCCTTAATCAGCGTGAGGATGAAAGCCACCACGAAGTAGGCTAACACCATCGCCAAGAACGTGGCCTCACCCACGCTCGCCATGATACCGAACAAAATGTAACCTAAGCCAAGCAAACAATAACCTGCCAGAAAAATCCACCCATCTGGTAATCGCACGAACCGCCGTAACATGGTGAACACCCGCTTTCGCTAAAGTTTATTAATGGTTTACGTTTTCCTTAAGTAAATTATAACATAGTTAGCGAATTTTGTAAGCGTTTACAGTCCGACTGTTTGGGCATTAAGACTGTGTTTGCGCCTCCGGTCTGGTGAAAATGGGACCGGTCCGCTGTGGGCGAACGACCGGAGCCAAAGGACGGTCTCCGGTCTTACTTTGAGCCGCTGAGAAACGCGTCTCAAAGATATCAATGCCCTAAGCGGCAAAGTGCGCCACTAAGGGCATTCCCCCGGCTGAGCCCATTTTCACCAGACCTGCGGCTTACACTGTCTTAGCCCAGAATCATGGTTAACTGGCCATATTGGCAGTCACGTAAACTGGAAATACTTTTAGCAACTTCTAACGCGCAATTTAACGGTCATCGAACTAACTCGTTTGACCAAAATCATTCCCGTCATCATCACTCTTTCAAAACTTTCAGTGTTGGCTTTAAAAAACAAAAAAAGTAAACAAAAAGGCAGAACCCCAAATAGGAATTCTGCCTTCTTAACACAATATCATACAAGGTAACCTGATGTTGCCGTGAACCGGGTTCAACTGGTGTCAGCCGTGAGGGCGGCGAAAATAAACCCAGCTGTGGGAATTGCCTTGGCGGTTCGCCAAGGCAATTGGCGTCTTTGAGACTCGTCCTTTGAGGCTCAAAGCGAAGCCGAAGACCGCTCTTTGGCTTCGGCTGTCCGCCTACAGCGTTCCGGTTTATTTTCGCCGCCCGGTAAGGCGCTGTGACCGCCAGTTGAACCAGCTTCCACGTGACGCCACACCCTAACAAGACATAGTCAATGAAGTAGCATCTGCTGACTTCTCCACCATGTAAGCCGATAGGGCGAGAAAAATGGGCTCAGCCGGGGGATTTTCTAAGTGACTTGCTTAGAAAATGGCGACTTTGAAACACGGTTTTGGTGGTTCAAAGCGAGGGCAGAGACCGCCCTTTGGCTCTGGCCGTCCTGCCCCCAGCGTTCCGGCCCATTTTTCTCGCCCGGCAAGGCACGGCCAACACAACCTAGAGTCAGGAGCGGTTACATCATGTCGTCGAAGAGGCTGAGTTGGTTTTCATCCGGCAAGCCTTTCAGCACGCCGTTCTCAGTCATAAAGTCGATGATGGTCTTCGAGACCTTCCCACGCTTGGCCAGGTCTTCCTTGGAAATAAACGGCCGGTCGTTGCGGGCAGCCACGATTTGCTTGGCGACGTTCAATCCCAAGCCAGGTGCGGCTTGGAATGGCGCAATCAGCGTGTCCCCATCGATAATCCAATCGGCAGCGTCGGAACGTTCCAGGTCGATCATCTTGAAGTTGAAGCCCCGTTCGAGCATTTCGTTGGCCAATTCCAACACGGTCAGGAGGTTTTTGTCCTTGGTGGACGCGTCCATCCCCTGGTCGTTGATGGCCTTCATGGCCGCCTTAACCGCCGTCTTCCCCTGTGACATGGCGACGACGTCAAAGTCATCGGCCCGGACAGAGAAGTAAGCGGCGTAGTAAATGATTGGGAAGTAGACCTTGAAGTAGGCCACCCGCAACGCCATCAACACGTAGGCTGCGGCATGGGCCCGTGGGAACATGTACTTGATTTTCAAGCAAGAATCAATGTACCAGTCCGGGCAGTCGGTCTCCTTCATTTTCTCTTGCCATTCATCCGGGATACCCCGGCCTTTCCGCACGTGTTCCATGACCTGGAAGGACGTTTCGGAATCAAGGCCGAAGTTGATCAAGTCGGTCATGATGTTATCCCGACACCCAATCACGTTGGCGATGGTGGCGGTACCGTTCTTGATCAACTCTTCGGCATTCCCTAACCACACGTCGGTCCCGTGAGAGAGTCCAGAAATTTGAAGGAGTTGCGAGTAGTTCTGCGGATGCGTTTCTTCCAGCATCCCCCGGACAAACCGCGTCCCAAATTCAGGCACACCCAGCGTCCCCGTCTTGGATTGAATTTCTTCTGGCGTCACGCCTAAGGAATCCGTCCCAGAGAACAACGCCATGACCCCGGGATCATCCATCGGAATGGTCTGCGGATCGACCCCGGATAAATCTTGGAGCGTCCGGATCATCGTGGGATCATCATGCCCCAGAATATCAATTTTCAAAATATTATCATGGATCGAATGGAAATCGAAGTGGGTCGTTTGCCAAGCCGCGTTTTGGTCATCGGCTGGGTACTGGATCGGCGTAAAGTCGTAAATATCCATGTAGTCCGGCACAACAATGATCCCCGCGGGATGTTGACCCGTGTTCCGTTTGACCCCGGTCACACCCTTGGCTAGCCGATCAATTTCGGCGCCCCGCAAGTTCTGCTCGGTATCCCGTTCGTAAGCCTTAACGTACCCGTAACCGGTCTTGTCCGCCACCGTCCCAATCGTGCCGGCCCGGTACACATTTTTCTCACCGAACAAGACTTTGGTATAGTTGTGGGCAATCGGTTGGTAGTCCCCGGAGAAGTTCAAATCAATATCGGGGACCTTGTTTCCCTTAAACCCTAAGAAAGTTTCGAAAGGAATGTTATGGCCGTCACCGATCATTAACGTCCCACAGTTGGGGCAGTTCTTTTCAGGTAAATCGTAGCCGGAACTGTATTCCCCTTTGGTATAGAAATGAGAATACTGGCAGTTCGGGCACCGGTAGTGTGGTGGCAACGGGTTCACTTCGGTAATTCCGGTGAACGTGGCCACGACACTGGACCCGACGGACCCCCGTGACCCAACTAAGTACCCGTCCTTATTGGACTTGGCTACTAACCGTTGGGCAATCAAATAAATCACGGAGAACCCGTTCCCAATGATGGACTTCAGTTCCCGGTCGACCCGGTGTTGGACCAACTCGGGCAGTGGATCGCCATACCACGCGTGCGCGGTATCCATGGTCCGTTGCCGAATTTCATCCTCGGCACCCTCCATGCGAGGCGTGTACAGCTTATCCTTTAACGGATGAACCTCGTCCACGTCGTTGGCAATCTTCTGTGTGTTGGTGACCACGATTTCCTTGGCCGTTTCCGGTCCCAGGTAAGCAAAGTCATCCAACATCTCATTAGTCGTCATGAAATGCGCGTCTGGCAATTCGTGACGGTTCAGGGGGTTGGCGCCCCCTTGGGAGTGAATCAGGATTTTCCGGTAAATGAAATCTTCCGGATCCAGATAATGCACATCCCCGGTTGCCACGACGGGCTTGTTGAGGTCGTGCCCCAGCTTGACCATGTTGCCCACGATTTCTTCCAGGTTGGCTTCGTCAGCAATCAAGCCGGAATCAATCAGGGGTTTGTAGGCCGCCTTGGGTTGAACTTCCAAGTAATCATAATACTTAGCCTTCGCCGCCGCCTCGACCTGACCCTTTTGCATCATGGCCGTAAAGACTTCACCCGAGGAACAAGCCGACCCGACAATGATGCCGTCTCGGTACTTATCCAGCAAGCTCCGCGGTACCCGAGGCACCCGGTAGAAGTAATCCACGTTCGAAGCCGAAACCAGCTTAAACATGTTCTTCAACCCGTCCTGGGTCTTGGCAATCAGAATGGCATGGCTCGGCCGCGCGTGCTTGTAGGCATCATTGTCGGTCATGTGATCATTCAACTGATCATGGTACTGAATGTTATAGCGGTCCTCGGCATCCTTTAAGAACAGGTAATTCAAGTGTCCCGTGGATTCCGCATCGTAGACGGCCCGGTGATGGTGCTCCAGGCTGACATGGAAGCGTTTCGCCAAGGTATTCAACCGGTAACTCTTCAGCGTTGGGTACAAGAACCGGGCCAACGTTAAGGTATCAATGATGGGGTTACTGATTTCCGGCATCCCGTGACGCTGGTACCCGGTGTTCATGAACCCGACGTCAAACGTGACGTTATGCCCAACGATGATGGCATCCCCACAGAATTCACGGAAGAGCTTAAAGACTTCCTCTTCCGACTTAGAACCGGCAACCATATCGTCCGTGATACTGGTCAAATTGGTCGTCTGCTCGGACAGCGGAAACCCAGGATCAATGAACTCTTCAAACTGTTCAATCACGTTTTTATGTTGCATCTTGACCGCCGAGAGTTCGATAACTTTATCGTAAATGGCGGACAACCCGGTGGTTTCCACGTCAAAGACAACGTACGTGGCGCCATCTAAGGCCTCGTGAGCGCTGTTGTACCCAATTGGTACCCCATCGTCCACCAGGTTGGCTTCCACCCCGTAGAGCATCTTGATGCCTGCCTTAGACCCCGAATTAAAGGCGGCAGGAAATCCCTGCACGTCAGAATGATCGGTAATGGCCAGGGCTGGCATCCCCCATTTTTTCGCCCGGCTCACGTAATCCGTGATGGGGTTCGTCGCGTCCATCTGACTCATGGACGTGTGTAAATGAAGTTCGACCCGTTTCTCATCGGCCGGTGCCGTATCCTGGCGCGTGGCGTGCTTCACTTGGTTAATGTCGTAGGCGTTCAAGGCCAGGTCATGCATGTAGGTGTCTTCCTGCACGCTCCCCCGAACCTTGACCCAACTACCTTCTTCAACGCCAGCAAATTGGGCTTCGTCCTCCGCTCCCCGCGAAAATTTCTTCACGGCAAACGAGGACGTGTAGTCGGTAATCTTCAGAGTCAACAGTTGCCGACCCGACCGTAACTTCCGCACTTCCTTGTCGAAGACGTAACCTTCAACCACCACGGAACGTTCTTCTTGGGTGATATCCACCATCCGGGTAATCGGCTGGTCACCCTTGATGGTCTTCCCAATCTGAGTAGGACCCTCCGCAGCCGGCGTATCGCCCTGAGCGGCGCGCTTCTGATTGGCCTTTTCGATTGCTGCAGCTGCCTGTTGGGCCAGCTGGGCATCGTTCTTTTCCTGACGAGCCTTGAATTCATCAATCTTGGCCTGGGACTTAGATTCGTCGACCATGACCTTGATATTAAACTTAGGGAAACCGGCATCCCGGTACGTGGCTTCCAACGGGCCAAGGGCCTGATTGGTCAAGAAGTCTTTGACGACTTCATTTTGCGCATATAACAGAACGCGGTTATCCTCGTCCAGTCCCGGAACCTGTGACTGACACAATTCCTGCACCAGGTTACTGGTCAAGCCGCTGTTCTCAACGACCCACTTCCAGTAGTCCCCGAGCGCCCGATTCGTCAGCTCCGGCTGGTCCACTTCCAAGGTGGCCTCAACCTTGGCGATATCCTTAAAGGCCATTTGTAAATGATTGTGAAAATCAACGAAAGCCGTGAACGGCATCAAACTTGGTAACTTCAAGAAGAAGTGCCACCGCCGTGATTGCTCGTGCACCGTGAGCCGGTCAATAGTGGCCGTCTGGAAATACGGTTGCGTCGCAGCGGCAGACAGATCTAGTTGTTGTAATAATTTTTCAAATAAAGCATGGCGATCTTCGTCCACGAGGAAACTCCTTTCATCACTTGAAACATTTCTGTGAGGAACCAAAAAGACCAGCCATCAATGCTGGTCTTTACGGTGTCGCTAGTCGATGTCCTTGAACAGGATTTCAACGGTACTAGCAACCTCGTCCTTGATCACTTCGACCGTTTCACCAGTCTTGCGAATTTTAATTTCAACGATACCTTCGCCGGCCTTTTTCCCAATCGTGATGCGGACCGGAATCCCCATCAAATCAGAGTCAGCGAATTTCACGCCTGGGCGTTCTTTCCGGTCATCGGTCAGCACGCGGTAACCCTTGGCAGTCAACTCATTTTCGAGTTCAGTCGTCAGGTTCGCTTGGTCTTCCTTCTTCAGGTTGACGGGAACCAGGTGAATATCAAATGGCGCAATGTTCCGGGGCCAAACCAGCCCGTTCTCATCAGCTTGTTGTTCCGCAATGGCAGACAGTAAACGGCTTACACCGATACCGTAAGACCCCATCACAACAGGCTTTTGCCGGCCACCTTCGTCCAGAACGGTTGCGCCGAGTGCATCGGAGTAACGCGTCCCTAACTTAAAGATATGGCCAATTTCAATTCCCTTGGTGAACTTCAAGACGCCAGAACCGTCTGGTGACAGGTCACCGGGTTGGACATCTCTGAAGTCAGCGTAGGCGTCGACCCGGAAGTCGCGGCCAGCGTTGGCATTCACGTAATGGTAACCATCTTCATCGGCACCCACGATCACATTGACCATGTCGCCCACGTATTGGTCGGCTAAAATCTTAACGTCTTCGCCGACACCAACGGGACCAAGTGAACCGAAGTTAGCGTTCAAGTATTTCTGTGCATCTTCTGGCGTTGCTGGGTCCAAGAAGTCAGCATCCAAGTAATTCTTCAGCTTGGTTTCGTTGACTTCGTGGTCCCCACGAATCAAGACCATCACGGGTTGTTCCTTGTTGGCAACGTAAAGCATGCTCTTAACTAAAGTTGCAGGCTTCACGTCAAAGAAATCGGCAACTTCATCAATGGTCTTGGCACCAGGCGTCGCAACCTTCTTCAGGTCTTCGGCTTGGGCGTGAGACTTCTTACTGATGAAGAGGCTCTTAGCCATTTCCAAGTTAGCTGCGTAATCAGAGGAGTCGGAGTAGACGATGGTGTCTTCCCCAACGGGTGCGATGGCGGAGAATTCCTTGGAATCCTTCCCACCCATGGCACCACCATCCCCAACGATGGCCCGGTAGTTCAAGCCGACCCGGTTGAAGATGTTCTCATAGGCCTGTTCCATTTGATCATAGATTCGGTCTAAGTCTTCATCATTAATTGAGAAGGAGTAAGCATCCTTCATGATGAACTCACGGCCCCGTAATAAGCCGTACCGTGGCCGGTCTTCATCCCGGTACTTGGGTTGGATTTGGTACATCACCAACGGCAACCGCTTGTAGGATTTAATGGCGTCACGAATCAACATGGTAAAGGTTTCTTCGTGGGTTGGCCCTAAAATAAAGTCGGTGTCGTGGCGGTTCTTAAACTTAAATAAGTTCGGACCGTACGTCTCGTAACGGCCAGAATCCTGCCACAAGGTAGCGGGTAAAATGGCTGGCATCAACGTTTCAACAGCGTCAATTTTTTCCATTTCTTCGCGAATAATCGTTTCGATGTTCGCTAAGACCCGGTAAGCCAGTGGCAAATAAGCGTAAACCCCAGCAGTGACTTGGCGAATATACCCCGCCCGTAACATCATTTGGTGGCTCAACGCTTCTGCCCCATTCGGAACTTCCTTCAAAGTTGGAATGAGTAGTTTCGATTGTTTCATAGTTAAATATTCCCTTCCCGTAACGACCGAATTTGTTAATGAATGAAGTAACGTTCAATATCGTTCCACGTCACTAAGAGCATGAGTAGAACCAAGAACCCTACCCCCACCAACGTAATCGCCGCTTCCACATTTTCTGAAAGTGGTTTGCGTCGAATGGCTTCAATAAAGTTTAATAATATTTTACCACCATCGAGGGCTGGAATTGGCAATAAATTGACAATTGCTAAGTTAATTGAGAGGAATGCTAAGAAGTTCAGCACCCCAACGGCCCCGTACTGCGTGGCTTGAGAGGTTGTCGCAAAGATGGCGACAGGCCCCCCTAAATCATTCAAGCTAAAGTGACCGGAGACCATATGCCACAGCGCGCCAAACAAAGCCTTGGTCATGGTCCAGGTTTGGGTGAAGCCAGAGGCCAAAATGGCCCCAATATGCTTGTCCTGCGCCTGAGTAATCCCAATCATCCCCACGGTCTTGCCGTTAGACTTTTGTCCGGCGGGCGTTACCGTGACGTGCTTTGTCGTGGTTCCCCGTTGAATGGTCAGCGTGGTCTTCTTATGCGCCAGTGGCTGGATGGCATTGCTCAGATCCGTCCAACTCGTGGTCTTCTTGCCGTTGACGGCGGTAATCTTATCGTTCGTCTGAACGCCAGCCTTCTTGGCCACAGAAATTGGTGAACTCGCCACCTGAATCTGGTTGGTGCCCATTGCCACGCCACCCTGAACGAATGACATCAGCATAAAGGTCACAATGGCCAACAGAATGTTGTTCATCGGCCCGGCAAAGTTCGTCATTAACCGGCGACCCAGCGTCGCGGACTGGAACTGGACGTCCTTAGGCGCAATTTGCAGCTCGGTCCCATCGGACTCAATGATCGTTGCGTTGTGCGCCACAGGGTAGCGCTTAACCTCAGATTCATCGCCGTTCTCGTACCCTTCGATCCAGAGTTCATCCTCCAGATCAGTTCCGGTGACTTCCAGTGGAATCCCGTTAAACAGCGTCGATTTCTTACTGGTGTTGATTCGTTCAACTTGCTCGTTGTCACCAACGTAGAGGCTGACTGGCGTCCCAGGCTTAATTTCTTCCTCGTCGTCCTCGGCCCCGGCCATCCGAACGTACCCCCCTACCGGCAAGAGCCGCAGGGTGTAGGTCGTCCCATCTTTTCCCCGGTGATAGACCAGCTTGGGGCCCATCCCGATAGAAAATTCACGCACCAGGATCCCACCGCGTTTGGCAAAATAAAAATGCCCAAACTCATGCACGATGACCAGAATCCCGAAAACGATAATAAAGGTAATAATCGTTGTAATCACAGGTGTCGTCCCTTCTTCAGTCGAGAGTAGCGTTT
Source organism: Levilactobacillus sp. FUA 3915 (assembly GCF_044053135.1). Lineage (NCBI taxonomy): Bacteria > Bacillati > Bacillota > Bacilli > Lactobacillales > Lactobacillaceae > Levilactobacillus > Levilactobacillus sp. FUA 3915. The sequence continues at coordinate 2,592,537 of NZ_CP168704.1, read as the reverse complement.
CGTTTTTGCATCTGCTCCCTAGCATACCCTAAGGACCCTAGGGGGCGCAAGCGAACAGCTAAGTCTAAATCAATCCGAATAAATGGATGACTGGTAGAACTAACAGTAAACTATCGAACCGGTCTAAGATGCCACCATGACCGGGTAAAATCTTTCCAGAATCCTTCACGCCGTAATAACGCTTCAAAGCGGACTCAACTAAATCACCGAACTGACCCACGATGGAGAAGACCAACGTCAACAGAACCATGACCAGCAAACTGTAGTGACCAATTGGGTAGAAGTACCAGAAGACACTGCCAACAATCGTGGCCACTAAGGACCCCCCAATAGAGCCTTCCCAGGTCTTATTAGGACTGATGTGGGGAGCCAACTTGTTTTTCCCAATCTTCCGGCCAATCATGTAGGCGCCAGAGTCGGTCGTCCACACGATGAATAGCGCGTACAGCAGCGCAATCAGGCCCACGCCCCGTGCGGCAATGAAAAAGTGGAACCCAATCCCGATGTAGAGCATGCTCAAGGTAATGACCCCGGCATCGTCAAAGGAGAACCGGTTCTTGGAAACCACCGTCCGTAACAATAATAACAGGACAAACAAATAAACGATGTACCAAGGATTTAGGTAGCTGGGTAACCAGTCCCACCAACTGCTAGGTGCGATAACGGCAATGATACCGATACCAGAGATCCAAGCTTCCGGGCTGATCAGCAATTTTTTCCGCATGATCAGGACTTCTGACAACGCAACCAAGCCTAACGCAATGGCGGCGATGTCCACCCAGATGCCCCCCGCGATAATAATGGGGATAAATATGATTAAGGCGATGACCGCCGTAATAACCCGTTGTCTCATGTTAAAAGCTCCTCAATTTTATTTTTTCTCCGGTTCGGAGGCTAATCCCCCATACCGCCGGTGTCGCTGTTGATACTCATAAATAGCCTCTTCCAGCGCCGTTTGGTCAAAGTCCGGCCAATGTTGCTGGGTGAAGACAAACTCGCTGTAGGCGACCTGCCAGAGCATGAAATTCGATAGGCGTTCTTCCCCACTGGTCCGAATCAGCAGGTCGGGATCACGCAACTCACCCAGGTCACTGGTCATCAATTGTTGGTCGATGGCAGCGTCATCAATCGCGGCAGGATCTAAGGTCCCCGCCTGGACTTGTTGTGCCAACGTCTGAACGGCCGTCACGATTTCTGCGCGGCCCCCGTAGTTCAACGCGAAGTTCAGCACCATTCCCGTACACTCAGCGGTATCCGCAATCGCATCCTTGACCGCCTTTTGCGTGGCGGCTGGCAATTGATCAGTGTAGCCCATGACTTTCACACGGATGTTGTTCTTGATTAGGTCGGGCACAAAGGTCCCAAAGAAATCCACGGGCAACTTCATCAGATAATTTACTTCGGCAGTTGGCCGCTTCCAGTTCTCCGTTGAGAAAGCATAGAGCGTCAACACCTTGACCCCTAAATGACTCGCGGCCTTGGCCACCGTCTTGACGGTGTTCATCCCTTGCTTATGTCCGGCGATTCGGGGCAAATGCCGCTGCTGCGCCCACCGGCCGTTACCATCCATAATGATGGCGACGTGAGCCGGGATGTTGGCGTCATCCAGCTGGCGTTCTGTCACTTCACCCGTTGCTTGATCTTTTTTTGAAAATGAAAACACGGCGCACCTCCATTGGTCTTTACAACCTCTCATCATAACAAAAAAGAGACCGGGAAACTATCCCGGCCCCCAAATTGAGCGAAAACTTTAATTTTGACCGGCTACTCAATTAACCGCCATTCGCCACGCTTAGCATCCGCTAACGTACCAAAGTAGCTTAACAGGTTGTTGGCGTCATCGGCACTAACTTGGCCTAACAGGTTCAGGCCTTCCCCGGTTGGGAGTGGGTCGGACAGGTCCGTGATTTCATTGCCGTTTTCGATGGTTGCCTTAGAAAAGGCCACAATCCAGTCGTCACCGATCAATTGGGTGACCACAAAGAACAGGTTGAAGTCATCGCTAACAAAGGCTGGCTGGGCGTAAACGCCGTCTTGAATTTGTTCCAGTTCAGCACCGTTGTAGTTCAAGATTGAGACGTTTTCCGCGTTGACCGGATTGTTTAAACGAAAGACCATTTTGCCAAATTGTTCCGTACCTGGCGTGATTTCAATGTTTTCTGGATCTTCTTGGTTGTTTTGTTTGTCTTCTGCCATATTTAAGCGCTCCTTTTTATAGGTGGTTAGTCGGTCATAACTTCCTTTTCTTTGTCGGCAGCAATTGTGTCGACACCCTTGATGGCCTTGTCCGTTACTTTTTGAACTTGGTCTTCCAGGTTGTGCAGGTCGTCATCGGTGTAATCGCCGTTCTTATGGCCCTTTTTGATGCTATCCATGGCGTCACGACGGACGTTCCGGATGGCAACCTTGCCTTCTTCGGCTTTGGCCTTAACTTGCTTAGCAATTTCCTTACGCCGTTCCTCAGTTAATTGGGGAATGACCAAACGAAGAGCGGAACCATCGTTTGCTGGCGTAATACCGACATCGGATTCCAAGATTCCCTTTTCGATGTCTTCCAAGGCAGACTTGTCGTAAGGTGTCACCAACAAAAGCCGTGCTTCTGGAATGGTAATGGAAGCCACTTGGTTCAGTGGTGTTGCGGCGCCATAGTAGTCCACCATGACCCGGTTTAAGATGCTGGCGTTGGCCCGGCCGGCACGAATCGTTCCCAATTCACGCTTTAAGGCTTCTTCCGCCTTTTTCATTTTTGATTCTGCTGTTGTAACTATCTGATCAGCCATAATTATTTACCCCTAACTGTTGTCCCAATGTTCTCGCCCTCGACGACCTTGCGGATATTCCCCGGTTGGTTCAAGTTAAAGACGACAAATGGGATGTCATTATCCATTGAAAGTGAGCTAGCCGTCGTATCCATGACGTGCAAGCCCTTGTTGATAATATCTAACTGCGTTAATTGGTCAAACTTCACGGCGTTAGGATCCTTGTTGGGATCTGCTGAGTAAATCCCGTCAACCCCGTTTTTCGCCATCAAGATGGCATCGGCGTTGATTTCAGCTGCCCGTAAAGCAGCCGTGGTATCCGTGGAGAAGTATGGTGAACCCGTGCCCCCAGCAAAGATGACAACGCGTTCCTTTTCCAGGTGCCGAATAGCTTTGCGCCGGATGTAAGGTTCGGCAATTTGCCGCATCTCAATCGACGTTTGCACGCGGGTTGGGACCCCGATGGATTCCAAATTATCTTGGAGTGCCAGTGCGTTCATGATGGTGGCCAGCATGCCGATGTAATCGGCTTGGGCCCGTTCCATACCCATCTGTTCGCCAGAGACCCCGCGCCACATGTTACCGCCACCAACCACAATAGCGATTTGAATGCCCAAGTTATAAACGCTCTTGACCTCTTCCGCTACGGTTTTAATTACTGGCGGATTGATGCCAAACCCCTTGTCGCCGGCCAAAGCCTCGCCACTGAGTTTCAGCATAATCCGTTTATACTTTACGTCCGCCATTGTGTTTCCTCCTATTGTATTCTGACAATAATTCTATCATAAACAGGGGGCCAGTGATAGTCAGGGCGCACGAAAACCTGTTTTTCCTGACAATTCCTTACAAATTTCCCCATATTTGGAAAACTCTCACTGATAGCGCCTCCAGCTAAGTCTAGTGTAACGCAGAATCCATGACTTGTTTTGACTTATTTTATTGTCATCATTATTAATGTTTGGTTTTAATTCCAGCAAAAAAGCGTAGACTCCCTCGCGGAATCTACGCTTTTCTTCAGGAATTAACCGTTGATTTGGTCTTGAACTTCTTTGGCCAGGTCAACCGTTGGCTTTTCGATTCCTTCACCAACTTCGTAACGAACAAAGGTTACTAACTTGCCACCCTTGCTAGCAACGAATTGGCTGACAGTTTGGTCGCCATCCTTAACGAATGGTTGGTCAGCTAAACTGATTTCTGACAAGAACTTGTGCAGGCGGCCTTCAACCATCTTTTCAACGATCTTTTCAGGCTTGCCTTCATTGAGGGCTTCTTGCTTCAGAACTTCACGTTCATGAGCTAAGCGGTCAGCAGGAATGTCATCGCGAGAAACGAATTCTGGGTTGATGGCAGCGACGTGCATCGCAACATCCTTGGCAGTAGCTTCGTCGGCGCCTTCCAAAACAACCAATGCGGCGATTTGGCCACCTTGGTGTAAGTAAGAACCGAAGACTTGGCTATCCGTCTTCTTTTCGATAGCGAAACGACGTAATTGGACGTTTTCACTAGTGACTTGCGTGGTCTTAACGATTTCTTCGTTGATCGTTGAGCCATCAGCAGTTGGTAATGCCAAAGCAGCATCCAAGTCAGCTGGTTGCTTAGCAGCAATCGTGTCGGCAACTAAGTCAACTAAACCGTTGAAGGTGTCGTTGGTTGCGACGAAGTCAGTTTCTGAGTTGACTTCGATGATGGCAGCGGTGTTACCGTCAACCTTCACGCGAGCCAAACCGTTAGCAGCAACGTTGCCACTCTTCTTCTTGGCCTTAGCGATACCCTTTTCACGTAAGAAGTCGATGGCCTTGTCCATGTCGCCGTCAGAGGCAACGAGGGCCTTCTTAGCATCCATCATCCCAACTTGAGTCTTGTCCCGTAACTCTTTAACTTGTGCTGCAGTGATTTTACTTGCCATGTGTAATGGCCTCCTTTTATCAATTCATCTAAGGTACCAAAAAAGACTGACTCAATCTCAGGCCATTATCGGTCCTAAACATTAAGCCAGCCTAAGGTGCTTTAAATCATATTTGGAAAGTCACGGTTGCCCGCAACCTTGCATTTAATTACTTGTTGTCGCCTTCGACAGCGTTAACGATGCTTTCCATTGAGTTGTCGGTCTTCTTGTCGCCCTTAGCGGCATCAGACTTCTTTTCAAAGGTCTTTTCGTCAACTTGGTCTTCACCCTGACGGCCTTCAACAATGGCATCAGCCATCTTGGAAGTGATCAGACGAACGGCACGGATAGCGTCATCGTTAGATGGGATAACAACGTCGATTTCGTCTGGGTCAGTGTTCGTATCAACCATGGCAACGATCGGAATGTTCAACTTTTGTGCTTCGTGAACAGCGATTTGTTCCTTGCGAGGGTCAACGATGAACATAACGTCAGGCAGCTTAGGCATGTCTTCGATACCGCCTAAGAAACGTTCCAACTTGTCTTGAGACTTCTTAAGTAAGGAAACTTCCTTCTTAGGAAGAACATCAAAAGTACCGTCAGTAGCCATCTTCTTCAAAGACTTCAGACGCTTGATCCGAGTTTGGATGGTTTCCCAGTTAGTCAAAGTCCCACCTAACCAACGGTGGTTAACGTAGTATTGACCAGCACGGGTAGCTTCTTCTTCGATAGAGTCTTGTGCTTGCTTCTTAGTCCCAACAAACAGAACAACGGCGCCTTTAGCAGCTTCGTCCTTCATGTAGTTGTAAGCAGCGTCAATCAACTTCACCGTCTTTTGTAAGTCGATGATGTAGATACCGTTACGTTCCGTGAAGATGTATTGCTTCATCTTAGGGTTCCAACGACGGGTTTGGTGACCAAAGTGGACACCGGCTTCGAGCAGTTGTTTCATTGAAATAACAGCCATGATAAAATGCCTCCAAATAGTTTTTGATTTCCTCCCCCGCGCTCAACTGACTGGAGAACTCGCAAGCGAGCACCCCTCCGGTCATCACGCGAGGTGTGAATTGGCGCATACGCACCGAAAGTAATTATACAAAATCTCTCGGCTAAACACAAGCAAAAGTTTAGGATTCTTGGCAACCTTGTCCGAAGGCTGGTGTGATGCCGTTCGTTAATTTCCGCCCTGCTGGATTCTCTTAGTCCCTTGGTTAAAGCCAGAGCCGAACATTAGTCCCCTTCATCCCAGAAAATTGGCATTTTTTAATAAGTATGATAAACTACCAAAGAACTAAATGAGGAGGAAACGAAATGATAAAAGCGGTCGTCTTCGATGTCGATGACACGCTCTATGACCAAAAGGCTCCCTTCGTGGCCGCCTTGGAACCACTAGTAACCAATTCAGAAACGCTCGATTTCACCCAGGCCTTTCAGGACTACCGCTGCCAAAGCGCTAGTGCCTACGACCAGGTCGCCAGTGGCCGCTGGTCGCACGAAGAAATGGCCGTCAACCGTTTGAACGCTACCCTGCAAAAGCAGGACGCCGCGCCGGTTGACAGTGCCACGGCATTAGCGTTTGAACAAGCCTATGCCGCTGGCCTGCAAGAGATTAAATTGTTCCCCGGGCTGGCAACCGCCTTGGACCAACTGAAAGACCAATTTAAGTTGGGCATTATTACCAATGGTAAAACGCAACACCAACTCGCCAAAGTCATGCAATTGGAAATGCACCGTTGGATCGACCGGGATAACATCATCACATCTGAAGAAGCCGGTTTGGCCAAACCCGACCCGCAGATCTTCACGATGATGAATCACCGCTTGAACCTCCGTGCCACCGAGGTCGCCTACGTGGGTGACTGCTACGGCATGGACGTCAAGGGGGCTAAGCAAGCCGGTTGGCACGCCTTCTGGTTCAACCACCGCAACGCGGAAATGACCGATGGCGGTAGTTGGATTCCTGATCAGACGGTCGGCGATTCTTTGGAACTGCAGGACCTCCTGCTCGCCCTCTCCGCCGTCCCTGAACTGTAGGAACCGATTGTGCTTTGTCAGTCGTTCCCGGCGGCGGGTTCAAAACGGCCTGCTATGGGGTCGGTTCCAGCCTGAGAAACGGGCTTCCACCTCGACTTTGCGCCAAAGAACGGTCGCAAAGATCGTCCCGTGGACTAGGCTGAGACAAAACCTCAGCCAAGACCACCGACACAGCTGACCATTTTGACCCGCCTCTGGTCACTGACATTGCGCAACGGTTTACAGTTCATTCTTAATTTGACTAATTATAACTGGCAAACTTGTTTGATTCGGTTAGTCTTCCTAAATTGAAAAGTAAGCATAAAAAAAGTCGCTCACGTTGAGCGGCTTTTTTGCTAGCAATTTTTTAGAACTTAACTTCGTTCTCAGCCTTGCCAGTTTCAATTAATTGTTTGTTGTTGTTTAAAGCAAATTGGACCATGTTCTTAACGGCCGTCTTGGTGTAGAAGGCGATGTGTGGCGTAACCAGCACGTTTTCGCGCTTCATCAAGTTCTTCAGGCGTTCGTCAGGAATGGCATCAAAGCTACCGAAGTCGGTGTTGAAGATGCCCACTTCGTCTTCGTAAACATCCAGCGCTGCGCCGGCAACCTTGCCGCTGTCGAGGGCCCGGATCAAAGCGTCCGTGTCAATCAGCGCACCACGGGCAGGGTTCAAGATCCAGACGCCATCCTTCATCTTACCGAAGGCGTCGTCGTTCAACATCTTTTCGTTGTCTTTAGTTGCGGGTGCGTGTAAGGAAATAACGTCGGCTTGGGCGTACAATTCATCCAGCGTATCCACGTAGATGCCCTGCTTTTCCAGTTCTGGGTTGTGGAAGACATCGTAAGCAATCACCTTGGCACCGAAGCCTTGGTAAATCTTCATGGCCGCGCGACCAATCCGACCGGTGGCGACGATACCCACTGTCATGCTGTTCAATTCATCCGCAATGTCTGGGGCCCACGTCAGGTCACCATTGGCCTGCTTGCGGTCAAACGTTGGTGTCCGCCGTAACAGACGCATCAATTGGGTAACCGTCAATTCAGCAATCGCTTCTGGTGAGTAAGCGGGAACGTTGGTGACCTTAAAGCCGTTACGTTTAACAGCATCAGCATCAACGTTATCCACACCGACATTCCGCAATGACAGATTGGTCACGCCATTCGCAGCCAACTTATCTAAGACAGCCGCCGTGTAAGGCTTTTGTTGGTAAACCACTGCCCCGTCATAGCCTTTAGCAAGATCAACCGTCTTGTCGTCTAAAAGGTCGCCGACAGCCTTAACTTCAATCCCTTGTTCCTTGGACCATTGTTCCAAATAAGGTTGTTCGTCATCACGAATGCCATAAGCAATAATTTTCACAGTAATTTCCTCCTCAAATTAATTTGAGACACTTTTTTGAAGCACGGGGATAGTGTAACACAGATAAACCAATTTTCTCCACTAAAGCGTTACCCCATGATCGGCTAGGTAGGCCAATTTCTTTTGCCGGCTCTGATGCTTGAAGGCCCACTCCGCGTGTAAGGCATCATGTTTGCTGTTAAATTCTTCACTATAGAGGACCTTCAATGGCCGATGAACCTTCGTGTACTTGGCGCCCTTGCCGGCCAAATGGGTGGCAAAGCGCTTAGCAACGTCGGTCGTGAATCCGCCATACAGGGAATTGTCCGCGCACAAGAGCACGTAGAAGTAATACAACTTAGTGTTGGCCATAGAGTAACGCCTCCACTTCGGGCGTGTAATGGCCTTGCGCGTCGTAAACTGTGAGTGGTGTTGGAAACCGCAGTCCCCCGGGCTTGCCGTCCTTGATAGCTTCGACCAGGACCATGTTGGCTTCCTTGCCGGGCTTCGGGTGAACCAGCCGCACGCGTTTAGGTGCCAACCGGTTCGCCGTCATCAGCTCCAACAGCTGAAGCAGTCGGTCTGGCCGATGGACAAAGTAGGCCTTCCCATTCATCTTGAGCAAGCCACTAGTCGTTTCAACAATCGTTGCCAAATTAGTCAAAATCTCATGGCGGGCAATCGCCAGGTACCGGTTCGGATTCTTCTGACTATCCGGCAGATCTTCGAAGTACGGTGGATTGCAGGTCACCACGTCCACCGAATCTTTTGGAATCCAGTCGTTCACCTGGGCCAAGTCACCCTCGTATACCGTCATGCGGTCCGTCAGGTCATTCAAAGCGATGCTGCGCCGGGCCATGTCGGCCAACCGCGGCTGAATCTCCACCTCAGCTAGCTGGCCGTGCGTCTTGCCACTCATAAACAGGCCCACCGCGCCATTGCCGGCACACAGGTCGACCGTTTGACTGGTGGCGCGCAACGGGAGCTTGGCGAAGTCCGCCAACAATACGGCGTCCAGTGAAAAGGCAAAGACCTCGGGACTCTGAATAATTTGAATATCTTGACTATATAATTGATCGATTCGTTCATCGGGTTTCAGGTTCACCGATAACGCCTCCGTTTCGTTAAATGGTTTTTGATTAAAATTAGTTGGCTTGCGGTAATTGTTCGTTCCCGGCGGCGGGCTCAAGGTTCCCTGCTGTGGGGTCGGTTCCAGCCTGAGAGGCGGGCTTCCACCTCAACTGGGAACCTTGGCCCGCCTCTGGTCACTGACACTGGCCACTCTGCCGCATTTTGCCAACCTGGTAACTCACTCTCTTGAGCTGCCATTCTATATTTCTCTTGCATGAACGAATGCTTTAGACACTCACGCTATTTTTACATATTCGGGTCATCAAACCAGCCACCCAGATAGTTGTCACGCGCACAATTCTCTGGCATTTTCACAAGATAACTTGCAACCCCGCGACTTTTTTTGCATACTAGAAACAATCAGTTTCATTGCGAGAGGAGTGTATCACATGTTTTATAAATTCTTACGGGGCGTGGTTTGTACGATTTTGTACATTGTCAATGGCCGGGCGCGGTACGTTCACCAAGCTGACTTACCGGACGGCCCTTACGTTTTGGTGGGTCCCCACCGGACCTGGTTTGATCCCGTTTATTTTGCCATGGCGGGTTATCCGCGCAAGTTTAGTTTTATGGCCAAGGAAGAATTGTTCCAAAACCCTATTTTCCGATGGTTGTTGAAACATGTCAACGGTTTTCCAGTAAATCGTGACCATCCGGGCCCTTCAGCCATCAAAACCCCGGTCCGGATTCTACGTCAGGGTGAGCTATCACTGATTATGTTCCCTTCAGGTTCCCGGCACTCCGCCGAACTCAAGGGCGGTGCGGCGGTCATTGCTAAGATGGCTGGCGTCCCCCTAGTTCCTGCCGTCTACCAAGGTCCCCTGACTTTCAAGCAACTATTTTCTCGTAAACCGGTCACGATCGCCTTTGGAACCCCCATCGTCATCGACCGCAAGATGAAATTAAACGAGGAAGGCCAAGCCGTCATCGAAAAAGAAATGCAGGCGGCCTTCGACAAGCTCGACAACGAAATCGACCCGAACTTCCACTACGTTGACGTCACGGGCGAAAAGAAAAAAGATTAACGCAATCATTATTCCATGATAAAAGGGCTTCGTTAGTGTCTGACACAGTATCTACTGTGCCGCACTAACGAAGCCCTTTTTCGTTTCACTTTTAATTCAGCTGCCAACAGTCACAACGATAAAGTAGATGAATGCTGACAGAACGCTTAACTATCCGAACACAGAACTGATAATTTTACGCCAGTCTGAGCCGCATGACTGGTTAAAATATGTCCACCGCAGGCAGTCTCAGTGACCAGAGGCGGGCCAAGGTTCCCGGCTGTGTCGATGGTCTTGGCTGGAGTTCTTTTCCAGCCTAGACCATGGGACGACCTTTGAGACCGATTTTTGGCTCAAAGTCGAGGTGAAAGCCCGCCTCTCAGGCTGTAACCTGCCCCATAGCAGGGAACCTTGAGTCCGCCGCCGGGAACGAACAGCCCCGCGTCCCGGCATATTTTAACCAGTCCGGAGGCGCTGACAGCAACACACCCGCCCATCTGAAAATTATTCGTCCACGTGAGCAGCGTTTTGGAGCTGAATCATGTCGTAATAGTAACCGTGTTGCGCCATCAACTCGTCGTTGGTCCCGCGTTCCACGATTTTTCCTTGATTCAGAACCAGAATCAAATCGGCATTTTGAATCGTAGACAACCGGTGCGCAATCGCAATTGTCGTCCGGTTTTCCTGAATCCGATTCAAGCCATTCTGAATCATGGTTTCCGTTTCCGTATCGACGTTGGCCGTTGCCTCATCCAAGATCAGAATCTTCGGATCAGTAACCACGGTCCGGGCAAAGGTAATCAGTTGCCGTTGACCAGCGGAGTATTCGGTTCCCCGTTCCAGCACTGGCGTAGCGTAGCCCTCCGGCAACTTGTCGATGAATTCATCGGCTTGAACAAAGTGCGCGGCCCGGGCCACCTGTTCGTCGGAGATATCCGGATTAAACATCCGAATGTTGGTTTGAATATCACCATAGAACAACTGAGGTTCCTGCAAAACCAACCCCATCTTAGCGCGGAGTTCGGCTGCCGGATAGTCCCGGATATCACGGTCATCAATCAAGACCTGACCGGATTGGAACTCGTAGAACCGCATCAACACGTTAATTGTTGACGTCTTCCCAGAACCCGTTTGCCCAACCAAAGCGACCGTTTGACCTGGCTCAGCGACGAACGAGACGTCTCGCAAGACGGGATGTTCCTGGTCGTAAGCAAAGGTCACGTGGCGGAATTCAACCTTGCCGGCCGTGATCTTGGCATCAGCCACGGGATGTTGTTGGGGTGCGAGCGTTTGGTCATCTAAGATGCGTAACACCCGGGAACCCGCAACCATCCCGTTTTGGAAGTCACTCAGGTTATCCATCATGTTGCTCATGGGGCTGTAGAAGTTGTTCAGGTAGGTAATGAACGCGTAAATCACCCCGGCAGCCACGACCTCATGCAGGCCACGGACACCGAAGATGCCCAAGATGATGACGGTCCCTAACGCGTAAAACAGATTGATGATGGGGCTCAACAGTAACGAGTTGGTCCGAATCATATCGCGACGGGTCCCGTAATAGGCCTTGTTGGTCTTTTCAAAGTTGGCCGCCGTCCGCTTTTCTTGGCGGAACTCTTGAATGACACTGATTCCCGTAATGGCCTCGGCCAATTTGGTGTTCAATTCACTCAAGCGTTCCCGCATCCGCCGGTAAACCTTGGAACTGAAGCGTTGGTAATACCAAATCGTCAAGCCTAAGAATGGCACCAGGATCAACGTCCAGAGTGCCACCTTCACGTCCGTCACGTACATGGCGATGAATGATGAAATCACGGCAAACAACGCCAGCACCAGGGTGTTAAACAACGCCCAGAAGTTGGAGAAGGTCATGGTATCGTTCATCAGCCGCGACAATATGGACCCGCCCGGCGTTTGGTCAAAGTACCGCATCCCCTTACCATGTAAATCATGGAAAAGTTTGCGGCGCACATTTTCTAGCATGTACTCGGCACCCATGGTACTGGTGTAGTTTTGCCAGAATTGGAAGACCGCCTTGACGACCATCCCGAACAGGTAGAGGCCGGCAAACATCCACATAATGGCAATCGTGGCGTTGCTAGTTCGTAAATACTTGTCCATGTAAGTCTGGAGCAGCCAAGGCAGGAAGACGTTCACGGCACTGATCAGCGCCGACAAGATGACGGAGCCGACGAAGAACCATTTGTAGGGCGCGGCAAAATGAAAGAGTCGCTTGACCACCGTCAGTTGTTCCTTGGTCGACATGCTATGGGCCCAAGCGGATTCGTGTGGTTTATCTGCCATCACTGACGCCTCCCTTCACCTGAGTTTCAAGTTGTTGTTGCGTAAACATGCGTTGGTACCAGCCGTGAGACGCCATCAATTGTTCATGCGTCCCCCGTTCGGCCACGGCACCGTCGCTGAGTACCAGAATTTCATCGGCATTCATCACGGAACTTAACCGATGCGCAGAAATAATCGTGGTCTTGTTGGCCCGTTCAGCCTTCAGGTTGGCGAGAATTTCCGCTTCCGTTTCGGCATCGACCGCGGACAAAGCATCATCCAAAATCAATAGTTCTGGATTGATCAACAGGGCACGGGCAATCGCTAACCGTTGGCGTTGACCCCCAGACAAGGAAATCCCTTCCTCACCCACTTCGGTATCGTAACCAGCCGGCAGTTTGGCGATTTGCCCGGCCAGATCACTCTTGGCCGCAGCCGCCTCGACCTGTTCTTGGGTCGCATCCGGTTGGGCAAAACGAATATTTTCAAAAATGTTCGAAGAGAATAGGAAGCTTTCTTGTGGCACGTACCCAATTGCCGGCAGATAACTGTCCAGCGCGTAGTCCTTAATCGGATGACCCCCAAAGTCAATTTCACCGGAATAGTTGTCAAACTCCCGCAAAATTAATTTCATAATCGTGGACTTCCCAGCCCCAACTCGGCCAACAATGCCCAAGGTGTGGCCGGCTGGCAATTCAAAATCAACCTGCTGCAGGCTAGCCCCACCGTCGTCTGGGTAATCAAATTGGTTCACGTGGTAACTGATAGTCCCCTGTGGCCGTTGTTGAATCCCATCTTTTTGGTCGATGATATGGGTCTTCTCGTTCAACAGTTCCATGACCCGGTCGTAACTGGCATTCCCCCGTTCCATGGTGTTGAACAGCATCCCCACGGCAAACATCGGCCAGATCATCATGGCCAGATAGCTGATAAAGGACACCAGGTTCCCAATGGTAATGATGTTGTGGGTGACAAACAGTCCTCCAAGGACAATCGTTGCCACGTAGGAAATCGAGATGATCAACGTGATGGCTGGGTCAAACATGGAATCCAACCGGTTAACCCGGCGATTAATCCCAATGGTCCGGTCAACTTGGGCATCGAAGTCCGCCACGTCCGCATCGTCTTGGCCCAAGGCCTTAATGACCTTGATGCCGCTGATACTTTCCTGGGCCTTGTTGTTCAGCCGAGAAAAGGCTGCTTGGGATTCACCAAAGGCTCGGTGAATCTTTTGTCCCAGGTACCAGGAAACGACCGCCAACAGGGGGAATGGAATAATGGCTAAGAGAGTCAGCCGCCAATCAATTAAGGCCATCATGGCAATCAGCGTGGTGCCCCCCGTAATAATAGCATCGGCAAACTGGAGAATCCCCCCACCGGCCACCCGTTGAATGGCTTCCAGGTCGTTGGTGGCGTGGGCCATCAAGTCCCCGGTCCGGTACTTCTGGTAGAAGACCCGGTCCATTTTCATAAAGTGCCCAAAGAGTCGATTCCGCAGCAGTTGTTCGAGTCGCGCAGCCCCACCCCAAATGGCATTGCGCCAGATGTATCGGGTCCCGTACTGGGCCAGCGCTGCTAGCGTCACGAACAGCAGATCAAGCAGCAATAAATGGCTCGTCATGGTCTGCCCGTGAATGCCATCCACCATGTTCCCGATGATGCGAGGGGGCACGATGGCAATGATAGCCGTCAACAAGAGGCCAATGACCCCTATCAGATACCGTCGCCATTCCAGACGAAAGTACCAGGATAATTTGCGAAAGATACTCACGAACATCCCTCCTTAAAAATTAGAATATGATTAAAATATAGCACAGACTTTATCATTTTACTGGAATTTTCATAAAATACAATCAAAAAGACTCGCCTCCAGGAAATAAGCTGGAAGCGAGTCTCAATAAAGCCAATTTATTTTTTAGCGTTTTGTTGCATCGCGTTCATCATTTGATGAAGCTTTCGTTGTGAAGGCTTTTGCCCCATTTGCAACATCATTGCCCGTAATTGGTCTTCGTTAATTGGTGGATTGTCTTTCAGATAGTTTTCCATGTACTTCCGTGCGCCGAAAAAGCCACCCGCTGCGCAGGCCAGGCCGACGACGATCACGATTAAGATCCAGATCCAAGTTGCCAAGTTCGTTCCCCTCCTTTGATGAAGTCATTCATTTAACAATTCTACACAAACTTAAGGGAAATTAAAAGAGCGAATCCCAAAAAGGACTCGCTTCTTTCCTTAATCGTCACGTAAACCTTTGTTCCGTTGAATCTGCCGGACCTTTTCAGGGGTAACTTCCTTACCATCCTTGTTGTAGACCTGCAGCATTTCAACTTGGCTCCGGAAACTCTGCTTGAATAACTTCAGGTATTGTTGGCGTAAGTCAGCGCGTTCGCTCTTTTCGGCCTCGGTCAAGCCTTCAGCCTTGTTCTTGTGTGCCAGCTCGTTGATCCGGGCCAGCAAGGTGTCCATTGTCGTGTCTGCCATGAACGACCCTCCTTTAATTTCAGTATTTTTGTGGGTATTAACCCCGCTTTTTCAAGTCAGGGTCTATCATATCAGGGTTAATTTTAGATTTCAACTTATTTACCCGAACATCTGTTTGAAAATGTTCGGTCTGTATGCTACACTAACACTAAACTATACTACGAATGACGAACGAGGTGGCAGAAAAAATGAGTAAAGCTTCTGAAAGCAAACAAATCGCCGTTCTCCGCTTCATTTGGGAACGAGTCAATGAAAAAGGGTATCCGCCAACCGTCCGGGAGATTGGTGAAGCCGTATCGCTCTCTTCAACCTCTACGGTTCATGGCCACATCGCCCGCCTGGAAAAAAAGGGCTTGCTGGTCAAGGACCCCACTAAGCCCCGGGCACTAGAAGTCACGCCCGCTGGTTTGGAAGAACTAGGCGTCCACGAGGAACAGACCCGAATTCCAGTCTTAGGCACCGTTACCGCCGGCGAACCGATTCTGGCCGTTCAGGAAGCCACGGACTACTTCCCAGTTCCCCCAGAATTTGAAAACGACGACGATCAACTCTTCATGTTGACGATTCGCGGCGAAAGTATGATCAACATCGGCATTTTAAACGGTGACCAAGTCATTGTCCGTCGGCAACAATCCGCGGACAACGGTGACATTGTCATCGCCATGACCGAGGAAAACGAAGCCACTTGCAAGCGATTCTTTAAGGAAGCCGACCATTTCCGGTTACAACCCGAAAATGATACCATGGCGCCCATCATCTTGAATCACGTTAGCATTTTAGGCCGCGTTGTGGGTCTCTTCCGCGACGACGTTCACTAACAAGGGACAATCAAAATCACCCGCCACAGCAAATGTGGCGGGTGATTTTTTCATTCATCGTTAATGCAAGACTAGATGACTTTCCCTTGATAGTGACTTTCGGGAAGCGTCGCAAAGTCATAGGCGGCCAGCGCTTCGGCTTCGCGTAAGTAGGCATGTAGCCCTTCCGCCAGCATCAGGTTTAAAATGGTATCCTTTTCATGGAGAACGACTACCGGTTTCTTACTGTGGAAGGCATAGCCAATTTCAAAGGCGGTACCAGAATCCACCTGATCATCCACGAAATCGACCAGGGCCACCACAACGTCGGCCTCGTCAATCTGGTGGACATCCATTTGGAAGGTTTGGGTGGCCCACTCGGCCGTGCCCATTTCTAAACCAGGAATCTCACTCAAACGGGGACTAAAGACATTGGCGACCCGGGGATTGGCAGCCAAGGCCTTTTCCGCGCGTTCAATCCGGGAAATTTGTTCGTCATCAAAGAAGGGACCTGCTAAATAAACGTTCGTCACTCTAATCTCCTCATTTCTCTCTTTATTACGATTAATTATACCGGAAATGTTAACTCTTGGCGACTATTTTTTGATTAATATTCGGTTATAATTCACACAATCCGGATTTTAATCATTTGTCAGTTCTAATTATTCGACTTTAAACCTTTTTTCACGAACCTTTTGACCCTTAATACTGTCACTGACCCAGTCAAGGTCTCCCACCTTAGTGCAGTTGTTTCATTCTCTAATTGATTCATGCTATACTGAGACTAATTAAACGGCGGTCGCATCAGCCTAAACCGCCCTAACCTACGGAGGGGTCCATCATGTTTTTAGGTATTACTATTTTGGGGGTCATCTTCATTATCATCACCGCGTTTTCCGTCGTCAATGCTAGTCGTCGGGGGGAATCCAAGCGCAGTTCCATCATCGTCCTGGTCATCACCGTTCTGGTCACCGTGGGCGCAATCACCCAGTTGCCCTTCTGGTCAGCGTCCTCGACTCACGACAAGGCGACTCAGACCAGTAAGCAATCATCATCACTAAGCTCGCAATCCGGGCAAGCCTTCGCCACGAGCGACAAGACGGCTACCCGCGCCGACAACGAAAAACAAGTCAAGACGCAGTTGGCCAAGTCCCTAGTCAAGCTAGGCACCGTTACCTTCGATCACGCCAGCAAGACCTACACGTTGACTATCACCAACAAGAGTCTCAAGAAAACTATTAAGGGCTTAAAGGCCGACCCGAGTCAGGCCAAGGCCGCCAAGTGGCCGAAGTTCGTCGACAACTTTACCAAGACCAGCCAATCGCTCAAGAAGGCCCTCGGTCCCGGTTACCAGCTGGTCATGCGCGTTGGTGATCAATCCCCCGTGCTGGTGTTTAAGGACGGGTATGTAACGAAGAATATTTTTGAATAGTGCCATCGGCTCGGCTACTCACAACTGAACACCCCACAAGAAAAGCGTTGATTTCATCTAATTTTGATGAGATCAACGCTTTTTTTAATTTCGCTGGTATTGCAGACGAACTTGCTTGGGTAACGCCCCATACATCTCCTGAAACTTCTCCCGTGCCGTCCGCCGATTGGTCAGTCCATGCTTGTCCATCAGGACATCCACGGGAATGGTCGTATCGATCAAGTCCCGGTAGAAATTGTTTAGCCGAATCAAGTAAACGTAGTGGCCTAAAGTCACCCCGGTCTGTGCCTTAAATAACCGTGACAGGTAACTCGCGTTATAGCCAAACCGATGGGCCACCGCCTTGACGCTCAGTTTCTCCCGGTAATGCTCATTCACATAGATAACAATGGACTTCAAGCTACTTGAACTCGCCGTCAACGGACTAGCTGTATCCGTGAAGTTGCTGACCAGATTCTTCAACATAGTCAGCACCGTAATCCCCGTGTCAATCAGGTAGTTAGATTGGCGCTCTCGGTTAATTTGAGCGAGCCGTTTGAACGCAGTGACCACTTCTTGGTAGGCCGCAGTCTGCTCCCGCCCAGCTGTCGAAAAGTTCAACTGTTCGGGATGGGCAACGTACCGTTCGATAAACGTCAGCGGAATTTGCAGCACTAACGACTGGTTCGGCGTATTCGTCACATCGTGAATCACCCCCGATGAAACGATGGAAAACTGATTGGCGTGAATGACGTGGGCCTGGCCGTCAAACTGGAAGGTCAACTGCCCAGACAGCACACAGACCAATTCAATACTACTGTGCCAGTGGAACGGCACGTACCCACTCCGCGTCACGGTTGACTCAAAGAAGCGAATCCCGATGTCTAAGTTTGACACCACGTTCTCATGATGTTGTCGGTTCATGTGACTCATCCCCCTAAAAAAGTGACAATCATTACCTAGTTGCCGCCAATAAACGACGACCTTGTGAAATGCCGTTGACTTGTATCCGCTTTCAAAGTATTCTAAATGCAACAATTAGTTCTCAAAAACAACTAACTCAGAATTCGACAATGACGGCTTATAAATAACTTAATTTTAACAAATGGAGCGTGAAATGACTATGACTCAAATTCAAAATCCGATTATTCCCGGAATGGCACCCGATCCCTCAATTATTCGTGTGGGTGCAGATTATTACATTGCTACCTCAACCTTCCACTGGACACCAGCCGTTCAGATCTTTCATTCAACCGACCTAGCCAACTGGCAACTCGTTGGCTATGCCCTGAATCACGGGGAAGTCGACCTTCGTGGTACGAACACACCGGCCGGTATCTGGGCACCGCACTTATCCTACGATTCACGGACCCAAAAGTTTTGGTTAGCGTACTCTCACATGCAAAACATGGCCGGCAGAGAATTCAACTCGGATTCCTTCGCCGTTTCAGCCGACAGCATCACGGGACCGTGGTCCAAACCGGTTTACTTAACATCCATCGGATTTGACCCCGCCCTCTTCCACGACGCTGACGGCAAGCATTACGCCGCTATCCTGGAATGGGAAACACGGACCGGCTACCAAGCCCCTGGCCACATCGTCATTGCCGAGGTCGACCTCGAAAACGGCGGCATCATCGGCGACTGGCATCGCGTGACCACCGGCTTTACCACCCGCGGCTGTGCGGAGGCACCGCAATTATACAAACACAACGGCTACTACTACCTGCTCATCGCGGCTGGTGGTACGGGTTACGCCCATGGTGTTGAGATTGGTCGGTCCCAGACCGTCTTCGGTCCCTATGAACCGAACCCCACCGGTGAGCCCATCATCACCTCATCCCCACAACATCTATTCTCCCTGGGCGACCCAGACGCCGGCCACTTTGAAATGTTTAATCCCCAGTCACTGATGCAAAAGGCCGGTCATGGCTCCCTAGTGCACACGCAAACGGACGAGTGGTACGTGGCCCATCTCATGTCCCGACCACTCCCTGGGCAAAAGAAGAATCCCCTGGGGCGCGAAACTTCACTCCAGAAAATGCAGTGGACGGCTGACGGCTGGCTTGAAATGGCCGACGGCAGCAATCTTGCTAAGATGCACGTGGACGGGCTCAAAGATGTCCCCGTTCACCAATCCGCCACGCAATTTGATATCGACGACGACTTTACCAATGACACCTATGATCCCCGCTTCATGACGCCGTACAGAACGCAGGACGCCACGTGGGTCAACACCACCGAAAATCCCGGGCATTTGCGCATCCACGGCCACAATTCCTTCTTCTCACAGGTCAACCCAGCCATCATGGCAACGCGCGCCACTTCGCTTGACTACACGGTTCAGACCAAACTGACCTTCCATCCGGATCACTACTCCGAGACTGCTGGTGTTGGTCTCTACTATGACTCCAACAACTGGCTATACGCCCGGCTATGTCAGGCCGACACCGAAAATCACACCGTTCTGCGGGTCCTTCAGGCCAAGCTTGGCGAGCGAATCGATCACCTGACTGACGAGGTCACGGTCCCTGACGACACGGCCGAGATTCGGTTAGCGTACCACCAGGGAACCGCCCAAGTTCTTTACCGGTTAACCGATATGCCAACCTGGCAAACGCTGGGCACGCCGTTGGATGTCACCTACCTGTCAGACGAGGGCGTTAACGGCGCTCCCGGGGAAATCGGTGGTTTCACTGCCCTGTTTAACTTCATCGGCGCCGTGGATGCCCATCAGCTGACATCATTTGCCGACTTTGATTACTACACCGTCAAAAACAACCTAGAAAGAGGCACGCAGCTATGAACAAAACGACCATTTCACTCAAACGTTTAATTCCGGGACTCATCATCGGTCCGGCCAGCTGGCTGGGGCCTTACATCGTTATGAACAGTCTGTTCCTACCAGCCTTGATTCAACACTTCAATGCACCCCATAAGATTTCTTCTCGACCTGCGGGATGATTGTGGCGGCCCTCTCAAACATGATTGCCGGTGCTCTATCCGATAAAACCAAATCTCGGTTTGGGAAACGAGCACCCTGGTTGCTCGGTGGCGCCTTCGTCTTCATGCTCGCCATGATTGCCGCCTCATTTTCACCTAACATTCCGGTTCTGCTGACCGCCTGGATGATTGGTCAAGCCGCGCTTAACTTCATTGTCTCTCCTATGGTCGCTTGGATTGACTTTGCGCCCAAGGACGGCCGGGCAACGGCTTCCTCCGCTTATGGCGGACTGGGGATGGCCCTGGGGAACAACGGGTTCAACGTCATTGGTGCCATGTTCCTGAGTCAGTACCGACTCGGCTTCATTATCTTCGGGATCATTACCTTTATCGGGGTGACCCTTGCCGCCATCATCGTCCATGAACCGTCTAACTTAGACGAAGAGTTGACGGAAAAGGCACCGAAACCCAAACTAACGTTGAAGGACGCGGCCTCGATTTTTCCCCGCTGGTCGATTGGCCGTGATTACTATATGGCCCTGATTGCCAAATTGTTCCAGGGGGTCGGCAACTTCGCGATTACCGGATACATTCTCTACATCATGACCGACTTTCTCCACCGTGGCAGTCAGACGCAATCCTCCATTCAACTGATTAACCTGATCATGCTGATTTTCGGCATTTTCATGGGCTTCGTTGCCGGACCCGTTTCTGACAAATTTAAAATTCTGAAACTCCCTGTCGGCTTCTCGACACTGTTCTTGGCGTTTGGCGCCCTCATGCTATTCTTCTTCCGTGACACGTTTGGCATCGTCACTTACGCCTTCGCTGCCGGTATTGGGATGGGCATGTGGAACTCCCTCGATAACCTGCTGAACCTAGAAGTCATTCCCGACCAAAACCGGGTGGCCTTCTTCCTAGGCGTCTATAACCTGGGGAACACCATTACGCAAGCTATTGCCCCCGTACTGGCAGCCGCCGTGATTTCCCTCTTCGGATACTCTGGGATTTTCATCGTGTCGTTCATCTTCTCCTTAATTGGTGGGGTTCTGATTCTGGGAATCAAATCGGTGAAACGTTAAAATATTCAAGTGTTCACACCCATTTAGAGACCATAAAGGCCCGGCAATCTGCCGGGCCTTTACGCGTACCAATTTAATTCTACCAATTATTGCTGACGATACTGTCGTTGCTCATGCTGCCGACCGGCCAGATAATACGGTGCCGTTTCCTGACCCACGGCCAGTTGGACATCGCGGCTGTCGTTTGGCAGTTGTGCGCGATAAATTTCTTCATACTCCGCCACACTCACGGCTTGGCGATCCGCCAGTTGGTTGGCAAGAAAGGCCTCGTCAAAGCCTTGCTGGAAGGTCGGTTGCACGGTGCCACTGAAGAACTCGCCCTCAGCGCCCGACCCGTAGCTAAACAGCCCCAGGCGTTCGCCACCCTGCAAATTACCGTGCCGTAACAACGATAACAGGCTCAGGTAGAGTGACCCCGTGTAGAGATTGCCAACTTCCCGGTTGTCCGCCTGGCTGGCCTCAAAGGCCGCGGTCAACGTGGCCTGTTGGTCACTCGTGGCCGTTGGCAGGATCTGTCGGAGCCCCTTCCGCCCCATTTTTGTAAATGGTAAGTGGAACACGAACGCGGAGAAATCCGCAATCGTACGGTGGGTTTGGGCTTGGTAGTCGTCCCAGACCTGCTGGAAGAAATCGAGGTAAACGTTGGTTGAATATTTCCCATCTACCAGTGCCTCGGTCCGGTAGGTTGGCCGCCAGAAGTCCATGACGTCGGCCGTATGGTAACTACTGATGGCATCTAGCGCCAAGATGCGCGGATTGGCCGTTACCAGCATGGCCACGGCACCGCCACCCTGGGTGACCTCACCGGCGGACCGTAACCCGTAGCGCGCGATATCGGCACCGATGACCAGTACCTTGGCCGTGGGCCGGGCCCGAACAAAGTCGGCGGCTAATTGCAGCCCGGCCGTCGCCCCGTAACAAGCCTGTTTAATTTCCACGGCTCGGGTATTGCTGGGCAGACCCAGTAGGTGCGCCAGATATACCGCCGTGGCCTTGGAATTGTCGATGCCCGATTCCGTGCCAAAGAGTACCATGCTGATTTCTGCCTTGGTGGCCGGCGTTAAGATTTGCTCGGCCGCATTGGCTGCCATCGTGACCACATCCTGAGTTGGGGGGATCACCGCCTGTTTGGACTGGCCAATGCCAATTAAATACTTGTTCGGCTCAGCCCCTCTGGCGTGAGCGAGGTCCGTCATATCCAAATAAAGTCCTGGCGTATAAAACCCCAGTTTGTCGATTCCTACCGCAACGGTCATCGTCTGAATCCTCCTAAGTAAAATCACTGAAATTAAGTTACCGTTACTTTAGCATTTCTTCAGGGGATAAGGCAAATTTATCGCTAATTGTATGATACAATTTAAGTGTTTTGAACGCGGCATCATGTACTGACACAGTACATATTGTTAGTTACAATTCTCCCTCTTTGAGCTGATGCAGGGTTGTCTTCAATTTTTCCTTCGTTCCCGGCGAAACTTTCGGGTAAGTTGGGTGGATATTCTGTAGCCGCTTGACCAAAATATTGGAGACTAGCAGGCGGGCAACCCCCTTGTCATCGGCCGGAATCAGGTACCAAGGTTCCTTCTTCGTGGCCGTATTTTCCAGCATCTTGGTATAGGCAACTTGATAATCCTCCCAGAAGGCCCGTTCCTGCATATCGCTAGGTGAGAATTTCCAGTTTTTGCTAGGAATTTCGATCCGTCGTTCAAACCGATTTGTCTGTTCTTCGCGGGAAAGGTGCAAGAAGAACTTGATGGTGATAAAGCCTTGGTGACGTAGGTACGTTTCAAAATGCCGCAGGTCATGATACCGGCGGTCGAAGAATTTATCACCCACGTCGTCTAACGTCTCGACGCCGGGAAGATTTTGTTTCAACAACATTTCCGGATGGACCCGGCTGATCAGGACATCCTCATACTGAGACCGGTTGAAGATCCGAATCTCACCGCGTTGTGGCAATGCCTGGTTAACCCGCCAGAGAAAATCGTGGTCCAACTGGAGATGCGTGGGTTGCTTGAAGCTGACGACACTCGTACCGGAGGGGTTCAACCCGCTGAACACGTGCCGAATCAGGCCGTCTTTCCCGGCGGTATCCATCCCCTGCAAGATGATGATGACCCCGGTCTTCTTCTGAGAATACAACCGACTCTGCAGGTCACTCAGCGTCGCCACATTAGCTTCCAAGGCGTTGGTAATGACCGCCTGTTCGGGCACATGGTCGACCCGCGTGGCCAATTGACTAAGATCGAGGGGATGGTCCCCCATATAACGATAACTACTTTCAGTACTCAATACGCATCGCCTCCTGTTATTGAAAAGCATAGCATTCTTTGCGCAACTTGGCGCTGGCAAAACCTTTAAAATTTGAAGATTTTTCATTTCAACGGCTAAATGGGTGCGTTCACCGCGTGGCATTGCTATACTAGGCTTGTAACCACTTACTAAGTTGATGAGGGAGTTTTGAAAAATGAAGAAAATTACTGCGTACTTCGTGCGTCACGGGCAAACCATGTTAAACCACTACAACAAGGTTCAGGGCTGGATCGATTCTCCCCTGACTGAAAAGGGCCAGGCCGATGCCAAACGCGCCGGTGAACAGCTCAAGGGCGTTCCCCTGACTGCCGCCTACAGTAGTGATTCCGGTCGGGCCATCGAAACCGCGCGGATTGCGCTGAAACAAAATCCTGAAAACATGAACATCGTGTCTTACCAGTACCCCGAATTCCGGGAACAGTGCCATGGCTACTTTGAGGGCAACGACTTGAACCAGATGTGGCAGTTTGTCGGGGCCCAGGTCAAGTTGACCTCCGAATCCGACGTGCTGGGCACCTACGGCCTGGAAAAGGCCCGGGACCTGATTCACCAAGCCGACCTGTACGGGGAAGCCGAAAGTAACGACATGTTCTGGGAACGCTTGGACCGAGGCTTCGACAAGCTGCGGGCCAACTCCAAGGATGGCGACCAAGTGTTAGTCGTTTCCCATGGGATGACGATTCGGTCCATCGTCGACCGCTACGCCCCTGAACTCGACGAAGGGATTGCCACCATCAACGGTAGTATTACCAAGCTGGAGATCACCGACGACACGATTCACGTCGACTTCTTCAACAAAACTGATTTCCAGTCTTAAAAATTATCCAGTGGGAGGGATTTCTCATGAAAAATATTCACCGTTCACTTAATAATCGCGTCTTTGCCGGCGTCATTGGCGGTCTAGCGGAACATTTCGACTGGAACGCCGGGGTGGCCCGGGTCCTGTTCGTGGTCTTAGCCATCACCCCCGCCTTTCCTGGGCTAATCGCCTACCTGATTCTCTGGATGATCATGGGTGATCCAGAATAGCATTGACCTAAGCAGTTGCCGTTTTGACGGGAGCTGCTTTTTTAGTTGACGTGGCTCATAGAATCCCCTACAATTTAAATTGTAACTTGTTAGGTCATGAACAATGAAGGTTCGTTGTTCAAAATACAAGGAGGTCTCTATCATGGCAAATTCAGAAAAGACTTTGGTACTGGTAAAACCCGATGGTGTCGCCGAAGGCCACATCGGTGAGATTATTTCACGGCTAGAAAGTAAGCGCTACCAAATTACGGCGTTAAAAGTAGTCCGCGCAACTCCTGAACAACTTGAAAGGCACTACCGCGATCAGGTCAACAAGCCTTACTTCCATGAAATTGAAACCTACATGACGGAAGGCCCCCTGGTTGCCATCATCGTTACCGGGACCGATGTCGTGAAGGCCGTCCACAATTTGGCGGGTAAGACACGGCCCAACGATGCCCAACCTGGGACCATTCGGGGCGACTTTGCCCATGAATATCCAGATGGCATCTTGAGAAACATCGTCCACACCTCTGACAGCCGGGAGAACGCGCATCACGAAATTGCAATCTGGTTCCCCGAACTGGCCGTCGAAGCCCATCAACAAGTTGCCAAGAAACAAAAAGTCACCGAATAATTAACGAAACGGGTCTGCCAGCTGGCGACCCGTTTTTTGTGCCCGCTTGACCCCGAGTTCTGCTATAATCAAGGACAAGGTGGTGAACAGACATGACATTTCCCGAAGATATTTTTGAAGCTGCTGCCTACGAATGGCTCAAGCAGCAGGACCTGACGAAGCGGACCCCCAAGGAAGTTACCAATGCCTTGAACGAGGCCATCAAGCAGGCCAAGGGAATTTCCAAATCGACCCAGACACCCTGGGGCGAAGACCAGTAAGCACAGGCTTTAAGGAGGCAACTTTGATGACCGGTAAATTAACCTACATTGACGCGTTGGCACTCAAGCCACACCCAGAGGGCGGCTGGTACCGCCAAACGGCTCATAGCGACGAGCAGTTCTTTGACAACACCAGTCAGGACGCCCGGTATCACTACACGTCGATCTACTTCTTGCTCGACAGCGCCAACCCCTCCCACTTCCACCAGCTTAATCACGATGAACTGTGGTTTTACCACGACGGTGCGGCCATCACGATTCACTGCATCGCACCGGATGGCAATTACTACCACGTGACGGTGGGTCCGGACGTGCTCAACGACGAGCGGCTCCAATTTACTGTGCCACGAGGCACCCTCTTTGCCGCTGAGGTCACGACGCCCAATGCTTTTTGCCTGGTGAGCTGTGTCGTCGCCCCGGGCTTTGATTTCCGCGACTTCACGATGCCGGCTAAGGCGGACTTGTTGCGGGAGTATCCTGGGTTAGATGAGGTTATTGGGCGGTTGGCGGATTAAGGGATTTTGGTTTGCGGCCAGTTTAAATAATGACATTCAAGACTGTTCAAAAATTAATCATTGCGTTATCCCACTAATTCATTTTGGTGGGATTTTTTAGTTGCGACAAAAAAACTGTGTAACCCGCCCACCCTTAACAGGCAAGTGATCACACAGCTCAAACGTTCAGTTTAATCTAAGGAGAGTACAGGAATTGAACCTGCGCGCCGGTATTAGCCGGTTCGACGGATTTCGAGTCCGTTGCATTACCACTCTGCCAACTCTCCAAGTCACTACTTAATATATTTTACCAATAATGACTATAAATGCAAGCCTTGTTTAAAATTTTCGTTGAATCAGCGCGACGGGATCAAACGGGTCGATCCACACCGGCTTGGCGGTCAACAAGCCCAGCGGCGAGATGTTGGTCGAATCAACCTTGGCAGCTAACACTTGTTTATCTGCCTCGTAGGCCGTCGCAATTTCCCAGTCCGTCCACTCAGATTGCCACGTCTGCCGGCTAACAATCACCAGGAGTTGGTGTGCCTGTTTGATTTCTTTGCGGAGTTGACGCCGCACTGCACCGGCCGCGCGTGTTTGAAATTTGATGGGCGGTTCTTGTTCGTGAAAGCTGACGCTCGGGAACTCCCAGTCCTTGTCCGCCCATTTCTGGAGTTGAAGTTGAAATGAATGGGCCAACGGGTCAGCGGACTGGTAACTAATAAACAGGTCACTCATAAGTCAAACTCCCTTTCCAATTAACTTGGCTTAAGTATAACCGGCTTAAAAGTCAAAACGATTACAGAATGGTGTTTTTCTTATAAAAGCTATATCTCAATTCTAATTTTATTTTCTGCATAAATGATTGAGCCATTAGATCAGCGTCCCAAATAGTGAAAATCCGGGTCTCGCCCCTCGGTATAACAGGCAAACGCCTTGGTCAGTTCATTGTGGAACGTCACCAGGATAGCCGGCGTTGCCCAGGTCGAAGCCGCCCAGAAGACCGTGTCGTCGGGCTCCCGATTATCATTTGGGTACCGGTAGTAGCCCCACTGCTCATCCCAAATGGTGCCCTGCGTATTCAACCAGTCCTCAGCCAGCCCCGCCTGGACGACCGCCATAACATCCCCATTATCCCGTATCAGCGCGGCTAACTTTTGCCAGTCTAGTTGCCAGTCATGTAGCTTAGGGGCCTGCTGGCGGCTTCCCAGGGGCGTATACCGCAATTGAATTGGCGTTAAGTCAACAAAATCCATCCAATCACCTTCTTACTCTCCATTTTACCCGGATACCGACGATTTTCCAATCCGCAGCTAGCTTGTCCGTCACTGGAAGGGTACACTGAGAGTCAGGGGTTGAACCCCAATCGTTGTTATTTCAGGGAGGAATTTCACATGTTCAAAAAGTCACTCTTACTCATCGTTGCGCTGTTAACCATTGGTGGTGGCACCATCGCCGCCGCACCAGTCGTTCCGGCTGAGGCCGCCACCCACCACGTCATCAAGTGGCACGGCAAGAAGTACCGGTCTAAGTACACCGTCAAACAGATGCGGCGAAAGTTCCATTTGAAATACTATAAAACTAAAGACATTGCGCACGTTACCTGGGTCCACAACCAATTTTTCGGTATTTCCAAAGGCGCTAACGTTCATACCGGGTCCGGTGCGGAATCTCACGCTCACGGGGCCGTCACCCACAAGGGCCACTACGCGATGTTTATGACCGATCAACTCGACGGTGGCAATGCCTACAGCCTAGAATACATCAACCTGAAAACGGGTAAACACTACCACGACCAGGCCTAACGCGCTTGCCGTGAAACCGATTAACTTGCTATACTTAGGGGAAGTCTTGAGAGAAAGAAGGGGTTGCCGTGTCACCCACTGTTAAAATTAGTGTCCTGGTTCTCATCGTGATTGGCCTGGGCATTGCGCTCTACAGCTACTTCTTGTCGCGCAAACACTAAACCCGCGTTACCTAAGGCGTTTGAGACTAACTCAAGCGTCTTTTTTTGACTCCGATTTTCCCTGAGCATATTCATTGAAGATTGCAACCAATTGTCCGATAATATAATTACAAACTAATCAAATAGATTAGTTGATAAACACATTTTCTCCCCTTTTGCATCGCCCACAGATTCCGCACGAATCTTGGTTCACCCCCAATAGTCCTCCTCAACGGGGCTGTTTTCTTCGCTAGTCAGGGTCGCCTCCCACGACCCTGACTTTTTATTTGGTCTTTTTTCGGTGGCGTTTTCAGGTCTATACTGGTTGGTAATGGGTTAAATTGGCGTTGTCATTACCTCCGGAGAAAATTGAGCCAGAACGCGGCGGGTCATTCCCGGCGGTGACCTCAAGGCACCCTGCTATGGGGCCGGTTCCAGACTGAGGCCCGGTCTTTCACCTCGACTTTGAGCCAAAGAGCGGTCTCAAAGGTCGTCCCGTGCTCTAGGCTGAAAATTCCAGCCAAGACCACCGACACAGCCGGGCAACCTTGGTCCACCTCTGGTCACTAGGACTGGCCACTTGGGCTCATTTCACCAGTTCTCCGGCTCACACTGGTTTAATCCTATCACCAGCTGTTTTAGGCATCGACTTTATTTATTCCCACGACTTCTTGCACTAATCATTCTGTTTAATCTGTACTAATATTTCTTTAAGGAGGAACCCCCGTGTCTCAACCCAAACGTTCCTGGTTTCTAGTCAGCATGATGCTGATTGCCGCTAACTTGCGGCTACCCATTACCCTGATGCCACCGCTATTGCCTAGTCTGGAAAAGACGTTGCACCTACCCAGTTCGCTGGCCGGCCTGTTGACGTCGATTCCGCTGGTCACCTTTGCCATTTTTTCACCGATTATCGTAAAATTGGCCCACCGCTGGGGCAACGAGCGGACCGTCTTCACGCTGTTTCTCCTGCTGATTGCTGGGAGCTATCTGCGGATCATCCCCACGATTGCGGCGCTCTTCCTGGGCACCTTTCTAGTCGGCATCGGTGCCGACAGTGGCAACGTCCTGGTTCCCGCGTTGATCAAGGAACACGTGCCCGACCAAATTCAGCTCGGCACCAGCCTATACACGCTCTCCATGCTACTGGTCGGCGCATTGGGCACCGCCGCGGCCGGCTACTTAATCTCGCACGTCAGCTTCGGTCTAACGCAGGGTCTACTGGGTCTGCTCAGCATCGTGGCAGCGTTGGCTTGGCTCCCCAATTTACGAGGACACCACCCAACGACCTTGACCGCCGAGCAGCGTGCCGCCAAGCCCCACTACCAAAGCGTCTGGCACCAACGGTCCGGCTGGCTGATCACCCTGTTCTTCGGTCTACAGTCGCTGGTCTACTACGTCCTGTTGACCTGGCTGCCTAGCATCCTCACCGCACATGGCGTCTCGACCATCGTCGCCAGTAACCTCCTGACACTCTTTCAACTGAGCGGCCTGCCATTGGCCTTTCTGGTGCCTTATCTTTACAACCGCCGTCACGGTCTGGCTGCATTACTGGCCATCATGACGCTGGGCTACGTGGTAGCACCTTTGACCTTCCTGGTACCCACGCAATCGCTGGGTTTTCTGGCCACCATGGCCCTGATTAGCGGCCTCGGTTCCGGTGTCGCCTTCAACCTATCGATCATGTTCTTCACCGAGAAGACCACCAATCCGTATCAAACGGCAGCCATCTCCGGCATGGCCCAATCGGCGGGGTACCTCCTAGCCGCGGTCGGCCCCATTCTATTCGGTTTCTTAGAAGAAACGACCCGCTCCTGGACCCCGGTCATTGGTCTTCTGGTGGTATTCGCCCTAGCCCTGACATTGACGGGTATCGTGGTCCAGCGGCATGGCACCATTGCGGATTAACCACTCATCCTAAATCCAAACAAAAAAGCTGGCACCAACGTCCCTCCGCGGGGGTCGTTGATGCCAGTTTTTAGGTTAACCTATTTTAACGCTTAGTATTCCATCAAGCTAAAGATATCGTAACCCTTAAGCTTGTCGCGACCATGCAGGTCCTTCAATTCGATCAAGAAGGCCGTGCCGACAACGATGCCGCCCAAGTCTTCGACCAATTGAATCGTGGCCTCGATGGTGCCACCAGTGGCCAATAAGTCATCGGTCACCAAGACCTTTTGACCTGGCTTGATGGCGTCTTCGTGCATGTACAAGGCGGATTGGCCGTACTCTAAATCGTAGCTGGCCTTGACCGTCTTGCGGGGCAACTTGCCCTCTTTACGGGCAGGGGCAAACCCAATACCCATTTCGTAAGCCACTGGGCAACCGACGATAAAGCCCCGGGCTTCTGGACCCACGACCATTTCAACGCCCTTGCCCTTCGCGTACTCGACGATTTCGTCGGTTGCCGCGTGGAAAGCCTTGCCGTCCGCCATTAATGGGGAGATATCCCGGAACATGATGCCCTTTTCGGGATAGTCCGGAACGCTTGCAATATATTTCGTAAAATCAGTTGCCATAAGATTAAGTAGCTCCTTTATATTAGGTCAATGAGGCCTGGAGACGTTGCACGAGTGCCGCGGTCGGACAGCTTAAAAGCGCGTCTTCCGTCTGCATCTGCTGTTCTCTGAGTTGGTAACTCGGGGCCATAGTCAAATCCTTGTGCTCCGGGTGCGCCACACCGTTCATGATGCCGTGATCGATTGTGATGAACCCACTCTCGAAGAAGACTTGAATCATGAAGACTAACTGGGTCCGTGGTAACCGCAAAAATGTGGCTAGCTGGTCCAGTTGGTGTCCCACATCGACTTGTTGATGTGTTGCAACGAACTTAAACAGTTTAGCATATTGCGCGCGAGTTGGCATCCCTAATTGCGAAAGACTTTCTTTCTTATAGAGATAAGCCGTGACCTGTTGCGGTTTCAGCTCGGTCAAAACGCGGGTCAAATCGGTCGTATCATCCGGGCAGTCAACGATAAATGCCGGCGTGTCGGCTGGCAGTGGCTGTTGAACCGAGCCATCGACTAAGAGTGCCGTGGCCCCAGTTGGCAATTGCCCCGCCAGTTGTTGATAGACGTTGCGATGGAAGAAGACGTAGACGCCAAACGCCGTAAACATCGCCTGGTTGAGGTGCATCGTCCGCGCATCCACGACCCGTCCAGTCGCCGGCGCACTGGTGGCGGCCTGTGGTGCGGTCGGCTGGGCTTCAGCGACGGTTGGTGTCGGCGCAACGGTAGTGGCTGTTAATTTCAAATCCTTGACCATCACCTGCAGGGAATGCCGTCCCTGCCACACGTTGTCTTCAATCGCGCCCAACACCGCGGCATCACTCGGTGCGGCGGTTAGTGCGGGGACATTTTTACCGGCACCGAACTGAATCGCATTGAGTTGGTGCTGGCCTTCTTGTAATTGGAATTTCAAATGGGA
This sequence comes from Levilactobacillus sp. FUA 3915, assembly GCF_044053135.1. NCBI lineage: Bacteria > Bacillati > Bacillota > Bacilli > Lactobacillales > Lactobacillaceae > Levilactobacillus > Levilactobacillus sp. FUA 3915. The sequence continues at coordinate 2,561,332 of NZ_CP168704.1, read as the reverse complement.
GTGGTCCTGACCGATGGCCTTGATCTGCGTCAAGGTCGCCGATTCAAAGGCAAATAACGGCTGGAGGTTGTCCGTCCCAAACGGCGCCATCTTGGCCAATTCCTGGTAAAGTGGCATCGTGACGTCACCGACCTTTAAGGAGGCGGCAACAGCTAATTCGCTAGGGCCGCTCTCGGTCAATTTCTGCGTTACCGCTTCGGCATCCAGGGCATCCGCTAAGGCCCCTAATTGGTCCTCAGGGAAGGTTAACCCCACGGCCATGTGATGACCCCCAAAAGCCGTCATCAGGTCCCTGTGACCGTCTAAGGCCGTAAATAGGTTGAACGCCTCGACACTTCGACCAGACCCCTTGGCACGGCCATCCTGAATGTTGACGACCAGGGTCGGCTTACCCGTTGTTTCCACGACCTTGCTGGCCACGATTCCCAGCACGCCTTCGTGCCAGTCGTGCCCGCTGATGATCAGGGTCGGCCGGTCACGATGATCCGCATCGGCCGCCTCCGCCAATGCCGCCGCGCTGATCTGCTTGACCAGGTCTTGGCGGTGCCGGTTCTTTTGTTCCGTGTCATTGGCCAAAGACTTGGCACGCTCGTCATCCAACGTGGTCAGGAGCTCCACGGCGGGACTGGCGTCATCCAACCGGCCTAAGGCGTTCAACCGGGGGGCAATCCCGAAACCGATTGATTGCTCGTCCAATTCAGCGGGCTTCAAACCGGCGCCACTCATCAACGCCTGTAAGCCTGGCCGTTCGTCCTGTTTTAAAAGTTGAAGGCCGTAGTAGACCAGTACCCGGTTTTCATCGACCAGGGGCACCAAATCGGCCACGGTCCCAATGGCCGCCAGGTCCAACAGGTCTTGTGGAATCTCTTCGCGCAAGGCTTGCGCAACTTTGAAGGCCACCCCGGCACCAGACAGGCCCCCAAACGGGTATTCTGCGCCTGGGTAACGCGGATGAATAATCGCGTAGGCAGCCGGCAACTCCTGGGGCAGTTCATGGTGATCGGTCACGACCACGTCGACCCCGGCTTCGTTGGCAGCGGCAATGGCTTCGTTTCCGGCCACCCCGTTATCCACCGTCACGAAAAGTTGGGTGCCTGCCGCAATCAGCTTTTTAAATGCTGCGACGTTGGGACCATAACCATCGGTAAACCGATTCGGGATATAGTAATTAACCTTGGCTCCCATTTCGTTCAACGTTTCATACAGAATGGACGTGCTCGTGACCCCGTCAGCGTCATAATCCCCATAAATGGTGATCTGTTGGTCGGCGCCAATCGCGTCTTCGATTCGCGCGACCCCCTTGGCCATGTCGTGTAACAGGTTCGGGTCATGGAGTTGTTCGGGTCCCGGATTCAAAAAGGTGTGGACCGTTTCCGCCGTCTGATACCCCCGGTTCCAAAGAATCTGGGCGACGATTGGCGAAATACTTTCCGCCTGCGCCACCGCTTGGGCCTCGGCTGACGGCTGATCAACATGTTTAATATTCCATTGGTACTGTGCGGCAATCACCAGCAAACCATCCTTTCCAAACTAAATCTGTGTGGTCAGCGTTCAAAATAGAAACGGACGCCGCAGAAATTAGTGTTACGTTCAGCGCTAATCCCTGCAACGCCCATCAATTGAGAACGTTGGCCTTCTACTATTTTCCTGGGTACTTGGGTTGCGCTTTGCTTGCGCCTCCGGGATGGTGAAAATAGGCCGGGACGCTGTGGGCGCGCGCCTGGAGCCGAAGAGCGGTCTCCAGACTTACTTTGAGCCTCATAGGCCGAGTCTCAAAGATAGCAGTTGTCTAAGCGGTAAACCGCTAAGATAACTCCCACGGCTGAGCCTATTTTCACCATCCCTGCGGCTAACACGGCGTTAACCCCGTATCCATCTATCATTCTGATTAGGTCCACCATTATCATATTCATCTTACCAACTGATTGGTCGGACAACTGGTAGCCCCATTGATCGGTTAACTCCAATGACAGCTATGCACGCGTCATTCAGTTAATCTACTGCTTATCCAACTGAGCTTGTAAATCAGCCACCTGCGCCTTCAGGGTCTTGATTTGCTTTTCCTGTAGGCCAGCTGCCTGCTTGCTGTTGGAGTTTTGCAGACGCTTGTTCAACCGGTCGTTATCGGCCTTTAATGCCGTGATCCGGTCGTTGCTGGTCTTTTCCAACTCCTTGTAAGCGCGATTGTGCTGGAAGCTATTGATGGTTGAGAAGAGAATCATCAGGATGGCCCCAATTAAGATGGAGACCAACAGAATCAGAATCAACGGCCAATGAACCGTGGTAAAGCCAAACGAAACGGGCACACTCTCCACGTTTAGAATTGCAAAAACCGCGACAACGATTACCAATAAAATAGTTACAACGATTCGCCATTGATTCTTCATCACTTCGCACCAGCTTTAATTATTTTTTGAAACGGCACATCTACTTCATCAAAGTCCTTGACCACCTTGGTATTCTTGAAGACGTCGCGGGCCTGTTGTTGCAAGTCTAACGCCATCTTACCGGTGTACCGGGCGGAAATATGGTTCAATAATAACATCTTCACGTGCATCCGCTTGGCCAGTTCTGCCGCCTGAATGTTGGTGGAATGGTAATAAGAACGGGCTAACTTGCTTTCACCCTTGGCAAACGTACTCTCGTGCACCAAGACGTCCGCGTTGCGCGCCAATCGTTCTTCACCAGGCGTCTGCCGGGTATCGCCTAAAATGGCAACGATACGGCCCGGTTGCGCGGGGCCTAAGAAGTCCTGGCCGTTGAGGGTCCGACCATCGGGTAAGGTGACCGTTTCGCCGGCCTTGAGCTTGCCGTAAACGGGACCCGATGGAATCTGAGCCTCCCGCAGCTTGTCCACTTGGAGTTCGCCCGGATGATCCTTTTCCTCCACCCGGTAGCCAAAGCACTCGATGCGGTGATCCAGGTGCTGGGCATAGACCCGGAACTTACTGTCCTCGAAGACCAACCCATCGCTGGCTAATTCTTGATAATGAATCTTATAGGATAGCTTGGTCTCGGACACCCGCAGACTGATTTCCACGAAGCTCCGAATCCCTTTAGGTCCATAAATCGTCAGTGGTTCATTGCCCCCCTGAAAGGAGCGACTACTCAACAAGCCCGGTAACCCAAAGATATGGTCCCCGTGCAGGTGGGTAATAAAAATTTTATCAATTTTACGTGGCTTTAAGGTCGTTCGTAAAATTTGGTGCTGTGTCGCCTCGCCGACATCAAACAGCCAAACGGAGTTCCGTTCGTCTAGTAGACGCAAGGCCGTACTCGTTACGTTGCGGAACTTTCCTGGCGAACCAGCGCCGGTCCCTAAGAATTCAATTTCCATAATTTTTTCGTTCCTATCCTATTTAGAAGTCCGAACACCATTTTAGGGGATTTTCGGGCAAACCGCAACTTTTCCACCCCACTTTTCCACTTGTCCGTGACTACTCGCAACTCGCCTAACGCCGCCGCAACGGGTCCTACCCACGTTAGCCCCAGCACCCGGTTAATCCCCAGGATGCTACGAACCCCGTAACCACTCACTTTCACCCCCAACTGGCAAATTTCCGTTAAATTTTTTTACGAGGGCTGGGGTTCCCCGAAAAAATTCGGTATACTGAAGGTAATCGAAGTCGTTGTCACTTTTTCAGCGCAACGACGACACGAACTGGGGAGGGAGTGCCTTGCGTCTCATTGATTTTAACCGGTCCACGATTGACCTACATCCCGCGTTACGGCTCTACTGGGAACGCGACCATCAGTTACAGCCCATCACCGACCTTCAGCCAGGCGACCAGCAACTTCTGCTGGTCAGCGGGCCAGGCCATCCCCTGACACTTGACCAATTTCGGGCTCGGTGCCAGCAGATTGACCCCCACGCGAGTCTCTTTATCGCGGCGGAACCCCCGATTCGGCTGTACGGTTACCGTCTTGTGCCCCACCAAATTTTGCTCGGATGAAAGGAGTTTTACCATGCGTTTATCAAAAGTTGCCATCCTAGCCAGTCTGCTCGCCGTCGTTGGTCTGGCCGGTTGCCAAAACAACGCGTCAAAGAGTACCGCGAGTTTCAAAAATAGCAGCAGTCAGTCCAGCAGCTACCACGCTGCCAACCCGGATGCGGCCGTGACCCAATCATCTTCCAATAAAAAGGAAGCCCAAACTTACGAACCCCAAGCTGACCAAACCAAGAGTGCGCGCTACGTGAAATCGGGCAACCTTAAAACGTCCGGCCAATACACGTACGACAAGGTCGGCACCAAGCTCCAGTTAGCCAAGGTCAAACATCCCCGGACCACCATCAAGAGTGGCGACCTGACTTATAAGGTCACGACGGTGCGCTTGATCAAGAATACGGCCAAGACGGCGGCGGCCAAACGCATGGCGGCCCAGGCCTTGAACCTGACCACACTGAAGAGTCCCTACTACACGATTCAGGTGAAATTCACCATCACGAACGATGGCGACCAGGACGTCACGACAGATGGTATTCAAGCAATCCGTTTGAAAAAGGGCTTAGAGCTAAACGCCGCCAACCAACTGAGCGACGCCAGTGCCGGCAAGACGATTGCCGCCCACGACAAGCTCGACACCTTCGCCACCGGCCTCGCCAGCGAAAAGACCAAACCCACCTTCAAGTCCGTCAAAATTGCATTCGCCGGCGCCTACGCGGACCACAAGCAAGTGGCCGACCCAACTGGCTGGTTGAAGTTGACGCTGTAGGAAACGCCATCAAACTGAACGAAAACATTAAGGACGTGCCGCACTGGCCGTCCTTTTTTGATACCCACACAATCACTCAGGACACAAAAAAATCGCCACCACCCATTTTCTAGGTAGTGACGACAATTCAAAGACAATAAAACTCTATAGCTTTTGGTTTCAACTGGTGTCTTGGGTAAAAAGCTGTCTTCACCGGAGGAAGCCAGAAACGGAGTCAGCTGTGTCGATGGTGTTGGTTGGGGTTCTTTCCCAGCCTACAGCATGGGCCGACTTTGAAGACGTGTGATTTTCACGGCTTCAAAGCGAGGTGGAAGCCAGCTCTTTGGCTGGAACCGTGCCCCACAGCAGACGGAGTTTCTGGAAGCCGCAGGTGAACAGGTTTAACCCGTCCCGACAGCCGTTTAAACCAATTAAGCCATGTATTCGAAGGTGAAGTCGCCAATCTTAACCGAGTCCCCGTTTTGGGCACCGTGGCTCCGCAGGCTGTCGTCAACCCCCATCCCCCGCATTTGCCGAGCAAAGCGTAAGAGACTTTCTTCATGGTTGATATCGGTCATTTGGAACAGCTTCTCGAGCTTGTCGCCGCCCAAGATCCAAGTGCCGTCTTCATCCTGCGTCAGCGTAAATTCAGCTTCAGGCTTGAACGTGTATTCCGCAGAGGTGGCCACTTCTGGCTGCTTAACTGGGAATTGTGGTGTTTCGGCCAACATATCCGCCGTACGACCCAACAGTGGGGTCAACCCATCATGCGTCAATGCGGAGACCGCAAAGATTTCTGGGGTCTGTGCCAACAGCTTGTCCTGCTTCAAGTCTTCCTTGAATTTGGCCAGGTTGTCCGCTGAGTCCGGCATGTCCATCTTGTTCGCCACCACGATTTGTGGGCGCTTCAAGATATCTGGATCGTACGTCTTCAGCTCTTCGTTGATCTTTTCAAAATCCTCGTAGGGGTCGCGGCCTTCCAGCCCACTCATATCGATCAAGTGGAGGATGACCCGCGTCCGTTCAACGTGCCGTAAGAATTGGAAACCTAAGCCAACCCCGGTTGCGGCGCCTTCGATCAGACCAGGTAAATCGGCCATCACAAAGTCACGGCCATCGGGCAACCGCACCATCCCCAGGTTAGGGACCAGCGTGGTAAAGTGATATTCCGCAATCTTTGGCTTGGCACTCGTCACCGTGGACAGTAGCGTGGACTTCCCAACGGATGGGAACCCGACTAGCCCAACATCGGCCAAGACCTTCAATTCGAGTTGCACTTCAAACTCTTGACCAGGTTCACCGTTTTCGGCGATTTCTGGTGCCGGGTTCTTGGGTGAGGCGAAGTGAATGTTGCCGCGGCCACCACGACCACCCTTGGCAATCACGACCTCATCATCACTGGCAACCAGGTCGGCCATCACAGCGCCCGTTTCCAGATTGATGACCGTCGTGCCTTGGGGAACCTTGATGATGGTATCATCGGCGCCACGACCCGTCATGGATTTGATGGCGCCGTTGCCCCCGTTTTTCGCTTTGAATTTACGGGAGTACCGGAAGTCCATCAGGGTCCGTAAGCCTTCGTCGACTTGGAAGATGATGTTGCCACCACGACCACCGTCACCACCGGCTGGACCACCGTTTGGCACAAATTTTTCGCGCCGGAAGGCCACCATACCATTCCCACCGTTACCGGCCTTCACGTTAATTTTAACTTGATCTACAAACATAATTTTTATTCCTCGTTTTCTAAACCAGCGCGTGCTGCTTTCTCTCTAAGACTCCTGCTAGCCAGTATACCGGCAAACGGTCGCCACGTCAAAGTTTCGTTGGCGTCCGCGGGCTTTTTATTTCGGCCGTTTCGGTTGCCAGCGTGACGTGAATCGTCTGGGCCACGGGTTCGCTGATTCCCAGGCCCCGCAAGTCATCCACGGAAGCCTCGCCAATTTTCTTGGTCGAGCCAAATTTCCGCAGCAGTTTATTTCGCGTCTTGGGCCCCACACCAGGGATGCGGTCCAACCGCGAACTCAACGAGTGCTTGGTGTGAACCTGCCGGTGGAAGGTAATGGCGAACCGGTGGACCTCATCTTGCACCCGTTGGACCAGGTAGAAGCCCTGGCTCTTAGGGTCCAAATGAATGTGTTCATCGTTGGGACCAAACAACAGGTCGGCCGTCTTATGGTGGTCGTTCTTGACCATCCCGGCGACCGGAATGTGGAGGTCAAATTCGTCGGCTAAGACCTCCTTGACGGCATTCATTTGAATGTCGCCCCCATCCATCAAAATCAGGTCTGGCATGGCACCATGCTCCTTTAAGAGCCGGCCATACCGTCGCCGAATGACTTCCAGGGTACTGGCGGTTTCATCCGCGTGATCGACCGTTCGCAATTTATATTTCCGATATAACTTTTTGTTGGGTTGACCATCAACGAACACGACCATTGCGGAGACCAAATCGGCCCCCTGAATGTGCGAGTGGTCAAAGGCCTCAATCTTATGCCCGGGCGCAATCCCCAGGGCGTCGGTGATTTCCTTCATGGCACCCGTGGTCTTACTTTCATCCAGCTCCAACAGCCGAAATTTCTCGTCTAAGACCAGTTTGGCGTTCTTCCCGGCCATCTCCAGCAAATCGCGTTTGGTGCCCCGCTGCGGCGTTCTAACGGGCACCTTGAGCAGTTCCTCGATGACGTCGTGGTCAATGCTGGCTGGTACCAGGATTTCCCGCGGTAAAACCGTGTTTTTCCGTTGATAGAACTGCACAATAAAGCTCGCCAGCTCTTCTTCAGCGGAGTTCACGACGGGAAAGAGTCGCTTCTCCCGTTTCATCAAGCGGGCTTGCCGAATGAAGAAGACCTGAATCGATAACCAGCCCTTATCCAGGTAGAAGTTGAAGATATCCCGGGGCGTGTTGTCGTTGGAAATGATCTTTTGCTTTTCAACCGTGGCTTCAATGTAACGAATCTGGTCACGCAAATCAGCGGCCCGTTCGTATTCCATCTCGCCGGCGGCCTTGTCCATCCGCGTCGCGAGTTCCTTCTTGGCGTGGGCAACGTTGCCATTTAAGAAGGACTTGATCTTGCGAATCTGCTTGGCGTAGGCCTCTTCTGGCACCTCTTGGAAGCAGGCGCCCAGGCATTGGCCCATGTGATAGTACAGGCACGGCCGCCCCTGAAAGCCGGTGCATCGGCGTAAGGGGTAGACCTTCTGCAGGAAGTGCATGGTCTCCTCCGCGGCGTACACGTTGGGGTACGGGCCAAAGTAGTAGGCCCCGTCCTTGCGAATATCGCTGACCAGCAGGAGCTGGGGGTCCCGTTCATTGGTGATTTTAATGTAGGGGTAACCGGTCCCCCGCTTTAATTTAATGTTGAAGTAGGGTTGGTGCTTTTGAATCAGGGTGATTTCCAACAAGAAGGCTTCCTTGTCGGTCGACGTGATGATCGTTTCAAAGTCCACGATTTCACTGACCAGCTGAGCCGTCTTCCCGGTATGGCTGCTCTTGAAATACGAGCGCACCCGGTTCTTGAGGTTCTTCGCCTTCCCCACGTAGATGATCTGACTGTTGATGTTCTTCATCAAGTAGCAGCCGGGAAGGCCCGGCAGTAAGGCTAGCTTGTGTTCTAAATATTCCGACGCCAAGGAAAATCCCTCCCGTTTTTTATCGTTTAGATTAGCTTTTAAATTATAAAACGAATGTCTGTTTGGTGCAAGCGAAAGCCCCCGTCCCGCCGCTGCGGCCGAAAAAATGACAAATCCACCGAATTCTGCTATGATTACTGAAAAAGCAAGGAGGTGGTTCGATTTGGCATTGAAAGTCAAGCGTCAAGACGACCTGGATTCCATGTTCGGTAAGTTTGCCCAAATGGACCCGACCGACGTCAAGCGTGATAAGTTTCTGAAGCGCAACGACGAACACAAGAACGACAAAAAGGGTAAGGGCCTGATCAAGGACGATCAGATCAAACACGAAAAGAAGCACGAACACGACTAGGTCGTTGTTCCGCAAAAAGACCCCACGGGAATTTTTCCGTGAGGTCTTTTTGTTTACACTTATTAGTGGTTTGGTTGATACCCATGGGGATAACGCGCGTTAAGTCGCTTGATGTTATCCTGAGCGACCTCATCGAAGTCGATGTCGGCCCACTGGGAAATCTGACTCAGGTACCACAACACGTCGCCCATTTCTTTGACGATGGCATCGTGATCCAAGTCCTTGCCGTGGAAGGTGTAATTTTTAACCAAATCAACGACCTGGCCCGTTTCGCCGGCTAAGCCCAGCGCACAGTTCGTCAGGACCTGTTCGTTGCCGTACAGCGTCCGGTTCGCAGCTTTTTGATATTCGTTAAATTCCAAATTTATTCCTCCCCAAAGGCTTGTTGCTCAATCCAGTTCCAGACGGCATCCTTCCCAATCTTCTTGGGTGCCGAGAACATGATGATGTTATCTGCATCGCTAGGCAGATCCATCGTCTTCTTGATCAAGCTAACCGCTTGGTTCCACTTCCCACGCGCAATCTTGTCACTCTTGGTGGCAACGATCAGCGTTGGTAAGCCGTAGTAGGCCAGCCATTGATACATGGTCACGTCGGCCTCAGTTGGCGCATGACGGGCGTCCACGAGGGAAACGACCCCTTTTAACTGGTCACGTTGGGTCAGGTAGGTTTCGATCATGTTCCCCCACTTTTCCCGTTCTGACTTTGAAACCTTGGCATAGCCATAACCGGGGACGTCAACGAAGTAGAGTTGATCCTCCACGTTATAAAAGTTCAGGGTTTGTGTCTTCCCTGGTTGACTCGATGTCCGGGCATAAGAATTCCGGTTGATCAGGACGTTCGTTAGTGAGGATTTACCCACGTTAGAACGACCGACCAGCGCAATCTCTGGGTACCCCGTCGTTGGGTACTGCACGGGGTCTACCGCGCTCATGACTAATTCCACATGATTGACTTCCATTAGTTAGTCCATCCTCTCCAAAATATCTTTCACCATTTTAACACAGAACGACTGGCCACATGGCAAAATTTCTGAGGCGACGCGGTGGAAGCCAGCCATGACGGGCAACGAAATTTTTTAAAATGGTAAAATTCGTTCCACAAAAAAAGGAGCCAAGGCCTTCGCCCCGACTCCCGGTGACACAAAAATTATGACGCCTTTTGATCCTTTAAGACCAGCTCCGGTTCGGCATGGTCAGTAACCGTGTCGGCCGTAATAATGACCTCGGCCACGTCGTTACGACTTGGCAGATCAAACATGATATCGCGCATCACGTCTTCAATGATGGACCGCAAGCCCCGGGCACCCGTGTTCCGTGCGATGGCCAACTTCGCCATTTCACGTAAAGCAGCGGGCTGGAACTTGAGTTCAACGTTGTCCAAGGACAATAACTTTTCGTATTGCTTGACCAACGCGTTCTTAGGTTCTGTCAAAATCCGGACCAAGTCATTCTCGTCCAGTTTTTCCAGCGCCGTCAGAATTGGTAACCGACCAATAAATTCAGGAATTAACCCGAATTGTAAGAGGTCTTCCGGAATAACGTGTTGCATCAAGCTATCGCCTGAGGCCAACACGTTTTGTTCCTTGGTATCGGCACCGAAACCAATCGTCTGGTCACCCAAACGCCGTTTAACGATACCGTCAATCCCATCAAAGGCCCCACCAACGATGAATAAAATGTTGGTCGTGTCGATTTGAATGAATTCTTGTTGGGGATGCTTCCGACCACCCTGAGGCGGCACATTGGCAATTGTTCCTTCCAAGATCTTCAGCAGGGCCTGTTGGACCCCTTCACCAGAAACGTCACGGGTAATCGAAACGTTTTCGGCTTTCTTAGCAATTTTATCAATTTCATCGATGTAGATGATACCCTTTTCAGCCCGTTCAACGTCGTAATCGGCGCTTTGCAAGAGCTTCAACAGGATGTTTTCCACATCTTCACCCACATAACCGGCTTCGGTCAAGGTCGTGGCATCGGCAATGGCAAATGGTACGTTCAGAATCTTAGCCAGGCTTTGTGCCAGGTAAGTCTTCCCGGAACCAGTCGGTCCGATCACAGCGATGTTACTCTTCTGCAATTCAGGTCCTTCACTGTCGGCCTGAGCCATTTCATTGACCCGCTTATAGTGGTTGTAAACGGCCACTGAGAGGGTCCGCTTAGCTTCACTTTGGCCAATAACGTAGTCGTCAAGCGTCTTGACGATTTCAGCTGGCTTGGGCACTTCTAAGGTTTCTTGTGCGGCGTCTTGACTGAACTCTTCATCAACAATTTCTTTACAGAGGTCGATGCATTCGTTACAGATGTAAACACCTGGGCCAGCAACAATCTTCTCTACTTGATCTTGTGATTTACCACAGAACGAGCACGTTACTGGGCCATTCGTTTCGTCGGTGTTTTCAAACAAATAAACTCACCCTTTCTCTCCAGGCTTAAGCCTTAACTAAATGAATCATTTTTGGTCAGTTAACCCGTCGAACTAACCAGGTCTCCCATCAATCGTGTACTATACCACAGTTGACAGCACCTGAAAATTATTTTGCCTCGCACGACAAGTTTAAGATATAAGAAAAACCGGAACAACAGCGCCTGTCGTCCCGGTCATGTCTAATGGCAACGAATATTATTCGTCGTCTTCGGCATCCTTCTTCTTGTCTTGCTTAGCGGAGTCGGCAATTAAGTCAACGGCACTCTTGATGGCGATATCATGCTTCAACATGTCATCTGAAAGGGCACTGCGAACAGCACTTTCTTCCATACCGTATTGGGCAGCTAAGTCCTTAACTTCTGCAGCAACTTCGTCTTCGGAAGGTTCGATCTTTTCGGCTTCAACAACGGCTTCCAGAACCAAGTTGGTCTTAACCCGCTTGTCTGCACCGTCAGTGAATTGCTTACGCAAGTCGTCTTCGGTCGTACCAGTCAATTGGAAGTACATCTTAGGTTCGATACCTTGTTGTTGCATGTTAGCCAGGTATTGATCCATTTGACGGTCGATGTCATCCTTCAGCATAGCTGCTGGGATTTCAGCGATTTCAGCGTTGTCAACAGCTTCACTGATGGCTTCGTCTTCGATGGCTTCGTGAGCAGCAGTCGTCTTTTGTTCCTTTAAGTTGTCTTTAGTCTTAGCCTTTAATTCTTCTAAGCTGTCAACGTCTTCGTCAACATCCTTAGCGAATTCATCGTCTAAGTCAGGCAATTGCTTTTCCTTAACTTCGTGGATGGTAACCTTGAAAGTGGCTTCCTTGTCACGTAAGTCTTCGGCTTGGTAGTCCTTAGGGAAGGTAACCTTAACGTCCACGTTTTCGCCAGCCTTGTGACCAACTAATTGGTCTTCGAAGCCAGGAATGAAGGAGTTAGAGCCCAATTCCAGGGAGTAGTTATCAGCCTTGCCACCGTCGAATTGCTTGCCGTCAACGTAACCGTCAAAGTCGATAACAACCGTATCGCCCTTAGCAGCGGCTTCGTCTTCTTTCAAGACTAATTCAGCTTGTTGTTGACGTTGCTTTTCTAATTCAGCGTCAATGTCCTTTTGGTAAACACGGGTGTTTTGCTTAGTTACGCTAAGGCCCTTGTATTCGCCAAGCTTAACGTCAGGCTTGACCGTAACGTCAGCCTTTAAGACCCAAGCCTTACCCTTGTCCATGGATTCAACATCCACTTGGGGTTGGTCAACTGGGTCGATGCCAGCTTCTTTGATAGCAGCTTCGTAAGCTTCTGGCAAGACAATGTTTAAAGCGTCTTGGTAGAGTGCTTCTTCACCGTACATTTGGTTGAAGATTTGACGTGGAACCCGGCCCTTACGGAAACCTGGAACCGCTAAATTCTTCTTAGTTTGTTGGAATGCTTTGTCCAAGCCTTCCTTGATCTTATCAGGAGCAATTTCAAAGGTCAGTTCACCTTTAGTAGCATCCTTTTTTTCCCACTTTGCAGCCATTATTTTCCCTCCGAAATGAAAGATATTACTATTTACAATTCTAGCAATTGCATACTGTATTAGTGTACCTTATGGCGCCCAAATTGTAAAATGATTTTTGCTGAAACACCGTGAATGGCGCGGATTCTTTGCATATTTTCGTAAAAAATTCACAAATCGAAACCATTGGCCACTGAACACGGGTTTGAATTTCTGGTCAAAACAAAAGGGACCGAAAAGATAAACTTTTCGACCCCTCTTGCAGATACGCTAATTAATTAAAATTAGTCGTCAATTTCCGTAACGGTACCGGCACCAACGGTGTGGCCACCTTCACGAACAGTGAACTTCGTACCCTTTTCAATGGCAGCTGGTTGGATCAGTTCAACAGTGAACGTCACGTTGTCACCAGGCATAACCATTTCAACGCCATCAGGCAATTCAATTACACCAGTGATATCAGTGGTGTGGAAGTAGAATTGTGGACGGTAGTTGGAGAAGAATGGCGTATGACGGCCACCTTCTTCTTTGCTCAAGATGTAGACTTCACCCTTGAACTCCTTGTGCGTTTGGATCGAGCCTGGCTTAGCCAAAACTTGTCCACGAACAACTTGTTCACGGTTAATCCCACGGAGCAATGCACCAACGTTATCCCCGGCTTCACCAAGGTCCAACGTCTTACGGAACATTTCAAGACCGGTAACAGTGGTCTTCAATACGTCGTCATGTAAACCAACGATTTCGACTTCGTCACCAACCTTAACCATCCCACGGTCGATACGACCAGAAGCAACAGTCCCACGACCAGTGATCGTGAAGACGTCTTCAACTGGCATCAAGAATGGCTTGTCGTTTTCACGTTCTGGAGTTGGGATGTAATCATCAACAACATCCATCAAGTGAAGGATAACCTTTTCTTGTTCTTCGTCGCCTTCGAGAGCCTTCAAAGCAGAACCGCGGATAACAGGAATGTCATCACCAGGGTAATCGTATTCTGAAAGCAACTCACGAACTTCCATTTCAACTAAGTCGACAAGTTCGTCGTCGTCAACAAGATCAGTCTTGTTTAAGAAGACGATGATGTATTCAACACCCACTTGGCGAGCAAGCAAAATGTGTTCACGGGTTTGTGGCATAGGGCCATCAGTAGCGGCAACAACCAAGATAGCACCGTCCATTTGGGCAGCACCGGTGATCATGTTCTTGATGTAGTCAGCATGTCCTGGGGCATCGATATGCGCATAGTGACGCTTTTCCGTTTCGTATTCAACGTGAGCGGTGTTGATCGTGATACCACGTTCACGTTCTTCTGGAGCAGCATCGATATCAGCGTAATCTTCGGCCTTTGCTAAACCTTTGCTAGCAAGTACCTTAGTGATTGCAGCAGTTAACGTCGTTTTCCCATGGTCAATATGGCCAATAGTACCAATATTTACATGGGGTTTAGTTCTTTCATAATGTTCTTTTTCAGCCATTAATGAAACCCTCCTGTATTTTATCGCAAGCGCAATTTATCTTCCGAAGAAAACAAACCACCCTTTGCGTAAAATTATACTACTTCTTTTCAGAAAGGGAAAGCTGGAACCCTCCCAAAAAAGAATCCTTGACCAGTATATATGCTGAAGAATTATTTGTAAACTAAAATTTCACTCATTTTCGGGATTTTCGGGATTTTGTCCCCCGATTGCGCCGAAGAGTTCCGCCATGAAGCGGTTTAGCGTGGTTTGCCAGTCTTGCATTTCCTTAATCATTTCTTCAGAAACAGCCGTTGTCAGCGGTAATCCCGCGATAGTTTGCGCCCAACTGACCGGATCCGTGATGGTGCGGTCGATAAATGGGTACAGCATCATCAGCTGTAACGTAATCGTTTGCTGCAGGTTCGCTGCCAGCATCGGATCTCGCTGCCCTAAATCTTCCTGCAAGTATTTCTGAAATGCCACGGCGGCCTTGCTCGTCCCCACTGGCTGGAGATCCTTCACGGCCACGGTGTAGGTCTGATCATCCAGCCAGTGCAATTTGACTGTCTGATCGACGTGTAGCCGCATTAGGCCCTCCAACAGGTCTGCCCGCAGTAAGGGGTGTAAAAAGGGATCGACCAGTAGATACTGAACGCCCTGCAGATACATGGCTAATGGCAGCTGTCGGGCGTGCTCTAAGCGCTCCCGTTGTTCGTTAAAGGGAACATCCCCCAGATGATAGAATTGCTTGGCAATCACCCGTTGCGTTGCCGCGAGGGTCTCAGTCGAGGCTGCTTCGGCCGCTTCGATTTGCGCCAGTCCCCCTGCCCGCCAGGTTTCGGCCGCAGCCAGCGCACAAAATTCTCGGGCAAAAATAAATTGCTGGTTTTTCAAGGCCACATCCAGGCGCAACTGAAAATCCTTGGCCGACGTCAAATAAATACCGTTTTGTTCGGCGGCATACTGTTCGGCCATCAGGTATTTTTCGTTATGGTAGAGACTCACGACCACATAGCGGTTCAATTCGGGCGTTTGCTGGTCCTGATAGAGCGTTTCGAAGAGATCACTAGCAAGTGACCACTGACGACTTTCAAACGCGGCTACGGCCTTCTGATAGGCCTCATCACGGGCCGCTGGACTAGGGAAATTTGACATGGGTCTTCCTCCTTTGGGGATATCTCGTTGCCAACTCAAAACGGACCCCTGCCGAATCGGTAGGAGGCCCGCTCATTTTAATTAAGCTTGTTGGTCGGTCGTTGCGGCCGGCTTGTTGCTGTGATGCCGTTTCCGGTTACGATGTGGCTTATTCGCCGTTTTTTCTGCCTTAGCCGGTTGTTTCGTTTCTTTGGCTTTAGCTGACTTTTTCTTAGCCTTTGGCTTTGGTTGAGCAGCAGGCGTCTCTTCCTTACCGCCATCCTTCGCCTTGCTGGTGCTCCGCCGGTGATGTTGGTTAACTTCCATAATCACGGGCAAAATCACGGGACGCCGGTGCGTTTGTTCAAAGAGATAATGACTCAAGTGTTCCCGTACATCCTGCTTGAGGTGACCCCAATCGAACTCTTTGTTATCCAAATTATTTTGAACAGCCTTCCGAATGATTTGGGCACTCTCTTGCATCAGGTCCTTGTTGGCCTTCACGTAAACGAAGCCCCGTGACGTAATCTTAGGATCAGCCACGATTTGTTTCTTCTTCCGGTCAATGGTAACGACAGCGATAAAAATCCCGTCGTCGGCCAAGACTTTCCGGTCACGTAAGACAATGTTCCCAATGTCACCAACACCGATACCGTCAATCATGGTATCGCTAACGTCGATGCCTTCGCCTAAGCCCATGTTGCCCTTGTCATAGGTCAACACGTCACCCTTGGCCAGAATGAAAATGTGGTCAGCGGCCATGCCAAGTTCTTGCGCAGCTTCAGCGTGGGCGTTCAGTAAGCGGTATTCCCCTTGAATTGGGACCAGGTACTGGGGCTTCAACAGGTTCAGCATTAACTGCAGGTCGCGCTTATAAGCGTGGCCTGATGAATTCAGGTCATCCGAAATAGCCTTGACTTCGCCACCGGCCCGGTAAATCATGTCACGGGTCTGCGCAACCGTCGTATCCATGGCGTGAGATGGCGTGGTCGTGATGTAGACCAAGTCACCCTCTTGGATGTTTAAGTCTTTTTCTTGTTTGTTAGCCATCCGTTGAATTGCCTTGATGGGTTCACCCATCTTACCAGTTTGCAGGATAACTGTTTCGGCTGGTGACAGACTGTCCAGTTGGGCGGTCGTCACTAATAAGTCGTCGTCAAAGGACAACTTGCCCAGCTTCATCGCCGTGTTCACAATTTTTTCCAGGTCTTGGCCCGTCAGGCAGACCTTCCGTCCCGTCTTAGCGGCGGCGTCAAAGACCTGTTGAATCCGGAGAATGTTCGAAGCAACACAAGCAACGACCACCCGGCCATCGCGGTAATGGAAAGTTTCTTCAATGTCTTCCGCAATCGTTTGCTCTGAGGCATTCATCGCTGGATTTTCGGCGTTGGCGGAGTCACTCAGTACAGCGAGTACCCCGGCCTGACCAATGCTCCCTAACCGAGCATAGTCGGTTTGGTAGCCTGGCTTAGCGGTTTGATCGAACTTAAAGTCACCGGTATAGATGATTTGGCCTTCGTCAGTCTTCAAATCAATTCCCAATGATTCTGGAATGGAATGGGTCGTTGAGAAGAAGGAAACCACCACGTCACCGAAGTCGATTTCGGTTTTTTCATCAATAATGTGAAAATCATCGTAATCTTTGATCTTTGGTTCAGCAGCGACGCCAATTTTAGCCAAGGCAATCGTCATTTCGGATCCAAAGACGGGCACGTTAAATTCACTTAAGAAGTAAGGTAACGCCCCAATCGCATCGGCATGGCCGTGGGTCAAGAAGACCGCCACGATCCGATCCTTATTTTCACGTAAGTAAGCCCAGTCAGGAATGACCACGTCAATCCCCAATAATTCATTTTCCGGGTATTTTAAACCACAATCTAAAATGTAAATTCCGCCGTTAACATCGACGGCGTACATGTTCTTCCCATTTTCGCGGACACCGCCAAACGGGATAATCTTAATCTTCGCACTCATAAGTTCACCTCAAGATATCTTCAATAGTTTTTTTAATTCAATCCTGGTATTGATCACCAGTACTTTATGCTGGGTAGAATAACCCAGATTCGTCCATGATTAAACTTTCTTCAGTTTACCACACTTTAACCGTTTGCAGTACTAAGATGATAGTTGAGGCAAAAGAAAAAGCCCCTCGCCATTTCTGGCAAGGGACTCCGGTGCGACGAATTAACGACGCAGGCCTAAGCTCTTGATTAATTCACGGTAACGTTGAACATCAGTCTTCCGTAAGTAAGCCAAAAGGTTACGACGGTGACCAATCTTCTTCATCAAACCACGTTGTGAGTGGAAGTCTTTCCGGTGTTGTTGCATATGAACGTTGATTTCGTTGATATCAGCGGTCAAAACAGCGACTTGGACTTCGGTAGAACCAGTGTCACCTTCGTGACGAGCGTATTGCTTGATGATTTCGTTTTTCTTTGCTTGACTAATAGCCATGGTAAATATACCACCCTTCAAATAATTGCCCCAAACTGAGTAAGTCGGCGGTGGCCGCCTGGCGAACTAAGTTAGAGGTTTGTGCTTAAGCACAGTTATCTACTATACGGGACTTACCGATAAAGTGCAAGTTTTTTCCCCGATTGCCTATCAAGTAAAATTACTTTACATTTATCGCAACAGGGTCTTGCATTCGGCCCCGGCCTTCTGTATAATTACATACGTTGAAATTAAGATTTCCGGTACAAAGGATTTCTCATTCGGAGGTGAAATTTTCATGCCAATTATCAAATCAGCAATCGAACGTGCCAAGACCAACGTTAAGGCTAACGAACGTAACTCTGCTCAATTGAGCACTATGCGGACTGCCGTTAAGCGTTTTGAACAAGCTAAGACCGCCGGTGCCGACAACGCGGAAGACTTATTCCGTCAAGCTAGTGCTGCAGTTGACAAGGCCGCTTCAAAGGGCTTGATCAAGCGTAACAAGGCTGCCCGTGACAAGTCACGGATGGCTGCACGTTTAGCTAAGTAATCAATTAATCAAAACGATTAGATGATGCAATCAGGCGATTGACCACTTCGGTGGTTGATCGCCTTTTTTGTCGTCGAAAAAAGGTGCCGACATCCCCTGCCGGCACCACGCATATCTATGTTTAGGCAACTTGACTCGCAAATTGCGTCATGAATAACGAAAACAGCATCTCCGGTTCCATCGCCGTCGACTTCATCTGCTGCTCGACTCGGAAAAGTCCCAAGTATGCCCGGTTCAAATCGGTCAGCTTAAACCGTCGCTGACTCTGCAACGCCAGCTTAATTCGGTACGGGTGCACCTTTAAGATGCTGGCTAGCTTCCCCTGACTGTATCCCTGCTTGGCTAAGACCTTGGTCTGAATCAGCAGGCGAAATTGTCCCTGTAAAATGGCATTGATTCGTAGCGGTTCTTCCTTAGCCTGCAGCAGTTCCCGGTACAGCGTCACCGCCCCCGCTGTGTCCTTAGCCAAGACCCGGTTGACCAGGTCAAACACATTTTGTGTTAAGGTCTGCCGCACCAGTCCAGTGACGGCCGTCAGCTCAATCGTTTTGCTGGGCAAGGAGAAGAGTTCCAACTTAGGCAACTCACTCATCATGAGAGTCAAGTCCGCATCGGTTCGCTGAATCAATTCGTTCAGTGCGGCCGGTGCCATGCTATAACCATCCTGTTTGAGCTGGCCTTCAATAAACTGCCGCACCTCACGCTCCGCAAAGTTGCCGATTTCAATCGTCGTGGCAACTTTTTTTAATTGCTTCGACACTTTCTTCCGGCCATCCAGCTTCTCATACGGAGCAAAGAAGACCAGTACCGTACTGGGCATGGGGGCGCCCAAATACGTTTGGAGACTATCGATATCGTGATCGACCTTCTGTTTCTTCGTTTCACCGGTTAAAAATTGGGGGTTGTCGATGCAGACGACCCGCCGTTCGCCAAAGAACGGCGCCGCCATGGCATCATCCAGGGCGACCGCCAGCGGGACCGTGTCCATGTCATAGCTGGCAAAGTTCATGGTCTGTTCTTCGGCTGGCACACTATTCTTGAAGCCCATCTTTAACCGCCGCTGCAGATAATCCGCTTGGCCCAGAATTAAATAAACGTTGGCCAACTGCCCGCCGTGTTCGAGTGTTTTTAAAAGTTCATTGATTGTCACGACACTTGTGCCCCTTTAAGTTTAGTTTGCCAATACCCGTGCTTCCCCCGATAAACGTAGCGGATCATCCCGCTCGTTTGGGTACTCACCGCCGGCACCTGATTCTGTCGCAGCGTGGTGAGGGTCTCCGCATTCGGATGGCCATAACGATTCTGTCGGCCCGCAGAAATAATTGCCCACTTAGGTTTCAATTGAGCAATAAAAGCTGGTGCCGACGCCGTTTTACTTCCGTGATGTCCTAATTTTAACACGTCCGTGCGCAACTGCGGGTCCGCCGCCAACATTTTCTGTTCGCCGGCCTGGTCCAAGTCCCCCATAAACAGGAAATTCAGGCCGCCAAAGGTTCCCTGTAGTGCTAAGGAATTTTCATTTTCAGCCGGTGCGGCGTGATAAGGATGCCGCACCAATAGGGATACTTGACTGCCAACTTGAATGGGTTCGATTTTAACCGGCGTGGCACTGTTCTTCAATAAGCGTTGCCACCCTGGCTCTGCTTCCATCCCCGCTGGCACCAGCAGTCGCTTGACCCGCAGCTCCTGTAAGAAGGCTGGCAGGTCCCCAATGTGATCGGCATCGTGGTGGGTCAGATAAAGGTCATCCACGTGATCAATGCCCCGACTCTTTAAGTAATTGATATTTGTGCGCTCTGCACCGTACGTGGTGGGTGTTGGCGGGACCCAGTCGGCCTGAGGAAAGCCCAAGCGACCGCCGGTATCAATCAGTGAGATTCGCCGGTTGAAGGGCGTGCGCAACAGAATACTGTCTCCCTGACCCACATCAAAGTAAGCCACCTCACCAGACAGCGGTAAGTGAATCGTCCCGTAGACGAGGACATAACTCACCAGTAACGCCCAGACCCACCGCCGACGCTGTCGGGGTGCGCGGGTAAACAGCCACCAGGTTCCGGCAAGCCAGAGCCACGCCACCCACCACGCTGGTTTGCCAAAGGGCACATTTCCAGGTAGCGTTGCCAACCAGGCTAGACCATCGTCTAATCTCTTTAACAGGCTCGCACACCAGCGACTGACACCGGGCAACCAAGGAAACACTGCGGTTCCCAGCAACGTCACGGGTAAAATGACGATAGGAAATAATGGCGCCACCAACCAGTTGGCCAGTAGCGTCAGACTATGCCACTGAAACAAGCCGCTGAGAAGGCTGGGCAGGCCCAGTAACGTGAGGCCGACCTGCCGCCAGGCCTTGGACTCATCCTTCAGCAAAATCAGCCCCAGGGACAAGCCGTAGCTCAACTGACTCCCTAGCTCAAATAGTAACCCAGGATTCACCGCCAGCCCGACCAAAAAGGCCAAGGCCCACGCGTCCAGGGTGCTGAGCCGCCAGCCCAGGCGTTTACCCGTCAATTGAAGGCCACGCATCCAGCAGGCACGAAGAACCCCACTCCCACTACCAGCCAGGATGAAGTAAGCCGGCAAGCCAAGAAGCATCCCCGTCTCCCAGTGTTCGCGCTGCAGTCGCAGGTGCACACACAGCCACTCGACCGCCGTCAGAAGTAACGCCACGTGGAGCCCTGAAATCGCAAATAAATGGAGCAGACCTAACCGTTGCATCCCCTGTAGTTCAGCCACCGACTCTGCCGCCTTGGTACCCGGCAAAAGGCCTAGCGCGTAGACCCGTAACGCGCCAGGCAACCGCTCACAGGCCTGAATTAGCCGCGCTCGCCAATGATGTCCCCAGTCCGTAAACCCTGACATCAGCGTGGATTGGGCCCGCTCCCGACCGGTGATTGCCGTAATCTTTAGTGTCTTCACGATTCCCCGATGCCGCCAGTAAGCCGCACCATCGAATTGATTGAAATTTGTGGCCGGCAAAATGCCTTGTTGTTGGCCACTCACCCGCCAGACAGTCGCGTGGCTCTCATGCTGCAATTGCTGAAGCTCATCAGCCGTTTTCACCGCGCCCCGCACCGTTAAACCTTCGCCGGTCACAATATCTCGGGCCACAAAATAATAGGCTGCCCCGCGCAGAACCACGGCGTCCGGTTGCACGCGTAAGGTTCGATTGGTCAGTGTCGGGGTCGCAAATGGCAGTTGCCGGCGCGTTAGTGTCGCCTGTCGCATCCCCCAGAGCCCGCCAAATAAGCCGAGCAAGACCAGTGTCAATACCCAAATGGACCGCACTCTTAAGGTCCAAACCCGGGCCAACATCACACCCAGAAGAAGCGCACCGGCCCAGGGATGGCCGCCCATGATCACGCTCAGTGCTGCCACCGGCAGACTCATAAAGAACCAGCGGTCAGCCGTCACTAATCTTGTTTGGGTTGATCAAACGGCAACGTCGCCAGTAAAGCAGGATCAACGGTTACTTGATTTAACACCACATGTTTCAAATCGATTAACTTTTGGGCGTACGGGTCATTGTGATAACTTCGCATGTAAGTAATTTTACGAATACCGGCCTGCAGTAGCATCTTGGTGCATTGGAGACACGGAAAGTCCGTCACGTAAATTTCTGCCCCGTCCGTCGCCTCCCCAAACTTGGCGCACTGTAAGATGGCATTCATTTCCGCGTGAATGGTCCGAACACAGTGGCCGTCAACCATGTAACACCCCTCGTCCAAACAGTGGTCATCACCCGAAACCGAGCCGTTATAACCCGCCGCAATGATGCGTTTATCCCGAACCACGGTTGCCCCGACCGCCAGCCGGTTACAGGTGCTTCGCGTGGAAATCACTAGTGCCTGGAGCATAAAATATTGGTCCCAAGGAATCCGTTCTCGTTTCATCACAATTACCCCTTTAGCAATTTTATTTTTTAGTATACCACCAGTTAAGACGTCGTGAGTTGATCTTGTAAATTCGCCACCGTCTTCGCCCCAAAGCCAGGAACCTGGGCCAAATCGGCCACCGTCTGAAAGCTCCCGTGGGCCTCACGGTAATCAACAATCTTTTGAGCCTTCTTCTCCCCGATACCGGTTAGCTGCTGTAGGTCCGCCACCGTGGCCGTGTTCAAATTCACCACGGCCGTGGGCTTGTCGCTTCCCCCACTAGTAGCTGTCGCCTGGCTCCCTGACTTCTGAGTGCCACTACCAGAGGTTGCTGTTGCCGCACTGCTAGCCGGTGGCTTTTCTCCCTTGATGGGCACGTATAGCTGTTGCTGGTCGGTCAAGCGCGTGGCGAGATTGATCTGTTGCCGGTCCGCTCGACTAGTCAGACCACCGGCGGCCTTCAACGCATCGGCTACCCGCATGTCGGCCCCAAACTGATAGAGTCCCGGATGGGCAACCGCCCCCTGCACATCTACAAAGACCCGGGTATCGTGGCTACTCGCCTGACTGGACTGCCCCGCCATCGACTGAGTAGCTGGTCGATGACCACTGCTAATAGCCGACGACTGCTGCATTTGCCCACTCCCGGTTGCGGACGGAATCATGGTCGATTCGGCCGCCTGTGCGGGTTGCCGCAGCGCTAACCAGCCCCCCAGGACCACGACGCTAATCCCAATTGTTAATCCTAACCACCGTTGCTGCCGACTCAACGTCAACCACCATTCTTGTATGCGACTCATTTTGCGCCCCCTTTACAGATTAACTGCGTAAACGGGGCGCAAATATTTTTTATTTCGCCAAAAAATTTTCAAAAATAAAAGGCTGGAAAAATTCTCCAACCTCATCACACATCTTATTTATGTGTCTCCAAGTAGTGCACGGCGTCATTAAACGTCTTGACCGGCACGACTTTCATGTCTGGCGCATACTTCTTCGCCGTTGCTTTGGCCAATTGGTAATTGGTCTTGTGCTGCTCTTCGTACTTTAGCAAGAGCTTAGACGGTTTCACGTACGGTGCAAAGAAGACCGTCGCGCCGGCACGCTTGGCCGCGATAATTTTCTTATCGATGCCACCAATTTCACCGACGTTACCGTCACCATCAACGGTCCCGGTCCCCGCAATCTTCCGGCCGTGGCGCAAATTCTTGCCGGTGACCTGTGAGTAGACCTGCAGACTAAACATCAGCCCACCAGAAGGCCCACCGATTTGACCCGCGTCGATGGAGACCTTTGGCTTTGCGGTGACCTTAACGTTATCGGTCAGCGTGATGCCGATTCCCGCCTTTTTGGTTGGCAGGCGCATCAGCTTCTTGGTCACCCGTTTTGTTTGACCATTGTGCTTATACGTAATGGTTGCCGGTTTCCCAACAGTTTGCTTCTGGATGTAACGTTGGTACCCGACCATCGAATTAAAATGGCGACCGTTGACCTTGGTCACGGTATCGCCCACCTTAAGCTTACCAGCAAACGGTGACTTCGCATCCACGCTCAGCACGTAGATGCCCAGATAACGCCGCGTCACCGGCTTGTGGGCCGCCTGATAGGCCGTGTAAATGGATTCATTGATCGCACTCTGCATATAAAAGTCCTGAACCTTGTCATAGGTGGCATTACTTTCGCCCCCAGTAACATCATCCACACTTTCAATGCTGTAGTAAGAATTTAACTTCGCGTATAAATACGTGGCAGGACGCGCCTGTGACAGGGCCACGGACGTAATCATGTACTTGCCCCCATACTTATCGGGATGCCCCGGCATGCTCACAAATGATTTTAAATTATCCGCCTCGCCTGGTCCCTCAATGTACTTGGGGAGTGGCAGGAAGAAAAATGCCAAAACCAGCACCGAAAGGCCAATCGTTACGATAATTTGCCGCCACTCACGGCGGGTCAATTTCCACATTTACTGTTCACCTTCTAAGCGCGCAACCATGGCATGGGCCACCACGGGCGGCACCAAATTGGTGAGGTCCCCACCGAAGCGCGCGACCTCCTTTAACAGACTCGAGGAGACGAACTGATACTGGGGGTCTGCCATCAAGCAAACCGTATCAACATTGTGGTCCAGCGTCCGGTTCATCCCCGCGATGCCCTGTTCATACTCAAAGTCCACGCTGTTGCGAATGCCCCGGACCAGCACGGTCGCCTGAATCGACTGCATGAAGCTCACCGTCAGGCCACTTTCGACCCGCACAGTTACATTGGGCAAGTCTTTCGTGGACTCTTCAATAAAGGCCACCCGTTCTGCCGTCGTGAACAGGCCGCGCTTAGACGTGTTCTGCCCCACAGCGACGACCAGCTGATCAAAAATTTTACTGGCGCGAGTAATCAAATCCAGATGGCCATTGGTCAACGGATCAAAGCTGCCTGGAAAGACCGCAATCGTCATTCAGCGTCACTTCCCATTCCATAAATGGTCAGCTCAGTAATCCCGTAGTCCCGGCGTTCGATGAAGTGAAAGCCGTCAACGTCATCTGGTAATTTTGCCTGCTGGTCCGTTTCGCACACGATCCGAGCCGTTGGCGTCAACAGATTTAATTCCCGTAGCCGTGCCATCTGGTCCAAAATTTTTTGTTGGGCGTATGGCGGATCAAAGAAGACCAGGTCAAACTGGTCGCCACGGTCAGACAATTCCTGCAGCGCCCGGTTCGCGTCTCGCTTTAAAATTTCAAAACGGTCCACGTCTTTGGTAACCGCTACGTTGTCCTTGATCGTTTGGATTGCCGCGTACTGGCGGTCAATCAAAACGGCCTGTTCGATTCCCCGGGAGACGGCTTCAATGCTGAGGCCCCCGGAACCGGCAAACAGGTCCAGACTCCGGCCACCCTCAAAGTAAGGTCCAATAATATTGAACAGGGCTTCCTTAACTTTATCCGTGGTTGGTCGCGTGGCCATGCCAGGAACGGCCTTCAACCGCCGGCCACCAAAATCACCAGCTACAATTCTCATTCTTCATCATCCTCTGCTTCAGGGTCTTGGTGGGCCGTCATCTCTTCGGCGACCCCGTTAAACGTTTCACTGATTTCTGGCCGTGCCGAAGCCACTACGCGCTTCACAAAACGCAATTGACTCAGCTGGTCAGTTAAACTCTTGACGTCCTCTTGATCGACGTAGAGGACCACGTAACGCATCTTCTTTGACACGTACATCACGGTCCCGTAGCGTTTTAGTTGGCGCGTCTGCTTTAAGCTATAGGTATAGACAATCAGACTCTGCCGCGCTTGCATTTCAAATGCCATTCGTTCGTCCTCCTTCTTTTACGGGCTAGGCTTGCGTGTCCGTCGCCTTACCGGGCGGTGAAAATAAGTCGGAACGCGGTGGGCGGACACCCGGAGCGGACACCCGGAGCGGACACCCGGAGCGGACACCCGGAGCGGACACCCGGAGCGGACACCCGGAGCGGACACCCGGAGCGGACACCCGGAGCCAAGAACCGGTCTCCGGGCTCGCTTTGTGCCTCAAAGACCGAGTCACAAAGACGCCAATTTTCTAAGCGATAAATCGCTAAGAGAATTCCCACGGCTGAACTTATTTTCACCGCCCTCACGGCTGACACGCAGTTAGCCCGTCAATCACTTGCCTGTCTCTTACTTAATCCACCAAACAGTCTATGACTGCGGCTAACACTAGTTCAGCCCATACAGAACTTTGCTATCATAAGTTATCATTTATTACTCAGAAACAATTTGCGTTATCTCTAATGACATCAGGAATAGATTGGTATCTCAATACTTATACCTCACAAACTAGTTCGTCATCCGATAACGCTTCTGCCGGGCACTAATGTTCATCACGACCCCCATTACCAGCGCCAGGGTCCAAGTACTAGAACCCCCGTAACTGATGAACGGGAACGTGACCCCGGTGATTGGGAGGAAGCCTAAGACCCCACCCAAGTTAAACGACGTTTGGACGGCTAAATAAGTAGCTGCCCCGTAACACACTAGCGATTGATAGGTCGAATTGCTCCGAACACCAATCAGTACGGTCCGTAAGATAATCACAAAGAGTAACGTTACAACGGCCAGCGCCGTGATCAAGCCTAACTCCTCGGTCAAAATAGCCATGATAAAGTCGGTATTGGGTTCGGGTAGGTACCCCGTTTTTTGGATACTATTTCCCCAACCGACACCAAAAATCCCGCCATTACTAATCGCGTAGTAAGAATTAACTAACTGTTGCCCCACACCCTGAGCATGCTCAAAGGGGTTCATGAAGGCCACGATTCGTTGTAACTGATACGACCCTTTTCCTGCAGACGACGATGCTAACCAGGAAAGCGCCGGCATAAGCACAAAAATTCCGCCAGCAATAATTCCGGTAAAAATAATCTTAGCCCAACGTGAGGCAAACCCACTGCTTAAGAACAGGACAAACATGATAGCGCCGTTGATGGCTGCGCCCCCTAAGTCGGGTTGTCTCACAATCAAGACCAAAATAATCGCGCAAACTAATAACGGCTTTTGCATCGTCGACAGCCAACTGTATTCTTCCAAGTCATCCTGGCGGTTCGTGATGACGTTTGATAACCAGATAATGATATAAAACTTAATGAATTCGGCTGGTTGAATGTTGATGGGCCCAAGGCTGATCCAGCCAGCGGCCCCATTGACGGTTTCACCCTTGATTAGCAGGAAGAACAACGCCCCGTAGGCAAAGTACCCGGCAATCTTCAACAATCGTTTATTCCGCAATTTATTAATGTTCATCATAATCATGAACCCCAGGATAGCTAATCCCAGGAAGACATACAGAGCCTGCTTAATTAAATAACTACCCGGACTCCCCCCATTTTGCGTGCCGATGTCAGCACTGGCAGAATACACCATCACAATCCCGAAGACACTCAAAATCAAATAAGGCACCAGTAACCAATAATCTAAATATTTTAACTTTCGCATACGATTGATTCGCTCCAAGTCTACCGCCGTCTAGCGGTAATCGAATGTTTACATTATAGCATAGCTCACTCCTGATTTTGGCACAAAAAAAACGGTAAGGCCCGTGAGTTCCCTCACTAGGTCTTACCGTTAAAATTTATTTAAGGTTTAAATTACTTCCGTGAAGCAGTCTTCCGCTTCTTGGCAGCCTTTTCACGTTCACCGGTGTTCAGAATTTGCTTCCGAAGACGAACGTGTTCTGGGGTGATTTCACAGTATTCATCTTCGTTGATGAATTCCAGTGATTCTTCCAAGGACATCTTCAAAGGTGATTTAACCTTGGCGATATCTTCAGAACCAGCGGCCCGGACGTTGGTTTGGTTACGACCACGCGTGATGTTGACAGAAATGTCGTTGTCACGGCTGTTTTGGCCAATAATCATGCCTTCGTAAACTTCAGTCCCGGCATCAGTAAAGATGATCCCACGGTCTTGCACAGCCATGATAGCGTAAGTCGTTACCTTACCAGAGTTGATGGAAACCAAAGTCCCGTTATGACGACCAGGGTTCCAGTTCTTGATAACTGGCATGTACTTGGAGAACGTGTGGTTCATGATCCCGTATCCACGAGTTAAGGACAAGAATTCAGTTGAGTAACCGATTAACCCACGTGATGGGGCAATGAAGGTCAAACGCGTTTGACCATTCCCAACGGCTTCCATGTTCTTCATTTCACCCTTACGCTTAGATAAGGTGTCAATGATTGAACCGGTGTATTCGTCAGGCGTATCGATTTGAACTGATTCGAATGGTTCGCAACGAACGTTATCGATTGTTCTGTAGATAACTTCTGGACGAGAAGCTTGCAATTCGTAACCTTCACGACGCATCGTTTCGATCAGGATGGACAAGTGAAGTTCACCACGACCAGAAACGACCCAGGCACCAGGATTGTCGGTGTCATCGACACGTAAGGAAACATCGGTATGCAATTCACGCTTCAAACGTTCTTCGATTTGACGAGACGTCACGAACTTACCTTCGCGACCAGCAAATGGTGAGTCGTTGGTCCGGAAAGTCATTTGCAGCGTTGGTTCGTCAATCCGTAAGACTGGAAGTGGTTCCAGCGTGTCAGGAGCCACAACAGTTTCCCCAACGTTGATTTCATCCATCCCAGATACGGCAATCAAGTCACCGGCTTGGGCTTCGTTGATTTCCAAACGCTTCAAACCGAAGAAACCAAATAACTTGGTAACCCGGAAGTTTTGCTTAGAACCGTCAAGCTTCATAACAGTAACATTGTCACCAACCTTAACCTTCCCACGGAAGATCCGGCCAATCCCAATCCGACCAACGAAATCGTTGTAGTCGAGCATGGCAACTTGGAACTGTAAGGGTTCGTCAGTGTTGTCAATTGGGGCTGGGATGTGCTTGATGATAGTGTCAAAGACAGGCTTCATCGTGTGTTCTTGTGAGGAGATTTCTGGCTCGTAGCTAGAAGTCCCGTTCATAGCTGAGGCGTAAACCACTGGGAAGTCCAATTGGTCTTCGTCCGCACCTAATTCGATGAAGAGGTCTAAGACTTCGTCAACGACTTCGGAAGGACGGGCGCCTTCACGGTCAACCTTGTTGATAACCACGATTGGGGTTAAGTGTTGATCGAGGGCCTTCTTCAAAACGAAACGGGTTTGTGGCATCGTACCTTCGTAGGCATCGACAACCAACAGAACGCCGTCAACCATGCGCATGATCCGTTCCACTTCACCACCAAAGTCGGCGTGTCCTGGGGTATCCAAGATGTTGATTTGCTTGTCGCCGTAACGAACAGCGGTGTTCTTGGACAGGATCGTAATGCCCCGTTCCTTTTCGATTGCATTAGTATCCATGGCACGGTCGTCAATGGCCGTGTGTTCGTCTAACGTATCGGATTGTTTCAGCATTTCGTTAACCAGGGTCGTCTTCCCGTGGTCAACGTGGGCAATGATGGCAATGTTACGGATATCATCTCTGATTTTCAAGTGTATTTCTTCCTTTCGTGCTTGGTGAATTAGATGGATCACGGCATGCTTACGTCTGTAAGTACGCTTATTGTAGCGTCAATAGCTGGTAAAGTCCATCCGTATCGGCCAGCCGCATAAAAAAACTGTGACAGGGTCACAGTGAGACGTCATCTTCTTCGATTCGGAGAATATCACGTTGCGCTTTTTTCGTCGCTACTAGTACAAGATTAGATGATAACATATCGAGTGGTTTTCCGTCAATAGTCGACACTTGAACCCCCAACTCATTTAGCAGGACTTGACCTGCCGCGATGTCCCAAGGTTTCAGGTGCGAAATGTACCCCAGCGTCTTGCCATTCATGATATTAATCATTTCGATTCCGGCACTTCCCAGGACGCGCATTCCCGAACTAACGTGAATAATTTCTTGCATGTGCGCCACATCATGAATCACTAAGGGACCACTGGCACCAATCAAGCCATCGGCCAACGCAATATCAGCCGGCGCTGCGAGTTGCCGATCATCGGCCCAAACGCCGCCCAGTTGCGGTCCACCGTGGTACAGCACGTCATTCATGACATCATAGATGTACCCTAACTGACCAACGCCGTCCTGGTAGATGCCAATCATGATGGCAAAGTTATCTTGCTGTTTCACAAAGTTCATCGTGCCATCGATGGGGTCAACGATCCAGACCCGACCGTCGAGACTGGTGAGTTCATCCCCAAAGCCCTCTTCGCCTAAAACCTGAGCGGTGGGATCAATTTCGCGAATACCGGCAATCAAAAATTTTTCATTGGCGCGGTCCACGTTGGTGACTAAATCTTTGCGATTGCTCTTTTCAGCGACCGTCAAAGGATCTTGCATTTTCGTTAAAACCCGTTGCCGAGCCTCTTTTAATAACTTAATAATTGCGGTGTTGAGTTGCTGCCAATCTTGGCTCATGCTACGCCTGTCCTTTCATCTTAATCTGACCATCTTCCTGCCGGGCACGTTTCATCGTCCGGTAAATGCTATACCCAGCTGCCTCTTCAAAAGACTTATCGAGCTGTTTTTCCATAAATTTTTGCGGAACGACCGTCTGAAATGCCCGGTAGGCGTTCAGCAAGTCACTGCTAGCCACGCCGTGTAGCAACTCATACGCGTCTTCTACCCGTTGATAGAGCGTGGTCACCGCAACGATGTCTTCCGTCGACCAATCTGGTTCTAAGGGGTAAGCATAATTATTTGGTTCCATGTTAAGCGCGTCCTTCCGTTTGCTGACCGGCAATGGTCGCAATGTTTTCCCGTAGCGTCGTAATTTGCTCGGTAAATTCTTGTTGTTCGTCTTCAGATAACACTAAATTGGTCAGATGCTTGACCCCACTGCCATTCACCAGCACAGGGGTCGCTGCGGCGTAAACTGGCTCCTCATCGTGAATATTCGTGACTGAGGCAATTAGGGGTTGATTCGTCAAATCGGCCTCTAGCAGGCGAATAAGTGCCATAGAACGCAACAGTCGTTGGTCCGTCCCAGCCTCGCGTTGAAGCCAATGACTCATTTTGCCTAAGTCATCCGCGTTAAACTTGGCGTCTTCGTTAGCCAGATACATCAAAATGGGTGCTGGCCCCACGTAAGTCCGGCTCCACGCCACGATGGGCTTATCCGACGTCCCGACGACGGCCGCCTGAATCGCTGCCACACCGACCCCGAGTCGTTCAGCCAAGCGGTACGTTAATAGCCGCGCCAACGGGAAGGTTCCCAGGCCCCAGATTTGGCTCTGGTTCAATCCAGAGAATTTCCAGGCAAAGTAGGTCAACAATTCATCATGCTCACCACAGAAAACTAATTGCCCCTTAAACCCATTTTCTACGATTCGGTTCATGAACACTCGTAATTCAGCGACTTCAGCCGCCGGAACGGTTTCAGCATCTGCCCGGTCAAGCAAAACCAACCAAGTGGCCTTACCATAGTCCACGGCCGTCCCCACCCGTAGCGTCATCCGAGGACACAGGGCACTGGCCACCACCAACGCTTGATACCGCGGGGCGTCGTCAGTTACATTCGGGATCACAACACATTCCAATGGCAGATCTGCCACCAGTAATTGCCGGATAAACCGACTGGCCTGATCAAAGTTTCCTTGAATAATCAACGTTGGCTTCATAGTGACCCTCCTTTTGCCCAATTCACGTTCTCTCGCGCCCAGACGCACACGGTGTGGTCCGGGCAAAACGCAAGTCATAGCTCCATTATAAGTGAACGCCCGGGGATAGCAAGCTGTAACAATCAACTTTTTATGTTCTAAAATTTTAAGAATGAGCACCCTTTTCACACGCCTCTCGCCAGCGCCTACCGGGCGGTAAAAATGGGCCGGAACGCTGGGGGGCAGGACGGTCGAAGCCAAAGTGCGGTCTTCAACCTCGCTTTGAACCGAAGAACACGTTTCAAAGTCGCCATTTTCTAGCTAAAGACCAGCCAGAAAATCCCCCGGCTGAGCCCATTTTTACCACCCTCTCGGCTGACACAAGTTCCCCAACAAGCTACTTGTTGAAACCCAGAAAAAGTTGACTGTCACCGCCTGCTATCGTGCCTATCAGTATTGCGCTGCCCTTCCCAATCATAATTCAGTAAAACATCCCCACGCCTTTTACATCTATATTCACGTCATTGAGGCAATGCCTTGACCGATACGAACGATGAGGGCTACAACCTTGTTATCACCGGACACACCCGTTGTACCAGGTTTGGGTTAAACCTGGTACACAGACCACTCACCATCAAGAGACGGAGGAAGCCAGGTGTGGAGACGGCTGTGTCGGTGATGTTGACCGGGTGCCCTGCCCGGTCTTACATCACGGGACGACTTTGGCAACTCGCGCACCCCAGCGAGGTTTCAAAGCGAGGTACCGGACCGCTTCTCAGGCCGGCACCGTTCCCCACAGCAGGCGGAACACCTGGAAGCCGCAGGTGACCAATGCCACGTGCCCTTGACCCTGGTTTTGACCTTAAGCCCCTGACCCTAGAGGACCTGACCCTAAAGCCCCAAACCAAAACCCAAGGACAGCAAAAAAGGCCGCCATTGCTGGCAACCTTTTCTGTAACGCTTTTTACAATCACGAGAGACTTTAGATATGGGTTGGGAAGCCCAAAGCGATATCGGCAGTTTCTTGGATTGGTTCGTTTAACGTTGGGTGTGGGTGAATGGTCAAGGCAACGTCTTCAACGTTCAAGCCGTCGTTAACGATGATTGATAATTCACCAGCCATAGTGCTGGCTTCAGGGCCAACCGCTTCGGCACCCACGATGTTCTTGTTGTCGTCATCCGTGTAGATGAAACGAACAAACCCATCAGCGGCGTCCAATGAAACGGCACGTGCGTTCCCAGCGAATGGGAATTGCGCAGTCTTGACCTTGATTCCCTTGTCCTTAGCTGCGTCGGCGCTGTAACCAACGGTCGCAATTTCAGGATCAGAGAAGCAGACAGCTGGAACACTCAGCCAGTCGTTAGCCGTCTTCTTACCGGAGATG
Source organism: Levilactobacillus sp. FUA 3915 (assembly GCF_044053135.1). NCBI lineage: Bacteria > Bacillati > Bacillota > Bacilli > Lactobacillales > Lactobacillaceae > Levilactobacillus > Levilactobacillus sp. FUA 3915. The sequence continues at coordinate 2,528,839 of NZ_CP168704.1, read as the reverse complement.
GCACCAGCCGCAGTCTTGGCTTCAGCAAAGGCCTTGTGAGCCAATGCAGCACCAGGAACAGCGTCACCGACAGCCCAGATGTGTTCTGAAGCAGTCCGGCCTTGGTTATCGACTTCGATTTGACCATGGTCGTTCAACTTAACCTTGGTGTATTCCAAGCCTAAGTCGTCAGTGTTTGGCTTACGACCAACGGTAACCATGCAGTAGTCAGCCTTAATCGTAGATTCCTTGCCGTCGACAGCGTAGGTCACACTGACACTGTTGTCGTCTTGCTTGGAACTCTTAGCCATAGCGTTGGTGATGACATCAACGCCCTTCTTCTTCAACTTCTTAAGGACAACGGAAACCATGTCCTTAGTAAAGTTAGGCAGAATTGACTTCGTGCCTTCGAGGATTGTTACGTGAGCGCCTAAGCTAGCGTATGCACCAGCTAATTCAGTCCCAACGTAACCACCACCGATAACAACGAATTCCTTAGGGATTTCTGGCAAGCCCAGACCACCGGTAGAATCGACAACCCGACCTTCAAACTTGAAGCCAGGGATTTCGATTGGGTGAGACCCGGATGCAATAATAATGTTATTGAATTCGAAAGTCTGGCCCGTATCAGTGGACATGAACTGCTTTTCACCCGTAGGCATAACCCGTAGTTGGGTGTCACTCAGGAAGACAGCTTCCCCGTTAACAACGTCAACGTGGTGCTTCTTCATCAGCATCTTAACACCGCTGGTCATCCGATCAACGACCTTCTTTTGCTTCCATTCCTGAGTCTTGGCGAAGTCGATTTCAGCTGACTTCGTTGAAATCCCGTAGGTGGAACCGTCTTTAGCTTGTTCCAAACGGTGACCCGCTTGAATCAAGGCCTTAGAAGGTACACAACCAACGTTTAAGCAGACACCACCAAGGGTATCGGACTTTTCAACTAAAGTGACCTTTTGGCCTAATTCAGAAGCCCGAATGGCGGCAACGTAACCGCCGGGTCCGGCACCAATGATGACGGTGTCCTTTTTTTCAACATCTGCCATATTATTCCTACCCTTCCATTAACAACATTGCAGGATCGTGTAACAATGCCTTCATGTCGTTCAAAATATTTTGAGCTAAGGCACCATCAATCAGACGGTGATCGTAACTCAGAGAAAGCTTCAACATACGACCAACAACGATGTCGCCATCTTCGTTGACGATAGGAGCCTTTTCAATCCGGCCAACACCTAAAATAGCAACTTCAGGTTGGTTGATAACTGGGGTAAACCAGCCACCACCGATTGAGCCGACGTTAGAAATCGTGATGGAACCACCGGCCATAGAAGCTGGGCTTAACTTGTTGTCGTAAGCAGCTTGGGTGTTTTCAGTGATTTCCTTAGCAATTTCAAACATACCCTTGGAATCAGCAGCCTTGATGTTTGGTACGTAAAGACCATCATCAGTGTTGGTAGCGATACCAATGTTGTAGTAGTGCTTGTAAACAATTTCCTGAGTCGTGTCATCAATAGATGCGTTCAATTCAGGGTACTTCTTCATAACGGCAACCAAAGCCTTAACAATGTAAGGTAAGAAGGTCAAGTGGATGTCCTTGTCGGCAGCAGCTTGCTTGTACTTCTTACGGTTAGCCATTAAGTCAGAAACTTCAACTTCATCAAATGAAGTTACGTGAGGAGCAATGTCCTTGGAAGTACGCATGCTCTTAGCAATGATCTTCCGCATTGGTGACATTGGTTCACGAGTTTCCAGATCTGGGTTGTCAGCGTTCCAAGGCTTGATAGCTTGACCAGCAACGGCCTTGCCACCAGCTTCGGCAGCTGGAGTAGCAGCGGCTGCAGGTGCAGCGGCGCCATTGAAGTTGTCGATGTCGGCCTTAAGAACTTGACCATGATTACCGGTTGGGGCAACCAGGGTAATGTCAACGCCCTTGTCACGTGCGTATTGACGGACAGATGGCATTGCCATAACTAACTTGTTAGGATCTGAAGCGGCTGGAACACCAGTAGGTGCAGCGGCTGGAGCAGCAGGTGCTGCTGGAGCTGCGGCTGGTTCTGGTGCAGGTGCTGGAGCAGCTTCTTCAGCTGGAGCGTCGTCTGCAGAGTCGCTAGCTTTCGTCAAGTCAGCAGGGGTATCTGAACCATCGTCAATGACGATCAGTGGATCGCCAATTTCAACAGTGTCCCCTTCTTGTGCAACAATTTGTGAAATAGTACCAGCAACGGGTGATGGTAATTCCGAAACAGACTTATCGTTTTGGATTTCGACTAATGTGTCGTCTTCCTTAACTGCGTCTCCTTCTTTAACAAGCCATGAAGAAATTTCGCCTTCGGCCATTCCTTCACCAAGCTCTGGGAGTTTGAACGTATAAGCCATGGGAAAACTTCCTTTCTTTCATCTAATGCAGGATGTCTCCCACATCGTTAATTTTATCGTTTAATGTTTAGATGTTATTTTTAGTAGTTGAAGATTTCGCGAGCCTTAGCTTCGATATCATCGGAGTTAGGGATCCAGTCATTTTCAGCTTGGGCAAATGGGTAAACGCTATCTGGCGCAGCTACCCGGCCGATTGGGGCATCCAATGACATGATCTTGTCTTCAGCAATGTCTGATGCGACAACGGCGCCGACACCGGCCATCCGTTGTGCTTCTTGAATGACAACAACCTTGTGGGTCTTGTCAATAGAAGCATAGATCGTATCAGTGTCAATTGGTGACAAGGAACGCAGGTCAATAACTTCAGCAGAGATGTTGTCCTTAGCTAAAGCATCGGCAGCGGTCAAGGCTTCGTTGACTTCAGCACTGTAGGCAACGAGGGTAATATCAGTACCTTCGCGAACAACCTTAGCGGAGTCCAACGGAACAGTGTACTTGTCATCTGGAACTTCATCCTTCATTGAACGGTAAAGTTTCAAGTTTTCCATGAACAGAACTGGGTCGTCGCTTTCAATAGCGGAGATAACCAAGCCCTTTGCATCGTATGGATTTGAAGGGGTAACTACCCGCAGACCTGGAGTACTTACGAAGTAGTTTTCTAAGTTATCAGCGTGCATTTCGGCGGTATGAGTCCCACCACCAAATGGTGTACGGATGGTAACAGGGAAGTTCTTTTGGCCACCGAAACGGTAGTGGTCACGAGCTAATTGTCCAACAATCCCATCCATTGCTTCGAACGTGAAGCCCATGAATTGGATTTCAGGAATTGGACGCCAGCCAGTCAATGATAAACCAATAGCTAATCCAAGAATACCGGATTCAGCAAGTGGGGTATCGAAGACACGGTCTTCGCCATACTTGTCTTGTAAGTCAACGGTCGTCCGGAACACACCACCGTTTTTACCAACATCTTCACCGAAGATCAACGTCTTAGGGTCATCGCTTAAGACTTGGTCCAGACCAGAAGTGATCGCTTTGATATACGTCATTTTAGCCATGATTACTTCGACTCCTTTGCTTCGAATTCTGCAATTTGCTTCTTAACAGCTGGAGTAGGAACATTGTAAGTCCACTTCAAGAAGTCAGAAACCTTTTGTGCAGGTGCTGCTTCAGCTTCCTTCATTGCGTCTTTAAATTCGTCTTTGTATTGTTCAACTAACTTGTCTTCTTGATCTTGTGACCAAACGCCCTTGTCAGTTAAGACCTTCCGCATACGAATTAATGGATCGGCATCGAACCAAGGCTTAGTTTCTTCATCGGTCCGGTAACGAGAAGGATCATCACCAGCAGAGGAGTGAGCACCATAACGGTAAGTTAAAGTTTCAATAACAACTGGACCATTACCAGCTGCGGCATACTCACGAGCAGCCTTTGAAACTTCGTGGACGGCCACGATATCCATCCCATCAACTTGGACGGAAGGAACACCCATGGCAACGGCCTTTTGTGCTAAGGTTTCAGCAGCAGTTTGCTTCTTCCGTGGAACGGAAATAGCCCAACCGTTGTTTTGAACGAAGAATACGGCAGGTGCTTGGTAAGCACTGGTGAAGTTAACTCCTTCATACCAGTCCCCTTGTGAAGTACCACCATCACCGGTGTAGACAAACGCTACACGGTCTTCGTCTTTGTTCTTTTGGATACCCAGAGCAACGCCGGCAGTTTCAACGTATTGGGCACCAATAATAATTTGTGGGAACATCATGTTAGGATTTTCGTGTTGATTACCTTCAACATGACCCTTTGACCATAAGAAACCTTTTGCAACGGTAGTACCGTGTTGAATCATTTGTGGTAAATCACGGTATGCAGGTAACAGGAAGTCTTGTTCCTTAAATGCGGTAACACTTCCCATTTCACTGGCTTCCTCACCGGCAGTTGGAGCATAGAAACCGAGACGACCCTGACGGGAGAAGTTCATTGTTTGTTCGTGTAACGTACGCTCCCAAACCATTTTCTTCATGAAGTCAACAAGTTGGTCATCTGAATATTTTGCCAACGTGTCTGGATCAACAACCTTGCCATCTCCATTGATGACTTGAACCGGGTGCTTGTACGGATCGGCCATCGTAGCTTTGATTTTGGCAAAGTCTACAATCTGTTTGCTTCCATTAGCCATAAGTAACACTTTCCTTTCACTTGATATGAAATTGTTAACTAAAAGTGAGTTAACGTTGCGTTTCCTGACTACGTTTAAAATGTACCATTTTTTCACAGCTCTTGCAAGCCCTTTCATTGTGACAAATAAAGGGATTCGGCCAAACTCCTACTGCGAGTTGCGGTTTTACATTTTTCACTTTTTTTGAAAATAGAAACCGTTTTCTTTTCATTTCATTTCCTTTAACCGGTATGTTACAATAGTACGTAACTATATTTAATTTTTGCGGAGGTAATTGCTCTTGTTTCTCATGAAAGATATTGTCCGCGACGGCGATCCCGTCCTACGTCAAGAGGCTGCGGACGTGAAGTTCCCCCTCTCAGCGGAAGACCAACAACTCGCTAAGGACTTAATGGAATACTTAGTTGTTTCCCAAGACCCAGAACAATGTAAGAAATACGGTTTGCGCGCTGGCGTTGGCTTGGCCGCTCCCCAAGTGGGTGTTTCCAAGAAGATGGCTTCCGTGCTGGTGCCCGCACCAGAAGAAGGTGGCAAGTCACCGTTCACCGATGTCATCATCAATCCCGTCATCGTGTCCGAATCCGTTCAACCCGGTGCCCTGACCGAGGGTGAAGGTTGCCTCTCCGTTGATAAAGACGTGCCCGGCTTCGTGCCCCGCCACGACCGCATCACCTTGCGCTACTACGACGTGACCGGTGAGAAGCACCAGATTCGCCTGAAGAATTACCCGGCAATCGTTTGCCAACACGAAATCGACCACTTACATGGCACCCTCTTCTACGATCACATCAACAAGGACGAGCCGTTCGCCCGTAATGATGACATGATCATGATTGAGTAATTAACTAGAATGACGTCGCCACCCTGAAAATTGGGTGGCGGCGTTTTTTAGTTTGCTAAACTAATCTAGCGTGGGGTTCAGCTTTCAGGATAAGAATCGGCAACACCAAGCAAAAAGGATTCAAGCTCTTCGATGCCAACCAGGCACCCAGGCTTGAATCCTTTTCGATTAACTCACTTTATAGTAGAAACCGCAAATTTCTTGGGGGATTTTCTCCCAGCCAAACACGGGATACCTCCCTAACCGACAACAATGGCATGACGATTTCTAGTCAAAATAAACGCGTTTCTTCTATTATATTGTGATTATTTTAACAATCTATTTCTACACATCATATTCGGTGTGTTTCAACAACCTAGGAACGGTCCCTATTCAGTCCTCGCTAAAACAACTCGTGAGAGTGAACCATTAACTGGACTGGCCTATCGCTTGCGTGTATCCCGAATGTCTTCTAGTGGAAGAACACGTCATTTGCTTAAGCCATCTAGCCCGCCAATCAGTCGCTCTGACCAGGACTAGAGGTCCTTCATCGCTGGATCATTAAGTTTCTTTAAATCTTTCAAGTATTCCACCGTGGATTCATTCATGAGGTAGGCCACATCCACGTGGAGTTGTCCCTCATACAACCAGATGTCACTGACCACAAATGCGGGTCCGGCCACAACTGCTTTGACTTGGTGATCCGCACTAAAACTGGCCAACGCGTCATTGAAGGCTGTTTCTAATTGCGGTAACCGGCGATCTGTATCCATCCCCGTCGGCATGGCGTACTCAAAGGCCATCACGCCCCGGCCCCAGACGTCGGCCACGGTCACCGCTGAAGTAATTTGACACTCTTCTTCGGTCAGCACCTCATCATTCACCAACCGTTGTAAGGCGGCCTTGACCGCCACATCCGTTTCATCCTGGGCGTTTCGCCGCACCATTCTGGTAGCCCGTTGCACGATCATTCGGTGAATCACAACGTAAATAACCAACGCAATAATGATGCCAATAATTATTTCCACTATTAGTGCCATGGCGACTCCTCCGTTCACTTTACGCTAGTTTAATCATAGCATGTTTTACGGTCTAGGGGTAATTCTATACAATCGGCTGAAACTATGCTAAAATTGTGCTAATTGTTGTGTAAGCAACCCGCAGTTCGGCAGGACATAAATAATTCATCGTTCGCTCACGAATTGACGAATTAAATCGTTTAAATTGAAGGAGTTTTGTCTGTGATTTACAAAGTATATTACCAAGAAGATAACAAGCGGAATCCTAAGCGCGAGGATACGCATTCCCTTTACCTGGAGGCCCCAACCGAGGTTGAAGCCCGGGCACAAGTGGAAGCACACACGGACCACAATATCGAATTCATTGAAGCTATCGAAGGCAACGACTTAGCTTACGAACAACAGAATCCGAATTACAAATTAACGGAGTTCACTGAATGAACAAGTTAAACGTCAAAAATAACGAGACCGCTATCTTTGGCGTGGGTGGACTTGGCGAAATTGGGAAAAACACTTACGGGATTCAATTTCAGGATGAAATCATCCTAATTGATGCCGGGATTAAATTTCCAGAGGACGAATTATTAGGAATCGATTATGTGATTCCCGATTACCAATACCTCGTTGAAAACCAAGCCAAAATCAAGGCGCTAGTGATTACCCACGGCCATGAAGACCATATTGGCGGTATTCCTTATTTATTAAAGGCACTCAACGTTCCCGTTTACGCGGGGCCGTTAGCCTTAGCTTTAATCAAGAACAAGCTTGAAGAACACGGATTACTTAAATCGACTGAACTACACACAATTGATGATGATACTGTGCTTAAATTTCGGAAGATGAGTGTCACCTTCTTCCGGACGACCCACTCAATCCCTGATACCTTGGGGGTTGCCGTCCATACACCAGTCGGCACGATTGTGGAAACGGGTGACTATAAGTTCGACTTAACACCTGTTACCAACCAGCCGCCTGATCTGCAAAAGATGGCCAAGCTGGGCGAAGAAGGCGTTTTGTGCTTGATGTCTGATAGCACGAACGCTGAACGCCCTATCTGGACGAAGTCAGAAAAATGGGTGGGTAAGTCCATCCGTAAGATTTTTGACCAAGTCGAGGGCCGGGTCATCTTTGCCACCTTCGCTTCGAACATTTCTCGGATTGAAACTGCCTGTGAAACAGCACTGGCCCACGGTCGTAAGATTGCGGTCTTTGGACGTTCCATGGAAGCAGCCATTGTTAATGGTCGAGAACTCGGGTACTTAAACATCCCCGACGAAGCGTTAGTTGACGCCAATACCATCCGCTCCATGCCGGCGAACAAGGTCATGATTCTTTGTACCGGTTCGCAAGGTGAACCCATGGCGGCCCTTTCACGGATCGCTAACGGGACCCACCGGCAAATTGCCATCCAACCAGGTGACACCGTCGTCTTCTCTAGTAACCCAATCCCTGGGAACACCATTTCGGTCAACCGGGTCATTAACGAACTAGAAGAAGCCGGCGCCAACGTCATTCACGGTAAGGTCAACAACATTCATACTTCCGGTCACGGTGGTCAAGAAGAACAGAAGTTGATGCTCCGGCTGATGCAACCGAAATTCTTCATGCCAATTCACGGGGAATACCGGATGTTGAAGATTCATACCGAACTGGCTGAACAATGTGGAGTTCCCCTCGATCACAGCTTTATCCTGCAAAATGGGGACGTTCTCGCCCTCACCCAGGACTCTGCTCGGGTCGCTGGTCACTTCACCGCTGGGGACGTCTACATTGACGGCTCTGGCATCGGTGACATTGGCAACGTCGTGTTACGCGACCGTCAATTGCTCTCCGAAGAAGGTCTGGTGGTCGTGGTTGCCACGATCGATCTCAAGAACCAAGAGATCAAGGCCGGTCCTGATCTGCTTTCTCGTGGGTTCGTCTACATGCGAGAATCCGGTGAACTGTTGAACGAAGGTCGGCGGCGCGTCTTCCAGACGATCCGTCGGGCGATGCGCAATCCGAAGGCGACTGAAGCCTCCATTCGCAACGCGGTCATTGACGACCTGCAAAACTTCTTGTTTGAGAAGACTGAGCGGCACCCAATGATTCTGCCAATGTTCATTATGACTAAGTAATTTACTTAAAGGATTCGAGACCAATCGTCTCGGGTCCTTTTTAGTTGTATAAAGTCCATGAAAACGTTGTCATTTAGCCATTTTCGAACCCATTGGCGTCTTAATTATTACAACGTAAGCACCTAATAACTGACCGTATTGAAATACAGACTAAAAAGAAGATGGCGTCCTCGGTTTTTGAGGACGCCATCTTCTTTCCATGTCTTAAGCGGCTATCGTGTTTAATTCGTAGCGGCCAGCCGGTCGCTGTGTAAAATTCCATGGTAAATAAGCTACTAGCTCAGATTCCTTCGCGAATGCCGGCAGTTGGGGAATATTTTCTAAAAGATAAAGGATGTAGTCTCGTGGATTAACACCATTTGTTTTGGCCGATTCAATCAAAGTCATCCAAATAGCTGTAGCCTTTGCTCCAGCTGGACTAGTGCTGAACAGCCAGTTTTTTCGGCCAATCACTAGACTCTTCATATTACGTTCAGCGGCGTTGTTACTGAAATCAAACTCACCGTGCTCAATAATCTTATTCAATGTGGCTCGCTGATTTTGGGCATAGGTAATTGCTTTGCCAAGCTGACTTTTTGGCAGCTCATCTGCCTGATCAATCCATCTCCAGAATTTATTAAGCAGGCCTCGCAATTTGCCGCGTCGCCGACGCTTCCTAGAACGTGGAGAGAAGTGTTGCCATTCCCGTTCAAGCGCAAACATTTTGTCCAGTAGCTTTAAGGGACGACTCATTTGAATTCTTCCCTTAACGTTTGCTGCGTCATAGAACTTCCGCCGAACATGGGCGAAACAGCCAATTCGAGTGACCGAGTCTCCTAAACTGTTATAGCCAGAATACCCATCACATTGGAAAGTACCCCTAAAACCTCGGTAGAGGTCTTGGGCAAAGGTCCCTGAACGAGTACTACCATACGCATATAACACTGCTTGAATCGGAGACTTCCGAACCGACCTTGCTACCCACATGTAAGACTTGGAGCTGGCTTTCTTTCCAGGTTCTCGCAGAACCTGAATGGGTGTCTCATCGCCTTGTAGACAGCTCTGTGCCATCAATGTTTTTCTAATCAGCTCATAAAGTGGCCTCATCAATTTCCCAGACTTGATCATCCAATTGGCCAGTGTTGTCTCAGATAGGTTGACTCCCAGGCGTTGCCAATCTTTTATCTGTCGGTAAAGGGGAACGCCTTGCTCGTACTTTTGATGGATAATTTCCGCAATTACCGAAGCCGAACCAAGGCTGTGAGGAATCACTGGATTTGAAACTTGTGCTTGTATCAAATGAGCGAGGCCATCAATGCTCTCACAATCGACGCATTTATATGTATGAGCGTGAATTTCTTCACGGTACAACTTTGCTGGCTGGAAGTATAGTTGTTCGCGAACAAATTTTTCGCCCACTAAAACTAAGCTGTGTCCGTGCGGACACAGCTTGTCTTCGACATCAACGAAAGTAATCTTTACAGGTAAATCACGGCTTAAGACTTCTTGCCGCGTCTTTTTACGCTTTTTCGTTGACTGTACTTGATCTGTTTGGTTTTCTTGGCCAGTTTGCTCTGGCTCGGTAAAAACACGGTCATCTTCTTCCAGAAGTGATAACTGATTAGGATCGACCTGCTCTGACTTTTGGCCGAACATTTTTCTCGTTAGGTAATCGATAATTTCAGCCTGTTCTTTTACCTTTGCGGTTAACATGGCGATTTGTTCCTGTTCCGCAGTCATTGGCAATCCCACCCATTCTGTATCGATTTCTTTTGAGTTTACCATAGCCTTCTGGAAATGAATAGCTATCTTTCCGTGGCGACGTTTACGTGCCGAGGTGTCCTGACTTTGTGGACAGTCGCGTCAAGCGACCACCCACTTAGTAAGAGTTTGAACTGTCTAAAGTTAAGGCGACGAACGGCATTTTGATTGGTCGGCCACTGAAGTCGACCGTTTTCTAGCCGTTTATACAAAAGGAGGAATCCATCACCGTCCCAATAAAGAGCCTTGAAGCGGTCCTTTCTGGTACCACAAAACAGGTAAAGAGCCTGATTGTATGGATCTAGCTCAAATTGTTCCTGTACAACAGCTGCCAAGCCATCAATACCACGACGTAAGTCGGTTTTCCCACAGACAATATAGACCTGATTAATTTTAGACGGGTCAATGAGCATCATTGAACACCGCCTTAAGAACAGCATCAACGATGTAACCATTGGCTTTATTGTAGATGATTACTGATTTGTTCTTACCAATTTTCAACTGAATTGCCCGGCTGGGAACAACTGGCGTTGTTCCGGCAGCCTCACGTGGCATTCGGACTTGAACGATGTCTTGTTTTTCCATAATAAAAACCTCACCAATTTATTTGATGAGGTTATCATATCGTGGATTTACCACCAATCATAGACGGTCAGTTATTAGGTGCTTACATTACAACTAAGGAAAGTCGACGATAATCACTAGGCACCCCGCTAGTTTTCGTTTATAATGAAATGGACTAAAAATTGAGAGGAGCAGTACGGTGACTGTCCAGTTCTATATCATCCTAAATGAACATGCAGGAAGTGGTCAGGCCGCTACACTTTGGCCTCAGATCAAGGCACGCCTTGATGACGCCCAGGTCTCCTACCAACTGGCTGTTTCGGAGTACCCGCACCACGCCATTCTGTTGAGTGAGCAATTTGCCAAACAACTCCCCGATGAACCCCACCAAAATTGGGTGGTTCTCGCCATTGGGGGCGACGGCACCCTGCACGAGGCTATTAACGGTCTCACCAAACAACCCCGGACTTACCCGATTCCGGTTAGCTACATCCCCATCGGGTCCGGCAACGACTTTGCCCGTGGCGCCGGTATGGCCCTGAAGTGGGAAGACGCCTTTGATCAGGTCATCCAGTGTACCCACGCAACCAATTATGATATTGGTGCGTACGATGAAACGATTAAGCATGAACACGGTGTCTTCACGAACAATTTGGGGATTGGTTTCGATGCGGCCATCATCACGAAGGCCAATCAATCCAAAGCCAAAATTTGGCTCAACAAGCACCACATGGGCTCCCTATCTTACCTGGCGTCAGCATTAGATGTGTATTACAACCAATCTGGCTTCACGTTGACCGTTCACGTGGGCAATCAACGAGACATCTATGCCAACGCCTTCTTGGTGACTACAACTAATCATCCCTACTTCGGCGGTGGCGTCGGAATCGCTCCAGGGGCCACGATTGAAGATCATCAACTTCATTTGGTGGTTATCGAGAAGCCTAACTTCTTGAAGCTGATGTGGTTAGCCCTACGGCTCGTATTTAAGCGTCATTTGACGTCTAAGGCCGTTCACTACTATCAGGCATCAAAGGTCCACCTCACCGTTCCGGCCATCGAATACGGCCAATTAGACGGTGAAGAGATGGGTGGACGTTTCTTCGACGTCTACGTTGGGGTTAAACAGTATCCCTTCTGGTTTGATTTAACCATCTAATAAGCTTCCTATCTTAAAAGCCGTAGAATGATCTGGACATCTGTCTAGCCATTCTACGGCTTTTTGTATATCCCAATATTGACGTTTGACGGTTGTCAGCCACCGAAATCTAGCCAGCAAAAAAGGAGCCTGGGATTTATCCCCAAACTCCTCGATAGGTTTTTAGTTAATCTTCCGAAGCATCCATTGCTTCCAGAATCATGTCCAGCTGAGCGCACTTATTGGATAGGTCATGCATTTCCTCGCCGTAACGGGGCTCAATCCGCACCGTTTCCGAACTAGAACAAACACTCTCAGACTCTTTCCGCTTAAGCGTGGCTAACTGTGAATTAGCTTGCCGGTATTCTTCCAGAATCTCAATTCGATTACTCATCAATACACAACTCCTTCAACCAGGTTTATTTATGATTACTTGTTTGTCTCTAAATGACAAAAAGTATCATAACACTTGGTCACGGATTTGTTAACGATAATCTTAACTTTTTTCGGCAGTTTGGCCAAAGTGGCTAAACCCCTGCTTCGGGTGGAAACGCTCTACTTCAGGGTTCCCGCGAAGGAAGGCATGAAGTACTTGCTGATGGATTGGACCTTGACGTTTTGACCAGGTTCTGGTGCCGCAACAAATTGATTGTTGCCTAAGTAAATGGCATCGTGGTACGTAGCCCCTTTAGATCCCCAGAACAGAATGTCCCCAGGCTTAGCTGAGCCCACAGAGTGCGTGGTAACGTAGCTTTCTTGGGAAACCGTGTTATGTGGCAGGCTAACGCCCTGAGCGTGCAGGTAAACGTAAGCGACCAGACCAGAACAGTCCATCCCACTCAAGGAAGACCCACCCCAGACGTAAGGAATGTTGGCTGAAGCTAGCTTCAAGGCCAAGCCCGTGACGGAACCTGAGGTCAAGCCACTGGTGCTAGCTTGCTTCTTTGTGGAACTACTGGTCGATGCAACGGCTGCCGTTGAACTAGACGTGGACCCTTGGGCTGCAGAAGCAGATGACGTGGTCTGATTATTCACAGCAGAACGCGTCGTGGTCTTGATCCGCTTGGTCTTCTTAGCCGCAGTCGTGGCCGTCGCGTTTTGGCTGCCCGTTTGGGTGACCGCACTGCTACTCGTGGCAGCTGGCGTACTGGTACTGCTCTGTACGGTGCTTTGACTAGTCGTTGACTGGTTAGCCGCCGTACTAGTTTGGCTCTGGCTCGTCGTGCTTTGACTCGTCGCACTTGGCGTCGTTGACCGTACTAAGGCCGCGCGACTGCGCCGTGCCGTCGTCGTGGCGTTGCTAGTTGGCGTCTGGTTACTCGTTGCTGATTGCGATTGACTGGCAACTGAAGACGTCGTTGCGTTTGACGTGGCACTTTGACTTGATACGCTTGATGAAGGCGTCGTCACGGATGAACTAGCCGCTGGCTGTGAAGCTGATTGTGCAGCCGCCTGGTGCTTCATCGTCGAACTCGTTGAAGCTGATTGACTAGTCGTTTGCGAACTCGTTTGGGCCGTTGAGGACTTCGCCTGACTCGACGCCGTCGTTGATGATGACTGGGCGGCATTACTCTGTCCAGTAGTTGCTGGCGTTGAGCTCGTTGACTTCGCCGCACTCGTCACCGTCGAGCTGCTAGTTGCTGCGGCGGTTTGTTGCTTTTGCTTACTTGCAGCGGCCTGTTGTTCAGCCACAATTTGGGCTTGAACGGCGTTGGCTTTTTGCGTGGACTGGCTGGTAGCGCTAGCCGTTGCTTGACTGGTCGTACTGTCACTCTTGGTTACGTTCGTTTGTGGAATCGTCAACTTCTGACCGACACTTAACATATCGCCGGACATATCATTGGCCTTCTGTAACTGTGCCACTGTTAAGTGGTAGGTCTGAGCGAGATCCCATAAGGTATCGCCAGACTTGACTGTGTATGATTGGTTAGCGGTTTTAGCTGATTTGACTTGTAATCGTTGCCCAACAAAGATTAAATCGGTCTTGGCATCAATTGAATTCTGTTGTTCTAAATCCTGAATAGAAACACCGAGTTTTTGTGAAAGGTCCCACACGGTGTCTCCCGGCTTAACTTGGATACTATCCGCATTTGCGGTAATTGTTGCGCCCGCCGCGAATGCCCCAATGGCCCCGACGACCCCAACAAATGCTTTGGTTTTGCGTTGTCCTGTACTCATCTTCACCAACACGTCCTTTTATGACTTTAGATTTTTTCAAACAAAGTGAACGTGGTCACACGCCGATCAAGCGTAATCCCGTTCGTTCATAGTCAACACGAATCACAAACTAATAGTACCACACGTTTTCCCAGTTCCTTGTGAAATATTAAGGAATTGTTAACGGATTTTTTAAGCTGAACCGGTGTTCCCTTTGACGTTTTCTGAAATTTACGACGTTCTTGAAAGCCCTTTCTATCGCTATTTCCCTTCGCTTACTATTCAAACATTTGTTCTTTTTCATTCATCAACTGGTTACCCGTCACTATCACACATTTACATAAGCGTCACATTTTACGATTAATTGCAGAATACAAATTAATGTTGGCGGCGCTTTCTGCATGCTACAAGTATTCATCGAGCCCTCGACTTTGTGAAATTTAAAAAAGGGCACAAAAAAACGGGAGATAAACTCCCGTTAATTTGTTAACCCGCCGTTCTTACTGCTTATTAGCCAACTAAGCTCTTAAACCAGTTGACGACTTTCTGCCAAATTTGCACAATGAAGTTTTCCGCTTTTTGGGCATCCGCACTGTTGGCAAAATCCTTCACACCAGCCATTTTGTCCCCAATACTATTTGCCAGGTTATTGGCAACGTTGGTGACATTGGTGACGTAGTTCTTACTGGTTGAGACTGGGGCTTGTTGCACCTTGCTCAATGCAATGGCAATGTTGGTGATCTGGGTGGAATTCGTTTGACCGTCAATGCCTTGTTTAGCCAGGGCCTTTTGCAACATCTCTTCGATGTCCGCCTTGGTGGCCAGGTCATCGCCATTTTGTCGTTGCTTAGCCAGGTCGGAGGAAACGGACCCGACAGCGGACATTAATTTCCCTGGGTATTTCTTGTTACTGCTATTGGAATCAATGGCTGGTTGAGTGGCATCCAGCACGCCGTTAGCGGCTTGGGTGTTTTCTGAATTCAACGTCAAGCCGTCTGCGGCCAAGGCCTTGTATACGCCGGTCAGCGCAGATTCACCGGAAACGGATTTGTCCGCCGTCACGGTAATGATGACGTCCTTGACCCCCGCCATGGTTGCGACCATCGCATATTGTTGTGAGGTCACTTCGGTAATGTTGTTACTGCCATTATATTCGGCAATGTTGACCTTGACGCCGGTTCCTGGGTCAGCGGGCGCTAACGCCACGGAACTGATCATGCTGGCATCGGTCGTTCCGGCTGAATTTAGGTATTGGGCATAATCACTCCCCGTTGCCGTTAAGGCTGTATAATTTGATTTTACCCCTAAGGCAGAGGCGACCGTATCCTTGTCCTCGCTGGCTAAACCAGCACCGTAGACCACGTAGGCCTTGGAGAGTGCCTTGGTTTGCACGGTGCTACCGCTCGTTGCGGAGCTGCTGGTGTTGGTGGTATCCGTGGAACTATCCGTCGTGTCAGCGTGAACTGCCAACGTTTGACCGCCGATGCCGACTGCTAATAAGGCCGCGGCCAATCCTAAAACAACGTGTTTCATCTTCATTAGAATGTTCCTCTCTTCTCGTTAGAATACTTCCCCCAAAAACAAGTATAGCAGGTCCCCACCCGTTGCGTGGAGTCCTGCCATGAATTTAGAGAATTCTTCAGACTTGCTTTATTGCCAGAAACGCCGGGCACCCGCATATTCTGGGGCCAAACCGGTCGCCGTCATCGAGACTAATTGCACCGCTTCACCCGGCTTAGGCGCGTGTAACATTTTCCCACTGCCGGCATACAGACCCACGTGGTGAATCTCACCCGTGCCGTGCTCCCGGGCAAAGAAGACCAGGTCACCGGCAGCCAGTTCTTCGGGCGCAACCGGATAGCCGTTGGCAAATTGATCCTGTGCGTCCCGGGGAATCATGTAGCCCAACGCCCGGTGTAACGCATAAATCAAGCCGGAACAGTCGAAGCCTTGAGGTGTGATGCCACCCCACAGGTAAGGCGTGTCCAGAAATTGTTTGCCTAAGGTTAGGAGCCGGCTACCATCATCGGCACCCTCGACGCCTAGCGTAGCCGCGGCGGCCGTGATCCAGCCATGCCCCAGCGGCGTGACCACTTGGATCCACTCGCTGTCCTGACCCGTCGTCGGCAAAATGGTGCCCAATGGCAGTTCCATCAGGGGTTGCTTGTTCTCATCTAAGAGTTGGGTAACCGGATGGGCCAACCGCACCGTGGTCGTTGGGTAATCGAGTTCTTCGTCACTGGTAGTCAGTTGCGTTAATGGAA
Source organism: Levilactobacillus sp. FUA 3915 (assembly GCF_044053135.1). Taxonomy (NCBI): domain Bacteria; kingdom Bacillati; phylum Bacillota; class Bacilli; order Lactobacillales; family Lactobacillaceae; genus Levilactobacillus; species Levilactobacillus sp. FUA 3915. Next base: position 2,512,486 of record NZ_CP168704.1, on the reverse strand, counting down.
TCCAACCAGGATAACCGCGTCGTTCTTGACGACTGCTTTGCCGGGTAACGAAAACGTGGGCCCATTCACCCTCGACCCGGTCTAAAATCACCCGATCGTTAAACAGGGCTTCACTGACCACCCGATTCTTATCTGCGAGTTGTTCCCGTTCTGCTGGTTTTAAGCTCGCTAACCAGGTCGTGAGATTGCCATCCTTCAAGTAAGGTCGATCCGTTTTTGTGACGGTCGTTGGTGTAGACCACACCAGCGCTGTCGGTACCTTGATCCGTCGAATATCCATTAAAAACCGCCTCCAGTGTCTTTACCCCCAATATACCAATAATTTTAACAACTTACTAGGTTTGGGCGGAAACTTGTTACGTTGAAAATCAATTGGTTGGTGATTTCGCTCCCCGACGGCGGATTCAAGGCGCCCTGCTGTGGGGAACGGTTCCAGCCAAAGTACGGGCTTCCACCTCACCTTCGAGCCTGGGGTGCGGTCTCAAAGGTTGCCCCGTGGTCTAGGCTGGGAAAATACCCCAGCCAAGACCACCGACACAGCCGGTCGCCTTGATCCGCCTCTGGTCCGCTGACATCGCCCATTTATTTTCAACAACAATCGTGCTCCTTTTCGAATGGTTATTAAATTGTCTTATAGCTAATGACATGTTTACTATAGCCCTGTTAGCCAGTTGATTGCTTCAGAACGCAACAAAGCCAGGACCCGTGTCCCAGCTTTGCTGTCTCCGATGGTTGTTGCTTCCCCGAATATTGGTTATTCATTTGACCGCATTAGTTTAGCGCTAAGTAAGCTTGCACCACGCGTTCTGGTGTGAAGCCCGCCATCTCGGTGACGGTGCTTCCTGGACCACTGGCGCCGAACCGTTCCTGGGTGAGCATGATGCCATCCAGGCCCGTGTATTGGCACCAGCCTAAGCCACTGGCCATTTCCACGGCGACCCGACGGCGCAAATGCCGTGGGAGAATTCGGTCTTGGTACTCAGCGGATTGCGCATTGAATTTTTCAAAACTTGGCAGTGAAACGACGCGGACGTCGTGGCCGAGCTCGCTTAATTTTGCCTGTGCGGCCAAGGCCAGGTTCACTTCTGAACCGGAAGCCATCAAGATACCTTCCGCCTCATCGTGCGCATCTGCGACCACGTAGCCCCCCCGCTTGACACCCGCTTTAACAGCCATGGGCCGTGGCAACGTCGCTAAGCCTTGACGGGACAAGACGATGGCCGTTGGATGGTCCGTCGCCTGCATCGCTGCCAACCAGGCCGCCGCGGTTTCATTGCCATCGGCTGGCCGGTAGACCGTTAACCCGGGGATGGCCCGTAAAGCGGCTAATTGTTCAACGGGTTCGTGGGTCGGGCCATCTTCCCCCACCGCCAGAGAATCGTGGGTAAACACGTACGTCACTGGCAGGTGTTGGATAGCCGCCAACCGAATCGCTGGTTTCATGTAATCGGAGAACACGAAGAACGTTGACCCGTAAATTCGGGTCCCACCATGTAAGGCAATCCCGTTCATCGCTGCGGCTTCAGCAAATTCCCGCACCCCAAACCACAAGTTCTTCCCACGAGGGTTCTCAGCACTGAACCGCTCACTGTCGGTCACCGCCGTCTTGTTGGAGCTAAACAAGTCCGCGGATCCCCCCCACAAGTTAGGAACCGCCGCGCTCAACCGTTGGAGAACTTCATGACCGCTAGCCCGCGTGGCTAACTGGTCCTTCTTGTAATACGTTGGCAGTTGCGTGGCCAGGTCATCGGGTAACGCCTGACTGATGCCCTGCGCAAATTGGGTGGCCAACTCTGGTTCCACGTCGGAATAACGGGCAACTAGGTTCGACCATTCTTGGTGGCTCGCCCAGCCGCGAGCCTTGATAGTGGTCATGAACCGTTCGTGCACGGCGGCTGGCACCGTAAAGGGATCACAGTCCCAATTATAGTTCTGCCGCGTCGTGGCCAGATCCGCCTCGCTGAGCGGTGCCCCATGAACCTTGTTCGTTCCTGCGGCGGGGCTCCCGGCCCCAATCTGTGTCTTGACCTCGATCAGAGTTGGCCCAGATTGATTGTTCTTGGCCGTGCGAATGGCCCGGTCAATGGCTTCCAGGTCCTCACCATCGGCGACCCGCAGATAGTTCCAGCCATAGCTTTCAAACCGTTGGCCCACGTCATCCTGGCAGGCGTTACTTAATGGCCCATCCAGTGAAATATCGTTTGAATCATACAAAACAATTAATTTATTGAGTTGGAGTTGGCCGGCTAAGCTAGCGGCTTCGGCGGCAACCCCTTCCATCAAGTCACCGTCGCCACACAACGCGTAAGTATAGTGGTCGACAACGTTTAAATTCGGTTGGTTGTAGGTTGCCCGTAAATGACTTTCGGCCATGGCCATCCCAACCGCCATGCCGATGCCTTGACCTAATGGCCCGGTCGTCGCGTCCACCCCAGGGGTCACGCCGACTTCGGGATGGCCCGGGGTCTTACTGCCCAGTTGTCGGAAATTCATTAAATCGTGGCGGTCCAGCGCAAACCCGCTAAGGTGCAACAGGCTGTAAAGCATCGCTGACCCGTGCCCGGCGGAAAGGACAAACCGATCACGGTTGAACCACTGTGGAAATGACGGGTCAACCCGCAGGTGCCGAGAAAATAACACATAAGCCATCGGTGACGCCCCCAACGGTAGACCGGGATGGCCCGACCGTGCCCGCGAGATCATATCCATGCTTAACATCCGCACGGCAGTGACCGCTTGTGTATCCGTTTCATCAAAATCCATTTGGTTAGTAACGACTTCTTCATTCAACATTTTTAAATAACCTCACTTAAATCGGCCGGACCAATCACGGCCTTGTTTTTGGTTGATGTTCCCAATTCGTTGATCTTACCGGTAAAATCGCCAATCGCTCATCGACTTTCATCACTATACCAATTTAAAATGATTAATGCAACCCCTCGTCAAAAAGTTGTTATACCGGTGATTCTAAACGTCAAAAATCAGATATACCAAATAGACCGATTTAGCTAGCTTGCAACCGGTTGTCCCAAAACGCAAAAAAAATCGCAAACTTTTCCGAAAATTATCGGTTAAGTCTGCGATTTTATTATCTGTTTTCTGAAAGATTACTTTTGGCTAGCCGCTTCGATTTCAGCAACCGTTGGAATCGATGGCATTGCGCCTAAACCTTGAACAGTCAAGGAACTAGCACGTTGGGCAAAGACTAAGGCCGTGGCCACGTTGCTCAGGTCAGGCTTTAATTGTGAGCTCAAGGCCCCAATGAACGTGTCCCCAGCAGCCGTGGTGTCGACTGCGTGTACCTTGAACGCTGGCACGAAGCCAGATTCGTTAGCGGTGGCGTAGTAAGCCCCCTTGCTCCCGACCGTGATGATCAGGTTCTTCACGCCCATTTCACGGAATTTCTTAGCGTTCGCATCCATAGAAGCTTCGTCAGTCACTTCGATACCGGTCAGCTCAGCACTTTCCGTTTCGTTAGGGACAACCAGGTCCGTCACCTTCAGGATCTCTGGGTCGATCTTCGCAGCTGGTGCCGGGTTCAAAATGGTCGTGACCCCGTGTTGTTTGGCAACTTTAAACGCTGCCAAGGTTGCGGCTTGTGGCGTTTCAAACTGGGTAATCAGGAAATCAGCCTTCGCAATTTCATCTTCACGGGCAATGACTTCGTCCGCTTTGATTTGTTGGTTGGACCCACCGTAAACCAAAATACTGTTTTGGCCAGCTTCATCCAGGAGAATGAACGCAGAACCAGTTCCAACGGTCTTATCCGTGATGATGGCACTGGTATCGATGCCGTCATTGTTCAGAGATTCCACCATGAACCGACCGGCGTCGTCGTTACCGACCTTACCGATAAAGCTGGTTTCAGCACCGGCCCGGGCAGCCGCAACCGCTTGGTTGGCACCCTTCCCACCGGCAGCGCTACTCTTGTTTTCCGTTGACAACGTTTCCCCTGGTTGGGGCATCCGAGCAACTCGCAGCGTCGTATCGACGTTTAGACTTCCGAGAACCGTAACTTTGTTTGACATAATTTACCTTCACTCCTTAAGCAGTGTTTAAAATTGTAAAACGTTTTACTCAATGCTGACACACCGAGGGTATCCGTTTAGATTACCCTTAGCGTATCATGTTTCGAAAAGGCTTACAAGAACTAACTGAAATTTATTTCAAATGCGCCGTGCTTTCGCGTTCACGCAGGTCGACCGGTAAATCTACCAGCTGAGCCGCCTGCCGTTGATCCTTGATGCGATTGATCAATAGCCCGGTCGCCTGTTGACCCATGGTTACGACCGGTTGGTGAATCGTGGTCAGTTTCGGCACCACGTACTCGTCCAGGTCGATGTCATCGTAGCCTAATACTGAGATGTCGTTGGGCACCGATAATCCCTGCTCGTGGAGCCCACGCATGAGTCCCAACGCCGTCTCATCGTTGATGGCGAAGACCGCGGTTGGGTGCTGAGCCAGGACGGCAGCCGTTGCTTGGTAACCGCCTAACTTGGTCATGGCTGAATGCACGATAGCATTTTCCGGCAGGTCCACGTGATGTTCAGCAAGCCGACGTTTAAACCCAGCCAACCGAATCTGCAGGTTTTGAGTCGGGTCATCTGGCATGACGACCGCAATTTTCTCATGGCCCAACGCTAACAGATGGTCCGCAGCAAGCTGTCCACCCTGTTCATCGTTGATCCGTACGCGGTCCACACTAGGTCCCCCGTTTTGATCGATCAACAGGTACGGAATCCCGTTCTTTTTTAAAATATTATCGATAGCTTCGGCCGTAATCGAGGCACTGGCAATGATGAGGCCGTCAACCGCGCGCTTGATCAGTTCCTCAAGGTAGTAGCTCTCTAGCTTTTCATCATGATTAGCCCCAAAGATTAAGGGGATGAAGTGCCGCTCCCGGCTAGTCTCCTGCACCCCGCGGACAAACATACTGAAGAAGGGGTTCCCCAGGTTCGGCACCAGCACACCAATTGTCTGGGCCGACTTCATAATCAGGTTACGGGCGTTGAAGTCGGGCACGTAGCCCATCTCTTCTTGCAACTGATGAACCCGCCGCCGAGTATCCAGACTGAAGCGCTCGCCCTTACCGTTTAAAATTTGCGAAACCGTTGTGACCGAAACGCCCGCCGCTTCAGCAAGGTCCCGGATCGTTACTTTACGTGTCATAGCCAACCTCCACCGTCTAGATTTAACCGCCAGCGCACCTGGCTAATGAAATGAACAGTCATCAAGGCCGTTCCCGCCGGCGGGCTCAAGATGCCCTGCTGTGGGGAACGGTGCCAGCCTGAGGAACGGTCTGGCGCCTCGCCTTGAAACCTCGCTGCGGTTCGCGAGTTTCCAAGGTCGTCCCATGGACTAAGCTGAGAAGGTCACTCAGCTAAGACCACCGACACAGCTGGGCACCTTGGCCCGCCTCTGGTCACTCTGACTTGCGTGTTCATTTCACTAGCCGATTGCTGACAATCACTTCTCCTCTGATAAACCGCTCACCGATTGATGGCTTGTCTATCAGCTGATTGTCACATACTTTGTAGGCCGGTAATTTCGCCGGCACCAAGTTTAACCTATGTTTTATTATACCCCATGGCACGCGGGATTTTGCGACTATTTTAAAAATTTCAGCGTTTGACCCTTTTCACCTGCAACGTATTCACACAGTTACCCGCAAATTAGGGGTGGCTTAGTGGTTAATCCTCCAAATCGGCCACTTTCTTAGAGTCCAGTTTTAAAATTGGTCCACCCAATTTCGGCCAACTGTGACTTTCAGTTTTACTTCAATGATGAAGTTGCTCACTAAATTTTCCGAAAAAAAGAACTAAATTGACGATTGCCCGCCAAATTTAGTCCTTTTCGCTTAATCATTAAGCCTTTAAAATTTTATCGATTGCTGCTAATTGTTCTGGGTCGAATTCCAGGTTTTGAACAGCCTTGATGTTTTCGTTCAAGTGTTCTGGCTTGGAAGCCCCCGTGATGACACTGGTGATAACCGGGTTGTGTAATAACCAGGCTAAGGCCATGTGGGAGAGCTTTTGGCCCCGGCTCTGCGCAATCTTGTTGAGTGCTTGGAGCTTTTGGACCATCTTGTCGCGACCGTTGTCCAAGACAAATTCGTTGGACCAGTGAATGTCCACGTCTTCAGGAATCCCATCGAGGTACTTGTCCGTCAATAACCCTTCGGACAGTGGCCCGTAAGCGATAGCCCCGGCGTTATTTTGGGCCAGCATGTCGAACAAGCCATCGTCATTAGCGGTTTGGTTCAACATGTTGTAAGAAACTTGGTCCACGACGAATGGCGTGTGCAAGTCCTTGAAAATCTTGATCATGGCTTCGGCTTGTGGCTTCGTGTAGTTGGAAATCCCAACGTACAGCGTCTTCCCTTGGCGAACCAAGTCGTCCAGGGCCACGGCCGTTTCTTCAGGAGACGTTTCGGCATCAAACCGGTGGCTGTAGTAAATATCCACATAGTCCAACCCCATTGCCTTCAAGGAACGATCCAAAGAGGCCGTCAAAGCCTTTCTGGAACTCATTTGACCATAAGGGCCAGGCCACATATGGAAGCCAGCCTTACTACTGATGACCAATTCATCACGGTATGGCATCAATTCGCGGTGTAAAACCTCACCAAAGAGGCTTTCCGCGGCGTATGAGCCAGGACCATAGTTTGCCGCCAAGTCGAAACTAAAAATACCGGCGTCGAAGGCCTTCAGGATAATGTCGCGGGTGTCGCCATAGTTGGCGTTCTCCCCAAAGCTGTGCCACATCCCAAAAGAAATTGCGGGTAATTGGAAACCCGTATTTCCTGCCCGGCGAACCGGCATTTTGTCGTAACGGTGTTCATCTGCAAGATACATTCTGCCACATTCCTTTCCACTTATACCTGAGTTAAAGTATAGAGAATTGGTGTGGACCAGTCAAGTTTCTTGCCAACTTTAATGTTGTGAATCGTTCAATTTAACCGCTTGCGAAACGTGGCCGCCGGTAGCTTCCAGCAAGGCCTTCGCCTCCGCAATGGTTCCCTTCGTTTCAATCAACACGATGGCGAGCGGCACGTTGTTATCTGACCGTTCCAAGGCCCGTTCTGCGGCCAAGGTGGACGTCTGGGTGGCTTCGGCAATAATCTTCTTGGCCCGTTCAAACGTCTTGTCGTTGGTTGGCACGACGTTGATCATCAGGTTTTGGTAGACCTTGCCCGTCTTGATCATGATGCCCGTGGACAACATGTTCAGCACCATCTTCTCGGCAGTCCCAGCCTTTAGTAACGTAGCCCCGGTAATGATTTCCGGTCCCACGACCGGTGTGATTGCATAGTCGGCTAGCTCGGACAGCGGGCTCCCCTCGATACAGGAAAAACCAATGCCCACGGCACCATGATCCTGCGCATACTGCAAGGCAGCCAACGTGTAAGGCGTCTGGCCGGAAGCGGCACTCGCAATCACCACATCCTTGTCGGTCAAGTCAACGCCAGCCATGTCGTTTTGCGCCAGCTCAACAGAATCTTCTGCCGCCTTAACCGTGTGGGTCAAAGCGTCCGTGCCCCCGGCAATCAAGCCAAAGGTCTGCTCGCCACTCAGTCCATAGGTCGGTTGCAGTTCGGTCGCATCAATCACGCCGAGTCGACCAGAAGTCCCGGCCCCCACGTAAATCAAACGGCCACCCTGATCAAAGAGTGGGTACGCAGCATCAATCGCCGCTGCGATTTGCGGTAATTGCTTTTGTACGGCGCGCGCTACGCGGTGATCCTCTCGGTTGATCGTCGCAACCATTTCTAACGTGGATTCTCGATCAATATGTGTTGACCGGTGATTCCGTTGTTCTGTCAGTAAATCATCAAATTGCATCGTGTCGGCCTCCAAATCCGCAAGTTTCACGGTTATGTATTCGCTTTCATAGTTACTATCCTAGGTATAACATGTTTCATATTTAATTTCAATTCGGATTTGATTTTCAGGCAAATTTCTTCACCATTATCGGAAAATAAAAAAGCAAATGACCGGTGCCATCCGCTTTCATGGAAAATCAAAATTTCACCTGTTATTTAGTTAACATTTACTAAAGGGTTGAACCTTGTTTATGCCTCCGGAGTGGTGAAAATTAAGCCTGCCACGAAACTGAAGTAAGTGACAACTTCAACTGCACAGGCCGTTCCCAAAGGCACGCACAAATTCATGTTTGAGAGCGCTTCTCAGTGTAATTTTCACTACGACCACTACCTAACGGACAGAACTAATCCACCCACTCTAACGAGCTAATCTTAGTTCTCCTACGTAAGTTGTATGAATTATTTAGACTCTCTGTGTGTAGTGTTGTGGGAACAAAAAAGTCTTTATCCTTAGACTTCCTGAATCCCAAAATCACTGATTCATGAGCTTTATTGGCAACAAAAACAATATCTAGTTTCAAACGATTCGGTTTCATGTCAGAGGTTAAAACCATCGGCACCAAATCTTGATCTAAGAATATTCGATGCATAATATTATAATTCAGCATTCTTTTCTTTGCTTCATGCCAACGCTGATTTTTCTTTGCATCACTCAACGTCCACGTTCCTGAATCCACTTCTGTAATTATTGCAGATGCAGATTTACTGCCCCGCCCCTTAACTTTTTCCCATCCCATCAAATGCGGTAATTGATTCTCAGAAAATACAATATCGAATTGACTCAATTGATTATAATTGGTTGTCAAATGAACTTTATGTCCAGAAAAACATGCCCTGTAGTCCTCTAAAATCATTTTAAAATCAATATCGGTTCCAGAACTTATAAGCAAATGATTTAAAGGAATACTGGTCACATCTCTAGTCATCAAAATTCACTCCTTCTACAAAAAAATACCGCCAGCCTATTAAAAAATAAACTGACGGTTCAAAGTTTAAACTATAGGTACGAATTGCGAAGCGTCCGCAATTAGGACTAGTGATCGGATATAAAGCCTCCGTCAGGCAACGTAGTGTACCTCAACTACGTCAATCTATAACAATTAAGAAAAGGGCAACTAGACGAGTATCTGCCTCTTCTTCATTTGCCATCTTAATATATATTTCTCTTCCAGTCAACTTTTTTGAACACTCCCAGATCATAGTTAACCTTATAAACTAGAGAAAGCCGCAATAACCTTAACCTCGCTACCAAGCGAATCAGAGGACCGGCCTCCAGCCATACAAAAGTCGTGTCAAGAAATGCCTTTCAGCATATTCTCTAACACGACCCACATAAACCATTTAATTTCAAAAAGTAAACCCGGAAAGCTCGAACAATACCGTCACAGGTTAATCCCGTGTCAGCCGTGAGGGCGGGGAAAATAGCCTCAGCCGTGGGATTTTCTAAGTGATCTCCTTAGAAAATGGCGACTTTGAAACTCGTTTTCCAGAGGTTCAAAGCGAGTCCCGAGACCGCCCTTTGGCTCGGGGCGTCCTCCCCTCCGCGTTCCAGGCTATTTTCCCCGCCCGGTAAGGCGCTGTAAGACACTAAATTAACCAGTGACCGTTACTTTTCGACCTTCATCCATTGGTAGCCACGACTCATCCCCGCCGGATTCCAAACATACCCAGAAACCTTGGAGTTCCACATTTCAACGGTAGCGGGTTGATACAATGGCACGACCCCTTGTTGCGTCATCAAGCGCTTTTCGGCGTTGACCAGGTCTTGGTAACGGGCCGTTGGGTTATTGGCGTCCTTGTTTTCTGAATCCTTCACGTAGCCGTCATACTTGGCATCCGAGAAGTCACCGTTATTGTTGGTGTTACCGGTGCTCATCAGGGATAAGAAGTTGATTGGATCGGCGAAGTCGGCGCCCCAACTGGACAGAACCAGTTCAAAGTTCCCGGCGTTTGACCGACTCAACCGCGTCTTGTAAGGCAACGTGTTGATGGTGACCTTAACGTTTGGCATCTTTTGCAGCTCAGCTTGGATGTACTGCGCCACCGTCTTGGTCACACTCGTATCATCCGCCAGCAACGTTAACTTCAGGCTCTTTTGACCGGAAGCCTTTAAGCCGGCCTTCATCAAGGTCTTGGCCTGCTTCAAATCGTAAGTGACCCCATCCTTAACGTAGGCGTCCTTAGCAAAATCAGTCTTCGTCTTTGGATTACGGGACAGGTTTTGCGAAACGAAGCCCATTGGTGCCTTGGACCCATCACGCAAAACGCTCTTGGCCAATTGTTGCTTATCGATGGCCATGGATAAGGCTTGACGCACCTTCAAGTTCCGTAAGGCCTTGACCTTCTTCTGATTCATCTGCATGTAGTAGGTGGTCCCGCCAACAAAGGTCTTCATGTCCTGATTGTTCTTCAGGTTGGCGACCTGCGTCCCATCCAGGGTCGTGGCGTCCAGTTCATGCTTCTGGTATAAACTCAACCCGGTCGAAGGATCAGCGACCACTTGGAAGTTCATCTTGTCCAATGTGATGGCCTTTTTGTCCCAGAACTTGGTGTTCTTCTTCAAGACCCAACTCTGGTTGGTCCCTTGCCACTTGGTCATGGTAAATGGCCCATCGTACGCCGTCTGGCTACTTGAATGACCGTTGTCGCTCCCGTTCTTCTCCACGACACTTTGTTCCTGTGGGAAGAAGGTTGGGAAGGCCAACAACAGTTTGAAGTAAGCGACTGGCTTGCTCAAGGTAACCTTCAAGGTGTTTTTGTTCACCGCCTGAACCCCTAATTGGTCCGGTCCGAGGTTCCCCTTTTGAATGGCATTATAATTTTTCAGACCGGCCATCAAGTACGCATACTCGGATGCCGTCTTGGGATTGACCGTCCGGCGCCAAGAGTAAACGAAGTCGTTGGCCGTTACGGCCTTGCCATCGTTCCAGTGGTTGTTCTGCCGTAATTTAAACACGTACGTCTTCCCGCCGTTAGACACCGTCGTCTTGGTAGCCATGGCGTTGATCAACTTTTCATTCTTGCCTAACCGATACAATCCCTCTTGCGTATGGTACAGCATGGTTAAACTCGTGGAATCTGCGGCCTTGGACACGTCTAGCGTGGTGACCTCAGATTTGGCCGACAACTTGACGGACTGATTCGTCGCCAACTGGCCGGACTTGTTGGTGCTGGACGTTGACTTGCCACAAGCGGCTAATCCGCCCGCAACCACCAACGCGACCCCAATTAAAATACTAACTTGCTTTCCCTTCAAAACTTTCGCTCCTCTAATCTAAAATAGTCTGGTGTAACAATTTTAACTTACCTGCGCGTTCGAATAAAGCCCCGAGCTTTAATAAAACCGCTTCCTGACCCTTTGCCGCATTAAATTGGATGCCCAGTGGTAATCCATCGGCGGTCACGGTCGTTGGTAAACTGATGGCCGGTTCCCCGGTTAAGTTGGCCTGTTGCGTAAATGGCGAGCGGGTCAGGGCGGGTAACCATTGGTCGTAGATCAGTTGCTTCTGTGCGGCTGGTTTCAAACTCGTGATGTCAGCCATCTTCGCGGCATTTTCTGCAGAAACCAAGGTGTCGCCGATCTTAGGTGCTGGCCAGGCGGTCGTTGGCGTCAGGATGACCGGATACTTGGCGTGTAACTGGGCCATTTGCCAGGCCGCCTGATCCCATTTGCCCAGAGATTGGCTGTACTCGGCCGCACTGGTATTCAGCCCGGTCTGATACAGCGCCCACGTCAGGAGCTCCATGTCGTCACGCGTCAATGGCCGGCCCATAGCGTCCTGCATATCGCCCATGAAGGCCGCCGTTTCCCCAGCGTTCATGGTGTAATAGCTTTCCATTAAGGCCACGCCATCGATGGGATTGTGAACCTCTTCGACGTCAAACCCTTCACTGGTTAAAAAGGCGACGGCCTCTTCGACCGCCTTGACAGCGTCCGGACTGACCGGTGTCCCCACTGGGGATTCGGTCGTATAGCCGATGACTCCGGGCTGAACCGGCTGATCCAACTGCGCTAAGAAACCTGGTTGTTCCAACGGTTGCTGGAAAACGGCCGCCGGTTGAATCGTTTGTAAACTGTCCAGTAAGGCCGCGGTATCCCGCACGGAGCGGGTCAGACCGAAGTCAATGGCTGCCCCTTGCCAGGAACGCCAATCGCCAGGGCCCACGGGGACGCGACCCCGTGTTGGCTTCAGGCCGATGGTTCCGGACCAGGATGACGGAATCCGAATCGACCCGCCACCATCACTGCCGGCAGCTAGAGGCACCATCCCTGCGGCTACCGCAGCCCCGGCACCACCAGAGGACCCCCCGGGTTGGTAATCCAGGTTCCACGGATTGTGGGCGTCGCCATAAATATCGGCGTCCGTGATATTTTTAAACCCAAATTCGGGGAAATTGGTTTGACCAATCACAATGAATCCGGCCCGTTGCAACGCTTCGACAAAGAAGTTCGTCTGGGTGGCAACGTTGTCTTTCAACAGGCGCGACCCGCTCGTGCTCGATTCGCCCTTCAGCTGTTGACCCAGGCCCTTCAAGAGTAACGGCACGCCCAGAAATGGTTGGCCGGTATCGGTTTGGGCCGCGGCTTCCTTTAAGGCTTTCTCTTTTCTAGTCGTAATCACCGCATTTAACTGCGGGTTCTGTTTTTCAATCTCGGTAAATGCTCGTTCAATCAGCTCTTGGCTGGTCACTTCACCGCTGCGCAACCGTTGTGCCCACGTTAATGCTGGTGTACCGATCCAATCCGTAATTGCCAAATCAAACGCCTCCTACAAATTTTATGTACGTCGCTCTGAGACCATAAAAATTGGGCCATCGCCATCGTTCCCGCCGGCGAATTCAAGGTGCCCAGCTGTGGGGAACGGTTCCAGACTGAAAAGCAGTCTTCCACCTCGCCTTGAAACCTCGCTAAGGTTCGCGAGTTTCCAAGGTCGTCCCGTGTTCTAGGCTGGGAAAGAACCCCAGCCAACAACACCAACACAGCAGGTCACCTTGATTCGCCTCTGGTCACTGATATTGACGCAATATTTTACGATTCCAGTACCGATTAGTGAGCGAGTAACCGTGTCATGCATTCATGAACCATGTCAATTCAATTTGAATAGTCTGTCAACAAGTCCTTTGACTACACGATTAAACCACTCACACTAAAAATTCACTTACTAAAAACTAGGACCAACTGTAACTATACCGCTTTCCAATTAAATTTTGTTGTACAGTGCCCCGCAATTTGCCGACTTTTCATAGTAAGAACGAGTTTTCTAATTTACTGATCTTTGTTTACCTGCAACACCAGCCAAAAGTCCTAACAAAATGGACTATTTGTGAATTTCCATTCCACGCTCTCTAGTACAAAGTCTCGATAGTTGTGTCTAATAGGCGCCCACAACACCACAGTCGCTGAAAAAGTTTTCACACTCGCATACATCAGGAGACGTCAACCGCCAAGTGTAAGTGCCGTGGCAAATCTGAGTGACCAGAGGCGAATCAAAGTTTCCTGCTGTGTCGGTGGTCTTGGCTGAAGTTTTTCATTCAGCCTAGAGCACGGGACGACCTTGGAAACTCGCGACTTTCAGCGAGGTTTCAAGGCGAGCTGGAAGACCGCCTTTTGGCTGGAAGCGTTCCCCACAGCAGGGAACTTTGAATTCGCCGCCGGGAACGGCAGTATTTTTTGCCACACCATTTGCGAACGCGACGGTTGTAAAAGCGTTTTCAAATAGTTATACTTAAAAAGTCTTAGGTCACAAATTGAAAGGAATGAAAAATTGATGAATAAGACGAAAAAATGGTTGGTTTTAGGTTTAGGTTTAAGCTTAGTGATGGGCGTCGGTCTCGTTGGTTGCGGGAAGAGCTCATCGTCGTCGGAGTCAACAAACACCAAGGTGGCTAACAAGAAGACCTTGATTGTGGCAACGTCCGGGACTTTGTATCCCACGTCATTCCACACCTCTAAGAACAGTAAGCTGACGGGGTATGACATTGAAGTTGTCCGTGCCGTCGCCAAGGGTCTGCACAAGAAGGTTGAATTCAAGGAACTCAGCGTTGACGGTCAATTAACGGCGGTCAACACGGGTAAGGCAGATATGGCGGCTAATGACTTTGGGTTGTCCCCTGCCCGGAAGAAGCAGTACGCGCTGTCCACGGTGTACAAGCACTCCTTCAACAGTATCATGGTCCGGAACAGCAATGACTCCGGCATCCACAACTGGTCAGACATCAAGGGTAAGAAGTCTGCTGGTGAAGCCGGAACGGGTTATCAACGGTTGGCCCAACAACTTGGTGCCAAATTGGTCAACTATGACAACGTTTCGAATGATGTTTATTTGAAGGACGTTAAAAATGGCAAGACTGATATGATCATGAACGACTACTACCTGCAAAAGCTGGCGTTGAAGGCTATTCCGAACAACGGTCTGCATTTGGTCAAGAACATGTACTTTACCACCAGCGATGATGGTCAGGGTGTGGGGATCTTGATGAAGAAGAGCAACACCAAGCTGAAGGCCGAAGTCGACAAAGAAGTTCAAAAATTATTGAAGAACGGTACCATCAAGAAGATTTCTGAAAAGTACTATGGCGCCGATGTTACGAAGAAGCCGAACGTAAAGATTTCTAAGAACTTCACCATTAAGTCTAAGTACACGGGTCAATAGAAAGTCAGGTGACGCCACTGTGCTAAAATATTTCTCGATTCCGGGATTTTTTAACGCCAAGTTGGCTTGGTCATCCATCCCCCAGATCCTGGCGGGACTGCCGATGACCATCTACCTAACTTTAATGGCCTTCGTGCTGGCCACGATTCTGGGGATGTTCCTGACGCTGGCGCAACTCAGCCACATTCGGGTACTGCACTGGATTGCCCGCGCTTATATTTCCTTTATGCGCGGCGTGCCCATGCTGGTCGTCCTGTTCATCGTCTACTTTGGCTTTGGTCTGACCGCCATTCCCGCCGCCATCATCTCGTTTACGATTGGTGCCGCGGCGTTCGTGTCCGAGGTCTTTCGGTCCTCATTTCTGGGAATCGACCACGGTCAGTACGAAGCCGCCTACTCGATTGGGTTGCCCTATCGCAAGGTCATGCGCCTGATTATCATTCCGCAGGCCTTCCGCATCAGCATTCCAGCCCTCGGCAACATTCTGCTGGACATGTTCAAGGGCACCTCGTTGGCCGCCATGATTACCGTGACCGAAATGTTTATGGACGCGAAAATTGTGGCCGGAGCAAATCAGGACTACATGACGATCTACATCACGATTGCCATTCTCTACTGGCTCTGTTGCGTGGTCTTAACGGCCGGGCAGAACTGGCTCGAGCGGTATTTAGATTATGACCGGAAATCAATTCATATGAAAATGATTTAACGTTAAAGGGGTCCCACCGACTTGGTGGAACCCCTTTTGTACAAAATAAAATTCCGTCACCACTGACAGCTGATTTACAACTTAACCCCGCGCACCAAATAGCTGTTCATCCAGGGGCCAGACCACCAGCCGTTGATGCCCAGCGAATGGGCTTCCCGAACATCCAGATGCGCCGCACTGAGAATCTGACGATACTCAGCGGCGTGATGGCCAGTGTCGATGATGACCAACTGGCCGCCTGGTTTCAACACCCGGACCGCCTCTTGTAACGCCTGCTGTCGTTGCTGGACGCCATGAATATTATGCAACGCAAAACTGGTGGTGATGACGTCAAATTGGTCGTCCGGAAAGGGCAAAGCCACCATGTCGCCAGTCACTAATTTGACCCGGTCGGTGAGTCCTAATGCCGTCACATTTCGCTGGGTGACTGCCGCGGCGTTATGCGACTGGTCGCGTGAATGCCACAAGTCCAGCCCCACGGCTTGTCCCGACTTTTCTAATTTCCCGGCCAACCGGGTTAACAGCGCCCCCCGACCACAACCGAGATCCAGAATCTGGTCGGTCGCCTTCACACCCAGTCGCGGAATCAGCTGATCAAACAACCGATACTTTCCGCGAACCGTGGTATGTAAGAAGAGGCCCCCTTCGATGAACACGATGACCGCCGCAATCACCTCTAGGACGATGGGTGCCGCTGGTCGCAACACGTAGCCCTGCACAAACAAAAAGACCGCCGCCAACAGATACAGCACGGGAACGAGTGGCGCATCGATCCCAAAAGCTTTCCAATTAGACATCATTCTGACCTCCCCCCAATTTTCACAATCACCCCGATTCGTTCATTATAGCTAACGCACAAAAGGTTGTAAATTCCCTTTACCAAGCCTGTACATTAACTTTACTAAATCTGTATATTAGCTGTTACGACGAAAAAAAGTGATTGAGATTATTTCTCAACCACTTCATTAAATTCATTTTTTTATTGTTCTTGGCGCTTAAGTGCCTTGTGGAACAGGGAATCGACGGGTTCTTCATGGTAAATCAGGTCGATGGCCTTCCCAAACATTTCGCCCACGGACATCACGACAAACTTGTCGCTTTGCTTGTCCTCTGGCAATTGAATGGAGTCGGTGATGACAACCTTCTTCAACACGGAATCGTTGATGCGTTGGGTCGCGTCACCGGACAGAACCGCATGGGTCGCTGCCGCGTAAACGTCCGCCGCACCGGCCTTCTTCAAGGCATCAGCGGAAACGGTGATCCGGATGGCGGTATCAATGATATCATCCACCAGGATAGCGTGCTTACCCTTCACATCCCCAATGACAGCCTCAGGATGCGCCGCATTTTCCGTATCGGAACGGTTGTCAATGATGGCAATCGGGGCGCCTAAGAGTTCAGCTAACCGCCGGGCCCGACTGACACCAGCATGGTCAGGCGCAACCACGACGATATCCTCATCAGCCAAGGTCGTGCTGTTTTCAAAGTAGCTGGTCAGTAACCGGTCACTCTGGAGGTGGTCAACGGGAATGTCAAAGAATCCTTGCAGCTGAGCCGCATGCAGGTCTAAGGCAATGACCCGGTTGACACCATCCATTTGTAGCAATGACGCAATTAACTTGGCCGTAATGGGTTCGCGGGAACGGGCTTTACGGTCGGCCCGTGAGTAACCGTAGTACGGAATGACCACGTTGATTTTCTCAGCGCTGGCTCGCCGTGCGGCATCCACCATGATCAATAATTCCATCAGGTTCGTGTTAACCGGATCCGAAACGGATTGAATCAGGAACAATTCATCCCCCCGAATACTTTCGTCAATACTGATCTGAATCTCACCGTCACTAAAGTGCTTGATTGTTGACTTCCCTAATTCGACACCTGCCGCCTTCGCAATCTTTTCGGCGAGTGGTCGGTTCGAGTTCAAAGCAAAGACTTTCATTCTGCCAGCTTCGACGTGTTCTGCCATAACAGCCTCCCTGTGGGTTTTCCACAAATTCGTATATTTTACGGACTACCGGGCACTGGTCATTTTCATCAGACCAACTGACGCCCAGTAGCGCGCTTTTTTCTGTCTTTATTATCGCAATCTTTGACCGGAAACGCAACGCTTGCAACCGCTATTTTATACGGATGGCATAAATTGTTTGGGTGACACACCCTGCATCCCGATCATGGGGTCAATCTTTCGGCTCAAGACCAGCTCCGGCGTCAAGCGGTAATCCGTTGGCGTCGTGGGTTCTGGGGTGTCAGTCGACGCGACATCCGCCGTGACGGGCTCGGACGTTTCCACCTCAGCCGTGGTTGGTGCCGCAGCCGGTGCCGGCGTCTCGGTCTCAGCAGCTGGCGTTGTTTCTTCCGGCTCCGCAGGCGTCACGGGCGTCCCATCTGGGTCCAGTACCGTTTGAATCCGCGTTGTCAGCGTGGTGTTCCGGTTGACGCCCAGGCTGGTGACACAGGCCTCGAAGGCCCGCGACTCACCCAGGAGAATCAGCATGTCCGCTGCCCGCGTGACCGCCGTATACAGCAGGTTTCGTTGGAGCATTCGGTTGTACTGGCCAACCATGGGCAGGATCACCATTTTAAATTCGGACCCCTGTGACTTGTGAATCGACATACAGTAAGCCAGGGTCAGCCGGTTCCAGTCGTTGCGGGCGTACGTGACCTCGGTCTGCTCAAAGGCAATTGTCAGCTGGTCACTCTTGACCTCGCTGTGCTTATCGCTGGCCAAATCGATCCCAGTGATCACCCCGATATCCCCGTTGAACACGTTGTTTTCGGGGCTGTTGACCAGGTGCAAGACCTTGTCGCCAATCCGAAATTTCTGGTTACGGAACTCAACTTCCTTGGTCCGTTCAGACTTTTTCGGGTTCAAGATATCCTGTAATACCACGTTCAAGCGGTCAATCCCAGCTGAGCCGCGGTACATGGGCGCCAGCACCTGAATATCGCTGGCGGAAAAGCCCTTGGCGTGGGCCTTCTGAACGATTTGGTCGATCACGCTCTCCACCTGATTGGCGTGACAGGCGATAAACGACCGGTCCTTTTGGTTCTTGGTGAAGTCAGCCGGTAGTTTCCCCGACTTAATGGCGTGGGCCAACGGGATGATGGACGAGCCATCCCCCTGCCGGTAAATCGTATCGAGCTGAATCTTTTGCAGCTGGTCACTGGCCAACAGGTCGTGAAAGACCTGACCGGGGCCGACGGATGGCAATTGGTCCTTATCACCGACCAGTACGACCTGCATTCCCACGGGTACGGCCCGCAAGAGCGTCTTCATCAGGTAGACGTCGACCATCGACATTTCATCGATGATCAACAGCCCGCCCTCTAAGTCGTTGGTAGCCGCCTCATCCAGGTTGTCTTCCCGACCGGTCAGGCCCAGCAGACGGTGAATCGTGCTGGCCGGTAAGCCGGTCGACTCGCTCATCCGTTTGGCCGCCCGGCCGGTTGGGGCGGCTAGGAGGATTGGAAATGGTTTTTCCTTGTACTCATTGATATCCAGCGAGACCTCGTGCATGCGGGCGTACAAATTGACCAGTCCGCGAATGATGGTGGTCTTCCCGGTCCCGGGTCCCCCAGTCAGCAGCATGACCTTGGCCTGGATAGCCGCGGTCAACGCCGCCGTTTGGGACTCATCATACACGATGTCACCCTGCTTCTCCACGATACGTAGTTGCTTACGGATGGCGTCATCGTTGAACTTGGCCGGCGAATCATCCGCCTTTAATAACCGCTGAAGGTGCTCCGCAATCTGCCATTCGGCGTCATAGAGCGTCTTCAAGTAGATTCGCTGGTCATCGCCCACAACCTTCTGTTCCTTGGCCAGTTCCAGCAGTTCATCCGCTAGTTTGGCTGGGTCCAGGCGAACGTTGCGTGAATTTTCCAACAGGCTCAACGCGTTGGCCAGTAACGGTTTAGCCGTGGTATAGGTATCCCCGTTAGCCACCGACAGGTCGTTGAGCGTCTGTAGCAGGCCGGCCCGCAACCGTTCGGGCTTATCCGCCTCGTAACCCAGCTGGGTGGCGATTTGGTCTGCCCGTCGGAAGCTGACCCCGTTGATGTCTTCGGCCAATTGGTACGGATTCTCGTGAATCACGTCCAGCGTTTTTTCCTGATACCGGTTGTAAATGGCCGCGGCCAACGTGCTCCCGAAGCCGTAACCGTTGAGGCCGATGATGATCTGTTCCATCCCGTTATTGGTCTGGAGTTGACTGATCAGGGTCGCCGATACCTTGGGCGACAAGCCAAGTGGCTGGAGCACCGCCGGATCGTTTAAAATTTCTTCAATAGCGTTGGTGCCCAAAGCATCCACAATTTTCTCGGCCGTCTTCTTGCCCAGCCCGGGAAAGTCGTCGCCGCTTAAATAGCCCACGACGCCGCTGCGGGTGGTTGGCGTTTCATTTTGATAGTTATCCGCCTGAAACTGGACCCCATACTTGGGGTGTTCCACGCGCTTCCCCGTGAAGCGGTAGGTCACGTCGTCCTTGATATCGGCAAAGTTCCCGGTGACGACGATTTCGTCCTCGTGCCAGTCCATACTGGTCTCGGATACCTTGACCAGCATGACCTTGTAGAAGCTATCGTTGCTGGCAAAAAAGACCGCACTGACGGTGCCGACCACGTAATCGGCCTGAGGCGCGCCACTTTCTTCAAATAAATCGAGCGATTCGGTTGCCATCTGTGCGCCTCCCTTACTTTTGGTCGTCAGTCTTGCCCCGTTGCGTTTGCACGAAGCGTTCAATGTCGGCTAGCCGTTGTTGGCCCTTCTCATAGTACGTGGGGTCCAGCCGCTTGGCCTGGGCGAAATGGTCCTGGTAGGGTTGGCCTAAGACCATGGCCACCAGGCCGCGGTCAAAGTGGGCTCGGCCGTTCTTGGCATCCAGTTGGAGCACGCGGTCATAGTACTCGGCCGCCTGGTCCATGTTGCCCAAGGCCAATAGGTTTTCAGCCATGACCTGGAGGGTCGCCTCGTCGGTCGGTTGACTGGTCAGCGCCGTTAAGGCAAAGGCCAGTGCCCGCTTGTGGTCGCCGTTAGCCATATAGCTCTGCGCCATCATCAGGTAGCCGGCGCCCTTCCACTGCGCCCCCAGCTGATCAAACTGCTGAATAGCCTTGGTGTAATCTTCCGCGGCGTAGTACACGTTGCCCAGTCCGTAGCGAAGCTTTTCCACCACGGCCGGTTGGGTCGCAAAGAGCCCGAGGGCCTTCATCAGGAGTTCCTCGGCCTGGGCGTAGGAGTTCAGGTCGACCAACACCGTTGCCAATTCGTAATACGCTTCCGCATCACCGGGATGGGTGTCGATTCGTTGAACTAATTGATGAACCATTTGTTCTGATTTTTCTTTATCCGCATCGCGGGTCATTTTTTCTTCAGTCATTTTATCACCTAAATTGTATCGGTTGGCGTCGCAGTTGCCGTCAAGAAGCTGGTATCGTTCCAGTCGACCAGGTCGTAGTGGTGCCCGTCCACGGTCTCCAGAACCGTCACGCTGGTGTTTCGCAGGCCCCCACGTTTCCGCAGGTCGGCCAGTGGCGTCCCCAGTAACGCGTTGATTTCCGCGTTCAGGGCCGCCCCATGGCTGACGATGAGAACGTTGTCGGTCGGCTTAGGATTAGCCGCCACGATTTTTTGAATGGCGGGCGTCATCCGGTCGATCACCTGGGTAAACGTCTCCCCACCAATCTTCGCCGCATCGTAGCGGTCCGGATGATTGCGAAAGGCATCGAGTTCAGCTGGAAATTGGTCGCGCACCGCGGTAAACGCCATACCTTCCATCTTGCCTAAATGAAAT
The DNA here is from genome assembly GCF_044053135.1 of Levilactobacillus sp. FUA 3915. Lineage (NCBI taxonomy): Bacteria > Bacillati > Bacillota > Bacilli > Lactobacillales > Lactobacillaceae > Levilactobacillus > Levilactobacillus sp. FUA 3915. The sequence continues at coordinate 2,491,450 of NZ_CP168704.1, read as the reverse complement.
TCCTCCAGGCGGCTAACCAGCGTCAGCGGCACCTGTTGATGTAATTCTTTGACCACGTGTTGGGCCGTCACCCGGGCCCGTTTGATGGGGCTGGCGTACGCGTGGGTGAACGGCGTGTCCTTCAAGAAGCGGCCGACCTGCACCATCTGGTCGTAGCTCTCGGTTAACAGGGGAGAATCGCCCCCGGCGCCTTGGAACCGGCCTTCCAGGTTCCACTCGGTCTTGCCGTGGCGAATAAAGTATAATTTCAAAATTGTTGCCGTCCTTTCCGTAAAGTCACATAGTCTATATTATGCCAGTTTTTCCTAAGTTTTCAAAGAAACATCCGTTAGAAAATTCAAATTGCCTGGGTTCTTGGTCTGCCTCCGCTGCGGTGAATTAGGGACTGCTCCCCTGTGGGGACCGCCTGCGGACTGAGAAGCGGTCCTCCGGCTCGCCTTTGAGCCGAAGCCCACGTCTCAAAGGTCGTCCCGTGCTGTAAAGCTGGGAAAAATTCACCCAGCTAACACCACCGACACAGGGTTCTATCCCCGTCCCCCTTTCGCTCTGGCTGTCCCCACCGACCGTTCACCTCCGCTCCGGTAGCCCAAGAACGGACTGATTTAAATTTTACGGGTGTTTCTTTCACTTAGGTCACTGGCATTATATCTACCGTCGGCGTGTCCACCACTTTAAGTTAACTAAAAATTCTCAATTAAACTTACGTTGCCTAGGACATCCCCACAACTCCGACTGCCAGTTACCAGTAGTCAAATCATCGCTAGCTTCCCATCAAACCGACCTCGCCACCACATCAGCTGCCAGTGACCGCCGTCTCCGCCGCAGGGATGGTGAAAATAGTTTCAGCCGTGGGACTTGTCGTGAGAACGTTCCGTTCTCATGACAAGTGGTGTTTTTGAGACGCGGGCTTCGGCTCAGAAACAAGGTCAGAGACCGCCCTTTGGCTCTGGCCGTCCTGCCCACCGCGTGTACTTACTAACTAGACCAGTCACCCCCACCTCAGGACTGACGACTCACCCTTCGTGACAGTCACAGTTGTCATGAATCGGCCCGCCATTTCGATAGGAGCTGGTTACCACCGTCGTGAGCCGTGAGGGCGGAGAAAATGGGTCCAGCTGTGGGATTTTCTGAGTGACTTACTCAGAAAATGGCGACTTTGAGACGCGGGCTTCGGCTCAAAGCGAGTCTAGAGACCGCTCCTTGGCTCTAGACGTCCTCCCCTCAGCGTTCCGATCCCATTTTCTCCGCCCGGTAAGGCGGCCCATCAACGACTCGTGTAACCAAAAAGCTCCTCATTGAACCAGCGAGGCCGGTTCAATGAGGAGCTGAAAGATTAGATTAACTGTAACTCGCGGTCCTTGTTGTAGGCAGCGTCGATGATGGCACTCCCCAAGCACTCGTCACCGTTGTAGAACACAACGGCCTGACCAGGCGTGATGGCCCGGGCTGGGTCGTCAAATTCAACTGTGACCTGCTGGCCGTCCTCACTCAAGTGAACGGTCACGCCAGTATCCTTTTGCCGGTAACGGAACTTCGCCGTGCAGTGGAAGTCACTGCCGCGGTCAATCGTGTTGACCCAGTGAATGTCCGAAGCAGACAGGTGCGTTGCGTACAGATGAGAGTTATGGTAACCCTTGCCCACGTACAAAATGTTCTTGGTCAAGTCCTTACCGATCACGAACCAAGGCTCGTTATCCTCACCGTCACCACCGATACCTAACCCGCGACGCTGACCGATCGTGTAGTACATCAACCCGGCGTGGTCACCCTTGACCTCACCGTCGACCGTCATCATCTTGCCGGGCTTAGCTGGCAGATACGTGTTCAAGAAGTCCTTGAAGTGACCCTTTTCACCGATAAAACAGATTCCCATGGAGTCCTTCTTATCAGCGGTGGCCAAACCGGCTTCCTTCGCAATTTCACGGACCTGGGGCTTAACCAGGTCACCGATTGGGAACATCACGCGGTCCAGCTGCTCCGTTGAGAGCTGACTCAAGAAGTAAGTCTGGTCCTTGTTCTGATCCACGGCCCGCATTAAGTGTGCGTCGCCGTTCTCGTCACGCGTCAACTGGGCATAATGACCCGTTGCGATGTAGTCGGCACCTAATTCCAATGCGTAGTCCAAGAACGCCTTGAACTTGATCTCCTTGTTGCAGATCACATCGGGGTTCGGCGTCCGACCCTTTTTGTACTCATCCAAGAAGTACGTGAACACGCGGTCCCAGTATTCCTTTTCAAAGTTGACGGAGTAGTAAGGAATGCCAATTTGTGAAGCAACCTTAGCTACATCTTTATAGTCTTCAGTGGCGGTACAAACCCCGTTCTCGTCCGTATCGTCCCAATTCTTCATGAAGACGCCGATCACGTCGTAGCCCTGCTGCTTTAAGCGCAAAGCGACAACGGAGGAATCGACCCCGCCACTCATACCAACGACAACCCGTGTATGGCTGTTGTCCTGCATGATATCACCATCATTTCTCTCAGATTCTGGAGAATCTACGATTTGAAGGTCGCATAAATCCAGTATTGCCTAGTTTACCCATTTTCAAACGGTTTTGCAAGCCTGGCGTTTCCTTTCACCTAACTGCCCCGTTTCCAGCGGTATGACTGGTCAAACCGCCCCGAACGTGTATAATGATAAAATGATGAGAAATTAATTAGAAGCCATCACAGTTAGGAAGCGACATCTATGCCTTCACCCATTATTTCGGTCGACCACGCGAATTTTAGCTACGTGACCTTCACCAAGCAAGCCGGCTTCAGCGGGGCCTGGCACGACCTCTTTCACCGCCAAAAAAGCACCGTCGCGGCCGTTCAAGACATTTCACTGCACGTCAACCGGGGCGAGGTTCTCGGCCTCCTGGGCGCCAACGGGGCGGGTAAAACGACCCTGATCAAACTGATGACGGGCATCCTGCCGGTTAATGCCGGTGACGTCCGCCTGTTCACCGATCAGGTCCCCTTTCGCAAGCGGCCGGCCTTCCTGCAGCGCATCGGCGTCATGCTGAGTCAGAAGAGTCAGCTGGCCTGGGACCTACCACCGTTGGACACCCTGGTGCTCCTGCGGGAGATCTACCACATCCCCCACGACGCCTTCACCACCTGGCTGGCCTTTCTCACCAAGGAACTGGCCGTGACGCCCCAACTCCACGTGCCCGTCCGGAAGCTCTCGCTGGGCCAACGCATCAAGTTCGAACTCATCTGCGCGCTGATCCATAAGCCCGAGATTCTCTTTCTGGACGAACCCACGATTGGTATCGACGTCAGTAGTCAGGCCAACATTTACCGGTTCCTCAAGCAGCTGAATCACGACACCCAGATGACCATCATCCTGACCAGCCACAACACCAAGGATATCGAGGCGCTGGCCCAACGCGTTGCGGTCATCAACCATGGTAAAAAGATCTTCGACGGCACAATGACCGGCCTGATCAGTCGTTACGCTACCGTCCCGCTCCTGGAAATCGTGACCGACGCGCCGCTGGACCCGCTGCCCACCCACGTGCGCCAAGTGGATGCGACCCACTACGAAATTGACGCGACAACGCTAACCGAACTGCCGATCGACCCGCGCCACATTTTAAGCGTCAACCGGCACAACGGCAGCCTGGACGCCATCCTCACGCAACTGTTTTCCGAGGAGGCGCCGACCAAATGAAATATTGGCTGACTTGTCAAAACGCCCTGATGGCCACCCTGGCCTACCGGGGCAACCTGGTTTTACACTTACTGACGACCGCCGTCAACGTCATGGTCACGATTTTCATGTGGCTGGCCGTCTACAACTTTAGCGGCCGGAGCGACATTGCCGGCATCCAGCCCAACCAGATGGTCATCTATCTGATCGTGGTCAACGTTTTAGCCCTTATTTTTTCCGCGGAACCCATTTTCAAATTCAGCGGACTGGTCCGCAGTGGCAACCTCTCCGTCGTGCTCATGCGTCCCATCAATTATTTTATTCAAAGTTTCTGGGATTACCTGGGACGGGGCCTGCCATTTCTGGCCATTTACGGCCTAGCAACGGGTTTTATCAGTCCGGTCTTTCGCCGCGGCCTGCTGTACGCGCTGAGCAGCCTACTCCTGATGGGGTTGACCTATGGGATGTTTTTCCTGATGATCACCGCCATCAGCCTGTGTAGCTTCTGGCTGGTGCAGGTCTGGCCGCTGCGGCCCGTACTGAGCGCGCTTTTCCTGTTGCTGGGTGGGCAGGCCTTTCCGCTTCAGGTACTGCCACCGGCATTTGCCTGGCTAATTTATAATCCCTTTTCCCTGGCCGGTAACCAACTGACGCTGCTACTCCTAGGCAAACTGTCGCTCAACCAGATCTTGCTGGCGGGTGGTTGGGCGCTGGGGTGGGCCGTCGTCGCCCTGGGTATTCTGAAGATCGTTTGGCCCCGGGGGATTCGTTCCTATGAGGGGGTGGGGAGCTAATGCTGAAAATTTATCGCGTGCTGGTCACGCAAAGCTTAGCGGAGACCATGACCTACCGGATGACGACCGTGCTGACCGCCCTCTTCGGTGTCCTGTTCTACGCCATTGAGCTGATCACCGGGGGCGTGTATTTCTCGTTTACGCCGACGATTTACGGCTAGAATTTTCTCGATTACCTGAACCTCATCACCACGGCCAATCTCATCAGCTACGCCTACCAATTCTTATTTGTCGCGGGGCACGAGGACCTGGTCGACCAAATTTTGGACGGCAACCTGGATTACTCTTTGTTGCGGCCGGTCAATTCGTACTGGTTCCACGCGTGCTACCGGGTGGACTTTCCCTCGCTGGTCACGTTGCTACTGACCGGTGGCATCGAGGGCGTGATTCTAAGCAAACTGCAACCGACACCGCTGAACCTCTTCCTTTACCTGGTCGCAGTGGTGGTCGGCATCGGCTTTGTCTTTGCCCTCAACCAGATCATGGTCACACTGGCCTTTTGGGTCGACGGCCTGTCCGCACTCAACGGCTTGCCAGAAGACCTGATGGACGCGTCCGCGCGCCCGGCTAAAATTTATCCGCGGGTGATCCAACAGCTCTTCCTGTGGGTCATCCCCTCACTGGCCATCACCAACGTCCCGGCCCAGTTCGGCCACAACCAGCCCACCTGGCTGCTGCTGTGGACGGCCCTGGTCACCGGGGTGTTGCTGGTTATTTCTTACATTGAATGGCAACGAGGTCTACTGAAGTATGTTTCGGCTAACTAAGGAGATTGACATGGAACACGAACCCAATGACATCACGTTAGAAACGACCAACGGGAACTTCAACTACCGTGCGGCTGGAACCATCTTTGATGCGACCGGCCGCATTCTCGTCACCACCTCGACCACCGCCGACGTCGTCTTGATCGGTGGTCGTGTCAAACTCCACGAATCTGCTGCGGCGGCCATTGCCCGTGAGTTTCGCGAGGAGCTGGGAGTTGCAGTCACCCCGATTCACTTACTAGCGGTGGCCGACCATCACGTCACGATTCCTGGCGAAACCTGGCAACAAGTGGTGCTCCTATTTCAACTCGAAACGACAGTCACCTTACCAGCGACCACCTGTAGTGGCGACCACTTACTCTGGAAAACACCAGAGCAGCTCGCCAAGATTGATTTTCAGCCAGCAGAACTCTGCCAGTTTCTCCAACCGAATCAGTCACCACACTATGTTCAAGACCTAGATGATGGCTTTGGGTCTAGTTTGTGAGCTAAAGGCTGAAAGTTCTAAGTCTCCAGGTTTTCCAACCATTGTCGTAATAAACCACAAGTGGAGCCGGAGGAGGACAGGGATGCAGCCAGCCGTGGTAATATTGTGAGCTGGCCAGTGGCTAGCTCACAATATGGGCGACTTTGAAGACACGTGGTCTTCGTGGCTTCAAAGCGAGCGAGAAGACTGGTGTTTTTCCAGTCTGAAGCGTCCCCACAGCAGGCGGAATCCCTGGCAGCCGCAGTGCGGCAAAATTTAGCCTAATAAAAACGCCGTCCCCATTATGGTGTACTAGTCCCTGTCAAGTTGACGGATGAAATACTATAATTTTTGTAGATGTGTTTAAGCGGCTTCACCGCGGTACTCAACCGCGGTGGAGCCGTTTCTTTGTGCTGTACGGTCAATATAGTTGAAGTAGTGAATACCTTCCTCAATAAGCTTAATTAGCTCCTCCTTGGTTTTAGGCATTGGGTGGCTGTCTAGCCAGTTTAACTTGAATTCATTCCACCAACGTTCCATTGGGGCATTGTCATAAGGCGTTCCCGGTCGGGACATGCTCCGAACGACTTTGTGTTCGGTCATTAGATTATTAAAATCTTTGGAAGTGTAAGCCGAACCACGATCGGTATGAACCATTGGATGAACTTCTCCAGCTTTGCTAAAGGCTCGCTCAAAGACTTCAACCATTGCGTCACTGGTCTCAGTAACACTCAGATTGTAGGATAAAAGATATCTGCCATATAGATCTAGTACACCACACAAACGAGCCTTGTACTCGCCATTGATACCGTAACGAACTTCGGTGGCGTCCGACAACCACACTTCATTTGGATTATCTGCCATATTAAACCGTTGATTTAATACGTTGTCTCGTATTTCTTGTTCGGCTTGTTTTACTCGATGGTGTTTCTTCAGTCTGCTTTGACACTTGAGATGCAGGAGAGTCATAATCCGCTTAACGCGCTTAAGCGAGACGTAAAAATCAAGATCTGAATCATGATCTAGATAAATCTTCAATTTTCCTGCGCCGATTCTCTGACGATGTGCATTGAAGTACATGAGTATCTTTTGCTTAAGCTGCGCTTCTTGTTGCTCCCAAGGGGTTTCTTCACGATGAAGCCATTGATTAAATGCTTGGCGAGATAGACCCACTTTGCGAAGAATAATGGTTTGGGCGCCATGAATCTGTGGACTGAGTTCCTGGATTGTCTGGAATATTAATTTATGTTGGGCGTTCACTCCTTGTTCTGTAGTTCCCGGATTTTTTTTGCGAAGAGCTCCATTACCTCCTGTTCTTTGAGCTGGGCCTTTAGTTGACGATTCTCTAGTTTTAAACGTTCAACTTCAGTCATTTCTTCAACTGGTTTAGTACGTCCACGGCCATCCTTTAATGCTGTGTACCCACCATCTTTGGACTTGAGAACCCAGGCTCTTACCTGTTGGTAAGAGACGTTGAAGTGTTCGGATGCCTGGGAGTACGAATGCTTTCCAGCTGTGACATACTCCACAATTTTAATTCGTTCTTCGAATGTTGTTTTACGACTCATAATGCGGACCTGCCTTCTTGACGGGGTAGCCATCAATGATTTATTGGTCCCATTATACTGGAATTTCTTAATCCAGTCGCGAAGTTGCTTGTCGCTTCTCAATCCAAAACGATTGCTGATTTCAACTAAACTACCTTTACCATTTAGATAGGCTTCCACGGCTTGCTGCTTGGTCTTTGCACTATAACGTGTCCAGATATGGCGTTCTTCTAGGCCGTCGAGGCCATCACGCTTGTAAAGTTCTCGCCACAAACGAATAGTAGAGCCATAAATACCATATTGCTCAAGGTATTTGCTTCTGTTCAACTTGGTCTGTGATAGACCAGTCAAAATATCCAGTTTCTCCATAGCTGTAAATCTTGTCCTAGGCATAGAAAAATCCCCTTAAAGTTAACAGATGAATTATAGTTTTTCATCTGTCAACCTTAAGGGGACTATAGCATGGAGAGCGACGTTTTTTAGTTGCAATCAGCCACTACTTCTTTTGCAAGATTTCGCGGTCAATTATGATAGTTTGCTAACCCATCTCTGCCAAAATAGTTGCGGCAACTGGTCATTTCGCTAGAATCCGGCATAATGGCGGTATCAAACGAACCCAGTACTATCTACCGGGCTCACTGGAGGGATCATTATGCACGTTGTCCAACAAAATTCTAAGTTGCAGGAAGGCCTGTTTGGCGTCACGTTGCTGTTACTGATTCTGGCCGCCCTGACGACCCAGCCCATCGTCCTCGCCGTCATCAGTTTTCTCGCTCTGGTCACGCTGACGGGCCACTTTGATTTCTTCACCACGACCAAGGACCACCGCTTCCTAAACGAGGCCGACCTCGCCCTGCAGATTCTCCTGCTCCTGATTGCGGTCCTCAAGTTTATCCTGTTGTCACACGCGACCGTTGTTTAGTCAGCGGTCACAATAGCTTCGCTCACAATTGAAACAGGCTAACCCCGGGTTTACCCACCCAACGGCTAGCCTGTTTTTTATGGATTGCTGACCAACGATTGTATTACCGCAGCCGTGACCGGTTCTGGGTCAAACGGCTGTAACCCTTGCGCCACCACCAGATTTTCCAGTTGGGCAATAAACGGCTCGATCCGCGCATCCGCGGCAATTTCCCCGAAACGGCCAAAGTCATACTGCCACCAGCGCAGGTCCAGCAAGCGGTCAATCGTGGGAAAGTCAAAGCGATACTTGATGATTCGGGCCGGCCATCCCGCCACGACCGCGTACGGTGGCACATCGTGCGTTACCAAACTCCCAGCGGCGACCACCGCGCCGTCACTGACCACCACGCCATGATTGCCAAAAACCACGTCGTCGCCAATTAAAACGTCATTGCCGATGACAATGGGTTGGACCGCCGCAGCTGGATTGGCAACGGGACGGTAAGTCTGTCCACTCGTTTGCAAATAATCCTGATACGCCGCCAGTTTGCCGTCGAAGCTAACACTCGAGGTGGTGAACCGCTCCAGGGGATGGTTGTGCCCGAGCTGACGGACCCGGCTCCCAATCGAGGTGTAGCGGCCAACCACCGTGTTCACCGGCAGTTGACTCCAGGCATAGCTGAACGCCCCCATCGTGTAAAAGGCGGTGCCGCGCCCAAATGTGGTATAGGGTTCAATACTAGCGGTCACGCCCCAGCGAATCTGGTCGGCCCCGACCCTGAACCGAGAGTCCGCCGAATTAAAGCGGGTATAGATGTGATGCGCCCGCAAGTAGTCATCGACGGCCGGCTGAACGGGAACCGTGATGGCCCGCGGCTTGTCGGTCAACTGCACGTCTCGCTGAAAGAAAGTATTGTGTTTGATCACCGTTATCATTTAGGCTTCCTCCCGTTCCGTCGCTGCCTGAACGTCCGCCAGCGTCAAGGGGTCTGGCGCGTAAGGAACCAGCGTGCCAGCCGCCTCCGCTGCCCGAATTTTCTCGATAAACTGACCAATGTCCTCTTGGACCTCAATGTCGGCGAATTGGCCGAAATCATACTGCCACCATTTCAACGCCATCAGCTCATGAATCGTCGCAAAGTCAAAGCGGAACTTAATCACCTTGGCCGGCCAACCGCCAACGACCGCATACGGCGGCACATCCTTGGTCACCAGCGACCCTGCAGCGATAACTGCCCCATCGTTGACCACGATGCCCTTGTTGCCAAACACACAGCCCTTGCCGATCCACACGTCGTTGCCAATCACCACCGGCTTAATCTGATACATGCCATCCTGGCCGATGCTATCAAATTTAGACGCAGAATGATCCGCCAAGTAGTCGTTGAACGGCTGATGGTAGTGGTCAAACGTTAGGCTCGAAGTCGTGAAGTGGTGTAGCGCGTGGTCGACGTTCATCACGCTCGACCCGGCAGCAATCGAGGAGTAGCGCCCGACCACCGTGTTCACCGGCAGCACGCTCCAGGAATAACTGAACGCCCCCATCGAATGAAAGGCCGCCCCCCGACCAAACGCCGTGTAGGGTTCGATGACGGCCTGATTGCCAAAGAAAATTTTGTCCTGATCAATTTTAAATCGACTATCCTGCGAGTGAATCTCGCTATAGACGCGGTGTTCCCGGAATAAGGCATTCACCGGTTTAGAGTATACAAGCCGTAGCCGATTACGGTTCGTAGGATAGGTCAAGTCTCGTTGGAAAAAGGTGACGCCTGCAATTTCATTCACAATACATTCCCCCAAATCTACGCGTTCACGGATGGCTTACTGAGGTAGCTAGTATGTTATTCCCGTTCCCGACGGCAGATTCAAGATGCCCTGCTGTGGGGTCGGTTCCAGCCTGAGAAACGGGCTTCCACCTCGACTTTGAGCCACAGTGCGGTCTCAAAGGTCGCCCCATGCTCTAAGCTGAGAGTAAATCACTCAGCTAAGACCATCGACACAGCTGTGCATCTTGATCTACCTCTGGTCACTGACATGGTAGCCCTCAGTTGACTGTTCCTTAGACAATATTAATCCTGCCTGTAATCGTGTCTGCCCTCAACTATCTGATTGACTGCACGTTTAAAAACAACTCAGCATCAACTATTTGACTGCCATTACTGTCATGATAGCGAACCTCGTTCTTATAATCAACAGTTTAGCATGTATGTTTATTATCGAACAGAATTGAGGCGTTTGAGTTGACCGAGAATTGACGCTCCACCAACTCACTATCCCTTACATACTACATAAAGAATTTAAGTCACCCAACCAAACTACACCCACAAGCAAATCTACGTTCACCTCGCTAAAATTCAACGACTACCCTGAGTGACCAGAGGCGAATCAAGGTGGCCTGCTGTGTCGATGGTCTTGGCTGAGGTTTCTTCACTCAGCCTAGAGCATGGGACGACCTTGGAAACTCGTGGGCTTTGCGAGGTTTCAAGGCGAGACGTAGGACCGCTTTCCAGGCCGGAGTCGTGCCCCACAGCAGGCCACCTTGAATTCGCCGCCGGGAACGACCTTCTTATACCAACTTAATTTTTCGCGAAAAAAAAGTGGCTCTCCGGAGAGAACCACGTTAAATGCTTTACTTCTTCTGTAAAATTTCCCGGTCAATCAGGTTTTGCAGAATGAAATGGTACTGTTCCACGTTACCCTCGGCATGGGTGCCCTTGAAAATGTTTACGCGGGCGTTACCGGAGGCGTTGGTCGTGGACATCTTGAACCCGCTGAGGTCCTTGGCCACGACGACCTTTAACATTTGATTCTTGTTGTAAGGGGACGTTGGGTCAACTGACCGTTCCAGCGTGTAGTTACCGGCGTTGGAGACTTGGAAACCCACATCCTTCAACGCGTAAGCCTTAATATTTGGGTGCAATTCGTAAGTATCCGTGTCACCCGTGATCTTCATTTCTTTTTCAAATAACATGTTACTTCACCTCGTTCTTTGAAAGTCGCTTCACGATGGCACTAACGTTCTTAATGAACGCGTCAATGTCGTCGCTCGTCGTTTGTGAACCAAAGGATAACCGAATCGACTCCGCAATGCGGGGACTGTCGGCGCCAAACATGGCGGTCAACACGTGTGACGGTTCGATTGACCCGGCCGTGCAGGCAGACCCGCCCGAAACAGCGATGCCCGCCAAGTCCAGGTTGGTTTGCATCACGTAAGTCGAGATACCCTTGATCCAGATGTTTAAGACGTGCTCCAGGTTCTCGCCTTCCAGTGAGCCGTTGATGGCAAAGTCCACGCCATTTTTGGTCAGACCGTCAACGACCTGTTGCTTGAAGCCGTGGAACCGGGCCCGTTTTTCAGCCTTTACTTCCGGCGTCAACAGCTTAGCGGCCACGGCCATCCCAGCGATGGCGGGCACATTTTCCGTTCCCGCACGCCGCTTCTCTTCCTGGTCGCCACCCTTGATCAAGCTGGGGAAGTTCACGCCTTCACGTTTGTACAGGAAGCCGATCATCTTGGGACCGTTGATCTTGTGCGCAGACGTCGAGAGCATGTCGATGTGGTCGCGTTGCACGTCAATGTCGAGGGACCCGTAGGCCTGCACGGCATCGGTGTGGAACCATGCTTGATGGTCCTTTAAAATCTCCCCAATTTCGTGAATCGGCATCCGACTGCCGACTTCGTTGTTGCCCATCATGATGGTCACCAGAATCGTGTCATCACGCAGGGCTGCCTTGAAGTCATCCAGGCTGATGCGTCCCTGTTCGTCGACTGGCAAATAGGTCACGTCAAAGCCTTGTTCCTCCAACGCATGTAACGGCCGGAGCACGGCTTCGTGTTCAATCTCGGTGGTAATGATGTGCTTGCCCAAGGATTGACGCGTCAACGCGGTTTGGGTAATGGCCGTGTTGTCACTTTCACTCCCCCCACTGGTGAAGATGATTTCTTCATCGTGAGCCGCATTGATGCTTTTGGCGATCACCTGGCGACTGTTTTCCATGACCGTGTGTGCTTGCCGACCCAAACCATACAGGGTTGAGGCGTTGCCGTACACGTTAGCCATCTTGTCGACCATTTCATTTAAAACCTCTGGCGCCATCGGTGTGGTGGCGGCGTTGTCCAGGTAGATTTCCCGGACGGCATTACTGTTATCAATGTGAATCTCTTGCACCCTAAAAACCTCCTGAAGAGCCGAGTTAGTTCTGTGCTGCTAACAAGGCTAATAACATTTGTGCAGAGCGGTGCCCCGCGTCAATAATAAAGTCGTCAAAGTTTACGCCGGAATCGTTGTCGGCGTTGTCGGACATGGCCCGAACCACCACGTATGGCACGTCAAATTGATGCGCCACTTGACCAACAGCAGCCCCTTCCATTTCACCAGATAAAGCATCTGGGAAGTGACCCATGATGTCCTTAATGGTTTCAGGACTGTTCAAGAATTGGTCCCCGGAAACAATCAGGCCTAACTTGGTCTTCAAACCGGTATCCGCAGCGGCAGCCACGATCTTTTCGCCCCATTCTTTGGACGCTTCAAACCGCGCTGGCTGTTGGGGTAATTGACCGTATTCGTAGCCAAAGGCCCGGGCGTCGGCATCATGGTAAGCCGTTTCGGTGGAAACGACCACGTCACCAATGTTCAGGTCGGGGGCCAAGGCACCGGCTGAACCCGAGTTGATAACGATATCGACGTCAAATTGGGTGATCAACAGTGCCGTGGTCAAGCCGGCTTCAACTTTACCAATACCGGAACGAACCAGGACAACGGATTGCCCATGAATCGTGCCTTGATAAAATTCCAAGCCGTGAATGCTCGTGGTTTGAGCGTTTTCCAGGGCTTCGTGCAGTTCTTTAATTTCTTCTTCCATGGCGCAGAGAATACCAAATGTCATATTGTGTGTCCACTCCTATTCGTTTTGTCTTACATTGTTTTACGGGTTAAACTGCGGGTGCTGGCGCCTACCGGGCAGTGAAAATGGGCCGGAACGCTGGTGGAAGGACGCCTGAAGCCAAGAAGCGGTCTTCAGACTCGCTTTGAACCGCCAAAAACGCGTTTCAAAGTCGCCATTTTCCAAGTAAAAACCTTGGAAAATCCCCCGGCTGAGCCCATTTTCACTGCCCTCACGGCTCACACCGGTTTAACCCGACACCAGTGATTGCGAGTCACTACTAGCCATTAATTTTTAAAAGGTGAGATGGTATATTCCATATAAACACACAGCCTCATCCCTGTTAACCTAACTTCGCTCACGCTTCAACTCACACAACCAAAACCAACGACCATCAAAGTCCGGTGGCTTTAACCTGTCTTAGCCGTAAAACTGGTAAGCCCAGAACCCTGTGTCGGTGCTGTTTGGTCGGGTGATTTTCCCGGTCTTACAGCACGGGACGACTTTGAAACTCGTGACTTTCGAGGTTCAAAGCACCTCTGAAGACCGCTTCTCAGGCTTCAGGGGTTGCCCCACAGGGTGGCGGGCTTGCCAGCTGTCGGCGGCAAAGCAAGTTAAAGCTTAGTCGAGGAAGAAGAGGATGAGGTAAACCGCAATAATCAAAAGCACCAGCCAGAAGATCGCCCAATTGAGCCGTCGTCCTAGCCGTTGCTGTTTGCTGTCCACGGGATTGACCCGTTGTTCAGTGGGCTCGTCGTCAGTGGGCTCGTCGTCACTGGGCGTTTCGCCACCGTGCGTGCGGGCATATTCCTTTTCGACTTGCACCCGTTTGCGGTCGCGTTCCTGAAATTCTTGCTCGGCACGCTCCTGCTCCCGTCGGTAATCGGCGCGGGTCTTCGGACTGTCTTGTTCATCGTCTGAACGCATTGCTGTCACCTACTTCTGTAATAACCAGTAATAGATGGCCGTAATTGTCTTCGCGTCGCTGATTTCGCCGCGGTCAATCATGGCCTGGGCTTCTTCCTTGGTCACCGTCAGCAGTTCCAAGTTTTCCCCTTGGTCCCGGGGTAATTCGGTCGTGACGGGTTTCAAATCAGTCGCCAAAAAGAGCGTCATGTATTCATCAGAAAAACCGACGCTGGAATAAAATCCGGTAATCCGTTTTAACTGGCCCGGTTGGTAACGAATTTCTTCGTTGAGCTCGCGCATCACCGCATGTTCCACGTTATCAGCATCCCGGCTGTCTAATTTACCAGCTGGAATTTCCAACGTGGCCGCTGCGATGGGCGCACGCCATTGCCGTTCCAAAATCATTTTATGATCATCCGTCAACGCTAAAATGCCCACGGCACCCGCGTGACGCACAATTTCTCTCGAAGCCGTATCCCCATTTGGTAGGCGGACCCGCTGACGTTCCAGCTTCACGATCACACCGTCGTACAGTTCTTCGGTCGATTCAACGTGCTCTTCTAAGTCCATGCCTAAGCCTCCTCAGTACTACCCGTCACAACGGGCGTTACCTTTGCCGCTTGGAGGCCACGCATGCCTTGAACAATCACAAATTGCACGGTCTGACCAGCTTCTAACTTTTTGAACCCTTCCCCGACGATGGCCGTGTAGTACACGAAGATGTCGCCGTCTGCGGGCGTGGTGATGAAGCCAAAACCGCGTTGTTCATTGTAACTCTTTACTTTTCCAGTTAACATCGTGTTCCCTCCCATACATAGTGCAAATTATACTCGCTTGAACGGTCGACCGCAAACAATGGTTCTTAGGCGACATGGTCCGGCGCTCGGTTCACCAAATTTTACCAAAAAAAGCCCCATCACCGACGACATGCCAGTGATGGGACTCTTAAAAATTAGTGGTTAAGCTTATTTTTCTTCAAAACCTTCAGTTGCCGTTTCAGGGTAGTTGGCCCGAACGATAGCGGCACAACGGGCACAGAAGTGTGGGTAGTCAGCATCGCTACCAACGTCTTCCTTGGTCAACCGACAACGGTCACAGACCTCACCGGCAGCGGCGGATACCTTAACGGCCATGTCGCCAAAGCTCAAGGCGTCAGCTGGGGCTTGGTCCAACTTCGCAACGTCTAAACCGGAAACCAAGAGGATTTGTTGGACGTCAACGTTCAACTTGTCCAAGAGGTTTTGGGTGGCGTCATCCACGTACAAGTCCAGGTGGGCTTCAGCGGCCTTCCCGATTAACTTGGCGTCACGCGCTTCTTCCAAAGCCTTCAGAACGTGGCTCCGCAGGTCCATAAAGTGGTCCCAAGCGGATTTGTGTTCATCGTCTTCGACTTCAACGGCATCATCCATGTCCATCACAGCGGGCATTTCAGCCAATTGCACGAAGTCTTCTGGTTCTTTCAGGAAGTCCCAGATTTCTTCGGCCGTGTGTGGCAGGATTGGCGTGATCAACTTGGTCAAGGTCACGGCAATTTGGTAGAAGACGGTCTGCATCGAACGACGCGCAGCACTGTCTTCGGCCTCGATGTACAGGACATCCTTGGCAAAGTCGAGGTAGAACGCAGACAAATCGCTGACAACAAAGTTGATGAGTTCCTTGTAGATGTTCAGGAAATCAAAGTTGTCGTAGTGGGCCTTGACGCTCTTGGTGAATTCATTCAGTTGATACAGCATGTGCCGGTCAACGGCAGTCAGCTGATCAAAGGCAACCGCATCCTTTTCGGGATCAAAGTCGTTGGTGTTAGCCAACAGGTAACGCATCGTGTTCCGCAGCTTCTTGTAGCTGTCGGAAATCTTCACGAAGGATTCCGTTGAGACCCGGACGTCGGCTGAGGTATCCACGGAAGTTACCCAGAGACGCACGATGTCGGCACCCATCTTCTGGATGATCTCACTAGGCGCAATCGTGTTCCCGATGGACTTGGACATCTTGTGCCCATCTTTGTCCAACGTGAACCCTTGTGACACGACCTGCTTGTAAGGCGCCTTACCGGTAGCGGCAACACTGGTGATCAAACTAGAGTTGAACCAGCCACGGTATTGGTCGGAACCTTCCAGGTAAAGGTCAGCTGGGAAGTCCAGGTAGTCGCGTTCGGCCAGCACACCCTGGTGAGACGAACCGGAGTCAAACCAAACATCCATGATGTCGTTTTCCTTCGTGAATTCGCCATTTGGTGAGTGTTCGCTGGTAAAGCCTTCAGGCAAGAGATCCTTGGCTTCACGCTTGAACCAGATGTTAGAACCGTACTTACCAAATAAATCAGCCACGTGGTCGACCGTTTCTGGCGTGATGATAGCCTCGCCGTCTTCACCATAGAAGATTGGCAGTGGCACACCCCAGACCCGTTGACGGGAGATAACCCAGTCGCCACGGTCCTTGATCATGTTTTCCAAACGACGCTTGCCCCAATCTGGTTGGAACTTAACGTCTTGTAAGGAAGCCAAGATTTCGTCACGGATCTTGTCCACGGATGCGAACCATTGTGGCGTTGCCCGGAAGATAACGGGCTTCTTGGTCCGCCAGTCAAATGGGTAACTGTGTTCATATGGCATGTAGTTCAGTAAGGCGTTGTTGGCCTTTAACTTATCCAAGGCAATCTTGTTAGCATCTTCGTAGAAGACACCCTCAAAGTCTTCGCCGGCTTCGGCGGTCATGTATCCTTGGTCGTTAACGGGCACTAACACGGGCAGGTTGTAGAGCTTGCCGACGTTAAAGTCGTCTTCCCCTAAACCTGGTGCGGTATGAACCAGACCAGTCCCCGTTTCAGTCGTCACGAAGTCACCTAACATCACAACCAGCTTGCGGTCAGCGATGAATGGGTGTTGGGCAATGATGTTGTCCATGTCTTGACCCATGACGGTCTTCAAGACTTTAACGTCTGTCCAACCGAAACGTTCGGCATTTTCAGCCACTAAGTCGCTAGCCAAAACGAATTTCCGGTCTTCCCCAGCGGGTTGCACAACGGCGTATTCGATACCGGCATCGATGGTGATTCCTTCAGAACCAGGAATCGTCCAAGGCGTCGTGGTCCAGACAACTAGGTAAGTGTCATCGTCCAGGACACCCTTGCCGTCAACGACCTTTTCACCGTAGAAAGCGGATGGTGACGTTACATCGTGGTATTCCACTTCGGCTTCAGCCATAGCAGATTCGGATGACCATGACCAGTAAACGGGCTTCTTACCCTTGTAGATCAACCCACGCTTGGCAAATTCGCCAAAGACGCGGACTTCAGCGGCCTCAAATTCTGGCTTCAAGGTCAGGTAAGGATTGTCCCATTCGGCAGCGACACCCAGCCGTTTGAACCCATCGCGTTGTAAGTCAACTTGCTTCAACGCGTAGTCGCGACAGAGGTCACGGAACTCAGCGGTGGACATCTTCTTGCGATCGTAACCGGCCTTCGTCAACTGTTGTTCAATTGGCAGACCATGCGTATCCCAGCCGGGAACGTAAGGGGCACGGAACCCATTCATGGACTTGTAACGAACAATGATATCCTTAGAAATCTTGTTCATCGCATGACCCATGTGGATTGGGCCGTTCGCGTATGGAGGCCCATCGTGTAAAATAAATGATGGCTTCCCTTCGTTTAACTTTTGACGGGCTTCGTAAATCTTGTTGTCTGCCCAGGCTTTTTGCCGGTCAACTTCTTTGACTGGTAAATTACCGCGCATCTTAAACTTGGTCTTACCCAAGTTCAGCGTGTCTTTCACTCGCATACCGTATTTCCTCCTTAAAATTTGTTCCTCGGTTGGTGAACCGGTGAGCTCAAGCCGTCCTCCGACCTCAGCTCACCGGTCAACCCGACCGTTAATTATCATTGCTTTAAACCTAAATTGTGGTCCCTGGCCGCCTACCGTTGCGCCAGCCCAGGGAGCTCTAGCCATGGGGCGTTCTGAAGCCTGAGAAGCGGTCTCCAGAAGCACCCTTATGCTAAGCGGTAAACCGCCAAGCATAACGACACGGCTAGGCTCCCAATGCTGGCTCCACTATCGGCTACATACGTGTTTGTTGTTAACCCAGCATTACCGGTCAGATTGACTAGCGACATTGAATTCACTGCGTTCAGACCTTTGACTAGTCTTTGCCTTCCGCCTGCCGGGGCGTGAAAATGGACCGGAACGCTGGTGGCAGGACACTTGAAGCCACAGAGCGGTCTTCAAGCTCGGCTGAGTCCATTTTCACGCCCCTCTCGTCTAAGACGAGTTGTTACTGTAAACCCAGTGTTACCGGTCAGGTTGACCAGTGAGACTGAATTCCCTACAGGCAATAGTGGCTGGCCACTAAAACAAATTAACACTGACACCACTAACCTAAGCGACCAGAGGTGACTCAAGATGCCCAGCTGTGTCGATGGTGTTAACGGCTGTCTTTGAAGTGCAAGTAAAATGTTAGACACTTTTCTGACCTATGCAACTTGCATCTTCTGGCAATACTTGGCAGGGGTTAACCCACCATGAATCAAAGTAATGCGCTCCGTATTAAACCATTTGACGTAGCGTGAGACGAGTCTTCTCAAAGACGTTAGGCTCTTTAAACTATGGCGATAAAGACATTCTCGCTTTAGTAGGTTGAACCAGCTTTCAATCGGCGCATTGTCATGACAGTTACCTTTTCGCGACATGCTTTGAATAATATGCATTTTGTGCAGTTTGTGACGATAACTCTTGATCTGATACTGCCAGCCTTGGTCGGAATGAAGAATTGGAAAAGTATCATCTGGTAGCTTGGGCTTAAGTGAATTTAGTGTCGCCTTAATAAGCTTTTTATCTGGGTGAGCACTGATCTTAACGGCCAAAACGCTTCGACTAGCTTCATCAATAATCGCTGAAATATAAGCCCATTTTTGATTAGCCAATCGTACCTGAGTGACGTCCGTGTGGAGCACTGAAAGGGGCTGAGTCGCGTTGAAGTGCTGGTTAAGGATGTTGGGAGCTATTTTCCCAACCTGGCCCTTATATGACCGATACTTGGACGTATGCCGAGAATACATGTTAGGTCGAATACCAATTTCATTCATGAGCTTGAGAATGGTATCTGGGCTAGCTTTGAAGCCATCACGTTCTGTACACAGCTGAATGCGCCGATAGCCATAAGTTTGTTTGGATTGAACGAAGATTTTCTTAATCTCAGTCTTCAATTGTGCATACTTATCCGGCTTCTCATTGCGTTTCAGTCGATCGTAGTAGGTCGCACGTTTCAAGTGTAATACCTTGAGAAGTTGACGAACTGGATACTTTTCCCGTAGCTCATAGACTACTTCTGTTTTGTCCCCATTGGATGGTTTTTGCGAGTTACGGCTAACAATTTTTTTAAAGCATCACGGTCCATCTTGACTTGATATAGTTCATGTTCTAACCGTTGTTCTGCTTGGAGATGACGTTCCTTTTCAGTCGTTGGTCTTGGTTGTTTTTTCATCGATTGATACCTGTCCTTATCCTTGGGCTCAAGGCCATCGATGCCCTTTTCTTGATAGTTGCGAACCCATTTACTAATGGTAGGATTATCAACTTCAAAATACCGAGCTGTAGCACTTAAACTCACATGATTGTTCAGGTAATAGTCTACCACTTCCATTTTGAACTCTAGGGGGTATCGAATCCAACCATGATTATGGAGAGCCTTAAATCCTCCTGATCTAACCTGATTAACCCAACGGGCCACAAGACTTGCGGTAGCCATTCTATGCTTAGCAGCCAAGTCTAAAGCACTACCCTGACCATCTAAGTATTCTTTGACCACTCGTCTTTTGAACTCAAACGTATATTTCTTCATGGAACCACCTCAAAATTATTAGTCTTTCTGTCTAATAATTTTACGGCACTTCACTTTTAGTCGTTTACAGCATGGGCCGACTTTGGAGACACGTGCTTTCCGTGGCTTCAAAGCGAGCCGGAAGACCGCCCCTCAGGCTGCAGGCGTTCCCCATAGCAGGGCGTCTTGAAGTCACCGCCGGGAGCGACAGCCAACCCCCATACAAAACCAAGTGCTTGTTTGCCTTTCGGTTGGCCGTTGTGAGCAACCAGAGGTGGTTTTGCGGACCACGCTGTGTCGATGGTCTTACTCGGGGTTTCCCACCCGAGTTAGAGCATGGGCCGACTTTGAAGACACGTGCTTTTCGTGGCTCCAAAGCGAGCTGGAAGACCGCCTCTCAGGCTGGAAGCGGGCCCCACAGCGTGGGGAGTAAAGATTACCGCCGAGAGCGACAGTCAACACCATACAAAACCAAGTGCTTGTTTGCCTTCCGGTTGGCCGTTGTGAGCGACCAGAGGTGGTTTTGCGGACCACGCTGTGTCGATGGTCTTACTCGGGGTCTCTCACCCGAGTTAGAGCATGGGACGACTTTGAAGACACGTGATTTTCGTGGCTTCAAAGCCAGCTGGAAGACCGCCTCTCAGGCTGGAAGCGGGCCCCACAGTGTGGGGAGCAAAGGACCACCGCCGGGAGCGCAAACCAACGACCAACCGAAAAGAGCAAACAAAAAACGACTTGCCGCTAGGGACGAAGTCGTTTTCGTGGTACCACCCAAATTTAGCAGGCCGCGCAGCCGAAACGGCAAACGCAACCTACCCTCAAACAACGTAACGTGTCGTGAACGCCACCGCTTACTACAAGTTCAGCCGTGGAGCTTTGGGAATGATACCGGACAAAAAGAGCGGGCGTTAGCCTTCCACCATCGCTAACTCGCTAGTACCTTCTTTTTGAACAGTTCTTTTCTCAGTGCTTAATTATTATCTTTATCAAACTGTGGTTGGTCGTTGTCTGGGAAAATCACAACGGTTTCACCATTGTCGTCCCCACTATCGGTCACAGGGGCTTCCGTTACCGGCGTCTCTTCAACCGGTTGGGATGCTTCTGAGTGTACGCCCTGAGGCCCTTCGTTGTCAAGCCGGTCACCAACGACCTTCTTGATTTCTTCGTAGCTGGACATGGAACCTTCCTTTAACAGACTGTCCCAGTCGTTAGACTTGACCACTTCCAACTGGCTTTCCAGCATGACCTGCAGCCGTTGCCGGAAGACCCGCGTGCTCTTCTTCAAGTCGTCGGTTTCGACAGCCAGCTTCTTGGCACGCTTGGAGGCTTCATTCATAATCTGGTTACCCTTGTTCGTGGCTTCAGAAACGATGTCGGAACTTTGCTTCTGGGCTTCGCGAATGATGATCTCAGATTCCTTTTGGGAGTTGGCCTTGACCTTGTCAGCGGCCTCTTGCGCAACTAAGATGGATTGGTTCAGGGAATCCTTCAAGTCGTTAAAGTACTTGAGCTTCTCATTCGCCGCATCCAGTTGTTCCTCTAATTCTTTGTTGTGGTTCAACGTGATTTGGTAATCCTTGATGACTTGATCCAAGAAATCATTGACCTCATCAACGTTGTAACCGCGCATCTTTGTGCCAAACTCTTTATTGTGAATATCTAATGGACTTAATACCATTGCACTGTTCCCTCCGCATCTATTTCTGCAGCACCGCTAGGGTGACCCGAATTTTTTCCTTCTTCGTTCGACCACCGACTTCATCCAGCCGAATCCGGCCAAAGCCGCGCACGGACACGATGTCCGCCACGTCTAGTTCGAAATCTGGTTTCAGAGTCTCCGCCCAGTTCAACCGGACCTTGCCCCCTTCGATCAGTTCCTTGGCGCGGTGCCGGGACAAATGAAAGCCCGTTCCCACGATGTTATCTAACCGCAGTGACGACAGCGTCGCCCCCTCGGTCTCCCACTCATTCATGGGAACCAGTAAGTTGTTCCAAGACTCTTCTTGCAACCGTGCCTTGACCCGGCCGATGTGATCGACCTGGCCTAACAGGTAATCCGCCATGCTACTTTCCGTGATTACCTGCCAGTTCAGGCCATCGGTGAGAATATCCCCGAGGATTTCACGCTCAATGCCTGAACCCAGCAACGTGCCTAGAATCTGACTGTGATGAAGCGTGGCAAATTTTACGGGATAGTCGACGCGCAGGACCGTCAGCTCAAAGTCCTTCGGTTCTGGTTCGTAGTAATCCGGGTAAAACAGTGCCCGCTGCATTTCAGCGTGTTCGTGGCCCCCACTGAACCGGACGTGCATGTCTGCTCGCCGGGCCAATGTGGACGCGATGTACACTTGCCGGGGGTTCAAGAAGTGCGTGAGAACGGGGCGATATTCGTCTTGGACTTGTTGAATCCAGCCGCCGATTGCGTCAATCAGCGGGGCTTCGTCCGGCCGAAAATGCTGTAGCACATTCTCATCCAACTTCTTCGCCTCCTATTTTCATGTAAATAATAATCTAAGAATCATCGACTCTAGTCCTGACAGTCCGTATTGGACCAACGTGAGGACGATGATGGCCACCACTGGCCCGAACCCGAGTGGTCCCACCGATACAAAATCAAAGTAGTGGAGGAACGGTTCGACGAGTCGGCCAATGATTTGACCAAATTTTGACTGATAGCCACCAGGGAGCCAACTGAGCAAGGCATACACCACAATCAACAGGATGTACGCGCTAACGGCCCAGTTCAAGACTTTAAATAGCAAAAGGACAAATTGTATCACGGCGTTGCTCCTTTATTGTGTGACTTGAGTCCCGAGGTTGGCGGCAACATCGCCGCTGACCTCGAAGTTGTGGGGCGTGCACAGAAAAATCTGTTCACCGATCCGTTTGATTTCGCCACCCACGGCAAACGCGGTTCCATTTAAGAAATCCACGATGCGTTGGGCCTGGGATTCATCCACCCGGGCAAAATTAACGATGACCGCATCCCCACCAGTAATCTGTTTCGCAATCGACTTCGCATCGGAATAGATTCGCGGTTCGCAGATCGCGATGTGACTAGTATTTGCAGATCGCATGGCAACCACCTTTCGACTGTCGGCCGGTCGACTGGGGGTAGTTGGCTTTGGCTTCGACTGGGCTACCGGAGCCGTTGTTGGGTCGTCCTCGTAGTCTTCGTCATATTCATCGTTCATGCCAAAAAATTTGCTGAGACTAAACTTCTCCGCCATGGTGCGCCACTCCTCTCAACACGAATTCTATCTGATAGACGTTACTTCCGCCGCCGCTTGAAGAATGGTGGCGTGTCTTCGCCCTTGTTGTCATCTGCTGCCGAGGTGTCGTTTTCACTCGGGTTAAAGATGTTGAAATCAGGCTTGTCAACACCCGCAAATTCACTGTTGGAACTGTTAGTGTTGTTGCTGCTCTTAGGTTCTGGACGGTGCGCGGGTTCGCGGATGTCCCAGTTGCCAAATGGATCCTTTTCAGTCTCCTGGCTAGGGGCATCGTTGCGAGAATCCGTGTTCCGTGGTTGTTGGGTTTCGGCACGACGGGCAACGCGGCTGTGTTGCGCAGCTTCGCGTTCTTCCTTCTTCTTGTCGATCCCAGTTGCGATAACCGTGACCCGAACTTCATCGCCGAGGTCTTCGTCAATGGACGTCCCGAAGATGATGTTGACGTCGCTAGTAGCGGCATCGGACACGATTTGAGAAGCCGCTTGGGCTTCAAACAAGGACAGGTCTGGACCACCAGTGATGTTCAACAGAACTTGTTCGGCCCCATCGATAGACACTTCCAGCAGTGGTGAAGAGATAGCCTTCTTGGTAGCGTCTTCCGTGCGGTTTTCACCGTTAGCGGAACCGATACCCATTAAGGCTGCCCCTTGGTCCTTCATGACCGTCTTCACATCAGCAAAGTCCAAGTTCACGTAGCCAGGGCTCGTGATCAAGTCAGAGATGCCTTGAACCCCTTGACGTAAGACGTTGTCGGCTTCTTGGAAGGCTTCCATCATTGGCGTCTTCTTGTCAACGATTTCTAACAAGCGGTTGTTGGCAATGACGATCAATGTGTCCACGTTCTCCTTCATTGCGGCAACCCCTTCAGCGGCGAAACGACCCCGCCGTGGGCCTTCAAAACTGAATGGCCGAGTAACAACCCCAACCGTCAGTGCACCGCCCTCTTTGGCGATTTTAGCCACGATAGGCGCAGCACCGTTACCGGTACCCCCGCCCATTCCGGCAGTGACGAAGACCATGTCGGCCCCTTGTAAGGCTTCGGTGATCTGTTCTTCGCTTTCTTCGGCAGCTTTGGCCCCAACTTCTGGGTTAGCCCCGGCACCAAGACCCTTGGTGAGTTTCGGCCCGAGTTGAATTTTCGTTTCGGCCTTTGAGGCTTCGAGGGCCTGCACATCCGTGTTGGCCACGATAAATTCGACACCCTTAACGTCTTCGGCAATCATCCGGTTAACGGCGTTGTTACCACCACCGCCGACACCAATCACCTTAATGATGGCCCCATTATTTTGTGCTGAATCTAGTGAGTATTCCATTTGTGTATTCCTCCATCTCGCGTTAGTCGAAGAAGTCGCTGAAGAACTTTCGAATGCCTTCAGAGCGATTTTTCTTCTTTTTCGGTTTCGCTTGCTTACCCTGAGTTGATTGTGGCGCAGCAGATTGCTGTTGTTGGTTCTCAGCATCCTGTTCACGTTGACGAATCTCGTCGGTTTCATCGGCTAGTTGGGTGGAGCCCGTCAAAGCACTCTTGATGAGCAGATCAATCTCACTCAGCCCCCCAAAGTATTTCACAAGAGCCAGCGCCAACGTAAAGGAAGGATGACGCAGTCCCATCTGATCTGGCACGTAAACCCGAACGTTAGTGTTAAATTCGTCCGTGGCCAGATCCGTAATGCCTGGTAAGGCCGCAACCCCACCGGTTAACACGATACCACCGGGTAATTCAAGGGCTTGCACCTTATCCAAATTACCGCGGAGGCGCTTGAAGATCTGGTCCAACCGGGCCTCAATGATCTCCGCTAAGTATTTTTCTGAAATTGGCGTGGGTTGGCTTTGGCCGACCACGTCAACGGGAAATTCGTCTTCGTCGCTGGCCTGCGTTGAATCAGCGTAACCGTAGTCGCGCTTCAACTTCTCCGCACTGTCCAGGGAGGTGTTCAGAACCACGGAAATATCCTTGGTAATGAATTGGCCACCCTCTTGGTCCACGTCGATGTACTTCAATTGGTGATCATGAATGACCGCAGCAGTGGCTTGGCCACCCCCCAAATCGATCAAGATGGTCCCAAAGTCTTGTTCACCATCGTTCATGACCATCATGCCTTGGGCCATCGGATTGATGACCGTTCCCCGCAGGTTCAAGCCGGCTTGTTCAACGGCTTTACGGGTATTGTGCATAATGGTCTTGGGGCCAGTAAAGATGGTCCCATGAAGTTCGAGGCGTACCCCGACCATTCCGCGTGGATCCTTGATGCCATCAAACCCGTCAACGACAAACTCATCGGCTAAAATGTCGACGACTTCTCGTTCTGGCGGTAGGCTCTGGATCAACGCAGCGGCGGAAACACTCCGGACGTCACGACCCGTGATTTCACGTGACTGGTCGTCAATGGCGATCATGCCACTACATGGTTCAATTTTTAATAAGTTTGCGGGAATCCCCACAATCACATCATGAATCTCGATGCTGGCCTTCTCTTCGGCTTGTCGAACGGCGCGCTGAATGGCTTCAGCTGCTTTGTCAATATCCACGATGACACCGCGGCTGACCCCATTCGAACGTTCGTTTCCCACACCAATAACGTTCATTTGCCCTTTAACATTCTCAGCAACAATGACTTTTATTGAGGTGGTTCCTATATCGAGACCAACGTACATCCCTGAATTATCCATAGAAAAAGGAACCTCCTAAGTTAATTATCGATCAACACTGCATGAATTCGCTTTTTCTCCTAATTATTTTTCAGTTTACCACATTTACTAGGGGTTGAAAAAGCCTTATTGACGCTTTTTATACAATGCAATCAAAATGAAATTATTTTTTGAACGGGTACGAGTACGCCCCGACTTCCAAATTGACCACACCCTTTTGTTTCAGCTTGGCCGCAATGCCTGGATAATAGGCCATTTTCTTGGCGAAACTAGGGATGCTAGCATACACCTCGTTGCCGTCGTTCATGAATAAATGAACCCGGTCGGGGTTATCCTTGGTCGGTGATGCTTGAATCTCACTGATGCTGCGTTTGATTTCACTATCGAGCTTGGCATATTGCAAGATCATTTGGTGAAGCGCCTTAGCCTTTTTGAAATGGCCGTAGACCGGTGTGCCACTCTTGGGCTGATCAACCGATTGTTGACTAACAATACCATTTTCTAAGACCTCATAGTAACGATTTTGCTTCATGACGTAGCCCGCCGTGGCAAACTCAGTGACGTGAACCGTGACCCGGTTGGGCTGACGGAAGGTAATGTCAACGGCCTTAAGTCGTGAATTACGCGCCACTGCCTTTTGCTGCAGGCGGTGTTCGTGCCCAACAACCTGAAAGATTGAATCGCCCGGACGCACCCGGGTCGCTTGCTGAACCTGCTTGGCCGAGAGTGCTGACGCCCCGGTGACCCGCACCGTTTGAAAATGGCTCAGTGGCGAGAGCAGATACACCATCGCCAGGATTACCACGGTAAAGCTCGTCAGTAGAATGCTCAGCCGCCGAATCAGTTTTCGGTTGCGTTGATGCTTGAGCCGGGGCAACTTGTCCCCGATGCGCTTGGCCTTGTGCACCCACTTGGGGGTGTTGGCTTGCTTGCGCTTAGCCTCCGCCTGGGCTTGGTACTCTTCCCATGGCGTCATGGCCCGCTGTTGTTTTGACTCGTTGCGGTTCAGCCGAAACTTCACGGCCGTCCACCTCCCGTCCTTACTTGTGGGTTAAACTTGTTTTTGTCCTCGCCTCCAGGATGGTGAAAACTGAGCCGGCAAGTGACTGCCGTTTCCGGCGGCGGATTCAAGACCCCCTGCTGTGGGGCCGGTTCCAGCCTAAGAAGCGGGCTTCCACCTCGACTTTGAGCCTGAAAACCGGTCTCAAAGGTCGTCCCATGCTCTAAGCTGAGAAAATCACTCAGCTAAGACCATCGACACAGCTGTGTGTCTTGATCCGCCTCTGGTCACTCAGACTTGCCACTCAGTTTTCACGCATCATCCCTGCAGCTGACACGAGGTTAACCCGCAGTTGCTTAGTCCATGTCGTGCTGCACTAGCCCGTTGTGTCGTTAGTCCTTCTAGTTATTTTCCTAACAGTCATCAGACTGACGACCGTCGAACACCAATGCAGACAGCCTGATGACTTATTTCAGGCTAACACGCTATTACTAGAAAAAATTGTCGTCCGTCTTAGTGACCAGAGGTGGGCCAAGCTGGCCCGCTGTGTCGGTGTTCTTGGCTGAGCGCTTTTTCTCAGCTTAGAACACGGGACGAGCTTGAAGACTGACGTTTTTTCAGGCTTCAAGTCGAGGCGGCAGACCGCCCTTTGGCTGGCGCCGTTCCCCATAGCGGGCCTGCTTGCGCCCACCGGCGGGAACGATACTCGACCACTCATTTTCTAGTTTTACGTTGTTTAGCCCTGCTTTAGGGTTTCAACAACGTCCAAGACCCGGTCGGCGGCGTCTGGGACGCCTAATTGTTTGGATGCTGCGGCCATGTCTTGGCGTAGGCCATCGTCGGTCATTAACTGGTCGGCCTTTTTAATTAAGGTCTCGCCAGTTAAGTTTTCTTCGGTGATGATCTCTGCAGCTCCCACGGACGCCAGTGATTGCGCGTTCTTGGTTTGGTGGTTCGCCGTGACGTATGGACTAGGAATCAGGATTGATGGAATCCCATCAGCCGTGATTTCTGCCAGGCTGGTTGCGCCGGCCCGGCCGACGATTGCAGCGACCTTGGGCAGAACTTCTGGCATGTTGCTGATGTACGGCTTGACGACCACGTTAGCGGCCACGTCAACGTTCTTTAGCTGTTCCATGACGCCGTCGTAACGCTTTTGCCCGGTCACGAAGACCACTTGGTACTTGCGCTGGTTAAACGTTGGAATCGCAGCGACCGTGGCGGCGTTGATCTTGAGGGCCCCTTGGGAACCCCCGAAGATCAACAGTGTGGGCACGTCGTCTTGCAAATTGTATTCGGACCAGCTAAAGTGGCTGACGACCTCCGCAGCTTCCTGGGCCCGGGGATTCCCGGTCTTCACCATTTTGCTAGCGGGTAACTGGTCGAGGGCGGCGTCAAACACGTAGGCGATGCGGTCCACGTAGCGGCTCAAAAACCGGTTGGTAATCCCAACGACACTGTTTTGTTCGTGAATCATCGTGGGCACGTGCAACCGAGCGGCGGCATAAACCACGGCACCGGAGACGTAGCCCCCCGTGCCGACCACCACGTCCGGCTTGAATTGCCGAATCATTTTCTTAGCGGCGTGCACACTCTTTAAGAATAAGTAGATTGTTTTGAAATTTTCTAGGGACAGCGAACGCTTGAAGCCTTGGATGCGCGTTGCTTGAAACGGGATGCCCTTGGCCGGCACAATCGTGCTCTCCAAGCCCCGTTCAGAACCCACGTACATGACCTCTGAATCCGGTTCGCGTTTCTTTAACGCTTTGATAAGCGCCAGCGCCGGGTAAATGTGGCCCCCGGTACCGCCACCCGATACCATTAATCGCATTATTTTTCCTCCTGTTTGCCCGTTAATTGCTCAACGGCCTTGATAAACCGGTCACCTCTGACCTCAAAGTTCGGGTATTGATCCCAACTGGCATTGGCGGGCGACAAGAGGATGATGTCGCCGGGTTCACTTAAATCGTACGCCACGGGAACCGCCGTTTCAACGTTTTCAGTCATTTTAATGGTGGAAATTCCCGCTTGCTTAGCCGTTTCAGCTAACAAATCAGCCGTTTGGCCAAACAAGACAATGGCTTTGACGTGGGCCTTGAAGGCTGGCAGCATCTTTTCAAAGGTGTAGCCGCGGTCCAAGCCCCCTGCCAGTAAGACGACGGGCGCGCTGAAGCCCTTTAAGGCCATCTCAGTGGCTTCCATGTCGGTTGCCTTGGAATCGTTGTAGTATTGACGACCCTCGGCCTCTAACACGTACTGGGTCCGGTGACGCACGCCACCAAAGGTCCGCAGCACGGCCACGATGGCACTGGTGCTGACACCCTTGATTTTGGCCACAGCAATGGCCGCCAACGCATTTTCCACGTTGTGGTCCCCAGGAACCTTGATTTCACTGGCGGGCATGATGGCTTCTTCCTTAAAGTACAGCACGCCATCTTTTTCGTAAGCGCCATCCTCGGACTGATCAGTTCGGGAGAATGGGACGACTTGGGCCTTGGTGTTGCGGCTCAGGTCACGCCACTCTGCGTTGTCAAAGTTCACGACGAAGTAATCCTTCTCCGTTTGGTTCGCAGTGATCTTCATCTTGGCAGCCACGTAATTGGCCCGCGTCTTGTGGTAGTCCAAATGGTTGGAGAAGATGTTGGTCAGCACGGCGATGTGGGGATGAAATTCGGTCGTTTCGGCTAACATGAAACTAGAAACTTCCAGCACCAACGTATCGTCCGGTGTGACTTCTTGAACGACCTTGCTGGCAGGAATCCCAATGTTCCCGGCGTAAACAGCCTTGCCTGTCTCCCGGTCGCGGTCCAACATCTTTTGGATCATGGTGGTCGTCGTGGTCTTCCCGTTACTCCCTGTCACAGCCACCAATTCAGCGTCGGCAACCTCGCCAACCAATTCCATTTCCCCAATCACGGGAATCTTTTCAGCCAACGCCCGTTGCACAACGGGAACGTCGTAGAAGATTCCGGGGTTCTTGACAATGTAATCGTAACCCGGATCCAACAGGTCAGCGGTTTGTTCACCCGTAATCACGGTAAACCCATCCGCTTGGAGATCCTGCGCATCCTGATTCTCAGCCAACGGTTTGACATCACTGACGGTGACCTGCGCACCCAGCCGCTTCAATAGGCGCGCCGCATTGACCCCACTCTTGGCTAGTCCCAGGACCAACACTTTTTTATTTTGATACGTCGTGATTTGTTTCATAATAACCGTTCGCTCTCCATTCTTATGCTTATGTTTTTTAAATTTGTTTAATTGTGTTAAACCAGATTTGTTTCGGACCGGATTTGTTTCGGACCGGATTGCGGTGAATTTGCCGCCTGCGGCTGCCAGGACTACGCCTGCTGTGGGGCCGGTTCCCGCCCGAGAAGCGGGCTCCCACCTCAACTTTGAGCCGTGAAACACCCACGTCTCAAAGGTTGTCCCAGGCTGTAAGCCGGCAAGAATGAAGTGCAAGTAAAATGTTAGACACTTTTCTGACCTATGCAACTTGCATCTTCTGGCAATACTTGGCAGGGGTTAACCCACCATGAATCAAAGTAATGCGCTCCGTATTAAACCATTTGACGTAGCGTGAGACGAGTCTTCTCAAAGACGTTAGGCTCTTTAAACTATGGCGATAAAGACATTCTCGCTTTAGTAGGTTGAACCAGCTTTCAATCGGCGCATTGTCATGACAGTTACCTTTTCGCGACATGCTTTGAATAATATGCATTTTGTGCAGTTTGTGACGATAACTCTTGATCTGATACTGCCAGCCTTGGTCGGAATGAAGAATTGGAAAAGTATCATCTGGTAGCTTGGGCTTAAGTGAATTTAGTGTCGCCTTAATAAGCTTTTTATCTGGGTGAGCACTGATCTTAACGGCCAAAACGCTTCGACTAGCTTCATCAATAATCGCTGAAATATAAGCCCATTTTTGATTAGCCAATCGTACCTGAGTGACGTCCGTGTGGAGCACTGAAAGGGGCTGAGTCGCGTTGAAGTGCTGGTTAAGGATGTTGGGAGCTATTTTCCCAACCTGGCCCTTATATGACCGATACTTGGACGTATGCCGAGAATACATGTTAGGTCGAATACCAATTTCATTCATGAGCTTGAGAATGGTATCTGGGCTAGCTTTGAAGCCATCACGTTCTGTACACAGCTGAATGCGCCGATAGCCATAAGTTTGTTTGGATTGAACGAAGATTTTCTTAATCTCAGTCTTCAATTGTGCATACTTATCCGGCTTCTCATTGCGTTTCAGTCGATCGTAGTAGGTCGCACGTTTCAAGTGTAATACCTTGAGAAGTTGACGAACTGGATACTTTTCCCGTAGCTCATAGACTACTTCTGTTTTGTCCCCATTGGATGGTTTTTGCGAGTTACGGCTAACAATTTTTTTAAAGCATCACGGTCCATCTTGACTTGATATAGTTCATGTTCTAACCGTTGTTCTGCTTGGAGATGACGTTCCTTTTCAGTCGTTGGTCTTGGTTGTTTTTTCATCGATTGATACCTGTCCTTATCCTTGGGCTCAAGGCCATCGATGCCCTTTTCTTGATAGTTGCGAACCCATTTACTAATGGTAGGATTATCAACTTCAAAATACCGAGCTGTAGCACTTAAACTCACATGATTGTTCAGGTAATAGTCTACCACTTCCATTTTGAACTCTAGGGGGTATCGAATCCAACCATGATTATGGAGAGCCTTAAATCCTCCTGATCTAACCTGATTAACCCAACGGGCCACAAGACTTGCGGTAGCCATTCTATGCTTAGCAGCCAAGTCTAAAGCACTACCCTGACCATCTAAGTATTCTTTGACCACTCGTCTTTTGAACTCAAACGTATATTTCTTCATGGAACCACCTCAAAATTATTAGTCTTTCTGTCTAATAATTTTACGGCACTTCAGTTCTTCCCGGCCTTACACCCTGGGATGGTTTCGAGACTCACGATTTTCAGCGAGGCTTGAAAGTAAGGCTGAAGACCGCTCTTTGGCTTCAGCCGTTCCCCACAAGGCGGAGGACCTAACCAACGCAGCGGTAAATAGCCCAGCCAGAGAACCTAAAAAAGGGGCTAACCTGCGGCGTGCGGGTTAGCCCCACCACAGTCGCAGCTCTACTTTGGTAAGATGACCCACAAGCCAGTAACCGCGGTAATCAACCCAATTCCCCAGAAAGTCAAATCAATCTTCCATTCACTCCACCCCTTCATTTCGAAGTGATGGTGAATCGGACTCATCAGGAAAATTCGCTTACCCGTTAGCTTAAATGAGGCAACTTGCAAAATAACACTCGCCGTCTCAATCACAAAGACCAGGCCAATCCACAGCAGGGACAATTCATGATGCAACAGAATTGACACGGCCGCTAAGGCTCCACCTAAGGCCAATGACCCGGTGTCACCCATGAAGATCTTGGCTGGTTTGTGATTAAAGATGAGAAAACCGAGAAGACTGCCGACTACGGCAAAACAGAAAATAGCGATGTTGAGTTGGTGCTGGTCCCAGGCAACGATTCCGTAGGCCGCAAAGGCAATGCTGGCCAACCCACTCACCAGGCCATCGAGGCCATCGGACAGGTTAACCGCGTTACTGAAGCCAACTAACCAAATAATGACGAAGACGGCATACCAGCCACTCATGTGCCAGTTGCCCATCCCCGGAACGTGCAGGGCCATTGGGAGTTGTTCGTGGGTGTAGACCCAGAATAAGATCAACGCCCCAACGATTTGTCCCAGCAGTTTTTGCCAGGCCTTTAAGCCTTCATTTTGCCGGTGAAACAGCTTGATGCTGTCATCCCACGCCCCTAAGGCGCCGTACAAGACCAGGATGAACAGTAAGATCCACGTGGTCGACAGCACATGGTGTGGGCCAACGATCCAGCTCGTCGCGAGCGTCATCACCGCAATCGCAACAATGAATAACAGGCCCCCCATGGTTGGGGTTCCTGATTTCTTTTCGTGCCACGTGGGGCCCTCTTCACGAATCATTTGGCCTTCGTGCCGCGCCCGGAAGTACCGGATCAATGACGGCATAAACGCCGCCGTTATTACAAATCCACCCAACAGGGGTAAAATCACATTCATCATTGTTCGACTCAATCCTCATTCTCTTTTATTTGTTTTGTTTCAACGTGACCGTGAGCCCCGCGCCGGATCCGACACTGGTGCCAGCCTTGACACTTTGTTTCGTGACGTACCCGTCACCGGACACGGTCAGTTTCAATCCTTCTATCTGTGCTAATTTTACCACATCACCCTTGGACCAGCCGGTTAAACTTGGCAGTGCGACAGCACCACCGGTCTTCAGAAAGACCCGTTGCCCATTGTAGAGCGTGGTCCCCGTCTTGACGGACTGGCTGAGCACCTTACTCCCAGTTCCCAGAATGGTCACCGTGGCGCCGGCCTTGGTCAATGCGCTTGAGGCACTGGTGGTCGACTTCCCTGTCACGGCAGGCATCTTGGCGCTGGCTGATTTGGTCATTTGGGCATCCTCTTGGAGGGCTCGCGCCATGACTGGCTTCATGATCGACGCCAACAGCTGCGTGGCGGTCTTACTCCCCAAGTGCGGCTGTTTCATGGTGATGTACATCACGTACTTGGGATTGCTTGCGGGCACCATAGCGGCAACGGAGTACAGGTAGCTGTCGTCCCCCGACAAGTACCCGCTCCCGTTGCTGACCTGAGCGGTACCGGTCTTGACAGCGACCCGCTCGCCACTCATTTTATAGTCGCCCCCAATACCATAACTCTTATAGACGACATCTTCCATGTGTTTCCGAACCGCTTTAGCCGTTTTGGCTGAAATGGGGTTACCCACGGTCTTCGGCGAGTACTTGGCGACGGTCTTGTTGGTGTTCGGGTCGGTGACCTTACTGATGACGTAAGGCTTCATCATCTTCCCGTTGTTACTGATGGCCGTCAGCCCCTGTAACATCTGGAAGAACGTAACCTGAATCCCTTGACCAAAGGACGTGTCGGCCTGTTCAATCGGCCGCTGGAAGGCAATGCTCCCGGACAACTCGCCCGGCAAGCCGGAATGGGTACTCTTCAGGAACCGGAAACGGTCAATGTACTTCTTCCAGGTCTTGGCGCCCATCTGTTGTTCCAGGTGCGCCATGGCCACGTTACTAGACAGAGCGAATCCTTTGTCGTAGGTAATGGTTCCCCAACCAGACGTATTCCAGTCAGGAACAATTTGATTACCGATGGCATATTTCCCGGATTGATAGGTGGCATTCCCATTGTAATTGCCACTGTCAATGGAGGCCGCCATGGTGAAGACCTTCATCGTTGAACCCGGTTCGTAGGCATCCTGAACCAGGGTATCCCGCCAGATTTGGCTGAGTCCGGCCTTGGTCGAGGCATTGAAGGTCGGTCGCTGCGTGGCGGCGAGAATCGCACCGGTCTTGGCGTTCATCAGGACCGCGTTCATCGAGTTGGCCTTGACCTGGTCCTGGACGCTGCTCATTTCCGTTTCCAACAGGGTTTGGAGCCGCGTATCCAGCGTGGTGTACACGTTATCGCCGTTCTTAGCCTTCTTGGATTTTTGCTTGGTTCCCGGTAACTGGTAGCCGTACATATCCTTCTTGATCTTTTGCGAACCATTGGTCCCAGTCAGTTCTTTGTTAAACGCCTGCTCGAGTCCCATGGTCCCGGCCAGCGTGGTCTCCCCCGCCTTGTTGGTCTTCGACTCGGCTAGTCCCACTAGATGGGAAGCGAAAATCCCATTGGGATACAGCCGGGCTTCCTGCTGAATAAAATTGACCCCGTTAAGATGGGCCTTTTGAATCTTCTGCTTAGTGGTTAACGAAATGTTTTGCCCCGCTGTCCCAAATTCAACTTGGAACGTGTTGCGATTGCTGGGGTTCAACGCCTTTAGGGCCTTCTTCTCGCTGATGGGCAAGTACTTTGCCAAAACACGCGCAATCTTGGGCTTATTCGTGGCGTAAAGCTTCTGCCCGTCCACACCCTTTTGGCGCTTATCCAGCACCACGTAGAGTGAGTAGACACTGGTGTCTTCGGCAATAGCCTGGCCGTTGGCATCATAAATGGTGCCCCGCTTGGCTTTCAGTGTTTCATTGGCGGTGTAGAGTTTCTGCGCCTGGGAACTCAGATTGACGTTCTGGACATTCTTACCGATCGCGATATACGAAAAGCGGCAAACAACAAAAATAAACAACACGCAGATAGCGTAAAACAGAAACTGCCCAAAATGCTTGCGGTTTCTGCCGGGTTGCTGATTTGTCGTTTGACGCTCGTGGGAATCTTTCATTATTTGTTTACATTCCTTATTCTGGCATTTTCTAAAATCAAGCCTTGCTTCTTAGCAATTTTATCAAGCCGACTACGACTCTGCAACTCATTGATCTGTTGTTGTGCGTTCGTGTTGTGGTTCTGCACGGTCGTGATGCGGTTGTTGATGCTTTGCAGGTTATGCTGCGCGTTGGTCATGGTAATTTTGGAGGACACAACACAAACCATCAAAACGGCTAAAACTAAGCCGCAGGCGGTTAACAAGCATTTTTCGAATTTAGAAATCGGCAACTTTTGGCTGCTCGGATTGCCTTGTGGGGCGACCCGGGGTTGAGCCTGACGTTGCGGCTGTTCTATGTTTGGGCGTTGTTGGGGTTCCGGCGAGAGGGGAACCGCTTCAGCTAAATTATTCTGCGCCATAAATAATCATCTTCCTATGTCGAATTAATAGATTTGGTAAGACTACTTAATTTTTTCTAAAATTCTGAGCTTTGCGCTATGTGCGCGGTGGTTCGCCGCTAGTTCTTCTTCAGACGGCAAAATAGGTTTGCGATTGACTAGTTTGAAATCAGGTTGCAGGTTGTCCGGAATCACGGGTAAGCCTTGGGGTAAATCAGGCAACGAGGATTTTTCCCGGAACATGGTCTTGACCAGTCGGTCTTCCAAGGACTGGAAGGTAATGACGCTGATGCGGCCGTTCAAATCCATGAGAGAAACAGCTTGTTCCAAGGAGTCTTCCAGGGCCCCTAATTCGTCGTTAACGGCGATGCGGATGGCTTGGAACACCTTCTTGGCAGGATGGCCCCCGTGACGACGAGCCGCGGCGGGAATCCCTTCCTTGATGATTTCGACCAGCTGGCCAGTCGTATCGATTGGTGCGGTCGCCCGGTGCCGTTCAATGGCTCTGGCAATCGGCTTGGCAAATTTTTCTTCGCCGTACCGGTGGAAAATCCGCATCAGGTCGTTGAATTCCCATTCGTTGACCACGATCCAGGCCGTCAATTTCTGGCTCTGATCCATTCTCATATCTAACGGTGCGTCGTGTTGATAGCTAAAGCCACGGTCCGCCTCGTCAAATTGCGGGGAGGAAACCCCCAGATCATACAAGATGCCGTCAACCGCGGTGATTCCCCGCTGATTGAGTTGGGCTTGGATGTCTCGGAAATTGCTCTTGATAAAGGTTAATTTGCCCTCATCGATATATTTTTTTAAGTGTTCTTCGTTGTAGGTAATCGCCGTTTGATCTTGGTCAAAGGCGTACAGATGACCGGTCGTCAACTGCTCAAGGATGCGCTGGCTATGGCCGCCGCCACCGAGAGTGCAGTCAACGTAGGTGCCAGTTGGCTTAATGGCTAACCCAGCCACCGCTTCTTTAAGTAATACCGTTACGTGATGAAAGTCTTCCATAAACACTCTCCTTTCCTAAACGTTACATGCCAAAATCAATGAGATTTTCAGCAATATCGTCGAAGTCTTCTTCTGCCGTGGTGGAAAAGTCCTGCCACCGGTCGGCACTCCAAATTTCAAAGCGATTCGCCACCCCGACAATCACACACTGTTTGGTTAACGCTGCGTGGTCGCGAAGTGATTTGGGGAGGTTGATGCGGCCCTGTTTATCGAGCTCGCATTCCGTTGCTGCTGAGTAGAAAAACCGGACAAAGGCCCGGGCATCCTTGCGATTGACTGGCAAGGCTTTCAATTTCTCTTGCAGCGCTCCCCACTCTGGCATGGGATAACCGAATAAACAGCCATCCATACCCCGAGTGACAACAAATTGGTCGCCCAATTGTTCCCGAAACTTGGCGGGAATGATCAGCCGGCCTTTGGTGTCGATAGAATGTTCAAACTCCCCCATAAACATAGCCAATCACTCCCATTTGTAACTATCACCAAGTTTACCACACCCCCCCACTTTCTACCACAACGTTTCCGAATTTTTATAAATTTCCCCACAAAACTTAAAAAGGCCACGGCGAACAAGTGTTCACCGTGGCCTAGCGCGTTTTGCAACGCTTACTAAAAATGAGTTGATAACCAAAAAAATTAATATTTATGCATTAATTTAGCCAATAACCACTAAAAAACACGCGGCAAATCCAACGACCCAATACAGGTCCGTCAGCCGCCAGAATGTTCGGAAAAAGGTCGAGTAAAGTAACTCTTTGTTGTGAATCGCTTGTAAAAGTGTCACAACGATACCAATGGCCATCCACCCGATGATCAGCCACGGTAAAATTTGCCCCGCTCCCGCTGGAATCAAAAGGAGTGACGTGCCGATAAAAATCGGCGCCATCAGGTCCCACGTGTTCAATTGTGCTGGCCAGTGTTTCTTCAACAGGCGCTTAACGCCCCGAATCAACAGCCAGCCGATGACTAGGATGGCCAGTGTGCCCGCCGGCGAGGTCCAAAACGTCATGCGACTTCCCCCTTATTTTTTGTTTGCTTGTTTTATTGTGTCTTAGCCCGCGCCTCCAGGTCGGTGAAAATAGGCCGGAACGCGGTGGGCGGACGGTGGGAGCCGAAGAGCGGTCTCCCACGGCTAAGCCTATTTTCACCGACCTCCGGCTGACACGCGTTTAAATCAGCACTACCCCGTGTCCACGGCCGGTTCATTCCGGCAACGACTAAGTCACATGCCACTACTATTGTCCTGAAGACATGACACGTTTCAGTAAAAGATTGGTGGAACAACCACCATGAAAAATGATTCGCAAGTCTGAGCGACCAGAGGCGTCTTGGATCCGCCGCCGGAAACGGCAATCACTTACCGGTTCATTTTCACCATCCCGGGAATGTGCCAACGTGAAATCAGTCGTATCGTTCTTGAATACTTCCGTTTAATTATAAGGATTTCTAGCGAACGTTGCAATCACTGGGCAGAACGTTAACGCTTCTTAAACTTTGTTCACTAGACACCCCTCTGCCATTCGCAAGCAACCGGTTTGTTTGCCGACTCTAATTCTCTGCAGATATATCCCATCATCTCGCAACGAGTTGCCGTGAAAACACGTCATCTTCCCCGCCACGACGGCCCAGCTTTACGTTTTCGCGACAACTTTTGCGTGGCGGTTGCAATTCTGACGTTGCCACGGTAAACTAATTGAGTAATCTAGACGCAAAGAGGTGGCTACTTCCGCATGGAAAAAAAGAAAAAATCAACATTTCAAAAAATCACGAACGTTTTCGTTTGGATCATGATCATCGCAACCATTGGATCTCTGGTCTTTGGTGCCATTTCTTCATTAGGATTAATGGGCTAGCATGGGTCGTCGTCACATTCAGTCGAATGTTGGCGGCTTTTTTTCTGCGCTGGCAACCTCTTCTAGAATCAAGTATCGCTACCCGCAACGAATATTAATTAATTTTTCAATCGTTCTGTGTTTCCCTTGACTCCGGGATTTTCTCAGCCCCAGTTAGGTCAGAAACTTAACTTATTAGATTGTTCACAAATTAAAAATGGGACTCGTCAACGCAATTCGGTTGGCGGTTCCCTTTTTACTTGCATGCCTCTAATTGTGCTAACAGCTTTGAGATGGTTGGTTGATCTGGGACCGGTTCCGCCACAGCAATCACGAGTTGTTCCCCCAACACAACGATGGGTGTGCCCCGGTCGTCGGTCAGTAAGGCCCCGTATAGTTGTAGGATGGTCTTCAGCGTGTGAAAATCCGCTTCCCAAGTCGCGCTGTTCCGGGTCGTTCCCAGTAACGACACCGTCAGTCTTTGCACGTTGCGGCTGACCCGTTGGCGCGTCAACCGTTGCTGCTTGCGTTCCTGATAGACTGGCAGAAACAGTGCCACCACAACCGCCAATAGTTCGCCGACCGCTTCAAACCAGTCGGACCAAGTCCCCAATTCCATCGAAAAAGCCTCCCCCGTCTGACCCACAGGATACCCTTGGTGGCCAGCATCACCAACGATTTAGGTGATTCGGGAGAGACTCAGTTAAGTTATTTGAATTATTTACTGATGGGTGATGGTCCATCACATTAGTATTAGAACTTATTTAACCGCGATAACTAACTTTTTATTGGCACTCACATATTGCCCGTTACTTAATTCAAAACGGGTTGTTAAGTGATAATGCTTTAAGCCGATAACCTTCAGCGTCTTGCCCATTTTCACGTGTTTCCCAGCCTCGGTTAACTTCAAATCTTGATAGCTGTTAATACCTTTCTTGTTTAAAACTTTGATTTGCTTAACGGACTTTTGATAATAGACAGGTGCGATAAAAGCAGATTTAGCCGTAATATACCCCGTCTTGCCCGCGGTATCCTTCACCTGATAACGCAACAGGCCCGACTTAGAGCGCGCATAGCCCTCAACCACAAACATTGGCCGATTGGTCCGGTTCGTTTTAACGTAAGTTGCTAGTCGCTGATGTTGGTTAAACGTTGGCTTCTGATACAAGTAAATCTTTTTTAACGCGTAAACTGCCTTTTTCTGGGGAACTACAGGACTTGGGGCAGCCTGAACGGTCAAAGTCACCGTTTTAGTTTCACCGTTCACCGCAGTAAGGATGACCGAATAGGTACCCGGCTTCTTGAGATCAGCCTTACTCGTGTCAACGGTGACTGGAATGCTGTCACCCGCGCTATTGGTAGCCTTCGCGTTAAACGTATCAGCATCAACCGTTTGTCCCACCGTTATGCTTGCCTGTGAATCAGCAGTCAAACTGGACTGGTCGACAACAGGACTACTAGTCACTTTGGGCTTCAAATAAACATAAAAGTCTTGAGTTTTAAATTTTGCATATTCGTAATTCGGGTCGGAACTATCCAAATCAGATATGACAACCTTGTTTTCATTTGCTTCCGTTGTAGTCTTAGCAAGATCAATGGTCATGTCTTGAAAATGGTAATTATTAATCATAGTAATTCCCATATCAAACACTTGAGCAACCTCCTTGGTAACTTCTTCATCACTTACACCTTCTTTTCTATAAACAATCTTTTCTAGATCCGCAATTCCTTGAGCCCGTTCCGACGATTTATTTGCATATTGAAAGAAAATAGCCAATTCGTCATATACCGAGTACCCCTTATTAAACTCTGAAGTAAACTTTGTTGCTAAAAAATCATTCATACTGACTTTACCTGACTCGTCAGTGCCAAGCTGTGTAAGTTCGTCAATAATTTTTTTTGGTTCGCCGCTAGTCGGTTTAAAAAAAAGAGTGGTCACAGCGAACGGACTCTCTTCATCTGAAGCTGCAGTGGTACCCACATCATCAGCGAATGCTGAAGTTGGACTTCCAACAAACGTTCCTAGGCTTAACCCCACGACCGCGACTCCTAAACTAATAATAGCGCGCTTAATCAATTTGTTTTCCATTGTAAACCATCTCCTATTTTTAGTATAGCGCTTCCACATTTAATATGACACTAAATATTT
Organism: Levilactobacillus sp. FUA 3915; assembly: GCF_044053135.1. Taxonomy (NCBI): domain Bacteria; kingdom Bacillati; phylum Bacillota; class Bacilli; order Lactobacillales; family Lactobacillaceae; genus Levilactobacillus; species Levilactobacillus sp. FUA 3915. Next base: position 2,451,207 of record NZ_CP168704.1, on the reverse strand, counting down.
TAACGTAAGTATTAAAGTGAGACACTAATATTATTCACGACAATCTAACAACGTCATTCATATTCAAAGCATTAAGTAGAATTGACTTGCTATTAACCATGTGAAAAATAAATTGACCGCAACCACTATTTTCCTACTTAAAAGGACTCAAAAAATATCGATAGCTTGGCCGCCGAAGTAAACAAATAGGGTTTCAAATCTGGAAAAACAACAGATTTGAAACCCTATTTTAATAAAGCAACTTAAAAGTCATTATAACCATGATACGTCCTGACCAGCAACGACCAAATCGGTTTAAGCCAGTGTCAGCCGATAGAGCGGTCAAAAATAGGCTCAGCCGTGGGATTTAGGACCTGGCCTGATAAGGTCAGGTCCTAAATGGCGTCTTTGAAACGCGCTCTTGGCGGTTCCAAGCGAGGCCAGAGACCGTCCTTTGGCTCTGGCCGGTCCTGCCCACCGCGTTCCGGCCTATTGTTGACCGCCCGGCAAGGCGACCGCAAAGGCGCAAAACCTATTGGTCGTTGGGTTGGTCCGGGTTGTCTGGTTGCTTGTAGACTTGGCGGGGCTTGCTCCCCTCCTGCGGCCCAATGTAACCACGTTGTTCCAAGTCATCCATGATGCGGGCGGCGCGGTTATAGCCAATCCGGAAGCGCCGTTGTAATAGCGAGGTGCTGGCCTTTTGCTGGTCGACCACAAAGCTCAACGCCTCATCGAACAGCTCATCATCGCTGTCGCCAGCCTCTTCCTGCTGGATTTCCTCGTCGGTGACCATCATGTCTTCATCGTAGTCCGCAGACTGTTGCTGCTTGATGAATTCAACCACGCTAGAGACGTCTTCATCCGGGATAAAGGCCCCCTGGACTCGGACCGGCGAGTTGGCGTCGACGGGTTGATACAGCATATCCCCGCGACCCAATAGCTTTTCGGCCCCGTTGGTATCCAAAATTGTCCGGGAATCGATTCCACTGGACACGGCAAAGGCAATCCGCGATGGCACGTTGGCCTTGATCAGACCGGTAATGACGTCCACGGATGGCCGTTGCGTGGCCAAAATCATGTGGACCCCGGCGGCCCGTCCCATTTGCGCTAACCGGATGATGGCGTCTTCAACTTCGCTGGAGACCGTCATCATCAAGTCAGCCAATTCATCGACGACGACCACGATGTACGGCAACATTGGCCGCGCTTGGTCGTCCTCGGCGTTGGCCTTTTGGACGAAGGCGTTGTAACCGGAAATTTTTCGTTGTCCAAACTGTGAGAACAGTTCGTAGCGGCGTTCCATTTCAGCCACGACCTTGTGCAGGGCTCGCGCAGCCTTCTTGGGTTCGGAAACCACAGGCGTTAGCAAATGGGGAATCCCATTGTACACGCTGAGTTCCACTTTCTTCGGGTCGATCAGCATCAATTTCAGCTGGTCGGGCCGGGCATTCATCAACATACTGGTAATAATGCCGTTGATGGCCACGGACTTCCCACTCCCCGTCGCCCCCGCAATCAGCAGGTGCGGCATCTTGGTGAGGTCCATGGTCACGACTTCCCCGGTCACGTTCCGACCCAGCGGCACCTCCAACGGCTTGTTGGGGTGCGGCGGCTGGGCCTCGACCACGTCACGGAAGGCCACGGTGGAGACTTCCTTGTTGGGAACTTCAATCCCAATCAAGGATTTGCCGGGAATCGGCGCTTGAATCCGAATCCCTTTGGCGGCCAGGGCTAAGGCCAGGTCATCGGCCAGGTTCACGATACGCGAGACCTTGACCCCGATGGCCGGGTGTAATTCGTACTCGGTCACGGACGGCCCCAGGCTGACGTTTTTCACTTCGGCATCGACGCCAAAACTGTCGAGCGTTTGTTTTAAAATTTTCGTGTTGGCATCAATGGCGTTAACTTCTTCGGTCTGATCAGCCGGTGGCACCTGCTTCAACAGGTCCGCCGTTGGTAACTGATAGTTCGGGTCGACTGGCGTGCTGCTAGCCAAGGCATCGGCCACGGCCGTATCCTCTGGCGCATCGGCGGCCGGTTTGGTCGTCTTCTTACTTGAGGCATCCGCGGCCACCGTGATGTGGTAGCTGGGTTCCGGTTGTGGCTTGGGCGTTGGTTGCGGCTTCGGTTCGGGCAAGTCCTTCTTGTCCGGATCCGTGGGCGTTGTGACGGTGACCGTCGGCTTTTGCTCACTGCGCTTGGCCTGCCGCTCCTTGACGCGTTCGCCCCCATTTTTCAGGGCTGTACCACTGGCTTGTAAACCGTGCCGGAGCGTAGACCAGACCGTCTGGAGCCAGTGTTCGATGCTGGCCAGGGGAATCTGGAAGAACACGATGACCCCGCCCAGCATAATCAGCCAAGCCGCAATCTGAGACCCGACCAACGCAATCAGCCAGGCAATCACGCTCAGGAGTAACGTCCCGACCAGGCCACCGCCCAATTGAGACGTCAGGCCACCCGTGACCAGGTCCGCCAGGCCGGCGTGCCAAATCGTAGGTAAAAACTGACTGTGAATATCGACGGCAATAAAGTGGTTGGCGCTCATCCAGAGCAGCCAGCCACTATAGATCAAGCCCCCACCAATTAAATAGTGACGGGCAATCCGGGGCAGCGTGCCGGTGATGGTCAGCGCGACCCCCACCGCAGCCACCAAAATCAGCCCAAATTCGTAGGTATCTCCCACCACCAGCCGTACCAGATTGGCGGCCAGCGTGCCAAGGAGCCCGAGGTTAAAGAGACCCAGTCCAGCTAAAGCAATCAGGGCCAGGCCAATAACGTTTGCGGTATAGGGAAACGGTTGTTGCTTTGTTGCTTTACGGCGAGCCGGCTTGCGCTTAGTGGTTGTGCGACGCCGGGTCGTTTTTCGTTTGGTAGCCAACCGACTGCCTCCTTTCGCTTACTTTAATTTGTCGTGCGGATACGTGTGGACCCGTTCCAGGTTAGGAAAGGCCTGTTGGCGTAGGACTTCGTAGATCACGATGGCCGCACTGTTTGAGAGGTTCAGGGCCCGAATATGGGTGTCGTCTTGGGGAATCCGGATGCATTTTTCGGTGTGCTTGCGCATGAAGGGTTCAGGCAGGCCCGTCGTTTCCTTGCCAAATAAGAAGTAGTGATCATTCTCGTTGACGCTGTAATCGGGTTCCGTGTAGTCTTGGTCCGCAAATTTAGAAACCAAGTACAGTTGGGTGGGGTCTGAAATCGTTTCTAAAAACGCCGGCAGGTTCTCGTGGTAGCGGACGTCGACCTTGTCCCAGTAGTCCAGGCCAGCTCGTTTTAAGTGGGCGTCATCAACGGAAAAACCGAGGGGCTTGATCAAATCTAAGACGGTGTCAGTCCCGGCACAGGTCCGGGCGATATTCCCCGTGTTGGCGGGAAACAGGGGTTCAAATAACGCGATGTGATTACTCATAAATTCTCTTCTCCGTTCTGTTGTCAAACATTCGTTCTGTCCCATTATTATAGCCATTCCCCCGGGTCTTTGACAAGGGCTGAACGCCAGACAACTCATGAATTTGACCAGAAAATTGTGCGTTGACATTCGCCTCCGGCTTCCAGGGATTCCACCTGCTGTGGGGAGCGCTTCCAGCCTGAGGGGCGGTCTTCCAGCTCGCTTTGGAGCCGTGAAGCCCCCACGTCTCCAAAGTCGTCCCATGCCGTAAGCTGACAGGAACGCCAGCTAACGCCATCGACACAGCTGGTCACCTTGATCCGCCTCTGGTCACTCACATTGATTTTAACCTTTACAATTACCATATTCATCCCTTATCAGACTTGCTCTCTATATCACCGTCGAATAGACAATTTAATATTACCCAAGTATTGCCTTAAACCAGCATATTACCCCCTAACTTATTCCACCCGTTTCATAACGTCGTCTACAGCTAGAACCAGGCCACTTACAACCATTCAAACATGCATCCAATAGTTTTCCTCCAGAAACATATTTATCAACCAAAATATGACGCTCCTTCGCCAACGTCCTACGCAATCCCCACTAAATCAACAATTCCGCAACCAAGGGTCACTTAACGAACAAACTAAAATACTAATGTTGAGCGTATAAACGTGTTAACTTATGGGTGTCGGAGGGGGCAATATTTCAGCCTGATAGGAGGAAAAAATATGCGAAGAAGAACAAAATTTGCGCTACTGGTTACCTCCAGCCTGGCACTCATCTTTTTATTTGAATCACCTACTAAAGCCTACGCGCGAGTCGTTCCGTCTAGTGGAACCAGTGAACCTGAGGCCACCATTCTCACCGACCCTGGTAAAGAAGAAATGTCACATACCGCGGTCTTACCTGAGGAAGGCGTCTATGACGTTAAATATTTTTGGTCCATCGGCAACACCGTAAAGGTCAATGCCGGTGACACCATGAATTTCTATATTCCTAAGAACGTCAATGTCACCCGGACCCGGTCCTTTAATATGGCCAGTTACGACGGCAAGGCCAGCGTTGGCAAAACGACCGTCACCATCGGCAGTCACGTCGGCGTCTGCACCTTCAACAATTTCTTCGCCACCCACAAGTACCGTAAGGAAGGCTATATTTCCTTCGAAGTCCGTGGTGCTGGTGAACCCGAAGAAGTGACACCACCAGTGACCACTCCAGAAGAACCTGGCACCGAGGAACCTAATCCCGAAGAACCTGAACCGGAAGTTCCTGGGATTGAAGAACCAGAACCGGAGCCAGAACCAGGCCCCGAAGAACCTGGTGAACCTGAAGCACCCGAAGTTCCTGGTCCCGAAGAACCTGGCGAACCTGAAGCACCTGGTGTCGAAGAACCCGGGACCGAAGAACCCAACCCTGAAGAGCCCGGTGGTGAAAACCCAGCTGGCGAGATTCCCGGCAAGCCTGGTGTCACTTACCCACCCGTTACGCCTGGGCCAGTGGTTCCAGAACCCGAAACACCCGTCATTACGCCCAATGACCCTGGCTATCCTGGCGTGACCGTTCCCGGCAAACCAACGAAGCCAACGTTCAACAAGCCCGGGAAGCCTGTTCACAAACCAACCACGTCCACCCAAACCGGTGGTCAAACCGCGGCCATCACCCCTAGCGGGCAAGGCAGTGGCACGGCTAGTCATCCCACAACCAGCGCGGCCATCAATCACCACGCAACAGGACAATCGCCAACCACGACGACCCCCGCTGCCGGTCAGCACACAGCGACCTATCCGTCCACGACCTTACCCCAGACTGGTGATCACCAATCCAGTGGCATCATCGTCGCCGGACTCGCCCTCTTGTTAGCTAGCTTGACCGGTGGTTTTCTCAGCTTACGAGATTGTAAGCATTAATTACCCCCACTCCCCCCTAACGTTAAGGCCAATCAGCCGACCATTAGCTCGCTCAGCTAACTGACCCAAACCTTACCAAACCCATGTCACAACACAAAAGCCCTGAAGGCAATCGTCTTCGGGGCTTTTGTCAGACTTATTCACCATCTTGATAGTCTCAGCCGGCTAACCTAACTGACCTATTATTGGTCAAACTGTTTCACCTGTTTTGCACGTCGTTGGCGTTTAGAAACAGGCCACTTACACCCATTCCACCAGATGCACAATAGTTTCATCACAGAAACGTATTTGTCAATTAAAACGTGACTGTGCTTCCCTACCGTTCTACAAGATTCCCGTCAAATCAACAATCGGACAACCAAGAGTCACTTAACGAACAAATCAAGATACTAATGTTCAGCGTATAAACGTGTTAACTTATGGGTGTCGGAGAGGGGCCATATTTCAGTCTGATAGGAGGAGAAAACATGCGACGAAGAACAAAACTTGCGCTACTGGTTACCTCCAGCCTAGCACTCATCTTTTTATTTGAATCACCTACCCAAGCCTATGCGCGTGTCATTCCAGCTAAGGGAACTAGCGAGCCTGACGCTAAAATTGTCAGTGTCCCCGGTGGGAATGTCATGTCACACACCGCGGTCTTACCCGTAGATAATGTTTACAACGTTAAGTACAGTTGGTCCATCAGCCAGGCCGAAAAGGTCAACGCCGGTGACACCATGTATTTCTATATTCCCAAGAACGTCAACGTTACCCGGACCCGGTCCTTTGACATGAGCAGTTACGATGGCAAGGCCATCATTGGCAAATGGGACGTTACCATTGGCAGTCACGTTGGCATCTGTACCTTCACCAATTTCTTTGCGACGCACGATTACCTTAAGAGTGGGTACATTTCCGTTGAAGTCTATGGCGCTGGCCAGCCCGAAGAAGTTATCCCACCGACCAACCCCGAAGAACCTGGACCCGGTGAACCAGGCCCTGAGGAACCCGGACCTGAAGTTCCTGGCGTTGAAGAACCTGGCGGGCCTGAAGCACCTGGTGGCGAAAAGCCCGGTACCGAAGAACCTGGTGGGCCTGAAGCACCCGGCGTTGAAGGACCTGGGACTGAAAAACCTGGCGGCGAAATCCCCGGGACTTCCACGCCTGGCGTCACCTACCCACCCGTTAAGCCTGAACCAATCGTTCCAGAACCCGAAAGCCCAGCCATTACCCCTGATGATCCCGGCTACCCTGGTGTGACCGTCCCCGGCAAACCAACGAAGCCGACGTTTAACAAACCTGGGAAACCGATTTTCAAACCAACTGGGTCCGGTCAAACTGCAACCATCACCCCTGGTCATGGCAGTACCAGTTCTAACCATCCCGCAACCAGCGCAGCCATCAGTCACCACGCAACGGAACAATCGCCAACTACGACGCCCCCAACCGGTCACGCTGCAGCGACCTATCCGTCCAGGACTTTACCACAGACTGGTGATCACCAATCCGCTGACATCATCGTGGCTGGACTCGCCTTACTACTGGCCAGTTTGACCGGTGGTTTCCTGAGCTTACGAAATCGTAAGCATCAATGACGTCAGCCGACCAGCCCTGCCGACTAGCTTGGACCTTACCAAACCCGTGTCACGACACAAACGCCCCGAAGGCAACTGTCTTCGGGGCGTTTGCTAGTTATTTTAGCGCAAGAAAAAAAGCAGCTCCTCGGTGTGGGCACGGCGAGGGACTACTTTAGTGAAGTGCTACTTGTCAGCCACCAACAGCTTTCACTGATGTCAACTGCCAAACGATTTCTCATCGATAAATATAACACTGTCCTGTCAGGTTCACAAGCATTTTTTATCGCTTTCTTTAAACGTTTTACTTCACGCCCTCAGCGGTTAACAGGGTCACGTCGACGGTGATGGCTGGGAACGGATTGGCCTTGACCTCGGCCAAGCGGGCCTCATCGGCACCCCAGTGCATCGGCGTCATCAGCATCAAATCAGCGAAAAGTTCGGTTGGAACGGGGACTTGGTACCGAATCCGTTCCACGGTCGCGTTAGGATAGTGCTTCTGGAACAGATCCAGCACGTTACTGTTGTCGTAGCTGGCGTGCGCACTGCCGGCTGGGAAGATGGCCTGGCGCAGTTCAATCAGGTAATCCGGATTAGGAATCACCTTCAGCAATTTACCACCAGGCGCTAGTACCCGGTTGAACTCGTTGTAGGCCGATGGCGAAAACAGGTCCAAGATCGCCGTAAATTGGTGATCTGCAAATGGCATCTGCGCCAAGTCGGCCACACAGAAGAAGGCGTCATTGTCCAGTTGGGTGGCAAGGTTGATGCCGGGCTTGGATAAATCAAAGCCGACCGCGGCATCCTGGCCGTTCCGGTGTTTCAGCACGTCATCGAGCGGCGTTCCCTCACCACAGCCGACATCCAAAATTGTCTGGGGGCTGGCGGGTAATTTGGCCGCAAAGGCGTCCGTGATACCCGCAAACAGGCCGGCCTGGAGCATGCGTCGCCGAGCGGCTAACATGTCATTATCATATTCACTGGCCACAGCGCGCTGCATAAAGTACAGCGTCCCCTTCTTGGACAGGTCAACGTTGTGGCCGTTGGGGCAAATTAAGCTGTGGCCTTCAACGGTCGCATAAGGGGCTAAACACACCGGGCAGCGAAAGAGCTGGGTGTGTGCGGCTAAAAATGTCGCCGCTTGATCAATCTTCTTCATGTGGCTTCTCTCCTGTTTCTGTCACGACGGGCTGCGGTTCTTCGTAGCCGCCGACAAATGTCTGATACCAATGGAAAAATTCGGTTGCCACGACCCGGATGACGGCGTACCCCGGAATTCCCAGGACCACACCGACCACGCCAAAGGCCTTACCGGCAATCAGTAAGATAAAAATAATCGTTAACGGATGAATTTTCAGGGAGCTCCCCAGGACTAGTGGCGAAATGATCCGGCCTTCCAACGTTTGTTCAACGATAAAGACGATGAGGACTTTCACCAGCATCCACGGCGACACAAACGCCGCGACCACCACTGCTGGAATCATGGCGAGAAACGACCCCAGGTAAGGAATCAGGTTCAACACCCCAGCGACGATGCCCAATAGCAGCGCAAATTTCAGCCCCACGATTAGGAACCCAATGTAGAACAGCACGGCCACGATAAACGCCACGACCAGCTGGCCCCGCACGTAGTTACTGACTTGGCGGTTCATTTCCCGCAACAACGTGACCACAGACTTGCGCCGGCTCACCGGTAACAGTCGGGCTAAATAGTCGGGCAACTGGTGGCCGTCACGCAAGAGATAAAATAAAATGAACGGTGCCGTCACGATGGCGACCACAATGGACACCACGCGACTGACGATTCCGCCGACCGAGCTGACCGTATTCTTGGCCAGACTGGACAAGGCGGACGACGAACTGTCCGACAGTTGTTGGTTAAACTGATCCAACTGTTTGCGCACCCCGTCGAGCCGGTCATCCTGGAGCCACTGCATACTGGTCCGTGTGAGCTGATTCCAGTAATGCGGCCATTCGGTAATCAGCGTCGTGGTTTGCCGTTGGACCATGGGAATCAGACTAACGACACCCCAGGCCAGCAGAAGCGCCACGACAATGAAGAGGCCAATGATTGACCAGCTCCGATGCACGCCCCGCTTTTCCAGTCGATCCACCACCGGATTCATCAGGTAATACCCGATGCCGGCCAGAATGATGGGCAGTCCCAGAATCTGTCCCACTAAAATAAACGGCGTCGCGAGCCATGGGACTTTACTTAGGACCAATAAAATGAGTAAAATAAGGAGCGTGATTGTTAGAATGGAAACTAGCCGATTGTTCACGACCCAGCTCCAAAACCACGACCGGTGTTGTTTAGATTCCGATTTCAAATGCGTCACTCCTTGAATGATTAAGTCAATTGCCCCTGAATAAATTCAGAGGCTTGTCGCTCACGTGTCTGGCGACACAGTAGTCCAACATGCCGGTTAGGCACTCCTACTTGTAGTGGCAACATCATCGGGTAATTGACGACTACCCGTTTAACTATCAGGATCTACCCGACAGTCGTTAGTTTTGTAATCTTTGGGTGCTTGACGCCGCTCAACCAATTCTGTCCAAGCATCTCAATATTCATGGCTCCTAATCGGTCATCGTTACAACGATAATGGCATTGAACGCACCAATATTCATGGGTATCGTGATGGCGGTTGGTTTTCTCAACCAGTCCACACTTGGGACAACGTTGTGAAGTGAATGCTGGATTCACTTTCACTACGGTGCTTTGAATAGCCTGAGCCTTGTATGTTAAAAAAGACTCTAGCTGGAAAAAAGACCAGGAACGATGGCTGTTTCGCAGAGATTTAGGTAAATCATCAGTGTTGAATGTTACGTTGGTTAAGTCTTCCAAAACGAAGAGTGTATGCGACCCATATACTGCAACGAGTGTCTTAGCTATCCGATGATTTACATCGGTCATCCAACAGTTCTCTCGTTGAGCTAATTGCTTAAGCTTTTTCTTGGCAGACTTGGTACCTTTACTTTGCAGTTGTCGCCGAATTTCTAGGAACTTCTTTCGCTTGCGTAAAACTTTCTGGCCGTCAAAGAACAATGTCTTGCCCAAGTGATCATAGATCGTTGCCAGAAAGCGTAGACCACGGTCGATACCGACAATCTTCGGACAGCCCTGTTTGTCAAAGTCATCAACTTCTTTGGTGACGCCAATATGGATGAACCACTTACCACGACTGTGGACTAATCTTGCGGTACCAAGTTTCCAGTCTCCGCAAAAATAGTCTTCGAAGCCTTTGTCGGTAAAGCACAGTTTCGTCCGCTTACCCAGGGTGGTGATTGAGATTTGTTTCATCTCATCCACAAAGGAATAGTTTTTTTGACGAACTAAATCTGCCTGTGGTCGACGAAAATGGATGGGTTTCTCCAACCAGGTCAAGTCTCTGGGAACTTGAACCCACTTGTTGTCTTCATTCTTATAACGGCGAGGATGCTGTTTCATCTGTTCCTGAACAGTTTTGTAACGCGCTGCAACCGTCCGAAAGACAGACTGAATCATTTGGCTGTTCAATGGCGATTCCTGTCTGAGAACTTGGTACAGCTGGTGATTAATTTTTAACCAACTTAATGGGAACTCATGGTCAAAGATCCATTGACTGACAATATTAGCTAATCGCTGGTATTCCTTGCTCATTGCTAAGAAATCGGCCGACTGTTTTATGTCTGGATAGAGTCGCAATTTAATCGTTCGACCTAGTTTAACCAATAGCTACCTCCCCTGAAGATTGGTCTAAGTATACCATGCTTAGCTGTCCAATAGGGGAACATATGTTTTAGAAAGTGTTAAGTTCTAGCATTCATCCTGCGATCGAAATCGCAGGTTTCCTGCTTATTCTTTAATGAGCTTTGGAATTAAGCTGTGATTCATTGATTCATTGGTTCGCTGTAACGATTAGGTCAGCCCCTACTGATTAAACCCATTAAGGGTAACAACTAGTCAGTTGGCTAACGTTTGTGCTGGTTACTGGCCGTTCCCGGTCAACTGTTAAACAGCCCAGAGGACGGGAGAATGAGTGGCCAGTCTGAGTGACCAGAGGCGGATCAAGCCACACAGCTGTGTCGATGGTCTTAGCTGAGCGTTTTTTCTCAGCTTAGAGCATGGGACGACCTTTGAGACCGCCTTTTGGCTCAAAGTCGAGGTGGAAACCCGCCTCTCAGGCTGGAACCGACCCCACAGCAGGGTGGCTTGAATCCGCCGCCGGAAACGGCAGCGATTGTTCCCAATCCAACTGGCAGGACCCACCTTAAGGATGGTAAAAGCATCCGCGAGGTGCCAGTGTCAGTGACCAGAGGCGGGGCAAAACGCCCAGCTGTGTCGGTGGTCTTGGTCGGAGTTCTTGTCCGACCTAGCCCACGGGACGACCTTTGTGACCGCTTCTCAGGCACAAAGTCGAGGTGGAAGCCCGCTTTCCAGGCTGGAACCGGCCCCATAGCAGGGCGTTTTGAATCCGCCGCCGGGAACGAACCATAAGCTTAACCAGAGTGGATATATTGTACCATACTGTTAGCCGCTTGCGCAGAGCAAGCAGAGAAAGGATGACGATTTTGCTCTTAGTTGAACCGTTACTAGAAAATTATACTGACCTCCCCGCTGCCATTCGTGCCGGCGCCAAACACGTGGCACTGGCCGACAATTTGGCCGTGGGTGGCACGACCGTTAGCAAGGGGGTCATGGCCGAGGCCGTGCGTTACGCCCACGAACACCAGGTGTCCTTAGACCTGATCATCGCCCCTCGTGGTGGCAACGTGCCTTACAACGGCGTAGAAATTAAAATGATGGAAGCCGACCTGTTGGAAGCCCAACAATTAGGTGTGGACGGCGCCATCTTCGGGGCCCTCACCGACCAACACCAGCTGGACGTCGAGGTGCTCAGCACGTTGATTGCCGCCGCTGGTGGAATGACGCTGACATTTGGCCAAGCCTTTGACGAGATTCGGCCCCAAGACCGGGGCACGGCACTGGACTGGTTAGCCAGTCAGGGTGTCGACCGCGTCTTGAGTGCCGGCACGGCCAGTGATGACCGCCAATCCGACTGGGTTGCCAGCAAGCGTTTGGCCGACGCAGATGGTGTGACCCTGGTTCCGGCCAATATCACCGCTGCGGATGCTCAACAGGTTGCGGATGACTTACACGTGAACCTGGTTTATGGCCAACAGGTTTTAAAATTTTAGCTTATTGCGTTTAAAGAGACGGTAGTTGTGGACTAAGTGTTCACCGCTACCGTCTCTTTTTTCTGTCACTGTAAATTAACCTTTAATCATAAAATCCCCATTCTTATCAATGCCATTCACAGCCATGGCCCGAAACAATTTACCCTTGATAGTCTTATCCTTAGATTTATCCGCGTAGGCCGCCAAGTACTGATAGAATCCTTTGAAAGTCGTCGCCCGACTATTCACTAACGTGGCATACATGAGTCCCTCATTGATCAATTCTTTGTTAGCCAAGCTATCATCCCCATGCACAAATAACTGATAAACGTCAAACGGATCATCCTCGAGCGCCGCGTACTGACCATAGTTGATATCAAATAAATCATTTAATGCGCCCCAGACGGTATTGTTGGTCGATTTGCCATACAGTGCGGGATTCTTTTGAACGATAGTGTCGTACGGGAAACCACGGGTTAATCCAAACATGTACCGGTATCGCTGGAAAATTGCCCAGCCTTCCTTGTAACTGACACCCGGGTCGGTATTATAAGCGGAATGACTGGCATAGCTCCCCGCCGCCAACTTGTTGTTGACTCGCCACATGTTCCAGTGAGCCCACTCATGGCTGACCGCAGAATTCATGGTTTCCTGCGTCTGATTGCTGGTATTGATGCAAATGACTGACCGCCGAATCACTCCACCGTCGTTGTCTTGTTTGCCACGGCTGTGGAAAGAGCTTTGACTATCGGTCAGGGTTGGATCATAAATTAAATCAATCGGCTTAAGGGTTGCCCGGTGTGTGTCAATATAGGGTGACGCCGCCTTAATAGCAGCCGCTTGATTCCGATAGACATCCGCGTAGGTTTTGTTTAGCCGCGCAAGCCGATAGTACATGGCCGCAGAAATGACCGGCGTCTGATACACCGCGATCCGTTGAGAGTTGAGCGTCCGGTTCTTGGCGACCGTGAGCGTGTGACTCACCTGATACCGGACATCCTTTAAGGTAATGGCGTAGCCGCGAGTCTTGTTGCCAAAGAAGTACGTCAGCTTGACCTGATCAAATCGGCGGTCGGCTTTTAATTTCAAGTGATTAATCGCCCCAGTTGCGTTCGTTGTCGTGGTTTTTAAAAACACCTGCTTACCGGTCGTCCGGTTAATGCCATAAATATTAACTCGGGCGTTTGCTAAGGGAATCGCCGTTTCGTAGTCAGCCCCACTGTCCTTGATTGAAAAGCGATAGTGCTTAATGGTTAGCGTATTACTGGCTGATGATTGCTGGGTGGTCGCACGTTTAGGTTGCGACTGTACGACTAGTAGCGCTGCTATCCCACAAATAATCCCCAGTCCAATCAGGACTTTTTTCATTGTCTTCATATCAGGCTCCCTCCTCACTAAGAACCACCCTGCCTATTGACGCAGAACTCACAGTCACTTTACTAACCCGGTACCTAACAAAAACGACTCTACTGTCGAAATTCTTCAAACAGTAAAGCCGTTTTCACTTACACGAACGCCCTTCGACCATGAGTTGCCGCATGCATTTATCTCAACCGAGAAACCGCATTTTCCCGGGAGTTTATCTTCATGGTCGCTGCTCGACCCGCTTCGTCCGCTTTCCCAAACTATCTTACTTAAATGTGGAACTGATTTTGCCATCATGATATAGCACGAATGGTGTTTGATCTGTATATACCCATTGGGCTAAACGTTGGGGCCGCTTCCAGCCTAATCCGGCTAACGCCAAGGCCGCACCATCCATGCCCGTGCTCTTAACGCCCTGCTTATTGATGGCGGGGGCCGCACTGCCCACGGACCAGTAGCTCATGACCTCTGAGCCAATCTTCCCGTGAACAAAGGCATTATTCCCTAACTTGCCACCACCCAAACTTGGTATCCCCAGCGCGTGTCCGATTTCACGAATCAAAACGGCTTCGCGCCAGTCTTGTTCTTCGGCAGTTGACAGACCCGCCGATTTCCAATTGGCCGGATGGAAGACCATCCCCTGGCGGTCATAGGTCTGACCGCCCAGCGATTTGTCATCGGTCTTCGTGTCGTGAATGACCTCGTCACTCTGCTTGGCGCTAGCCACCACCGTCACAATTTTTTGACCAGCTAGCGTATTCCAAAAGGTCGCCGCATCCTGCACCATCGACTTGGTCATGAGCTTGGACTCCGTGTAGAGCTGGAGAGTCGCATCCGTTCCCATAAAGTTACTAATTTTCTCCTTGCCTACCTGGTAACGATAGGTCTTCGCTGCTTGGTCCAGACTTGTATTACCCGTGTACTGGGTGCCATGCGTCAGATTGGTCAGCTGCACCATCTTTGACCGTGAAACCATTTTCTGATTCAGCAGACTGTCCTGCGTCGTGTACGCTCGTGACCGCTGGTAGTAGTGATTGTTACCGAACATAGCCCGGTACATCTTGGTCATCCCCCACATGGCGGTGCCGACAACGGCCGCTAGGAGGATGAGTAGCGTCACCCGCTTAACTATTTTCAACAGATGTTCCCCCTCTCTCTCACGTTATTTTAAAACGGCACAACTACCGCATTAATGCCATCACCTAATTTCGTCGTCTTAAACTTCGGACCGTTAAACGCCCGAACCGTTTCAAAATCTTCGTCTGACACAAAGTCTGGCTGCCAGAAGGTCTCACGATTGTCCGCATAAATCGGGCACCAATACAGTTCTTGCTTCGCAATGTTTAAGCGCACAATGGCTGCGTAAGGTGGTACGTCTCGTTTCTTGAATTCGCCGTTATTGTTAAACGCCCCATTACCAATACTGTAAAGAACCGGTGCTGCCCCAACATAGGTAATCGGTTGTAGCCGATGAGGCCCGTGACCAATAATCAGGTCTGCACCTGCCAAGATCAGTCGGTTAGCCGTTTCCTGTTGAGCCGCCTTAATCTCACCATAGTCAGTTCCCCAATGGGCACTAACAATCACCTTAGCGTCGGGATTAGCCTGCTTGTACCGTTGGATGTCATTAATCATCAGTGTATCCAGACAGTTCACCCCGGCCTGCTGATCCTTAGCATAAAAATCAAACAAATTGTAAGCCGGGTTCCGATACCAATAACCATTGAAGAGGGCAACCTTGTGCCCATCATAGTTGAACGCAATAAATTTGCGACTATCCAACCGATTATTTCCGGCCCCAACCGTGGACATACCGGCTTCATTAAAGGCAGCCAGCGTCCGGGTCAAAGCTTGAGGGCCATAATCATTGGCGTGATTGTTCCCTAGCATAGCTAAGTTAAAGTGTCGTTGTTTGAACTCTGCCAGCGTCGGTTCAGCCTTCGCATCCAACACAAAGGGTTTTACGTTGTCTAGTGGACTCGTGCCCTCAGCAAAGACGGCTTCAAAGTTCAAAACGTTATAGGCATCCGGACTAAAGAATTTGCCAATCTTAGCCAAAGAATGACTATACCCATATTTCTGCAAGGCATCCTCCTGCCCATGATTTTCTCGCCGCCGCGTATAGTCTTCACCAAAGTAAGTGTCCGCCAAGACATTCACCACGGGCGATGTCAGATTAATCGGTTCAATCACGGGAAGCTCAGCGCGACTATCCGTTTGGGAATCGACCCAATCTTCCACGACCGCGTCAACGTAGCTTTGGTGTGGACTATTGACAAAGGCAATTGCCTGCTTTCCCCGCGCATCCTGCGTGAAATACAGTCCCGACCGTTCACGCCAATCATTAAAGACAGATCCCACAATCTTCCCTGTCTTAAACAGTTGTGACCGTTTGTGGTAGAATTTGCCGTTAAACATCACTTGTTGGGTGCTCAGCAAGCTAAAGACACCGTTAGGGAGGTCCGTAAAGGCGGCCCCGATTTTTTCTAAATCGCTTAGGGTTGTCCGTTGGGGTTGTTTCCCTGGCCGACCTGTAATGTTGGTAACTGCTTGGTCGGACAATCCTAGTTCTGTGGCCTGCTGCTTTAATTTCTGTAAAATCACCTTGGAACTACCACCATAGAGGTACTCGGCTAAATTCGTGACAACATCTGGTGCAGAGGCGACCATGGCAGTTGAAAGTAATTCAAACACGGTATAACTGGCACCCTTTTCCAACCCAATTTTACGTTTGCTGTGATCCTTAGGCATAGCATTGGTGATTTTTAAAGAATCCGTTAACTGTAGTTTGCCAGCAGCCAAGCGTTCCATGATGGTCAGCATAACTAACAGTCGGCCGACACCATTTCTGCTGTAGGCCTGTGCATTCTGCTGACTAAGACTCATTGCAAAATGACTTTTCTCGCTTGCATAGTACGCTAGATTATCCGTAATATTCTGAGCAATCAGATTGATTGAACTGTTTCGACTGTCACCTTTGATAAAGATCACTAAGTCTGTATCCAGTTCCTTAGCCAGTGCATGCGTCGTCTCATCTGGATTGGTAAAGTACCCGCCAAAGCTATTAAAATCAGCTGCAGGAATCACCCAGTCCATTTCCGGCCCGTAGGTATAGAACTGATCAAACTGTGCAGCGTTCAACAGTTGGGTCACTTCCGTGTGCGTTTTGACTGAGATGTCTCTGAGATTAATAACCCGACCTTCAATAAATAACTTTTTGACTCGTTTACCATTTTCATAATGCTTGGCATACTTAATAAAGTTCTTAATAGATAACAGCTCAGCATTGTGCGTATCATCAATGATAGTGACCTGGTGACCGTTAGCAGTGAATTGACTAACTTTTCTAGTACTGGTCTTCGCACACTTTTCGCCAAAGTCTTGCAAGACATCAGTGGTCATCTGACCGCCCAGTAGATGATAGCTTGCCAAAGCGGCAATCATGTCACTGACCATTCCTTCGTCCAAGCCAGTCGCATCTACTTGTGCGAGTGGCTTTCCCTTGTAGGACAACGTGAGCTGACCATCCTTAGACATACGACCTAAATAATCACTGGTTGGATTAGTTCCATAAGTAACCAAGTTATCCGTATAACGTCTAACAAAGCTATCCACTTCATCTAAATTCTTAATGGCTGAATTGACTAAGAAGGGTTTCCCCGGCTTCAAACCAGCCCCCATTCGCGTTTTAACATCTGCCGTCAACCGCGCATCCCAGCCTTTTTGACCGGCATCAATTTGCGTTAACACAGCCAAATCAAACGGAATCAACGACGCAACACCAATTCTCTCGGCACCGGGTTCACGATAATTAAATGCCATCGCTGCCAATTCAAAGACGTTATAATCGCCTTGTTCGTGATTGAGTCCTTGGATTTTCCCACTCGTCCGTGAATTATGATTACCAACCGAGCTCATGGTCCGACCTAGGTGTGCTAACAGGTAAGCAATCAGTGTCTTCGTGGTACTCTTCCCGACTGAACCGGTGACACCCACATTTTTACCTTGATAGTCGGGCAATGTCGCCCGCAACAATTGTTCCATTGCTTGGTAGGCATCTGGGACGACTAACTGTGGCACATTGGTATCAGCTACTGGGTGCTCCACAATCGCCATCTTTAGATAATCATGTAAGCTTCTCACTTTCTCATGATTGTCTTTGAACGTGTTTAAATAGACCCCTGAGTTTCCAGAACCTTTACGCCAATTCTCCAAGGACATGGCAAACAAAAGATTTTTTGCTCCGATGTCCCGTCGAATTTCACCTGAATACAGCCCGTAGTGTTGAATCGTTTCTGTCTCATCAACAGGCGCCTCCACCCACTGACCACCAACGATATCATGAACTTGCCGCATACTAAGTTCCGCCACAACGACCCCTCCAATTACTTATATTTTTTCATTTCCTTCTAAATTAACTGCCACTTAACGCCATAACGATAGGCATACTCGTAACCTTCATACCGACCATTGAATTGCTTTTCCAATAATTGCCAGTACTTATCTTCATGAGTGATTTCCAATGCCATTTCAATCACCCTTTGTCTAGCGGATTGTTTACCCGCACGATTAGCAATCTCACGATCAAAAAACGTGATCATTTCTTCAGGCTGCTGAACAAGTTGCTTAAAGTTTTCAAACTGATTTGGCAGAAATCGCTTAAATGCATACCGCGCTTGTTCGCCCGCCATCGCAGAGATTTTCAAATCATTTTCAACCAGGTACATGTATCTAGCCAGTATATAGCCCGCAATTTCTGCGTTCATCCGGCCATGTCGAACGTGAAAGCTGCCAAAAAAATTGTTAATTCGTAAAACCTCTGCTCGCGTCTTATCATCCACCAACCCCTGTCGCAATAACCGGGTCACCGTTAAAATACTAAAGCGATTATCCGTTCGTGCAGTGCTCATCAAGTAGGCTGGAGAATCCTGTGGCTTGATATCGTGGTGCAACCAGTACCGATAAAGCACTTGGTTGGCACTCGTACTCTCTTCACATTCACGCCATAAGCTTTCTTGCTCTGCCGCGCTAATTCCCGGCAAAGCATACCGAATCGACGACTTATAAGTTTCTGGTTGCTCCGCTAAAATTGGTCGCTTAATTCGTAGCCAGTGATGACTGGAAAAATCTTCCTTTTCAGCAAAGGATTTCAATTCAAGCAATTCTTCATTGGTCACGCGATCTAACATCGCCGACGACAGCCGTTGGATGTTTTCAAGAACATGTTTAGTTGAAGCTTGTTGAATCTCCGGTTGCGCTTGCTGAGCAGCTGTTTGCTTCTGCCACCAGTGTTTACGCGACTTTTCAGTCGCAACTGGCTGCGTTGATTGCATCATAAATTGATCCAAAATAACTTGTGAATTCAGGGTCACGCCCAAGGCATCATGTACCAAGTGCTTTCCTTGCCCAGAGTGAAACAAATCCGGAAACTCAATTGGTTTGGTCACTTCCCCCAAAGACTTTGCGTCCTGTAAACTACCAATTCGAAAATGACTGGCTAATAGCCCAAAATACACGGCGTAAACGCGCTCGAAGAATTTAGGGAATTCTGTCCCCCCATTTTTCGTATAAACCGCTAAATCCTTCAGCAATGGGTAGAAGTCAATTACGCGATAATAATCACGAATAATCGGATAGTCCCGAATGAAAGGATAGATAAAGAATTGGATATTGGCCACAATTCCTCGGGTGAAGGTCAAATCTGCAATATCAAAGTTCGTTAGTTTTCGAATATCTTTGCTGTACCCCATGAAAGCGAAATCGGTGAATTGCAGAATCCTACCAGTCCGTGCTTTAAAAATAGCAATCTGGTGTTCAAAGACTTGTGGAATCTGTGTCAGATTTTTAGCCTTCACTTTATCCCCCACAAGTGGTAGAGGATCTGCTTCATCTAGCATAGCTACCAGTCGCTTAGTCGCCGGTAATGCCCGATCTGTTCGTGTCTTGATGACAATTGCATCCGTTGGAATCAAGTCCAAAGCCGCCTGCATTTGTTTTGCCTGACGCCAATAGTTAACCGAATTCGCATGCATATCCGCAACCAAAGCATCATTGGTTGGCGACATCACAATGGCCACATCATTCAACGCTAACTTCATCTGGAGATCGCCCAATTGATCAAATTCATGTTCCCAAGTACTCACGACGATTCCCTGGATAATTCCTTGTTCTCGGCAGCGTAACAGGTAGTCCAGCATCAAACTAAAATCTACTTGATCACGAATGTTTCCACAGACCATTGCCCACACAGACCGCATAAAATCCCCTCCAAAATTGCTTATTCGCCACGCAGTAGTAAGCCTTGAGCTACTGAATATTCATAAACACCACGGATGGTCGTCTCCTTATCAGTAAACAAAGGCTGCAGTAATTCCCAATACTTACGATTTCCCGTTAATTCCAACGCCAATTCAATGAGTCTTCGATGAACCACTGGCTTATTTATCTCAATTGCATGCGCAATTTGCGCATCAAAAATTTGTATCAAACGTGCGGGATGTTTGGCAAGCGCTTGTTTAACCTCATCACTTTTTTCACTTGTCATGTAACGACGTAGATAATAATCCACCTGCAAATCCAATTCACGTGGAATCTCTTGACCACTCTTCTGTAAATATAAAACACGATTCAAGACGTAACACGTTATCTGGATATTACCACCGCCGTGCTGCCGATTTAACTTTCCCTGCGTATTGTTGACACGTAAAATTTCGGCTGCATCATTCGCATGCAAATAATTTTTCCGTAACAATCGCATCATCACCAGAATGCTTAATGGCAAACCATCTTTGGCACCACTGGATAAGTAGGCAGCTGAATCTTCAGGCGTTATCTGATGATTTAACCAAAACTCAAGCAAGACCCGATCTGTCGAGCCAACAGCCGCACACTGTTCCCACAGTGTTTTTTGTTCTTGGTCAGAGATACCAGGAAAATGATACGCCATCGTTTTCGCATATTTTGGGGGTTGCCGGTCTTCAATCACTTGCCCGTTAAGAAGCCACGGTTGGGTAGAAAATTTAGAATTACGCGTATAAGCCTTTAAATCTAAGATTTCGGCCGGTGTCGCCCGCTCAAATGTCTGGCGAGTAGCGGTATGCATCTTTTGCAGTACCGCCAATGTCGTTGCACTGACTTGATTTGTTGGCTGGGTAATGAAGTCATTAACAACCTCTGCACTATTTATTAACGTTCCTAAGCTAGAGTGCGTTAGGTGGCGATTAGCCGCTCCATGAAAGAAGTCTGTAAACTCAACGGGGAGTGAAATTGTCTTGAGTCCCTCTGGCCACAAACTCCCCAACCGGAAATGCGTTGCCAAGATACCCAGATAAACGGCATAAAACCGCTTTAAAAACTCAGGAAACTGGTCACCACCCGCGGCCGTGTACCGATCTAATTCAGGAATTAGTGCTTCATATTTGATTCGCCGTTCGTAGTCCTTAACGATGGGGTAGTCCCGGACAAACGTGACAATAAAAAATAACATGTTGGCGTTTAAATACCGTGAGAAATAAAATTCTGGGACCTCAAAGTGTAACATTTTCCGTAGGTCCTGACTGTACCCCATGAAGGCAAAATCAGTGAATTGAAACGCACGATTAGTCCGTGGTCGAAACGCAGCAACTTGGTGCGTGAAAACTGCCGGAAATGCCGGCAAATTCAGCCGTTGCTTGCTTTCTTCCACCAAGGGCAAAGGATCTTCGTCCGCCAACATTTCAACCAGTTTACGTGTAACGGGCATTGCCCGATCCGTTCGCGTCTTCAAAACAATTGCATCAGCCGGGATTACATCCAAAGCCCGTTGCAACTGGGTGGCCTGTCGCCAATAATTTACGGCATTTGTCTTAATGTCCCCCACTACACGGTCGATTGGCCGGGTCTTGACTACGGTCACGCCATTATCGGCTAGCAACTGCGCAACGCCGGGTTCCTTCTCTAGTTCACCCTCCCAGGTGGAGAAGACGATACCCTGAATCGTTCCCGCTTGCCGACAACGAAGCAAGTAATCCAAAATCAACCGCACATCTAACTCATCTCTGACTGCGCCACAAACGGCAGCCCACACAGCTGGTCTCATTCTGTCGCTGCCTCCTTAAACACCGCCAGTTCCTCTGGCGTCCCCAGGACATGCACCGTGTTAAACGGGATGTCCGTATAGGTAATCTTCGCCTGTTGCTTGAGCAGGTAGTGATACATCGGTGCCACGTAGACCTCGCCGTACTCCGCCTGGATGGCATCCCCGTAGTGTCGATAAATCTCTACGAAGTCGCCGAAGGTATTGAAGTAGTAGAAGCCCACCGACGCGTGCTCTGAGACGCGCCGCTTTTCCACCACGTCCGTGACCTTACCCGCGTCGTCCAGTTCCACAAAGGACCAGTGGTCACCGGGTGCTGTAAAGGTTGTCAGGTTGCCGTCACAGCCCCGTAAGTCTTCGCGGAGAATGTGGCCGGGTAAGACGTAGGTGTCGATGTTATAGACCGCCAGACTATCCTTGGGATTCAAGACGGACGCCGCGGCCATCACGGTCGCCGCCTGCCCACGAGTCACTTCAGATACCGTCACGATCTTGTAACGGTGAATGCCGGCCTTTTGAATCAACTTGCGGAGATTATCCGGCTGATACTGACCTTCCCGCACAACGAAGACAAATTTTTCATTCACGAAATCCTTTAAGGAGAGCATGGCCCACTCGAAGAGACTCTTGCCCCGGACCTCGATTTCATGTTTGGGAACGGTGTATCCCACCTTTCTAAAGCGTGAGCCCTGTCCCGCCATCGTAATCACAACCTGCAACTTCATCCCTCCATTACTTTTACCATAAATGGGGCAAACTTGGTGACCCCAACCGCCAACATGGCCTTCTGTCGTTCCGGCTTATCCTTGTGCAACGGAATCATACTCAGGAATAGCAAGGACTCAATCAACTGAATCTGCTGGTAAGCGTGGGCATCCCCAAGATGCTCTTGCAATTTTTCCTCAAATAAATGCCCAATCGCCTCTTCGTTTCCGGTGACGTTCAGACCGTAGTCCAGCCGCCCGGTCTCATCGGCATCCACGTTGAACATATCCGAGATGATGCAGTCGTACTTGCCGGAGAAGCTGTGCATCAGCTTCGCGTAATCGTACTTGGCATCCCCATAGATGTCGAACTTGCCAAACTTGCCCCGCGGATCAATCAACCGCATCACGTGCTTGGTGTTGTCATACAAAATGTTGGTCATGCAGAAATCGCCATGAATCACCGCAAACGTGTTGCCCTGTAGCACGCCACTCTGCTCGAGAACCGTTGGTAATGCCGCAATGATCTCATTGATGCTGGGATAGGTCTCGCCATTGATGACCAGCGGCTTATCCGCAATCGTGGCGTAGAAGTCGTCTTCATCAATCAGGCGATGAAGCCGATTGACCGTCTTGTCCAGGTACATGTCGCTGACCGTCGCCTGATATTCATCCTGGTTGACCTCGACCTGATAGTCGTTCATTTCTGAGCGCAGGAAGAAGAGCTCGTCGATAATTTCCCGCCAGAACCCTAGCTCAAAGTTCCCATAGAGAAAGAGGTTGTGCAGGCTTTCGTAGGAGAAGTATTCCATCTCCACGAACGGTGCGTTGTAGTTCAACGAGTAGTCGAAGATTCGCGGCGCAATGTAGGAGAGCCGTTTAGGCAACTTCAGGTACCATTTGACTTCACCCAAGAACTTATCCACATCGGTACTTTCCTTGCGAATGATGCCCCGTTTAAAGTCAATGTTGGTCTTGTTAAAGAACCGTGCTTCGACCTGCTTGGCTTCCACATATTTATCACTATGCCCAAAGTCCAACCACTGGTCGGTCTCGGCCACCGTTAATGGATGTTGCTCGTCGTAGATCCGTAAGTTTTCGTAGAAGGACTTGGCGCCCTGCCACTGCTCAACCAGTTCCTGACCGGCACTGAAGTTGAACACTCCCACGGCCGCGTCAAAGTTTGCCTGGGTTGAGTCCTGAACCACCTTGTCCGCGAAGACCACGTGCTGCTGGTCATCGTAGGTCACCGTGGTCCACCGTCCGGCATCGCTGACCGCGTGCGTAAAGATTGTATCCGGTCGTGAGAGGTTTTGAGCCTTGACCACCGTGTCACCGAAGATGATGGTCAGTTCGTCCACCGTCGTTTGCGCTTGTAAGCTGTGAAAGGCTTGGGCAACGGCTTCACTCAGGTTCAGTCCACTGGCCACCTTGATGGGTGTGACTGGTAAATTTTTTTGATCAATATAAGCTGCGACCGAGTCATCACTGGCACTGACTGCCACGTATAAGTTATAGTCCGCCTGATACTGGGCTACGGTTCGGTCAATGATCCGTTGGCCATCCGTCACCGGAATCATGGCTGGATAAATCGTCCCGAACGTCGTCTGCATATCATCCGCGATTTCAGCTGCGGAAAGCATTAACAAAGTTTTAGTCAATGGATGTCACGCTCCTTTTCAACCAAATCTGCCAGCTCTTCTGGTGAATGCTTTAACAGTTCGCTTGGACGAAAGGCCCGGTCGTCAATGTAGTAGCCCCCGCGACCCGCCCACGGCTTACCGAAAATAATTTCGTCGTAAGGCACGTCGTACTTGGCGAGCCACTCTTGGGTCATGGGTGCCGTGTACTTGTTGATTTTGCCGAGGTTCCCCGCGTACGTCCGCATTTGTCGCGAGGTGAACAAGATGATGTGATAGCCAGCTGCTTGATACTCCCGCATTTTCTCAATCATACTGGCCTTGGGTGTCACGTCTAAATACGTCTGTTCCGCAGTCTTCAAATCACACAAGGTGCCATCGATATCAACCACTAAACTCGTTGTTTTATCCATAATGATTCCCCCCAATACTTTTACTAACTCTCAATCAACGGAAAACTAGTCTGGTGCTGTTTAACAGCCTCACTGACTGCATTTGCCTCAGGACTATTAATAAATGCCAACACCTGTCTGCCAGTTGCACTGTTTAGAAAAAGCAGACCGTTTGCTTCATTTGCCCCAAAGAAGATTGACCCAATAACAAGACGATTTTCCAATAGTCTTGACCTTTTCTGATAGAGCTTACCATCGGTACGTAACTGTGCACGCTGCAACCCTAACAGACTAAAGAACTCATTTGGTACCTTGGCAAAAGCTTCGCCAATTTTTTCAAGATCACGCAAATATGTCCTTTGTGGCTTTCTGGTTGGCCGTCCCGTCAAATTAACCACCGCACGTTCAGAAAGATTAAGGGCCTGTGATTTGGCTGACAGCATTTCTTGTGCGCCTGACAAACTACCACCCATAAATTCCGCAAGATTAATCAGAATATCTGGGGTCGGTGCAACCAGTGCGACACTTAATAGTGACCAAATGGTTAAACGTTCACCCTGTTGTAAGCCAACTTTGTTAACGCTCGAATCATTTGCCAATATACGTTTAATTGGCACCGCATCTAGTAAGTGCAACTGACCACTCGACAGTCGTTCCAGACATTCTAGGATAACTAGCAAGCGACCAACACCGTTTCTACTGTACGCACAATTACTCGTTTGTAAATCAGACATGGCAAACGCATTGCCACCTTCCGCGATATACTGACTGTCTCGAGCTAACCGGTTACCAATTAATCCAATACGCGATTGGCGACTAGATCCCTTAATAAAGACAAGTTCATTTTCAGTTATTTGTTGAGCTACAGTTTGTACCAGCGGACCTACCTTATCAAAATGACCACCAAACACGTCCTTGCTTAGATGCTCATCCAATACGTTTATATCTGGCCCGTATGTGTAAATTCGCTGAAAATGTGCCCGATTAAACACTTTAGCTAATTCTAAATAAACAGCCTCAGCTTGCTTCCCTAAATTCACGATTCGTCCCACAATAAAGATTTTCTTTGTCTGCGAACTCACTGGTAAATTTTCCGCATAGTCTATAAAGTTCTTCATCGAAAGTAGCTCTGCATTGTGTGTGTCGTCGATGATCTTTAGTTTCTGCTTGTTGACAACAATTTCATGTGTCTTGCGGCTAGTTAATTTCTGACACTGATTTTCAAGATACGTCACCTGGGATTCACTGATTTGACCCATCAATAAATGATAGGCAGACACGACCGCCACCACATTTGAGGCGAGCCCTTTATCAAATCCCTGGACACTCATCTTGACCAGTTGCTTACCCTCGACATATACAACTAAATCAGAATCATCTTGTATCACAGCCTTAAAATCACAGCTTTCTGAAAAGCCATAAGTGATAATATCTTGCGTATATCGATGAGCCAATTCAATAACTTCATTGATATTCTCAATATCTCCATTCACTAAGAATGGTTTCCCAGGTCTTAATCCATAGGCAATACGACTCTTAAAATCTGCCATCTGGTGAGCATCATAACCGCGTTGACCAACACCCACCTGAGTTAAAATTGCCAAATCAAGTGGCACATCTGCGGCGATTCCCACTCTATTTTTGCCATACCAGAGCGCTGAAACCGCAATTTCAAGAACGTTGATCTGTGCTTTGCCGTTATTTAAAACGGTAACCTTGGCACATGTCCGCGAATTATAATTTGAAGGTGTCTTATGAGTTGGTACCTTTTGACTTAACAAATCAGCCAATAGATTCTTGACAGTACTCTTTCCAACTGTCCCAGTGACCCCAATATTTTTTCCGATATGATTGGCATTAACGACTGCGAATAATTTGTTCATTGCAACATAAGAATCTTCAACCTGAAGCTGAGGAACCTGAACATCAGGAATCAAGTGCTGAACAATAACCATTTTCAGAAGCTCTTGAATTCCTTTGACCTTTGTGTGTGTATCCACTGTTGAGGCGGCGTACACACCACCATTTCCAGTTCCTTTCAGCCAAGTTGGACCATCCATTGCGAAAAACAAGTTAGCCTGATTTTCTTGTAAAAGCTCTCCTGTATACACGGCATAGTTTTTGACGACTTCATCTAAATTTTTAGGTAAAATCAACCACTTACCGCCCACAACAGCTGCAATTTCTTTCATCGATAAAAACGATTCATTCAGCACCACCTGCTCATCCCCCATTCAACAAAACAACTGATGACTTTACTTACTAAAGCTACGATACCTAAGCCTCAACAGCTTCGTCAGTCTTTTCCTTAAAGTAAGTCAACAAGGCTTGCCACTGCTTAAACACCGCCTCCTCGGAGTAACGCTTGGCATTTTCATAAGCGGCTTCACTGTAAGCCGCCAATTCATCCTGATTGCCCAATAGATCCAGCATGGCATCTGCCAGGCCCTGCACGTCGCCATCGGTCGTCAAGCGGCCACTGACGTTGTTGTCGATGATGTCGCTAGGTCCGTACTTCACGTCGTTGGCCACCATCGGCAACCCGTGTGACTGGGCTTCCAGCAGCATCAGGGAGAACCCTTCCGCCCGACTTGGGAGTAGCCCTAATTGTGCCCGGTCATAAACGGCCGCAATATCGTGCGTGTAGCCCTTGAAGCTCACCACGTTGGTCAAGCCGAGGTCCGCCGCCTCCTGCTTGAAGGTCTTCCCAATGTCACCGTTGGCGTAACCCCAGAGTTCCAACCGCGCATCCGGGAACTTCTGGTGGACCTGGGCAAAGGCCTGAATCGAATGGTTTTGTTGCTTTTCAGGGGCCAACCGTGCCACGTGAACGACCAGATGCTTCTGGCGTTGGCCAAAGGCTTGATGCGTCTCTGCCAACTGTTCATCCGTCACGAAGCCCACGGGAATCGTAAAGGCCGGAATTGCCTTGCCGAACCGGTCCTCGATGTCCTGTGACTGTTCCGGCGTCGAGGAAATCACGGCGTCCCACTTGTCCCAGTTCATCAGGGCATTTTGATAGTTGTTGTTCAGTGGCGAATGCAGCATGTCGCTAGGGTCCGCCACGTGGTCGTTGTGCAGGTGAAGCACTCGGAACGCCGGCGTCTGCATGTTGAAGAGCGCCCAGTCACATTCCACCGTCCGGTCACAGATGTAGACGTTCTGCTCGCCGTTGTCGTTCAATTCGTCGTAGAAGAACCGCGTCAAGGCGCTCATGCCGTTGAAGACCCAGTCGCGGTTCCGGTAGTTCAGGACACGCCAGCTGAGGTGTTCTTTGCCAGCCCGGTTCAACAGGTGACACTTTTCGATGTGCACCAGTCCATCCGGCCCATAGTACTGTTCCTGAACAATTTTGCCGTCCCAGTCAAAGAGCTGTTCGAGACACTTGAAGCCCCGGACGTCCCACCAGACCATCTTGAGCGTCCGCCCATTCACGTCGAAATACTGGATGTTACTGATGTCATCGGACCCCTGCCGCAGGTAAATGATCATTAACATTTTCCCTTGGGCAAACACCTGAATCTGGTTGTCCTTACGGGTCTGCGTCGTGTTACTTGGCAGTGAAAATTCATTCAAGGAGAATCGCTGCGTTGGCACGTCTGCGCTGCCACAGAAGTATTGGAAAAGATTCACAAACCCGGCCGGATCAATTCCCGCTTGGTCGATAATCTTGGAGAGTTCCATGGAGAAGACCCGCGTCACGATTTTGGCAGGCACCCCATTCTTCTCAAAGAGGTGGAGCCGGTTGATTTCAGCGTGTTCAATCCCTGATTTTGAGTACTGCATATTGTCGTTTAAAAAGTAATACATAGCTGCTCCCTCCTACGCCTGTAATAAGCGTTGCCAGCGGTTCCAAACTTTCCGTTGCGTCCAGTTCTGATGGGCACTGTCATAGGCTGCTTGGCTCAAGTCCGCTAGCTTGGTGTCGTCCGTGAAGAGTTCCCGAATCTTGTCGGCCATAGCCAGTGAGTTCCCACGATCAATCAGACAACCGTTAACGCCGTCCTTGATGAACGCGCTTGGTCCATAGTTGAACGGATAAGTGATCACGGGAATCGCGTGGTCCATGGCTTCTTGCATCGCCATCGGGGCCCCATCGGCATAGGACATGTTGACCAACAGTTGATACTGGTCGTAGTGGTCCGCCATCCGCGGGTCGTAATCCTTAAAGGACACGCTGTCGTTGAGTTTCAGTTCATCGACTACGCCGGCCATCTGTTGCATGAACTCTGGTGCGCCGTAGCCGTACAGGTCAAAGGTCGCATCCTTGATCTGATTCTTAACCAGTGCAAACATCCGTAATAATTGTTCGATCTGCTTGTCCGGCGCAATCCGCCCGACGTAGAGCAGGCTGTGGGGCCGTCGTTGAATCTGGGCCACAGCTGCCTCGCGTTCCTTGGAAAGTGGCACCGTCGTCACGGCTGGAATCGCCGTGACCTGGGCCTGGGCATAACGTTGTCGCAGGTGTTCCGCCTGTTGCTCCGTTGGGGTAATAAACCCATCGAAGTGGCTGAAGTGTTCAAAGGCTGGTTCTAAGAAGCCATCCAGCTTGCCGTGAATCGGATCATTCGGGTCAACGGCGTGGTTGATGGGAATGTAGACGTACTTGTGTGAGCTGTCGTTGAGTGCCAGTAAGGGCTGCACCCCGGTCCCAGGACGGTCGCTGATAAAGGTGGTCGTCTCGCTGTCTTGGTTGCTGAGTTCGGCCAGGAAGAAGACGAAGAGGTCGTCGATGTTCTGGAAGAACAGGTCGCCGCGGCCCCGGTAATCCTTCAGAATCATCCGGGAGGTCAATGGGTTCCCATTGGTATCGGGCACAAAGAATTGTTCCAACGTCGTCTTGCCGGTTGGCGTGTAGTAGCGTTGTAAGATCAATTTGCCATTCTGCCCGAAGTACTGGGTGGCTGACTTGAACCCCCGCCAGTCCCAGAGGTTGGTTTCAATCACGTTGCCCTGGCCGTCAAAGAACTCTTGGTAGAAGACCCGGCCAACGGTGCCGGGAATGAAGCCGACATTGCTGGTGGGCGTATCGCCTTCCAACACCTGACTGAAGTTCGCGCCAACAATGACTTCTGAAGACAGTGGCAGGTTCAAATCATCGGTGTGCAAGACTTTTTCGGTAGTTAGATCCGTGGCTTCTTGGAAGAAATCAAACATGTTAACGATTTCATTATCAGCCACATCAAACGTCTTGATGGTTTGGTGGATCAACCGGTCGTAGGTCTTGGTCACAATCTTAGCGGGCCGTTTGTAATGGTTAAACAGCTTCACGCGGTTCATCGCCGTGTGCTCCACGCTTGAATTCTTTTGTAAGATGTATTCATTAATAAAATAGAACATCGTTCCACTCCAATCTGTTTTTGCTTACTCTTCCCAGGGGTACTTGCCGTCAGCGTTTTTCTTGGTATGCTTCATCATATGCTCAGTTCGCTCATCCATGCGTTTGCGCGTTTTCTTGCGGTTCCGCCACCGGAACACCAGCACGAGTACGCCCACCACTACGTAGATCATCATCCGGATTGCAAATTGGACTTTCTTATACGCAAAGACTGTGGTTAATACTGCCATCGTGTCAGCTCCTCTCAGTAAGTGTCGTTGTAGTAGTTAATGAGTCCCGATAAGAAATGCTCGCAATCATCGATTCGGGTACGGAAATGGTCGTGTCGGGCGAAGAAGCCCCCCACAAATTTGGCTGGTGCGTAGAAGTACATGGCCAGTTCAGGTTGAAACGCGCCCGTTGCTAATTCATGTTCCGCACGCATTTTCCAGGCCCGCCGTAACCGAATCAGGTCATAGGGTTCTAGTAAGTCGGCATTCCCCGTCTTCTTGATGATGTCGGTCATTTTAACGGCCGCATTCAGTAGCTCTAGCAACGTTGGATAAGCGGTGTCCCGCGCCTCGATGAAGGCTAAGTGACTGTACACGTTCTTCAATCCCAGCCGCATGTAGTCCCGATTGTCAGGCAAAATCTGTAGCGCCTCGTTCACCGCATATGAGATCCAGTGATCATGGTACTTGCCATAGTCGTTGGCCACCATGAAGTCTAAAGACTGTTGCACGGTGTCCAGCACCTGTTCGTCATGGGTCAGCTCGTACAACCGTGCCAGAGCGAAGGTGATTTCTCCTTCATAATAGATGATACGGAAGGCATCCTTAACGGTTAGATCCGTGTTCAAGACGTGGTTGAACCGGCCGGATGCTTGGCGAAAGGCCACGACCCCGTTAAATACCTGCTGGGCCTGGGGTAAGAAGGTCTCATCATGGGCGACCTCTTGGTATTTACAAAGCGCCAGAATCAGCATTGCTTGCGCGCCCAGCTTGATTTCGTCTGGCCCCTGCTTCCGGTGTTCCACCGCGAACAAGGCATCGTCCTTCGTTAACGTTAATTCTTGCAGTCCCCACTGTAAAGCATCCTTCACTTTGGCCAAATCGGCAACGTTGCCGGTAAACTCAACCGCTTCCAATAGTGCGTAAATCGACGAGAAATGCCGCACGCTGTTATAGCTACTTAGGATTCGCTGGAGCCCGGGGTAGTAGCCGTAAATAAACTGACCACTATCTTTGATTTGACGCGCCAGGAAGGCTTCTCCTTGAACTAAGTAATCACGTAACTCTTGTCGTGGATTAACTAATTGGCGAATTCCCTTTTCACCAGTTTCGCTGTCATTCAAGTGCCAAATACTTTGGCCATCGCTGAAGATGCCGGACGTGGTGAACACCCATACTTGCTGGGCCTGTGCGATGTCGATATCCAGCGACCCATTCCGCCGTTTCAAGTACTTGCTGATGTGGGGGTAGTCGATCCAAGTAGCTGAAGGGTTCTTCCCAATCTTGTGGTCCTTCCCGGGCTTAAAGAATTCATGGCCGTTGATTTCCATCTCCAGCAGTGCTGTGTGGAAAGCCTCATCGAAGCTAATGCCCCGGCGCCAGTAATTCATGCGCGACATCTCGGCCAGCTCCTGTTGAACGGTCGCTAATGGTAACTGCTGGATGGCATGCACCACTTCAATCCGGATCCAACCATCTTGCGGTGCCCCCGCTAGTAGTTTCTCCGCGTCTGTCCAAGCACGATTAAAGCTGGATGCCCGAATGAATTGAACGTCGGCCCGATGTCGTCGATCTGAAATCGATACGGCTAGCGTCGTCAATCCCGTGGCGTGATCCTGCAAATTTCCTAAATCCTGCACGGCCTCTTTGAAGTCTTTGATCAATGCTTTTTTCATTGGCAAGGAAGCCCCCTTCTTCATTACTTACTTTGGTGCTAAATGGTTTAATCGATCAAGGCGATAACCATTACCTGGTTAGATAATCATCATTGAATTATAGCTTGTTTGGTTTATTCTCTGTACAAATTCATGTTAACACAAATTCACCATACGCACTATTGTTTTTTTACATTTTTCATTCAAATTACATTATCTTATCATTATTTATTAATCAACTGATAGAGCGGTGAATAAAATGCTGATATATCAGTGTTTATCTGAATCAAGAGCCGTATTTATGTCGCCATTGATTGCTCACTTTACGAACAAACTGCGATGATAAGTTTTATTATACCGCAACATCTATCACGAAGCTTAATTTACGCTTAACTATCCACATTTTAATTTGTGTGAGGACTATTTAATTGATGAATTCAAACTTTTTCAGACAGCAAAAAAGCACGCCTAATTTTTTTAGACGTGCTCTTTGCTGATCGGTAGTGCGGCAGATTTATTTTTAAATCAGTCACCCTACTTTTTGTTAATTGTCGTGCTTGCCACGTTTGCCGAAGTACCACCATGAGCCACCAGTTACTGCGGCGATGGCAGCGGCAATTGCTCCCCAGAGAGTCGTGTGGTTGCTATCCGCTGATTTAACTGCGGAGTCCCCATCAGTCGCTGAGTCTGCGGCGTTACCACTCGTGGTGCCAGACTTGTCGCCCGTCTTGTCGCTAGCTGATTTATCAGTAGCAGCCTTGTCACTGGCAGACTTGTCGCTGCTGTCTGCTGGACTTGCTGCCGTATCAGCTACCGTAGCTGGTGAGCTAGCAGTCAAATCAACCATTGGTGCAGTGCCCGCAGCCGTGTTCGCAGCGCCACCGTAATTCAAGGTTGTTGCTGCAACCGGCGTCGTGCCTGAACCCGTGTTAGTCGTTGTGCCAGTTGCGCCAGTGCCACTACCAGAACCTGAACCCGTTCCAGTGCCAGAACCGCTACCGGAACCTGAGCCTGATCCACTGCCTGACCCTGAACCGTTGCCAGAACCTGAACCATTTCCAGAATCGCCCTCGTTTCCAGTTTGTTCAGAATCAGAGTCGCTATCACTGTCAGAGTCGCTGTCAGAATCGGAACCGCTATCGGAGTCGGAGTCGCCACCGTTGTTGGATCCATCACCACCGCCAGAACCTGAGTCGCTGTCGGAGTCCGAGTCACTGTCGCTATCTGAGTCACTGTCGCTGTCTGAGTCGCTATCGGAATCGCTGTCGCTGTCAGAATCTGAGTCACTGTCGGAATCAGAATCACTGTCGCTATCTGAGTCACTGTCGGAATCTGAGTCGCTGTCGCTGTCAGAGTCTGAATCACTGTCGCTGTCAGAATCACTGTCAGAGTCTGAGTCACTGTCGCTATCTGAGTCACTGTCAGAGTCTGAGTCACTGTCAGAGTCTGAGTCACTGTCAGAGTCTGAGTCACTGTCGGAGTCCGAGTCACTGTCGCTGTCTGAGTCACTGTCGGAATCGGAATCACTGTCGCTGTCAGAGTCACTGTCGGAATCTGAATCACTGTCGCTGTCTGAGTCGCTATCGGAATCAGAGTCGCTATCGGAATCAGAGTCACTGTCGGAATCTGAATCACTGTCGCTGTCTGAGTCACTGTCGGAATCGGAGTCGCTGTCGGAATCCGAATCACTGTCGGAATCGGAGTCACTGTCGGAGTCGGAATCGCTGTCGGAGTCTGAGTCGCTATCAGAGTCTGAGTCACTGTCGGAGTCTGAGTCACTGTCGGAATCGGAATCACTGTCGGAGTCCGAGTCACTGTCGGAATCAGAATCACTGTCGCTGTCTGAGTCGCTATCGGAGTCTGAATCGCTGTCAGAGTCTGAATCACTGTCGCTATCTGAATCGCTGTCGGAGTCTGAGTCACTGTCGGAGTCCGAGTCACTGTCGGAGTCTGAGTCACTGTCGGAATCGGAATCACTGTCGGAGTCCGAGTCACTGTCGGAATCAGAATCACTGTCGCTGTCTGAGTCGCTATCGGAATCGCTGTCGCTGTCGGAATCGCTGTCGCTGTCGGAATCGCTGTCAGAGTCTGAGTCACTGTCGCTATCTGAATCACTATCGGAATCACTGTCGGAGTCTGAATCGCTGTCGCTGTCAGAGTCACTGTCGCTGTCGGAATCGCTGTCAGAGTCTGAGTCACTGTCGCTATCTGAATCACTATCGGAATCACTGTCGGAGTCTGAATCGCTGTCGCTGTCAGAGTCACTGTCGGAGTCGGAATCACTGTCACTGTCAGAGTCGCTGTCAGAGTCTGAGTCGCTGTCGGAATCTGAATCGCTGTCGGAATCTGAATCGCTGTCGCTGTCAGAGTCACTGTCGGAATCTGAGTCGCTGTCGCTGTCAGAATCGCTGTCGGAGTCTGAGTCACTGTCGGAGTCGGAATCACTGTCGCTGTCAGAGTCACTGTCGGAGTCTGAGTCACTGTCAGAGTCTGAGTCACTGTCGGAATCTGAGTCGCTGTCGGAATCGGAATCACTGTCGCTATCGGAGTCACTGTCGGAGTCTGAATCACTGTCAGAGTCTGAGTCGCTATCGGAATCAGAGTCACTGTCGGAATCGGAATCACTGTCGCTGTCAGAATCGCTGTCGGAGTCTGAGTCACTGTCGGAGTCGGAATCACTGTCGCTGTCAGAGTCACTGTCGGAGTCTGAGTCACTGTCAGAGTCTGAGTCACTGTCGGAGTCTGAATCACTATCGGAATCAGAATCACTGTCGCTGTCAGAGTCACTGTCGGAATCTGAGTCGCTGTCGCTATCGGAATCACTGTCAGAGTCTGAATCGCTGTCGGAGTCTGAGTCACTATCGGAGTCTGAATCACTGTCGCTGTCAGAGTCACTGTCGGAGTCTGAATCACTATCGGAATCAGAGTCACTGTCGGAATCTGAGTCGCTGTCGGAGTCGGAGTCACTGTCGGAGTCTGAGTCACTGTCGGAATCGGAATCGCTGTCGCTATCAGAATCACTGTCGGAGTCACTGTCGGAATCGGAGTCACTATCGGAATCAGAGTCGCTGTCGGAATCTGAATCGCTGTCGCTGTCGGAGTCTGAATCACTGTCGCTATCAGAATCACTGTCGCTGTCTGAGTCTGAATCACTATCGGAGTCGGAATCACTGTCGCTATCAGAATCACTGTCGGAATCTGAATCACTGTCGCTGTCAGAGTCACTGTCGGAGTCGGAATCACTGTCGGAGTCCGAATCACTGTCGGAATCGGAGTCACTGTCGCTGTCAGAGTCACTGTCGGAGTCCGAATCGCTGTCGCTATCTGAGTCGCTGTCGCTATCTGAGTCACTGTCAGAGTCGGAATCGCTGTCGCTATCTGAGTCACTGTCGGAATCGGAATCACTATCGCTATCTGAGTCACTGTCGCTGTCACTATCCGAATCTGAATCACTTTCGCTATCGGAATCACTATCCGAATCCGTATCTGCAGCAATAGCCATGTTTGCATATGACTGTGCGTCAGAAGCGGCGCTAGAAGCATGATCCTTGGCAGTTTGAGCAGCAGCGGCGGCTGATGAAGCTTCGGCTGCGTAACTTGATGCTGCAGCGTTATCACTAGCTGCTTCGGCTGATGAAGCATTGGCGTGAGCCGTTGAAGCAGCGGCGGCGGCTGACGAAGCCTCGGCTGCAGCAGAAGTTGCTGTCGATGCGGCCGTTGCAGCTTCAGCAGCGTAACTAGAAGCCGTTGACCCCTTCACTGCGTAATCCGTAGACAGATCTGCGTAGGAGTTAGCCACACTTGCGTATTGACCAGCTTCGTTTGCGGCATCAGCTGCTAAGCTTGCTGATGATGAAGCCGCATCAGTTTGCGTCGTGTTAACTGTCAGGTAGGCCTGACCCAGGGACATGGTCGTGCTACCACTGGTCACAACAAGTGTGTAGTACCCTTGGTTACCAGCCGTCGCACCCGTCAAGTTCAGAGTTTCACTGGTTTGACCAGTTAACTTCTGGCCTTGGCTACCGGCCGTTGCGGAATAGTACCACTGGTATGAAACCTTTGTGCCATCACTTGTCGTATCCATTTCTGGTGACCAGGTCAAATCGTCGCCGGCGTTAACCGCATGATCAGCTAAACCATTACCGATGGTCACATCTTTGCTGGCTGAGAATGAAGTCCCATCAGCATTGGTGATTGTCGCTGTAATCGTAATTTTCCCAGCGGAGGCTGCGGACGTTGGCGTTACCGTCCCATCAGCACTGACTGTGGCAATGGATTCGTCGCTACTAGTCCAAGTGATGTCCCCAGTGGCGTTGCCAGGATTGGTCGTTGCCGTGAAGACCCCTTCAGTTTGCGTATCTGAGCCATTCAGGATGTAATCATCCCCGGCAATGGTGATACCCGTGGCAGCAATTTCACTGTCGTAAACGTCGACCTGGGCTAAGTTACTGTAAAAGTCCCCAGTTACCGTATTAGTTCCTAAGAAACCAGCGCCTGATTGGAACAGCAGCGAACCAGTAAAGTCTTCGCTCGTTGTCACCGTCAGCGTGCTGGAAGCGGTTGCTAGCCCAGCGTACCACGGCGTGTTGTCTTTGACCGTATAAGTGGCAATTTCTTTTCCACTCGCATCGTTAATACTACCTGATGACCCTTTAAGTGTTACCCACTTACCATTGATCTGCGTATACCAAGTCGTTGAGTGACTGATGTTAATGGCACCCAGACCCGTTTTGGCAGTCGAAGTTAAGCTAATCGTCTTGCCAGAAGTGGTTGAGGTAACGGCAGTCGGCTGTTGTGTAAACCCACCAGAGACAACCATTCCTAACAGAACAAAAGCATCCCCTGATGGTTTCCCTTTATACTTACCCAAGTTATTGGAATAAAGCACCGCGTAACTAGCAGCTTCAGTCGCAGCAGCGGCGGCTACCGTGGCTTCAGAAGCTAACTGGCTGGCAGAAACCAATTCTGCATCAGCGGCAGTAGAGTATTCACTGGCTGCGGCGAAGCTTCCTGCGGCAACTGCGGATGAGGCCGCTGCCATGTAACTGTTGGCGTCGTTGGTGGCTGCATCGGCAGCAGCGGCGGCGTACTGCGCGTCCTGTGCGTACGCAGCAGCGGCAGCCGTGTAAGAACCACCCAGACTAGTATTTTCTGTCATCGTAGCGGCTAAGGAAGCAGCGATGGATCCCGCTGCTTGTGCACTGGTAGCAGCGGCAGCATCAATGACAGCCGTTGAAGCCGCACTGACACTAACTGCTGAGGATTGACCATCCACAATGATCTTGGTTGCTTCAGCAGCTGCGGAAGCACCAGAACTAGCAGCTTCGGTCGCCCATTTGAGATACGTTTTGGCGTTAGCTGCGGCGGTTGAGGCATCGGCTAAGCTACCAGCTGCCGCATGGGAAGCCGCTTCACTTGCCTTGACAGCAGCCATTGACGCGTTGCTTGCTGCATCCGTATTGGCAGCGATAGCAGCCGCATTAGCTGCAGAGGCCGCTTCTTGATACAGCGGTGCTGAAGCAAATGCGTTGGCAGCATCGGCCGCATTGGAGTTGGCAATGTTGGCTTGATCAAGTGCCTGACTGGCCGCACCAGCGGCAGCGGCAGCGTAACTGGAAGCCAAGTAATTAGCAGCGGCTTCTTGCTTTTGAGCAGCCGTGTAGGTATCTGCCACTAATCTCGTCGCATCTGCAGCGGCAGAAGTCGTCAAGACACCGTATGAATCGGCATCTGCTTGTGCAGCAATCGCATCGAGTGCTGCGGATTGGGCAGCGGAGTAATTATTTTCCGCTTCATAAGAAGTTGCCAAACTGCTTGCACTGCTGGCAGCAGTAGCGGCCTTCACAGCCAACGCTGCGTAACTAGCCGTATCCTTCGTGTAGTTAGCCGCACTTCTAGCGTAATCTTGGACCGTAACGTCGGAAACAAGATCCGTCGTGCTGGCCAACAGGTCGTAAGCCGCATTGGCTGAGCTAGCCATTGAGGAAGCTAACGCAGCGGTCGCATCTGCAGCAGCGGCGGCACTCGAAGCTTGATCTGTGTAATTACCGTTGACGTCAGAAACGACAACCGTGATCACGTTGGAAGACGTTGAGAAGCTGGCTGTATGACTTGAAAAAGTACCTGACGCTTTCTTTTGCCCATTAACTTTCAAGTAGTAGTAATAGGTTCCAGCTGAAGTGTAGGTTGGCGTAAACGTCTGTGAAGTGGCCGTGGATGAGCTGGTTGAAGCAACCGTCCAATTCTTACCATCGGTTGATTCGTACCAAGTGTAAGTAGCTGAAGTAATCTTGTACTTCGATGTTCCAATGCCTATCGTGAAATCGTATGCCCCTAATGTCATAGAATTAGTCAACGTAACACTCTGGCCCACGCCCACCGCTGTCGATGAACTCGTCAGCGTGTTGGTCGTTCCACCAATGGCACTTGTATCTTCTTCTTCGTTTTCATCAATGCCTTGGGCGTCCGTTTCATAAGCTGCGGCCAAGGAAGCGGCACTAGAAGCGCCTTCTAAGTTCAAAGCAGCGTCGGAAGCAGCCGAACTAGCCACCCGAGCTAATGAAGCAGCGTCAGCGGCACTGGTTGCAGCGGCAGCCGTTGAAGCGGCTGAGCTGGCCAGGTTAGCGGAAGAGGTGACGGCTGCTGCAAATGACGCAGCGCTTTCCGCGTATTGAGCGGATTGGTCCCCTTTGTAGCCACTAGCTTCTGACGCAAACGAGTTGGCTGAACTGGCATAACCAGCGGCCAAAACTGCGCTTGAAGATGCCTTCACTGCTGAATCACTAACTGCCAGAGACGTTGCCGTCAGGGCAGCGGATTGGGCAGTTGAGTTCGCCGTGCTGGCCGCATTGTAAGCATCTAGTGCTTGACTAGAAATCCCATTGGCTGAGATCAGCGCGTCACTAGCTGCTTCGTAGTCCCCACTCAGAGCAGCGCTGTTAGCCACACTGTATTGGGCTTGGGCGTCGCCAGCTAAGGATGTTGCTAAGGATGAAGCGTTGGCTGCGTCTGAAGCGGCACTGTTGGCCGTTGCATAGGCCGCAACCGCCGCCGCGTTACTGGTATCGTATTGCGTGGCGTTGTAAGCGCTACTTGCGGCAGCGGCGGCAGCAATGGCTGCTTCGCTAGCTGCAGCAGCGGCTGAGAACGTTGGCAGGTTGGCACTGCTAACCATATCTTTCAAACCAACAGCGGCGGCTGATTTGGCAATCGCTGCGGTACTGGAAGCCAGGTTGGCGTATGACGTAGCGTTGCTTGCGGCTGATTTAGCTGCAGTCAAGGCTGACACGTAATTGTTCATTAAGCTGTCTGAATCGCCCATGCCATCAGCAACCGCTTGTTTGTAACCAGAAGCTAAACTGCTGTAGTAATGTGTTAATTCAGAAGCCGTGTCCGTCTTTGCTGCGTAGCTACTGGTTGCCGTGTAAGCGTTATTCACGTCACTCGTTGGTACCAGCGCTGCGTAACTACTAGCCGTCGTGGCACTGACCTTGGCAGCAGCGGCCGCACTAGCAGCGGCACTTGCATCGTTGTCAGCATCCGTGGCGACTTTTGTCTCGTCAGAAGTTCCCACCGTAACGGTATCGCTTTCAGCTACGGGCGTCACAACGGCCTTCTTAGTCGTCGCAACCTTCGCAACTGTCTTGGTCACGTTGGCACTCAATGTTACATCCGTCTTAACGTTGGCAGCGGCACTAGAAGCGATGCTCGCAGCGTCCGTCGTTGACGTTGCTGCACTAGTCGTAACAGCGCTAGTGGCGGTTGCCGTGGTGGCACTACTCGTGTTGCTTGATGATGAAGCAGCTGAACTGCTGGCGTCGGAAACCGATGCAGATTCAACTACCGCATTAGATGAAGCGCTTGAGGCTGATGAACTGGCAGCGCTAGTCTCGCTGCTCGCGTCAGCACTACTGGCTGTTGATTCGCTCTTCTGTTCCTGCTGATCCGCCACCGAACTTGTTGAACTGGCAGCTGATGTGGCGACTTTACTACTACTGGTTGCGTCATCCGTGCTCGTTGCATCCGCACTGGCTGACATCGTTCCTGCACCTAATAACGAAAAGGATGCCAATGCAGCGAAGACCCAGGTCTTCCCTACCTTGTACATCTTGTACCGTAATTTAGGGTCGCCGTTAAAAGCTTTATTCCGCATGAATTTCACTTTTAATCGTCCTCCTTAAAAGTTGTCTTTGTGATAGATGAGTGACAATCGCTACTCCTAGTGATTGAATTTCCCATAAATTAATTAGCTTACATTGAATGGTCTATACACATTTCCCTAATAAAGGGTCTCCCCTATAAACCATCCCCTGACAATTGCTATTCTAGCATAGATTTACTCTACGCACTGTTCTAAAGATAAATTTATTGATAATATTTCTAAGATTTCGCTAAAACTATGTTAATTGTTAAAACTATAACATCAAACTTCTTGCCGCCATTTTATCCGTAAAGTTAGAATTATTAAGCTGATAATCAGACTTTTTCCTGATTAGTTCAGTTTATAAATCGCGTTAAATCAGGATTTTTAAAGTGTTAATCAATTGTTACCTTTCTATCGTGCGATAAATACAGGGGTTATACCATTAACTGTTACAAATTCGTCAAAAGATATTCATAGTTCCTAAAAATTATATTTTGATGAAAATATTGTCCATACGACGATTTGTGCGCAAACGATTATTGGCCATTTTTGCGATCAAAAATCAAGCATTTAGTTTAGAAATCCTTAACTTTTCACGTAAATCAGTTTACTATCCACACACATTCTTTGAAGTGTAACATTAATATTCTTCGCAATTTTAACTATTTTATTCATCCGTCTATTAATCCATTTATATTTCAACTAGGCCGATGCCGCCTCAGGTCATCAGCTTTCAGAAACCGTTTTCATTACTAACTTGTCGAATTTCGACTAGTAACCTCCGTATAAACCACCAACAATTGGATATTTATCGACACAAAAATCCCGCCAACAGACTGCGTTGACGGGACCCTTTGACTAGATTGTTCAGTTTATAAGCTCGTTGGTGATAACCGCTGCCATGTCATCTGGCAGTGGTGCGTAACAGGTGATCCACTTACCCAAGAACGGCTGATAGAAGCGCAAACGCGCGCAGTGCAAGGCTTGACGGTGAATCCAGGGGTTGGTTTGTTTGCCGTACAACCAATCTCCCACTAGTGGGTGCCCAATCGACTGACAATGGACCCGAATCTGATGCGTTCGGCCGGTATGGAGCTTGAGGGCTAGTAAGGTGACCGAACGAGAACGTCCCCGAACCCAGAACTCCGTCTGAGCCGCGCGCCCATCTGGCCGGACGGTTCGTTTGATAAAGGAGTCCGCTGCCCGCCCAATTGGCGCGTCAATCAGCTGGTGATCCACGGAAATTCGGCCGGTCGCTAGCGCAATGTAGCGCTTGTCCAGCGCGTGATCCTTCAGCTGCTTATCCAGGATGGAATGGGCAAAGTGATGTTTGGCAAACAGCACCGCCCCACTGGTCTCCCGGTCCAAGCGCGTCACGATGTGGGTCACCGTGCTGGGCGCATGAATGGCCGTCAGGTGTCCTTTGACCCGATTAGCTAACGTATCATCTGGATACAGGTGCGACGGCACAGAGGCCATTTCAGCCGGCTTATTCACGACCAAGAAGTGCGGGTCCTCATAGAGGATGTCCAGCGGCTTAAACGAGGTCGCCACGTGGTCGTTGGCCGGTTCCGGTGGCAGCTGCAGCCCCACCGTTTGCCCTGGTTGCGCCATCGCAATCACCCGGACCTCGACCCCGTCCAGCGTGATGATGCCGCCGTGAAATTTCACGCGTTTCAAAAAGGTGCGGGTGACCCCGTGGGCCATCAGCACCGTGCGTACGTGGACCGGGCTCTCACCGGTCACTGTCCATTTAAAATTAATCATACGTTCTCCCGTCCGATGAAGGAAGCTTCGACCCGTTGCCAGAAATGGGTGTGCCGGTACTCAGCGAAGGCGATGCGTTGCCGCGCGATGCGGTACGAGATGGCCTTGATGGGCCGGCCCTCGATGCCGAGCTGATCACACATTAAGACGTTGTCGGTCGGGTCCGTGGGTTCGATGCGAATCCATTCGTCCGCTGGGATAATCAGGGGCGACCCCAATGTCCGGAAGACTAAATTGTTAATGGACGCAATCTCTGCCATTTGAATCGCGTTGAACCGTGGATTGAGCACTGCCCCACCCACGGACTTATTGTAGGCCGTGGAACCGGTCGGCGTCGAAATACACAGGCCATCCCCCCGAAAACTTTCGAAGAGTTCGTCCTTGATGTACACGTCGGCGACCATGGTCCCAGACACCTTTTTAATGGTGGATTCGTTTAAGGCCAGCGCCTGATCCGAGTGCGTGCCATCCGCGTAGTCGACCTGAATCGACAATAGTGGATAGCTCACGCTTTGCCCGTTGTCATCGGCTAAGCTGTCGACCAGCTCTTGGACCTCGAAGTCCCGCCAGTCGGTATAGAAGCCCAGGTGGCCGGTATGGATCCCGACAAAGCGGACCTTGTCGAGTCGGTCATTGTAATGGTGAAACGCGGATAGCAGCGTGCCATCCCCGCCGACCGTGACCACGATATCTGGGTTCAGACTATCGATGGTTACCCCCGCAGCCTCTAAGCCACGGTGCAGCGCCGTCGCCACCTTTTGTGAGGACGGGCCGTTATTACTAAAAATGGAAACCTTCATAACTAATCTTCCTTATTCTGGTGAGGCGTTCCATCCACATCGCTCTCATGCTTCGGCGTATATTGCTGGGCCTCTTGAATTTCTTCACGAATCTCGGACATTTCCGTGTCCAACTTAAAGGCGGCCTCGGCTGCCCGTTGCAGGCGGTCGCTGAGTTCCTCTGGAAAGGCGCCCTGGTATTTGTAATTTAATGAATGCTCGATGGTGGCCCAAAAGTTCATGGCCAGCGTCCGCACCTGAATCTCGGCCAGAATCTTCTTCTCACCGGAGACCAGTTGAACCGGATATTCCACCACAATATGGTAAGACCGATAACCACTCGGCTTCTCATTATGGATGTAATCCCGTTCCTCCAGAATCGTCAGGTCGGTCCGCCGCCGTAACAGGTCGACGACTTGGTAAATGTCTTCCACAAACTGACACATGATCCGCAAGCCCGCAATGTCTTGCATATCCTGTTCCAGCCGTTCCTCGGCCACGTGGCGCCGGGACATCTTTTCCTTGATGCTGGGGACTGGCTTGACCCGACCCGTCACGAACTCAATCGGCGGCCGCTCATTTTTATTTTCAAATTGCTTGCGGATACCGCGGAGCTTCACCTTGAGCTCACTCACGGCCTGTTGATAGGGCAATAAAAATTGATCCCAGTTCGTTACCATAATGACTATCCCCCAACCTTAATTCCACGTCTACCCGATGATTTTCTCTCGGGTAAAACATGACTCATCTCTCGATTTTACCATATTTCCTCAGCAACCGAGAGTAATTACCTCATTAATTTGTTAAACATTTCACTTATCGTTTGACGAACGGACCGACTCCCTTTTACGAGGCGTTTAGCTTTACGTCCGCGCAAAAATGTTGCATGATAGGGTTGCGTTTTAAACGAACGGTCTTCACCTCAAACAAACGTTCCAATTGCTATTTTTTGAAATTTTGGTAATGTAGTGGTATTGTTACTTTTTGTTTGGCGACCCTTGCTGATTGCCAACTAGGACAGGTATAGGAGGAAGCAATGTGTTAGAAGTCTATTTGTTCGTCAACCCGCTCGGTGCGCGTTGTATGCGTTCTGAACGAAATATCATGCGGTTGGCCGATCATCTTAATAGCAAGGTGTCGTTCCAGTTTGTTCCGTTGCTTAACCAACAGATCATCGCGCAATCCCTCTCTTCGCGGCCAACGCTCACTGAGAGAAACGCGCGCTTCAACGTCACCTACCAAGCAATTTTGGCTTATAAGGCCGCCCTTTTCCAAGGTAAGCGTAAGGGGCGCAAGTTCCTGCTCAACATGCAGGATGCCGTTGTCAGTCAGCACCAAAGCTTTACGGAAGAACTGACTTTAGAAATGGCCAAGAAGTGCCACCTGGACCTCGACATGTTCACGGAAGACTGTCAATCCGATCTGGCGAAACAAGCCTTCAAGACGGATCAAAAGTTAGCGGCTGAAATGAAGATCGAACAATCCTCATCCGCTGTGATTTTTAACTGTGATGTTTCCGACTGTGGGTTGCTCTTAAACGACGTGACTTATGATGCCCTCTGCGACGTCTGTGAAAGCCAAGGCGTTGCCACGAAAGAAATGTTAATGGCTGAACCTAATTATCAAACTAATGAACAGGCGACTTCATTAATGCTGGGGAACAATCAACCCAACCTACGTGTGTTGTAGTTTCGTCGCTTGTTCAACTTAAAAACTGGCTTCGTAAAATCTGCGTGATTTTACGGAGCCATTTTTTTCGTGTGAGTGATTTCGGTCGGCACGTTGCGGGCAGGCCCTCTAAATTTTGACTGGCCTGGGGTGTTTCCAACTCACTAATCATCCGCTTAAT
Organism: Levilactobacillus sp. FUA 3915; assembly: GCF_044053135.1. Taxonomy (NCBI): domain Bacteria; kingdom Bacillati; phylum Bacillota; class Bacilli; order Lactobacillales; family Lactobacillaceae; genus Levilactobacillus; species Levilactobacillus sp. FUA 3915. Next base: position 2,407,296 of record NZ_CP168704.1, on the reverse strand, counting down.
TGTAAATGTTAGTGATACATTCCACTACCGAATTAGAATGCAATATGGTATGATTGACCCAACTATTTTGTTGAACTGAAGGGAAAACTTATGCGAACAGCTATCGTTACGGACACCGCCTCCTACCTCACCCCTGAACAGATCAAGCAATTTCATATCGTGGTCCTGCCCATCACCGTGATTTTAGGTGACCAGCAGTACGCCGAATCCAAGTTAAGTCTGAAGACGTTCTACGACTACCTGAAAACGGATCAGGAGCTGCCCACCACAGCACAGGTCTCCCTGGGCCAGATTGAAGAAGCCTATGACCGGCTGGCCGACGAGGGCTACGACGAGATTATCTCGATTCACCTGTCCAGTGGGATTACCTCGTTCATGAGCAACCTCAAGATGTTCTGCCGGACCTACACCAAGGCTCACATCTACCCGGTCGATTCCCTGGTCGCCAGTGCCGGCGAGGCCAACCTGTGCCTGTTAGCGGGCCAATTGGTCACTAACGGCAACGCAGCCGCCGACATCGTCCCCCAACTTGAGGACTTGCGCGATACCATGAACGTGTACTTTGCCGTGGACAACCTGAGCCACTTGGCCCGGACCGGTCGTCTCAGTAACCGTTCGGCCATCATCGGTAACCTGCTCAACATCAAGCCCCTCCTGACGTTCAACGACGAAGGTAAGATTATCGCCATTGGCAAGGAACGGACCATGAAGAAGGCCTTCCACTACATGACTGACAAGCTCCAGGAGACGTTGACCCAGGTCGATTATCCTCTGTTGGTCACGGTCATCAACGCCAACAACGCCGACCTAGCCGACGACTGGGACGCCGCGCTCACCGACCAATTTCCAGAGGTTCGCGTGGTCCAGAGCCAACTCGGCCCCGCCATCAGTGTCCACACGGGTGAAAAGACCATGGGCCTGATTTGGCAACGCGACTGGCAATCCTACTAAAATTAATCTGAATGCAACCCAAAAAGACTGATCACTGCCCAATTATGGGTGGGTGATCAGTCTCTTTTTATGCGCTATTTCTTTAATTCATGGGCCAGTTGGCTGAATTCAGCTAAGCGGTCATCAAACGTCTTAAATGCCGTCTGCAGGTAATCTGGCTGCGTCATGTCGACGCCGGCCTTCTTCATCACGTTCAGTGGCAAGTCGGAGCTCCCAGACTTCAGGTAGTTCAGATAAGCCTCGCGCTTGGCGTCATCCCCGCTCAACACGCGTTGGGCCAAGGTCGTTGCGGCCGCGAAACCAGTGGAATACTGGTAAACATAGTAGTTGTAGTAGAAATGCGGAATCCGCGTCCACTCGTCAGCAATTTGGGGATCAGACACGACCCCGTCACCGTAGTAACGCCGGTTCAGGTCGCCGTAGAATTTGCTCATGAAGTCGGCCGTCAGGGTCTCCCCGGCAGCGGCTTGCGTGTGAATGTAGTCTTCAAATTCAGCGAACTGGGTCTGCCGGTAAACGGTCCCCTTGAACCCATCCAGGTAGTGGTTCAACACGTAGGCGCGCACCTGGGGATCCGTTTGCGTCTTCAACAGGTAATCCGTTAAGAGATTTTCGTTCGTCGTCGAAGCAATTTCGGCCACAAAGATGGAGTAATCCCCGTATTGGTAGGGTTGGTTCGTCCGGGTGTAGTGGCTGTGCATGCTGTGACCCATTTCGTGGACCAGCGTGAACAGACTTTCCAGACTGTCCTGCCAGTTCAACAGGATGTACGGCTTGGTGTCGTACATCCCACCGGAATAGGCCCCTGTGCGCTTGCCTTCGTTTTCCACGACGTCAATCGCGCGGGTATCGAACATCTTCTGCACGTTGGCCACGTAATCGGGACCGAGCACGCTCAGCGCCTTCAAGGCTTCCTGTTGGGCTTCCTCGTAAGTGTAGCTCAGGCTAGGTTCCCCGGTGATTGGCGTGTACAGGTCGTACATATGCAGTTCAGGCAGGCCCAGGATTTCCTTACGTAGGTTCACGTACTGGTGCAGGGAATCCAGGTGGTCGTTGACCGTCTTGACCAGCGTGTCGTAAACCACGGCGGGCACGTTGTTGGCACTCATCGCAGCTTCACGGGCACTGGCATAGTGACGAACGTCAGCGTTGAAATTATGCGTTTTAACTTCGCTAGCCAGCGTAGAGGCAAAGGTATGCCGGAATTGTTGATAGACGCTGTACAGGGCCTTAAAGGCCTGTTCACGAACGGCTGGCGTGGTGGATTCCAACAGGACCCCATAGAGGCCTTCTGAGAGCCGGACGTCGTCACCCTTTTCATCTTGAACGACGGGAAACTTCAAGTCGGCATCGCTCAGCACGCTGTAGGTCTTCGATGAGGCGGCGAAGATATCGCTGGCCCCCGCCAAGAGCTTTTCTTCTTGGACGGACAGTGTGTGGGCCCGTTGTTGCCCTAAGACATCAAAGATGTGTTGATACACCGCTAATTTAGGCTCAGCATCGATCAGCTTTTGCAGGTCGGCTGGGTCCAAGGCCAAGACTTCTGGCTCGAACCAGGATGCCGCTGCCCCAACGGTTGCCAAGAGGCCTTCCGCCTGGCCCATCAAGGCTTGGGCGGCCGCATCGCCGGTGTCCTGATCATTCTTCAGGGAGGCGTAAACGTAAACGCGTTCTAACTGGCGTTCCAGGTCAAAGTTGGCCTTGGTCACTCGGTACAGATCGGCACCGCTCTGGGATAATTGCCCCTTCATGGCGGCCATCTTCGTCGCTTCGGCTTGGACGTCCTTCACGGCAGCTTGGTAAGCCGCGTCGTCGGGGTAAATCGTGGTTAAGTCCCAGGTCAGAGCCGTGGGAACTGCGGAACGTTTGGGAATTTGTTTCAAATTTCTCATCCTCCTTTAACATTGCATAGCAATATTTTACCACTTTCACCCGTGCCATTGGGAAATCAGCCCAAAACTTTCTCATCATTTTCTAACCATGCGGTATAATCTGCATCCCAATGCGGTTCCGAGATAATTTGCCAACCGGTCGCTGTACGTTTGACCAGGTCCGCTTGGATCAAATCGGCTAGTAAATCGTCGACGGCTTTCAAATAAGCCGCCTGTCCCGTAAACCGAACCGCCGTGACCTCGCCACCCACTAACTGAAAGGCGGTCCACGCTAAGCGCTCCAAAGTATCCGTCAGCACGTTTGACCGTTCAAACAGCCATGCCGCCAAAATGATGCGCCAAAGTAACAGCCCACGGCCAAAGATGGGCGCCGTAACTGCCACCGTCGCTAAGACCTGAGGAAACCCAGCCAGATGATGCCCCGTCAAATAAACCGCCGTCTGTAAGGGTTTTAGTGCGGCGGATGACCGGCGCAAATCACGGTCCAGTTCCCAGCGAAAACGTGCCAGATTCGGTTGGGCCCACCACAAACGGCGCTGCGACCCGGCCGACAAGTCAGTCACGTTCGTCAGCCAAACCGACTGGCACTGGTATTCACCGGTAATCGCCTGACAGATGTGATGGTCGACGCGTAGTTGGTGGCGGTCCACATCCCAGAACAACAGGCACAGTCCCCACCCGTTTAACCAGCTGGCAAAGCGGTCGATCAGGTGCCACCCCAATTTTTGCTTGGCGAACCGGCTCCCCAGTAACCAGAGTGGATACACGCCCAAGCCTTGATAGCCCAGCGTCCGTTCGGCGACCTCGTCACGATTGATGGGGCTACACTGAAATTCCAGGGCAATCGGCCGCGGCTGATGATCGACCCAACAGTCGGCCCGCTGAGCAATGCTGGGTAAGATTCGTTCCAAGGTAATGGCTCCCCAGGGCGCAAAGAACTCAGCCAATTGGCGTTTCCCCAACACGTGCTGGGCCGTCTCTCCTTCCCCCTTAACCGTGCACGGTGACTGCGGCCGGTGGGCAAAGTACGGCTGCACCCGCGTCCCATGGTGTAAGACCACCCGCTGCTGACACGCCGGACACACGTACGACCGCCCCCGCTCGGCATTCTTCGCATCCACCAACTGTTTTTCTCGAACCGCAATCAACATCAAACATCCCTCCTCACAGGTTAACTCCGTAAAGGATGGCCAAATGTTCGTGGGAAAATAAAAAAAATCCGAATCCTTGGAATGGGATTCGGATTGGAGATTTGTATTTTTAATAATTGTTAACACCAATACACGCCAATTAATTAACTATCCAGTAACCAATCAAGCCTGACCAGTGAAAACGGGCCTTGCCAAGCCAGTCTGAGTGACCAGAGGCGGGTCAACCTGAGCAGCTGTGTCGGTGGTCTTAGCTGAGTGATTTCCTCAGCTTAGACCACGGGACGACCTTGGAAACTTGCGATTCACAGCGAGGTTTCAAGGCGAGGCTCCAGACCGCTCCTCAGGCTGGTGCCGTTCCCCACAGCAGAGCAGGTTGAACCCGCCGCCGGGAACGCGTGACTAGCTCAGGCTGGAGCCGCGCCCCATAGCAGGACACCTTGAGCCCACCGGCGGGAACGACAAAACCAACCTGCGTTTTCACCATGCTTAGCGATTAGGCCTTGGCTGGGAAATGGGCGATGACTTGATAGATAGGACCCTTAGCCGAGAACTTTTGCTCGTACTCCGTCTGAATATCTTCCACGCCATCGGTAGCGGCGTGCAAATCAAGCCAAACGCCATCAAAGGCCATACCAAAGTTGTTCAAACTCCCTAAGGAATATTCAAACAAGCCACGGTTGTCGGTCTTGAACTGAACGGACCCTTCTGGTTGAAGGACGTCGGCGTAGTGGGCCAAGAAGACCGGTGACGTTAACCGACGCTTCTCGTGGCGCGTCTTAGGCCATGGATCAGAGAAATTCAGGTAAAGTCCCGCAACTTCCCCAGCGGCGAAGAACGTGTTGATGGATTCACCATCCGTGTGCACCAACTGGATGTTCGTCAGTTCACTGGCCACGACCTTTTTCAGGGCGGCCGCAATCACAGAAAATTGAATTTCAATCCCAATAAAGTTGTGGTCGGGGTGAGCTTTGGCCATTTCAACGATGAACTGACCCTTCCCGGTCCCAATTTCAACAAATAAGGGTTGGTTCTTCGGGAAGCGACTCTGCCAGTTGCCCTTCAAGGGTTCTGGTTCGGCCACCAATCGTTCGGTATGTTCGGCCACATAGTCCTTGGCCCATGGTTTATTACGTACACGCAATGTAAAATCCTCCTTGTTAGCACAACGGCGGGCGCGAGGTTTGTCCCCGCTCCCGCCGACGTTATTTAATCAGTTACTGACTCACGCGTCAGCTTTTCGAGTAAAATTAAATGTTGATTCATGATTTGAAAACGCTGTTGGTGGAAGCTCTCCGCGATAACGCTCAAGCAGTGCACCCGCGCATACCAGTTGACCCGTGCGGTCAGGTCCGGCGTTGTTGTCTCGCCATAATCCTGTAACCAGCGCTGCCACTCTTCCAGGGGCACGTACTCACAGAGCAGTGCGCCCAGGTCGAAGGCGGGATCAGCGAACGTGGCTGCATCCCAATCCACCAGGTAAAGCCGTTGGCGGTCGGATAACAACCAGTTCTTATGATTCAAATCACCATGACAAACTTCATAATGCGTCTTGGGCAGTTGCGGTTGCTCGTTTTGCAAGGTCGCAAAGGCTGATTGGATCAGCGGATGTTGGCGCAGGTCAGCGGCTAAGGCTGGCTGTAAGCGAGTTAACAACTGGGCGGGCGTGGTAAATCGTCCGCCGACTTTTAATAACATATCATGAAGCAGATGGGAATGATGGACCCGGTGGAGCAAGCGGGCAACCCGCTCTTCACGCATTTCACTGCGCCGTAATGTCCGGCCGTTTAACCATTCCTGGGCAGTCATGACGTCGCCCGTGGCCAAGCGTTTAGTCCAGACGAGCCGCGGCGTAATGCCCTCCATGGAGAGAGCCGCTAGAAACGGTGACGCGTTTTGTTTTAAGAACACCTTTTGTGACGCCTTGGTTCCCATGTACGCCGTGCCCGTATTACCGCCCAGCGGATACAGACTCCAGCCGTCACTAATATCTAGTGCCATGCGTGCCACCCCTCCTCGATTTGTCAGCTATTATTAATTCTATGGGGAAATGGCAGCCACGTCAAGCCTTATTTTTATCGGCACGCGCTAACCGTTGCGGCGTGTAGATTCTGGCAAGATACCAAACTTCGACAGCTTCGACCAGCAAGGTGATGCCCGCCGTTTCCAACTGCCGGTTGGCAATCACGACGACCACCCACAACAGGAGCGCCGCCGTACTGAGAATCAACGTGACCAATTTGACAAAACTCTTGAGCCGAAACTCTGGCAGAACGGGATAAACGTGCGTGAAGACCACGTCGTCGTACTGCTGGAAGAATGGCAGGAGCTGAAAACCAATCAGGTAGATGAACAGGGCCGCCAGAAAGACGGGCAACCACTGGCCCCGCACGAAGTACAGCAGGAGCATACCGATGACCGTCAGGCGAACGACCAACCCACTGAAATCGGTGCCCCGGACCATCCCACGGCTAAACAGGTACAGGTACGTTTGACTGTGCTTGGGTTTGATCCCGGTAAAGAGCCAGTCCAGGTAACGCCGCCGCTTGATGGTGCCCGAAACCATGGGGACCTCCGTAAAGAGATTGAAAAAGCGGTAAATTCCCAGCATCCGGTTGTCTTCAATCTTGATCTGCTCGCGCCAACGAATCTGTTGCTTTTGCCAATGTTGTTGGAACCAAACGGCCACTGCCCCGTCAACGACGAGAGCCAGCACCAAGGCCACGTAAGGTGTGACCCACAGGCCGCTAGCAATCACGATGATGGCCAGCAACCATTTGAATCCCCACTGGTTCATCCGGCGTTGCCCGGTCACCTGGTAGGCACTGGCCAGGTCCAACCGTAGAAGGCTATCCTTCAAGACGATTTGGGCCACCGCGAGGATCAGAATCTTAGCCACGGTCCAGTGCAGGGCCACGCTCAGAAATGGGGCCAGAATGAACAGCGTGATGACCTGCGTACACTGCGCCAGAAACTGGCTGTACCGCCGAGCGGCCACAAAGTAATCGTGCATCGCCCGCTCCTTTGGCAGGAGGAAGACGCGGTCGGCATCCTCAATCAGCGTTGCAAACCGGCCAATCTGAGCCACGATGACCAGTACCAATAGTGCCACCACCGGTGCCCACCACAGGCCCGGCTTTAATGATTTTAAAATGTTGGAGTAGCCCAATCCCAGGCCACCCATGAAGAACAGTAACGCAAAGACAAAGAAATCATTGAACACCAGCCGCAAATACTTGGCCATTTCCCGGAGATGGCGCTGCAGCCGGTTCTTGAATAAATCTCTCATGCGCGGTCGACCTTGGTCATCGACAGGTAAATATCATTCAGCGATTCCCCCGCTTCCGGAAGAGCGGCTTGCAATTCACTGAGAGTGCCTTCGGTCTTGACCTGGCCGTCGTGCAAGAGCACGAAGCGGTCACAGTACCGTTGGGCCGTGTCCAACACGTGGGTCGACATCAAGATGCTGGCCCCGGTCTTCTTACGGGCTTCGATTAAGTTTAAAAGGTCGTTGACGGCCAATGGGTCCAGGCCCAGGAAGGGTTCGTCAATGATGAACAGCTTGGCTTGGGTCAAAAAGGCACAGACGATCATGACCTTTTGCTTCATCCCCTTGGAGAAGTTGGCGGGGAACCAGTCAAGCTTGTTGTCTAATCGGAACGTCTTTAACAAGTCATGCGCCGTGACCCAGGCCTTCTCCTGGTCCAGATCATAGGCCATCATGGTCATTTCCAAATGTTCTCGCAACGTGAGCTCCTGATAGAGCACCGGCGTTTCGGGAATGTAAGCAATCTGTTGTTTGTAGGCTTGACTATCCTGATCGATAGTCACGCCGTTCAGACTGATTTTCCCTTTGTGGGGGGTCAGTAGGCCAATCACGTGATTAATCGTGGTCGACTTCCCGGCCCCGTTCAATCCAATGAGTCCAACTAATTCACCGTCTTTAACGTCAAAACTGATATCTTTTAAGACGGGAATTTGTGAGTAACCACCCACGACATGGCTGACTTCTAGTGCCATTATGCATCCCTTCATTTCCTTTGAATTAACCGCCCTATTATACCATACGTGGCCTTAGGGTTGCTTTTATCTTGTTGGCGGGGTGTGGCCTCAGACCCTTAGACCTTTGGCCCTTAAAGTCAAAAGATTAAGGATAGCTGACACTTGGCCGCCTGCGGCTTCCAGGTACTACGCCTGCTGTGGGGAACGGTTCCAGCCTGAGGAGCGGTCCTGCACCTCGCTTTGAAACCTCGCAAAAATCGCGAGTTTCCAAAGTCGTCCCGTGCTGTAGGCTGAGAAAGGCTCTCAGCCAACACCACCGACACAGCCGTCTCCGTACCTGGCTTCCTCCGGCTCTGATTGTGCGTTGTCCTTTCTTTTGGCTTGGGGCTTAGGGCTTAGGGTCAAGGTCAAGGGCGAGGCCCGCCCCGCCAACTCGTTAGGCGGAGGCCACGGATGGGATAATCGGTCAGCTTTTATTCGACATACTGTTGTCTCTGCTTCAATTAACTTATAGTTCCCTTCACCACTTTATGTTGTCTTGCGTGGGGAACCGCTGCTTGACGCCACTATTTCTCTACGAGAGTGCATCAACAGATTAGACAGCGACGAACCGCTTTCATCTGACGAACTGTTCCCACTTCGCTGCAAAGGCAATCACTAACACTCCGTCACTCCCCAGTCATCGCACACCTCAACCATATATACACCACACTCGGATGCCCCAACCCACACCAGCGTCAGCTTCGGACAGGACAACGGAGCCGGAGTCAGTCAGACCCGCCCCCCTGTGTCGGTGGTGTTAGCCCGAGCGATTTTTCTCGGGCTTACAGCACGGGATGCCTTTTGAGACCGGGCCTCAGGCTCAAAAGCAAGACTGAAGACCGTCCCTTGGCTTCAGTCGGTCCCCACAGGGGGGCGGGTCTGAACTGACGTAGGTGGAGTTGACCTGTCCGAAACGGGTCTGAACTGCCGTAGGTGGAGTTGCGGACCCCCAGGACGATAGTGTCAAGTGGAATTGAGTCGCGTGGGATGACATGGGTGGTGTATAATGAGGGAAATCGAAGTGAAAGAAGGAGTTTTCATGGATCAAATGACCCTAGAACCACACTACGCTGACGACTGTATCTTTTGTAAAATCTTAACCGGGGACATCCCCAGCTACACCGTTTACGAAGACAACATCGTCAAGGCATTTCTGGATATCTCGCAAGGGACGCCCGGCCACACGTTGGTGATTCCGAAGACCCACGTTCAAGATATCTTTGCTTACGACGCCGACCTCGCTGCCGCCGTCTTCTCCCGGATTCCTAAGATTGCGCGCGCCGTTAAGGCTTCCGACCCGGCCATCACCGGGATGAACATTTTAAACAATAATGGGAAAGTGGCTTACCAATCCGTTTTCCACTCCCACATTCACCTGGTTCCTCGTTACACCGACCAGGATGACTTCAAGATGATCTTCAAAGACAACTCCGGCAATTACACCCCCGCCGACTACGCTGCGATTCAAGAAAAAATCAAAGCACAATTGGAGGGCTAATTATGGGACTTGGTCGTTTTCTAACGGGCACCACCCTCGCTGTCGGCGTTGGTTTGGCAGCCTACCTAACCCTCACGAAGCAGGACCCCCTCACCTGGGGCAAAAATGTCAAACAACAGGCGCAGCACACGGCCGCACAAATTGACGACATTCGTCAAGCCAAGGACCGCGTGGCACAACGCGCAACCGGATTGACGGCAGCCCTGACCGCTGCCCAACCCGTTTTGGATGACATTCAGACCGACGTCGATAAGTTTGCCTTTAAGATTGCCCCGCGGGTATCAGCGATTCAAGAAATTTTGGATGAACACGCTGGCGAGTAATTTTGAACTTTTTGTAAAGCTTTGCCGACCTTTTTCGGTTTGCCACTATTTGTGTTATGATGTTTGAGTATGGTGCTTGCACCAATTTTGATGAATGGATGTGTTGAGGAATATGAAGAAATGGTTTATCGCCTTCGCTGGCTTGTTACTGACTGTAACGCTTGCCGGTTGCGGCAGCCAAACCGTTGCCACCACTAACGGTGGTAAGATTACCGAAAGTGCGTACTACAGCAGTTTAAAGGGTACCTCTTCTGGTAAGCAAGTCTTGCAACAAATGATTTTGAACAAGGTCTTGGAAAAGCAATACGGTAGCAAGGTCAGCAAGTCTGCTGTTACCAAGCAATTCAACACCTACAAATCACAATACGGTTCATCATTCAAGAGCGTTCTTTCCCAAAGTGGGATGACGGAATCCAGCTTAAAGACTGAAATCCGTTCGAACTTACTTTTGAAGGAAGCCGTTAAGGATAACGTGACGGTTAGTGACGCGCAACTCAAGAAGCAATTCAAGAGTTACCAACCAAAGGTCACTGTTGCCCACATCTTAGTATCTAAGAAGTCCACTGCTAACACGGTTATCAGCGACTTAAAGGGTACCAAGAAGAGCAACTTGACTAGCGAATTCACGAAGTTAGCTAAGAAGTACTCCACTGATACGGCTACCAAGAACAAGGGTGGTAAGTTGAGTGCCTTCGATAGCACCGACACTTCCCTGGACTCAACCTTTAAGAAGGCTGCCTTCAAGTTATCAACTGACGAATACACCGCTACGCCTGTTAAGACGCAATACGGTTACCACGTCATCTTGATGTTGAAGAACCCTGGTAAGGGCACGATCAACGAACACAAGGCTGAATTGAAGAAGCAAATCATTGACAACGACATGAACGATAGCACCGTTCTGCACAACGTGGTTGCCAAGGTCTTGAAGAAGGGTAACGTTTCTATCAAGGATAGTGACTTGAAGAACATCCTTTCCGACTACCTCTCAACTAGCTCAAGTTCTAAGACGTCATCATCAGCTTCATCTAAATAATTAAACATTTCCGTTTGGGGCACCGATCATTTGGTCGGCGCCCTTTTTGTCTGCCGTAACCACTTAAAAAGGACGCCGCCAGTCTCCCGTGAGAGATTGACAACGCCCTATTTGGCATTAGCCTTCAGTTGGTGGTTGCGGCGTGGTGCTGGATGGCCGGTAGAACCGACGACCGTCCATGGCGAAGACCCGTTCGGAGAATTCACCGGGTTCCGTGTGGGCCACGACCGTGTCGAGCATCATGATGGAGGCATCGAGTTCGTCCAATTGATGCAAGACGTCCGCCTCTCGCAAGGCTGGTCGCACCGGTGAGCCATATTCGAGCAAGCCGTGGTGACTGAGAATCATGTGCCGGAGCAGCAGCACATCTTCGGCTTGTGGATCAAGTTTCAGCGTGTCACAGGCCCGGACCAGTTCCCCATCGATTAACACGATGTGCCCGACCAGGTTGCCGGCCAGCGTGTAGACCGTCGACTTGGGCCCGGACAGTTCAATCGTCTTGCCCAGGTCATGCAGGATGGCCCCGGCGAATAGCAGCGGTGCGTTCAGGTCTGAATACTGCTTCACGACCGCGTGCGCTAATTTCAAAATAGAAATCGTGTGGTACGCCAAGCCACCTTGGAACGCGTGGTGATTACTCTTGGCCGCCGGGTACGTGTAAAATTTATCCGCGTACTCCGCAATCAACTTGCGCACAAGCCGATTCCAGGTTGGCTGCGTGATTTCAAAAATGGTCTGGGTGATGTACTCTTCCATCTCTGCTCGCGTCATCGGCGCCTGTTCAATGAAGGCGTTGGGGTCGCTGGGTTCGCCTGGATGGGTCAAGCGCAGATGGAAAATCTTGATCTGCGGATGCGTTTGATAATTCTCGCGCTTCCCCTGTAGATGCACGACCCGTCCGGCAACATAGTTTTCCGTGTCGTCCGGTGAGGCGTCCCAGTATTTGCCAGAAATTTCACCCGACTGGTCCTCGAAGACCAGTGCAATGTATTGCTTCCCGTTCTTGGCCGTGCGGACGTCCGCCGACTTCAGGAGGACGAAGAGGTCAACGGCTTCGTCGACCCCATAGTCCATTAGTTGTTTCGTTGCCGCCATATGTGTCCCTCCTAGTCATTTAACCGAATTAAGTTTCCCGTGTTTAACCGTTCAACGGCCGTATCTGCCGTCAAGAAAATAATTTGAACGGTCTGACTGATTTCCGCCAATAAGGCGTACGCGGCTTGGCGCCGGTCCGCATCAAAGTTGACGAACCCGTCGTCAATCAGCAACGGCATGGCAACCTGTTGCTGCATGACGATGGCAAATGCCAGTTTCACGGCCAAATCTAGCTGTTCCGCGGTCCCCCGGGAAAGCTGACCGACGTTGCGCCATGCCCCGTCGGCCCGCCGTACCCGTAAAGTCGTCGCGGTCAGTTCAATTTCAGTATACCGGTTTTCCGTTAATTTGCCATATAATTTGCTGGCCTGGGCCACAATTTGTGGGAGCCGGTCGCCGGAAGCCGCGGCCAAGGTTGCACTGATCCATTGACTGGTCAGGCGTTGCACCAGCCATTCCTGGGTCGTAGCCACCATTTGCGTTTCCAAATTAGCCAGGCGCTGGCGCAACGTGGCCTGGGTCCCGCTGGCTGTTAAATGGGCCAGTTGCCCGGCCAAAGTCGCCAACTGCGTCGTGGCTTGGTCCAGTGTCTGCTGCAGCTGGGCCTGTTGCGTTTGTGCCTGTTGCACGGATTGGGTCAGTGACGCCTGATCAGCGACTTTCTGCAAGGCTGCCAGGTTGGCCGGCCCAATTTGCTGGGCCAGCGTTGTCCGTTGTTGCGCCTGGTTTTGTCGTTCGCGTTGGGCTTGGTAGCGGTCATAAAAGGCCGCGACACTCCGCAGATTCCGCGTACTCAGGAAGGTGGCCAGCGCGTGACTGGCCTCGTCCGCGGCGCGTTGATCCGCGCGGAGGCGCTCCGTCAGACTGGCCAGCTCACCCGATTGGGTCTGACTGGCCTGTTGGCGCGCCTGTAGATCAGCCAGTTGCGTGGCGACCGTGGCAAAATCGCTGGTCGCCAGTGAGGGTAAGACCTGGCCAACTGCTGTGAGAAAATCCGCAATCGTCTGCTTGGCCTTAGCCAGTTGGGCGCCCTGCTCTTCCATTTGCCGAGATAAGCGTTCCCACTCCGCAATGGCAGTCTGGGCGGCCGACCACTGGGCTAACGGCACGTTGCCCAGGCCGTGGGCTTCGCCAATAACGTCCAATTGCGTGGTCAGGTCATCGACGAGGTGGCCCCCCTCGCGCAGTTGCGCCTGGTTGTCACGAATGTCAGCCGTTAAATCCTCCAGCTCCCGACTAGCCGGCGTGCTGCTGTCGACCTGAAAGACGCCGTAATAGCCGACGGCGACCCCACATAGGGCCCCCACCAGCTTGAACAGTGTCCCTGGCAAGAGCAGTGAACCCACCAGGACCACCAATCCCACGGCCAACCAGATCAGTTGCTTGTCGGCCAGCGGGTTGCGTTGCTGCTGGCGGGTCGGCTGTTGTTGCTGGTAGCGTTCATTCAGCTGATTGAGATGCTGCTGGATACGCCGGCGCTTTTGATTGGCGGTGGTCAGGCGTTCCTGCAGGTCCTTGACTTGCTGCAGGGTCGTCAGTGAAAATGGCCGCGGCATCTGCCCGCCGACCGCGTACTGGGTTTCCAGGGCCGTCGACCGTTGCTGGAGGTCACGTTGCTGCGTGGCTAACTGCTGTTGCGTCTGGGCCGCCTGTTGTACGGCCGGCAGTTGCGTCAGTAACGGATCGACCTGGGCCGCGACCGGTAAGTATTCCTGAAACAACGGCGGCAATTGCGCCGTTTGCTGAAGGTCCTGGACCCGTTGTTGATCAGCGGTCAGGGCCTTTTCCGTTGCCGTGACCTGCCCGCGTAATTGTTCGAGCTGCGTGGCATCATCGGCGCTAAAGCCACTCGGGACGGGCTGATCGGCCAGTTGACCGAGTCGCTGCCATTCCGCAAACGCCGGCCAACTGGCCGCCTGCTGCGTCAGCTGGACCGTAACTTGGCGTTGCTGCGCCAGTTGGTCCTGCGTTTGGGCCTGCTGCTGACGCAGATCCTGTTGTTCCTGTAACAATTGCCAGTAAGTCCCATAGGCCGCATCTGCCTTGGCTAATTTGTCCGTCAGCTCGCGGTGGGCCTGTAATTGTTGATTCAAAATGGGATTGCGGCCCTGTGGCTTGTAGCGGCTATCCGCTTGCTGGTCCAATTGGTGGGCCTGTGTTAGCCAAAAATCACTGCCGACCGCGCCCACGTGCCGCAGACGGTCGATCAGCTCCTGTTTGGAGGCCGCGAAGACCTGGCCGAGTCGCGGCTCGTTGATGGCATAAACGCTGGTAAACAGTTGTTGGTCCACCGGCGCTAGCAGACCAGCCAGGTTGTTGGCCGGCAACGCCAGATCCGTGGTGTCATTGTGTAGTGTGACCTTGCCACCGTGGGGCCCCGCCGTCCGGGTGACGGTGTAGGTGACGTCCGCCTGAACGAACTGAATTTCGCCGCCGAAACGACTGCCGTCCAGCGGTTCGTAACGTAGCTCGGGATGCTTCTTGGTCGGGAAGCCAAAGAGGATGGCCGTGATGAATTGGGTCAGGGTCGACTTACCGGCCTCGTTGGGGCCCACCAGAAAGTTGAGACCGTCCGTCAAGTCAAAGGTCCGGTCGTGAAAATGGCCGAAGCCGTAAATCGTCAAACGCTTAAGCTTCATCGTGTGCCTCCTCTCCCATCAATTCTGCCAAAAGTTGCTCGGCCTGCTCGTGGACTTGTGTGGCCGTGTCGGGCTGAGCAAACCACTCGGCTAGGGCCGGGTCCTGGGCTAATTTGCCAAAGGTTGTTTGTAGATTATCTGCGGTAAAGATTGTCGCCGCCCCCTGCTCCCAGTAGGCTTGATCCAACTGGGGCGCGACTGGTTGGGCTTGATTGGTCGCAAGTTTGACACCAATCAAATAACGCTGGGCGGCCTTCAACTGGCGGGCGTGGGTCCGCTGATATAAGGCCAGCCATTCGCCATTTTTGAAACTGGTCAAATCGGCCCCGGTCAGTGCCGCACCACTCACGGTTACCGCGGTCAACGTGGCTTGCGTAGCGGTGTTGGCGGTGAGCCAGGTCGTCAGGTCGGTCGTCAGCTGGGGCAAATTAGTGGCCGTCGACGATAACGCGGCGGCCTCCCAGAGAATTTCGGCGGTCGGGAAGAATTCCGGCACCAATTTACCGGCTTGACTGGTCACCAGGTAGGCGCCCTTCTCCCCCGTCTCATTGATGCTGCGCCCCTGGGTGTTGCCGGCGTACAGAATTGGTGGCTGTTCCGCCAGAAATTGCCGATGGTGAATGTGGCCCAACGCCCAGTAATCATAGCGTTTAGCCAACAAGTCGGCCACGTGAAACGGGGCGTAATGGTCGCTGGTTCCCGTGGCCACGGCACCGTGTAGCATGCCAATGTGCCACTTGGTTTCAGCGTGGGCCGGGAAATCGGCCACCTGATCCGTGGGTACCCATCGCTCGGGGTAGCTGAAACCACTCACCGCCACGGTCTCGCCCGAAGCCAGCGTCAATGTGTGCGTAGTGACATTGGGCCCCAAAACCGTCACATTGGCCGGATAGTTCACGGTCTGGTGCTGGTCGGCCAAGTAATCATGATTCCCAAAACTAATAATGACCGGAATATGGTGATCGTTTAAACGGTCAAATTGTTGAAAAAGATAGGCCTGCGCCGCCACGCTTTGTTCTGCGCGGTCAAACAGGTCCCCCGCAAGTAAAACAAAGTCGACCTGCTCGGCGATGGCCCGGTCAAAGACCCGCGTCGCCGCCGTAAAAGTTGATTGCCGCACGGTCGTCAGTAAGCTACTGGGGAGGGTCGTCAATCCCAGAAAGGGACTATCTAAATGTAAATCAGCTGCGTGGATAAATTTCATGTGTTTCCTCCCGGTTAACTGGGTCGAACAAAAAATCGTCGGCGCACCGACCTCCCAAAGTGAGTGGTTGCGCCGACGATTGACTGATGCTTAACCCGCGTAAATATCTTGAATGGGTTGCGTAATCGTTTTGTTTAATTGGTTCAACATGGAGTTCACACCGCGTTCGGCTTCCATTAAGTTCTTAATGGCGTCGATCTTGCCAACTTGGTCGGCAACCTCACGGGCATGCTTCATTTCATCGTCCGTTAATTGTTGACCAGCCATTTGCTTTTGTTGCAAGTCCAGTTGAATCTTTTGAAAGTCCTTGAACAGCTTGTAGGTGTCGGCGTCTGCCTTCATCTCGTTAAATGCCGTTTGCAGGGCTTTGAATTGATCTGAATCTTTGAGAGCTTGGGTCACTTGTTCGCCCAACTCTACCATCTTGTCAGCCATTACGTTTCCTCCTCAGTGGGCGTGACGCCCATTTACAATACAGATTCTATTGTAACATGTTAGGCGCTTTCATCCCACCCACATTTGGCTAATTCACGATGGAATTCCACCATGACTTCACCGTATTGGCGGCGTCGCTGAAGGACTTGCCGGCGTTATCGATGCCCTTTTGCACAGAATCCCAAACGTCACTGCCGTCACTGGAACTGCTGCCATTGTTTTCGGCCTTGGCAATCGTCGAGGCATCCTTGGTGTTGAAGGCAGTGCCCTTCGTATTCGGCAGGATGCTCTGCATTTCGGCTTGGTAAAGCGGTCCTTCACCGGTGCCGCTGACGTTTTCCAAATGGTGCTTGCTGCTGGTGTTGTCAAAGCCTTCCCAGGTGGCCACGACCACGTCCGGCGTATAGCCGACGATCCATTTGTCCCGGGTCGCATCGGAGTCACCATCGGCTTCGGTGCTCCCAGTCTTCCCGGCAATCGTGTACCCGTAAGGTTTGGCACTGACCCCGGTCCCGTAGTTGAAGACGCCCATCATCATGCTGGTCATTTGCTTGGCCGTCTTGCTGGACATGACTTTAGTCTTCTTAGCCGCGGAATCCGACGTATCCACGACCACATTACCGGACGCATCGACAATCTTGCGAATGTAGTGGGCCGAGGACATGGTCCCGTTGTTGGCGAAGGCCGTGTAGGCTTGAGCCAACTGCTGCGGGGACACCCCAGTCTTCAAGCCACCCAACGCCAGCGCCAGGTTCTTATCGGACTTGCTGACAGGGAGCCCAAACTTCTTCACGGAGTCATACCCCTTGTCCACGCCAATCTTGTTCAGTAACCAGACGGCCGGCGCGTTCTTACTCTGCGCAAGTGCCTGATACATTGGCACCTTGCCGCTGTACTGGTTGCCGTAGTTGTGTGGTGAATACTTGTTGGTTCCATAGGACTGTTTCTTATCGGTCAATTCAGAATCATAGTAGTACCCATTTTCCAAGGCTGGCGTGTAAACGGCCAGCGGCTTGATGGTTGACCCGGGTTGGCGCCGCATCTGCGTGGCCCGGTTGTAACCCCGGAACACGTGCTGGCCCCGACCGCCGACGACGGCCTCAACCCCGCCAGTGTTGGGGTCAATCGCGATGCTAGCGGCCTGGACCTTGGTCCCATCACTAGCGTTGGCTGGGAAATAGCTTGGATTCTTGAAGAGCGTCTGCATTTGCGACTGGTTGGCCTGATCCAAGGACGTGTAGATCTTATACCCCTTGTTCATGATCTCCGACTCGGTCAACCCATACTTGCTAACGGCCTCATTGATAACGGCATCGAAGTAATACGGGTACTTATAACTATTCTTGTAGTTATAGGTGTCGCTGGTGGTTAACGCGGTCGCCTGATACTGCTTGGCCTGGGCGCTCGAAATGCTGCCGGTGTCCGCCATCAGTCCCAGAACCACGTTTCGCCGTGCCCGGGAAGCTTGGGGATGGTCGACGGGGTTGTAGCCACTCGGTGACGTCAACATCCCCGCCAAAACAGCCGATTCGGGTACGGTCAAACTGGCCGCTGACTTGCCAAAGTAGCGTTTGGCAGCGTCCTGAACACCCCAGACCCCGTTGCCAAAGTAAGCATTGTTCAAATACATTGAGAGAATGTCTTTTTTGCTATAAACATTTTCAACCTCAATGGAGAGAAACAGTTCCTTAAACTTCCGGGTGAACGTTTGCTCCTGCGTCAGGTAGGCGTTCTTCACCAGTTGCTGGGTCAACGTACTCCCCCCACCACTAATGTAGCCGCGCCGAAGCACTTTATTCTTGGCGAACAGATAGAAGGCCCGGGCATATCCCTTGAAGGAAAACCCGTACTCCTTGTAAAAATTACGGTCTTCGGTCGAGATCACCGCGCTCTGAACGTTGGGTGAAATTTTCTTCAACGGTACGTAGGTTCCCTTCTGTGAATACAGGGTCCCCGCCTTATTATTTTTACGGTCATAAATCTGCGTTGGATTTTCCAGTGCAGCCTTTAGATCACCAACGTTGGCAGTCTTGGCCATAAAGGTCAGGTAGCCGCTCCCCACCAAGATGATGGTTAGAAAAATCACGATTAACCAACGTGTCAGCTGGAATCGCCGCCAGAAGCGTTTGAAGCGAGCTCTGAAGCCCGACCAAAAATTCTGATTAGGTTCTTGGTTATTCATAAAATAGCCTCTTCTTATCTCAATTGTAATAGACCTATTTTAGCATAGTCCAGCCAATCAGCCGACATTCAGGTGAATCTTTAGCAAGCTTTAAATTAGCTTAACCGACTCAGCGCAACAAAAAAGCGGCACTCAGCCGACAAACTCGACCGGTACCGCACGTTTCATTTCTAATTTAGTGAACAATTTCGGGATTCATTTCACCGGCGATTTCATCATGTAGTTTTTCAGCAATCTCGGCGTTCGGACTAATGATGAAGATGGTGTCATGTCCCGCCAAGGTGCCGGCAATCTCTGGCATGTTCAGATCATCAAAGATGGCGGCCAGCAGGTTCCCGTTACTCGGCAACGTTTTCAAAATGTTGACGAATTCTACCCGAGTTAAGCCCGTAACCACTTCGTTAATCGTTTCCCGCAAATGTTCTTCTTCACTTCGGTTACCCGCCTTGAAGATGGTGTAACGCAAATGGCCGTGCCCGTCTTGGGCCTTAACAATTTGCATTTCCCGGATATCCCGCGAGATGGTGGCCTGAGTCGCCTGAATACCCACCTCTTCCAGGTGTTCCATTAATTCTTCTTGAGTCCCAATGGGATACTGATTGATGAGTTGCTCGATGCGCGCTTGGCGAATACTTTTTTTCATGGCGACGACCCTCCCGCATAAAATTGCATTAAGTATAACAAAGGATGCGGAATTTAGCCACATGTCTCTGCATATTTATAAAGTAAGTGTACCAAATATTCGTTTTTAACGCAAAGAACCTTGCTTATTTCATTTACCAACTTTTGGGTAAACGAAAAAGTTTCGTGCCGCTGTTTAGCCGACCCGGAACTTCTCATGCTTTCTATAATGATAGGGACCTAATCTGAGCCTTTCAATCCATGGTCACCAATGTCAGTGCGGTAGATCAAAGCCCCCAGCGATAACCGATCAAGCTGTTGGTAGACACGTTGCTGTGCTGACTTTAAATCGGCGGCGTGAGCAGCCACCAACATGGCCCGACCACCGGTGCTGATCAGTTGGTCGGGCGCCCCACCCACGCTAGCATAGTCTGCCCCGGCGACGGTTGGAACGGGTACACCGAGTTGTGGCTTGCTAGGATAGCCTGGTGCCGCTAAGACCACGCCTAAATACGTGTCCGTCGTTTGCCAGTCTAAGGTCGGTTGCTGGCCGTGTAAGAGGTCCACGATGACCTGGTAGAAGTCACTTTGTAATTGCGGCAGTAAAACCTGGGCTTCCGGGTCTCCTAGCCGCAGATTATATTCAATGACCTGCACCCCCGTTGGCGTCACGATACCGCCGACGTACAGGATCCCGGCAAATGACAGGCCATCAGCAATCAGCCCATCAATTGTTGGCTGAATAATCTTCTCAACCGTTTCTTGAAGGATATCGGCGGTCACTTGGGGCACTGGCGAATACGCCCCCATGCCCCCGGTATTGGGTCCTTTATCCTGATTCAACAGGCGTTTATGGTCTTGCGCAGTCGGCAATAGACCGTACTGGTCGCCACCGACAAACACCATCTGAGAGAATTCAAAACCCGTCAAATGGGCTTCAATCAACACCGGCCCACCAGCTGAAAAGGCCGCTTGCAAGGCTTGTTGCGCCATCTGGTGCGTTGTCGCCACCGTGACACCCTTGCCTGCCGCCAAACCATCCACCTTAATAACCTGAGGCAAATTGGCCTGATCACTGTAAGCAATTGCGGTCGCCACGTCCTCAAACAACTGGTAATCAGCGGTCGGAATCCCGTGGCGCCGCATAAATGTCTTGGCAAAGACCTTGGAGCTCTCTAACCGTGCCGTTTGCTGTTTGGGCCCAAACACTTGGAGCCCTGCCGCCTGGAAATAATCCACAACACCCGCGGCCAATGGCACTTCCGGGCCCACGACCGTCAGTGCAACCTGATGTTGCTGGGCAAAGGCAACCAATTTGGCAAAATCAAGTTCAGCAATGGCAACCGTTTCAATCTGGTCCAATTGCATCCCCGGATTTCCCGGCGCACAAAAAACGGTCGTGACCTGGGGACTCCGCAACAGTGCCTTGGCAATGGCGTGCTCACGGCCACCGCTACCGATTACGAAAACTTCTGCCATAGTTGACTCTCCTCCATTTTTACTTAAATTTTCTTCGTCGCAATCAATTCTGCTAAAACCTCTGGGTACAGGTCATGTTCGGCCCGATGAATACGTTCGGTTAGGCTAGTCAAGGTGTCATTAGGGGCCACGGGAACCCGCTGTTGACGAATAATTTGCCCCGTGTCGATCCCCGCATCAATAAAATGGACCGTCACCCCGGTCTCAGAAACGCCGGCTGCAAAGGCATCCGCGATTCCCTGTCTGCCCGGAAACTTGGGTAATAATGCCGGATGTAGATTAATAATGCGGTGGGGATACGCCGTTAGTAGCGTCTTCCCCACGATACGCATGTAGCCCGCCAGCAAAATGGCCGCTACCTGGTGCGCACGTAAACTGGTTAAAATAGCCGTCTCGGCAGCCGCCTTCGTAGCAAAATTCTTGTAGTTAATCACAAACACTGGCACACCGACCGCTTCGGCCCGCTCAATAACTGGGGCATTGGCCTGATCACAAACCAGTAGCACAATTTCTGCTGGAATTTTCCGTTGCCCGATGGCTGACTGGAGCGCACTGAAGTTGGTCCCCGTTCCTGAGGCAAAAATGGCAATGCGTTTAACCATCCGTCGCCTCCCGAAAAGTCACTGGTTCTTCACCGGTGACGACCTGCCCAACTTGGTAGGCGACTTGATCAACCGCGGCTAAGCTGGCAAGGACTGGTGCAACTCGTTCCGGATGAACGACCAGCACCATCCCCAGACCTAGGTTAAATGTTGAGCGGACATCCGTGGGCGTCAGTTGCCCCAAATCAGCTAAGACGGTCATGATTGGCGGCACTGGCCAGCTTCCCAACTCAAATTGGGCGCTTAACTTCTCCGGCAGAGCTCGAGCCACGTTTTCAATCAGCCCCCCACCAGTAATGTGAGCGATGCTGACAACCAATTTTTGTTGTACCAATGGTAAGACGCTACTGACATAGATTTTAGTTGGTCGTAATAATTCTGCGCCAAGAGGTTGCCCCACCGTTGGAAAAACATGGTCGAGTGAAAAATGATGCTGTTTAAATAAGATGTCCCGAACCAGACTGAACCCGTTGGCGTGTAAGCCATTGGCTGGCAAGCCAATCAACACATCACCTGCCCGCACTTGACTCGAATCGAGCAAGGCCGACCGGTCCGCAATGCCAACCGCAAAACCCGCGAGGTCGTAATGACCATGCGCATACATGTCCGGCATTTCTGCTGTCTCGCCGCCAATCAGTGCGACGCCAGCCTCCTGACACCCTGCGACCACGCCCTTCATAATGGCTGCTACCTGATCTTGATCAGTATGACCCAAGCCCAAATAATCCAAGAAAAATTGGGGTTGCGCGCCCTGAGCAAGAATATCATTCACACACATCGCGACTAAATCGATGCCAATGGTCTCGTGCTGCTGGGCAGCAATCGCCACTAGTAATTTGGTTCCCACGCCATCCGTGCCAGCAACCAGCACTGGATCGTTCATGACGGTCTCGGCAGCCAACGGAAAAAGACCCCCAAAGGCCCCCAGTTGGCGGTTACCACTTAATGCCTTCACGGTCTTCAGCACTTCATAGCCAGCATTTAGATCCACACCTGCCTTTTTGTAGGCCTCACTCATGCCTGCTTCCTCCTTACTTCTTTAGCCACTGCATTTCTTCGTCAAATTCAGCCTGGTAATCATATAAAGGTGTCGGATAGTCCCCGTTGAAGTAGGCCATACACAGCCCACCATAGGGGTCAGCCACGTCCAGACCCACTGAATCAATCACACCTTGTTCACTCAGGAAGCCCAGGGAATCTGCCCCAAATGAGCTACACATCTCAGGAATCGTTTTCTGGGCTGCCACTAGTTCCTTGGTTGTCTGAATATCAATCCCATAGAAACAAGGGAAGCGTAGCGGCGGTGACGCAATCCGCAAGTGCACGGCACTAGCTCCAGCATCCTTCAACAATTTCACAATTCGCCGACAAGTGGTCCCGCGAACAATTGAATCATCAATCAAAACGACCTGTTTCCCAGCGACCACACCTTGGACGGCGGACAACTTCATCCGTACCCCCTGTTCTCGCAGTGCTTGGGTCGGCTGAATGAAGGTTCGCGAAGAATATTGGTTTTTGATCAAGCCCATTTCGTACGGTAGTCCACTAGCCTCAGCATACCCCGTTGCGGCTGATAGCGAAGAATTAGGCACCCCCACCACAATATCCGCATCGACTGGTTGCTCTTTAGCTAGTTGAGCGCCCATGCGTTTCCGGGCCGAATGCACGTTAACACCATAAATATTAGAGTCCGGGCGCGCAAAGTAAATGAATTCCATTGAACAAATAGCTAAATTTCCCGCTGTGGTGTAGTGATCAACGGTCAGCCCCTGATCATCAATTGTCAGTAACTCACCCGGATGAACATCCTGGATGAACTTGGCACCCACGGCATCCAGTGCACACGTCTCGCTACAAACCACGTAGCCTCCGGTGGGCAATTGCCCCACGACCAATGGCCGCAAACCATTCGGATCTAACGCCGCAAACAACCGATCATTTGTTAATAGCAGGTAAGCAAAGCCGCCATGGACCTGGCGTAATGCCTCTTTTAACTGGCCAGTCAGGGTTGGTGATTGGCTCCGGCGAACTAGATGCATGAGAATTTCACTATCAGAACTCGCATGAAAGATTGCCCCGGCAGCCTCTAAACGATGCCGCAACGTTTTGGCATTGGTTAAATTGCCATTGTGAGCTAAAGCAAACTGGGCGTCGCTGAAATTGAATTCCAGTGGCTGGATGTTTTCAATGCCATGGTTGCCGGCGGTGGCGTACCGCACATGGCCAACCGCAGCCGTTCCAGTCAACTGCTCTAAGCGCCGCGGTTCCCGAAAAACATCGGCTAGCAAACCTAATCCCCGTTCTGACCGGAGCTGACCCCCATTATTTGCGGTAATACCAGCCCCTTCTTGCCCTCGATGCTGTAGCGCATGCAGCCCAAAGTAAGTGAGCTTGGCCGCATCCGGTGAGCCCCAGACGCCAAAGACGCCGCACTCTTCATTCAGGCCTTTTATTTCAACAGACACGGTAACGCTCCTTCCCATAACTTTTTCGCTTCACTGACGGGCAAATCAAAGGTCTGATCAGCCGTCTTGACCCATAGCCGGTCTTCCACTGTGGTGACACCCAAATAAGTGACCGTCTCTTGCATCAAGGCCTCAAACGCCGCCTGATGTTCCGGTGCTACCGAAACCACAAAGCGTGATTGCGTTTCCGCAAAGAACTGAACGGCTGGTAATTGACTGGTCAATGCCACTCCTAAGTCACCGCCAAAACATGATTCGGCAATCGTCGTGATCAGTCCCCCCTCAGAGACATCGTGGGCACTGGCAACTAGTCCTGCTTGGATAGCTTCTAGGACAAGCTTTTGATGGTGATGCTCCGTCGCCAGGTCAAAGTCAAACAAATTGCCGCTGACTTGGCCCGTCAACATCTTCTGGCACTCGCTTCCATTGAAATCGGCATGCGTCGCACCCACCACATAAACCTTGTCTCCGGCCTGCTTGAAGTCTTGCGTTGTCACGTCACGTAAATGCTTAATCAACCCGACCATCCCAATCATCGGGGTCGGATAAATCGGTTCACCATTTGACTCATTGTTCAACGACACGTTTCCCGAAATGACTGGCGTATTAAACAACTGACATGCCCGACTAATTCCTTGAGCGGCTTCATCCAAGTCATAAAACTGTTCGGGCTTTTCTGGATTACCAAAGTTCAAGCAGTCCGTGATTCCCAGAGGTAACCCTCCTGAAGCGACGATATTTCTAGCGGCCTCCGCCACAGCCATTTCACCACCGACACGTGGATTGAGATGAAGGTAACGCCCATTCACATCCGTTGTCATGGCAAGTGCCTTGTCTGTTTGGTGAATCCGGATCACCCCAGCATCTGAACCCGGTCGGACAACCGTGTTGGTCTGAACTTGGGAATCATACGTTTCAAACAGCGAGCGCTTGGAAGCAATTGTGGGCTGCTGTAATAACTGCTTTAGTGTTGCCGTCACATCCGTGATTACTGGCACAAATTGTGTGACGGACTGTTGGTCCAGTCGCTGTGGGCGGCTCTTTTCTCGTTGATAGACCGGTGCTTGCGTCGCCAAGGCATCAACTGGTACATCGGCTTCCATCACCCCGTGATGTACCAACTGATACTGATGTCCCGGAACCACTTCACCAATGACCACCGCATCTAACCCGTATTTATCAAAGACTTCACGAATTTCCGCCGCTGATCCTTGCTTAATACATAACAACATGCGTTCTTGTGATTCCGACAGCATTAACTCAAACGCTGTCATATCAGCTTCACGTTGGGGAACTAAATCCAAATTGAGCTTAAGGCCGCTTCCCGCTTTGGACGCCATTTCCGCCGAAGACGAAACCAAGCCAGCCGCACCCATATCCTGAATACCCACTAAGCTGTCACGATGTTCGTGAATGACTTCTAGGCAGGCATCCATCAACAGTTTTTCCATGAATGGATCACCAACCTGCACCGCCGAACGTTGCGTTTCCTTGGCATCGTTGAATTCTGCCGACGCAAAGGATGCGCCGTTGATGCCATCCCGCCCGGTCTTGGCGCCCACATAGATAATCTGGTTGCCGACCCCGGTCGCCTGACCCTTCTGCATGTCTGAATGATTTAAGAGGCCAATGCACATCGCATTCACTAGTGGATTCTTCTGGTAACACGTATCAAACGCCATATCCCCACCAATTGTGGGAATCCCAATACAGTTGCCATAGCCCCCGATTCCGGCCACCACTTGTGAAATCAAATAGGTCGTTGCCGAATCCGTGGGCTCACCGAAACGTAGGCTATCGAGCAGTGCTACTGGCTTGGCCCCCATTGAGAAAATATCGCGGATGATACCCCCTACGCCGGTTGCGGCCCCCTCATAGGGCTCTACCGCTGACGGATGGTTATGACTTTCTGCCTTAAAGACCACGGCCTGGCCATCACCAATATCAATGATGCCGGCGCCTTCGCCCGGGCCCGCTAGGACGTGATCTCCCTGGGTCCAAAACTTTTTTAGTACTGGCTTAGAATTTTTGTAGGAACAGTGTTCACTCCACATCCCCGAGAAAAGACCGACTTCAGTATAGTTGGGTAATCGATGGAGGACTTGTTCACAAATGAGGTGATACTCATCCGCCGTGAGGCCCAGCTGCTGGTAGGCTTGCGTATCCCGGATGGCTTCCGGCGTTAATTTAGCGGTTTTCAACATGCGCATCCCCCTGTACATGATTCATTAACAATGAGTCAAAGATACCCAACCCATCAACGGAACCCAAAATTGTTTCAACTGCCCGTTCTGGATGGGGCATCATCCCCAGCACGTTGCCGCGACGATTCACAATCCCGGCAATATTCGCCACACTACCGTTAGGATTATCGACATATTCAAAGACAATCTGATTGTGTGCTTTTAGTTCGGCCAACGTAGCGGCATCGCAATAATAGTTCCCTTCGCCATGCGCAATCGGTAATTTGATGTCTTGATGACGCGCATACGCGGTAGTGAACCGGGTCTGGGTGTTGCTGACGTGGAGGGGGCTGACCTGGCAAATAAACTTGGATGATTCATTTGCCTGTAGGGCACCTGGCAGCAGGCCCGCCTCCGTCAAAATTTGAAACCCGTTGCAGATTCCCATCACTGGCTTGCCGGCATTGGCAAATTCTTTTACCGCCGTCATCACTGGTGCAAAGCGGGCAATCGCCCCGCTCCGAAGGTAATCCCCATACGAAAATCCGCCAGGCAGAATGACCGCATCATAGCCGCTCAAATCGGTGGTGGTTGCGGGCACTAAATCAGCCGGCGTGTGTAAACAATCACGCAGAGCATTCAATAAATCATAGTCGCAATTAGAACCCGGAAAAACGGGGATGGCAAACTTCATGGTTTAAGCCTCCAACTCTGTGATTTCGTAACGATAAGTCTCCATGTTCACGTTAGCCAGTAAGCGGTCGCACATTTCATCGACCTGTTCGGCTAATGGCTTTTCTCCGGGAGTCAATTTAATTTCAAAGTATTTCCCCAGGGTAACCGCCGCCACATTTTCATAATCTAGCCGATGAAGCGCGTCCTTGATGGCCTCACCCTTCGGATCTAGAATCGATGGTTTATACGTCACGTAGACCTTTGCTAAATACATGGTTTCTCCTCCTCCACCGCAGCCAATCGCTTGAGCACCTCTGTGTAGACCTGGGTCAAGTCCCCGGAACTTTTGCGGAAGACATCTTTGTCCAATGACTCATGGGTTGCTTGATCAACCAGTCGACAACTATCCGGCGAGATTTCATCAGCTAATAGAACCGCTCCATCTGCCGTTACGCCAAATTCAATTTTAAAATCGACTAGCTGGACCTGCATCGCCCCGAAGATTTCTTGCAATCGATGATTGACCAATTGCGCTTGTCGCCGCATTTCAGCTAACGTGTCAGTACTAGCCACGTTCAGCGCCACAATTTGGGAGTCGTTAATGAATGGATCATCTAACTGATCACTCTTATAGAAAAATTCCATGACTGGTTCTGAAAAAGGCATTAAATGATCAACCCCAAATTTTCGTTCAAAACTCCCGGATGCCGCGTTCCGAACCACCGTTTCCAAAGGAATCATGGTTACCCGGCGAACCAGCTGAACGTAAGCCGACTGCTGCGTGATAAAGTGATTGGCAATGCCATGCTTGGCCAGGTCTTGGAAAATCAGGCTAGCAATCCGATTGTTGAGCAGGCCCTTTTGTGCAATGGCAACTTTACGCTTGCCATTTAAGGCCGTTGCTTGATCTAAATACTCCACCCACAACACTTCTGGGTCGTTCGTTTCGTACATGGCCTTGGCCTTCCCCGTGTAAATCAGCCCTTGCTTGGTAATCTCTGTCATCGGTTATTGTTCCCCTTTCAACGCCGCTACAGTTGCTAAGGCAGCCTGTATATCCGCATTTAAAACCGTTGCGTGCCCCATCTTGCGTTGCTTTTTAATCTCTGCCTTGCCGTAATCGTGAAAATGCCACTCCGGATGTTGACTGAGCAGGTCGCGCGCCACCTGAAGGTCTGCCCCCAGTAGATTCCGCATGACCGCTGGGGTTGCCTGCATAATCTGGGGAATCGGCAACCCACAAATACTGCGGATGTGCGCCTCGAACTGTGAAATGTTGCACGCCTCAATGCTGTAATGCCCAGAATTGTGCGGTCGCGGTGCTAATTCATTCACTAAGAGCTCGCCATCAGGTAAGACAAAGAATTCAATCCCCAAGACCCCACGTAAATACAACGCCGCCGCAATCTTTGTGGCCAGTATTTGTGCGCGCTGATGCACAGCCGACGCAACCTGGGCTGGTGCAATCGTGGTATGCAGAATATGGTTTTGATGACGATTTTCTACCAGTGGAAAGGCCACCACGTTTCCCGCCGCATCACGAGTCACCATCATGGCAACCTCTAATTTAAAATCTTGTCGGCGTTCTAGGATGCACGGCCGTTGGCAAAGTTCCCGACTAGCTGCCGACAAGTCTGGCTGGTTGATATCGACCTGACCATGTCCGTCGTAGCCGCCTTCTAGCGTTTTCAAAATTGCTGGTGTCCCCAACTGTTCAACGGCCGTTTCTAACGCGACCGTTCCCTGAACCGCTGCGAACGGTGTGACCGGAATCCCTTGACTATGTAAAAATTGCTTTTCCGCCAAACGATTGCGGGTTAACCGCAACAGATCCGTCCCCTGGGGAATTCGGGTCAGCGACTGAACGGCATCTAAAGCCGCCACATCAACGTTTTCAAACTCGTAGGTCAGCACATCGCTGCGCTGAGCCAATTGCTTCAGAGCTGCGGTCTCCTGATAGTCCGCGACGATTTGAAAGTCGGCTACCTGTCCTGCCGGTGACTGAGGTGTGGGGTCTAGGATGCCCACGTGATAACCCATGGCTTTCGCACTCAGCGCTAACATTTGGCCCAACTGGCCACCGCCGACGATGCCAATCGTTGCTGGCGGTAAAATCGGTGTCTCAGAATTGCTGTTCACTTTGCGCCGCCTCCTCCCGTTGACGTTGTCGAAAGGCCTGGACCTGCGTCTGGATTCGCTGATCCTGTAAGCCTAAAATTTGGGCGGCTAATAACGCCGCGTTCTTGGCCCCAGCCGCACCAATTGCCATGGTGGCTACCGACACGCCGGCTGGCATTTGGACGATGGACAGGAGCGAATCCATGCCATTCAGCGCGTGCGACTGCATAGGTACGCCAATGACCGGGAGTACCGTATTTGCCGCGAGCATCCCCGGTAAGTGCGCCGCCCCGCCAGCCCCAGCAATAATGACCTGCAATCCCCGGTCCTGCGCCTGTTGGCCGTAGTCTTGTAACACATCTGGCATTCGGTGCGCTGAGATAATGCGTCGTTCGTAGTCGACCCCCAAGGTTGTCAATTGCTGCGCCGCTAACTGCATCGTGGGCCAATCCGAAATGGACCCCATGACTAAACCAACCTGCACCATGTCTATTCCTCCCGTTAGTCTATTTATTCGCTAAGTTTAGCAATTCGCCACCTGACTGTCAACTAAAAGACTAACAATTAGTCGATATAATTATTTTAATATTCGTTTTTACTAGAACTGTATTGCTGATAAATTCATTTTGCTATTTAAACATTTACCAATCACGAACTTCACGTAAAATAGAACTAACTTAATTTCTCTAAGATTTTCCCATAAAAAAAGAGACACCCGCAGGCATCTCTTTTTAAAACCATTTAATTACATTTCGTCAGGTGCTTGAACCCCTAACAGACGTAAGCTTTCCTTCAAGACCGTTGACACTGCCTTGACCAGAGCTAAACGTGCTGGCAAGCCCGCATCGTCCGCCAAAATCTTGGAGTGGGCGTAGTACTTGTTGAAGGTCTTAGCTAAACGAATCGCGTATTTCGCAATCACAGATGGTTCTAACTCATCGCAAGCCATCTTAACCATGGCTGGGAAGTCGGCCAAGGTCTTGATCGTATCCCAGGCTTCTGGATCAGAAACTTGGTTGCCATCAGCCTTGACTGCCACGTTGCCAGCCTTACGTAAGATACTTTCGGCCCGTACCCGTGAGTATTGGACGTAAGGACCGGTTTCCCCTTCGAACTTCAATTGATCAGCGAGCACGAAGTCAATGTTGTTGGTCCGTTCGTTCTTCAAATCACCGAAGACAATGGCACCAACCCCAACCTGCTTGGCAACTTCTTCCTTGTTAGCCAAGTTAGGGTTCTTTTCGTTGATTTCTTCGCCGGCCAACTTAACAGATTCTTCAAGAACCTTGTCCAGCAAGATGATCCGACCAGAACGCGTGGAAAGTTTCTTCCCATCAACGGTGATCAGTCCAAATGGCACGTGTTGAACGTCATCAGCTGATGGCACGCCCATTTCCTGCAAGACAGCCTTCAATTGCTTGAAGTAGTAGGTTTGTTCTGACCCAACCACGTACAAGTTCTTGGCTGGCTTGTAAGTCCGGTCACGGTACAGGGCCGTGGCGATATCCCGCGTAATGTACAGTGAAGCGCCATCACTCTTCAGAATCAAGGCTGGGTTCAAGTCGTGCTTGCTCAGGTCAACCACTTGGGCACCTTGAGATTCAACCAGTAAATGCTTGTCCTTCAAGATTTGAACGACTTCTGCTAACTTATCGTTGTAGAAGGCTTCCCCATTGTAGGTATCAAAGGTAACCCCTAATTTTTCATAAACGTCGTTGAATTCTTGCAATGAGGCCTTCCGGAACCAATCCCAGAGACGGTGAGCTTCAGGATCGCCATTTTCTAGCTTTCTGAACCATTCCCGGGCTTCATCGTCCAGTTCTGGCTTGTCCACGTCTTCTTTATGGAAACGAACATAATATTCGACTAATTTGTTAATCGGGTCAGCTTTAACATCGGCTTCGTTCCCCCACAGCTTGTAGGCCGTGATGAGCTTCCCAAATTGCGTCCCCCAGTCACCCAGGTGATTGTCTTTGATTGGGTTGTAACCGTTCTTGGTCAAGATTTCAGCGATGGAGTTCCCAATCACCGTTGACCGCAAGTGACCCATAGACATTGGCTTAGCAATGTTTGGTGAGGACATATCGATTGGCACGTTACCACCGTTACCATCGTCGTTTTGACCGTAGCTGGCGCCGGCCGTTAAGACCGTGTTCAACGTTTCTTCACTATAAGCGCTCTTATCAAAGAAGAAGTTCAGGTAAGGACCCACGACTTCAACCTTTTCAAAGCCCGTCTTATCTAGCTTGTCCGCCAAATCCTGGGCAATTTGTTGGGGTGCTTGGTGCAACAACTTAGCCAAGGTAAAGGTTGGGAACGCCATGTCCCCTTTGTCTGACGTCTTAGGACGTTCTAACTTAGCCGCAATATCTTCTGCGGATAATTGGCCATCCAGCGCGGTAGCTAAGGCATTGGTAACTGTTTGTTTGTAATCCATACTAGTTCCTCCTCGTATTCTTCTCAAGAGCATCGTCAATCTCAGGCGATTCACGGGATAAAAAAAGTCCCCTACAAAATAAATTGTAAGAGACGAGATGACCCGCGGTACCACTCTGATTGACTTTAAAGTCCACTTTAAAATTCTGTTTAAATGACACCAATTGCTCCGTTCCGTTAGGGTCCTTGTCCGGCTCGCAGCACTCCGGACTCGCTGAAAAGGATTTCCACAACGTACTATTTCAATGGCGATAAATGCCTTCGAATAATAAGAAAGACGACCAAGACTGGCCGCCCAACATTCGAAAGCGGGTGACGGGAATCGGACCCGCGACGCAAGCTTGGGAAGCTTGAATTTTACCACTAAACTACACCCGCACAACACAAATGAGTATAGCATACCATTTGTGAGTTGTCATCGTTTTTTGCAAATAAATTCAAAAAAGTTTTGAAAAACTAATTTTCATCCGCACTGTTTCCCGTAATTTTAGCAGCAGACTTCCGCACAACAGCGCGGTTGTTCATGTCGCCAACGGCAGTTTTGTCGGCAGGATCGTAGTCCCGAATCTCAACTAAAACTGAATTATCATACACTTTGGTAACTTCCCCAGTGAAATCGTGTTCCAGAGGACCAAATTTTTTCGCCGCAACGTAATCGCCAATCTTAATCTCTTGAGTCTCAGCCATTGTTCGTCGCTCCTTTCGTATGCAAAGTAATATTATAGCCATGTTTCAGCAGTGAAGCAAGTAAAGTTCCCTCCCAGACCTAATGATTTCCCCCAGTACCACCGTTTACGCCCGCTTTCTCGTGGCTTGCAATCTAATTGTAAGGTGATTGAAACAAAATGAGAAAGCCGAACCTTATCTGCTATTTAGCAGCTGTGTTCATTAAAGAACGAACAATAATTTCATTTTTAACTCCAATGTCATTTTCAACCACAAATTGCCGAACAACAGGATATTTCGGCGAATTCCTAAACCATACTCAAATTGGTCTAAATAAGTTATAATCTAGTCGTTGTGTTAGTTCGTTTTTATTCAATAGGAAATTTCATAGGAGGAGAAGACATTATGAAGAAATGGCAACGTTGGGCGGTTCGGGGAATCGCTCTTACGGCGGGCTGTTTAGGCCTTTTCTGGTCAACAGCAACGGCCAGCGCCAATGCAATTAATACTTATATTGCCAATCAGCAATATGCAACACCCAAAATCACGAAGAATATCTGGCCGACTTTTCCTAAGAATAGCTACCGGAATGGGAAGCCTGAAGGGGTCGTGGTCCACGAAACGGCCAACCCCAACTCGACGATTTACGGTGAAATTTCTTATATGAAGAATAATTATCAATCGGCCTTCGTCCACACCTTCGTGGATGCTAGCAGTATCATCAACATCGCCAACACAAATTACTTATGCTGGGGAGCTGGTCCCATTGCCAACGCCCGCTACGTCCAATTCGAACAAGTCGAGGTCCACAGCAAGGCGGCCTTCGCATCCGAATTGAACAATGCCGCTTACTACACGGCTTACATCCTTAACCAGTATGGCCTGTCACCAAAGCGTAACGTGACGGTTCTCTCCCACCACGATGTGTCTAACAACCTCGGTGGCACGAACCATACCGACCCCGATGGTTACTGGAAGGCCAACGCCAGCGCCTACTTCGGCACGACCTACACCATGAATGACTTCATGACGCTGGTCAACACCCAATACGCTAACCTCGGTGGTACGACCACTGACAGCACGGATACGACCGATACGACTGACACTTCGACGGATCATACCGTGACGGCGCCTAAGAAGACGGTCAAGTACAACCACGGTGGCAACAATGAAACGGCTACCCTGGCTAACAACTATACCAAGTGGACCGTCTACAACCACGTCAAGGGCACGAGCGGTGCTTACAAGATCGGTTGGGGGCGCCTGAGTGCGGACCATCGTGGCGCGAAGGTCTACGTTGACTCTCGTGGCGTGAAAAAAGGCGGTTGGAGTGGTACCTGGTACCGGATTCGCTTTGGCAAGAATTCAACGGCGAAATACTGGGTCTACAGTAAGACCTTGAACTTCCCCAAGGTCACTTACAGTGATGCCAGCGGGACTTACACCCTGAACACCGACACCAACTACAAGATGACGAATCACGTATTAAACTCAAATTACCTGTCCAAGACGACGGCGCACACGCAGGACTTCCCTGCTGGCACCAAGGTCAAAGTGAACAAGTCTGGTCTTAAGGCCAGCGACGGTTCGACCTGGTACCGCGTCACCTTAAACGATAAAGCTTACTGGATTCCAGCAGCCGGCTTGAACGGCAACGCTTAACTTACCTAAGGCGCGGAACGCATCTGTTTCGCGCCTTTTTTGAAAGGATCGTTCCCGATGAATAAAATTATTTTCTACGGTGCCACCTCCCTCGACGGCTATCTAGCCACCCCCGAGGACAGTATCGACTGGCTCACCCAACTGCCCGACATCCCCGCCGATGCCGGTGTCCAGGTGCTTTCCCAGATGACCAACGCCATCATGGGTCGTGTTACCTACGATTTCGTGGCTAAAATGGCGCCTGACGCCCCGTTTAACCCTGCCAACCCAGGAATGCACAATTACGTTTTAACCCGGGAGAACCGGCAGAATTTGCCGTTAACGACCTTCACTGATACCGACGTGGTCACCCTTGCCCGCCAACTCAAGCAGGCGGACGGCAACGTCTGGATTGTGGGCGGTGCCAGCGTTTTGACCCCCTTACTAGCTGCCGACCTCGTTGATGAACTCTACTTACAGCTTGCCCCCATCCTGTTGGGTCAAGGTAAACGTCTGTGGGGAGAACTCGCGGCGCCCCATCAATTCACCTTGATGCAGGCCCACACCCTCGGGCCACTGGCCGAATTGGTCTATCAGCGCAGAAATTAGTAACGCTTGACCACGCGAGTATGGTACGCTTAATTTAGTTTTTACGCGAAGGATCGGTCGGTATGTGGTTAGGCCTACATTTTTGGACCTGGATAGTTTTAACAATTTTAGTTGTCGGTGGCTTGACCCGCCATTCAGAAAAACGGGCCACGCAATTCTTGATTCTGGCGCGGATTGCGTATTTAGTCATGATCATCAGTGGGGTCGTTTTAAGCATTCGGACCTTTAGCCACGCTCCCCTGCTCATCAGCCTGAAGTTTCTGCTGGGTATCGGCACGATTGCCCTTATCGAAATCAGCTTCGGCCGGAAGATGGAGCGCAACACGCCTCACTTGGTCTATTGGATTCTGGGCGTGGTTGCCCTCGCAACGATTGGCTTGGGACTCACGCTGGGCCTTCACTAAATTTAACGATTAACGTTTGGGACCTGGCTGACTGGCTGGGTCCTTTTTGGTCGTTGTTTGCTTTTTCCATTAGCGCCACTAAAAAAGGAATCACTCACCCTCCATACGGAGAAGCTGAGCGATTCCTTTTCAAATGGCTTAATCTTTATTGCGTAGCTTGGACAAGGCCATCTCAATCGTCCGGTCAACCAAAACGGATTGGCTGTCAACGATTGGGTACGTCTTTTCCGGTTCGCGTTCCTGGGCTAAGGATAATTCCGTGCAGCCCAGAATCACGACATCGGCGTGTTGGTCTTCAATCATTTCGCGAATAATGCGGTGGAATAAATCGGCATCCACGTCATTTTTTTGCTTAATGTGGTCGTAAATCAACGACATCGTTTCCGCTTCGATTTCCGGCGTTGGCAACACGGGCGTTAACCCGGCCGCATTAATCTCGTCTTCATAAACCTTATCGGTGATGGTTCCCTGCGTCCCGGTAATCCCAATGCGCTTGGCATTCGGGAACTTGCGCTTGATTTCGTTCACCGCTTCCCACGGCATGTGCAGGATGGGGACATCGGTTGCCGCCTTCAGGTCATCATAAAAGTAATGCGCCGTGTTACATGGCAACGTGAAAAAGGCTGGGCCCAGTTGACTCTGCTGGCGAATATCGTCTAGCAGACTGGGTAACGGATTGGGCTGACTGTGATCCAAAATGTAGGCTGTCCGATCCGGTACCGTCGCGTGGTTGACCAAAATATAATTCAAATAATCTTGATCGGCGTGGGCGGGCGTCCGAGCATTTAACAAATGAAGATAGCTCTCGGTTGCCATGGTCCCCATGCCGCCAATAATCGTAAAGAATTTTTTCATGGTGGTTACCCCTTATTTTCTGCGAAATACTTCTTAAAGTTAACCGTGTAATTGTGTTGCATCCATTGAATCAATGCCCACCGTTTCAGGTTCATGTCCTCATCGTAACGGTAGGTCGTGCCGTACTTGCCCGCTGCAATCAGCTTCAGTGCGCGGTCCTTGTCGGCATTTTCCCGGGTGTATTGCTTGAAGACCTTGACCGGCACGCCTAACCAGAGCGCGTGTTGGCTTTCGTCCTTGTTGCCGTACACCGTTGGGGCATCTGCTAAGCTGTCCTGAACGTAATCCTTAACCACCCAATCGGCCAAGTTGTAGCCGTTTAAGGTAACAAAGAAACTGCTCCGACCCTGCCGCAAGTTGATTTCAAACAGCTTGAAGGATTGGTCCCGCACGTCATACTTCATATCAAAGTTGGCGTAACCGGTAAATTCAATGGCTTCCAGGAACTTCTGGATGTTGTGGTAAATCGTTTCGTTGTATTCCGGAATGATGGCCACGTAATTGCCAATCGCGGATGGCGCTGGGTCTTCCAGTAAGGGGTGACCCAGGCACATCATTTTAACGTGATGGTTGCGGTCCACGTAGGCGTTCAACACCCGCATGTTACTGTCATCGCCGGGCACAAAGTCCTGTAAAATCAGGTCGGATTGGTACCCATTAGCGTAGATTTTCTGTAAAATGTCGCGGAACTCTGCCTCGGACTGAATCCGAAAGGCCTTCTTCCGACCTTCAAAGTGGACGTCTAACCATTCCACACTGTTGGCTGGCTTCAGGGCTACCGGGTAGTCAAAGGGTTGTTCAACGGGTTCCGCCGCCGTGGCGTCAGCCTTGGTGATGATCCGCGTTGCGGGGTAAGGCAACCCATACTGATCACAAACCTTGTAGAAGTTTTCCTTGTTGTTCAGGTGCCGCAGCTTATCGTAATCGATGTATGGGCAAATGAACACATCTTCCAGTTCAGCCTTATGCTTACTGATCAGTTCCGCATAACCATCCCCACACCCGATCAAAATCACGGGTTCTGGATGATCCGCGTAACGTTCCTTCAGTTTCCGCATGGTTTCAATCCAAACGGGATCCTCATCAAATCCTGGAATCAATTCCAAGTTGACGACTTTGGTGTAACGGGTCGGTGCCAACTGAATGCTGGCAAAGGCCTGAACGGGTTCATGGTACAGCTGATAAAACGACCGGGCCATCCCGTATACGTTAAAATCGCTCCCTAACAGAACGGGCGTGAATTTTGCTCCATTGGTTTCCATAACAAATTAAAGTCCCTTCACAACGTACTTATATCTCTCATTGCATGTTCAATTATTTATTTTATTGCACAATTTCTGGCAATAATTATTTCAGCCACCACGGATGCTCACAATCACATCCATGAGCACCGTGCTTACAGGCAATATCCGGTCCGCAACCGGCGGGCTGGTGAAAATGGGCCAAGCGTGGCCAGTCTCAGTGACCAGAGGCGGATCAAGGTGACCAGCTGTGTCGATGGTCTTAGCTGAGAGATTTTTCTCAGCTTAGAGCATGGGGCAACCTTTGAGACCGCTTTTCAGGCTCAAAGTTGAGGTGGAAGCCCGCTTCACAGGCTGGAACCGACCCCACAGCAGGGCTCCTTGAATCCGCCGCCGGGAACGGCGACTGCCCACAACGTTCCGGTCCATTTTCACCAGACCGGGGCAAACGAGTTGCCAGACCGGAAAAAACTAAGTAAACACAATCAAGGTTGTTAGCGGACGAGTCCAATAGCAACCTTGATCGTTATCGGCCAGCCAAACAGCTATGCCGTTTTATATTAAATTTGCGTGCGGTGAACCAGGTCCACCGTCTTAGCCGTCGTGTCTTCTGGGAAGTAAACCTCGTACCACAAGATAAACGTGTAAATGGTGAAGATCTTTTGCATGCTGGACTTACCGTTGATGTGTTCGTGTAAGATATCCATCAGGGCGTCCGTGTTAAAGAACTTTTGGGCCACGTCGGAGTTAAACGCTTCGATGATCCGTGACTTGTAAGGTTCCGTCTTGATCCAGGTGGCGATTGGAGATGGGAAGCCCATCTTTTCCTTCTTAGCCACCCGTTCTGGCAATTCAGCCTCGGCAGCGGCCCGCAGAGAAACCTTGGTTTCATCCGTGTGGATCCGCGTCTTCACAGGCATGGTTGCAGCAAACTTTGCAACTTCCTTATCAACCAATGGTGTCCGCACTTCAAGTGAGTTCGCCATACTCATCCGGTCAGCCTTGTGCAGAATGTCATAAGGTAACCAAGTGTTGATATCAAAGTATTGCATCTGCGTCATTTCATCCAGGCCCTTAACATCATCGAAGAAGTGCTTGGTGTAAGCCCCAGCATCTTGGTTCAGACTTGGGTTCTTCAGAATCTTGTTCCGGTCATGGTAATCGAAGACGTAGTTGACCCGGTAGTAGCGTTCGCTCAATGGCTGTGCACCACGGACCAGGAACCGCCGACCATGGAAGCGAGGGAATTTTTCAGCGATGCCACCCAGCATCTTCCGAATGCCCTTAGGCACCCACTTCTGGTAACG
Source organism: Levilactobacillus sp. FUA 3915 (assembly GCF_044053135.1). Lineage (NCBI taxonomy): Bacteria > Bacillati > Bacillota > Bacilli > Lactobacillales > Lactobacillaceae > Levilactobacillus > Levilactobacillus sp. FUA 3915. Next base: position 2,369,547 of record NZ_CP168704.1, on the reverse strand, counting down.
TTCGAATGGAATAGCTTCCAAGTAAGTGTTGTAGCCACCGAAGAATTCGTCGGCCCCTTCACCAGACAGCGCCACCTTAACGGATTCACGCGTCCCCTTGGACAGGTAGTACAATTGCATGGCAGATGGGTTGGATAACGGTTCATCCATGTAGTACATAATCGTTGGCAAAATGTCAAAGTAATCGTCACCCGTCATGTAGAGTGGCGTGTTCTTTTGCTTGATTTCCTTGGCAAATTCGGTCGACCAGCTCAATTCACTGTACTTAGAGTTCTTGAACCCTAAGGAGAAGGATTGGATTGGCTTTAATTTAGAAGCTTCGTTCAACACGTAGGAAGAATCAATCCCACTGGATAGGAAGCTCCCAACTTCAACGTCGGCAATCATGTGGGTCTTAACGGATTCATCAACGATACCGCGAATCTTCTTGGCATCCTCTTCAACCGTCTGACTGTTGTCGATGTGATCGTAGTTAAACTTGTAGTAACGGTGCGTTTCCGTCTCGCCATTGGCATGGTGAATGAAGTATTGCCCAGGCAAGACCTTGTAGACGTTCTTGAACATCGTTTCCCGTGATGGGATAAATTCAAAACTCAAATGGATGGGTAAGAGGGCTTCGTTGAATTCCTTCTTGAAGTTAGGGTGTTCGAGGAACGCCTTAATTTCAGAGGCCCACAGGAAGGTCTCACCGTCATCGTAGTAGTACATTGGCTTGATACCAAAGTGGTCACGTGCGCCAAAGACTTCGTTCTTCGTCTTGTCATAAATGGCGAAGGCGTACATCCCCCGCAGGCGGTCCAACAGCTTAGGACCCCAAGCATCGTACCCGTGGATCAAGACTTCTGAATCCACGTCAGTTTGGAATTCGTAACCCAACTTTTGTAAGTCGGCCCGAATTTCTTGATAGTTATAAATTTCACCGTTAAAGGTCAAAACCTTGGTTTGATCCCGGTTATACATGGGTTGTTTACCATGGGCTAAGTCGATGATCGACAGCCGGCGGAAACCCATCACGGCTTGTTCGTCGTGGAAGTAAGCCTCGTCATCCGGCCCCCGGTGCTTAATCCGATCTGCCATACTGTTGATGGTATTAGTCGGAACATCTTTTTGATTCACATAGCCAACGAATCCACACATGTGCGTATCCCCTTTTTCCTTTATTCTTATCGCCTAATTTAGTCGTTCATTAAAAATTAAATGAAACACAACACCCATCATTTTAGCAAATTTATTTCGGGAATACCATAATATTAAGGATTCTTAATGGATAGCTAAAACTCCGGTTACTCTGGCGCCACTTCAGCCAATTGATCCGTGTTGATCACTTTGACCTGCCGGCGACCAATTGTCTCAATCACGCCGTCCTTGACCAGCTGTCGCAGCTTGCGGCTCAAGGACTCTGGCGTCATGCCCAGGTAGGCGGCCAGGTCCTGCTTGCTCATCGGTAAATCAATGACGCCGGATTGGTGCCCGCTAATTTCTTGTAAATAGCCGGCTAGCCGTGGCAGCGCGTCCGGAATGGCCAGCAAGGTTGCCTGCCGTTCAGCCGTCTTCAGCCGGTCCGCCAGCGCCCCCAGCAAGGCCATGGACAGCGGTGGCATCTGCTTGATCAAGGCCGTCAGGGATGCTCGCGAAATGGTACACAGCTCGCTGTCCTTGGTGGCTTCGGCGTATGAACTGTGAATTTCATCCGTAAACAGTGCAATTTCACCAATGAAGTCTCCCGGATTCAGTACCCGCAAGACCTGTTCGCGACCATCTTCGCCCAAATGGTACAGGCGCACCTGACCCACGTTGACGATGTACAGGGTTTGTGAAACTTCTCCCGTACTAAACACCGTCCCGCCCTTTTTGGCCATAACGGGCCGGGTAACCTGGGCCACCGACGTCAGTTGATCCGCCGACAAGCGCTGAAAAATGGGCACCTGGGAAACACATTCCAGCTCTTGTTCGATTGATTCATGATGATGTTCATGTACCATTTCGGCATCTCCTTAATTTTTTCTATTGGTCTAGTGAAAAATGGCGGATGATTCCGTTCCCGGCGGCGGGCTTCAAGGTGACCGGCTGTGTCGGTGGTCTTGGCTGGGATGCATTTCCCCAGCCTAGCCCACGGGGCGACTTTTGAGACCGCTCTTCGGCTCAAAATCGAGGTGGAAGCCCGCTCCACAGGCTGGAACCGGCCCCATAGCAGGGGTGGTTGAATCTGCCGTCGGGAACGATACCGTCTAACCAATCTTCTTCACTGCCATAGCCACCGACAACCACTGATAATCCGTTTGATTATGGACTTAACCAGTGTCAGCCGCAGGGCTGGGGAAACTGGGCCGGTCGTGGAAGTGACCAGAGGCGAGCCAAGGTGCCCGGCTGTGTCGATGGCCTTGGCTGGAGTTCTTTTCCAGCCTAGCCCATGGGACAACCTTTGCGACCGCTTCTCAGGCGCAAAGTTGAGGTGGAAGACCGCCCCTCAGTCTGGAACCGGCCCCATAGCAGGGCGCCTTGAGCTCGCCGGCGGGAACGGACGCGACCAGGCCCGGTTTTCACCAGCCCGGAGGCGAAACCAAGTTAAGTCCATTCTATCAAACTATTAGCGGTTACCGGTGGCTGACGCCTCACTCTTGGCGAAATGCCCCATCTCTTTCACAATGATAGCGGTTTATCCCGCGCCACGCGTGTGTTATAGTGTGCTTAACGATACTCTAAAAGGAGGAATTATTATGAACCGTCATACCCATCAGGCTTGCACCTCATTTTTAGCCGGTAAACTCGCCACCTTGGATGGTAGCACACTGATTGCCCGCAACGAAGATAACTTCGTGGCCATCTGGCCAAAACGGGCCGTCGTCCATCCCGCTAACGAGGACCGCGACCGCCACTTTGTTTCGAAAGGTAACGCGTTTACCACGACGTTGCCGGAACAGGCTTACCACTACACAGCCATGCCCGACAACGACCCTAGCGAAGGATATTTTGAAGAGAGCGGCATCAACGACCAGAACGTGGCCATGAGCGCAACTGAAAGTGCCTATACCAATAGTCGCGTCTTGGGCATTGATCCGCTGGTCACGGACGGTATCGCCGAGGACGCCATGTTAACGGTCGTCCTGCCTTACGTCGACTCCGCTCAGGCCGGTATCCAACGGTTAGGCCAACTGGTCACGGAAAATGGGGCCGCCGAAACCAACGGGGTCCTCTTCAGTGACGCCGAAGAAGTTTGGTACATGGAAATCGTCAGTGGGCATCACTGGGTCGCCCAGCGCATCCCCGACGACGCCTACGCCGTGGTGGCCAACCAATTGGCCATCGAGGACGTCGACTTCATTGACACCAAGAATTTCTTGGCCTCCCCTGGTATCCGCCAATTTGTTCAGGAAAATCGCTTGAACCCCGACGGCAATCGCTTCAACTCCCGCCACATCTTTGGCACGCAAACGATTGACGACGCCCACTACAACACGCCACGGGTCTGGTACGGCCACAAGCTGTTCACCCCGAGTGCCCTGGAAAACCCCAGCAGTCAAGATCTCCCCTTCATCCGGCATGCCGAACGTAAGATCAGCGTCGGCGCCGTTGAACAATTCCTCGGCTCTCACTACCAAGAAACCCCGTTTGATCCATTGGGCACCGGTAGCGAAGAATCCAAGCACCAATTCCGGGCGGTTGGCCTGTCACGGACCCAGAACTCACACATTCTGCAGATTCGTCGCAACGTGGCGCCCGTCCTGGCCGGCGTCGTTTGGCAATGCCTCGGCAACCCCGCCTTCAGTCCCTACCTGCCCTTCTATGCGCAGGGTGATCAAGTGGGCCTGGCCTATGGTGAGGACAACGCCGCCTACAATGGGCAGAACCCTTACTGGGCCAACAAGTTGCTCGATGTTTTGAGTGAGGCTCATTACCACCAAAACCGGAAATTACTTGCCAACTTCCTCAACGAAACGCAAGCGGCTGGCTACCAACGCTTACATTTAGGCGACCAACAGGCCACCGTCTCAGCAGCCTCACTCGGCCAGTTCAACGCCGAAACGGCCGATGCCTTGGCCCAAGCCATTCAAGTCCAGACGGGTAAATTAGTCCAGGCCAACGCCGACCTCTCGGCCTTGACCTTTACCATGGATGCCGGCTTGTAAATTGGTATCGTTTTCAAGAGGAATGCGCTATAATGAAATTAGCAGCTAGCCTCGAAAGGAATGATTAGATGGATGAAGTAGTCCTTTTCAACCCAGGAGATTCAATTGGTAATTTTCACGATTATCACGAAGCCGTGCAAACGGCCCAGATTTACCAGGAACGGCATGATGAGTCCGGTCACGTCCTGGTCGTCAAGAGCGAACACGGGGAGCCATCGTTCGATATCTTTTTGGCGGAACAACAGTTGACTGATCGAACAGAACCGTCAACGACCAAACGTTACACCGTTTCCAAAAAACTTTAATTTGCTAAAATAAGCGCACCGCCAAGAGTTCTGGCGATGCGCTTTTTTGCGGTCTATTTTTCAAATAAGTTTAATTGGTCCTTTAGATATTTACCGGTCACACTATCTGCCGCCTGGCTAATATCTGCGGGCGTGCCGGTTGCGACCAAGTGGCCACCGTTGATACCGCCACCGGGTCCCATGTCGATTACGTAATCCGCGTTGGCAATCAGGTCCAGGTCATGTTCAATCGCAATGACCGTGGCGCCCTGCTGGAGCAACTGGTCAAAGACCTTGACCAGCTGTTGGATGTCTAACGGGTGCAAACCGACCGTGGGTTCATCGAAGATAAACAGTGTCCCGGTCTGGCGCTTGCCAATCCGCGAGACCAGCTTCAACCGCTGCGCCTCGCCCCCGGACAATGCAGGCGTGCTCTCGCCTAACAAGAGGTAGCCCAGGCCCATGTCGTGCAACGTCTGCAGGGTTTGTTCAATCCCACTTTCCGCCGCAAAGATCGGTAACGCCTCATCGACGGACAGGTCTAAAATGTCCGCAATGCTGTACCCATTCCAGGTCACGGCCAGGGTTTCTGGATTGTAGCGTTGCCCGTGGCACTGGGGACAAACCTCCGTGATGTCTGGCAAATACTGGACGTCGAGGGAAATCTGACCGGTCCCGTTACACGTGGGACAGGCCCCCGCCTTAACGTTATACGAGAAGCGACTGTTGGTATAGCCCAGTTCTTTCGCCGCTGGCGTCGCCGCGAACAGTTTCCGCAACCGGTCCAAGATATCGGTATAGGTGGCCACCGTCGACCGGACATTCTTGCCAACGGGAACGGAATCCACCTTGACCACGTGGCGAATGCCCGCACGGTCTAACTGAGTGACGTGCTTGGGCAACGTGCGATGGTCCACGTCCGCCTCAATGGCGGGAATCAGACTGTCGAGCACCAGCGTCGTCTTGCCGGCCCCACTCATCCCCGTGACCGTGGTCATGCGGTTCTTCGGAAATTTCACGGCAACATCGTCAATGTTAAACCGGTGTTGCACCTCGAGGCTCAGGCTACCCTTTTGCCAAAGTACCTGGTCATCGAGCTGTGGCCGTTCGCGTAGTTGTGCGGTCCCGTTTAGAAATGGCGCAATCAGTGACTGCTGACTGTGGGCGACTTCGGCCACGGTCCCCTGGTCGACGACGGTCCCGCCCGTTTTGCCGGCGCCGGGGCCGATTTCAATCACGTAATCGGCTGCGCCAATGATCCGCGTGTCATGGTCAACCACGACCACGGAGTTGCCTTGGGCCACCAAGCCCCGGAAGGCTTTGATCAATCCGGTGACGTTGGCGGGATGCAACCCCACGGAGGGTTCGTCCAGCACGTAGAGCACGCCGGTCGTGGCACTCCGCAGCGTGCGTCCCAGTTGAATCCGTTGGAGCTCCCCGGTCGACAAGGTAGCGCCGGGCCGACTCAGTGTCAGGTAATCCAAGCCCAAATCCACCATTGGTTGCAGGCTCAACAGTAATTCGTCGACCAAGTTCTGGCCAATGCCCTGCATCTTAGCGGGCAACCAGTCCACAATGGTGCCAGCAAATTGCCGCAGCTCATTGACGGGCAGATCACACACCTCCGCGATACTCTTGCCGACTAATTTCTGCTTGAGTAGTGCCGGATTCAGCCGGGTGCCATGACAGGTTGGACAGGTATCGAACGTGTAAAATTTATTTAATTTGGCAATCGTCCGTTCATTCTTGCTGGTGGCCATACTGTCCTCCACAGCAGCAAAGGCGTTTTCATAAACGGCCTTGTCCATGTGGAAGATTTTCCCCTTGCTGCTGGGGATGTCGATGGCCACAAACTGCTTTTTCCCGTGGAGCACGCGCTGTTTATCCGCGTCGCTCAGGTCCTTGTAGGGCACATCGATGGGAATGCCAATGGCGTTGGCCACGATGGGCATAAAGTTCCGGCCGGGCAGATGCCAGGAAGCCACAGCCCCCTCTTGCAGCGTCTGATCCTCGTTGCCAATAATCAGGGACGCATCCAGTTGCCGGACCTCACCGAGGCCCTCGCAGGTGGGACAAGCGCCACCGGAGTTAAACGCAAAATCTTCCGCACCGGGGGCTCGGAACGTGACGCCACAGGTCGGACAGGTCACGTAACCATCATTTTCCGCAACCGCCAGTGTCGATGGCACCTGATGGCCGTTGGGACAAACCGGCGACCCCAACCGAGAAAAGACTAACCGTAAAATATTGAGGCTCTCGGACATGGTGCCGACGGTCGAACGGACCCCGGGCACCTGCGGCCGTTGCCGCAACGCTAACGCCGAAGGCAGGTACTCCACGGATTCGACCGCGGCCTTCCCCATCTGATTGATGCGGCGCCGCGTAAAGGTCGAGAGCGCATTCAAGTAGCGCCGGGCCCCTTCCGCGTAGAGCACCCCCATCGCCAGGGATGACTTGCCGGACCCACTCCGCCCGGTGATGGCGACGAATTGGTTCAAAGGAATATCGACGTCTAGGTCCTTAAGATTGTTGACCTTGGCGCCGCGGACCTTAATATGTGTGGGTAAATTAGTTGGCATGGAAAACTCCTTTCTGAAAATGGACTCTGATTTCACTATACCATTATCATCGGGATTTCGTTTGTTCAGCCACTTACCAATTGCTTTCACACAACCCTCACTCTCACAAATGACTAATGATGTCCGGATTGACGTCCTTTAAAATCTGCTCATGCAATTTTTTTGCCACGTCCTCAGTCGGACTAATAATGAAAATGGTATCGTGCCCCGCCAAGGTCCCCGTAATTTCCGGCAGGTCGAGGTCGTCAAAAATGGCGGCCAGCAGATTCCCATTGCTGGGTTGCGTCTTGATCACGTTCACAAATTCTACCCGCGTGATGCCGACAACCACCTCGTTGATGGTTTCTCGCAGGTGCTCTTCCTCACTCCGATTGCCGGCCTTAAAAATGGTGTAGCGCAAATGACCATGACCATCCTGTGATTTAACGATCTGCATCTCCCGAATATCTCGGGAAATAGTGGTTTGAGTGGCTTGAATGCCCACCTCTTCCAAACGGGTCATTAGTTCTTCTTGCGTCCCAATTGGATACTGATTAATTAATCGTTCAATGTGTGCCTGTCGCATGCTCTTTTTCACTAAATCCGCCCCCATTGTATAAACGTTACCTTACACTAGAAATGAATGTATAAACTACCGGTTTTTATGCATAATGATTAGCCACATTGTAGCAAAAATCGCTGACGAACGCAAAATTATTTACCACCCAAACGACCCCATTTTAAAATAACATTTTTAATGAAATATAGTAGAAGAAATTAAAAATTAAATTTTGAAGAAAATCGCTAAAATCACTGGTACGACGGGGTAAAAACTGTATACTTAGAAGTGTAATTTATTCATGTTTAGGAGGCATTCAGGATGTCACAAAAATTTATTGTTGACGACTCGTTTTGGGAAATCTTTCCCGAAGTTAAAATTGCTTTTTTAACGGCGCACAACGTCGATAACCACGATACCGGTCAAGTTCCGGCAACACTCTTATCGACCGCCAATGAAACGGCTGCCAACCATTGGGTTCCCAATGATCCCATCAGTAAGAATGCCGTCATCCAAGACTGGCGTAACGCCTTTCAACAATTCAAGACGAAAAAGGGTGCGCGCTGTGCCGTTGAAAGCCTGTTGAAGCGGGCCAAGAACGGTAAGGGCGTTGGCAACATCAATCCGGTTGTAGACATCTATAATTCCGTTTCGCTCGAATGGGCCTTCCCCGTTGCGGCGGAGGATATGGACCAGATTCAAGGCGACATCCACTTGACGGTCGCTCAAGGCGGCGAACCCTTCCGGCCAATCGGTGAGGATGAGGTTGAAACGGCCCTGCCCGGCGAAGTCATCTACCATGACGCCCATGATGTTATTTCACGTTGCTGGGCTTGGCGCGATAGTGCCCGGGTCGAAGCCACCGAGGATTCCAAGAATCTCTTGTTCTACATGGAAAATGTTAATCCTGAGCGGCAAGAAGATCACGCCCAAGCCGTCCAAGCCCTGCAACAACGGCTGAAGGACTACCTCGGGTTGGACACGACCTATACGTTAGTCACCAAGGAACACCCAACCATCACGTTCGCCGACTAGACTGTCCACAACGACCGACAGCCAATCCGGCACCTGTTTCAACAAAAATGTAAGCGCATTATTTATCGTAAGTGTCTTTATTCCCCATAGGAGTCTGGCGAGCATCTCGTCGGGCTGAAAGGATCGTTTCTATTATGAAAATGTCAACGCTGTCAGAACCTGAATCCCCTGCCAGGCCGAGTCACGGACTAGGCCTCACTGCACTAATCTCAACCGTTATCTCCTCTTCAATTGGTGGGGGAATCTTCGCCCTAACTTCTGACTTGGCGGTCGCTGCTTCACCTGGACCCGCCCTCATTGCCTGGGGAATCGTGGGTTTTGGAACCCTGATGCTGGCCCTCTCACTCAACAACCTTGTTACTAAACGCCCCGACCTCGAAGGCATCTTCTCTTACGCCGAGGAGGGGTTTGGTAAATACACGGGCTTCGTTAGTGGCTGGGGCTACTGGATTTCTGCCTGGATGGGTAACGTGGCCTTTGCCACCGTGATGATGAACGCGGTCGGCTACTTCATCCCCCTGTTCAACAGCAGCAATAAGATACCATCCGTCATTGTCACCAGTATTATCCTCTGGTTACTGACGCTGCTGGTCAATCACGGGATTGAAAGTGCCGCCGTCATTAACTCCCTGATTACCGTCTGCAAGTTGATCCCTCTATTCGTCTTCATTGTGATTGCCATTATCCTGTTCAAAGGCCAAATCTTCACGGTTAACTTCTGGGGTAACGTGCAGTCCAACGTGCAGGGCGCCATCGCCCCCAGTTCCATCGGGTCGCAGATCAAGAGCTGCTTCATCATCATGATGTGGGTCTTCGTCGGAATCGAAGGCGCCACGATGCTCTCCTCTCGGGCGAACAAGAAATCCGATGCTGGTAAGGCCACGTTGATTGGGCTATGTGGCCTAGTGGTCATTTACATCCTAGCTTCGGTTCTCCCATACGGTTACTTCGACCGGCAAACGTTGGCCGCTATGAAGCAACCCGCCATGGTTTACATTTTCAGGGACATGGTTGGCTCCTGGGGTGGCGCGATGATCAGCTTAGGCCTGATTATTTCAACTCTGGGCTCCTGGTTATCCTGGACCATGCTCCCCGCAGAAACGATTCGCTTAATGTCCCAACAAGAACTCTTACCCAAAATCTTCAGTCGCAAGAATAAAAACGGCACCGCGACTATTTCCTTGATTACCAGTAGTGCCCTGATTCAATTCTTCCTCTTAACCTTAATCTTCACGGACCGCGCTTACCAAATTGCCTACTCGATGTGTACCGTCGCCATCACCATCTGCTACATCCTGGTGGCGGCCTACCAAATCAAGTTTTCCTGGCATCACCGGCAGGAAGCCGGCAGTAAGTTACAGCTATGGATTGGGATTGGCGCCCTGCTCTTCGAAAGCACGGCCGTCTACTTCTCCGGAATCAAATACCTAATCTTCTGTTCCATCGCCTATATTCCCGGGAGCATCCTCTTCCTGATGGCGCGTAAACACCGCACCCAGGGCGGCAAGATGCTCTCCCACAAGGAATGGGCCGGGATGGCCATCATCCTGGGCTGTGCCGTATTGGCCTTGATCAGCCTCTTCAATGGCTCTCTTCGCCTCTAGTCTAATCGAATATAAAACAAAGCGCTGTCACATTAACCGTTTAAAGGTTGATGTGGCAGCGCTTTTTGCTAGCAACAATTGTGTTGCCAATAATGGCTTTAATTGTTCAATAAGGTGAAATACTTGCGCTCATAGGTAATCTGCCCGCCGGCAACCAGTTCTTTGACTACCTGGCTGGCGGTCTCGCGGGTGGTCCCAGAAATTTGGGAGAGTTCGATCAACGTAATGGGATACGGAATCAACCGTGCGCCATCATCCCCGGGCTTGCCGATGGATTGACCTAAAATTTTAAGCCCATTACGCACGCGACTGCTGGCACTGGAGTTCACCATCAACTGCAGCTGATTTTCGTTTTCATTGATGATCTGGCCCATTTCCAGGATGACGTTTCGCATCATTTTCTTATTCTTCAACAGCAGGCTTTCGAAGTCTGCCATGGGAATCGAAATGATTTCGGTGGCCGTCATGCCCGTGACCGAATAGGAATAGTCATGGTCGTGGAACATCCCCCGATAGGGAAAGCCCTTCGTTTCATTGATGAATTCGTAGAAAAACTCATTCCCGGATTCATCGGTTCGCTCAGTCTTCAACAAGCCTTTCGCCAAAAAATAAAAGTTTGCGCGCGGATCGGCCTGATTGAACAACAACTGACCCTTGGGATAGCTGCGAACCCGCATTTTTGCCTGGATCACCGCAAACTCTTCACTGGTAAAATCTTTAAACTCGGGATTTTTTTTCAAAAGCTGTAAATATTGTGGATATTCATTCTTTCGTATAATCAAAATAATCCTCCCAAACGCATTATGACTTATTTCATCATAACGTAATTTGAGAGGATTACCAGCACCGATGATCAAAAAATTACTAGTTTGACCACCGATGTGCGCTAACTATTTAGAAATAATGGTGCCTTGACCGTTTTCGAGGAATTCACCGATATTTTCCAGTGAGGTCACAACCGCTTGGCCATGGCTACTGTTCTTAACAAAGTCGACAGCGGCTTGGACCTTAGGTAGCATGCTCCCCTTGGCAAATTGGTTATCCTTTTCGTAGTCTTCCAGTTCTTGGATGCTGACATGTTCCAGCTTCTTTTGATCTGGCTTGTTGAAGTTCACGTAAATGTTGTCAACGGCCGTCAGGATGATCAGCAGGTCGGCATGAACCAATTCAGCTAATTTTTCTGAAGCAAAGTCTTTGTCGATAACGGCTTCGCGACCGACGAGGCGATTGCCTTCGCGGACAACGGGCACGCCACCACCCCCAACGGAGATAGGAATGACGCCGGCGCCAACTAAGGTGTCCACGACCCGGTATTCGTTCACACCAATTGGCTTTGGTGATGGCACAACGCGACGGTAACCCCGGCCTGCATCTTCAACGTAGGTGTATTCTGGGTGATCCTTTTGTAACTTTTCAGCTTCGGCTTGGTTGTAGAAGGGGCCGATTGGCTTAGTTGGTGACGTGAAGGCGCCATCCTTGGGGTCAACCTCAACCTGGGTAACCACCGTGGCAACATCCTTGGTGATTCCGGCTGCGGCCAGTTCTTCGTCCAACGCGTTTTGCATCCAGTAGCCGATGCTCCCTTGCGTCATGGCAACGGCCGTATCCAGTGGCATTGCTGGGTTCTTTTCGGTACTACCAGCAGCCTGTTGCAGCAACAAGTTCCCAACTTGGGGACCGTTCCCGTGGGAGATGATCAAGTCATCCCCTTGTTCAACGAACTTCACCAAGTACTTTGCGGTCGTCCGCAGAGCAGCTTGTTGGGCTTCCGAAGAAGCATCCTTTGATAAGATGGCGTTACCGCCAAGTGCGACAACAATTTTACGCTTTGTCATAATCAATTCTCCTCGTCTTTGTTTAATCTTTATTCAAGTAATCCGCTAAAACAGCCAAGCCCTTCTTCAGCGTTTCCGTTGGGGCACAGTACCCTAAGCGGGCGTGTCCTGGAACATCGAAGGCTTCCCCAGGAACCAGCAGCACACCGGTATCTCGGAGTAAGTTTTGACAAAATTCCAGGCTAGACGTCTTGGTCTCGAGCTTAACAAATGAGGTTGAGACCCCATTCGGGAAGACACAACTCACATTAGGCGTCTTGGCAACCCAATCCTTGAAAATCTTCAGGTTGTTCTGAACGATTTCACGGTTCCGAGCCAACACCTTGTCGCGGTTCTGGAGCACCAGGCAAGCCGCCTGATCACTGAAGACCCCGGCACAGATCATGGTGTAGTCCCGGTACTTGCGGAACGTTTCGGCTAGTTCGGCATTGGTGGCCGTCCAGCCGACCCGGATACCCGGCATCGAATAGGTCTTTGACAACGAATTGGTGGAAATCCCCTTTTCATAGAGGTCCGCGATTGGCGCGAAGTCAACGCTTTCATCGAATGGCAGGTAAACTTCATCCACCAGCACGTAGGCGCCCACTTCACGGGCAATGGCAACAACTTGTTCCATGAAGTCCCGGTTCAGAATCGTCCCGGTCGGGTTGTTGGCGTTGTTGATACAGATCATCTTGGTGTCAGGGCGAATCAAGCGTTTCAGCTCTTCAATGTCCGGATACCAGTTTTCACTTTCCTGTAACTTCCAGAAGCTGACGTCCGCACCCAGTGACCGCGGAATATCGTACAGTTGTTGGTAACTTGGGTAAACACTGATGACGTGGTCGCCCGGTTTGATCAAGGCGTACAACGCCAACAAGTTCGCCCCAGTGGCCCCATTCGTTTGCAGGATGTTAGCGGCATCAACGTGATCATACAGCTTACTGACCTCTTTTTTAAAGGTCGGTGAGCCTTCGATCCAGCCGTAATTCATTTTTTGTTGGTCTAATTCATCATAGGTGTTATCTTTGGTCAGTTTGACCAGTTCATTCATTGAAAACGACGTGATCGTGCTCTGGGCCAAATCATAGGTCGCCTCGCGTTCGTGAACGTTCAACCATTCCTCAACACCAAATCCATCGATGTCCATATGCCGTTCCTCCTAAATCGTGATGAGTCCCATTGCAACCAGGACGACCCCAGCGATTGCACCGATGACAATTAAGGTCGAGTAGATGATTTCAGCTTTGGTCAGCTTCCCATCATCAATATCGAATTCTTTCTTGGCACGGTAGTAGAAGTACAGGCCTGGAATGTAACCGATACAGCAGAGTAACAGGAAGTGTAACCCAGCTAAGGTAATGGCAATAACTTGGAAGGCTAAGGCAAAGATCCCGATCCACATCTGTTTCGTATCTTTATTTTGGGCAGAGAATTTCACTTGGTACATCCCCACGAAAATGTAGCACACCACGATAGCGGCGGTACACAGGGAAAGTGCGAAGTTGTAAGCTTCTTCAGAGAATAACAGCACTAACAGGAAGACTTGAATTAAGGCAGCAGTCAGCACCAATGAGAACGTTGGTGCACCGTTTTTATTCTTCTTACCAAAGTAACTAGGCAAGAGTTTTTCTTCAGCCATTAACATGGTGGTATCGGCTGGCAACATCGTCCAGGATAACCATGCCCCTAAGATGGCAATGATTAAGCCAACACTGATGAAGGCGCCACCCCATTTGCCGACCATGTCTTGGAAAATGTAGAGCATGGCAGGTTGGTTGATTTTAGCTAATTCGTTTTGTGACAGGTAACCATAAGGTAAGACGGAAGCCAAAACGTAGATGACCAGTAAGGAAATGATCCCGATGATGGTTGCTCGGCCGGCATCGTTCTTGCTCTTGGCACGAGAAGACAGCATACTTGCCCCTTCAACCCCAACGAAGACCCACATCATAATCATCAAGCAAGACTTGAATTGGGTCCAGATATCGCTACCACCGGCAACGCCAGAGGTCACGTTCGTCCAGAAGTGAGCTGTGAACATGCCACCCTTGAAGACGAAGATGCCGACAACGATGAAGGCAAACAGTGGAATCAATTTGCAAATCGTAATAATCGTGTTCACGGCCGCAGCGGATTCAACCCCGCGGTTAACGATGAACGTCAGCGCCCAGGAAACCACACTGGCCAAGATCACGGAAGCCACATTTTGGCCACCCTTGAACATTGGCAGGAAGTACCCCAACGAACTCATGAGGACGGTGGCAAAGGCCACGTTCCCCAACCAAGCACTCAGCCAGTAACCCCAGCCACTCACGAACCCGGCAAAGTTACCGAATCCCTCTTGCGCATAGGCATGGATTCCTTCAGCGTCGGGCTTCTTTAACAATAAGTTGTTTAGTGACAACGCTAACATTAAAATCCCGAATCCAACCACTAACCACGCTAACAGAACGGGGCCAGGTGCAGCACCGCCAGCCAGTGAACTGGTCAAGGTAAAGACCCCTGAACCGATTGAACTAGTGACGACGGCCGCCGTTAACGCGCCCAGAGATAATCCTTTATTTTCATCCATATTCTCACTCTTTTCCTCGTGTTTGCAATAAAAAACGGACTAATCGCTCTGATTAGCCCGTCTTTAATCACTCGTTAAGCTTTAGGAATAAACAAGTTACCTAAAGTTGCGGCCATCATCGCTTTGATGGAGTGCATCCGGTTTTCAGCTTCTTCGAATTGACGCCCATACTTACTAGTGAAGACTTCTTCAGTAACTTCCATTTCAGTAATGCCGTACTTCTTTTCAACATCTTGACCGTATTGGGTTTCGGTGTTGTGGAATGCTGGTAAGCAGTGCAGGAAGATGAGTTGGTCATCTGGGGTACCAGTCTTCTTAAGAGCAGCCATGTTAACTTGGTATGGCTTCAATAACTTGACCCGTTCTTCCCAGTTGCTTTCGCCCATGGATACCCAAACGTCGGTGTAAACCACGTTGGAACCTGCTAAACCTTCATCCAAGTCGTCGGTAACCAGCAGCTTAGCGCCAGACTTCTTAGCAAAGCCTTGAGCCAAGTCTTGGGTTTCCTTAGTTGGGAACAGTTCCTTAGGGGCAACGATGTGCACGTTGACACCTAAGATAGCACCAGTAACCAGCAGAGAGTTGGCAACGTTGTTTCGGCCATCACCCATGAAGGTTAAGGTCAAGCCCTTTAAGGTACCGAAGTTTTCCTTAACAGTCATGAAGTCAGCCAGCATTTGGGTTGGGTGCCATTCGTCGGTTAAACCGTTCCAAACTGGCACACCTGAGTCGCGAGCTAAGATTTCAGCATCGCTTTGCTTGAACCCACGGAATTCGATCCCATCGAACATGCCGCCTAAGACCTTGGCAGTGTCAGAAGTTGATTCCTTCTTACCTAATTGGATGTCGTTTTGGCCCAAGTATTCTGGGTGAGCACCTAAGTCGATAGCAGCAGTGGTGAATGCTGAACGGGTCCGAGTTGAGGACTTTTCAAAGAGTAAGGCGATGTTCTTGCCTTCCAAGTAGTGGTGAGGAACGCCGGCCTTCTTCAAAGCCTTCAAATGTAAACCGAAGTCGATCAAGTATTCGAGTTCTTCTGCGGTAAAGTCCTTTTCAGCTAAAACGCTGCGACCTTGAAAGACATTTTGCTTGAAATCTTGTGCCATGATTAATCAATCTCCTCTAATTTTAAAAATTAATTGTTTACTTTAAGTCTTCACGTACCAATGGCATACTCATGCAACGAGGACCCCCACGACCGCGGGATAATTCACTTGAGAGAATGTCAATAACCTTTAAGCCATGCTTACGAAGTAATTCGTTAGAAACATAGTTCCGGTTGTAGGTAACCACGACACCAGGCGCAATGGCTAAGGTGTTAGAGCCATCATTCCATTGTTCACGGCCAGCGACGATTGGGTCACCATTACCAGTTGGGATTAAGTCTAAGTCATCCAAACCTAAGGCGTCTTTCAGAACTTGCTTCAAGTCCGTCTTGTGTTCGAGGTGTAAGTCTTCAGTGCCCTTACCAGGTGTGATGGTCCAGGTGTCGATGTGACCGCCTTCGCCTAAGATACCTGGGTGAACCGTGAATTGGTCGGTGTTGATCATGGTGAACACCGTGTCCAAATGCATCATTGCGTGGTTATGTGGAATCCGGATAGCAATGACAGTATCAAAGTTGCTGTCCTTGAACAGGTTCCGGGCAATGTCTTCAATGGCATTGGCAGAAGTCCGTTGTGAAACTCCGATGGCCATCACGTGATCGGACAGAACCAGTTCGTCCCCACCTTCAATACGGGTGGTGTGGTTCCGGTCGCGCCAGACGTTCAAGCCCTTGTTAGCAAACCGGTGATGGTACTTGATGATGGTTTCCATAAAGAGTGATTCGCGTTGGCGAGCAGCGAACGTCATGTGGTTAATGCTTAAACCATCCCCGATTGAAGCCGCTGGGTCACGAGTGAAGTACAGGTTAGGCATTGGGTCCATGAAGAATGGGTAGTCGCTGTCTTCAGCGGCACTAACCAGGTCACTAGGTGTGAAGTCCAGTTCGTCTTTACGAACCCCGCCCATGATCTTGTTAACCATTGCTTGCGTGTCGAGGGAAAGTAAGTATTCCTTCAGGACATCATGAATCGTGCCGGCCATGTAGCCGCTTTCAGTTAACATCTGTTGCAAGAAATTTAATTTAACTTCTTCGCCACCATCGTCTAAGGCTTCGGCGGATAATTTTTCTAAGTACAGAACTTCAGTCCCGTTTTCGCGAAGAACCTTAGCGAAGTTGTCGTGTTCTTGTTGGGCGATTGGTAAATATGGAATGTCATCAAACAGTAACCGTGACATCATATCTGGCGTGAAGTTTTCTACTTCAACGTCCGGACGCTTCAGCATAACCGTTTTCAGTTTACCGATTTCAGATGTTACATGGATAGGTGTTGTCATCATTATTTCCTCCCTTGCTTAACTACAAGACAGAGTATAATCTCGAAATGAAACCGCTAACATTAAATGGCTAGCATTCAAAATGCGAAGAATTTCACATTTTAAGAGTGAAATGTATATTCAGCCCAAAATATACATTATTCATTCATTTTGACTGGTAAAAATTAGTAAAAATAGACTTTTTTACATAAAATTAATTTGACTTTTTCTTACATTTTTTTGCAGATCATTTATTTGCATCACTTTTCAGGGACAACGTCATTGGGGAAAAGACGATCTTTTTAGATTTATAACGTTGCTGTTAAAGGCTTTCTAAATATTTGCGAGTCGTTCACAGCCGCGTTGCCTCTTCCATGGTTTTCCTGATTCCGGGAATTTCCGTCCGTTTTCCCTGTAAAATGGCCTTGGCTTTTTCATTGTAAAGATAATGTATAAACTGAGTATTATTCAGGTAAAACGTCCCAGACCGGCCGCGGTGCCCCGGTTGCTAGTAATTTAATCACAAGCCCCTTTCTCAGCGTTGGTCAGCCCCTACGACTAGTAAAAGAGCGTTCAAGTCACGAGGACTTGAACGCTCTTTGCTAAGTTAATTCTACTATTAGGGACGGCCTACATCTCGTCTGGTGCCTTGACACCCAACAAGCGCAGACTTTCCTTGACGACGATTGAAACAGACTTAACCAAAGCCAACCGAGCTGGTAAGCCGGCATCATCCGCGAGAATCTTGGAGTGCGCGTAGTACTTGTTGAAGGTCTTGGATAAGCGAATGGCGTACTTGGCAATGACGGAAGGCTCTAACTCGTCACAGGCCATCTTGACCATGGCTGGGAAGTCTGCCAGGGCCTTGATCGTATCCCAAGCTTCGGGATCGGTGACCTGGTTGGCATCCGCCGTGATCGTAGTTGCCTTAGCTTTCCGCAGAATGCTTTCGGCCCGGGCATGGGCGTATTGCACGTAAGGACCGGTTTCCCCTTCGAACTTCAGTTGGTCTGCCAGAACGAAGTCAATGTTGTTGGTCCGTTCGTTCTTCAGATCACCAAAGACGATGGCGCCGACCCCAACTTGTTGGGCGACCGCCGACTTGTTTGCCAGATCAGGGTTCTTCTCGTTGATTTCCTTTTCAGCCAGCTCAACGGATTCTTCCAAGACCTTGGCTAACAGAATGATTCGGCCGGAACGGGTAGACAACTTCTTCCCATCAACGGTGATCAGCCCAAATGGCACGTGTTGCAGGTTCGGCGCTGACTTCAGGCCCATTTCTAATAGAACGGCCTTTAACTGCTTGAAGTAATACGTTTGTTCCGAGCCAACAACGTATAAGTTCTTGGCTGGTGCATATTCGCGGTCACGATACAGCGCGGTCGCAATATCCCGGGTGATGTATAGGGATGCCCCATCACTCTTCAGGATCAGCGCTGGGTTCAGGTTGTACTTGCTGAGGTCAACGACTTGGGCACCCTGTGACTCAACCAACAGGTGCTTGTCCTTGAGAATTTGAACGACTTCTTCCAGCTTATCGTTGTAGAAGGCTTCCCCGTTGTAGGTATCAAACGTCACACCCAACTTCTTGTAAACGTCGTTGAACTCTTCCAAGGAAGCTTCCCGGAACCATTTCCAGAGACGATGGGCTTCAGGGTCGCCATTTTCCAGCTTTCTGAACCATTCCCGGGCTTCATCGTCCAGTTCGGGCTTGTCCACGTCCTCTTTATGGAAGCGAACATAATATTCAACTAATTTATTAATGGGGTCAGCCTTAACGTCGGCCTCGTTCCCCCACAGCTTGTAGGCCGTGATGAGTTTCCCAAATTGGGTCCCCCAGTCACCTAAGTGATTGTCCTTGATAGGTGCATAGCCGTTCTTGGTCAGAATCTCAGCAATCGAGTTCCCAATTACAGTCGACCGTAAATGCCCCATGGACATTGGCTTGGCAATGTTTGGTGAGGACATGTCGATTGGCACCTTCCCACCGTTACCATCTTCGTTTTGGCCGTAAGCAGCGCCGGCGTTCAACACATTTTCCAGCGTTGCGGCACTGTATTGACCCTTATCAAAGAAGAAATTCAAGTATGGACCGGCAACCACGACACGTTCAAAGTCACTTGAATCAATCTTTTCGGCCAAATCTTGGGCAATCTGTTGCGGTGCCCGGTGCAGGAGCTTAGCTAGTGCAAACGTGGGGAACGCCATGTCCCCAAGATCAGACGTCTTGGGCTTTTCAAGCTTCAACGCAATCTCTTCCGCCGACAATTGGCCGTCTAAAGCGTTCGCCAATGCCGTAATAACCTTCTGTTTATAGTCCATACGAAAATTCCTCCCTGTAGTTCAAAAATTATCAAGATGATTAATCTCAGTGTACACTAATTCCCTAGGGCGTCAAAGGTGTTGTGTCGCAAATCACCTATGCTAAATGCCTGCTAGTTGTGCCTCAGCGCGCTTCTACCGGGGGCCGTATAATTATGCTAATAACCAGTGAACTGGACTCTAGGGGGCCGAATTAGGCTTGTAGACGAAAAAAAAGCAGCTCGCTTTCGCGAACTGCTTTTTAAAAGTTATCCATGATGCCCCGAGCAGGATTCGAACCTGTACTTGATCACTCAAACAGCGACCTGAACGCTGCGCGTCTGCCAGTTCCGCCATCGGGGCAACTCAACAACAAATAATATATTACACTAAAGTTGTATAAAAGGGAACCCCTTTATTCAACTTTTTTTGATTTTGGAAATTTTACGGCAGTTCCATAGGCGTGAACGACTAAAAACTTCGGCGCCACGTTCATGCGGACGACCTCGGTATTGAAGCGAACCTCGATCAGCCCATCGGCATCCGTGTCCTGTGCCTGCTGCATTAATTTTTGCTTGGCCTCATCGAATAATTTATCAAACAATGAAAATTCATCCGGTTTTTCCGACCGGAGCATGGTGCTCGTGGTCGCCGTTAAGATTCCTTGAATCGCGTGCGCCCGGTTGAGCCCACCAGTTGTCATAAACACTTTTATCTCCCCCTTATTTTCTAACCTGAGTGCGTTGACGCACCCACCACATGAGTCCGGCGCCTAACACGACACCTAGACAGTTGGTCAGCACGTCATTGATGTCGACCCACCGGCCCAGGCTCACCAGCCAATTGCCTATGGCCTGCCCCGTTTCCAGGGTCAATCCAGTCGCCAAACCTGCCAGCAGCCACTGCGGCCAACGTAAGCGCGGCCAGTTCAGGCCTAACAACATCCCCTGGGGAATCGTCATGACGATATTTAGCCAAAAGGACGTGTCCATGCTGGCCCGCTCGAACGGCCGGAGAACCCAGATGCCCCCAGCAATCCAGTGCGTGGTGACCTGGCCCACTGTGTCGCTGCCAAATGAAAACGCCACGGGGGTCCAGGTCAGCGTCGTTAGGCCCCAACACCCCAGCCACCAAAACAGCCGCCGGTAGTGGTGCTGCGCCACGGCGTGCCAACTAAGGCCCAGCCAAATGAGACTCACAACTATGTAGGGTATCCAACGTCCCATCGACCAGGCCTCCTCAATAATCCCAGTATACCGGGTCATTGCGGCGGGAACAATGGGTATCCCCCATTTCGTGTCAAAATTTGGCCGAAACAAAACCACCAACGGTCAATCCTACCGCCGGTGGCCTTATATTACCGTCCCCATCAGGATTAGGAACAAGTCTAAAATATCACAGTTAACTGTTAGTGGCGTTACTCAGGCCTATTTCACAGCCGTTTAACCGTTTATCTAACTTACCACTGGGTAATTCGTTGCGCCTGAATAACAAAAGCACCGGCCAATCGACCAGTGCTTTCGTTTGAAAACGATACCATTTTTGACTATAGAGGCTTACCCCCGTTTTCTTAACTTGAGCCCGGCGAGACCCAGTGCCCCAATCAAGGTGGCAATGCCGGCTAAGACGTAGTTTCCATTAGTTTCATTCGTTTGTGGTAAGACGGTCTTGTTGGCTTGCTTGTCAGTGACTGGCGTTGCGGTTGGGGTAACCGTAGTCGCTTGTCCGCTGGCCTTGAGCGTCGTCACGGGTGCTTGCTTCTGATTGGCGGCTTGCTGTTGCGCCTTCTTGGTCCCCGTCAAGGTATCGGCTGCGCCACCCTTGGTGGTCTTGGCCGTTGCCTTGTCGACAGGCGTCGTGTCATCAATCGTGGCGGCATCCCCACCATTTTTGACGGTGCCCTCACTAGTGTAGGTGAAGGTAATCGTCTGTCCGTCCGCCGTGTAGGTCCCGGTGGCGGTCGCGTTGCCAGTGACCTTGTAGCCGGCGATACTTGGGGCGTCGATGTTGAAGGTGTCCCCGATGTTGCCTGCAATCGTTTGGGTCTTAAGCACTTTACCCTTATCACTAACACTGACAACCGTAATTGTCCCGGTCTTAGCATCTGGTTCCGGTGTATTAGGTGTTACTGGCGTTACCGTATTCGTCATGTTATTGGTTACGGAGAAATCAATCCAGGCACTTGAGTCCCGGCTACTGCCACCGTTTGTAACGACCTTAATCACGTAATTTCCAGTCTTAACACCAGGCTTAGCAACCAACAAGAATCCCATTGGATTGTCAGGATTGGCCTTAATGGTAAACCAGTCAGAGGCATCAACCTTATCCGCCGCCCAAGCATTGTGATCTGTAACTCCCTCAGTACCTTCAGTGGAGTACACAACGATGTTGCCGTTCTTAAAGGTTCCGGGTTCTAGCTGAACGTTATTGTCAGTTTCACCCGTTGAGAAGTTGACAAATTTAGAGAAGGTTCCTTGGGTGGGATCGAAACTATTATTTCCGTTGGTTAATGTGTAGTGTTTGTTAACCAAGCTTTGTCCACTACTTACGACGAATCCAGTATAAGACCCCGGCGTAATCCCAGTAGAAATCATATTATTGGAATAGTCCAAGGCGCCCAACGTACTAATATCTGGTAATTCCCCGCTAAAACGATTGCCTCCTGCATGTAAAGCATCAATCGTCCAATTAGTCATATCCGGCAATTGACCACTCATCTGATTGTTATCAACATTGACTTCCATTAAATCACGTAAGTTACTTAAATCAGGTATACTCCCTGTGAGCTGGTTGTCATCCAAACTAATGTAATAGAGGTTTGGGTTGTTAGACGTGTCCGGGAAACTTCCCGTAAGGTTAAGATTATTCAACCAAAGGTATTGTAGGTTCTGATTTTTGCTAAAGAAGTGCGACAGAACATAATCTGCTGACACATTCCAACCTGCAGGCGTGTGGCTCTCGTTATAGATTCTGAAGTTATTTAAATTAGGGGCGAATGAGAAATCAATCATTCCTGACAGCGGAACTGCATCGCTCAATTCAATTTGTCTCAGGTTCGTAAAGTACTGCAATCCTTCAAGAGTCTCAATAGGTCCTTTAATTTGACTGTTATAAATATCGACACCATGGCTGTAATAATCATTACCATCAAATCCAGCAAACGTCCATAAGTTTTCGTCAGTTACTAAATAGTCTCCATATAGACTGTATGCTTGATTAATTGACCCCTCAATTGCTTGCCGCAAGTTCGCATCTGGCATCCATTCAGCAGCGTTTTTCCCGTTAACGTTGTCCCACCATTCCGCGGTATAGTCAACGTGAACAATCGGCAAGGTATTAGGCCAACGAGTGATTACCGGTGCAACCGCCGCCCGAGCCATCCTGAACATCTTTTTTTGTACTGGCGGTGTCGCAGGCTCAATGGAATCGTTTGGGGTGATAGCAACATGCGTGTCATCCGTCTTCACAACCTTATCTGGTTCAGTCGTTACCGGATCAGTCACCGTTGTCCCAGGTGTCTTAACCTCCTGCTCCCCAGTAGCAGGTTTCTCCTGTTCCGATTGCCCATTAGTTTCTTCATCCGCCTTGACGTCATCCTTCACGTCAGTCTTGGGCGTATTTACATCATTGTTGGAATCGCTTTCATTTTCGACAGTATCTTTATCCACCGGTTCTTGAACAACTGGCTTGTCACCCGCTGGTTCCTCGTTTTGCTTCTCAGGAGTCGTCACGTCATCCGCTGGCGTTGCCGCCGTTGGTGTCTCAACCACTTGACTCGCAGCTGGTTCAGCGTCTGGAGTTGTTGCTGCTTGCGCCGTACCAACGTTGGCCCCCGCCAAGCCCAAACCGACAGCAACAACCGTGATACATGCGTAAACCCACTGTTTGCCTGCCTTATAAGCCTTGTAATGTTCCTTAGCTTCACCGATCACTGCGTGTTTCATGGTTCGCTACCTCCTTGTAGTTTCTGCCTCTCAGCAGTTGCCCTTCCCTAGTAAGCACATCTTAGACATGAATCCCCGAACAGAATCCGCAAACTGTTCTGGTTATCTACCCCATTGCTTTGAGAAAGGTGCCAAACCATTTCCTCACATATTCGCCAATGTGGATAAATAACTCTACACCCACATTGTAACGTATCCTACGTAAATATCAAGGTAAATCGTATAGGGGAAAAACCAATATTATCGCGTTTCATTCTCAGCATAAACTAGCCGTTATATTCAATCAAACTATCAGCTGATAACCATTTTACATTGTGATTATTTATCGTCTCATCATCCCCAGCTAATCACGCTTACATTTAGTAATTTCACTAATTTTACTTTTCTTTTACAGATTCTCTGCTATACTTAGCGATAGAGTTTTTTCGACTAACTAACTTAGTTTTTCATTTAAGAAACGTGTCACTTTTTCCGATTCGTCACCATGACGAAATCAGTGTCCCGATTTTAAAATAAACAGTTCTGCATGAACGTGTTGGTTACTGGTGACGGCAGAAAGACCTGGTACCAACTGGTTGTCTGGGCTCTAATTTACTAATAGCAAAAACTTATTTCATCAATAATCATTGAACTTACCAGTAGATATGCTATATAATTGTTTAGGCGTTACGTTATTGTCAACCTGGGGCAAGTTATCTAACTTTCTCTGGTTGATAATACCAACAATTGACTTAAATGAGAGGTCGATTACTTGCACGCGGCAATTTAATTGTATACAATACTCTGGAAAGTAATTGAAAGGAGGCCTGTGCCATGCCGAAAGTTACCCCAATTCTACTGGATGAACAGCTGTGTTTCTCCATTTATGCTGCCAGCAAGAAGTTCAACCATTTTTACCAAAGCGCTTTGGCACCCTTTGGTTTAACTTATCCGCAATACATCGCGATGCTGGTGTTGTGGGAAGATGCACCGCTCACCGTCCACCAACTAGGTGAGCGCCTCGAGCTGGATAGTGGGACGTTAACGCCCCTCCTCAAGCGATTGGAAAAGCAGGGCTGGGTCGAACGGGTTCGGAGTCGGACTGACGAACGTCAAGTCCTCATCCACCTGACCGAAATGGCCGAAGAAAAACGTGACGAAGTTTATGCACGTATCGGCCAATGCCAAACGTTGTTGGGTATGAGCAACGACGAAATTGATAGCATGATGAGCGAACTGGTCACCGTTAAGAGTCAACTCGATACGGTCAGCCAAGAACGCAAGATTGCTAAACAAGTCGATAAACAAGCTTAACAGAATCCGGATCATCCTCCCACGAGGTTGACCGGATTTTTTCTATCTCTGAAGAACGCCGCCCACCGTACTAAAAAGCCGTTCCCGTCGACGAAGCCAGTAGCTTCGCAACGGGAACAGCTTTAATTTTACGTTAGCTTACGCAATCTAATGTAAGGACAGCAACATGGCGCCCACGGCAATCAGGTTGTTGAACCCGTGCAGGATGATCGTACTCTGCAGCTTACCGGTCCGCTTATAAACGTAGGCAAACGTGCCGCCCATGACCGCGTAGATCAGCCAGCTAATGGGGTTACTGCTCATATGCACGATGGAAAAGGCCACCCCACTGACCACGATAGGCACCCAAAACATGTTGGCCGGGAAACAGCCATCGACCAGCAGGCCCCGGAAGGTTACCTCTTCAATGATGGGACTCGCCAGAACCGCCGTCAAACTCAGCAGAATCAATGTCCAGGGACCCTGATTCATGAAGGACGCGATTGCCTGGTTATTGGCCGTACTCGTTTGATGATAGAACAGGTTGTTGAGTAATCCCAAGAACACCTGAGCGACAATCACGAAGACGTAGCCCCGTACCATCAACCACCAATCCTTCGCCACCAATCGCTGATATTTAACCGGATGAACCCGGTGGTAGACCCATAGGCCCAAGATGATGACCGCCGCGAACCCAACCAGGTAAACGACCGACCACAACAGGCGTACAGCTATCGTTCCGTTACCCAAGAAAGCCAACGGCAATTGTACGATATTTAAAATAATGACGAGTAGGATCACCCACAGCCAGACCGTGAAACTACCCACTTTTAACGTTTTTTCTGACACGTAAAACCATCCTCTCACTTTTGTTGATTCGCCTAACTAACTGGGTAATCGGCAGTGGCCTACCACAAAGCGTTGTCCGCAACCGTTAGCCAATCAATTTAGCAAAATATTTATATTTTAATGGCAATTTTCTGAGGAATGCGCTACTATAGAGTTGCGGGTAAGTTTGGATTTACCTTACTTACGCGTGAGGCTTCTGTCCTCATTCAACAGACAGATTTCATTTTACTCCCCCAAAGTAGATGAAATTTTTTACAACATAATCCCCCAATTATGTTGTAACCTTACTCTTTGGCCATTGCGACTTATCGTAATGGTCTTTTTTTTGACCAAATTTCTCGGCTCTGACTCGCCTTGCCGGGTGGGAGAAATGGGTCGGAACGCGGTGGGCAGGACGCCAGAAGCCTAAAGGCGGTCTTCTGACTCGCTTTGAGCCTCTGAGAAACGAGTCTCAAAGTCGCCATTTTCTGAGAGAAACTCTCAGAAAATCCCACGGCTGAACCCATTTCTCCCACCCTATCGGCTGACACAGCTGAAATTTGGTCAATCGACCTTTACTTGTCTGATTCTTTCTACATATGTTTTGTGGTAATCTAGTTAGTCACTCATACTTACAACAACCAACTTAAACTAGTGTCGATTCGTCCACTCACTAATGTACCTGAGTATTACGCAACACAATTAGGAAGAAAAATAACCAAATATCCAGAACGGCTCCCACCCCTACCTTCCATCGAAGACCAGCGGCATACCGACTGGAGCTAACCAGTGTCAGCCGCAGAACTGGTGAAAAGGCACCAGCACGGACCGTGTTAGTGACCAGAGGCGGATCAAAGTTCCCGGCTGTGTCGGTGGCCTTGGCTGGGGTATTTTCCCAGCCTAGCCCACGGGACAACCTTTGAGACCGTACCTCAGGCTCAAAGTTGAGGTGGAAGCCCGCCTTTTGGCTGGAACCGGCCCCATAGCCGGGTACTTTGAATCCGCCGCCGGGAACGCTCTTACACGCCAACGTGACAGCGCTCATTTTCACCCAGTCCCAGGGTACAAACTAGTTAGTCCTCGTCGTCTTCGCTGGGGGCTGGGTGGGGCCAAAGAAACCAGAAGATGGCCAAGTTAATCACCGTCGCCACAATCAGTCCCACAGCGCCAATCAGCACCTCCAGCCAGGCGGCCAGTGCCAGCGTCAACATTAACCAGATGGTGCCGCCCACTAGTCCGGCGGTCAGGATGGTGATCAACATAATTGCTAAAACTTTCACAGTCGCTTCCCCTTTCAGGTCCAGTTACTTTTCACAGCTTACCACGTTTGGCGGCGTTTTTCGAAAAAAATTTCAGCAGAGGATGCTTTCTTCTATGAAAACGATTACAATGGACGTGTGAAATGAAATTTTACTGAAGGAGTGACACTCATGACCAGTGTTTTAGTAACTGCACCAATTCCCCAGTCAGCTTTGGACATTTTAAACGATGCCGGACTTGACGTTGAAAGCTATTCTGGCAGTGGATTAATCACGAAGGACGAGTTGTTAAAGCGGATTGTCGGTAAGGATTATTTGATCACGCCCCTTTCTACTCAGGTAGACAAGGACGTTATCGATGCCGATCCTCAGTTAAAGATTATTGCCAACTACGGGGCCGGCTTCAACAACATTGACGCCGCCTACGCCCGTTCCAAGAACATCCCCGTCACCAACACGCCCAAGGTTTCCACGGTTTCGACCGCTGAAGTCACGACTGGCTTGATTATTACGTTGGCTCACCGGATGGTCGAGGGTGACAAACTGATGCGCAACGAGGGCTTCGATGGATGGTCCCCACTCTTCTTCCTGGGCCACGAACTGGCCGGCAAGACCTTAGGGATCGTCGGCATGGGCCAAATTGGCCAAGCCGTTGCCAAGCGGATGGCCGCCTTTGACATGAAGATTATCTACACGCAACGTCATCCCCTAGATGCCGCTACGGAGGGTAGTTTGAACGCCACCTACGCCACCTTGGATGAAGTCTTGGAAAAGAGCGATGTTCTCACCTTACATTGCCCATTAAATGACCAAACGCATCACATGATCGGCGCACAACAATTTAAGAAGATGAAGAAGTCTGCTTACCTGATCAACGCCGCTCGGGGTCCCGTCATTGACGAAGCTGCCCTGCTGGAAGCCTTACAAACCGGCGAATTAGCTGGCGCTGCCTTGGACGTTTACGAAGCAGAACCTAACGTTGACGACGGCTTCAAGGGCCTGAAGAACGTTATCCTGACCCCTCACGTGGGGAACGCCACGGTTGAAGCACGGGACGCCATGGCTTCTATCGTTGCCAAGAATGCAGTTCGCGTTGACAAGGGCGAAGACCCCCTGTACATCGTCAACTAAAAATGCCCCTGGAGCATCCGTTCCCGCCGGCGAGCTCAAGGTGCCCTGCTGTGGGGCCGGTTCCAGCCTGTGAAACAGGCTTCCACGGGACAGCTGGTCGCCTTGGCTCGCCTCTGGTCACTTCTACAACTGGATCATTTTTGCCAGTCTTGTAGCTCACATGTATTTGGCTCGTTAGGCAGATAGCTATTTGCCTATTCAATTAAGTTAAGGATGGTTTCAGTCTTTAATTAACATTGAATTTATGACGAAACTGACCGACCGCACACATCATTAATTGCATTCAAAAACCAACCGGCTACCTGGAATTTCTGGGTAGTCGGTTTTTTGGCTATTTTTATCGGTTTGACCGTGCGTCGACCCAACTACGCCCAATCACTGCAATCGGTTGCAATGGCGCCATTTAGGCGTTCTACGGACTAACAAATTTCGTATTTTTTGACGGAAATAATTGCTAATTGCGCAGCGTTAGCCTAAGATTGAGAGTGAAGAATACGCTATCATTTAGCAGAAAGGATGACGATCTAGCTTTGAAAATGATTACATTGCACGTTTTAGATGACTCCTTGGAAGTGAGCTACCACCCGACGGACGCTGCTGGTGAGCGGCAGTTTATTATTGCCTACAACTCGGACCAGACTATTGGGGAAAACCTGGAGAACCTGCGCCTCAAGCTGGCGGGACTCGACGTGGACGCCGCGGTCGTGGATAACGCCCTGAGTTACCCCTTCTCCGACACCGTCGTTGGCATCAACCATCAGCGCATTGATATTGGCCTGGCCATTACCAACATGCTGAACATCCCCGTTGTCAGCAATCAAGCGATTGCCCAACAGGGATTGGCCGCCGCCCTACAGGCCAAGCGCGACTACCTCAGCTGGCATCTGGACTACTATGGCCAGTACCAAGGCAAACGCAACTACGGCCAAGAGGCCATGTTGACGGTCGGTAACGGGTTTGTTGGCCTGCGGGGTGCCTATACCGAAGCCCACGCCGATGCCGACAACTATCCTGGCATGTACACGGCCGGGTTGTATGACCAGCTAACAACCAATTTAAACGGTCGCGCCGTCACCAATGAAGATTTGGTCAACCTACCCAATGCGCAGGCCCTCTCCTTTGGCGTCGACCACCAGAATCCGTTTCAAATTAAGGCCGCGGATATCCAGGACATCTACCGGAGCCTGGACCTCCACACCGGGACGCTGACGACCACCATGCTGGTTCAGCTGTCCACCGGTCACAGCCTGCAAATCAAGACGACCAAGCTCGCCAACTTTAAGGACTGGCACCGCCTGGCGATTCGCTACAGCATCACCCCGTTAAACTTTGCGGGCAGCCTGCAGGTCTACTCCACCATCGATGGCAGCGTCGTCAACGGCAACGTGTCGCGCTACAACGCCTTTGATCAGCACCACCTGCGCGTGACCGGCACCAGCCAACAGCCCGACAGCATTTTCCTTGAGGCCCAGACGCGGGCTAGTCACGTTGACCTCGCCCTGGGATCGCACCTCACGGGTCCCGGTCAGGCGCTAGCCACGCCAAGCGACGGCCGGCCCAACGCCGAGCAACAGGTTCGGCAAATGCGATCGGTCGACGTGCAACCGCAACAGACCTATACCTTTGAGAAAAATATCGTGCTGTTCACCAGCCGAGAAACCACCGGCGACGTGCTCCAGGCGGCGACGACTGACCTGCAACAGGCTAGCTTCGCCGATACCCTGGCTAGCAGCACGGCTTACTGGCAAAAGCGCTGGGCGGACGCCGACTTCCAGATCACTGGCGATATCACGTCGCAAAAATTGACACGGGTCAACCTCTACCACCTCTTCTCGGCGGTCCAGGCCATTCGCTCCGGTCAAATCGATGCATCGATCAACGCCCGGGGTCTCGACGGTGAAGCCTACCGCGGCCACGTTTTCTGGGATGAGATGTTCGACCTCCCCGTCTTTGCTTTACACGACCCGCAACTGGCACGGCAACTACTGATGTACCGCTACCGTCGGCTACCAGCCGCTAAG
Organism: Levilactobacillus sp. FUA 3915; assembly: GCF_044053135.1. Lineage (NCBI taxonomy): Bacteria > Bacillati > Bacillota > Bacilli > Lactobacillales > Lactobacillaceae > Levilactobacillus > Levilactobacillus sp. FUA 3915. Next base: position 2,339,874 of record NZ_CP168704.1, on the reverse strand, counting down.
CAAAACGCCAAGGACGCGGGCTATGCTGGCGCCATGTACCCGTGGCAATCCGGTGAGGTCGGCGACGAGCAATCGCAAGTCACCCACCTTAACCCGTTGACCAACACCTGGGACCCGGACTACTCGTCGCTGCAACGGCACGTGTCCCTGGCCATCGCGTACAATGTCATCATGTATCACCGCATCACGGGTGACACGGATTTCCTGGCGAAATATGGGCTGGAAATGCTACAAGAAATTGCGCAATTCTGGCTCAGCAAAACTAAGTTGGATAACGCCGACCACCGCTACACCATCGACCGCGTGATGGGTCCCGATGAATTCCATGAGAACTATCCCAATGCCGATACGACCGGACTAGCAAATAATGCCTACACCAATTTAATGGTGACCTGGTTATTTAACCAACTCGACCAGTTACGGCAAGACTTACCAGCCGCCACGCTGAAAAAAGTGGATGCCAAGACGGGCGTCACCGCGGCTGTTCGGCAACAATTTAACGATGTGAGCCACCACCTTAAGTTGGATATCAACTCGGAGGGCATCATCGGCCAGTTCGAGGGATACTTCAAACTGCCGAAGCTCGACTTTACCAAGTACCGGGCTAAGTACGGGGATATCTCGCGGATGGACCGCATTTTAAAGGCCGAGGGCAAGACGCCTGACGCCTATCAGGTCGCCAAGCAAGCCGACGCACTCATGGCCTTTTACAACTTGGATGCCCCGCAAGTGCTGGGGTTACTCAAGCAACTAGGTTACGAGTTGCCCCAACAGGCTCTGCAGAAGAACCTGCAATTCTACCTCGACCGGACCACTCACGGTTCCACGCTGTCACGCATCGTTTACGCGGCGCTGACAGCTATGGCCGGCAACATGGACCAATCCTGGCAACTGTTCTCGCAGGCCCTGTTCTCCGACTACTACGACATTCAGGGCGGCACCACGGCCGAGGGCATTCACCTCGGGGTCATGGGCGCCGTAACCCTGATGTCCACGCGCTACTATGCCGGGGTCGATGCCTTGGGCGACCATTTAACGGTCAACCCGCACCTCCCCGAGGCCTGGCAAGCCGTTAAGTTCCAACACCTGTTACGTGGCACGCGCTACACCTTTGACATCGATCACCATCACGTCACGGTGCAAGCCGACCACGCCGCTACCATTCAAATTGGGCAACAAACTGTTTCACTAAAACCTAACGTTTCACAAACCATAACCGATTAAGGAGTGTTTTTTCATGACAAAGTTTGCTGATATTAAAGGATTCGTCTTTGACCTCGATGGTGTCATCACCGACACCTCCATCTTGCACGGGACCGCTTGGCACCAACTCGCCGACTCACTGGGCGTTGCTTGGAGCGAAGAACTGGGCAACGGCTTAAAGGGCATTAGCCGGATGGATTCCCTGGAAATGATTTTAAAGGCCGGTGGCAAGGAAAATGACTACACCGAAGCCGAAAAGGAAAAATTGGCCGCCCAAAAGAACACGAACTACGTGGCCGAAGTGGACAAGATGACGCCCGCTAACATTTTGCCCGGCATGAAGGCCTTCCTGGATGACTTACGCGCTAAGGGCTACCAACTTTCCTTAGCCTCTGCCTCCAAGAACGCCCCTCGTGTCTTGGGCAAATTGGAACTGGCCGACTACTTCCCTAAGATCGTTGACCCAGCCAGCTTGATCCACGGCAAGCCAGACCCAGAAATCTACACCAAGGGTGCGGAATTACTGAACTTGCCAGCCAACCAGTGTATCGGGGTTGAAGACGCCGCTGCTGGGGTCCAAGCCATCAACGCTGCCGGCGAAGTTTCACTGGGTATTGGTGATTCAACTGAATTGGGTGCCGCTGACATGGTCTTCGCGGACACGGCAGAAGTCACCTTAGCCAACATTGAAAAGAAGCTGGGCTAAAGTCACTGCCGTTCCCGGCGGCGGATTCAACCTGCCCTGCTGTGGGGCCGGTTCCAGACAAAGTTCGGTCTTCCACCTCAACTTTGAGCCTGAGAAACGGTCTCAAAGGTTGTCCCATGGTCTAAACTGAGCAAATCACTCAGTTTAGACCACCGACACAGCTGGTCAGGTTGATCCGCCTCTGGTCACTCACACTGACCTTGCCAGTTCTCTTTCACTAGTCCTAGATACATTTGAGACTTGGTTGTTTTTGTTGCTAAGAACTCTGGCAATCAGTAAAATAACTAGTGATACGTTAATACTAGAAACTCAGATCCAATCATCCCCTTTCATTACGGATGATTGGATTTTTTATTACCCGCAATTTTACGACGAAAAAAAACACAACGCCCACTCCTAACGAGTTGGCATTGCGTTCAATTAATCATTAAACCGTGGCGTCGCTCCGAATTTCCTTCAAGGCGTCATCGATTTGGCCCAGAACTAATTCCGTATTGCCCGGAACGTCCAAGTCATATTTTTGTAAGTCAATTTTGATCTTAGGACTAACATCGTAGTCGGCGAACCAGCCTTGGTAAGCGGTCCACATCTTCTTGTAATAAGATTCCAACTCTGGGTTGTCATCGAATTGTTCGTAGTCACGACCACGCTTCTTGATCCGGTGTAAAATCGTATCGAAGTCAGCGTCGGCGTAGACCAACAGATCTGGGGCCTTCTTTGGCAATTCGCTCAGTTCATTCATCATGTTGTCGAGCAAGTTTAAGTAAACTTCGAGCTCAGTATCCGTGATGTTGCCTTCCGCATTGTTTTCCCGCGTAAACAGGGCATCTTCGTAGATGGAACGGTCCAGGACGTTGTTATCGTCGGCTAGGGCCCGCTTAATCATGCTAAACCGTTTGTTTAAAAAGTAAATTTGCAATAAAAATCCGTATTGCTTTGGATCCCGGTAGTAAAGTGGTAAAACCGGGTTATCACCAACCGGTTCAAAAAATGCTTGAGTTTCCAAGTGCGACGCAATCTTTCCAGTAAGGGTCGTTTTACCGACACCGATCATTCCAGCTGTAATTATCACCATGATAGCCCCTCTTTAATTAAAAATACAAGATATAGTGTAACATAAAAATGGCGACTACTACATTTATGCGGCAAAAAAATTTCCCTCATTTCGCTAACTTTGGCTCTTGCTGTATAATAGAACCGTAGAGAATCAGCATTTAGGAGGCTAAATATGTATCAAGCAATCGTCTTTTTTGACTTGGATAGCACGTTATTTGACGATCACAAGAATGTTTTGCCGGCAAGTATCGCTGCCATTCACGAAATGCAACAACATCATATTTTACCAGTTATTGCGACAGGAAGAAACATTTTTGAGATTCAATATGTGTTGGACGCCACCGGAATTGATTCCGTCGTTGGTGCCAACGGGAGTTACGTCCAATTCGAAGGCAAGCGTTTGACGGCTTCGGTCATTGACCAGCCGACATTAACGGCCATCACAGAATTTGCCAAATCTCAGGGTGACCCCCTGGCCTACTACACCAACCAAGGCTTTCGGTTGAGCCAGGCCAACGCGGACACGGTTGAAAACTTTCAGTTGTTACGACTGAATCCAGTCGTCGACGCCGATTGGTACCAACACCAAGACATTAACTTCATTAACGTCTTTAACCGCGATAAGGATCAGGCGTATCAAGAAAAATTTGCCAACCAGCTCGACCTGGTTCGGAACAATCCCCGCTGCCTAGACACCATGGTCCACGGTGTCAGCAAGCAATCCGGGATTCAACAACTGATCACCGAGGCTGGCTTACAGGGCGTTAAAACGTACGCGTTTGGCGACGGCTACAACGACCTGCAAATGTTCGACGAGGTCGACGTCCCCATCTCCATGGGCAACGGCGTCCCCGAAGCAAAGGCCAAGGCGGCCTACGTCACCACCAGCAACACCACGGACGGCATCGTCCACGGCCTACGTCACTTTGGTTTAATTCAATAATACGATTTAACTCCTCACCAGCACCGTCGGCCAACCGACATGTGCTGGTGTTTTTGTTCGTCATTTTCCCTCTTCAAGAGCAAAAAAAAGAATCTGTGTACAAATACCACAGATTCAATGAAAATTCGATAGACATTTATGACAGTCCAACCAAGCCGCCAACTAACTGACGGAACCAACGAAAAATCAACGAACATTACGCGGGCTAAACCCGTGTCAGCCGCAGGGCTGGGAAAACCGGGACGGTCGTGGGAGTGACCAGAGGCGAGCCAAGGTGCCCGGCTGTGTCGGTGACCTTGGCTGGAGTTCTTTTCCAGCCTAGTTCACAGGACAACCTTTGAGACCGCTTTTTGGCTCAAAGTTGAGGCGGAAGCCCGCCCTTCGGCTGGAACCGGCCCCACAGCAGGGCACCTTGAGCTCGCCGCCGGGAACGGACGCGACTAAGCCAATTTCACTGGGCAACAAAAAGAATCTGCGTACAAACACCGCAGATTCAATGAAAATTCGATATACATTTATAACATTTTTTACCAATTCACCAACTAAATGGCGAAATCCAACGAATACCGAACGAACATTAAGCGGGCCAAACCCGTGTCAGCCGCAGGGCTGGTGAAAATGGGCTCAGCCGTGGGAGTTACCTTAGCGGGTTCCCCGCTTAGGTAACTGATATCTTTGAGACGTGAACTTCGGCTCAAAGTAAGCCCGGAGACCGCCTTACGGCTCCGGGCGTGCGCCCACAGCGCCACGGCCCATTTTCACCAGCCCGGAGGCGCTGACAACGACTAGTTTAACCTAATGTTCGTTTGTTTCGGATGGTAACAGAATGATTTGGCTGTCGCCGTCATCGTAAGCCAGAACCGTCTCCGGCAACTCCGGCGTATAGCCAAACTGCGTGTCGAACCCCGCCCGCAACGTGACATCGTCATCATCCGTTTGGACGTACTCAAAGGTCGTGTTGCCCTGATTATTGTGCAGTCTAAACGTTAACAGATTATCTAACGGAAACAACCCCTGGAGGTCGTGATCAATAATCTGCCAGACAGCGTCGATCATATCGCCTGGCAAGGCCGCAACTGTGCCATAACTGGCATACCGCGCGTGATTACTTTCAAACATCTTATCGCCTCCACTTTTTGGTCGTTTAGCATTATTATACCGTAAATTAATTAAAAACGGGACTAATTACCCCTGGTGACCGGTGACCTGTTCCGTATCTTTGCGGTCGAAAAAGTTCACGGCAAAGGACACGAGAATCAGAATGGCACCCGCGATAAAGATTACGTGGAGGCCTTGGTACAAGATACCATGAAGCGTTGGCAGTAGGTGCGCTGGCAACTCCTTGGCCGTTTGCGGGTTAATTAACTTGTTCATCATCCCCATGGTCGTGCCGGGATGACTCGCCACCCCACGCGCCATTTCCAGGTTCATGATGATCCCGAAGACGGAAACCATGATGGTCTGACCCAGCGTCCGAGACAGCGTGTTAAATGAGGTTGCGACCCCCACTTCGTCGACGGCCACTTTACTTTGCACCGTGACGGTCGTGGTGGTAATGGTAATCCCAAAGCCGGTCCCACAGATGGCGGCAATCACGAAGAAACACCAGAATGGCGTGCTGGCTGGAATCAGGGCCATGGTGACCGCCCCAATCAGGACCAGCGTCAACGCAATATTAACAATGTTATATGGGGAACGGTTCAATAAGAGTTTACCCGCAATAAATGACCCCACAATCCACATCAGTGAACTGGGTGTGATGGCAAACCCGGCTTGGGACGCCAACAGGCCTAACAGCCCTTGGGTCCAGGTTGGCAGATACACTTCAAAGCCCATGATAAAGCCACTCAACAGGGCCGCAATCAGGTTTTGGATGACAAAGGTCCGATTGGCAAACAGTGTCATGGGAATCAGTGGGTCGGCCGTGCGTTTTTCCTGGCGAATAAACAACCAGAAGGCCACGACAGCTACCACAAAACCGGTGATGACCCACAGAACGTTGATTTCACCCTCACCTAACAGCTGGAACGTCAGCATCATCGCTAACAAGCCAACGGACAGCCAGAGTGAGCCAAACCAATCCATTGAGAAGGCCTTGCGTTCGGTCGATTCATTTAAGTAGAACCAAATAAGTCCCATGGTGATGATACCGATTGGGATGTTAATGAAGAAAATCCAGTGCCAACTCAACTGGTCAACGATGAACCCACCCAACAGGGGTGCTACCACGGCCGCTATGCCCCACGCTGAGCCGTTTAAGCCCATCACCCGGGCCCGTTGTTCGACGGGATAGATATCGGCTAGAATCGTAAAGGAGACGGGCATAATCGCCCCGGCCCCGATACCCTGTAAGGCGCGCCAGGCAATCAGCGTTTCCATGCTGTGGGACATCCCCGACAGCGTTGAGCCCAGGACAAAGATAAACAGGCCGACCAGGAACACCAATTTTCGGCCAACCGTATCGGCCAATTTGCCATAGATGGGCGTCGCCAGTGCACTGGTCAACAGGAAAATCGAGAAGACCCAGTTCATCAGGGCTACCCCGTGTAGATCACCGACAATGGTGGGCATTGCGGTGGAGACGATGGTCCCCTCAATGGCGGACATGAAGGTTGCCACGAAGACAGCCCCCGTCACAACGGCAACGTTCGTTTGTTTCTTATTCATAATTTCCTCCTAACGCTGGCCCCACCACCAACGGTTTTACGTAGCCAATTGCTGCTACTGCCCAATTTCTGATTTTTCAGTAATACACCAATTATCGCGGGTTCGTCTTGAAAATACAAGGGGCACGACTCAAAATAACGAAAAAGCTCAGGTACTGGCCACCCATAAATTTGCGCAAAAAAAGAGCCTAGGAAGTTATCCTAGACCCTTCAGTGGTTTATTTAACGGCAGCCTTCAAGGCGTCGACCTTGTCAAGGTGTTCCCATGGCAAGTCAATGTCCGTCCGACCAAAGTGACCGTACGCAGCGGTTTGCTTGTAGATTGGCCGCTTCAAGTCAAGCATCTGAATGATACCGGCTGGACGCAGGTCAAACAAGTCACGCACCGCAGCGTTCAACTTGCTTTCAGCGACGGTCCCGGTGCCAAACGTGTTGATGTAAACGGAAACGGGTTCCGCTACCCCAATGGCGTAGGCAATCTGGACTTCACACTTAGTCGCTAAGTCAGCAGCCACGATGTTCTTGGCAATGTACCGTGCAGCGTAACTAGCTGAACGGTCAACCTTGGTGGCATCCTTCCCAGAGAAAGCCCCACCACCATGATGAGCAGCCCCACCATAGGTATCAACGATGATCTTCCGACCCGTCAACCCGGCATCGCCTTGAGGACCCCCGATAACGAAACGACCGGTTGGGTTGATGAAGTACTTCGTCTTGTCATCCAACAACTCAGCTGGAATCACTGGCTTGATGACTTGGTCGATAACGTCTTGGCGAATCTGATCCAAGGTCACGTCAGGATCGTGTTGGGTACTCAGCACAACGGTGTCGACCCGCAATGGGCGTTCGTTATCATCGTATTCAACCGTCACTTCAGCCTTGGCATCTGGCCGCAGGTAGTCAATGACGTTGGTCTTCCGCAGCATGGCAATCCGCCGCATCAACGCATGACTCAGTTCAATTGGTAAAGGCATTAATTCAGGGGTTTCGTTAACGGCATAGCCGAACATTAACCCCTGGTCACCGGCACCAATCTTGTCTAATGGATCTTCGTCACCTTCACGCGTTTCCAAAGAGTCATCGACCCCTTGCGCAATGTCAGGTGATTGTTCATCGATGGCCACGAGGACGGCACAGTTATCGCCGTCAAACCCGTATTGACCGTCCGTGTAGCCGATTTCCTTGATGGTTTGGCGAACCACCTTTTGGATATCAACGTAGGCCTTGGTTGAGATTTCACCAAAGACCAGGACGAGGCCAGTCGTGACGGACGTTTCGCAGGCAACCCGTGAATCTGGATCTTGTTGCAGCATCGCATCTAAGATAGCGTCACTGATTTGATCGGCGATTTTGTCGGGATGACCCTCAGAAACGGATTCCGAAGTAAATAAATGTCTTTCTTGCAATGGATATTCCCCCTAGATAGTGTTGACGGCGAGTTGACCGATAATCTCGACGCCATTCGGTTACAAGGCAGCTTCACAAGGTCCGTGAATCCTATCGGGAATTGACTCATAACTCAAGAATTTTAACACAAATCCGGCCGACTTAAAAGGAAGCCGCCAAAAAATCCGTAAACAATCGTTGACCAACGGCCCATTTATCACTAAGATAAAAGGCAATACTATAACCAGTCGAAACGGAGCGATTCCATGACCACTCTCATGGCCTTCTTCAAAAACCGAACGGTCCAACAGCTGTTCTGCTTCACAATTTGTCAAAATATTCTTTGGTGGTTAGCCGGCGCGACCACCAGCACGGGCACGCCTTTGGGCACGGACGTTAAGCTCTATCTTGCCGGCTACGGTATCCTAGTTGCTGCGGGTATCTTCCTATTATTGAAACGCCACTTTCAGTCACACATCGGCCCGATTCTGGTGGTCGCCGCGGCAACTCTCGGCATCTTAGCGGCACCCAACGATCACTTGGTCCAGGCCTTCGCTCTCTTGTTGTGCGTCTTCCTAGTCCTTGCCTGCATCCCCCAGTTGGGCCTGCAATCGACATACGGCCTGATTGTCTTCAGTGTCTTGGCCGGCTACGGGGTGCCCGTCTTGCTCTTCTTCCTGCGTAACCACTACCTCGCCGTCCAATTCTTAACCCCGCTGATTCCCCTGATGGCCAGTTACCTGACCTTCTTCGAACCTTATTATTTAACGGGCGAACGGGATTGGCGGTTGACCCTGATTACACCGGTAATTTTTGTGCTCTCACTAGTGGTTCTCGGCTTCACCTGGCGCCTAATCCCCCTCATCCTCATCGTGGCTGCCCATTGGTGGCTGCAGCCCCGCCTCAGCGTACGTTACCGGCTGGTCTTCTCGGGACTATGTCAGTTGCTCGCCGGCATTTTGATTCTTCGTTAACTATTTGTTAGCTTGACTGTTTAGCCACAGAGTTTTAAAGTTTCGCTAAACCCAAGCAAACACACTACCGTTTGCCGATTAAACCGTGCTAGAATGAGGCATCATCTAGTAATGGAGGAACCAAAATGACGGAAATCAAAGTGATTGGCGACATCCTGAGTGGCAAGTTTCAACCCGCCCTCACTGGCAACCGAATCGTGGATGCAGCTCTGATTGATCACTTTTGTCAAAACTTAGCGGTGGCTTTGGGACTGCCCCAAACTACCGTGCACGCAGAACACCATTGGGACCTCACGATTGCGCCGGAGCCCATCTACCTGGTTGACGACCACATCCTAGCCGTCACCACGCATCTCCGGGGCCTGAACAATGTGATTGCCGTCGCCCATAAGGACCTCTTACGGGGCCAAATCACGGCGACACAGCAAGCACTCACCAATCGTTTGTCACTACACTCGACCGCCAATTAACCTGTCCAACCACAACTTGTGATTGGGCATTTTTTGTTGCCTTTCTACTACTATGTAAGCGCCTGGAAGTTTCTCCAGAGCTCTGATACTCAGGTAAAGTCGCGAATTCTGAATAATTTTTGACTAAACCAAACCGTTTCCTCTTCCAAGCGTTTCTGCAACGTCATGAGGCCATCGGTCAGCTCAACCGGCTTGCCCGCCACGTAGAACTGTTCCTTGTCCCAGAAGAGGTGGCCGTTTTGCAGTGAAAATGTCCGCCGAATCCGGCAATCCAAGCGACCATACGTCAACGTCTCCACGACGGTCCCCTTTTTAAGGTCTTCGCAATCCATCCGCGTCAGTTCGTCGCCAGAATAGGCGTGCTTTCTGTGAGACTCACGGTCCCAAATTTCTAACTGGTAGGTCGCATCGACCGCGTCTCGGAGGAACCGCCCCGTCGTGCTCAGGAAATCCATGCGGTAGTGGGTTAGGTCGCTGATATCAATATAGAACAGGTGATTCTGTTGATAAAAGGCTAGGGAAACATGCAAGGTTTTTTCGACTTGCCTGGAAATTGCATGGTAAGCGTGCTGTATTTCAAAGAAATGTTCAACCGCATCACGTTCATCGCCTTCCAACGACCGATATAATTCGGAATTAACGAGGTCACGTACTTCTTGGTACGCCTGTGACTCATCTTCCGTCTTGAACATTTCCATAACTATTGTTCCTCCTGGTGGTACCTTTAGTTACAGGCCTTCCACGCCTATTAATGTAACACGTGCGTTTCCAGATTAACAGTCTTTATTATTAATAAGCCGTAATTTCAGCTAAATCCTTCGAAATTTGACTTGTCATTTAATAAAAAACAGTCTAAACACTAGTCGTACCAGTGAGTCCAGTCGTTTTTAACTATTTCACGTTTACCCGGACCTAGTTGTTGATTCTCACAAACCACAATCTAGATCATCCAAGCAATCGACCTTGCCTTTTCGTCCCCCGCTAGGTATAGTGAGAGCAGTCACAGAGGAGGAATTTATCATGGCAGATATTTTAGTTACAACAACGGAACGCATCCCTGGCCAGGAGTACCAGGTCATCGGCGAAGTCTTTGGGTTAACCACGCAGTCCAAGAACGTGATTCGTAACATTGGGGCATCCCTGAAGAACGTGGTCGGTGGTGAAATCAAGGACTACACGAAGATGTTGGACGAAGCACGGAACGTCGCGGTTGATCGGTTAAAGCAAAATGCCGCCAACATGGGGGCAGATGCTGTGGTCATGATGCGGTTTGATTCTGGGTCCATTGGCACCGATATGCAATCAGTCGCCGCATACGGCACGGCGGTCAAATATTTGTGATTTCTGACTAGTATAACGGTTATCTTGTACGCAATGTTCGTTACACTTCCATATTTTTGTTGAGATATCCAACAAAGCCCGGTAGAACAGTCGTTGAAAACGATTGCTTCTACCGGGCTCTTTTTTTGCGCGCAATTCGGTCAATGACCAACCAAATCGCAGTGGGCTTTGTGGCCACAAAGCCCATTGTGTAACCATTTATCCCCACACAATCGCCTAAATGGTACAAGTCCTAGCCACATCAACAATATTGTCCCCTAGAAACTGTCCACCCCACCAGATGTGTCCGTCCAACTCTTTTCGTTCTCGTTCTATACTAACCATAGTCAATAAGATAGTAAGCAATTGAAATGCAAATCATTCGGATTTAAAAGAAAGCAGGTATTCAAAATGTTAAAGAAAATTGTTAAATGGACCGTCTTAGTCATCGCCACTCTGGTTGTTACCTTAGCCACTTGCAGCTCAACCATCTTCGCCGCAGCTACCAGCGAACCAACACCTTCTTGGGGCAGTTGGGACCAAACCACTATTACATACAAAACGAGCAACACGTCTTCTTACTACAAGAGTGTTTGGAAGAACGCCGTTAAGCGTTGGAACAAAGTTGGCGTTGTTCAATTAAAAGCCGCTAAGGGCGACGAAAAGGCCGACATCACCTTGACCTCTTCCCAATCCTTAAGCACTAAGAGCGGCAAGTTAGCCGGTTACACCAACTACTCTTACTTAAACAAGGGTAACGACGATAACAAAATCGTTTCCGCTAAGTCCACTTTGAACCGTAGCCTATTAACCAAGTACGGTTACACCAAGAACCAACGGACGAACGTGGCTACCCACGAAATTGGCCATGCACTTGGCTTAAGTCACTCTGCTAGCAAGGCCAGCGTGATGTACGCTTCCGATCGTTACGCCTCCATCGACCACCAAGACAAGGTCGGTTTACAAGACGCTTACAACGATTAATCATTCGCAACTATCTCAACATTGACGAATACCTGCAAAACCCTAGCCGCCGGTCCAGCTAGGGTTTTTCTTTTGCCTAAAATTTGGGCACTAGGCGCCCGTCTAAGCGCCCTACGCTCCCAGCTTAATCCGCAGACGAAAAGCGAGCCAAGATTGCCAACACGCAATCTTAGCCCGCTTATTTCGTTTATCTGCTTCACACTCACCAATAGTTTAATTACCCCCTGCGGATAAGGTATTTAATCTAACCCCCAGTGGTCATGTGGGTTCGAAACCCACCTCCGGCATAAGAATTGTCTATCTATATGTAACCCTGAACTGACGCTTATTCACCGTCTGCCTTCAAACAGCAAAAACCACGTCCAACAGACACGGACGTGGTTTCTCTAATTACTTCATATGAATTGCAAACTGTGGGTGCCGGTTCGCAATCTTCGAGACATGTACGGACTTGCCAGCCTCTTCAATCAGTTTGCCCTTCCCAATCGCCATGGCAACGTGATACGTATATTTCTGCCCAGCAATCTGCCAGAACAACAGATCACCCTTCTTAGCATGCCGAACGGCGACGTGCTTGCCTAACTTCTGCTGCACGCCAGTCATGCCACCAATATCACGGTGCTCAACATCCAGATAGACCTGATCAACGAATGAGGCACAATCTAAGCCACCGAAGGCATCACGACCAGCATACCGGTAAGGTACCCCGAGATAACGCTTAGCATCCGCAATCAGACGACTAGTTCGCTTCCCCTTAGTGGGTACAGCCCGTTTAAACGTCCGGTTAGCCTTAGCGCTCGTTGCTTTGCCATTTAGATTTACCTGACCCGAATTTAAATGAACTGTCAGCGTCTGTTTCTGATAGGTAAAGAGCAGATTACCCTTCTTGGAGTAATGCAGCTTCACCGGCCGCTTACCGGCATAGATTGTCGTCCCATGTCCCCGACCAAACTCATGGTAGGCAACCAAGTAGTTGCCATAAACAGTCTGATCATTGTACGCATAAAGTTTCCCATTGCGTAAGGTCCGGACATTGATCCAGTGACTCGCATAATGCGTAAAATGCTGACCTTGTGGTTTAGCATAGAACATCAAGCTCGCATTACGAATTTTCCCCTTAGCTGTTTGCGTCACGTAAACGGACTTGTAGCGGCTAATCTTCCGGTCATAGGTCTTGGTCGCATCTAATCGCTCATGCGTTGAGAAGTACCCTTCCCGGGCGAACATAGAGTTGTAACTCGCCTGAGCACCCACCTGAGCCAACTGCCAGCCAACGAAACATCCTGCAAGGACCAAGGCCACTTGCCACCATCTTTTTTGCACAACTAACATCCCTAACATCTGAATTTTGACTTCAGGTTTAAGGATATTGCCAATCAAAAGTGGGAACAAACAGAGAATGCCTTGTAAAACACCTTAAAAACTGCACAAAAAAAGCCATCGCCTAATGCGATGACTCCCGAGATGAATCTTCTTATACCGGAGGTGGGGTTCGAACCCACACGACCTCAACGGTCACTGGATTTTGAGTCCAGCGCGTCTGCCAGTTCCGCCACTCCGGCAAAAAAATGCTGATTGGATACACCCAGTCAAAGGTGGTAATCGGATTTGAACCGACGATGAAGGTTTTGCAGACCTCTGCCTTACCACTTGGCTATACCACCATAATCGCCTATCCAATCTGATTGGACCAGCTGAATAAATCAAGATGCCCCAATCTAGGGCGGTATGTGGGAATCGAACCCACGCGTGCCGGAACCACAATCCGGTGTGTTAACCACTTCACCAATACCGCCATTACATTACAAACAGGGATAGTAGGAGTTGAACCCACATCGACGGTTTTGGAGACCGTTGTTCTACCATTGAACTATATCCCTATGATGGTGGGGAGTGGATTCGAACCACCGAACCCGAAGGAGCGGATTTACAGTCCGCCGCGTTTAGCCAGACTTCGCTACCCCACCATGAATGGCGCGGGACGGAATCGAACCGCCGACACATGGAGCTTCAATCCATTGCTCTACCAACTGAGCTACCGAGCCATACCATCATGTAATATATGTTTGCTGTGTATTAAATTGTTAATAACATAACAACGGTCCGTACGAGACTCGAACTCGTGATCTCCTCCGTGACAGGGAGGCGTCCTAACCAACTGGACCAACGGACCATAATTAAAGTGTTATGCTATCTAATGGAGGATACAGGGCTCGAACCTGTGACCCTCTGCTTGTAAGGCAGACGCTCTCCCAACTGAGCTAATCCTCCAAAAATGACCCGTACGGGATTCGAACCCATGTTACCGCCGTGAAAGGGCGGTGTCTTAAACCACTTGACCAACGGGTCATACTATTTAAACGGAGAGTGAGGGATTCGAACCCTCGAAACAGGTTAGTACCCGTTTACAGCATTTCCAATGCTGCTCCTTCAGCCACTCGGACAACTCTCCATTATAAAGCTCCGGCAGGCGGGCTCGAACCGTCGACAACCTGATTAACAGTCAGGTGCTCTACCAACTGAGCTATGCCGGAATAATCGCGTAGCAACGTCCTATCCTCGCAGGGGGCGATCCCCCAACTACTATCGGCGTGCTGAAGCTTAACTTCCGTGTTCGGCATGGGAACGGGTGTATCCTTCAGGCTATCGCCACTACACTATGAAAGAACTTCTTCTCTCAAAACTAGATATCATCAAATTATTTTCTATTGAGAACACCACGTTTTTCAACTTGGTTAAGTCCTCGACCGATTAGTACTGGTCCGCTTCACGTCTCACAACGCTGCCACTTCCAGCCTATCTACCTGATCATCTCTCAGGGGTCTTACTTCCATATAGGAATGGGAAATCTCATCTTGAGGCGAGTTTCACACTTAGATGCTTTCAGCGTTTATCTCATCCATACATAGCTACCCAGCGATGCGCCTGGCGGCACAACTGGTACACCAGAGGTATGTCCATCCCGGTCCTCTCGTACTAAGGACAGCTCCTCTCAAATTTCCTACGCCCGCGACGGATAGGGACCGAACTGTCTCACGACGTTCTGAACCCAGCTCGCGTACCGCTTTAATGGGCGAACAGCCCAACCCTTGGGACCGACTACAGCCCCAGGATGCGATGAGCCGACATCGAGGTGCCAAACCTCCCCGTCGATGTGGACTCTTGGGGGAGATAAGCCTGTTATCCCCAGGGTAGCTTTTATCCGTTGAGCGATGGCCCTTCCATACGGTACCACCGGATCACTAAGCCCGACTTTCGTCCCTGCTCGACCTGTCTGTCTCGCAGTCAAGCTCTCTTCTGCCTTTACACTCAATGAATGATTTCCAACCATTCTGAGAGAACCTTTGGGCGCCTCCGTTACTTTTTAGGAGGCGACCGCCCCAGTCAAACTGCCTACCTGACACTGTCTCCCACCACGATAAGTGGTGCGGGTTAGAGTGTTCACACAGCGAGGGTCGTATCCCACCAGCGCCTCACTCGAAACTAGCGTTCCGAGTTCTACGGCTCCGACCTATCCTGTACAAGCTGTGTCAACACCCAATATCAAGCTACAGTAAAGCTCCATGGGGTCTTTCCGTCCTGTCGCGGGTAACCTGCATCTTCACAGGTAATATAATTTCACCGAGTCTCTTGTTGAGACAGTGCCCAGATCGTTACGCCTTTCGTGCGGGTCGGAACTTACCCGACAAGGAATTTCGCTACCTTAGGACCGTTATAGTTACGGCCGCCGTTTACTGGGGCTTCATTTCTGGGCTTCGCCGAAGCTAACTCATCCACTTAACCTTCCAGCACCGGGCAGGCGTCAGCCCCTATACGTCATCTTACGATTTTGCAGAAACCTGTGTTTTTGATAAACAGTCGCCTGGGCCTTTTCACTGCGGCTACACTTGCGTGTAGCACCCCTTCTCCCGAAGTTACGGGGTCATTTTGCCGAGTTCCTTAACAAGAGTTCACTCGCTCACCTTAGGATACTCTCCTCGACTACCTGTGTCGGTTTGCGGTACGGGTAATTAATTACTAACTAGAAGCTTTTCTCGGCAGTGTGACATCTGGCACTTCCCTACTAAAATTCGGTCCTCGTAACGCCTTGTCCTTAGCAATAAGCATTTAACTCATCACCAGACTTGACGCTTG
Organism: Levilactobacillus sp. FUA 3915; assembly: GCF_044053135.1. Taxonomy (NCBI): domain Bacteria; kingdom Bacillati; phylum Bacillota; class Bacilli; order Lactobacillales; family Lactobacillaceae; genus Levilactobacillus; species Levilactobacillus sp. FUA 3915. The sequence continues at coordinate 2,324,032 of NZ_CP168704.1, read as the reverse complement.
AACGCACATTTCCAATCGTGCGCATACCATAGCCTGCTGCGTCCCTCCATCGTTCAAACATAATTAACTAGTACAGGAATATCAACCTGTTATCCATCGCCTACGCTTCTCAGCCTCGGCTTAGGTCCCGACTAACCCTGGGAGGACGAGCCTTCCCCAGGAAACCTTAGTCATTCGGTGGATCAGATTCTCACTAATCTTTCGCTACTCATACCGGCATTCTCACTTCTAAGCGCTCCACTAGTCCTTACGATCTAGCTTCATTGCCCTTAGAACGCTCTCCTATCACGTGACCTAATGGTCACATCCATAATTTCGGTAACATGCTTAGCCCCGGTAAATTTTCGGCGCAGGATCACTCGGCTAGTGAGCTATTACGCACTCTTTAAATGGTAGCTGCTTCTGAGCCAACATCCTAGCTGTCTATGCAACTCCACATCCTTTTCCACTCAGCATGTATTTAGGGACCTTAATTGATGGTCTGGGCTGTTCCCCTTTCGACGGTGGATCTTATCACTCATCGTCTGACTCCCGGATATAAATCAGTGGCATTCGGAGTTTATCTGAATTCAGTAACCCATGACGGGCCCCTAGTCCAAACAGTGGCTCTACCTCCACGATTCTTAATTCCGAGGCTAACCCTAAAGCTATTTCGGAGAGAACCAGCTATCTCCAAGTTCGTTTGGAATTTCACCGCTATCCACACCTCATCCCAGCATTTTTCAACATACACGGGTTCGGTCCTCCAGTGCGCTTTACCGCACCTTCAACCTGGACATGGATAGGTCACCTGGTTTCGGGTCTACATCAATTTACTGAAACGCCCGTTTCAGACTCGCTTTCGCTACGGCTCCGGTCTTTACACCTTAACCTTGCAAATTAACGTAACTCGCCGGTTCATTCTACAAAAGGCACGCTATCACCCATTAACGGGCTCTAACTAATTGTAGGCACATGGTTTCAGGAACTATTTCACTCCGCTTCCGCGGTGCTTTTCACCTTTCCCTCACGGTACTGGTTCACTATCGGTCACTAGGGAGTATTTAGCCTTGGGAGATGGTCCTCCCGGTTTCCGACCACGTTTCACGTGTGTGGCCGTACTCAGGATCCTGAACTGAGGGTCAACGATTTCATCTACGGGGGTATCACCCGCTATGCCACGCCTTCCCAGACGTTTCGATTATCATTGACTTTGGTAACTCAAATGTTCAGTCCTACAACCCCAACAAGCAAGCTTGTTGGTTTGGGCTATTCCCCGTTCGCTCGCCGCTACTTAGGGAATCGATTTTTCTTTCTATTCCTGTGGGTACTTAGATGTTTCAGTTCCCCACGTCTGCCTCAATTCAAGTATGTATTCCCTGAATTGTAATAGTCGGTTAAAACTACTGGGTTTCCCCATTCGGAAATCTCCGGATCAAAGCTTACGTACAGCTCCCCGAAGCATATCGGTGTTAGTCCCGTCCTTCATCGGCTCCTAGTACCAAGGCATCCACCATGCGCCCTTCATAACTTAACCTAACGATTACTTCGTAATCGTTGATTAATTGAGTATTAGCGATAAAAACTAATTAAAAACTCAAAAAAATTCGCAGTGTTCTCGGTTTAATTATTAATAAAAATAATTATTAGAAAATATTTGATAATATCTAGTTTTCAAAGAACAAATTCCTTGATGCTTTCGCATCAATGGAGAATAGCGGGATCGAACCGCTGACCCCCTGCTTGCAAAGCAGGTGCTCTCCCATCTGAGCTAATTCCCCAAAATGATGACCTTGCGGTCAATGGGCATAAATGGACTCGAACCATCGACCTCACGCTTATCAGGCGTGCGCTCTAAACCAGCTGAGCTATACGCCCAAAATCATTCAGTAGAGAGGTAAGCCTCTCAAAACTGACCATTGTTTCGACAAAGTATGTGTAGCCTCCGTATATTCCTTAGAAAGGAGGTGATCCAGCCGCAGGTTCTCCTACGGCTACCTTGTTACGACTTCACCCTAATCATCTGTCCCACCTTAGACGGCTGACTCCCGAAGGTTATCTCACCGGCTTTGGGTGTTACAAACTCTCATGGTGTGACGGGCGGTGTGTACAAGGCCCGGGAACGTATTCACCGCGGCATGCTGATCCGCGATTACTAGCGATTCCAACTTCATGTAGGCGAGTTGCAGCCTACAATCCGAACTGAGAACGGCTTTAAGAGATTAGCTTAGCCTCACGACTTCGCAACTCGTTGTACCGTCCATTGTAGCACGTGTGTAGCCCAGGTCATAAGGGGCATGATGATTTGACGTCATCCCCACCTTCCTCCGGTTTGTCACCGGCAGTCTCACCAGAGTGCCCAACTTAATGCTGGCAACTGATAATAAGGGTTGCGCTCGTTGCGGGACTTAACCCAACATCTCACGACACGAGCTGACGACAACCATGCACCACCTGTATCCATGTCCCCGAAGGGAACGTCCTATCTCTAGGATTTGCATAGTATGTCAAGACCTGGTAAGGTTCTTCGCGTAGCTTCGAATTAAACCACATGCTCCACCGCTTGTGCGGGCCCCCGTCAATTCCTTTGAGTTTCAACCTTGCGGTCGTACTCCCCAGGCGGAGTGCTTAATGCGTTAGCTGCGGCACTGAAGGGCGGAAACCCTCCAACACCTAGCACTCATCGTTTACGGCATGGACTACCAGGGTATCTAATCCTGTTCGCTACCCATGCTTTCGAGCCTCAGCGTCAGTTACAGACTAGACAGCCGCCTTCGCCACTGGTGTTCTTCCATATATCTACGCATTCCACCGCTACACATGGAGTTCCACTGTCCTCTTCTGCACTCAAGTTACCCAGTTTCCGATGCACTTCTCCGGTTAAGCCGAAGGCTTTCACATCAGACTTAAGAAACCGCCTGCGCTCGCTTTACGCCCAATAAATCCGGACAACGCTTGCCACCTACGTATTACCGCGGCTGCTGGCACGTAGTTAGCCGTGGCTTTCTGGTTAAATACCGTCAACTTCTGAACAGTTACTCTCAGAAGTGTTCTTCTTTAACAACAGAGTTTTACGAGCCGAAACCCTTCTTCACTCACGCGGCATTGCTCCATCAGACTTTCGTCCATTGTGGAAGATTCCCTACTGCTGCCTCCCGTAGGAGTTTGGGCCGTGTCTCAGTCCCAATGTGGCCGATTACCCTCTCAGGTCGGCTACGTATCATTGTCTTGGTGGGCCTTTACCTCACCAACTAACTAATACGCCGCGGGATCATCCAGAAGTGATAGCCGAAGCCACCTTTCAAACAAGAACCATGCGGTTCTTGTTGTTATACGGTATTAGCACCTGTTTCCAAGTGTTATCCCCTGCTTCTGGGCAGATTTCCCACGTGTTACTCACCAGTTCGCCACTCGCTTCAATGTTAAAATCAGTGCAAGCACGTCATTCAACGGAAGCTCGTTCGACTTGCATGTATTAGGCATGCCGCCAGCGTTCGTCCTGAGCCAGGATCAAACTCTCATCTTAAAGATGATGCTTGAATAGCTCATCGATTGTTGTTACTTTTTGTTATAAAAGCGAATTGACTTCGCAAATATTGTTTGGGTTTGATACCAAGTATCAAACCGCCCTACACATATTTGGTTTGTCGAAACAATGTTCAGTTTTCAAAGGTCTACCAAGTTATCATAAGAAGCAAGTGCTCCGTGACAACTTTTAAAGTATATCATGCTGTCAAAATCATGTCAACAAGTTTTTAAACATCTTTTTGAATAAATATTGATGTTTACTGCAACTAATTGAATAAATATTCTCAACAACGATTACTACTATATCAAGAATTGCCAAGACCGTCAAGCCTTTTTTTCAATTACTTGAATCTCGTTTCATCCTTGCCGATGCAACGCTTGTTTGCGTTTCTGACAACAAAAAATAGTTTACCAATATCCACGCCATTGGTCAAGGGCAAAATGAATATTTACTGAAATTATTTTCATTCCCGGCTACGCATCCCCACCACTTCACCTAAAGCTCTCGGCCACGTCGCACCGTTATCAATCGAATCGGTCTAGCCACAACCCTCTTAAACAGAAAAAGAGTTCCAACCACTCACTAGGAGTAGTCGAAACTCTTCATTGAAGCTTATTTCAATTCTGGTGCGTCTGTCTTGTACGTAGTTGTCTTACCCTTGTTCTTAGCCAAGGCACTCGTCTTCTCCTGTTTTTCCGCCTCAGCAAGTTTAGCCATTGCTGGTTTGTACTTATAGGTAAAGTCTGTCTTGTTGACCTTGGTAAAGTTCTTTGGTGTATAGAAACGCAAGAGGTCGCCATAGATGACCCGGTCGGATAAAGAAAGCTCCGTCGTCACGTGGTTCTGCATCTGATCGACGACTTTCTTCTGTGCTGCCGTCAATGTGAGGACTTTCCCCGTCTTAGTATCGTAGACAGTCCCCCCTATCTTGGCATACTTCGGTGAAATGAAGTTCCCATTTCTAAAGGCGACGGTCTGGTTACGATTCTTCGCTAACAGGTCTTGCCCAAATTGGATCGTATCGGTGTTCTTCACCCCGAGCAGATCCAGCAAGGTCGGTAAGACATCGATTTCCCCACCATACGTGTGGTTGATGCCCCCCTTGAGTCCCGTGGCGTGAATCATGAATGGCACCTTCTGGAACTGGGTCAAGTCAAAGTTTGTGACCTTACTCTTCCCCAGTAACTGGGCAATCGCTGGCCGGTGATTATTAGAAATCCCATAGTGATCCCCATAGGCAACGATGACACTATTCTTATACAGACCGACCTTCTTCAGATACGTCAGGAACTCAGCAAATGACTGGTCCAAATAGTGTGCCGTCTGAACGTAGGGGTCCACGGTCTTATCCCCTGTTTTGGTTGCCGGGAAATCCGTGTTCTTCTTATCTAACTCGTATGGGTAGTGGTTAGTCAGCGTGATCAGCTTGGCATAGAACGGTTGTGGTAACTGTTCGATGTACTTCGCGGACTGTTCAAAGAAGATCTTATCCTTTAACCCATAGCCGACAGAGTACCCAGGCTTCTCCGTATAGTAGCTAGAACTGAAGAAATACTGGTAACCCCAGGACTTGTACGTGTTGTCCCGGTTCCAGAAGCTTGGCACATCCCCATGGAATGCTGCCGTACTGTACCCCGCCTCTTGACTCAGGATAGCCGGTGCCGCCTGGAACGTGTTTTGCGTCCCATAGGTGGTCATCGCCGACCCCTGTGGTAACCCAAACAACGAGTTTTCCAGCATCATTTCAGCATCAGAGGTCTTCCCCTGCGCCACTTGATTATAGAAGTTATCAAATGAGAGGGTATTCTGATTATGGTAGAACTTATTCAGCGTGGGGGTAACTTCCTTCCCATCGACCTTATAGTCGAGCAGAAACTGTTGGAAACTCTCCAAGTGAATCACAAACACGTTCTTGCCCTTTTCCTTGCCGTAATACGACACGTTGGGACTCACGCGGTTTTGCTTCAGGTATTTCAGCACACTCTTCATGTCACTGGCATTGGCGCTCGCCCGGGTGGCACTTTCCTTCTGCGTCTGGTACCCGTTAAAGGCCGCATATTCATTCAGCCCCAGGTACTTGACGATGTAGTTGTTGTCAAATGTCCGCGTCAGCAGGCCAGAACGGTCCGCATTGGCCATGCCAAATTCGGCAAACATCAGCCCAAACGACAGTACCGTGATTGATAACGCGTACCGCCGTTTGAACGGCCGCGGGTCGATCCGAATGACGTGGGTCACCAGCAACCCGATTAAAACGATAATATCGATATACACAAAGAAATCATACAGATGGGTAATCTGTGCCATACTCTTCCCCAAGTTGTTCCCAACATCGCTCGACCCCTTCATGATTCCGAAGGAGAGGAAGTCTGAGAATTCTCGGTAATACAGCACGTTCGCAAATATCCAGGTCGATTCCAGGACATTAATGATCATCATTAGCCAATAGGCTAACCGTCCCCGGAAATACAGGGCAATGCCGAAAATCAGTAGCGCCGCTGGAACGGGGTTAATGAACAGCAGAAACTGTTGAACACTCCCCTTTGCCCCCAGCGTGAACTCGGTTTGATAGGCAATGTAAGTCTTTACCCAAAATAGAACGATGGTCAACAGGAAAAAGCCCATGCGGGTGTTTATCCAGTTCATCTTTCGTTTAAAAAAATTCGCCATGAGACAGCCTCCACAAAATAGTTAACATCACTACAGTATAACGAATACTAGCGGGGTTTCAATCTGATTAAGGAACCTTTGAAAAAATTCAAGTTTTGCTCATGTTTCCGTCACAACTTAACGGGATTCGCGCACCGTTCTGGGACCAACCAGTCGGTCGTCAGCCGTGTAACCGCCACCATATTTTTATTTAAAAAAAACAAAACTATGTTCACCATAGTTTTGTTATTAATTATCCGTCAATAAATCAAACAATTCGATAGCTACTAAATCAATGTTATCAAATTCAAAAGTCGTTTCCGGATTGTGTTCGGTTAACGTGTACGTGTGGGTCAATTGGTTAAATACGACCGTTGCTTGTTCCACGCCTTCTTTTTCAAAACGACGGGGTTGTGGCTCGTCGGTAGCATCCTCCTGCATCGCTTTTAAACGATTGATGATGCCAATCAGTTGAGATTCTTCCATGGTTGGTCCCCTTTCTAGCTTTCACTATGATTTTACCAAACTTAAGCCACTATGGCACGCCCTAATCGCGAAAAACTCAGAGTTTTCACAAATCAGTTCTCTTCGCGCACCTTATCTGGGCGAATCACCATCGCCACCAGACCGGCTAGCATCCCCAGGTAGTAGGTCAGGAGCCGCCATAGAATCATGGCCAGCACCAATTTACTATTCGACGAGATGTAACTACGGAAAATCATTTCAAAGCTGTATTCGGCACCGCCAGACCCTCCTGGAATGGGAAATAGGGAGATCACCATGACAATTAAAATGTGGAGACTCGTGACCATGACGATATTCGCCGTCGTGTAACCCAGCGCTAGCATGATAAAGTACGGGATTAAATAGTAGAACATCAGCTGGAAGAAGGTAATCACAAAAACGCGCAACATGAGCTTCCACTGCCCACTGATGCGGACACTTTCGGCGTAAAAGGAATCGATCTTCCCGTTCACGTTGGCTGACATCCGTTCGAAGCGTTCGGCCTTCATGAACCACCCCATGGGTTTCATAATCACACCGACCGCCTTCTTCGTGAACGCGTGCCAGAACATCACCATGAGGAGCCCCACGATGACGGCCAGGTGAATGGAGAAGCCAAACACGACCAGCCAAGCCAGCGCGTGAAGTTTGTCCTGAATGTCGTGAAACCCGATGACCAGGGCAAACAAAAAGTTGATGACAATCATGGACTGGTAGACCACGAATTTCATCAGGAGGACCGAGCTGGCCTTCCCGGCATCGACCCCCGTTTGCATCAGCGCAATCAGTTGGGCCGGTTGACCCCCGGATGAGAATGGCGTAATGCCGTTAAACAGTTGTTCCACCATGGGAATCCGGAGGGCATCCTTAAAGGTAAAGCCTTCGATACGATCGGAGATGAACACCTTGACGATCCACGCTTCCAGCCCCAGGTAGATCACCATACATAAGATGGCGACCCCGAACCACCAGAAGTTGATATTTACAAAATCATTGATTAAAACTGAAAATTTAATGTCACGGAGAGAAAAAGCAAAAATAGCGATCCCCAGGAGTAACATCAAGGCTAAGACCCATTTATTTCGTCGTGACATTCAGTTACCCCTCTTTTGCTTGCTGCGTATAGAACTCTCGCCAAATCTGCGCCAGATGTTCCTCGGAGTAACGGTCAGCTGCCGCTAGACTCCGTTGATGCCAGTGTTCCAGCGCTGCTGGGTCCTGAGGTAGCTGGTGTAATTGGTCGTTCATCGCGTCGTAATCGGCCGCTGGCTGATAGTCCCCCGCGATAATGGCCTGGTACAGGTCGAGATCCCGCAATAAGACCGGGGTCCCGGTACTAAAGGCCTCCAGCACAGACATGGGGAAGAGTTCGTTAAACGATGGCAGTAAGAAAAGGTCCGCCAGGTTATAGTAGTCAACCAGTTTATCCCGGTCAACGATACCTGGGAAGCTCAGATTAGCCGGTGGATCATCTACGACCTTCTTGAGCGCCGCATAGCCATCGGTCATCCGTCCAAAGGAGAAGCCCCCGGCCCAGATGAACTGCAGGTCCGGATTGTTCCGGGCTAATTTGATAAAGTCAAATAGACCCTTGCGCTCCTGAATCTGGCCAATCCCCAAGATCGTAAAGCGCTCCGCCTGATAATGGTACTGCTGGCGCAAGGCCCGTTTCTTCTCGGCATCGACCGGATAGAATTCCTTGCGGCTCACAAAGTTGGGAATATACGTAACTTTTTCGGCCGGAATTCCAGCTGCCACTAGCTTGGGAATGAACGTCGGGTTCACCACCACGATGTGATCCATCCGCTTATAGAAGGCAATCACGTATTTATAAAAAATGGACCGGAATGGTTGGGGAATCTTCAAACTCCCCTCCAGAGTTTCCGGCAGAAAATGAACGTAGCCAATCTTCCGGCCACGATGCGGCATAAACGTTGATAAGTAATAGGAAAAATTAATCGTGTGGTAATGGGTCAGGTCGACCCGCCGATAACTGTTCACGGACACGTCAAACTCCTGGTCCAACCGTGTCGCCAACAGATTCATGAGTTCGTTGTAAGCACTCCCCACACCCTGACCCTTCACAGAATCAGCCGCAGAAAACATGTTGATTTTTAACATCCAATAACTCCTCTAATCGCTAAAGTCCGGGGTATCCTCGTGAGATTGCTCGTAGCTTGCCTGAGCATCCTGATAGAATTCCAGGATGTGCTGCCCAAAAGTATCCGCAGAAATTTCCGCTAACTTCCGTGCTAGCAAGTCTGGGTCCTGCTCGTCATCCCCATGAAGCAGGTAATCAACCACATTCTCAACTAATTCGTCTTCGGTGGTAAATGTCACCCCGAGCGTCCGACTCGACAATAGTTCATCGGTATACGGACTCGTCATGACCACAATCTTGGTGCCCGCCGCCAGCGCTTCAATGTACGTCAGCCCCTGGGATTCAGAATCCGAGGAGGACAGGAAGACGTTCGCCATATGGTAGTAACGGAACACTTCATCGTTGTTGATCTCACCGGTAAAGGTAATGTGGTCGTCCAGCCCGGCATCCTTGGCCTGCGCCTCGAGATCCTCTTTGGCTGGCCCATCACCCACAATCAACAGCTGGGCATTCGGCACCTGTGCTAAAACACGTGGCAGGGCCGCGATACTGGCCTTGATGTTCTTCTCATAGGCCAACCGACTCAGCGATAAGATCACTGGGGTGTCGGGGTCATACCCCAACTGCCGCCGTAAATTAGCGGTATCCGGCTGTTCATACTGGTGCAGGTTGACCCCGGTCGGGATGACCCGAATCGGTGTCTTGACCCCATAATCGGTTAAGGTGGTCAACACCCGGTCGCTGGGGGCCACCACGCCAGTTAAGTGATAACAAAAGGCCAGCGTCCCCTGTTTGACGTGCACGGGCTTCAGGATCTTCCCGTTCGCCACGTAGTGTAAATAATCCTCATACATCGTGTGGTAGGTGTGCAGACACGGAATCTCTAGGTTCCGCGCCACAAACTTACCGATCCAGCCCATGGAAAATTCCGTCTGGGTGTGGACCACGTCTAAATTTAACTCCTTGGCAATTTGGTAGGCCTGAAACAGCCCCCGTACTGCGATTCGGCGGTCAGTGAAGGAGACGAACGGAATGCTTGAGAAACGAAAAACATTGCGTTCATACACGTTCTTCTCAACGTGCGGGTCGGTCGTCGTGAAGATGTAGACCTGGTTACCCTGTTTTTCCAACTGATCCCGCAACGTCTTGATGGACGTCGCGACCCCACTCACTTGAGGGAAATAGGTATCCGTAAATATGCCGATGTTCATTGCCAATCCCCCTTGCGTCTTGTGTTTTGTCTTAAATAACCCCGGGTCCCGTTCACCAGTCCCAACCCATTCGTCACGAACGAATTCGACCGGTCCAGACCGGCACCCAGCAGCCTTCATATTGTACAATCATCACAATTATATGGGTTTGCCTAGGTGATTGCAAACAACAACGGGGGTTGCTGAAAATTTATTGCGGGTTCACCGCGACAACTCGCGACCGCTAGCCGATTTTTACCGCAATGGTCACATTAAAAAAGCACCCGTCAACCGACGACTGTCGGTCACGAGTGCTCATCGTTTACGTTCAGTTTAAGCCTGGGTCAGGTCTGGAACTGCGGCCTGCACCATGGTAATCACATCTTGACTCGTGTCGGCCGAATTCACCGCGCTTTCCACCAGTCCTTGCAGGTCCTTCGCGTTGAGTTGACTAATCAGCTGACGCGTCTTTAGAATCGACCCGGCGCCCATAGAGAACTCATCGAGGCCCATCCCCAATAACAGAGGAACCGCAATCGGGTCACCCGCCATTTCGCCACACATGGCCACGGGAATCCCCGCTGTGTGGCCGGCCGTAATGATCCGTTGCACCAACCGCAAAATTGCGGGGTGGTAAGGCTGGTACAGGTAGGAAACATCCTGGTTGGTCCGATCGGCCGCCATCGTGTAGCCAATCAAGTCATTGGTCCCAATGCTCATGAAGTCAACTTCATGGGCGAAGCGGTCCGCCAACAAGGCAGCCGCTGGCACCTCGACCATCATGCCCACTTTGATTTTTCCCAGGGGCACCCGCGCCGTGGTGAGTTTCGACCGCTCGTCATCGTAAATGGCCTTAGCCTGACGAAATTCATCCAACGTCGCAATCATCGGGAACATAATCCGCAGGTTGCCATAGGCCGATGCCCGAAGCAACGCCCGCAGCTGACTGCGAAAAATGTTTTGATGGGCCAGGCTCTGGCGAATCGCCCGCGCGCCCAGAAACGGATTGGCTTCCTGCTTCTGGTGCAGATAAGGCAACGGCTTGTCGCCACCAATGTCCAGGGTCCGAATGACCACGGGACGCGGTGCTAACTTTTCTAACACCTGCCGATACGTGGCAAACTGTTCGTCTTCTGTGGGGAGCTGTTCCGAATCCATATACAAGAATTCGGTCCGCATCAGCCCCACGGCCTCCGCCCCGTTTTGCAAAACGTTCGGAATGTCACTGGCGGTTCCCATGTTGGCGGCCAACGTCACGCCCACCCCATCGCGACTCGTCGTGGTGTGATTGCGCAACGTGGCCAACCGCTTCATATTGGCGATACGGTCCAGCATGGCCTGCTTGGCCGTGTCCAATTCTGCTTGGTCAGGATCAGTCACAACGCTCCCAGTCGATCCGTTGACGATGACTGAATCGCCATCCATCAACGTCTGGGTTCCCGTCTGGGTTCCCACAACCGCGGGAATGTTCAGTGAGCGCGCCAGAATCGACGAGTGAGACGTCCGGCCGCCCAGATCCGTGACGAAGCCCAAGATGTACTTGGACGCCGCCGAGACCGTATCACTGGGATTCAAATCGTGGGTGACTACGACGACTGGTTCCTTCAGCAACGCCAAATTAGGCAAGGTCACGCCGAGTAAATGGGCCGTCACCCGTTTGACCACATCATGAACGTCAGACGTCCGTTCTTTGATCAGCGTATTATCCGTCGCCAGAAAGCTCTGGGCAAAGTCGTTCATCACGGTTGCGAACGCGACTTCTGCGTTGAGGTGTTCGACTTTAATCTTGGTTTCCGTCGCCGCAATCACTTCCGGGTCTTGGAGCATCTCCCTATGCGCACTAAAAACCTGGGCGCCATCAGCGCCCAGGCTTTTAGTTGCACGCGTTTCAATCGTCTCGACTTCTGAGACGGCTGCTTCAAGGGCCTGATGGAATCGATTTAATTCGTAATCAAGATTAGTGATTGTCCGCTTTTTAACGGTGAGATCTGGCTCAACGAACCGGTAGACCCGGCCGCAAGCCACCCCATCACTGGCGGCAATTCCCTTGAGCATCGCTCTCATTAGTCAGATAAACCCTCTTTTTTCAACGTTTCAGCCACTGCGTTCATGGCATCGGCTTCGTCGTCACCGTCAGTCGTGATGGTGATGCTGGCGTTTTGGCCAACACCTAAGGACATAACGCCCATGATGGACTTCAAGTTAACGGACTTGTCTTGGTACTGCAAGCTAACTTCAGAGTTGAACTTGCTAGCAGCCTGAACTAATAAAGTTGCGGGACGTGCGTGGATACCAGTTTCTGCAGTGACACGAAATTCGCGTTTTTCCATAATTGATCGATCTCCTTTAAGCTTAGGTTGATTTCTTTCCAAACACGACTCACCCTGACCTTGCGCATTGGCCAAACAACCATTTTGTGAGTCACGCCTACCTACTAAGAATATCAATCTAGCAGGCAAATTACAAGCATTCATGAACCGCTTACATCAAATAATCACTATTCGTCGTCTTTTTTGCCACCATCATCGTAACGGTAGATTAATTTGCCACCCTTGTGGGCCTGGCCAATCACCCGCTTCCGGGTTTCAAAGGCCATGAAGGCTTTTTGAAAGGCGGGAAATTCTTCGGGGGTGACTTCAAATTCGTCTAGTTCCTGATCTTTTAGTTGGTTCATTAGCGCGGTAAAATCTTTTGCCAAAAGTTTTTTCCTCCTTAACAACAGTTCGCTTACATTGAATCATCTATGAAATACAGTGGTTGCATGCCGCCACCGGCTGCCAGGAATTCCACCTGCTGTGGGGCCCGGTTCCAGCCTGAGAGGCGGTCTTCCACCTCGCTTTGAAGCCACGAAGACCACGTGTCTTCAAAGTCGTCCCATGCTGTAAACGACCAAAGAACGGTCGTTAACACCATCGACACAGCTGGCTCCATCCCTGGGTCCTGCGGCTAAGTTGGTCCACTCATGAAACAGTACACCAAATCTTCGCTCAGTGTTAACCACGAGACAATACTTTCTGGGACGAATTCCAGTATAACCGTGGTCGTTGCACCAGACAACGTTGGTCACCTTGCCAAAAGATTGGTCAACTTGGCCTGTCTCTGGTCACTTATGCTTCAGTGTGCTGACCGTTCCCGGCGGCGGGTTCAAGCTGCCCTGCTGTGGGGCCCGGTTCCAGCCTGGAAAGCGGTCTTCCACCTCGCTTTGAAGCCACGAAAACCACGTGTCTTCAAAGTCGTCCCATGCTCTAAACTGAGAAGTTCACTCAGTTAAGACCATCGACACAGCTGGTCAACTTGACCCGCCTCTGGTCACTCACGTTGAAACATTACCTCAATCATGGCTAACCTTTTACAATCACCACGATAGGTTTGCTTCAACTATTGTGACAGATACTTAGGATATTTCAACACTTTAGTTCTGTATTGACATGCAGTAAGTAAATTATCGCGCATCTCTAATTTAGAATCAAACAAACCGTCGCCCCTCCTATAATAGTTCAACGGCCATTGAGCAATGGAACTAACGGCTTACCACAAAACACTTAGCCACCTTCTTTAGCTTGTGCATCTTAGTAACTAGCCAGTAACGCATGACACTCTCCCAACTAACTTGCTCCATGGCTGCGTATACATAGAACATCGTAACCACCACCGGCAGTAAAATTTTGTGCTCAATGTCAGTGACCAGAGGTGAGCCAAGCCAGGCAGCTGTGTCGGTGTTCTTGGTTGGGTGCATTTCCCGACCTAGAACACCGGGCTCATAGGCGAGGCGGAAGACCGCCCCTCAGGCTGGATATTCCCCACAACAGACTGGCTTGAGCTCACCGCCGGGAATGTACATATACCCACCGACCATTAACTTTGGTACACCCTGTCAGTGACCAGAGGCGAATCAAGGTGCCCGGCTGTGTCGATGGCCTTGGCTGAGGTCCTTTCTCAGCCTAGCCCATGGGGCAACCTTTGAGACCGCCCTATGGCTCAAAGTTGAGGTGGAAGCCCGCCCTTCGGCTGTAACCGACCCCATAGCCGGGCACCTTGAATTCGCCGCCGGGAACGAAAAGCCAGCACCAAATTTCACCACGGTTTGGGAAAAATAGGAAAAATCAGGAGTCGATTTTAGCATTCTACTACCGAGAGTGCTAAAATAAAATTGTTCGCTGGAAATGCCACCGCTACCGCTGATTTTGTCGCGAAACAAATTACTTGCACGGCAGGTCGAACGCGGTATAATGTGGTCAATGGTCAAGAAAGGTCAAAACTTTTCTCACACAGACCTGCGTGGGTTTCCCACGAGAATTCCAGGCAAGAAAGGAGACGACAAGATGCTATGTCAAAATTGCCACCGCAATGAAGCAACGATTCACCTTTACATGAGTGTAAATGGGCAGCGGCAACAAGTTGACCTATGCCAAAATTGTTATCAACTGCTGAAGCAGCAACAAAACGATTCTGGAAATGGAGGTGGCCGTATGGCACAAGATCCATTCGGCTTTGGTAACCTGGATGATATTTTCCGGGCAATGCAAGGCGGCAACAACGACCAAGCTGACTACCGGCAATCCGGTGCGCAGCAACCTGGTCAACCAACCCAACCTGCTGGTAACCAAGGAAACGGCAATGGCCTACTCAGTCAGTATGGCCTGAACCTGACCAAACTAGCTAAGGATGGCAAGGTTGACCCCGTTATTGGGCGTGACAAAGAGACGGCTCAAGTCATCGAAATTCTCAATCGCCGGACCAAGAACAACCCCGTTTTAATTGGGGAAGCCGGTGTTGGGAAGACGGCCGTCATTGAAGGCCTTGCGGAACGGATTGTTGAAGGCAACGTTCCCCAAAAATTAGCCAACAAACAAATTATTCGATTGGACGTGGTTTCCCTGGTTCAAGGAACTGGGATCCGGGGCCAATTTGAACAACGGATGCAACAATTGATGAAGGAAGTTCAGAGTAATCCGGACATCATCCTCTTTATTGACGAAATCCATGAAATCATGGGTGCCGGCAATGCTGAGGGTGGCATGGACGCTGGTAACGTGTTGAAGCCAGCCTTAGCTCGGGGTGACTTCCAACTCATCGGGGCCACGACTTTAAATGAATACAGAGATATTGAAAAGGACCAAGCCCTCGCCCGCCGGTTCCAACCCGTTACGGTTGACGAGCCGAGTGCCGATGAAGCCGTCAAGATTTTACAAGGCATCCAAAAGAAGTACGAAGATTACCACCACGTACACTACACGGACGACGCCATTGAGGCTGCCGTTCGCCTGTCTGACCGTTACATCCAAGACCGGTTCTTACCGGACAAGGCCATTGACCTATTGGATGAAGCCGGTTCACGGAAGAACTTAACGATCAACGTGGCTGATCCTAAGGCAATTGATGAAAAAATCAAGAGTTCCGAGGAACAGAAGCAGGCTGCCTTGAAGCAGGAAGACTACGAAAAGGCCGCCTACTACCGTGATCAAGTCACGAAGTTAGAGAAGTCCAAGGAAAACGCCAAGACCGCTGATCAAAATCAGTCGGCCACGGTTACCGTCAAGGACATGCAGGACATCGTCGAAGAGAAGACGTCCATCCCCGTGGGTGAGTTAGCAGCCAAGGAACAACATCAACTGCAAAGCCTCTCCCCTGATTTGGAAAAGCACGTCATTGGTCAAAACGAAGCCGTCGACAAGGTTGCGCGGGCTATCCGCCGGAACCGTATCGGGTTGAACGGCACGGGCCGGCCAATCGGGTCCTTCCTCTTCGTTGGTCCGACTGGTGTTGGAAAGACGGAATTAGCTAAGCAATTAGCTAACGAACTCTTCGGCTCCCAGGAGGCCATGATTCGCTTCGACATGTCTGAGTACATGGAACCACATTCCATTTCGAAATTGATCGGGTCCCCACCTGGCTATGTCGGCTATGAAGAAGCCGGTCAGCTGACGGAACAAGTTCGTCGGCACCCGTACACCTTGATCTTACTGGACGAAATTGAGAAGGCCCACCCCGACGTCATGAACATGTTCTTACAAATTCTTGACGACGGCCGGTTGACCGATTCTCAAGGTCGGACCGTTTCCTTCAAGGATACGTTGATCATCATGACCAGTAACGCCGGGACCGGCGATGCTGAAGCCAACGTTGGTTTCGGTGCCGCCGCCGAGGGCAAGACCCACTCCGTTCTGGGCAATCTGACCGCTTACTTCAAGCCAGAATTCTTGAACCGATTCGACGACATCATTGAATTCAACTCTCTCAGCAAGGAAAACTTGATGCACATTGTTGACTTAATGATTGGTGACGTCAACCAGATGCTTGCGGGCCAAGGCCTTCACATCCACGTCACGACACCCGTCGAAGAACAACTCGTGACGAAGGGCTACAACCCAGCAATGGGCGCGCGGCCATTACGGCGAGTCATTCAAGAAGAGATCGAAGACCGGATTGCGGACTTCTACCTGGATCACGCGGACGTTAAGAACCTCGTGGCCAAAATTGAAGATGGCAAGATTGTCTTAGCCGCTGACACGGACACTGCCCAACCGGCAGCAGCCGAACCAACGACGGATAAAAAGTAACTTCATTTTTAACGGCGCCTCGCAACTTGCGGGGCGTCGTTTTTTGTTACCTAATCAATCTCTGGAAGCGTTTTGCAAAAGGACCTGCAATGCACCCGCAGAATGCGGTATACTGTAAGCTATAGACTAATATTTTAATGGAAACTTCAGGAGGTGAAAGGACATGGCTTTTTTTGACTGGTTACGACGGGTGATTGAACCAACGCGGGCCCCTAAACGGCGACCACGCCACGCCCAAACGCGGCGGCGCCCTGAACCCGCGCCGGTTCCGCAAGAAGCACCCGAACCCCGTGCCACGTCCCTGCCCTTAGCCCCAACACCCGTCTCACCGACACCACCAGCCACACCCCAGCCGGTTGCGAAGGCTTCTCAGGTAGCGGCAACCCTGGTGGTCCGATTAGTGGATGACCAAAATCAGCCGCTGCAGCCTGCCTTGGTTCTCACCGGCGTGCTCAACCAACCGGTCAACTTTCGCTTTCCTAAAATTGCGGGGTACGCCCTGCGCGACGTGCACGGCTTTACCCAGGACTACATTTCAGAATACGGACTGACTACCCTGGTCTACGTCCGGCACTGGGGACAACCCATCATTAGCTACCTGGTCGATTACGATACCGGCCGGTTACTGGAACTCCCCGGAATTCTTCGCGGGAGATTGGGCACGGCCTTCTCGTTGACGCCACCTTCCGTTGAAAACTACCACATCTTTCAGGCTCAGGGCCAACAACGTGGTACCTTTAGCCAGCACCCTGGGCAGGTCGTTTACTACTACCGGCGGGATTCCTGGCAAATGGTCCAGCGGGTACACCAGTTTGTCTTCCTGCAGGCCGACCATCAGGTTTTTGATGGCCCCAACGGTCAGACTTATAGGTATCAGTTCCCCACGGATTCGCTGTGGCGCTTGTTCATGATCATCACCCTGACCAACGGCGACGTTTGGTATAACCTCGGTGGTGAGCAATGGTTGTCGGCCAAGGAAACCGTGCGGCGGGAGCACCAGTTCATCGACCTCGGCTTACCCGAGCCCGACCGGTGGCATCCCGAACCCTTTGAACGGATCGGCACGGTCGACTACGTGCCGGGCAAGGCCGTGTCCATTTACCACGAACCTTATGGCGAAACGGCTGGCCAGCTCGACCATGGAGAGGCGCTGGATATTCGTGGCCGCGTCGTGGATGACCAACAGCTGGTCTGGTACCAGATTGGGCCGGACGCTTACATTAATGCGCGCTACGTCCGCCTCGCTCTCGTCGCTTATGCTTAAAACTGGGTTGTGATTTCGTTTCGTTCCCGGCGGCGGATTCAACCTGCCCTGCTGTGGGGTCGGTTCCAGCCTGATTCTCAGGCTTCCACCTCGACTTTGAGCCTGAGAATCGGTCTCAAAGGTCGTCCCATGGGCTAAGCTGAGTGGGAAACCTCAGCTAAGGCCATCGACACAGCTGGGCAGGTTGATCCGCCTCTGGTCACTGACACTGATCACACCCATTCATGTGTTCCTGCTCTCTGGTTAATAGATGACCATCACAATTACTAAACGTTAAACTATATAAAACCAAACAAATAACGGTCACCTCTTCATTTCTATCGAAGAGGTGACCGTTATTTTTGTATCCAACCGATTCATACGTTGCGGCGTATGCTTTGACTTTAGCTTACTTGCCGAATGTGTCTTACCATGACCTCCACGAACTTCCAAACGTCTCGTTTACTCCTCCAAGTAATCGTTAGTTATCGGTAGCGTGAGCGTCTTGGCGCGACCCATTCAGTTACGGTGTTGCCCTAGTCAATTTCTGCGATCCACGTGTTCGTGGACCGGCGTTGCCAACGTTTGGCAATTTCTAACACAATCGTTGGGATAAACATGCCTGGGATCACGATCAACCAGGCGACGGCCGGTAAGCTTACCAGGCCGAACATGCCTTGCAGGCCCGGAATCGTCGCGATGGCAATCACCAACGCGATGGCCAGGAGCATCGCCCCGTTTAGCACGGGATTACGCATGAGGCTTTGCCGCGTCAGTGGTTGCCGGTCCTTGATGGCGTAAATGTCGACCATCGAACCAACTGCCAACACCAGGAAGACCATCGTCATCCCCATTGTAGCTTGACCCGCGGAGAGACCGAACCGGCCAATCGCGTAGATGCCTAGCGTCAGGAAGGTAAACGTGACCGCCCGGGTTGCCAAGCGACTGCCTAAGCCTCTCGCAAAGAGACTTTCGTCGTTGGCCACCGGTGGCTGTTCCATGGCTTCCTTTTCGCCCGGTTCGCGGGAAATGTAGAACCCAGGAATGCCATCGGCTAACACGTTGATCAGCAGGAGTTGTTCCGCCAAGAGCGGCGCGCCCCAGCCCATCAGGACAGCGCCCACCATCAGGAAGATTTGAGCAAAGTTGACGCCCACCAGGAATTCGACGGCCTTCAAAATGTTCTGGTAGACCGTCCGGCCTTCCCGGACCGCGGAGATAATCGTAGCAAAGTTGTCATCCGTGAGGACCATGTCGGCGGCCCCCTTAGAGACTTTCGTGCCGGTAATCCCCATGGCGATGCCGACATCGGCGGCCTTCAGAGCGGGGGCATCGTTGACCCCATCCCCAGTCATGGCCACGGTCTTGCCGGCATTTTGCCACGCCTGAACGATCCGAATCTTGTCCGTCGGCGATACCCGCGCATAGACCGCAATATCTTGAATCTGCGCGGCGAGCTCGTCGTCTGTCAGCGTCCGGAGCTCGTCGCCTGACATCACCAGTTGGCCCGGTGTCAGCAAGCCGATTTCCTTAGCAATGGCTTCGGCTGTCACCATGTGGTCCCCAGTGATCATCACCGGCTTGATCCCCGCACGTTTGGCTTCCCGAATAGCCGGAATCACTTCTGGCCGTGGCGGGTCAATGATACCCACCAGCCCCGCAAACGTTAAGTCCTTCGTCAGTTCCGTCCAGTCGTGCGTTGACGTCGCTGGCATCACCTTGTAGCCCACCGACAGGACCCGTAAGGCCTGCTGGCCAAATTGGTCGTGAACGGCCTTGGCTTGGGCGAGGGCTTGTGGTTGCCAAGCCACCGGTAACCGGTCGAAGGCACCCTTCACGATGACCAGCTGTTGGCCATCCGCTAACCGGTGGACCGTCGCCATCGTCTTTTTCGTGGAGTCAAAGGGATCTTCCGCCAGCCGTGGTGCTTGCTTTTCAAACTGTTGCCGGCTCTTGTCGTGCCCCTTTAACCAGCGTACAATCGCCAGCTCCGTGGGATCACCCATCGTCTGTTCCTGACCGGCGACCTCTTGAATCTCGGCGTTGGTTGCCAGGCCCAGGTAACGCATCATCTTTTCACCAGCCGGCGTTAACGTGTCCGCCGCCATGGCGTTCTTCGTGTTGGGCGTCCAGTAACGGGTAATCGTCATCTGATTTTGCGTCAGTGTCCCCGTCTTGTCGGAGGCAATCACGTCGACGCCACCAATCGTTTCCACCGCATTCACCCGGCGCATGATGGCGTTACGCTTGGCCATCCGCTTGACACCGTGCGCCAAACTAATGGTCACGATGATCGGCAGCGTTTCTGGCACGGCCGCCACAGCCAGGGAAATCCCAATCATCAGGCTGTCAGCCAGCCCCTGATTTTGCATCCAAATGCTGAGGGCAAAGATGACCATGCCGCCTAAAACGGCAAAGGTCGTCAGCCACGCGGACAGCTTGTTCAGCCGGCCCTGCAGTGGCGTTGCCCGCTTCTTGGTCTTGTTCAACAGCCCTGCAATTTGGCCCAGTTCCGTGGCCATCCCCGTCGTCACGACTTGAACGATGGCCGTTCCCGCCGTGACGGCGGTTCCGGAAAAGACTTGTTGCGCTTCCGTTGCGCCATCTGGGTCCACGAGTTTTTCCTTCGTGACCGGCACACTTTCACCGGTTAAGACGGCTTCGTCTACGGCTAAATTGGTGCTCTGGAGCACGACGCCATCGGCTGGCACCTGGTCACCGGCTTTTAGCAGGACCAAGTCCCCTGGCACCACGTCTTTGGCCTGAATCGTCTGGGCGATGTCGTCACGCCGGACCGTCGTCGTGGGCAGGCTCATGGACTGTAACGCCGCCAACGCCTTTTCCGCCGAGGCTTCCTGGTACAGCCCGATGATCACGTTGATCACCAGAATGGACCCAATCACAATCGTCTTCGTCCAACCGCCGCCCTGAAAGAGCGCCATGTAACTGGCTAAGCCGACGGCAAATAATAGCACAAGTGAGGAAACGTCGCTCAGGTGGCGAGCCACCTGTTGCCACAGCGCAGGTTTCTTTGCGGCAATTAATTCGTTTGCCCCGGTCGCAGCCAGTTGGTCTTGGGCCTGTTTCGCCGTTAACCCCTGCTGCGCCGTTAAGTTGATTTTTTTCATCTCTTTTCTCTTCATCATGAAATCCTCCGTTAACTAAATGAATCATCGCATCGATTACTATAATCTTATTATGACGAAAAGATTTGTGTAGACTTTGAGAGAAATGTGAAGATTTATAGAGTCTTGACGTTTTATACTGTAGACTTGTTTTAAGGCCACATTCAGTAACTGTTACTCACCTGATTCCCAGTCTGCGGACAAATAAATAGAGAGCCTCTCCCCAGACGAATTGTCCAGGAAGAGACTCTCTATAGATAGTTATTTTTAAAACAGTCTAGCTAAACCTGTGAGACAAAATCAGGCTGACCGACAGAACCTGTGACGAGACAGACACGCCTATGTCAGTGACCAGAGGCGGGCCAAGACGACCAGCTGTGTCGATGGTCTTAACTGAGCGATTTTCTCAGTTTAGCCCATGGGACAACCTTTGAGACCGGTTTGTGGCTCAAAGTTGAGGTGGAAGCCTGAGAATCAGGCTGGAACCGGCCCCACAGCAGGCCGTCTTGAGCCCGCCGCCGGGAACGACTGACAAGCGCACGTTCTGAACCGTCTTACAGGTTCTTGTCCATGTTGAAGGTCAGGTGCGACAGCGTCAGCCCCTTTTCAATCAAGTCATTGGTCAACTGCGTCGTGACTTCCCGCATGTCGGCGACAACCTGGTGGTTTTGGTCCGTCAGGTAGGCGGTCAAGGCATCACCAGTCAGGTCGTTAGCGCCGGCCAAGGCCGTGGCCACGTGGGTCCGTAAGTCTTGCTTGGCAGCCGTCACGTAGTCTGTATCCTGTTCAATGAACTGAACGTAATGCGATTCCACAATCATGGACATCTTGCGGTACATCCAGTAAGCACTGACGTCATCCAAGTGGATCGGCGTCTGGCTGTATGATGGATCCGTATCGGTCGCGTTGGCAAAGAATGGCACATAAGGACTGAAGGCTGGCACCCCAAAGTTCAACCAGAAAATGGCTGAGCGGTCGGCCGGTACATCGTTCCGTAACTGGAGCACATGAGAATTTTGCGTCCGGTTCATGGCAATTGGCCGGAATTTCAGCTTATCCGCACCGTCGCCAGGGCCCAGTGGATCGTATTGGGTTTCATTGTAGTGGGAACTCAAAATGTATTCCACGTCTTCCACACTGATCTTGTGGCTGGTCCGGCAGATGAAAGGCAGATCACTGGATTGGGGATCCTGTTCGATTTCAGGATTCAATACGTGTTGGCCGAACCAAACCCGTGGCGTGTTGTAATGCCGGTCTTTTTCGGTGCTCGTTCCAAAGATGTGCCGGAAGTTCCAGCCATCTTGGTCTGGGTTCAAATGGTTGGTCGTGACAAATTCTTGAATCCCATCGGAGTACATGAAGTTATCTGGATCATCGAAGGTCACCTGTTGAATGGCCACTTGGTTCGCGGTCACTGCGTAGGCATCGTCCGGAATCCGTTGAGCAACCCAGTGGTGTCCCGTGACGATTTCCATGTACCAAACTTCGTCGTGATCGGAGAAGAGCACGCCGTTACCTTCTGGTGAGCCATATTCCTTGATCAGGTTGCCCAGGTAACGCACCCCATCGCGCGCGGAGTTGATGTAAGGGAGCACCATGGTTTGCAGGGAATCCTCGGCCAGACCATTGGCCACCAGTGGATCGAAAGCTAACGCGGCCGGATTGCCGTAAACACTTTCGGTGGCACTCATCGCCACGTTCTTTTCGTTGAACCCACTTTCGGCGTAGACCCCTTCCTTGTCGACTTCGACGTTAGGCGTTGCCATGTAGCGGTAACCGTCGCTAGGAATTGGTGCCGTGAAGCCGTTTTGGTTGGAGACCCAGGTCCGCTTAGGTTGATCATGCTCTGCGGGATGGACGTAGAACCGTTGCGGGGTTAAAGGTAAAAAGGTATCGTCATTTCTAGCAATCAGCGTGGACCCATCGACCGTGGCGGCTTTACCCACCAAAACGGAGGTGCAGGCTGAGAGATGCTTGGCTACTTTTGACATTAAATTAGTCACTCCTTCAAATAAGTCCTGTCCGTGAGTGGCCGACACGGCGTGGGTTTGCCACCCGTGTTCGCCACTGGACTTACAGGTAAATCTACGCTCTTTAGTTTACCGCTTTTCGCTAAGCAAGACTAGTTTCGGGTTCAATCCCCGTTGTCAACAAAATGGTAACACTTTCAGAAAAGTGTTGACATTACTGATAAGTTGTCTAAAATAGAGTTGTAATCAATTGAAAAGGATTTCACATGAACGCGTTTGTGAAATACCCTTCAAAAAATCTTGTTTTGGGAGGCACCACCATGAAAGTCACAGTTGTTGGTTGTACACATGCAGGAACCTTTGCCATTAAGCAAATTTTAGCAGAACACCCCGATGCAGACGTCACCGTTTACGAAAAGAATGATAATATTTCCTTCTTATCCTGCGGGATTGCCCTGTACCTCGGCGGCAAGGTAGCGGACCCCCAAGGCCTGTTCTACTCCAGCCCCGAAGAATTAAAGAGCTTAGGCGCTAACGTGCAGATGGGCCACAACGTTTTAGCCATCGACGCTGACCAAAAGACGGTCACGGTTGAAGACCTGGCGACTCATGCCCAAACCACTGAAAGCTATGACAAGCTGGTTATGACGTCTGGTTCATGGCCCATCATCCCTAAGATTGAGGGGATCGACGGCGACCATGTGAAGCTTTGTAAGAACTGGAACCACGCCCAAACCTTGATCGAAGAGGCGAAGCACGCCAAGCACATCACGGTCATCGGTGCCGGCTACATTGGTGCTGAACTGGCCGAAGCCTACTCCACCACCGGCCACGACGTTACCCTGATTGATGCTATGGACCGCGTGATGCCTAAGTACTTTGACCAAGAATTTACCGACGTCATCGAACAGGACTACCGCGACAACCACGTGCAGTTAGCCTTGGGTGAAACGGTCCAAAGCTTTACGGATACCGGCGACGGTGTGACCATCAAGACCGACAAAGGCAGCTATGACACCAATTTAGCCATCCTCTGCATCGGCTTCCGGCCCAACACCGCCCTGCTCAAGGGTCAAGTTGACATGGCCCAAAACGGTGCGATTATCACGGATGCTTACATGCGGTCATCCAATCCAGATATTTTTGCTGCCGGTGATAGTGCAGCAGTTCACTATAACCCCACGCACCAAAACGCCTACATCCCCCTGGCAACCAACGCGGTTCGTCAAGGTATCTTAGTCGGCAAGAACCTGGTTACCCCCACCGTTAAGTACATGGGGACACAATCTTCCTCTGGCTTAGCCCTTTACGGTCGGACCATCGTTTCTACCGGGTTGACCTTAGCCGCCGCCAAGCAACAGGGCATCAACGCCGAACAAGTCATCGTTAAGGATAACTACCGGCCAGAATTCATGCCAACGACGGAACCCGTGCTGATGTCCCTGGTTTACGACCCAGATAGCAAACGGATTCTCGGTGGCGCCCTGATGAGCAAGTACGACGTCTCACAATCAGCGAACACCCTGTCCGTCTGCATCCAAAACGAAAACACGATTGATGACCTGGCCATGGTCGACATGCTGTTCCAACCCAACTTTGACCGGCCATTCAACTACCTGAACATCCTGGCCCAAGCCGCTCAGGCCCAGGTAGCCAGCTTAGAAACCACTAAATAACCCCGCATCCCCCTTTAAAAAAGTTGTGGAAGCAAAAAACGTTTCGCCAATCCTTGCTATAGTCCCCTTAAGGTTGACAGATGAAAAACTATAATTCATCTGTTAACTTTAAGGGGATTTTTCTATGCCTAGGACAAGATTTACAGCTATGGAGAAACTGGATATTTTGACTGGTCTATCACAGACCAAGTTGAACAGAAGCAAATACCTTGAGCAATATGGTATTTATGGCTCTACTATTCGTTTGTGGCGAGAACTTTACAAGCGTGATGGCCTCGACGGCCTAGAAGAACGCCATATCTGGACACGTTATAGTGCAAAGACCAAGCAGCAAGCCGTGGAAGCCTATCTAAATGGTAAAGGTAGTTTAGTTGAAATCAGCAATCGTTTTGGATTGAGAAGCGACAAGCAACTTCGCGACTGGATTAAGAAATTCCAGTATAATGGGACCAATAAATCATTGATGGCTACCCCGTCAAGAAGGCAGGTCCGCATTATGAGTCGTAAAACAACATTCGAAGAACGAATTAAAATTGTGGAGTATGTCACAGCTGGAAAGCATTCGTACTCCCAGGCATCCGAACACTTCAACGTCTCTTACCAACAGGTAAGAGCCTGGGTTCTCAAGTCCAAAGATGGTGGGTACACAGCATTAAAGGATGGCCGTGGACGTACTAAACCAGTTGAAGAAATGACTGAAGTTGAACGTTTAAAACTAGAGAATCGTCAACTAAAGGCCCAGCTCAAAGAACAGGAGGTAATGGAGCTCTTCGCAAAAAAAATCCGGGAACTACAGAACAAGGAGTGAACGCCCAACATAAATTAATATTCCAGACAATCCAGGAACTCAGTCCACAGATTCATGGCGCCCAAACCATTATTCTTCGCAAAGTGGGTCTATCTCGCCAAGCATTTAATCAATGGCTTCATCGTGAAGAAACCCCTTGGGAGCAACAAGAAGCGCAGCTTAAGCAAAAGATACTCATGTACTTCAATGCACATCGTCAGAGAATCGGCGCAGGAAAATTGAAGATTTATCTAGATCATGATTCAGATCTTGATTTTTACGTCTCGCTTAAGCGCGTTAAGCGGATTATGACTCTCCTGCATCTCAAGTGTCAAAGCAGACTGAAGAAACACCATCGAGTAAAACAAGCCGAACAAGAAATACGAGACAACGTATTAAATCAACGGTTTAATATGGCAGATAATCCAAATGAAGTGTGGTTGTCGGACGCCACCGAAGTTCGTTACGGTATCAATGGCGAGTACAAGGCTCGTTTGTGTGGTGTACTAGATCTATATGGCAGATATCTTTTATCCTACAATCTGAGTGTTACTGAGACCAGTGACGCAATGGTTGAAGTCTTTGAGCGAGCCTTTAGCAAAGCTGGAGAAGTTCATCCAATGGTTCATACCGATCGTGGTTCGGCTTACACTTCCAAAGATTTTAATAATCTAATGACCGAACACAAAGTCGTTCGGAGCATGTCCCGACCGGGAACGCCTTATGACAATGCCCCAATGGAACGTTGGTGGAATGAATTCAAGTTAAACTGGCTAGACAGCCACCCAATGCCTAAAACCAAGGAGGAGCTAATTAAGCTTATTGAGGAAGGTATTCACTACTTCAACTATATTGACCGTACAGCACAAAGAAACGGCTCCACCGCGGTTGAGTACCGCGGTGAAGCCGCTTAAACACATCTACAAAAATTATAGTATTTCATCCGTCAACTTGACAGGGACTAGTACAAATCCTAATCGATTGGCGAAACGTTTTTACTTTCTCATTGATTAAGGTTTCCGCGGCTTAAACGCCGAAATCAGGGCAAAGATGGTCAGTACGGCACAGCCACCCAGAGAGACCCAGGCGCTAGGACCGAAGCCCGCATCGCCAAACGTCCCAGAATAGCCGCCACCGATACCATTGTAAATGGCCCCGAAGACCGTCCCAAAGATCAGATCGACTGCAACGGCCACGAACACATTGATGATTCGGGTCGTGCGGCTAGGCAGAATCCCCAAGACCAGCGCGACGATTGGCGCAGCGGTTAAGGCCACGAGCCACACCCCGGCACTAGAGTCCTGACCGAAAAATTCCGAAGCCGAATTTCCTAGCTTGAGCAAATTGGCCAGAGTTAACCCGGCTGAGGAGTCAAGGAACGAGGCGGAGGCTTGCAGGTAAGGACCCACGTAAACGGCGCCCAGAGCAGCCAAGGCGCCCAAGACCACCATGACCTCGGTCACGCCCATGCCCAGGTGACCCTTGGCAACTGGCGCGGTCGTGGCTGCTTGAGCCGTTGGACCAGCGGTGGGTTGGTCCGTGGCAGCCGTTGACGTTGCTTGTTGCGGCATGGCTTGCTTAAGGGCCGAAGCTGTCTTAGCCTGCAGATCACTCTGCTTGGCCTTTAAATTCTGGTTCACATTTGACCGATAATCCTGGTCGCGGTAGTACCGGTTGACCTTTCGTTCGAAGCTGGTGGCATCGGTCCCGTAACTGCCGGCAATCAGGTAAATCAAGACCAATAATAGCAAAATCGTCCACCAGGCAACGTGAGCCGCCGCAAACGTGAAGAGCAGGAACAGGAGGAACACACCGATGCCAGTCGTCACTAGGTTATTGCGAATCCACAACCCGACATGCTCCAGGTTCTCCCGGTTCAAAATCAAATTCCGATTACCGTTGTGATGCGCAGTTGCCGTGTGGACCGCCTGTTGTCCCGTCGTTGACTCATCATGCGCCGTGCGTGACTGAGGCGTCACGGGGGCCTGTGATTGGGTCGCCTGCTTGGCGCCAACCGGTTGCGCCGCTTGGGTGAGTGATTGCCCACATTGCGGACAGAATTTGCCGTGCTCGACATTTTCCCGACCGCACTTCGGGCAAAACTGTAAAGTCTGCGTATTTTCCATCTAACATCTACCCCTTTTATATGTAAGAAATCATGGTGCCTTTCCAGTATAGACCACGTCTAGCTGGTTTAGCCACCTTTTATTTTTCGACCGGGATATTTTGCTAAGTTAAGGGATTTCCCGCCATAAAAATAAGCGCCACGACTGCTGTCGTCACGCTAGATGTGGGTCCTTCACTATTCGGGCACGTTATTCAATGACCAGGTAACCGTCCCACTGTACTTCCCTTGTAAGGCCGCCGAGTTCACTTCAAGCAGTAACCCATTGTCATCGTCCCAGTCATCGATCACGTTCGTCAGGTCATCGTTGCCCGTTGCCTCTCCCTGGCTCACCGCAATCGGCGTGTCACTGATAGGCGTGCGGTCATCCCCGTCGTAGTAGCTCAGGGTACCCGCCAACTTCTGACCGTCTGCTCGCGTGAAGTCCGTGCTCGTCACTTGTAAGGCCCACTTGGCACCGGCTTCCCGCGTATCTAAAATTTCAACTTGCCAATCCAGGGTCCGTTTGACCTTCTGCTGAGTCCCGGTCAGGGTCGTGTTCTCAAATGAACTTTTCTCGGCAACCGTGTTGAAGACCAGCTGCCGGTTGACGGTGATTGTATAAGTCACGGCGTTAGACACGTTGCCGTAAGGATCTTCGACCGTGGTCACCAGCGTATTCTTGCCGCTCTGCAGGTCCGCGGCCGCCACGGTCACATCAAACCGCCCACTGGACGGGTCCGTGCCGTCCGGAATCTTAAAGTCGGCTCGGGCCTTGCCATTAAGTGTTGAATGAATCGTCATGTCCCGGTTCGCCAGGTCGACGCCTTCCGGTACCACAACCAGACCCTTCATGGTCGCATCTTCCCCGGGTTCCACTTGACCGCTACTGCCGGACAGGGATGCCGCCATCAGTTCCAGCGTGGGGTTCAGCGTAAAGACCGGGGTCTCCGCCGTCACCACCCCGTTGACGGCACTAAATCCACTCGCTGTCGCGTCCACGGTAACTGGTGCCGTTAAATTGGCTGCCTTCCCCGTCAAAGTAATGTGCGCCGTCCGATTGCTAGCCGACAGGGCCTGAGTCAATTTGACCGTTAACTGGTTCTCCGTTAATTGGCTAACATCCACCACCGTTGACGTGCCGTCGGCGTAAGTGATTTTCCCGGCCGTCACGTCCAGGTATTCCGGTACTTGTAGATGGGCCTGCACGTCTTGCCAGGACTGCTTGCCGGTCAGGTAGTCCAATTGGTAGTCTAACTTAAAGCTATCCTGCCCCTTCATCACGTCGCCGTCACCAATCTCTTTGCCGGTCGTCGTGTCCGTCAGGGTCGCCGTTGCCTGCGCATCGACCAGCCCGGGCACTTCTTCCATCACGACCAGGTTATTTTCGTAACTATCCCCCGTCGCGCCGGTGAAGCCCCATCGCACCTGCCCCGTCCCCTTGGGGTCGATCTCGGTCAGGTCGAGTTTGGCCGACTCGCTGACACCGCTCTGGCCCTTCCCCGTAACCGGGTCTTTGTCATTAAAGGTGTAGGTCATCTGCTGCGACTTGGCCTGCCAATCCAACGTTAAATGGTGCCACGAGCCGTTGGACAACAGGGTGTAATCCCCCTTCAACACACCGGCGTGGTCCTGGGTCGCGTAGTAGCCGACACTGTAGATGGGAATCAACGTGGACGTCCGCACCATTTGGTAGCTGTCCACCGCTGCGGGATAGTTGTTGGCAATGTGCGGGCCCGCAATCCCCACGTCAAAGGAATCCGCATCCCCGGTGTTGCCGTAATTCGTGGACGTGTTTAGATGCGTATCGAACTCCAGCGCCCAACTATTTTGAATCGCCGTCGCTGCGAGCTTGTCCGGCGTGGTCTGCTTCTTATCGGTATCCACACCCCACACGCCCAACGTTTCGCCGGAAATATTCTTCCCAAACGTTGGGGTGGCCGCTAAACCCTTGTCATCGTTCTGGAGCACAAAGGCCATCCCGTCGGCGGCCTTCTTGCCGGTGTTCCCAAAGTACAGCCACATGGACGCGGACTGATTGCGCGTCAAATCAAACACGTTGTCCGTCGTTGACCAGAGCGCGCCAAATTGCTTCTTACCGTTATTGATCTTAGCCGCCTGCGTCCCCGACACATTCGGATTCGTTGCGCTCACCACGGACGCCTGATTATTACTCGTCGTCCCCGGTGTAAAAATGTTATCAAGCGAAATCCCCTGCGGTGCCGTCTTCAAAGCCTGGTCGTAATCCGCGTCGGCACAACCGGTAACCCCACCCACGCCGAGCAAACTCAGCCCTAAGAAAAATCCTAACCAACTTCTAAACTTCATCGCAATCGCTCCTCTCCATCCCCCAAACGATTATGGGGCACCATCAATTTTCAAGATTATTATTTCGTTTATAGTGTAACAGAACTGAATTTATGACGGGGCTTACACGCAAAATCCGAAGGGAAACCTTCGAAAAATGACGGGATCGTCGTGAGGATGTTGAATTACTAGGAATCGTGGCGGTTTTAGACTAGACCAATTAGCACAACATTCTGGATAACCAGCTGTGAACTGACCCGTTAAAAGTGCAAAAAAAAGCTCACCCACTTCACAATCGAAATGGCTGAGCTTCATTTGTATTTAAATTAAATGCCCTAAGCCACTAGTGACCACTAACCAACAGGCTAAACCCGTGGTAGCCGCAGAGCTGGGAAAACTGGGCAGGTCGTGGAAGTGACCAGAGACGAGCCAAGGTGCTCGGCTGTGTCGATGGTCTTAGATGGGGTGGTATACAAAAATCCCAACCACCTCAAACTATGAAATGGCTGGGACTTACTAATATTTAAACTTAAACGACACAAGGTCACCGTCGACCACTACCCAACGGGCTAAACCCGCGTCAGCCGCAGGGCTGGTGAAAATGGGCTCAGCCGTGGGAGTTGCCTTAGCGGGTTCCCCGCTTAGGCAACTGCTATCTTTGAGACGTGTTCTTCGGCTCAAAGTAAGTCCGAAGACCGCCCCTCAGGCTTCGGACGGGCGCCCACAGCGTCACGGCCCATTTTTCACCAGCCCGGAGGCACAGTTCAACGACTAGTTTAGAGCTTAGAAGTCAGTTCGACGTCAGGGTACTTGTCCTTAAACCAACGTTCAGCGAAGTGGTTTTCAAACAAGAACAACGGCTCGCCATGGTTGTCCTTGACCAGCAGGTTCCGGGATGAAGACATCCGTTCGTCTAATTGGTCAGGGTTGATCCAGCGAGCAGTCTTCTTGCCCATAGGTTCCATGATAACTTCAGAATTATATTCATTTTGCATCCGGAATTGGAAGACTTCAAACTGCAGCTGACCCACGGCACCCAGGATGTAATCCCCAGTGGAGTAAGACGTGTACAGTTGAACGGCCCCTTCTTGCACCAGTTGATTGATTCCCTTATGGAAGGACTTTTGCTTCATCACGTTCTTCGCAGATACACGGACGAATAATTCTGGCGTAAATTGTGGCAGCTTTTCAAATTTAATCTTGTTCTTCCCGGTGTAAATGGCGTCACCGATTTGGAAGTTCCCGGTATCGTACAGCCCGATAATGTCCCCAGCCACGGCTGTTTCCACGTTCTCACGCGTATCAGCCATGAACTCGGTCACGTTGGACAGCCGTAATTTTTTCCCGGTCCGTTCCTGAATGACGTCCATCCCTCGGTCAAATTCACCCGAGCAGATTCGTACGAAGGCGATTCGGTCCCGGTGATGCGGGTTCATGTTGGCTTGAATTTTGAAGACAAAGCCAGAAAATTCGGAGTCGGTTGGGGCCACGTCGGTATCCTGTTCAGTATGGTGACTGGCAGGTTTTGGCGCGTATTCCAGATAGGTTTCCAAGAATGTTTTAACCCCAAAATCGGCTAAGGCAGACCCGAAGAACACGGGCGTTTGGTCCCCACTGGCGATTTTAGCTTCGTCAAATTGGTTCCCGGCTTCACCGATCAGCTCCATGTTATCACGGGCATCTTGGTACCAGCCGTCCTCTTCCAAGTCATTGTGTTCAACCAACTCACCATTAGGCTGTAACGGCAGGTATTGGTGCGCTTCGTCTTCGGGCCGGAACAGGGCAACGCGGTTGTGATACCGGTCGTATAACCCTTTGAGTTCCTTCCCCATCCCAATTGGCCAGTTCATCGGGTAACCTTCGATGCCCAAGACATCTTCCAGTTCGGCGATGAGGTCCATTGGATCCCGGCCATCCCGGTCAAGCTTGTTCATAAAGGTAAAGATGGGAATGCCCCGCATTTTACAAATTTGGAACAGCTTCTTGGTTTGGGGTTCGATCCCTTTGGCAGAGTCGATCACCATGACGGCGGAGTCGACGGCCATCAGGGTCCGGTAGGTATCTTCGGAGAAATCCTCATGCCCAGGGGTATCCAAAATGTTGATCCGCTTGCCTTGGTAATCAAATTGCATGACGGAGCTCGTTACGGAAATCCCCCGCTTTTGTTCAATTTCCATCCAGTCGGACTTGGCAAAGTTGCCACTCTTCCGGGCCTTAACGGTACCGGCCTCACGCACGACGCCCCCAAACAGCAGTAACTGTTCAGTAATCGTCGTCTTCCCGGCATCGGGGTGAGAGATGATGGCAAACGTCCGGCGCTTATCAACCGCTGACGCTAAAGTTTTTTCACTCATTAGTTTTCCTCACAAAAGTTATTTTATATTTTAAGTTATCGTTTTTTAAATTAAACGTCACAGCTAGTAATTTTAACACATTTAGGCCGACAATTCACGGTTTGTTAGTCGGCTGCGTTCCCGGCGGTGGGCTCAAGATGTCCTGCTATGGGGACCGGCTCCAGCCTGAGGAGCGGTCTTCCACCTCGCCTTTGAGCCCTAAGATCGGTCTCAAAGGTCGTCCCATGCTCTAAGCTGAGAAAATCACTCAGCCAAGAGCATCGACACAGCTGGCCATCTTGGCCCACCTCTGGTCACTCAGACTGATCATAACATCCTTTCCCCCTGTCCAAATCACAGCCTAGCCTATGATTCCAACCAACATCCACAATACGAGCAATTCACTTAACCACTCGCCATCAGGAACGTCTATCGTGACAAATACGTCCGCACCCGATAACTTATCGCCTAAAATAGTCGCGCTTTAACTTAACTCCCCCTTAGCATGTGGTATCATAGTAGATATGCCTTTAATGTTTTAACGGACGGCTTGTTTAACCGTTCGCAACTAATTTTAGAATGAACTTATTTAGAAACGGGTGAAACTATGTCGGCGTCTACTGAAGCCATGCTTATTAAAATTGTCTTTGCCGTGGGAGCCCTGGTGGTTCTGGGAGGTTTGGTCGGCTTATTAGTCGCACGCAACAAACACCAACCACTGCGGCCGACCATGTCCGTGATTCTCTGCGGGGCCGGACTGGCCGTGATTGCCCTCCTCCTGAACAATCTGTTGTTCTTGAGCTACGACCACGTGCAATTAAAGAAAAATCAATATTACGAGGTCACCAGCCTGACCGCTAACATGAAACAGTCGTTGGCCAGCAGCCGAACAGCCAATCAACCGGTTAGTCCGCAATCCAAGAAGGCCAGTAAGAACGTGACCTACCTGGTTAAAAATTTAAAGCAATCCAAGTCTGCGAAAAAAGCAGCTCAAAGTGCCCAACAACAGTTGGTTCACACGAAGCGGCCTGATTTAAAGTTGGTTCACCGCCAGTACCGGATTATTTTGCAACACTACTTTGACAGCACGGGTATCACGGCGGAGCAGGCCAATCGTTTAACCGCCCACGCCTACCACCAAGCCACCAGCTACGGCAAATAAGGCGATGTCAGCGCCTACCGGGTGGTCAAAAATAGACCGGAACGCGGTGGGCAGGACGCCCAGAGCCAAAGAACGGTCTCTGCGCTCGTTTTGAACCTCTGAGAAGCGAGTTTCAAAGTCGCCATTTAAGTAGCGAACCGCTACTTAAATCCCACGGCTGAGTCTATTTTTGACCACCCTCTCGGCTTCTATCGTCTTAGTCCGTAGCCATGTAACTTTTCGTGCCAACTGACTCTAATCTTCAGGATTCACTGATCTATTTGCCAACATAACTTTAAGCTGAATGCCCTCACCTAACGCGGTGACGGCATCCAGCTTTTTTGATTCATTCAATTCCAAAAGTAACAATCATTGATTTTTGTTACCACATGCGGTACACTCACCTTAATCGAAAATCTGTTACTAAACCAAACGGGGGACCTGCTCATCATGACTTCATACATTGACACACCAACGAAAACACTCGTCACACCGGAAAAGAAAACCTTTGCTTACCGTGAAATCGGCACACCTGCCACCGTCCCGGTCATTGGCTTGATTCACCTGTCAGGTAATCTCGACAACTGGGATCCGACCGTCGTGGATGGCCTGGCCAAGGAACATCAACTGATTCTCCCCGACTATCAAGGCGTTGGCGGTTCCGGCGGCAAAGCTGCCCTGACCATCCAAGGTATGGCTCAGGAAATTCGCGAATTTATCCATGCCCTTGGTCTCAAGCAAGTCGACCTATTTGGCTTCTCAATGGGTGGCTTCGTGGCGCAAGAAGTCATCAACCAGGAACCAACTTTGATTCGGCGGGCCCTGTTAACGGGAACTGGCCCTCGAGGTGGGCAAGGCATTGGCGATGTGACCAAAATTTCTGACCGTTCCCTGGCCAAAGCCATTTTCACCTTCAAGGATGTGAAAACCTACCTCTTCTTCACCCGGACGGCCAACGGCAAGCAACAAGCTGCCAAGTTCCTAAAGCGCATCAAGGCCCGGCAAACCGGCCGCGACCGGTCAATCGGCTGGAGCGCCTACCGAACCCAACTAAAAGCCATCAACAAATGGAGCACCGAGTCAGCCATTGATTTCTCCAAATTGGACTTGCCGGTACTAGTTGCCAACGGTGATCACGATGCTATGGTCCCCACCAAGCCAAACAGCTACAATCTGGCTAAGGCCTTCAAAAATAGCGAACTCGTCATCTACCCAGACGCAGGCCACGCCGGTGTCTTCCAATTCAACGAAGAATTTGTCAAAAAGGCCAACCAATTCTTACGTTAAACAATGGCTTAGCTAGCACCTCAACAAAAAAATTTCGACCAAACTAAAAAGCTGAATGCCCTCAACCATAATTGGTGAGTGCATTCAGCTTTATTTGTTTCACTTTTAAAATTCACAACCAGCTAAACTGGCCACTCAGTCATAACCACACGATACCAGTAGCCACAACTATCGTCAAAGAACCGCCAGCTGGTGAGTTAAACCCGTGTCAGCCGCAGGACTGGGAAAACTGGGCCCAACTAGGTCGTTGTTAGTGACCAGAGGCGAGCCAAGATGACCAGCTGTGTCGATGGTCTTAGCCGAGGTTTCTCACTCGGCTTAGCCCATGGGACAACCTTTGAGACCGCTTCTCAGGCTCAAAGTTGAGGTGGAAGACCGCTTCTCAGTCTGGAACCGGCCCCACAGCAGGGCGTCTTGAGCTCGCCGCCGGGAACGAAAACCACCGCGACCAGGCCCAGTTTTCACCAGCCCGGAGGCGCGGACAACGACAAGTTTAACCCGCCAAAGCTAGACGTTCTTTTCGATTTGTTGGACGACGTAGTTGACGATTTTCAGGGAACTGAGCCCATCATCAATCGCACAGAACTGCCGGTAGAAGTCCATAAACTTCTGGTTGCCACTCATATCCGGCGTCTTCAGTTTGTCAGAAACTAAGTCCAACAGCTGATGCTCATTATGGGCAATTTCACCCGGCAAATCCTTTTCGTAGTCGAGGTAGAAGCCCCGCAGTTCGTCCTTGTACATGTGGTAATCGTACGGGTAGAACAGGATTGGCCGCTTGAGGTAAGCGAAGTCAAAGAAGACAGACGAGTAATCGGTAATCAACATATCTGAGATCAGGTACAACTCGGAGATGTCTGGGTGGTTGGAAAGGTCAAAGACAACACCCTCGTAACCACTGATATCCAGGGCATTTGAAATCAAATAGTGCATCCGCAGAACCAGAACGGCATCCTGGCCGAAGCGCTTGCGGAAGTCATCCAGGGAGAATGGCAGCTCGAAGGTGTACTTCCCCTTCTCAGCGAACTGGTTATCCCGGTAAGTTGGCGCGTAGAGCACGACCTTCTTATCCAGTGGAATCCCCAGCCGTTCCTTCAAAGCGGTTACGTCCTCGGGGGTACTGTTGATCAGTTCATCGTTCCGTGGATAACCGACCTTTAAGATTTGATTGTTAAACCCAAAGGCTGACCGGAAAATCCGCGTCGAGTAATCGTTAGGTGAGACCAACGCATCCCAGCGGTTGGCTTCACGAACGAAGTTGGCATGGTACTTGGCCGTCGTCGTGCCGGGCATCGAGACGTTTTCAATGTCCAGGCCCAACTTCTTCAGCGGCGTCCCGTGCCAGGTTTGGATGTAGGTCACGTAGTTTGGCTTGCGCACCCATGAGGGGAACCGCGCGTTACTGATCCAGAAGCTGGCCTTTTCTAACGTCCGCACCCACTTGGAAGTCCGCCGAATGACAAAGGGAATCCCATTTTCCTTACAGAACTTCTTCTGTTCCCGGTCGATCGACCAGACAAAGTTGAAGCCTGGATAGAGTTGCACGAACAACCGGTAAATGGCGTATGGTGAGTCACTGACCTGCCGCCCACCAAAGCTTTCGAAGATGATGGTTGGTTGGTCGAATGCCCGGTGACCGCGCTTGAATAACCGGCGCATGTAAGCCAGGTTGACCTTGTCCATTAACATAGAGAACAACTTGGTGACGCCACCGACTTTGCTGGAGGCATTCGCCACGCGTTGCGGCAACGTTGGCGCCGCCATTTCCCGCACGCGAATCCCGTTGTCAAAGCGTTTTTCAACGACAACTAAGCGATGCCCTGGCGTCACCGCCTGGGTCACTTGACCGGCCAACGATTTGGCCAAAACGACCCGTTGTTCCAGGTCTTGCCCGGCCACCGTTGAGCGAATGAACAGCTGTTGCTTGGAATCCTGGGCCAGGTCCGTCAACGGAATTGACGCCGTGAACAGCCCGTGCAGGCTCATATGGGCAATTGGCCATTCCGCAGAACTGTCCTGTTGCTCATTCTTTAAGACCAGGCGTTGGTTCTCGATGGGCTGCCCGTTGATTCGGCTTTGCCCGATAACCTGCAACTGATCGTCCTGCAAGTTAATCGCACTAATCGTGAATTCAGTCTCAGCCTGTTGGGTGTGCATGTTAAACAGCGCCATCCCCTCGGCATCACTATTCACTTGGTAATAGCTGGTCAGGGTAAATTGGTGCCGGTCACTCAGGTATTCACTTTCGACCTGGACCAGGCCCCGCGTATTTTGCTGGCGAATGTTTAAGTACAGTTCCCAGCTAAACTCGCTTTGGCCCTCTGCAGCAAATTGCAGTGCATTGGCGTCCACCCGGATCTGCACGACCTCGGCGCTGACCACCTTGCTGATGGGTACGGTGACGGACGCCTGGGTATTCTTTTCCAAGAAGGTTACCGCCAGATCATCGAAAGGTTCCGGCACGTCGATCAATTCAAGTTCCAGTTCTTGTAAATTCTTTTTATGATGTAATCCAGATAAAATCGCACGCACGATGGAAAAACTCCTTAGTAATTAAAAATCAGCTGGTTCGGCATCTGTGGGGATAACTCGGCGTTAACGGCCAAGTCCACGTATAGCTGGGTGTCCGGCGTTAACAGGTGACTCAACACGGCTTGATAAAAGGTGTACAAATTATCAAATCGCCGGTAGTTTGAGTACGCCAGAACCCCATAATAGGTTTCGGTGGTCGACACGATTGAGGTGTGGTCAATCGTTGCGGCCTCGGCCTTACTGCGTTGCCGCTTGGTCATGTTGGCGGTTGCCGCGTTTTGCTTGGCATCCGCAAATTCCGTGGCTAACATCGCTGACGAGTTGCTCAGATTAAAGACCTGATCAACTGGCCGTTCATGCCGGACGAACCGCAGGACAGCTTCTCCCTTGGCGTTTAAAATGTAACTGGTCTGGGCAACCTCATCGGCGATCTTTTCGATGCCCACAACGTTACCGTCCAACCCATAAGTATCGATTTGTTTCAGTTGGTCTGCTTGATATTGCCGCAAGACCATTGGCGTTTCGTCGTTCAATTGGCGTAATTCCGCCACCAAATGACCCGCGTCTAAGTAACGTTTCACTTGTTCTTCATTGTCGGCAAAGAGTCGTTCGTCAAAGTCCGTCAGTACCGGCTCGTTGCGTTCTCCACTGGTCAGCTTCAACCCCTGTTCATCCTGATACAGGTCGGCTAACGTGATCAAATTCACGTTTTGCACATCGGGGTTCTTTTGGGCCAAGCGATTCAGGTAATCCCGGACCTGCCAAGTCGCTTCAAAATCAACTAGTGCGACCAGGACACTGACCGGCAGCCCTTTCCGCACAGCCTGTAACAACTGCTGTGAGAAGTTTGGTTTGTGCATCCCGTTTAAGGACGTCACTAGAAAAATAATCCGTTGCATTCGTTTGCCTCCGTCTACGCTCTCTAAGAAAAAATCCCTAGTCAACGACTAAGGATTATCACCAACACTACTCTTTTTCCTGCCAGTCTTCTTCGTCTGAAAGGCCTAAGTCGTGCTTAATTTTAGTCGTGGAGATGCCTTCCGTCCGTGGTAAGTAAATAACTTCACAG
This sequence comes from Levilactobacillus sp. FUA 3915, assembly GCF_044053135.1. Classification (NCBI taxonomy): domain Bacteria; kingdom Bacillati; phylum Bacillota; class Bacilli; order Lactobacillales; family Lactobacillaceae; genus Levilactobacillus; species Levilactobacillus sp. FUA 3915. Next base: position 2,285,946 of record NZ_CP168704.1, on the reverse strand, counting down.
TAGTCCTTCAAAAAGTCAAACTTACCTTTCCAGTCGTCACCCATGACGAAGATATCGATGTCATTTTCTTGAACGTCGCGAATCTTTTGGTCCCAAGTGGTTTCAGGAATCACGTGGTCCACGTACTTAATGGCTTCCAAGATGTACTTCCGGTCTTCGTATGACGTGTAAGCCCGCTTGCCCTTTTCGGCGTTAAATTCGTCGGAGGACACGCAAACCGTTAAGTCATCGCCTAAGGCCGCAGCCCGCTTTAATAACCGAATGTGACCCTTGTGCAACAGATCAAACGTTCCGTACGTAATTACTTTTTTCATGTAGATTCTCCTACTTTATCTGGTTAATTTCCCTCGATAATCCCTGAGGGGGTCGCTAAAAAATTCCAATAACAATCTAAATAGTAGCATATTCAGCGGTGACGTCAACTTCAAACCACAAACGTTACGCTTTTCTTGAGAAAATTTACCCCACTAAAGGGCTTTGCGCTCGGAATGCTCCAGGCGCCAAATACTGTAAAGATACTGAACAATCGTCTTAACCACGGCATAGAATGGGATGGCCAAGATCATGCCCAGCAGTCCGGCAATATTTCCTGCGGCCAACAAAATAATAATGATAGTCAACGGATGAATTTGTAAACTCTTGCCAATAATGTTGGGGTAAACCAGGTTGCCATCGATCTGTTGGACGACGACCACCACGATGATCACGTAGATCACCAAGCTGGTACTGCTGGTAAATGCCACGATCAACGCTGGTAAAATCCCAATGTACGGGCCCACGTAAGGAATCAAATTGCACAGACCGGCGAAGAATCCCAGCAACAACGCATATTTTTCACCCACGAAGAAGTACCCAATGGCCGTGAAGCTCCCAACGAAGACGCATTCAATGATCTGACCGCCCACATAACGGGCAATCGTCGTGTTCATCCGGCTCAAAAGCTCCGCCGTCTGGTCGCCATGCTTGGTCGGCAACCACTTGCGAATGGCCGGCATCAGTTTGTCGCCATCCTTCAGCATGTAGAACAGCATGACAGGCACTGTAACGGCCGTTACGGTCACCGTGGTCACTGTTCCAATAACGGAGCCAATCCCGCTGGTAAGGCCGCTCATGAAGCTCTGAGCGTATTTGGAGAGGGCCGACTGTAATTGACTCAGGTATTTTGAGAAATCGATGTTCTTAAACGCCGGCTGATCAATCAGCTTACGCAGAACCCCCTCGGTCGACTTGGCAAAGTCAGGAATGTTGCTGACCAGGGTGGTGACCTGCGTCACGAGCCGTGGAATCAACCACATGCCACCCGCAACCAGAATCAGGACCAGGAGCAGAAATACTAGTGCCACGGCCCCGGTCCGGTTAATGTGAAATTTCTTCCACCGGACCTTTTCCAGGATTTTAACCAGAGGGTTCAATAGGTAAAAGAGAATCCCCGATAAAAGTAGTGGCGCAAAGATGGTTGATAGAAAAATACCAATTGGTGAAAACAAGAAGCTAATCTGTGTGCAGACCCAAATCAGTGCCGCCACGATTAACAGTTCTAAGGACCAAAACATGATTTTTGAATTCGCGACCCATTTCATCCCGGTTGCCCCTCCCTAACATTACGATTTTAAACTAGTGTTCTGACAACGCCTCCGGGCTGGTGAAAATGGGCCTCGTCGCGTTCGTTCCCGGCGGCGCGCTCAAGGTACCCTGCTGTGGGGCCGGTTCCAGCCTGTAAAGCGGGCTTCCACCTCAACTTTGAGCCTGAGGTGCAGTCTCAAAGGTTGTCCCATGAACTAGGCTGGCAAAGAACGCCAGCCTAGTTCATCGACACAGCCGGGCACCTTGGCGCGCCTCTGGTCACTGCCACGACTGGCCCATTTTCACCAGCCCTGCGGCTCACACTTGTTTAAACCGCAGTTATTATGTACTTTTTCTTTTTGTTGTTACTGTTTATATCTAGGCGTCAATAGCTTCGGTCATGTGCTGCCAACCGAATGGCCAGTGCCTGAACAAAACACTGTATTGTGTTCTTTTGCTATGCTCATTGATACAATTGTTTTCATTTAAAACAACTTGTGTCTACAGACCTATTTGCTACGAAACGCAACATCCCGGAAACATCTTAGATACGGGGCTAAGCCCATGCCAGCCGGAGGGTCGGTGAAAATAGGCTCAGCCGTGGGAGTTCTCTTAGCGGTTTACCGCTTAGAGAACTGCTATCTTTGAGACGTGAATTTCGGCTCAAAGTAAGTCCGGAGACCGCCTTTCGGCTCCGGACGGCGCCCACAGCGTTCCGGCCTATTTTCACCGATCCGGAGGCGAAAACAACGACCAATTTGACCAGTATCCCAAGGACACTGATTTTAGAAAAAAGGAGCGAGCCACGAATGGACTTGCTCCTGGTGGTACGGAAGACAACTCTTACTAATCATTCGAGCGCCGCAGCAGCTCCTGATACCGTTGATACCAGAGATCGACATAGGCTTGGGAAAAGGGGCCCTTATGATGATTAATCCAATCGACTAAGGTCAACACGTTGGCCTTTAAAATGCGGTCAGTCTCTTCGCCGTAATGCCACCGTTGGCTGAAATCCTCGTACTCGTCAACGTCGAGCAGGCGTTTTTCACCATCCGGAAAGACCTTCACGTCGAGATCATAATCAATGTATTTGAGCGCTTCTTTGTCCATCACATACGGGGAAGCCAAATTACAGTAATACGACACCCCGTTGTCCCGAATCATCGCAACAATGTTGAACCAGTAATGCTTGTGAAAATAAACGATTGCGGGCTCTCGTGTCACCCACCGCCGCCCATCGTCTTCAGTGACCAATGTGTGGTCGTTGACGCCGATGAGGGCGTTCTCGCTTGTTTTGAGTACCATAGTGTCGCGCCAAGTTCGATGCAAACTTCCGTCGTGCTTGTAGCTTTTGATCGTAATGAAGTCGCCTTCCTTAGGTCCTCTAGCTTCGCGCGTCATGTATAAACCCTACTTTCCAAAAGTAACGGGTAACTATAAAAATTCACTCAACATTATACCAGATTTGGCGCCCCTTGAATAGGTTCAGACCGATTATGCGCAACAAAACCTGTGGAATTGCGCCCATCCCCAGTAAAATTAACTTAATCAACTGGATTAGGGCTAACCGCACCGCCTCCGGGCTGGTGAAAATTGGGCCTGGTCGCTTCCGTTCCCGGCGGCGTGCTCAAGGTGCCCTGCTGTGGGGCCGGTTACAGCCTGAAAAACGGGCTTCCACCTCAACTTTGAGCCTGAGAATCGGTCTCAAAGGTTGTCCCATGCTCTAAGCTGAGAAAAATCGCTCAGCTAAGACCATCGACACAGCCGGGCACCTTGGCGCGCCTCTGGTCACTTCCACGACCGGCCCAGTTTTCCCAGCCCTGCGGCTAACACTTGTTCAACCCAGCCATATTGTTTTCTCGTCGGTTTTTATTCTGTTTTATCACTCACTAAAACAGCCAGTTGTGTCAGGTAGACTCTGATTATATTTTTCACCAGCCCATACGCTGCCAACCCATCCCTCTCACCAAACAACGCTATACTAATACCAATCAGAAACTAGCACCACCCAACTCACACGAATGAGGTGACCACTTTTGGCTCAAGCTCCCCTAAGTACCTTTGAACCGATGATTCCGCAAGTCGCTGAACTGTTGGCCGACGACTCTCAGTTAGCTGACTTCTTTCAGTCGTTGACCGTGGGCTATCGGCGCGAGTGAGCGCGCTACATCTTTGGCGCCAAAGCCGAGGACACGAAGCAACGCCACATCGCGGACATGCGCAAGATTCTCGCCGCTGGTTATAAATCCAAGCGAACGTATGGCAGTCGGCCTAAGTCTTAACGATTGCCGACACGACGTCAAAGGACCCGACTTCCCACATTTTGGGTAGCCAGGTCCTTTTTGGTTACATTCATTTAATGATTCAATTGCCCCGCCTCTAAGAGATTCCAAATCTGAATAGCTGGCGTTTGGGACAGCTGGTTCGCCCGGTAGTAGTTACTCAGGAGAATTACGCCGTCCTCGCCGTCCTTGCTGACAAGAGCCGTGGCCTCGTACCCGTAGGCCAGGCCGTGAACTCGGATGTACCCGGGGTAAACGTAGGCGCCTCCCCCGTACATCGAGGCCGTTCCCGGCGCCAGCAAGACGTTGACGTCGCTGGCCGGATATAACTTGCCCAGTAACATGTTCCGCTCACCGACGAAGAGGTCGTGGGCCGACATGTAGACCTGGCCCGTCCCAAACTGGTAGAACATGGATGCCCGGGATTCGGGGTACTTGGCGTCGTAATTGGTATCGACGTCCGCCTGGTTATTGTTTTGATACCCCTGAGAAAAGGCACGACGGTGGGCCATCTTGAACACGAACCCCGTGTGCGTTAGGTTCCACGGTTCAATAATATTTTCCGTGAAGTATTGGCGGTAGCTTTCCCCAGTGACTTGCTGGATAATTCCCGCCAGTAGCATAAAGTTGACCGGTGAATAGTTCCATTTGCCAATATCTCGCGGTTGACTAATGATGTTGGACAAAATGAATTTGATCATGCCATTTTCCGAATTCAGGGTATCCGGAAAGGCTTCCAGTGTCAGCCCACTCTTCATGTCCAGCATGTCACGTAACGTGATACGCTTGGACCCCCTGATTTGTGGATAGTACTTGGACAGCGGATCCGTCAGCGAGAGTTTCTGTGCCGCAGCTAATTTCATGATCAGACCGGCCGTAAACGACTTCTGGACGGATGCCAACTGGTACACGCTGTTGACGCCGTTCTTTTTCTGCTCGCTGGCATCCGCGTAACCCATCCCCTGCTGGTAGATGATTTTGTCGCCGTGCATCACGAGGGCCGTCCCCACGAACCGGTTCGCCCGTAAAATGGCGTCGATCTCTCGCGTGGCCGCCGTCTGCTTGGGTGCCGTCTTTTTCTTGGCCGGCTTCTTTGGTTGTGGCTTGGGCTTCGGCTTAACCACCGAAGAACTACTGCTAACGGCCGCGGGCTGTGGATGTGTCTCCGCCAGCCCATTGAACCACCACGCGAGGCCACCCCCAATTCCCAAAACCATGCCAAATGCCACCAAGGCCCCTAAAGTCTTCTTGTGCATCTCAACATCCCCTTACTCCACTTGCTTGGTTGTTGCCAAAAAACTACTCGGCCGATTCCCCTAAATCAGCCAGCCACTGACTAATGTCGTCGAGCTGAAAGCCTTTGCGATACAAGACCTGTTTGGTTTTATACTTGCGTTCCGATGGACTGAGCGTCCGGTAACGGTGCCAGACCTTTTCACCCTGTTTGACCAACAGCTCATGTTGCTGGTCAACGTCTGGCGTTAGATCAAGCGATTCCAGCATTTGCCCAATCTCATCGTTGTTAAACCCACGACTCATCAGCCCCTGGCGAATCTTCTGTTGCTGGGTACCGAAGGCTTGGCGATGATACCGTTTCGCCAGCTTCTGGGCCACGGCCGTCCCCACGGTCAAGCGGTCCTCTGGTGTATACAAGAGTAAGGCATCGTCGATCAGCTTTTCGCCGACCCCTTTTTGTCGTAAATGTTGGCGAATCACGCGGGGACCCTTGTCACCCGTGTGCATCATGGTCCGCACGTAGCTCGCCGCGTAATGAGCATCGTCTAGTAAATGCAGTTCGCGTAATTTTTTAAACGTCGCGTCAATCGTGGCTTCCGGAATCTCCAAGGTGACCAGCTTGTCGTGCACTTCTTTTTCCGTGCGTAGCTGATTCGACAGATAATCCAGCGCCCGATTGTAAGCCTTGGACACGTTATCGGCATCCACCAGCTGAGATTTTAACTCCTGGTCAACTTCCATGCCCTTGAACAAACGGAAGTCGATCAGCACACTTTCACTCACCGGAAACGCGTACGCACCGTCAATATAAACATTATAACGGCCGCTACGCTTTTGGGCCTCAATCATGGTAATGACGGCCATTAACCCTCACATCCTTCTCTCAATTTCAGAAACATTTTGCTGTTCTTGGCATTATTTTACCAGTTCACCGGGGGGTGTGGGAAGCAGAGCGACAGATTTGTTAGTCAATCATCTTTTCGCGCCGCCCACGATTGGCCGCCACAACGATTCCTAGTCACCATCGCGGCGACCTGCTATAATTGGGACAACTTGCTGGCGGTCCCAATCGACTGACCAGCCAATCAAAACTAAGGAGTGAGCGCTTTGGTAACAGCACAAGTGGTCTTTGCCACCATCACCGGCAATAACGAAGACGTTGCGGACATCGTCACGGAAAAATTGGAAGACCTGGGATGTCAGGTCACCGAGACTGAGATTTCGCAAACGGACGCCGCCGAATTTGAAAATGTCGACATCTGTGTGGTCTGTGCCTACACCTACGACGAGGGCTCCCTCCCCGATGAAGGCATGGACTTCTACGAGGACCTCCAAGCCATCGACCTGACCGATAAAATTTACGGCGTGGCTGGTTCCGGTGACACCTTCTATGGCGAATACTACAACACCACGGTGGATCACTTTGATGCCACCTTCCAGAAGACTGGCGCCATTCGCGGTGCAGCTCCCGTTAAAATTAACTTGGCACCGGACCAGGCGGCCATCGACCAGCTCGACGCCATGGCCCAACAGCTCGTGGACACCTACCACGCTAAACATACCTAAAACTGATTGGTACTTTCGTTCCCGGCGGCGGGCTCAAGGTGCCCTGCTGTGGGGCCGGTTCCAGCCAAAGGACGGGCTTCCACCTCACCTTTGAGCCTGGAGTGCGGTCTCAAAGGTTGTCCCATGCTCTAAGCTGAGAAAAATCACTCAGCTAAGACCATCGACACAGCTGGTCACCTTGGCCCGCCTCTGGTCACTGACGTTGGCAGTATTTAGCGGTTGTCGTGACCTTCACGAGTTGCCGGCCATCGCTTTAATCTCCATCAACGTCCAAATATTCATCTCATAACGCACAAATAAAGCCTCCTACCGACAAAATTGTTGGTAGGAGGCTCTTTGCTTATTTCTCTTTATTTTTTAAATGATATTTGCGATACCTTAACAGGTTGGGGATGGCCAGCGCCTTTTGTTCCTCGATGGCCCCCACGATTAACTCCTGGATGGCCGCGTTCAACACGGCGCCAAACATCAGGATTAATCCGGTAAAGTCCAACCAGAACATTAAGAAGATGAACGTTCCAATCGTTTTGTAGCTATCAATGTTGTGCACGAAGTATTTTACATAGATGGAAAACGCCTGCGAGAGGAGTAACCAACCCACCGTGGCGACCAAGGCCCCGGGCCAGACGAACCGCCATTTGAGTTTGGCATTGGGCACGAAATAAAAGAGAATCATCAACACGACAAAGACCACGAAAAACGTAAAGGGCCACTTCAACGCGTTAACGTATGCCAGGATTGCCCGTGGCAGGTGCAGCAATGGTGTCAGCTTTTCCAACACGATTTGTCCAAAACTAAAGAAAATCATGAGGGCAAACAGGAAGGCAATCAGCACGACCATCCAAAAGAACGCCACCACTCGGTTGACGAACGCGTTTTGATTTTTCGCGACGCCATAGGCCCGGTTCACGGTTCGTTGGAACGCCGCAACCGCCCGGGAAGATGACCAAATGGACACGATAACCCCGATGGACAGCACGCCCCCGCTTCGATTATTCAGGAACGAGTGAATGATAGGCTCCAGCATGTCAAAAATGCTTTCGGGCACCATCGGCTCAATGCTATCCAGCACCGTCGATGTTTGAATATTTAAATAAGGCAAGATACTGGCTAACACCAGCAAGGCTGGGAACAGCGACAGCAACGTATAATAGGCCAAAACGACGGCGGAATCGGACACGTTGGCCATCGTGTAGTGCTTCATGATGGTTCCGTAAACGTGCTTGAGTTGCGCGCCCCGTTTGCGCCACTGAATGGTCAAGGTGTTCGAACCTCCTTTTTTAGCAGATAGATTGGGTGGTATCCTTCGTTCCCGGCGGCGGGCTCAACCTGCCCTGCTGTGGGGTCGCTGCCAGCCTGAGGGGCGGTCTTCCAGCTCGACTTTGAGCCCTGAAAACCGGTCTCAAAGGTCGTCCCGTGCTCTAGGTTGGGACAGAACCCCAACCAAGACCACCGACACAGCTGGTCAGGTTGGCCCGCCTCTGGTCACTGACGCTGACCAAGCATCTTCTATTTGTGTCTTGAATTGTTTTCTGCCGGCAATCCATTTATCGTCAACCGGATTGTCCACAAAACCAATCACAATTGCTAATCATAACTAGTCCTAGTAATTGTGACCGCGACTTATTAGTTTATCAATTTCCCGGTTAACTCGCAATAGCCTGTTTGTCCCACTTTAGCTAAAGATCATCGCCATTAGAACGAACCGTAATCTTCGGCAAACTTCAGCGTGCCAATCATCTTTTCCAGCGTCTTGCGGCTGAAGCGCACGCGCTTGGCCTGGCGGAAAGATTCGATGAACGTGGCTAAGTCGTCGTAGTTGGCGACCGCCGTGCAATTATACGCGTCGTGAGCATTCAGCTTGGTCTTATTCCCCACGACCAACGAATTGGTGCGGTCATAACGGTCGTAATAATTATAATAGACTAACGGTTTCACAAAGTCGATGATCCGGTCGTTTTTGTTCTCTAATTGCTTATGCATCGTAATTTCACTATTAATGTAGCGCACTAACAATTTCGATGAGAGTTCGACCTGGGTTGCCGGGTTGCTAATGCCCGTATGCAAGGTGATTGACCGCTGGCCACGGCCCTCTTGTTCCAGGCTCATGGTGTAGCCCTGCGTGAGCGATTCATTTTCTTCCGATAAATTCGGCAGGAAGAAGCGGTCCAAGCGATTGGTCAGTGCCGCCGCAGTATCCTGGTCCTTCTCACGGCTCTTGAGATTGACCGCTGAGAAGTCGTCCAGACTAGACGAAAAAATTTCTTCGGAGAGGTCGTGAAAAATCATCCCTCGCCAATACTTACTTTCCACATTAATGACGCCAAACGAGGTCACCAGTAAATTGTCAATTTGCATGACCCGCCAGGAATCACCCTCGTTCATTTCCTGGGTCACGGGATTCTTGACCTTGTTGGCAAAGTGCACGTTGCGCAAGATTTTATAATCAAAACGTTCGTTGTGCTTCTTCGCGGCCTGATGAATATCCCGCATAATTTCTGACAACTGTTCCGTGGTCTTTATTTCGGCCCGGTCATAAGCCGTCTCAGCCATTTGCATTTCCTCCATTGATAGTCGTTTCAATCGCGGCCAAAATTCTTTCTGACGCGTGACCATCGCCGTATGGGTTCTTGGCCTGCGCCATTTGATCGTACGCCGCCTGGTCAGATAGCAAGTTTTCCATCGCTGCCGTGACCTTAGCTGGATCGGTGCCGACCAACTTCAACGTCCCGTTCGTGACCCCTTCCGGCCGTTCCGTGGTGTCCCGCAAAACTAAGACCGGCTTGTTCAACGATGGGGCTTCTTCCTGCACGCCACCGGAGTCCGTCATGATAAAGTAGCTCCGGGCTGCCATATTATGGAAATCCACGACATCCAGGGGATCAATCAGATGGATGCGGTCCATGCCGCCCAGTTCCTCGTGAGCTGCCGCCTGAACGACCGGACTCAAGTGGACCGGATAGACGACTTCCACGTCCGGATGGGCTTCGACGACCCGCCGAACGGCCTTAAAGACGGCATGCATCGGTGCGCCTTGATTTTCCCGCCGGTGCATCGTCAGTAAAATCATTCGATGATCCGGGGCGACCTGCGTCAGGACATCATGCTGGTAATTGGCATCCACCGTCTGCTTGAGCGCATCGATGGCGGTGTTCCCGGTCACATAGATGTGGTCGTCTGGATGAGCCTGCTTCAACAGGTTCTGCCGGGATAATTCCGTGGGCGCAAAGTAGAGGTCACTTAAAATATCCGTCAACTGCCGGTTCATTTCCTCGGGGTAGGGAGAATACTTGTCCCAGGTCCGCAACCCAGCCTCCACGTGCCCCAGTAACGTCTGGTGATAAAAGGCACTCACACTGGCCGCAAAGGTCGTGGTCGTGTCCCCGTGGACCAGCACAATATCTGGCTGCGCCTCGGTCATGACGTGGTCAAGATGGGTCAAGACCCGCGTGGTAATGTCACTGAGCGTTTGCTTGGGCTTCATGATATTTAAATCATAGTCAGGTTTAATTTTAAAAATTTCAAGCACTTGATCCAGCATTTCCCGGTGTTGGGCCGTGACCACGGTAATCGGCGTGAATTCTGCCGGCCGCTGCTGCATCGCTAAAATAATTGGGGCCATCTTAATGGCTTCTGGACGGGTACCAAACACCGTCATAACTTTAATCGGTTTTGTCACAAACATTTCCCTCCAAAGTGGTGTTGATTAGGTCAATTATAGCAGAAGCGTGTCGGGCATGTTATTAATTCCGGTTTTTCCTCCCAAATGCTACACTGAGCGAGTGAGAGCTGGTTCCGCCTGCGACCGTCAGCCACTACCGTCTGTGGGGAACGCGTGAAGCCAAAGAGCGGTCTTCACACTCGCCTTTCAACCTCACCCAACCCGTGAGTTTAAAAGGACGTCCCGTCCTGTAAGGCCGGAAAAACACCGGTCTAACAGGACCGACACAGATCTCCGTGGCTGACCGTCTCCGGCTCCACTAGTTCTCGCTCACTTCTCTGTCCTTTTCATTTCTGTTTGGCAACCCTCGCCTTACCGGACCGGAACGCTTTGGCGGCCGTCCAAAGCCAAAAAGCGGTCTTCGGACTTGCTTTGAACCTCAAAAAGCGAGTTTCAAAGACACCAGTTCTCTAAGCAACACAGCCCGTTGCTAAGAGAACTCCCACGGCTGAGTCCATTTTTCCCGCCCTCACGGCTGATGATTGCATCAGTTCTCACTCATCATCTCTACTTGCGTCCCTTCAGTTCCCTCTTCAAACTCGGCTAATCAGTTCGAATCACCCACTAAGTTACGCATCCGAAAAATTGTTTTCAACGTCACTTAATTTGTCCCCCTGACCATTAAAGCCAATTCACTTCACATCTGTAAGCGGTTCACCTAACTTTTAGGTGGGTCGTCGCGGCGTTGTCACCCACTTTTAAGCGAATTGTCATGGTCAGCCCCGGCCTTTTGAGGTAAGATAGTAACGTTGTGTGAAAGGAATGTCTACGATGAAAAAGTTAAGTCTGGTCGTTCCTTGCTATAACGAGGAGGAGTCTATTCCCTTATTTTACCGAACCGTTAGCAAGGTGATCGATTCAATGAACACCCCTACCCCGACGGTTGAGCCGGAGTACATTTTTGTGGATGATGGGTCAAGTGACCACACCCTTAAGGAAATGAAAGAATTACACCAAAACCATCCCGAAACGGTCCATTATCGGTCGTTCTCGCGGAACTTTGGGAAGGAGTCAGCCCTCGCAGCTGGGCTACAAGCCACCACTGGGGACATGGTCGCTGTGATGGACGTTGACTTACAAGACCCACCCGAATTATTACCGCAAATGGTCGACCTCATTGAAAATGACGACTACGACTGTGTCGGGACAATTCAAAAGGAACGCCGCGGCCAAAGCAAGTTACGGGCCTTTCTGTCCAGCAGCTTCTACCGCGTGATCAATAAGATTTCGGACGTTCGCATCGAGCCCAACGCCCGGGATTACCGGTTAATGACCCGACAGTTCGTGGATACGGTCACGTCATTGCCCGAATTCAACCGGTTCTCCAAGGGAATCTTCAGTTGGGTCGGGTTCAAGACGACCTACCTGACCTACGAGAGTCAACCCCGTGCGGCCGGCACCACGCACTGGAACTTACGCCAACTGTTTGCCTACTCCATTGAAGGCATCATTGACTTCTCCAATGCCCCGTTGCGCCTGGCTACCTGGGTCGGCAGTATTTCCTTTCTCCTGTCGATCATTGGGATCATCTTCGTCATCGTTCGCGCGTTAACCGTGGGCGGCGCCGTTGCCGGCTGGCCATCCCTGGTCGCTATCATGCTGTTTATTGGTGGGATTCAATTGTTCTGCCTCGGCATTTTAGGCCAATACATCAATAAAATTTACCTTGAAACGAAACACCGGCCAAAGTACATTGTCCGGGAAGAAGAATAGACTTAGCGGCTCGGCACACGTTGTCGGGCCTTTTTGTCATCCCAGAAAGGTGGTCACTCCCCCATGCTGATTCGTCCATATCGCGCCACAGATTTCGCGGAAATTCACCAGTTATTCAAACAAACCATTCAAACGGTCAATGCGAAAGACTACACGCCGGCACAGCTAGCCGCTTGGATTGGTCCCGACGATGCCCCAACTCGAGCGCGTTGGCAAACGTCTCTGGCGGCCCACACAACCCGCGTTGCCTGTCAATCGGGACAAGTGGTGGGCTTTGCCGACATGACCGCCACAGGATATTTAGATCGATTATACGTTCACGCCCAATACCAACACCAAGGCATTGCCCACGGCCTAATCACCACCCTGGAACAAGCGGTTTCCGCTGACCGGTACACCACCGCCGCATCCATCACCGCCCGCCCCTTCTTTGAACACGAAGGTTATCGCGTTATCCGCGCACAACAGGTGGAGCGGGATGGCATTCACCTAACCAATTACTTTATGGAAAAGGATATGAAAAGTTAAAAATGCGCGTAAAAAAGAGGCTGTGACATAACTAGCCTCTGTAGAACAAAAATAAGGCACGAAACCGAACTTTGGTTTCGTGCCTTATTTCCATGCTCTTGATTCTCAAGCCGTCTTCTCCTGGTGGAGACTAACTTGAGGATATTCAATGCTAGAACGAGGATTCCAGTTTCTTTTTTGACCTTCGCTAGACCACGGACCGAGTAGCGATTGAAATGCAAATAAGCCTTCATCTTGCCAAAAATTGGCTCTACATCAATCTTTCGACGTCCGTAGATAGCCTTGTTTTCTGGCTTTGAAAGCTGGGTGCGTTCCTTTGCCTTAAAGTATTCCCATGCCTCATTCACTTTAATTCGGCGAAGCCTTTTCTTTGGTGTCAAAGCCAGTGGAATCACTTCATGATTCTCATTGTATTTTTCGGCTTCGTATTCTTTAAATCCACGAGTAAAGCCATACTTGTCAGTGCTTTTTCGATAAGCTTTAAAGTTGAATCTGACACCTTTCGGGTCAATAAAATAGTCATCTTTTTCGTAGTAATCCCAATTCATTACCTTTCGATCATCACTTTGCCACTTCCGACTATTTTCTTTGAGCATTGTCCCGTAAGGAACTAATACGACGTGTTTATCGAGCTCGTCTTCACAATATCGGTAGTTACTTTCTGAGCCATAACCTGCATCGGCCACAATGACTTTACCAAGCACATTTTGCGATTCCAAACTTGCTAAAAATAGTGGAAAGGTTCGTGTATCGGTTGGGTTTTGGAACAGGTCGAATCCGGTAATAAATTGATTGCTCGTTGCGATTTGAAGATTGTAGGCTGGCTTCAGCTGGCCATTTTGCATGGGGTCTTCCTTAACCCTCATGAAAGTGGCATCATGATCAGTCTTTGAGTAGCTGCTTCGTTGACCGTAGGTTGCTTGTTGCTGCTGATGTTCAATCATCTTGTCCCGCCGTTGGTCTAATTTTCGGCGCTGTGTTTTAAGAAGCCGTCGCTGTTGCTTGGCTGGGTTAGGTGATATTTTTCTTGTTGCCTGAACTTTTTCATCTAAAGTAACCAACTTATCCTCAACTGTTCCAATCACAGCGTCCAACATGCTCACTGTAAGGTCAGAACCAGCTGGGACTTCACCGATGAGCTTTGCTTCGTGGAGTTCGCCCAAAATCGAGACCAATTGGTCCCGATTCATTTTGTCAAAACGGATGGTGTTCTTCCGCCACACAAAGCTATATTTATTGGCATCGGCTAAAATCTTAGTCCCATCAATAAATGTGACATCGTCAATTACACCGGCATCTTTTAAAAATGACGTTAAGTTGTTTAAACTTTGCTGCGTCAAATTAGCCAATTCATCCGAGATACGAAAACGACAAATAGTTCGATATGAAGGAACCTGGTCGGCGATTAGCCAACCAGCGGGCTTATTTTCACGGGCAAATTTCTCGATTTGACGACTACTGAAAATTCCATAGGTATAAGCAAGTAGGACTAGTTTAAGCATGGCAGCTAAATCATATTCTCGAGGACGACCAAACTGATAGGAGTAGTCTAACTTTAGAGATTCAACCAGCGTATCAATGTAACGAGCCGGATGATTTTCTTCTGGCAAATAGTCTAAAGCGATACTCAAAGTCGTTTGGTTCATGTTATAATAATCTTGCATATTGAACATCCTTTCGGGGATAGTTTCGAGGAGTGTCGGGTGCGACCGATGCTCTTTTTTATTTTGATTATACCAAAAACTGGTTGAGGAAAATCCGAAGATTTTTCTCAACCAGTTTTCGTTTTGGAGACTTATGTCACAGCCTCTTTTAATCAATAGCAATAACTTATATTAGTGAATAATCATGTTCATTAAGAGCACCATTAACAACCCAACCACGGAGATAACTGTTTCCAGTGTCGTCCAGACTTGGAACGTTTGCTTAACGCTCAGGTCAAAGTACTCGGAGAACATCCAGAAACCAGCATCGTTCACGTGGGAAGCCGCTAAGGAACCGGCCCCGATGGCTAAGGCAATCATGACTGGATCAGCACCCAGAGAGTGCATCAATGGCATGATCAGCCCGGAAGCCGTCATCCCGGAAACCGTGGCGGAACCCAGGGAAATCCGTAAGATAACGGTAATCAACCAAGCCAACAGGATTGGTGAGAACGTGGAGTTCATCATCAATTGTTGCACGGCCTTACCGACCCCACCGTCAATCAGGACTTGCTTAAAGGCAGAACCCCCAGCAATCACCATCAGTAACATGGCGATTGACTTGATGGCGTCTTCCAGCGTGCCACTGATTTCCTTCATGGAGCGCCCACGATGGAAACCCATGGACCAGATGGCAAAGAGTAAGGCGACGACCATGGCGATGACGGGATTCCCCAGCATCGTGATGACCGCGTCCAAACCATGCGGATTCTTCGGTGCCGTTCCGCCATTGACCGCCATTTGATAAATCGTTGCCAAAATCATGAAGACAACTGGGAATAATGAGGTGAAGACGGACAGACCGAAGCCTGGCGTTTCATCCAAATCAAATTCCTTCACTTCACCAAAGGCCGGCAAAGACTTCTTAACGACAAACAATTCTGGATTAAACCGACGGATCACGCGAGTCCAAACTGGCCCAGCAATGATCACACAGGGAATGGCCACAATGATTCCGACCATTAACATTTCCCCCACGTTAGCCCCTAAAGCCGTCGCAACGGCGGTTGGAGATGGTTGTGGTGGTAAGAACCCTTGGGTCGCAGACAGCGCGGCCGCCATGGATATCCCCAGATAGAGGAATGGGACGTCGGCTTCCAACGCAACCGCAAAGACGATTGGCGTTACCAGCACTAACCCAACTTCAAATAACAGGGAAATCCCAATCAGGAAGGACGCTACCACAATGGCAACTTGGAGACGTTTCTTCCCAAAAATTTTGATCAACGTCCGGGCAATTCGGTAAGAACCCCCAGCGTCAGACACTAACCGCCCAATCATCGCGCCAAACCCAAAAACGATAATCAGTTCGCCCATTGAGCTCCCAATACCGTTTTTGATGGAATCCGCAATACTTGCGGGGTTCATGCCTAAGCCAAGCGCTACCAAAATAGACGTAGCGATTAATGAAACGAAGGTGTTTAACTTTACTCGAATGATTAAAAAGAGTAACAGTAAAATACCCAATAATAAAATCACGAACTGCATATTTCTCTCTCTTTTCTTATGCTCGATTCTGATAAAACCAGCCTGCCGCAGCCAGAATTATCTTGTCGCATAAGAACCATTGTATGAAAAATATTTTCAAGTTGCAAGGGGGTAACTGAATATTATTTACAGTTCATTTGTGAAAACAGTCGTGAAAACGCTATCTGACAATCATTACGGAAACTGGAGAATATTTTGCCATGTAGGCCGCTTGACTCCCAAAGTATTTCCGCACACCAGATTGTGAAAGTGACCCCACAACTAGCAGGTCTGGTTCAACTTCGGGGATAATCTTTTTCACAATCGTTTCCCCGGGGTCCCCTTCACCAATGATAATTTTCACCTTGGTGATGCCAAACCGGCGCGCCAATTTTTCATATTCTTGTAAATGCGTTTGTAAATCACTGCGTTGCCCGTGCACATAGTCCTTGCTGAGAGCTTGGTAGATATTCATGTTGTCAGATTCCAGCACGGAACAAATCACTAACTCAGCGTCGTCAAACTTCGCCCGGTTCATCGCGTAACGAAAGGCCAGTTGCGCGTCCGGTGAGTCATCCACCCCAACTAAAATTCGGGTAAACTTCTTTGGGTCCATTGATCCGGTAGTGTCCATTGAAAACTCCTCCTCACTTTTCTTAGCTACGTCCATTATAGCGGAAAACGGTTCCATTGGGGAGCCGAAAGCTATGAAACTTAGGTTGGTGCTTTACCGCCTTCGGCTGACAGGGATTACGTCTGCTGTGGGGGACGCTTCCAGCCAAAGAACGGGCTTCCAGCTCGCCTTGAAGCCGAAGCCCCCGTCTCCAAGGTCGCCCCCTGCTGTAGGCCGGGAAAGAACCCCGACCAACACCAGCGACACAGCTGGCCACCTTGATCCGCCTCTGGTCACTCACACTGGTTCAACCATTTTCACCAGCTAAATTTTCCCTCTGAACGTACTATGTCTATCTGCCTTTTCTACAAAAAATGGATACCACCAGTCAGTAGTACCCACTCAAGCCTATCTTTCTCAATTCTCTCAGTTACTTAACCCGGTCGCGTTTTCGTAGCCAGTGATTCAACCACAAAAAGAAATAAATAATGGCGACCAGCAAGCTCCACGCAATCAGTGCCGTGACAACCATGATACCTAGAGTCGCGAACGAATGGCCCGTCTGCCACCAATCCGCGACTAGTTCCCATATTCTGATGCCTGAATGGTGGTGCAGTAAGAAGCTCAGTGGCGCGAATATCAGGTCCAAGACGACGCCCAGTGCAATGAACCCCCAGGCCTCTTTCATGGCTCGTTTGAACATGTGACCCCTCCTCCAAGTTCACGTGAGAACCCAGCATCCCCATAGCTTGACCCACGTTTAGTCCCCTTTTTAGTTTAGCATATCCCTCACTGTAAACAAAAAGCGCACCGGATTGGTTTCCAGAGCGCCCTTGGTTATTTCATCTTCATTTTTGATGGCCCCACCCGGACTCGAACCGGGATCATTCGCTTAGGAGGCGAGTGCCCTATCCAGTTGTGCTATAGGGCCATATTAAAAGATCCGTTATTAATTTTCACACGGATCTTTGTAATTGTAAAGCGTTACTTCTCTTCGTCGTGGTCGCGCCACTTCTTGCGCATCCCTTTATTCTTGGTGTGCCGGTTCTTGTGCTTCTTTTTCTTGCTAGGGTTAGGCGTCTCTGCCTTGACCGTTGGCTTCGCCCCACCACTGGTTTTCACCTTGGCGCTAACCTTGGTCCCATCCTTGGCTTTGGCCGTGGCGGTTGGCTTTGCCGTAGCTTGTCGTTCGGCCTTGGCCGTTTCATTGGCTTGCACGGCGGCCGCGGTTGGCCGTTCCGTCCCTAAGGCCCGTCCGTTAAAGTAGAGGGGAACCAATTCATAGTCCGTTTCCTTCAGCAGGCGTTTCAAATCACGTAAGTCGTGATCGTCCCCTAAACTGATCACCTGACCCGGTTCACCCATCCGGCCAGTCCGACCGACCCGGTGGACGTATTCGTTGACCTTATCTGGCAAATCATAGTTGATGACGGCTGGCAGCTTGGGAATGTCTAATCCCCGCGCCGCAACATCCGTCGTCAACAACAACCGAATCCGACCTTGACGGAAATCTTGTAAGGCCTTTTCCCGTTGGACCTGACGTAGATCACTGGTCAACCCCGCTGCGGAAACGTGGTCATGGTAGAAACGCGTTGCCGTCTTGCGGAGCGTGCTGGACTGCTTGAAGAAAACCAGTGCTCGGAAATTTGGGATGGCCAGCAGCCGCTTCAACATTTGGTCACGCTTGTTCATACCGACCTGTAACAACCCGTGGCGAACCTCGCCTTGCGTGTTGTCTTGGTCCCGCACGTCCACGCGTTCAACGTCTTGACCGAACCACTTGTCCAGCTCATGCAAAATTGGCGTGTCGGTGGCGGAGAAGAATCCTAGCTGCACGTCAGCTGGCATTGATTGCGCAATTTCACGGACAGTGTCTAACGTGTCCCCCGTTAACAGGTCATCGGCTTCATCGACGATCATCAGGGAAATCAAATGTAACTTGAGTTTGCGATCATTGACCAGGTTTAAGACCCGGCCTGGGGTGCCGACGATAATTTCTGGCCGCTTCTTCAAGCGCTCCGTTTGCCGTTTTACGTTGGCCCCACCGGTTAAGGCAGCGACCTTTAAGTCGAGTAACTTGGCCCAGTCACGCATGACCCGGCTGGTCTGAATGGCCAACTCTTGGGAGGGTTCCAGGACAATCAGTTGAATCCCATCCCCAGGCAACAGGTTCGCCAGTGCGGGCAACGTGAAGGCGACCGTCTTACCGGACCCCGTGGGTGCTAATCCCAAAACGTTTTGGTCCCCGACCATTTTGTCATAAACGGCCGTTTGAATCGCGGTTGGTGCCTCGTATCCTAAATCTTTAAAATGTTGTTCAAATTGTTTTAACATGCTGTTTCCTTTCTAGTCGTTCTCATCAGCTGGGAAACGCAGGTTGGCGCTGACCCGTAAGCTGTAAAGCACCTGGTTCACGGTCGTGCTCCACTGTAACCAGCGACGATAATCCGCTTGGTTCTGGGGGTCAGCTGGGGCATCGAGCACCCGGGCAAAATCATTAACTTCCGGCAACATCGGGTTGGCCAAGGCGGGTTGGCTGAGGTCCGTGACGTTCCCCGATGCATCGCGTTCGGACACGTGCGTCAGCTCACCCGCACTGTCCAGTGAGACCGTTTCTTTCAAGCCATAAATTTCGGATGGCGCGTAGGAATTGCTGGTCTTCCCAAACGAAACGGTGATGTCAAAGCCAACGTAGCGCAGGACTGCCAGCCCCTTGCCATCGGCCCCGGTCGCAATCAACGTTGGGTAATATTGGACGTGCTCCGGCTGACCGAAGAGCGCCACGGCAAGATAAATGGGATAAACCCCCAAGTCTTGTAGCGCACCAGCAGAAAATTGGCGGCTGAACACGTTTGGCACGTCACCGTCCAACACCAGGTCGTAACGTGACGAATATTTCATGTAGGTCAACGCCGCCCCTTGAATCGTGGGCAAACCTAGTAAGGCCTTCGACAGCGCCTGGAAATTAGGCGTGTGCACGTGACGGGCCGCCTCAAAGAATTTTACCTCGGGATGTTGGGCCAAAGCCGCTTGTACCGCCACCATTTCCTGGCGATTACTGAAGGCTGGCTTTTCCACCACGATGGAAATATCATGGGCAATCGCGGCCATGGCCTGATCAAAGTGCAGGCTGTTCGGTGAGGCAATGTAGACGGCGTCCAAATCGGCCTGCGTCAGCATTTCCTCGTAATCCGTGTAACTGGTCTGCGCCTGGTTCTTGGCTGCGAACGCATCGGCGGTGTCTTGGTGCCGGGAATAAACCCCAGCCAGTTCATACCGGCCGCTCAGCGCCAACGCCTCTACGAATTGTTGCGTAATCCAATTGGTCCCTACCGTCCCCATACGAATCATGCGAATCCCTCCAAAAGTGTTTGAATTATTTTGATTTTTGTTAAATTGTGATTAATTGCCGTTCCCGGCGGCCGGCTCAAAGCGCCCTGCTGTGGGGCCGGTTCCAGCCCTATGGAGCAGGCTTCCACCTCGACTTTGAGCCTGAGGAACGGTCTCAAAGGTCGGCCCATGGTCTAACCTGAGAAAATCACTCAGCTAAGACCATCGACACAGCTGGCCGGTTTGGCCCGCCTCTGGTCACTAACACAGATGCCTGACTATACCATTTCTGTAATTGAAACACAGGTATCGTGCCAAGTATTTCTTCATTTTGGTTGTAACTGGCCACGATTCGAGAACAAACATTATTCTGAACTTTTCTTTCAAATGACATCAGCCGATTCTCAATCAATAGTCATGATGACACCTGTCCAATCACCACAAAACACGCTTACCTTCAAGTTTACCATGCCAGTGCATGAAAGCCCGTGACCAGCACTCGGTGATTACTGAGCGTGCCGCTGGTATTTGCTCTGCCCAGTTAAGCGCTAATCCCATTTTAACAGTCCCGGTGGTCCGGCGATAGCTTTCGGATTAATTTTCTAAAATCCGAGGGAAATAGTACAGGTTTCCTGGTCAAAAATGTTATATTGTAGAAAGAAACTTAAATTCAAGGGAGGGATTACCGGTGAAAGGTCGAGACATTGCCTTATTTGGAATTTCACTGGTTGCCGGATTGACTGGCGGCTTTTCGTTGCGCAAGAAGAAAGACCCACAACCAAGCACATCGCCACTCTTTTACGTTGGCACGTGGCAGTTCATTGACCCCCACAACCAGCGTCGCCACCGGCTCGAAATTAGTCCTAATCTTGACGTGCAGATTGATGATCACCAGCTTCAAGTCCGGGTTCAGGACCTCAATGAACAGCAATTGACGTTCCAGGATAAATTCGGTTATCACTTAACCATTCACGCCAACGAACGCCAACCAATTTCGTTTTTTGATGAAGCAGATGATTGTACCTACATGATGAAACCTATTTCGCCAACCAAAGATGACGCCTAATCATAACTAAGAGAGTGGACCCAAAGGCGATTAGCCGGTGAGCATTAAGGCTGACAACCGAATAATCCTGGTTTTGGATTGTTTGGTTATCAGTTTTAAGCGGAACCGACTGCCTTTGGGTCCACGTTTCGGCCATGTAAAATCGGCCAACTAAGGACCTGGGATACTTGACCCCAGGTCCTTTTAATTTACCTAAATTTATGGGGAAAACTTCGCCCACACTCGTCGATTCCCGTTAAACACGGACCGCGCCACGGGTTGGTCCTGACCGTTCTGGGTCACACTGCCATCCGCATCATATTCGATCAATTTGACCTGCGAATCGTGCCCCGCCAGCTTCCCACCGGCAATCCAATAGTCCTCACTGGGTAAGACCGGCCGAACAAATTGGGTCAGCACCTGTTTATTGGCAAAAATGATGACCCCTTGGTGGTACCATTTCAGGCGACTGACCAGCGTTTTGAGCTTCTGCCCCTGCGCCGCCATGTCCGTATTACTACTATTATATTTACCGTAATAACTGACCGCCACCATAATTGGTAAGGTCCCGGTATCTTGACCGACCGTTTCGTGGAAGTGCCGGTACTGGCGAGCGGCCGAGCTGGTAAAGCTGAACGTGTGCGCAACCCCCACCTTGAGGTCTGCCCCCTGGGACCGCGAATAGTTATCACTGAAATCGTCATCGGTATAGGTCGCACCAGATGTCGCCTGCAGGTAAACGAAGTCGGTATGCTTGGAAAGTTGTTGAAAATCCAGGTAGCCACTGTCCTGGTTAATCGTCATCCCCCGTACTGGGTAGTTTTCCAGCTGCCGCTTCTGGTGGGCCTGCCACTGACTCCAACCGACAACGGCGATGATCACCACCAGCAGGAGTCCAAGGCCCCACCACCAACGCCGATGATGCCGACGGCGGTACGTATTTTCATAAATTGGTTTGTACTCAGTTCGTTTCACCGTCAGTCACCGTTTCTCCTTTAGCCGTCGCACCATCTGCCTGGCGCTAGTAGCCACTAAATTTAACTTTTATTATACCATGCCACCCGCCAGAACCTAACCCGCGGCGTGATGTCACCGGTTTTAATTTGATCGTTGATTTTCGCCTCCGGGGGCGTGAGAATGGCCCGGAACGCTGTGGGCGAACGCCCGGAGCCAAAGAACGGTCTCCGTGCTTACTTTGAGCCACCCAGGTGTCTCAAAGATATCAATGTTCTAACCGGCACAGACCGCCGCTAAGAACATTCCCACGGCTAAGCCCATTCTCACTCTCCCGGAGGCGCCAGTTCCGCGTTTAACCCTAGTTGACCGGTGGACGCCAAAGGAGCCGGGAAAATTAACCCGGCCCCTTTACATTTACCTAATTAATCTTCATGCCGGGTCTGTTCGATGACATCGCGGACCTTGGTCAGCGTTTGATCGGTTCGTGAAGAGATTCGCAACACGGTCATCATAAACAGGCTATCGAGGATGGCCAGCTGGGACAGTAACGAGTACATCCCCTCCGAGCGGTAGTTCACTTCATCCGTCAATGATAGGAAGGAAACGTCTGCGGCCTGCGCCAATGGTGACCCACTATAACTGGTGATGGCAATCATCGTAACGTCATTGCGCTCTAGCTCTTCAGCGATTTTCAACGTCTCATGATTCCGACCAGAATGGGAGATGATAATGGCCACGTCATCTTTCCCCAACTTAGCGGCCTGCATCAGCTGAATATCATAGTCCGGATAGTACGCCACGTTCAGTGAGGTCCGCAAAAATTTGTGAAAACCATCTAATGCGGCGATTGAGGACCCGCCGAGGCCAAAGAACGTCACCGACTTGGCATGAATCAATTTAAGGACTGCCCGGGCCAGTTCGTGTTCACTCAGCGCCTCGTTCGTGGCTTCTAATGAATGAATCGTGTAGTGGAAGGTTTTATTCGCAATGGTCGACAGGGAATCCCCCTCGCCCAGTTCTGGAAAGGAACTAATCTGGGGCGTGTCTTCAATGGCCAAATGGGCCAAGGCCATGGTGAACTCCCGGTAGTTGGCATAGTCCATGCGTTTCACAAATCGTGAGATAGTGGCCGTGGAAACCCCGGTGGCGCTGGCCAACTCCTTGATGGTCATCTCACTCACAACGCTAGCGTTGTCCAATGCCAGTGTCGCAACCTTCTTTTCCGTTGGAGATAGTTGATCGTACATTCCCCGAATCTTACCAATGGTTGAGCGCGCGATGATCGCCGACCCCTTTCTTCGATACCCTTATTTTAAAACTTGTTTTATCTATTAATAGACGGTCTAATCTATAAGCCGGTTACCCACTTAGGTATCCAGCGTCCAGATGATTGACCAGTTGACTTGTGCCGACAAGTAAGGTCAGTCACCCAACAAAGAACCGCCATCCCCTGCCGGTTGCCAATCCGTGTCTCATCCCGGTATGCTGACAGCGACGTTGAACTTTTTAGGCAATTTTGCGAATCACAAAATTTTTTGGTAAAAAAGTTTCACTGCCGCGAAAAGCCGAAATCCCGCGGTATAAAGCGATTACCATTTTAAAATCCACCGCGTGGCGATAACTTATTTCACTTTTTGTAAACATTTTACATCAAAAGCCTTGAAATGTGAAACTTTTTTACATATAATAGCGTTGTCAGAAAAATTTCGCATCATGCAAAGGAGATTATTTCATGAAACTCGGATTAATTGGTTTAGGTAAAATGGGTCTTAGCCTCGCAGAAAACGCTATGGATCACAACCACGAAATCGTTGGTTTTGATTTAAACAAGGATTTTGTCGACAAGGCAGTTGCTGCAGGTGCTGAAGGCGCCGACAGCTTAGAAGACATGGTTTCCAAGTTACCTTCACCTAAGATTGTTTGGGTTATGGTTCCAGCCGGCAAGCCAACCGACTCTACGATTGAATCATTAAGCACGTTGCTCAGCAAGGGCGACATCTTGATTGATGGTGGGAACTCTTACTACAAGGATTCTCTTCGTCACAACGAAATCTTGAAGGCCAAAGGCATTGACTTCTTTGACTGTGGGACTTCAGGTGGTATGGAAGGTGCACGTTCACACGGTAACTTCATGATCGGTGGGGACAACAAGGCTGCTTTCGAAACGATCCGTCCATTATACGACGACATCGCTGAAAAAGACGGTTACCTTTACACCGGCCCAGCTGCTTCAGGTCACTACTTGAAGATGGTCCACAATGGTATCGAATACGGCCAAATGCAAGCCATCGCTGAAGGTTTCGAAGTTCTCGAAGCTTCCAAGTTCGAATACGACAACGAAGCCGTTGCTAAGGTTTGGAGCCATGGTTCTGTTATCCGGGGCTGGCTCATGGAATTGGCTGAAGAACAATTCGCCAAGGATCCTGAACTTAAGAACATCGCCGGTCGCATGCATGCTTCTGGTGAAGGCCAATGGACTGTTCAAGAAGGTTTGGACAGCCAAGTACCTACGCCAGTTATCGCTTTGTCATTGATGATGCGTTACCGTTCTATGCAAGATGACACCTTCACTGGTAAAGTTGTTTCAGCTTTACGTAACGGTTTTGGTGGCCACGCCATGGACAAGGCTGGCAAATAATTTTTAATTAGCGACACGAAAGGAAGAGCTCTATGGACTACATGATTGGGGTCGATATTGGTACGACCAGTGTCAAGACCGTATTGTATGATACTGCGGGTAAGATGCAAGGTTATTCAAACAACCTGTATCCCCTCTATCAAGATGTGCCCGATATGGCTGAAGAAGATCCAGATGAGATTTTCTCTGCCATGATCGATGGGTTAACCACTGTTATGCGGAAGGCAGATTTGAAGGACGGCAAGTTACAAGGTGTCTCCTTCTCCGCTGCCATGCACAGTCTGATTCTCTTAGATGAAGACCACAAGCCGCTGACTCGGGCAATTACCTGGGCTGATAACCGGGCAGTTAAGTATGCAGATGAATTACGCGAAAACGGTGTGGGTAAGCAACTTTACGAAAAGACCGGGACGCCAATTCACCCTATGACACCGCTCAGTAAATTAATTTGGTTGCGCAATGACCAACCGGACTTGTTTAACCAAGCCCGTTGGTTCGTCGGCATCAAGGAATACGTCTTATACAAGTTATTCGGCGTGCTCCAAGAAGACTACTCTATTGCCAATGCCACTGGTCTCTTTAACATCTTTAAGATGGACTGGGACGACCAAGCCTTGGAAGTTGCTGGGATTACCCGTGACCAATTACCTAAATTGGTCGACACAACTGACCAAATCACTGGCATGAAAGCTGATTACGCTGGTGTTATTGGTATGGACCCACAAACTCCCTTTATCATGGGTGCTTCCGATGGTCCCCTCGCCAACTTAGGCGTTAACGCCATCAAGCCTGGTGTTGTGGCTGTTACCATCGGGACGTCCGGTGCCGTTCGGGTCGTCACTGATAAGCCGAAGATTGACCCTAAGGGCCGGGTCTTCTGCTACTACCTTTCTAAGGATCACTGGGTTGTCGGTGGACCAGTCAACAACGGGGGGATTGTCTTCCGTTGGGTCCGTGACCAACTCTTTGCTCCAGAAAAGTTGACCGCTGAACAAATGCACGTCGACTCCTACGATCTCTTAACTGAAATCGCATCGAAGGTCCCTGCTGGTTCCGATGGTCTGATTTTCCATCCATTCTTGGGTGGCGAACGGGCCCCTATCTGGGACGCTAACGCACGTGGCTCCTTCTTCGGTTTAACACGGACCCATTCACGGGCCCACATGGTTCGGGCAGCCCTCGAAGGGATTGTCTACAACCTGTACACCGTGATGTTGGCCCTCGAAGAAGTTGTTGGCAAGCCATCTAGCATTCAAGCTACCGGTGGTTTCGCCCGTTCAGCTCTCTGGCGGCAAATGCTCGCTGATATTTTTGAACAAGACGTTACCATCCCAGAAAGTCCTGAAGGGACTGCCCTGGGTGCCGCAACGCTTGGGATGTATGCCTTAGGGATGATCGATGACCTCTCCGCTGTGAAGAACTTCATCGGTGTTTCTAACGTGCACCACCCTAACCCAGAAACGTATGACGCTTACCGGGCCTTGGTTCCGATTTACATTCGCCTTAGTCGGCAATTGCAATCAGAATACAAGAATATCGCTGAGTACCAACGGACTCACGTTCACCAACAAGATACCAAGAAAAAGTAATTGGTCTAGTCTTTTCAGAAAACTAACCAACGAAATTTAAAATTTTTGAAACTTTATGGTATACAAATTGGATTTTATAACGTACAATGTGTGTACTTGCATTGAAAAGCCAACGGATTATGCGTTGGCTTTTCAAAATTCACTCAATGAAAGGGCTTACTTCCTATGGAACTACTAGCTTTGCTTATCGGGGTCATCTTCTTATTGGTCCTCATTATTCGTTTCAAGATCAACACCTTTGTTTCCCTGATTTTAACTTCTGTCTTAACAGCCATTCTGTTAGGCATGAACCTCACGACAATCGCCACGACGATTGAATCTGGGATTGGGAGCCAACTTGGCGAACTCTCCTTGGTCTTTGGTTTCGGGGCCATGCTGGGTCGGTTAGTTGCCGACGCCGGTGGGGCTTACGTGATTGCCACGACACTGATTGACAAATTCGGTAAGAAGCGCCTCCAATTAGCCATTATGCTTGCTTCATTTATTCTTGGTATCGCGCTATTCTTCGAAGTTGGGATGGTTCTGTTAATTCCTATCGTCTTTGCCATCGCCGTTGAAGCTGATGTGCCAATCCTTTACTTAGGGATTTCCATGGCAGCCGCTTTGTCTGTTACCCACGGGTTCTTACCACCTCACCCAGCACCAGTTGCCATTGCGCAAGTCTTGGGTGCCAACGATGGTAAGGTCCTCCTGTTCGGTTTAGTTGTTGCGATTCCTGCAGCCATCGTTGCCGGGCCAATGTTCACCAAGTTAGCTCAGAAATTTGCACCAGAAGCCTTTGCTCGTAAAGGGAACTTATCTTCCTTGGGTGAAGTTAAGACCTTCAAGCCTTCCGAAGCACCTAGCTTTGGCCTGTCCGTTCTGACTTCCCTCTTCCCAGTTATCCTGATGGCCATCACGACCATCTACAAGATGACGGTCGACGGTGGGGCAACGCCTACCAAGAACGCCTCCATGTTGGACCAAATCGTTGCCTTGATTGGTGACCCAGCCATCGCGATGTTAATCTCCCTGATGGTTGCAATGTTCACCATGGGTTGGGGTCGGAAACGTAAGACCTCAGACATCATGGCAACCTTGGAAAACGCTGTTAAGTCCATCGCTATGCTGCTGTTAGTTATCGGTGGTGGTGGGGCCTTCAAGCAAGTCCTCATCGATGGTGGTGTTGGTAAAGAAGTTGCAAAACTCTTCATCGACTCTAACATGTCCCCACTGATCTTAGGTTGGTTAGTCGCCGTTGTCCTCCGTGTGGCTTTAGGTTCCGCAACGGTTTCTGCTTTGACCGCTGCTGGTATCGTTGCCCCATTGATGGCCCAATCCGGTGTTGACCCAGCCCTCATGGTTCTGGCCATTGGTGCTGGTTCCTTAGCTGCTTCTCACGTGAACGATGCCGGGTTCTGGATGTTCCGTGAATACTTCGATTTGACTGTTAAGCAAACGTTGAGCATTTGGACCGTGCTGGAAACTGTGATTTCCATCGTGGGTATCCTGATTGTTCTGTTGCTGAACATGGCGTTCCACTAGAATTTTTCTGACAATTAATTCGAGCGTCACTTGGTCCGCTGCCCCCTGGGGTGGCGGACCTTTTTGTCTGGGCTAAACGCTTGGTTCATTCGCCTCCGGGATGGTGAAAATATACCGGAACGCGGTGGGCGCCCGTCTGGAGCCAAAGTACGGTCTCCAGACTTACTTTGAGCCGCTGAGAACCGCGTCTCAAAGATAGCAGTTGCCTAAGCAGTAAAACTGCTTAGGCAACTCCCACTGCTGAGCATATTTTCACCATCCCTGCGGCTGACATGCGTTTAGCCCATACAAGCGGTATTGTTGTTCGTTGATTTTATACTAGTTCAAATATAAATGTAACCCCCAAAAATTTGTATGACAGTCAAATTGAGCCTGAGGTTCGGTCTCAAAGGTTGTCCCGTGGGCTAGGCTGGGAAAGCACCCCAGCCAAGACCACCGACACAGCTGGGCACCTTGGCTCACCTCTGGTCACTTCCATAACTGGTGGATTTTCACCATCCCTGCGGCTGACACGTGTTTAGCCCGTACAACCGGTGTTGTGGTTGGGTTAATGTGTGCCATTTTACCGGTACAAGAAGCCCGCACTTACTCCCAACATAGCTACTAACAATCCAATTCCACCCCAAATCATGTTCACCAACTCATGTTGTTCACCACAACGACTTACCCCTTAAATATCCCCGTAAAAGTATAACTGCTTAAATACCCCCTCCCTGCTCGTCTAATCGCTTTCTCACCGTCGTGACATCCTTTCACATATCTCTGCTTCAACCGCACACAACGCTAAATTTAAGTGCTATAATGGTAAAATCAGTCATTTGAGAGAAGAGAGGAGTCTAAAACTTTGGCAAAGGAGTTACGCCGAGAAATCGGCACGTTTACTGCCCTGGCAACCGTGATGGGAACCGTGATCGGTGGTGGGGTATTCTTCAAGACCGCTAGCGTGGTGGCTGCCAACCACTCCGCTAACATGACGCTGGCTGCTTGGATTTTGGGTGGGATTTTGACCATCTGTGCGGGTCTGACGAGCGCCGAACTCGCCGCTGCGATTCCCCGTACTGGGGGCGCCATGCGTTACCTGGAGTACGCCTACGGCAAGCCCGTCGGTTTCTTAATGGGTTGGGCCCAATTACTGGTCTATTACCCCGCCAACATCGCGGCCCTCTCGATTATTTTCGGGACGCAATGGGTTGCCCTGTTCCATCTGAGCAGTGCCTGGCAGTTACCGGTCGCCATTCTGTGTGGCCTGAGTATCACTGGCCTGAACTTTTTAGGCGCCAAGGTCGGCGGGTCCGTCCAGTCGATTGCCCTGATTTTTAAATTGATTCCCATTATTGTGATCGTCGGGATTGGCCTGTTTGCACCGGCTAACGCCCCCATTCACCTCTGGCCAATTAGCACCGGCGACCACCTCAACTGGGGAAGCGCCTTTAGCTCCAGCCTGTTGGCGACGATGTTTGCCTATGACGGCTGGATCAGCATTGGGAACATCGCCGGTGAAATGAAACATCCCGAGCGCGACCTGCCGCGGGCCATCATCATTGGTCTGGCCGGCATCACCCTGATCTACACGCTGGTCAACCTGGTGTTCTTGAAGACGCTACCCATCGACCTGATCGCGGGTAACCAAAACGCTGCGGCCGACGCGTCCATGCGGCTGTTCGGTCAATTTGGTGGGAAGCTGGTCACGATTGGCATCCTGATTTCCGTCTACGGGGCCATCAACGGCTACACACTGACGGGGATGCGGGTGCCCTTCGCCATGGCCGAAGAGGACAGCCTGCCCTTTTCCAAATACTTCCGCCAGCTATCTCGCCGGACCTACGTGCCTTATTTTGCGGGAAGTGTGCAGTTCGTCATCGCCCTAATCATGATGTTCATGGGAAGCTTTGATCTCTTAACGGATATGCTGGTCTTCGTAATGTGGGTCTTCAACTGCCTCATCTTCATCGCCGTCTTCAAATTACGACGGACGGAACCCGAGCTCAACCGGCCTTACCGGGTCCCGGGTTATCCCGTAATTCCGTTGAT
Organism: Levilactobacillus sp. FUA 3915; assembly: GCF_044053135.1. NCBI lineage: Bacteria > Bacillati > Bacillota > Bacilli > Lactobacillales > Lactobacillaceae > Levilactobacillus > Levilactobacillus sp. FUA 3915. The sequence goes on along the minus strand of NZ_CP168704.1, from coordinate 2,256,440 downwards.
TGCGCTGGTAGGTGGGATTTTCATCCTAGCCACCACGCTGATTACCGAAACGGGCCTCGCCGTCACCGGCCTGTTGCTCACCCTGATTGGCCTGCCGATTTACTTCTGGCACCAACGGCATAAAACCACCAATTAAACAAAATGGCTCACACAAGTTTAGCGCTTGTGTGAGCCATTTTTCGTTAGTTTTCGTAATGTAAGGGCGCTGGTAACGCCGGTAAATCAGGGAAAAGCTGGCGTAACCGAGCCTCGGCGTCGGGCACGCGGGTATCCCGGTCCTCCAACACCTGAGTGATGCCATCAAAGGTAAACATCAGGAGGTCGGCACCGTTCTCGTCACGCACCTGGTAGAAGCGGATGCCGGCTTGTAAGGCGGTCATCACAAATCGTTGTGCGTGATCAGACAGCTGCTGAAGCTGTGGCAACAGCGCTGGCGTGTTGATGCGGTCGTGATACCACTTCCGCGCCACGGCCTGCCCAAATTTCATCAGGCTGCCGTCTTCAACGTGCGCCAACAACTTGGCTGCTGGCGTTAACTCGGGATGCGTCAGGACTTCCTCCAGGTCGTCGATGATATCCCACTGCTCGATGTGCGTCTGTAAGGACTGCGCCATCTCCCGCATTTCGTGGAAGATCTGCTCCCCTTCCAGTTGATATTGCGTGGCCGTCAGGGGGTTCTCCAACGCGACCGTCTGGTTCTTGGTCCGCGCGGCCGTCAGCGTTTCTGCCAGATTTTCTGGTTCCGGTTGGGTCAGCAGGTACAACATGAAAATCTTCAGGAAGTACATGGCGTGGCGACTGACCCCGTTGGGCGTGAACGGCGTGTTGTCAAAGTCTCTGAGTTCCAGGTATTGGATACCCCCGGTCAAGAAGTCACGCGCGTTGGCCCGTCCCTTGAGCCGCACCGGCCCGTAGAATTCATGCGCGGAGAAGTAGGTCCCCTCGTCGATTCGGTCCTGTAATTGCGTTAAATGCGCCGTCAGTGAGGCGTAGGTCACCTGTTCCTGTGGGAAGTTGACGAAGCCGTAAGGACTGTTACGAATACTGCGGACGGGTTCCTGCAGGTCTGCCGGAACGGTCTCAAAGAACCCCTTTTCCGCGATGGGACTAGCCCCAAATAGGTAGGTCAGTAACCACTGGTAGCGCACAAAGTTTTGGGCCACCCGGAAGTACAAGGCATTTTTAAAGGCAACCAGCGAACTGAATTCGGTGGTGTAATGGCTGTACAAGCGATGAATGACGGGGTCCGGCAAGCTGTAGTTGACGTGAACGCCGGTCAAACAGCCGTGCTGCAGGCCGTACTTTTTGACCAAATACTCCCGGTATGGGCGAATCGCCGGCCGGTCAAAGTGATCCGCGATAAACTGCAGATCCGTGTCGTCCACCACCGGCGGCATGCTCAGCGGCCAGATGCGGTCGTCGCCCTCCAGTGAGCGGTACGCTACCGTTTGCAACGTATCGAGTTGGTCCAACGTACCCCCGATATTGGGGTTGGGGTCGGTAATGACCTCCAACTGACTTTCGGTGAAGTCCGTTTGAAAATACGGATGAAAAGTCCGGGACCCAAGTTGGCTAGGGTGTGGGCGACGGCTCAACCGGCCATGCTGGTCGATTCGCTGCTCTTCAATCTCTAGCCCCACTAGGCTGTGATAAAGCTGTTCTGATAAGTTTTCTTCGCGAATAACCGCTAATAAGTTGTCCAGCATGGCGGTAACATCCCCTAACCTTAAGATGACTGATTTAACCTAAAGTGTAAACAAAAATGGGGCCCGTGTCACTGATATTGGCTAACTTTTTTCAAAAAAATTTAGTGAGTAACCCATCCACCGGGATGATGAAAATACGTGTTGTCCGTTCGTTCCCGGCGGTGGGCTCAAGGAGCCCTGCTGTGGGGCCGGTTCCAGCCTATGGGGCGGGCTTCCACCTCGATTTGAAACCTCGCCAGGGCCGCTTCTCAGGCCGTAGACGTTCCTCACAGTCACCCACGTAAAGTTGGTACCATTTCCAAGGCCACCAACCACGATAGGCAGAAACTCCTACATCCCCCACCAGCCACACGGCACCCTTGCCAGCTGGCTCTTTCAGCCGTTGTTAGCGACCAGAGGCGGTTTCGCGGACGCAGCTGTGTCGGTGTTGTTAGGCCGAGTGTCTTTCTCGGCCTTACACCACGGGACGACCTGGGAAACTCGCGCCCTTGGCGAGGTTTCCAGGCGAGACGAAGGACCGCTTCTCAGGCCGCAGTCGTTCCCCACAGCAGCGGTAGCGAAGACCGCCGCCGGGAGCGGACCCCAACGACAAAAAGAGCCAGCCGGCAAGGAACGCCGACTGGCTCGAGGAGATGAAGCACGGTTCTGACTACCGAACCGTTTCGTGAATCAGCGTAATTGGTTCCGCTGAATCGCTAATTTCAATATTCTTGTAAAGCATGTCCTTGATGTCAGCAACATCTTCACGGTTACTGTAGATGGTCAAGAGCGTGTCGCCAGTCTTAACGGCGTCACCAATCTTCTTGTTCATCATGATACCCACCGCGTAGTCCAGCTTGTCATCAGCCTTTTGCCGGCCACCACCGAGTAACATCCCGGCGATACCCATTTCATCGGCTTCAACCTTGCTGACAACCCCATCAGACTTGGCTGGCAAGTCGATCTTGTACTTGGCTTGTGGCATGATTTCTGGATGTTCGATGACACTCCGGTCGCCACCTTGGGCTTCGATCATGTCGCCGAACTTCTTCAATGCGGAGCCGTCTTCGATGGTCTTTTCACACATTGCCCGGGCCGTCTTCAAGTCGTCAGCCTTCCCAGACATGACAACCATGTGAGAACCTAAGGTCAAGACTAAGTCGGTAATGTCGGCTGGTGCTTGGCCCTTTAAGAGGTCGATGGATTCCTTGATTTCCAAGGCGTTCCCAATGGCGTTCCCTAAAGGTTGGTTCATATCGGAAATGATGGCCATGCAGTTCATGCCGACCCCTTTACCGATACCCACTAAGGCTTTGGCCAATTCACGTGAGTCGTCCAAGGTCTTCATGAAGGCACCCGCACCGGTCTTAACGTCGATCACTAAGGCGTCGGTCCCGGAAGCAATCTTCTTGCTCATGATGGAGCTAGCAATCAACGGAATGGAGTCAACCGTGTCGGTGACGTCCCGCAGTGCGTAGATCTTCTTGTCAGCGGGGGCAATGTTTCCAGTAGCCCCAACAATGGCCAAGCCTTGGTCCTTCACTTGCTTCTTAAATTCGTCTTCACTGATTTCAACTTTGTATCCTGGAATCGCTTCCAATTTATCCAAAGTGCCACCCGTGTGACCCAGGCCACGGCCAGAGATCATTGGAACGGGAATGCCCAATGCGGCAACGATTGGTGCCAATGGAATACTGGTCTTGTCACCCACACCACCGGTCGAGTGCTTGTCGACTTTAATGCCAGGGATGCTGGATAAGTCCAAATGGTCCCCAGACTTCATCATGGCCATGGTCAACTCTGAGCGTTCAGCGTCGGTCATGTCGTTGAAGTACGTTGCCATTAAGAAGGCACTGGTTTGGTAATCTGGAATTTCACCGGAAACCACACCATCAACGAAGGTTTGGATTTCTTCCTTAGTTAATTCGCCACCGTTACGTTTCTTATCAATAATATCTACCATTCTCATGTTTCAGCCACTCCATTTCTAATTGGGATAAACGTCGTTACTGTTTCGGCGTGTCCTTAAGTAGTTGTGCTGCTGCGTGTTGATCAATAATGAGGCAATTCGGGTAGCCGCCCAGTAAGGCCGCTTTCACGGCGGGAACTTTAGCATCCCCCGCCGCCACCAGAATTGAGTGTTCCTTTTGCTTTAAGCTTTCTAAATTAATGCCAATAGTCCGTTCATTCAGCTGTGGATTAACGATTTCACCATTTTCATCAATGTAGCGGGAGAAGATATCCCCCACCGCATGGGCCTGCAAGGACTCCTTTTCAGGCTCCTGCAGATACCCTAGCTGAAAGACCAGCGCATTGTTGCGAACCGTCCCGACGGAATAAATCGCGATATTGGCTTTCTCGCCCAACTCAAGTAGATACTGAATATGCCGTTCCTTCTCCACCAATTCCTTAGTTTGCTGGTGGTCGAAGATGACGGGCAGTGGTAAGTACTGGGGCACCGCGTGAAAAGCATTGGCAAAGGCGTCGATGCTTTCGTAAGCGTAGGTGTGCTCAGTGGAGTAACTCACACTCCCCTTAAGTTGAATGACCTCCACCCCAGTCAGGGTATCGGGTTGTAAATTGGAGCCAATAGCGTAGATGGTCTTGCCCCAGCCAATCCCAATAACATCGTGTTCCTGCACAATATCTTCGAGATAGCGGGCGGCATACGACCCCACCGCGTTTAAAATGTCACCGGTTGCGGTCAACTGCGTGGGAACCACGTGAACCTCCACGTGATAGGCTGCGCTCAACGCGTCTTCCAGCGTCTGCACGTCCTGCACGGGGTCCACGATTTGAATCCGCACTAATCCTTGTTCTCTAGCAAACTGAAGGAGCCGGGAAACCGTCGGCCGGGAAATCCCCAGCTGTTGGGCAATCTGACTTTGACTCTGATCAGCTTGGTAATACATCTTGGCAACGGTTAACCCTTGGGCCAATCGCTGTTCGGTCGTCTCTGCCATTCCCCGTTTCCTCCTCATTATTGGTTATTTATTCTAAATGTTCCGTGCCCTGGGACCGTGGGCTTTCCACCTGCGGCTGAATAGGAACTACCGGCCTGTGGGGCAACCCCCTGAAGCCAAAGTACGGTCTTCAGGGGCGGTTCGAAGCTTTGCCAAAACCGCAAATCTTCAAACGCGACCCGTGGAGTAAGGTCGGAAAATCACCGGCCTAACACCACCGACACAGGCGCTCCGTTCCTATCAGCCTTCGGTTCCAAGCACCACGGTCCCGGCACTGATATTTCTTCTAATTAACCAGATGATGTTTACTTCATAACTACCATAACTGTCCAAACTATCTTCACCAGGGTAGTCCTAACAGTCACTTAGTTATTCACCCTCTGGTTCATTACCTGATAGAAAAGGCGGGTGCGTCTCTTTAGTCCGCACCCGCCACTTCATTACGCTTTAACGGCTGTGTCTAAAGCAACCTTAATCATATCGTTGAAGGACTTTTCCCGTTCTTCTGGCGTCGTTGATTCACCGGTAATCAAGTGGTTACTGATGGTCAAGACGGAGAGTGCACGAACGTGGTACTTCGCAGCTAACAGGAAGAGCGCCGTTGATTCCATTTCAGTGGCAATCACACCGTAATCAATCAGCTTTTGCCGATCCATTTCGTCGTTGTAGAACCGATCTTCAGCCAAGATGTTCCCGACCCGAACCGGAATCTTCAAGTCTTGGGCCACGTGGTAAGCGGTGTCCAACAGACCGAAGTCACTGATTGGGGTGTAGTACATGCCTGGGCCAAAGGTGTTTTGGATAATGGAAGAATCCGTTGAAGCGGATTGAGCCAAGACCACGTCGCGGACGTGAACGTCTGGGCTCATCCCACCGGAAGTCCCTACCCGGAACAACGTCTTTACGCCGTATTCACTAATCAGTTCGTTGGCGTAAATGGAAATTGAAGGAATCCCCATCCCAGTGCCTTGCACGGAGATACGCTTGCCCTTGTAAGTCCCGGTGTAGCCGAAGCAGTTCCGGACCTTGTTGTAGCAAACTGGGTTTTCTAAGAAGGTTTCAGCAATGTACTTTGCCCGTAATGGGTCACCGGGAAGTAAAACAGTGTCAGCAATGTCGCCCTTTTTAGCTTCAATATGGTTACTCATGATTAGTTCCTCCTAAAATGGTTGTGGTTACCTATTTCAAGTCTGCCAAGAAACTGTGGCCTTCACCGTTACCAGCCACGCCAAAGTTATCCAAGACCGTTGCCCCAAAGTCAGAGAACGGTGAACGAACACCTAAGCTCCCACCTTGCTTGATGCTTGGTGAGTAAACCAGCAATGGCACTTGTTCACGGGTGTGATCGGAGCCCTTAAAGGTTGGGTCGTTCCCGTGGTCAGCGGTGATCATCAGCAGGTCATCGTCATGCATGTTGTCTAAGACAGTGCCGAGGCGCTTGTCAAAGTCCATCAGTGCTTGCCCATAACCTTCTGGGTTCCGCCGGTGGCCGTACATGGCATCGAAATCAACTAAGTTAATGAAGCAGAAACCGGTAAAGTCTTCTGCCATGACGTGGTCGACGTGGTCCATCCCGTCCATGTTGCTTTCGTTATGGTAGCCTTCGTCGATCCCATGACCGGAGAAGATATCGTTGGTTTTCCCAACGGCAACGACGTGGACACCAGCTTTTTGCAAACGGTCCAGGTCAGTTTCGCCAGTTGGTTCCAACGTGAAGTCACGCCGGTTAGCGGTCCGGGTAAAGTGGTCCTTGTCAGGGCCAACGTATGGCCGCGCAATGATCCGGCCGACTAAGTATTCTGGGCCGTTGACCAATGAACGCGCGTACTCACAGATTTTGTAGAGTTCTGCCAAAGGAATGACATCTTCATGCGCAGCAATTTGCAAAACGGAGTCGCCAGAGGTGTAGACGATCAAGTCACCCTTGGCCATCTGTTGTTCCCCTAATTCAGCAATGATCTTGGTCCCGGATTCTGGCCGATTACCAATGACTTTGCGGCCAGAGAACGCTTCCAATTTGTCGATGATGTCGGCTGGGAAGCCGTTAGGGAACGTGCTCAGTGCTTGCCGAACTGGCAGGCCCATCATTTCCCAGTGGCCATCCATGGAATCCTTGCCGGCTGAGATTTCACGCATCTTACCGTAGTAGGCCTTGGGATTATCTGCAACGGGAACCCCTTCGATTGGGGTGTCGCGTAAGTTAGATAAGCCAATCTTAGCCATGTTTGGTAAGGCTAATTTACCGGCGAAATGCTGGCCGATGTGGCCCAGCGTATCTGCGCCCTCATCGTCATATTTAGCGGCATCGGGAGCGGCCCCGGCACCAACTGAGTCAATTACTAAGCCAAAAATACGTTTGTACTTCATACCTTATTTACCCGCTTTCACAAATTAAATTCTAGTAACCGGACTTTTCGGCTGGTGCACCAGTCAAGATAGCCACCGTGGCACTGACACCTAAACGGCTAGCACCGGCATCGATCATTTCAACGGCTTCGTCCCAGCTGTGAACGCCACCAGAAGCCTTAACGCCTAAGCGGTCGCCAACAGTTTCGCGCATCAATTTAACGTCTTCAACCTTGGCACCGGCAGTTGAGAAACCAGTTGAGGTCTTCACGAAGTCTGCGCCGGCCTTTTCGCTTAACTTGCAGCCAAGCAAAATTTCGTCTTTGGATAACAGGCAGGTTTCCAAGATAACTTTCAAAATCTTACCCTTGGCGTGAACAGCGTCAGCCAATGACTTGATGTCGGCTTCAACAACATCATTGTTACCAGACTTTAATTCACCAATATTGATGACCATGTCGATTTCTTCGGCACCGTCGTCGATAGCCTTTTGAGCTTCGAAGACTTCGCTATCAGTTGCCATGGCACCGAGTGGGAAGCCAACAACGGCGATTGGGTTAACGTCGCTGTCCTTCAATTGCTCAGCAACGAACGGAATCCAGTAAGAGTTTACGCAGACGGAAGCCGTGTTAAATTGCTTGGCTTCGTCACAAGTTTCTTTGATGCTGTCTTTAGTTGCATCTGCCTTTAAGTTAGTGTGGTCAATGTATTTTGCTAATTGTGCTTTCGTTAATGTCATTATATGAAACCCCTTTCATTTATCATCAATAGCATACCCAATTCCTGCACATTTGTAAACCCCTGAATTGAACCGCTGTTCAAAAGCGTGCACCTTTGTGCATAATCAGGCAAGAAAAGTTTCACTTTCCGGGTTTACCGTTTTACTTAATTGAAGCCCGTCCTGATAGCGTTTTCATTTTTACTTGTGAAATTAATTAGTTCATGGGACGGACGTTAAAGCCCCTCATTTTGTTAGAAAAAATTTTTTCAAAAAAATCGGCCGGATTAAAAATCCAGTCGATTTCTGGGTGAATTTAGACTTTGTTGCGGAAAATTTTTAACAGTTAGTCGGCTATTTCTCTCCGGGAACGTCCAACTAGTCTGGCATGTTGTCCCGAATCTTCTGACCAACCTCGGTGTTGGTGGGACAGAACAACGCATGCTTCTCACTAACATAGTAGGTATCCCATTTATCCGTGATTGCCTTGTAGGCCGCCGGCGTGAAGGAGTCCTTCATAATGCGGACCTGCATGGGCACTGAGAACAGGCTCTGCGTGACGTAAGGGAAACCGTCTTCATCGTAAGGCACATCATCGACGTAATAGAACGTTAAGCCGTTGACCTCGCCCTTTAGATCTGGCAGGCTCAGCCAATCTTGCCAGGACAGATGCTTGGTGTCTTTGATGTAGAGTTTAGCGTTGTTGGTGGCAGTCGGCGCAGTCTTACTCCCGGCGGTCGTGGTGGCCGTGGTTGATTTGGTTGATTTGGTCGTCGTTGCTGGCATTGTCGTTGCGGTTGAAGACGTTGATGGCGTCGTTACCTGACTGTTGACCTCGGACCTGCTCTTGGTTCGTTTCTTCGTTCGAAAACCGGTTAAGTATTTTTCATTGACCCAAACGCCCTTGCCTTTGTAGGTCACATAGTCGTATTCAGTCGGGTGCTTGTACCCCAGTGAAATGGCTTTAACCTGATGAACCACCTTATTCTTCTTAGTTCCTAAACGATATGCCCGCTTCAAACGGTAACGGTTATGTTTAACTTTATGTAAGGTATAAGCATAGTGCTTGTACCCCGACTTGCGAAAATGAAATGAGCAAGCCGCTCGCGAATGCATCCAATTCATTTGATAACTCTTGGCGGCGTAGGCCGTCTGTGGCGCTAGGCCACCGCCAATTATCCCGCCGAAAACTAACAATCCCAAAACACTCTTTCTCAACTATTCCATCCCCTACTGGCTGATCTACAGCCAAATTGCGTGCTCTCCACCACATTCCAGAAAGTGGACAACCCGCCTAACTTCTTAAGTCTAGCGACGGTACCTTTGATTGTCAATAATCATTGGGATAAATGGTTCAGGGACGACTAGTTTACGGCGCCTAGGCATTAAAGTAGCTTTCCCCGAATAAATCAGCTATTATCACTTCAACACCAAGTTAATCAGTCACTCATTTGTTCTAGCATTAAGTTGGTGATCACATTGTTCATCCCTGTCAGGCACATCATCTTCACCCATTGTGAAAGGAGGATAACCCTACGCAATAATATTTGGTCATCAATCATCAGCCACCAAAAAAGTTTACTACCGCAAAAAAATCGCCAGGGTTATCCCTCGCGATAATTAATTAAGCCTGTTTGATTGACCGGATCAGCCCGGTGACTCCCCCCTGAATAAATGACCCTTAACTTATCCTTTGGCCGCACGTTGTCGGATTGTTTGAATAAATTCAGCCTTCTTGCCAAAGAACAGATAGTTTTTTGGAATCTGGTAAAGTTGGGACAAACGTTCAATGGTTTTAATTCCCAAGTTTGAGCTATCTCGTTCCCAGGCAGCCAACGTTTGGTAATGGATACCTAGACAGGCCGCCGCCTCTTTTTGTGAATAGCCCGCATTGTGGCGTGCAGCCTCTAGTGTAATTTGCAGCTTATCCATCACGGAATCCTCCTTACAATCACTTCCACATATTAAACGAGTTTATTCGTTTTGTCAATTATTGATTGATAGGAGTTTCTTGTTTGCTTGTCTAGTCACAATTCGTTATAATGACGATAATAAGTATATTTTTACCTCAGTATTAATTTCAAAGGAGTGAACGTAGTGCCCCGCCATGAATTATCTCCATTTGAACGCAATATTCGGCGGATTATTGCCCAAAACCTCAAAGCAGCTAGTCGGGACATGACCCAGGCCGAATTGGCAGAAAAAACGGACATTCCGACCTCGACGCTTTCGGGCTATTTTGCCCAACGTTCTACCCCCAGCCCTGGCAATGTGCAGCGACTGGCGGATGCATTAGGCGTACATAAATCCGCAATTGATCCCCGTTATGGTGATGACCTGTTAGAAAAAGATGTCTGTTTTGAAGCCATCTTCTCGCAGTTGTCCCCCGAACGTCAAAAAGCCGTCTTAACTTTCGCCCAGCAACAATTAAGGGCCCAATTGGACAACTTATCTAAGTAACGGTTTCGTTAAAACAGCCCCGGCAGTTTACTCGCCAGGGCTGTTTTTCGTTTCTGCTAAATGATTACACGCGACCATCGCGAAAGGCTTGGCGCATCTCCCAGGCCAAAATGAACTTGGCCCCATCGCTTGGCATCTCATCACGACGGAACCACTGGGCCTGGGCCAACTCGTCGCGTTCCAGGTCAATGGCCACATCTTCATCAAGTTCGGCAAAGAAGCCGACCAGTAACGACTCGGAAAACGCCCACGGCTGACTGCCAAAGTAACGGAGATTGTGCACACGCAGCCCGACCTCTTCTTGGACCTCGCGGCGAACGGCATCCTCCAACGTCTCACCAATTTCAGCAAAACCGGAAATCAAGGTGTAGGGCCTATACCCAGCCGCATACTTGGTCAGTAGAATCTGATCACCCTTGGTCACCCCCACAACCACCACTGGCGAAATCCGCGGAAAAATCTGGTAGCCACAGTGCGAACAGGTCAGCGCCCGTTGCTGCTCGTCTGGTTGCATGGCATGTCCACAGCGCCCACAGAAGCGATTGGTTTCGTACCACCAAGCTAGATGCGCGGCCGTCGCACCAGCAAAGCCCAACCAGGCCGGTTCAAACTTCTGAAAACTAGCAACGGGCTGATACTGGTACGCAGCCGTCGTGGCAACCCGCTGACTAACCAGGTAGAACCCCGTCTCATCGACGCTAAACAAATAGGTCATCTGCGCCGGCGAAAGTTGCCATTGACTGACGGCCTCACGATAGTTTGGTAACCGCTGATTCTGTGCAAGCACGACTTGCCGATTGTCATAAATCACAACGTAATCGCCATCCCGCGGGTCTCGCTGGCGCTCATAGTGATTGTCAAAAACCTTTGGACCAATATCTTGAAACATCTTTTCCCCAACTTTCTCAATGCCTAACACCTGTCATCACGTGTCTCAATCAGCATTCATTTTACGCGTTTAACTTGTTTTTACAATAGTCAATTATAGATACTTACAATTGTTCATCTGCCGCTATTTTGTCCTTTCCCCGCGAAAAATGCCAAAATAGCGGCCAATTCCCCTAATTGGTCTAAATACCCAACCAAGTAAACGACCGCCCCCAAAACGGTTAATAGCCATCTTAAACGGTCAAATTGAGTCATTGTTGGCCAGAATTATTCAGCAAACAGATATTTCCGCCAAAGTTAACTGGACACAAAAAACATCCCCCAGCAATTAAGTTAGCGGATGTCAGTAAAAACTTACTTCTTAACCAGCACGGTCACAGATTCAACGTGTGGTGTTTGTGGGAATTGGTCAACGGGTTGAATTGGCCCGTCGATTTCATAACCGAGTTCTTGGAACCGGGCCACAGTATTCTCAATTGAAAGTTACGTTTCTGCAAATGCTTACTTTTCCGTCTCCCCTAACCAGCGAATTTTCTGTTCGACTTCCTCTTCACTCGTTGCCATCTGATAATAAACGCCCTTTTCTTTTAAAGTATTAAAGTACTTTTCCTGAATTAAATGAATTTCTTTGTCACCTAATCTCATATTATCGGCCTTCGTTTCCACAACTAGGTAAACAATATCACCAGATTTACGCTTAATTACGAAAATAAAGTCTGGAGTTGTAGTTCCAAAATCGTACCGCGGAATCTTAATAGCCTGTTTAGGTAACTTACCAAACACTTTGACCTCATTCCCATATGTTCTCTTAAGTAATTGCAATTCAGGATTGGTACTATCGAACCGCAATGGTGGACGCTCATAAAGATACTTAGGATCGTCAATTGCATCTGAGGAATATACACCTAAGATGTTGGCTGGTACTGAATCAACAAAATCATTTTTCTGAAAATCAAAAATTGATGTTGATGCTCCAAAAGTCAACTTTTCATAATGATAGTGTTCAATTATCACACTGCTAAATTGTCTATTAAATTCTTTGATTAAGTTCTGCAATGTATCGTCATTAATCAAGTTAGTATCACCGTGTAGATACTTGTCCATCGCCTCAACCATTAAATTATTCAACAAGTTCACTGGGAGCCCTGTCCCAGTAGTGAGTTGTTTCAAAAAAGTGCCATAACTCATGGTGACATATTTACTGATATAATCATAACTAGTTTCAGCTAAACTAGCTCGTTCGGCCATCTTAATCTCTTTATGAATAATTTGTGGACGTTTATAAACAAAAAGGTCTTTGTTTTTAAACAACTTCTTCGCAATGATTTCCGCCTTTTTATTAACATCTTCGTCGTAAACTACCATTTGGCGATGCGATAACTGGAGCCACAAATTTCTTAATTGATTCCAATTTGGTTTCACAAGTCTAATTCGTATGTTTTCCTTGTTTTTTTTCACATCACGTACGTGACCTGAAGCAAGTTGTACATTCTGAGTGGCCTCTGGATAAAGATGCACAAACGCATCATATCCAGGCATTTTAACCCCATTTACCACAGCTTCATTCGTAAACCTATGAGAAAAATCTATAACTCCACGACTCCCCAAATCATTTACTAGATCAGCTGAAGTAAGTTTCTTCCCCCCCCTCATCGTGTTTTTAATAAGAGCGTCTATCATTGAATCAGTAAGCATTGTCGTACTGATCTTAACGTTCGTATCATCATTAATTTCACCTACTAGTTTTTCAGCAAACTCCTGCTCATCATAACCAACCAAGAATGAAAGACGACTGGCCCATTCGTTTTGTCCCACTCGATGGCCAGTCTCATCAACTGGCAATCGAAGCCCTCGACCAACCTCCTGAATCTTACTTATTTCAGATCCTGACGTCCTAAGCTTAGCTATAACGAAGACATTAGGATTATCCCATCCCTCTCTCAGAGTCCACTTAGAAAACAAGAATCTCCGTGTAATCCAGCTTCCATTTTCATCCCTAAAACTCAATAGTTTTTCTTTATTTCTAAGAATGTCATCAACTTCGGCTTCTACATCTTTATCAGAACTACCACGATCCTCGCTAAAATAGCCTGCATAGACATCCTGATGTCTTGACTTCAAGCTCCTTAAAGTTGCTTTCAAAAACTCTCTATACTCCGACTCACGCTTACCTTTTGGGTTCTCGAAAACTTTAATTAGTGCGTTCAACTTGCTTGAGAGAAGCTTTTCGAAGTGTTCGGCTAACCACCCTTTACCTTTTCCCTCTCCTCGAAAGCTACTTATGCTATCGATAAAAAAAATGTTAATGTCTTGATCTTAGGAGAATTTTCTTCAGATCCAGTTCTCATAAAATTTTTCTGTTCAGCATCAAAGTGTCTATCTAATGCTTCAGAAATGATTTCATCTTGATATGACTCCGAAAATGTTCCTGGTATAAGCTTCATATCTTTAGACAAGCTAAGCCCATTAGAAAGCTCATGCTGCGGTCCACCATCATAGGTAATATTTCCAGAAAAATCTTCATCTACGGCAGCTAAATTTTCACCAACACCAACTGTGTGGTCATTACCTTTTTCCGTAAGTACTAGTTCCTTAGCCCTTACACTCTTAACCTTGTACAAATTACTGGCTTGTTTATCAGTCATATCCGGATAGTCAACATCTATTCCCTTAACCAAGCCCTGATTAAAGCTCTCCACTGCATTTAAATCAAACTGTGGCTCACCACGATAGTAATCTGACTTGATAAGCCTATTCTGACCACGTCCACTTACAACTTCAGGAAAGGTGGCACCAAATCGTACAATCCGCTGTGGCTTCATTGCCTCAATATCCTCATAGAATTTTTTTCCTCTGGGAAAACGATGGGGTTCATCTATAATTACAACTGGACGTGTTGCTGCAATCGCTTTAATCGGAGATGTTTCCCCACCAAGCAGCGTTTGGTCATAGTCATCCCTAGACATAGACTTGGAATGGAGCATTCCTGCATTAACCAATAAGACTTCAATCTGGTTAATATTTTGTCTGGTCGATTCAACAAACTCTGATAGCTGAACAGGAAAATTTCTTCGACCAGATTGAGAACGGAAGTCTCCAGAATTAATCACGTTTAACTCAATTTTCGTATTTTCATAAAATTCGCTAAAATGCTGTCGAGCATAATCGCTATCTAACGCGTAGTGCTAGTCATGTAATATTTATTGGATAGAATCTTGAATCAAATCAAATAGTATGCAAAAAGCCCGCATTTGCGGTAGCTTCTAAGGTGACTAAACCAGAAAGAAGAACCGTAAATGCAAGGCCTCCTTAAAACTATCCCAAAATTCAATTTAATTCAAGAGACTATCCAGAAATTCATCAAAATTATCACACCTGTTTACCAACTTTTGCCAAAATATATTCGTTTCCGTCAAAATTACAAACAGCTAAAAGTCAGTGATATCACTATTATCGCCTGCATGCTTACGCGAATAGACTTACGGGACCCATCAGAAACGCACTTCCACCAAACTTTGATGGCAGCAGGAATTATCGTCCCAGAACGTAGCCGTTACAACCGCCGGTGCCGAAATCTTCTTCAAATAATGAAGCTGATTCGCTGGCAATTATTGAAGCAATATCGTCACAGCACTACCTATGAAATCATTGATAGTGCACCAATCACTTTAGTCTCAGCAAGGCGTAGTAATCAAGCTAGGGTCTTACGAGGTGTTGCCGATAAAGGTTTTAACGCCACCAAACAGTTATATTATTACGGATTCAAACTACACGCGGTCATGGATAATAATGGATATTTCGTGAACTGGGAACTAACAGCGGCCAACGTTGATGATCGAAAGCCAGTCGAAGAATTATTGCGAGAAGTCCCAGCACGTCAGGTTCTAGCGGACGGCGGCTATCTTAGCCGTCCCCTTCAGCAACGGCTGAAAACGCAAGGAATCAACTTCTGGTTCCCACTACGAAAGAACATGCGTGACTCAGGCCACGTTAACTCTTCGTTTTTAAAGAATCAACGGCGCCACATTGAGACTGGTTTTAATAATCTCAATACGGTAGGCCACTTTGAACATCCAGGAACCGGTACGCTAATCGGCTTAGGCAGCCGATTAGCAGCACTGTTCTTGTGGAATACACTCAAAGTTCATAGTAATCTGGTTCGTGGCCGAAGTGGATTGCGAATAGACTAGCACTACGCGTTATCTATAAAACTTCTAGTTCCTTCTTTAATGCTCGGACTTGGAACTGCAATGACAAATTTGAAGAGTCCATACTTTTGATGGAGTTCATACATCATTCTAGTGTATACATATGTCTTTCCAGTTCCCGTCTCCATCTTTATGTCTATATTTGCATCATCATTGTATCTATTCACCAACAATGGATTAGAAAATAGGTCCCCAGCACTTGATGAATTATTTGATGCATCAACCCCATAAAAGTTGTCATTGATTGCTCTTAAAGCATCTAGTTGATGCTGCAGACTCTCAAGCTTAATTTTCACCGTTAATACCTCCTAATCAAGCTAACACTTCTATCAAGCTGTTTTAATCCATTCTCCAACTCACGTAGTTCTGCTATATTAAACGAATACCCAAATACGACCACACTCTGAATGTTTAATTTATGTGTCCCTAGTTGATTAAGAAGAATTTTAGTTTCATCTTTCCCCCAATTTTCAGCAATAAGATACAGTCGGCTTTTTTCAATATTGTATGCCCCATACGACTCAAAGAAGATCTTAGTAATATTTGCATTTAGAGAATATCCATCCTGAAGTAACCACGTAGCCATAATTACTTGTTCACCACTTGCCCCCCCTGAAACTGATAAACTTTCACTGGAAAACGAATTAACCATATTAGTAAATAAGTTAATGCTTTTAGGATCGAAGTCATCTATATTTTCCAGAGCATGCTTACTGGGATGTATTACACTATAATGTTTGAAACTATTATCTGACTTTCCAACGACAGTTTCAGTATTTTCATTTATTTTTTTTGCTGCCAAATAAATACGATCACGACTGATTTGATCAACAGTCAGGTACCCATCTTTGTACGCAATTCTGCCCCCTTTAGTCGGCACTTGTTTACCACTCTCTTTATCAATTTCGAAAGTTTTTTCTGCTTGTTGTACCATAATGAACTTTCTATGCCCCCCATCTTCAGAGTTTAGCTGCATAACAGCATCTGCAGTCGTACCAGATCCTGCAAAAAAGTCCATCACTACAGCATCCTTATTTGCTGACAGCCGGAGAACCTGTTTAATCAAGCTTGTTGGTTTAGGAAATGCAAAATACCTCTTTCCCATTAGGCTCATTAATTCAGCACTCGCCCTTTGGTTAGTTCCAACCTCTATGCCCCAAAAATCATTTGGAATAACACCGTTAGAATCCTTTAGATAAGTTTTCTTATAGGGCAACTCTAGTCCACTCTTAGTCCAATACACAAGATTCTTTTCTTCCAATGCTTTAAAATCTTCTTTTGAAATCTTCCAAGGTCCATTTATTACCTTTCCACTTTGAGTCTTCAAAGGGTAATTAAACCTTCCTCTAGTTTTATCCAACAATATTCCTCTTCTAAATTTCCCTTTATCATCTGAATATCTATATTCATTTAACGCCTTAGTAGACAAAGGAACTGTTCCAATATTACTTGCAGATATATTTTTTGCATACATTAATATATATTCTTTTACCTTTGCAACACGACCAATATTGGGCTGATTATCTGTTCTTCTCCAAGAAATTTGCATAACGAAATTTGCTTCACCAAAAATATCATTCATTAATAATCTTAAATCCGCAGCTTCATTGTCATCAATAGAAACAAACATAACACCCTCAGTACTCAATAGTCTTTTCGCAAGCATTAACCTAGGGTACATGAATGTCAACCACGCCGAATGACTCGCTTTTCCTTGAATACTTTTTAACCGAGTTAGCGAGTCATCATCTAAACCAAACATGCTAATCAATTTATCATCTGTATATTCGAAAGTATCTGGGTATGCAAACTCATCACTTCCTGTATTGTAAGGAGGGTCAATGTAAATTACATCAATACTATTCGAATATGCGTTTTGCAAATGACGTAATACTTCCAAATTATCACCTGTGAAAAACAAGTTTTCACTTAATTCCCCCTCATTGCTATTCCATTCCTTATTAGGCACAACCACACTCGTTGGTCTCTCACCAACTTGGCGGCGCGCGTAATCTTTTCCAATAAAGCTTAATTGATATCCGTCTCTCAATTCATCAACGTTTTGCTCTTTTAATTGATTAGACAATTTTTCCAAATCAAATCGTCCGTCTTTAGAAAAGAACTCTGGTAAATTTTCTTTCAACTTCTGAATTAATGATGTTGCCGAAGTTACTTGGAAATTATATTTTTCATTATCAGTCTTCATTTAATATTCCTCTTTCGTTATTAGATGATGACACTCTTCAATACCAACCTCAGACGACACGATTTACTTCAATAAATCCTTTAATTTCATCTGAACTAGAAGAAGCATAAAACCAAACCTTATCACATTCAGGTTAATTATACATCCAAAATATAAAGTGTAGACAATCCAACTGGAACCTACAAGTATACTTTATTTGCGTACATTTTTACATTCATCTGACTTTAGCAATCCTCCACTAATGAACCACTTTAAAGAATAGCATAACCCCACATAAGTTGAGAGCATTACTGATAATTAAAAACCATTCCGGAACCGGAATGGTTTTTAATTACTTCTTAACCAGCACGGTCACAGATTCAACGTGTGGTGTTTGTGGGAATTGGTCAACGGGTTGAATTGGCCCGTCGATTTCATAACCGAGTTCTTGGAACCGGGCCACGTCACGGACCAGCGTTGCTGGGTTACAGCTGACGTAGACGATCTTCTTAGGACCCATCTTGGCAGTGGAGGCAATCAAGGTTTCGGCCAGGCCCTTACGTGGGGGATCAACCACGACAACGTCGGGCTTGATGCCGGATGCTTGCCACTGAATCATTTGGTCTTCAGCCTTATCCACGAAGAAGTCCACGTTAGTCAAATGATTCTTTTGGGCGTTGACCTTAGCGTCTTCAATAGCTTCGGGCACGATGTCGACCCCGTAGACTTGCTTGGCGTGCTTAGCCAAGGCCAAGGAAATCGTCCCGATACCACAGTAAGCATCGATGACGGTCTCGGTCCCGGTCAAGCCCGCTTTATCGATGGCCATTTGGTACAGCTTTTCAGTCTGTTGCGGGTTCACTTGGTAGAATGACCGCGCAGAAATGGCGAAGGTCAGACCCATCAAAGTGTCTTCGATGGTTGGCTTGCCATACAACGTCCGGGTCACATTCCCCATGATCACGTTGGTCTTCTTGGCGTTCACGTTCAAGACGATGCTGGTAACTTCAGGCAAGGCCTTGTGAATTTGGTCAACCAGTTGGTCCTGACTAGGCAGCTTTTGTTGACGACTAATCAACACAATCATCATCTCATGGCTGTAGTAGCCGCGACGGACCATGATGTTACGGATAACACCCTTGTCACTGATTTCGTTGTAAGCAGGAATTTCAAATTGACGCAGGAGGTCGCGAACCTTCACAATGGCGTCGTCGATAGCTGGGTCTTGAATGTAGAAGTCCGTCAACGGAATCAATTCATGACTGTGTTGGCGATAGAAACCGGTCTCCAACTGGCCCTTGATCATGCGAACAGGGACTTGCGCCTTGTTCCGGTACTGGGTGGGGTTAGCCATGCCCAGTGTCTCAGCAACCTCAACGTCTTGGTGGGCCTTACTGAAGAGTTCTTTGATTTGGTGTTGCTTGAAGGTCAGTTGGGCTGGGTAAGCCAAATGTTGTAAGGGAGCAATACCGGTTTGACGGTAGGTCTTGTCCACGTCCTTGACCCGGTCAGCGGATTCCTTTTGCCAAGAGATGGCCCGGGCAAAGCCGTAATGGCTCTGAACCTTGGTCACTTGGATGGTGATCTCTTCGCCAGGTAAGGCGTTTTCGATGAACAGTGGGAAGTCGTCGACCTTAGCCACGCCCATCCCCTGATAAGTCAGGTCGGCGATAGTCACGTCAAGTCGTTCGTTTTTACTTACTGGTGCTTTTGTTTTCATATTAACCTCAATTTCCTTAATGAGAAAGGGATTTTGCTGCTCATTCGTCGCGCAAAATCCCTCCCAGTTACTCTCTAGACATCAGTGTCCTGGTCTTCCGGCAAACTCTCGACCTGCTTGACGAAGTTTTGCTCCGCCTCTAGCAACTCGGGAGATTCACTAGTGACCGCCGAATCCGGAATATCATCCAGATTGGCATACATTTCAATGTGTTGCCGCAGGTTGCGGAACTTCATTGGTGCATCCCCACCATACTCGCCGTCCAGGTTGATCATCATCCGGTCTTCAACGGGCCGGGCAATCACCTTACTGGTCTTCTCGTAAATGATGTGGGGATCGTTGATATGCTTACCCCCGTTTAAGACTAAGCCCATCAACCGCAAGATTTCCGGCATGCTGGCCGTCTTCACGATGATCATGGTAAATTTACCATCATCCAACGCCGCGTCGGGCACAATCTGCTCGAACCCGCCAATGGAGTTGGTCAGCGCGAGGAGAAACATGGATGCCTTCCCCCGGAAATGACCGCCATCATAGGTCAGATCCATCTCGATTGGCTTGATGCGGGGCAAGAGTTCTGCCCCCTTCATCAGGTAGGCCAGGTAACCGAAGATGGACTTCAGGTTAGATGGCACGTCGTAGGTCAGCTCGGTCAGGAGCCCCCCACCCGCAATGTTAATGAAGTAGGTATCACTGGCCTGACCAATGTCCATCTTAATGGTTTGGTCCTTCAGCACGACCTTCGCCGCCGCCAACGGATCTTCCCGTGGGATGTGTAACGCCCGGGCATAATCATTCGTGGTACCGGCAGGAATAATGGCCATCTTCGGGCGATGAGGTAAGCCAGCCAAACCGTTGACGACCTGGTTGATGGTCCCGTCGCCCCCGGCTGCCACAACGAGTTCGAACCCGGCTTTAGCTGCCCGGGTCGCCTCATCGCGTGCTGAATTTGGTGCGGGTGTCGTGGCGTAGGCACTGGTTTCATACCCTGCCTGTTCAAACACCGCTAAAATATCGATTAGGTCTTTCTTCAACGCCTCGCGTCCTGAAGTCGGATTATAAATGACCCGTGCCCGTTTACGCATGATGTGCCTCCAATGTTCTATTGCTGTAATGCCGTCATCAACAATTTGTTAACGACTTGTGGGTTGGCTTGACCATGAGTTTGCTTCATGATTTGACCAACTAAGAAACCAACGGCCCGTTTCTTCCCGTTGTTAAAGTCTTCGATGGATTGTGGGTTAGCCGACAACACATCGTCAATGATCGGTTGTAACTTCGCTGGATCTGACAGTTGAACCAGGCCGTGAGCTTCCACGTAAGCCTTAGGTTCTTCACCATCCGTGATGGCCTTGAAGACCTTCTTGGCCATCTTGCTAGAAATGGTGCCGTCAGAAATCAAGTTGATCATACCGGCCAGGTTGGCTGGGGTCAGCTTGGTGGCTTGTAAGTCGACTTGCTTCTCGTTCAGGTAGGCGTTAACGTCCCCTTGTAGGTAGTTAGCGGCCATCTTTGGATCAGCCTTTAAGGCAACCGTGGCATCAAAGAAGTCAGACATTTCCTTGGTCTGAGTGATAACCATGGCGTCGTAGTCCGTCAAGCCTAACTCGTTGACGTAACGTTCACGCCGCTTCGTTGGCATTTCTGGCATGGCAGCGTCGAGTTCCTTGATCCAGTCATCACTGATGTTCAGTGCTGGTAAATCTGGTTCTGGGAAGTAACGGTAATCATCTGAGCCGGCCTTGACCCGCATCAGAATGGTCTCGCCAGTCTTTTCGTCAAACCGCCGCGTTTCTTGTTGCACCGCACCGCCGGACATCAAGACTTGTTGTTGCCGCTTTTCTTCGTATTCCAACCCGCGTTGTACGTAGTTGAACGAGTTCAAGTTCTTCAATTCCGTCTTGGTCCCGAACTTCTCCTGACCAACTGGCCGTACGGAGATGTTGACGTCGACCCGCATGGAACCTTCTTCCATCTTCACATCGGAAATCCCAGTGAATTGGATGCGTTGGCGCAAGGCTTCCAGGTAAGCGTAGGCTTCGGCTGGAGAAGCGATGTCTGGTTTCGACACGATTTCAATCAGCGGTGTCCCTTGCCGGTTTAAATCGACGTAGGAGTGGTCCCGTTCATGGGTGTTCTTCCCGGCATCTTCTTCAATATGCATTTCAGAGATTCCGATTTTCTTCTTCACACCATCAACGTCGACTTCCACCCAGCCATCATGGCCGATAGGCTTGTCGGATTGCGTGATTTGGTAAGCTTTCGGGTTATCAGGGTAGAAGTAGTTCTTCCGGTCAAAGTGGGTGTGTTGTTCCACCGTGGCGTGTAAGGCTAAGGCGGCAATGATACCGTCGGCAACGACGCCCTTGTTGGTGGTTGGCAGGACCCCTGGGTAACCCCAGTCGATGACGTTGGTGTTGGCGTTAGGGTCGGCCCCGTAGGCAACTGGTGACGGGCTAAAGATCTTTGAATGGGTCTTTAACTCAATGTGGACTTCCAGCCCAATCGTTGTTTCAAAGTTCATTAGTTTTGGCCTCCTAACGTGGGTACTTGTAAATGAAAGTCAGTGTTTTGTTCGAAGGCGTAACCCGCTTTGTAAAGCGTGCTTTCGTCAAATGGCCGACCGATGAGTTGCATTCCGACTGGCAAGTTGTTGCTGAAGCCAGCAGGTAAGGACAGTCCTGGGAGCCCGGCTAAGTTAACGGGGATCGTCAAGACATCGTTCATGTACATCGTGATTGGATCTTTGATTTCATCACCGATACCGAAGGCCGTGGTTGGTGCAACGGGACCCATGATAAAGTCGTGGTCTTTCAAGACCGCTTTAAAGTCATTGATAATGACCGTCCGGACCTTGGCAGCCTTGATAAAGTAGGCGTCGTAGAATCCAGCGGATAAGGAGAACGTCCCTAACATGATTCGACGCTTAACTTCTTCGCCAAATCCTTCGGAACGAGACTTCACGTAGACGTCTTCCAAGTTCTTCACGTCGTCAGCCCGGTAACCGTAACGAATCCCATCGAACCGTTGTAGGTTAGAAGAGGCTTCGGAGGAAGCGATGATGTAGTAAGCCGCTACCCCATATTTGTTATGTGGTAAGGAAACTTCATCGACCGTGGCCCCCAACTTACGGTAGGTGTCAGCAGCAGCTAAGATGGCAGCCTTCACGTCTTCGTTGACCCCTTCGGCCAAGAATTCCTTTGGCAAACCAATCCGCATGCCCTTGACGCTCGTGGCGTCATTCAGGTCGGCAGCGAAGTTAGGCACAGCCTGCGTTGAGCTGGTTAAATCGTGGTCGTCATGACCCGCGATGGCACTCAAAACCGTGGCGTTATCCTTCACACCACGCGTCATTGGGCCAATTTGGTCCAGGCTAGACCCAAAGGCAATCAGGCCCCAACGAGAAACACGGCCGTACGTTGGCTTCATCCCCACAATCCCGTTGAAAGCAGCGGGTTGACGAATAGATCCACCGGTATCTGAACCTAACGTAACGGGCACTTGGCCTGAGGCAACAGCGGCCGCAGAACCACCTGAAGATCCACCAGGAACCTTGGTTTGATCCCAGGCATTCTTGGTCGTCTTGAAGGCAGAGTTTTCGGTTGACCCACCCATGGCAAATTCATCCAGGTTGGTCTTCCCGACATTGATCATCTGTGCGTCAGCCAGCTTTTCAGCGACCGTAGCGTCATAGACGGGTTTGAAGTTGGCCAAAATCTTGGAAGCGGCCGTCGTGGTCAAGCCCTTGGTCACGATATTATCCTTCAATCCCATGGGAATCCCGGCCAAGGGTTGGTCGGCGTTGATCCCCTCAGCATCAATTTTTGCTGCTTGGTCTAAGGCAGCGTCTTCGTTTAAGTTTAAGAAAGCATCGATCTTTGGGTCGGTTGCCTTGATGTTGTCGAAGGTGGCTTGCGTTAATTCCTTAGCGCTAAGCTTCTTGGCAACCAGGTCGGCATGTAGACTAGCGAGATCCTTGTCAAAATAATTCATTTACGCGTTATCCTCGCTTTCATCGATGATGGCAGGTACCTTGATGAAGCCACGAGCTGCGTCTGGTGCGTTGTGCAGCAGGTCTTCACTTTGTCCCCAGTTATCGGCGACGTCCTCACGCATAACGTTGATTTGGTCGGAAACGTTGCTGGTCACGTCAACACCATCGGTATCAACTTCGCTCAGCGTTTCAAACATACCGATAATGTCGTCTAGTTGGGGCGTAAACGCGTCCAACTCGGCATCCGTAAATTCAAGCTTTGCCAAGCCGGCAACGTGTTGAACTTGTTCTCGATTAATTCGATTAGCCATCAATTATCCCTCTTTCTGATTTATCCGCAATTCACCGTTTACCCCGGACTACTCCCAGGGTAAACATACATTAACATTCTACCATATATCCGTGGGACGCCAAAGATTATGACAAGAAAACTTCCATGGAAACGCCACCAGTTTCACGTGGCCGGTCGCAAACACGTTAAATTCCAAAAAAAGGGCCGTTATCCCCTCACCTAATCATGTGGTGAGCAGGACAACGACACCTGTTTTTTAGTAACTGTTAAAGACGTGACTCGTGAACTTCTTCGAGCCGGTGGTCCGGTTCAAGAAGCTTTGCACGCCATCAGTCGATGACACCGTAATGTCAATCGGTACCCCGGATGGCAGGTACTTTTGCGCAGCCGTCTGGAGATACTGTGTGAAGCTAATGATTTCCGTTTGACTGTAGAACTGCGTTTGAATGTTAACGTGCATCCCCGTCAGCGATTTCCCATTGTAATGGGCCTGAGCGGTGACCCCACTCAAGTTCGGGAAGAAGTTTTGCACTTCCGTCTTGAAGTTTGAGAAGGAACTTTCATCGTTGCTGTTCGGACTGCTCTCGCCACTTTCAACGGGGAAGACGTAATTCTTTTCACCTAACGCCGTCCAACTGGAGACGCTCGTGGCGCCCGCCTTGTTGTTCGAGTAGGCAATGAAGTCACCCCCGACCAAGCTATCGTTCGAGGCTTGCCGGTAAATCGCAATGACGATTGGCACGTTCTTCAGGGCTGACTTCTTCCGCAACCGCTTGAGGACGGTGTTGGCCGCCTTCTTAGCGTAAGCTTCACCAGCCGGCTTGCTGATCTTGGTCTCAAACGTGGCGCCGTACTGAGTCTTCTTGTAATAATCCACGGAGTTGACCGCGATTCCAATCGTGACCCCGCCCAGACTCAGCTTGTTGTTCTTCTGGGTCATGTAATCTTGTTCTTCTAAGGCCTGAATGTAGATGGGGTTCCGACCAGTAGACGACGTTGAGCCGTTACTGGTGGGATTTAGCCCCGTGGCATTCGACTTAGATTTCCGGTCCAACCAGTTCTGAACGGTGGACGCCGTCAGATGCTGGCCTTCTTGGAAAACATACTTCTTGGTGGAGAAGACTTTCTTCGAGACGTTCAGCATCCCGTTTTCAAAGCTCTTCAGGTTGTACGTGTTCCCGGAGTCTTGACTGTTGGTCACCCCACGCGATTTACTCGTTTGGTAGTGGCCACTCTTAATGACCCCTTCGTAATCACCATCGCTGCTTTGTCCCGTTAATTGGGTTCCCCCGGACTTACTGCTGCCGGAAGTTCCGGACATACTGGAACTACTTAAATTGCCACACGCGGCCAAAAATAACGGCACCGCGGCCAACGCAATAAAGGTTCGTAACCGTTTCACGACTTGTTTCCTCCTAAAGTCATCATTTCGTTTCGTTCATCGCTGCCTGTAGTTGCGCTTCGTTCCAGACCGGAACGTTGAGCGACTGGGCTTTGGTGAGCTTGCTACCGGCGGCTTCACCCGCAATCAGTAGATCCGTCTTCTTGGAGACGCTCCCCGTAACCGTGGCCCCGTGTTGCTCGAGCCAGGCGGTCGCTTCCGGTCGGCTCAGTTCCTGGAGCTTCCCGGTCAATACGATACGCTGACCAGCAAACTGGCCTTCCGTATCCACGGGCGTTGCCGCCCCACTGGTATACGTCAGGTTGACGCCGACTGCCCGGAGTTCATCAATCAATTCACGAACCTGATCACTGGCAAAATAGGTCACGACACTGTCGGCGATGATGCCACCAACCGTGTCGATGGCGGAGATGCTCTCGCTATCAGCCGCCATCAAGCTACCAATATCACCGAATTCAGCCGCAATCGACCGCGCAGCTTTAGCCCCCACGTGGCGAATACCTAAGCCAAATAGCAAACGTTCTAATGAATTATTGCGACTATTATCAATCGCTGTCAAGAGGTTTTGGGCTGACTTCTCCCCAAATTTATCTAAAGTTAATAATTGGTCGGTCGTCAGCCGGTAAAGACTGGCCACATCGTCGACCAATTGACGGTCAAACAGTTGCGCCACAATCTGCGGGCCTAAACCGGCAATATTCATGGCATTCCGGGAGGCAAAGTGATTCATCCCCTCGGCCAATTGGGCTGGACACCGCGGATTGATACACCGCAGCGCCACTTCCTCATCCAGGTGGACCAACTTCGCCCCACAGGATGGACAGTTCGTCGGGATGGGATAGGGTTCCGCATCCGCTGGGCGTTTAGCGGCCACAAACTGAGAAATTTCGGGGATGATGTCCCCGGCCTTGTGCAACAGGACCGTGTCGCCCAACCGAATGTCCTTAGCCGTCAGGTAATCGGGGTTGTGCAGGGATGCCCGGGCAACCGTGCTTCCAGCTAAGGCAACGGGCGTCATGACCGCTGTTGGCGTCACGATTCCCGTTCGGCCGACCGTCCACTCAATATCTAAGACGGTCGTCTGGACCTCTTCAGGTGGAAACTTGTAGGCAATCGCCCACCGCGGTACCTTGACCGTCGCCCCAATTTCTCGTTGAAGCGGCAAGGAGTTGGCCTTGATCACGATGCCATCGATACCGTAAGGCAGGTCAGACCGTTGCCCCTGGTAGTGGTCGATGTAAGTCGCCACGTCGTCCATGTTGTGGGCAACCTGGTAGGCCGGATTCGTGGTAAAGCCGAGTTCGGCCAGCTCGTCCAGCAAGCCACTCTGACTTCGCGTGTTTAACGGCTCGTAGTCGGCGATGTTATACATAAAGGTCGCCAGCTTACGATCGGCGGTCACCTGCGTATTTTGTTGGCGCAGACTTCCGGCCGCCGCGTTCCGGGGATTGGCAAACGGCGCCTGACCGGCCGCCTCGCGTCGCTCATTCAGTGCGAGGAAGGCGGCCTTAGGCATGTAGCATTCGCCCCGAACATCAATCGTCAGTGGCCGGCTCAGGGTTTGCGGAATGGACGGAATCGTCTTCAAATTGGCCGTAATGTCTTCACCAATTTGCCCGTTACCCCGTGTTGACCCCTGCACGAATTCACCGTTTTCATACCGCAGTGAAATGGCCAGGCCATCAATCTTTAATTCACAATTATAGTCAAAGTCCTCGTCAACATTGCTCCGAAGACGTTCATCAAATTCCTTCAGCTCGTCAATGGAGAACACGTCTCCCAACGACAGCATGGGAATCTCATGGGTCACCTTAGGCAGGTCGCCACGGGTGGTGCCCCCCACGTTTTGCGTGGGTGACTCCGGCGTCACGATTTCTGGAAAGGCTGTCTCCAAGGCGACCAACCGGGCATAAACGCGATCGTACACGTCGTCTTCGACCGTTGGTGCATCCGCGTTGTAATACTGTTTGCCCCAGCTAAGTAATTGGGGCCGGAGCTCTGCTGCCTCGGCAGCGGCTTGCTCCGCCGTTAAGGTTTTAATGGGTTTGTCAGTCATCAAATTCCTCCCACGTCACACTTATTTTTCGACTCGCTTGATTGGGGCGAAGGCGGCTAATAACCGCTTCACACCCTGTTCTGGAAAGGCAATGTCCAATTCGGCATCTTCACCGGTCCCGTTGACTTTGACCACGGTCCCGATGCCCCACTTCTTATGGCTGGCCTTATCGCCGACGCCCCAGCTAACTTCACCGGCACCGGTACCAGCTGGTTCGCTGACCCGGCCGGTCTTACCGGCGTATGGCTTGGCAACTGCGCTGGCCGTTCGCCGGGCAAATGGCACGTCACGCCGACTTGGCGTCAAGCCGGATTGCGTTTCGCTGTAGTCTAAATGCAGCAACTCCGGATCAATTTCGGTCACGAAACGGGACTGCGGGTTGGTTTGACGCCGACCGTACAACATCCGCGAATAGGCGTTGGTCAGATACAGCTTGGTTTGGGCCCGGGTAATCCCCACGTAGGCCAACCGCCGTTCTTCTTCCAACTCGTCGTCTTCCAGCATGGCCCGGGATAGTGGGAAAATCCCCTCTTCCAAACCCATCAGGAAGATGACGGGGAATTCCAGTCCCTTAGCCGCATGCAATGTCATCAGGGTCACCTCAGCGGGTTCCTCTTCAACGTCGTCCTGCGCGGAAACCAAGGCCAAATCAGCCAGAAATTCAACCAGTCGTTCTTCCGTTTCATCATGATCGGCGTTATCCCAATCATCATCAAACTTCTGCGTCACGGATAAGAATTCTTGGATGTTTTCGATCCGGGTCTCTGCCTCTAGGTTCTTAGCAGCAACGGCTTTCAAGGCCGCCATATAACCGGTCTGATCCAACAATTCATTGGTGATTTCGGAAACGCTCATGGTGGCGGCCTTGTCTTGCACAGCCTTCAACGTCATCCCAAATTTCTCCATGGCATTGCGAATCCGGGCACCCAGGTTCGTGGCCAACGCAATGTTTTGCGTGGCTTCTAACTCTGTCCAATCGTTCATTTCCGCAAAGTCCCGAAGCTTTTCGACACTCGTGGCGCCAATACCCCGCTTAGGTTCATTGATGATCCGTTCCAAACTCATGGAATCGGCTGGATTGGCAATCAGCGTCAGGTAGGCCAGGACATCCCGAATTTCCTTACGGTCGTAGAACTTGTGGCCACCGACCATGGTGTACGGAATATTGGTCTTGACCAGAGTTTCTTCAATCACCCGGGATTGGGCGTTGGTCCGGTACAAGATGGCGAAATCGCCGTAACCGCGGTTATGTTGCTCGCGTTCTTCTTGAATCTTAGCGACTACGTAATGGGCCTCATCATTTTCATTTTGGCCCCGGTAATACGAAATCTTTTCCCCTTCCGGATTGTCCGTCCAGAGATCCTTCTTCTTCCGGTTAACGTTGCGTTGAATGACATCGTTGGCAGCCTTCAAGATAGTCTTGGTCGACCGGTAATTCTGTTCCAGCAACGTCACGTGGGCAGCGGGGTAATCATGTTCAAAATTTAAAATGTTTTCCATGTTGGCACCCCGCCAACCATAGATACTTTGGTCCCCATCCCCAACAACACAGAGATTGCCGTACTTCTTCGCCAACAGGTTGACCAGCGTGTACTGGGCATCGTTGGTATCTTGGTATTCATCGACGTGAATGTACTTGAATTTTTCTTGGTAGTAACCCAAGACCTCTTTATCTTGATTGAAGAGTTTGATGGTCAACATGATCAGGTCATCAAAGTCCATGGCCTGGTTGGCCTGCAGCTCACGTTGGTAGCTCTCGTAGACCGTTGCCACCGTCGTTTCAAAGGGATTCCCAGCGGCTTCACGCATCATCGCTGGTGTTTGTAAGGCGTTCTTGGCGTTTGAAATGGCCCCTAGTACGGAACGGGGGTCGAACTTCTTCACGTCCAAGTTTTGTTGCCGCAGAACCCGTTTGATCAGCGTCCGTTGTTCCCCGGGATCCGCAATCGTAAAGGCCCGGTTGTAGCCAAGCTTATCGGCATCTCGCCGTAAAATCCGCACACATAGGGCATGGAACGTGGAGACCCAGACATCGTTGCCATCTGGCCCCAGTAATTTAATGACCCGTTCGCGCATTTCCTTGGCGGCCTTATTCGTAAAGGTAATCGCCAAAATCCGCCATGGCATCACGTTGTTGTGCTCAATCAGGTAGGCGACCCGGTGCGTTAACACCCGGGTCTTCCCACTACCGGCACCCGCCAATACCAACAGCGGTCCCTCCGTCTGAAGGACGGCCTCCGTTTGCTTATCGTTCATGCCAGTTAACAATTCTTCTCCTGCCACCGTGAACACAGTCCTCTCTGTAATTAGTCTTGAATAGTATACCAAAAAAACATACGTTCTGCTGGAAGTCTCCCCGATATTTCAAAAGAATTTTCGGGTACCGCTACCATAATTTTTACGGTTAAAAAGTCAGGCACACCAATAAACGCACCCAATCAGCCAGCCGGGTGATCAGATGCGCAATGTCACTGTTTTTAATTGTTGTCGTTGTTGACGCCTTACCGGTCGGCGAAAATAAACCGGAACGCTGTGGGCGGACACCTGAAGCCAAAGGGCGGTCTTCAGGCTCGCTTTGAGCCTCAAGAATCGAGTCTCAAAGTCGCCAATTATCTAAACGGTCAGGATCAACCGTTAAGATAATTCCCACGGCTGAGTTTATTTTCGCCGACCTCACGGCTGACAGCGGATTAAAACCGCGACATATCCGCTGTCCTCCCCCACAACCCAGCGACACCCACAAGTCAATACTAACTTACTGGCCGTCACCGGGCTAACTGGATGTAAGCCGCAGGGAGAGTGAGAATGGGCTTAGCCGTGGGAATGTTCTTAGCGGCGCTGTTTGCCGGTTAGAACATTGATATC
This sequence comes from Levilactobacillus sp. FUA 3915, assembly GCF_044053135.1. NCBI lineage: Bacteria > Bacillati > Bacillota > Bacilli > Lactobacillales > Lactobacillaceae > Levilactobacillus > Levilactobacillus sp. FUA 3915. The sequence goes on along the minus strand of NZ_CP168704.1, from coordinate 2,226,658 downwards.
TTTGAGACACCTGGGTGGCTCAAAGTAAGCGCGGAGACCGCTCTTTGGCTCCGGGCGTTCGCCCACAGCGTTCCGGTCCCATTCTCACTCTCCCGGAGGCGCCAGTTCCACGTTAACCCTAGTCGACTGCTGGGTCGGTTGGGGTGGACCAGATGGCGGTGTCGTCTAACTGGTCGAGCAGCGGTTTGACCGCTGTCCCCTGCACCGAAATGTGCCCCAACACGTCATCATCGGCGGGTTTGCGCAAATGGTAAAAGGTGAAGTGCCAGTTAGCCTTGAGCTGCCACTGCGTCCGGATAGCCGTCAGCTGACTGGCCGTAAAGTTAGCCGTGACTGCTGGCGTTAAGATCGTTGGTTGGGCCAAAGGTAAGCCACAAACGGCGCGCATGTGTTGCGCAAATTCGTCGACCGTTGCGGCATCCCCGAAGACGTACCCCGTCTCGCTAGGCGCGGCAACAATCTTTTTCACATAAATCGCGCCACTGCTGGTGAGATAGAAGGAGACTTCAAAGACCCCAACATAGTTGACGTTTTTGCCGACTTCCCCCGCAATCCGGTGAATTTCACTAGCCACGTCGTCATCAAGTTGTGCGGGGACCCAGGTCTTCTGAGCCCGGTCATTGACCGACTGCACTTCCGTGATTGGAAAGGCTTGTTGGTTCCCCTCTTGATCACGGGCAACGATGATTGAAAATTCTCGGTCATAAGCGATTTGCGATTCCAAAATGTAGGTGCCCCAATCGAGTAACCCAGCGGCCTTGGCAATATCCGTTTGCGTCTTGATGACTAACTCACGGCCATGGGACCATTCCTTTTGGATGGGCTTCAAGACACAAGGATAGCCAATGGAATTGACGGATTGGTACACGTCGTCCAAGTTGATGATCGTTGCGTATGGGGCCACGTTCACATTTAACTGATCAAAGAAGGCCCGTTCCAGCAACCGATCCTGCATCATTTCCAGCATGTCCGACCCCTGTGGAACCCGGGTGAACTGTGCCAAGAACTTGATGACATCCGTGTCCACACGGTCCGAATCGTACACGATGGCCGCACAGCTCTCAGCAAAATGCTGGAGTTTGTCGCGATCCTTCGCGGTGCCAACTGCCTTGAAGTCTGCTAATTGTAGTGCCTCACTCGTTTCGTCAGCGCCGTACGCCCCGACACGCAACCCCATTTTCCGGGCCGTTGTTACCAACATTGCCGCGTTAGCGCTGTTACCAATCACCCCAACAGTATCTCCAGGATATAAGACCGTGTTCGCCAATTTACTCCCTACTTTCTACCTAAAATTAATTTTTTCGTCAGTGTTAAAGATTGAAACCATTCACTTTTTATTCTAAAGTTTCCCAAGCGATTAAACAAGTTTGCGACGCCTAATCCTGGGCAAAAATGACCTGACCATCCGCAAAGGACGCAATGCTGGCCAATGCCACCAATGGCACGCCGGCATCAACGACCATTTTGTGGCCCTTCTGGAAGCGTTTCTCGATGACAACACCGACACCGGCGACCGTAATCCCCGCCGTTTCAGCAATATCAAACAATCCCTGAACGGCCTGTCCGTTCGCGAGAAAGTCATCCACAATCAGCACCCGGTCCTCGGGTGACAGGAAGCGACGGTCAATGGAAATATCGTTGTTGACCTGCTTGGTGTATGAGTAAACCTTGGCCGTGTACAGATTGTCCTGCAGTGTCAGGCTCTTGTGCTTGCGGGCAAAGATAACGGGAACCTGTAAATGTAGCCCGGCCATGACGGCGGGCGCAATCCCAGAGGATTCGACCGTTAAAACCTTGGTAATGCCGGCATCTTTGAACTGGCTGGCAAATTCAGCCCCCATCTGGTCCATCAGTTGGGGATCAATTTGGTGGTTCAAAAAGTTATCAACCTTCAGCACGTTGCCCGGTAAAACCGTCCCGTCCTGTCGAATGCGATCTTCTAAAATTTTCATCGTCTTTGACCTCCAAAAAGTATTTCTTTCATTCTACCCGATTGCTGCTTAAAAAACACCAACCTGACCAGACATTTAGGAATGCTTAACCCAACCAGAGGCCGAGTAATTCCGAAATGACCGTCACCAGCGCTAGAATTCCTAAGCTACGGACGGCTAGAATAAAGGTTTCCTTCTTTACCTGAACGCGAAACAGACCGCGAACGTTACGCACAATCAATGGCACACTGATCAGTGCCAGCAACGACCATTTGGGCAGGTCGCCCAGGATGACACTGACAATCAGAGACAGATACCCGATGACGTAGAAGCTCGCAAACAGCCATAAGGCCCCCTGCTTGCCCAGGTAGTAGACAATCGTCTTCCGGTTCAGGCTCAGGTCCTCGGCGGCGTCACAGATGTTATTAGCCAGCAATAACGCGGCAATGGCCATCACGGCGATCCCCGATGCCAGTAAAACGCGCCCCATGAGTTGCCCGGTGAAGGCGGACGTTTGATAAAGGTTTAAATAAACTGTGATTAACATAATCATATAGCCCATGGTAAACCCGGCAAAGAACTCTCCCGTGGGCGTGCCAGATAAGGGCCATGGCCCACCAGCATATAGGTAGCCAACGAGGAAACAAAAGACCCCCATGACCAATAACGGCCAGCCGGTCACCCAAACGAGGGTCAATCCAATGGCCCCCGCCACCACCGCCATGCTCGCCATCAGGGCAAAAATCCGGTTAACGGCCAGGTGATGGACCCCAATGATGTTGGTATGCTTCTTCCATTCGGCAGCCTGATTGCCTGCCTTGGTATAATCCTGATAATTATCATTGATATCCACGGCCATATTAAAAAGCAGCATCGCCACAAAGAATAACCCGGTAACACCCCAGTTCACGTGCTGATAGTTAGCCTGGACAAAAATAACACCCAATAGAAATGGCCAAACAGAGGCAATTTTGGCTTTGATTTCAACGAGTTCGAGAAAGGTACTGACGGTCATACGGATTCCTCCTGAATTTTTTATAAGTTCAATACTATTGATTTGATCTCCGACTTAATGCTGACATAAAACTGCCAAATAAGCCGAGAATTATGTATGCTGAATATTTTGTTACGCGACAATCTACTACAGGACTAGTCATGTGAGTAATCAGAGACCCCCAGGTGGCCAGACATGGCGAGGACGGACGGTCCACCATACGCAATACCACGCAGATCAGCGACAATTTACATATGGCCAAGCCAGTGTTAGCCGCAGGGCTAGGAAAACTAGGTCGGTCGTGGAAGTGACCAGAGGTGAGCCAAGGTGACCGGCTGTGTCGATGGTCTTGGCTGAGGGACTTTCTCAGCCGAGCCCATGGGATAACCTTTGAGACCGAACTTTGGCTCAAAGTTGAGGTGGAAGCCCGCCCTTCGGCTGGAACCGGCCCCACAGCCGGGTGGTTACCGTAGCGCACCGCAGGGAACGCACGCGACCCGGCCCCCATCCAGGTAACACGCAGATTAGCGGTAATCCTCACGGGCTAAACCCGTGTTAGCCGCAGGGCTGGTGAAAATGGGCTCAGCCGTGGGAGTTGCCTTAGCGGGTCCCCCGCTTAGGCAACTGCTATCTTTGAGACGTGGTCTTCGGCTCAAAGTAAGTCCGAAGACCGCCCCCTAGGCTTCGGACGTGCGCCCACAGCGACACGGCCCAGTTTTCACCAGCCCGGAGGCGATGCTAACAACTAGTTTAGCCACAATTTGATAATAGCCCATGTCTGCGGCGAGTTCAACCGCTACAGACATGGATTAGCCCCTTCGCCCCAGCCCCACAAATTAGTTTTTACCCGCAACGATTCCACCAGGATTAAGTCACGCACCGTTCAGTCTGATAATCCTTGATATCACACCATTTCTCGCCGATTTGGTCCGACTAGTCCACCCAATGCCCTAACAAATTCGAACAACAGAGTAACCTTTATTTGACAACGTTTCCACATGCCGGTAAGATAAATTTTAACGTAACATACATAGCGAGGTGCAAAATGGATCGACAACTTTGGCGGCAATTTCCACAAGTAGAACCGCAATTGGATGCGCTACAGGACTACCTTTTCCGGGCAGTTCAGCTGGATAACCAACCCATCCACAGCAAAATATTAGCGTTATTAAAATCTGGCGGCAAGCTGTTGCGTCCGGGATATTTTTACCTATTCTCTAAATTCGGGAACCAGGGCACGCCAGCGGAATTACAGGCCGGCGCGGCGGCACTAGAAATTCTGCACGTTGGCACTCTGATTCACGACGACGTCATCGACGAGTCCCCGACTCGTCGTGGCGTGCGCACGATTCAGATGAAGTATGGCCAACGCAACGCCATTTACGCCGGCGACTTCATGTTCACGGTGTACTTCAATCAGGTTTTAAAAGCCACGGACGACCGGCACATGGTGCAGGAACACATCGACGCCATGCACCGCATTCTGCAGGGGGAGCTTCACCAAATGGACCTCAATTACCGTGAGGACATCACGATTGACGCCTACCTCAACGAAGTCGCTGGCAAGACCGCCGAGCTGTTTGCGCTGAGTTGCTATACCGGTGCCAAACTTTCTGGTGCACCAGCCAGCGTGGTGGCGATTACCCGTGAGATTGGGATTGCCATTGGTTGCGCCTACCAGATGCTCGACGACATCCTGGATTATGCGGGCGACCCGGCCAAAACGCAGAAGCCCGTTCTGGAAGACTTGCGCTCCGGCGTGTACTCTTTGCCCCTGATTCTGGCGATTCCCCAGGCCAAACGAGACTTCCACCACCTGTTGCGTAAGAAAAAGGACATGACAGTCGCGGATATTCAGGCCGTTCAGGCATTGGTCGCCCAGTACCATGGTGTCGAAGCTGCTCGGCAATTGGCCCTAGCCCATACGGAAAAAGCGTTGGAGCTGATTCAACAACTGCCCGCCGGCGAGGCACAGGCCGACCTTGAGAAACTCACGACCATGCTCCTTCGGCGTGATCATTAATCGATTGCATAAGTAAAGGGTCATCCCCACGTGAGGATGACCCTTTTTGCGTACACTTTTATTTTCCACGATCCAAATCGTACAACGCTCTGAAACGGGCATTGTCGCGGTACAGCTCGGCTGGTGTTCCCTGCATGTCGAAGCGGCCGTTTTCAATGAAGCGGACCTGATCGACGTGATTGATGCCTGCCAAATGGTGCGTGACCCAGATAATCGTCTTGTCGTGGAGCACGCTGAAGACCGTGTCCAGTAAGTGTTGTTCGGTAATCGGGTCCAGGCTCACGGTCGGTTCATCTAAAATGATGATGGGCGCATCCTGCAAGAGAATCCGCGCCAAGGATAACCGTTGGCGTTCCCCACCAGAGAACCGGCTCCCGGCCTCTTGGACCTCGGTGTCGTAGCCTTGGGGCAACCGACCAATCAGATCATCCAATTCAACGGCTTTGACGGCCGCGTGAACGTCCTCATCAGTGGCGTTTAAATTTCCCAAGCGCACGTTGTTCATCACGGTCGTGTCGAACAGGTAAGGCTGCTGGTCCAACACGCCAAAGAGTTGCGCGCGTTGCTGTTGTAACTGGGCAATCGGTACGCCGTTGAGGGTTACTTGACCACTTGCGGGCGTTTCGTCTCCCAAAATAAGTTTGAGCAGCGTGCTCTTCCCCGTCCCACTGGGACCCAACAAGGCCAACTTTTCACCCGAATGGAGCTCTAAGGACAGATCATCAATGACTTGGCGCTCGGCCCCCGGATAGGTGAAGGCCACGTGGTCCAGCTTCAAGGTTGGCTCGCCGCTGATCGTGGTCTGTGGGGCCTGTTCCGGTTCATTTTCATCCAAGCGGTTGACCCGTTCGATGGAATCCTTGTAGACCGGCCACTCGCTGACCCCTTGACTCATGCTTGAAAATGGTTCGACGGTTGGGAAAAGCGCCAACCCAAAGGCGGCGACCCAGTTGGCCTCGGCCTGATTGTGGGTAAACGTCAATCCGGCCCACCACACAATCAGCACGACCGCTGCCCCGAAGACGACCTGAATGGCAAAGTTCCGCCACCACTGGAAATGGTGGTCGGCCCGCCGCAGCGTGGCAATCTCATCGATGGGTTGGTCCTGTTGCGCTAGAAAGGCCGTCCGCCGACCAGAAATCAGCCAGTCGCCCAACCCCAGCACGGAATCGGTCAGTTTGGTATAAAAGTTCCGTTGCACCTGGCGTGCCTGGAACTCCCGCCGCCCGTTCACCGTCACGGATAACAGCGGCATGAAAATGACGATTACACCCAGCAGTAGCAGCATCAACAGGCCAAATGCCCAGTTGAAGTAGCCAATCCCAATGACCACGAATAGATATAGTAGCCAACCAATGACCAGTGGAAAGACCGTCCGCAAATAAAGGTTTTCAATATGGTCAATGTCTTCGGCCAAGATACTGAGGACATCCCCCGTTTGGTGCGTCTGGCGAATGGCGACCGCCTGCTTCTCCACGGCCTGATACAGTCGCTTTCGAAAGTCCGAGACGATTCGCAATACCCAGTTGTGACTGGTCAGCCGTTCCGCATAACGAAAGGCTGGCCGGCCAATCCCAAAGGCCCGCGCGAGCACGATGGGCACGTAAATCATCAAAATGTTGTAGGGATGGGTGGCGGCCCGGCTAATCAGATAGCCGGAGTTAAACATCAACGCGCCCCCACAGAAGAAGGTCATGAAGCCCAGAAATAGCACCAACGCCAACAGTTTCCGGTAGCGCCGCAGGTACGGCATGACCCAATGATCGTGTTTAAACGTCGCAAAAAATCCCTTCATCGTGTCGTCGCTCCTTCCATTTCAGACCGCAACCGAACGTAGGCGACGTTTCGCTCCTGAAGTTCGGCAGGCGTTCCCTGCTCCACGATTTCGCCGTGGTCCATCACTAAAATATAATCCATTTCATTCATCCAATGGAGCCGGTGGGTCGCGAAGAAGACCAAATGGTTCGCAAAGACCGGCATCATAGTTTGTTTCAATTCCACTTCGGTTTCGATGTCCAAGTGCGCCGTGGGTTCGTCAAATAACAGCACTCGCCGTGAATCATCCAGGAAGGCTCGCGCCAACGCAATCCGTTGGGCCTGGCCCCCGCTGACGCCCCGGGCCCCCTCACCGATTTGGGTCTCCAAGCCGGCTGGCAAGGAGGCAATCCAGTCGGTCAATCCGGCCTTGGCGGCAGCGGCATTGACGGCCGCTTCGCTCGCATCCGGCGCATAGAAAGCCAGGTTGTCCCGCAAACTAGCATGGAACAAGTACGGCGCCTGCGGAATGTAAACGAAGCTCCGTTGCCACGCCTTCTGGTCGAGGTGCGGCACCTGCGTTCCCCGGACGTGAATCTCCCCGTCTTGTGGGCTCAGAAAACCGCCTAATGTGTTGATCAGCGTCGACTTCCCGGAACCAGAGGCCCCAATGATACCGACCTTCTGAAAACCATGCACATCAAACGTGATATCCTTTAACGTCGCAGCATCCTTGCCATAAGCCACGTTCACGTGATCAAACCGCACGTCATCGTCGGCCGTCCACACGGGCTCGCGGGTTGGTAAGAGCTCCCGGTCACTCGGCGTTTCGCGTTGTAAAATGTCCAGCACGGCCGTCAACGCATTTTTCCCGTTCAGGGTCGCGTGATAGTCGTTGGCAAAGTTCCGAATTGGGGCGAAATAGTCCGGTGCCAGGGTCAGAATGACCAGTGCTGGCAGGAGTTGAATCGAATTGTTCATCAAACCAAAACCCAAGAAAACGGCAATAATGGCGATTGACAACGTCGTGAAAAAGTCCAACGCAAACGTTGAGGTCATGGCAATCGTCAGGGTCGCCATGGTCTTCTTACGATAATCTTCGCTGACTTGATAAACGTTGTCCGCATATTTTTCGTTCAAGCCCAGCTGTTTCAAGGTTGGCAGGCCCCGCAACGTATCCACAAAGTGATTGGATAGCCGTTGGTACCCGGCGTATTGCCGGTCGGCCTTGGCTTGCGCCGCGAGTCCCAAGATAATCATAAAGATAATAATAAACGGATAGATGGCCAGTAGGAACAGCGCCTCTTTCCATTGGATAAAGGCAATGTAGATGAGCACCAACCAGGGCGTGATCGACAGGTCCAGCACCTTCCCGATAATCATCATCAGGTAGGTTTGAATCTTGTCGATACCCTCCAGGCCCATGGTGACCACATTCCCGGTCCCCTTCTCGGCCACGACGCTGGGACCCAGGTCAAACAGCTTGGCCATAAAATCCTTCCGCAGTTTCTTGGTCGTTCGCTCGACAAACGGATACATCAGCCAATCCTTTAAGAGTGTCAACAAATGACGCGCCAGGAAGGCGACCGCAAACACCGCCAACGGTTCGACAATCGTATCGATGGGTTGTTGTTTCCAGAGCTGAACAATTGCGGCCGACAAGTACTGCGCCTGAATAATAATCATAATGGCTTGAATCACCGTCAGTACCGCCTCAATCGCCGCGGCCGGTTTCACACCCGGAAATTTAAAAACTCGTGAATCAATCAAAATAAAGCCCCCTCACAACAAGTGATAACTCATATTGTAATGATAGCATTTTTTAGGTATCTAAGCGCTACCAATCGCCGCTCCCCAACATCTTTTCGACAATTTAGTTGGTCACAACTGGTTGGTTTGGAATTGTGCGTTGGCGTTCTCGCCTGCGGCAGCTAGATACGCCCCGCCTGTGAGGCCCGGCTGAAGCCACAGTGCGGTCTTCACCCTCACTTGGAAGCTTCACCAAAAACGTGAATCTCCCAAGTGGCCCGTGTTCTAAGTCCGGCAACCCCGGCCGCACTAAGAACACCGACACAGGTCCGCGTATCTAGCTGCCTCCGGCTTCACTTGACGACAACCGCCAAACCAACCGGTTACGTCAACATTCACCCAGCCGTGTCCTGTTATCTCCCCGGCTCGTTCGTAGTCGGCCTCAATATGTACACCCTAATACACAACGCGTAGTGCTAGTCTATTCGCAATCCACTTCGGCCACGAACCAGATTACTATGAACTTTGAGTGTATTCCACAAGAACAGTGCTGCTAATCGGCTGCCTAAGCCGATTAGCGTACCGGTTCCTGGATGTTCAAAGTGGCCTACCGTATTGAGATTATTAAAACCAGTCTCAATGTGGCGCCGTTGATTCTTTAAAAACGAAGAGTTAACGTGGCCTGAGTCACGCATGTTCTTTCGTAGTGGGAACCAGAAGTTGATTCCTTGCGTTTTCAGCCGTTGCTGAAGGGGACGGCTAAGATAGCCGCCGTCCGCTAGAACCTGACGTGCTGGGACTTCTCGCAATAATTCTTCGACTGGCTTTCGATCATCAACGTTGGCCGCTGTTAGTTCCCAGTTCACGAAATATCCATTATTATCCATGACCGCGTGTAGTTTGAATCCGTAATAATATAACTGTTTGGTGGCGTTAAAACCTTTATCGGCAACACCTCGTAAGACCCTAGCTTGATTACTACGCCTTGCTGAGACTAAAGTGATTGGTGCACTATCAATGATTTCATAGGTAGTGCTGTGACGATATTGCTTCAATAATTGCCAGCGAATCAGCTTCATTATTTGAAGAAGATTTCGGCACCGGCGGTTGTAACGGCTACGTTCTGGGACGATAATTCCTGCTGCCATCAAAGTTTGGTGGAAGTGCGTTTCTGATGGGTCCCGTAAGTCTATTCGCGTAAGCATGCAGGCGATAATAGTGATATCACTGACTTTTAGCTGTTTGTAATTTTGACGGAAACGAATATATTTTGGCAAAAGTTGGTAAACAGGTGTGATAATTTTGATGAATTTCTGGATAGTCTCTTGAATTAAATTGAATTTTGGGATAGTTTTAAGGAGGCCTTGCATTTACGGTTCTTCTTTCTGGTTTAGTCACCTTAGAAGCTACCGCAAATGCGGGCTTTTTGCATACTATTTGATTTGATTCAAGATTCTATCCAATAAATATTACATGACTAGCACTACGCGTTAATACACAGTAAATCTCAGTCAACATCGACTACCACCATCGGTTAAACCACTGTCAGCCGTAGAGCTGGGAAAACTGGGCCAGCAAGGTCAGTGTCAGTGACCAGAGGCGGATCAAAGTGACCGGCTGTGTCGGTGGCCTTGGCTGAGGTATTTTCTCAGCCTAGCCCACGGGACAACCTTTGAGACCGCTCCTCAGGCTCAAAGTTGAGGTGGAAGCCTGCCCTTCGGCTGGAACAAACCACAACACGAATCCGTGCCGCTCCCCAAGAAGCACACCCACACACCACACTAAGTTAAACCGGTGTCAGCCGCGGAGCTGGGAAAACTGGGCCGGTCGTGGGAGTGACCAGAGGCGAGCCAAGGTGTCCAGCTGTGTCGATGGACTTAGCCGAGGTTTCTCACTCGGCTTAGTCCATGGGACAACCTTTGAGACCGCACCCCAGGCTCAAAGTTGAGGTGGAAGCCCGCCCCTCAGGCTGGAACCGGCCCCACAGCAGGACGCCTTGAGCGCGCCGTCGGGAACGGAAGCGACCAGGCCCAGTTTTCGCCAGCTCGGAACCGCTGGCAAAACCTGGTTTAACTAAAAATCCCCACGGCCGGGAAAGTCGTGAGGACCCTAGCACCAAACAGGTGCATTTAACTTAAATTAAGCGTTTTGCTTAGGTGAAGCCAACCGCTTGTAGAAGACCCAGTAGCTCCAGATGAAGTAGATCAAGACGATTGGCAAGATGCTAAACGCCAAGATGGTCATCAGGTGCAACGTGTAAGGTGAACTAGAAGAGTTCTTGATTAGCAGTGAGTACGCTGGATTATTGGCAACCATGACCCGTGGGAATAACCCATTGAAGATCAAGACAACCACACTGACCAGTGACAGGCCACTGCCGATAAAGGACAGCCACTCGTGGTTCCCCAACACACCCCAGTAAGCCAAGCAAGTGAAGATGACCAAGGCAACCACGATGGCCGTGGTCGTCAGTGGCTTCTTGGCAAAGAAGTCGGTTGAGAAGTACAGCAGGATGGCAAATAACACTTCACCCGCAAATAAAACGGGGTACAGAATCTTGTTCCAGGCCAAGGCCCGTTCCCGTAATTCACCAGACGTCTTCAAACGAATGAAGTTTAACCCGTGAACCAGGGATAAGACAGTCACCGCTACCCCACCAACGATGGAGAACAGGTTGACGTAGTCGAAGAAGTGCGCGGTCATGTCCCCATTTTTATCAATAGGCATCCCGGCAATCATGGCGGTGAACAGCATCCCAAACAGGAAGGCTGCGCAGAAGCTCCCAATCGTGGAAGCCCACTCCCAGAAGTTTCGCCAGGTTGCCGTTTGCATATTGGCTCGGAATTCAAACGAGACTCCCCGGAAGATCAGGGCGGCCAGAATTAAGAACAGTACCAGGTAGAAGCCGGAGAACAGGGTCGCGTACCACATTGGGAATGACGCGAACATGGCACCACCAGCGGTGATCAACCAGACTTCGTTTCCATCCCAGTGTGGTCCGATTGACCGAATCACAACGTCACGTTCGGCTTCGGTCTTGGCAAAACTCTTGACGAGCATCCCCACACCAAAGTCAAACCCTTCTAGGAAGAAGAACCCACTAAACAGCACGCCGATTAAAATAAACCAGATCAGTTGATAGCTAGTCATGGTTGAACGCCCCCTTTGAGTACGGATCAAGGTCAGTATCGCCCGCCGCATACCCATCGGTATTTTCAGTATCAGGACCAGCCTTCAACGTCCGGTGACACAGAACGATCATGACCAGGCCCATGCCGGCAAACATCAGGAAGTAAACGATGTTTGATGTCAGCAGCGAGGCAACGGATACATTTGGCGAAACCGCGTCGGCAATGGTCAGTAAGCCATAGACGACCCAAGGGTAACGCCCAAATTCAGTGATGAACCAACCAGCCGTGTTGACCACAAATGGGAGCCATAGACACAGACCCATGATGTAGAGGAACCAGCGTTGATTCATAATCAGCTGCGACTTCTTGCGGTTAAAGAACAGCCCAACAATCGCGAGCAAGGCAAACAGTGCCCCCGCCCCAGACATGATCCGGAAGCTCCAGAACAAGGTCTTCGTTGGGACATAGTAGTTAATGTCATTGCCGTACTTCTTATCGTACTTGGCATGTAACTCCTTGTTAATGGTGTTCATCCCTTTGATGGTCCCGGTTGTCTTGTGGTAACTCAATAAGTTCAAGACATACGGCACATCAACGGACCAAGTCGTCTTGTGTTGCTTGTTGTCGAATCCAGCAACCATTGACCATTCACCTTTATTGGTCGAGTCCTTGTAGAGCCCTTCCATAGCGGCAAATTTCATCGGTTGGTTGTTGATTAAGTAACGACTTTGAATATCCCCACTGGCAATGGAACCCAGGGAGAAGATTAAGCCAATGACCAGGGCGACGTTCAAAGACTTGCGGTAGAACGTCACGTGGTCCTTCTTCAGCAGACGCCATGCGGCACAGCCGGCAATGACGAAGGAAGCGGTAACAAAAGCGCCGAAGATAACGTGCGGAAATTCACTCCACAGTTGCGGGTTACTCAAAACAGCCCCGAAACTGACCATTTGGACGTGGCCCGTTTGTTGGTTGATGATGTAGCCCAATGGGTTCTGCATGAAACTGTTGGCAGCCAGAATCCATAATGCAGAAAGTGAAGACCCGAACATAACTAACCAAATAAAGAGCGTGTGGACCCACTTATTGAAGCGGTCCCAGGTAAACATCCACATCCCGATGAACGTGGATTCCATGAAGAAGGCTGCCAGTGCTTCAATGGCCAATGGCGCACCGAAGATGTCCCCCATAAACCGAGAGTATTCAGACCAGTTCATCCCAAATTGGAATTCCTGAATAATACCAGTAACCACCCCAACGGCGAAGCTGTACAGGAACATTTTGCCCCAGAACTGCGCCATCTTCTTGTAATCCTCATCACCCTTAATCGCATACATGGTTTCCATGACGGCGACGACAAAGGCCAAGCCGATTGAAAATGGAACGAAGAAGAAGTGAAAGACAGTGGTCATTCCAAATTGGAATCGCGCTAGGCCCAGGATATCCAGACCAAGATTTAACATTTTTCTAACCTCCCCAAACGTTATTAGTGTAAATAAATAATTGCTGTCTTGGCTCTATTATATCGAGTGATAAGTCAATAAGCAATGGTTGGGCGCCAATCTACCCAAAGTTAATGGATTATATTCGAAATTTGTGTGCAATTAAGTTGTTAGCCTTCGTGACACTTTAGCCAATGTGTGTTATTTATGTAAGCGTTCTCCCTGTTTTCGCGGGATTTCTGGCAAACTCGTGCTAAAATGGAGGGGACGGTAAACGTCGAAGGAGGTTTTTTACATGACAGAACGATTATTAACCTTTCCAACCTTAAATCAAACGCAAATCACTGCCCTAACATCCCTGGGTGTCGACGTGGTTCCCGCTAGTGACTGGGAAACCGCCACGGATATTGACATCATCTTTGGCTGGGGGCAACACGGTCCAGCCGTTCTGCAAAACCCACAGAATCACGTGCGCTGGATTCAAACGGTGAGCGCTGGGGTCGATTATCTCCCCCTCGATTGGATTAACGCCCACAATATTCAAGTCACCAACGCAAGTGGCGCCTACTCTGCGGCCATTGCGGAGTCGACGATTGGTTATTTACTTTACTTTCTGCGCGACTTTAACGATGCGGTCAAGAATCAAGCCGGCCACTTCTGGCAGGTCCCCGCGCGCTCTGACCTGGCAACGTTGGCCAACCAAAAAATCGTCATCTACGGTACCGGCAGTATCGGCCAACACATTGCCGAGCTGCTGAACGGCTTTGGCAATTACCCATTTGGGGTCAACCGCTCCGGCCATGGTGTCACTGGTTTCCAGGGCACGGTGAGTCTGGAAGATGACGCTGCGTTAGTCAAGGATGCCGACGTCATCATCAATGCGATGCCTGCCACCCCGGCGACCGTTCATTACTTTAATACCGATTACTTTGAAAAATTAAATGGTGTGCGGATCTTTGTCAACGTTGGCCGTGGGAAGTCCGTCGACGAACAAGCCCTCATGCACGCCCTACTTTACCAAAACGTGTTGAATGCCGCTTTGGACGTCTTTGAGACGGAACCCCTTCCCCGCGAGTCCAAGCTGTGGGATTACCCGAACGTCCTGATTACGCCGCACCAAACCGGTTTCGATGTCGACAACATCCGGCCCATCTTTGGTTACCTCAGTGATAACCTGAAGAGCTGGGAAGCTGACGGTCAGCTGACTGTCAACCGCGTCGATGTCAACCGTGGTTACTAACGTTTGTTAGACTAACGTAAAATACGTCTCTACCCATTTGTTGGGCAGAGACGTTTTTTTTACGGGGTTATTTTACTGCCCATTCTCCCGGTACTCCGCTTCCACCCGATCCTTATCCCCGCGCCACCACGCTTCGTGTGCCTGGTACCAGGCAATCGTTTGCTGCAAGCCTGCCGTGAAGTCGGTCACCCGTGGCTGCCAGCCTAACGACTGCTGAAGATAACTGGCATCGATGGCGTACCGGACATCGTGTCCCGGCCGGTCGCGCACGTAATCAAAGGCATCCGCCGGCTGACCCATCAGCTTCAAAATGAGCCCCAGCACTTCACGGTTACTGTGCTCCCCATTGGCACCAATCAGGTAGGTTTCGCCCAGCTTGCCACGCGTCAAAATGGTCCAAACGGCTCGCGAATGGTCGTCCACGTATATCCAGTCTCGAACATTGGCGCCGGCCCCATATAGCTTCGGCCGCCGGTGACTTAGGATATTGGTAATTTGGCGCGGAATGAATTTTTCCACGTACTGATAAGGCCCATAGTTGTTGGAGCAGTTAGAAATTGTTGCCTTGAGACCAAACGAGCGAACCCAGGCGCGAACCAGCATGTCGGCACTGGCCTTGGAGGCCGAATACGGACTGCTAGGATTGTAGCGCGACTGGGGCGTGAATTTTTCACCGGCCCCCTCACCGTGCCCGGGTAGGTCCTGACGCAGCGGCAAGTCCCCGTACACTTCATCGGTGGAAATCTGATGAAATCGAACGGCGTACTGCCGACAAGCCTGCAACAAGGTGTAGGTCCCCATAATGTTGGTCTGCATGAACGGTGACGGGTCTAGCAGTGAACGGTCATTGTGGCTCTCGGCGGCATAGTTGACCACCGCATCCGCGTCACGCACCAGCCGGTCAACCACGACAGCATCCGCGATATCCCCCACCACCAGGGTCACCCGGTCGGCCGGCAATCCGGCTAAGTTCGCGCGATTACCCGCATAGGTCAGTTTATCCAAAACGGTCACGTGAACGTTGGGCTGATGCGCCACCACGTATCGGACAAAATTAGCCCCGATAAAGCCGGCGCCACCGGTTACTAATAACTCTTTCATCATCAAAACTCCTTCACGCAAAAAGACACGAGAACCCCTAATGGATTGTCGTGCCTAATTTATTTATCCTTAGTAGCCGTTACCAGGTCCACCGTTACCGGAATCACTAGTACCGCCGTTGTCAGAACTGGTCGTTGTCGTGCTCCCAGTCGTGCCAGATGTGGCATCCATCTGAGCAATGGTCCCCGTGGACTTGTGGGCCAAACTCAGGGCATTCCGAATATAATTTGTCACGCGCTGAAGCTCGGTCTTTGAGGCGACCTCCATGCTTTGACCATTGATGGTCTCGCTGGTTCCTTGCAGGTGGGTCGTCTTAACGCTAGAAATTGCCTTACGATAATTCGTTGCCAGCGCCGTCAGGTCGTTGAAGGTCAAATCCGTCTGGGTTTGTTTCGATAACGAACTGATAAAGCTTTGATTTAGCAGCGACGTAATGGAGTTCGACTTGCCGAGTAAGGCCATGATGACCTTACGTTGCCGCGTTTGTCGCCCGTAATCGCCAAGTGGATCATCATCACGCATCCGGGAGTAAGCCAGGGCTTTTTTCCCGTTCATGTGGGTCTGTACGCCCTTCTTAAACGAGTAACCCCCGTAGCTAAAGGTCAGCGTTGGTTTCAGCGTCACGCCTCCAACCTCATCAATAATCTTTTCCATTCCACCCATGTTGATAATGGCATAGAAATCGATTGGGACGTTCAGCATGTCCTGCACGGTCGTAATTGCCGTCTTGGATTTTCCATAGGCGTAGGCCGCGTTGATCTTGGAAATCCCGTAGTCCTCATAACCAGGAATGTTGACCGCCGTATCCCGGGCCAGACTGGTAATCGTGGTCTTATTCGTGGTCGGATTGATGGTGACCACCATCATACTATCTGTCCGCCCAGCAAATGTCCGACCGAGGGCCCCGGTATCCGTCCCCATCAAGAGAATCGATACGGGTTCCTTATCCTTTAAGACCTGGTTCACGTTCCGCAATTTCTTAACTCCGGAGGCTTTATAGGTCTGGTCAACGCTGTCCTTGATGCCTTGGTACTTTTTCATCCCGTAGGCCACGCCACCCCCGATTAAAGCAATAATCAAGATGATGATAATATTCCGAATTGGATGTCTCTTACGACGCGGCCGTTGCCGCTTTTCCATTTCCATGGTTTGATACCCACCCTTTCAGCCCAGCCGGAATGGTCACAGCTGGCGGATTCTATTTATAATCGACTTGACCATTATAGGGGTTAAGTCTTAACGTGACCTAAGTTCTGCGGAACCTTAAGAAAAAAACAAAGCGCTACCGTCGCAACAGTAACGCTCCGATTGTGTCCTTCAATTAAGCCTGAGGCTGCTTGGCTAAGAGATCAACTAGATCAGTGGCTGGAATCTTACCAAAGTAACTGGCGACATCCAACTGATCAAAGACCGCCTGAATCGCAGTCGGCGTGTACGGAATCCCCGTCAACTGCTGGGTCACATCTTCGATTGGCAATTGCCCAAAGAAGTCCCCGTGAATCTGGACGGCCTTGATTTTCCCCTGGTCCACATCGAGATCAAACTCGACGGTGCCGGCTGGAAAATGTTGGCGCCGCGTCAACGAATAAGCTGGATCATTGCCGTAAATCCAGTCCCAATTGTTAAAGTACTGGTCGGCTAAGGCCTTCACCCCAGCCTTATCGGTCGCCGTCAGCTCATATTGATGGGCCTGGCTTAAATCGCTGACACCCAGAATCTCTTTAGCCAGGGTATCCCGGAACTCTTCAATGGTTAAGTGTTGATATTCGGGCGCACAGTAAGGTTTCAGGTTGGTGACCCGACTCCGAACGGACTTGATGCCCTTGGTCGCCAGCTTGTCGGCTGGGACCTGTAAGGCATGAGCGATTTGTGACTGGTCCACGTCATACATCAAGGTGCCGTGAGAAAACATGCGGCCATTCTCGACGTGCATGGCGTTGCCAGAGAACTTCTTACCGTCAATCGTCAAGTCATTGCGCCCCGTCATGGCGGCACCGGTCGCGCCCATTTGATGAAGGGCCTTAATCACGGGATCGGTGAATCGCTTAAAGTTGCCCACGGCATCCCCGTCATCCTTGGTGATAAAGCTAAAGCTGACGTTGCCGAGGTCGTCGTACACGGCGCCCCCACCGGACGTCCGCCGGGTCAAAATAATATTGTGGTCCTTCACGTATTGTTGGTTGATTTCTGCCAGGACATTTTGATAACGCCCGACAATGATGCACGGTGAATTCACATAGAAGTACAGGATGGGCTCCGTCAAATCGGCGTGCTCCATCAGGTACGTTTCAATCGCTAAATTTTGGCGAATATCTAAACTCGGGCTTGCTAGGTAACGCATCAAGTCATCCCTCTCGATAAGTCTATGACCATTCTACCACGAAAAATGAAAGCGTTACCCGGCTTGTGATATTTCTCGGACGCGACTGTGGTGATACCCGTAAGACACGTACACAATCAGCCCGATGACGACCCAGACGCCAAAGGCTTCCCAGGTAAATGCTTGAAGCTGCGTCATCAAGTACACACAGGCCAGAAATGAAGCAATTGGCAGGTACGGATACAGCGGCACCTTAAACGAGGTATCCAAATTCTTAAACCGTTCGTCGTGACGCAGGAAGACGATGCCCAAAGAAACCATGGCAAATGCCGACAACGTCCCGATGTTGACCAGTTCCGCAATCTTATCGATGGGAATCACGGCCGCAAAGACACTGGCAATGGCTCCGAAGATCCAGGTGTTGGCCACGGGCACGTGTGTCTTTGGATTCAATTTCTTCAGTGAAGCTGGTAACAGACCGTCACGACTAATGGCAAACAATAACCGCGTGCCCCCGTAGGACATCACGATCAACACGGTCGTCATCCCCACGATGGCCCCAAAGGAAATCACCCCGGACGCCCAGTTCTGATGAATCAGCGTCAACGCTAAGGCAACGGGGTCGGCCACGTTCAGCTTGGTGTAGTGCACCACGCCAACCAGCACGGCCGACAGGCTCACGTACAGCACGGCGGCCACTAGGAGGGAGCTGATAATCCCAATGGGCATGTTGCGCTTGGGATTCTTGACTTCCTCACTAGCCGTCGACACGGCATCAAACCCGATATAGGCGTAGAAGGCCACGGCCGCCCCCTTGAAAATTCCGCTCGTGCCAAATGGTAAGAACGGATTATAGTTCGCTGGTTTGACGTAAAAAATAGCAATGCCGATAAATAATAAAATAACCAAGATTTTAACGATCACCATGATGTTGTTGATCTTGGCCGATTCTCGAATGCCCTTCGAGAGCAACCAGGCCACCAACATGGTGATGACTAAGGCCACGACGTCGATGCCGCCGCCCTTAACCCCAGCGGTCCCGGCCGCAGCCTGAAGGAACGGGGGCAATTTTAACCCAAAACCGGCTAAGAGGTTCTGGAAATAAGAAGACCAACTCACGGCCACCGAGGACACCGCAAATAGGTACTCAGAGATCAGCGCCCACCCGAGAATCCAGGCCGCAAACTCACCAAAGACCGCGTAAACATAGGTATACGCGCTCCCGGCAAGCGGAATGGTTGAGGAGAACTCGGAGTAACACAGGGCAGCCATTGCACAAACGACAACGGCAATCAGGTAGGACAACATGACCCCTGGGCCCGTATAGTTGGCGGCAATCAGTCCGGGCGTAATAAAGATCCCGGACCCCACGATGGCCCCAATCCCCATGGTGGTCAGACTAAACGCTGTCAGTGTCTTTTCGAGACCCGTTTTCTTGTATAAGTCCGTCTGCACCTGTTTCTTAATAAAGAGTTGCTTTGGTCGTCCCAAGTCGACCCCTCCTTCCAAATGATTAATGAGAATTCGATTAAACCAATTATCATAGTCTAATTTCATTTGGTCGCAATGTCAAGTGAAAAATCGCTTGAAAGCGGATAACTGTGGGCTTAACTGCTGATTTTGTCTCCAAAGCTCGCATCCAATGGTTGACGCCATTAATCTCTCAGAAAGCGTCGCTAAATTCGGGGCCGTTCCCGGCGTCCCCCACCGACCGGCGCCATATCCAGAAAGGCGCTCAACTTATTTTCAAAGGCCGCTTCCTTGTGTGGAAGTTGGGGATGCCGTTGGGCCAGTTGCACCAGTCGCTGATAATTCCGCGGGCCTAACGCCTGCACCTTGTGATCACGGTCAGCAATCACCTTGGTCACGACCGTTGCCGCATTGTTCGCGCCGTATTCCACACACCGGGTCGCCGCGGCATATTTGCGGTGACGGTCCCGGTCGATCAGGATGTCATACCCCACGCGGTGCTTAGACTTTTGCCCCATATGATGGTCACTGATCCGAATCTCTTTCAGCACGTCATGGTCCAGGTGGAGGTACAGACTGGGCGTCCGGTGACTCGTGACGCGCACGTGAACACCGGCGGCCCGCAGTTGCGCGATAATCTCGCGGATCAACGCCTTCAACTGGTCATCGGTCATTTTCATGGGGAACCTCCCGTGGGTGAATCCGCTCGGTCATGGTGCTGCCAAATTCCAACGCCTTGGCCGCGCCGTTCAACTGGCCGGTCATGATAAATAAGTCCTCAAAGTGCATGCTGGTCATCCCCTACTCCCTTAAATTATCCCCAGCATACCCTGCCAACTAGCGATGGGTCTAGACCCTTTCACCCGCCTACAGGGAATCTTAAACTCTGATAATTTTAATTATCAAAACGCCTAATTTAGGCCCATCACGGCACCGTTCTCAAAAAAATTAACATTTTTTGGCCAAGTATTTTCTTCTACTAGTGCCGTTTATTTGATGAGGGCCTAACCAGAAAAAATCTCGCTAAATTCTAATTTAGGCATTTACAATTTTCAAAATGGTGCTAGTATTAATGCCACAAGATAAAAAACGCAGGAAAGAGGAGTAAGTTAAGTCAGCCTGTCAGTGAGTTGGGACCTAGTGCAAACCCAATCAGTGCTTGATTTTTCCGAAAAACACTTTCTTAGTTGCTTCCTGAAATGACGTTGTCACGCTAGGGTAAGCCGTTAACCGGTACGTTACCATCGGTGGAGTATGTTTGTACTCTGATTGAGCTGGCCGATCATTTGGATCGACAACTTGGGTGGTACCGCGAAAAGGTTTTTCGTCCCTTGATTTTACACAAGGGATGGAAAACCTTTTTGTTTTATCTTAAATCAGGCCCCAAGAAGGAGAAAAAGCTTATGCATTTAATTATTCCAAAATCATACGATCCAAAATTATCCGTTCGGGAAACACAGACCGCTATTCGGTACATCCGGGAAACTTTCCAAGAAGAATTCGGTAAGCAACTGAACCTGTCCCGCCTGTCCGCTCCCATGTTTGTGGAGAAAGCCACTGGGTTAAACGACAACTTGAACGGCATTGAAAAGCCCGTGTCCTTCACCATGGCCGACATGGGCGCCGACGACACGATTGAAATCGTCCACTCCCTGGCAAAATGGAAGCGAGTCGCCCTTAAGCGTTACGGCTTTAACCTGCACGAAGGCCTGTACACCAACATGAACGCCATCCGTAAGGACGAAGACCTCGACAACTTCCACTCCGCTTACGTGGACCAATGGGACTGGGAAAAGGTCATCACCAAGGAAGAACGGACCGAAGCCACGTTGAAGCAAACGGTGCGGACCATCTTCAAGGTGATCAAGCACATGGAACACGAAGTTTGGTACAAGTTCCCTGAAGCCGTGCACCACTTACCAGACGAAATTCACTTCATCACAACGCAAGAATTGGAAGACATGTACCCAACCATGACGCCGCGGGAACGCGAAAACGCCATTAGCAAGAAACTCGGTTGCGTCTTCCTGATGAAGATTGGCGACGCCTTAAAGAGTGGCAAACGTCACGACGGCCGCGCCCCCGACTACGATGACTGGCAATTAAACGGGGACATCATGTTCTGGTACGAACCGTTACAACAGGCCATCGAAATCTCCAGCATGGGCATCCGGGTCGATGCTGAGTCAATGAAGCGCCAATTGAAGCTGGCTCACGCTGAAGACCGCCTCAGCCTCCCTTATCACCAAATGGTGCTGAACGAAGAGGTGCCTTACACCATTGGTGGTGGGATCGGTCAATCCCGTCTCTGCATGTTATTGCTGGGTAAGGCCCACGTCGGTGAAGTCCAAGCTGCCCTCTGGCCACAAGAAATGATCGACCAATGTGAAGCCAACGGAATTCATTTACTCTAAGCCAATTTAAAAAGTCACGTGTCAGATAGCCGCTAACCGGTTATTTGACACGTGACTTTTCTATATATAAGGCTATTTTTTTAACGTCTCATCTAATTTCTCAACGTTGGCAATGGGCCCAACGACCGTCAGCACGTCATGTAACTGCACGATATCCGTGGGCTGCGGGGAAATGTTGATGGCGTGACCGTGTTGAATCGCAATCACGGTCAAATCAAAGCGTTGCCGCAGGTTCAGTTTGACCAGATCCTGATTCACAAAGTTCGGGTCGGTGATCACGACTTCGGCCAACGTGTATTCATCACTCAGGTCAATGAAGTTTAAAATGTGATTCGACAGGAGTTTGCGGACGATGCTGTGCCCCATGTCGCGCTCGGGGAAAATCACCTGATCTGCCCCCACACGCTTTAACACACGGCCATGGTCGCTGGTTTCGGCCTTGGCAATCACCTTCTGGGCGCCGAGTTCCTTGGTCAACATGGTCGTCAAGATGCTGGCCTCCATGTTATTGCCGATGCCGACGATGACGTAATCAAAGGTGTCGATGTTCAGCCCGCGCAAAACGTCCTCATCGCGCGTATCCGCAATCAGGGTCTGCGTGGCAATGTCCATCATTTCGTTGACCGGGGCCTCACGAACGTCCACCGCGAGCACGTCCTGATGGGCCTCCACCAGTGTTTGCACGACACTCTGACCGAACCGGCCGAGCCCCAGGACCGCAAAACTTTTCTTTGTCATGGTAACACCTTCCTAACCAATTAAAATGTTTTCTTCTGGATAACGAATCTGGTTGACCTTGGTCTGCCGTTTAGACAGCGAGTACAGCGACGTGAAAATGCCGACCCGACCGACAAACATCAGTATCATAATCACCAGTTTGCCGATTACCGTGAGATGCGGGGTCAAGCCCAAGCTCAGCCCCACGGTCCCAAACGCCGACAACACTTCAAACACGATGTATTCGAGCCCAAAGCCGCGCGGAATCTTCTCCGTCTGCGTCAAAATCAGCGTGGCCACGACAATCACAACACTGGCCAAGAAGACCAGTAACAGTGCCCGGCTGATGTTGGTTTGACTGAAGCGCCGACGACTAAACTCAACGTCCTTCTTGCCTCGTAACTGCGCAATGCTTTGGAGCATCAAGACCCCAAACGTGGTGGTCTTGATTCCCCCGGCAGTCGATCCGGGCGTCCCACCAACAAACATCAGAATCATGATCAAGAAAATACTCCCGGACTGCAGGTCATTGGTTGGCAAGGTGATCAACCCCGCCGTCCGCGGCGTCACACTGAGAAATAGCGTGTTGACCGTCCGATTGAACCAGGACGTGTTCTTCGGCAGCAACGAGAGGTCCCGCTCTGTAATCAGCAATAAAACAAACCCGACGACGAACAGCGTCCCGGTCGTGACCAGCGTCAACTTCGAGTTCAGGCTCAGGCGTTTGCGCTCATGGTACAGCAAGAGGTCCCGCCAAACTAAGAAGCCCAGTCCCCCACCAATAATCAGAATGATCGTCACAATCAGGAGGTAGGAGTCATCGCGAAAACCCATTAGACTGTTCCCGAAAATATCGAACCCGGCGTTACAAAACGACATTACCGCATGGTAGACCGACGCATACAGGCCCCGTTTCCACCCGTAACGCGGAATAAAGTCGAACGTGAGTAAACACGCGCCCCCGAGTTGAAAGAGCGCAGAGAGGCCGACAACGTATCTCATGACGCTCTTGGTATCGCTCAGATTTTCCAAATTCAGGGATTCCTTCACCATCAGCTGTGTCGACAGGTCGAGGTTGCGCCGAATGATGTTAAAGAGGAGCACGGCAAAGGTCATGTACCCCAAGGCCCCAATTTCGGACAGGCCCAAAATGACCACCTGACCAAAAAAAGACCAGTGTTCGGCCGTGTTGACGACCGTGAGTCCCGTAATACAGGTGGCCGAGGTCGCCGTAAATAAGGTATTAATAAAGGCGGTGCCGCGCATCCCGTTGGTGGCGATAGGCAGACTCAGTAGCGCTGTGCCAATCGTAATCAGGAAGATGAACCCCCACACCATCTTTTTTGACAATGTATCAAATAATCTTGAATGCGTAATTTTTTCCATGATTTCTCATTCCTATTCGCTATTCTCTCCAGCTTAAGACAATCACGCGGGGAAAACAATACCCATTTCCAGTCAGGCTACTGACCTCCCGAACGGTTGACTGCATTGCACAAAAAAATCCCCACCAACTGAATGGTGAGGATTTCCAAATCGAAAATATCGAAATATTAACGCTTTGAGAATTGTGAAGCCTTACGTGCCTTCTTCAGACCTGGCTTCTTCCGTTCCTTCATACGAGCGTCACGAGTCAAGAGACCCGCACGCTTCAATGGACCACGGAAATCTGGGTCAACTTCGAGCAATGCCCGAGCGATCCCATGACGAGTTGCGCCGGCTTGACCGGAGAACCCACCACCACGAACAGTAACTAATGCATCATAGTTACCGAGCGTTTCCGTAACGTTGAATGGTTGTAAGACAACTTCACGAATACTTGCGAATGGAATGTAATCTTCGATTGCCTTGTTGTTCATAACAATTTTGCCTGAGCCGGGTACTAAACGTACACGAGCAGAGGAGTTTTTACGACGGCCAGTGCCGCGATATTGAACTTGTGCCAATTTGGTTTTCCTCCTTAGATAAGGTTAGTAATGTCTAATACTTCTGGCTTTTGTGCTTCGTGCTTGTGGTCTTCACCAGCGTACACGTGAAGCTTCAATGCCATTTGGTGACCTAAGGAGTTCTTAGGAAGCATGCCTTGTACAGAAGTTTCGATCAACTTTTCTGGGTTTTCGGCCCGGAAGTTACCGGCAGTCCGTGACTTTAAGCCACCAGGAAAACCAGTGTGGTGATAGTAAATCTTGTCGGTAGCCTTACGGCCAGTTAAAGCGACTTTGCTAGCGTTGATGATGATTACGTTATCACCAGTGTCCACGTTAGGGGTGAACGTTGGCTTGTTCTTACCACGTAATACAGATGCAACGACTGAAGCAAGCCGACCTAAACTAACGTCGGTTGCGTCGACAATGTACCATTTGCGATCAATGTCGCTAGGTTTTGCAATATAAGTTGTACGCACGTTAAATTCCTCCATAAATCTGTGTTTGTCTGACACCAAGTAAACTTTCCGGGGCTTATCGTGGGGCAAACAATACCAACAACCATAATACAAAGTTTTACCCATAAAGTCAATGATTGTTTGTCCCCCGAACGAAATTTACCGCTGATGTTGGGGTAATTTCGTCGGATGCGCCGGGTCCTCTCCTTGATAATACACGTGTTTCAAATATAGTCCAGCCGCGGGGACCGTTCGCCGAGCCTGCTTGCGGTCCTTGACTTCGTACAAGCGTAAAATATCATGCACAGGCCGCGTCCCGGAGCCGATTTCGACCAGGACACCGACCATGATCCGGACCTGATTGTACATGAAGCCATTGCCATAAAATTCAAAGACTAATTCATTGTTGGCCTGGTCGATGTGGCAAGTGGCCTCGTAAATGGTCCGGACAAAGGTTCGGGTCTGCGCTCCAGAGGCCACAAAACTGGTAAAATCATGCTCCCCAGTTAGATCTGCCAAGGCAAGCTTAATTTTTTCCAAGTCAACGGGAAACTTCCATTGGCCGGTGTAATTGCGTTTGAATGGGTTGCGGAACTCCCCCATGTCCATCCGGTAAAGATACCGCTTGCCCGAGACATTGTAACGGGCATGGAAGTCTGGTGCGGCCAACTCGACCTTGGTGACCTCCATATCCATCGGTAACATGCTGTTTAAGCCCTTGCGCATGTTTTCCGCGGGAATGTCAAAGGGAAAGTCGAAATGGGCCACCTGCGCCAAGGCATGGACCCCAGCGTCGGTCCGCCCTGACCCGTAGATGACAATGGCGGGTGTGGGATTCTTGGCCATTTTATTGATGACCTTCGTCAGCACGCTCTCCACCGTGCGTTTGTGTGGCTGCCGCTGGAAACCAGCGAAGTCAGTCCCATCATACATAAAAGTTACTTTATAACGTTGCATCAGATCCTCCTACCAACGACGACAAGCGAGAATCGCCGCAAATCCAAGTAAAAATAATAACCACGTGATTGTATCTCGCTTCTGCCACGTTAAAATACGATACTGCGTGCGGTGCTCGCTGTCCTGATATCCCCGCGCTTCCATCGCCGTTGAGAGATCTTCGGCCCGGTTAAAGGCACTCATAAACAGGGGGACCATCAATGGAATCAGGGACTTGGCCTGTTTAAATAGACCACCCTCACCAAAGTCCACGCCCCGGGCGCGCTGCGCATTCATAATCTTCTCAGCCTCGTCCATCAGCGTCGGCACGAACCGTAGCGCAATTGACAGCATCATGGCTAACGTATCGACGGGCACCCGAATCCACCGTAAGGGTTTCATCAGAGAAGCCAGTCCGGTCGCAATATCCAGGGGCTGCGTCGATAACGTCAGCAAGGTCGACATCATAATAATGAGCAAAAACCGAATAAAAATAAATCCCGCATTGACCAGGCCAAACTGGGTCACATTAATAAAGGCCCAGTGGAAGTACGTCTGGCCGCCGACAGGACTGAACAATAGCTGTAAAACGACGGTAAAGACGATCAACCACAGTAGTGGCCGAATCCCCCGCAAGAAGAAACCTAAACTAATTTTAGACGCGAGGATCGACCCAATCGTCAGCGCAATTAGAATGGCATAACTCAGGGGATTGTTCGCGAGGAAAACTAAAATGATATAGCAGAAACTCAGCATCAGCTTCGCTCGGGGATCCAGCCGATGAACGACCGAATTTAACGGCAAATACCGCCCAAAAATAAATTTAGACATGGTCGGCCCCCTTTGCTGGCCACCGTGCCGCAATCTGATCGGCTAACTGCTCGGCGGTCAACGGTAAGTGTTCCCAAGTTACCCCTCGCTGAGCCAAACGTTGCGCAAACTGGGCCGCTCGGGGAACATCCAATTGGTTGGCCCGGAGCCAGTCGGGATCCGCAAAGACCGCCCGTGGTTGGCCATACTTCACAAGCTTGCCATCACGCATGACAGCGACCTGCTCGGCGTACTGCGCGACATCCTCCATCTGATGGGTGACCAACACAATCGTTAGCCCCTGCTCCCGGTGAAGTCGCTCAAACAACGCCATCATCGCCTGCCGTCCCTGAGGATCGAGTCCCGCAGTTGGCTCATCTAACACCAACACTTGCGGCCGCATCGCCAAAACACCGGCAATGGCGACCCGGCGCATCTGTCCACCAGAAAGTTCAAATGGCGACCGCTCGGCATAACTCACATCGAGCCCCACCGTGGTTAACATTTCATCGGCCAACGCATTGGCGTCCGTCTCACTCATGCCAAAGTTTTGGGGACCGAAGGCAATATCCTTGCGAATGGTCTCCTCAAACAACTGGCTTTCGGGAAACTGAAACACCATACCCACGTGTTGCCGCAGCGGCTTGAGGTCCGCGTTAGTCGTGCTCGGTGTCACGGTGAAATCATCCACGTGAATCTCTCCGGCAGTGGGTTTAAACAACGCATTCAACTGCTGAATCAACGTCGATTTGCCACTCCCGGTATGCCCAATGATGGCGAGATAGCCGTGATCAGGCACCGAGAAGGACACATCCTCGATGGCGGTGTGGGCCATGGGTGTGCCAGCCTGGTACGTATAGGTTACGTGTTCGAAAGAGATTGCCACAACCATTCCTCCATTTCCGCCGTCGTTTGATATCCCGCTGGCGGGGTGATACCGCGCTGTTGCAAGGCCTGTTTTAATTTAGCCGTAAACGGTAGATCAAGCCCCATCTCAACGAGACCTTCTCCCCGCGCAAAAATTGTCGCCGGCTGTGCCTCTTCAATCAGTTGCCCATCGTCAATCACTAAAATACGGTCAGCACCGGCCGCTTCGTCAATATCGTGCGTGATAGAAATAACCGTTAAATGCTGACGTTCCCGTAGCTGACGTACCAACGCCAACATGTCACTTCGTCCCTGGGGATCCAACATGCTGGTTGCTTCGTCCAAAATCAAAATTTCCGGCGCAATGGCCACGATACCTGCTAATGCTACCCGTTGCTTCTGCCCACCAGACAGTGAGCTAGGCTCTCGTTGTGCAAAGGCAGCCATACCAACCTCAGCGAGTGCCGCCTTAACCCGGGGCAGCATTGCAGAACGTGGCGTCCGACGGTTTTCCAGGCCGAAGGCAACATCATCCTCAACGGTTGCACCAACGAACTGATTGTCAGGATTTTGAAAAATCATGCCAATCTTGCTGCGCACGTCCCAAACGGTTTCTGGTGTGAGTTGAACGCCATCCACGGTGACGGTACCTTCAGTGAATGGCAATAAACCGTCTAGGGACTTCGCTAAGGTCGATTTGCCACTACCGTTGTGTCCGACAATGGCTAACCATTCACCGGCGTGTACGTCGAAGCTAACGTCCTTTAACGCCGGCTGTTGTTCTTCGCCATATTTATATGAAAGATGCTTCACTTCAATGATATTTGCCATCCGCGTTATTAATTCTCCTAGTGAAAAAGTCACCGCTAATTATATCAAAGTTTTGGACAATACCGAAGTGTTCCGCCAGTTTTGTTACCAGATTGTGAAAGCCTCCGTCACCACGCGCTAAGAAATCCCGAGAACGCAAAAAATCGGCACAAAAAAAATCACTAACAAACCAGCGGCGCTGAGGCATATGCCCCCATTCAAGCTAGACTCGGAAAGAATTCCCCATCATCGTAGCGCTCTATACCACATGGTTCTAGTGATTAATTTGTACCGATTCACCACGTTTAAGGACGTGATCACTCCTTGAATTGTCTAACTAAAACTAGTCAACAAATTCCAAGATGGCCATAGCAGCGCCATCACCGCGACGAGGCATCGTCTTCAAGATACGCGTGTAACCACCGTTACGATCAGCGTACTTAGGTGCCAATTCGCTAAATACCTTTTGTAAAGCACTAGTGACAACGACATCGTCGCCATCTTCTTTAACATCTGCAACAACGTTACGGATGAAAGCAGCGGCTTGACGACGAGCGTGTAAGTCGCCTTGCTTACCCAAGGTAATCATTTGGTCAGCCGTCTTGCGAACTTCCTTAGCGCGTGCTTCGGTCGTTTCGATGCGGCCGTTCAAGATTAAACTAGTGGTCAAATCGCGTAATAAGGCACGACGTTGAGAACTAGTCCGTTGTAATTTACGGTAACTCATAACCAGAAACCCTCCTTTGAGTGTCTAAAATTAGTCTTCCTTCCGAAGTGACAAACCTAAGTCAGCTAACTTAGCCTTAACTTCTTCAAGGGACTTGCGACCCAAGTTACGAACCTTCATCATGTCTGCTTCAGTCTTGTTGTTCAATTCTTGAACCGTGTTGATACCAGCACGCTTCAAGCAGTTGTAAGAACGAACGGACAAGTCGAGCTCTTCGATGGTCATCTCAAGCATCTTTTCCTTGTGAGTTTCTTCCTTTTCAACCATGATTTCCGCATTCTTAGCTTCGTCAGTCAGGTCGACAAACATAGCCAAATGTTCGGTCAAGATCTTTGCAGCCAGAGCAATGGCTTCGCTTGGATTAATTGAACCATTCGTCCAAACATCCAGGGTCAATTTATCATAGTCAGCCCGTTGGCCAACCCGTGCATTCTCTACTTGGTAGTTAACCCGTTCGATTGGGGTGTAAATGGAATCCACAGCTAAGACACCAATTGGCATATCTGTGTTACGAGTTTTGTTCTCGTCAGCAGAGACATATCCCCGGCCCTTGTCTGCAGTCATTCGCATGTGGAACGTTGCCCCATCTGCAACTGTAGCAATGTACAGATCTGGGTTCAAAACGTCAACGTCGGCACCAGCAACAATATCACCAGCGGTGATTTGAGCAGGTCCCTTAACGTTGATCTCCATTGTTTCTTCCTGATCGTCGGCACCGTTTAACTTCAACGCAATCTTCTTAACGTTCAAGATGATTTGCGTGACGTCTTCTACGACTCCTTCGACAGTCGAAAACTCATGCAGAACCCCGTCGATTTGAATGCTGGTAACAGCTGCACCAGGTAATGATGAAAGCAGAATCCGACGTAAGGAGTTGCCAAGCGTTGTCCCGTAACCACGTTCCAACGGTTCAACAACAAACTTACCGTAGTTGCTACTTTCGTCAATTTTATGAATGTTAGGCTTTTCAAATTCAATCATTCTTATCGTTTACCCCTTTCAAACCGCGTTGAGCTCCTATAAGTCAATCCCATCATGAAGGTTGCCCTCATTAATGAAACGCTCACGTTAAACCCGACGGCGCTTTGGAGGACGAGTACCATTATGAGGCACTGGCGTAACGTCACGAATAGCCGTAACTTCGATACCAGCAGCTTGGATTGCCCGGATAGCAGCTTCACGTCCTGAACCAGGACCCTTGACAGCGACTTCAACGGACTTAACACCGTGTTCTTGTGATGCTTTAGCAGCGGCTTCAGCGGCCATTTGTGCAGCAAATGGCGTTGACTTCCGACTACCCTTGAACCCTAAGGCACCAGCTGATGACCAAGCAATGGCGTTCCCTTGAACGTCAGTGATCATAACTAATGTGTTGTTAAACGTAGCATGGATGTGTGCAACACCGGATTCAATATTCTTCTTGACCCGACGCTTGCGACTAGTTTTTCTAGTAGCCATAAAGTGATAACCCTCCTTTACTTCTTCTTACCTGCAACGGAAACGGCTTTACCCTTCCGAGTGCGGGCATTGTTTTTGGTGTGTTGGCCGCGAACAGGCAAACCGCGACGGTGACGCATTCCACGATAAGAACCGATTTCTTGCAAGTTCTTGATGTTCAGGCTAACTTCACGACGTAAGTCACCTTCGACCTTGTACTTGTCAACTTCGGCACGAATCTTGTCTTCTTGATCAGGTGTCATATCGCGAACCCGAACGTCTTCTGATACTCCAGCATCCGCAACAATCTTGTGCGCGGTGTTGATACCAATACCAAAAATGTAAGTTAAACCGTAAGCGATTTTCTTATCACGTGGTAAATCCACTCCAGCAATACGTGGCATTTAAGTGCACCTCCTATAAATTGAAATTACTTACCCTGGCGTTGTTTATGCTTAGGGTTGGCTGAGCAAATAACCATTACTCGACCCTTACGCTTGATAACCTTGCAGTGTTCGCACATTGGCTTAACTGATGGTCTTACTTTCATGAATATCCCTCCTACATCTGTCCAGGCGGTTACTTAAACCGATAAGTAATCCGGCCTTTAGACAAGTCATACGGTGACATTTCAACAGTTACTCGGTCACCAGGCAGAATCCGGATGTAGTGCATCCGAATCTTACCGGAAACGTGAGCGAGAATCTCATGACCGTTTTCTAATTCGACCCGGAACATTGCGTTAGGCAATGTTTCGGTAACTTTACCTTCGACTTCGATGACATCGCTTTTCGCCACGAAAGTACCTCCCTTTTAATTGCGTGTAAAATACACGTAAAAGCGGTAGAGACAACAACTTGCCCCCACCTAGCACCTGTGAATTGCGACAGCGCGCCATTTACAGGCTAAACCTGAATAAGCTTACCATAATTCTCACTAAGACGCAAGAACTATGATACTTCCTACAGGTTCTTCAGGATCTTTTCGATGTCGACGTACACGTCATCGATGTCACGGTCACCATCAACAGTGAACAATAAGTCCTTCTTGGTGTAGTACTCGATCAGCGGTGTATTTGCTTTCAAATTCACTGCCAACCGGTTCTTCACCGTTTCAGGCTTATCGTCTTCCCGTTGATAGAAGTCATGACTACCACAGACATCACAAGTGCCTTCAACTTTAGGCTGTTTGTACAGCTTATGGTAGGTTGCCCCACAGTTGCGGCAGATATAACGACCAGAAAGGCGTTCAACCAAGACATCTGGCTCAACGTGAATATTGATCACGGCGTTGATGGTCCGATCCAATTCAGGGCCAAACGTATTTAACGCTTCGGCCTGAACAATGGAACGGGGGAACCCATCCAACATGAACCCGTCTTTGGTATCATCCTGAGCTAACCGGTCACGAACAATGCCGTTCGTCACTTCGTCCGGTACCAGTTCACCTTTATCGATGAACTTTTTAGCAGCCAAGCCCATTTCAGTTTCGTTCTTCATCGCTTCACGGAAGATGTCTCCCGTAGAAATATGCGGTAAGTGGAACTCCTTGATAATCTTTTCGGCTTGGGTACCTTTACCGGCACCTGGTAAACCCATGAGGATCAAATTCATTGCTGTCATGTTCGTTCTCCTTATTCGAAAATTTGCCCGAAAAACACAAGCAGGTGTGCTAAATAGATCAACACACCCGCTGGAAACTCATTAAGCTGGTTCTGGATCTTGGATAAAGCCAACGTATTCGCGCTTCATCATTAATCCGTCAACTTGCCGCATGGTTTCGATAGCAACACCAACGACGATTAAGAGGCTGGTACCACCTAAACCAATTGACTCATCTAAGTCCCAAAGGTTTTGGGCTAATAACGGAATCAAGGAAATGAATCCAAGGAAGAGTGCCCCAACAGTGCTGAGACGCATCAATAAGTTGGAAACATAAGATTGTGTTTCGTGACCAGGCCAAACACCAGGAATGTAGCTCCCCTGCTTTTGCAGGTTCTCGGCTAACTTTTCTGGGTTAACTTGTACGAACGCATAGAAGAACGTGAACACAATGATCAGAACAGTGTACAAAATGGCACCATCGAACGTTTGCATGTTGAAGACATCCGTTAAGGTTTGGTACCAAGCATCTTGAGAGTGAGTGTTTTGGAACGCCATCAGAATAGTCTGTGGCGTAGCAATAAACGAACTCGCGAAGATGACGGGGATAACCCCGGCAACGTTAACCTTTAATGGAAGGTAGCTACTATCTGGTGAACCAGATACCCGACGCGTGTATTGCATAGGTACACGTCGTTCAGCTTGCTGAACCCAGGTGGTAAAGGTCACAATGACCAAAACCAAGACGATTAAAGCTAAGATGAAAATAACACTCTTCCACAAGGTTCCCTTATCGGCATCGACAAAGTAAGTTTGGTAAAGCTTGTAAACAGAAGTTGGTGTCCGAGCAATGATACCCGCAAAGATAATCATTGAAATCCCGTTCCCTAACCCACGATCTGTAATCATATCACCCATCCAAGTGGTTAACATCGTCCCACCAGTCAGGATTAACCCGATTGACAAGTACGTTGCAACACTTGGATTTTGAACCAGTTTCAATGAACTTAAAGCACTGAAACCAGCCGTGATACCGATGGATTGAACGAATGCTAAAGCAATCGCTAAGTATCGTGTGGCTTGATTCAATTTCCGTCGACCAGTATCCCCTTGCTTGCTCCATTCAACGAAGCGTGGAACGATGTCCATTTGTAGCAATTGAATAACGATTTGTGCAGTGATGTATGGTGAAACCCCCATCGCAAAGATGGAATAGTTTGTTAACCCACCACCACTGAAGGTATCTAAAATACTAACCAATCCAGAAGACGCAACGCTTTGAAGTGCCTTTGCGTTAATGCCGGGGACGGTAATATAAGTACCCAACCGAAAGACAATCAAAACCAATAGAGTAAAGAGAATTTTTTTACGAATGTCTTTAATCTTAAAGGCGTTTTTCAAGCTTGATAGCATTAAATCACCTCAGTTTTACCACCAGCAGCCTCGATAGCTTGGGCGGCTGACTTGGAGAACTTAGCGGCTTTCACCGTCAACTTCTTCGTTAACTCACCGTTACCCAAGATCTTAACACCGGACTTTTCGTTTTTAACGATACCGGCTTCAACCAGGGCAGCTGGAGTTACTTCAGCACCATCATCAAAGACGTTCAAAGCAGCTAAGTTTACGACAGCAAATTCCTTACGGTTAATGTTGGTAAACCCACGCTTTGGGATCCGACGGTACAATGGCATTTGGCCACCTTCAAAACCCAAACGAGTCTTGCTACGAGCCTTTTGACCCTTTTGGCCACGACCAGAGGTCTTACCATTACCAGATGAATCACCACGGCCAACCCGGTTACGAACCTTCCGTGAGCCTTCAGCAGGTTTTAATTCATTCAACTTCATGCTATTGCGCACCTCCTTATTTAATGATATGAAAACTATTTAACTTCTTCAACCTTAATTAAATGTGCAACTTGGAAAAGCGCACCGCGGGTAGCTTCATTGTCTGGTTGTAAAACCGTGCTGTTAACACGGTGTAAACCTAAAGCTTCCACAATCTTCCGCTGTTTAGGGAGGCGGTGAGCAACACTATGAATTAAAGTAACTTTTAATTGAGCCATTTTAATACCCCTCCTTATTCAGCTAAGTGTTGAAGAGAGACACCACGGAGAGCGGCAACTTCTTCAGCACGCTTCAACTGAGCCAAACCATCAAAGGTGGCCCGGACAGCGTTGACTGGCGTGTTAGAACCTAAACGCTTGGAAGTAACGTCAGCGACACCAGCTAATTCCATGACGGAACGAACTGAGCCACCAGCAGTAACCCCGGAACCTTCAGCGGCAGGCTTGAGCATAATCTTGCCCCCACCGTATGAACCGAGAACTTCGTGAGGAATGGTCGTTCCCACGATAGGTACTTCGATCAGGTTCTTACGAGCGGCTTCAACGGCTTTACGGATAGCTTCTGGAACTTCTTGAGCTTTACCAGTACCAAAGCCAACGTGACCGTTCTTATCGCCGACGATGACAAGAGCAGAGAACCGGAGACGACGGCCACCTTTTACAACCTTAGTGATACGGTTGATAGCAACAACGTTGTCTTCAAGCTCTAACTTGTCAGGATCAATAAATTTTGCCATGTGTGGTTATTCCTCCTTACTGTTAAAATTTCAGCCCGTTTTCGCGAGCAGCTTCTGCCAATGCTTGAACACGGCCATGGTACAAGTACCCACCACGATCAAACACAACATTGCTAATTTTCTTTTCGACAGCGCGCTTAGCAACTAAAACACCAACAGCCTTAGCTTGGTCAGTCTTGTTGTCACCATTCACATCACTATCTAACGTCGAGGCACTAACAAGCGTGACACCCGCTACGTCATCAATGACTTGAGCGTAGATGTTTTTGTTAGAGCGGAAAACGTTTAAGCGTGGGCGTTCTGCAGTTCCAGAAATTTTGTTCCGGACACGCATATGACGCTTTTGACGTGTCTTGTTCTTATCTGGTTTCGTAATCAAAATAGTCACCTCTTTGTAGAATTATCAGCATTAAGCTGCGTTAATGTTACTTACCAGTTTTACCTTCGCGGATACGAACATATTCGTTTTCGTAACGGATACCTTTACCCTTGTAAGGTTCTGGTGAACGAACGGCACGGATTTCAGCAGCGAAGTCACCGACTTCTTGCTTACTAATACCGGAAATGTTGATAGTGGTGTTATCCGGAACCTTAACTTCCAAGGTTTCTGGGATAGCCATTTCAACTGGGTTGGAATAACCAACGCTCAATACCAAGGTCTTACCCTTAGCTTGAACACGGTAACCAACACCGACCAGCTTCAAGGTCTTAGCAAAGCCATTGACAACACCTTCAACCATGTTGTTCAAGTTAGCCCGCTGAGTCCCATGAAGGGCCCGCGTCTTGTTGTTGTTATCTGGACGATCAAAGTCAACTGCACCGTCGCTGATCTTCATCGTAATGAAGTCAGAGAAAGTCCGAGTTAAGGAACCCTTAGGACCCTTAACCGTTACTTGATCACCATCGCGTTTAACTTCAACGCCGGCTGGGACGTTGACAGTTTTATAACCAATACGACTCACTGTAAGGCACCTCCTATCTTCTTAAAAGTTTTACCAAACGTAGGCGAGAACTTCGCCACCGATTTTCTTGGCGCGCGCTTCTTTATCAGTAATTACACCTTCAGAGGTGGAGATAATAGCGATACCCAAACCGTTTAATACCTTTGGTACAGCGTCGGCCTTAACGTATGAACGTAAGCCGGGCTTTGAAATACGCTTTAAACCACTGATGACACGTTGGTTATCCTTACCGTACTTGAGGAATACGCGGATGATGCCTTGCTTGTCATCATCGATGTATTCAACGTTGCGGATGAAACCTTCGCGCTTCAGGATTTCAGCGATGTCGCGTTTAATTGTAGATGCAGGTACTTCGAGTGATTCGTGGCGAACCATGTTCGCGTTACGAATCCGCGTCAAGAAGTCTGCAATAGGATCAGTCATGGACATTAACGTTTACCCTCCCTTTGTTTAAAATTCCGTTTTACCAACTAGCCTTCTTCATGCCAGGAATTTGACCCTTGTGGGCTAATTCCCGCATGCAGATACGGCAAAGATGGAACTTTTGATAAACAGAGTGTGGACGTCCACAACGTTCGCAACGAGTATAATTCTGAGTAGAGAACTTCGCAGGACGCTTGTTCTTAGCAATTTGAGATTTCTTAGCCAATTTGTGTGAACCTCCTTTTATTAGTGTGCAAACGGCATACCGAATTGAGTCAGTAATTCACGTGACTCTTCATCAGTGTTAGCCGTCGTAACGATAACGATGTCCAAACCACGAACACGGTTAACGTTATCAAAGTTAATTTCTGGGAAAATCAATTGTTCCTTAACACCCAGAGTGTAGTTCCCACGACCATCAAAGGCCCGGGTACTTACACCACGGAAGTCACGAACACGTGGCAATGACACGTTGATTAACTTGTCCAGGAATTCGTACATCCGGTCACCGCGGAGGGTAACCTTAGCACCGATTGACATACCTTCACGAAGACGGAAAGTGGCGATTGACTTCTTGGCCTTAGTAACCAATGGCTTTTGACCAGAAATCAAACCCAACTCTTCAACGGCTTCGTCCAGGTTCTTAGCGTTGGAAACAGCATCACCAACACCCATGTTCAAAACGATCTTTTCGATCTTCGGCGTTTGCATTACAGAACTGTAACTGAACTTTTCCACCAATGATGGGGTAATTTCATTTACGAATTTTTCTTTTAAACGAGCTGACATGAAATTATGTTCCTCCTTTCAAAGATTATTTGTCGATGGTTTCGCCGGACTTCTTAGCGAAACGGACTTTGTGACCATCTTCTACTCGAACGCCAAGCCGGGTTGGTTCGTTGTTCGAAGGATCGATGAGCATAACGTTGGATGCGTGAATTGGCGCTTCGATATCAATGATCCCGCCTTGGGGGTTTGATTGAGTAGCTTTTTGGTGCTTCTTAATCATGTTGATACCTTTAACGATCACGCGGTTCTTAGCATTCAGGACCTTAGATACAGTTCCTTCTTTGCCTTTATCTTTGCCAGCGATCACGCGGACCTTGTCACCAGTTTTAATAAGCATTCCTGTGGGCACCTCCTTGTTAAACGTTTCTTAATTACAGTACTTCGGGTGCTAATGAGATAATCTTCATGAAATCGTTGTCACGTAATTCACGTGCAACTGGTCCGAAGATCCGAGTCCCTTGTGGGCTCTTATCGTCTTTGATCAGCACTGCAGCATTTTCATCAAAGCTGATGTATGAACCGTCGTTACGACGTACACGAGACTTCGTACGTACGACAACGGCCTTCACAACGTCACCTTTTTTGACAACGCCACCTGGTGTTGCTTGTTTGATAGTAGCGACAATGACATCACCAATTCCGGCGTAGCGACGCTTGGAGCCACCCAGAACCTTAATGGTCAAAATTTCGCGGGCGCCAGAGTTATCAGCTACCTTTAAGCGACTTTCTTGTTGGATCACTGTAAGTGTCCTCCCTTCAGTTCTAATTCAGAATACGATAAAACGACACCTAAATGATTACTGCTTTTTCAACAATGTCGACTAAGCGGAACCGCTTGGTAGCAGACAGAGGACGAGTTTCCATGATTTCAACAATGTCGCCTGTGTGGGCTTCGTTGTTTTCGTCATGTGCCTTGTACTTCTTGGAGTACTTGACACGCTTGCCATATCGTGCATCAGTCTTCGTCGTTTCTACAACGACAGTGATCGTCTTTTCCATTTTGTCGGAAACGACACGACCACGGTAAACCTTGCGGTTATTACGTGCATCACTCATGTATTAGTGACCTCCTTCTTATCGTATTCTACTTGTTCAGTTCTTGTTGGCGAAGAGCGGTCTTAATCCGCGCAATGTTCTTGCGAACTTGCTTCAACCGTGCAGTGTTTTCCAATTGACCAGTAGCTAATTGGAAACGCAGGTTAAATAATTCGTCCTTGTAGCTCTTTTCTTTATCGAGCATTTCAGCAGTGGTTAATTCGTTGATTTCTTTAATTTTCATTTGATTCGCCACCTACTTCCTCTCGTGCTAAAACTTTCGTACGAACGGGAAGTTTCATGGCAGCCAGGCGTAATGCTTCGCGGGCAGTTTCTTCAGAAACGCCACCCACTTCAAACATAATCTTACCGCGCTTAACTGGGGCTACCCAGCCATCAGGCGTACCTTTACCATTACCCATCCGAACCCCAACACCTTTAGCAGTGTAGGATTTGTGAGGGAAAATTTTAATCCAAACTTTCCCACCACGCTTCATGTAACGTGTAATTGCCACACGGGCAGCTTCGATTTGACGGTTGGTGATCCACTTGGAATCCAACGCTTGCAAACCGTAATCGCCGAAGGCAACGCTCTTACCACCCTTGGCTTCGCCGCGAAGCTTACCACGGTGGACACGACGGAACTTTACTCGCTTAGGTACCAGCATGTTTATTTCCCTCCTTGTCCGTTAGATTGTTTCTTTTCGGGAAGAATTTCACCACGGTAGATCCAGGTTTTAACACCTAAAGAACCATAAGTAGTGTGCGCTTCAACCCAAGCGTAATCAATGTCAGCACGCAACGTGTGCAGAGGAACCGTACCTTCAGCATAGCTTTCGACACGGGACATGTCAGCACCGTTTAAACGACCAGCAACTTGCGTCTTAACACCCTTGGCGCCAGAACGCATAGTCCGTTGCATCGTTCCACGCATAGCGCGACGGAATGCAACACGGCCTTCCAATTGACGAGCAATGTTTTCGCCGACCAACTTGGCATCCAAGTCTGGCTTTTTGATTTCCACGATGTTGATGTGGACACGCTTGCCAGTCAAGTCGTTCAATTCCTTACGGAGATTTTCGACTTCGGAACCACCCTTACCAATAACCATCCCTGGCTTGGCAGTGTGGATTGAGATGTTGACGCGGTTTGCAGCCCGTTCAATCTCAACAGTTGATACAGATGCGTCAACGAGACGCTTTTCGATAAATTTACGGATTTGAAGGTCTTCCTTCAGGTAAGCAGCGAAATCCTTTTCAGCATACCACTTTGCTTCCCAGTCGCGAATGATACCGACCCGTAATCCAGTTGGATTTACTTTTTGACCCACGCGTTATCCCTCCTCTTTTTCAGATACAACAACCGTAATGTGACTCGTACGTTTGTTGATTGGTGAAGCAGAGCCTTTGGCACGAGGACGGAACCGCTTGAGGGTTGGTCCTTCGTTCACATAGGCTTCGCTAACGATTAGATCTTGACGATCTAAATCAAAATTGTTTTCTGCGTTAGCAATAGCAGAGTTTAAAACTTTTTCCACAACCGGTGAAGCTCCACGGGGTGTGAACTTTAAAATTGCAATTGCTTCAGCGACGCTCTTGCCGCGGATAAGATCGATGACAAGGCGAATTTTGCGAGCTGCAATACGAACTGTTTTAGCAGTTGCTTGCGCTGATGTAACTTGTTCAGCCATTTGTTAAATCCTCCTTATCAACGAGTTTTCTTGTCGTCGCCACCATGACCACGGAATGTCCGGGTTGGTACGAATTCGCCAAGCTTGTGGCCTACCATATCTTCTTGAACGAAAACTGGTACGTGCTTCCGTCCATCATATACAGCAATAGTTAAACCAACAAAGCTAGGGAAAATAGTAGACCGACGGGACCAGGTCTTGATGACAGCCTTTTTGTCTTGATCCTTTTGCGCATCAACCTTTTTCAGTAAGTGCGCATCGGCGAAAGGTCCTTTTTTCAAACTACGACCCATTATGAAACCTCCTCTACTTGTGGCGCATCGGTAATGCCGATGACAACCAGGTCTCTGTACATCCGAAGTATCGGATGTTGATTACATCTTAGAACCTTTACGGTGACGAACAATGAACTTCTCAGTCTTGTTCTTCTTAGAACGTGTCTTCTTACCAACAGTCTTCTTACCCCATGGAGAAAGAGGAGATGGTAAACCAACAGGTGCTTTACCTTCACCACCACCATGTGGGTGATCGTTAGGGTTCATAACAGAACCACGAACGTGAGGACGTTGACCAGCCCAACGGTTACGGCCGGCTTTACCAACGTTAACCAATTCGTGTTCTTCGTTACCTACGGCACCGATAGTTGCACGGTTAACGTTTAAGATCATCCGAACTTCACCGGAAGATAAACGAACTAACACGTACTTTTCGTCGTTAGCTTTACCTAACAATTGAGCTGAAGTACCAGCAGAACGGACCAATTGGCCACCCTTACCAGGCTTCAATTCGATGTTGTGAATGACAGTCCCAAAAGGAATGTTCTTCAATGGTAAAGTATTACCGATCTTGATATCAGCATCTGGACCAGATTGAACTTGTGCGCCAACCTTTAAGCCCTTAGGTGCAATGATGTATGACTTAACACCATCAGCGTAAACTAATAATGCAATGTTAGCAGTCCGGTTAGGATCGTATTCGATAGCCTTAACCGTTGCTGGAACATCATCCTTAATCCGCTTGAAATCGATGATCCGGTATTGACGCTTGTTACCACCGCCACGATGACGGACAGTCATCTTACCAGCGTTGTTACGGCCGGCAGAGTGACTTTGTGAATCAAGCAATGACTTTTCAGGAGTCGTCTTAGTGATGACGTCTTTGTAAACCAAGCTCGTCATATTACGACGACCATTGCTTGTTGGTTTGTATTTCTTAATCGCCACGTTATTTCCCTCCTATATCTGAGATTTTATTCTTCGTTGAATAACTTGATTTCTTTTGAATCGGCAGATAAGCTGACAATGGCCTTACGACGCTTCTTAGTGTAGCCTTCGTAACGTCCTTGACGCTTCTTCTTACCTTTCAAATTCATGATGTTGACTTTAACAACCTTGACGTCAAAGATGTCTTCTACGGCATGCTTGACTTGAGTCTTGGTTGCTCGTACGTCAACGTCAAAGGTGTAACGCTTGTCGTCCATAGTTGCCATCGTAGCTTCGGTAACAACTGGGCGTAAGATAATGTCACGTGATTCCATTATGCGAGCACCTCCTCTACTTGAGAAAGAGCTGGTTGGGTAATCACTAACTTGTCCGCATCAGCGATATCAAGGACATTCAAGCTCTTGGCTGGAATAACCTTAACGTTTGCTAAGTTACGGGCTGCTAAAGCAGCAGTTACGTTGTCGTCTTCAAGGACAACCAACGTCTTAGTAGTGACATTCAAACCAGCCAACACTGCAGCGAATTCTTTCGTCTTAGGTGCGTCGAATGCTAAGCCATCAAGAACGACTAAGCTTTCGTCAAGAACCTTTTGTGAAAGAACTGACTTCAATGCTAAACGGCCAACCTTCTTAGGAAGGCGGTAACTGTATGAACGAGGGGTTGGTCCAAAGACCACACCACCACCGACCCATTGTGGGGAACGGATGGAACCTTGACGGGCACGACCAGTACCCTTTTGACGCCATGGCTTCTTACCACCACCACGAACGGCACTCCGGTTTTTAACGGCGTGGGTTCCTTGGCGCATGGAAGCTCGTTGCATCAAAATCGTGTCGAATACGACGTTTTCGTTAGGTTCGATGCCGAAGATATCAGCGTTCAAATCAACGTTGCCGTTTTGGCTACCATCTTGTTTGTATAATGCTACGCTTGTCATTTAATTATCCTCCCTTCCTATTTATTTTTCAGATTGCTTAGGGCGTGGTGGGCGAACAGCACTCTTAACAGTAACGAGTGACTTGTTAGCACCAGGCACATTACCCTTGATCAACAGAACGTTGTTATCAACGTCAGCTTTAACAATCACAAGGTTTTGGATAGTAACTTGTTTGTTACCCATCCGACCTGGAAGCTTCATACCAGGGAATACCCGGTTAATGATGGCACCCAGAGAACCTGGACGACGGTGGTAACGAGAACCATGGGCCATAGGGCCACGGCTTTGACCGTCTTTGTGAATGTTACCTTGGTATCCATGACCTTTAGTGATACCAGTGACATCAACGATGTCTCCTGCTTGGAAGGTATCAACTTTAACTTCGTCTGCTACCTTGTAATCTCCCAGCTCAACATCTCTGAATTCACGAATGAAGCGCTTAGGAGTCGTGTTTGCTTTTGCTACATGACCTTGTTCGGGCTTGTTGCTGAGTACTTCACGCTTGTCTTGGTAACCAAGTTGAATGGCTTCGTAACCGTCGTTTTCCATCGTCTTAACTTGTAACACAACGTTTGGCGTTGCTTCGACAACAGTAACGGGGATTAATTCGCCAGCATCAGTGAAGACTTGCGTCATCCCGACCTTTTTCCCTAAGATTCCTTTAGTGGTCATGAGTACACCTCCGATTATATTGTATTAATTTACTTGCTTTGGAAATTATAACTTGATTTCGATATCAACACCGCTAGGCAGGTCAAGCTTCATTAATGAGTCGACCGTCTTTGGCGTTGGGTTAACGATATCAATCAGACGCTTGTGCGTCCGCATTTCGAATTGTTCACGTGAGTCCTTAAACTTATGTGGTGAACGTAATACGGTGTAGATCGTCCGTTCAGTTGGTAAAGGAATTGGACCTGAGATGCCGGCACCAGTTCTCTTTGCTGTTTCAACAATCTTGTCCGCTGATTGGTCAAGGATGCGATGTTCGTATGCCTTCAACCGAATCCGAATTTTTTGTTTTGCCATTGTGTTCCCTCCTTCGTCTATTTTAAAAATAAGACTAACTCCGTGGAAATTCCCGCTACGCCCTCATGGCAAAGCGGCCGGGCGTGTCGCAATCTCCCACATCATCGCTTAAGCTTTTGAACCGAACCCCCAGGGCATAAAAATGCTCGGGGAAATACAGCACTTGACTATCATACTAAATAAAACGCCGACTGACAAGGGTTTTAACAGAATTTCTCAAATCTTTTTGTAAAAAACATTGACAGCTTGATCCAAATCAATTTCAAAGTTAGGGGTCAGTTCAGTTAATTTGGAGTCAATCCCGGTTTCTTCTATTAAATAGGTATCTTGCTAACCCCCACCCAATGACACAGGTTAGAACGTCAGCAATCGGTTGCGCCCAGATGACGCCATGGTAGCCAGCGACGTGCGCTCCAATGACAATGGCCAGGTAGAACACGACCCCCTGCCGCGCAATCGACATGATGAAGGCACCACTCGCCTTCCCCGTGCTCTGGAACACCGTTGTATACACTAGGATTGCCCCAACAAACGGCGTCGTTAGCAAGAATGCCCGCAGCATATACGTCCCTGCAGTAACCACCGCAGTATTATGAAGGAACAGACCAATAATTTGTGGTGCAAAGACCATTAGGATGATTGCCAGCACTAGCGCATAGACGACTTCCACCATGAGATCAAAGTGTAAGATTTTTTTGAACCGCGCCATGTTTTTGGCACCGAACGTATAACCAATCAATGGCTGCGCCCCAAAAGCAAAGCCGACCATCACCAACATCACAATCATATACACCTTAAGGACAATCCCCATCGCGGCCACACGTGTTGGCCCGTAGTCCACCAGGTACCGATTTAAAATAGTGGTCCCAAATGCCTGCATGAGGTTCGTGATTGATCCTGGAATGCCGA
The DNA here is from genome assembly GCF_044053135.1 of Levilactobacillus sp. FUA 3915. Lineage (NCBI taxonomy): Bacteria > Bacillati > Bacillota > Bacilli > Lactobacillales > Lactobacillaceae > Levilactobacillus > Levilactobacillus sp. FUA 3915. The sequence continues at coordinate 2,183,223 of NZ_CP168704.1, read as the reverse complement.
TAAACAGGACCTGACGTATCAGTCCACTGTTAATTCGACTCTGCTTCACATCGATTGAGATGACCTGACAATAACGTTTGGTTAGTCCAACCAGAACGACGGCGGATATCGTGTAGCCGATAACCGTCGCTAGCGCTGCCCCAGCTGCCCCCATTCCCAGCGGAAAGATCAGAAGCGGATCCAGTATAATCGTAATAACGGTTCCGACCATCGTCCCAATCATGGACTGAGTAGCGAACCCTTCCGTGCGAATCAGGTTACCCGGAACAATGGAGACAATGATGGGCATCGCACCAATCGCCATGATGCTGTAAAACTGTTTGGCATACGCGTACGTTGCCGTGGTCGCCCCTAACAACTGTAAAATGGGTCGCCTAAAGACTAATAAGACCACTGTTGTCACTAGACCGATGACCACCGCACCATACAGACAGAAACTGCTAACGCGACTGCTGGTTGCATAGGCCTTCTCACCCAGCAACCGTGAAATTAATGAACTCCCGCCTAAGCCGAAGATGTCGCCTAAGGCAATTAGTAAGGAAAATAATGGCGTACACAGCGCGACACCTGCCACTAAATTGGTGTTCTGGGTTTGCGAAACGAAGAACGTGTCGGCCAAATTGTAAATCATGCTGGCGACCATCGCAAGAACGACCGGTAAGGCCAGCTTAAAATACGCCCGTGGAATCGGAGCGCGTTCGAATAACTCTTCCATAACTCACTCTCCAATACTCTAGGTCCGCGTTGCCCTCAGTAAGCACCTAATAACTGACCGTATTGAAATACAGACTAAAAAGAAGATGGCGTCCTCGGTTTTTGAGGACGCCATCTTCTTTCCATGTCTTAAGCGGCTATCGTGTTTAATTCGTAGCGGCCAGCCGGTCGCTGTGTAAAATTCCATGGTAAATAAGCTACTAGCTCAGATTCCTTCGCGAATGCCGGCAGTTGGGGAATATTTTCTAAAAGATAAAGGATGTAGTCTCGTGGATTAACACCATTTGTTTTGGCCGATTCAATCAAAGTCATCCAAATAGCTGTAGCCTTTGCTCCAGCTGGACTAGTGCTGAACAGCCAGTTTTTTCGGCCAATCACTAGACTCTTCATATTACGTTCAGCGGCGTTGTTACTGAAATCAAACTCACCGTGCTCAATAATCTTATTCAATGTGGCTCGCTGATTTTGGGCATAGGTAATTGCTTTGCCAAGCTGACTTTTTGGCAGCTCATCTGCCTGATCAATCCATCTCCAGAATTTATTAAGCAGGCCTCGCAATTTGCCGCGTCGCCGACGCTTCCTAGAACGTGGAGAGAAGTGTTGCCATTCCCGTTCAAGCGCAAACATTTTGTCCAGTAGCTTTAAGGGACGACTCATTTGAATTCTTCCCTTAACGTTTGCTGCGTCATAGAACTTCCGCCGAACATGGGCGAAACAGCCAATTCGAGTGACCGAGTCTCCTAAACTGTTATAGCCAGAATACCCATCACATTGGAAAGTACCCCTAAAACCTCGGTAGAGGTCTTGGGCAAAGGTCCCTGAACGAGTACTACCATACGCATATAACACTGCTTGAATCGGAGACTTCCGAACCGACCTTGCTACCCACATGTAAGACTTGGAGCTGGCTTTCTTTCCAGGTTCTCGCAGAACCTGAATGGGTGTCTCATCGCCTTGTAGACAGCTCTGTGCCATCAATGTTTTTCTAATCAGCTCATAAAGTGGCCTCATCAATTTCCCAGACTTGATCATCCAATTGGCCAGTGTTGTCTCAGATAGGTTGACTCCCAGGCGTTGCCAATCTTTTATCTGTCGGTAAAGGGGAACGCCTTGCTCGTACTTTTGATGGATAATTTCCGCAATTACCGAAGCCGAACCAAGGCTGTGAGGAATCACTGGATTTGAAACTTGTGCTTGTATCAAATGAGCGAGGCCATCAATGCTCTCACAATCGACGCATTTATATGTATGAGCGTGAATTTCTTCACGGTACAACTTTGCTGGCTGGAAGTATAGTTGTTCGCGAACAAATTTTTCGCCCACTAAAACTAAGCTGTGTCCGTGCGGACACAGCTTGTCTTCGACATCAACGAAAGTAATCTTTACAGGTAAATCACGGCTTAAGACTTCTTGCCGCGTCTTTTTACGCTTTTTCGTTGACTGTACTTGATCTGTTTGGTTTTCTTGGCCAGTTTGCTCTGGCTCGGTAAAAACACGGTCATCTTCTTCCAGAAGTGATAACTGATTAGGATCGACCTGCTCTGACTTTTGGCCGAACATTTTTCTCGTTAGGTAATCGATAATTTCAGCCTGTTCTTTTACCTTTGCGGTTAACATGGCGATTTGTTCCTGTTCCGCAGTCATTGGCAATCCCACCCATTCTGTATCGATTTCTTTTGAGTTTACCATAGCCTTCTGGAAATGAATAGCTATCTTTCCGTGGCGACGTTTACGTGCCGAGGTGTCCTGACTTTGTGGACAGTCGCGTCAAGCGACCACCCACTTAGTAAGAGTTTGAACTGTCTAAAGTTAAGGCGACGAACGGCATTTTGATTGGTCGGCCACTGAAGTCGACCGTTTTCTAGCCGTTTATACAAAAGGAGGAATCCATCACCGTCCCAATAAAGAGCCTTGAAGCGGTCCTTTCTGGTACCACAAAACAGGTAAAGAGCCTGATTGTATGGATCTAGCTCAAATTGTTCCTGTACAACAGCTGCCAAGCCATCAATACCACGACGTAAGTCGGTTTTCCCACAGACAATATAGACCTGATTAATTTTAGACGGGTCAATGAGCATCATTGAACACCGCCTTAAGAACAGCATCAACGATGTAACCATTGGCTTTATTGTAGATGATTACTGATTTGTTCTTACCAATTTTCAACTGAATTGCCCGGCTGGGAACAACTGGCGTTGTTCCGGCAGCCTCACGTGGCATTCGGACTTGAACGATGTCTTGTTTTTCCATAATAAAAACCTCACCAATTTATTTGATGAGGTTATCATATCGTGGATTTACCACCAATCATAGACGGTCAGTTATTAGGTGCTTACTGCCCTCAAGGCACGCACAGATTATTATAACGCAAGACACCACGTTCTGTGACGATGAGTTGTCGGATGTGGGTCGGATTTTTCCATAAAAAAAACGCCCAACCCGGAGGTCAGACGTTTCTTTATTAAAGAGTGAGGACAGACTAGTCTTCGACTGGAGTGCCGCCATTCTTCTTGATAATGTCAGCTTGAACACTCTTAGGCGTTGGTTCGTAGTGATCAAACGTCATGGTAAAGGTACCACGACCTTGAGATGCAGAACGTAACGTCGTAGCGTAACCAAACATTTCAGCTAACGGAACGAATGAATGAATCATTTGTGCGTTACCACGTGCTTCCATACCATCAACCTTACCACGACGAGCGGTAACTTGGCCCATGATATCACCCATGTATTCTTCAGGAACCAAGATATCAACCTTCATGATTGGTTCAAGAATAACAGGGCCGGCAGTTTGGACAGCCTTCCGTAAAGCCAATGATGCGGCAACCTTGAAGGCTGCTTCACTAGAATCGACTTCATGGTAACTACCATCGTATAACTTGGCCTTAACGTCAACCAATGGGTAACCGGCTAAGACACCGTTTGCCATGGCTTCTTTCAGACCTTGGTCAACTGAAGGGATAAATTCACGAGGAACAACCCCACCAACGATAGCGTCTTCGAATTCGTAACCCTTACCACGTTCGTTAGGACTGAATTCGATCCAAACGTCACCATATTGACCTTTACCACCAGATTGGCGAACAAACTTACCTTGGACCTTAGTTGACTTCGTGAAGGCTTCACGGTAGGCAACTTGTGGGGCACCAATGTTAGCTTCAACCTTGAATTCACGCTTCATCCGATCGATGATGATATCCAAAGCAAGTTCACCCATCCCGGCAAGTAAAGTTTCACCAGTTTCAGGGTTCGTTTCAGCCTTTAAAGTTGGGTCTTCTTCAGAAAGCTTTTGAAGAGCAACGTTCATCTTGGCTTGGTCAGCCTTCGTCTTAGGTTCAATGGCAACCTGAATAACTGGTTCAGGGAAGTCCATTGATTCCAAGTGAAGTGGGTGATCTGGGTCAGTCAAAGAATCACCAGTAGTGGTGTTCTTCAAACCGATGGCCCCAGCGATATCACCGGAGAAGACTTCTGGAATTTCTTGACGGTGATTTGAATGCATTTGCAGCAAACGACCAACACGTTCACGCTTGTCCTTCGTCGCGTTTAAGACGTAAGAACCAGCTTCCAGAGTACCGGAGTAAACCCGGATGTAAGTCAAACGACCAACGAATGGGTCAGTGGCAACCTTAAATGCTAAGGCAGCGAATGGCGCATCGTCATCGGCACGTAATTCAACGGCTTCTTCAGTATCAGGAACAGTGGCGTTGTAAGGCTTAACATCCAATGGGGATGGTAAGTAGTCCACAACGGCATCCATCAACATTTGAACACCTTTATCCTTGAAGGCAGAACCGGCGAAGACTGGGAATAATTCCAGCTTCAACGTTGCCCGACGGATAGCGGCCTTCAGTTCGGCCTTGGTGATTTCTTCACCTTCAAGGTACTTTTCCATGATTTCATCGTCAACATCAGCGACGCTTTCGATCATAGCTTCATGACGCTTTTGGGCTTCTTCCTTCATGTCGTCTGGAATATCAACAGTATCCCAGTCGGCACCTAAGGTATCCTTGTCGTAAACGTAGGCTTTCATTTCGATCAAGTCTACGACACCGGCAAAGTCATCTTCAGCACCAATAGCCATTTGTAAGGCTAAGGCGTTCGCTTGTAAGCGTTCGTGGATAGAGTTAACTGAGAAGTCGAAATCGGCACCCAGCTTATCCATCTTGTTAACGAACACGATACGGGGAACATCGAAATCTGAGGCTTGACGCCAAACAGTTTCGGTTTGAGGTTCAACACCGGCTTGACCGTCTAAGACGGCTACGGCACCATCAAGCACACGCAGGGAACGTTCAACTTCAACAGTGAAGTCAACGTGTCCTGGGGTGTCAATGATGTTAATCCGGTGACCCTTCCATTCCGCAGTAGTAGCGGCAGAAGTGATCGTAATACCCCGTTCTTGTTCTTGTTCCATCCAGTCCATTTGTGAAGCCCCATCATGGGTTTCACCAATCTTATGGATTTTACCAGTATAATACAGGATACGCTCAGTAGTCGTCGTCTTCCCGGCATCAATATGAGCCATGATACCGATGTTACGAGTCTTCTCAAGCGGAAATTCACGAGTATTAGCCATGATTAATGTGTAACTCCTCTCAAAATTGATCGTAGATTGTGCCAAAAAGTGACTACTAACATCGCAATTGATTTTAGTAGCCACCTCTGGATTAAAGGATTACTCCCTTAAGTTAGCAGCAAGTAGTCCTCAGGACACATTGCTTTTAACATTTTATCACACTACAAGCAAAGCAGTGCGATAGCTGCTCTTACCAGCGGTAGTGAGCGAAGGCACGGTTGGCATCTGCCATCCGGTGGGTGTCTTCACGCTTCTTAACGGCAGCACCGGTGTTGTTAGCAGCGTCCATGATTTCACGAGCAAGACGTTCAACCATCGTGTGTTCGCCACGTAAACGAGAGTACTGAACCATCCAACGAAGACCTAACGTCGTCCGACGGTCTGGCCGAACTTCGATAGGAACTTGGTAGTTTGACCCACCAACACGCCGAGCCTTAACTTCCAAGACTGGCATAACGTTCTTCATTGCTTCTTCGAAGACTTCCACTGGATCGTTACCAGTTTCGTTCTTAATGATGTCGAAGGCACCATAAATGATTTTAGTTGAAGTTCCACGTTTCCCATCCATCATCGTATGGTTGATCAGACGAGTGACCAACTTTGAATTGTAAATTGGATCAGGAAGGACTTCACGCTTTTGTACGTTTCCTTTTCTAGGCATTGATAATATCCTCCTTGAAATGCTGTTACAGGTTAGTCGACGGCAACCGTGCGCCTAACCCTTATTATATCTAGTAGTCTCGGTCTAGTCCTTAGGCTTCTTGGTACCGTACTTAGAACGACCTTGACGACGGTCAGTAACACCGGCAGTATCGAGGGCACCACGGATAATGTGGTAACGAACCCCAGGTAAATCCTTAACCCGGCCGCCCCGGATAAGCACAACACTATGTTCTTGAAGGTTGTGACCAATACCAGGAATGTAAGCAGTCACTTCAATTAAGTTTGACAACCGCACACGTGCATATTTACGTAAAGCAGAGTTAGGCTTCTTTGGTGTCATGGTACCGACACGAGTAGCAACCCCACGCTTTTGTGGAGCTGGATTCTTAACTTGAGCTTTTTTGAAACTGTTATACCCGTAGTTTAAAGCTGGGGCATCTGATTTAGAACTTTTAGATTTACGACCTTTACGCACCAATTGGTTGATAGTAGGCATCTAAATAGTCCTCCTTTCCGTATTCTTTCTAGAGTTTTAAGTCCACACATCCAGGTGGTTCATTTTCCTGCAAAGAAAAAAGACGACCCATGTGGAGATTTAATTGAAGTGTCCTCCCCGCCGTCAGTCAGCATGTCCGGTAATGAATACCCGAGACCTGTCTGCGAAAAGCACCTTGAATAGAATACCATGCCAGAAAACCCCTGTCAACCAGGCATGGCAGAATTTTGCAGAAACATTTCGGCATTTTTTACGGAGTTAACCTATAGAGGTGAAACTTTCATGACAATTATTCTGTTCATTTACGGCACTTGTATCGGCTCCTGGCTAACGGCCATGGCGGACCGATACGCCACAAATGCGTCCCCCTACTACCCCGCTTCTCATTGCGACACCTGCCAAACACCCCTGGCACACTGGCAACTGGTGCCCGTGTTCAGTTACCTGCTACTTCGCGGACGATGTCATTACTGTCACACAGCAATCCCCGCAACGACGTTCATCATGGAAGTCACCGTTGGCCTCCTGTTAACGACGCTACACCCGACTACGGGCACACACTTAATTTGGTTAGGGCTCTGGGCCTTCGCCGCACTCTGCGACGCACGAACCCAAACTTTTCCCGGCTGGATCAGTTACGCGACCCTGCCCTTCGTTCTTTGGGGACACACGCCACTCACCATACTACTGACCTTAATCACCGCACTAAGCATCCGACTGCTGTGGCCGTGTTGGCGACAACCCTTGCTTGGCGACGGCGATTGCGAAATGATGCTCAGCTACCTCCTACTCTGGGGAATGACTGCGACTGCCCGCTGGATTTTATTGGCCAGCACGTTGGCCCTTTTACAACGAAACGTGTCTCGTCGCATCGCCTTTCTCCCCTACCTAGCCTTCAGTGCAGTTTGTTGGTGGTTGTGGTCAGAAGCGCGTTAACGCGAACACAACGCAAACATCATTTCAACACAAAAAGGGCCCGCCATCACTGACGAGCCCCCGACCACGTTGCCTAGTTGTCACTAAGCCTGTGAGTCTTCTTGCATTTGTTTTTCTAAGTCGCTGATAGAGTAGACGCCTTCGGTTGACGTACCGCCAACTTCTTTGGGCTTGATCTGACGGTAATCTGGCATCCCAGTCCCGGCAGGAATAATCTTCCCAATAATAACGTTTTCCTTCAAACCAACCAGTGGATCGTTCTTGCCCCGAATAGCTGCATCGGTCAAGACACGCGTCGTTTCCTGGAAGGATGCGGCTGACAAGAAACTGTTCGTTTCCAGAGCAGCCTTGGTAATCCCCAAGATAACTGGACGTGCGGTAGCAGCAATGCCACCATCGATCAACGTCTGGTAGTTAGCGCGACGGAAGTCTTGAATATCCATCAAAGTACCAGGTAAGACATCAGTGTCACCTGGGTCCATGATGCGGACCTTCCGTAACATCTGACGAACCATGATTTCCACATGCTTATCACTGATAGCAACACCTTGCATCCGGTAAACACGTTGAACTTCACCTAAGATGTAAGTTTCAGTTGATAAGACATCGCGAACCCGCAGCATTTCCTTAGGATCAACAGACCCATAGTTCAATGCAGAACCACGGTGGATAAAGTCGCCTTCAGTAACCCGCATGCGGGCAGTGATCGGTAACGTGTAACTCCGCGTATCGGCTTCACCCTTAATGGTGATTTCTTTGGTCCGTTCAGCTGGGTTTTCTTCGATTGATTCAACCGTCCCAGTAACTTCGGTAATCTCAGCTTTACCTTTAGGGTTCCGAGATTCGAATAATTCTTGAACACGAGGAAGCCCTTGGGTAATGTCTTCGTTCCCGGCAACACCACCGGTATGGAAGTTACGCATGGTCAGCTGGGTACCAGGTTCACCGATAGATTGTGCGGCAACAGTCCCGACAGCTTCACCAACTTCAACTTCGTCACCAGTAGCCATGTTCCGGCCGTAACAATGTTCGCAGACACCATGTTCAGTGTTGCAAGTAAAGGCGGAACGAATGGTAACTTCTTCAACACCAGCATCAACGATCTTTTGTGCTGTGTCTTCAACGATCATTTGGTTCTTAGGAACGATAACGTCCCCAGTCTTTGGATCGTAGACGGTCTTTTGGGTGTAACGCCCTAAGATCCGGTCGTACAATGGTTCGATCATTTCGTTTCCATCAGTGATGGCACGAATCTTCAAACCACGGTCAGTCCCACAATCCTTTTCCCGAATGATAACGTCTTGGGCAACATCGACCAACCGCCGAGTCAGGTAACCTGAGTTGGCAGTCTTGAGGGCCGTATCGGTCATCCCTTTACGAGCCCCATGGGTCGAGATAAACATTTCCATCACAGACAGGCCTTCACGGAAGTTAGACGTGATAGGCAGCTCCATGATGTCACCACTAGGTGCGGCCATCAGACCACGCATACCGGCAAGCTGCGTAAAGTTAGAAATGTTCCCCCGGGCACCAGAATCACTCATCATAAAGATAGGGTTCTGTTGGTCGAAACTGTGAATCAAGGCGTTTTGAATGTCATCCTTGGCATCGTTCCAGATACCAATAACCCGTTCGTAACGTTCGTGATCCGTAATCAACCCACGACGGAATTGCTTCGTGACCGTGGCAACCTGCTTGTGGGCAGCATCGATGATTTCTGGCTTTTCTTTCAAGTCGGTAACATCGACCATCCCAACCGTCAGGCCAGACTTAGTTGATTCGTTGTAACCCAAGTCCTTGATCCGGTCAAGCAATTCTGAAGTAGCCGTAACCTTGTATTGTTGGTAAACGGCAGCAATGATGTCGGACAAGAAGCCCTTCTTGAATGGTCCAATGATTTCTGCATTTTGCAGGTAATCATGAATGTCTTCACCAGGTTCCAAGAAGTACTTATCTGGAACGGCACCATTCAAGTTCGTGCTAGTTGGTTCGTTCAAGTATGGGAATGACTTAGGCAGGATGTTGTTGAAGATCAACTTTCCAACGGTCGTCACCATAATCTTGCTGCGTTGTTCGTCAGTAAATGGCTTGTCTGGCATGGAAGAAACCTGAACACCAACACGACTGTGCCAGTGAACCAAACCGTTCCGGTAAGCCAAAACAGCTTCGTTGAGGTCGGTAAAGATCATACCTTCCCCTTCACGGTTATCTTCTTCCATGGTCAGGTAGTAGTTCCCGATAACCATATCTTGAGAAGGCGCAACAACTGGTTTACCACTGGCAGGAGCCAGGATATGGTGAGCAGCTAACATCAGCAAACGTGCTTCAGCTTGTGCTTCGTCAGATAACGGCACGTGAATGGCCATTTGGTCCCCATCGAAATCGGCGTTGTAAGCTTCACAAGCCAATGGGTGAAGACGCATAGCTTTACCACTAACCAAGACTGGTTCGAACGCTTGAATCCCCAAACGGTGAAGCGTAGGGGCCCGGTTCAACAGAACAGGGTGTTCCTTGATGACGTCTTCCAAAACGTTAAAGACATCGTCATCTTCACGGTCGATTTGGCGCTTAGCGTTCTTAATGTTTGAAGCCAACCCACGGGCAACCAATTCCTTCATGATGAATGGCCGGAATAATTCCAAAGCCATTGGCACTGGCAGACCCATTTGGTTGAACTTGAGGGAAGGACCTACGTCAATAACGGAACGACCAGAGTAGTCAACCCGCTTCCCTAACAAGTTTTGACGGAAACGTCCTTGCTTCCCTTTCAACATGTGTGAAAGAGACTTCAATGGACGGTTACCAGGACCAGCCACTGGACGGCCACGACGACCGTTATCGATCAAGGCGTCAACGGCTTCTTGGAGCATCCGCTTTTCGTTTTGAACGATGATTCCAGGTGCATTTAAGTCCAGCAAACGCTTCAACCGGCTGTTCCGGTTGATAACCCGCCGGTACAAGTCGTTCAGGTCAGACGTCGCGAAACGGCCACCTTCGAGTTGTACCATTGGACGAAGATCAGGTGGGATTACCGGAATAGCATCCATTACCATCCACTCCGGACGGTTACCTGAAGTAACGAAGGCTTCCAGAATGTCCAGACGACGAACGGCACGCGTCCGCTTCTGACCAGTAGCTTCCTTCAATTCTTCTTTTAATTCAGTGACTTCTTTATCAAGATCTACGGCCATCAATAACTTCTTGATAGCTTCAGCACCCATTTCGGCCTTGAAAGCGTCACGCCCGTATTCAACGAGCTTGTCGCGGTAATCACGTTCGGAAAGCAATTGCTTCTTTTCGAGTGGCGTGTTACCTGGATCCAGGACAACGTATGAGGCAAAGTAGATGATTTCTTCAAGCGCACGAGGACTCATGTCCAGGACCAAGCCCATCCGACTTGGAATACCCTTGAAGTACCAGATGTGGGTTACAGGAGCAGCCAATTCGATATGGCCCATCCGTTCACGACGAACCTTAGAACGGGTAACTTCAACCCCACAACGGTCACAAACGACACCCTTGTAACGGATCCGTTTGTATTTCCCACAGGCACATTCCCAGTCCTTGGTAGGACCGAAAATCCGCTCGTCGAACAGCCCATCTTTTTCAGGCTTTAATGTCCGGTAGTTGATGGTTTCAGGCTTCTTGACTTCCCCGTAAGACCAGCTACGGATCTTATCAGGTGAAGCCAGCCCGATCTGCATGCTTTCGAACTTATTGACATCGACCAAAGAAGCGACCTCCCTTATTAATTAGTCTTGCGTGTTCGGTTGACTTTCATTTTTTGTTGATGTTGATGCAGCCTTGCTATCACCGGTCTGTGCAGCGGCTTTCCGCTGTTCTTCTTGCTGTTGAGCATATTTGCTCAAAGCATCAACGTTCACAACATCATCGTCATCGTCGTCCATATCGCGGAGTTCAATTTCTTCGTTGTTCCCGTTTAAGACCTTCATGTCCAGACCCAAGGATTGTAATTCCTTGACCAGAACACGGAATGATTCAGGGACACCAGGCTTAGGAATTGGATCGCCCTTAACAATGGCTTCGTAGGTCTTAACCCGTCCAACCACGTCATCAGACTTGTACGTTAAGATTTCTTGTAACGTATAAGCGGCACCATAAGCTTCCAAAGCCCAAACTTCCATTTCACCAAACCGTTGGCCACCAAATTGCGCTTTACCACCAAGTGGTTGTTGCGTAACCAGTGAGTAAGGTCCGATGGAACGGGCGTGCATCTTGTCGTCGACCATGTGGGCCAACTTCAGGTAGTTCATGACACCAACGGCAACCCGCTTATCAAATGGTTCACCAGTCCGGCCATCGTATAAGACGGTCTTGGCATCAGAAGCCATCCCAGCTTCCTTGATAGCGTCAGCGATATCAGTATCACGCGCACCATCAAAGACAGGCGTTGCGACGTGAATCCCTAACTTACGAGCGGCCATCCCCAAATGCAATTCGAGCACTTGCCCGATGTTCATCCGGGAAGGCACACCCATGGGACTCAGCATGATGTCGATTGGCGTACCATCTGGCATGTATGGCATATCTTCTTCAGGGATAACGACTGAAACAGTCCCCTTGTTACCATGACGACCAGACATCTTGTCACCAACTTGGATCTTCCGCTTTTGCGCGATGTAGACCCGAACCATCATGTTAACACCAGGAGAAAGTTCGTCACCGTTTTCACGCGTGAAGATCTTAACATCCTGGATGATCCCGCCACCACCATGTGGCACCTTAAGAGAAGTATCCCGTACTTCACGGGCCTTTTCACCAAAGATGGCATGGAGCAAACGTTCTTCAGCGGATAATTCAGTGACACCCTTAGGTGTTACCTTACCCACTAAGATGTCGCCGTCTTGAACTTCAGCACCAATCCGGATAATGCCGTCTTCGTCCAAGTTCTTCAAGGCGTCTTCACCAACGTTAGGGATTTCGCGAGTCATTTCTTCAGGTCCAAGCTTCGTGTCACGTGCTTCTGATTCGTATTCTTCAATATGAATCGACGTGTAAACATCATCGCGAACCAACCGTTCGTTGATCCCGATGGCATCTTCGAAGTTGTACCCTTGCCAAGTCATGAAGGCAACTAATGGGTTTTGGCCTAAGGCTAATTCCCCATTTTCCATTGAAGGACCATCAGCCAAGATTTCGTCGTTGTCGACGTGATCGCCAACCTTAACGATTGGACGTTGGTTGTAGTTCTTCCCACCGTTTGACCGGCGGAACTTCATCAGCTTGTAGGTGTCCAAAGCACCGTCTTCACGCCGAACTCGGATTTCACGAGCATCAACGTATTCAACAGTTCCTTCGTGTTGACTAATTAAAGCAACACCGGAGTCATGGGCAGCCTTGTATTCGATACCAGTCCCAACTAATGGCGCATGTGGGTCCAGCAATGGCACAGCTTGCCGTTGCATGTTGGCACCCATCAAGGCACGGTTGGAGTCATCGTTTTCCAAGAAAGGAATACATGCAGTGGCCACGGCAACAACTTGCTTAGGCGAAACATCCATGTAGTCAATCCGGTCAGCAGAAGTTTCGATGTTATTATCTTCGTCACGGGCCATAATCGTTTCCGTGTCAAATGAACCATCATCGTTTAACGGCGTGTTGGCTTGGGCCACAACGTAGTTATCTTCTTCATCAGCAGTCAGGTAATCGATCTTGTCGGTAACCTTATGCGTATCCCATGAAACACGACGGTATGGCGTTTCGATGAACCCATACTTGTTAACCCGGGCATAACTGGAAAGACTGTTGATCAAACCAATGTTAGGACCTTCAGGGGTTTCAATTGGGCACATCCGACCGTAGTGGGTGTAGTGCACGTCCCGGACTTCATAACCGGCACGGTCACGGGTCAAACCACCAGGCCCAAGGGCGGACAGACGCCGCTTATGGGTTAATTCACCCAGTGGGTTGGTCTGATCCATGAATTGAGACAGTTGTGAGGAACCAAAGAATTCCTTGATAGAAGCCACAACTGGGCGAATGTTGATCAATTGTTGTGGCGTTACCGTCGCAGCATCTTGAATAGACATCCGTTCACGCACAACCCGTTCCATCCGGGATAAACCGATCCGGAATTGGTTTTGCAGGAGTTCACCCACGGAACGAATCCGCCGGTTACCCAAGTGGTCAATATCATCGGTGTTCCCAATCCCAATTTGCAGGTCGAAGAAGTAGTTCATGGAAGCAATGATGTCGGCTGGGCGAATGTGCTTCAGCTTGATATCAATGTTGCCGTTCCCAATAACAGGGACTTCTTGTTCAGGGTCATCAGGTGATTGCACCTTAATGATTTGTAATTTAAGGGGTTCAGTGACAACGGCTTCGTCTGAAGGTTGGAAGGTGACCATCTTGAAATCGTCTTGATCCAAGAATGGGGCCAGCGTCTTCATAACGTCCTTGTCAACGACCGTTCCCTTTTGCGCGATGATTTCACCGGTATCAGGGTCGGCCAACGTTTCGGCTAAAGTCAGGCCCAACAGACGGGTCTTTAAGCTCAGCTTCTTGTTCGTCTTGTAACGACCAACGGGAGCCATGTCGTAACGCTTAGGATCAAAGAACCGTGCGGTCAGCAAGCTCCGTGAAGAGTCAGCCGTCTTAGGTTCACCTGGGCGTAGGCGTTCGTAGATGTCCTTTAAGGACTCTTCGACACGGGAATCGTCGGTGTTCTTGTGGATATCCTTTTCCAAGGTTTGGGAAAGACTTTCATTATCCCCTAAAATATCCAAGATTTCATCATCGGAACCGAATCCTAAGGCCCGAACTAATTCGGTCATTGGAATCTTCCGCGTCCGGTCGATCCGGACGTAAGAAACGTTCTTCGCGTCGGTTTCGAATTCTAACCAGGCACCCCGGTTAGGAATGACCGTGGCACCGAAGACGGTCCGGCCGTTCTTGTCAGTATCTTCATTGAAGTAAACCCCTGGTGAGCGGACTAATTGAGAAACAATAACCCGTTCTGCCCCGTTAATAATGAAAGTCCCTTGGGCTGTCATTAATGGGAAGTCACCAAAGAAGACGTCTTGTGATTTGATTTCGCCCGTTTCGTGGTTGGTTAAACGTAAAGTCACGTGCAGTGGTGCTGAATAGTTGGCATCGTGCTCCCGTGCTTCATCCACAGTATATTTGGGTTCAAGTAATTGATAATCAACAAACTCTAACGAAAGGTTTCCTTGAAAATCTTCGATTGGCATGATGTCGTCGAACATATCGCGCAAACCTTCGTCGAGGAACCAGTTGTAGGAATTGGTTTGAATTTCAATCAAGTTAGGTAAATCAAGGACTTCCTTGATTCGCGAATAGCTACGGCGCGTACGGTGTTTCCCGTATTTCACTAAGTGTCCTGCCAAGTTGTTCACCTCTCCTATTTATTCTGTGACCGGCCAAACCGAATGTTACATTTTGATTACAAATGCATCTACACCCGGTTTTTTGGCAAAAAAAATCCAAAAACAAACAAGTTGCTTGCTTTTGGCTTCTTATAATGGACGCTACCGGACAATATATCGGCGCGTTCAATTTCAGTTCACAGTTGCATACAAATGATATAGTACTAAATCTATCGCTAAATGTCAATAAGGAACACTCATTATTTAACGGCAACGCCAAATAAAATCAAGCGAACCAGGGCCAGCGTCTGCTCATGTTGCGAGGCATCGGTTGGGCCGACGTGGTGGAACGTGTTGAACAGTGGACTCAGACTAGTCAAATAGAAAGAAGCCGCGTCTTTGGGCTCAACGTCCGGTTGTAACGTGACCACGCCCAGTTCAAAGAACTGTTGTAAGGGCGTCAGGTAGTCTTGCATGAAGACCATCCCCAGCTGGCGCTTGTTCTCTGGTTTCAAGAACCGGAAGCTACTGTGGATCACCGTGAAGACGTCGCGTGGATGCACCCCCGTCAGGACCTCTGTCACCTCCGTTAAGGCGGCAACTGGGTCTGGCTGGTCAACTGTCGCCAGTTCGTCATTAACCGCGAGAATGCCCTGCCGGACCTCCTCACCGACCGTCTTGATCACCTCTAAGAAGATAACTTCCTTATCACTGAAATGATGGTAAAGGGCTGGCTGGGTAATGCCAACCTCCTTGGCAATATCTCTGGTCGATGTGGCTTGGTATCCTTGGGACAAGAACTGTTCCCGGGCTGCCTTCAAGATGGCCGCATGCGTGTGGCTTAACTGCTCTTCTCTCTTCATGACTTCCGTCCTCTCATTTGATACCTGGTGTCCACTTCCGGTTAACCGTGTCTGCGGCTAACTATGGGGCCAGCAGAAGGCTGCGGACGCTTCTACTTAGCACCAGGTCTTTTCTAGTTGAGTTCAGTTTACCACATCTCACTTATCGCTTGTTAGACCAAGTTATTTTCTAGTCAAATCGTAACAAATTCCCTAACAGTTAACTGCTCCCTGGCACAACAAAAAGCACCCGACCGTCAGCCCCACACCCCGTGGTGGCAAGTGCATGCTGACAGTCGCGTACTTTTTACTTTTTTATTTCAACGATTCTTCTATTATTTAAGGCGTCTAGTGACTGGCAACCGTCTTCTTGGCTTCCGGTGACTTCACGTTGACCGTTACTTCACCCTTCGTTGCGCCAATCGTGACCTGATCACCGGTCTTGACTTCACCGTTTAACAGAGATTCGCTCAGCTTGTCTTCGACCTGCGTCTGCAGTGCCCGCCGAATTGGCCGTGCCCCGTACTCAGGATCGAAGCCCGCCTTAGCCACGGCATCAATCGCCGCTGGCGTAATCTTCAGCTTGATATCTTGTTCAGCCACCCGGTCCACGATGTGCTTAGCCATCAGCTTCACAATTTCGTGGAGTTCTGGCTTCCGCAGTGAGTGGAAGATGACCGTTTCATCGATTCGGTTCAAGAATTCTGGACGGAATGACTGCTTCAGGGTTGCCCGGATGGTATCGGACATTGCCTTGTAGCTGTTGGCCATGTCTTCGGCCCCGAACCCAACGGTCTTTTCATCCCGCAGCTTCGTGGCTCCCAGGTTAGACGTCATGATCAAAATCGTGTTTCGGAAATCAACCTTACGTCCCTTAGAGTCGGTCAGGTACCCATCGTCTAAGACTTGCAGCAAAATGTTGAAGACATCCGGATGGGCCTTTTCAACTTCATCAAAGAGGACGACTGAGTAAGGCTTTTGCCGAACTTTTTCAGTCAGCTGGCCACCTTCGTCGTAGCCCACGTAACCTGGCGCCGACCCAATCAAACGACTGGTTGAGTATTTTTCCATGTACTCACTCATGTCGACCCGGATCATGTTGTCTTCAGAACCGAACATGGCTTCAGCCAAGGCCTTCGCCAATTCGGTCTTCCCGACCCCGGTTGGGCCAAGGAACATGAAGGACCCAATTGGACGGTTCGGATCTTTCAATCCGGAACGTGCCCGCCGGATGGCCCGAGACACAGCAGAAACGGCTTCCTCTTGACCAATAACCCGGTTATGCAAAATCTTTTCCAGGTTGACCAGTCGATCAGCGTCCGTTTGCTTCAGCTGGGTGACCGGTACGCCGGTCCACTCAGCCACAACGTCCGCCACGTCCTCACCAGTCACGTCTAGTGCGTACTGATGGGTGTCATCGTCGGTTGCGGCAGCGGCCTTCGCCTGACGCGCCTCAACCTTTTCTCGGAGCGCCATTTCTTTCTCCCGCAACTTAGCAGCGCGTTCGAAGTCTTGTTGTTCAATGGCCTTTTCCTTCTCGTCAGCCAAGTCCTTTAAGGCTTGTGCCTGCTTGGTTGCCGCCGTTGGCTTGTCCATTTGGTCAATACGCACCTTGGCTGCCGCTTCATCCATTAAATCAATGGCCTTATCAGGTAAGAACCGGTCACTGATGTAACGGGTTGATAGCTTAACGGCTTGGTCAATGGCCTCATCCGTAATATTCACGTGATGGTGGTCTTCATAACGTGGCCGTAAGCCTTGCAGAATTTCTGTGGCTTCAGCTGGCGTTGGTTCGTTGACCTGAACCGTCGCAAACCGTCGTTCAAGGGCAGCGTCGGATTCAATGTACTTTTGGTATTCGTCCAACGTGGTGGCCCCAATGGTTTGAAGTTCGCCCCGGGCCAGTGCTGGCTTCAGGATGTTCGAGGCATCAATCGCCCCTTCAGCCCCACCGGCACCAATCAGCGTGTGTAATTCATCAATAAAGAGAATCACTTGCCCATCGTTGTAAATTTCTTCGATGACCTTCTTCAGCCGATCTTCAAATTCACCACGATACTTGGTCCCAGCGACCAGTGAGCCCATGTCGAGCATCATCAGGCGCTTGTTTTGCATGTCTTCGGGAACATTTCCGGCAACGATGCGTTGGGCTAAGCCTTCAGCAATCGCCGTCTTCCCCACCCCAGGTTCGCCAATCAGAACGGGGTTGTTCTTGGTCCGTCGACTCAAAATTTGGATAACGCGTTTAACTTCCTTGTTCCGGCCAACCGTTGGGTCCATCCGGCCTTCCTTAGCCGCATCCGTTAAGTTGCGGGCTAAGGAGTCCAAAGTTGGTGTGCCGCCCTGTGGGGCCGCTGCCCCGCGACGTGAACGGGCATCGCCACGACGCTTAGGCGTGTCAGAGATGCCCAGCTTACGCAAGACAACCTTGCGGGCATCGTTCAATTCGACGTTTAAATTCGTTAAAATGCGGGATGACAAAATGGTGTCGTCACTCAGTAGGGCCAACAACAAGTGTTCCGTCCCAATCTTCGAGGCGCCCAGCCGCTTCGCTTCGTCACCGGCTAAGGCTAACATGGCCTTGGCTTTCGGTGAGTATGGCAGGTAGCTGTCTTTATCCATGTCAGCCAGCGTGCCATACCCCGTAAAGCGTTCGATCTCTTCGCGGACATCATCGTCGCCAACGGAAAATTGTTGTAAGACTTTGTTGGCGATCCCGTTTTTTTCAATGGTGAGGGCTAACAGCAAGTGTTCCGTACCGACTGCCTGGTGCTTGAAATATTTTGCTTGTTCCTGTGCCAATACAAGGACGCTCTTAGCACTCGGTGTAAATAGGTTATCCATTGCAACTCCTCACTTTCTTAACTCTCGTAACGTAGGTGATTTAAAATTGAAATCAGAATCTGGGCGCGGACACGTTCATTCAGAGCCCGGTCACCCGTATTGACGGCATCCTTATCGATTGCTGCCAGGATGATATTAGCCTCTTGCCGATTAATCGACCCAGCCTCAAATAGGCTTCGGACCACCGATAGGCCATCGTGGCGGGTAATATGGTCCCCCACCGCGCTCACTAGCGAATCGATGAAATCTAGGTTGTCGAGCAACTTGACCTTTTCAATGCGAATATAACCACCGCCACCGCGTTTACTCTGAACGACGTAGCCGTCCTGAATCGTAAAGCGGGTCTTGATTACATAGTTGATCTGCGATGGCACGACATTAAACTGGTCGGCAATTTCCGCACGCCGGATTTCCACCTGCTGAGACTCAGCCAAAATCTGCTTCAGGTAAGACTCAATAATATCTGAAATATTTTGATTCTCCATTATCGTCCCCCCTTCAGTGCAGTTCTTCTGACTAATGTTGACTAATATTATACGAACTTTCCATGAAAATGCAAAGGATTAGACCGCATTTCACCGAGAAGTTCTGGAAGATAAGCATAACAAAAAAACGGCCGACTTCCAAACAATTAGTAAGGAAGTGACCGTTTCATTTTTCGTATGTAATTCGGGATAAAAAAATCGGGAAGACAAGATTTGAACTTGCGACCCCCACGTCCCGAACGTGGTGCTCTACCAAGCTGAGCTACTTCCCGAAATAGCCCGCTGACCTTGCGTCAGTTTATCGGGAAGACAGGATTCGAACCTGCGACCCCCTGGTCCCAAACCAGGTGCTCTACCAAGCTGAGCTACTTCCCGAAAAATTGCTTATGCGGTTATTCATAAGCAACAAAAATGCACCCAGTAGGAGTCGAACCTACAACCTTCTGATTCGTAGTCAGACACTCTATCCAGTTGCGCTATGGGTGCATAATGATATTAAGTTGTTGAATGCCGAGGACCGGGATCGAACCGGTACGGTCATCACTGACCGCAGGATTTTAAGTCCTGTGCGTCTGCCAATTCCGCCACCCCGGCAAAAGGGCAAAAGCGGAAGACGGGATTCGAACCCGCGACCCCCACCATGGCAAGGTGATGTTCTACCACTGAACTACTTCCGCAAATTGGCTATTTTATTTATGGTGCCATGCCGACTAGAGGATTCGAACCTCCGACCTCCTCATTACTAGTGAGATGCTCTGCCAACTGAGCTAAGTCGGCAAAATATTTTTTAAATATTTTGCAATATTTAGTTAATGCAGGTGAAGGGACTCGAACCCCCACGTCATAAGACACTAGAACCTAAATCTAGCGCGTCTGCCAGTTCCGCCACACCTGCAACGTTGGCGAACTAACCGCCAGGGACCGGAGTCCCAATGGAGGATACAGGGCTCGAACCTGTGACCCTCTGCTTGTAAGGCAGACGCTCTCCCAACTGAGCTAATCCTCCATATTTTCCGAAACAAGAACTGATGTCCTCGTTCGAAACAACTATTACAATTTACCATGTCTAGCAGATGATGTCAACAACTTTTTTAAAATATTTTGAATAAATATTCGTTGATTGAATAACTAATCGCTTGACGACAAGTAACATTGTAGCTCATTCAGAATGAAAAAGCTAGGTTTTTTTCGAAAAACTTTGAGAAGTTTATTTCTCGCAATTCCCGGTTGGCTAGCTCATCAGCGTTCCGCGTGATGGACTAATTAACCAACAAAAACTATTTTATACGAAACCCCATAACTCGTCAACTAGAAATTACAAAAATATTCAAAAATATTCAAAAAATTGTTTCTTCACTCACTCCTCATCCCCGCATTTCGCACACAAAAAGCAGGCGGACCCCCTACCCATCACGGATAAGGAACCCACCTGCTAGTGATTCAGGCTTATTTGATTTTTAAGTCCTACTTGGTGATCTTGGTAACGCCACCCATGTAAGGCACCAGGACATCAGGAATCGTCACGGAACCGTCGGCGTTTTGGTAGTTTTCCAAAATAGCGGCCACGGCCCGACCAACGGCCAAACCAGAACCGTTCAACGCGTGAACGTATTGCAGCTTGCCATTGTCATCTCGGTATTGAATGTGGGCCCGACGAGCTTGGAAGTCCGTCGTGTTTGAGCAGCTAGAAATTTCCCGGTACGTGTTTTGTTCTGGGAACCAGACTTCCAAATCATGCGTCATGGCGGCCGTAAAGCTCATGTCGCTGGTCGTCAACGTAATCACATGGTAAGCCAAGCCCAACTTCTGTAAGAGGCTCTCAGCATGCTTCGTCAGAGCTTCCAGTTCATCCCATGAGTTTTCTGGCTTACAGAACTTCACCATTTCAACCTTGTTAAATTGGTGTAAGCGAATCAGTCCCCGGGTGTCACGCCCGGCACTCCCGGCTTCGGACCGGAATGCTGGTGTCAAGGCCGTGAACCAAACTGGCAGGTCCTCTTCAGGAATCACTTCGTCACGGTAGTAGTTGACCAATGGCACTTCGGCAGTTGGAATCAACGTCATGTCTTCGTCACGCAACTGGTAAACGTCTTCCTTAAACTTAGGGAACTGACCAGTCCCGTACATCGAGTCATCGTTGACGATGTAAGGTGGCAAGACTTCTTTGAACCCTGCCTTGGTGTTTTCGTCCAAGAAGAAGTTGTAAACGGCCCGTTCCAGACGTGCACCCAAGCCCAAGTAGTAGAGGTAACGGCTACCGGAAACCTTGGCACCGGCCTCAAAGTCTAGAATACCTAAGTCTTCGCCCAATTCGTAGTGGGCCTTAGGCGTAAAGTCCAGGTTAGGCTTCTCGCCCCATTGGCGGATTTCAACGCTACCGTCTTCCGTTAAGCCAACTGGCACGTTGTCATTGGGAATGTTTGGCAAATGCGCAGCGGCATCGTGAACCTGAGCCTTCAAGTCATCGAGGTCGGCATCAATCTTCTTGATATCGGCGCTGACCTGACGCATCTCGGTAATCTTATCGTTGGCGTCTTCCTTGTTGCGCTTCAATTGAGAAATTTCATCGGAGACCGTGTTCCGTTGGGCCTTCATGGTTTCACTCTTAACGATCAGTTCCCGGCGTTGGGCATCCAAAGCCAGTAAGCTATCGATATCAGCGGGATCAACACCCCGCGTGGCTAATTTTTCTTTAATAAAGTCTGGTTCTTGGCGAATCAATTTCAAATCTAACATACAGTTGTGCTCCTCTCTTTTTCACGGATGATACAAAAAAGGCCTCCGTCACATGGGACGAAGACCTTCGCGGTACCACCCAAGTTCGCAGCTGGTTCACCCAGTTACACCCTTGAACATGATAACGGTCTGCACCGTGCGGCATTACCCGCCCACTTTAGTTAGTGCTGGAATGTTCGACGTTGCGGTTTGCAGCTTGCCCCGCTTCTCTGGCCGTCTACTGGATAGGCACCTCGTGTTTTTGAATACACTCATCATACCGCATTTCTTTTCCAATGACAATTGCCAATTGAAAATGGGGTTTGGCTTAGTGTTCGTTCCCGGCGGCGGATTCAAGACGGTCTGCTGTGGGGAACGCCTGCGGCCTGAGAAGCGGTCCTCCGGCTCGCCTTGAAACCTCGCAAGAACCCGCGAGTTTCCAAGGTCGTCCCGTGCTCTAAACTGAGAAAATCACTCAGTTAAGACCACCGACACAGCTGCCCATCTTGATCCGCCTCTGGTCACTTAGACTGGCCACCCCATTTTTGATTGGCGTGGTCCTGGCTACTCTGTCTCACTTTGGCTGACAGTGGTAATGGTCAGCATCCCCTGCCCTGTACGCGTGTTAGACACATCTCTCATCTCAACCAACGTAACCCTAGCTGGCAAAAGCAGCTGACAGCGTCTAAAAAGGGAGTCAGAGAACCCCTACGCTATTGTCCTACCAAACGCACACTAGGACGAACTAGATGGCTTCTAGGATGTCCCTGAACAGACAGGCCATTCCACCACACTACCTACTGCCAAAGACCAGCCACCTTTGCTTAGTGCTACTGGAACCGGAAGTCACCAAATGGGCTGCCCTGTGTCGGTGTTCTCGAGGCGAGTCAGACAGCTTCTAAGACGTCTCTGAACAGACAGGCCATTCCACCACACTACCTACTACCAAACTAGCCACTTTTGCTTAGCCGGCTGACGTGACCAGAGACAGCTCAAGGTGCTCAGCTGTGTCGATGGCATTGGCCGAGGTTCTTTCTCGGCCTAGGGCATGGGACGACCTTGGAGACTGGTGCTCTTTCAGGCTTCAAGGCGAGCCGGAGGACCGCTTCTCAGGCCGCAGGCGTTCCCCACAGCAGAGCACCTTGAAGCTGGCGGCGGGAACAAAAGCCCAGCTAAGCAAAAGTGGCTCCGTGCCCGAGGGCGCGGAACCACTTTATTTTTGGTGTAGAGCTGTTTTACAGTGAAGCAATTTTTTCGTCGATCAAGTGTAAGACTTGGTCACGCGCAGCTGGGTCTTCCACGAAGTCCAGCTTATCGCCGTCGATTTGCATCTTAGGTGACTTGTCGTAGGCGTTGTACCAGTCGACGTAACGTTGATCGAGTTCTTGGTAGTATTTGTAGAGGCTGGGGTCATGGTCGATTTGTTCATATGACCGGCCGCGCTTCTTGATCCGTTCCAGCATCGTTTCAAAGGAGATGTTGATGTGAATCAGTAAGTCTGGGTTCTTCTTGTGTGTTGCGTCAGGTAATTCTTGCATCATGTTGGCCAACAGGGAATCGTAGATGTCGACTTCCGTGCTGGTGGCCCGGCCTAAGTCGGCGTTCAAATGGAAGAGCAAGGAATCCTCAAAGATTGAGCGATCCAAGACACTTTCATCATCGGCGTTAGCAGCCTTGATGTTGTCCAAACGCTTGTTTAAGAAGTAAATTTGAAGCAAGAAAGCATACTTCTGGGGGTTCTGGTAGAACAGTGGCAAGATCTTGTTGTCATCCACTGATTCGTAAAATGCTGGTTTGTTTAAGTGTTCGGCTAACAAAGTGGTTAAACTCGTTTTGCCGGCTCCGATAGTTCCCGATAATACAAGCATGCAATCTCTCCTTTAAATAACGACACGCCGGCTTTTTTCGTCCGGCCAAAATTTCAACACCACATATTGTACCAACCTCATGGGTAAAAGACAATATGTCGTGGCCATTTTCTCTCTAGCCAATCCGTTAAAAACGGCGCCTAGGCCGACTATTCGCCGACTAGACGCCGTTCAGATTTATTTAAAAATTTCGTGTGCCCACACTAATTTCTAGTTTAATCGTTTGAAGTAGCATCCGCCTTAACTTCCTTTAACGTGCCTTCCTTATGAACGGGGGCAACGTCAACTTCGCTCAGCGGAATCAACTTGGTGTGCTTCTTAATCTTGTAGCCAATGTACAGGACTAAGACCAATGGCACACTGATATAGGTGACTAAGACTTGTTCCCAGTTACCTGAGAAGAAGGATTGTGGGTCCTGCCCAACAATCACAGCCACACAGAGAATCAACGCCAGGATGGGTCCAATTGGGAACCACTTTGCGTGATAGCTCAGTTCGGACAGCTTGTGTCCTTGCTTGATGAATGCTCGACGGAACCGGTAATGTGACAGCGCAATCCCGAACCAAGCGATGAACCCGGTCAACCCACTAGCGGCAACCAGCCACATGTAGATTTGCGGACCCGCAATACTACTGATAAAGGTCAAGGCAGCAACAATGGTCGTGGCGAACAAGGCAGGATAAGGAATCCCGTTCTTCCCAGTCTTTTCGAACAATTGTGGGGCGTAGCCTTCCTTAGACAGGGAGTACAGCATCCGCGTGGAAGCGTACATCCCCGAGTTGGCAGCGGAAATTACGGACGTTAAGATAACAGCGTTCATCACACTAGCGGCAGCGGCCAAGCCGGCACGCTGGAAGACCAACGTGAAAGGACTGATGGCGATGTCGGTTGCGGAAGAACCTAACAGATCCTTACTGGTGTAAGGTAATACGGCGGCAATCACAAAAATAGCTAAAATGTAGAATAAGATAATCCGCCAGAATACGGAATTGATGGCCTTGGGAACACTGTGTGCTGGATCTTCAGATTCACCAGCGGTAATCCCAACCAATTCAGTTCCTTGGAACGAGAACCCAGCAACCACGAAGACACTCAGGATTGCGGGGAAGCCCCCAACGAATGGGGCCTTCTTGTACGTGAAGTTTTCCAAGCCAGTGGCGTGACCACCCATGATTCCCACGATGGTCATTAACCCAACGGCTAAGAAGACGAAGATGGTGACAACCTTGATCAAGGACATCCAGAATTCCGTTTCACCAAAGGCTTGGACGGCCAAGGCGTTGATCAGGAAGACGATGCCTAACGCAATGGCACTCCAGATCCAGCTTGGGACCCCGGGTAACCAAAACTTCATGACCAGTGCGGCAGTTGAAATATCAACGGCAACCGTAATGGCCCAGTTGAACCAGTAGTTCCAGCCCATGGCAAACCCTAAGGCTGGATCAACGTACTTGGCTGAGTAAGCAGCGAACGAGCCAGAGATTGGCATGTTCGTGGCCATTTCACCCAAGCTGGTCATCAGGAAGTACACCATCAGACCCATGGCAACGTAAGCCACCAGCGCACCACCAGGCCCGGCCGTTGAAATAGCCGACCCACTGGCGACGAATAACCCGGTCCCAATACAGCCACCTAACGCGATCATTGAGACGTGACGTGTCTTGAGGCCCCGCTTGACCTGATCAGAGGCCCCGCTGGTTGTTGCGTTTGTCATACTTTGTTCCATAAATGTTTCCTCCTTCTTATTTTAGAAGGACTTCCTCGAAACGACCCAGTGAACTAAAAAATCTCCTTCGCAATAAAAGCCCGCGAAAGAGATTGGAAAATTCATTATTCCAAGTCAATATCGTTGAAAGCGCCCCGCAACCCCTATTCGGCTGCGACAGTCCCTGATTTATTCAACCAGGACCCAACCTACACGCTATGTCCTCACGTGCAGGTTTCGGCGACCGCCCCTTTTGCTTTCCGTCTGCGATGTTGACCCATCTCAGGAAAGCGACTCTTGTTGGTCGCACCTCTTCTATTCGATACTCTGTAGTATACGCATCCCTACCAAATATTGCAAGATGAAATTTCGATTAGAATGCATTATTTTTCTACTGGTTGCAGCGTCAACCGATACAAAGCCTGTGGGGCCACGGGTTCACCCGTGATGCTGGGCCCGACAAAATGGTCCAAGACCAGCTGAAAGCCTAACTTTTCTAAGACCCGGGCCGACCGGTGATTGCTGAGGTAGCAGGTTGCCCAGACGGTCTGTGGCTGCTGACTCGCCTGCCGGACCAGTTGCAGACTGCCGTCCAAGGCTTCGGGCATGATGCCCTGCCCCCAGTCGATGGGGTCCAGGAAATACCCCAGGTCATACTCACCTGTGCTTGGCTCACCCGCGTCCCCGGTGTGCTGATAAAATAAAATCGTCCCCATGAAGCGGCGCGTCGCCTTGTCTTCTATGGTAAACGCAAAGGGACTTTGGCGGTCGGCCGCCAACCACCGTTTAACCTGTTCCGGGTCCGCATCGGCGGGTGACCCGTTCGCCGCGGCCACGGCCGGCAGCGTCAACAGGCGTTGATACCCCGGGAAGTCACTCTCAGTCAGCGGCCGTAACCGCACCCGCGCCGTCTCACTCATTTTCTCCATCACCTGACCCCCTCATTTCTCATCATCCCCGCACCACGCAACTTGTCAGGTCACTACCTAACCCGTTGGTGAATGCGGTATACTTTAAGGTGAATTCGTTCGGCCAGTCCATCGGCGACCGAACCCCGTTTCGTTGACAGGAGCCACACATAAATTTGCGACCGGCCGTGCCCACGAAACGTTTAATCTTATCATGACTTATTTTGGGAGGTTTCGCAATTGAAAACAATCACTTTGCCACTCGCGCCCACGTCCAAGGCTTACTTACAAGGGTATCTGCGCGAGCCAGCTGAAGACACAGGCACCTATCCCGCCATCATCATCGTTCCCGGCGGCAACTACACCCACATCCCTGAACAACAGGCTGAGGACTTGGCGTTAGCCTGGTCAGCGCGCGGCTACCAGGCCTTCTTCCTGCGTTACACGTTCGTCGGCGAAAAGACGCCGCTGTTGCCCACGCCCGTCGTGGAACTAGCCAAGGGAATGGCCCTGCTTCGGCGGAATGCCAACAACTGGCAGATTGACACGGATCACATCTTCGTGGCCGGCTTCTCCGTCGGCGGTCACATCACCGCGCTATTCAACGACCTGTGGCACGACGAGGCCTTTAACAAATTAGCCGGCACGACGCCCTACGAAATCAAACCGCGGGCCGTCATTCTCGGCTACCCGGTCATCACACCGGCAGCGGGCTACCCCACGGATGCAGCCATGCTGGCAAAATGGACGGATGATCCGGCCAGCATCGCAGCGGACAAGCTCGTCAACAGTCGTAACGTCGCCACCTTCATCTGGGTCACTGCAGAGGATCCCCTGGTGCCCGTGCAAAACGCCTTCGACTACGCCCAAGCTTCAATCGCGGCCAACGTGGATACAGAGCTTCACGTCTTCCATCAGGGCCCTCACGGCTTAGCGCTAGCCAACCGTGTCACGGCTTGGAAGCCGGGGACGGCGCTGCCACACGTGGCGCACTGGGTCGACCTAGCCGAAGAATGGCTCCACGAACTGGACTAACACTTCCGCGTCTTGACTCGCCTTGCCGGGCGGTGAAAATGGTGTCCCGCTCAGTCCGTTCCCGGCGGCGGATTCAAGACGGTCTGCTGTGGGGAACGACCCCAGCCTGAAGAGCGGTCTGGGGTCTCGCCTTGAAGCCTCGCTAAAAATCGCGAGTCTCCAAGGTCGTCCCGTGCTCTAAACTGAGAAAATCACTCAGTTAAGACCACCGACACAGCTGCCCGTCTTGATCCGCCTCTGGTCACTCACGTGGTGCGAGACATTTCACCGAATTAGGCTGACACAGTGTTAGACTAATTCGGTCCATTTAGCGTTTCATTGGTAGGTACATTAATTTAACAAGTTGATTTTTTCAGACGCCTTCACGCATTTTTTTACGTGGAGGTGTTTTTCTTTTTGCTCTAGTCCCTCTTCAACACCATTATTAATGACTGTCAGAATTTTAGACAGTCAACTGGTATTCGTTCAATGGACTCCAACTTTACCACAATAACATCATTTGTACGGGCTAAACCTGTGTCAACCGCAGGGATAGTGCAAAAAGACCTGTTGTATAAGTGACCAGCTATGTCGATAAAAGCCCACTCCTCCGACTGGAACCGGCCCACTGATCACTAACGGAAACATCAGAAGATCTATACTACTCACCACAACACCGTTTCTACGGGCTAAACAAGTGTCAGCCGCAGGGAGGGCGAAAATATCCCCGTTGCAGAAGTGACCAGAGGCGAGGTGCCTAGCTGTGTCGATGGACTTGGCTGAGGTCCTTTCTCAGCCTAGCCCATGGGACAACCTTTGAAACCGCTCTTTGGCTCAAAGTTGAGGTGAAAGCCCACTTCACAGGCTGGAACCGACCCACTGATAATTACCAATGGAAAAGAAGATCTATACTGCTCACCACAACACCGTTTCTACGGGCTAAACAAGTGTCAGCCGCAGGGATGGTGAAAATACCCCCGTTGCAGGAGTGACCAGAGGCGAGCCAAGGTGACCAGCTGTGTCGATGGACTTGGCTGGGGTTCTTTCCCAGCCTAGTTCCATGGGACAACCTTTGAGACCGCTCCCCAGGCTCAAAGTTGAGGTGGAAGCCCGCCCCTCAGGCTGGAACCGGCCCCACAGCAGGGCACCTTGAGCTCGCCGCCGGGAACGGACGCGTCACGGTATATTTTCACCATCCCGGAGGCGCAATCCAACAACAATTTAGCCCATAGAAAAAACGTGTCAGCCACTGGAAAAAGTGGTTGGCACGTTCTCGTTAAATTTCAGATTTTTTCAGCAAAGGCCAGTGTTGCATCATCGGCGCTAAGCGAATGTACAGCCCCTCTGCCACCTGTAACCACAGGTAAGCCAACAGAACTGCCCCAATCGTATCCGTTGGGAAGTGGGCGTTTAAGTACACCCGGGAGATCATGACCAGCACCATCCAGACGATGAGGACGATCCGGAGCAGCCAAGCTTTCCAGGCTGCCATGATCATCGGCATCAGGATGACCCAGATCATCGCAATCAGCAGGAAGGTGCCGAATACGTGACCACTGGGGAAACTGTAGCCGTCATCGATGGCCAGGTGACCCGATGGCCGCGCACGTTTAACCAGGCTCTTAACCAGGCTGGCAATAACGTCCCCCCCGGCCAGTGTCGCCAGACACCAGAGCGCAGGAATTTTGAACTTGAAGCCCCACAGCAGGAACGCCAGAATCAACACCCAAATAATGTCCAATTTTGGTTCCGCTAGGCTCGTTACTCCCCGATACAGCAGCGTTTTCCACCCCGGTTGGTTCTTCTGAATCACATCGACGATCGATGAATCCAGGAAATCCACGTAGGCGTTTTGCGCCTTTATGTAAACGGCCACGACCAAGAACAGCACGGTGGCAAGCGTAAACTTCCACGGCCGATCGCGGTCCTTATTAAATAGCATCATGATTATTTATTCCTTTCGTCATACCCGATTCTGGGAAAAACCCCTAGCAATGAGTATACCACCCCACACCTAAATTTCTAGGCTTCTCCCCAGTATTAACACTTTTATAAACGCTTCCGGTGCCGCCAGAAGCGGCGTTGAATCCGGTTGACCAATTCCGAGAGGAGAAAGCCAAAGGCAATCGCCCCGGAAATCATGACCACCTGAAGCAAAAAGACTAGCGCCGTGGAGTTATTGCCCAGCGCAAAGTTTTTGATCATCTGGTACGCCTGACCCCCGGGCACCAGCGGCACAATGGCCGGGATGTTAAAGAGAATCATCGGCATCTTTTTTAATTTAGCCGCCTGCAGCGAGGCGACCCCAATCGCTACGGCGCCCAGCAGGTTGCCAATCACGTAACCGCCACCCCACAACACGGTGAAGCGGTACAGCACATAGCCCAGCACCCCAATCCAGCCACCCACGTTGAGTGCGCGCCGGGGGATGTTGATGAGGATGCCAAAGGCAAGCGTGGCCACGTAGGTTCCCGCCACTTCGATGATAAATTCTAAGACCGACATGCCGCTTCCTCCTCACTCATAGAAATTGTAAGACCATGGCGATACCAAAGCCAATCGCGGCCGCACTCACCAGAGCCTCGACGCCACGGGCGGGCCCGCTGACCAGGTTGCCGGCAAGGATATCGCGCACCGAGTTGGTGATGGGCACCCCGGGCACCAGGGGCATGACGCTCCCAATGATAATGTCATCGACACTATTGCCCAGGCCTAAATGCACGAACACCACGGCCATCACGCCAATGGCGGCCGCCGCAGTAAATTCGGACAAGAACCGAATCTGAATGAATTTATTCAGCACGTAGTAGACCCACCAGCCCAGCATCCCCACCAAACAGGTAATCCAGAAGTCTGGCAGATTGTGCCGGAAGACTACTTCCAACGGTCCACTGACCATGGCCGCGGCCACCAGCTGAAGCCAAAACGGAAAGTACCGACTGACGCTGTCCAGATGGTCCAGCCGGTCGGCAAACTGGCGCAGGTCAATCTTGTGATCGGCGTACTGACGCGACAGGTCGTTGACCACGGCAATTTTTTCCAAATCAAAGGTCCGGCGCTTGACGGGTTCAATCTGCGCCCCCACCTCGCCGTTGATGGCCATGAGAATCCCGGTGATCATCACGAATAGCTGACTGGTCTGGGCCCCGGCATTGTGAGCGATGCGGGTCATCGTGTCCTCGACCCGCTCGATTTCCGAGCCATTTTCAATCATGATTCTGCCGGCGGTAAGCGCGGTGTGTAAGATTAATTGGTCCCGCTTTTTTTGACTACTCATCCCGGTCCCCTTCTCTTTTTAGACGTTTCGACTATTATACGGCATGGCGCCCAGCTGGGGGAATACAGAATTTAACATTTACCAAAAATTTCTAAATCTAGCCAAAATAAAAAGTCCGCAACCGAGGTCGCAGACTAACCAAAATTTCAGGCTTATTTGACGAAAATGTAGTGGGCCGCCTTGTAACTCACGATGAGTTCGGCGTTGTCCGTCAGGTTTTGCACCGTTACGGGACCCTCGAACGGATCGTGTTTCAAGACCTTCAGCTGATCCCCGATATCCAATTTCAAATCACCCAGATAGGTTAACAGATCATGGTTATCAATGAATCGGTCGACCGACACAATTTCTCCGTCGGCGGCATCGTTTAACACGGTATGACTATCTTCATGGTAGTGGCCATAACGGTCGGGAATCACGCCACCATGGGGACAATGCGTGGGGTTCCCCAACATGTCGTCCAGGGCATTAACCATTTTGGCACTCGTCACGTGTTCCAAAACCTCAGCCTCATCATGCACGTCAGGTAAATCATAATTCAGCTTCTCGACCAAGAAATCTTCCCAGATTCGGTGCTTACGGACCAAATCTTCCGCCAGTCGAATCCCTTTGTTGGTCAACGAAATCCCGGCGTAGGGCGTATGCTCGGCCAGGCCTTCCGCGGCCATCTTGTTGACCATTTCCGTTACGGAACCGGCCGCAATATTCAAGCTAATGGCAATTTGTTTGTTGGAAACCTTTTTCTGTTTGCCACCCAACTCGAAAATAATTTTTAAATAATCCTCCTTCATCGGAGTCATCACAGTTCACCTCATCTAGATTGTGTCTCATTTATACCGCGAATTTCCCCGAAGTGCAAGGCTAATCATGCCGCCAGTCGTTCTGATCATAGAATAAATCTTCATCCTGGCCCCGTCGGCACTCGGCCTGAATCGTCACGTGGTTCACCCCATACTTGTGACAGAGTAGTGCTTCAATCTGCCGGTAGATTGGTTCGATTTTGCTCAAAGGCAGGTCGTCCATGTTCACGTGGACTGAGAAAACAATGTTATTCTCATCAATTAACCAGGCGTGAATGTGATGGACCCCTTCGACCTCGGGCAGTTGGCAGAGGTCGTGGGCAATCGCATCGTAGTCCAGCTTCGGTGAGGCTTCCATCAGGATACCAAACGTCTGCTTGATGATGGGCCACGACTCGTACACGATGTACGCGGCCACCAAAATCGTAATCAACGGGTCGACCCAGCTGATCTGCCAAACAGTGATCAGCACGGCCCCCACGATAACCCCCACGGAAGCCAAGGCATCGCTCAGCAGGTGCAGGTATGTGGCCCGAATGTTCAGGTTGTGCTTGGCGCCGTGGTTGAGCAACACCGTGGAAAACAGGTTGGCCAGGAAACTAATGACGGCCACCAGTAACATGATGTCCCCCTTGACCGGCTCCGGATGTAGCAAGCGCCGTACGGCCTCACCCGCCAAAACCAGGGAAATGATAACCAACACGCCGGCATTTAACAGCGCCGTTAAAATCTCAGCGCGGCGGTACCCATACGTGTTGCTCCGGGTCTGACGGCGACCCCCAATGCGGTGCGCCGCGTAACTCAGTACCACGGAGAACGCATCCCCTAAATTATGAAACGCATCGGACAGCAGTGACAGGCTCCCAGAAAATAGGCCCCCCACCAATTCAAAAATCGTAATGACCACATTTAACACGGTGACCAGTAGGAACCGACCGCCCGACAGACTCTTCTCCAATTGCTCCGCCCCCATTACCTTGCTACTCTCCATTATCGCAGAGTTTAGGGTAATTGAAAAGCCGGTTTTCGGCGAACCTCACGTTTTTGTTGGTTCTTGGGTCTTGTGTCTTGATTTCGCCTCCGGGGTCCGAAAAAATGGGCCGTGACGCTGTGGGCGGACGGTTGAAGCCTAGGGCGGTCTTCAACCTTACTTTGAGCCGCCTGAAGCGCGTCTCAAAGGTATCCCTTGTCTAACCGGCAAAGCCGGTAAGACAACTCCCACGGCTTAGCCCATTTTTTCGGACCCCTGCGGCTGAGACTGGCTTAGTCCTCTCGCCAACCTGCTCTTCCGATAATCACTACTTTTCATATGACCATAAATTCATCTCAGCAATCACCTTGTGGTGGACTAGCCCCTACGAAAAAAGGGTCGATTCCGCTGAAAGCGAAACCAACCCTTTACTATAGTAGATTTAAGTTTATTTTGGTGTCAGTCAGCGGTAGCCAACTCCGTCAGGTCAGTCGTTGGACTACTTAACCGTTTCGGTCGTTGCCAGATGTGCTGGCTTAGCGTTGGCCGTTAACCGTTCGTAGGCAAAGTCGGTCGTACCGGGCATCCCCGCTGCGGCTAAATCAATCGTCCCAGTTTCACTGAAACCGCTCTTCTTGATGATGTGTTGCATCGCCATGTTTTGGGGATGCGTGTCGATCCGGATGCTTTCGATAGAAGCAGCGTGGTCAATTTGGTCAAATAACCGTTGGAATAATTGCCCGGCCAGACCACGACCGTGATGGTGGCTAGATACTGCTACGCGGTGAATAGCCAAGTATGGGGCCTGCTTGGTCAGCCACTGACCATCGATCTGTTTATAGGTTGGATCCTCCCCGGGAATCAATGCAGCGGTCCCTAAAATTTCGTTGTTTTCTTCCAAAACAACGGTCCAGCCTTGGTGAATGTCATCAACTAAGATTGACGTGGTGGGGTAAGCCCCCTGCCATTGGTCAATTGCTTGGGCAGCGAGTAATTCTCGTCCGTCCCGGATAATCGATTCAATTTGTGGTAAGTCAGCCATAGTAGCTTGTCGTAACAGCATGTGTTAACACCATCCTTCTAGTTTTGTTTTAAAGCGATTTTGTAATCTTAACACGTTCGCCAAAGAATACAACAAAATAAATTCGCTTTTTCTAAACATTTTCACTAGGAAGTCATGAAAACTGACAACCACGCGATTTCCGGCTAATTTAGCTTCTCATTTTTCGTTCATTTTCTTAAGGTTCTTTCATGTTTTCACAACAACTTCAGTCCCTTAACGCTTATGCCTACATGGTAACTTTAGTCTTTATATAATTGTTGTTGGCGCCCCGTCCATTATCCATAGAAAATATCCCCCGC
Organism: Levilactobacillus sp. FUA 3915; assembly: GCF_044053135.1. NCBI lineage: Bacteria > Bacillati > Bacillota > Bacilli > Lactobacillales > Lactobacillaceae > Levilactobacillus > Levilactobacillus sp. FUA 3915. The sequence goes on along the minus strand of NZ_CP168704.1, from coordinate 2,149,698 downwards.
CCGGTAATCCTAATCTAGACCAACAACAAACCGCAGGACCGGTGGACTTGTTTCGGTCTAAACCTATGTTAGCCGTGAGAGCAGCGTAAATGGGCTCAGCCGTGGGAGTTACCTTACCGGCTCTGCCGGTTAGACAACTGGTATCTTTGAGACGCGCCCTTGGCGGCTCAAAGTAAGACTGAAGACCGCTTCCCAGGCTTCAGTCGCCCGCCCACAGCGTTCCGGACCATTTACGCTGCTGAATTAGAACAACACCAACAACACACCGTAGGACCGGTGAGCTTGTTTCGCCCTAAATCCGTGTCAGCCGTGAGGGCAGCGTAAATGGGCTCAGCCGTGGGAGTTACCTTATCGGCTCTGCCGGTTAGGTAACTGGTATCTTTGAGACGCGCCCTTGGCGGCTCAAAGTAAGACTGAAGACCGCTTCCCAGGCTTCAGTCGCCCGCCCACAGCGTTCCGGCCCATTTACGCTGCCCGGTAAGGCGGACTCCAACATCAATTTTAGGCCGACAAAAAAGCCCATCCGAGAACTTTCTAAACTCGGATGAACCTAGCGGGAGCAACGGCAGGCGAGTGAAAAATAAAAAATGTTATTTTTCATAAAACACGTCGTTTTAGTTTCACGATTGCTTACGCTGACATAGTGCCAACGTAGTCCATGCGCAAGATAAACGCGCTATTACTAATGGTTATTCGCCTGGTTTCACAACACGTCAACAACATGATTGACCACCAATCCAGCCAGAAGATCGATTGGTATCGAAAGTTTTTTCTGCCAACCACCAAATGCTCTCCCGTGTCTTCAGATTACCATTCTTACCGGCGATAAACAATGAAATCGCCCTATTTCGTGCTAGCAATCAGCTTAAATTGCCATTTACCGTCAATTCGTTCAGCAACTAGGTCTTTGCCGGGCTCCGGATCAAAGCCACCCAATTTAATTTCAGTGTGTTCCGCGTCGATGTCCATTGTCACGAAACGTCCCTCAAAAAAGGACCGCAGCATGTCAAAGTAAGCACCCCGCCGCTTCGCTTGCTTCACGGCACCGGCTAAAGTATAGCCGTCGTCCAAGTACGTTTTAATCTGTTGGACCTTCAGCACCGTCTTATAGGAAAACTTACGGTTCTTCCCATCGCTGGAGCTCTCGCTGTGAATGTAGCCCTTACTCTCCCAGTAGCGCACCTGGCTCTGCGACACCCCGGTTGCTGCGGCCACATCGCCAATTCCTAAAATTAGTTTTTCAATTGGCATTTTTTTTAATAAATTTGAGACATCTTCGTTCATGTACGTAACGTCCACCCTTCGTCATGGCTTTAAGAGAAATTCAATTATAGGTTAAATGAAAACGGTTGTAAAATTTAGGAGTTCTTCTCAGATTCATGTATCCTTTTCTCTAATCAGTATAGATATTTTAAAAAGGATGTCAAGCTAGTTGACAAAGATAGCGAATCTGCGTATAGTTATTGCAGAATTAATTTTAAGAAAAAGAGGGAATTATAATTGGGAAATGCAATTGATACCAACGGGAAATCCTACAACCGGACGCTATTAGTCGTCCTGCTGTTGATTGGAACTTTCTGTACGGTACTGAATCAAACTATCTTAAGTACCGCCTACCCAACTCTGATGAAGGCCTTTGATGTTTCGACCTCCACCGTACAATGGTTAACGACCGGTTTCTTACTGGTTAACGGGATCATGATCCCAATTAGTGCGTGGTTACTCACGACGATCAGTTCAAAATGGCTGTACATTGGGGCCATGTCGACCTTCTTAGTCGGTACCATTCTCTGCTGGTCCGCCGTCAGCTTCCCAATGTTGCTGATTGGCCGGCTCATCCAAGCCGTTGGGGTCGGGGTTTCCATGCCATTACTGCAAACCTTGATGCTGACCATCTTCCCCGCTAACAAACGTGGGACCGCCATGGGACTTGCCGGAATCGTTATCGGCCTGGCACCCGCCATTGGGCCAACCTTATCCGGGTGGGTCATTGATAACTGGACTTGGCGTGACCTCTTCGGGATGATTATTCCAATCGTTGCCGTGGTTGTTATCGCTAGTTTCTGGATCATGCACAGCGTTCTGGAAACCCATAAGGAACCATTGGACATCTTATCTGTTATCTTATCCACGATTGGTTTCGGGAGTATGCTGTACGGGTTCTCCTCCGTTGGTGACGACGGTTGGGGCAGTGCCATTGTCCTCTCCACGTTAGCCATCGGGTTCATCTTCGTGGGCCTCTTCATCTGGCGTCAATTGACCATGAAGGATCCATTCTTGAACTTCCGAGTTTACAAATCAAAAGAATTTACCATCTCCGCAATCCTGAGTTCCGTGGTCAACATGGCCATGGTCGGGGTTGAAATGGTCATTCCCCTTTACCTCCAAATGGTTAAAGGGATGTCGGCCTTCCATTCTGGGTTGACCCTGTTAGCTGGGGCCCTCATGATGGGGATTATGAGTCCCATTACTGGGCGCGCATTTGACCGTTTCGGTGCCAAACGCTTAGCCACGATGGGGATGTTCCTCTTAACGATTGGGACCTTACCATTCGTCTGGATCACCAAGGATACGTCAACGCTGTACATCGTCTTGCTGTATGCTTTGCGGATGTTTGGGATTGCCATGGTCATGATGCCTACGACCACTGCCGGGATGAATGCCTTACCACTGAACATGATTTCTCATGGGACCGCCGTCAACAACACGCAACGGCAAGTCGCTAGTTCTGTTGGGACCGCCATCCTGATCAGTGTCTTGACCAACGTGACTAAGGGGCAAATGCCAGCCAAGCACGTTTTGACGACCAACCCGTTGAGCTACGCCAATGGCGCTATCAACGCGACCCTGTCCGGTTACCACGCCGCCTTCTGGATTGCCGTTGGCTTCTGTGTGGTCGCCTTAGTCGTTGCCTTCTTCATGAAGGGCAGCAACCACTCCGTCCATTTAGCCGATAAGGATGCCCAACAAGAAAATGCGGAAGCTACCGAAGGAGGTGCCGCCTAATGATTATCTTTGCACTGATTATTTGCGCCGTCCTGTCCTTTGTCTTCTACGTTTACGTGCAGAACCGGCCACTCAGTAATATTCTGACCGCCGTTGCCGTTATCGGCCTGCTGACTAGCATCTTCTTCATGGTGAAAAATGACCATGACCACTACGGGATGCACCAGGTCACCAAGACCTCGACGCAACAGATCTACACCGCTTCCCCCTCGAAGCAATTGCCAATGATGCTGTACCAACCCATTGGCACGGCCAACAAGCACCAGGTCTACGTTTACAAGACCAGTGCCAACGCCAAGAAGACCAGTCACACGGCCGCTAAGGTCACGACTAAAAACGTGGTCAAGCGCACGACTGGCACCAACCGAATCGTCACGAAAAAGACGTACTGGGAATTCAAGAATAACGCTGCCAGCTTCTGGTTTGGCCTGTCCGGTAACGGACACACCTACGTGAAGGAAACCAACACGATCTACATCAACAAGAACTGGACCGTGTTGAGTGCCACCCAGGCTAAGCAATTGCAAAAGATGGCGAAGTCCAAGAGCTTCCAAGCTAAGCAAAAGGCCGCTGCGACGGTTTACGTCAAGAAGGCTGTGATGGCCGCCATGGCCAAGAACCCAACCATGTCCGCTGCGCAACAGAAGCAGGTCACGCAACAGGCTGCCGCTGCTTTCCAAGCACAAGCGATGAAGCAGTTGATTGCTCAGATCAAGAAATAAGCATGATTAAAAGCACGTTCAGTCCAATCCCGTGAGGTTGGTCCGAACGTGCTTTTTGCATCCGCTGATTGATGATCGTTGGCAACATGGTCTCTCGCCAGCGCCTTACCGGGCGGGCAAAATAAACCGTGACGCTGTGGGCGGACGCCTGAAGCCAAAGTGCGGTCTTCAGACTTGCTTTGAACCTCTAAGAACCGAGTTTCAAAGACACCAATTATCTAAGTGGTAAAGCCCACCACTAAGATAATTCCCACGGCTGAGTTTATTTTGCCCGCCCTCACGGCTCCTATGGTATGGAATGGCAACTTTTGCGGTGGATTGGCTGCAGCACGCCATCATCCTCCTTTACGTTGTGATAGCAGCAGTAATCACTTCTAAATTTAGCTTATTTAAGCAACTACAACTAAAGTAGTTCAAACACAACCTATCACAAGACTTCAAATCGAGAAGGAATTCCCAGTACCCAGTGAAAAACGAAAAAAACGAGCGGCTTTCCTCGCCAATGTGAGCGACCAGAGGCAGCTCAAGATGCTCAGCTGTGTCGATGGTCTTGGCTGAGGTTCTTTCTCAGCCTAGTCCATGGGACGACCTTGGAAACTCGCGGGCCATAGCGAGGTTTCAAGTCGAGCTGGAAGACCGCCCCTCAGGCTGGAAGCGACCCCATAGCAGAGCACCTTGAAGCTGTCGCCGGGAGCGCAGTTCAAACAACATTAGGATGAAAAGAACGAGCTGCTTTCCTTTGCCTGTGTGAGCGACCAGAGGTGGTTTTTCGGACTACGCTGTGTCGATGGCCTTAGCTGAGGTCCTTTCTCAGCCTAGCCCATGGGGCGACCTGGGAAACTCGTGCTTTTCGAGGTTTCCAGGCGAGACGGAGGACCGCTTCCCAGGCCGCAGTCGTCCCCCACAGCGTGGGGAGCAAAGGACCACCATTGGGAGCGCAGTTCAACACTAGGACGAAAAAGAACGAACTGCTTTCTTTGCCAGTGTGAGCGACCAGAGGCAGCTCAAGGTGCTCAGCTGTGTCGATGGCCTTGGCTGAGGTTCTTTCTCAGCCTAGTCCATGGGACGACCTTGGAAACTCGCGGGCCATAACGAGGTTTCAAGTCGAGCTGGAAGACCGCCCCTCAGGCTGGAAGCGACCCCATAGCAGAGCACCTTGAAGCTGCCGCCGGGAGCGCAGTCAAACACAAGGCAAAAAGAAAAGCAGCTCACGGGCTGGACCCGCGGAGCTGCTTAGTGGTGCATTTTACCGATTCATTACCTTAATTACTTGCTAGTTCACCTGAGTTAACTGCGTTTGGCCCTTACGGCAACGTGGTAATAACCCGGATAAGTCGTCTAAAGACGTTCCGTTATCCTGAAAACATTGAATCATGTCGATCCAGTACAAATCTGAATCATCGAATTCCGTGACGGAATGTTCCTTCCCTAAAAGTCCATTCTTCACGTAATCCTCAATGCGGCTTGCGTCAACGTGTGCTGATGCTGCCAATTCAGTTAAGTTCATCTTCATCGCCCATACCCTCACTTTCATTCAATATCAATGAGAGTATCATACAACCACCTTTACCGAAATGCAACCTTTTCAGTTCAAAAAATTTACATGACAATCTTACAGATAAATTACGGGTTTACGCAGCCATAAGTTAGCGCTAAACTTGAAATTAAAAACTAATTAGAGAACAGAAAGGAAGTCTCTTATGAGTCCTTCACTCACCTTTCGGACCGGGGTTCGCGACGTCCTCCCCACCGTCTTTGGTTACATCGGGGTGGGCCTAGCTTTTGGCATCGTCGCCCACACCAGTCACCTGAGTTTGTTAGTGGTCGCCGGGCTCTCATTTGTCGTCTACGCCGGCTCCGCGCAATTCATTATCACCAGCATGCTCCTGCTTCATGATCCGCTATCTGCTATTTTTATTTCGACCTTCCTGGTAAACTCGCGGATGATTCTGATGAGCACCAGTTTGGCCCAGTATTTCAAACACGAGTCCCTCACGCGTAACCTCTTGATTGGAACGCTGGTGACCGACGAAACCTTTGCCCTAGCCATGAACAAGCAAAATAAGACCAACGGCAAACTCAGCTTTGCCTGGCAGTCCGCGGCCAACGTGGTCGCCTACTTGGTCTGGGGCCTATCGACCGTCGTCGGCGCCATCCTCGGCGGCCTGATTGCGGACCCCACCCGTTTTGGCTTTGATTTCGCCCTGACAGCGATGTTCATCGGCCTGGTCTACTTACAACTGATTAGTGACAAACACCTGGGAATGACCCTGCAATTGAGCGTCATGGCCTTCGTCGTGCTGGCCTATTACTTCCTAATTGGTGTCATGAGTCAAAATTTTGCCCTGCTAGTGGCGACCGTCGCCGGCTGTCTATTTGGAATGGAGTTGAAAAAATGTCGATAAGTCTAACTGAGCTCTGGGTCATCCTGGGTTGCGGGGCCATCACCGTCCTGTCACGGGTGCTCCCGTTTGCCTTTGTCAAATCACTGAACCTGCCAGCGTGGCTGATCAGCTTTCTCTCCTTCGTGCCCATCACCATCATGACGGCGCTGTGCTGTGAGAGTCTATTCGTCGCTCACGCGGGTCATTTAGCCACACTCAACGTCGCCAACTGCCTGGCAGCCATCCCCGCCACGCTAGCCGGTGTGCTGACCAAGAGCCTCCTGATGGTGGTCGTCGTGGGCATCATGGCCATGGCCGTCCTCCGCTACTTCTCTATTGGGTGAAATGGCTGTAGTAGATTGTTACAGACCGTTCCCAGCGGTGGGCTCAAGGTTGCCTGCTGTAGGGAACGGCTCCAGCCTGAGGAGCGGTCTTCCGCCTCGCCTTGAAGCCTGAAAACCACAGTCTTCAAGGACGTCCCATGCTCTAACCTGAGAGAACCACTCAGGTAAGACCATCGACACAGCTGTCAACCTTGACCCACCTCTGGTCACTGACAATCTGTTACACCATTTCAATTGAGCGTAATCTATGCATAACTAACCTGACAACCTAACAAAGAGCGACCACAATCCTCTGGATATAGAGAATTGTGGTCGCTCTTTGTTTACGCTTTATCATCATTGGCAGAACTTCTGGCGCACAAGCTCAACTGTGCCTATACTATTAGGAACAAAGACCAAACAACTATAACTAAACCCCATAACAATTAGTACCTCAAGCGTGATGTCTAAGCGACCAGAGGCGGGTCAAGGTGCCCAGCTGTGTCGATGGCATTGGCTAGGGTCCTTCCCTAGCCTAGGGCATGGGCCGTCCTTGGAAACTCGTGGTTCTCAACGAGGTTTCAAGGCGAACCGGAAGACCGCCCTTTGGCTGGAGGTGGGCCCCCACAGCAGGGCACCTTGGTCCCGCCGTCGGGAGCGGAAATATTGTAAACACAACTAATGACCACAGAGGCTTAGGTATGGTCTAACTCGTGGCCGCCGCAGGGATGGTGAAAATGAGCCTAGCCGTGGGACGTCCCTTAACGGCGGGCTTGACCGTTTAGGGACGTGATACTTTTGAGACCCGGGCCACGGGCTCAAAATAAGCCTGGAGACCGCCCTTTGGCTCCGGGCGTTCGCCCACCGTGTTCCGGTCTCATTTTCACCGTCCCGGAGGCACTGTTAGCACCAACCTAATCGTTGTCTGGGAGGACCAGGTTTAAGACGATACCCAGCACCGCCGCCACTGCCAGCCCCGAAAACTCATACTGGCCAATCTTCAAATAGGCGTTGCCGATTCCAATGACCAGAATGGCCGAGGCAATCATCAGGTTGCGTTTGCGATTGAAATCGACGTGCTTCTCAATCAGAATCCGCATCCCACTGGAAGCAATCACCCCGAATAGTAGGAAGCTAATCCCACCAATCACGGGGTTCGGAATACTTTCGATCAGTGCGCTCAGCTTGCCGACAAAACTAAAGATGACGGCAAAGACTGCGGCCCCAATCAGGACGTAGACACTGTGGACCCGCGTGATGGCCAGGACGCCCACGTTTTCCCCGTAAGAGGTCACGGGTGGGCCCCCAACAAAGCTGGCGATAATCGAGGCGAGGCCATCCCCCGCTAACGTGTGCTGCAGGCCGGGGTCTTCGAAGAAGTTGCGGTGCGTTAGCTCATTTAGCACGGTAATGTGGCCGATGTGCTCGGTCATGGTCACAAAGGCAATCGGTGCCAAACTGATCACGGCTCCCCAGTAGAAGTGGAGTGGATAGCTCAGTAGCGGCACCTCAAAGCTAGGTAGCTGGAACCAGGCCGCCTGCATGACCGGTTTGAAATTGACCAGACCGACCGCCGTGGCAATCAGGTAACCCGCGATGATGCCCAGCAGAATCGGCACCAGCGACAGGAAACCGCGTAAGTAGAGATTGAAGGCAATCGTCAACAGCAGTGTGGCCATCGCAACCGCAAAGTACTGCCAGTGATACACACCGGCGCTATCGACCGTGGCCTTCTGGGCGGCGCTACTAGCCAGCGACAGTCCAATCACCATGACCATCGGCCCGACCACGATTGGCGGCAGGGCCTTGTTGATCCAGTCCGACCCAATCATCGCGACCACCAGGGCCACAATCAGATAAACGGCCCCGACCGCCAGGGTCCCCTGGGCAATCCCGGGATACCCGGTCGTCTTCATCAGCGCCACCATGGGCACGATGAAGGAAAAACTGGACCCCATGTAGGCGGGAATCTTGCCCCGCGTGATCAGGATGTACATCAGCGTCCCGACACCGGAACTAAACAGCGCAATGCCGGGATTTAACCCAACAAGAATTGGGACCAGCACTGTGGACCCAAACATGGAAAATAAATGCTGAAGCGAGAGACCAAACCACTGACCCCAACTGGGCCGTTCCCAAATATCAATCAAGGCATCCGGGTTGCGGTAACGCGTTGGTTCTTTCATGCACAAAGACCTCCAGGTTATGAGATAGAAAAAGGCACATCGCCGCCGTAAGGAAACGATGTGCCCACACTTTTAGCCCAGACTTAGCCCAGCAACTGCCGGAGCGTGCACCCTTCACTGCCTCACGGGGCAATGTTAAAGGAATAGATTAGTACCTAGTATAGGGAGTCCGTCAAGCCAGGTCAACGCTTTGTCTTAACTATCGTTTTTAGCCAATTAAGCGTTGATACCACCGATTGATAAGCCCCAAACCCATTAAGAGCAACAGGCCAATGACAATTAGCGTGCCATTTGCCAGCCAGTCCGTGACGAAGCCGAAGACAAAGCTCCCCACGGGCTGAAAGGCATCGATGGCCAGGAAAAGAATGCCAAACATCCGGCCCAAGAACTCCGGTGCCGTTAAGTCCTGGGTGATGGTGATGGCCCGAATTTCAAAGCATGAATAGCAAAAACCAAAGACGCCGCTGACCGCCAGCAGGACCCAGTAATTGGCCCACACGCCAGCAACCAGCAGGGCCACGGCGGCCAATATCAGGTCGCCATAGTTCTGTTGCCGCTTGGGTGGTCGATGGTCCAGAGTCAACCGGAGTCCACCCAGGATGCCGCCGACCGCCAAAATCATCAACAGGTAACTGTAGCGTGCCGAATCGCCTCCGTACAGGTGATTGACGTTGTACGGCAAGACTAACCGTACCGCCGCATAGAGCACGTTGATCAGTCCGCCTAACACGATGGTTTCCACCAAGCCGGGCCGCTGCCACACGTAGCGCCAGCCCGTCAACAGGCTTTCTTTCACGCCCAACCGGGAATCATCCTTGACCGGCTGGCGGTAGCGAATGCTGAGGTAAAAGAGAAACGACAGGAGAAATGACGAGCCATTTAACACCAAGAATCCCCGCAGGTCGAGCCAGTGCATGGCCAGCAATGCCCCACCGATCAGTGGCGCACAGATGTCGGCCAGATCAATCAGCGTGTTGCTGACGGCGTTGAACCGTTGCCGCCCCGCCAAGGTAATCAGTTCGGGAATCATGGCCTTGGCCGCTGGCAAACTAAACGCCAGCCCAACGTCCAAGATCACGGTCAAGGTAATCAACGGTCCGGCCGTGATGTGCTGGGGATCCAGCCACCAGGCACAGACCAAGCAGCCAATCACGCTGAGCAACTCCGCGCTGACCACGATGCGTTTACGATTAAAGTTATCAACGACCACTCCACAGAGTAAATCGCCGAAAAACAAAACGACCCCACCGATGGCTTGAATAATCCCCAGTAGAGCCGCGTTGCCCGTGGCCTGCACCACGAACCAATTTAAGCCGAATAAGTACAGCGTGCTACCTAGTCGCGAGACAAAGGGTGCGAGGAGGAGGGGCAGGTTAAATGCCTTGGTCGTCTGTTCCATGCGACCACCTCCAACTTGTCACGCCAAGACTAATCGACCATCCGCCAGTTACCCTCATCCGCTTTAGAAATATCATTTAAAAATTTTAAGACGCGTTTGGCCCGGTTGGGTTGTTGTTCGTTCAAGACGTTCAGCCCAGCACCCGTCACCAGGGGTTGGCTCAATCGGAAATCGCCGTCAGCCGTTTCACCGGTCGCAAAGGCCATGACGGTCTCGCCCGACTCAATCTGCGTCGTCAGGAAGAACATGGTGAAGTCATCATCTTCCTGCATGTAGGCGGGCATCGCCCAGATACCGGGGGCAATCTCTTGCATCTCACCGGTCTCGGTACCATCGAGGAACTTGAATTCCTTGTGGTTGGCTTGCGTCACGGGCTCCTTCAGAACCAGCATCATCTTGGCGAAATCAGCGTCGCCCATTTGAATATTATCTTTCATGTCAATCTCCTCAATGCGTCATTTTTTATTTGCGTAAGCCTCATTATACCAGCGTCTTTTGCAAAATTAAATCACGTTGTCTTGAGGTGCCCAACTGGAAGACATGGTCGCCAATTTCCTTGAAGCCCATCGCCTCGTAAAACTTTTGGGCCGACGTATTATTTTCCCAAACGCCCAACCAAATGGCCACTAATTTCAGTGATTGTGCTTTTTCCACGGCGTACTGGTACAGCTGTTTGCCTAGGCCCTGACGTTTGAATTCAGGCAGGATGTAGATCCGTTCAACTTCCAGGTTGCCATCTCCCTGTTCTTCGGACTGCGTGGGGCCCCAGTTTAATTTCACGTAACCCGCCACCTGGTCGTCAACCAGGATGAAGGAAAATTGGCTCGTGGGTTGTTGCATTTCCTGTAGGAGCTGAGGCTCGTTGTAACTGTCGTCCAAATACTTGGCCAAATCCGCCGGTGTGTTGACCGCACCAAACGTGTCGGCAAATGTTGCCCGACTAACCGCCTGTAAAGCCTTTACGTCATCTGGGGTGCATAATTTAATTTTTCCTGTCATTGTTTTTGCTCCTTTTAATAAGTTCTGGTTTGTCCTTGTTTAACGGCGACCCAATCCTGCGCGACGTTCTCATCCACGCGTTCCAGATAGCTCGCTAACTGTGCCGCCTCGGCCGGGGTGAATCCCTGGAGGGCGCGGCTGTTCGAGTAGTCATTTTCGCGTTTGACTAACGGATACACCTGCTCACCCTGCGCCGTGACGAAGAGTCGCTTAATCTTGCGGTTCGTGTCGTCCGGTCGTTTTTCCAAGACCCCCGCGGCCGTCAGCTTCTGCACGGCCCTAGCCGCCGTTGTGCGGTCGACCCGCAACAGCTCGGCCAGTCGTTCTAAAATAATGCCGGGATGCTCGGCCACCCGGGCCAGGTAGAGATACTGGCCCTTGGTGAGCTGCACCCGTTGAAATTCATGATTCGCAATGGAATCCAAGGCCCGCGAAATATTGCCCAGCGGTCGTAAAATTTCAGTCAATTCTTCCCCTCCTTAGCAAATCAATTGCCGCAATCTATTCGTTCCCGGCGGCGGATTCAAGGTTCCCTGCTGTGGGGAACGGTGCCAGCCTGAGAGGCGGTCTGCCACCTCGCCTGGAAGCCTAGAAAACCACTAGTCTCCCAGGTCGTCCCGTGCTCTAGACTGAGAAAATTCACTCAGTCAAGACCACCGACACAGCTGGGAACCTTGATCCGCCTCTGGTCACTAACATAGATTCGTCGCCCATTGTTTTTCGTATTGTTATACATACACGCGAAACAACTAGCGAAGCGATGAAATTAGTGTAAAACAATTATGCTGTATTTGCAACAAAAAGTTTTCAAAAAAATTCTGACTGCTAAGTAAACAATTCATTCAAAACTATCTATAACCGCCTTCTGTCAGCTACCGGTCTGAGAAACCGTGGCCGTTGCAGGAGTGACCAGAGGTGAGCCAAGGCGCCCAGCTGTGTCGGCGAGAACGGATACGACCAGCCTCATTTCTGATGGCAGCAACATCGACTAAAGTATGACCAATCTTCATTCCGCGAGTTCAGAAAGATGAGGCAATGCGGCGTAATGTCAGTGACCAGAGGTGGCTCAAAATGCCCAGCTGTGTCGGCGGCCTTGGTCGGGGTTCTTGCCCGACCTAGCCCGCGGGACAACCTTTGAGACCGCTCTTGGGCTCAAAGTTGAGGTGGAAGCCCGCCTCTCAGGCTGGAACCGACCCCATAGCAGGGCGTTTTGAAGCCACCGTCGGGAACGAAATACCCCATTGTATTTCTATTTCACGACTAAAAAGGCCACCCAACTGGTGCCGGGTGGCCTTACTAAAAATCAATTAGTTTGCGAGACGGACGCGTTCGCCAATCTCTAGTTGCATGTGGTAATACTCATGGTCCCCAATCATCTGCGTCCCGGTCACCTCATAGCCCATGCGTTCATACAACCGCATCGCGCCGGGGTTTTCGAAATCGACGTTTAAGCCGATCACCGATTGCCGGTCTCGTTGGGCGTAAACGGGTAAAGCCCGCAACAACTGGCGGCCGATTCCCTTGCCCTGATGGTCTGGTGAGACGGCGAGTGAATCCAAGTACCATTCACCCGCTTCGGTCTCTGAGTCTAAATCAAATGGTTCGTCGAAAGCGGCACTGTTAGCTGCCAGGCGAGTCATCACGTCATCTACAACGTCTTCTTTTTCGCCCGGATAGCCAAATGCTACCCCAACTACTTGGCCATTGGCCTCGGCCACCACCGTGGTTGCCGCACCGGACAAGTAAGTCCGCGTACGGTACGCCGCCGTGATGACCTTCAGTAAATCGGGGCCTGGAACGTCTTCCAGGTCGGTCAAAGCCATTTCGTCGTAGATCAAGTTCATCAGCGGTGCTATTTGAGGCGCATCCACTGGTCGAGCTTCACGAATTATCACAAAAAATCCTCCATTTCTAGTTCTCTCACTAGCCTACCGGAGCCCCGCGCCTTTGTCAACGAATTTGCTATGGGGCTGAACTGCTGACTGGGTTTGCTGTGAATTGCCGCCTGCGGCTTTCCGAACTACGCCTGCTGTGGGGTCGGTTTTCGCCAAAGTTCGGGCTCCCACCTCAACTTTTAGCCTTGAAACCCGCAAGTCTAAAAGATTTCCCCAGGCTGTAAGCCGGCCAAGAACGCCCGCTAACACCCTCGACACAGCTGGCTCCGTCCTGGCTTCCTCCGGCTCTAATTGTCCATGAATGCCTCAGCTGTTCATCCCAAACCTATCGGAGTATTCACACTATTTTCCCAATTCTCCACGACCACACCAGCTAGCAAATAATCCCACCTATATTTGTGGAACCAAACCTGCCTTGACCATGAACTAAGTAAATGAGGCAACGTGGTGTAATGTCAGTGACCAGAGGTGGCTCAAAATGCCCGGCTGTGTCGGTGGCCTTGGCTGAGGTTCTTTCTCATCCTAGCCCACGGGACAACCTTTAAGACCGCTCCCCAGGCTCAAAGTTGAGGTGGAAGCCCGCCCTTAGGCTAGAACCGGCCCCATAGCAGGGCGTTTTAAAGCCACCGCCGGGAACGGCCAGACACGACTTCACCTTCCCAGCAACCAAAATACAAACACCCTATTCTGTGGGGTTGAACCCACGTTAGCCGTCCGGCTGGGAAAATCGTGCCAGTCGTGGGAGTGAGCAGAGGCGAGCCAAGGTGACCAGCTGTGTCGATGGTCTTAGCTGAGCGATTTTCTCAGCTTAGCCCATGGGACAACCTTTGAGACCGCCCTTTGGCTCAAAGTTGAGGTGGAAGCCCGCCCTTCGGCTGGAACCGACCCCACAGCAGGGCACCTTGAGCGCGCCGCCGGGAACGGACGCGACCAGGCACGATTTTACCCAGCCCGGCAGTGCAAGTTCGAGTCCACAGAAATAGGCCCGGCGGTTAGCGCGAACGCTGACCGTCAGGCCTATCAAAAAGATTTTACTTAATGGGCAACGCGCCCGGCGACTCGTTGGCCGAAGATTAAGCCAACAATAAATAAGAGACTAGCGGTGATCCACTTGCTCATGGTGAGACTCCCTTCGTTCTGCCGCATCAGGGGTGGCCTTGGCCTCCCGCAATTCGGCTAGTTCTTGACGAATTTCACCTAAAATTTCTAACTGAAACCGTTCGATCTCCATGGTGTGTGGGACCTGGTTCTGCGCCAAGTGATCGACCTTAGCGTGAAGTAACCGCAGTTCGTGCTCGGACTTAAGGTTCACGTGATAGTCGTTTTCGGCCATCATCCGGTCCCGGTCTGCGGAGCGGTTCTGGCTCATCATGATGATGGGTGCCTGAATCGCTGCGACACAGCTCAAGACTAAATTTAACAGAATGAAGGGGTAATTGTCAAAGTTCGCCCCAAAGACGTGCAAGCCATTAACGATCATCCAGCCAATCAGTACGAACATGAAAACAAGGATAAAGCCCCATGAGCCCCCGAACCGAGCAACGTCATCGGACACCTTCTGGCCAAATGTGAGACTTTCCTTCAGGCTGTCGTTCACGTCGATGATGTCGTAGTCGTCGCTCTGCAGGGCCTTGGTCAATTTGTGATTAATCTTTTTCGTCTGTTTTAAATCGGCGTTGATCATCGCATCCACGTGGTCTAACCGGTATTTTAATAAATGGTGCCCGCAAATATAATCGGTCGGTTTAATTTGGGGATAGTCGCGCTTGATGCGGTTCCGCAGCCCCACATCCAGTTCCGCCAGTTGGAGACTCGTTTCCAGCGAAATGGGGGCCCCATCGACTAAGCAGGTTAATTCGTCCGCCTCTGTCATTGTTTCGTCACTCCTCAGATAATTGTTGAATCAGGGCTTGCCAGTCAGCGGGTGGCGCACTGGTAAAGGCCCGGTCTTCCCCGGTAAAGGGGTCCGTAAATGCCAACGTGTGGGCGTGCAGCGCCTGTCGCGTCATCCCCGCCAATTGCGGGCCGCCATACAGCTCATCCCCGACTAAGGGATGGTCTAACGAGGCAAAATGGGCGCGAATCTGGTGCGTCCGCCCCGTATGTAATTTCACCCGAACCAACGTGGCGTTTGGAAACCGCTTCTCGACCCAGTACTCCGTCTTCGCGGGCTTGCCGTCCGGTGACACCATCTGGTTGTAGCCGGTCGGGTCGCTGGCTAACGGCGCATCAATGATGCCGTGGTCGTCAGGCAATTGACCACTGACCACCGCCAGGTAGCGTTTATCCACCTGATGGGCCGCCTGCAGCTGACTCGCGAGGCTATTGGCCAAGCGGTGCCGGGCAACCCAGACCACCCCACTCGTAAAACGGTCCAGTCGCGTCAAAATGTGCGGTACCTGGTTCTCCGCGTCCTCGGCCAGCCAGTAACCCTTGATGCGGTTGACCAGCGTATCCGTGCGGTTAGCGGGTCCCGGCACCACGTTGAGGCCAGCGGGCTTGTCCACGACCAACCAGTCACGGTTTTCAAATAGCACCGTGATGGGCGTCTCACTCGTCGCCACGGCATCGTCCGCAACTTCGGCGGGTAAGCCGACCGTGACGGTGTCCCCCACGTTTAAATCAACGGCTGGTGTAACCACCTGGCCGTTGACGCGGATGGTCCCCGCCTGCTTCAGGTCGCTGAAGACCCGGTGGCTGACCCCCTGATTATTTAAAAAACGTTTCAAACTGGTGACGGGCGTCGTCACCTGCCAGCTCAACTCCATGTTGGCCCTCCCTTTCTACTCATCGACTAGCTCAATCATCCAGTCGAGGGCATCGTTGTGTTCATTTAAACGTTCCGGATGTTCTTCAAGCGCCTGGTTAATGGCCTGAATGCGACCAGCAAAGGGCGACCGCAACGTCAGGTCTTCCCGCTCACCGTGAACCACCATAAATGGCGTGCCCAACTTGATGCGCCCAGCCGTCACCAGCCAGGAAATCCGTGTGACGTCGCCGACCATCTCGCGACCATCGTCGGCAAACCCCAAGCGCAGGCGCCCCTCTTCATCGGGCGTTAACCACAGCGCATCCGCACTTGCTTCAATTCGATCAATCATTGTTGTCACCCCTTGCGCTTATTTTTTGTCCTGTTCATCGTTGCCAGTGCTCCCAACGACACTGCCACATTGACCCGGTCACCGTAGTAAAAACTTAACTAACCAGTTTCAGCTAACCAGCGGTGGTCGTCGTTAGGGGGCGAAACCTTTCAGGTTGGGTCAGTCACCGAATAATTAGCGACTAACGGCCACCTGTAATTACGTCCCATTTTACCATAGCCCCGGAAATCCCGGGAACCATTTCCCCCTTTCTCCGGAAAACTCTGTATAATGGGGGCATAAAGGGGGAGATATTATGATGACTGCCAATTTACTAACCGGTGGCTTGATTCTCATTACCGGAATTGCACTCATTATTTTTCTAGTGGCAAAATTAATTCCGCGCACGAACCACGACCACGACACCGCTGTTTTATTGGGGATATTCTTGGTGATTGGAATCGCATTGGTTGGCATGGGCGGGTTCATCGGTATGGGCGGCTGGAGTAGCGCCATGATGGGCCACTGGAGCAGCGTAATGGGCTGTTGGCATTAAGTTAATTTATCTATATCAAAAGAGAGAACGGCAATGACGCTGTTCTCTCTTTTTCTGTGGTGGTTAATTTATGTGACAGTTAATTAGTCGAGTTGCTTAATCACACGTGCTGGATTGCCACCCAATACCACGTTGTCGCCAAATGATTTAGTCACGACCGCACCAGCCGCAACGATGACGTTGCTTCCAAGGGTCACGCCAGGGCAGATGATGGCCCCACCACCGACCCAGACGTCGTCGCCCAACGTGACGGGCTTACCAATCCCCATGGCCCCGTTACGCCGGAGCTTGGGGTCCGCCGGATGGTTCACCGAATAAATCTGAACTTTGGGTCCCAGCAGGCAGTGTTTGCCAATTCGGACCGGCGCCACATCTAAGATTGTGCAGTCATAGTTGGCAAAGAAATCATCACCCACATAAATGTTATACCCGTAGTCACACCGGAACGTGGCGTGGACTTCAACGCCCGCACCCGTTGCCCCAAATAGGGCCTTCACCCGTTGTTCACTGGCAGCCGGGTCCGATTCACCTAAGGCGTTCAAGGCTTCGACCTGGTCGCGCGCCACGCTACGTTCAGCGACTAGCTCTGGGTCGTAGACGTTGAAGAGTTCGCCGGTGATCATTTTTTGTTTTTCACTTTTAGCCATAATTCCTCCATTTTCCCGGTTCTGGGTTTAAACAAGTGCTTGGGCATCGCCTCCGGGCTGGTGAAAATGGGCCGTGACGCTGTGGGCGCACGTCTGGAGCCTAAGAAGCGGTCTCCAGACTTACTTTGAGCCGGAAAAACACGTCTCAAAGATAGCAGTTATCTAAGCGGCTCTGCCGCTAAGGTAACTCCCACGGCTTAGCCCATTTTCACCAGCCCTGCGGCTTACACTTGTTTAACCCGTTACCGCGTCATTTCTCTTGTTGTTTTGATATAACGTTGCTTGTTCTAACGTAGAAACACAGTTTTCTTTGTAGGTTTCGTGATGCTGGATAGGAATAAGTCTTGCTCAGAACCGTGAGATTACTAATCCACGTTACCAACAACGCACAATCCCCTACACACCACCCTGGCCACTTCTCATAACGTTTGTGAGCGACCAGAGGCAACCTTGCGGACGCAGCTGTGTCGATGGCATTGGTCGGGGTGCCTTCACGACCTAGGGCATGGGACAACCTTGGAAACTCGCGCTTTTCAGCGAGGTTTCAAGGCGAGACGGAGGACCGCTCCTCAGGCCGTAGTCGGTCCCCACAGCAGCGGGAGCAAGGATTGCCGCCGGGAGCGCAAAGCACAAACCGATAAGAAAAGTGGCCGTCCGCCTTACCGGCGAGCGGCCACTCCTTTTCAATCAAAATTACTTAATGAAAGCCTTAGTCATACCAACCATGGTAGCGTAGTCTTCCATTTGTTCTTCAGTCAAGGAGAAGGAAAGCATGGTGTGGTGACCACCACCGGCCTTCATCCATTCCAAGGCACCGGTCTTCAAACCAACCTTTGGCGTCCAGAGTTGCTTAGCAACTGGCAACTTAGGCGTTTCAGCTTCTGGCTTGTTCGCGTCTACGGCGTAGCTGATCATCTTGAAGCCGTCGCGGAAGTCCGCAACAGTGACGTCAATGGCGTCACCTTCGGAACCAGTGAAGACCAAACGGGCAGGGTCAGCCTTACCACCGATGTCCAATGGGTGAACTTCAACGCGTGGCTTGTCGGAAGCGATTGAAGGGTCAACTTCCAGCATGTGAGAACCGAGGATGGCTTCGTGGCCCTTCCGCAGATCCAACGTGTAGTCTTCCATGAAGGCCGTCCGGTCGTTGTGAGACATGATCTTCATGACACGGCCCAAGGCAGCGGTCTTCCAGTCACCTTCGGCACCGAAGCCATAACCGTCACGAATCAATAATTGTGCGGCTAAACCAGGAAGTTGTTCCATCCCCCAGAGGTCTTCGAAGTTCGTGGTGAAGGCCGTGTAACCGCCCTTTTCCAAGAAACTCTTGATTCCCAGGTATTGCTTCAACTGTACGCGAACAGAGTGCTTGTATTTGTCAGCATCGTTGTCGCCTTGAACCATTTCGTAACGAGATTCGAGGTCGGCGTATTCCTTGTCGATGTCAGCGTCAGCAACCTTGCTGATTTCTTCAACTAAATCACCGATACCGTAGTAGTCGACAGTCCAGCCCATCTTGATTTGTGCTTCAACCTTGTCACCTTCAGTAACGGCAACGTTCCGCATGGTATCGCCAAAGCGGGCAACCTTAACCTTGAAGCTTTCGTTGTAAGCAACGGCAACGTCTTCCCAACGCGCGATTTGTTCTTGCACGTCTTCGTCACCCCAGTAGCCGTAAACAATCTTGTTATTCTTTTGTAAACGGGCGTTGATGTAGGCGTATTCGCGGTCACCATGGGCACTTTGGTTCAAGTTCATGTAATCAAAGTCGATGTCGGCGTAAGGAATGTTGTTCAGGTATTGGGTAGCCAAATGCAGTAATGGCTTTTGTAATAATTCCGTCCCACGGATCCAGTTCTTGGCTGGGGAGAACGTGTGCATCCAAGTGATCACACCGGCAACCTTGTCGTTGTAGTTAACTTCCTTCATGAAGTTCGTGATACTTTCAGCGGTCGTCATAACATCCTTGAAGACGACCTTGTAAGGCAATTTGCCGCTAGCGTTCAACTTGTCGGCGATGTCTTGGGCATCCTTGGCAACGGACTTCAATTGTTCTTCACCATACAGGTGTTGGGAACCGGTAACAAACCAAAATTCATAATCTGGAACTGATAACATAATAATGACACTCCTTTTAATTTTTTATATTTAAGTTTCGTTTGATAGGGTTAAGCTGACCGCCTCCGGGACGGTGAAAATGAGACCGGAACGCGGTGGGCGAACGGCCGGAGCCAAAGGACGGTCTCCAACCTTACTTTGCGCCTCTAAGAACCGAGTCGCAAAGCTATCAATTGCCTAAGCGGCTCACGCCACTAAGGCAATTCCCACGGCTGGACTCATTTTCACCGCCCTGCGGCTAACATACGTTTAACCCGTAGTCAGACGATTGTTTTTTGTGTAAGTTGATTACCTACGCTATCAATTATATGAATCAATAGCTTTATATAAATACCAATTCATATAGGCATCATAGGCATGAACCCTAATGAATCATGCCCACAACGATCACACTCACACTAGCCTAGCGTGCGACTGACTATAACAATGTCTGTTCAAGGAACGACAGTCGCTCCGCGTAGTTCTATCGTTGCCGCCGAAGCTAAGTAGGTACAGAATCCCGTGGTAGTGATGTTAGGCCGGCGTTCTTCCGGGCTTACATCACTGGATGGGGTCAAGACTCACGCCTTTGTGAGGCTTGGTCCCAAGGCCGAAGACCGCTCTATGGCTTCGGCCGTGCCTCATGGGATGGCGTACCTACTTGGCGAGGCATTCCGGCAAGGGTATTACTCGCGAGCGGCGTGTTCCTTGGACTTGGCGTTGTTTTGGCCGTAGTAGGCGTTGGCGCCGTGCTTGCGGAGGTAGTGCTTATCTAGCAAATACTGTGGCAACTCCCGGTTAGCCCGCGTCAACTGGGCCGTGTGGTAGTCTTCTTCGGCAACCACTTCGAGCACCTTGGCGTTGTAAACGGCCTTGTCAGGCGTTGGGCCCCAAGCAAAGGGACCATGTTGGCTAACCAAGGCAGCGGGAACGGCTTCGTAGTCGATGCCCCGTTCGTTAAAGGTCTTCACGATGGTCTTCCCCGTGTTGCCTTCGTAGTCTTCTTCGATTTCTTCCTGCGTCAAGGCATCGGCAGCGGGCACGTCACCGTAGAAGGTGTCGGCATGCGTCGTGTTCATGGCTGGAATGTCCATCTTAGCAGCGGCGAAGGAAACGGCCCAAGGTGAATGGGTGTGCACAATCCCACCAATATTTGGAAAATGGTTGTACAGGTACGTGTGGGTCGGCGTATCACTGGAAGGGTTCATATCCCCTTCAACGACTTTGCCATCGGCGACACTCACGACAACCATGTCTTCTGGCTTCAGGTCATTGTAATCGACACCGGAAGGCTTGATAACATACAAGCCTTTTTCCCGGTCAATCCCGGAGACGTTGCCCCAGGTGAATGAGACCAGGCCAAGTTTTGGCAAACGCATGTTGGCTTCATAAACTTCTTGTTTTAAATCTTCAAGCATATTCTTTCTCCTTAACTATCAGTAATTAATCAGCTAGTAAGTCGACGGCCTTGCCTTCAACGGGTAAGGCGGCCTTGTAACCGGCGATAAATTCATTCGAACCTTGCACACCAGCTGGGTCAGGGTCGACCGTGGTGCTGTCAGGGTTGGCAAAGACCTTGTTGTCCAGGAAGTCTTCCAACGTTTCGTTGGTATCCTTGTCCGTGACGTAGAAGCCAAGGACTGCCATCCCCCAAGGACCACCCTCGCCGGCATTGCTGGTGACGGTGATCGGCGTGTTCAACGAGTCGGCTAAGACCTGTTGACCGACCTTAGGTGTCCGGAACAGCCCACCCTGGGCAATCAAGGAATCCAAATGAATGTGTTCCTCGTTAGCCAGGATGTCCATACCAATCTTCAATGGGGCAAACGCGGCGTATAACTGCGTCTTCACGAAGTTGGCTAAGGTGAAGTTGCTGTTGGGTGTCCGGACAAACAGTGGCCGACCAGCCGTCATCTTGGTGATGTTTTCACCGGAGAGGTAACTGTAGTTCAACAGGCCCCCGGCGTTGGCATCACCCTCCGTTGACTTGTTAAACAGCGCGCCGTACAATTCGTCGGGCTTCAAGTCAACACCAATCGTTTGGGCAAATTCCTTAAACAGGTTGACCCAGGCGTTGATATCGGAAGAACAGTTGTTGGTGTGGACCATGGCAACTGGCAAACCCGTTGGGGTCGTGACCAAGTCAATGTCGCGGTGAACGGCCTTCATAGGTTGGTCCAAGACCACCATGGAGAAGGCGGACGTCCCAGCGGAAATATTCCCGGTCCGTTCGCGGACGGCGTTGGTGCCGACCATCCCGGTCCCCGCATCCCCTTCAGGCGGTGCCATCACGCTACCAGCGGTCAGGTTGCCATTCGGATCCAATAATTTGGCGCCATCAGTCGTTAAGGTACCGGCTGGTTGACCCGCTAAGAGTACCTTGGGCAAGATTTCCTTGATATCCCAGTGGTACTGACGGACGGACTTGACGTCTCTGAATTTTTCTAATAATTTTTCATCATAATCTTTGGTGTAACTGTCGATTGGGAACATCCCGGAGGCATCCCCGATGCCAATGACCCGTTCACCGGAGAGTTGCCAGTGCACGTAGCCGGCCAACGTCGTGAAGAACGTCACGTCCTTGACGTGGTCCTCTTGGTTGAGGATGGCTTGGTACAGATGCGCAATGCTCCAACGTTGGGGCACGTTAAAGTCGAATAAGTCCGTCAGCTCATCGGCGGCCTGTTCCGTGATGTTGTTCCGCCAAGTGCGGAATGGCACCAGCAGATCATCGTTTTCATTAAAGGCCATGTACCCGTGCATCATGGCACTGACCCCAATTGACCCAATTTTGGTCAAGGGAACATGATACTTCGTTTGTACTTCCGCAGCCATTTCTTGGTAACTGGCTTGAATCCCGGCCCAAACGTTTTCCAAGGAATACGTCCAAACGCCCTTCTTCAACTCGTTTTCCCAAACGTAACTGCCTGAAGCAATCGTTTTAAAGTCGGGAGTGACTAAGACGGCCTTGATCCGTGTGGAACCTAGTTCGATTCCCAACGAGATGTTACCGCTTTCAACATCCTGAATAATATTCTCCGCACTCATGCGATTAACCTCCATAGCTCTGTCGGCTAGTTAATTCTGTAACTTATGACTCAACACAAGAATTGTACAATTTTTATTCGCATAAATCAAGAACAAATTATATTTGTACGGATTATTTGTTTAATTCAGTCGTATCAAAGGTTTGTGGGACTCGTAATCATTGCTTCTTTCAAAATACAACCAAATTATCGTCCATAAAGTGGAAGATAACCGGGTGAAACTGACCTATTTTCGCCAAATCTGGCGTCTAAAAGGTTGGTTGTTGCCTGGATTATGTACTTATCCGGATAAGTAACTGACCTGATTCACTGTCGTCTCTAACAACTCACACCACGCATGCTAAATTTACCGAATCCATTTCGACCTCAAAAAAAACGAACCCGGCAGTTTCACCAAGTTCGCTCTCTCATACTCGTTATTGATCAACTCAGACGGCTATTCCCCATCAGGTAGCTTAATCGCTGAATGACGCTTCACAATTTCTGGTTGGTACGTGATGTTCTCAACCTGATCATGGTTCAGAAATTTGATCATGGCATTGGCCGCGTCGGCCCCCATGCGTTCCTTCTCGTGATTCATGGTCGTCAGGGATGGCGTGAAGTATTCCCCAATCTGATAGTTGTCAAAGCCCGTGACCGAAATATCTTCCGGTACCCGAACGCCGTTAGACTTCAGATAGTCGATTACACGAATCGCCAGCTGGTCATTGTAACAGACGATGGCGGTTGGGGCCTCTGTTTGCTGCAGGTAACCGTTGATGCGTTCATAGATTTTCTCGGATGATTCCCCCGATTGGTACATGATAATGTTACTCATATAGGAATACTCGGGATGCTCCTGGTAGGCCCGGACAAACCCGTTCATCCGGTAGACCCCTTGGATATCATCCACCTGGAAAATTCCCAAGATACTCTTGTGCCCCAGGTCAAACAGGTAGCGCATCATGCTCTGTTCGGCGGTCAGGTCATCGGTATCCACGTAGGGAAAGTCCAGCTTGGGATAGTGCGCGTTGATGAACAACGTGGGGAGCTCATCATCCTTGATTTCCTGGTAAAGGTCCTCGTTAGGATTGGGCAAGGCACTCTGGGTCGGTTCGATAATCAGCCCGGCAACCTTACTGTCCAACATGTTGATGAGGCTCTTACGCTCCTTATCATGCATGTTATGCGTGTTACTGATCAAGATTGAGTAACCGGCCTTAGACAACACCTGGTCGATTCCAGAAATGATATTCGGGAATATGTAATCCGCGATGTGGGTGGTAATGACCCCAATCAGCTTGGTGTCGGTTGGCGTTGACCAGTCCTTATGCCAGTCCTGGACGAACATGCCGCCCCCTTGAATCCGGTAAATGAAGTGATCACTTTCCAGATCCCCCACTGCCCGGCGCACCGTGTAGCGGCTCACCGCGTATTGTTTCATTAACTCGGACTCTGTCGGTAGCTTTTCATCCACCTGATATTTGCCCGAGATGATATCTTCTTTTAAGCCATCTTTGACTTTCTGATATTTATTTTCCATGTTAGCACCTCATCAATGCACTTATTCTACCGGTTTTCGGCGCCCGTTTCAAATAAATATCATAATAATCGGAATTCATTAGACAATTAACTATAGAAGGCAGACAACGCAATATTTTGGTCATGGTTGCCAAATCCCTGGCCGAAAATAGTACAGCCACCGGACTTTTTAGCATCTTTTTTAACCTCGAAACGAATGGTCCAGGTCTCCTGATCCGTTGGTAAATCATCCAAACAAACATCGGTGAAGGGTTGCCCATCCAGATAGGTGCCATGGTCCGTGACCCGCAAGATTTTGAGAATGCCGTACTGGTTGACGTTGTCCGGCACCCAGTCTGGCGTGTACTTTCCGCGGATATCGGAAAAGTCGCCGGGACTCCGCCACGTGCCAATTTCCTTACCATTAATGGAAAACGTAATGTCGGACGGCCAGGTATTGTTGGAGAACGGAAATTCCGAGCCCAACTCCACGGACAAGTCGAGCATCTCCAGGTGCTCCCCGCGTTGTAAGAAGTTAGGCGTGCGGTACTCCACGTAACCGTCGTTGAACCAGATCATCCCGGCATTCATCCGCTCGGGAAACATGAAGAACTTGGGATTGTCTACCTTACCAATATAGCCATCGGGACCGGCCAACCCACACGACGGCTGCACAGAGTACTCCGTGTAGTGGCCCACCGGGATGGTGGTCTGGTGAACCTTGAAGTCCGGATAAATGGCCTGGGGGAACTTGACCTCAATCGTATCGACATGTAAGGAAGAAATCTTTTGATGACCGACCCGCTTGCTGACAATCAACCCGGCCGTCTCTAACTTACGCAGATGCTTAGTGACGATGGCACTGCTTAAATCCAGATGACCAGCCAAATCTTGGACGCTCATCGGTTGACCGGACAACAATTGAATGATTTTCAATCGGACGGGGCTTGCCAAGGCCTCGTAAACCGGTAAAGATGTTTCCGTTAAATCTAATTGCATCGTAATGCGCCCCTCTTCACAAAGTTTTTTGCTCTTTAACATTTACCATTTGGTTAACTAAATCAAAACTAATCGGCGTTGTATCCGCTAACATTTAATATTATAGTTAACCCAAACACGAAAAACAAACTTTTTTGTAGAAAGATTAACAAAAGTGGTTGACAGCGTTTTCATCCGGTTGTATATTTCATATGTAATCATTTATTAGGATTTATTGGAAATAGCAATTTTAGGTCCTTACAAATTATCCAATCAAAGGAGAGATTGATTTAATATGGTACAAGCACAGGATTACATCAACCCACTCATTGTTCAACGGGCAGATCCTTACATCTACAAGCACACTGATGGTTACTACTACTTCACTGCTTCGGTGCCTGCCTACAACTTAATTGAAATTCGCCGAGCAAAAACCTTAAACGGGTTAGCTAACGCGGCACCCCGGACTATCTGGCGTAAACATCCAGATGGTAGCGGTGCCATGAGCCAATTGATCTGGGCACCCGAATTACACTACATTGATGGTAAGTGGTTCATCTACTTCGCCGCTTCCCACACCAAGGAATTCGACCACAACGGGATGTTCCAACACCGGATGTACTGTATTGAATGTGACAATCCAGATCCCATGCGTGACGAATCCGACTGGATCGAACATGGCCGGGTCGAAACGCCAATGGACACCTTCGCTTTGGATGCCACGGTCTTTGAAGCCCAAGACAAGTTATACTACGTTTGGGCGCAAAAGGATCCCGCAATCAAAGGGAACTCCAACATCTACATCGCTGAGATGGAAAATCCTTGGACGTTGAAGAGCAAGCCAGTGATGCTGACGAAGCCTGAATACGACTGGGAAACGAAGATTTTCTGGGTCAATGAAGGTCCTGCCGTGTTACACCGTAACGGTCGGTTCTTCCTCACCTACTCCGCCAGCGCGACCGATGAGAACTATGCTATGGGGATGCTGAGTGTTCCCGAAGATGCTGACTTACTGGACGCATCCAACTGGACCAAGTCCAAGACACCTGTTTTCCAAAGCAACATGCCAATTCAACAGTATGGTCCCGGTCACAACTCCTTCACGGTTGCCGAAGATGATAAAACTGATATCTTGGTTTACCACTGCCGGAACTACACCGACATCAAGGGCGACCCACTGTACGATCCAAACCGTCACACGATGGTTCAGCCGTTCACTTGGAATGATGATGGCACACCAAACTTTGGTAAGCCAGTTCCATACAATTACAAATAGGGGCGAAATAAAAAATGGATAATGCAAAAACTGAATCAAAACATTTCTGGGGGTTCCCATTCTCTCACTTTAGTTACTTCTTTATCTGGGCTGTCGTCAACGGGTATTTAACCCTTTGGTTGGAACAAGTTGCCCATTTAAACGGGACTGAATCCGGGATGATTTTCTCCATGATGGCCGGAATTTCCTTGATCTTCCAACCAGTCTTCGGGGTTGTTTCCGATAAGTTACTCTTCAAGAAGACCTTGATCTTAACGATTTCCATAGTCGGGATTTTCATCGGGCCTTACTTCCAATGGGCCTTCATGCCATTGCTGCACATTAACACCGTATTAGTTGCCATTGTGACTGGGACTTTCCTCAGTTTCATCTTAAACGGTGGTGTTTCCGTTATTGAACAATACGTTCAACGTGCTAGTTTAGCCAACGGTTTCGAATACGCCCACTCACGGGTTGGTGGTTCCGTTGCCGGGGTTGTCGCTTCATTAGTTGCCGGTCGAGTATTCCTCTGGAAACCAAACTCAATCTTCTGGGCATGTACCATTGCTGCTATTATTTTAACTGGTTTATTACTTTTCTCTGACAAAGTTGATATGGACAATGCCTCCGCTGCCGGTGATACTTCCGACTCCCTGGACATGAAGACGGTTCTTTCCGTGTTCAAGATCAAGAACCTTTGGGTTTTGGCGATCTTCTACATGGGTGCTTCTGCCTTATTCGATGTCTTTGACCAACAATTTATCATCTTCTTCAAGACTTTCTTTGACACCGCCGCTCAAGGGACCTTGGTTTACTCTTACATGAGTTCCGCCCAAACGGCCATTGAATTCTGCTTAATGTTCCCAATGCCTTGGATCATCAACAAGATTGGTTCTCGGAACGGGTTGATCATCTACGGGTTCCTGACTTGTATCCGGATCTTAGGGTCTGCTTTATCCCCTAACTGGATTTGGATCGTCGGCTTCCGTCTGTTGGCTGGTCTAGAAATGCCATTGCTGTTAACTTCTATTATGAAGTACATCGCTGGTGCCTTTGATATTCGTTTGTACGCCACGGTTTACGCCCTCGCGTCGAACTTCGCTAAACAGATTTCCGTCTTCATCTTCTCAACCGTTGCTGGGAGCATGTACGACAAGATTGGTTACCAACACACTTACGTTATCATGGGTGTCGTTGTCTTCTTCATTACCTTGTTCGCTGCCTTCATGTTGAAGAAGGAAGACCCTGTCCAAGCTGGTGAAGTTGAAGCACCTGATGCTAAGACTGAAACGGCGACTAGTCAGGAATGACCGTCAACGCTTAAGTAATTAGATTTGAAATGGAGGGGAGGCCAATCGCGGCCGCCCCTCTTTTCTTTGGGGTTTACGCGGATGTTGTCTGCGCCTCCGGGCTGGTGAAACTGGGCCTCGTCGCGTCCATTCCCGACGGTGCGCTCAAGCCGCCCTGCTGTGGGGCCGGTTCCAGCCAAAAGGCGGGCTTCCACCTCAACTTTGCGCCTGAGAACCGGTCGCAAAAGTTGTCCCGTGGACTAGGCTGAAAAAGAACTTCAGCCAAGACCACCGACACAGCTGGTCGGCTTGGCTCACCTCTGGTCACTCCCACGACTGGCCCAGTTTCACCAACCCTGCGGCTCACATCCGCTTAGCCCCCCTTCACTCTGCTTTATCGTCACCAGATTTTCTAGTGTAGATAGTTATTTTCTTACGTATCTATTCACACCTATGGACTTCTATCACACGTAAACACGTACCAGATTCACCGATAACTGACACATACCTAATTAGGAGGAAAACTTCCATGCAAGGAAAATTAACCGTCGACCCGACCAATCAGATTTCTAAAATCGATGACCGTGTCTTTAGTGCCCTGATTGAACACCTGGGCCGTGGCGTTTACGATGGCCTTTATAACCCGGGGAATCCCCTGTCCGATGCCAATGGCTTTCGGCAGGACGTGGTCAAAGCCGTTAAGGGCCTCAACATCGACCTGATTCGTTACCCCGGTGGGAACTTTGTTTCTGGCTACAACTGGGAAGACGGCATTGGGCCGAAAGACCAACGGCCAACTCGGCTGGACCTGGCCTGGCGGAGCATTGAAACCAACCAGTTTGGCCTCCATGAATTTATGAAGTGGACGAAACAGACCGGCACGCGGCCCGATATGGCCGTTAACTTGGGTAGTCGCGGCATCGATGCCGCCCGCAACCTGGTTGAATACTGTAACTACCCCGGTGGCACCTACTGGAGTGATCTGCGGAAGCAAAACGGCGCCGCAGAACCCTTTAACATCAAGACTTGGTGCCTGGGTAACGAAATGGATGGCGACTGGCAGATTGGCCACAAGGACGCCGAGGAGTATGGCAAGTTGGCCCACGAAACGGCCAAGGTCATGCGGCTGGTCGACCCCGACCTAGACCTGGTCGTCAGCGGCAGTTCCACTCGGGAAATGGCCACGTTTGGTAGCTGGGAAGAAACCGTTCTCGACCACACCTACGACGACGTGCAATACCTCTCTCTGCACCGTTACTATGATAATGAGGAAAACGACCTCCACAATTTCTTAGCCAAATCCGTCGACTTCGATGAATTTATCAGTGGCATCGTCGCCGTGTGTGACGCCGTCAAGGCCCGTAAACACAGCGATAAGACGCTCAATCTAGCCTTGGATGAATGGAACGTTTGGTACCACTCCCACAAGCAAGATGATGAGACCGCACCCTGGCAAAATGCCCCACATCTGTTGGAAGACCATTACAACTTTGAGGATGCCCTGATGGTCGGGACCATGCTGATCACGCTGCTGAAGCATGCCGACCGGGTAAAAATTGCCTGCCTGGCCCAACTAGTCAACGTGATTGCGCCTATCATGACCGATGACACCGGCATCTGGCTGCAGTCCATCTTCTTCCCATTCATGCAGGTCTCCAAGTACGGCCGCGGCATCGCGCTCGCTCCTAAGCAAACGGCGGACACCTACAACAGTAAGGACTTTACCGACGTGCCTTACCTCGATAGCCTGGCCGTCTACAATCCTGAACATCACGAAGTCGTGGTCTTTGCCGAAAATAAGGGTGAAGATGTCATGGACTTCAGCACTGAACTGCGGGAACTCACCGCACAATCCGTGATTGAAGCCACGCAATTTGCCGGCTACGACATCAAACAAACCAATGAAGATCAGACCATGGCCATCACCCCTAACGACCACGTCACCCTGACTGATAACACCTTACAAACCACGCTCCAACCGCTTTCCTGGAACATGTTCCGGATTCAGGTTACGGAATAACCTGTTTTATTAAATGAACGACTAGCAAAAAAGATTCGCATCCGCAACTTTGCGCGGACGCGAATCTTTTTATTGGTTTCAGCATACCTAAACATGTCAGGCACGATGAAAGCAAGCCGACAGTGTTAGTGACCAGAGGCGAATCAAGGTGATCAGCTGTGTCGATGCTCTAAGCTGAGCGAATTTCCTCAGCTTAGAGCATGGGACCGGTTCACAGGCTCTAAGGCGAGGTGGACGCCCGCTCTTTGGCTGGAACCGACCCCACAGCAGAGCAGCTTGAATTCGCCGCCGGAAACGGACTCATTTACAGATACCGAGCCGTCACCGAGCGCTCAGCCTGGTGGATGCCGCTAACGGGGCCTTCATACAGGACCTCGCCACCCTTGTCCCCGCCGTCCGGACCGATATCAATTAGCCAGTCCGCACTGCGCATGATATCCAGGTTATGCTCAATGACCAGCACCGTATTGCCCTTGTCCACTAGGCAATTAATAATCTGAATCATCACCTTAATGTCTGAGGGATGCAGGCCGGTAGTCGGTTCATCTAAAATGTAGAGGTTCCCGCGCTTGTTGAGTTTTTTGGCAATCTTCAACCGTTGCCCTTCTCCACCGGACAAGGTGTTCAGGGGCTGGCCGAGCGCTAAATAGTCCAGACCAACATTGGTCACGTGGGTTAATTTATTCGCCACCTTAGTGCCAGCAAAGAAGGTGACCGCCTCCTCAACCGTCATCGCCAGGATTTCAACGATGTTCTTCCCCTGATAGGTGTAGGTCAACACTTGCGGGTCAAAGCGTCCGCCGTGGCACAGCGAACAGGTCACCGTCGCGTTTTTCATAACGTGAACAACGTGAGACGTCTTGCCATTTTATGCCGTCAAAAAACGGCCAACGATGTCGGGAAACTCCCGTTAATCGTTGGCCGTTTGGCGTTAGATATTAAGCTTCTTTTGATGATTTTTCCTGTTCTGTCGCCACGTACTCGCGAATGATTGTCATAAACTCTTCGCCGTACTTATCCAGCTTGCTCTGACCGACCCCCTTAACGTCGAGGAAGCTCTGGTCATCGGTCGGCAGGGCTTCACAGATGGCGTGGAGCGTCTTGTCCGAGAAAATGACAAATGGTGGCTTACCAATGGCCTCGGCCAATTCACGACGTAAGGCGCGCAGTTGACCAAAGAGTTCATCATCCTCTGGGGCCAGGCGTTTGACCTGTCTGGCCATCTTCCGGAAGACCTGTTCGTCGCCCTTCAAGACGGCCCCGCCCTCGGCCGTCACCTTTAACGTCGGGTACTGGCCCCCAACGCTTGCCAGGTAGCCGGCCGCCGTCAGAAAGTCAATCAACTCCCCGACGGCCTTTTGTCGCTGGCCCTGCATGATGCCATAGGTGGTGACTTCGTCTAAATGATTCTCGCGAACTCGCTGATTGTGCGCCCCAGTCAGTACCTGCGCGACCACGGCCTTGCCGTAACGGGACCGTAACCGAATAACACAGGACAGAATTTTCTGCGCATCCGTGGTGACGTCTTGGGCTTCCCGGTCATCGAGACAGTTGCTACAGCGCCCACAGGGTTCGGACTCTTCGCCAAAGTAATGCAGAATAAACTGTTGCAGGCATCCCTGCGTGTTGGCATAGCGGTTCATCACCTGCAGCTTGCGATAGGACCGTTGGCGGTGCTCCTCATCCATTTCGGATTGATCAATGAAAAACCGTTGAATCTGGAGGTCCGAGGCCCGGTAGAGCAAAATGGCCTCACTGGGCAATCCATCCCGACCGGCCCGACCGGCTTCTTGGTAGTAGGCCTCGAGCGTGCCCGGCACCTGCGCGTGAATCACGAAGCGCACGTTGCTCTTGTCGATTCCCATCCCAAAGGCGTTGGTGGCGACCATCACCTGGACCCGGTCGTAGAGAAAGTCTTCTTGATTCTGCCGCCGCACATCTTCGTCCAGTCCCGCATGGTATGGGGCCACGTCAATGTGGTGCCGTTGTAAGAGTTTGGTGACCCGGTCGACTTCCTTCCGGGTGCTGGCGTAAATGATGCCAGCTTCGCCCTGGTTGACCTTTAAGTAGTCTAAAATGTACCGGTCCGTATCCTGGTCCTTGACCACGGTCAAATTCAAATTGTCCCGGGCAAACCCGGTGTTGACCTCGTTAGCCGCATCGATGCGCAACTGTTGACGGATGTCGGTGGCCACCTGTTCCGTGGCCGTGGCCGTCAGGGCTAAGACCTGGGGATGCGTTGGCAATTGTTCAATCGCCGTGCTCAACGCCAGGTAGCTGGGCCGGAAGTCATGTCCCCATTGGGAAATACAGTGAGCCTCATCGACCGCCAGCAAATCAATTGGCAAACTTGACAGCGCCTGAATAAACGCCGCCGAATCCAACCGTTCAGGGGCAATGTAGAGTAATTTAAACACGCCATTGTGTAAGGCGTTCAAGCGTTCCTGAATGTCGGGCCAGTCCAACGAACTGTTAATGAACGTGGCGGGGATACCGCTGTCGTTTAACGCATCGACCTGATCCTTCATTAAAGAAATCAGGGGGGACACGACCACGGTAATGCCATCAAACAACATCGCTGGGATTTGATAACACAGGGACTTCCCACCCCCGGTCGGCATGATGGCCAAACTATTATCGCCAGCCATCACGTGTTCGATGACGGCCTTTTGACCCGGTCGGAACTCATCGTAGCCGAAGACTGTTTTTAAAACCTTTTGTGCTGCCACTAACTCCATCACGTCTACTCCTTATGCTTGTTTCTAATTTCTGCGGATTAACTCTAGGCTCCATTATACGCTAGGTTGGCCCGCAATACTCCCCTGGTCGTTGACCGACCATCGTCAACCCTCAGTCTCGCCTGTAAGTTGGCTGGCTTTTAGCCATTTTACGTAAATAGTGTGAGTTAACCTTTTAGTGGAAAAATTTATTCAACAATTTTTAGTTCATCCCACAATCCTATTTAACCGGGATTCGGTGACGGTTACAACGGCCTTAATTATCTCGGATTTTTCACAATATAGCCCGAAGATAGTTGACAGGTAAGACAAATGCGCTTATAGTACAGTATATCGTACACAACTTAATTGGAGGCGAGGATACTGTGCAGGATGACTTAACTCTAGCCAATCAACTTTGTTTCTCAACTTACCACGCTAGCCGTTTGCTGATTAAACTCTATCAACAAGCGCTTCAGCCGTTTTCCCTGACGTATCCCCAGTATCTCGTGCTATTGAGCCTGTGGGAAAATGATCGGCAGCCCCTGCATGATCTAGGTGACCGCCTAGATTTTGGCAGTAATACGCTGACCCCACTGCTTCGGCGAATGGAATACAACGGCTGGCTCACGCGAACCCCCCAGGTCGATGACCGGCGTCAATTGATCATCAGCCTCACGGAATACGGGCGGACGTCCAAGCCAGCCATCTTTGACGCGATTCGAATCTGCGTCGATGCCCAAAACATCGACCCGGTTCAGTACAACGCCGCGTTACAGATGAACCATGCGCTCATCGAGAAACTACAAAAAATGCTAAATTAGTGTTTTTTGTCCCCCGAATCAATCGTTCACGACCAAAAACAGAAAGAGGTTATTTAGTTAATGTCACACTATGATGTCGCGTTTATCGGCAGCGGTCACGCCAATTGGCACGCCGCTGTCACCTTGAAACAAGCCGGAAAATCAGTCGTTATTATCGAAAAGGACTTGGTTGCCGGCACCTGTACCAACTATGGCTGTGATGCCAAAATTTTACTGGATGGACCTTCAGAACTGATTGCCAAGCTTCACCAATACGCTAATGTCGGGGTTCAGAGCACGACCAACGTTAACTGGAACCAGTTCATGGCCTACAAGCACCAGGTGATTGATTCTCTCCCAGACCAAATGACAACTCTCTTCACTAAAATGGGGATCGACATCATCAATGGTCGGGGCATTCTGATGGGCAACCACCTCATCCAAGTTGGTAAGGAAATCATCAAGGCTGACAACATTGTGATTGGCACCGGGCAAAAGCCTAAACGCCTCGCCATCGTGGGCAATGAATTTCTGCATGACAGCCGTGAGTTCCTTAGTCTACCAAAATTACCTAGTCATCTCACCTTTATTGGGGCAGGCATCATCTCGCTAGAATTTGCTTCCTTGGTGCTGGCTCTCGGGAGTCAGGTCACCCTCATCGATCACGGTGATCGGGCTGCGCGTGGCTTTAATGCCGCGCACGTTGACAAGTTAGTGGCCCACCTAGAAGAAGCCGGTGCGACCTGCTACTTCAATGAATCTGCCTTATCCGTTGACGTCACCACCGATGGCTACCGGGTCACCACGGCTAGTGGCAAGAGCATCGACACCCAGTACGTCATCGACGCCACCGGTCGGGAAGCCAACGTCACCCGCCTAGGCTTAGAGAACGCCGGCATCTACTCCAGTGCACGTGGTATCGAAGTCGATGACCACCTGCGGGCAAACGGCGACAACATTTACGCCAGTGGCGACGTTCTGGACAAGGACCAACCCAAGCTCACGCCGACGGCAATCTTCGAATCGAACTACATCGCTGGGCAAATCTTAGGTAACTCGGACCCCATCGCTTACCCGGCCATCCCCAGTGTGCTCTTCACGCTCCCGCGGTTGGCCCAAATTGGCGTGACCACTGAAGATGTGGCCATTGATCCAGACAGTTACCACGTTCAGACCATCCCCTACGGCAAGCTCTTTGCCTTCGCCTATCAGAACGAAACCGATGCCGAATTGACGGCTGTATTTAATAATGCTAACCAATTGGTGGGTGCTTCGGTCTATGGCATGGATGCCCCGGATATCGTCAACGTCCTGGCCCTAATCATTGACCAACGACTGAGCGCGCTGGATCTTAACAAGATGATTTTTGCCTTTCCAACGGCCACTCAGGGCATTATCGATGCGCTCTTACCAGCCATGATGCCTGTTCCAGTTGCTGCTACGGTCTAATCTTTTTAAAACTATGTATCATCCTTGAGCCCGGGACTTGTCCTGGGCTCTTTTGTCGTTGCCTATTATCTGGCCGAAACGTGTGACAAAGGGCAGCTGGTTCCGCTTAAAACTGATAACTAAACAATCCAAGCCCAGGATTATTCAGTTATCAGCCTTAATGCTCACCAGCTAATCGCCCCTTGTCACACTCTTTTACCAAGTAAGCCCACCGTCAATACCAGTCGCCCCCACACTCATCCGCCATCTAAACGTGTCATACTAATCTTAATACGAGGGACAAATGACTATGGGGAGTGATTACCTTGGCGACCGTTAAAAAAATCTACAACTTAATCGTCGTGGGCCTGGCCTTGATCTCGATTAGCCTGGCCGTCTTTGACTTTTCCGGCGTCATTGGCATCACCCGCTGGCCGTGGTCCGTACTGGATGACGGGATTCTGGCCTTCTTTACGCTGGATTACCTCGTTCGACTGTGGCGTGCACCCCACAAATGGGCCTTCTTCCGCCACAACATCTTTGACCTCCTGGCCATCATCCCCCTCAGTACCATCTTCAGCTTCTTCCGATTGGCTCGGATCACGCGGCTCTTTCGACTGGTCCGCCTCTTTCGGTTCGTCCGACTCGTGGGCTTCATTGGCAAGCTCCGTCATACCCTAAAGGGCTTCCTAAAGACAAATGGCTTCGTCTACCTCCTCTGGGCCTGTACCGCCATTCTGATTCTGGCGGCCACCCTGTATTCCTACGCCGAGCACGTTTCCTGGGGCGAGGCCCTCTGGTGGGCGATTGCCACCACGACCACGGTCGGCTATGGTGACGTAGCCCCGCATACGGTCGTCGGCAAATGTGCGGCCACCTTGTTGATGCTGGTGGGCATTGGCTTTATCGGGGCGTTGACCAGTACGATTACCACCTACTTTGCGAACCGCGGACGCGACTCCGAGTATCAGCAGGTCGTTAACCGCCTGACCACCATCGAGCAACAGAACCAAGAGCTCAGAGACCTCTTGCGTGCGCAACGCTCCAAGACTGACGACACATCCAACAAACACGCTGAAACAGCTGAAAAATAGCCCGCTGGAATTGCCGAACCACTTCTCTTCACCCTGACGACAATGATATAATATGGGTTAAAAGGAGTGCTGCATTTATGGAAAAACGAATTAAAGGTTCATGTACCACTATTTTAGTTGGGAAAAAGGCCTCAATCGACGGCTCAACCATCATTTCACGGAACGACGATGGTCACGAAGCCCTCGACCCCGAAAAGTTTGTCGTGGTTAACCCCGCTGACCAACCCCGGGATTACCAAGCCGTTATCAGTGGCGTTCAAATCAAGCTACCTGATAACCCCTTACGTTACACGTCAATTCCTAACTCAATTCTGACCAACGGTATCTGGCCAGCAGCCGGCATCAACAGCGATAACATCGCGATGTCAGCCACTGAAACCATCACCACGAACTCCCGCGTCTTGGGCATCGACCCTTACGTTGCCGGTGGGATCGGTGAAGAAGACCTGGTCACCTTAGTTCTGCCATATATCCACAGTGCCAAGGAAGGGGTCGAACGTTTGGGTGCCCTCCTGAAGGAATTCGGGACCTATGAACCAAACGGCATCGCCTTCTCCGATAACAACGAAATCTGGTGGTTAGAAACCATCGGTGGTCATCACTGGGCTGCTAAGCGGATTCCAGATGACGCCTACGTGGTTGCCCCTAACCGGATGAACATTGACGACTTTGATTTCAACGCCGATGACACACTGGCTTCAGATGACCTGGCTGACATGATTGCCACTTACAACCTGAACCCCGACTTTGACGGCGTTAACCTGCGTCACATCTTTGGGAGTGCAACCGACAAGGACACGGTTTACAACAACCCCCGTGCTTGGTTCGGTCAAAAGTACTTCACGCCAGACGTTGAACAGGACCCACAGGGTCAAGACCTGCCATTCATTTGCCACGCCAACCGGAAGATCTCTATTGAAGACGTCAAGTACGTCCTGAGCTCTCATTTCCAAAACACGAAGTATGATGTTTACGGCGACGGCTCCGAAAGTGACAAGACGAAGTTCCGCCCAATCGGGATCAACCGGAACCACGATGTCCACATTTTGCAAATTCGGAACAACGTGCCCGACAGCATTGCCGGGATTCACTGGTTAGCCTTTGGTGCCAACACGTTCAACACGGTCGTACCTTTCTACGCCAACGTTGACGACACCCCAGCTGCCTACAAGGATGCTGATGGCACCTTCAACATGAACCACATGTACTGGTTGAGCTGCACCACGGCCCTCTTGGGTGACACGGACTTCGACCTGTACGAAGACTTCCGGAACACCTTTGCCTTGGACGCCATGGGTGCCTACCGTAAGATTCAAAACGACACGGATGCCGCAATTGTTAACGGCGCCGACGTGAAGATTTTAAAGGATGCTAACGAAAAATTGTCCAACGAATCATTCACCCGTCAAACCAAGTTACTGGGCGACATGGTGACCTTTGGTTCCGAACACATGAAGTTACGTTACAACTTAAACGACTAATTGATCTGATTGAGAGTCTGGGATTTTTCCAGGCTCTTTTTCTATTTCAAGTGATTCTTGCAAGTATACCTGGCCCCCACCAAAATAACTAGCGAACATCCGCAAAAAAGGGACAGAATCGTTTTAACCCGCGAGCCATTGCAGGCAAAAACGATTCTGTCCCTTTTTTACTTAAGCGCTGGTGTCAGTTAGAATTTCAACTCATACGCAAACGCCAATTTCTTATAGTAATCTTGCTCGATAAAGTCTGTGGGTTTAACCTCACCGTCTCGTTTGTCAAAGTAGGCGACACCCGCCAACTTGAGCATCTTGTAGACGAACTGCGAACAGAAGAGGATATTGGGCTTCGCCGAGTGCTTCGAAACCAGGCCCACCATGTTGTAGGCACTGCCTTCCCGGTTGATCTCCGCAATCTTATCAATCACGAACTGCTTCTGCGCCCGCGTCACCGGCAAACTGTAGACCAAGAGCGACGCCCCCTGTTTCTGGTGGAAAAACTCCAGCGTTTCCGCGTTCATCCCCGGCGGATAGACGTTGTCCCCACCGTTGTACGAAATAATCGTGGCCAGGTCGCGGTCAAAGGCCAGTGACACGTGATTGAACTGTTTGCGCGTGACCACCGAGATCATTTCACTGGCGGCGCTCCCGGTATTAGAAACAGCCAGGTACAGGTGCTCATCGCCTAGCGTCGCAGTGGCGGCCGCAAAGTAGTCGTCCGTCAATGTCCCGTGATTGATGTACCGCACGGAACTGTGGCGCGGCAGGTCCGCCAATATCGTTTTCAAATGGTCAACGGACACCTTGTCTTTGGCGGCCGTCGCATCGTTCATCAGGTCGCTCAATTTGTCAGTGCTCTGCCGCAGCTCATCAAAGCTGACCGTTGCCGCCTCTTCGACCGTCGGCAGGTAAAAGGCCACCTGATTGTTGGTCGTCACGAAGCGTTCGACCCAGAGCGGTAACAACACAATGACGACCCCGATGATTTTTTCGGGGAAGTACACGAATGACCAACCGCGGTCCGGAAAGACCACGACCGAGACAAAGATAATCTGTAACGCCATCAAGAGGCCGTAAACTGCCGTCAGTCCCCATTTAGCCAGTCGCGGAAACTGCGCCAACCACGTCCGCAGAATCATCATCGCGGCTAAGTAGATGTACACCAAAATTAGCATTGGTTGGTTCCCAAATAAATACAGGCAGACCAGCAACAGCCAGCCCATCCCCCGAATCCGAATAGATTGAAAATAATCGACGAGTTCTCTCACGCCATGCCCTTCTTCCACAGTTGTTGTGCAAATCAGTCTCGTGCTACTGTCGTTCCCGGCGGTGGATTCAAGGTCCCCTGCTGTGGGGACCGGTTCCAGCCTGAGGAGCGGTCTGCCGCCTCGCCTTGAAACCTTGATCCACCTCTGGTCACTTAACCTGGTCTGATTTGGACACAATTTTTCACCCATTTCATTTCAACTTAATTGAGACTATCAATAACTCATTGTAGTATACCATACGCCCCGTCTCCCCTATCCAGAACCGAAAAAGCCCCCACCATTTCTGATGAGGGCTTCCGTTTCATTCACTTAAGCTTTACTTCACCGTCTTGGCAACCGCAGCGTTCACGGCATCCTTTTCGGCTTCGACGAGGTCAACGCGACTCTCGATGACCTTGGTGTCCATCTTAATTTCCCGGGTTAAGCCTGGGGTGTTGATCTTAGGTTCGAAGAAGGCCTTGAACTCAGCCAACCGTTCTGGCGTGTGGAAGACGCCCGTCGTCACGGTGATGTAGGTGGTGAATTCCATGTCGCCACCGACCGTGTCTTCGAGCCATTGCCAGTCGTTCCGTAACCAATCCCATGCCGCCTGTTGCCCCTTGTGGGCTAACACGCCACGGTACCATGCCCGCAAGTCTTGTGGCTTGATGGTGTCGGCATCTTCGAACGCATTGATCAATTGTTTGATCAAGTCAGCGTCCGGCGTGGTTGGTAAGGCCGCAGCGATGTCGGCCTTGTAGCTGGCGTCGCTGGACTTCCGGTAGTCGTTCAACAATTGGGCAAACAAGTCGGCGTTCCCGAAGTTTTCCACCTCGTTCGCCAAAATGTAAACCCGTACGGCAGCTGGCAAGCTAGCCAACTTGTCCTGGTTCGCCGTGAAGATGGCGTGAGCGGCCTGTAACGTGGCTGGTTCCTTGGCATACAGCGCAGCGTTTAAAATCGTTGGCCGCGTCAACTGGTCGTCGTTGGATTCGCCAGCTTGTGGTAACCATCCTAACCGGTCAGCCTGTGGCGCACTTAATTTGCCAAACAAGGCCCGTAACTGGGCTTCTTCGGTCGAACCAGGCGTCACGAACTTCCGCAGGTTGTTGGCAACACCGTAGAGCACGTCGTTGACCACAGCGGAGTGACTCTTGGCGAACCGTGGCAGTAATGGCACGATGTCCGCGTAAGAAATTTGCCGACCTTCCGCGAGCAAACGCAGGTCTTGCAGCAATTGTAACTGCGTGATGGCGTCCAGGGACTCCAAGTTGTCCAGGATGTCTTGCAACAAGGTGGCATCGTATTTCACGATGAAGTGGGAGTTGTTCCCAACGTTCAAACGGAAAGGTTCGCCGCTGGCCTGACGCAACGCCGCGTAATCGCCTAACGTGGCATCGGTGTCCGCAAAGATGGCTGGGGCAGCGTCGTAGTTGCTGTTCAATGGCACTTGCCATTGACGGCCGGCGTCCTTGCCCTCACCCACGAAGAATTGTTGTTGGTGAATGGTCAATTTGCCATCGACAACTGCGGCGGAAACAACGGGGTAACCGGGTTGTTCGAGCCAAGAGGTCATGATGGCACCGACGTTCATGCCGGAAGCGGCCCCCAGAGCGGCCCAGAGGTCGGCCCCGGTGGCGTTGCCGTAGTGGTGCGTGGCAAAGTAGTTCTTCAAGCCAGCACGTAAGGCGTCGTCACCGATCAAGGCGCGAACCATGACCAGCATCCGCGCACCCTTGGCGTAGACGATGGCACTGTCGAACAGCGCGTCAATTTCGGCGGGATCTTCAACCTGCACGTGAACGGATTGAACACCGTCCGTGGCATCCCGTTGGAGGGCCATTGGGGCTTCACCGGTTTGGAAGGATTCCCAGATGTGCCAATCGGGTTCGATGGCGTTGATGGCCACGTATTCCATCATGTTGGCAAAACTTTCGTTCAACCAGAGGTCATCCCACCACTTCATGGTTACCAGGTCACCGAACCATTGGTGGGCCAATTCGTGGGCAATAACCGTGGCCACACGTTGCTTGGTTTCAAATGACGTGTTGTCGGGATCTAACAGTAAGTAGGCTTCCCGGTACGTGACCAGGCCCCAGTTTTCCATGGCGCCGGCTGAGAAGTCGGGTAAGGCCAGTTGCCAGGAATGTGGGAGTGGATATGGCGTTTGGTAGAAGTCTTCGTAGAATTCAATCGAGCGCTTGGCAATGTCTAAGGCAAAGTCGAGTTCCTTGGCTTGGTGTGCCTTGGTGGCAAAGACGCCGACCTTAACGCCACTCTTGGTGGTCGTCAGCTTGCTCTGCATATCCCCAAAAGCAAAGGCAATCAGGTAAGAAGACATGCGAACTGTGGTGTCAAAATAGTGAACACCATCAACCGTCTTAACTTCAGGCATGTTGCTGATGATGGTTTCGCCGTCATGCTCGTCGAACTTGATAGCCAGGTCAAACGTGGCCTTGGCTTCGGGTTCGTCGATACATGGGAAGGCTTGGCGAGCAGCGGTCGTTTCAAACTGCGTCCCGATCAATTGCTTCTTCTCCCCATTTAACTCGTAGTAGGAGGGGTAAATCCCCATCATGCTGTCAGTCAATGGTGCGGTGAAGTCAATGGCCACCGTGGTCTCGCCGGTCTTGCCCAGGTCGATGTGGATGCCTTCGGACTCGTCGTCAAAGGTAAATGGCACGTCCTTGCCATCGGCTTTAACGGCGCTGATGGTCATGTATTTCTGGTGAATGGCGATGCTCGTCTCTTTGGCGTCACCGGTGATGGTGGACGTCCCAGAGATCAGCTTGGTCGCACGGTTGATATCAAGGTAAACGTTGTAATGCGTTGGTTGAAACAGTGCATAAAAATGTGTGGATTCTGCCATAGTTTTCTCCTTAAATTCTTAGAATAAACCCATTATACGACAATTGTTTGCGGGGCGCCACGAATCACGCGACGAGATTACCGATTCCCCCGTTTGATCCAGTCCTCGACCGCCGTGCCGGTGATGGCACTGGTGAAACGCTGGCTGGGCCCCCAATTGATGGCCGGATAGTCCGTGGTCAGCTTGGCCGTCGACTTGGTGATGGGTGTCTCGCCAGAGGTGCAGAACTGCCGGACGTCCTTGCAACGGAAGAAACCGGTTTCCAGCAAGGTGTTGATGACGTGTGGCACCTGGCCCCACCAGAGGGGTGAGCCCAGGTAAATCCTGTCGGCGTTGGCAATCAGCGTCTTTTCCGGCACCACGATGGCTGGCCGCGACGTCTCGTCATGGGTCTCCAGCGAGGTCCGGCTGGTCGGATCCTTGTAATCGAGGTCGGCCGGCGTGTAGGGCTGCTCGGCCTGAAGTTGAACGAGTTGCGCGCCAGTCACGGCCGCAATTTTCTGGGCCACGGCAGCGGTGTGTCCGGTATTTGAAAAGTAGATAATCACTTGTTTTGACATGTAAAATCCTCCTGTGGTTGGATTTTTCTCTCTGTCTTTATTATACGACCATTTCTCGGCAAAAAAACACAATCCGATTGGGGATTGTGTTGGTGTCCTTATTTAGCTCGTGTCATGAAAATGTCGCCACCACGCTGCTGGCCGAAATCGAGTTTCTTACCCCGACGACTTAAGAAATTCCACTTCGTAAACAGCGCATCCCCGTGCAGCGTGACAACATCCTTACTGTACTGAAAGGCGTTGATCTTATGGATTTTATGATCATAACCCGTATCTGAAGGCAAGTAACCCCTCATCTGCCACTTGGCAGTCTTTTTGTAAACCACTAACTTCATGCTAGGTAGCCACATGTTTTTCTTAATATGCGGTTTCGCATTGTACTGCGGCTTCATTACCCAGGTGCCCCGCATGGCCTTTGGAATCACCTTAGTCTTAGCGCTGGCGGGTACGGTCATCACCGGTGCTAAAACGACTAGTGTTAACAAAGAGACCCCAACTTGTTTGAACGTCATCTGAATCGCTCCTCCACTATGTATTCGGTACAAGCCCAGAATAGCACGGTGAACCTCGCGATTACCAGTGTTGTGGCGCACAATTTGTGGGGTTTTACTTTTTAGTTAAAGAGACGACAGTCATTGACGTATTCGCCGTAATTAGTCCTCTGCCGCCCAGTCACGAATCTCATCT
Source organism: Levilactobacillus sp. FUA 3915 (assembly GCF_044053135.1). Classification (NCBI taxonomy): domain Bacteria; kingdom Bacillati; phylum Bacillota; class Bacilli; order Lactobacillales; family Lactobacillaceae; genus Levilactobacillus; species Levilactobacillus sp. FUA 3915. The sequence continues at coordinate 2,107,432 of NZ_CP168704.1, read as the reverse complement.
GCGGTCAGACTGGTGGCGAAACGCCGACCGGTATGCCAATCAATGTGCGGATAATTTGCCCGTAACCGTTCAACTGCCTCGGCGATTGGCGTCGACCCAGATGTGCAGAAGGGATGAACCGCCTTGCCGGTCAAATCCAAACTGTCGAGGAGCGTGTTGATTTCCCGTGGCACGGTCGCCCACCAGAGTGGGAAGCCCAGGTAGATGACGTCGGCGGCCGCAATCGGTGCCGGGTCAATCGCCTCAATGGCTGGCCGCACCTTCCCGGCATGCATCTCGTGATAACTCCGGCTGGCTGGGTCCTCCCAGTCTAAATCGGCCGGTGTATAGTCTTCCTTGGCGTGAACCCCAATGAGCTTAGAGCCCGTCGTAACCGCAATCTGTTCAGCGATAGCCTGAGTAGTCCCAGTATTTGAAAAGTACATGACAACTGATTGCCCCATTAGTCATTCCCCCGTTTTATAAATAGCATTCTAACTTAGTTATACACCCTTTTAGTCCGTCTGTGGTCATCCCTGCGAAAGATTCCAAAACTGAGTGATTGCGTATACGTTTTGGGTATGAGAGTTGACGCATTTATGGACTACATTTGGGTTAAGGAGGTGACTAAGCTATCTAAAAAACCGCCGCCAATTTTTGAATTGACGACGACAAGGTAATGCTAGTCTACTTTTTGTAGAAATAAGTTCTCTCCGGCGTGCCATCGCCAAAACGGTCGAGGAAAACTAACGCCGTCTTCCCCTTATGGTTCACTTTCTTAATCGTTTCAGCAAACAGGCTGTTCATGCGATACCAACTGATTCGCCAAGTTCCCGCATGCTTGCCCTTCTTGACGCTAAGGTCACTGTGGTTATAGTAATGTGATTTTTTCTTGCCGGACCATTTAGCCAGCGTCTCCTTCTTGCCATGATAATTAGACTTGTAGTCGTACACATACTTCGAGATCTTAAGCGTGTGAATGTTGGCGGAATCTTCATCATCAACGCACACCCAGGTCCCTCTGAATGATTTGGGCATCGTTGTGTAGTGAATCTTCGCCTCGGCCGTCGTGTTCGGAGTCGCAACCCCACCTAAGGCTAGACCAGCTGCTACTGCCATTGTTGAGAAAATCAGTTTAGGTTTCATAATCCTTATCGCTCCTTTACTAAATCTGGTAACTGTCGATGCTTACTTATCCAAGCCATGGATAGCATGACCTAACGTCTTCGTAAATTTCAAAGTCGAGTCGTACATCTGATCGGTAACGTCGCCCACATCGGGTTGGCGTTTTACCGCAGCAGAATCCTTTAAGACCTTTTTCCATTGCTTCGCTAGTTTTGCGTTAATCTTAGCGCTGAACCGTCCTTTGAAAATTTTATAAGTTGCCTGACATCCCCGCAGCGTTTTGGCGTTCGACGTACTATAGGTTGCCTCAAGAATTGAGGGAATACCCGCATCCTCAACATAGATGCTGTCATTATAAGCATGGGCTAAAGTCATGCCGCTCAACGAGTCACGGTACAATTGATAGCCGTCATCCTTGGGGTTATCGACATATTTGTAAGTCGCTTTAAAACGCCGAATGTCAGAGGCCCGTTGTGCCAGGTCTTGGGTCTTGTTTAGATACCCTTTCCAAATCCAACCGTTAATATTACCCTTCTTGTTTTTAACGTAGTAATAGGTTGCCCGCTTACCATTAGCCTTCTTCAGCTTGACTGACTTCGTCGCGTAGAACGTCGTTTTTACTGTCTTGAACGTCTTAGGCGACTTCTTCGTCAGCTTAGTTGAGGTATATAAGCTGCCACCATTGGGATGATACTTCGTCTTCGCTAATTTTTGGTGGCTAACCACTTTGGCCGCCTTGGTCCTGGCCAAAGCTGGCGAAGAGACTGTGGTCACGGAGACGATGCCAAAACTGAGCGCCATCAATCCGGCAATAACTAACTTTACCCGTTTATTCATTCGCTTAATCCTCCTCATGACTTACTTCTTGTAGTAGTAAAAGTTCAGTGGTGTGCCATCTTCGTAATGATCAAGACTGACTAAGGTCTGTTTCCCATTGCCAAAACAATGACGCATCGTTAACTCACTAATCCAGCGTATGAACCGCCTTAGCCAATGTCAGGCCAAAATCATTCGTTGCATTCCACAAATCGTCATCAGAACCAAAATTGTCCGATTTATATTCCGAAATTGCTTTTAGAACTGCCTTTTTCTGCTTCAACAATTTCGCATTCGTTTTGGCATTAAAACGTCCCTTAAATATGTTGTACGCGGCTAAGGATGCTTTTGCTTCTTTGGGATTCCAGGCATAGAACCCTGTTAACAAGGATGCAATTCCAGCCTTATTAACGTGGTCACTAATATTATAGGCATGAGCTAACGTCATTTCTCGAAGTGCCTTGTCAGACAGGGAACGCATATCGCCCCGCTTCTCCAACAATGAATAGGCTCCCTTGAATCTTCGAATATCTGATGAACGCTGAGCTAGATCTGAAGTCTTATTCAAATACCCCTTCCAAATCCAACCGTTAATATTGCCCTTCTTGTTTTTAACGTAGTAATAGGTTGCCCGCTTACCATTAGCCTTCTTCAGCTTGACTGACTTCGTCGCGTAGAACGTTGTTTTCACTGCCTTGAACGCCTTAGGCGACTTCTTCGTCAGCTTAGTTGAGGTATATAAGCTGCCACCATTGGGATGGAACTTTGTCTTCACTAATTTTTGATGGCTAATCACTTTGGCCGCCTTAGTCTTTGCCAAAGCTGGCGAAGACACTGTGGTCACAGAGACAATTCCAAAACTGAGCGCCACCAATCCGGCAATAACTAGCTTTATCCGTTTATTCATTCGCTTAATCCTCCTCATGACTTACTTCTTGTAGAGCTGGCTGTACCCAACCATCCGCATTTTATGCTTACTGACGTATTGAAACTTGAAATTCAGTGGTGGCAATTTTCCTTCAGCCTTCGTTTTCACCTGATACTTATGGTGACCCAATGCCTTGTAAGAGGCCTTCCCCTGAATACTGCCGCGACCATACGTCTTCATCGTGGTCTTTGTCAGCTTAAACATAGGACTGACATCGTCTTTCCACTTACCTGAAGGACTATACTTCCAGACGCCACGTAAAACTTTGGGTGTCCCTTTGTGCCAGGTGCTGGCATTTGCCGTGGTCGTTGTCACCACACTACTCCCAAAACCAAGTGCCGTCACCACCATCAGTGTTGCTGCTAGTTTGCGCATCTTCCCACTATTCTCCTTTTTATGTATTCATTAACCAAATTAACCATAGCACTATTTGACTTTCACCGCACTAAAAAGTTTAATTGCAACTGATTGTTGAACGGCAACAAAAAAGCTTCTAGCTACCTTTTTCGTAGTTAGAAACTTTACGTCCCCTGTACAATAAAACTCTCAAATAAATTAAGAATCCTGAAAATACGCAACTTTAGCTATTTTTTCAGCAAGTTTATGCTCTAAAGTATACTTGTCACGAAAGTACGCCGTCGCAGCCGGAATATCTACCTTTGGACTCTCCGCATTTTCATTTGAAGGTACTTTTAGATCTTCCGCTTGCTCTGGTCCTGCCAGTATATTCCAAATATACTTTCCCCTTCTAGTTATGATTGTGGTCACTGCCTGGACGTACTCTTCAAAACTCTTCATTTTGGAAAAATAAGTCAAATCATCATATGTGCCAATTTCATTGTCTTCTTGATTATAAAAGTATTCAGTCAGCATGTTTCTATTCACAAAATCTTCAGCACTATCAAACTGTTGAAAATAATCCTTCCGACTTTTAATGGCATTCGCCAGCTCACCTTCAAAACTCACATCTTCATTATAGAATGCGTACACTGAAAGCAAAAAAGCATCAAAGAAATCAAAGTAAGGATCTGCAGCTCGTTTTGGATTAATACCGCCATGAATTGGTAAGATACCAAAGTTACCCAACTGATAATTATTACAGATTTGATAATACATATTCCCATTTGAATCGGTCATTTCAAACTCAAATATTTGATCATCGTTATGCGGTGTGTATTTTTTTTGATATCAAGAATTTCAAGTTGTTTTTCTCGTGCTAAGTATCGATAATACTTACCATAAAATGTTTTAATCGCAATGCGATACGTATTTAGCGTGTCTCCAGCATCCTCTTCCTCATCGTACCATGGAAAAATCCGCTGATAAACTTCTTTAATCAAATCGCATCTATCAGGTTCATCGCCTAGCGTTAAAAAGTCAAATTGACTAGCTTGCTCTTCACCCATTTTAACAAAGTCCGGCAAAGTAACCCGTTGTTCATACATATATTGCTTTAATAACATAGTCATCCTCCATATCGATAAATACCCAGACTACTTCCGCTCAAAAACTTCTGAAAAGCTCATGTTACTAGTGTGAATCTCAATATGCTCTTTAGCAGTATTAATACCACTTGGCCAATCATTAACTCTCGATCCCTTTGGCAGAAATGTAATCGTATAATTACGTGGACCTGTTGAAGCGTCCGCAATTAATGCGTCACCTATAGCAAATGAAACCTTGTTGCTAAATCTCACTTCCAATGAATCTCCCCTCAGTTTTCCAGTCGAATCTATTTCCGAGATTTTTGATACCCCCAAGTTATTTCTGTTAAAAATAATTTGGCTGTCACTCAGTTGGTTTTTCGAAATCGTAAATCTATACCCTGCTTTTATTGGTCCCCAGTGAAAGCCGGTCCCATCCTCTGGATTAACGCCTTCAGCAACCTCTTTCCAAGAATCTATCAAAGCTGAATAATCGCCCGTCTCAATTTGATAGAAGTTCATTTCATGTAAATCAGTTGAGTGCTTGGCATAGTCACCTGCTAACAGCTTCTTCTGAGCCTTTATATACGCAGTCTCAGATTGTCTTTGCGTAATCCATCCTTCATCTACCGCATTACCATAGTAATCATATATTCCGTTGGACAATGCATTATAATCACTCTTACTTAAACCAATTGCAGCGTAGAACCCTTTTTCACGAGGCCCCCCGCTACCTCGTTGTAACCCTTTCGATTTTCCTTGCAACGTAAATTTTTTATACGCATCCACGTACTTTTGCGTGGAATCTGTCGAAAGAATATATGATTTAATTTGCGAATGGTTTGTATGCCCGATTTAAAATTGAAGTGCAACACCCCTTAAGACATTGAGGGTAAACAAATAGGCCATGGAGACCTATACTTTTAAGCGACCAAACCAAAAAGAAAGAGGTATCTCCATGACCCAGTCAAATCATACCACTACCATTACTTACCAACAACTCTCTGCCGAAGAGCGTGGCCAAATTGAAGCGTTCTTGAAGGACCACCAATCTGTTCGCCAAATTGCTCGTAATCTTCATCGAAATCCCAGTACTATCTCACGCGAAATCAAGCGTGGCACGGTTCGCCAGCTTAACTCCGACTATCTGCCATACTATCAATATTTTGCTGAAGCAGGACAGGCTGTCTATGAAAAAGACCGCCTTAAATGTCATTCTAAGGGCTTGCTAAAGCGTTGCTGGCTCTTCTTCAAGCTATTAGTCGAAGCGCTTAAAACGAAGATTAGAGTCGATAGTGTCGATAGCTTCGTCCACCGATTCCATCAGCTTTACCCTGACAAGCCTTGCCCATCGACACCTACTGTTTATCGATACATTGATTTAGGCTATCTGAATCTGTGTAACGCTGATTTACCAGTCAAACTACGTCGTCGAGTAAAGAGCACTCGTCGAGCTCGCTCCCGAAAGAATAAGAAGATATTGGGCAGCTCAATCGATGAGCGCCCAGCTATCGTCGACCAACGTATCTTGGTGGGCGACTGGGAAGGAGATCTAGTTAAGGGCAAGCGGGTTACTAGCGAACCCGCACTGATGACATTGACCGAGCGTGTCAGTCGTTTTGAAATCATCGTTAAGATTCCTGACTACCACGCTGACACTTGCCGCCAGGCACTTCAAGGGGTCATTACGGCCTATGGTCCTAAGAACTTCCAGTCAATCACATTTGACAATGGCAGTGAGTTTGCCGAGCTAGATCAGGTCCAAGGAACCAAAGTTTACTTCGCTCATCCTTATACGCCCTCTGAACGAGGGTCTAATGAGAATCTCAACGGTCTCATCCGTGAGTACATTCCGAAGGGCATCTCTCTCAAGAACTTTGATCTACCAACGATCCAAGCCATTCAAAACGCACTTAACCATCGATTACGTAAATCCCTGGGCTATGCTAGCGCCGCCCAGGTCTTCAAAACACAGGTCTTCAAGAACATGCATCCTGTTATGCTTACGCCTTACTGTCCTGTGTTGCACTTGATTTGACAATTGGGGGAATGGTTTGTATTGATTTGCTGATCAATTCTATCGTTAATTTGTTTAAAACCCTGATTTGTGTATACAACCCCCCGCTGTTGAATCAATGACCCCTTGAGTTCCTTTAATTTAGCATTCTTGGCTTCCAATGTGCTCTGTGTTTCCTTCATTGGATTATCAGGTGTTGCGTTTTTGATTGTTTTTTGATCATCCTTTTTAATTGAACCCTTGAGCTGATCAATATCATTTCGATAAACCGCTACAACTTGTTTATATGGATTTTTACCCTGCTGATACTTTTGAAATTCTTCCTCAAGCTGTTTTAGAGCCGAGGTTTTTTGATCCATAGTCTTCTGATTTGCAATCTTTTTTTCAGCGGCATTTATCGACGATATTTTGCTGTCATATGGTTTTGCAATTGCACTACACCCGGACACAATCCCCAAAACCACCGTTAAGGTCGCTAGTGTCACAATTTTGTTTTTCATATATACCCTCCTCAACTCGCAATTGGTCGATAATTTGTCGGGTTCAATCATAAAAGCTCCAGAAAATTAAGGGCATGTACCCACCAAAAGCAATTAAAATACGTGCGTTAATCCTACAAAAGCAGCTAAGTATAGTTGAATGCTTAGCTGCTCATAAATTTCTAGATGGTCCTTACTACTGTTACCATTTATGTAATAGTAGTAATTCTAACGCTCACAGAACTGTCTACATCTTTGTAATTAAATCTGTGAATAGCGAAGTAAAGGTTTTAACACGAGTACTATCATTTTCAGTACCTTCATCCTCGCTATCGCTTACCTTTTTGGCCATCGACTCTAGATTAGCTTTTTGAGTAGATGTACCTGGAAGACGCTTTTTTAATAAATCGTAAATACTTAGCAATGCGCTCTTATCATTCTTAGCAACGTCATAATCGTCAAGGTAATACTCATTAGCAAATCCCCGAATATTTTCAGCTAACGAAGAATACCCGTTGCCCGGGTCGGTTGAAACGCCATTGATCTGGTCTTGTAACATACTGCTTCCTGAGATGGCAATTCTTTTAATTGTACTCAAATCATTAGCAAATCGTTTCGCCCTCGATCCAGTTTTAACTTTTCTGAGTGGCGCCTTAGCCTTGTTTTTCTTCACTGAAACTTTTCCAACATTTAAATATTTGCTATAAATCCATCCCTTCTTTGACCCCGCCTTGATATAAGTTAATGACACTTTTTTTCCATTCTTTTTTACGAGAGCATGCTTTGTTCCATACCAGGTTGTATGTTTATATTTTGCCATCCGATAGCGAACTTTGGTCAACTTTGCGCTGCTATAAACATTACCGTGTTTGCCATGATAAGCTGCTTTAGCAATCTTAGTTGTTGATAAAACCTTGGCTTTTTTCGTCTTAGCATTAGCAGTAGGGAGTAAACTACCACCTGTAAGAGCTAACCCCATCAATAGCAATGATCCCGTCTTCATTAACATTTTCATAAAACGACAATCCTCCTCAATTTATGCTCTCCGATACATCGAACAACTTCAGTCCCTCTATTAATCAATACTACTGAAAAGTTACTTCATATCGCATTAGAAAAGTATTATATATTTTCTATGAAGCCTTTCTATTGGTTCAGCTGAAGTCTTTCCCCTTCCATTCTAATTATTGAAAAATCCAACATGTTTTAAAGTATTTAGCTTTACTGCCTCAAAGCCAATAATTAAAACACTGTACCTGGTCCAGCAGATTGCAGAATTTTTAACATTAGCATTAATTATGCAAAAGGACTATACAGGCATAATACCCCAGAATTAGTCCTAGTGCAAATAATAAATGCTATAAATTTTTTTGTATTTTATGAAAATAACCTATTATTTATATACTTTTAACACGTAGTCCTACGTCTATTCGCAATCCACTTCGGCCACGAACCAGATTACTATGAACTTTGAGTGTATTCCACAAGAACAGTGCCGCTAATCGGCTACCTAAGACGATTAGCGTACCGGTTCCTGGATGCTCAAAGTGGCTTACCGTATTGAGATTATTAAAACCAGCCTCAATGTGGCGCCGTTGATTCTTCAAAAACGAAGAGTTAACGTGGCCTGAGTCACGCATGTTCTTTCGTAGTAGGAACCAGAAGTTGATTCTTTGCGTTTTCAGCTGTTGCTGAAGGGGACGGCTAAGATAGCCGTCGTCCGCTAGAATCTGGCATGCTGGGTTCTCTTGAAATAATTCTTCGACTGGCTTTCGATCATCAACGTTGGTCGCTGTTAGCTCCCAGTTCACAAAATACCCATTATTATCCATGACTGCATGTAGTTTAAAACCGTAATAATACAACTGCTTGGTGGCGTTGAAGCCTTTAGTGTGTTTCTGATGGATCCCGTAAATCTATTCGCGTAAGCATACAGGCGATAATGGTGATATCACTGACTTTTAGCTGTTTTTAGCTGTTTGTAATTTTGACGGAAACGAATATATTTTGGCAAAAGTTGGTAAACGGGTGTGATAATTTTACTGAATTTGTTTTTAGTAATTTCATACATAAGTCCTCCCTTAATATCAACTTAGAGAATACCTGTCATTATGTTCACTTGTATACCTTTAAGATTGCTAAGCCCTCAATACCTAAGAATAATGGTATAGAAGCTTATATTTATATAATATGTCAGAATAGTTTTTGATACAAACATTTCACCTTATAAATTTTATTATAATTGCTGTTCAACTCGCCATAATCAATAAGTCGACCTAGGACCTTCTATAGTCAATTTATTTAGCTCTTGGGCAGACTTAGTGATATAGCTATCACTAAATGCATCAAAATTTGTTTTTCCTTGGAAAATTTCATTAACTCCCCGTTAATATAGTGAGCGAAGCACAAAGACTTGTTTTTTCGGAGTTGCTCCTGCTGAAAAATTATACTTCAATTATAAATTCATCGATTGAGTAGGAGGTAGCCGATTACTTCGGCTGCCGACCTCTCACACCACCGCACATCTGTTTTCTTATACGGCGGTTCAGTGATTTAATCACCTTGAATAAGCGGCAAATTTTATACCCCAACACCTGTAAGTTCTTGTCCACCGGCTTCACTGGCATTTTCAGTTTCTTACCGCCCTTAAATAAACCATCGGCGTGCGCATCATAGCGCAGCAGATAACGATGACGACGAAGCTTCTTATAATGGATTGGGTGGGTATTCCCGAGGCGCCAAAGACCCGAAACCTAGACCGGAAAGCACATCCCGTTATTAAGTTGGCCCCGTACTCTTTGGTCTCGAAATTACCGCGAATTTCCTTGGGAATCCCTTCATGCCAGGTACTTGCGTCGGCTGGAATACTACTAAGACTGCCTACACTTCCACAGTTTTATACGTTCCTTGCTACTCAATAGACTTTCCCCTTCTATAGATTATCATTACTAAAAAAGCAGCCAACCCCAACAAGAGGTTAGCTGCTTTTATTAAATCATCGTATATTTACGCCGTTACAGTCCGGCTGAATGGAAGTAAAGCCTACTCCCACTCGATTGTCGAAGGCGGCTTGCTCGTAACGTCGTACAGGATACGGTTGACGTGATCCACTTCGTTTACGATGCGGACGGAAATCTCCTGTAAGACATCCCATGGAATGCGTGCGAAGTCCGCGGTCATGCCATCGATGGACGTGACGGCCCGGATACCCACGGCATAGTCGTAGGTCCGGCCATCGCCCATGACGCCGACACTCTTGATGTTTGGTAAGACGGTAAAGTATTGCCAAATATCACGGTCGAGGCCGGCCTTCTTGATTTCCTCACGCAGAATCAAGTCACTATCGCGAACGATTTGTAACTTTTCTGGCGTGATTTCACCAAGAACCCGAATCCCTAAACCGGGGCCAGGGAACGGTTGACGCCAAACGAGGTCGCTTGGCATCCCTAATTTTTCACCCAACTCACGGGCTTCATCCTTGAACAAGGAACGCAGGGGTTCAATCAGCTGGAAGTGCATGTCTTCCGGCAACCCACCCACGTTATGGTGAGACTTGATGGTTTGCGCCGTGTCCGTCCCACTTTCAATCACATCGGTGTACAACGTGCCTTGGGCCAAGAAGTCGATACCGTCGAGCTTTTGCGCTTCGTCGTTAAAGACTTGGATGAATTCATTCCCAATAATCTTACGTTTCTTTTCGGGTTCAGTGATACCAGCCAGCTTGCTCAGGAAACGGTCTTGCGCATCGACTTTAACGATGTTCAGACCAAACTTCCCTTCCAGGCTCGCCATCACTTGTTCAGCTTCACCCTTCCGCAACAGACCGTGATCCACGAAGATACTAGTCAGTTGCGTTCCGATAGCCTTGTGCAAGAGCACACCGACCACGGAGGAATCGACCCCACCGGACAGGCCCAACAAGACCCGCTTGTCGCCGACTGTCTCGCGGATGTGTTCGATCTGCAGGTCAATGAAGTCATCCATCGACCAATTAGATTCTGCGCCACAGACATCAAAGGCGAAGTGCTTCAGGATGTCATTACCGTATTCCGTGTTCCGAACTTCCGCATGGAATTGAATCCCGTAGAAGTTACGGTCAACGTCTTGCATGGCAGAAATCGGGCAGTTTTCGCTAGTTGCCACGCGTTCAAAGCCATCAGGCACCTGGGTCACTAAGTCACCATGACTCATCCAGACCGTCTGCGTCTTTGGCGTGTCCTTAAACAGTTTGGCATCATCACTTAATACCGTGACGTCAGCCCGCCCGTATTCCCGGTTATCAGCGGATTCAACTTTCCCGCCAGCCAGGCTGTGGGCCATCAGTTGCATCCCGTAACAGATACCCAAGATAGGAATCCCTAACTTGAAGATCTCTGGGTCAACGTTAAAGGCACTGCTGTCGTACACACTGTTAGGTCCCCCGGAGAAAATAATCCCCTTAGGGCCCCAAGCCTTGATCTCAGCCGCACTCATGGTGTGGGCCTTTAGTTCAGAGTAAACGCCCATGTCACGAATCCGGCGCGTAATCAATTGATTGTATTGACTTCCGAAGTCCAAGACGATAATTTTATCGAATTTGGACATATCAACGTTTGCCAAGCCATTCACCCTTTCTTCTTTTTAAACATTGGTTATATCATACCGATTTCTGAAACGCGGGTCAATGTAAATCCACCACAATCGCTTCACCCGGTGATGGAAAATTTGCTTGGTCTCCACCTGCGGCTGACAGCCCCACGTTAAAATGGTGCGCAACTACGTTCCCGGCGGCAGGCTCAAGAAGCCCTGCTGTGGGGAACGGCTCCAGCCAAAGACCGGTCTTCCGCCTCGCCTTGAAACCTCGCTAAAGTTCGCGAGTTTCCAAGGTCGTCCCGTGCTCTAGGCAAGGAAAATCCCCTTGCCAAGACCACCGACACAGCTGAGGTTCTTGGCCTGCCTCTGGTCACTAACATTGACGCATCCATTTATAACAGGTTGAAACCAACCAAATTCAACACTATTTCATGTCCATTACATATTTTTAATAATTATCAACCAAACAGCACACCAGTAGAACCGCCAACTGACTATCTGCAGTTCAAGCCGGTGTCAGCCGCAGGGCTGGGAAAATTGGGCCGGTCGCGGGAGTGACCAGAGGCGCGCCAAGGTACCCGGCTGTGTCGATGGTCTTAATAGAGTGCTTTTCTCTATTTAGAGCATGGGACAACCTTTGAGACCGCACTTCGGCTCAAAGTTGAGGTGGAAGCCCGCTTCACAGGCTGGAACCGGCCCCACAGCAGGGCACCTTGAGCGCACCGTCGGGAACGGACGCGACCAGGCCCAGTTTTCACCAGGTTGAAAACAATTAACACCTCAAGACAGACACCAGCAGAACAACCAACTCGCTATCTGCGGTTCAAACCAGTGTCAGCCGCAAATGATAGTAAGTTTGGCGGTCTAGCTGGCGGCGTTGCGTGGCGACGAAGCCGAAGTCGGCCGCCAATCCCGCCAGTGAACTCCCCGGCCGCACATCCATCCCCATCGCCGGCAATCGACTCTGCCGCGCGCGATGGATAGCATCGCCCAGCAGCCACTCGTCAAACCATTTCTGCTGGTAGGTCTTGCCCTTGGAACGGTTGCGGACCGTCAACAGATCCAGATACCACTCGTCCGGCAAGGCCCGCGGCGTCACCACGAGCTGTTGGGGCACCGTCAGCTGCTGCCGTTCAAACAACGTCGCCCACTGATTATCCAGCGTCCGCTCAGTTACAGCGGGATACCCGTAAGCCACGCCGACCGCCACGCCCTGATTTTGATAAACTCTCGCCTGCGGATACCCGTAGCGAAAATCAGGCTGGTGGTAGCCGACAAATAACATTTGCGATAACTGTTCCTTGGTCACGCGGCGCAGGCGCCTGAGCTGGCGGCGTTCCACCTCGTGGAGCACCAGCATGGCCACGGCGTCCGCGTCCACAATCGTGGCGTCTCGTAACATCGCGCCGCCTCCCTAGTATTTCCGCAACAGCAAGCGGTCGATGCGGTGGTGGAAGGATTTATGCAGAATCATGTCCGCCCGATTACGCGTGGGTAAAATGTATTCCGTTAAATTTTTCAAATCAATGTCGCGCCAAACCTGCTTGCCCTTCGCGATGGCTTCCTCGTGACTGACCGTCGTATAAGGATAGTAATAGTTGGTCGGGTCCTGAAAAGCCGTTTGCAATAACAACTCGAACCGTTCCAAGAACCAGCTCTCAATCAGCGTCGGATCAGCATCGACGTACAACGAAAAATCGGTGAAGTCGCTGACATAAATCTGTTCATTGGTCGGCAATTGCAGGGTATTAATCCCTTCAACGATTAAAACGTCCGGGTGCACGATGTATTCAAATTGATCTGGCACAATGTCATACACCTTGTGCGAGTAAACGGGGGCCTTAATTAGCTCCTGCCCCGCCTTAACGTCGTTTAAAAACTGAATCAGCGACGCCATATCATAGCTTTCCGGAAAGCCCTTGCGCGCCATCAGGTTGCGTTTTTTCAATTCCTCATTGCTGTATAAAAAGCCGTCGGTCGTAATCAGCTGAATGCGTTGCCCCTCAAAATAGTGATTGAGCAACACTTCTAGCAAGCGCGCCGCCGTACTCTTGCCCACGGCCACACTGCCGGCGATGCCGATGATAAATGGGACCCGCCGTGGCTTTTGCTGGAGAAAGGCCGCCTTGTCTTTTTGTAATTGGCGGTAGTGGTTAAATTCCAAGTGTAATAAATGCACCAACGGAATGTACACGTCCTGAACGTCTTGCAGGGAAATCCGGTCGTTAAACGCCTTGATCTGACGCAAACTTTCCTGCGTCAGTGGAAGCGTTGCGTCATCGGAAAAGGCCCGCCACTGGGCGCGGGTAAACGCATTGTAATTGATGGGATCACTCATGGAGACACCTCTACTTTGGTTAAAATAAACTGTTGTGCTGGTATTTCCGCCTGCGGTAGCCATGTACTCCCAGCCTATGGGGCAACCTCTGGAGCCAAAGAGCGGTCTCCAGAGGCGGTGGTGAGCCTTGTCAAACCCACAAGTCTCGCCACGCGTCCCGTGCTGTAAGGCCGGAAAAACACCGGTCTAACACCACCGACACAGGCTTCCGTACCTAGCTACCTCCGGCTCCAATGGCCGGCAACGTTGATTTACCGCTCGCACCAGTGCCTCAGCTTCTAAGCCTTGGCACTGCTTGCTTTCTGTGCACAACAGGTCAAACAATTAAATCCTATTATACCGCAGATACGCTAGTTACCGGGCATGATTTCACTAGATTGATAGCGGATTCAAATCGGATTCAAATCAGCGCCACCACCAATGACCATGTTCACCTATTCTAAACATGACGTTTAAAAACGCCTAATTTTAAGCGGTCAAAATTCATGTTAATATTTACACAATCAAACAGGAGGTATAACATAATGAAAAAATTAACCGATTTTGTTACGTTCAAGCACGGTGCTACGCTCACTAATCGTCTCGTTCAAGCTCCGATGCTCACAAATAGTGGGTTAAACGAGGCAGTCACCCAAGATACCCTCAACTACTACGCCGCCCGTTCACAATCTGCCGGCATGGTCATCGTTGAATATACCAGCGTAAGCCCCAACGGTGGTCCCTCCAGATCATGGGCCAAAGACCGTGAACAACTTGCCCTCTATGATGATGACTTCAAGCCCGGCTTAACTAAAGTTGCTAAGGCTCTGAAGAAAGATGGTAATAAAGCCATCCTTCAATTAGTACATTCAGGACGTGAGGCTCAGTTCCGTGGTGTGCTCGGCGGCAACGTTGAAGTCCCAACCGACATGGACTTTCCGTGGATTGATTACCCTCTCCACGAATTAACCGAGGATGAAGTTTGGCAAATCGTTAAGGACTTTGGTCAAGCAACCAAACGGGCAATTGAATGCGGTTTCGACGGGGTTGAAATTCACGGTGCTAACCATTACTTGCTACAGGAATTCTTCTCTAAGTATTCAAATCAACGTACCGATTTCTGGGGTGGTAGCTTAGGCAAACGCATGAATTTTGCCAAAGAAGTCTCCCGCGAAGTGTTCAAAGTCGTTAACGAATTAGCTCCCAAAAATTTCATCGTAGGCTATCGAATCAGCCCAGAAGAAATCCATGGCGACAACGTTGGTTATACCTGGCATGAATCAACCCAGCTAGTTCAGGCGTTGACGGAGTCATTTGACTTTGATTACATCCATCTCTCTGAGCTCGACTACAGAGAGACCGCCAGTGATACCGATAAAATGATGGCCGACCTCTTCCGCCCTGTCATTAAGAACAACGCCTTGGAAATCGTTGCCGGAAGTGTTCGCAGTGAGGCAGACATGCTTGACCTCCTCAATCACGTCGACTTAGTCGCGATTGGCCGGGCAACTCTAATCGATCCTCAGATTGGGCAAAAAATCAACCAGGGACGTGGTGCTGATATTATTCATAGTTTCTCTCCACAACAGGCAAAGGCAGCCTGCCTGACCCAAGGCCTCATCGACCTATTAACTAATCTTCCCAAAGATATGAAGTTACCCGGCACCAAGTCACTAGAGAGCCTAAAAACAGTTGATTTAGGATCAGTTGTTGTTCACAAATAAGATAGCAAAAACGGATGCTAGTACTGCGAGCATCCGTTTTTAAGCACGTAAATTTTGATTGACTTGGGTAATTAGCGAACCCAACAGGGGTGACTTTCGATAGTCTGGTCTCGTAATCCAGCCCACGACAAATTCATCATTAATGATATTCCCTAAATCCAGCTGTCGAATGAGTACATCAGAATTATCTGGCATATCCGGTGAGTTGTTTCCTTGCCATTCCCTGCCCAGACAGACAATATTCATGTCCGAAATTGCTTTCAGCATTGTCCACCCACTATCCGTTCGCAAGACCACGTTTAGCGGACCACACAAATACTGTAACTGTTTAAACAATTGATCGTTATACTCATCCGTATACAACCCAAACTTCTGCTTGGCCAATTGTTCTAAGCTAATCGATTTTTGATTGCAAAGTGGATTATTTTTATTGACGGTTAGTTTAACCTTACTGGTGTGCACGATATCAAATTTCAATTGAGAAATTTGTTTTAAATTCGGATTATTTATGGTGATAAATCCGGCATCTAATTTTTCATTCTTAACCTCTTCAATGATTTGGTGCGTGGCCTTTTGCACAATATCCAACCTCAAATTACTCTTGACGTTGGTCTGTGCAATCTTGAAAAAGGCCTCAGGAATCGCCTTGATCATGGTATTGGAATAGGCAATTTTAACTTGTTCATATGCCGTTTGACCCGAAACCATCGCTTCGTTCATCATATCATTTTTCCCAGATAGGATTTTTTGAATGGTTGGAAGCATCTTTTCACCCGCAGAGTGTTTAAATAATTATGTGTAAATAGAAAAATAAGCAATTGAAAAGGGAAAGCCTCTCCCTTATGATAGTTAGCAACCACACTCACTTCATAGGACATAGGAGGCTTTCCCCATGACTCAGTTTAACAAAGAAATTATGGCAGCACTAGCACAAAAGCAAGATTTGGACGAAGTTTTTCGGCAACATTTGGAAACGGCCATCAATGATTTAATGCACGAGGAACTTTCATCGTTCCTCGGTTATGAACCCTACGACCGCCAAGGCTTTAACAGCGGCAATTCACGCAATGGGCATTATCTGCGAACCTTTAAAACTAAGTATGGGGAACTAAACTTGGAGGTTCCACGCGACCGAAATGGCGCCTTTAATACGCAAACTATTCCAAGCTATCAACGCCAAACGGATGGTTTAGAAGCCACGGTTGTCCAGCTCTACGAAAAAGGGATTACCACTAGTGAGATCGCGGATTTGATTGAGAAAATGTATGGTGCTCATTACACACCACAAACGGTTTCAAACCTCACGAAGGTCGTTGACCAACAGGTCAACGCCTTCAAGACGCGCCCTCTAGCGAGTCGTTACGCAGTCATTTATGTGGACGCAACATACTTACCTCTGCGCCGGGACTCAGTGGCTAAAGAAGCCGTGCATATCGCCATTGGCATTCGACCAAATGGTATGAAAGAGGTCCTAGCATACCAAGTCGCTCCAACTGAATCCAGTACCGTTTGGGAAGAGCTTCTCGTGGACATTCAGCAGCGTGGTGTAAAAGAAGTCCTCTTATTCGTGGCCGATGGCTTAGTCGGCCTTACCAACACAATTGGTGACCACTTCCCTAAGGCTAAGCTCCAGCAGTGCCTGATCCACGTCAGTCGGAACATTGAAGCTCACGTTCGAACTAAGGACCGACAAGAGGTCCTTAACGACTTCAAACTGATCCATCAAGCAGCTACCATGGACGACGCAAAACAGGCCTTAGCTGACTTCATAGACAAGTGGCAAAAGGCGTATCCAAAAGTAACGGGCAAGCTAGAAAATAATCCTCATCTCTTGACCTGTTTCACTTTTCCAGCTGCGATACGCAGTAGCATCTACAGCACAAATCTCATTGAATCATTCAACAAGAAGCTAAAACGGCAGACAAAGAAGAAAGAACAATTTCCAAATGAACCAGCACTAGAACGCGTTCTGGTCACAGTTATTCGTGACTACAACGGCCAAAATTTTGAGCGAACGCATCGAGGTTTCAAGCAAATTCAAGATACGTTAGAATCCATGTATTAGAAGCTAGCTAATGGGAGAGGACTTCCATTTACACAAAAAATTTGACACTCCCCACCCGCAACTGTCAGACTCGTGCCATCATGTGTTCGTTCAAATATGGTTGTGTTAAGTTCAGCCTCTAACTGAGAGATGGTTTGGCTTAAGCCTGATTTACTAATATGTAAGACGTCCGCTGCTTCACCTAATGTCCGATGTTTGGCCAACTCCAACGTATACAGCAATTGTTCAAATGTCATAAATATACACCTCTTTAACCGTACTTTACCACATTAGTTGATTAACCTCGTCGTTAACTTTACCGTCCTTTAAAAAAGGCCTCGTCAATTGTCGACGAGGCCTTCCCTAACTAAATTTCATGCTCTGTCTTTAAACCATTTCATACTCATCCGCTGGCACGTCGCTCAACAGTGGTGATAACTCGCCGACCGCAATCAGGCTCAGGCGGTGCATAGCTCGTGAGCAGATGGTGTACAGCAATTGCCGTTCATCATCCGCGTCGTAGCGGCTGGCCGAGGCCTGCCACACGATGACGCCGTCAAACTCCAGCCCCTTAGCCAAGAAGGATGGCACCACGATGGTCCCCGGGGCGAGCCGTTGGTTTTCGGATTGGATCAACGTCACCGCCACGCCGGCCGCCTTCAAGCGCTCCGTCAGGTCGCGACAGTCCGCCAAGTCCTTGCCGATGATGGCCGTGGTCTCGTCCTCTTCCTCGTTTTGCTTGATTTGGGCGATAACCTTTTGCAGACCGGCTTCCTCGTCAGCCGCCACCGTCATGGTTGGCAGCTCCCCTTCACGGGCAAAAGCGGTCACGGCTTCCCCATTTTTTAAAATGTGCTTGGTGAAGTCGGTGACCTGTTGCGTTGACCGGTAAGACTGTGTCAACTGGACGACGCGCGTCTTGTCGGGGTCAAACATGGTGCTCAGCTCCTGCAGTAGCGTCCGGCTATTTTCCTTGGTGAAGATGGCCTGGTTGAGGTCCCCCAGCATGGTAAAACGCGCCCGCGGGAAGCTGAACTTCAGGAACGCCAATTGAAAGGCGTTGTAGTCCTGAATTTCATCCATGAAGACGTAGCGCATGTCGCGTTCGCCGGACTTCCCGGTCATCTTGTCGTACAGGTACAGGTACGGCGTGGTGTCGACCAGCTGCATTCGGTGGTCACGCAATTTTGCCACGGATTCCTCGACGCTGGCGTTCCAGTCGGCCACGGTGACCTGGTAGTCGCTCAGGTCGATGCGGTTCGGCATGTCGCGGAGCATGTGGACGTACTGGTTGTTGATGCTCAGGAAGCGTGCCCGCACGATGGCCTTCCGAATGGGTTCAAAGGCCTTCATGACAACCTTGCGTGCCAAGAACTGCATTTCCTTTTCGGAAGAATCGAACTCCCGGGGGTCATCCCCGTACAGCGTATCCAACTGTTCCTTACTCAAATCTTGAATCGTGTCTTCAACCCACTTGGTCTTCATTTCGCTAGTGATGCGGCGGTTGAGGATCCGAATCAGGGCTTCCTTGGTGGCCTGGAGCCGGTTGCCCAGATGGTAGTTGCGGTTGAAGCTGTAGTAGATTTCCTGAATCTTTTCCTTGGGAATGAAGACGTCGCCCTGGAACTTGATGTTGCGGAAGACCATATCCTTGGCTTCCAAATGATCGGCGTAACCGGTCACGGCATCAAAGAACGCCAGGCTCCCCTTCATCTGATTGATTTTCTTTTGCGCGGGGGTGTTGGTCTCGTCAAAGCGTTGGGCCAACGTTTCCACTTCAATTTTTGGCAAACGACGGCCAGCGTACTGGTAATACGTCATTTGGACCATGTTGTGCTCGCCTAATTCTGGGAGCACCTGGTCGATGTAATCGTTAAATAATTGGTTAGGCGAGAAGAGCATAACCTGGCCAGCGGTTAAATGCCCGCGGTACCGGTACAAGAGGAACGCGACCCGCTGTAAAATAGCGGCCGTCTTCCCGGAACCCGCCGCCCCCTGCACGAATAACAGGTCGGAGCCGGTGTCCCGGATGATTTGGTTTTGTTCCTTTTGAATGGTGGTCACGATGCTCTTCATCTTGGTGTCGGAATGCTCACTCAGGGCCGACAGGAGCATCTGGTCGGTGACCGTCTGATCCGTGTCGTACAGGGTGATGATGGTGCCGTCTTCAATTTGAAATTGGCGTTTTAATTTAACATCCACCGTCTGCTCGCCATCCGGCGTTTGGTAGCTGACGTTGCCCAGCTCGCCATCGTAGTAGATGCTGGAGATGGGCGCCCGCCAGTCATAAATCAGGAAGTGGTCGGGCGTGTCGGAGAAGGAACCCAGGCCGATGTAAATGGTTTCCACCTTGGCCTTGGGACCTTCCTGGAAGTCGATTCGGGCGAAGTAAGCCTTCTGTTCCAAGCGTTTGAGCGTGCTCAGTTCTGTCGTCGCATGTTGCCAACTGTTCTGCCGTTCGGCCAGCATCTGTTGCTGTTGCCGCACGGAGAGCGCCGTTTCCAAAATCCCTTCGTAACTATCCGTCTTGATTCGTAAATCATTGACAAAGTTCTTGCGGATCCCGGCCTCATCACTCTCGGCTACGTCGATCCGTTCCTTAGCTTCCTTTTCGGCGGTCTTGATCTTTGTGACCACCGCGTCTAAATGTTCTTGCTCGTGGGCCTTGATTGAATCTGGCAAGCCAATCCCTCCTCAAATAACTGGGTAAACAACTACCGCTTAAAATTACTGTGTTTCAGTCCGTTCCGCCTGCGTCATTTAGGTATGCCACCCCTGTGGGGCAACCCTGTGAAGCCATAGGGTGGTCTTCACAGGCGGCGGTGAGCCATGCAAAACCCACAAGTCTCCCCACACGACCCGTGTTGTAAGGCCGGCAACTCACCGGTCTAACAACACCGACACAGGGGCTCCATACCTAACTGACTCCGGCGCCACTCACATGGTAATTGTGGTGGCTACGTTAATTTATTTCATGCACCAACTTTATTCCATAACTCTATTTTAGTCTAACCTACTAGATAAGTCATTGTCTTAACAGTTAGGCCGAATGATTAGTAAGGCGACCTACCGACGTCAACAATGAAACCAACAACATTAATCAACTATGCCTAACTACGGGCTAAACCGATGAACACCACCGAGATGGTGTTCATCGACCAACCACATTGATTGTCACTGGCATGGCCAGTCTGAGCGACCAGAGGCGGATCAAGCCGCCCAGCTGTGTCGACGTTCTTAGCTGCGTGATTTTCACAGCTTAGAACGTGGGCCGACCTTTGAGACCGATTTTGGGCTCAAAGTCGAGGTGAAAGCCCGCCCCTCAGGCTGGAACCGGGCCCCATAGCAGGGCCGCTTGAATCCGCCGTCGGGAGCGTCCGTACCGCCTATGTCAGTGACGGGCGTTCGCCCACAGCGTCACGGCCGATTTTCACCAGCCCGGAGGCAATGCCGATGCCCGTATCAAGCATAATTCGACTTTCCATTTTACACGTGTTCGACCTATAAAGAAAGTAAACTGACCGGCGTCAAACCAGTTCCTTCACGCGAACTTTGGTATAATGTAGGGGAACTTTTTTTGAGGGGATGAAACGATGGATCAAGTATCCTTGTTAATTATTTTAACCGCCGCCCTGGTGACGCCGCTGGTCATGGCCAAATTCAAACTGACCGTGCTACCGACCGCTGTGGTGGAAATTTTGGTGGGAATCCTGTTGGGCCCTAGCGTCCTCAACATCGTTCACAGCAATTCGACGTTGTCCCTACTGTCGAGCACCGGGGTCATTTTCCTTCTGTTCCTCAGTGGGATGGAAATCGACTTCAGCCTGTTCAGCCGGCGCAAGGTGCCACAGACCCCGTTAGCGGCCAAAGCGGCCGGGAGTGCGCCCAAGTACTCGCCGGTCTTTCTCGCCGTCTCAAGCTACGCGGCCATCATGGCCAGCTCACTGTTGCTGGGCTTCATTTGCCAGTGGACCGGGCTGTTCAAGGACCCGTGGCTGGCGGCCATTATCTTCATGACGATTTCTTTGGGGATCGTCATTGCCACGCTGAAGGAAAAGGAACTGCTGAGCAAACCATTCGGGCAGACCGTCCTGTTGATCGCGGCGTTGGGTGAAATCATCCCACTGTTTTCGCTAACGATTTACGCGTCGGTCTTTGGCGACAATAGCAAATCCCTGTGGCTGCTCCTGCTGGTCTTCCTGGCCGCCGGGGTACTCTTCCGCCGGTTCAAGCCGTTCTTCACCTTCTTTGACAGCATCAACAAGTCCACGACCCAACTGGACATTCGACTGGCCTTCTTCCTGATTTTTAGTCTGGTGGTCATTGCCGAATCCGTGGGGGCCGAGGGCATCCTGGGCGCTTTTGTGGCCGGCATCGTGATGAAACTCCTGCAGCCACAGGAAAACACCATGGTCCGACTCGACGGCATCGGGTATGGGTTTTTCATCCCCATCTTCTTCATGATGAGTGGGGCCGACCTCAACCTGCGCACGCTGCTGGCAGACCCGGCAACCTTGCTGCTGATTCCGGCCTTCTTTGCCGCCTACCTGCTATCCAAGGCCGCCGTTTACTTCATCTTGCGGCTACGGTTCAAACGTGGCAACGCCTTTGCGGGGACCGCTATTTCTGCGGCAACCATCACCATGGTCCTGGCCGTCTTGCAGGTTGCCAAGTCCATGAAGGTCGTCACTTCGCAACAGTCCGGTGCCTTCCTACTGGCCGCCATTTTGACCTGTGTGCTGGGTCCCCTGCTCTTTAACACCGGCTATTCCGCCGAGGCTGAGGACCTGAAGAAGTCGACCGTCCACTTTATCGGGACCAACCTGCTGACCGTACCCGTAGCGCAACAGCTGGCCGATAGCTGGTACGACATCAGTATGTATACCGACAAACCTGACAATTACAAAACTTATAACTCCGAGGTCAACGTCCACCTGCTGGACTCCCTGGAAAGTGACTACGTGGAGGGGCAGGACGCCTTCGATGCCGACATCGTGGTTCTGGGCCATTTCAACGCCAACAAGAATTATGAGCTGGCCAAGGCTGCTAAAGCCTACGGGGTCAAACGGGTCATCGCCCGCTTCGAGGACCGCAACGTGTTAGACGCCCGCGAAGACGAGCTGACCGACCTGGGCATCGAGGTCTACAACACGCCGAACGTGAACATCTCCATGCTCCGGAGCCTGATTGAAACGCCAACGACCTTACGCCTGTTGACCTCAACGACCGCCGC
This sequence comes from Levilactobacillus sp. FUA 3915, assembly GCF_044053135.1. NCBI lineage: Bacteria > Bacillati > Bacillota > Bacilli > Lactobacillales > Lactobacillaceae > Levilactobacillus > Levilactobacillus sp. FUA 3915. Next base: position 2,084,774 of record NZ_CP168704.1, on the reverse strand, counting down.
CGTCTACGAAGTGGCCCTCCACAACCGGCGCTACACCGGCCTGGAAATTCACAGTTTGCCATTTGTTAAAGACATCACCATCAGTCAGATTTTCCGGGATGGTCACTTTGTTCGGCCAACCGGGAGTACCACGCTGAAGCTGAATGACCGGATTATCTTCACGAGCAACGCGGAAACGGCTCGTGAAATCCGTCGCGAACTAGGCATTTTAAACTAAAACTGTTAAGATATTAACCAGTTGTGTGGGTACTCCCCCGCCTTACCGGGCAGCGAAAATGAGCCGGAACGCTGGGGGCAGGACGGCCGAAGCCAAAGAACGGTCTTCGACCTCGCTTTGAACCGCCTAAACCGCGTTTCAAAGTCGCCATTCTCTGAAGAACACAGAGAATCCCCCGGCTGAGCTCATTTTCGCTGCCCTCTCGGCTACACTGCGAGTACCCACACTATTGGTTATGTCTTTCAGTTAGTTATCATCGTTCATGCATTGGAATCAGTACTGTACTTTTAACTAACTGGAAGTAGACGTCATTTAACGAACAGTTGAACTTATCCATGATCTAACCGTTTATCAGCCGCGGGGATGGTGAAAATAGGCTCACCAAGACAGTCTCAGTGACCAGAGGTGGACCAAGGTTTCCGGCTGTGTCGATGGTCTTAATAGAGTGACTTCCTCTATTTAGAGCATGGGCCAACCTTTGAGACCGCTTCTCAGGCTCAAAGTTGAGGTGAAAGCCCGCACTTGGGCTGGAACCGGCCCCACAGCAGGATACCTTGAGGCCACCGCCGGGAACGACACGTCACAGCGTCACGGCCTATTTTCACTATCCCGGAGGCAATGCGAGTAGGACCATGGATCAAGTTCTTTGAAGAATAGGAGAGATTGAGATGGCAACAGTTGAACTTTACTTGGTGCGTCACGGCCAAACTTATTTGAACAAATACCACCGGATTCAAGGGTGGTCCGACTCTCCGCTAACCGCTAAGGGAATCGCCGATGCCAAACGCGCCGGCGAGCGATTGGCGAAGATTCCTTTTGCCGCTGCCTATGCCAGTGACACGACGCGGGCCCAGAATACGGCGAAGAACATTTTAGCCGCTAACCAGGCCCCCGTTGCTTTGACGACGGAACCCGCCTTCCGTGAAGAAAACTTTGGGTACTTCGAAGGCCTCGACACCGGCCTCACCTGGCACACGCTGGGTACGCCGGTTGGCCTAGACTCTTTCAACGCCATGATCAAGGAATTGACGATTGAAAAGACCAAGGATATGTTCCACGCCCAAGACCCCTTCGGCGATGCTGAAGACAACGCGATGTTCTGGGCCCGGGTACAACCTGGTTTGGACCACGCAATTGCCGCTGCCAAAGATGGTGACCGCATTCTGATTGCCACCCACAGCACGACCATCCGCAGTATCGTTTCCAAGTACTCGAACATCGACGTCTCCGTGCCGGTCGATAACGGGAGTATCACCAAGATTACCGTTAAGGACGGGACCTACAAGGTGAACGACTACAACAACTCTGAGGGTAAGATTAAATAGTTTCGTATCGCAAAATTAAATAGTTTCATATTGGCCTGCTGACGAGCTTTTATTGGCAGGCTTTTTATAACGAAATTTGTAAGCGCTTGGCAGGGTTGTCCGGGTTAGAATATGCTATATTATAAGCATGAAAAAGACTGGCGTTCGAGCACCGACCTTACAAGCCGCTTCAAGAGCGGAGACAGTAACGACGGATGAGTCGCCCTAGCCTGTCAAAGCTTATACAGGGCGGCTTTTTTGATTACTTTCGATTGTGACGATCGATTAGTATCAGCAACGAAAACGCCTGAAACACGCTCATAGACTGTAAAACCTTTCTTTGGATTTTTCCTGAAAGACCTCACCTCAAGAAGGGAAAGACAGTCTACACCTAGGTCAGCAATCAATCACGATTGCTGACCTTTTTTCGTCCTCTAATTCCACAAGTTACGCAAATAACTGTGGCTGATTGCTTCAAGAACAAGTGGTGCTTAACCGGGCTTCGGGCTTCGGGCTTCGGGCTTCGGGCTTCGGGCTTCGGGCTTCGGGCTTCGGGCTTCGGGCCAAACCAGCGACCTGGTCAACGCACAATCAGGAGCCGGAGGAAGCCAGGGTGGAGACGGCTGTGTCGGTGATGTAAGGCCGGTGGGCTTCCCGGCCTTACATCACGGGGCGACTTTTGAGACGCCGACCTTGGCGGCTTAAAAGCGAGCTGGAGGACCGCTCCTCAGGCCGGAAGCGGTCCCCACAGCAGGCGGAACCCTGGAAGCCGCAGGCGGCCATCCCCCACTGTCCTTGACCCAAAAGCCTTTGACCCTAAGCCCTTGACCTAAATCCCCAAACCAAGTCCAAACAAAAAAGCACCGCAGCCAGAAAAACAGCTGCGGTGCCAAAACACTTACTTGCGAATCAACGAAGCCTCATGGGCCCGTTGGGTGTACATGTCAATTTCATCATCGGCAGCCCGCACCCAGTGACGTGGGGCGATTTCAACCAGATGACGTTCCTTGCCATCGTTTTCACCGCTACCGTCGTACGCAATCTCTTCCCGGGTCCGTTCGAACTCAGGGTCAGGGACAGGCACAGCGGACAGCAAACTCTTGGTGTAGTCATGCAAGGGGTGGGCGTAGATTTCGTCAGAGTCGGCGATTTCTAGCATCCGGCCGTAATGCATAACCCCGATCCGGTCCGAAATGTATTTCACCATGGAGAGGTCATGGGCGATGAACAGGTACGTTAAGCCCTGTTCACGCTGGAGCTTCTTCATTAGGTTAACCACTTGGGCCTGGATGGAAACATCCAAGGCTGAGATGGGTTCATCGGCAATCACGAACTTAGGATCAACGGCTAATGCCCGCGCAATCCCAATCCGTTGCCGTTGCCCACCAGAGAATTCGTGGGGGTACCGGCTGGAGTGGTCCTTGTTCAAACCCACAGTTTCCAGCAAGTCTTCCACCCGCTTGGTCCGGTCGGCATCGTCCTTAGCCAAATGGTTAATGTCGATACCTTCGGCCACGATATCCTTGACCTTCATCCGCGGATTTAAGGACGCGTAAGGATCTTGGAAAATCATTTGCATGTCTTGACGGAATTCGCGTTGGTCGTCTTTACTAGTAAAGTTATCCACGTTCTTGCCGTTAAACAAGATTTCACCAGAGGTTGGTTCGTACAAATGGATGATGGCCCGACCGGTCGTGGTCTTCCCAGAACCGGATTCGCCAACCAGACCAAAGGTTTCCCCGCGGTAGATATCAAACGAGATATCATCGACGGCGCGAACCTCATCGGCCTTACCCACGTTGAAGTATTGCTTGAGGTGCTTGACCTCGAGGATTTTTTCGGCATTTTCGTAGTCCATTATTGCTGTTCCTCCTCTTCTTCAACTGGGACACTTGGTCGTTGCTTGGCGACCAAGGCCTGTTGCATCTCAGCGTACTTCTTTTGCCGTGCCACGATTTGGGCTGGCGGCGTGACCTTTGGTGCATCCGGATGGAGCAGCCAAGTGGCCGCGTAGTGCGTGTCAGAAACCTTAAAGAATGGTGGTTCCTGTTCCGTGTCAATCTTCAGGGCGTACGCGTTCCGGGCAGCGAAAGCATCCCCGGTTGGTGGATCGAGTAAATCAGGTGGCGTCCCGGGAATCGATGGCAATTCATCCCCACTCGAATCAAGCGTTGGCATGGAGCTCAAGAGGCCCCACGTGTACGGATGCTTCGGGTTGTAGAAAATTTCATCGACGGTCCCGTATTCCACGATCTTCCCAGCATACATAACGGCGACCCGGTCGGCCATGCCGGCCACGACACCCAAGTCATGCGTGATAAAGATGATTGACGTGGAAATCTTGTCTTGCAGTTCCTTCATCAGGTTCAAAATTTGGGCCTGAATCGTCACGTCCAAGGCGGTCGTTGGTTCATCGGCAATCAGAATTTCTGGATAGTTGATCAAGGCAATCGCAATCACGATCCGTTGCCGCATCCCACCAGAGAATTGGTGCGGATAATCATTGATCCGGTTTTCTGCGTCGGTGATCCCAACTAATTTCATCATTTCCAAGGCTTGTGCCAAGGCTTTTTCTTTCTTCATACCCTTGTGGACCATCAGCGGTTCGGCGATTTGCTTACCGATCTTCATGGTTGGGTCCAGCGAGGTCATTGGGTCTTGGAAAATTTCGGCGATATCTTGTCCCCGGAATTGTTCCATTTCCTTGTCGCTCTTCTTCAACAGGTCTTGGTCCTTGTATAGGATCGAGCCACTGGTGATGTCGGCGTTACGGGCGTTTAATCCCATAATCGTCCGGGTGGTCACGGATTTACCGGAACCAGATTCCCCAACGATGGCTAAGGTTTCACCCTTCCGCAGATCAAAGCTGACGTTCCGGATGGCCTTAACGTCACCGGCGTAAGTTTTGAAATTAACCTGCAGGTTGCGTACTTCCAAAATGTTTTTATCGTTCTCCATGACGTTAGTTCACCTACTCTTTCGTCCGCGGATCAAAGGCATCCCGTAAGCCATCACCCAGAAGGTTAAAGGCTAACATGATGATGGAAAGAATCAACGCTGGCCACCACATTTGATATGGTAGGAATTGGAAGTTCTTCTGTCCATCGTTCAACAACGTCCCTAGTGAAGCCTGTGGTGAGGAAATCCCAATCCCAATGTAGGACAAGGTGGCTTCGAAGAAGATGGCGTTAGGGATGGTAAACATCGTGTTAATGATGATCACACTGGAGAGGTTTGGCAGAAGATGCTTGAAGGCTATCTTCAGCGGCCGCTCACCCAGCGTTCTCGCCGCCAGAATGTATTCTTGTTCCTTTATCTCCATCGTTTGCGCTCGGACTAGTCGGGCCATGTTGGTCCACGATGTCAGCGCGATGGCAATGATGATTGAGGTCATCCCGGGTTTCAGAATCAAAATCAACAGGACGATAACAACTAGGTTAGGGATGGACAAGATGATTTCAATGATACGCTGCATAATGGTATCTATGCGGCCACCTTTCCACCCCGAGAACATCCCGTAGGTCACCCCAATCGTTAAATCAAAGAGGGTCGCCACTAACGCAATGATCAAGGAAATCCGAGTCCCGTAGAGAACCCGTGAGAACAGGTCCCGGCCTAAGTAGTCGGTCCCCATGATGTAAAACTTGCTGGAAGCCCCAGCCTGCTTATAAGCATCGATTCGTTGACCCGCTTGGACCAACGTCCCGTTGAAGCCATTGATACCAATACCAGGAATCTTAGAAGGCAAGTTGGCATATGACGGGTTCACGGCGTTTGGATTATGTGGTGAGACCACCAGGGACCCAAAGGCCATGATGAACACGATGGCTAAGACAATCAAGGATACCCAAGCACCCTTGTTCTTCCGCAACCGGCGCCATGCATCTTGCGCGAAGGTTAACGAAGGCGCCGCAATTTTTTCACTGTCGAGCGCTGCCCGGTCATCGGCATTGATTCGCTTAAAGCTATCTTCAGGGAGTTTAACTGTATCTGCCATTTATTTACCTCCTAGTTAGCCTTTCCTGTGATCCGGATCCGTGGGTCCACGATACCGTATAAGATATCGGTGAACAACAGAACGACACAGAGCATGAATGAGTAGATGATGGTCAAGCCCATGATGGTTGGGTAATCGTTCGTCAAGACGGACTTAACGAATTGTTCCCCGATACCAGGAATGGAGAAAATGTTTTCCACAACCATGGATCCAGTCATGATGTTCACAGCTAACGGTCCAACGATCGTAATCAACGGAATCAAACTGTTCCGTAGCGCATGGTGGTAAATAACCCCCGTACGACTCAACCCTTTCGCTTTGGCCAGTTCAATGTAATCCGAACTGAGCACGTCGACCATTTCGGTTCGGACGAACCGCGCCGACTCGGCTAGCGGCGTCGCGCCTAACGCTAGGGTTGGCAAGACCGTGTAGATAAAGCCACCCCATTCGGCGATTGGGAACCAGCCCAATTTCAACCCCAAGTAGTACTGGAGTAAAACGGCTAGGACGAAAGATGGAATAGAAATCCCTAAGATAGAAACAACCGTAGCCGTGGTATCAACCCACGAGTTCTGCCGCATGGCCCCAAAGGCCCCGACAATGATTCCAACGATGACCCCTAAGATCATGGCTTGCAGCCCAATCTGCAAGGATGGTCCGATCCGACTTGAAAGCAAGTAGGACACTGGTTGGTCGCTGAATTGGAAAGACGTTCCGAAGTTACCCCGCACAGCCCCTGCTAGGTACAGCAGGTACTGTTGCCAGACTGGCTTGTTCAAACCATATTGTTCGTAGATCAGCGCAATCTGACTCTTGGACAACTTAGCTTGGTTAGTCAGTGGCGTCCCGGGTAACAACTTCATTAGGAAGAACGTCAAGGTAATAACGATGAATAAGGTCAGGATCAGGTAAAAGATCCGTTTTGCTAGATACTTTGCCATTTGTTTACCTCTCAATCAGTAGACTTATTTGTTACCGTTAAGTCGTTAAACTTAACAAGAACTCCACGAAAACAACAAGATGATAAATGATTGCAATAATATCGAAAAGTAAGGACCAACTCGCGTTAATCCTTACTCCCCGATAAAGCTTATTTAAGTCGGGCCTTCGCCTGACCGTCATAACTGATTTAAACGTGTTGCTTACTTAGCAATGTAAGCGCGACTGAAGTCCCAGTTAGCACCGGTTGGGAAGTAAATCAATCCCTTGACATCGGACTTGACCAGTTGGGCTTTCCCTTGTTGGTAAACGGGGATGATCCCTTGGTCATTTAAGATAGTCTTTTGGGCGTTAACCATGTCATTCCAACGAGCGGTGTTGTTGTTGGCATCCTTACCAGTGGCTGCGGCAACATCCTTGTCGTAAGCCTTGGAAGACCATTTCCCGTTGTTGTAAGAGTTACCTGAAGTGAACAGAGACAGGAATGAAATTGGGTCAGGGAAGTCAGCACCCCAAGCAGAGATAACGGCATCGAATTGGCCATTTTGTGAACGGCTCAAACGCGTCTTGAATGGCAAGTTACTGTTGGTAACCTTTAAGCCATCCAACTTAGCCCATTGACTCTGGATGAATTCGGCACTGTTCTTACCGGCTGGCGTGTCATCGGCCATCAAGGTCAGTGAGTAGCTAGAACGGCCCGTTTCCTTCAAAGCTTGCTTCCAAAGCTTCTTAGCCTTGGCCAGGTCTTGTGAAGTTGCGGCTGGAACAGCAGCATCAGTGTTGAAGTCCGTTCCCTTGTTTTCAGCTAAACCAGTTGAAACTAAGCCCTTTGCGGCAGTAGAACCATCAGCTAAGACCTTGTTGACGAATTGGTTCCGGTTGATAGCCAGTGATAAGGCTTGACGCGCCTTCTTGTTCTTCATCATTGAATCTTTCTTTTCGTTCAATTCAATGTAGAAGGTTGAGGCACTCTTGCGTTCAACGTATTGCTTGTCGTTCTTGTAGTTCTTAGGTTGTTGACCACTCAAGTAAGTTGCATCAAGCTTGCCACTTTGGTACTGACTCAAAGAAGTTTGGGGATCCTTCATCGTCTTGAAGTTGATCTTCTTTAGTTTAACATTCTTAGCGTCCCAGTACTTAGTGTTTTTGCTTAATGTCCAGTTATCGGACGTACCAGTCCAGTAAGTTAACTTAAATGGACCGTTGTAGACGTTGTCCTGGGCATTCGTTGCGTATTTCTTACCGTATTTTTGAACAACTGATTCATTTTGTGGGAAGAACATTGGACTTGCAACCAATGAAGGGAAGTAACTAGTAGCTTGCGTTAACGTGACAACCACCTTGTAGTCCCCTTCGGCCTTAATCCCTAAGCTAGAAACTGGCTTCTTCTTGTTCATGATGGCGTTGGCGTTCTTAACCTGCGCGTACATGTAAGCGTATTGTGAAGCGGTCTTAGGGTTAACGGTCCGTTGCCAGGCGTAAACGAAGTCTTTAGCGGTTACCTTGTCGCCGTTACTCCAGTTAGACTTACGCAAGTTGAAGGTGTAAGTCTTACCATCTTTGGACTTGGTGTAGCTCTTAGCGACCCCTGGGTGAATGGAACTGTTCTTGCCGATCCGGAGAAGACCTTCACCGGTGTTGTTCATCGTTTCCCCAGAAACAACGTCCGTGGCGGTAGAAGAATCCATTGAAGGTAATGCGGAATTTTCCATCCAGTTTAACGTCTGCTTGCTAGCCTCGCTAGAACTGTTTGATGATGATCCACACGCTGCAAGTAACACAGCGGCAAATGTCGCGACCGTTCCGAGTTTGACTGCCGAATTGATTTTCATTTTATAATCCAACCCCTCTTAGTTGTTTGATAAATAAATTGACAACCTCAAATTTGATATTGCAATTGTATATTAGAAAACAATTAAAATCAATGGTAAAAGCTAATTTAATTTAAAAAATTTTATAAAAACGCTGTTGTACCGCAGTTTAAAATAAAAAATTAAAATCTGATGTCACATTTAAAACAGGATAAATTTTCGTTTTCTGTATACCGTATACAGAAAAACAGCATAAAGTTACGATGCTGAATGACTGTTATACCAGCAATGGTTACGGTTACATAGAGTTAGTAAACCCTTTTATTAGAGTTCAAGGAGCGCACACTGCCGGGATTCAGTCGCTGATGATGCCGCTACCAGTTAACCTATTAACCCATCAAAATCGGTGAATTCTAATATTCATTTCTCAAAAATAGTCATTCTAAGTTTTCCGTAAGAACGACCAGGCAAAAAGATTAAGGATCTTATAGCCAGTATCCGGCCTAGAAGCCCTCTCTTCGCCCGCCTACGTCCGTTTAGCCCCCGACCCCGGTAATTTCCTACATATACAAAAACAGGACTGACACGCCCAGCTAGAGGGGTATCAGTCCTGAAAAAATTATCAGTTGTCTAATTCTTGAAAGATAGATGTTATCAGTGCCGTCAGAACGGGAAAATGAGACAGCTCCGGCCAGTGTAAGTGACCAGAGGTGGGCCAAGCCGGCCAGCTGTGTCGATGGTCTTAGCTGAGCGGTTTTCTCAGCTTAGAGCATGGGACAACCTTTAAGACTTGTGACTTTCAAGGCTTAAAGTTGAGGTGGAAGCCCGCCCTTCGGCTGGGACCGACCCCATAGCAGGCCCACTTGAGCCCACCGCCGGGAACGGACGCCACCGAACACCTCTCATTTTCACTGCCGAAGCGGCTCCAACCAGCTTACTTAGCGATGTAAGCCTTGCTGAAGTCCCAGTTGGAACTAACTGGGAAGTAAGTGACGCCCTTAACCTTTGACTTGACCAATTGTGGCTTGCCACTCTGGTAAACTGGAATGATCCCTTGGTCCTTCAACAGAACCTTTTGGGCATCAATCAGATTTTGCCACCGGGCAGCCGGCTTGTTGGCGTTGGTCGTCGTAGCTTCCTTGACCAGCTTGTCGTAAGTCTTGTTAGACCATTTCCCATTGTTGTAGGAATTGTCGGACGTGAACAGGGACAGGTCGGTGATTGGGTCTGGGAAGTCAGCGTCCCAAAGCGTCACCACGGCGTCGAATTGGCCACTAGCAGAACGGGAAAGCCGCGTTTTGTATGGCAAATTAGAGTTGGTGACCTTGAAGTTAGGCAGCTTCGACCATTGACTCTGGACAAATTCGGTCGTGCTCTTGCCTTCGGCAGTATCGTCGGCCATCAGGGTCAGCGCGTAACTCTTACGCCCAGTTTCCTTTAAAGCTTCGTTCCACAACTTCTTAGCCTTAGCCAGGTTGTGTTCGGTAGCGGCAGGAATCGTGCCCTCAGTCGCAAAGTCCTTGCCGTTGCGGATGGCCAGGCCACTCGTGACGATCCCGGTTGCGACCTTTGACCCGTTGTCGAGCACTTTGTTCACAAATTGATTCCGGTTGATGACTAATGATAAGGCTTGACGCGCCTTCTTGTTCCGCATCATGGAATCTTTCTTCTCGTTGAGTTCCAGGTAAGCGACCCGGGAACTGTTCCGTGCATGGTATTCCTTGTTATTCTTGTAGTTCTTTGGTTGTTGGCCACTCAGGTAAATAGCGTCGAGCTTACCACTCTGGTATTGGCTCAAAGCCGTTTGGGGATCCTTAACGGCACTAAATTTGATGTGATTAAGCTTAACGGACTTGGCATTCCAGTACTTCGTGTTCTTGGTCAGCGTCCAGTTGTCTGACGTCCCGGTCCAGTAGCTCAGCTTAAAGGCCCCGTTGTAGACGTTGTCTTGGGCGTTGGTGCCGTACTTCTTGCCGTACTTTTCCACGACGCTTTGGTTTTGTGGGAAGAACGCGGTTTGGGCGACCAGCGTTGGGAAGTAGCTGACGGGATGAATCAGGGTCACTTGGACCTTGTAATCCCCGACGGCCTTGATGCCCAGCGTGGAAACGGCCTTCTTGCCATTCATGATGGCGTTGGCGTTCTTCACGTCAGCGTAGAGGTAGGCGTATTGGGACCCCGTCTTCGGGTTGACTGTGCGTTGCCAGCCGTAAACGAAATCTTTGGCGGTTACTTTGTCCCCGTTGCTCCAATTGGATTTCCGGAGATTAAACGTGTAGGTCTTGCCGTCCTTGGACTTGCTGTAGCTCTTGGCGACGGCGGGATGCGTGGTACTATTCTTGCCAAACTTCAACAGACCCTCACCTGTGTTGTTCAGCGTTTCACCGGAAACGACGTCGGTTGCCAACGAACTGTCCATGGTTGGTAACGCGGAGCTTTCCATCCAGGTCAAGGTTTGATCCTTGGCTTGGCTACTGCTGCTAGAAGATGAGCCACACGCGGCTAACGCAATGGTGGTTAGCGCGGCGACCGTCCCTAACTTAATGACTGATTTAACTCTCATAAAATCCGACCCCTCTAAGTTAGTATGCCTAAGCAACTTGTTGATAAAGACCACTATAAATTAAAATAAAATGAGAATCAATACCAAATTCTCATTTTCGGGAGTTTCTGTTGGTCTTTGTCAGTGCCTCCAGGCTGGTTAAAAATGGGCCTGGTCGCGTCCGTTCCCGCCGGTGAGCTCAAGGAACCCTGCTATGGGGCCGGTTCCAGACCTAAGCCCGGTCTTCCACCTCAACTTTGAGCCTGAGGAACGGTCTCAAAGATTGTCCCGTGGGCTAGGCTGGCAAAAAGACACCAGCCAAGACCACCGACACAGCCGGGCACCTTGGCTCGCCTCTGGTCACTTCCACAACTGGCCCAATTTTCACCAGCCTTCCGGCTAACATCGGCCAACGCAGCAGCGATTGTGGGGTTGATTCTCAGAAGTGACTTATTTCTACCAGCCTTTAGAATCGGGGCCAATCAGCAGCTTCACCAGTGTTGCCACAAGTTGCTGCAACGTTTCCAGATAGTTGACGTGCATTCACATTAGAAAAATTATCGACGATAGCTTAACACTCAGCCAATGCCAACCCAGTGAAAATACGCGGTCAGTGTGAGTGACCAGAGGTGGGCCAAGCCGGCCAGCTGTGTCGGTGTTCTTAGCTGAGCGCTTTTTCTCAGCTTAGAACACGGGGCGACCTTTGTGCCCGCTCATTTCCGGGAACAGAAACCGGCCAACTTATATCCCAGTAATTTTCGTTCCTTCACACTGAAAAAATTACCAATGACACACCCAACCACCAACCGATACCAATCCAGTGAAAATGTGCGGTCAGTGTGAGTGACCAGAGGCGAGCCAAGGTGACCAGCTGTGTCGATGGTCTTAGCTGAGGTTTCTCACTCAGCTTAGACCATGGGACAACCTTTGAGACCGCACTTCGGCTCAAAGTTGAGGTGGAAGCCCGTCTCTCAGGCTGGAACCGGCCCCACAGCAGGGCTCCTTGAGCTCGCCGCCGGGAACGGACCTCAAACTGCCACCTGATTTTCACGAGTTTGGGACAGTCGGAAGCCTAACAACGCTTAATTTTTCGGTGTTTGCAAAGGAACATGTTATACTCAACGTATAGACTTTAAAGGAGGGTGATCTTTTGGAAGAAACCCCACGAACACCAGTCATCACGATTGGGTTGAACGCTGGTCAAGCCACGTTCGGCTACTCGATGACTGAACTGAAAAACTTGGTAGAGGCCAACAACATGACGGTCGCTGAAGAAGTTCAGCAGTCATTGCCAAAGCCAAATCCAGGGACTTACTTTGGCACTGGTAAGGTTGAGGAATTAGCGACGATTGTTGCGGACGATGGTGTCGATACCATTGTCGTGAACGATGAGCTGTCCCCCAGCCAAATCCGGAACCTGGAAGCTGGCACCAAGGCCCGCATCATGGACCGGACCGGTTTAATCTTGGAAATCTTCGCTAACCGGGCACAATCCCGCGAAGCCAAGCTCCAAGTACAACTCGCCATGCTGCAATACCAACTCCCTCGTTTGCACACCAGCGCTTCGCAACGACTGGACCAACAAACGGGTAGCGGTGGCGGCGGTGGGTTCACCAACCGTGGTGCCGGTGAATCGCAAACTGAAATGAGTCGGCGGACCATTCAACGGTCGATCAACCACGTCAACCATGAACTGAAGGAAATCAATCAGGCAGCCGCCACGCAACGGCAACAGCGGGAACGGAATGAACTCCCTTCCGTTGCGCTGGTCGGTTACACCAACGCCGGCAAGTCCACGTTGATGAATGCCCTGGTTCGTGAATTTGGTAAGAGCGAAGAAAAACAGGTCTTCGTGAAGAACATGCTGTTCGCCACGCTGGACACCAGCGTCCGTCAGCTGACCTTCCCCGACCAAAAGAAGATGCTGCTGAGTGATACCGTTGGGTTCGTGAGCCAACTCCCTACCCAACTGGTCAAGGCCTTCCGTTCCACGTTAGCCGAAGCTGCCAACGCCGACCTATTGATTCAGGTCGTTGACTATGCTGACCCGAACAAGGAATCGATGATGGCCACCACGGAACAGACGCTGCAAGACATCGGCGTCACCGACGTGCCGATGATCACCGTCTTCAACAAGGCCGACCTGACGGAAGCCCACTACCCGAACCGCGTGGGTGACCAACTCATCCTGTCAGCCAAGGACCCCGCATCCATCGATACCCTGGTTACGGCTATCAAGGAAAAGGTCTTCCACAACTACGTAACGGCCAACTTCCTGGTTCCATTCGCAGACGGTGATGTCGTCGCCTACATGAACGACCACGCCAACGTCTTGGACACCAACTACGAAGCAGAAGGCACGGCCCTGAAGGTTGAACTTCAAGAAGCCGACTTCGACCGCTTCAAGAAATACGTTGTTACCGAATAATTTGCACACCAAAGGCATCCCCCGACAAATAGTCAGGCGGATGTCTTTTTGTTTACGATAAATGAAAAGAGCCCACCCACGCCAGTTCCAACGAACTGAAGTGAGTGAGCTCAATTTAAACAATTTAAACAATTTAAACAATTTGAACAATTTAAAATCAAAATGAAGACAACAACCAACTAGACAAACGACCAGCGCAGTCTCGGGCTAAACCAGTGTCAGCCGCAGGGCTGGTGAAAATGGGCTCAGCCGTGGGAGTTGCCTTAGCGGTTTACCGCTTAGGCAACTGCTATCTTTGAGACGCGCTTCTCAGCGGCTCAAAGTAAGTCTGGAGACCGCCTTTCGGCTCCAGACGTGCGCCCACAGCGCCACGGCCCATTTTCACCAGCCCGGAGGCGCTGCAACAACACAAGTTAAGCCCAGAAGACTAAGCTTGGCGTTTTTCCAGGTAACGGGCGAGGACGGAAAGGCAGTAGCAGACCACAAAGTACATCAAAGCAATCGCCACGAACATCGGAATAATGTAGTTGGTGTTTTGCCCATAAATAATCTGTGACCGGTACAGCATTTCTGGCAAGAGAATAATGGTTGCCAGTGACGTGTCCTTGACCAGTGAGATAAATTGACTCACGATGGCGGGAATCATTTTAACCATGGCTTGGGGCAAGACAATGTGCCACAGCCCTTGCCAATAGGTTAACCCGTTGGCGCGGGCCCCTTCCATCTGGCCGGGGTCGACCGCTTGAATCCCGGAGCGGACAATTTCTGCCAGCATGGTGGATTCAAAGATGGTCATGGCGAGAATGGCCGCTGGAATAATTTCTGGCTTGACCCCCAGGTTAGGTAACCCGAAGTAGGTAAAGAACAGAATTAAGATCAACGGTAAATTCCGAATGATATCGATGATAAACCCAACGATAGCTGAAAAATACTTAATTTTTACGTAGCGGATGATCCCAAGAATCGAGCCAATAATGAAACTCCCAATGATGGACACCACGGAAACCAGAATCGTGATTCCCAGTCCACCAAACAGGTAGCGTAAGTTATCTGGGGAGTAGGCGTCAATAAAGTTTTGTAACATAATTTATTCTCCTCCCCTAAGCTAACCGTTTTTCTAAGTAACGCATGTAGTAACTGATTGGCATCGTGATGACCAGGTAGAGAACCCCGACCGCGGAGTAAGCCGCAATGGTTTCCAGTGAACTGGACGCGATGACGTTCCCTTGGTACATCAGGTCAAAGCCACCCACGAAGGCTAACGTTGAGGAGTTCTTGACCAGGTTCACGAATTGGTTGCCCAGTGGCGGAATGACGTACCGAAAGGCTTGGGGCAAGATGATGAACCGCATGGCCTGCCAGAAGGATAACCCGTTCGCACGGGCCCCTTCCATTTGGCCAGGGTCAACGGACTGAATCCCAGCCCGCACCGTTTCGGCGATAAAGGCGGACGTGTAGAGCGTCAACCCAATCGTCCCGGCGGTAAACCCGTTCATCTTGACGACGTACAGCGGAAAGACCACGTAGAAGAACATGGTGATAACCAGCAAAGGAATGTTCCGGAAAATTTCGATGTAGACCCGGGCCACGCCGCGGGCAAACTTACTTGGTGATTCCTCTAGTAAGGCGAAGAGCGTTCCCAAAATCAAACTGAAGATCAAGGCGAGCACACTGCACAGCAACGTCTGCCCTAACCCATACAGGAGGGTGCCTCCGTAATTTGCAAAGATATGAATCATTCTTTAGCCGCCTCCTTGTAGTCAAAGCCCTTCACGTTGTGGAACCACTTGTGCAGGAGTTTGTTATAAGTGCCATTGGCCCGTAACTCGGTCAAAGCCTGGTTCGTGGCGTTTCTAAACGGCGTCTGGCCCTTGTCCATGGCAATCCCGTAAGGTTCGGACACGAACGTTCCCCCGGTGACTTCATAACCCGGGTTTTGAACCGACATCCCGTATAAAATACCGTTATCGGTGGTCAGCGCTTGGCCTTGACCGGACTTCAATGCCGTCATGGCTTGTGCGTAGTCGGTCAGTTGTAAGACCTTCGCGTCAGGTGCGACCTTGGCCACGTTTTCCACGGAGTCAGAACCGACGACCCCGAGGACCGTGCCCTTTTGCTTGTTTAAATCTTTGACATTTTTAATGGAACTGCCCTTCTTGACCAGTAACGATTGACCGGCAAAGAAGTACGTGTTAGAAAAGGTGACTTGCTTGCGCCGTTCTGGCGTGTTGGTCATGGTGGCGATGATGGCGTCGATGTTCCCGTTCTTTAACATGGGCATCCGCGTTGAACTCGTCACTTGAATGAACTTGGCCTTGGCATCCTTGCCCAGCATTTGCTTGGTCAGTGCCGTCGCCAGGTCCACTTCGAACCCTTTGATCTTCCCGTCTTTGGTATCCAGCAACCCGAACAATCGGGTATCCGCCTTGACACCCCAAGTAATCGTCTTGGATTGTTGATCGGTCTTGTACACGTTCCGTGCGGACAACGGCTTGCTGCCACACGCACTAATGACGACCGTCAAGGCAACCAGGGAGAACAGCAGGCCCAAACTGCGAATTAATTTTTTCATAGTGAGCGTTCCTCCCCGTTTTAGTGTGTCAAAATCTTGCTTAAGAATTGGCGAGCCCGTTCATTGGTTGGTTGGCCGTCGAAGAAGGTTTCCTTAGAGTCGTCTTCCAAAATCCGGCCGTCAGCCATGAAGATTACCCGGTTGGCCACTTCACGCGCGAAGCCCATTTCGTGGGTCACGACTAGCGACGTCATACTGGAGTCCCGGGCGATGGTCTTCATAACGTTCAGCACATCGTCGATCATTTCAGGGTCCAAGGCACTGGTTGGTTCGTCAAACAAGAGGCACTTCGGCTTCATGGCTAACGACCGCGCAATGGCGATTCGTTGTTGTTGTCCCCCAGAAAGTTGGGATGGCATCTTAGGCGCTTGATCGGCTAACCCAACCCGGTCGAGCATTTCCATGGCAACCTTCTTGTTTTCCTCTTCGCCCCGGTGTAACACGATCCGGGGTGACAGCATGATGTTTTCCAAAATCGTCTTGTTGGCGTAGAGGTTAAAGTGTTGGAACACCATCCCCACGTTCTTCCGAATCCGGTTCATATCCGTCTTTGGATTGGCCAAATCTTGGCCGTTAACGATCAATTGGCCATCGCGAATCTGTTCCAGCCCATTGACGGTCCGAATCAGGGTTGATTTCCCGGAACCAGAAGGCCCGATTAAAACAACCGTTTCCCCGGCTTCAATCGTTAAATTAATGTTATGCAGCGCGTGAAAATCGCCGTAGTACTTTTCCACGTTGTGAAATTCGATCATTGACATAAGTATTCCCTCCACTAGTGATTTGTTTGCCGTGCTTGCGGCGGACTAGCGCCTCATCCAGTCCCTTGAGACCAGATTTTTACAGTGTCTAAGGTAAAGTTTAAACCAAAAAATTTACCCGGTCAAAGTAAACCACTCCAGGTTACCCACCCCTACTGACCGTTTGGGGGTTCAAAGATTAGATGTACCACGGGTCCGGTCTGCTTTCAAAAATATTTCACGCTTGTGATTCCCATGAGGAAGCGGCGAGCGCGTTTTCGGAGCCGATTCATCACATCCCCTGTCACCTACCCAAATTGGTGAAAATGAGGGTCACACCTTGGCTTTCGTTCCCGGCGGCGGGCTCAACCGGGCCGGCTATGGGGTCGGTTCCAGCCTGAGAACCGGGCTTCCACCTCGACTTTGTGCCTGAAAAGCGGTCACAAAGGTCGTCCCGTGGGCTAAGCTGAGAAAGGCCCTCAGCTAAGACCACCGACACAGCTGGCCGGCTTGGCCCACCTCTGGTCACTGACATGGCTTGCTCATTTTCATCAATTACTTACTTCCCTGGCTAACGCTATCCTGGTTATCCCCTTCCGTAGTTGCCACGCCTGTGTCACTTTGCTCGCCACACAAAAAAATCAACCTGCCCTGTCTGGATGGTTGATTTTTTCTGAATCATTTTCAGTTTTGCCGGTCACCTAACTTAATGATGATACCGGGACGTTCTAGTCATTGGTTCATCATCGTTGTTGGTCGACGTCGGTTGGTCATTGTCATAACGGGCGCGGCGGCTAGTGGTCGTCTGCGTTGGCGTTGTGGTGGTTTGACCGTAGCCCCGGTCGTAGGTGTTCGTCGTGGATTGGTCACTGTGCTTGTAGGCCAGTTGGACCGCCACTTGGAAGTCACCCGGTTGCTCGATCAGAGACGTGCGGCCTAAGACCTTGAAGGGTCCCCCGACCAGCGTGGCGTTGGCTAAATACAGTTCGAACTGATCACGCACATCGGCCACATTTTGTAAGCCGACCGTACTGACCACGCCGACCCGTTGCTTCTCTGCTTGATTGATGCCGGCGTAGACGACCAGTTGGTTGCCTTCCGTTTGCATGTCGAAGTAGGGAATCAGGGTGCCAGGGCCAGACGCGTAAACGGGCTTGCCGTTCTGGCGTGTCTGTTCCATGATTTCACGGTCGCCCAACCCGGAGTAATCCAGTAGTAAGAGCTGATTCTGTTGGAGTTGCGTGGCAAGGTTTTGCACGTTGCGCGCATCCATGCCGCTCATAGTCAGCTTTCCGGGGAGAATCTTCTTCTCATCAAAGTAGCCGTTGGCCGGAATGTTTCGACCGCCGCGGACCGCCGTTTTAGCAGCGTCCTCTTCGGCTTCCTTAGGCTTCATGTGTAGCATCTTTTCAATCTTAGGCGAGATGTCGAATGGGGCCGTCTTCTCGGTAAAATAATAGATGGTGTTCAGGTAGACAAAGTACAAGAGAATGATGGCTACCAGTAAGATCAGTAAGCCCCAGAACGGATGGCCGTTTTGCAGGTAACGAACCGCGATGTAGAACAGGTAGAGGTCACCCAACGCACCAATGATCACGTAGATGCGGTTTTTAATTTTAGCGTTGACGTTGATGTAGCCTAAATAATGGTTGACCATATCAAGGAAACTAAGCATTATCGGTCCCCCTTCCTTCGTTATTGATTTGTGCCGTCATTGGTTGTGCCAGTTGTCGTTTGGCCACCCGTGTCGGTATTGTCAGTCGTGTCATTTGCCGTATCGGCGTTATCCGTTGAACTCTCTTCCGTAGTCGCTGAAGAGCTAACGGCGCTCGATGAGGTCTTCTTCTTTTTAGACGTGGTGGTCCCAGTCGTCGTGTTACCAGTGGTATTCCCCGCGGTGCTGGACTCGGTCGTAGAGGTCTTCTTGGCCGAGGAGCTTTCCGTGTCCGTGGATGACTCGTCCTTCGATGAGGAATCACTGCTATCGGAACTGCTCTTAGAAGAGTCAGAATCCTTCTTCTTACTGTCGTCGCTAGCCTTTTTCTTCGAATCACTCGACGACATATTGTTGACCAGTGATGAGCTGGTGTTCGACACCCGCGTGGCGCCTTCGTTGGTCTTCGTCACCGTGTTCGTCACCACGTTAGTTGCCCCCAAGGCCAGAGCCATTGAGACAATTGCGAACGGCGTAATCAAGGGTGGTGTGCGATACCCCATGCGTCATTCCTCCTTCGTTTTGCCTAATTACGACTATTGTCGCATAGGAAACTCAAAAATCTTTCAAATTTATCTTAATTTTTCACTAAGTCTGCTTCCTGAACGCCGGCCGCCTTGCAGTCAGCGCAGAGGCCGTACAGTTCGAAGCTATGCCCAGCAATTTCACAACCCGGTAATTGATCTGTGAAAAAGTCCATCGGGCACATCTGTAATTCAATCACCTTACCACAATTTTGACACACAAAATGATGATGGTGTTGGTGATGCAGGTCACACTGATACTTGACCCGTGCCCGTTCCTGTTCCGTGTTTTGCTCAACGATACCAACCTCTTCAAATTCCTTGAGGTTACGGTAAACCGTGTTGTGGCTCATCCCCGGAAACTCGGTCCGCATGTAAGCATCCACGGTCACCACGTCGGTGTAGTGGGCTTGGTTCGTCAGCAGAAACTCCAAGAGAGCGTGCCGTTGCTTGGTCATCTTCAGTTTGTTCTTCTTTAAAATGGCGACGGCGGTGGTTAACGATTCTGCCATAGTGCCCAACCTCCTTCTTTCTCTGTTCATGGGTCTTGCGAAAATAAACGGGTGTTGCTTGTGCTGGTCGTTCCCGACGGCGGGCTCAGCCTGTGGGGCGGGCTTTCAGCTCGACTTTGAGCCAAAGACCGGTCTCAAAGGTCGTCCCGTGGACTAGGCTGAGCAAAAACCTCAGCCTAGTCCACCGACACAGCTGGTCAGGTTGGCCCGCCTCTGGTCACTGATAAGGTGCGGTGATTTTCACTAGCCGCTTAGCCCCAACCAGTAATTGTCCTTATATTCTAATTTAATTTATCCGTGATTGATTCACGAACTAAACACGTTCAATTTAAACTCACAGGCCAACCAATAAGCCTAACATCCAATTCGGTTCAAACCAGTGTTAGCCGTGAGGACGAGAAAAACTGACTCAGCCGTGGGATTTCTAACGCGGTTCGCGTTAGAAATGGCGACTTTGAAACTCGCCCTTTGAGGTTCAAAGCGAGCTTCGAGACCGCTCCTTGGCTCGGAGCGTCCTGCCCACCGCGTTCCGGTCAGTTTTTCTCGTCCGGTAAGGCGACCCAAACATCAGTGTAAACCCGAATTCCCTGTTAGTTTATCATATTTACTGGGAAACTCAACTATCAGCCGTCTCTCCCTGCCGCAACCGCGTCATCAATTCATCCAGCTTCACTTGGGTCTGTTGCCAGTCGTCGTTGTTTAGCTGAATGGCTTTGCCTCGCAGTGCCAGCGGCATGGTCAGGTCGCGACGATACTCTGGACTGGCTAGGCGCTGGGCCATCATTTCTTCATCGTCGCCGCGTTTGCTCAACCGATGGGCCAGCTTGGTAGACTCGCTAACCGTGAGGAAAATGATCACGGCTTGGTCGCCCAGCTCTTCGGCGTAGGTGATGGCGCCCTTGCTATCTAACACGATGGCGTCAAACGGTGCGCGTTCAAAGCCACGGGCCAGGCCCTCGCGTGAGGAACCGTAGTGGTAGCCGGCGTACGTCACGGATTCCAGGTAATGGTTCTTGGGGAAACTGGCTTCCGTTTCAAAATAGTAATCGACGCCATCAACCTCACCCTGGCGCGGTGGCCGCGTCGTGTGGGTGATGACCTTGGTCACGGGATAGTGCGCCACCAGATAGTCTTGGACCGTGGTCTTGCCGGTCCCCGTTGCGCCGGTAATCACCAAAACTTTATTCGGCATACTGGTCCTCCAAGTACGTATTGGCTTGGTCTAACAAGCCCTTTAAGTTGTCATAGCTCAGGCGTTCGCGGGCAATCTTGTAGTCGAACCAGCCGAATTCACTGATTTCTTCAACTTGCCGCTTGATTTCACTGTCGGCTGGCACCAACGACGTGTAGAGGACCACGTGTTTGTGATGGCCGTTCTTCATGTCGTAGTCCAAATCGGCGTGAAACTCGGGATTGATAGCGACGACTAGACTGGTCTCTTCTTTAATTTCACGGACGGCTGTCTGGAGATCCGTTTCATCCCCCTCGACGTGGCCCTTGGGAAAGCCCCAGAAGTGACTGGTGGCACTCTTTAACAGTAAATATTGGATTTGATTGTCGACGAGCCGGTAAACGACCGCGCCGCTAGCATTTTCGGTAATCATGTTGCATTGCCCCCTCGGAATTAAATAAACTCCTTCTATTTTAAATCGAAACCACCCAGAATGGGTAAAATAAACCCGACTTTCTCAAAAACAACCGCTTACTCTCATTGACTTTTAATTTAATTCCACGGTACACTATCCCAGACATCATTGCGACTACCAGCCTCAGCCTCCCAAATTAATCACAAAAAAGGCTGAAACTGCACGCGACAATGTGTATCATCATTATATAAGGAAAGTTTTGGTTTAGGTGGTTTTCGCTGGTTGGGCTAAATGACATTAGCTTTTAATGAATCAGCTAACGGACAATCACACGACTCACTGTACCCTCACAATCTTGCTGACGCCGCATTCACAACAGTCTAATCGTCTAACCAGTCTGCCAGTTGCATTGGCCAGGCAGCTCGGACGGTTTAGCTTTGCTGCCAACGTCAGCCGTGAGGTCAGAGAAAATGGGCTCAGCCGTGGGAGTTACCTTAACGGGTTCCCCGTTTAGGTAACTGCTATCTTTGAGACGTGTTTTCCGGCTCAAAGTAAGGCCGAAGACCGCTTCTCAGGCTTCGGCCGTGCGCCCACAGCGTCCCGGCCCATTTTCTCTGACCGGTAAGGCGAATCGAGGAACCACCTAAACCAAACAGTTTCAACGACATAAGGAGGCTTTTTATGGGACTTGCGCGAATATTTCGTCGCGAACGCTTAGATAATTACTTAAAGAGTGACCAGCACTTTGCCAAAACAATGACGGCAAAGGATCTGATGTCACTCGGCATTGGGGCGGTGATTGGGACCGGGATCTTCATTCTCCCCGGCACCATCGCCGCACAGTATAGTGGTCCCGGCATCGTTTTATCCTTTCTGATAGCCGCCATCGTCTGTTCCACAGCCGCCATGTGCTACGCCGAATTTGCTTCCGTTTTGCCGGTCGCTGGGTCCGCCTATTCCTACGGTAACCTGGTCTTCGGTGAAATCGTCGGCTGGATTCTGGGCTGGGCCCTGATTCTGGAATACGTGCTGGCCGTGGCTGCCGTGGCCAACGCCTTTGGGGCCTATTTCAAATCCTTCTTGGCCGGCTTCGGACTCAACTTGCCCAACGCCATTAGTGGCCCCTACAATCCGGCCGGGGGCACGTACGGTAACCTGATTGCCATCCTGGTGGTCTTCTTCATCAGTTGGCTGTTAAATCGGGGGATGCGCGAGTCCATGCGGATCAATAACACGATTGTCATCGTGAAAATTGCCATCATTATTTTATTTGTGGTCGTCGGCGTCTTTTACGTGAAGCCTAGCAACTGGCAACCGTTCGCGCCATTTGGCTCCAAAGGGATTCTGCGGGGTGCGTCGACCGTGTTCTTTGCCTACTTAGGCTTTGATGTGGTCTCTGCCTCGGCTGCGGAAGTGAAGAACCCCAAGAAAAACATGCCCATTGGGATTATCGGCACGCTCATCGTGGCCACCGTGCTCTACATGCTGGTCGCTATCGTGCTGACCGGGATGGTCCACTACACCAAGCTAAACGTCGCGGACCCCGTGGCCTTTGCGCTCACGTTGGTCCACCAAAACTGGACGTCCGGTATCATTTCGCTGGGCGCGCTAGCGGGGATGTTTACCATGATGGTCACCATGATCTACAGTTCCTCGCGGCTGATCTACTCGGTCGGGCGTGACGGTCTGTTACCAAAATTCTTAGGCAAAATCGACGACAAAACGGGCACGCCCAAACACAGTCTGGCTGTGATTACCGTCGTGATTGCCCTGCTAGGTGGCTTCGTGCCCCTGGCTCAGCTGACCAACCTGGTTAACATCGGGACCCTGGTCGCCTTCCTGTTCGTGTCATTCGGGATTCTCCGGCTGCGCCATTTGCCAGAAATGCCCCACAACACGGGCTTCAAGGTACCTTTCTACCCGGTACTGCCCATCATCTCGGGCCTGCTGTGCTTCTACATGATGCTCCAACTCCCCGCAGAAACCTGGATTGCCTCATCAATCTGGTTCGCACTGGGACTGGTCATCTACTTCAGCTACGGCATCCGTCACAGCCGGTTGAACGAAGAGGAGTAACTCGCCTCCAGGATGCTGAAAACAGTCCGGTTTGGCAGTGGGCGGACGCCCCGAGCCAAAGAACGGTCTCGGGACTTACATCCGTTCAACCCGCTGATTGGTTTCTTCAATTATTTATTGTTCCAACAACTAATCTTTGCGTTACACTTACTACAATGTAATTGTTTCGTCCCAACTTCTAGTTGCGCACCTCATGTGCACCCTAAGAATGCAGGACAGTCAATCCAATGTAACCCTTGAGCACCAACATTAACCATTTTATCCACCATTCGTTGGCACTCAAAACCAGTGTGAGCCGCAGGGCTGGTGAAAATGGGCTCAGCCGTGGGAGTTACCTTAGCGGGTTTCCCGCTTAGGTAACTGCTATCTTTGAGACGTGACCTTCGGCTCAAAGTAAGTCCGAAGACCGCACCTCAGGCTT
The DNA here is from genome assembly GCF_044053135.1 of Levilactobacillus sp. FUA 3915. NCBI lineage: Bacteria > Bacillati > Bacillota > Bacilli > Lactobacillales > Lactobacillaceae > Levilactobacillus > Levilactobacillus sp. FUA 3915. The sequence continues at coordinate 2,061,391 of NZ_CP168704.1, read as the reverse complement.
CGGACGTGCGCCCACAGCGCCACGGCCCATTTTCACCAGCCCGGAGGCGCTGACAACACGCTGTTTCAAGTACCAACGCAAGCGTTGATTTTTAAAATTGATAAGGTAGGCGATATTTATGCGTAACCAACAATTTGCCATTCGGCCCACAGCACCCGCTCAGGCCCTAGACGAACTTCAACGAATCCATTTCTTAGACGAACACACGGAAAAACTCACCACGCCGAGCCAACTGCTCTGCAACTTCTATGACCGGAGCTGGCCCGAATTTACCACGCCCGACACGGTTTCCCAACAGCTCAGTAACCTGATGGCGACGCCCGACATCGATGGCTTGGACTTTCTCAGTAACCACGACAACGTCCCCGTCACGGTCTTCTACAACCTGGCCCTACAACGGCTGGAATTTGCCGTCGACCTCGACTTTAAGCTGAGCGACCCCTTAACCGCCATGACCAAGATGCAACTGCCCGTGGCCGACCACGCCGGCGCGGACTTCACCTTGGATGAGCTCAAGCAGGCCTGGTACTTGCTCCTGACGACGCACACCAAGAACGGTCAGAGCTTCCTGGATCACCTGACCACGAAGGGCTACTTTGACCCCTTCGTTCACGACGCCCACGTTGACAAGCCCCTGATTTTTAACGGGAAGTCCCAAGCCGTCTTTGATACGACCAAACTGATTCGCGAAGTCGTTTACGTGGAAAGTCCTCAAGACACCGACCACGACGGCAAGCGCGACCTGTTAAAGGCCGAGGTCATTCGCCCAACCGAAACCGAAGCCGGCCTCAAGGTCCCCGTCCTCTATACCGCCAGTCCTTACAACCAGGGCACCAACGATGAAGCCGGTGACCAAATGATGCACAACGTGAACGTGCCGCTGCAACCGAAGCAGCCCAACGACTTCACGCTGGCTGACGTGACCGCCCAACCGGACGACACGCCACTGCCCGCCCCCCGCGCCGTGACCGCCACGACCAAGGAAGCCGCACAGACCTTTGCCCGGGAACAATCCTATACGTTAAACGACTACTTCCTGGCCCGCGGGTTCGCCGTGGTCTACGCCGCTGGCATCGGGACACTGGATTCCGACGGCGTCCGCACGACCGGTGACCCCGAGGAAACGACCTCGACCATCGCCATCATCGAGTGGTTGGCCGGCAACCGGACGGCCTTTACCAGCCGCACCGCTACGCAGGCCATTCCCGCTTGGTGGAGCAATCACGCCGTTGCCATGACTGGCCGTTCCTACTTGGGGACCCTGGCCACGGCCGCGGCGACCACCGGTGTTGCAGGCCTCAAGACGGTCATTTCCGAAGCCGCCATTTCCAACTGGTACGACTACTACCGTGATGGCGGGCTGGTCATCGCGCCCGGTGGCTTCCCTGGTGAGGACGCCGACGTGCTGGCCGAGGAAACGTTTAGCCGTCAGCTCCAGGCTGGGGACTATCACCGGATTCAGGCCAAATGGCAAGCCGACCTGGCCGCCATTACCCACGGCCAAGACCGGTCGACCGGGAACTACAATTCCTTCTGGGACGCACGGAACTACCTGAAGAACGCCAAGAATATCAAGGCGGACCTCCTGCTAGTCCACGGCCTGAATGACTGGAACGTTAAGCCACGGAACGTCAACAATCTTTGGAACGCCGTGCGCGACCTGCCCGTCACCAAGAAGTTGATTCTGCACCAAGGCCAACACATTTACATCAATGCCTTTCGTTCCATTGACTACACGGACATCGTCAATCTTTGGCTGACCCACGAGCTCCTGGGCGTCGACAACCAAGCAGAAACATTGCTGCCAAACGTCATCATTCAGGACAACGTCCAGCCGGAAACGTGGCACGCCTACGAGGACTGGGATGCGCCAACTAACCCGACCCGTAGCTTTAACCTGCAGGCCGATGAGCTGGTCGACCAAAGCACCCACGAGCCTCTAGCCTACGCCACGAGTTTCAACGACCAGTTACCCGTTGAACAATTTAACAAATACACCCACCATATCGATCAGTGGCAAACTGATTTGCTGGGTGACAAGCACAACGACATGTTCAATCACCGGTTAATCTTTAAGTCAGCCGTCTTAACGGACGACCTCCTGTTAGATGGGAAGCCCACCGTCGACCTACGCGTGGCCGTGAACCAGCCGGTCGGGATGCTGAGCTTCCAGTTGGTAGACTACGGGGATGCCAAACGCCTCGGTGTCTCACCAACCATCCTGGCGCGCAAGGCCCTGGACGAAGGTTACCGTTGGCGTGAAGACGACCTGCGTGAATTCAAACCGGCCGCAACCACGCCGTTTAAGATGATCACCAAGGGCCACCGTAACCTACAAAACCGGACCAATGCCTACCACGTCGATGAACTGAAGGCCAACGAGTTTTATGACCTCAGCGTGACGCTGCAACCAACGCACTACCGGCTGCTGGCGGGCCACCAACTGGGCCTGGTCATCTACGCGACCGACTTTGGCATGACCGTGCGTGGGAACCAGGACTTGCAGTACTCCATCCAGCTCGGCAATTCCGCCCTGCACCTCCCATTCTTACCAGAAAACTAGGTTAGTGTGTAACGCGCGTTCCCGACGGTGGGTGCAACCCGCCCTGCTGTGGGGTCGCTTCCAGCCTGAGGGACGGGCTTCCAGCTCGACTTTGAGCCTGAAAAACGGTCTCAAAGCTCGCCCCGTGGGCTAGGCTGAATGAGAAACTTCAGCCAAGACCACCGACACAGCTGGGCAAGTTGCCCCACCTCTGGTCACTCAGACTGACCGTTGTTGCTGGTATGGATGGGATGTTGGCTGTGGTTGCTCATGTTCACATTAATTTATCCAACAAATTACCTATAATGCTAAAGAGCTAACGCCAATGACGTTAGCTCTTTTTAGTATCTTAGGATGTTCTGACTCCCTCACGGAACAGGTAAAAATCCGCTCTCTCTTCGGACTGATGTATCCCTCCGCCTTCTTTGACCAGTAAGACACACCCGCCAATTCTACCCACGAGGAACATACCAAATGCAGGTTAAACCCATGTGAGCCGCAGGGCTGGGAAAATTGGGCCGGTCGTGGAAGTGACCAGAGGCGGATCAAAGTGACCAGCTGTGTCGATGGTCTTAGCTGAGGTTCCTCACTCAGCTTAGACCATGGGACAACCTTTGAGACCGCACTTCGGCTCAAAGTTGAGGTGGAAGCCCGCCCTTCGGCTGGAACCGGCCCCACAGCAGGGCGCTTTGAGCGCGCCGCCGGGAACGGACACGACCAGGCCCAGTTTTCACAAAATTAGCAAGACACCAACCACGAGGACACACCGAATGCTGGTTAAACTAGTGTGAGCCGCAGGGCTGGTGAAAATGGGCTCAGCCGTGGGAGTTGCCTTAGCGGGTCTCCCGCTTAGGCAACTGCTATCTTTGAGACGTGAACTTCGGCTCAAAGTAAGTCTGGAGACCGCCCTTCGGCTCCAGACGTGCGCCCACAGCGTCACGGCCCAGTTTTCACCAGCCCGGAGGCGTAATCAACGGCCAAGTTTAACCAGCAAATAAGGTTGGGTGTTTAGAAATGACGCCGTTAGTGATAAACTATTAATAACTCATTAGAAACGGGGGAATCTCTCATGAAACAAGGCACCACGATTATCACCTTAGACAACGGTTACCACCTTTGGACCAACACCCAAGGCACTGGTGACATCCACCTGCTCGCCTTACACGGTGGCCCTGGTGGCAACCATGAATACTGGGAAGACACTGCCAAGCAATTAGCCGCTCAAGGCCTGAACGTTCAGGTCCACATGTACGACCAATTGGGTTCTTGGTACTCCGATCAACCCGACTATAGCGACCCCGAAACGGCTAAGAAGTACCTGACCTACGATTACTTCTTGGATGAAGTTGAAGAAGTTCGGCAAAAGCTGGGCATCGACAAGTTCTACCTGATTGGCCAATCATGGGGTGGCGCCTTGGTTCAAATGTACGCTGCTAAGTATGGCCAACATTTAAAGGGCGCCATCATTTCCTCCATGGTTGATAACATCGACGAATACGTTGAAAGCATCAACCATATCCGGGAAAAAGTTTTGACGGCTGACCAAGTGGCCTACATGAAGCAAGTTGAAAAAGATGGGAACTACGACGACGCCAAGTACCAAAGCTACGTCGACATCTTAAACGACGGCTACGTGGACCGCAAGAAGCCCGCTGCCATTTCTCACCTAATCAGCACCATGGCAACCGACGTTTACGGTGCCTTCCAAGGTGACAACGAATTTGTCATCAAGGGTAAGCTGAAGGAATGGAACTTCCGTGACCACCTGAAGGAAATCCAGGTCCCAACCCTGTTGACCTTTGGTGAACACGAAACCATGCCAATTGCTACGGGTAAGAAGATGGCGGAACTCATCCCCCACTCTCGCTTCGTGACAACGCCTGAAGGTGGCCATCACCACATGATCGACAACGCACCCGTTTACTACGATCACTTGGCAACGTTCATCCGCGACGTGGAATCCGATAACTTTAACGCTTAAGTTTGATAAAAAATCCCGCTCTAATCACTGATTAGGCGGGATTTTTGTGTGCGACGACAAAAAAAGCAGTGACCAGTCATTTCTGACGAGTCACTGCTCTGTGCTTACCTATTTGTGCTTAGTGGATCACAACTTTCATCCCGTAAGGCACGTGATTGTAGACCCATTTGGCATCGGCCACGGACAGGCGAACACACCCATGTGAAGCGGCGGTCTTGCCTAACTCCTCGGCCTCACTCTTGATGTAGTTCCCATTCTGGTCGGTTGGCACACTGTGGAACAAGTAGATGCCGTGGTCCTTCCAGGAGACCCAGTACTTGGCTCCCTCACCAGAACTCTGGTTGAAGAAGAACTTCCCGCGTTCCCCCTGAATGGCATACGTGCCGTGTGGCGTCTTGTTTTCCTTGCCCGTCCCAGTTGAGCAATACATGGTGTAAAGCACCCGGTTATTGCCGTCGCGAATGTACACCCGTTGCCGACTGGTATTCACGTCCAGCCACGCGTTGGGATGTTTATCTAAATTGGGATAAGGCTTGCTTTCCGACGGCTTACGCCAATTAATGGTATCGGCCTTGGCCGTCTTCTTTGCCGTCGTCTGGGTCGTCTGCTGACTCGGGTGCGAAGTCGCGGTCATCTTCTGAAAGACCCGGTTGACCCCAAGTGCCGCAACGATGATCAGCGCGACAACCACGAGTAACTGTCTAAAACGTCTCATACTCTGCCGTCCTTTTCGAATTTTTCCTAACTACGACTACTGTAACGGATTTTTCAGAAAAAAGGAACGCCTTTTACCAAAACGTAATCTACATGCAACTTAGTTTGCAGAATTCTTTAAACTCAGCTTCTCCACGTTCAAAATCTTGTCGACGAGTCCGGTGTAGAAACTAGCCTCATGGCTGACGATGATTGCATTGCCTTGGAAGTTCAAGATGGCTTGCTTCAAGGCTTGCTTGGTCTCGTCATCCAAATGGTTCGTGGGTTCGTCCATGATTAGGAAGTTAGCGGGTTCAAATTCCATCAAGGCCAGCTTGACCTTGGTTTGTTCCCCACCAGATAACTCACCGATGGGCTTCATCGCGTTAGCGGAATCCAGCCCACACTTGGACAGCTTGGTCCGAATGGCCTTTTGGGGCAGCTTTTCGTACTTGGCTTGGATAATCTGTAACGGCGTCTGTTGGTCGTTGTCCCAGACCAGGTCCTGGCTGAAGTAGCTGATACGGGCGGATGGTGAGAAATGGGCTTCGCCACCCTTGGCCTTGATGATACCCAGAATCGACTTGATCAGCGTGGACTTCCCGACCCCGTTAAACCCAGTCAACCCAACCTTTTGGTCAGTCGTGACGGAGAACGTGACGGGCTTCAACAGTGGCCGGTCGTAACCAACGGACAGTTGGTCCACCACCAGCGCGTTTTGCGACCCGGTTTCCTGGTAAGGGAAATCAAAGTGGGCTTGCACGTTGGTCGAAGGTGGATCGACCCGGTCCAACCGGTTAAGCATCTTTTCCCGTGACTTGGCCATGGTCGACTTGGACCCCGCCTTGTTCTTACGGATAAAGCGTTCGGCCTTTTCGATGACGACCTGTTGCTTGTCAAATTCCCGTTGTTGGGCCTTTTCACGTTCGTCACGCTGGCGCATGGCTTGCTTGAAATTGCCCCGGTACTTGGTGATCTGCCCAAACGCCACGTTAATGATACAGTTCGTCACGTTTTGTAGGAAGTCATAATCATGGGACACAATCAAAGCGGCCCCATCAAAGTTGTTCAGGTAGTCTTCCAACCACGCAATGTGGGCAACGTCCAGGTAGTTGGTCGGTTCGTCCAAGAGAATAACGTCGGGATTTTCCAGCAGTAATTTTGCCAAGATAATCTTTGACCGTTGGCCCCCAGACATCTTCGCCACTTCATGGTCCCGGCCAATGTCGTCCAGACCTAACCCGGAGATGACCCGTTCAATTTCGGTTTCGATGTCGTAGAAGTTCCGCGCATCCAATTCTTCTTGGAGCCGGCCGGCCCGTTCGAGCAGCTTGTCTTCCATGGTTTCGGCGTATTCCGTGTACAACGCCGTCATTCGGTCGTTCTTTTCGTACAGGTCAGCGTAGGCCGTATGGAGGAAATCAATCAGCTGCATGCCTTCAGGAATATCTGCGTATTGGTCCAAATAACCGATGTGGGTTTTCTTTTGCCATTTCACAGAGCCCGTCAATGGCAGCTCTTGTTCCGTAATAATTTTAATCAGTGTGGACTTCCCCACACCATTTTGCCCGACAACACCCATGTGTTCACCCTTATTCAAGGTGAAGCTGGCGTTCTCGTAAAGTTTCTTGTCGGCGAAGCTCATGCTCAGGTCGTCGACTTCTAATAATGGCACTTGTAGTCCCTTCCCTTCTTCTCTCACGCAGAAAAGGCCCCGACAACGTCAAGGCCGTATCGTAAACATATATTAGGTAGTAATTTACCACGAAACGCCCGGGTTCGTCAACTTCCCCACCTGGGATTGCCCCCGCATTCTATGCTATAATAGGTGAAATTCACCCGAATTGGCGTGGGGTCTAACTCGTAAATTGGTCGAGTCGGACCGTTCCCGACGGCGGGTTCAAACTGCCCTGCTGTGGGGCCGGTTCCAGCCAAAGGGCGGGCTTCCACCTCAACTTTGATCCGAAGTGCGGTCTCAAAGGTTGTCCCATGGGCTAGGCTGAATGAGAAACTTCAGCCAAGACCATCGACACAGCTGGTCAGTTTGACCCGCCTCTGGTCACTGACTGTGGCTGAATTCGGTCAACATCGTCTGTGCCAATTAGGGTGACGTAATGTTAGGCGGCCTAACTCTCCAATGGATTTTCAGGTCACAACAATAACTAACAACCAAGCAGGCAATTGCTTTTATGGTGACCCGCTTCGTTGCCAGTCACATCTATGTAAGCCGCAGAGCGGGTGAAAATAAGCTCAGCCGTGGGAGTGGTCTAAGCGGTTTACCGCTTAGACCACTGCTATCTTTGAGACGTGATTTTCGGCTCAAAGTAAGTCCGGAGACCGCCCTTCGGCTCCAGGCGGCGCCCACAGCGTCACGGCTTATTTTCACCCGCCCGGAGGCGGTGGCATCCATCAATTTATACTGCACTAAACACCAAATTAATAAAAACCAAAAAAGGACTGACTCTGAATGAATATCCGTAACATTGATCACATCACCTTAACCGTTAGCGACGAGGAACGTTCCGTTCGCTGGTACCACGAAGTCTTTGACCTGCCCATCATTGAATTTGACAATGGTCGGCGCGGCGTCAAACTTGGCAAACAAAAAATCAATTTCCAACAGAGTGACGCCCCCCATTTGCCAGTCGCTAAGCATCCCCTGGCCGGAAGCGCCGACTTCGCCATCATCGCGACTGACCCGCTGGCCAACATCCTCTCACACCTGACCAACTACGCCGTTGAAATCGTTGACGGCCCGCTCCCCAAGGAAGGCGCCCTGGGCCCCATGACCTCGGTCTACGTCCGCGACCCTGACGAAAACTTGATTGAAATCGGCAAGTACGACAAGTAGGAGGTCCCCGCAGTTCATGAACAAATTAAATCAACTCCTGACGGCCGCTGGCAGTTGGCTGATTCGCAGTCTGAAATGGATTGGCTTTCTCGTGATTTACCTGGCCGACTCGCTCATCCTGCAGGCGGCCACCAGCAAGGCCAGTCATCCCCAGGTGGCAACGCGCTTGATTGGCATCATGCTGATCTACTCGGCATTTCTCCTAGCTTTTCTGACCTGGCGCTACTGGCAACAGCTAAAGAAAAATAACCCGCGGCACATCGGCAAGACCCCGTTCACGGCCAAACGCTCGTGGCAATTGGCTGGCCTCTTTCTCCTGATGCTGGTCATTCAGTTCGGCTGGACCTTCCTGATTAACTCCCACGTCTTGAGTAGTCCCGCGAACCAAACGGCGCTCAACACACAGATCCTGCAGTTGCCATTCTGGAACTTGGCCTACGCAATTCTGTTGGCCCCATTCGTCGAAGAAATGATTTTCCGCGGCATCTTTTTAAACTACTTTTTCCGTGAAAATTCCCGGGTGATGAACTTTCTTGGCGTCTTCATGTCCGGTCTGATTTTTGGCATGATGCACGTCATGAGCTTCTCGTTCACGCTCCTCATGTACTCGGCCTTAGGTTGGGTGCTGGGCTACACGTACCTGAAATTCCGCGACTTGCGCTACAACGTGACGTTGCACTTCTTGAATAATGCGTTGTCGTTGTTGTCCTTTATTTAAATTGGTTCTACGCGAAAAGGCTCCGACTACCCACCTAGATTGGTGTGTAGTCGGAGCCTTTTTAGAAATGTTTCTTAATTCATTGAAACATCAATTTTGTCAAATTGCACATTCAACGTCCGATGTGTTTTGATGGCAATATCAATTAGCGTCTGCGAACTAGCCTTATCAAAGCCCGTCTCAATTCGAGCAATCGTCGAAGTGGATTTGCCAACCAGCTCGGCAAACTGCTTTTGGGTCAGCCCAAGCTCAGCCCGCAGATTCTTAACCCCCATCGCAATTTTCAAGTTCATTTCTGCGTCAGCCAACTTCGCATCAAAATTCGGATCTTCCTGCCGCAAGTCATCAGCATAGTCATCGATTGCTTTTAACTTCATTTCTGATCATCTCCATGTTCTAAGTAGAATTTTCTTAATGACTATTTCTGATAGATAAGCTTACTAGGAGGCATAGCTTTTCAATATGCACGATACCTAAACATCCCAGAGCCCCTAATAGCATTAATGCTATTTCCACGTTCACTATACCATATACTCAGTAGAAAAGCCGCTGTCAATAACTCTCCTACACCAGGAAAAGTTATCAACAACGGCCTTACTTATACACTGAGTTACGCACCCCCTAGGGGATAACTCGTTATTTTTGAGAATCATTCACGTAGAAAATCGTTTGGAACGGTGGATAACTCCTGAAACTTGCCTAAGTTATCCACTATCAGAGCCTGTTAAGCACAGTTATCTTGTCACGGGGATACTGACCTAGCCAATTGAAGCCCACCTAACAATTGGCTAGCGTCGTTCACGCAGCGGCCGTTGTCAGCGACCAGAGGCAACTTTGCGGACGCAGCTGTGTCGATGGCGTTGGCTGAGGTTCTTTCTCAGCCTACACCATGGGACGACCTTGGAAACTCGCGCTTCTCAGCGAGGTTTCAAGGCGAGACGGAGGACCGCTCCACAGGCCGCAGTCGGGCCCCACAGCAGCGGTAGCGAAGATTGCCGCCGGGAGCGCTGGCCTCCACCAATCGAAGCCCACTAAACAGCAGCTGACTGGCGTCGTCCGTGTAGTCGAAATAATCACAACCACGTGCAGCGGCCGTTGTCAGCAACCAGAGGCAACTTTGCGGACGCAGCTGTGTCGATGGCGTTGGCTGAGGTTCTTTCTCAGCCTACACCATGGGACGACCTTGGAAACTCGCGCTTCTCAGCGAGGTTTCAAGGCGAGACGGAGGACCGCCTCTCAGGCCGCAGTCGGGCCCCACAACAGTGGTAGCGAAGATTGCCGCCGGGAGCGCTGGCAAGGACCACCAGCTAGTCGGCGAAGAGGGACATGAGCTCCTCCTGCCGCAGCCCGTCCTTAGCCGCCCCGCGGACATCCAGCTTGATCTGCCCATCCTGGACCATGACCAGCCGGTTGCCATAGGTCAATGCGTCACTCATTTTATGGGTGATCATCATCGTGGTCAATTGGTTGGTCTCGACAATCGTTTGGGTCAGGTCCATCACCTTTTTACTGGTCTGCGGATCCAAGGCCGCCGTATGTTCGTCCAGCAACAACAAGTCCGGGTGACTCAACGTGGCCATCAACAGCGACAGCGCTTGCCGTTGCCCACCAGATAAGTATTTGACCTGCGTCGTCAAGCGGTCCTCGAGTCCCATATTCAGGGACTGTAGCAGCTCGCGATACGTGGCTTCTTGACTGGCCTTGCGGTACCGGCCAAGACTCATACTGCCGGTGTGCTGTTGCGCCAGCGTCAGGTTCTGGGCCACGCTCAGTTCCCCCGCCGTGCCCATCTTGGGGTCCTGGAAGACCCGTGACAGCCATTTCGCCCGGTACGCCACGGATTTCTTGGTCACGTTGTGGCCGGCCAGGGTCAACTCCCCGGCATCGGCAGGTAACGTTCCGGCAATCGTGTTGAGCAGCGTCGACTTCCCTGCCCCATTGTTCCCGATGACGGCCACGAAATCGCCCGGTTCAATCGTCAGGCTGACATTTTTCAGGACGTGACGTTCATTTGCTGTCCCGGGAAAGAAGACCTTCTGGAGATGCTTGACGGTTAAGACTGCTGGTTGATTCTGCTTCATGTTCATCGGCTCCAATCTGTTTGAGGTAACGTTTCAACTGTTGACGCGTCCGGTACTTGGTCCGCAGGATTGGCAGGCAAATGACCACGACCAAGATGCCTGCGGAGAGAATTTTCAAATCGTCGACCGGGAAGCCCAGGCCCATCGCGACCGTTAAGAGGAACCGGTAGATGATGGCGCCGAGGACCATGCCCGTCAAACGGACCCACATCTGGCGCCCGTGGAGGAAGATTTCCCCCACCAGAACGGAGGCCAGGCCAATCACGATGGTGCCAATGCCCATCCCAATGTCGGCATAGCCGTTGCTCTGGGCGATCAGGGCCCCGGACAACGCGATGCAGCCGTTGGAGACCATGTAACCCAGAATCACCATCCGGTCGGTGTAAATGCCGTTAGCCGCACTCATGGCGGGGTTATCCCCGGTCGCCATCAGTGACAGACCCAACCGCGTCTTGAACAGCCAAATGAGCACGGCAATCACGACGCCGGTGACGACTGCCCCAACGATAATCGTTTGCAGGTCGACCGACCACGTGGCTGGCAGGTAGTTGGTCAACACTTTTTGATTTAGCAACGGCACGTTCGACTTACCCATCACGTGCATGTTCACGGAGTACAGGCCGGTCATGGTTAAAATCCCAGCGAGCAGGGATGGCATGTGGAGCTTGGTGTCGAGCACCCCGGTGACCCAACCGGCCACACAGCCGGCGAGGAAACCCAGTAAGCTAGCGACCACGGCGGATTGCCCGCTAATCATGGCGCTAACGGTCACGGCGGCCCCCAGCGGAAAGCTGCCTTCCGTGGTTAAATCGGGGATATCGAGAATCCGGAACGTTAAGAACACCCCGATAACGAGTGGTGCCCACAAGAGTCCCTGTCCAATACTGGTGATTAACATAACTGGTTGCCCCTTTCTTAAGGTTCTTTGATTTGACTAGTTTGTAGGCCAATGGCTTTCGTGTTGGCCTTGTTGACGTACAGGTGCAGTTTCTTAGCGGTTTGAACGGCCATGTTCTGTGGCTTTTGGTTCTTTTCCAAGACGTTGTAGGCCATCTTCCCGGTCTGCTTGCCCAAGTCGTAGTAGTTCAGGCCGTAAGTCGCGGTGCCCCCGTCTTCGGCCATTTCAATCGAGCCGGTGACAACGGGCAACTTGGCCGCCTTGGCCTTGGCACCGATAGTCTTCATGGCGCTGGCCATCAGGTTGTCAGTTGGTAAGTACAGGCCGGAAATCTTGCCGGTCAGACCTGCCAGGACGCTGGAAACGTCGTTGGTGCTGGTGGCACTGACGATCTTTAATTTCAAATTGTGCTTCTTAGCGTAGGCCTTAGCCAACTTGACCTGGAGCACGGAGTTTTCTTCGGATGAGTTGTACATGATGCCGAGCGGTTGGTTGCCCTTGGTCATGCTGGCCAGCAATTTCAGCTGGAGGCCAACCGGGGTCAAATCGCTGGTCCCACTGACGTTGGTCTGCGGCTTGTCGTTAGACTTGACCAACCCAGCGGCTTTCAAATCAGTCACGGCGGTCACCAACGTTGGCGTGGTCGTGGTCTTCTTGGCTAAGGCCTGAGCGGCTGGTGTCGCAATTCCCAGCAGTAAGTCATTCTTTTGTTGAACCAATTGTTGGCTCATGGTGTTCAGGTTCGATTGATCACCCTGCGCGTTTAAGTAGTGGTAGGTCACCTTGGTTGATTTGCCGTGGGCTTTGAGTTCTGCCTTCAGACCGGCCTTGAACCCTTGCCGCGCCTCATCCAGGGACCCGTGTTGCACGACCTGTAAAATGCCGACGTTCAAGCTGCTCTTGTCGGCGCTGGACTTGCTGGAGCACCCGGCTAAGACGAGGCCCAGTCCCATTAACGCTAAACTGCTAACTAATAATTTCTTCATAATCAATTCCTCCAAGGTATGGTGGTGCTTTTATTTTCGGGCCGGTAGAACTGTCACCGGTCAACGATTGACTGATCCTTTAATTGGTAAATTTAACCAATCTTCCAGCGGAATGACACGCCCTGCGTCCAGGGCCATCACCGTTTCTCGAAAAAAAAGAAGTCCGAGAAAACAAAAAACACCAGATAGATTCTGAGTAGAATCTACCTGGTGATATCGGGCCCGATATATTTTCTCCAGATAGATTATACCCGTATCTATCTGGCGCTAAGTTCATGCTGAAAAACTTTAGCTATTCGATAGATACAAACGCAATTGAGCGGCGCGTTCGTATCCAACGAGGTGAATACAAACGCTATCTAAAGAAAAAGCTAAAGGCAAATTGGTTATTTAAATGAGTTAGGCTATTGAGTTTCATAATGGCAAAATCCCTTTCATTTATCAATTTACTCTCTCAGTTAACCATGAAAAAATAAGACTGTCAACCCTGAATTTTAATTTAATTCTCATTTTCGGATTATGTAGTCGTTGCCCTCGCCTCCGGGAGACTGCCCATGGACCGTGACGCTGTGGGCGGACACCCAGAGCCAAAAGGCGGTCTCTGGGATGCTTTGAACCGCTAAGGGACGCGTTTCAAAGACACCAATTCCCTAAGCGGCTCAACCCGCCACTAAGGGAATTCCCACGGCTGAGTCCATTGGCAGTCTCCCTGCGGCTAAACGACGTTCAACCCGAAAATGAGATTTCTGACAATTACTAAGTTGGTGGACTGGTCATTCTGTGAGTGTACGTGGCAGTTATCCTATCGTTCAAACTCGATTGAAGCAGATTGAACTAGGACAGCTCTCTCTAAAATTAGTGGAATTAAAAATGAACCTGACCATCGACTGTGGAACAAATTCCAATCAACCTAAACGTCCACCGCAACTGTGGGGCTAAACCAGTGTTAGCCGCAGGGCTGGGAAAACTGGGCCGGTCGTGGAAGTGACCAGAGGCGGATCAAAGTGACCAGCTGTGTCGATGGTCTTAGCTGAGGTTTCTCACTCAGCTTAGACCATGGGACAACCTTTGAGACCGCACTTCGGCTCAAAGTTGAGGTGGAAGCCCGCTTCTCAGGCTGGAACCGGCCCCACAGCAGGGCACTTTGAATCCGCCGCCGGGAACGGACGCGACCAGGCCCAGTTTTCAACAGCCCGGAGGCGAAAAGCAAACACAACGTTTAACCCTTAAAGTTCGCTGACGTTTGGTTCGGGGGTGAGGAGGCTGCGGTAGTCCTGGCACCAAGCCAATCCCATCGCCCCATCCCCAACATGCACCCCAAAGCTAGGCCCAATCAAGGCCACATCAAATTTAACGGTTGGGAACCGCTTCTGCGCACCGGCGAGCCAGCGTTGCGTGGCTTCCGGTTGGTCGGCGTTCAAGACCGTCGCCTTAACCGGGTCGGCCCCCGCCAAATCAGCGGCCAGGTCATCCAGGAAGTCTGCCATGGCCCCCTTCAACCGCAAGGCACTCCCGGCCACCCGCATTTTACCGGATGGATCAAAAATCAGGATGGGTTTCCCCGCCAACAAGGGCGTACTGCCGGGGCTGTGGCTGGGATTGACCTCCCCCGTGCGTAACAGTGGCTTGATGGAATCCACCACAAACACACTGTGCGCGGTTGCCCGTAGCTTAGTGAGCTGGGCGAAGACTTCCTTGACCGAGTGCCCCTTCGCGACCAGTTCAGCGGCCAGGCGCACCTGGTCCCCCATCGTCGTGAGGATGCCGCGAGAGTCCCACGGCCAAACGTGGACACTGGTAATATTTTCAACGTAAGCGGCCAACGTGTTCACCAGCCCGGAAATCCCGAGTGAGGGCCCAATCACGATGACGTCGGTCACGCCCGTTTTAGCCAAAGCATCACAGGTCGCCTTCACGGTCTTCATGGAAACCTGCGGCGCGGTCGGCACCATTTTTTTCGATTTGGCCAACCGCATCAAGCGGTAGTAATCGGCCGTGCTCAGGTCTTGATACTCGTGGTACTGCCGGTTGCCAAACATAATTGGCGCGGCCAAGAGCGTCACCTGGCGCTCCGCCGCCTCGTCAAAGTCCATGCCGGCAGACGTATCCGTTAGAACTGCAATTTTCATTGATGCAGCCTCCTTGTGTCGTTTCATTCGAGGGTGTGCATCCCCCGCAACTGTTATCGTCCAGTATACCAAAAATCAGCGCCACCCAACGCCAAAGTTTGTGATTTCCGGGCAACGATTCTTCTACCTGTCTCTTACATACCCCTCCTTATTCTGGACGATTTATGACCGTATCTAAATCACATAGTCCCACACCAGAAAAAGATGCGACGACCAACACGGCCAACCTCAGTGACCAGAGGCGAATCAAGTTTCCCGGCTGTGTCGATGTTCTTAGCTGAGCGGGCTACTCTCAGCTTAGAACATGGGGCGACCTTTGAGACCGCTCTGTGGCTCAAAGTCGAGGTGGCAGACCGCCCCTCAGGCTGGCACCGACCCCACAGCAGGGATACTTGAATTCGCCGCCGGGAACGACAGTCGGTCTGTTGGTCCAAACCAATTTGCAAAAAAATGAAAATTAAGGTTGACGCCTTTTAAGCGTTGCCGTAAACTAAAATTATTCAAACAACGGAAAGAAGGAAAAGTTAATGCAAATGTCTACCACAAAACTTAATGGACGTTGGCAAAGCCGGTAATCAAGTCGTCATCAGTGTTGATGCGACTTGAGCTCCCAGAGCGATTCTCGCATCTGCGCCGGCTAACTTTTCTATGCAAAAGCCCGCACGGATGTATCATTCCGGTTTTGCGGGCCTTTTTATTTGGGCACCCAGCCGGTCTGGGTGCTCTTTTTTGTATAATCGACCGTTGCCAACCACCATTAAAGTGAGGTTAACCAAATGAAACGTCTATATGGACTCATTGCCATTTTACTTATTTTTCTCGGCTTTGCCTTCGTTCAGGAGAGCAAGCCCGAATCAGCTGCTAAGAAGGAAGTCCCAACGGTTGGGATTCTCCAGTTGCTTTCTCACCCGGCCCTCGATGCCATTCACAAAGGCATCATCCACGGGCTCGCCGAAGAAGGCTACACCGTGGGCAAGAACGTCAAGATTGATTTTCAAAACGCCCAAAATGATCAGAGTAATCTGAAGACCATGAGTGCCCGCTTCGTCAACGAGAAGGCGGCCGCCATGATTGGGATTGCCACCCCATCCGCCCAGGCCTTGGCCAACGCCAGCTCGAACATTCCCGTTGTGCTGGGGGCCATCACCGATCCGATGGGCGCCGACCTGGTCAAGAGCAACACGCATCCCGGCAATAACGTGACCGGGGTCTCCGACCAAGCGCCATTGAAGGCCCAGCTCAAATTGATTCAACGCATCATGCCGAAAATGAAGACACTGGGAATCATCTACACGTCTTCCGACGACTCCGCCACCGCCCAGTATCACCAATTCAAGGCCCTTTGCAAAAAGGAACACGTCCAACTCAAGGCCTACTCCATCGCCAGCACCAACGATTTGAACCAAGTCGCTGAACAGATGGTCAGCCAGGTCGACGCCATTTACGTGCCGACCGACAACACGGTGGCCAGTGCCATGCAAACGCTGGTCTCCACGGCCAACGCCAAGAAGGTCCCCGTTTTCCCCGCCGTCGACACCATGGTCAAGGCTGGCGGGCTCGCCACGTTGAGCATCAACCAGTACAAGCTCGGGGTTGAAACCGGGAAGATGACCGCCGCCATTTTAAACGGTAAGAACCCGGCCGACACGCCCATTCACTTCGAGAAAAAGGGTGAAATGACCGTCAACCTGAAACAAGCCAAGAAGCTGGGCATCACGTTGCCCGCCGACGTTGTTAAAGAAGCCAAAGCACACGGGGAGGTTTTTAAATGAGTTTAGCAGTTTCCGCAATTGGACAAGGCCTCCTCTGGGCCGTTCTCGGGGTCGGCTTATTCCTGACCTTTAGAATCTTAGATTTCGCTGATATGACGGTTGAAGGCACGTTCCCACTGGGGGCCGCCACCGCCGTCGCTGCCATTGCCAACGGGATGAACCCGTTGCTCGCCACGTTACTGGCCTTCGTCATCGGCGCCCTCGCCGGCCTGATCACCGGGCTGCTCTACACCAAGGGGCACATCCCCATCCTGTTAGCCGGAATTCTGGTCATGACGGCCTGCTACTCCGTTAACCTGCGAATCATGGGCCGGGCCAACGTTTCCCTCCTGGGGAAATCCACCTTATTTAAGAATCATTTCTTAGCCTCCCTACCCCAATACTTCGACAGCGTGGTGCTGGGAACCCTGATCATGGTGATCATCACGACCATCGTCATCTACTTCCTGCAAACGGAGCTGGGCCAAGGGTTCATCGCCACTGGGGATAACCAAACCATGGCCCGTTCCCTCGGCATCAACACCGACAACATGAAAATCATGGGCCTGATGGTCTCCAACGGCCTGATTGCCTTTGGTGGCGCGCTGGTCGCCCAAAACAACGGGTACGCCGACGTCAACATGGGAATCGGTATCATCGTTATCGCGCTGGCCTCCATCATCATTGGGGAAGTGGCCTTTGGCGATTTGACCCTGAACCAACGGCTGGTCGCGGTCACGCTCGGCAGTATCCTCTACCGCTTCGTCCTGCTGCTGGTCCTCAAGTTGGGCTTCAGCGCCAACGACCTGAACCTGATTTCCGCCATCATCTTGGCACTCTGCATGATGCTGCCGGTCTTCAAGAACGTGTTGAACTTCAAGCACCTTGTGAAACGGGGGTTGGATACCAATGACTAAACCATTACTGGAATTAAAGGATGTCGTGTTAAAAGTCAATCGCAACACGCCCGAAGAAATCACCATTTTAAATAAGCTCAACCTGACCATCAACGCCGGCGAGTTCATCACGGTGTTGGGCTCCAACGGGGCGGGGAAATCCACCCTATTCAACGCTATCGGGGGCGACCTCAGTATCGATAGCGGTCAGATTCTCCTGAACGGCAAGGATATCGCCCACGAATCCGTGGAAAAACGGACCCGCTTCCTGGCTCGCGTTTTCCAAGATCCTAAGCTGGGGACGGCTCCCCGGATGACGGTCGCCGAAAACCTGTTGCTGGCCGAGCGGCGCGGACAACGCCGCGGCTTGTTGCCCCGGGGGCTGAACCACCACATGGCCCACTACAAGGAATTGACGGCCACCATGCACAACGGCCTGGACGACCGCCTGACCACGGCGACCGGGAACCTGTCCGGTGGTCAACGCCAAGCGCTTAGCTTCCTGATGGCCACGCTAAAACGCCCGGAAATCTTACTGCTGGATGAACACACGGCGGCTCTCGATCCCCGGACCGGTCAGGATCTAATGCATTTAACCAATGAACGGGTCTCCCAAGATAAGTTGACCTGCTTGATGATCACCCACCACATGGAAGATGCCCTGACGTACGGCAACCGGCTGATTGTCCTGCACCACGGCAAGGTCACCTATGACGTGGCCGGCGCCGATAAGCAAGCTCTGACCAGCGAAAAACTCTACAGCTTCTTCGCCGAGATTGAATAGGAGGTCCCCTTCTCATGGAAATCGTCATTTCAAATGCACCCTTCAACCGTGCCGCCGCCCTGTCCTTGCGGCAAGCCACCTTCGTCACCGAACGCGGCATTCCCCGCGACGTCGAGTTTGACGACCGCGATACGCCGGACCGACTCTACGTGGTCGCTTACCAACGGCCAGAACTGCCGGTCGGCACGTTGCGGCTGGAACCCCAATCGACGACAGAAATGCGCTTCGGTCGGGTCTGCACCAGTCAGGCCTTGCGCGGTCAAGGTATCGGTAGCCAGGTCCTGTAGGCCGGTGAGAACTGGGCCAAGGCCCACGGCTTCACCAGCGGTCTGATTGACGGCGAGCTCACCGCCAAAAGTTTCTACGAACGCTGCGGCTACCACGTGGTCGGCGAGCCCTTCGAAGAGGACGGCGCCCCAGTGGTGACGTTGAAGAAGGCCCTGTAACTTAACTAAAAATTGCATTGAAAAGACCGTGTGACGAAATTCCTGTCACACGGCCTTTTTAATTTCACTGAAGTCTCGTTACTTACGCTGCCACATCGCGTCAACCGCAACAATCACGGGTGCCGCAACAATCACAAACAACCGCAACACAAAATCCGTCCCCCAGCTAGTCAGCCAGCCCTCTTTACCAGCGGCATCCCCAACGCGGGCCGTGCCAAAACGCCCGGTATTGGCGTAACTAGCCCCATCACGTAAGGCCTCTTCTTCAGCATTGCCCCGCGGTCGCTGAATTTGTGATCCCTTATTCTTGCGAGAAAACTGCTTCATGATGCGGTAAGCACGCGGAAAACAGACGCCGTAACTCAAAACCACATAAACTGTCCACCACGAAAAAGTGAGATGCGGAGCCCCATGCGTGACCGGCACACTAAACAGGACGAACCAAAAGAGACAGGGAATAATTCCCTTTAAATATGATTTAACCATCAACTATTTCTCCTCTATTTCTATATAAATTAAAGATACCACCGGACTGCCAGCTGGACAATCCATGACCGCAAAAAGGCCGCCAATGACGGCGACCTCGATTTATTATTTTATTAAATGACGACCATCCATAGCATACAAACTAAACTCAGCAACTACCATAACCCACCGGATGACAGGGCTCATTCCCAGTCAACGACGGAATTGGGGCTAAACCAGTGTCAGCCGCAGGGCTGGGAAAACTGGGCCGGTCGTGGAAGTGACCAGAGGCGAGCCAAGGTGCCCGGCTGTGTCGATGGCCTTGGCTGGGGTATTTTCCCAGCCTAGTCCATGGGACAACCTTTGAGACCGCTCCTCAGGCTCAAAGTTGAGGTGAAAGCCCGCCCTTCGGCTGGAACCGGCCCCACAGCAGGGCGCCTTGAACTCGCCGCCGGGAACGGACGCGACCAGGCCCATTTTCACCAGCCCGGAGGCGCTGCCAAGCACACAAGTTTAACCAACCTTTTTCTCGTAAGTCTTGATTAAGCCCTGGGTGCCGTCGTTGCCTAAGCCGAAGTCGTCCACCATCGCCTCATACAACAGTTTAGCCTGCTTGGTAGCCGGCAAATCCAGCCCCATCCGGTCCGCTTCCTGCAAGGCAATCCGCAGATCCTTCAAGAAATGCTTGGCGAAGAACCCCGGCGTATAGTCGCCCTTTAAAATGCGGGGCACATAATTGTCCATGCTCCAGTTGTCGGCGCCACCACTGCTCAGCGTGGCCAAAACCTGTGGCAAATCCAGCCCGGCCGCCTTGGCGTAGACCAACATTTCCGTCAGTCCGGTCATCGTGCCGGCAATCATGATTTGGTTGGCCATCTTGGTGTGCTGACCCTTACCGGCACCACCGAAGTAGTTAACCCGTTGGCCTAATTGTTGAAAGACCGGCAAGACCTGATCATACGCGGCCTTATCGCCACCGACCATCACTGTCAGCGTGGCGTTCTTGGCCCCAACATCCCCACCGGAAACGGGGGCGTCTAACGCTTGAACGTCATGGTCGTGTGCCAGCTGCGTTAATTTTACCGCCAGCGCTGGGGTACTGGTCGTCATATCTACGACCGTACTGCCGGCTTGGATACCAGCAAAGATGCCGTGTTCGCCGGTGTACACCTCTTCGACGTCGCTGGGATAGCCGACCATGGTCATGACCAGTTGCGATTGTGCCGCCACGGCTTCGGGCGTCTCGGCCCAGGTGGCCCCAGCAGTCAAAACGGTTTCGGCGTGCGCCTTGGTCCGGTTGTAGACCACGACCGTTTGCCCCGCCTTCAAGAGATTCAAGATAATGCCGGTGCCCATGACGCCGGTCCCAATAAACCCAATTTGCATAAGCGTTACCTCCTGATTGTCACTTACTGATTAATCCATTTCCACGAGCTCGCCGTGAACTGAAAGGTGTGCAGCTTGTTCTTTACCAAATATGTGGCGCGCACCTGGTTGCGAGACACCAGTAACGTTTTAAACGTCGTCCCGCCAATCTTGCCGTGATAGGTTTTGCCCCGTGTCAGTCGTCGACCATTGACTGTGACCTTGCCCTTAGAAAAGTTAATCGCCTGAATGTATCCGGATCCCTTCAGGCTGGTGGACACATCAAAGATCTGATGATTCCCATTCATCTGAATATTAGTTAACTGAAGTGATTTTTTGCCCCATAGCCGAAAGAATGCCATGGCCGATAGAAACTTGTACTGCACGTGAATCGTCTTTTTGGTAAATTCACCCTGAAACTTTTTCGGCTGCTTCTTGTTCCACGAATACTGCCGGGAATCTATTTGTGCATTCTTATACGTTGTCCGGTAGTGCTGTCCCACCGGCCCCGTCAAGGTTTTTCGCGCCAAAACAGTGCCGTCCGCCACCTTATACGTGACGAGCACCTTGCCCGTCGTTGTTGCCGCCTGCGCACGGGTCATTGTGCCGCCGACGCCTAGCAGGATGCCCACTAGGATTAACCAATTGAAACGCTGCCACCAGGTCCGCATACCTTCATCTCCAATTTACGGGTTAAACATCTCTGCCCTCGCCTCCGGGCTGGTGAAAATGAGCCAGAACGTGGTGGCGTCCGTTCCCGGCGGCGGGCTCAAAGCGCCCTGCTGTGGGGTCGGTTCCAGCCTGTGAAGCGGGCTTCCACCTCAACTTTGAGCCTGAGAAACGGTCTCAAAGGTTGTCCCATGCTCTAAGCTGAGAAAAATCACTCAGCTAAGACCATCGACACAGCTGGGCACTTTGGCCCGCCTCTGGTCACTTACATTGACCACGTTGCTCATTTTCACCAGCCCTGCGGCTAACACAGCGTTAACTCGTAATGATATTTCGTTTCACCATTCTGTTTTCCTCTATAATGATTCAGCTTCTACCGGTTAGCCATGACTAACTAGCACAGTTTTCACTAACAGCTGAACCTACAATCGGCAAACAGAATTATCCCATCCCCCTAAAGGACCTAACCTTCAATTGAACAAGAACTAAACATATCTTTAGTATACCCATTTCTCTAGCTGGGCACTACAAAAAGGCCGCGAACATTTTCTGCTCGCGACCTTGGCATTAAGATTCAGTTTGTTTTGAGGCTTTTTCGGTCTTAGTTTGTGGTTGACGCCGCTTGCGGATCACGTGAATCAGCAACGTAATCACGATGGCGCCCAGCACGACAATCCCAAACAACGTGGCGGGAATTTCAATGTCGATGGCAGGAATCGAGACGAACAGCTTCAGGGCAATGATTCCAATCAGGATGTACGCCATTGGCTCCAGCTCGGGAATCCGCCGCATTAATTTCATAATAACTTCGGCAACCCCCCGCATGGCCAGAATCCCAATCAGTCCCCCAATCAAGACGATGACTGGGTTATTGGAAATGGCTAAGGACGCCAGCACGGAGTCCACGGAGAAAATGATATCCATCATTTCAATCTGCATGACCACCGACCAGAACAACGGTAGGAAGCGGCGTTTCTTGTCCTTGACCAGTTTTCGGGTATGCTTAACCCGGGTTTTACTGAAGTATTGGAACACCAGAAAGACCAGGTAGAGCGCTCCGATGACCTTGATTTCCCAGAAATTGATCAGGTACGTTCCCAGTCCAATGATGATGAATCGGAAGAGGTACGCGCCCCAGATCCCGTAAAATAACGACTTTTCCTGTTGTTCGCGGGTGGGCAGTGACTGCGTTTGGGCGGCTAACACGACTGCGTTATCCACCGACAATAGACATTCAATTAAGACCAGTGAAAAGATGATCAGCCAGTCGTTGCCGGACGTGATCACCGTTTCCCAGTTGTGTAAATCAAAGAATGGCCCATAGAGTTGGCCAAGAAAATGTAACAATGCTGGGTTCAGCTCCTCATAACTAATTTTATATTGGGGCTAAGTTTACCACACTCCCCTAAAAGTTGCGACCCATTAAGTTGCTTCACCCCATACTCTTTTAATGCCTTGGTTAAGTATCTTAACCTGTTTATAAAATAAATCGTTGAAAATGTTACTGAAAAGTGACAATCTTGTTACCTCTTCGCAACTATCCAGCGGTACCATGGGACTTACAACTAAGGGGAAATGGATGATGATTGTGAAGAAATTATGGTTAATCTTGGGGACGCTTTTGGTTGTTGGGGCTTTGGTGCCTGCCACTTCGGCGGATGCCAAAAGCTACCTGCAAATCACTAGCAAACAAAGTGTCAGCTACAACGCGCGGTTCACGAATCAGGCGAGCCGCAACGATGGTATTTATTACTATGCGCCGTATTACACGCAGCGCTCGGCTAAGACCCGCGATGCCAGCGGAAAAAATTGGCAACACCGCTTCGTCAAGGTCACCCAGACGGCCAAGCTCTCGAACGGGACGACCTACGTGAAATTCGCTTGGTACGGCAAAACGATTGGCTGGGTCAATCAAAACGCCCTGCAAAAGTACAGTCGTTCGCAAAATGCGGCCGCGTTACTAAACAACGCCCACTTCCAAGGAAGTGCCATGCTGTTCAACCACTACGCGACCGGCGCCAGCCTGGTCAGTGTCGGTAACGCCGATGCCACCAGCAAGTCAGCCAACAGCGCAACGACCCTCTTTCCCATCGCCTCGCTACAAAAGGTCATGACGGGGGCCATCATTGAACAATTGGCGGCCAGCAACAAGCTTTCCTTAACCGATAAACTCAGCAAATACTACCCCAGCGTTTCCGGTAGCGGCAGCATTACCCTCCGGCAACTGCTGAACCACCGTTCTGGCATCGACATGGACGAAAGCACGCCCGACAGCGTGTTGAGCACCCAGGCAGCCGAACTGAACTACACGCTCAGCCAGCTCAAGAGTACCGGTGGCCAAAACTTTAATTACACCAACGCCAACTACACCCTGCTCGCAGCGATTGCGTCCAAGGTCACCGGCCAAAGTTACGATAACCTGGTGCAAAGCCGGATCATCAAACCACTGAAACTGCAAAACACCTACGCCTGGGACAGCCTGCCTAAGGACAGCGTCGTGGCCAACGGTTACAGCTATAGCAATGGCAACAGTGTCGCTAATGGCGTCTCCCAAAAACTGATGTCCTCGCTGTTGGGCGCCGGCAACTACTACTCGACCCCATCGGATTACTACAAGATCCAAAAGGGCCTGCGTAACGGTAAAATTTTGACCAAGAACCAATACTACGATTTAGCCAACTATTACAAATTAAACTACGCCGGCGGTCTTTACCACTACAGCGGCGGCATCAAGCGCGTCCGTGGTGCCCTGACCGGTTCTGGTTACGAAACGATTTACTACGGCTCCGAGGGAAACAAGAAGGGTGTCGTCTTATTCGCCAACCAGAAGCCAACCAAGTCCATCGACACGTTGGCTAAGACCCTCTACGACCTCGCGCGCTACTACAACGAAAACTAACGATTCGGTCGCTGTCACTGCGCCTGCGGTAATTCAAGCCCTTCACCCTGTGGGGACCGGCTCCAGCCTGAGGTTCTGGCTTCCACCTCGAGGGTTCGGCCTTGATTACCTCCGGCTCCGTTAGGCAACAACCACGTGAGTTTCGTGGTCACGACTAAACTGTATCTGTTTGACTGTACTAAGAATCCCCGTCATCAACAGTCCTACTTGGACGTTGGTGGCGGGGATTTTTTTCAATCTTTTATTCAGTTATGTTCAAATTCAAGGATAGCTTGCTAAAATCAAATTGGCCATTTCTACCACGACAACCAACGCCGCCAGGAACCGGCCACGCCAGACGACCGACAAGTCAGCCCGCCACAACAGAACCAGCACCCACCTAACGGGCTAAACCAGTCTCAGCCGCAGAGCTGGGAAAACTGGGCCGGTCGTGGGAGTGACCAGAGGCGAGCCAAGGTGCCCGGCTGTGTCGATGGCCTTGGCTGGGGTACTTCCCCAGCCTAGCCCATGGGACAACCTTTGAGACCGCCCCTCAGGCTCAAAGTTGAGGTGGAAGCCCGCTTCTCAGGCTGGAACCGGCCCCACAGCAGGGCTCCTTGAGCTTGCCGCCGGGAACGGACGCGACCAGGTCCAGTTTTCACCAGCCCGGAGGCGCTGCCAACACACAACCAACAAAGCCCGTTAAGTGTCGTACTGGTTCAGGTTGTAGGTGGCGATGACATTGTCGAGTTTCTTGGCGTAATCCGGATCCGTGGCGTACCCGTTGCTCTGCAGCAACTTCGCCGCCGTCCGGTAATCCGTCACGGTCTGCTTGAAATAACTCTCCTTCAACAAGGCATCATGATCCAGAATCGCCGCGGTCAAACTAGGATAGTCCCGGAAATTAGCGTGAATCTTGATCTTTTTCCCATTAACATACTCGGTCGTGGGAAACGACTTGGTCTTGCCCTGATAACTGCCTTTCACCCCAAACGGGTTGTTGGCCTGAACAAACAGCGCGGACGTCCCCCAGCTCGATTCCAGAATGGCCTGGGCAATCACGATGCTGGGCAGGACCTGGCCATTTTGCTGGTACACGCGCACGGCCGGGGCCGCAATCTTCTTGATAAATTTCTGTTGCGTCGCCGTCTCACCAGTGTTGCCGGCACTATAGCTGGTCTGCTCGACGTGCGTCGCCTGCATGACCGTCTTGATTTTACCCCGCATTAACAGGCCGCCACCCAGTACCAACAGGATCATCACAAAGATCCAGGTAGCCATGGCGGGATTAGTCGTTGATTTTCGTTTTTTTCTCCGTCGTTTTGCCACCAGAATCCCCTCGTTTCCGTTATAATGGACTCAATTATACCGAGAAAAGTTTAAGGAACTGCTAAATTCAGAAAGTCTCAAAAAAACTTAACCTTTACGAAAGGAGCCGCGCGGATGCTGCTTACTGTGAGTGTCATTTTAATTTTATTAGCCGTCTTACTAACCTTCTGGCAACCCCACGGCCTCAGTTCCGCGGTGATGACCTGCATCAGCGGCGGCCTGATTATTCTCTTCGCCAGCTTCTCTCACCATCCTGGCTGGCAGCTGGTCGCCCACCTGGGTTGGGGCCTGATTACCATCATCGGCGTGGTCGGTCTCTTCAGTTTATTACTGATTCTAAATGCGCCCCACCTAGTCGTTCGCAAAAAGGAACGCCTGACTTACGGGCTCCTAGCCGGGATTTGGCTCTGGCTGATTCTCGGCGTGGGCTGGGGCTTCCGGTTGGCCAGTGGCCACTTCGGTGAAAGCTGGTGGCCGTGGGTGACCTTCATCCCCGCCTTCAGCGCCTATCTGGGCGTCCTCTACGGCGCTAGTCTGGTCGGCAGCCTGCGGGCGAACGTGTGGCGGGCCCGGCGCGCGGATACGATTCTGATTCTCGGCGCGGGCCTGCGCAACGGCCATGAAATTGGCCGCGTGTTGGGCAGTCGGTTGGATACGGCGCTAGCCCTTGCTAGACGCCAAAAAGGCCCCGTGACCCTCCTAGTTAGCGGAGGCCAGGGACCGGACGAAACGCTTTCGGAAGCCGCAGCGATGGCGGCCTATTTAGAGGACCACGATTGGCCCAGCGACCAGATTGTTCAGGAAACGCGGGCCACGAGTACCTTTACCAATCTCCTTTATAGTCAACGGTTATGGACGAAGCTGCCCCAACAAGGCGGCCGCGTCGTCATCGTGACCAACAACTATCACCTGTTCAGAGCCGAACACCTGGCTAGTCAGCTCGGTATTCGGTGTGGCGGTTACCCGGCACCGACCCGGTGGGGCTACTTGCCAGCGGCCTGGGCGCGGGAATTTCTGGCAATCATCATGCTGCATCCCCGCCTCCACCGTGGCGTTTTAATTGGCATGGTCGCGGCCAACATTCTGTGGTTCCTAATTTAACGCGGTCACGCTGAGCTGGTTGGGCACGTTGTAATACTTGGGCTTGGTCCACGTCAACATTTCCGGCGTCAAGCGCAACTGAACCGTGTCCAAGCGGTTGTAAGGCTGGAAGTAGTACGTCAGCGATTCGCAAACGGTGGCGGCGCGGTAGACCGAGTACGTCGGCCGGTACTTGGAGCTGCGCGGTACGGTCACGCTGTCCAGCAAGTGCCAGGCGCTGATAATGGCCTCGTCCTCGTTGTCCGGCAAATCGGCGCGTTCCTTGTAGTAAGCGGCGCGCACGAAGCGGCCCCCCGGTGTGAAGGATCCACTCGGCACGGGCTTACCGGAGAAGCGGCCGGTCGTCACGCGAGGCGCGTTCAATGGGACGGTGCCGGCGTCAAAGTCGTCGGTGTAGTTGACGTATTGGCCCAACCGTTCCAGCTGAAGCTCGAAATCCTTGCTGTTGGTGACGACGCCCAAGGGATTCTCGCGCACCTTCATGGGGAAATGCGTGGGCTCGATAACCACGGTCCGGCCGGTGCGGTCGACCACGGCGAAATGTAATTCGGAGTCGCCAATATCGTTCACGGCAAAGCGATTCGTCATCAATTGAATCTCGTCGAGGTGCGCTTCAATGTCGGCGACCGAGGCGTAGTGCCCCAATAAATAAAATGAAAATTCATACGGGGCCAAATGAACCTGGCCCGGCGTTGGCGTTTCCACGAGGTGTGACCCGTTGGCAAACGTCAATTTTTGTACGCTCAAGCCCATTTCGTTGACGCCATCGGACACGTCAATTTCATGGTCATGCGCCCCCCCACCACCGATCATGGCGTAGCGGTTGGTGTGAACCTCGTTGTCGTATAGGCCCTGCCACTGGAAGTTGCGGGGCACGAACAGGGGTTGGACGTATAGGGCGTGCCAATCCATGGTGCGGGCTAGGATGTGGCTGCCGTCTTTCGCAATCTGTAATATGCTGGTACACACAGGTGTCAGCCTCCTTTAAAATTGGTTGGGGTTGTTTGTCTGGGTTCCGTCTGCGGCCGCCCGAGCGCTAGCGCCTATGGGGCCCGGCTCCAGCCTGAGAAGCGGGCTTCCACCTCGCCTTGAAGCCTGGAAATTCACCAGTCTCCAAGGTCGGCCCGTGCTCTAGGCCGGGAAAATACCCCGACCAAGACCACCGACACAGGTCTCAGCGCTCAGCGGCCGCCGACTCCACCCAAACAACCAACCCACTTATTTTATCGCGTACTGATACCTGTGAGGTACCGCACGCGTTTTTGCCTTGGTTAATTAATTGTCTAAACTTGTTGCTGTAAAACTCTCTACTGCACAAACTC
Source organism: Levilactobacillus sp. FUA 3915 (assembly GCF_044053135.1). Lineage (NCBI taxonomy): Bacteria > Bacillati > Bacillota > Bacilli > Lactobacillales > Lactobacillaceae > Levilactobacillus > Levilactobacillus sp. FUA 3915. Next base: position 2,033,506 of record NZ_CP168704.1, on the reverse strand, counting down.
ACCCGGTCTGGTGTGAGTTGTCGTTGCCCGTTTCATAACCACACTGATACCAGCCAACTGCCATTAACACCGGCACACAGCCAGTTGGTTTTGTCCTGGCCGTTGTCAGCGACCAGAGGCAACCTTGCGGACGCAGCTGTGTCGATGGCGTTGGCCGGCGTTCTTTGCCGCCCTAGGCCATGGGACGACCTTGAAGATGGACTTTTCAGCTTCAAGGCGAGACGGAGGACCGCCCCTCAGGCCGCAGTCGGTCCCCACAGCAGCGGGAGCAAGGCTTGCCGCCGGGAGCGAACTCCAAAACCCAAGTCAAAACCAAAAATCGGCCACCGCAATTAGCGATGACCGATAGCTTTATGCAGTTATTCTATTTTAAGCGAAATTAATCCCACCATCAACAATAATGGCTTGGCCGGTAATGTAATCGGACTTCTTGTCGGCTAAGAAGGAAACCAGGTTAGCGACATCGGCTGGTTGTTCGCCACGGCCTAAGGCAATGCTATCAATGTTCTTCTGTAAGGTTTCGCCTTCAGGAACGTTGTAGATTTTTGCCATGCGTTGGTCGATTTCATCCCACATTGGGGTGAGCACGATGCCTGGGCAGTAAGCGTTGACCGTGATTTGGTCCTTCGCTAATTCCTTGGCAGCAGCTTGTGTCAAGCCACGAACAGCGAATTTCGTTGCGGAGTAAGCACCCAACATTTCAAAGCCTTCATGGCCGGCGATTGAGGAAGCACTGATGATCTTCCCGCCAGTTCCTTGGGCCTTGAATTGTTCAGCAGCGGCTTGAATCCCAAAGAAAGCACCCTTGATGTTCACGTCTAAGATTTGGTCCAAATCTTCTTCAGAGGTTTCAATGACGGGGTCGATCTTGGCAATCCCAGCGTTGTTAACCATCACGTCCAGGTGGCCCATGTCGGCAACGACGTTCTTAACCAGGTCAAACATGGCTTGCTTCTTGGAAACGTCAACGAAGTAGCCCTTGGCACCATTGCCCACTTCAGCGGCAACGGCTTCAGCATGTTCCTTGTTCAAATCAGCCACGGCAACTTGTAAGCCATCGGAAACCAATTGCTTAACGATACCTTCACCAATACCTTGGCCACCACCGGTAACAATCGCAACTCTTGTCATACGCAAAACACTCCTTCTAATCTGATTTTTTCGAAAATAACCAGCGAATCCAGCCCCGCCTCCCGGACGACGTTAAATTAAGGGATAATTATTTTCCGAACACCTTCATTAAAGCATATAAATGTAAGCGCTTCAATTTATTTCACAAACAAAAGCGGCGGGCTCAGTCACGAATCGACCAACAACCACCGCCACACCAAGCATATTGCTTCATTTAGAACAAATAATCCAGCGGAAAAATAGCTATTTTTACTTACCAACCACAAACCCACAAGCGTAAATTCTTGCCAGCAGTATCTCCATTGAACAGCAATCGTTCAACCGAAATAAACTGACTGCTTCACTAGACATAACCACACAACGAAAAACATAGCAGCAAGCCCAAGCGGCTGTTGCCGCCCAGAACCGGAGGTAGAGGGGTACGGAACCCCTGTGTCGGTTTCGTTAGTCGGGGTTCCTTCCCGGCTTACGAAACGGGACGACCTTTGAGACTCGCGCTTTCCGAGGCTCAAAGGCGAGCCGGAAGACCGCTTCCCAGGCTGGAGGCGGTCCCCACAGGGGTGGAGTACCCCTCTACCGCAGGTGGCGGGCTAAGAAAAACCCGCTTAGGCTTGCGAAGCGTCGGTTAGGAAGGACTGGAAGCGCCTGTCGATTTCCTTCAACCGGGCCTCACTCCCCAAACTATCCGCCACGCTCGCCGTAATTTTCAGATAGGCAAACATGACTTGACTGGGATCTAACCCGGCCTGCGCGGCTAATTCCGTCGCAAACGGGTAACGTTGGTCAGTTAACATTTTTGCAAATGGGCTTTGGTAGGCCCGATGATGCTTAGCCATTGAAGTTCCCTCCCTTATTGGGTGATACAAGTGTTTCTAACCTTACCCCTTTAAGATTTTAAAGCAACTAAAGAGTTTCTTAAACTTTGTTAAATCCGTCTTAAAAAGGCCCGAAGCCCGGTCATTATGGTAAAATTGAGTATGGATTACACCCTGCTTGCACGGCGGGAGATTGGATACATAGAGAGGACTCAGACTACTTATGCAAGAACGGATTAGAAAGCTTCACCACAACCGAATTTTTGCACTCGTATTCTGGTTAATCGTGGTTTTTGCGGCCATTGTCACCTTGCCGAATGTCAATACCATTATTCAATATGATGGTCAACCACAATTGGCGAATACGAGTCAACCCGTTAAAGCAACCCAGATTCAAAATACTTGGGGGCGCAACTTAAACGGGACGTACACCGTCAACGCGGTTTTCAACAACCCGGGCGGCGCGCTCACCAATAAGCAATTAGCAGCGGTCAACAAGACCGTGGCCAATTTGCAAAAACGGTCAAGTTATTATGGGATTCAAAAGATTACCACAATGACCAACACGCCAACCAGCAAACCGCAACTGTATTCCAAGGATAAGTCGACCGAGGTTGTTCAACTCGCGGTCAGCCACAACCAAGGAACAGTTCGTCAAATTACTGGGCAACTCACCAGTCAAATTTCTACGCTCGGCCTCAACACGTATGTGACCAGCCCTGAAATCGTTAGTGACGCCGCGAACGAGCACATTTCGTCCTTCACGTTAATCGTGATTTTAATGACGTTACTGATTGCCTTAGTCGCCATGGGGATTTTATTCGCATCCATCATCGCCCCAATCATTACGTTCCTAGCCATTTTAATCAGTTATATTTCAACGCTTAGTTTGGCGACTAACCTGGCTTATCACTGGAACTTCGCGTACTCCGAGTACACACCGATCTTCCTCTTACTGGGAATCAGCCTTTTCACGTTGCTGACCAGCTTCTGGTTCTTCCGGGAACTGCGTAACCACGTGGATGATGGCATGGAAAGTCAAGAAGCCACTAGCAAAGTCATTCAGGACCTGGGTTACCGGATTCTGATCAGTACCCTGAGCCTGACACTGGCCTTTGGTAGCCTCATGCTCTTTGACTTCTCCACCATTCGGGCGTACGGCCTCCTCGGGATTGGCTTTGCCATCACCGGAATCGCCAGCGTCACCTTGATTCCCGTCTTCGCCGGTATGCTGGGAACCAGCCTCTTCTGGCCAAAGAAGACGCGGCCAAAGCTCAAGGATCACAAGTTATGGCATAACCTCGCCCGTTTCGGCCTCTGGCAGCCATGGATTGCCATTTTGGTCGTCCTCTACTTGGTCGGTCCATTTGCTTACAGCTACCGCAACCAACTCAACTATGATAATTCAACGGATATTCCAAATAACCAAGCCGTGCAGGGTGCTCGGGTCTTAAGTGCCCACTTTGGTCAAGGGAAAGCAACCCCATTGACCCTCTATGTTCAAACGAACAAACGTCTTGATAACCAAAACCAACTCTTCCAGCTGGATAACTTAACGAAGAAGCTGCGGGCCCAACCGGGTGTCGCCAGCGTCACGTCCGTTACCCAACCAGGTGGTCAACCCATCACGCAGTACTACGCATCAACCCAACTCAACTCGTTAACCAACGAATTGACCGGCGTGGTTGGTCAACTTGGGACTGTCCGCAACGATTTGAAATCAGACAGTGCCAACCTGAAACAGAAGACGTTGAAGGCTGAAATCAAACGCCTGCAACAACTCTCAACGCAAACCACTAGCTTAGTCAGCGACAGCAGCGCGCTTCAAAGTTCCCTGCAAGCTGCCCAAAGCAAGTCGAGCGCAAGTAGCACCAGCAGTACGTCCAAGAAGGTTACCCGCTACATCAACCAATTGAACGCCGTGAACTCCCAACTGAACTCAGCGATTGCCACCTTAAGCACGCTGTCCAGTGACGTCAGCACCACCAACACGGACGCCAGTGCCGCTCACTCAAACATGAGTAACTACGCCGAAACCATCAAGGCCGTCAACACCAGCCTGAATGATTCAAGTAAGCAAGTCATCACCATGCAGAAGTCCTTAAACAAGATGTACCTGTACCTGAGTGGCCTGCAATCATCCGAAGCAGCCAAGGCCTTGTACCTGTCCCCTACCCAAATCTCTAGCGGTGACTTCCAACAATCCTTGACCAACTTCACCGATGAAAAGGTTAAAGCCACTTACCTGACCATTACCTTGAAACATGCGCCAAACGCCAACGATACGGCCAAGACGTTGACCCAACTGAAACAAGTCGCTACCGCCCAATTACGCGGCACGATTATGGAAGGGTCCACGTTGACCTTCGCTGGCCAACCAGCCACGACCGCCACGATTCAAAACCAGTACCAACACGACTTACCACGGGTCTTACTCCTGGTCTTCGGGATTACGTTATTGCTCCTGATCATCTTCAGTCGGTCCATCCTGCAAGCCACTTACTGGTTCTTGACCTTCCTGGCCTCGACCGCTGCTAGTTACCAGTTGACCCACCTCTTGATGAAGTGGTTGACCGGCGACGGCGATTTCAACTGGCAAGTGCCACTGTTAGCCTTCGTGCCCGTCACGGTATTGGCCGTCGTAGAATTGACCCAGTTAGCCTTGAGCTACCGGTTAAACGACGCCCCACTGCTTGACTGGTTACTCCCAGGCATTAACGAAGTCGGCCAAACCATGCGCCACTCCCTGTTCATCATCATTGCCGGGGTCTTAGGCCTGTTGGTCGCTGAATCACAAACGTTGACCGCTGTGACCTTGATTACCATCTTAACGGCAATCATCTTCAACTTGACGCTGCCAATCATGGCATCCTCCTTCGGGAAGTTGTCCGTGATTCTCCCAGCACAGAAGCCACACGAGTTCCACGCGCCACACCGCAAGAAGCGGCAAAAGCGGGCGGACCGGCCAATGAAGTCGGCCAAGTCTAGCAAGGCAGATGCCAAGCCAACGACGACGCCTGACGATTCGAAGAAAGATTAATTAGATACATGAAAGCCACCGACCCCAAACAGGCCGGTGGCTTTTTTTGTTCAGCGATTGTGTCAATCCTCCGCCTGCGGCTTCCAGAGATTCCGCCTGCTGTGGGGAACGCCTCCAGCCAAAGAGCGGTCTTCCGGCTCGCCTTGAAGCCGCAAAAGACCTGCGTCTCCAAGGTCGTCCCATGCCCTAGGCTGGTAAAAAACACCAGCCAATGCCATCGACACAGCTGTCTCCATCTCTGGCTTCCTGCGGCTCTACATGGACGCCCTCACTGAACAACGCGCGTCCTCCTTCAACACATATCAATCTCAGAATAAGTTTGTCTCTCCACTTGTACCCGGCTGAGATGCGTTCCTCCGGCTCGGTTTGAAGCCCGGAAACCCACCGGTCTTCAAACACGTCCCACGGTGTTAGCTGAGAAAACACTCAGCTAACACCGTCGTCACAGCTACCTCCATCTCTGTCCTCCTCCGGCTAACGTTGTATTCCAACCATCACTTAGGTTGTTGATTTCCCCTCTATTCTTCCTCTCCACTTAATTCGTAACCACCTTCACTAAAGGACCCATGTCACCGCCTTTGCACCCAATTCCTAAAGTTAAGTAACTTTATTTGATTTTTGTAACTTCTTCATCTATACTCATCTTACAAAATAAAACAAATAAGGTTGGCAAAAATATGAAATTAACAAACAACACAATTATGATTACTGGTGGGACTTCTGGAATTGGCTTAGCCTTTGCGCTTAGGCTCTTGGACATGGGCAATCGCGTCATCGTTGTCGGGCGGAACCAGGCCAAAATCGATAACGTGCTCTCCCTGCACCCTGGGCTAGAAGCCATTCGGTCCGATATTAGTCAGACCACTGATGTAACTGCGCTAACGAATCAACTTGAACGCGACTACCCCGATTTGAATCTAGTCATCAACTCCGCTGGTATCATGCGGCAGTACGACTTATTTGACCCAGCGATTGCTTTGACCGACCTCACGTCCGAGGTCACGACTAATTTGAACGGCATTATCTACGTGACGAAATCATTACTTCCCCTGCTTAGTCGGCAACCTGAAGCCATGATTGTCAACATCAGTTCCCTGCTGTCCCTGGTGTCCGCGGCCGACTCACCCGTTTACTCCGCAACCAAGGCGGGCATTCACATGTACACGGACGCCCTGCGCGAACAGGTCAAGGCCAACCACGTCAACATCCACATCGTTGAGCTCCTGCCCCCCCTGGTGACGGGCACGAACCTGACCCAGCAATACGACAAGACCTTCCTGGACAAATTCGCCAGCTCCACCACCACGCAATTGGTCAATGCGGGCATCAAGGGCATGCAGAAAAACAAGCCGCAAATCGACGCCGGCTTCACCAAATTCATGCGTGTGTCAATGCACTTGGTTCCCCGGCAAGTGACCCACATCTGGGGCCAACAAACCATGACTGCCTTCCTGAAGAAACACAAACTACTTCACGCTTAATACGAAAATAGTCCGCTCGACAATTACCAGAAACAGTTGTCGAACGGACTATTTATTTGCTTAAATCACTACCGCCACCACCAAACTTAAACACCCACCGCAAATCGTGAGCCGGAGGCAGCTGGGGACAGAGCCACCTGTGTCGATGGTGTTAGCCCGGGCGGCTTTTCCCCGGACTTACAGCATGGGACGTGTTTGGAGACGGTGCCCTTCCGGCTTCAAACCGAGCTTGCGGACCGCCCCTCAGGCCGCAAGCGTTCCCCACAGGTGGCGGCGTCCCCAGAGGCCGCAGGCGTCATGGTTTAGGACGTTTAAGCTTTGGCGGGACGGTGGAAGAGACGAACCCCGGTGATGACCGTTGCCACCAAACAAATGGCTAACGAGACCATGAAGGCGACGCGCATTCCGCCGATGAAGATTTCCGGATGGGCTGGCAGATAGGCCGTGACATGGTGACCGGCGTAATGGCCCATCGCTGAGAACAGGACGGTCGTGGCGATGGAAATCCCGATGATCATCCCGAGCTCCCGCGCTAAAGCGTTGATACCCCCGGCGATGCCCAAGTTTTGCACCGGCACGGAACTCATCACGATGGAGTTGTTGGGCGACATGAAGATTCCGTTACCCAGCCCCACCAGACCGATGAAGAACATGAAGATCCACAACGGTGTCTGGAGAGTCGCTAGCATGTACCCAACCTGACTGATGGAAATCAGAACCAGACCGATAAACGTTAACAGCTCCGGGCCGATTTTATCCGAGACGGCCCCGGCAATCGGCGCGACGACGACCTGCACGATGGGGAACGTCATCAGCGCGTATCCTGCGTAATTGGCGGCCAATCCCCGGGCATTTTCCAGGTAGAACGGTGAAATCACGTTGAAGAAGAAGTTGGCCACGAAGATGAGGAAGGCACAGAGGATACTGATGCTAAAGCGTTTATTGGTAAATAATTTCAAGGCCAGAATCGGGTCGGCCACCCGCAGTTCGAGACGGACAAAGACCACGATGGCCACGATGGCAACCACGAACAAGCCCAGAATCAGCGGCTGAGCGAAGCCAATCTCCTGGCCGATAAAGACGCCGGCAAACAGACTGATCATGATCAAAGCGAATAAGCTCCCCCCCGCCTTATCAATGGGCGTGTGGGTCACGGTCACGTCCTTGGGCAGGATGCGTTGGCCGATGAACCAGGCAATGATGCCGACGGGCACGTTGATCCAGAAGATGTAGCCCCAGTGGAGGTGCGCTAAAATCAGACCACCGATCCCGGGCCCGGCAATACTGCCCAGCGCAACGAACGAGCCAATCATCCCGAGCGCCCGGCCCCGTTCATTGAACGGGAAGACTTCGGTGATAATGCCGTTGTTGGTCGCCATGGTCATGGCCGCGCCAATCGCTTGAATCGCGCGGGCCACCAGTAGAAAGGTCAGCCCGGCACTGAAGCCACACAGCAGTGACCCCAGGATAAACAGGACGGAACCTATTTTAAAAATGCGAATCTTGCCGCGAGTATCACCGAGCTTGCCAAAGATCAGTAGGAGCGCACAGATGGCAATCAGGTAGATGGACACCACCCACTCCGCCTGGTTCATCGGGATGTGTAGGTCCTTGCTCACGACGGGTAAGGCAATGTTGACGATACTGCCGTCCAGCGTCGACATGAAGGTAAAGAGGCAGACCGCAACGAGAATCCACCAGCGGTGTGCTTGAATCTGCGGGTCGTCCGCAAAGTTTTTCGGTTGCATGTTCATTCTCCCTTATCTAAACGCGCGAGTCGGGCGGTAATCCAGTCGGCCTGGGCCTGAGCGCGTCCTTTTTGTAGCTGATTGACCTGAAGCGCATCGGCCACGTCGGTCGGGACCATTCGCGGTTGCGTCGTCAGGTAGTCGTTTATGTCTCGCAGGTTGTCTAATTGAAACTGCGTAAAGCTTTGAAAATCCTGTAACACGGTCCGCTGGTCGGGCACGCTTAATAAATGTAAAAAATTGCACTTGATTTGAAAGACCAGCTGGGACTGCTTGTTGACAGTCACTGGTGCCAGGATCAGTGTTTGAAAATGGCTGCGGCCTTGCGATGTGAGAGTCGCCACTTTCTTGGGCCGCTGACTGGTTTCAACCGTGGTCAGGGTGATGTCCCCCGCCTGGCTGAGCCGCTCGAGTAAGGGGTACAGGACGCCATAGCTGACGGTCTGTTCCTGCCCCACTACCGACTTGAGCGCCTGGCGTAGCTGATACCCCGCCATCTCTTGATCCATGAGTTGGCCGAGCACAAATAATTCGTACAAACAAGTCGCTTCCTTTCCGCTGACTAAGTATAGTATATCTGGCAGATACATTCAACGGTGGTTTATGACAACTTAAAATTAACAACTACTCAATTCCAGCGTAAGGATTAATTACTATGCCTAAACACTGTATTTTGCAACAAATTAAAAAGACAATTACTCGGCTCTCAAGTAATCGTCTTTCTCTAAACAGATATTGTTGCCATTCGGCTTTTAAGAGACGGCACATCCTGCCACATTTGCTGCACAACATCAGTTGGTCCCGTAAAGATAACCTTAGCGTATGAATTTTCATAATTGATTGCGTCATCCGACATTGATTTAGCCATCTCTGCCAGTCTGATTCTAAGAGACGTCGACTGTGCAATGGCTAACTCGCGAATGACTAGGATCATATTACTTTCAAGCAAATTTCTTGCTAGTAGGTTAAACGCATCAACGCCCTGTTCAGAAAACGGTGGGACAGCCTCCAGCTTAGTAACATTCGCTATAAATTCTTTGTCTGTCATTAGCGGTGTCCCATCAATCTGCATACTCGTAGTCCCATAACGCTGCTCTAAGGTTGTCAAGTTGTTGGCTACTAGATTAATTCTGTCATTAAGACTTCCACCAAAAATAAATACCTGTCGTCCTTGTTGCGAAAACTCGCGAGAAATATTTCTATCTCTGATTTTCTGGTTTACCAAACTACCCCAGCCTCCCAGTTAACCGATTCAGAACCTTGTGTGACATCATCATATCATGTTCTGCAGGAAAAAATCGGTTATTCCTCTGTCGCGTCAAAAAGGCCCAAGGCAATCCGCCCTGGACCTGCTTACTGTTACAAAATTGTGACACCACGCTATTCCGCTTCGGCCCGCGTCATCTGCTGGGCCTCTGCGTTTGGTAAGAGCTTGTAAGTGATGGGCCCATCGCCATCCGGCACTAGAGCCATCAACGTTTGCTCGGCATCAAAGGCCCCGAGATTAATGGCCAGTTGGTCATCGACCTTGGCAAATCCCTGTAGTCCGCTTGAAATGAAATGGTGAATGTACGCCATTCGGTTTTGGCGGGCAGCAGCTTTCTGGGCCGCCGCCGCTAACGTGAACCCCTCGTCCATGAAATACTTGATCAGTGACACCTGAATGAAGGTCTTAAACGTGTAGACCCGGGCCTGCTGGCCATCCGTGCGTTCCTGTGAGCTGATCAGTTCCTTCTTCTCCCAATACCGGAGCTGCCGGGCAGAAACGTCCGTCATTGAAGCCAACTCCCCGATTCGGAAAACTAACCGACGAACATCAAAGAAATGCCGGGCTTCGTTCGTAAATTGTGCCATGTGTCCTTCTCCTCCCCTTGACGCTTATGTAAACTAAGTTACCAATTATGTTAGATAATAGCAAATTCCGCACCCCAATTACAACTTTCTGGTTAAAAGTAATGTTTTGTTTAAGACATTTAACAGCCCTGCAACTGGCTTGTTACATGTTTGTCATATTACATTGGTATCCTTGTACTTGTAAAATTCATGAGGGGTGTTTATTAGGATGAAGAAATTTATTAAAGCAATTGCAGCAAGCGCATTGGTTTTCGTTGGATTCTTTGCTTTTAACGCCGGTTCTACGACGTCTGCTTCAGCCGCTACTAAGAGCGACTTCACGTCTATCTACAAGGTTGCCAAGGCTCACTTGGGCGCTAGTTACGTTTACGGTGCTACTGGCCCAACTGCCTTTGATTGCTCTGGCTTCACGGGTTACATTTACAAGAAGGGTGCTAGCGTAACATTGCCACGGACTGCACAAGCCCAATACAATGCTTACAAGCACGTCAGCTACAAGAACATCAAGAAGGGTGATTTGGTCTTCTTTGGTGGTAGTGCTTACTCTATCTCCCACGTTGGGATGTACATTGGTAAAGGTAAGATGATCGATGCCCAAAACCGCGGTGTCGTTCGCGAAGCCGTTCATGCCCCATGGTGGCACGCTGTTGGTTACGCTCGGGTAACGACTGCTGATAACAGCAACAACGCTTCTTCTAGCGCAACTGATGCTGATTAATTTCTAAAACCTAACGTTCAGTAATCTCCTCATGAATTCAACTGAACGAAATAAATTCGACACGTTACGCGTTGGCAATTGGCCGGCGGTAACGTGTTTTTTTGTCATTAAGTTGCCCCGTGTTACTTGCTTTTCCTTCATTAAATAGGCATAATACTTACGAGATGATTTCAGCCATTCGGGGTGAATCATCTTGATTTACTCCCGGCTCATGCTCTCATCCATTGGGGATGAAACATGGGCCATTTTTTCGTCCCACTAAAATAGTATCTATCCTGTGCTTCTCACAAGAATAGCATACACGCAAAGCTCACTGTCAACCTATATGTCTCTTCCCCCTTCAACCACCCCCTAACATCGGACAAGATTAAATCCCGGGAAAGAATCAAACAGCGAATTCGTTGTTAATTCTTATACGCCATTGAATAACTGTCATTACCAAGCTAAACTGAATATATCATCTGATTAAAATTTATCTTCGAATGGAGGAACATACTTTGACTCAGACTAACCCCGTTAATACCATAGAGACAAAACCAACCAAGGAACAAGTAATTAGCGCCTTTCAAAATGATTTCGAACAAAAGAAAAAGGCATTCCCTGATACAACTAGTGTCGCTAAGGTTCCCATTGCCTGGTTTGGAAATGAATCGGCATACCAATCCAGTAAAAGAAAAATTCTTACAATAGCGGTAAACCCTTCTGATGTTGAGTTTGTTGATGAAGAGACAAAGCTTCCTGTCGATCCCAGTAGGTTCCCATCGGATTTAAAATTAGAGGATAGCTGGAATACCTACTTTGAAGATCCTGAACAAAAACGAAAAGAAGATCCCAATCCTTACCTAAACTGGTTCAAAAATTTGGAAAAGGAATTACCGTACTTCAATGCCAGCTACTTTAAAAAATACGATAAAAACGGCTCCCCCCTTAACAGAGCTATTCATATTGATTTCGAAAGTGCAATAGCTACCACAAAAAAGTGGAGTGCAATAGACCCAACGCAGCAGTCACTAATTTCTAATCACGATAATTTCAAATGTCTTTTTGATTACTTGGATCCTGATGTTGCAATCCTCTATTCTCGACTGCCTGTGTTTGATGAATTTGTGCGTACCGTAAGCCACGGGAATTACATTCGCCCAACCTTCATTCTTAAAAATGGCAAAGTTGCGGAGCCAGGAAAAGTGGAACTTAAAGATATCAACGTTGGTATAATTACAAATGACACCACTAAAACCAATTTAATCTGGGTGAAAAATTCGCAGAGCACCAACCGGTGTTATGGTAAACGCGTTCAACCATATTTAAAAGACTTTTCCAAATAATCTCAGCCATTCGGAGTGAATCATCTTGATTTACTCCTGGCTCATGCTCTCGTCTATTTGGGATGAAGCATGGGCCATTTTTTATTAGCAACTCCCCGCCTACTCTATAGTAGAAATTGAATCCTTCAACACACACTGCCAACCTATATGTCTCTTCCATCTCCCTAAATTTTCCAGCCTTCACGTCAAAACACGTGGGGGCTATTTTTTGCCCCTAGATAAGCGAGTTACGACTCTCTTCCCACTTAGCCACACCCTTTCGTACCGGATAGGCCCCTTGAATTTCTATAGAGTTGACGACCAATCACCGTTAATTCTAACTTGGAGGTTCTATCCATGACAAACTTAACAAAGCAGTACCTAACCGCCGTTCCATTAGACTTGATTAACATCAAACTTCCCACCGGTGCCCTAACTTGGGGAGGTGGCTACCTTGACTGAGTCCAAGACCATTCGTGCCATTCATCCCGTCGAAACCATCGCCGCGCACGCTCGGGTCAAGGTCACCCGCATGCAGCAGATCACCGAGATTCAGTACAGCCAGCACCGCAATACCTGTGCGACCATTCGCCGGCTGAACAAGACCAAGTACGTGGTGCTCAGTACCGGTGAACTCAAGGCGTACGTGCGTAACGACAACCGTGCCCAGAATCTGGCGTCACTCAAGGCCAGTCTCAAACGCCTGCGTCGCCTCATCAACAACAATTTCTCCGGCGAGCAAGACGAGCTCTTCGTGACCCTGACGTACGCTGCGGACGTGACCGACCCCAAGCAGATCAGTCGGGACTTCGACCGCTTTATCAAGCGTCTCCGCCGGCGGTTCGCGACCTTCGATTACATCAAGATTGCAGAACCCCAGGGACGCTTGAAGTCTGGCCGGGCTGTCTGGCATTACCATTGCCTGTTCAAGGGCATCCCCTACCTCGACCCCACTGACCTGACCGAACTCTGGGGTCACGGTTACGTTAAGACCAAGGCGCTCCAGGACGTGGACGACATCGGCCGTTACCTCACCAGCTACCTGACAGACATCCCGCTGAAAGACCTCAGTCGTGTCACCGACTTTACCGGTAACCTCCCCATCGTGACTAAGACGGTGAATGGTCACGACAAACAACTGGTCAAGCGGGGCCGGCTTCAGTACTACCCGTCTGGCATGAATTTTTACAGCTCATCCCGGGGAATCAAGGCCCCGACCAGTCAGTACATGGCCTACGACGAGGCTAAGAAATCGCCCCTAGGCAAGCTGACCAGTGCCACTGAGGTCGTCATCGAATCCGGTGATTTCCATAACAAGGTCATTACGGAAGAGTACAACGCCCGGCGCCACTAAGCGCCGGTCCACTAGCAGATTGTCAGAACCCTTGACAGTCTGTTTTTGCGTTAGGTTGCCCCAACTGGCAGATCAGCAAAGCCCTTGAACTTGTGCGTCGAATTAACGTCAGCCACTGAATTATGTGAAAAGTTCGTGACGGCGGAAATCTTGGTTACCGTGAACCGCTTAGGAAGGGTATCTGTGATGTAAGCCCCCTTCTTTGCGGAGACAGTGGCGTTAACGTTGTAAACCATGGTGTCGTTCTTGTCTTTCAACGTATTGGCCGTAGAGGTCTTGCCGTTGTAGGTAATGGACTTGGAGATGGTAGACTTGGGCTTCGGAAAAGACTTCGCACCTGTGAAAACATACTCGTTATTTCCAGAGCCATGCCCCTTGATAGTTAGGTCAATCGTTTTTGCGCCATCGGCCTTGTATTCGACAATTGCCCCAGAGTAATGAATATCTGGGTTAAGGTCTCGACTACCTACATCAGCCCAAATAGTATGAAGGTGGTTAGGATAATCAGTACCCTTCTTTTCTGGTACTACCATACCATAGCCACCATTGGGTCTTTTTGCCAATGGATCCCAGCCTTTACCCCCAATTTTACTGGTAGAGGGCTGAAGATTACTAGGAAAGGTTAACCCGTTTTGAACTTGAAATAAATCATTCTCAGCTTTCTTAGTATCAATCCAAGAATACCGCGGATGGGTATCTGTCCAAGGGTGCCAAGAAGATGGATGCGTATTAGATTTGATAGATTGGTCAAACGAAGTTGCCAAAATTGGCTTAGAATCTGTGTTACCCAGTTTAGCTGGTTCCAAATCAGTATAAGCTAAACCAATAACATCATTGTCCCACTTAACTACCCCGCCAGAATGGTAATGGAATGAAATTTCAACATTAGCAGTTTCACTACCACCGCTAAACATGTTAAAAGACACCCCATGCTCAGATTTATACCCCATGCCAGAAGAACCACTATGACTTTTTACTTTTACCCACATGTCAATTTGTTTCTTAGTTCCAGGGTATACACCTAGCTTTTCGTATTTAATTGTCATCCCATTTTTAGGTACCCAGGCGTGCATGCCATCTTTACCCCAAGAAGCTGAACCTAAAGAAGCACCTTGACCAGATACGCTGTAAGAAGACTTAACTCCATCGTTCCAATGCGGAGACCATGTAGTATCACCAGCTGCTTGCCACGTAGCTGCATGAGCAGTGGTAGGAGAAGTATTTAGAGTTACCCCTAATGTTGTTAACGCCATAAATGATAGCAAAGAATATTTAAAACTCTTAGATAATTTCATGTTAAGGTTCACCCCTATTCGTTATTTACATGTTTACGTTGACGCAACCATAACGCTAATGCCGTACCCCCGAGGCCCAGGATTCCAAGGAGTCCAATGGTAGCGAGTAAGACTGTTTGCTTGCTGTCTTCACCTGTACCAGGTAGGTTACCCTTCTTGGAATGGGACTTTGTTACAGGTTTTGTACTAGATACATTGCTGGAACCTGTACTTGATCCGGTATTACCTGGAGCGTTCACGGATTCTTTGCTAAACTCACTGGTACTGTGACTATTTGGTTTAGCAGAAGACGAATTTGCAGTGGAAGAACCTGAGTTACTGTTGGAATCAATGTTGTTATCAGTAGAATGGTTACTACTATTTTCGTCTTGGGCCGTGGATTCTTCGTATTCGTGGGCATCTTGGGTATCTTTGATTGGATCGGAACTGTTTGAATTAGAAGAACCGGTACCTGGTTCTTCGGCAGTGGCAACATTGTCTCCCATGTCATCTACGTTAGATTCATTAGTACTTTCATCCTTTTTGCCCACTAAATTGCCTTTTGAATCGTAGATACCATAATCATCTTTAAGAACTTCGTTAGCTTGTTTATAAGATTCCTGGTCACCCGAGTTATAAGCGTCAGTAGCCATAGACTGGTCACTTACAATAACCTCTCGTGCAATGCCTGTAACGTCCTTATTGGCCAAGATAATTTTACCCTTCGCTATATACCCCGCTAAAGTCTGCTTAGCCGTCTCACTGGCCGCATAAGCAATCGTGGGTATATGCACCGCGTTAGTAGCCATCAGCGTACCCCCAAGTGAAAAAGACGCTAAGCCAACTACGGCTAACGTGGTAAATTTCCGCTTACATGTATCTGCCATACCTTTCAACTTCTTTCTATATGAGTTATGTACTCGTTATTATTCTTGCATACAGAAATTACTTCTTGGTCTACAGAACATCGAGGAGATCAACAGGAATAATGTATAAAGGGTCTCAAGATAGTATATGGGGTCGTTTAGTCTATAATTAGAAATACAATAAAAATGCCAATCCTCAAAAGAGAATCGGCATTTTTAGATGGCCTTAACTTTTATTAGTATTCAGCTTCATTAATGGTTCCATTAACATATTTAATCTGTTCCTTAATGATACTATTATAACCAGATCCGCTCGCTTCACCGGACTTCATCTGTCCATACAATTGACCGGCTTTTGAATAAGAATCGAAAGCATACTCGTAACCGATATTCTTATCCCAAGCATGGGGATGTTTTGCTAAAATAGTTGCTAACTTATTTAAAGCATCACGAAGCTTGCCTACATTCTTCATTCCCCGATAATTGGTATTAGAAACTGCGTCTGAGGTCAAATTAAAACTATCCTGAGTATTACTACCTTTAATCTTTGTATAAGTAGTCTTACTTGCAATTTTTGTGTTAGTCGTTGGCGCAATGACCGTCTTGTTAGATACCTTGGTCACTTTCCCCTGCTTGCCCTTCAAATTACCTGTCCAAATCCAACCTTTAACGGAACCTTTGGCGTTCTTGACGTAACGGTAAGTGGCCGTCTTACCAGTAGACTTCTTGACACGAACACTTTCAGTCGAATAAAAGGTCTTAGTATTCTTAGAAGTTACATGCTTAGTCAGATAACGACTGGAATAAAGCGTGACACCTTGCTTGGGATGAGCCTTCTTGAAAGTACTCTTCTTGTAGTGGGTGTTCTTCGTAATCTTGGTTACCCGAGCGCCTGTGGTCTTAACGGCCTTAGCTGACGCATCGACCGTTGTGACAGCACCGCCCACAAATAAGGCGACAGACAAAGCAGAAATGGCTTTGATCAACTGAGTCTTTTGCATAATAAATTCCTCCAAATTCTAGAAAATCATTTCGACATCGATTAGTCTCGGTGAACAACTGAGTACAGTTGCGTTTTAAGCTCTCTGACGTATACTGTCGTCAGTTCCATGGTTAGTCACGACTAATTTAATTAGTCGTTTCGCTTAACTCTAGTTTAAAAGCGCCGTTCCGGCGCTTTTAAACTAGAGCCACGGAGAAGGACCCGCGGCAATTGATATACTCAGCGTTCGCTTCAAAAACAGAAACCTATCTTTATGTAATGTCTTCACCAATACAGGTCCTACATCCAACTTTTCTCAAAAAAATAACGCCACTGACAATTGCCACATCTCTCAGATTCCAGCAATCGTAGTTCACAAGCTTAATTTTACTTCTCTAAAATAGCAAAATCAACACACTGATTCTCTATTTTAGCATAATACCGTATTTTAAATAGATAATTATGTATGATTCATTGTGAAAATAGAGAATGGAGGAATCGCTATGAGTAAAACATTGCCAGAAAGAATCACGGATCTACGAGAGGCCAAAGGTATCACCCAAGGACAACTAGCTACCGAGCTCAACTTGGATAAATCAAGTATGAGTCGTATCGAGAAGGGCACTCGTAAAATCTCGACCGAAGAGTTCCTGAAAATTGTCGATTTCTTTAAAATCCCGGCCGATTATGCCCTGGGACGAACAGATGACATGACTGAGCCGAAATTTATCAAGGACGACTTAACGACCATAAAGGTTGACGACCTGCCCTATTACTATCGCGCTGCCATCGACGGCTACGCTAAATTCCAACGCGCCCGTTACCAAGAGCGTCTGAAAGATGGCAAATTTGATCCTACCAATCCATCTGAGTAAATCGTTTTGAGTTAGTCACACACTCACCACCTCCCCATTCACTTGAGGAGGTGGCTCATTTAGTATCATTAATTGTTCCAATTGAAAGGGGACTTGGGCAGCGATTGCTGTTCAAGTCCCCTTTCTGTCTAGGATTGTGATGAGCCAGTCTCCATGGCCACCACGGTTAGCCAACGCGCTTCTACTTAACTTGATTAACATCAAACTTCTCACCGCTACCAAATCTGACAGTGACATCCCCTGTTCACCCTTCAACGTCAGGTCCCCCGGATCACGACACTACAAAACCATCCGCCTAATTAGTAGTGTCGTGATCCGGAGAACTTGAGCTTACCCGTGCTCTTGGGGCCCCGTAAGCGGTATTGACTACGGGCCATTTTAAGCTGGCCAACATACTTGGGTGTTTGTCCATCCAAGTCCCCATGTTACCGGTAATGTGGAAAGTAATCTTCTTGTTCTTGCCGTCTAGCTTGTTATTGTTCAAGGTAGCCTTAAACTTGTGCGTCGAATTAACGTCAGCCACTGAATTATGCGAGAAGTTCGTGACAGCGGAAATCTTGGTTACCGTAAAACGCTTGGGGAGGGTATCTGTGATGTAAGCCCCCTTCTTCGCTGAGACCGTGGCGTTAACGTTGTAAACCATGGCATCGTCCTTGTCTTTCAACGTGTTGGCCGTAGAGGTCTTGCCGTTGTAGGTAATGGACTTGGAGATGGTGGATTTTGGCTTGCTGTTGACCTTAATATTGGCATCAGAAAGAATGAATTCGTCGTTTCCTTGAGAATGCCCACCAACTAAGAAAGAGATGGTCTTGGCACCAGAAGCTGCCTTGTAAACCGCAATTGCCCCCGTATAATGTAAATCTGCACGAAGGTCTCGGTTCATAGCATCGGGATAAGTCCAAAAGCTATGGATATATTGGCGAACTGTTTTACGCTCCTGCTCTACTACCTTGCTTGCTGGATTATACCCCCACTTTCCAGACTTCTTGTTCAATGCTGCCAAAGTTGGAAAATTCCAAGGATCGCCACTAGGTTTATCCATGTGAAAATATCCTTGATTGGCATCCTGGTTATTTAAGAAAGTCTGTTTACCAGTAAGATTACTGTACGGATTCCAACTATCAATGGCTGAAATTTTCTTAACGTACTGGCCAAAAGACTGCTGAATAACGCCATCAGCGCCTAACTTCTTAGGCTCCAAGTCTGAAAAGGCTACCCCAATGGAATCGTCATTCCACTTAACTTGAGTATTTGTGCCATGGTAATAGAAGGACAACTGGACTTTCATGGTACGTCCGGCTCTACCCCCACCATTCATGTTAACTGAAATACCATGGTCTTTCTTGTAACCAACCATGGTAATTCGGGAAGACAGGTCGTACAGTTTTACTTTCATGTCTACAGCTTTACCAGTATTCTGATCTTCCCCGATATAGGTGTACTTAAATACGGTAGGACTGCTTCGACTATAAAAGTGCGGGTCACCTCCTAGACCACTTGTCACAGGTGAACCACCAGATACTTTTGAAATCTTTGTTGTTCCCCCCGTATTAATCTTCGGTGAAAAAGTGACCGTGGGAAAGTCATCCTGCTGCCCATTAATAGCTTTAGCAGTCGTTCCCTTACTTAGTGTTACTCCCATGGTAGTTAAGGCAACTAAAGTTAATGTTGCATACTTAAATTTCTTAGATAATTTCATGTTAAGGTTCACCCCTATTCATTATTTACATGCTTACGTTGACGCAACCACAGTGCTAATGCCGTACCCCCGAGGCCCAGGATTCCAAGGAGTCCCATGGTAGCAAGTAAGACTGTTTGGTTGCTGTCTTCACCGGTGCCGGGAAGATTATCCTTCTTGGAATTATGCTTTGCCGCCGGAGTTGTATTAGATACGCTACTGGAACCTGTGGTTGAACCAGCATTACCCGGAGCATTCACGGATTCTTTGCTGAACTCGCTCGTGCTATGACGGCTTGGCTTCGTAGAAGACGAATTTACAGTGGAAGGGTCTGAGTTACTGTTGGAAGCAGTGTTACTATCAGTAGAATGGCTACCACTGTTTTCGTCTTGAGCCGTGGATTCTTCATATTCATGGGCATCTTGCGTATCAGCTACTGGATTGGTACTACTTGAGTCATCTTCAATACCGGTACCACCCTTGTTATCTCCAGCTTCAGCCGTTTCTTTATCGTTACTATCTTTTTTGGTAGAACCATCGCTGTTGTATCCTTCTCTGTACTGGTTCAAGGCAAGGCTATATGACTGCAAGTCATCTACTGTTGCCTTATCGTCCTTCAAGGATGTCTGTGCTCCCTTGTATACTTGTTGCAATCCGCTATCTTTGGGATTCTTTGCCGCAATATCCTTGAAATAATTCACTGCATTCTGCAAATCCGCTTTTGCTTCACCAACCGTCTGCGTTTTCAGCTTTGCTGCTTGCGCTGTGGCAACACTGACTTGCGGAAGAACCGTTTCAGTACCCCCAATCGCTATAACAGCCACACCAGTCAGCATCAACCCAGTTAATTTCTTCTTACTCATACTTGCCATACCACTCGACACCTTTCCAATATTAGTTATGTAACCGAGTATTGCTTACACAAGAATTGACTTGTGATTGAACAAAGATTATCTGGATTGATGGCAATAAGTTAGATTGTGTCCTAACTGACAGTTTAGGTACAATTGTCGACAAAAAGGTAACGACAACAAAAATACCGGCCCCTAAAGGTCGGTATTCTTAATTTGCTACTATCTGTTAGTACTTCGCAGCGTTGATATATTCGTTGGCTTGCTTAATACTATTATTAATTCCCTTTTGTGTTACTAGCCCCTTAGTATGCCCACCAGCCAACGTTACTTTAATGTCATACGTATACCAAGCATATGATTCAGTGTAATCTTGGTCTACCAAACGGTGAATTGATTCATGGGAAAAACCTTTAAATTTTTTCTTACCCCAAGCGTCCCAAGCATTAGGGTGATTCTTCAAGATAGTCCCCCACTGATTAATCTTGTCACGGTAAGTCGCAACATTTTTAAGCCCCATGAAGTTGGAATTAGATACAGCATCAGAGATAATCTTTACATCTACCTTATCTGAAGCTACAGAAGGATCTGAAGAAGTTTTCTTCAGTGGTGTAACATGTGTCTTCTTGGCAATTTTTACGTTAGTCGTTGGCGCAATGACCATCTTGTTAGATACCTTGGTCACTTTCCCCTGCTTGCCCTTTAAGTTGCCCGTCCAAATCCAACCTTTAACTGAGCCTTTGGCGTTCTTGACATAACGGTAAGTGGCCGTCTTGCCAGTAGACTTCTTGACACGAACACTTTCAGTCGAATAAAAGGTCTTAGTATTTTTAGAAGTTACGTGCTTAGTCAGATAACGACTGGAATAAAGCGTGACACCTTGCTTGGGATGCGCCTTCTTGAAAGTACTCTTCTTATAGTGGGTGTTCTTCGTAATCTTGGTTACCCGGGCGCCTGTAGTCTTAACGGCCTTCGCTGAAGCACTAACCGTTGTGGCAGCACCACCCACAAACAAGGCAACAGACAAAGCAGAAACGGCTT
Source organism: Levilactobacillus sp. FUA 3915 (assembly GCF_044053135.1). Classification (NCBI taxonomy): domain Bacteria; kingdom Bacillati; phylum Bacillota; class Bacilli; order Lactobacillales; family Lactobacillaceae; genus Levilactobacillus; species Levilactobacillus sp. FUA 3915. The sequence goes on along the minus strand of NZ_CP168704.1, from coordinate 2,012,494 downwards.
TGATCAACTGAGTCTTTTTCATGCTAACTTCCTCCAAATTTTAGAAAAGATTTTTGACATTGATTACATCTGACAAGTGACTGAGATCACTAGCGTTTTATGCTAGCTAACGTTCGCTGTCAAGGGCTTCATTGTTGCCCATGCCTAACTGGCCGTTTTGCTTAACTCTATTTTAAAAGCGCCGTTCCGGCGCTTTTAAAATAGAGCCACGGAGATAATTGCAGCAACGACCTCTCCGGTCAGCTGGGTTTAATCTGTTAAGCCTTGATTTCTTTCAGATGCCATTCAGCATCCGCCTGTTCAACAGGAGTCAATTTCTCCATATCCGCAATGAGTTTGCCAAGTGGATGCCCACCATAGTTAGCAACAGAACTAATCATGTACAAATGATTGCCTAGCTCTGACTGACTAATCTGATTCATCAATTCGACATAAGAGCCTTTTAAGATATCTTCGACTTCCCCGGTAGCCAACAGTAAGTCAGCCTCGCCTAAGTTCTGAGCCATTTCTGTAATCACACGTGCATTCTTATCGGCTTGTTTTTCAATTTCTTCGCGGTGATCATTCAAATTCTCACTGTCCGTTTCAATGACTGGTGATGCATTAACAATAATCATCTTCCGATAACGTGGAGCCACATGCTTAACGAGTAACTTGATTGTCGGGTCCATCAATTTTTCATCACCCACACTAGGATTCTTCATTAAAACAAACAGTGCTTTATCAGCATTCTCGTTTGGCGTTTTGATTTCTAAAGAATAACGGCAGGTTTCATTGCGATTAATGCCAATAACTTTAAATCCTTCTGGATATGCTTCACTCATTTCGATAACTTCCTTTATTATTAAATTAGTGAATTTTTGATAATGCTCAACAATTGTTTTTAATTGATTACTTTTTCTAACGTCCATTCAGAATTATTATTATGCATGTGAACCAAAGTAAGATGCTTAGTTGCTGGCCGATTCGCATTTGAAGGAAGATAACCATATCCAGACTTTGATAAACCAATTACGAACGATTTTTTTGGCGAATAGCTTTGAATTATATCAATTAAGCCATTATATTGACTTGCAACACGGCTAGCATTATTTCCAGTTGCCACCAAAAAATCAAAATTTGTCTCTTCTTTTATAATTTTATTGACAACTTTGCAATTTTCACTCTTTTTACTTTCGATAAGTTTTTTGTACTTTTTGCTTGAAAATTCACATTTTCCTCTCATCGGAACCAGATTTACAATAATGATTTTTCGATATTCTCTTCCTTGTCCTCTGAGAACGTTATTAACTGTTGGGTCACTCTTCTCAACAGTCGCATCACTGGGATGTTGCATTAACGCTACTAAGGTCGGAGCTAACTTACTATGTCCAATTTGGGAATAATTTTTATTTTTGAGTTCCAAGAAATAACGAAATTTATCATCCTCATCACTACCAGTTCCCACGTAATTAAAATCTGAATAATTTTCCATATGTACTATTCCTCCACTTAAATTGCGATGGCACATAATTCTCTTATGTACCTGCCAATCCTCATTATATGAATTGATGGTAAAACAATTAAATTCAATCATGGATTCTATCAATCTTCATTTACAATGTTAATTTTACGTCTCTATAATAGAGACGTCAACAGAATTAATATCTATTTTAGCAACATATCATAGTGTTAATAGCCAAGTCGATACGAATTGTTGTGAAAAGTGCAACCCAAGTTACATTGCTGATTTGCGAAAACAAGTACTACACCCACAAGTTTTCGAGAGATAACAGCCCTTACACGGGTAAAATTAATCAACGTCCTTTGCTTGGATAAATCCTCCACAGGAAACCAACCAACGGACAAAACGTCACTATCACTTGACTGTCAAAGAGTTTACCGGATTCAAATAAAAAAATTAAACAGATACTACGTAACCAACACATCTAAGCCAGCCAAACCCTATAAATAAAAAAACTACCTTCCCATGCAATCGGTAGGCAGTTTATTTAACACCTTAATTTCTATGGTTACCCACACAAAAAGGCTTCCGAACAGTACAGTACTGATCAGAAGCCTTCCTTAAGTATAATGTGTCTCTATTCCCCAGTATATTGCACCGTCTGATGCTGGATACCAGCCTCTTCAAATGCATCACCGATGGGTTCAAAGCCCAATTCTTTGTAGAAATCCATGGCCGTCAACTGGGCGTCCAATTCGACGTGCGCCACGTCTGAGCGCTTGGCGTCGTGGATGATCTGCTTGATCAATTCCGCTGCGTAGCCGTGCTTACGTTGATCAGCGACCGTGGCCACGCGTTGAATCTTCACGCGGTTCCCCGCCAGCATATCAATCCGTGCCGTCGTGACGGGTTCATCGTCCACGTACCCGACGTAGTGCATCTTGTCTTCGTCGGTCCCGTCCAGTTCCACCTTAGGGTCAATCCCCTGTTCTTCAATGAACACGTCCTTACGCATTTGCAGGGCGTCTTGGTATACGGGGTTCAATTTGCCCCAAGCCATTCTAATTTCCATCAAACCATCCATCCTCGCTTAATCTTTTTGGTTGTAGCTTAATACTTGAATGTCGTCCGGCGTCAGCAGTAGCTTCGTGACACTCCCGTTCGCTGGCCGTTCGCTCAGGTCATACTTGCCCTGACCATAACGTTCCATCAGGCTCAGCAACGTGTTACCATGGCTGACCATCAAGATGTTGTCGCCGTCTTTCAAATCAGGGTTGTGGCGCATCAGGTTAAATCCTTGATCCACCCGCGCCCAGTACTCTTCGTTGTTTTCAGCTTGGCGGAACGGGTCGGCTTCCTTCAAGAAGTCCTTGGCCTTGCCAATCGAGTATTTCTCTTCAATCGCCTTAAACGTTGGCACTCCATGCGGCGCACCCGCCACGTACCAGGCCTGTGCCATGTCGGTACCTTCGTAGTACCCGTAGAACTCTTCACGGAAGAAGGACGCCGTCGTCAACTGCGCAGCCGGTGCCGAGTGGTTAGCGGCCAAAATGGCCTTGGCCGTCTGTTCAGCCCGTGTCGTGTCACTGCAGTAAGCCGCAGCGAATTGCACGTCCTGCAGGCGTTTACCCGCACTCTCAGCGTCCGCGATGCCCGCCTCAGTCAATGGTGAATTACTCCAGCCTTGAAGTTTATTGTAGATATTAAAATACGTTTGCCCATGACGGACCACGTACAGCGTGAGTTGTTTCGTCATAGCTAGTCACACCTTTCATTTAAAATCTATCTCTAGTGTACCAAAGATACTGCGGTAGCGGTTACAATTTCGCAGTCTGACTTAAAGTTTTCCTAAACTTGCCCCCAAAACGGCCACAGCCCCCCGAACTTTGGTACGCTGGGTTGAACACGGATTGCCTCGCCGCAGGGGTGGTGAAATCTGCTGCGCTAGTTCCATTCCCGCCGGCGGATTCAAGCTGCCCTGCTGTGGGGAACGGTGCCAGCCTGAGGAGCGGTCTGCCCCCTCGTCTTGAAGCCTGGAAAACCACCAGTCTCCAAGGTCGTCCCATGTTCTAGGCTGAGAAAACCATTCAGCCAAGAACATCGACACAGCTGGTCACCTTGATCCGCCTCTGGTCACTGCACAAGCTGGCATTTTCACCACCCCTGCGGCTGACACTGGTTCACCCCGCACCAATATCGACGGGCTTGTCCTTGTTGGGTGGTTTTTTCTGTGTCCTGGTCTGTTCTATCCGTTAAGGTCTGTATGATTTAGACATATGGCAATTGCGTCATGTAATTAATAGGACATATATAATAGAAGAAAAGTGATTAAATAACTAGTCTATTCGTCCTTATGCGCTAACCGTTTTACCCAGCATCATAACCTAGTTGGGTACTAGTTTCTACTATATTGGTTACACCCTCACACCACCCAACGTCTCATGAACCCAACAACGTTGCCGTGCCCCACTCGGTGTGCTGGAGCGGTTGGCCACCCTCTCTGTGTCGGTGGTCTTTGGTGAGTGATCTTCTCACCTTAGACCACGGCCGAGTTGGGAAACTTACGGGTTTAGTAAGGCTCCCAACCGCCCTGAAGACCGCACCTCAGGCTTCAGGTCTGCCCCACAGGCAGGGTGGCTAACCAGCGGAAGCATACCGGGTGGGGCACAACCCCAAACAAAAGTAACCCCCTAGTCCATCTACCATTAACTGCCGGGAAGTCCGTCAGGTGGGCCGGAGGTGATCAGACAGAACCCCGTGTCGGTGGTTTTAGTCGAGCGTTCTTCTCGACTTAGACCACGGCCGAGCTTGTAGACTCACGGTCTTGGTGAGGCTTCAAGTCGCCCTGAAGACCGCTTCTCAGGCTTCAGGTCTGCCCACGGGAGTGGCGTCTGGTCACCGGAGGCTCACCTGACCACCCACCCCGGTCAGTTATATGGTAGAATGAGACTACTTTATCCGCACACGAAGGAGCGAACGCACCGTGGAACGTTTCAAAAAAATATGGGCCAGAACCGGGACTCGCATGGGCTTTGTCACCCTGCTGGTCGTCCTGTTCTGGTTGAAGACTTTACTCGCCTATTTCGTCGACTTCAAGCTGGGACTCAGTGATCCGTTTCAATTTCTGATTCTCCTCCTGAATCCCCTGGCGACAACGATTCTGTTGTTCGGGTTGGCGTTGTATTTCAAACGAGCGCGCTTCTTCTACCCGTTTATCTTTCTCATCGACATCCTCAACAGCCTGCTGCTGTACATCAACGTCATCTACTTCCGCGAGTTCACGGACTTCATGACCGTCAGCACCATGCTGGGCTATTCCAAGGTCGACCAGGGACTCTCCGGGAGCTCGCTGGCCCTGACCTCGCCGCACGACATTCTGTACTGGCTCGACCTCGTGCTCGTGCTGGCACTGATGGCCACGCGGCGCATCTACATCGACCCGCGGCCGCTGAACAAACGCGTCGGCCTCGCCGTCACCTCCAGCGCCCTCCTGCTGTTCACGGTCAACTTGACCATGGGCGAAATGGACCGGCCGCAGCTGTTGACGCGGACCTTTGACCGGACCTACCTGGTGAAATACCTGGGGCTGGACGCCTTCACCGTTTACGATGGTATCAAGTCGCAGCACACCAGTGAACTGCGGTCGCACGCCAAGAAGTCCGAGCTCAGTGGCATTTTAAAATACGTGCACAAGAATTATGCGGCCCCCGACAAGAGCATGTACGGCGCCGCCAAGGGTAAAAATGTCATCATCCTTCACCTGGAAAGCTTCCAGCAATTCTTGATCAACAAGAAGGTCAACGGCCAAGAGGTCACGCCATTCTTGAACAAACTCTACAAGAGCAAGGCGACCTACAGCTTCGACAACTTCTTCCATGAAGTCGGCCAAGGCAAGACGTCCGACGCCGAAACCATGCTGGAAACCGGGACGTACGGCCTGCCACAGGGGTCGCTATTTACCCAACTCGGGAACGACAACACCTTCCAGGCCGCGCCCGCCATTTTCGACCAGGCCGGCTACAGCACCGCGGTCTTCCACGGGAACGTGGCCAGCTTCTGGAACCGCAGCAACACCTACAAGAACCTGGGTTACCAGTACTTCTTCGATGCCAGTTACTACGACACCTCGGGTGATAAATCGCTGGGCTATGGTTTAAAGGATAAGCTATTGTTCAACGATTCCGTGAAGTACCTCCAGCATCTCCAGCAGCCATTTTACGTGAAATACCTGACCGTCACCAACCACTTCCCGTTCACGCTGGACAGTGAAGACTCCAGCTTCAAGACACCAAATACCGGTGACAAGACGGTCGATAACTACTTCAAGACCGCCCACTACCTCGATCAATCCATCAAGGAATTCTACGCCTACCTGCACAAATCCGGGTTGGATAAGAATTCGTTGGTTATGATCTACGGGGACCACTACGGCATTTCTAACTCGTCGAACAAGAGTCTGGCGAAGTTGCTCGGGGTCAATCCGGATGACTGGAACGACTACGACAACGCTCAGCTCCAACGCGTGCCACTGATGTTTAACATGCCCGGCTACAAGAAGGGCAAGGTCGAACACACCTATGGCGGCGAGGTCGACGTGCTGCCAACGCTGATGCATCTGATGGGCATGAATACCAAGAAGTACATCCAGTTCGGGACCGACCTGTTCTCCAAGGCCCACAATCCGGTCGTGGCGTTCCGTAACCGCGATTGGGTCAGCCCGGACTACACGTCCATCGACGGCACCGTTTATAGTAACAAGACCCAAGAGGAGCTGCATCCTGACAAGGCGCTGCAGGCCAAGCTAGATGCCATTCAAAAGCACGTCAACCAGGGCTTGAACGACTCCGATTCACTGAACCAAAAGAACCTCCTGCGTTTCTTCCATCCCAAGGGCTTCACCGCCGTTGACCCGTCCGATTACAACTATTCCGACGGGCTGGAAAAGGAAGAGAAGCTGGAGAAGAAGTTGGGCTTGAAGTCTACCAGCCTGTTCTCCCGTAACGGGGACAAGTCGACGCAGCCGTTCTATAAGACGAATGCGCCAGAGTTGGGGCACAAGACCACCGATTCCAACCGAATCAAGATCACCAACCAAGACGACACTAGCGGGAAGTAGCTCCTCGCTCCGCCTCCGAAATTTCAAGGAACTCCGCCTGTGGGCAACTGCCGCCTGCGTCGGTTAGGTGCTCCCACCCTATGGGGCACGGCCGAAGCCTGTGAAGCGGTCTTCGCCCTTGTGTTCAAGCCTCGCCCAACCCGCGAGTCTCGAACACATCCCGTGCTGTAAGGCCGGCAAGTCACCGGCCAACACCACCGACACAGGGTTCCGCACCTAACCGACTCCGGCTGAGATTGTCCATGTACTTTCGGCTGGTTGGCTTGGTTGGCTGGTTGGTTTGGTTCGTTATCTGATTGGTTGTTCTCTTATAATCTATCATCCATAACACAGATATCTGATTCTGAAACAGAAGGACCTAGTTACAGCAATAAAAAATTGGTGCAAGAAATCACGAAACGATTTCTTGCACCAATTTTTTTACTGTATTCCTGTCCCCAATTTTTCTGATCAAATCTGGTTACAAGATATCATGACTACCCGTATCGAGTAAGAGTAAGGTCAGCTCATTTTCATCAGTAATTTGATAAAGTAATAACCAATTCTTGTCGAGGTGAATTTCATTTACTCCAGCGTGATTACCAACAAGCATATGCCAATCGAAACGGTGCTTCAATGTTTCATGATCTTCGACAAGAATCAAATCGATTGCAGTATCTAGACGTCGCAAGTCATAATGTTTTTTGGCTAATTTCTTGATTGACCGATCAAAGCGCGCGGTGGTCTTGGATAACTTAATCATTCGCAGAGTCTTCTAACTGATGAATATGTTTGAACAAGTCATCAGCATTGGTAAAGGTCGTTGTTCGACCAGCCTTGACGTCAGCGAGAGCTTCATCAAGTTCAATTGTATTTTGATCATTTGTCGGCTTGAAAGGCATCCCATTTTCTTGAACAACTTGAGCGAGAAACATATTTACCAAATTTGGCAAGTCGGTCCCCATTGAATCGGCAATTTGAGTTGCACGTTCTTTACGTTCATGATCAATTCGAATCGTTAAACGATCTTTAGTTGCTGGATTACGCATATAATTCCCCCATTCGTTGTCGTATTGGTGATATTTTAACATCTAAAAGGCAGATAAGCTAGGAAAATTACTTTTAAGGTTAAATACAGTCTTTATAACCAAATAAAGAAGCTGTCCGTTCAATCTTTACGATTGTCCGAGCAGCTTCTTTGCGTTTATGAGATTTTCTTCTATGGTTAAAGTAAGTAGTTGTGGCTAATCATCAATGTGTGGTGAAGTTACCGCACTATTGATGTGCTTGGACAGAGTTGCAGAATATACCAGTACGTGAGGGGTAAAACCACGTCCGGGCCACAGCACTTCACGGTCCAACCCAATTTACTAGTCAGACCACAATCTCAGCCATAAGGCCGCTAGGTGCGAAAGCCCCACAGGCTGGAAACAACAAAACAAAGGGAGTAAAACCACGTCTGGGCCACGGTACTTCGCGGTCCAAGCCAATTTACTGGTCAGGTCACAATCTCAGCCGTAAGGCAGCCAGTGCGGAAGCCTGTGTCGGTTTAGTTTGTCGGCGTCTTTCGCCGGCTTACTAAGCGCCTTGGAAGACCGCCCCTCAGGCTTCCAAGGTCGCCCCACAGGCTGGGAGTACTGGCGGCCGTCGGCGGCAATCTCCCTCCACCCTTACAGCAATTTAGAATCGAGCGAAGTGCTGTGGATCGGACCGTGGTGGTCGGGGAAGAAGCGGGTCATGATTGATTTCACCGCCACCGGCGCCTCACCGTACCCCGTCGCAATCAATGGCTGTTTACCGGGATACATGACGCCATCGCCAATCGCGTAAATACCGTCCACACTGGTGGCCATGGTCGAGTCGACCGTAATCAGGCGTTGGCTCTCGGCCAGTTGGACGTCCCATTTGGCCAGGGCACTGTGGTCCGACGTGAAGCCGTAGCTGACGACCAGGTCATCCACGGTCGTGTGGACCGGGTCACCCGCCTGGCCCACTGGCTTTAGCGTGACGTCCAAGCCGGCCGGCGTTTCCGCTAAGTCGCGAATTAAGTACGGCGTTTGGACGTGGACGCTGGACTGCTGCAACAGGTCGACCATGTGCGGTAACCCGCGGAACTGGGCGCGGCGATGAAGCAGTGTCACGGACTTGGCAACCGGCTCCAGCATCAGCGCCTGGTCAATGGCGGCGTCCCCACCCCCGGCAACCATGACGTCCTTATCGCGAAAACGTTCGAGGTCACGGACGCTGTAGAAAAGGTGTTTACCCGTGAGGTCGTCCGCGGTGGCCACGTTTAATTTCCGTGGCGCAAAGGCTCCGTTGCCAATGGCGACGATCACCGCTTTGCTCTGCGACGTGCCGGCTGGCGTGGTGATGGTGAAGCCGTCGGCCGTGGCCGTCACGTTGGTCACCGTCTCCCCCGTTTTCACGGTCAGGGGAAATTGCGCGTTCTGCTTTTGCTGGTTGGCAATCAGGTCGCGCCCACTCACGGCGGGCAGGCCGGCCACGTCTAAAATGGTTTTCTCGGGGTACAGGGCGTTGACCTGCCCACCCAGCTCGGCCAGGCTTTCGATGACCTGGGTCTTGGCATTGTTCATGCCGGCGTAAAAGGCCGCGAACATGCCGGCGGGGCCGCCCCCAATAATCGTGATATCAAATTGCTCAGTCATTTTATCAAAATCCTTTCTAAGGAGGTGGTCCCGGTGAAACACACGCGTGGACTCACCGTTTTCCTCACAACGCTGTTGGTTTTAGGCAGTTTCATCGGCTGGTGGAATCACCGCTGGACCGTGCTCAATGATCTGCGTGTGCCGCAAACGCGGACGGCCACCCTCTTTTTGCCGGGAACTCACGGCGCTTGGCTCTCGCTGCGCAGCATGGTCACCAGCCTGGACCGCCCGCACGTCGGGACGTTTGCCCTGACGGCGCGGGTCACTTGGAACGGCCACGTGACCTGGCAACAACACCAGTCCGTTGGCCGCAACAATCCGCTCATTCCGGTTATTTTCAAGGATAACACGCACCCGCAGAAGCAGGCGCGGCAATTGGCGACCGTCCTGACCCAACTCCACCGGCGTTACGGCGTTGACCGGGTCAACTTGGTCGGCCACTCCTCCGGCGGCACGATTGCCTACGACTACCTGAACGACCACGCGCCCGCCCCGGTGGCCGTCGCCCGCATCGTGATGGTGGGGGCCGACTTCCCGGAACGGACGCGCCTCGCGGACCGCTATCCAGAGTTAAAAATTTTAAATATCGCTGGCGTGATTGGCCGGACCGGCAACGACAGCGAGGTGCCGGCGAACACCGTGACCCCACTGCGGCGCCTGGTCGCTGGCCGCGTCGGTCAGTACCGCTACGAAACGTTTACCGGCCCCGTTTGGGAGACGCAACACTCCCTGTTACACGAGAACCCGGCGCTGGACGCCAAGCTGATGCGCTACCTCTATCCGCCGAGCTGATTGCCTTTCAAGATACGTTGGCCCTGAAGCGTGCGCGCCTCTCTGAGACCGGCGTTGATCAGCACAAAGATGGCGACCCAACCGATGGCGATGAGGACCCACTGCTGCAGGTATAAAATGTCTAATAGAGCAAACGGCGCGTTCCAATCCCAGAGGGCATGCAGCGCAATGGCCAGGAGGTAGAAACGCAAAAATTTTGGCGCAACCATATTACTCCCGGTCACGGGTTGGTGCCGTTCCTTGGCTAAAATAATGGCGGCACCCATGATGGCGGACCAAATCGTATGGGTCCCGATGGCTTGCCAGCTGCGCATCAGCAGGGTCACCAAGCCATACTGGCCGGTGTACCCCGCCGTTTCAAAGACGGCAAACCCGGCCCCGATGGCCGCCCCAACGAGCAACCCATTGAAAATATAATTCAAGCGGAAACGGTTCACGAAGTAGGCAATCACCAGCATCTTGGCGGTCTCCTCAATGAAGCCGACAACCAGCGCCGACTCCCACGACGTCCCGTTGCCGGATGGAATCAAGGAATATAGAATCATGGTGGCAATTAGGGAAAGAATCCCGCCGACTAAGAAGACGGTCATTAATTGGTACACTGAAATATTGCGGAACACATTAATTTCAAAAAACATGATCAATAAGGCAAAGGGCACCGTCAGTGACCCGATGAAGATCATCCCCGGCACGGCGTTGTTGCTTCGAAAGACCAGGAACAACATCGCTAACAAGACAAAGCTAGCCCCCAGTAGCGCAAAGACGCGTGAGAAGAGCCAGGGCTTGACGGGTGCCGCCGACACGGCTTCCAGGGACGGTGTGGTTTCGCGGGTCCCGACAATGAACAGGGCCTCCGCATCGTCACGGTTGTGCGGCTTGAATACCTCCGAAAACATCTGGAACAGGTGAATCTCCACCACTTTATTCTCGCCGGTCCACTCATTCATTTCCTTCGTGGCGTCGTCTAGCAAATGGTTGTGATACTCGAATTTCTTTCTATTTGGCTTGCTGGCTTCATTGGCCATGGCTGGCCCCCCTTTTTTAGATTCACATTAACCCAGAATTCGATCGCAAATTAACCGATTTCAAAAAAAATTTACTAAAATTAGCGCCCCACTTCTAGCCGGCATCTAACTTATTGGGCACTAATTTTCAAAGAACGTAAAACGCTTTACTCAAGCGCTTCCAGCGCCATCTCCCGGCGGAAATCCCGGAATCAATGGCCGTCTTCTATCTTACCCTGAACCGTCAATTGCTTCAACTTGGTGACGGGGTGAGCTTGCTAAATGTAACCAGTTACATTATAGTTAAAGCAGGCGTTAAAGCTTAAATATTGACCAAAAGGGAGACACTCATATCATGGCAAAACGTAAAATGATTTTGGACTTGGATACTGGGATCGACGATTCTCTTGCAATCGCTTACGCATTAGGTGCACCTGATGTTGACTTAATCGGTATCGTCGGTTCATACGGCAACGTTGTCGTTGAAGAAGGCGGCAAGAACGCATTGAAGATTTTGGAATTGTTGGGTCACACCGACATCCCTGTATACTTAGGCGAAAGTCACTCTTCAACCTCTGACCACTTCGACCGGATGGAAGTTAGTGCAAACATTCACGGTCAAAACGGAATCGGTGAAGTTGAACTGCCAGAACCAACGCGTGCCATCGAAAAAGAATCCGGTGTTGATTTCTTAATCGAAGCTGCACACAAGTACGGCAAAGACCTGACGTTGGTACCAACTGGCCCAATGACCAACTTGGCTGCTGCCTTGAAGAAGGCCCCAGAAATCGCTAACGAAATCGGCAACATGACCTTCATGGGTGGTGCTTTGACCATGCCTGGTAACGTTACCGCCTACGCTGAAGCCAACATCAACCAAGATGCCGAAGCTGCTAACGCCGTTTTGACCAGCCCACTACACTCTACCATGGTTGGCCTGGACGTTACGTTGCGGACCCTCTTAACCAAGAAGGAAACCAAGCAATGGCGTGAACTCGGCACCGTTGCTGGTGAAAAGTTTGCCGACATCGTCGACTACTACATCGAAGCTTACAAGCAATTCAACGACAACTTGGGCGGCTGTGCTTTGCATGACCCACTCGCTGTTGGGGTTGCCTTAGACCCTAGCTTCGTCACCACGATTGACCTGAACATGGTCGTTAACTACAACAAGGAAACTTACGGTCGGACCATCGGTGATGACAACCGTCTCAATGAACCTACCAACGTCAAGGTTTCCGTCATGGTTGACAAGGACCGTTACCTCAAGGTCTTCATGGACTACCTGACCACTTTATTCAAAAACAACAAATAAGTTTGATTGAAAAACGCTGGCTGCGGCCGGTGTTTTTTGTTGTACGCAAAAATGAGCACGGCTCCCGATTTGAGGACGCGTGCTCATTTTTTAATCGCAATTAAGCCTTGTAGTTAAAGTTGTTGATCATGGTCTTAACAGCGTTGTTCGTGTATTCCGTGGCGTATTGTTTCTTTTGTGCTGCGGTCAGGGCATCGGTGTTGTTAAAGATGTCCGTGTATTGCTTTTGCATGGCTGGCTTCACGTACTTCTTAGCGTAAGCAGCAGCGGGACTCTTCTTGACCTTGCTGTAAGAATAAGTCTTGCCAGTGGCTGAGGCTAAACGCCGGTTGAGCTTCGTGCCAGTTACCTTGGTACTGAACTTGGTGCTGGACTTCTTCGTCAGCTTAAACGTGTAAGTTGATTTCGTCAATGACGTGGTCGTCTTGTTGTCAGTCGTCTTAAATTCGATCAACTTGTACTTGGTCGTCAACGTCCGCTTGTTCTTGCTGACCTTAATAGAGGTTGGCACACCATATTTGACGTTGGCGCTCTTACCGTTGAAGTCACCAAAAATCAGCAACGTCCCGGTTTTTCCGTTAGACTTGTATGACTTAAAGTAAAAAGCCGTCTTCGAGCTAGCATTCTTGTAGTAACGCTTCAAGTCTGTGTTCGTAAAGGTTGCGGGCTTAGCCTTCGTGCTAGCACTAGCCGCGCTCGGTGCAGCGACACCACCCAGGGTTCCCGCTGCAAGTACTACTAATCCAAGTTTCACCATCAAACGTTTCATGACCAAAATCCTCCTTAAGATTAATCCTATACACCATTTATACTGCCAGTTTATCGGTCTAAATGCAAGCGCTACCGCTTCTAGCTCAACAATTCTGGAAAGGTTTGTTTAAGGTACGCCGCAACCCCAGCGTCGTTGTTGTCTTTGGGCGTGATGTGGTTGGCGGCATCCTTGACGGCTGGTTGGCCATTCAACATAGCAACGCCATCCCCGGCGGCCTTGATCATGCCCAAGTCGTTCTCGGCATCCCCGAAGGTCATCAGGTTACTGAAGTCCCAACCGAAGTGCGTCAACAGTTGGCCCAATCCCACGGCCTTATCCATGTCGGCGGCCAAGAATTCCAAAATCTTGGGTTGTGAGCGGACGACGTGATACAGATCGGTCAGCTCCGGTGTCAGCTTGCTAACGACTTCATCCAGCGTGGCGGGGTCCGTCGCCATGACGGCCTTACTGAAGAGATGGTCGGGTAATTCTGCAAACGGCGTCGGGGTAAAGGTCATGGGGGCCTTCAACATTTGTTGGTAAACCGATGGCGTTAAATCAGCGACGGGATAGACTTGATCAAAGTCCAAGACGTCCAAGGGATAGTGGTTGGCTGCTGCAAAGGCGTGCAACGGCTTGAAATCCGTGCGACTCAACCCACTCTGAGCCAAGGCTTCCTTGGTCGTGTTCTGAATGACCAGGGCCCCGTTGAAGGTAATCGTGTAATCTTCAGCCGTGGTCAGTCCCAGTTGTTCCAGGTAGCCCCAAATGGCATTGATGGGCCGGCCGGTACACAGCACCACCTTGATTCCCGCAGTGTGTAATTGCCGCAGGGCTGCGGCGTTGGTTTCACTAATGGTCTTATCCGTATTGAGTAACGTCTCGTCTAAATCGAGCGCAATCATCTTTATCATTCGTTGTTGGCCTCCGTAATTTTCCTTATGCCCCTAGTTTACACGTAACGGCTTGTGAAATAAACCATGATTAGGACAAAAGGTCCTGCCGAATGAGCGCAACAATTTGTTGATTCTCCGGCAAATCCGCGTGGTTGGCGTTCGCACCGGTCACGGTAATCTGCGTGAATCCCTTAACTTGGTCCTGAAATAAATACTTGCCGCGGTTCACGCTGTCAAACGGCACGATGCCATCCCCCGTGAAGGTCTTACTGCCGGCAATCGAGTAGACGACCAGCTGTCGAGGCAACCGTTGCCGCCCTGCTTCCAGCGTCTTGAACAGGGGTGTATCCACGGTCGCGTCGTCTTCCTCCAGATTAAACGGTGTGGCAATCGTCATCAGCCGGTTGGCTCGCACGATTCGCTGATCCAGACTATTTTCCATGAATAGCGTCAGGACCAGGCCGCCGTTGGAATGCCCCATTGCCGAGAAATGATTGAACTTATACGTCTTCTGCAGGGCGTTAAAGGCCAATGCAAACCATTTCGCCTGCTTTAAAATATTCTGCGCGCCGTCGTGATGATTCTGAAAGCCAACCACGATGAACGGCCGCGTGTCCCCCGGTTGGATGCGGCCGGTGTACACCAGTTGGCCCGTGGTCTTGACCTCGACCCGTAAGAGGCTGTGGGTCGCGGGCGTTTCCCGGTTGAGTTCCTTGACCAGCGCGTTGAAGCGGTTCTGGGTCGCACTCGAGCCAGGCACCAAAAAGACGGGCGCCATCAGTGTTTGATAGTGACTACGGACCTCGCTACGTTGCTGGGGCCGCCAGAGAAAACCTGGCAGACTGAGCAAGACCAAGAGGCCCAGCACCACGATAAAGCCGCGTTTAATTGCGTGGATCATCATCGGCCACCTCCCCGGCTATCTGGGCTTGCGCCTGCACGTGCCATTTCACAAAAGGATAGTAGATGGCCGTGCTCAGGGCGAGGTTCACGAGACCAAGAACTAAGGCCGCCCAATTGCCACCGGTCCCTAAGAACGCTTGCAACGGTCCCGGCGTCCCGGTCAATAACGGATACGCCACCGCGGGCACCCAGGCCAGATGCAGGCACAGCCAGCTAACACTGATACAGACCAGTGGCGCCAGGAGAAACGGGATGCCCAGTACGGGGCTTAGCATCACCGGCAGGCCGACCATCAGCGGTGCCCCGAAGTTTCCCAGCGTTGGGACCAGGCTCAGCCACGCCACGGCGTGATGCTGCGTGTGGCCGTGCACCAGCAGGATGGCCAGCACGAGTCCCAGCAACATCCCCGTCCCGCCAAAGTTGGCGTAGACGTCAACGACGGTGTGGAGCGTCACGGGATGGGGCAACTGCCAGCCGGCATGGTTCAAGACGGCCTCTAAATTTTGTGCCGTCGCCACTGTTTGCCCGCTCGGCGTGATGGGCTCGAGCACCCCGAGCCACGCATACAGGCTGGTCAGTCCGCTATAGCCTAGCAGGCCCAAGATGAAATGCGGTAAGCGAAACGGCCACTGAATGGCGCTCACGAACGCCGCATTTAGACTGACCGTCTGGGTGGTCACCCACAGTAGGCCCAGCGCGGTGGTTCCCAGCAGCCAGCCACTCATCAGCAGAAACGGGCCCGTCAGACCGGTCGTCTCGTGGTGGGCCAGGAACCAGCGATAACTATTGCCCACGAGGAGGCCAATCAGAATGCCCATCAGGATGCCCTGCAGGCCGAGGTTGGCCGACGCCCATTTGATGGGACGCAGGGCCAAGACTGACGGCCGACTGACATTGAAGAATTTCAAACTGATCACGGCGGTCATGCCGGCCATCAGTCGATTGGTGGTCTGTCGGGTCACCGGTGCCACTAGATAAAAGCTCACGGCAAACGCCATCAGGATGGCCGCCAGTCCCAGCGTCCCCGCACTGATCAAGCGGAGATATTGCCGCAACACCTTGAGCTGGAGCACCCAGGTCGCCACGTGTAAGGTCTGATAAAAATACCCGGTCCGTTGCAGCCAGGCCTGGTCAACAAAATCTGCCAAACTGCCCAATAGAATAATGGGAAAAATCAGCCGCAACGCTTGGCGAATCGCCGCGACCTGTCGATTGCGCTGACACTTGACCTCCAACGCAACCAGTGCCGTCCCCAAACGGCTCGTTGTGATTTGCACGTCACTCACCCCCACTGCGGTCATTGTATGCCGGCAGCGGGTCGTTTGCTGCAACTGGACATTCGGTTAGAACGCGAGCAACTCAAACTAGCCAGCGCGCAATCTGATTCAAGACGGCCCCCTCATCGTTGGTGTCAGGCGTTTGCTGGCGACTCGTCCGTAAGACCTCTGGCGCCGCGTTGGCCACGGCAAATCCTTGGCCCACCAGCTCGAGCATAGCGGCATCGTTGCCGGAGTCGCCAAAGGCCGCCATCTGGGCGGACCCGATTTGCCAGGTGTCCCCTAAATACTGTAGGGCCGCGGCCTTGTTGACGCCCGGAAGCGTCACGTTCATGCCGCCTAGGCCACTGCTGGTTGCCCGCAGGTTCCCCACGAAACGTTGATTGAAGGCGGCAACTTGGGGCGCGATGTCGGTCTTCAGCCAGGTCAAATCTAATTTCAAAATGCCATCGGCAACGGTCGTTAACTGATCCACGTGCGTCAGGCTGGGGTAGAAGGCCTGCGATTCCTTGAAGCGCTCGCTGTCGACCGGCAACTGCGTGTAGGCTTTCTTCCAGCCGCAAGCAATCACGAAACAGTCTGCCATCACGGGCGTTCGACTGATCCAGGTGGTCGCCACCTGCCACAACGTCGTGGGAATCGCAGCACACTTGAGCACCTGCCCCGTGGCCGTCGTGATCAGCGCGCCGTCCTCGACTACGTAGGTAATGGCCGCGCGATTCTTCAACGGCGCAAAGAGGCCCTGCGCATGGTCGAGCGGGTCCCCCGTCGCTACCACAAAGTGAACCCGTCGTTGGGCCATCACCGCCAGCTGTGTGTCAAACCGGTGCGCATCGTAGCGTCCGCTGTTATCTAAAAATGTGCCATCTAAGTCCGTCGCTATCAACCTTGGTGTCACGCCACCCATCTCCCCTTCTGGTAAAGCTAACTTGCACCCATCATACCTGGCCGCAAGCCGCTTCGCAACGATGTTTGCTTACAAATATAATGATATTAACTGGCTAAGTGCTGAAGCGTTTGCCAGGCTTAGCGTAACAGTCGTTTTATTTATTTGTTTATTGTGGGTATACGTTTTTTAAATAAATGTTGACAGTTTTGGTAAACATCTGTACACTAAGACCCATTGGAGGCATCATCATGAATTTACAAGACCTTTCCCTCACCGAAATTGAACAGGGATGGCACCAAACCACCACGGCATACGTCTGCAACTACTGTCAGGCCAGCTTTGCCACCGATCAGGTCTTCCCGGTCGCGGACAAATTCTACCAGGCAGCCCAAATGATTCAACAGCACGTCGCCCAGGAGCACCCGGATGCCGTCCACCTGTTGATCAACGATGCTAGTAAGTACAACACCCTAACCGCCAAGCAACGCGAGCTCTTGGCCGCCTTTAGTACCGGGCAAAAGGACGCCGAGATTGCCACCGCGACTGGCGTGGCCGCCGCGACCATTCGCCACCAGAAGTTTACCTTCCGGGAGAAGGCCAAGCAGGCCAAGCTGTACCTCGCCATTTACGACCAGGTCTTCAACCAACCGGCCGTGGCCGACAGTCTGGTCCGCTTCCCCAATCAGGCTGGCACGGAGGACGACCGCTTTGCCATGACGACTACCGAGTACCAGCAGCTCGTCACCAAGTTCTTCCAGTCGACCGATCCGCTGCAGCTGACACGGTGGCCCAAGCACCAGAAGGCGATTCTAGCTGTGCTCAAACGCATTACCAGCACGATTTCCCCAGACCAACACTTCACCGAGGCTGGCCTCAACGACCTGCTTCGGCCCATTTATCCGGATTATCCGCTGATTCGCCGTTACCTGGTCGATTACGACTTCTTCGAACGCACCACCGACGGCAGCGACTACTGGCGGAATCCCAGTTACAAGGAGTAACCCATGAACAAAAAAGACTTGATTCAACAGTACAAAGCCACGCCCACCTTCTACGGCGTGATTCAAATCAAAAATGACCAGACCGGACAAATCTTTATCGACGTCGCCCCCAACCTCCACAACCGGTGGGGCTACTACCAAACCAACCTGAACGGCAACTTCTACCACGACACGCCACTCCAAGCGGATTGGAACGCGCTAGGCGCCGACCAGTTCAGTTACAGCGTACTCTGGAAGAAGGACGCTACCGACGTCGACCATCTTCGCCAAAAACTGCGTGACCTCAAAGCCGAGTGGCTCGACAAGCTACACCCGGCCTATAACCAACACTAAAAGGAGTTTCCATGAACCCATTAAACACGACAACCACCCCCATCGACCCAGCTACCTGGTCGCGGCGGGAATACTTTTACTATTTCACCAAAATGATGCCGACCGGCTTTACCGTGAACGCCGACCTCGACGTGACGGCCACCAAGGATTGGCTCGCCGCCCGCGATTTGAAATTCAATCCGGCGTACCTCTACCTGGTCTCCCGGGTAATTACCGAGATGCCCGAGTTCCGGGTGAGTCGGACAGAAGACGGCCAACTGGTGCGCTACGAGGTGCTCCACCCAAGCTACTCCGTCATGCACACCGACCACACCATCTCCAGTCTCTGGACGGCCTACGACGCCAGCTTCACCCAGTTTTACCAAAACTACCTGGCAGATCAAACCCAATATGGCGACCTGCACACGCCGATGGCCAAGGCGCCCCAGAGTGCCAACACCTACATGATTGGCAGCATCCCCTGGACACACTTCACCAGCTACACGCCGCTGCCCTTCACGCCATTGAACACGTTCTTCCCGGTCATCCAGGCTGGCAAGTTCGTCAACGAAAGCGACCACTGGCAAATGCCCCTCTCCGTGACCATCCACCACGCGGTCGCGGACGGCTACCACGTGAGTCAGTTCTTCACGAAATTACAAAATGCGTTCGATCACCCAGAAACTTGGTTGGTCGACTAATGAAAAGACCGCCCACGGATTTCTCGTGAGCGGCCTTTTTGTGCCTATTGTTCAGCTAAAGCTTGATGGTAATTCTGATCGTACCGAAGCCAAAACGCAGCGGGCACATCGAAGACTTGTGTCAGTGCGCTGGCAAACTCGGGCGTGATTCGCGTATGACCGGCCAACACTTGCCGGACATAAGCGACGGATACCCCCGTCTTTTCAGCCAAGTCCGCTGGCGTGATTTGTAACAGGTCGATGGATTCTTGTAAGGTTTCCCCCGGAGCTATTGGCACGGGGAATCTGTAGGTTTCTCGGTTAGTCATTGTCTGGCACCCTTTCCTTCAGCGCTAATTTCTGCACAAACGCCGGGGTAAGCCTAATCGTCCCGCCAGCACAGCCGTTACGTACGAAACCGAGGTGCCCGTTCGTGGGGCTAACTGTGCTGGAGAGATACCCAGCAGGTCAATGGCCTCTTGCAAGGAGCCCCCTGGCGCTACTGGCTCGGTGAATTCATGTTGATATCGTTCGATCATCTAATCGCTCACTTCCTGTAGTTGGTCCCATCATACCGGGACCACCGGTGAAAAGATAGCAAACGCCCCAACAACCAGATCACCCCAACACTAGTTGGATAGAAAAATAAAAACGCCATCCCATTGTTTCAGGACGACGCTTAGTAATTAGTCAGTTTAAAAGACAATCAATCTGATTAGCCGCCACAGAGACAGGGTGACACTTAATCGGGCTCAACCCGTATCAGCCGCAGAGCTGGGAAAACCGGGCCAGCCGTGGAAGTGACCAGTGACGATCCAAGGTGACGGGAACGGATACCCCCATCCCAGTAACCAGTCACCTCTCACGACGCAGAACGACACAATCCTGGGCTAAACCAGTGTCAGCCGCAGGGCTGGTGAAAATGGGCTCAGCCGTGGGAGTTGCCTTAGCGGGTTCCCCGCTTAGGCAACTGCTATCTTTGAGACGCGCTTCTTAGCGGCTCAAAGTAAGCCCGAAGACCGCCTTTCGGCTTCGGGCGTGCGCCCACAGCGCCACGGCCCATTTTCACCAGCCCGGAGGCGCTGTCCACAAACACAAGTTTAACCCCCAGATTAAGCTTTCATGCTGCTGTAGCTGTAGGCTTGCTTCATCAGGGATTGCGTTTCCGTGAACTCATTAATATCATGCAGCACCACGGTAATCACCCGGTGCTTGCCAGCCTGTTGACCAGTCCCCACGAAGCAGTACCCAGCCAGCGGCGTGTACCCGGTCTTCAAGCCATCAACGTTCAATGACGCCTTGTAGTATTTCCGACCAGACAGCATGTTGTTATAATTGTAGCAGAGTTGGCCATCAACGGTCTTTGACCCAACCGCGCCGTCGGTCAAAATTTGGGGGTAGTCTTGGATCAGGTGCCGCGCAATCAGCGCCACATCCTTGGCGGAGACCATGTTGGCATTGGCTGTCCCGTAGGCGTAACCAAAGGCCTTCAAGTCACTGTTTTCCAGACCGGAAGCCGAGACGAAACTGGCCTTACCCAGGTTCCAGCTCTTGGCTTGCGCGTTCATCTGTTGAATGAACTTAGCATTGCTACCGGCAACCCATTCGCCCAAAGCGATTGCCGCGTTGTTGGAAGAATCCAGCAAGGCCGCGTCATACAGCTCTCTGACGGTGTAAGTGTGCCCCGTTTGGAACACAAAACCGCCGCAGGCAGAACTCTTGCTCATGGCAATCAGGCCCTTGCTACTGGTGTCGACGACCTGGTTCCAAGTAGATGCGTTGCCGTCAACCTTTTGTAAGACCAGGTACAGCGTCATCAATTTAGAAACGGACGCGATGGGCCGCGCCGTGTTGGCACTCTTGGACCAGACGGCCTTACCCGTCGTGTAGTCCATGGCAATAGCGTTCTTGGCGTATTTCAGACCGAATGGCGCCTTTCCTTTGGTCAGGTAGCCGTGCCAGATCCAGCCCTTCACGGAACCAGACTTGTTGGCCACATAATAGTAAATCCCCTTAGAATTACCGTGCTTCAAGGTTGCCTTCTGGGTGGCGTACCAAGTCGTGTTGGGGTAACTCTTCAGCGAAGCAATCTTACGATTATGCGCCTGATTATAAATGGCCCCTGCCGTGCTCTTCTTGTGGTAAGCCGTCTTGGTCATGGTCGCCGTCGACACCGTAGAATAAACGGCCGCATCGGCAGTCACCTGCAAGCTCAGCCCGGCACCCAGCGTCAATACAAACATTAACGCCAGCACCAGCCACTTGGTTTTTCCTGATTTCATCATATGTAGACCTCTCCTCATTAAAAACTTTATATAAGTCACCCTAACACGATAAACGCCGTTCCCACAAGGATTCCGGCCCATCTGTAACTTACTTGTTGGGGACGTAACTTTACCGTAATCCACAAGTTGGTGGCTAAATAACTAGGATGGTTAACGATTGTGGACTCTTCAGTAGACACAATTCAAGCCACGAAAAAGGTCCTACCAAGAAAACTCTCAGTAGGACCTTTTCAAAACAATTTTATGGCTATTACGTGAATCTGACCAACCACAACACAACCCCAGCAGTCAGCCACCTCCACGAAGCAAAACAACCAATCCTGCGGGCTAAACCAGTGTCAGCCGCAGGGCTGGGAAAACTGGGCCGGTCGTGGGAGTGACCAGAGGCGAGCCAAGGTGACCGGCTGTGTCGATGGTCTTAGCTGAGGTTTCTCACTCAGCTTAGAGCATGGGACAGCCTTTGAGACCGCCCCTCAGGCTCAAAGTTGAGGTGGAAGCCCGCTTCTCAGGCTGGAACCGACCCCACAGCAGGGTGCCTTGAGCTCGCCGCCGGGAACGGACGCGACCAGGCCCAGTTTTCACCAGCCCGGAGGCGCTGTCCACAACACAAATTTAAACCCAGGATTAGTTGTTCATGCTGCTGAGGCGGTAGGCGTGATCCATCAAGGACTTCGTCTCCGTGAACTCGTTCTCATCATGCAACACAACGGTGATCACACGTTGCTTACCCTTCTTCTGACCGGTACCCACGAAGCAGTACCCAGCCAGCGGCGTGTAACCCGTCTTCAACCCATCGACCTTCAGTGAGGCGCGGTAGTACTTCCGCCCCTTCAACAGGTTGTTGTAGTTGTGGCAGACCTGACCGTTGACCTTCATCGAGCCAATCTTGCCATCCTTTAAGATACGGGGGTAGCTGGTGATCAGGTGCCGGGCAATAATGGCAACGTCCTTAGCGGAAACCTTGTTGGCGTTGGCCTTACCGTAGCCGTAACCGAACCGCCGCAGGTCGCTGTTTTCCAGACCGGAAGCTGAAACGAAGTGGGCCTTACCCAATTTCCAGGACTTGGCTTGGGCGTTCATCTTCTTGATAAACTTGCCGTTACTGCCGCTGACCCATTTGCCCAGCGCGATAGCGGAGTTGTTGGACGAATCCAGGAATGCCGCGTAGTACAGTTGCTTGACGGTGTAGCTATGATTCAATTTGAAATGGAAGCCCCCACAGTCGGCACTCCGGCTCATGGAAACCAAGCCACGGCTGGTAATCTTGACCTTGTGATTCCAGTTGCTGGTCTTGCCATCAACCT
Organism: Levilactobacillus sp. FUA 3915; assembly: GCF_044053135.1. NCBI lineage: Bacteria > Bacillati > Bacillota > Bacilli > Lactobacillales > Lactobacillaceae > Levilactobacillus > Levilactobacillus sp. FUA 3915. Next base: position 1,989,880 of record NZ_CP168704.1, on the reverse strand, counting down.
TCTTCAAAGCCAGATATAACGTCATTAATTTAGAAACGGACGCGATGGGCCGTGCGGTGTTGGCGTTCTTGGACCAAACGACCTTCCCCGTCTTGGCGTTCATGGCAACCGCCGCCTTGGCCTTGGTCAAGACAAATGGCGCCTTCCCCTTCTTCAGGTAGCCGTGCCAAACCCAGCCCTTCACACTATTCTTGCTGTTCTTGACGTAGAAATAAACGCCGGTCGACTTGCCATGCTTCAGCGTCGCCTGCTTCGTGGCGTACCACGTCGTGTGCGGGTGGGTCGTTAGGTTGCTGACCTTACGGGTGTGGGCTTTGTTATAAATGGCTCCCTTGGCATGTTTCTTGTGGTAGGCCGTCTTCTTAATGGTTTTCGTGCTGACCGTTTTGTAGGCTGAAGCAGCGTTGGCAGGCACGACAGCGCTGATAGTGCCGCCGACCGTTAAGGCCACGGCAAACGCCATCAGGCCGCGTTTCATATGTAAATTTCTCATGAGTTAAATCCTTCCTATCGTATAATAATTAAGATAACCAACTATTAGAATAGCACTCTTGCCCCGCAACGGATAGCCCGATTAACCGCTTTAGACGTGAAATATCCCGGTCGTAACGAAATTGTAAAAAACGTTTCCATCCTGAATAAATCAACGACTAGGCACGATTATTTTGGGCAATGGTTGCATTTACCCAGCAAATTAGTTACGCTAGAGTCAATCAAATACGACTGGGGTGCCTCACGGCTGAGATCAAACCCATTGAACCTGCTCTGGTTAATACCAGCGAAGGGATGCGTACTTTTATGCTGTCAATGAACCCCACTAAGCACTTTCTTAGTGGGGATTTTTTTCACAATAGACTCCCCTGTCAAAAAATTCTAGGAGGCATCGGGTTATGAAGGCTTGGCATATTAGAGATATTATTTTGGTCACAATTTTAGCAATTTTTATGGGGGTTATTTTCTGGGTCATTAATCCCGTTTACACGTTATTGGCAGCGGCCCTCGCCCCATTTGGGCTCCAACCCCTGGCTAACGAAATTTTGCTGGGTGTCTGGGTCATGGCGGGTCCCCTGGCCGGCTTTATCATCCGGATTCCAGGGGCGGCCACGCTGGGCGAATTTCTCGGCGCCGTTGTGGAAATGTTCCTGGGCGGCATCTGGGGCGCTAGCACGCTGATTTCCGGCGCCGTGCAAGGACTGGGCGCTGAAATTGGCTTCGCCGCCATGCGCTACAAGAAATACAATTGGGTCACGCTGGTTCTGACCGCGCTGACCACCACGATTGTCACCTTCGCCTGGGACCTGGTCCGCAGTGGGTACTCCGCTTACCACTTTGGTTTCCTGATTCTCCTGTTCGCGGTCCGTTTCTGCTCGGTCTTCCTCTTCGGTGGCGTCTTAACCAAGCTGATCACCAACCTACTAGCCCGCGCGCACGTCTTACCAAACGTCAAATAACGGTTGATTTTACCATGCGCTTTACCGGGAAAAGAAAATTGACCGGAACGCTGGGGGCAGGACGGCTTAAACCTCGGCTGAGCCAATTTTCTTTTCCCTCACGGCCGGCACTGTCTGCACCCCAATCAATCATTCTTGAACAATTTTCTCATCCTATTATCCATCCAATCTCTGACCGCACCAAGGGTCAAAGATTACCCAACCGAACACAAGCTTAACAGCTTCGATACCAAATTAATCACAGCTAACTCACGACCACCCACCACAAGGTGAAGGTGGCCCTGAATCCCGTAACCACCAACGTTGCTGGTTACCGCCGTATCAGCCGTGAGGTCGGTGAAAATGGACTCAGCCGTGAGAATTCTCTTAGCGGGGACCTTGCCGCTTAGAGAATTGGCATCTTTGAGACGCGGTTTTCGCGGCTCAAAGTGAGCCCGAAGACCGCTCCTCAGGCTTCGGGTGTCCGCCCACAGCGTCACGGTCCATTTTCACCGACCGGCAAGGCGACTCCCACGCGTACCCGTAACCCAGCAACATCATTGTAGAATTGGAGGAATCATTGTGGCCACCGTAGCGGTTCATTCACTGACATTTACCTATCCCAAACGTTCCCGGCCCGTCCTCGATGACCTGAACGTCACGTTTCCCAGTGGCAAGTTTTCCCTATTAACCGGGGTCTCCGGTGGCGGCAAGTCGACGCTGCTCAAGCTGATTGCGGGGCTCACCCCGCTGCCAACCGCTGGCAGTATCACCTTTAACGACCAGCCACTGGCCGACATTGCCCCAACCAAGCGGGCCGCCACCGTCGCCATGCTCTTCCAGGAACCCAGCACGCAATTCACCATGGACACGGTGAAAAACGAGTTGCGGTTCGCCCTGGAAAACCAGTGCATTGACCCGGCTGACATCCCCGCCAAAATCACCGCCGCCCTCGATTTCATCGGCATCACCGATTTACAAGACCGGCTACTGATGCAGCTGTCCGGTGGTGAACAACAGAAGGTGGCCCTCGCCATCATCGTGGCCATGGACAGCGACGTCATTTTGCTGGACGAACCCTTCGCCAGCATCGACCCGCCAACGCGGCTGGCCCTGCTCGAAAAGCTTGTCGCCCTGTGTACCAAGCGCGGCAAGACCATCATCCTCGCCGATCACGACCTCAGCAATTACGACCGCTGGGTGGACCATCTGGCCGTGCTGGATATGGGGAAGCTGACCCTCTTGTCGCCAGCAGATACGCAGGCCCGGTTCGCGGCGTTTACCCCCGATAAGCTTCAGCTGACTCACGTCACTTTACCGGGTGAACTGCCCATCAGTCTGCAGGGCACGCAACTGCGCCTGGGACACGGTGAGCGTGAACTATTGGCACCGCAAGATCTGGCGCTATTTGCCCATCAAGCGACCCTGATCACCGGCCCCAATGGGAGTGGCAAATCCACCCTCTTTCGGGCGCTGGTCCGCCTTGGCAAATACCAAGGACGCCTGACCTACGACGGGACCGACATTCAAAAGCTCCCCCGCAAGCAGTACGCGCGGTCCGTGGGCCTCATGTTCCAGGCGGCCAGCTCGCAATTTCTCAACGTGACCGTGGCCGAGGAACTCGCACTCTCCCGCAAATTTGGCAACCGCGACTACTTCACGGCCGAACGGGTCCAAGACCTCTTAACGCAACTCAACCTGGCCGAGCACACCGAGCAGATCATCTACTCGCTCAGTAGCGGCCAGCAAAAGAAGCTCCAATTACTCTGCATGCTGATCATGGCACCCGCGGTTCTCCTCCTCGACGAACCGCTAAAGGGCCTGGACTTCGCGTCGATTCAAGTGGTCATGCACATTCTCACCACCGTTCAGCGCGACCTTCACCTGACCCTAATCATGATCAGCCACCAACTCAGCGGCCTGGACGACCTCATCACCTTACACCTCGCCCTGGCCGACCACCATCTCACCTACAAGGGGGCCCCAGCATGAATCCGAGTTTAAAATTAGCGCTCGTCATCCTGATTGCTCTCGAGGTGTCCTTCACCCAGGTGTGGACGGTCAACGTCGCCCTGATCATCATTAGTCTAATCCTGATGTTCGTGGGCCACGTGAAATGGAAACGCCTCCTGTGGCTAACCGTCGTGCCGCTCTTCTTCGCCAGCGCTCTAGTCTGGTCGTTAGCGCTCCAGGGAACGACCACCCACCATTTTCTCATCGTCATCTTCACGCGGATGTTCGTTTACGTTTACATGGGCGGGCTCTTCACCCAAACGACGGACCCGTTGACGCTGACCCGGTCGCTGGAGCAAAACGCCAAACTACCGTCGAAATTTGCCTATGGCTTCCTGGCCGCCTTCAACCTGATGCCGAAGATTCAGGCAGAGGTCGCCACCATTAAGGCCGCAGCGTTGATGCGTGGGCAAGTCCTCCACGTCTGGTCGCCCCAGTTGTATTTCAAAGTGATTCTGGCCGCCATGAACTGGTCGGACCAGCTCGCCGCCGCCATGACCTCCCACGGTTTTGTGGAAGGCGCACCCCGGACGCACGCCGTCACGGTAGCTTTGCGGGCCCGCGACTGGTGGCTCTGCGGCATTAGTCTGATTCTGGTTCAAGTCGGTCTCTTCATTGGCTTACCCTAATTTAGAAAAGGAGTTTCTGTCATGATGTTTACTGATTTAGCACACGCGGCCACCCAAGCTAGCTGGGACGCCTCCAAACGCCATCCCTTCATCCAACAGCTGCAGGCCGGCACCTTACCCGGCGACACGTTCCGCTACTACCTCATTCAAGACCATTACTACCTCCACGAATTTGGGAAACTCCATGATTTAGCCGCCGACCAAAGCCAGGACCCCCGCGTCGTCAAACAGCTAAGGGCCGGGGCAGAGAGCCTCCGTCAGGGTGAAATTGCGGTGCGGCAAACCTTCTTTGACCGCTTAAATATCACGCCGGAAGAAGTCACCAATACCGCCGTCGCTCCCACGGGTTACGCCTATACCAGTCACCTCTACCGGTCCTTGATGACGGCGGGTCCGGCCGGTGCGGTGGCGGGATTACTCCCCTGTTATTGGCTGTACGCGGAGATTGGTCAGACATTAGCCGGCACCGGTTCCCCCGTCCCCATTTATCAGGCCTGGATCGACACCTACAACGCGGACGACTATACCGGTTCTATGAAGGACCAATTAGCCCTCGCCAACTATGTCGCCACCCCAGAAAACACGCACCAGCTGTTAGCCATTTTTGAAAAGAGTAGCTGGTACGAACTAAACTTCTGGCAAATGGCGTTAGACCACGAGGACTGGTCGTTGACGCCGAGTAAGAAATCGTCGTCACTGACAACGAATTAACGATTGAAGGACTGGCCACTGGGTTGGTCCTTTTTGCATGGCTGTGAAATTGGTTTAATCACTCAGGCAATAACTCCTTATAGGGTAAGTTAAGTGACGGATAAAACTTTATAATTAGCAATCCGCTAGCTGACTAATCGAAAATACCAGGTTATGTGTTAAAGCTAGTGTCAACCGCAGGGCTGGTAAAAATAAGCTAGGCAGACCGGTATCAGTGACCAGAGACGGGACTGTTACAAACACCACCAAATACCAGTTCATGGGTTAAACCAGTGTTAGCCGCAGGGCTGGTGAAAATAGGCTCAGCTGGACGATATCAGTGACCAGAGGCGGGCCAAAGTGACCAGCTGTGTCGATGGTCTTAGTAGAGTGATTTTCTCTACTTAGAGCATGGGGCAACCTTTGAGACCGCCCTTTGGCTCAAAGGTGAGGTGGAAGCCCGCTTCTTAGGCTGGAACCGACCCCACAGCAGGGCGCTTTGAGCCCGCCGCCGGGAACGACCTACCGCGCCACAGCGTCCCGGCCTATTTTCACCAGCCTGGAGGCGCAAACAATGCCCGTTTAACCCATAAGCAACTGTATTTTCAACCCGGTGAACCTGCGTTATAATAGATACACGCATTAGAGAAAGCAGGTGTCGTCATGAAACGACTGACATTCTTGGAGTTTTTTGGCTACCTGGCACTGATTTTGGGCATCGCGATTGAAATTTACGCGTTGCTCAAGGACCCAGGTAGTAAACTAAGCGGCGACAACATGTTCGGTGGCGCCGTCATTTTGGGGTTAGCAGTAGCGTTTATCCATAGTAAACACCTGCCTTTCAACCTGGTCTTAATCGGGTTAAGCACGTTAGGGTTTGCTTACTTTACCTTTATTCATACACAAAATTGGTTCTGGACCATCATCTTAGGCGTTGCCGTGGCGGCATTCTTGGTTTACTTCTTTGGGATTCGCAAGGACGTGCGCCGCAATCAAAGCGACTGGTTCCACTCCAACTGATTGCCTCTGTTGTTCGTTCCCGGTGGTGGGCTCAAAGTGGTCTGCTGTGGGGGCGCGGTTCCAGCCTGAGAAGCGGTCTTCCACCTCGCTGACCACTTTGGCCCACCTCTGGTCACTGACACAGGTCACTCAGTTTCGTATCTATGACCTTGTTTATTATTGGCTAATTTAAAAGCGCAGTCGCTATCATCTGAGTTGGTTCTCAGGTTATGGCGACTGCGTTTTTGATTTTGATGGATTTCTTTGTCGTTGGGACTGGTTCTCCACGGAACAATCCCGGTCCTGGCAGCCTCTGAAACGTGCTACGCGAGGCAACTGGTTCCGCTTAACACCGTAACGAAAATGCCCCAGGTCCGGGGTTAATCCTTAGATTTTATCTTGTTTTAAATCATTTGTCTGTTTCTCCACGGAACATTCCCGGTCCTGGCGGCCTCCGAAACGTGCTACGCGGGGCAGGTCCCTGCGCTTAACCCCGGTTCAGCAATGGCCCAAGCCCAGGGCCATCACTGAACCGACGTTAATGCTCAGGACCTAACCGCCCCGCTCCGCACTCTTTTCCATAGAAAAACAGGCCCGCCCGAAGGCCGACCTGTTTTCCCGCTTGATAAACTACAAGTGACTGTAGTCTTGTAATCACAATGATTACCAAAGTTTTAAGTTGTAACAGCCGGATGATCCGGCCCCGGGGCGGGATTAACCGCGTTATTTGACAGCCACACGAAACGCATGCGTCTGCGGGGTACTGATGACCCCCACTGGGCTCGAACTCTGATGGGTCGTGGTTCGTTTGCCCATGGCGTACCAGGACATACCGCTGAATACGGCCAATAAAATGACCGCCGTCAACAGACTACTGATCACATGTTTCAAATTCATCCTGCCACCTCACTAGTTATGAGTCTAAATTATTCTACTAACTAGCTTAAAGGGTTTATGTTGCAAAACCATGACAGGCTAGCGAAAAGTAAGTAACAATTCCGCCACATCGGGTTACAGGCCCGACTCTGCCAATTGTCATATTGGGTATAAGTTTACGCAATTTTTCCTCTCGGGGCAAGCATTATCGAAAAAAACTTCCAGATATTGGGACTTATTCCGCCGATTTTTGAAAACTTTAGTATAATGAACTTAAGCAGTCATTAGGATTATCATTTGGAGGGATATCTATGAGTCAAGAATTAAACGATTTGGCCGAAGCAATCATCGCCTACCAAAAGAAATACGATAAGACAGACGGAGAGATGGCCTTTGGCTCCCGCATTTCAGTTGAGAAGTTTCACGGCATCAAGACTGGCGAACTGCAACCAACTAGTGAAGAACAGAGCTCGTTGAAGGGCTTAATTGCTTCGAAGCCGCACTAACAACCAGCACATTCTATTTAAGATTAAAAACAGCCGTTTCAGAAAAGTTTCGCCAGTCACCTGGCCACCTTTCTGAAACGGCTATTTGTTTAGGTTTAAACGTTAATCGGCCAAACGATTCCAAGCCGTCCGGTACGCGGTGGCCGTGGCGTCGTCAAACGCCACCAACCGCACGTGGGTCAGGCCAGAACTGTGAGCCAACTCATCGCCAATCGTTTGAGTCGCGACGGCCGCCGCCTCTTCCAGCGGGAAGCCGTACACGCCCGTACTAATCGATGGAAAATCAACCGTCTGACAATCATGGGCGACCGCGACGCGTAAACTGTTGCGATAACAGCTCGCCAGCAAGTCCGCTTCGCCCTGTTGACCCCCATGCCAAACGGGACCAGGCGTGTGAATCACCCAGGTCGCTGGCAGTTTGAAGCCGGGCGTGATCTTGGCCTCACCCGTTTCACAACCGTTCAATGGCACACAGGCCGCAAACAGTTCGGGACCGGCAGCACGGTGAATCGCGCCATCGACCCCGCCACCACCCAACAACGTGGTATTGGCGGCATTCACAATCGCATCAACTTTACTCTGGGTGATGTCGCCCCGAATTACCGTAAAATCAGCCATACGCTCACTCCTTTGACCACGGCCAGTGCCAGTGATGCTTCGGCTTGGCCGCCTGATCATCCCGGTCCTTCAACCGTTTCATGCCCTCACGGTACGGATTGGCGTACAACGAGGACAAGTTCAACTTCTGACTAGCCGGCTTGGCTGGTGCTTCTGACTGCCGGTAAGGCCGGAGATCCGTTTGACACTGTGGGCAAACGTCATCGTCCGCCGTCACAGCCGCACCGCAATGCGGACAAAATTTTAACTCTGTTGCCAAGAGACCGCCTCCTATTCGTGGTGCCGTTGTTGCTGATGCGCTTGGTTCCGCGCCAGGTTCTTCTCCCGTGTTTCGGCAGCGGTCTTGGCCGCTTCGACCTTCCGCTTTTCCCGGTCGATGACCCGTTGCTTGGCAGCGGCCTTCTTCTGTTCCTCGGCGAGCTTGCGCTTCTGTTGACTCCGGTAGCTAAAGTAACTCCAAACCCCAACGGCCAGTAAGGCGACCACGATTTGAATCGGAACCAGTACCCAGTTGACGTTCTTCGCAAAGAAAGCGTCATAGATGATCAACAACACCGCCATCGCGCCAACCACAGAGAGGGTGTCGCGAATCCAGCGCGGTAAATTTTGCCATTTCATGTAAAAAACTCCTTATGTACGGTAGCGCCCTTCCGCGCCACCAAATTTCATTGTTTAGTCTTGGGGTTACCGTTGTCAGCGCCTCCGGGATGGTGAAAATAAGCCGTGACGCTGTGGGCGAACGTCTGGAGCCAAAGAGCGGTCTCCAGACTTACTTTGAGCCGCTAAGAAACGCGTCTCAAAGATATCAGTTGCCTAAGCGGCTTCGCCACTAAGGCAACTCCCACGGCTGAGCTTATTTTCACCATCCCTGCGGCTAACATCGGTTTAGCCCGCAACTAAACGGTTTGTCAACGACATGACTTACGGTCACGCATTAACTATTAACTGTTTTTTATCACTTGAGCTTGATTTCTCAAACCTCAAACAAACATAATTCAGTCAACACTGAACCCATTTACAAGTCACCTTCGACTCGCAACTGGTGTTCCGTGAGGTAGGCGTCGAGGTAGCCGAATGACAGCTCCTCCACGTCCGCCACGCGGTAGACCTTGCCGACCTGGTCGATTTCATCTTCCGAAACTTCGTGGAAAATGAAGCGTTCGCCGCCGACCTGACTGGGGTAACCGGTCTGACTGTCGTTGTCCTTGAGTTTCACGTGGATAATCGTCCGGAACGCAGCGGCCTGGCTCAGCCGTTCGTGGAACTGGTCCACCGTCGAATCAAAGAGACGTTCGTCGTTTAATACCGGTTGTAGCGGTTGTTGGCGCGCTCGGTTCAGTAACGAGAAGAGCCGCATCGTTTGGAGATAATCAGATTCGACCACGATGGCATTCACATCGCTTAGCCGCATCAGGGTGTAGCCCCCGAACTGGCCCGACATGTCGAGCAGGTTCATGATGACTGAATCGTCCGTCAACACGTTGATTTGGCCCACGAAGAAGAGGTCCTTGTTGTGCTTGGGAATCAGCGCCACCAAGGGATCCTTACCCGCCAGCTGTTGCAAGGTATCACGGAATTGCGTCGGGTCCTCGACCGCCACCTGTTCCACGTGCGTGAGCTTTTGCAAATGGGGGGCTGCGATGCCCTGTAGCGTTAACTCCTTGCCTTGGAACTCAATGACTTCAATGTCTGCGGGATTCAGAATCATCGCCGGCTGGTCAGAATAATCAAATTTATTGATCAACTGCACGCCGACCTCTTCACTCGCCACGCTCGTCACTAAGCCTTCATAAAAATGTTCATCATTTTTTAAAACCAACATAATCACCAGGTGATCGACCCACGCGTGGCTCAAGACCTGCCGCCGCAAGTCGCGTTGCGTGTCGAATTTCATGGTCAGGCCCCCGGCTTGAATGAAGCGCTCTTCTTGCGCCGTCTTCATCCGAAAGGACATGTTGTCCAGATCATCACTAGAAAATTCGACCTCATCGATCACGTTCAGCGCCAGAAAGACCGCACCGTCCGGCAACCCAAAATCATCGTAGGTTGCGAGGATGATGCCCGTCTCACCGACTGTCGTCACGTAACCGGTGTAGACGACCTCCTGGTTCGTTTGATAAACGTTGACCAGTAAGCGTTGGGCCAGTGCCCGGTTTAAATCATTCACGATTGAATTCACATGACGACCCCCTTTTTTAGTATACGTTGCCCATGAATAGGTAAAACGTATTTATCTGAAAATCTTACCATATATTGACAGAAATAGCCCGTCAGTAGTCGCGGCCTGGTTAGGAGACGGCGGTGCTCAAGAATTGTTTGAGCTCGGCGCCCTGTAACCCAGCGCTCAGGCCCACTAATAGCTTGATTCGTGCTTTCTGCCCGTTCAGCCCCTGACACAGCATCAGCCCCATCTTGCGCAGCTCAATGCCACCGCCCTCGTAGTCATAAATGTCCTCGGCGACGCCATTATAACACCGTGACACCAGAACTAAAGGAATCTGCCGGTCTAACAACCGTTGCACGGATGCCAGCGTTTTCGGTGGTAAATTCCCGGCACCCAGGCCTTCGATGACCACCCCGGCCGTCTCGTCGTTGTCGAGGAAATCAAACAAGCTCCCGTCCATCCCGGCGTAGGCCTTGATCAAGTAAACGTGGTCGATAACGTGATCAATATTGCAGGTATCTTCCCGAATTAATTTCTGGAAATAAACCGCGTGGTCCTTGGCAACGATTCCAATCGGGCCAAACGTGGGCGTCCGGAACGTGGCCACGTTAGTCGTGTGGGTCTTGGTCACGTAGCGGGCCGTGTGAATCTCATCGTTCATCACGACCATCACACCATTTCCGCGTGAGGCGTCGTCTGCGGCCACTTCAATGGCGGATTGAAAGTTGTACAGGCCATCGGACCCAACCTCATTAGAGGAGCGCATAGCCCCCGTTACGACAACGGGAATCGTGCTGGGCAGGGTCAGGTCTAAGAAGTACGCCGTTTCCTCCAGCGTATCCGTCCCGTGGGTGATGACCACGCCATCGATCCCATCTTTCTCGGCCTGGTCGATGCGTTCTTTGATCTGTAGCATCTCCACCGGCGTCATGTGCGGGGATGGCAAATTAAACATTTCATCGGTAAACAATTCCACCCGTCCGGCCAGAATCGTTTCCTGTTGGGCAATCGGGTTCTGTGCATTCGGCACAACCTCCCCCTGATCATTTTGCGACATGGAAATCGTTCCACCCGTATGAATGGCTAAAATTTTCTTCACAGTTGTCAACTTCTTTCAGTATTAGTTAGTTTCATTGAATATTTTGAATTTCATTGGTTATCCCCGGGATAATGTTGCGGTAAGTCTAGTCTGATTACAACGACCATGCAAAATCTATCTCAACTCGACCAGCCGTGACAATACCATCTACCACAGCCACCAAACCGACTCGCGACAGAACAATCCACTCGGCGGGCCAAACCAGTATCAGCCGCAGGGCTGGGAAAACTGGGCCGGTCGTGGGAGTGACCAGAGGCGAGCCAAGGTGCCCGGCTGTGTCGATGGACTTGGCTGGGGTTCTGTCCCAGCCTAGTTCCATGGGACAACCTTTGAGACCGCCCCTCAGGCTCAAAGTTGAGGTGGAAGCCCGCCCTTCGGCTGGAACCGGCCCCACAGCAGGGCTCCTTGAGCTCGCCGGCGGGAACGGACGCGACCAGGCCCAGTTTTCACCAGCCCGGAGGCGCTGAGCAAAACTATTTTTAATCCAGCCCGCCAAGTAGATTCGTTATCCACATTGTACCGTATTTGCGATAGAATTAAGTTAGAATTCAGAGAGGATGTTAAAAATGTCCAAAAGAGAAGACGAAGAAAAAGGCTACATCCCAGGCGTCCACGTCCACCCCAAAAAGTACAGCTCATCCGGGGGCATCGCCGACTGGGGGCCACTATTGACTTGGTTCAACGGTCTAGTCAAATCTTTATGGAACTGGCTCAAAGGACTCTGGTCGAAACACAAGGCCTCCTAAATCGGTATTGTTATTTTTATTTTTCAGTGGTAAAGTAAATGACATTCCATTAAAAAAATAAGTGATTGCCTATATAATGCCAAGATAAGGTTGGCGAGTTTCTACCCAGAGCCGTAAACTCTGGACTATAAGCAAATTGAGGACGAAACTCTTTTTGCCGATGAAAAGAGTTCGTCGGCGAGTTTTCAGTAGCCCCCTTTTTGCAAAGGGAGCTTTTTTGTTTTCAAAATTACCTTGGCGGCGTATGGACATCACGAGAAGGAGGAAACATTCTTGCAGTCCACAAAGTCCGCATCATCCGTCTCGTCATCAGAAAAGGGGCCGTCACTACCCATGTGGCGCGCGGCCATTCTCGGTTTCCAGCATTTATTAGCCATGTACTCTGGTGACGTCATCGTTCCCCTACTGATTGGGGGCGCGCTTCATTTTAACGCCATGCAAATGGCCTACTTAATCAGTGCGGATATCTTCATGTGTGGGGTTGCAACCCTGCTCCAACTCAAACGCACCCCGCTGACCGGGATCGGCTTACCCGTCGTCCTCGGCTGTGCGGTGCAGGCCGTCACGCCCCTGAGCGCCATCGGGAATCAATACGGCGTCGGCGTCATGTACGGGGCCATCATCAGTGCCGGGATCTTCGTCTTTCTCAGCGCGGGCTGGTTCTCTAAAATTAAGAACTTCTTCCCACCCGTAGTGACCGGCTCACTCATCACCATCATTGGCTTCACGCTGATTCCGGTCGGCTTCCAGGACCTGGGTGGCGGGGACGCCACGGCCAAGAACTTCGGTGATCCCAAGATGTTACTGGTCGGCTTCCTCACGATGGGCATCATTTTAGGGTTAAACGCCTTTGCCAAGGGCTTTCTCAAGTCCTTAGCCATTCTGGCGGGTATCCTGATTGGGACTTTCATCGCCGGTGCCATGGGCATGGTCTCGCTAAAGGCGGTCGGCCAATCCAGCTGGTTCCACCTCCCCCAATTTTTCTACTTCGGCACGCCCAAGTTTGAGTGGTCGTCCATCGTCACCATGATTCTGGTCTCCCTGACTACCATGGTTGAATCGACCGGGGTTTTCTTCGCTTTAGGCGATATCACCGGCAAGAAGATTGGCGAACAGGATTTGAAACGCGGATACCGCGCGGAAGGCATCGCCGTTATTCTCGGTGGGCTCTTCAACACCTTCCCCTACTCGACCTTCTCCGAAAACGTTGGGGTCGTACAGTTGTCCGGCGTGAAAACGCGTAAACCCCTGTACTTCTCAGCTGCCTTCTTGATGTTGCTGGGCCTGTTGCCTAAGATTGGTGCACTAGCTACGGTCATCCCCGACGCTGTCCTGGGTGGCGCCATGATCGTTATGTTCGGGATGGTTGGGGTCCAAGGAATTCGGATGCTCCAACAGGTTGATTTCCAAAATAACAACAACCTGTTGGTCTCCGCTATCTCGATTGGCCTGGGCTTAGGCGTCACCGTCTATCCCCAGATTTTCCAAGCCCTGCCCCAATCCTTACAAATCGTGATGAACAACGGGGTCGTCATTGGGAGTTTCTCCGCCGTGCTCTTGAATATCATCTTCAACATGCGGCCGAACCGCGCTGTGACGACCGCGCAAGCGCAGGTCAACAGCGACGCCCAACCTCAAAATAAATAATGAATTACGAAACGACTGACTGGGTTCCTTTGCCCGAGTCAGTCGTTTTTTCGCGGTTAAATATAATTAACATTATACTATATTTATACATCAAATAACTTTCTTCCACCCGACATCCATGATAAGCTATTAGCACGTCTTATTTTTTCAGACAATGGCCCACTGTGTGACAGGAACCTTACAAACGGTTAAGAGTCCTTTAGTTTTCCCCCTGCATCTGCGTATAATATAAGCATGTTCGAGATGGGATTAGTCAACAATATCGTCATTTCAACTGGTAGTCGGGAGTTGGTTCCGTTAGCTTCAGTGAAACATCCACTGACATACAGCAAGGAACAATCTGAAAACGAAGAATCATAACTAGTCAAAACTGACACAACCATCTATACATTCGATGGCGGCCAAACCAGTGTCAGCCGCAGGGCTGGGGAAACTGGGCCGGTCGTGGAAGTGACCAGAGGCGGGCCAAACTGCCCAGCTGTGTCGATGGACTTAATAGAGTGGTTTTCTCTATTTAGACCATGGGACAACCTTTGAGACCGCTTTTCAGGCTCAAAGTTGAGGTGAAAGCCCGCCTTTTGGCTGTAACCGGCCCCGCAGCAGGGCAGTTTGAGCCCGCCGCCGGGAACAGACGCGACCAGGCCCAGATTGATAGTCCCCAGCAGGCACAACGTAACTCTGCTGTCCAAAGCACAGAACGAACCGCTTGATTGGGGTTAAAATCTGTGTCAGCCGCAGGGCTGGTGAAAATGGTCTCAGCCGTGGGAGTTGCCTTAGCGGGTTTCCCGCTTAGGCAACTGCTATCTTTGAGACGTGAACTTCGGCTCAAAGTAAGTCTGAAGACCGTTTCTCAGGCTTCAGACGTGCGCCCACAGCGTCACGGCCCATTTTCACCAGCCCGGAGGCGCTGCTAAGAAGACATTTAACCGCAAAACAATTGATAGGAGAATTTGCCATGCTAAGCATTCAACATATCAGCAAAGAATTCGGCCCAGTCAAAGCCCTGAACGACGTCAGCTTTGACGTTCCCGATGGCCAGATACTGGGCTTGATCGGCCAAAACGGGGCCGGCAAGTCGACCACCTTTCACAGTATCCTGAACTTTATCGACTACGGCGGCAGTATTCAGTGGCAGGGCCACACCCTGTCCGCCGAGGATTTCGACCACATCGGCTACCTGCCAGAAGAACGAAGCCTGATGACCAAGCTGACGATTGAACAACAAATCATTTACCTGGCCCGCCTCAAAGGTCAACCGGCTAAAGTCATTCGGCCGCAAATCGACGACTGGCTTCAACGGTTCGATGTCAAAGGGACCCGCAAGAGTAAGATCAACGACCTGTCCAAAGGGAATCAACAGAAGGTCCAACTGATCTGCACGCTGATTCACCAGCCCGACCTGTTGATCCTGGACGAACCCTTTAGTGGGCTGGACCCGGTCAACGCCGACCTCCTGAAGCAAGCCATCGTGGCGGCCAAGGAGCGTGGCGCGGCCATCATCTTTTCCAGCCACGACATGGAACACGTCACGGCCGTCTGTGACCGCCTCGTGATGCTGCGGAAAGGCAACGTCGTGTTGCGCGGCACCCTCGAGGACGTGCGCGAACAGTTTGGTAAGACCGAGCTGTTTGTCACGACCGACTGGACCACCGAGCAGCTCACAGCCTTGACCGGCGTGGCCAGTGTGACCCACCGACACGGCAACCGTTACGTCCTGCATTTGACGGACGCCACGGCCGGTCCCGCCATTTTTGATGCGCTGACGCAGGGTCATTATATTGAAGAATTTAGCCAACAGCCACCGACCCTTGATGAAATCTTTCGTTTGAAAGTGGGTGAGGAACATGTCTAAGACCTGGGTCGTCACGTTTGAAACCTACCTGCGCCAGATTAAATCCTGGAGCTTCCTGTTCATGATTCTGGGGCCATTTGTCATGATTGCCCTGACCGTCGGCATTAGCTATATCAGCGCCAATAGCAGTCGTAGCAGCCAACAGGTCGCCATTATTAGCGATTCGAAGGTGCTTCGGCAAAGCTACCTGCAACAGCACCAGGACGGCATCAATACCAAAATCACCACGACCGCCGCGGCCAAGAAGGCCCTGAAGGCCAACCACCTGGCCGGTTACCTGACGTTAAGCACCAGCGGCGCACACCTGCGCGGGGATTATCATGGGAACAAGGCCATGGCCAATGGGCTGAAGGCGCAGGTCCAAAACTTTCTGACGCAATATCAGACCATTCAAAATTACCAGACCGCTAAACTCAGTCCTAAACAGAAACAGGCCCTCGCCCAAACGCCGGTGCTCAAGCAGCACGTGGCCACCAAGGACGGCGCCACCAACTTAGCAAAGATTATCTCCTTCTGGATTCTGATCACCATGATCTACATCATCCTAATTACGTACTCCACCATCACGGCTCAAGAAATTGCGTCGGATAAGGGCACGAAAATCATGGAAATCATCTTCTCGAGCACCACGGCAACGAGCTACTTTGTCGGCAAGATCTTAGGGATTCTACTGGTCATCGTCACGCAGATTGCCATCTACCTTCTGGGAGGCTGGGCTGGTTATGGATTGGCCATGCATAACGCGGGGATCAAACGCCTGATCAGTACCAACCAATCGCTGGTCGACAGTGTCATTCACAACATCGTCAACCTGAACCTCCTGTACGTCCTGTTGGGGGTCGTCATCTACACGCTTCTGGCCGCCTACAGTGGTGCGCTGGTCTCCAAAGCGGAGGATGCTTCCAAAGCGGCACAACCCGTGGTGATGTTGGGAATGCTGGGCTTCTTTGCCGCCTTCCCGTTCCAAAATAATTTGGACGCGTTAGCCGTTAAGATTCTGTCCTACGTGCCCTTCTTCTCATCATATTTCATGCCGATGCGGGTCATCAACGGCACCGTCAGCCTGGTGGAACAGCTGGGCTCCCTGCTCGTCTTGCTGGTCACGATTGGCCTGTTCGCTCTGTACATTGGCCGCCAGTACCAACGGTTGATGTTGCAGACCGACAGCGAAAATATGTGGCAACACCTAATTCACAGTTTTAAGCACTAAATACAACAGCCATTTAGCCATTAACATTTCACGGCAACGTGCTATAATTAATGGCGTAAGTGGTATGGGCCCTTAGCTCAGTTGGGAGAGCGCCTGCTTCGCATGCAGGAGGTCGTCGGTTCAAATCCGGTAGGGTCCATTGATAAGGTTTCAGGAAGTAAAATACGGCTTGTAAACAGCGGTATTAAGGCATTCTCAATTTTTACTATTTTTACTGGTAACCACAATATGGTAACCGATGGTAACCTTTTTGGTAACCGGCACACAAGAATCATCATGCAAGGCGGTGGGAACTGTTAGCTTAATGGCTAGCAGTTTTTTGTGGTTTCCACCCTCATACCCCAATAAGCTTTCATTGTAATGTTAGCGATTGTGGCTTGTCACGTTCAGATTCAGGCATGGTGGCAATGAGATATAATGCCTCCGATCCCACAGTGCCGGATGTTGGGCTTTTTAATTCAGTTGCAATCTTCATTGCCTTCTGAACAAAATGACGTTCCATACCAACACCCTGATACCAATGTTCAAACTCGCCATGTGCTAAGTCATGTTCCTTTACCCACTCGAGCCGACGGCCAATCTCACCAAAATTCCACTCTAAGTCTGCAACTTTAGGTGCACCTCTAAATTAGAAGGTTGCACCCTTTTTCATATGCCTCAAATAACCATATAAAACCTTTCATGTTAGCATTTATCAGTTATCACAGTGCCATAAATGCGTTGGCAATTGCAACGGTTATACCTCAGTATTCCCAAGCAAATTCCATACACGGGGATGCACCTTCAAACACGGCTAAAAAGTACACTAATCTGGCACTATTGCCGTAAATCGCTAGACACGTGCGACTAGTCCCCTACCCGTTATTGCAAGCATCCCCGACTATTTCAATGTCAGTTGCCCCTCATTCACCCCCACCCCTAAAAGTTTTCCAGAATACTGCTGTGGTATAAGACAACGGTAATGTGTGCGCTCTAGCCTCAGCATTGCCGGGGCGGGGTAAAACCATACCGTAAGCCAATCAAAAAGCCGCACACAGCCTCTCAGGACTGTACACGGCCTCTATGCCTACCAACATTATGCTTGTGCCGATTTCCAACGGTCTAGTAACTCTAACGCACGTCGTTCCTCACTGAGCTTGTGATTGATCCAATCATAGCCGTATGGAAGCTCTGAGCTGTCTGCAATCTCTTTCACACTCATTCCCTCTACATACCGTAGCCTTAACAACGTGGCCTCGTACCCGTTGAATAAACCTATCAGGGACAATGCTTTATCATTCTGGCTCTGGCACCCCTTCAATTCCTTGGACACGGTTTCCATTGCCGCCGTGTTTCCCTCACGCTTATATTTACGCTGCTTCCATTTCAGAAATTGTGAATGTTCTGAAACGTCCAAATATTCACTCAACAATTCTTGGCTATCGTTACCGCTATCTGCCATTGCTCTGCCTCCAATTCATTTATGCTATCGTTCGTGATACAATAGTTCCTGTTAGGATATTAAACCACTCGGTATGCCTGCTCTGGGACGCTTTTTTCAAGGGATGTGACGTTAACTCGTTGCATCCCTTTTTTTATTACCACTAGTGCTGGCCCTTTTGATTGCCGTTTGATTGCCACTCAACAATTATTAACCGGCCCCAAGCCTTATATACCAACCTGTTTCACTATTAGTTTGATTGCCACTTGTTGGCCCTTTGATGGCCCTTTGATGGCCCTTAGTTGGTCGTTGAATACATTAACCATGATTATACTAAGCAAAGAAACAGCATAGGCTGCGTACCCAATTTGGGGACGCGTAACCATCGCCAACACGTTTGACACGTCACCCATACCAACTCATGGCAAATACTCATACAACAACGTTAGTAGCCCCTCTTTGGTTTGACAGTTGATTGTCATTAGGCTTGACACACCACACACGCCTGCCACCTATAAACGCTGTCTAACCAGCTTTGATAGCCTACTAATGGTTCGACATAACGCTTGACACTGAGAAATCTACATAAAATTAAGCACACTCCATTACTGCTGAACACTCGTTGGACACCGGCTGGACAGTATCGCCAATACCTACCTTCACGTTGCCTATTGTGGCAACGTTTGAGGCCTGTCAACTGCTGGACAACTTGTGGTAATGGTTTAGGGCGTTCGGTTGATGTTCACTTTATCTAACGGCATGCCTATAATTGTTTGCCTTACCGGCGTTTACAGGGGATGTACCCCTGTCCACTTATCATGGATTGAAGTTTGATACTCTCACTGCCAACCTTTCGGCCGTGAAATTATGTCATTCATAAGTATTGCCAACTGACGCCCTAAGTTAAACTTAGTCACCTTGCTAAAGTCGTTACTATTTCCAGCGTTTTTTGTTGGTTGTTTCCTTGGTTGTTTGCTAACCGTTCTATTCGTTCAAGAGTGATTATACAGGCGTTCAGCGCACTCCTAACGTTGGTTGATTCCTTGGTTGTGTAGTTGGTTGCTCGTCACTATTAAAGATATTATTTCATCCCCACATAACGCGACATTTTGAGTCTTTTAAATTGATCTGCTTGAAGTACCAAAAGCCTCTTCAAAATGAAGCCCCAGCTAGTAGCTGAGGTATCATGATCCATTCGTTTATTGGTCTGTTGTCCCTCTGTTGACTGGTCTGTTGTTGCTTGGCTAAACGGCATCAATTTCCCTTAACTGACACGTATTACAGCGCTCCTAACTTCTGTTGCTTGGTCTGTTGATCCACAACTGTAGTTGGAACTACGCTTGTGTTTATGGCAATGGCAGCAGCTCTAGCTACGTTCGTTCAAGGGAGTACTCTCAACTACACCCTTACAGTCAGTACTCTCAATTACGCAATCAGATAGGCTGCGTACCCAAATTGGGGACGCAGGTTACACTACGCCATATTCTCAATAACAAAACGTTATTGGGTTCGCCATTAACTTGCTGTGTAGTTCTAGGTACACACCTCACTCGGTAATATACCGACTCAGCTTTCTCTTTCGCGCGGAACCTTTCTCTTTTTCTTAGAACCAGTGGTTCAGAAGGGAACTTCATCCATCCAATTGGTATTAGTACCTTCCGTCTCAGTTAGTGCCTTACCATATCGTTCTTCTCGTTCCTTATCAGTCAAGCATTCTGCATCGTCAAAATGTCCATTGAACCAGGTTGATCCATGAACCGGTTGCTTATCATGTAATTTTAAATAGTTTTTATAGGTGTCTAGTCTATGAAGTAGGTACCTATTAGTATGGCCCTCTTCATTCCTCCATTTCAGATAATACTTAAGAGCTAGTTTCTTCCCGGTCTTACTTGGGTATTGCTTCCATACCTCCTGAAAATCATTCTGAGTGTTTAAATAATTATGTGTAAATAGAAAAATAAGCAATTGAAAAGGGAAAGCCTCTCCCTTATGATAGTTAGCAACCACACTCACTTCATAGGACATAGGAGGCTTTCCCCATGACTCAGTTTAACAAAGAAATTATGGCAGCACTAGCACAAAAGCAAGATTTGGACGAAGTTTTTCGGCAACATTTGGAAACGGCCATCAATGATTTAATGCACGAGGAACTTTCATCGTTCCTCGGTTATGAACCCTACGACCGCCAAGGCTTTAACAGCGGCAATTCACGCAATGGGCATTATCTGCGAACCTTTAAAACTAAGTATGGGGAACTAAACTTGGAGGTTCCACGCGACCGAAATGGCGCCTTTAATACGCAAACTATTCCAAGCTATCAACGCCAAACGGATGGTTTAGAAGCCACGGTTGTCCAGCTCTACGAAAAAGGGATTACCACTAGTGAGATCGCGGATTTGATTGAGAAAATGTATGGTGCTCATTACACACCACAAACGGTTTCAAACCTCACGAAGGTCGTTGACCAACAGGTCAACGCCTTCAAGACGCGCCCTCTAGCGAGTCGTTACGCAGTCATTTATGTGGACGCAACATACTTACCTCTGCGCCGGGACTCAGTGGCTAAAGAAGCCGTGCATATCGCCATTGGCATTCGACCAAATGGTATGAAAGAGGTCCTAGCATACCAAGTCGCTCCAACTGAATCCAGTACCGTTTGGGAAGAGCTTCTCGTGGACATTCAGCAGCGTGGTGTAAAAGAAGTCCTCTTATTCGTGGCCGATGGCTTAGTCGGCCTTACCAACACAATTGGTGACCACTTCCCTAAGGCTAAGCTCCAGCAGTGCCTGATCCACGTCAGTCGGAACATTGAAGCTCACGTTCGAACTAAGGACCGACAAGAGGTCCTTAACGACTTCAAACTGATCCATCAAGCAGCTACCATGGACGACGCAAAACAGGCCTTAGCTGACTTCATAGACAAGTGGCAAAAGGCGTATCCAAAAGTAACGGGCAAGCTAGAAAATAATCCTCATCTCTTGACCTGTTTCACTTTTCCAGCTGCGATACGCAGTAGCATCTACAGCACAAATCTCATTGAATCATTCAACAAGAAGCTAAAACGGCAGACAAAGAAGAAAGAACAATTTCCAAATGAACCAGCACTAGAACGCGTTCTGGTCACAGTTATTCGTGACTACAACGGCCAAAATTTTGAGCGAACGCATCGAGGTTTCAAGCAAATTCAAGATACGTTAGAATCCATGTATTAGAAGCTAGCTAATGGGAGAGGACTTCCATTTACACAAAAAATTTGACACTCCCATCATTCTCAAGCTCCTGTGTCGACAACTGCCCCACAATGGGGTTGTTAGTCTTTGATGTAGTCTCTGTGTAATCTATGGTATTGGTTTGCTCAAATTGACCCGTTCCATTGGTCCAATCTGAATCACTCGTAGGGTCAACTTGACCCCACGGCAGCTCGTCCACTTTGCTGTAGTTAATTCGGTACCATTTTGTCTTGTCAAAACCAGCCTTATTGTAATTGGCACTAATTAAATAGCCGTCTCGTTCCAAGTGTTGGATACTCCGTTTAATTGTGCTGATACTCATAAAAGGGATTTGCTTACGCAATCCTGTGTAGCTGTGATACGTCCAAAGATAGTCATCACGATAGTTCTTCGATCGTTGTAACCAGTAATGTATCTGGGCTAATATAATGGCTTCGTTAGTTCCCACCTCACAAGCTAATGATGGGAATACGAGTAACGGGCCTTCATCTCTAACTAAATCATGTCGTTTACCATTAGAACTCATCCCCGTGTTTCACCTCCTGTCCCCAGTGACAACTCATATCTTTAGTCCTCTAGCATTGCGCCACGTCAACGTGTCTAACTGTTGGTCAATGCTCTCTAAATCGCCTTTAACATTCATTCCTAGCCAATAGATACTGCCGAACATCCGACTAAGCTCACGGGCAATGTCTTCACTACTGCACTCGCCCCGATTATAACTAGCAACCATGGTTTCTAACTGTCCCAACATTTCAAACTGAGCAAAATTCAAGTTCTGGCTCTCAATTACATTGGCTCTAACGTCTTCTAAATCCAATATACTAATCTCCATTCTGTGATAGAATGAGGGTACAGAAAAAGCAATCGAATATGCTTCTTTCACGTCCACGCTAACTCGCCAAAGTTATAGCGTGGATTTTTTATACTCTCATTCATGAGTTACTCTCCAACAATCTACTTTAGTTCAGAGAATTAGCCTCTAGTATGGGAGTGTCAAACTGACACCCCCTGCCGCGTAGCTGGCTAACATCCCCAATAGAATCGCATTAAATATGTTTACGACTGTTCACCGCCTCTCATGCTGTCCTCAGTAACGACTAAGAGACTTGCTAACTACACCGCCCTGCATGGCTTTAAATTAAGTGTTCTTTCATGAATGTATCGCAACTATCCTTACTAATCCGGGTGATATTTTGCACCGTGGTAACCTGTAAGCCAGCTTGAATAAACTCATTCAGCTTAACTTGTGAAACGTGTAAGTAACTGCTAGCCTCTGCCTTAGTCATATATGGCCGGTAACTCTGCTGCCTCCCAGCCGCCTTGTAAGCCTCCATTGCTGACTGATACATAACTGACTTGACGTGATCTAACTCTGACTCTGGTAACGTTAGTCCTAATTCCATAACCCTTATACCTCCATCCCTTTAGACAAGTCTTTTAATTGACGTGATAGCTTGCTAATACTCTCGTTAGTTGCCATCACCTTAACCAGTAGGCCCTGTAATACGTCCATCTCAGCTCCCCTAGTAGCCTGTTCAAGCACCACCCGTTCAAGCACCCTCACTTGGCTTTCTAGCTTGTCTAGGGTCGCTAAGATAGCCTTAATTCGTTGGTCTGTTTCCGCCATGATTGGTTGCCTCCTATTGCTTTACCTCAGTGCTTTTAGCAAGAAATTCATCCAGCTTGTCCCGGTCAACACGTTTTACATTTCCAACATGAATAACTGGTAATCCGTTATCAATCATTCGGTAAAGCGTGTTATACGACTTAATTCCCATATAATCCATTGTCTGTTTCAAAGATAAAATATGTGTTTCGTTCTCAATCATTAATCATCACTCCATCACTTTTTGTTCAACTACTTGAACGATTCAACATGAACATCTTAACCCACTAATTATCTTTTTTCAACAAAAAGTTGCATTTTGTTCAATTATCCGTACAATTGTCAATAGAAAGCAACGGAGGTGTCAACATGATTAGAAGTAATTTAGCTGTTATCTTGACAGAAAAACAAATCAGAATTTCAAAGATGGCCAATGATACAGGTATATCCCGCACAACTTTAACAGCACTTTCCCAAAACAGTAATAAGATGATTCAAATGGGGACAATCAATACAATATGTACTTACCTTGAATCTAATCCCTCTGAGTTATTCGAATTTCTTCCCTTTGACTTCGATTACTACTACGAGCTAGGTGACTATGATGAAAACATCTGGAATGAAAACCACATGTACACCTACACCGCACCGCTATATATCAACATTTCTGAAAATGGCACTCGCATTTCAACCGTTGAGCTTAATGGTTTTATCGAAAATGAGGGACTGTCTGACACTCAGACGGCTCTGTATGGGGCCTCATTTCACGTTAATGGGGATGACAATCTAAAAATAATCAAGCCTTATGTAGACCAACTATCGCCCTCTTTCATCACTGACGTTAAGAACAATATTGCCGCTTACATGAAACAGCAAGTTAAGTCTGCCATTAACTACAATGATAAGAACATTGATATTGATTTAGATATTAAGATCTCTTTTGATACTAAGTAATCTCTTCTCATTCCCTACATAACACCGCCCTGCATGGTACGTTATGGAGGAAAAGCATTATGGCTAGTATTAAGAGTTACACCACTAAGAGCGGTGACAAGCGTTACAGTATTCAGCTCTACGCCGGTATTAACCCACAAACGGGTAAACCTAAGCGTATTCACCGTAAAGGCTTTAGAACGCAAAAAGAGGCCACCCTAGCAGCTTCCAGATTAGAGCTGGAAATTGACCAAGGCGGCCTACAAAAAGACAATAATATTCTGTTTAAAGAGGTTTATCAGGAATGGTATGAGTCCTATGTAAATACCGTTCGTGAGAGCACCACCGTTAGAGTTTCGGGGATGTTCGATAACCATATTCTACCAGCTTTCGGTAAGAAACGCATCCGAACCATTACCCTCTCAGACGTTCAGACAACGCTTAACAGATGGTTTAAAGAGGTCAAGGTAAACTATAAGCGATGGTATAACTTTGCCAACATGGTATTTAAATACGCCATGAGGCAAGGCTATATCGCTACTAACCCAGCCGCCATGGTTACCATGCCTAGGCGTACCGACAACTGGCAACGCGATCCCAATAAGTTCTGGACTAAAGAACAATTGAAGCATTTCTTTACTTTCATTGATCCCGTTGAAGAGGCTGAAAAATACACTTTATTTCGGGTTTTAGCTTTCACAGGAATCCGGCGCGGTGAGTGTTTAGCCCTAACGTGGAATGATATTAATTTCAGACAAGGCACACTATCCGTCAACAAGTCTATTGCGCAAGGTACCGGTGGCAAGCAGATTATTCAGCCACCAAAGACGCGTACTGGTAAGCGCACTATCACGTTAGACAAGGTTACATTAGGCCACCTAAAGCATTGGCGTTCACAGCAACGGCGTGATTATCTGGTATTAGGCTACAACACTATGAAGCCCGGCCAACTCATTTTTGCCAACACTAAGAACGGCATGAAGTCTTTAAATACCCCTAGTAAGTGGTTGCACGCAATTATGGATGATAAGCCAGAGTTACCACAGATTACCATTCACAAGTTCCGGCATACCCACGCTACATTGCTCTTTGAGGCCGGTGCCAACATCAAGGAAGTTCAAGACCGTTTAGGGGATGCTGACGTTGATACCATCATGAACATTTACGCTCACGTTTCCGAAAAGCAGCGTAAAAAGACAACTGAAAAACTAGCAACCTATATGGGATTTTAGGCGAAATGGTAACCTTTATGGTAACCCCTAATTTAAATAATTAGCTGAAACCCCGTATAAACATTGATATTACTGGCATCCCCTGAAACAAGAGTTCAATCCCGGTAGGGTCCATTGATAGAGTTTCAGAGAAAAAATATTTAAATTAATAGAGGGTGAGCTGATTTTTCAGCTCACCCTCTATTTTTGTTAGACGTTACCGCCAATCATTTTCTAAAATCGAATAACGACTTTTCCCTTCGGATGGCCGTTTGCCAAATAATCTAAAGCTTGATTAATATCTGACAATTTAAACTCAGTTGGGTCAACAGCTGGTTCAATCTGGTTTTCTTCAACAAGTTTGGTAATCATCTTCAGCTGTTCGCCATCACTTCTCACGAAAATAAACCGATAGTCAGCACCAGCTCGTTTGGCCTGCCGATCAATCCCACTACCGGCAATCCCGATTAAAGCCGTTTTCCAAAATGGCATCTGATGGTCTTTAGCAAACTGGCGATTAGGCGTCATGATTAAGGATAATAATCGTCCACCCGGTTTCAACACCTGAAGTTCATGATCCAGCTCTGTCTTCCCAACCGTATCAATCACGTAATCAACGGGTTCGAGATGCTCCCAATAATTCTGTTCACGATAATCAAAATATTGTTCGACACCCATATCCATGACGGATTGTTTTGCGCGCGCATTTCCACTAACCATGACTCTCAAGCCTAGTTCTTTAGCAATTGGAATGGCCATTTGTCCAAACGACCCAGAGCCGCCTGGAATCATCACGCTTTGTCCGGGTTGCGCGCCTAGTTCTTCGGTCAGCCCCTGATACGCGGTCAAGCCGGTTAAGGGCACTGCCGCACTGTGTACAAAATCCAAGCCAGTTGGTTTCAGCGCGACGGCATGATAATCAATCACAGCATATTCCGCAAAGGCCCCAATCTTTTCTAAGGGCAACCGTGAGTAGATTTCATCCCCAATTTTGAAATCTTTCACATTTTTGCCAACCGCTTCAACAACCCCCGACAATTCGTTTCCCGTCGTCACTGGCAAGGTATAATTCTGCAGCAACTTCAGATAGCCGATGCCAATTAACTTTTCCAAAGGATTGACGGCTGCTGCCTTTACTTTAACTAGGACTTCATCCTCAGTCGGCGTTGGTACGGGGATGTCCTTCACAACTAGTTTAAAATTCTTGTCATATTTCAGTAATTGGGCAGCTTGCATCTTGTCAATTCTCCTTTGCTTGTTAGCGAGTAATATCGTTCTGTCTTTTTTAGTTGAAAATATCTTATAATAATTAGTTACAATAGTCAAATAAAGTTACTTTTCTAAAAACTAATGCCCTCCCCCATAAAGACACACCCTTGTCACAGCCTTGTTAATCCCATAAATTAATTTATATAATTGTCATCAATCTAAGCTATGACGCCTCTGCCAAGATTCTCCTGTTTTTGTAAGCAAGTTTTTCAACCTGAATCGTGGTAGACTAACAATATCTAAATAAGGAAAAGATGAGGTAACGCTATGATGACGATCATTCACCGTTTTATTCTGACTAGCCTGTCATTGCTTTTGCTTGGTGCGAGCCTACCCCCTACTGTCGTTCAGGCCGCCATGCTCCCAACGGAAACGAATTCCCCTAATTCACAAACCTACAGATTCGATTCCGCAGAGTTGCCATATAACATCATCACCGATGAACAGGGGCACACCAGCAAGATGTTCTGGTTTCCTAACGCCACTGCTCAAGAGTTTACAGCAGAAGAAACCACGGATTCAGACATTTTTACTAACAGTATAACCGGAGGCCATCCATCGGATAATAACGTTTTCAATGTGGTTGAAGCGATGAAAGGTCTGATACAAGATGGTCTGACCGTCACCCCCGATGAACATCTAGATCAATATCTGTTTGATAAAAAAATCTTTCCAAACATTAATACGCTAACAGACTTTACTCAAACCTATAAAACTGCGGCCTACACGTATGCTTGGATTTATCAAGCCGCTGCGGATAAGGTCGTAAATCATGTTGATTTTGACTCAGCTCAAGCGCACTATGAAGCGACTTTGCAGAAGCGGCTCACAGCACTGGGTAACCTGATAGACGAAAATCCGCTTGCCACCTTGAACGACTTGTTCTCAGATAAGACCAAATACGATAGCAATCTTCCTCAACTGCTGCCTTTCGCCTCCGCCAACTATTTAGTGAGCTCCCCGGAAGAACTGGTTAACCTTGACCCTGTCGCATCTGAAGTGAAAGCAGCCAAATTACTCAAAACACCCATTGAAACCTTTATTCATCATAATCCTGACGGTAAAGTCATGGCCGATGGCGTGTTGGCTTCCTATCCGCTTCTGACCTCCATTACCTATGTCTTCAAATCACCCACTGCACCGGGACCTGGCCCAACGCCGCCACCTAGTCCGCAAAGTCAGCCAGTCATTGTCCACTACCTTGATGAACAGGGTCAATCCCTCAGACCAACTAAAACCTTGACTGGCTCGCTTGGGAGTCGCTACCAAACTCAGCCCCTCAGCATTCCCCAATATCACCTCGTCAAAACAATCGGTCAGGGGACCGGAACTTTTACAGCTCACAAACAGACAGTCACTTATACCTACCACCCGAATGTCGTCGCGCCAGTCGTGAAAAACAGTGTCATCTACGCCACAAAGGGCCTAAACCTTTACGCCACTCCCACCTTTACTGCTTCTGCAAAGATGACCCACTACGCGAAAAAGGCGCGAATCAATCGACCAATGTTTAAGGTCATTGACTTTGCGACCTCACGGAATGGCCTTAAACGTTACCAGGTGAAGGACCTTAATGGTAAAGGGACAACCGGGTATATCACCGCCAGGTCCACTTACGTTAAGGCCGTCTACTACGCTAACAAACCTAAGAAGCTCACGGTCATCAACCCCCGCGGCCTAAATGGCTATGTAAAGAAAAATCTGACTGGCAAACGAGCCCACTACCGGCAGGGGCAAGTTCTTCGAATTAAACGAATCGTTACCCACAACCTGACGACACGCTTCGTGCTCCCGAACGGGCAGTTTGTGTCGGGGAATAAGAAGCTGGTTATCGCTGGCAAATACACCATGCCTAAACGCGTTCAAGCCAAGACAGCCGTCAACCGTTATGGCACTGCCAATTTGACGAGCCGCAATCGACATTATCCTAAGCAGGCTCATACCACCTTCAACGTTACCGGTTGGGCCTACTCCAATGCCAACAACTTCCGCAAGGGCGACACCCTGCGCTACAAGGTTGCTGGTGGCTACATCACCGGGAACAAACAGTTTGTGCGCGTCATTCACTAATATCAGTACAACCTTAATAAGGAGTGAGCTAAGAAATCAGCCCACTCCTTATTTTTCTGTTTTTTTTCTTTGTTACCCCGCTACCCAAACACCTCAAGAATGCTCTGAGCAATTTCAGCAGCGTGACTTTCCAGGGCAAAGTGCCCACTGTCCACTGACTTCACAATCGCCTGACTGTCATCCTTGGTGAACGCCTCAGCGCCAGGGAAAATAAATGACGGATCATTCCGGCCCCAAATCGCCAATAATTTAGGCTGGTTCTCCCGGAGATACTGCTGGAACTTGGGGTACTGCTTAATGTTATTTTGATAATCAAAAATCAAATCCAATTGGTTGTCCGCGTAATTGGGACTCTGCGTGTAAGCAATATCCAACGTGTAGCCATCGGGACCCACACTGTTCGCCGGTGTCCCCGTCAGATACTGGCCTTTAATGGTTTCCGGCGCAAACGCACCCCGATAGCTGGCTCGCTTCTCTGGTGTCGGGTGATCCCAGAAATCCTGCCGGGTCGCCCACTTCTGGCCTAACCCCTCCTGATAAACGTTTCCGTTCTGACTCACGATGCCTTGAATCCACTCTGGATGTGCCGCAGCGATTTGAAAGCCGATTGGTGCCCCGTAATCAAACACGTACATGTAGAACGGATTTAACCCTAATTTTTCAATAAAGTCGGTCATGACCGTAGCCAGGTGAGCAAACGTGTACGTGAAGTCCTTGTGGTTGGGCATGCTCGATTGGCCGAACCCCGGATAGTCTGGCGCAATCAAATGGAAGTCATTTTCCAAGCGTGGCATCAGGTCTCTAAACATATGACTAGCGGATGGGAAGCCATGGAATAACAGCATGGTCGGCTTGGCCGGGTTGCCCGCTTCACGGTAAAAAATGTTTAGGTCGTCTACTTGTACGGTGTGAAAACTAGTCATCATTCATTATCTCCTTAATTTTTCGTCATTAGTCGTTAGTAAGCGGGTCATTGCAGCTTTATCGGCGCCCAGCTTATCCGTTGTAAAATGCCCCCACGCCTCAAGACAGCGATTGGCTGTTTCGAGAAACGGTCCACTGGCCGGCAAGAGATCGACAGTCGCCGACTTGCCATTGAGGTACATTTTAAGATAGCCCTGCCGTTCCAGCTTTTGCGCCATGCGATAGCTGGAGGACCGCTCATAGCCCAGGTTCTCGGCCAGCTCACTGATGGTCAATGGATGTTGGTCCTCCAAGGCCATCATCAAATAGGAATAGGCCGGCCGCATCCCGGTGGGTTTAAAGAACTTGTCGGCCGCGGCTTCAGCGGTCCGCATGTACCGTGCCGCCGTAAAGTAGGCACAGGTTTCGTAAAAATGGTGGGTCACATTTATCGCTTCCTTTATCGTGTACATACACTATAAAACCAAAATAACTTTTTGTCAAGCTACCTCGGACTTAACTATCACAATACCTGGCAACGTAAAAAGAGAGCCGGCCAAGAAACACAGCCTACTCTCTTTTCTTCAGGCATTAGCCCTCTAATTCAAGGATCTGGTAATCGTATCCTAAGTTTTTAACGAACTGCAGGACATCATCACTATCTACAAAAATCGTGCTGGTGTTGATGTTGGGGTGAAAACTCATGCGCTTCTCACTCAAGATGGCTTTGTCAAAGTAAACCTTCACGTCATGATCTTTGTTGTTCAACAGCCCAAAGATGGAGACGATGCCGGGTTCCAATCCCAACTTCTCAAACAGTAAATCATCATGGCCCATCTTGGCCCGTTTGGCACCGGTCAGTTCTTCAAATTGATGGAAGTCGAGCCGCTTGGCATCATCCATGACTAGCAAATAGCATTCGGTTTTCTTCTTGTTCGTCAAAAACATGGTCTTCGTCCGGACGCCTTCAATGCCCTCAATGAATTTGTCGGCTTCTTCAGTGGTATGGGCAACAGCGTGATGAACGATTTGATACTGAATGTTCATCTTTTCTAAGGCTTCTTCGACTTGTTTAGCAGGTTCCACAACGATCATCCTTTCGAATTCCACATTCTTTAACGGCGTTTACATGTTAACTTATCATTTATTCTAGCATGAACTTTTGCCTTTGAACACACATCACGACCAGTTAATCTCAGAAATTGTGCCTAGATCAAAATAGACTAGCAAGCAAATTAACCCTTACAAAACTGTACAGTGTGCTGTACACTTTAATCATGAGGTGATGAAATGATTGATGATGGCATGGTTGCGCGCCAGTTGTTACAGCTGGCCCGTCGAATCAAGCAACGGCGAAACCGACACATTCAAGATTTAGATTTAACAACCGGACAGGGGGATGCCTTAAAGTACTTCGCAGAAAATCCTAACCAGACAATTGCGACGTTCAAAGACTATCAGGGCATCACGCATCAGACGGCCCGAGTCATCGTCCAGCATATGGTGGCCTTAGGGATCGTCACTTTGACAGCCAATCCGCAAGATGGCCGGTCCAAATTAGTGGTGGTCACACCGCTGGGATTGTCCAAATATGCCCAGTTAACGAAACACGGCTGGCGAACGAGTGAAGAACTCTTCGCTGGCTTTACAGCCGCAGAGCAACAGCAATTTTTAGCCTTGGCTCGACGCGCTAACGCAAACTTAGAAGGGAAATGATTGGGCGTGCACACGCGCTTATACAGTAAAAATGTTCTATTAGTTTTAGTCGCGAGTTTCTTTTATTTAATGAGTCCCATGTTGATCAATCCGGTCATCGCGGGCTTTTCAGCAAACAGCGGGGCTAGCAGTATTTTAGCCGGGGTGATTGCCGGTGCCATGAACCTAACCGCCCTCGTATTGCGGCCACTAGCAGGTAATTTAACCGATCGTCTTTCTAAATACAGCCTCACTCTCATTGGCGGCATCTCCCTTTTGGTGGCCAGCCTAGGCTATACGTTCACCACGAATGTCGCTTTAATTCTGCTTTTCCGTGTAATTAGTGGTTTTGGCTACACCCTGTGCTCCGTCTGCATGGCGACCTGGATAGCCGACCTCTTACCCGCCGACCGAATTGGTTCTGGCATGGGGATTTACGGCCTATCGAGTGCCCTGGGCATGGCTGTGGGCCCGGCATTCAGTGTCTACTTATACCAACAATACAACTACCAAAGTGTCTTTTGGGTCGCCTCCTTCTTTAGCGTTTTAATGTTGATTGCCATTCAATTCGTCAGCAATCGGGGGCTTCCTAGTCAGCCTCACGCAACGCAGTCAACGCCAGCTAAAAAAATCCAACTGGTTCAGCCTAAGGTCGTTCCTTTGGCAATCATCTTACTCCTATTTTCCTTACCCTATTTCGCCACAGAAACCTACATCGTGAGCTATATTGCCCATTGTCACTTCGCCGTCCCGGCAGGAGCTTTCTTCCCCGCTTACGCCATTATCTTGTTAGTGATGCGCCTGCTGCTACGCGATGCCTTTGATCACATCCCATTTAAAAAATTCTTCTGGCTATGTTTAGGCTTTAACCTGTTAGGCATCATTGGCCTCACCGATTTAAATAATTGGTTTATGTTGTTTCTGGGTGCGTTTGGCTTTGCCGCCGGTTATGGTCTAATGTTCTCAATTTGCCAGGCCAAGGCACTGACACTAGTTCCCATGTCGGACCGTGGTTTAGCGAATAGTACCTTCTATATTGGCGTGGATATCGGGATGTCAGGTGGGCCGGTGCTAGCCGGAATCATCACAGCCGTCTTACCCTGGACGTGGCTCTACCCGGTCATGGCACTGTCGTTACCAGTGACGGTGGTCGTTTACCTGGCTAATCGACGACTATTAGCCTAACAACGCAAATGAATCCCTAGCATGATAATATTGGCGTATAATGGCTCTTAAAATAAACTATCTTATTGCTTAATCAAGAACATTAGGTACTAAGGGGGCATTCAGATGGTCAAACGTTGGACCCAGCGACTCACTCTAAATTTCATCTAATTTAAGGAGAACGCCATGATAACCTATAGTTTTACTCGAACCGCATCAATAACTGATCAAAAAATCTTAGACCTGTACCGCAGCGTTGGCTGGTCGGCCTACCTGCAACAGCCTCAGAATACCTTGAATGCGCTCGCCAATTCCACCGTCCTCTGGGCCACTGAAAACGACCACCTCGTCGGCTTGATTCGCGGCGTGACGGATGGCCACACCATTTTGTACATCCAAGATTTGCTTGTGGACCCGGCCTATCAGCAGCAACACGTCGGGACCACGCTCATGAAAAAGATGCTGGACCACTACCAAAACGTCGGCCAGACGGTCCTTATCACCGACCCTGAGGAACGCACCCGCAAGTTCTACGAATCCCTAGATTTTCTGGAAATCGTTCCCCAAACCTATGGCCGTGCCTTCGTGCTGGAACGCCGGTTCTAACAACGTATTTAGCCACTGACACTTTAAATGTCGGTGGTTTTTCATTGTCAAAAATGTAAGTCCTTAATCAGTTCCAACTTTTATCAAGATAAATTGAAACTTATCGTGAAAGCGACCCACGATAGGCGTATGATAGGAATACTGCCGTTTTTCGACGTCCCACCAGTGGTCGGTGGGCGGTGACTGGCGCAGTCAGCTATCTTATACTTATGTGGAGTTGAACTTATTTATGCATGATTCATTATTCATTCGGTGCATTGCCGAATTTATTGGGACGGCCATCATGGTTGCCCTGGGTAACGGTTCCGTTGCCAACGTTGAACTTAAGGGTACCAAAGGCTATCACGGCAGTTGGCTGTTGATTGGTTGGGGGTACGGGATTGGGGTCATGATTCCCGCCCTCATGTTTGGGACCATTTCCGGGGCCCAGATCAACCCGGCCATGACGATTGCCTCGGCCGTCGTCGGCAACTTTCCGTGGCAAGAGGTGCTGCCTTACGTGGTGGCGCAACTGCTGGGAGCCATCATCGGTCAACTGGCCGTGGTGCTCGCCTACAAGCCCTACTACGAGAAAACGACGGACACGGAAGCCATCCTGGGAACCTTTTCCACGATTGACGCCGCCAACAGCAAGCTGAACGGGTTCATCAACGAATTTCTCGGGACCTTCCTGCTGGTGCTGGGGGCCGTTGCCATGACCGCCGACAAATTGGACCCCCGCGCCGACTTCATTGGCCTGGGCTTCCTGGTCATGTGTCTGGTCGTTTCCCTGGGTGGTCCCACCGGTCCGGCGTTGAACCCGGCCCGTGACTTGGGTCCCCGCCTGCTCCACGCCATCTGGCCATTCCCCCACAAAGGGAGTTCGCAGTTTGAATACAGCTGGGTGCCAGTCATCGCGCCAATAGCCGGGGCCATCTGTGCCACGGTTCTCTGGCAAACGGTTTTTAACTAAGGGATATTCAAAAGGTCATGTTCGCGCTGAACATGACTTTTTTCGTTCCTA
The DNA here is from genome assembly GCF_044053135.1 of Levilactobacillus sp. FUA 3915. Classification (NCBI taxonomy): domain Bacteria; kingdom Bacillati; phylum Bacillota; class Bacilli; order Lactobacillales; family Lactobacillaceae; genus Levilactobacillus; species Levilactobacillus sp. FUA 3915. The sequence continues at coordinate 1,956,288 of NZ_CP168704.1, read as the reverse complement.
ATTTTTAAACATCCGGATAGCTACTCCGCCACCTGTTCTTCACTTCCCCGCTTTCTTTTTAAAATAATTAAGCCATCAAGCAACTGACGGCCGAACAGTTACTTATCAAAATCCATCTTACTCACGCACCTAAAACTGACTCTTCAAACTCCCAATATTCTTAATCACCACTGAAGTACTGCCATCCGGATTCGTTTCAAATTCAATCGCATCCCGGTTCTTCAACAAGCTAATCGGCACGTTGATTTCAATCCCATTATCTAACTTGATCTTTTGGCGCTCATATTTCTTTTCAAAATAATCCGCGTTGGGCACGGTAACGACTGGTTCAATCGCCTTTTTGGCCAGTTGGTCCTTAAATTCTGCTTTAGCTTCTTCTTTCTGGTCAAACACCACGTCGGCGATATAATCATTATCGATGACGCCATCCGTCTCGATACTGTCGTGAATCGCCTGTTGCGTCTTGGACGTGATGGTGAAGTCATCCCCGTCATCGTACTGTTCCGAAATTTTTTGAATCGACTTTTTGATCTGCTTAACGTTGTTCGAAACTTTGGCGGGAACCGCCGCAACGTTAAGAAAATCCCGCGACATCAGCCACTTACCACTAGCACCCGCGTACTGCTGTTCACGTAACTGAACTTTATCGCCATCCATCAGGAACATGTTCTTGACCCCCTGACTAGGCGATGGCAGGATACTCTTGTTTTGAACGATGTTGTTAACCATAACATCCTCGTCATACTCAACGTTATGGATATAGCGCTGGGTGTAATCCAACTTGGCAATCCCAATCATTTGGCTCAAGTCCTCGAGTTCGACGTTAAAGAATAACAAGTCGCCACCGGGAATTTTTTCATTGACCTTGATACTGTCAAAATAATCCAACGCAAATTTTTCCGTCAGTTTTTGAAAATCGTCACGCCCATTCCAGAACTGTTCGAGCATCGGAATCCGTGATAGCGCCAACTCTACATATTCACTTTTTTCAAATTTCTCAATCACTTTTTCAACGTACTTGGCAATTTCAAGGTTATCCTTAGCAATCTCTTTTTGCGACAAAATAACGTTGCCGGCGTCCTTATCCAAGATATGGTCAATCACATTTAGAATTCGCATTACTTTTCCTCACTCTGCATACCGGTATTAAAAGACGGTTTAGTTGCTGGTAAAAACCAGCTAATCTCATTATATCTAGTGTTGACTACGAAAGCTATCGCCACCAGCCACTCTTATGCCGTCTCAACCAAGTGACTAAGCAAGCATATACTGATGAAAACAAAATTCGGTTTAAAAAAAGTTTCGCAAATTGCGAGATTTCCGACTATCCTAGAGAGGTAAGCAGGATGAAAATGGAGGTCTTCAAGATGGAATTTAATGTCACGCGTGACGGGTTAACTTTAGCAGGTATTTACGAGCCAGCACCGCAGCCCAATGGCACGGTTGCCATTCTCATGCACGGATTCACGAGCGACCGCGGGTACACGCCCACGGCCCTACTGGTTCAGCTGGCCCAACGCCTGCGGGCAATTGGTGTGAGCACCGTGCGTTTCGACTTTAACGGTCTGGGACACAGCGATGGCGACTTCGCCAACATGACCGTTCTCAACGAAATCGCCGACGCGCAGGCCGTGTTGACTGCCGTGCAGACGCGGCTCAAGCCACAACGAATCGACCTGTTGGGTCACTCCCAGGGTGGCGTGGTCGCTAGCATGCTAGCTGGCTATTATCCCGATGTGATTCACAAATTAGTGCTGATGGCGCCCGCCGCGACGTTGAAGGACGATGCCATTGCTGGGCGCACCCGTGGCTTGGTTTACGATCCGCACCACATCCCCGCGCAACAGCCCATGGACAACGGTATGACGCTGGGCGGCTTTTACCTCCGCACGGCTCAACTACTCCCCATCTATGAGACCGCGCAGGCCTTCGCCGGTCCCGTCTGCCTGATTCACGGCGACGCCGACCAAATTGTGGCCCACCGCGCTTCCGAACGGTACGACAACGTTTACCAAGACAGCACCCTGCACCTCATCCCCGGCGCCAGCCATCGGCTAGACGGTGACGCCCGTGAAACGGTCCTGCAGTTAGCCACAGACTTTATTCAAGCTTAATCATCGAACGCGCGCAGTCAGCGACTGGACGCGTTTTTTAGTGGCCATTTTTCAGAGAATTCACCGGCTAGCTGGTCGTTGATTACCTCCCCTAATTATCATGGCCGACCTGCTTCTTTTTTCGTTCCCTTTTCCCGAAAAACCCGCTATAATCAGTTAGGTTACACCAGTTTTTACTCTAAAAAATTCTAACCATAGAGGAGGTAGCCTGATGACGCAACCGATTATTACCTTGCGCAATGTCACCAAACGTTACGGGACCCATACCATTTTAAAAAATATCAATTTGACACTGGAGCCCGGAAAATTCTATACCCTGCTTGGCCCGTCAGGCTGCGGTAAAACCACGATTCTCCGGACGATTGCCGGCTTTACCGATGCCACTGACGGCGATGTCTTGTTTGCGGGCGACCGCATCAACGACGTTCCCGCCAACAAACGCAACGTCAACACGGTCTTCCAAGACTACGCGCTCTTCCCCCACATGACCGTGGCGGAAAACGTGGCCTTCGGGTTGACCCTGAAAAAACGCCCCAAACCAGAAATTGCCGACCGCGTCGCCCAAGCCTTGAAACTGGTCCAACTGGCCGATTACGGCGACCGGGAGATCAGTGCGCTCTCCGGTGGCCAACAACAGCGAATCGCCATTGCCCGCGCCATCGTGATGGAACCGCAAGTCCTGTTGCTGGACGAACCCCTGTCCGCCCTGGACGCCAAGCTCCGGCGGCAAATGCAATACGAACTGCGCGACCTGCAGCAACGGCTCGGCATCACCTTTTTATTCGTGACCCACGACCAGGAAGAAGCCCTCGCCATGAGCGATGAGATCTTCGTCATGAGTCAGGGCGAGGTCCTGCAGAGTGGCTCCCCCGTCGATATTTATGACGAACCCATCAACCATTTCGTCGCCGACTTCATCGGGGAAAGCAATATCTTGCCCGGTAAAATGATTGCCGACTTCCAGGTGGCCTTCGGGGGGCACCAATTTGAATGTGCCGACGCCGGAATCCCGGTCAACGAGGCCGTGGAAATTGTAATTCGGCCCGAGGACCTCACGCTGACCGACCCGGCCAATGCCAAGCTGACCGTGACCATCGACACCCAGCTGTTCCGGGGCGACTACTACGAAATCGCCGCCACCGACAGTCTGGGCAATGACTGGCTGATTCACTCCGTCAACCCCGCCGAGGATGGCGAGAGTGTCGGCATCACCTTCCGCCCGCAGGACCTCCACGTCATGCGGTTCGGGGAAAAGGAAGCCGAATTCGACGCGCGCCTCGAGACCTACGAAACGGAGGATGAGTCCCATGACGAACCGTAAAACGTGGCTGTACTTCATCCCCTACGGCCTGTGGCTCGCGCTCTTCGTGATTGCCCCGGTCGCCTTGATCATTTATCAATCCTTCTTCGACCTCGGTCACCACTTCACGGTGGCCAACTACGGCACTTATTTTCAGTCGGCCACTTATCTCAAGATGACCCTCAACTCCGTCTGGTACGCCTTCTTGATCACGCTGTTCACGGTGCTCATTAGTTACCCCACGGCTTATTTTCTCCATCAATTAAAACACCGCCAGTTCTGGCTTCTACTAGTGATTCTGCCGACCTGGATCAACATCCTGCTCAAGGCCTACGCCTTCATCGGCATCTTCAGTCAGGCTGGCCTCGCCAATCAGTTCTTAACGTTCATTGGCATCGGCCCGCAGCAGATTCTGTTTACCAACGCCAGCTTTATTTTCGTGGCGACCTACATTCAGATTCCGTTTATGATCCTGCCAATTTTTAACGCCCTCGACGACCTCAATCCGGCGTTCATCAATGCCAGTAAGGACCTCGGGGCCAGCGCCTGGCAGACCTTTCACCGGGTGATTTTCCCGTTAACCCTGCCTGGCGTAAAGGCCGGCGTCCAGGCCGTGTTCATCCCCTCACTCTCCCTCTTCATGTTGACGCGCCTGATTGGCGGCAACAAGGTCATCACGCTGGGGACCGCGATTGAAGAACACTTCCTGACGACCATGAACTGGGGCATGGGCTCCACGATTGGTGTCGTCTTAATCGTCGCCATGATCATCGTGATGACCCTGACCGGCGACCAGAAACCGAAGGGAGGGACGCCCCGATGAAACGCCATTTAGCCAACACCTACTTAGTCCTGATCTTCATCATTTTGTACGCGCCCATCCTGTTTCTCATCGTCTACTCCTTCAGCCAGGGCGATACCATGACCAACTACCACGGCTTCACCTGGCGCCACTACCAAACGCTGTTCAGTGACGCCCGCATGCTGGCGATTGTGGCCAACACGCTGCTAGTGGCCCTGCTGTCCTCGCTGATTGCCACCTTCATCGGCACCCTGGGCGCGCTCAGTATTAACCGCACGACCAAACGGGTGACCCGCGAATCCCTGCTAACGCTAAACAACGTTCTGATGGTCTCGCCCGACGTCATCATCGGGGCCAGCTTCCTGATTTTCTTCACGATGCTCAAGATTCCCCTGGGCTTCGGCTCCGTACTGATGAGCCACATCGCCTTTGAGATTCCCATCGTGGTCCTGATGGTGCTGCCCCGGTTACGGGAAATGTCCACATCCATGCTGGACGCCGCCCAAGACCTCGGCGCCACGACCCGGCAATTACTGTCGCGGGTCATCATTCCCTTCATTTCACCGGGAATCTTCGCCGGTTTCTTCATGGCGCTCACCTACTCGCTAGATGACTTTGCCGTGACCTTCTTCGTCACCGGCAACGGCTTTTCGACGCTGTCCGTGGAAATTTACTCGCGGGCCCGCCAAGGCATCAACCTCGAAATCAACGCGCTGTCCGGCGTCATGTTCCTCTTTTCTCTGTTGCTGGTTGGCGGCTACTACTGGATTCAACAGGCCAGCCAGAAACGCAAGCACCGTAAGCGGGAGGTGGTCTCATGAAACGTTTAGTGACCATGGTCGTGGGCCTGCTCGCCATTTGCGGTCTGCTGGGCTATACCAGCAATCGCCTGGAACGGTCCAGTGGGAGCACCGGTGATAAGGTGCTGAACCTGTACAATTGGGGCGACTACATCGACCCCAGCCTGCTGACCAAATTTCAAAAGGAAACCGGCTACCACGTGAACGTCGAGACCTTCGACAGCAACGAAGCCATGTATACCAAGATTAATCAGGGGGGCACCCACTACGACCTGGCCGTGCCGAGTGAATACATGGTCGCTAAGATGAAGCGCGCCCACCTCTTGAAGCCGTTGGATCAGAGTCGGCTGACCGGTTGGCAGAACTACGATTCACAGTTCCTCAACCAGTCGTTTGACCGCGGCAATCGCTACTCCATGCCCTACTTCTGGGGTACGCTGGGCATTATTTACAATGATAAATTCGTCAAGGCCAGTCAGGTCCAGCACTGGCAGGACTTGTGGTCCCCGAAGTTTCGCGACAAGATCATGCTGATCGATTCGGCCCGCGATATCATGGGGATGTCCCTCGTGACGCTGCACAAGTCGATGAATACCACGGACCCGGCAACGTTGCTGGCGGCCGAGCACAAGCTCAATCAGCTGGCGCCCAACGTGAAGGCCATTGTGGCGGATGAAATCAAGATGTACATGACGCAAAACGAGGCGCCACTGGCCGTCGACTGGTCTGGTGAGGCGGCGGAAATGCTGGCCAACAATCAGCACCTGCACTACGTTGTGCCGAGTGAGGGCAGTAATCTGTGGTTTGACAACCTAGTCATCCCCAAGACGGCCCAGCATACCAACGCCATCTACGCCTTCCTCAACTTCATGAGCCAGCCGAAAAATGCGGCCCAAAACGCGGAATACATTGGCTACGCCACGCCAAACCGCAAAGCCAAGGCGCTCCTGCCCAAGTCGGTGCGCGATGACCGCCAGTTCTATCCCGCGCAGGCCACCATCGACCACTTACAGGTCTACCGCGACTTGTCGCCAACTAAGGTCGAGCTCTACAACGACCGCTATCTAGAATTTAAAATGCACCACTAGGTTGTCCTGTCTGCGGGCATCGTCACCTGCGGCTTCTGACAACTTACTGGCTGAGATTAACTTTGCTAATGATTCGAAAAAACTACGATTATCTGTACGCTTACAGATAGTCGTAGTTTTTTGATGTAGCTTATATAGAATTCACTATTTTATCCTGGGTAAATCGTTGATTCGCTTAAGAAGTATTGGGTCTTGCCCACCTTGTACCCCGCAGCGATTTCGACCGAGTTCAGGACGTTCTTAGACTTGGCATTGTAGAACATCGTCCCATAGAACTGGTTGAGCCGCTTAATCGTTACCTTGTAGCGGTAATTGCCCTTCTTGCTGACCTTGCTCCCGATTGTCTTAGGCACGGCCCCTTTGGAATAGAGGGTCAGCGTACTCTTAGACTTTGAAGTCTTGGTGATCTTCACGGAAGTCGTGGGCTTTTTATCCACGCCGTCCACCCTGAAGGGACTGCTCTTGTAGTATTCCAGGTAGCCATTCGGCGTCACGTGGACCCGCGCCATTTTGGCCTTGGTATCATTCTTAGGGTATTTCGTGCCCTTGTACAGGTTGCCATCGGCCTTGTAGTTCCGCAAAGCCCCGTCCGGATAGGTCTTCTGGGTTGCGTAGAAACCAAGGTACTTTGGTACTGACACGTGTTTAAAATTCCTGGTTGTCGCCGGAATTGATTCCGTCATGGTTGGCGACAGCTTGTAAGACTTGCGAATGTTATAGCTCAATTGATTGATGTTGAGGCCGACCCAGGTCTTGCCATTGCTAGCACTGATAGCTTGAATCTGGACCACGGTGCCCTTAGGAATCGTAATGGTCCCCTTCTTCACCGAATTCTTGGTCACAATCTTTCGTTGCGTCTTTAAAAATTTATGCGTGGTCACGCCTAAATACTGCGTACTGGCCTGCGCCGGTAAGGTACCGACCCCACACATGCCAGCAGCGATTAGCCCCGCCACAATCCATTTACCTTTAATCAACTTGAACATCCTCCCAAAATAAGGTTTGCACTTATTATACGCCAACCTGGGAAAAGACGGCAGTAAAAAAGCTCGTGAATGGGCGTCTCCGCACCCACTCACGAACTTCTTTAACCGAAACTCCCAGCGATATAATCTTGGGTCACTGGAATTTGCGGATTGCTAAACATGGTCCCGGTCGGCGTGTACTCCATCACGTGACCGAGGTGGAAAAAGGCACATTGGCTGCTGACCCGCGCGGCCTGTTGCATGTTATGGGTCACGATGATGATGGAATACTTTTTCTGTAATTCCAACAGCGTTTCTTCCACCTTCACCGTCGAGATAGGATCCAGCGCGCTACAAGGTTCATCGAGCAGGAGCACGTCGGGTTCCATGGCAATCGAACGAGCAATACATAACCGTTGTTGTTGCCCACCGGAGAGGGACAGGGCACTCTTATCCAGACTGTCCTTAACTTCATCCCAGAGTGCGGCGCCCCGCAGGCTCTTCTCCACCCGTTCTTCCAATTCTGCCTTATTCTTCAGGCCATTGGCCCGCAACGCATACACAATATTTTCCCGAATCGACTTGGCAAAGGGGTTAGGCCGTTGGAAGACCATCCCGATGTGCCGGCGAATCTCGTAAATGTTTACGGTCGGTTCATTGATATCCACGTTGTGGTACCAAATTTTCCCGGTCACCGTGGCAATCCCATCGTTCATGCGATTCAATGACCGCAGATACGTGGACTTCCCAGAACCAGAGGCGCCAATCAACGCGGTGATCTGGTTCTTCGGAAAGGCCAGGTCGGCGTCATGCATGGCATGGTTGGCGCCATAGAAGACTTGCAGGTTCTCGGTCTTCATGGCTAGCGATGTCTTCTCATCAAAGGTTTGCACCGCAGTTTCTTCAAATGAATATTGTTTTAACATGGTTGCTCCCCCCTATTTGCTAGCCGTGACGCGCCGGTACAGGAAGTTCCCCAGTAACCGGGCACCCAAGTTGAATAACAGAACGGCAATGATCAACACAGCTGAAGCTGCCGCGGACAGTTGGGCTGCATTGTTGGCTAGCCCTTCCGTGTTCACCTTCCAGATGTGAACCGCCAACGTTTCCGCTGGCCGGAAAGGATTCAACGGACTGGCTGGATCCATGGGATTCCAGTCACCGAAGTTGGTCACAGGGGCACTTTGACCGGCCGTGTAGATCAAGGCAGCGGCTTCCCCGAAGACCCGCCCAGCACTCAACACAATCCCGGTCACGATTCCTGGTAAGGCCACTGGCAAAATAATGCCAATTTCCGTTTTCCATTTGGATAAACCTAATGACAGGCCCGCTTCCCGTTGACTCCGGGACACGGCACTCAATGATTCTTCAATGTTCCGCGTTAATAACGGGAGGTTGAAGAACGTCAGCGCGATGGCCCCAGAAATAACAGAAAAGCCGATTTTAAATTTCACCACGAACAGTAAGAAGCCGAACAGCCCCACGACCACGGAAGGCAGTGAGCTCAGGACTTCAATCGCCGAACGAATTAAACTCGTCCGCCAGTTGTCCTTGGCATATTCTGCCAAGTAGATCCCAGCACCCAACGAAATGGGGACGGAAATTAACATGGTCAGAATCAACAGATAGAAGGAGTTAAACAGCTGAACACCAATTCCGCCAGCACCACTAAAGGCATCCGTCGTCCCCGTCAGGAATGACCAGCTCACGTGCGGCAGTCCTGAAATCAGGATGTAAGCCAGTAAGAAGACCAAGATACCCACGACCGTCGCCACGATTAGATTAATCACGACCGTCGCCAAAAAATCAGTTCGTTTAGCGTTCATGTTTCAGTTGCCCCCTCTTAGCAATGACCCGCACGAGTGCGTTGAAGAATAATGACATCAGTAACAGGATCAAAGCCAAGGACCATAAGGCATTGTTTGGCAGCGTCCCATCAATCGTATCCCCGATACCAGTGGTTAGTTGACTGGTTAATGTTGAAGCGGGTGAAATTAAGTTCTTAGGCATAATTGCCGCGTTCCCGATAACCATTTGAACGGCTAAGGCTTCCCCGAAAGCCCGGGCCATCCCAAAGATCACGGCCGTTAAGATTCCAGGCGTCGCTGAACGCAGGATTACCCGTGACACCGTTTGCCAACGCGTTGCACCCAACGCCAAGGAAGCTTCCTTGAAGTGCCGGGGCACTGCCCGTAAGCTATCGACCGTCATGGACGTAATCGTTGGCAGAACCATGACAAACAGCACGAAGGTGGCCGAGATAATCCCGAATCCGGAACCACCGACCACGTGGCGCATGAATGGCACCACCACGGCCAGGCCAATGAACCCGTACACAACGGAAGGAATTCCAACCAGTAATTCAATCACGGGTTGTAAGAGCTTTCGGCCCTTGTTTGGTGAGATTTCGGTCATGAAGATGGCCGTCCCAACAGCAAAGGGTGTGGCCACAATCGCGGCGGCAAAGGTCACTGCGAACGACCCAACAATCATGGGTAATGCCCCAATATGGCCTTGATCAGGCGCCCAGTCGGTCCCGAATAAGAACTTGGTCAGGCTAACATGGTTCTGGGTAAACGTGGCGACCCCTTTAGACGTGATGAACCAGAGCATTGACGCCACCACCAAGATGATGACCCCGATACAGAGGTAGCTAATCCCTTTACCCATCCAGTCCTCACGTGTGGCCCGCGTGGCGTGATGCAAGCGCGCTGACCAGTCGTTGGACTGCGATTTCTGTTTCTTAAGTTGAAAATTTGTTTGCTCCATCTGTTGACTCCCCCTTAAAAAAAGTGAAGGTGCTGCGACCGCACCTCCACCCATGTGACTACGACAATTTGTTCGTGGCGCTTAGTTCTGGGTCACAGTCCCCTTAGCGTCCTTAGTAACTTTCATATCATGGATACTGATGTAGCCCATGTCTTTAACCAGACTGTCTTGAACAGTTTTAGAATCCATGTACTTCAGGAAGGCAGCAACGGCTTTGTCAGGCGTGCCCTTCGTGTACATGTGTTCGTAGGACCAAATCTTCCACTTGTTGCTTTCAACGTTGTTGTCCGTTGGCGTAACGTTGTCAATGGAAACAGCTTGTAACTTGTTCGTGAAGTATGAGAAGGCCAAGTAGCTAATAGCACCAGGCGTCGTGGCAACAATCTTTTGAACGGCACCGTTAGAGTCTTGTTCTTGTGACTTCACAGCGGTTGCGCCCTTGAGGACAGCATTTTCAAAGGTTGCTCGCGTCCCACCACCTTGCGCACGGTTGATGATGACGATCTTTTGGTCTTTACCGCCAACTTCTTTCCAGTTGGTAATCTTACCGGTAAAGATTTGTTTTACTTGCGCCATCTTTAAGTTCTTGATGCCGGCATCCTTGTTCACAACGGGTGCCATCCCAACAACAGCAACCTTGTGGTCAGTCAATTTGTCTGCCTTGATACCTTCTTTTTCTTCAGCGAAGATATCTGAGTTCCCAATTGAAACGGCCCCAGCTTGCACTTGGCTTAACCCAGTCCCGGAACCCCCACCTTGAACGGTCAAGTTAACCTTGCTGTTCTTAGCTTGGAAGTTGGCGCCGGCCTTGGCAGCCAATGGTTGTAAGGCGGTTGACCCCACAGCCGTGACCTTGCCAGAAAGTGCTTCACTACTACTGCTGCTCTTGCTGCTAGTCGAACTGGTTGCCTTACCACAGCCCACTAATAGTAAACTGATTGTTGCAATCCCCATCGCTAACTTTGTTCCCTTATTCATCTCTGTCACTCCATGTCTTTTTAAGATATAGTAGAACCACCACAACGTAAGCTAAGTCGCAAATGTTTCGTGGTGCCTCCCCTTAACTTACAAGGCCAATTCTACGTGGTGAATTTATGTTTTTCGTCGCAATCGTGTAAATTTTCGGTAAATGTTGCCGAAATCTCTATAAATTCGTTTATATCGAGATACTTAACCCCCAAACACGATTAATCAACTAATTACGGGTGATTAATTGCGTAATATCAAGAGAATGGCTAGAATTAAAGGTAAGAGGTGACCAGAAGTGGCAAATAAAAATGCAAAAGCCGCACGGCACGCCATCATCGTTGATATGAACGACTTTTTGATGGACTACGCTGCCAACAAGTTAGGGAAACAACCCGACTTGGCTGAAAAGGTAGCAGCTGCCGCAAAGAATGATCTTTCAGAATTAGACAACCTATTTAAAGACAACGGTGTCGGTCGACGGACCAAGTACCTGGACCTCGCTGCGGGCTTTCTCCGTGACGAAGCCGATGCTGACGACGAAGACACCAGTCACGACTTTACCGCTGCTAGCGACGCCTTGGCTAAAGAAGCGATGGCTTACCTTAGCAGTCACACCAACGAGTTCGACCGCTGGGAAGAAGAATAAGATTTTGACTGAAACACAAATGTACTAGTCCCTGTCAAGTTGACGGATGAAATACTATAATTTTTGTAGATGTGTTTAAGCGGCTTCACCGCGGTACTCAACCGCGGTGGAGCCGTTTCTTTGTGCTGTACGGTCAATATAGTTGAAGTAGTGAATACCTTCCTCAATAAGCTTAATTAGCTCCTCCTTGGTTTTAGGCATTGGGTGGCTGTCTAGCCAGTTTAACTTGAATTCATTCCACCAACGTTCCATTGGGGCATTGTCATAAGGCGTTCCCGGTCGGGACATGCTCCGAACGACTTTGTGTTCGGTCATTAGATTATTAAAATCTTTGGAAGTGTAAGCCGAACCACGATCGGTATGAACCATTGGATGAACTTCTCCAGCTTTGCTAAAGGCTCGCTCAAAGACTTCAACCATTGCGTCACTGGTCTCAGTAACACTCAGATTGTAGGATAAAAGATATCTGCCATATAGATCTAGTACACCACACAAACGAGCCTTGTACTCGCCATTGATACCGTAACGAACTTCGGTGGCGTCCGACAACCACACTTCATTTGGATTATCTGCCATATTAAACCGTTGATTTAATACGTTGTCTCGTATTTCTTGTTCGGCTTGTTTTACTCGATGGTGTTTCTTCAGTCTGCTTTGACACTTGAGATGCAGGAGAGTCATAATCCGCTTAACGCGCTTAAGCGAGACGTAAAAATCAAGATCTGAATCATGATCTAGATAAATCTTCAATTTTCCTGCGCCGATTCTCTGACGATGTGCATTGAAGTACATGAGTATCTTTTGCTTAAGCTGCGCTTCTTGTTGCTCCCAAGGGGTTTCTTCACGATGAAGCCATTGATTAAATGCTTGGCGAGATAGACCCACTTTGCGAAGAATAATGGTTTGGGCGCCATGAATCTGTGGACTGAGTTCCTGGATTGTCTGGAATATTAATTTATGTTGGGCGTTCACTCCTTGTTCTGTAGTTCCCGGATTTTTTTTGCGAAGAGCTCCATTACCTCCTGTTCTTTGAGCTGGGCCTTTAGTTGACGATTCTCTAGTTTTAAACGTTGCCCGATTTAAAATTGAAGTGCAACACCCCTTAAGACATTGAGGGTAAACAAATAGGCCATGGAGACCTATACTTTTAAGCGACCAAACCAAAAAGAAAGAGGTATCTCCATGACCCAGTCAAATCATACCACTACCATTACTTACCAACAACTCTCTGCCGAAGAGCGTGGCCAAATTGAAGCGTTCTTGAAGGACCACCAATCTGTTCGCCAAATTGCTCGTAATCTTCATCGAAATCCCAGTACTATCTCACGCGAAATCAAGCGTGGCACGGTTCGCCAGCTTAACTCCGACTATCTGCCATACTATCAATATTTTGCTGAAGCAGGACAGGCTGTCTATGAAAAAGACCGCCTTAAATGTCATTCTAAGGGCTTGCTAAAGCGTTGCTGGCTCTTCTTCAAGCTATTAGTCGAAGCGCTTAAAACGAAGATTAGAGTCGATAGTGTCGATAGCTTCGTCCACCGATTCCATCAGCTTTACCCTGACAAGCCTTGCCCATCGACACCTACTGTTTATCGATACATTGATTTAGGCTATCTGAATCTGTGTAACGCTGATTTACCAGTCAAACTACGTCGTCGAGTAAAGAGCACTCGTCGAGCTCGCTCCCGAAAGAATAAGAAGATATTGGGCAGCTCAATCGATGAGCGCCCAGCTATCGTCGACCAACGTATCTTGGTGGGCGACTGGGAAGGAGATCTAGTTAAGGGCAAGCGGGTTACTAGCGAACCCGCACTGATGACATTGACCGAGCGTGTCAGTCGTTTTGAAATCATCGTTAAGATTCCTGACTACCACGCTGACACTTGCCGCCAGGCACTTCAAGGGGTCATTACGGCCTATGGTCCTAAGAACTTCCAGTCAATCACATTTGACAATGGCAGTGAGTTTGCCGAGCTAGATCAGGTCCAAGGAACCAAAGTTTACTTCGCTCATCCTTATACGCCCTCTGAACGAGGGTCTAATGAGAATCTCAACGGTCTCATCCGTGAGTACATTCCGAAGGGCATCTCTCTCAAGAACTTTGATCTACCAACGATCCAAGCCATTCAAAACGCACTTAACCATCGATTACGTAAATCCCTGGGCTATGCTAGCGCCGCCCAGGTCTTCAAAACACAGGTCTTCAAGAACATGCATCCTGTTATGCTTACGCCTTACTGTCCTGTGTTGCACTTGATTTGACAATTGGGGAGTTTTAAACGTTCAACTTCAGTCATTTCTTCAACTGGTTTAGTACGTCCACGGCCATCCTTTAATGCTGTGTACCCACCATCTTTGGACTTGAGAACCCAGGCTCTTACCTGTTGGTAAGAGACGTTGAAGTGTTCGGATGCCTGGGAGTACGAATGCTTTCCAGCTGTGACATACTCCACAATTTTAATTCGTTCTTCGAATGTTGTTTTACGACTCATAATGCGGACCTGCCTTCTTGACGGGGTAGCCATCAATGATTTATTGGTCCCATTATACTGGAATTTCTTAATCCAGTCGCGAAGTTGCTTGTCGCTTCTCAATCCAAAACGATTGCTGATTTCAACTAAACTACCTTTACCATTTAGATAGGCTTCCACGGCTTGCTGCTTGGTCTTTGCACTATAACGTGTCCAGATATGGCGTTCTTCTAGGCCGTCGAGGCCATCACGCTTGTAAAGTTCTCGCCACAAACGAATAGTAGAGCCATAAATACCATATTGCTCAAGGTATTTGCTTCTGTTCAACTTGGTCTGTGATAGACCAGTCAAAATATCCAGTTTCTCCATAGCTGTAAATCTTGTCCTAGGCATAGAAAAATCCCCTTAAAGTTAACAGATGAATTATAGTTTTTCATCTGTCAACCTTAAGGGGACTATAGCAAAAACACCCCACGAAAAAAATTCGTGAGGTGTTTTTATTTTGCTTTCTACTTCCACTGCCAGAGGTCAGCCTTCATGTTGGTCGCAATGATTTTGGCCAGTAGATCAACAAACTGATCGGGCATGTAGGCGGTCGTATCCAGTGTCGTTGCTTGGTCATTGACCTTGGTGATGGTCAGTCCTTGATGCTCAAGAGTTAGCCCGTACTTGGGGGCAATCTGGCAGAGCCGTTCGACTTGTTCTTCGTTCACGGGAGGTCCTCCTTGTCTAGTGTCTTTAAGACGAGCTTAGCCAATCCCCCCAGCCACGTCAAGTCTCTTCGGCTGGTCTTTGTTGTCGCCTCCGGGCTGGTAAAAACTGGTGCACGTCTGTCGTTCCCGGCGGTGGGCTCAAACTGCCCTGCTGTGGGGAACGGCTCCAGCCTAAGAAGCGGTCTGGGGCCTCGCCTTGAAACCTCGCTGAAGTCCGCGAGTTTCCAAGGTCGTCCCGTGCTCTAGGCTGGAAGGCTCTCAGCCAAGACCACCGACACAGCTGGTCAGTTTGGCCCACCTCTGGTCACTGATACTAGCAGCCATTTTTACCATCCCTGTGACTGACACCAGCCCAGCCCCAACTTGACCGCCTGTGGCCGGCCCTTGTCGTTTGTCCTCTTAACTATCTTCCACCTCGATTGCTAATAACAAATAAACCCCATGGCTACCGAATAAGCCATGGGGCAAAAAAGTTTAATTTTAAATACCAATCATTGTCAGCTACCAGGCATAGAAATGAACTCGCCAATGTAAGTGACCAGAGGCGAGCCAAGAGTCCCAGCCGTGTCGATGGTCTTAACTGAGTGAACTTTCTCAGTTTAGACCATGGGACGCCCTTTGAGACTGGTGCCTTTCCAGACTTAAAGGCGAGCTGGAAGACCGCCTCTCAGGCTGGAAGCGGCCCCACAGCAGGGACTCTTGAGCCCGCCGTCGGGAACAAATCTGACAACTGTCGCGAAGCAATTGGCAACACAACTGGTTCTCACAACCACCGTGTAAGTCGTGAGGGCGGCGAAAATAACTTCAGCCGTGGGAATGCCCTTAGTAGCATTCTTGGCTGCTTAGGGCATTGGCGTCTTTGAGACGTGCCCTACGGCTCAAAGCGAGGGCGAAGACCGCTCTTTGGCTTCGGCCGTCCGCCCCAGCGTTCCATGTTATTTTCGCCGCCCGGTAAGGCACTGACAACGATCAGCTTAATAACAATACTTGTCTTTGGCTAATTGCTGATGAATGGCGGCGGCTAATTGGGCCTCGTCTGGACCATCCGTCACCACCTGCACAAAGTCACCCCCATGTTTTGAAAGCTCCGCGACCTCCTGGGCTCGTTTGGGATTCAGGTCCGTGTTGCGCACCCGAATCGTGGCCGTTCCTGTGTAACGCTGACAAATTTTCTGGAGCGCGACACTTTCGTCAGTTGCAGGCATTTCTTGGTATAATGGGAATCCGATTGTTTTCATCTGTAATCACCTCTGAATTAATTGTAAGCGATTACATTAGCTTTGCCAATACCTTTTACCAATTTTCACAAAGTCACTGACCGAACCCTTCTTACAGCCGCTGCTCTAGAAAAAATCACATGGCGTTTTGGTCCATGACTTTCCGAACACGCGTTCAAACCCGGGGCAAAGTGTGGTATGATATTGCCAGAAATGGAGGCGATGGCGGCATGACCACCAAACTTGGCGTCCGGGAATTAGTGGAGTTCACGCTCCGTACCGGCGACCTCAGTGCCACTTCCGGCAGCCAGAACACGGCCTTACTGGGCGCACAGATCCACCGTCGTCTACAGAAACAACGCGGTGAAAATTATCAAAAGGAATACTACCTCGATAAAGAATTGACCCTAAACGGCGACGGCTACCTGCTTCACGGCCGGGCCGACGGGGTTACCCTGACTGAAGACGCCGCCAGCATCGAGGAAATCAAGACGTCTGAAACCGTCTTTGATCAGCTGAGCGACAACACCCTAACCCTCTACTGGGCCCAGGTAAAAATTTATGCCTACCTTTTAATGGAAAAAGAATCTGATTTAGATCAGGTCACGTTGACCCTGACCTACTTTCAGACCAACACGGAAACGACGACCCAAACGGACCAAATCATCACGCGTGAAGAGGCCGCAGCCTTCTTTGAACAGGTCATCACGGAATACATTACCTGGCTCAAATTCCGTTCGGACCTGCGTGAGCGGCGGGACCCCACCATTCAGTCGCTGACCTTCCCATTTGGCCAGTATCGGCCGGGCCAACGCGAACTCGCCGTGGCCGTCTACAAGACCATTCTCACCAGCAAACGCCTCTTCGCGGAGGCCCCAACTGGGACCGGGAAGACCATCTCCACGCTGTTTCCCACCATCAAGGCGATTGGCGAGGGCGTGATTCAACGCATCTTCTACCTCACCGCCAAGCAGAGCACGCGGCGGGTGGCCGAGGAAGCCGTCGACCTGATGGCCAGTCAGGGACTGAAGCTCAAGAGCATCACCCTGACGGCCAAGGATAAGATCAAATTTCCAGAGGAAGCCGACCTTCAGCCCGACGAGAACCCTTATATGCTGGGCTATTACGACCGGTTAAAGCCGGCCTTGCTGGACCTCATTCAACACAATGATCAGCTCACCCGCCCGGTCATCGAAGGATATGCGCGCAAACACACGCTGGACCCGTTTGAATTTCAGCTGGACGCGAGCCTCTTTTGTGATATCATCATCGGCGATTATAACTACCTCTTCGACCCACAAGTCCACCTCCAACGCTTCTTTGCGACTGAGGACCCCGATAACTTTTTCCTGATCGACGAAGCCCACAACCTGGTCAGTCGGTCCCGCGATATGTACTCGGCGGAAATCAATAGCCAGCCGCTGGACCGCTTGATTGAAACCAGTCGGGACCTGGCACAAGCCACGCCCAAGCTACGACGCCGGCTCCAAGACCTGCGCGCCACCTTCAGTGACATTGCGCAACCGTTGATTGACGACGGTCAGACCGACAGCACCTTTTTGATGCCGCCGGAAAATTTTGACCACGACCTCAGCCGCTTGGTAGAAGCCATTCACGACTGGTTGGTCGACCAGCCACAGACGCCCTTCACCCAGGCCATCCTCGACTACTACTTCGCCGCCATCAGCTACCAACGCATCGGCGAGTACTACGACGACACCTACCGCATGCGCCTTGAGCTGGATAACGGCAACATCATGCTCAAGGAGTTGTGCCTGGACCCCAGCGCCTTTCTCGCCGACAGCCTCGCACTGGGCCACGGTGCCGTGCTCTTCTCGGCCACCCTGTCGCCCATGGACTACTACCAAAACGTGTTGGGCGGCGACCAGGACAGTCTGGCGTATCAGCTCGACTCCCCGTTTGAACCCGCGCACCAAGAGATTCTGGTCACGACCTACATTCAAACGACTTACAAACAGCGCAATGCCAATCTGGCCAACATCTTACTGGCGATTAAAAATTTGATTGACGGCAAGACCGGCAACTACCTGATTTTTTTGCCTTCCTATAGTTATCTGCTCGACGTCAGCCAGGCCTTTCATCTGGCCTACCCGCACGTCAAAACCGTCTGCCAGGAGTCCCAAATGGCCGAGGCCAACCGGACGGCCTTCCTCGCCAGTTTCACGGCAAATCCCAGTGAAACGCTAGTCGGCTTTGCCCTGCTCGGTGGCATTTTCTCCGAAGGCATCGACTTGAAGGCCGACCGTTTGATTGGCGTCGGCATCGTTAGCGTGGGCCTGCCCGGACTTAACCCGGAGACCAACCTGTTGCGCGACTACTTTGACGAGCGTTCCCATCGTGGCTTTGCCTACGCCTACCAGCTGCCCGGCCTGAACAACGTGTTCCAGGCGGCCGGTCGTCTGATTCGTGGGTCGAAGGACGTGGGGATTATTTTACTGATGGATCAACGGTTCGCCAGCCCCCGCTACACCAATCTGTACCCACGGCACTGGCAACATTTCCGCCGAATTTATCGGCCCGAACAACTCAGTCCCGCGATTGAAAATTTCTGGCATCAGGAGGTGCCCCAATGAAAACCAAACTCACTTTAGAAATGGAAGCGACCCTCTACGCGTACTGCCGAGAAGCCGGCGCGTTTGCGGTCGAAGAGGTCACCATGCCCGACGACGCTGGGATTGTGGACACCCTGAGCTACCAGGAAATGCCCGACAAATCCATCGAGTGGCGCTGCTACGAGCTGAAGGTCACCAAGAGTGATTTTCACTCGAAGGCCAAGCTCTCCTTCGTCGGCCACTACAACTACTTCGTCCTACCGCTCAAGCTCTACCAAACGGTTCAAGACGAGATTCCACCCCGCATTGGCGTCCTGATTTACCGGCCCTTCGATGCGGAAATGCTGGCGACCGCGACCGAAGCGCCTAGCACCCCAGGGTACCTGACCGTTGCCCGGCCACCCCGCCATCAGGACCTGCAAGTGCCTGCCTCGGAGCTCACGACCCGCTTCATCGCCTCGCAAGCACGGGAGGTCGGCAAGGCCAAACAGATGGCGACCGGTCTCAAGCAGTATTCTACCGACCGGCTCTATCAGGAATTGAAGAAACGCCATCAACACTATGATATCTACGATCCGGACGCCAACTTCTATGATCAGTTCATCGAGGACACCCAATCGACGGCGGTCACGGCCCTTCAAAGTGAAATCGATGCGCTGAACCTGGAACGCCACGACCTCCAACAACAGTTAAAGGAGCAGCGGCCATGATTTATTTTCCTTATTTTCGGGGGCGACAGTACGACCTTTTGGCCCTGAAAAACATTGCCCAACAACACATTCTGCCACCTAACATTATTCCGATTATCGAACCCGTCCGGGACATCCGGGCCCTGCCCCAAACCGTGGCCGCCTTCGTCGAACACGACCAACCACTAGTGGTGATTGCCAATCCAACCGTCAGCGACTATGCCTTGACCCAACAAAAGCTCCACGACTGGCGGCCCTACGCGGACAATCCGCAATTGATTGTCGGCCACATTCTGACGCCCACTATCATCCCCGCTAGTCTCCAGCCAGCCGCGGAACACCGGACGTTGTTGGTCGGTCGCCAATACGATGAACTGGTTGCCGCCCAACATGCTGGCTGGCTCAACGACCCGAGTTACCTGCTAGTGCCACCCGAAGCGCGGATTCGCCAGCTCATCACCCGGCCCACCGTCAGTCTTTTTGACCACGCCTGGCTACCAGAGCACGAGCGCAGTTATGCCGATATCACCGACGGCTTCTTCAGTGACGACTGGGTGCTCGCCACCCGCGACGGCTATCACGGCGTCAGTGACTACACGATTGGTGGCGCGCACTACAGCGAGCACGGCTATCCAGCTCGTGCCGTCACCCTGCACCTCACCTACTTTCGCGGCGACCAGCTCCGCATCCACCGCTTCGTTTCCGATGACCGCGAAGACTTCCGCCATCCCAAGGAGAAGTTTTTCCAGGCCGTCGCGAAACTAGCCGCCTGGTTGCCAGACCACCCGGATGTCCAAACACCGGCGGCTCTGGCCCTGGCGGACTGCCATACGTCGCAACATTTCCCCGGACTGGGCGTGGTGAAGCGGCTCAGCCTGGAGCACCATCTACAGACGATGGCCGCTTACTTTAAAGCACATTATCCAGAATGAGGTTTTGTGCATGTCCTTCGTTCTCGGCGGCGGATTCAACCTGATCTGCTGTGGGGAACGGTTCCGGCCTGTGGAGCGGTCCTCCACCTCGCCTTGAAACCTCGCTAAAGTTCGCGAGGTTCCCAGGTCGTCCCGTGCTCTAAACTGAGAAAATCACTCAGTTAAGACCACCGACACAGCTGTCCAGGTTGATCCGCCTCTGGTCACTCCACTGGTCGCTTCATTCTTGATTTGCGAAATCAGGCCAGATTACGAACAGTTAACATCTCCTTATGCTAGCGAAAATTTCTCACAACAAATCACATCCTTACCACGACGCTAGTTTGCGTGGGACAACTGCTGTTAGCCGCAGGACTGGTGAAAATTAGCCACGCTGCGCAATGTCAGTGACCAGAGGCGGGCCAAAGTGACCAGCTGTGTCGATGGACTAAGTAGCGTAATTTTCCGCTACTTAGTCCACGGGTCAACCTTTGAGACCGCCTTTCAGGCTCAAAGTTGAGGTGGAAGCCCGTCCTTCGGCTGGAACCGACCCCACAGCAGGGCGCTTTGAGCCCGCCGCCGGGAACGACCAGAACCGCGTCCCGGCTCAATTTTCACCAGTCCGGCGGCACAAAAATTTAGCCCATAAAAAATAGCGCCTGGGAAAAATTTCCCAAGCGCTATTCGTTTAGTTATTTAGAATTTAGCTGGTAAGACGCTGACACCTTCTGGGACCATGAAGTCCTTTTGGGCCAACGTTAACTTACCACTCTCGGCATCGCGACTGAATAACGAAGCGTTGTCGGAATTTTGGTTAACGACCAACAGTAAGCTTTGGTCTGACGTCCAGTTGAAGTCCCGTGGGAAGTCACCTTCCGTGGAAATCCGTTGAACCAACGCCAGCGTGCCATCATCAGCGGTGGCGAAGACGGCCAGGGAGTTGTTCCCCCGGTTTGAGACGTAAATGAACCGTCCGTCCTGGCTCATGCGAATGGCTGCGGCACCGTTGTGCGTGGTCCAGTCGGCTGGAATCGTGGAGATGATACTCTTCACAGCCAATTTGCCGGTGGCAGCGTCGTAGCTTAACGTGGCCACGTTGCTGCTTAATTCGCCAACGAGGTAAGCGACACCCTTTTTGTCATCGAAGACGATGTGCCGTGGGCCGTAGCCGGCTGGCATGTCGAGTTGACTGACGGGAGATAATTTGCCATCATCAGAAACGTCGTACACGTAAACCTTGTCGGACCCTAAGTCACAAACGACTAAGCGGTTATCCGGCGTCAGGTCAGCGAAATGCGGATGAGGACCGTCAGCTTGTTCGGGCGCTGGACCAACGGGATCTTGGTCAACGACTCTATCCGTTTCCTTCAACGTCCCGTCAGCGGCGATGGCGTAGACCGTCACAGCAGCCGTATGGTAATTGGCCGTGTAGACCAACTGCCGAGCTTCATCAACTGATACATAGGCTGGTGAGGCACCCAATTCCAAGACCTGTTGAATGGCCCGTGGCTTTTCTTCAGATACATCATAGATGATCAACCCACCGTGGGTCGTGCCATCCGTTTCTTTTTTGTTGATGACGTACAGGCGCTTAGCTGCAGCCTTTGCGATGTAAGTCGGGCTCCCAGCTGATGCTAACCATTCGCAGTCCATTAACTTAGGCGCTGCGGTGTCTACGGTTACCCGGTAAATCCCACGACTAATGCGCTTGGTATAAGTTCCAATGTAAAAATCTTCCGTCATGTGTGCTGCCCCTTTCAACTTGCCAATATCACTCTTAAGTATAGCACAGCTGGCAGACAAAGGCCGGTGAAGTCATTTTACCTTGGACCGTCACCCCGGTAGTTGCCAAATATCTCCGAAACTTAGTTGCAACCGCCCCCTGAGATTAGTATGATGTAATATAACCACTCGCTTAAAGAATAAGTCGTTTGACGGTCGGCTCACACTGACCAGAACCCCTTATCCCTAAGCCAATGCCCGTACCTACAGAATGACTGCCAAGAAAGGACTCACCGCACATGTCTAGTTTCGAAGGGTATCATCCCCTTTTGACACCGCAATTTCGTTTCGACTGGCTCACCCAATTCAAGTTAAAAAATGTGGCGGATCTCACCGCTAACGACCTGGGGGCCACTGCCGATTGGGTCAACGCCACCATGCACGACACCATGGACCGTTCCGCGCTCACCTGGGGCATCGAACGGCGCCGGACCCACAAACTCATTGCCTGGGGCGGTTTCAGTGACCTCGACCTGACCGCTCACACGGGTAAAATTGGCTTCAACGGCAAGCGCGTGCCCGTCAACGAACAACAGGAAATCGTTGACCGACTGGTTCATTTCGGCCACGAAGAACTCCAACTGACGGACATGACCCTGACCAGCGCCGGCAAGTTAGACGACGCCGTATTGACTGCCGCAGGTTTCGTGCAAACGGACGGCCAGTGGCGCTGGACGTTCCGCCGCTAAAAAAATAAGTGTAAACAAAAACCCATTTCTGCGCGAAATGGGCTTTTTTCTTATTTCGAGGCAAAAACTAATAATCCCGTGCCGCCAGTAGTACCGGTTGGCGTGCCAATCTTGCCGGCAATCTGCCACCGTTGTAGGTCCTTTTGCTGCTGGGCAGTCAACTGTCCATCCACCGCCTGCTTGACCGCGGCCGCATTGGTCGGGTCACTCACATGGAACCGCACCAGGTAAAGGGCACTGTAGCTGGCATTATTGGCGGTCAACAGCTGATCAAAGTCATCTTCGGCGCTAGTGATCTGCTCCGTTAAAATGGGCTGATTATCCGCTGAGGTAAAGACCTGATTGACCACGGCCATCAGGTTACTATCGTAGGCCGCGTGCGGGAATAACTTCATCAAACTGATGTCGGCTGGTTGTAGCCCGGCCGTCTTGGTGGCCGTCGCCCAGTTCATCGTCGAAGTCGTTGCCGCTGCGGGCGTGCTGGCCGCGGATTTCAAGTAGCCGCGCCAGATCCACCCACCGTGCTGACCATCGGCGCTATTCACGTGATAGTAAATTAAGTATTTGCCGGTAGCCACGTCGTACAGCTTTTCATGGGCATTCGTATACCACGTCACATCCGGCAGACTGGTGTTGTACCCATACCAGGTGCCCAAATGCTTGGAGTACCGGCTACCTTTCACGGCGGTCAGCGCGTGCCGCTTCATGCTAGAACGCCAAACCAACCGAACGGACTTGGACCGGCTGGCCGAATACTGCGACTTAGCCGACGCCGTAACCGTCCCCAGGCCACCGACTAAACTGACACCGACACCTAACGCAATGATTCCCTTAACAAATTGTTTCATGTTCAAACCTCCCCGATTCTCCTTTTAGTTTAGGTGGGAAACGAGTTAAAGTCCACTGTGATTTTTCAATCGTTGCGCAAAATTAAGTAATCTCTGTAAGTAACGAGGTAGCACGGGGCTAGAAGCGGCCTCATAGACTTCCATCGTCAGCTATTGTCGCTGAGAGTGAGGACAAAATAATTCGATGAAATTTTCAACAATAAAAGAGCCCTGCCTATTGGCAAGACTCAGTTTAGTTATTCCTAAGTTTACGAGCTGAAGATTGAAAACTAAATACCTAAAGACTTGAAAAGGTCTTCTTTGTTGCAAGTAGTTGTTAATTTTGCAGTTCCATTAACAACATCATCAATTTCTTTTTGGATTTCAGGACGTACGTCAGACTGCGACCGCGTGAACGTAGATTGGTCACCCATTTGTTTCTGTTCTCTAGTAACAAATAACAATCCAGCAGAAGCTATTCGATTTCGATTCAGTGTTTTTAATACTCCGGATCCTTTTACAGCTTTAGCTTTCTGTGAGACATGTAATGCCATAATTGATTTCATTTTTGGCTTCATGAGTACTCCCTCTCACACAGATTCAGTCTAAACTCCCAGCAGGTCAATAGACATGCAAGTCACTGAGTTAAACCCATGTCAGCCGCAGGGCTGGTGAAAATGGGCTAAGCCGTGGGAGTTGCCTTAGCGGTTTACCGCTTAGGCAACTGCTATCTTTGAGACGTGGTTTTCGGCTCAAAGTAAGTTCGAAGACCGCTTCTCAGGCTTCGGACGCGCGCCCACAGCGTCACGGCCCATTTTCACCAGCCCGGAGGCAATGACAACGACTGTTTAATCCTCAGTGACGCGCTGGTTTAGTTCTTCGGCGATGGTGAACGACTCGCTGTAATAAGCGTCGTGCACACCCAGGTAGTAACACCCCAGGCTTCCCAACGCCACTACCACAAAGTCCAACGGATACGGCAACCAGCCAACACCGCCAAACTCATGGCTCCCAACCAACGACATAATTGTCAGCCAAATCATTTCGGCCAACAACCACCGACTCCCTTTGAGGCTCGCGCGTAACGCCCGCCAGCCAGCCGGTTGCCGGACTTCGTAATACACGTAGAATACCAGGCCCAGTGCAATCACGCCGAAGACCTCAATCGTCGTCGGCCACTTGGCCCAGTAGATCGCCAGACTGGCTAAAATGTAAGCCAGCGGTGCCCACCAATGCAGGCCTTGCAGGCGAAACGGCCGGACAAATTTCTTACCCTGATGCCGCAGCGCTGCCACCGTGACCGGTCCCGTCAGATAAGCAATCAACGTGGACGTGGAGATGACATTTGATAAGGCACTCCAATTCCGGAAGCCCGCGACCAGCACGACGCCCAGGAACATGTCGACAATCATTGCCCGCCGTGGCGTTTGGTATTTCCGGTTAATTTCACCCAGCCGTGTCGGCATGTGCTTGGTCCCCGTCATCGCGGCCAGCGCCCGACTCGTAGTGGCCACGAACGAGACCCCGGTCCCAAATGGCGAGACGAAGGCGTCCAGGTACAGCAACGTCGACAGCCAGCCCAGATTCAAGAGAATGGCCAGGTCGGCGAATGGTGACTGGAAGTTGACCCCCTGCCACCCGTGTGCCAGGTTGCCAGCGGGGACGGCGCCAATGAAGGCCACCTGCAGCATCGTGTAGATGACGGTGCTAATCCCAAAGGCAATCACGATACCCCAGAGAATATTGCGCTCCGGATGCTCGATTTCATTGCCCATATTAATGGTCGTTTGAAAGGCATTGTAGGAGAAAATAATTCCCGCGGCGGTCGTGGCCGAGAAGATCGACGCACTGCCACCCGGCATGAAGCCCGCTGTCTGGCTGAAATTGCGGGGATCAAACCCAGTCCAAATCAGCACGATAATCGTCAGCGTGGGAATCAGTAATTTAAAGATTGAAATGAAACTGGTAAAACGCGTCAGTAATTTAACTGACCAAAAGTTTAACAACGTAAAGGCTAGGATGAACAAAAAGACAATGACTAACCCTTCATTGGTGATATTGCCATTTTTCAAAAATCCCCGGGTCCAGTTGGCCCATGACCACGGCCAGGACGCCATATACTGCACCGCCGCCACGGCCTCAATCGGGATAATGGTTAAGAGCGACAACCAGTTCGCCCATCCGGCAACGAACCCCAGCAAGGGCCCGTGGGAGAAGGCCGCGTACTGGCTCATCCCCCCGCTGGTCGGAAACATGGTCCCCAACTCGATATAATTCAGGGCAATCAGGCCAATAACCACGGCCCCTAAAATCCATGATAAAACTGCGGCCGGACCGGCAATCTGGGCGGCCATCCCCGCGCCAAACAGCCAACCCGAGCCAATGATGGCACTCAGCGTTAACATGACTAGCGAAAACAAACTCATCTTGCGCTTCAAGCCAAATTCCTCACTTTCAAAAAATAATTACTCAAAACAGTGATAGGTAGCCGGTCGCACTGACCAACCCCCAAAACTACTTCTGATATGTTCGACTTATTTTACACTTGCTATCTGGCAATGCAATAAGAAAGTGCAAAGTCTTTGCTTAGAAGGCGCTGACCCATATCTCATGACAAAACCAAAACAGGCAGCAGACATATCTCCAAAGGATAGTCGCACTGCCTGTCGTTAGTTATAAGTAAAATAGCTTGTCTCATAAAGCATAGATAACTCTTGGTAATAATCTTCCCAGTCAGCCAGTGTCACACAATCGATCAGCCAACGGGTTAAACCCGTGTCAGCCGCAGGGTTGGTGAAAATGGGCTAAGCCGTGGGAGTTGCCTTAGCGGGTCTCCCGCTTAGGCAACTGCTATCTTTGAGACGTGAACTTCGGCTCAAAGTAAGTCCGAAGACCGCTTCTCAGGCTTCGGACGTGCGCCCACAGCGTCACGGCCCAGTTTTCACCAGCCCGGAGGCAATGGAACGGCAAGTTAAACCCGTTTAGAAGAATTGGCCGACGTAGTAGTGGATAAACATCGTGATGATCCCCACGATTAAATTCCGAATAATAGCCGTCTTAACCAGCCCATGCCCCAGCTTAGCGCTCAGGAACCCGGTCAACGTCACCGAAATCAGCACGGCCACGATGGTCGCGGGCCACTGCGTCGCGGCTGGGAAGAGCGTCATGGCTGCCAAGGGGAAGATACCCCCCAGACTAGCTGCAAATAATGAGGAGAACGCGGCATCCCACGGGTTCATGTAATGGCCCAGTTGGATGTCATCCTTCACGTTGACCACCGTCTTCAGCGCGTCCTTGGCCATGAGGTCTTGGGCAATCGCCAGCGACGTTTCCGCGGACACCCCGCGGTCTTCATAAAATTGTTGCACGGCCGCCTGCTGATCGTTGTAGTTTGATTTTAACAGTGCCGCTTCCTTGGCGACCGCAGCTTTTTCTGTATCCTTTTGCGTGCTGACCGAGGCGTATTCCCCGGACGCCATGGAAAACGCACACGCTAATAGATCCGACAGCCCGGCGATAAAAATAGTGAACTGGTTCGTCGTCGCTGCTGCCACACTGAACAATACCCCAACGACGGTTAGAATCCCATCGTTTGAGCCCAAGACGCCGGCCCGTAAGGTGTTTAATTTTTCATCCATGGTCAGCTGTTTCTTTTGCTTCTTCGTTTTCAATTCTTGATTCGCAACCATTGTGTGTAACCTCCCTTATGCCTGACGCTTACGCAAACAACCGGCCGATGCCGTACGTGACTAACATGGTTAAGATCCCCGCAATCACGTTTCGGGCGGTCCCATTACGCCGGTTGGCATTTCCCAAGACCGCCGCCACGTAGCCGGTAATTGACAACGCCACCACCACGGCCAGGAAGGTCCCGATGATCCGCCAATTTTTAGGTAACAAACTAATGGAAACTAACGGCAAGATTGAACCGGTCGGAAATGAAATCATCGAGGCAATCGCCGCGGAAAACGGATTGGTGTACTCCCCCACGTTAAAGCCAAACCGTTCCCGCACGGTCGTCTTCACGGGGTCATCTGCCATCATTTCCTTGGTCGCCTGTTCGGCTAAGTCTGGCTGAATGCCGCTGGCCAGGTATTTATCCCGGACAAATCCGTACTCACCCTCATAGTCTTCATCCAACGCCACCGTCTGCGTTTCAATCGCTTTGCGTTGCGCATCCTTTTGCGTGTTGACCGAGACGTACTCGCCCATGGCCATCGACACCGTCCCAGCAATCATACCGGCAATCCCGGAAATAAAGATGGCGTAACTGCTAGTCGCCGCGCCGGCCACCCCCACAACGATCCCGGCTACTGACAGGATGCCATCGTTGGCACCCATGACGCTCGCCCGTAACACGTTGATCCGTTGCGCCAAGGTTGCTGGCTTCTTTGCTTTCTTCATCGTATCCGCCCCCAGATAGTTTTTAACACTCATGTTTCATTTTAACACTAACAGAAATAAAAGTTTGGGATAACTAACACTTTCTGCTAGATTAGAATCGTTATTAACTGTAACCAAAATACATTGTACTCACCTAGCTAGGAAATGTAAACTTAAATTGGCCATTTTCTTAAAATAAATGCGATTGATTCTAAATAAGGCTTTTTACTGGAACTCCTGGCTAAATGTGGTTTAATAGAGTCAAACTAGATTGATTCCAAAAAAGGATTTACTGTTTCTATGGAAGATGGTTATAATGGTCAGGTCGAGTTTTTTTCGGGGTGGACACGCCCCCGACCTGCCTAACTGGCTCATCATATATAAGGAGGGACTACCCTTGGCTGGTCAGCAACAGCTTTTAACGCACGCACTACAAACTTTAAAAGAACACCACGTCCGGGTCACCCCGCAGCGGCAGGTCATCTTGACCTACCTCGTGACTCATCACAATCACCCGTCCGTCGACACGATTTTCAGTGCCCTGGCGACCGAGCTACCAAACCTGAGCATGGCGACCGTCTACAACACCTTAAACCTATTGGTGGACTTGGGCATCGTCATTGAATTGCCCAACGACAACGGGGGGATTCGCTACGATTTCTACGGGCGGCCCCACTACCACGTCATCTGTGAAAACTGTGGCAAGATTACCGACGTCTTCACGCCTGACTTTTCTAAAATTGAAAACGAACTGAATCAACAGGCCAGCGAGCAAACCGGCTATCTCGTGACGAGTAATCACGTGGAAGTTTATGGGTTATGCCCCGAGTGCCAGCAGAAACTTCACATCGATCCGCAACGCCAGACCTGGGCGCAACAGAAATAGCTGCTTGGCTAGTGCTGTTCGTTCCCGGCGGTGGGCTCAAACTGCCCTGCTGTGGGGTCGGTTCCAGCCAAAGGTCAGGCTTCCACCTCAACTTTGAGCCTGGGATACGGTCTCAAAGGTTGCCCCGTGGGCTAGGCTGAGAAAGAACCTCAGCCAAGGCCACCGACACAGCTGGGCAGTTTGGCCCACCTCTGGTCACTGACACTGGCCATGCTATTTCTGTTGGGTCCGGTGTCGTGTGATTTTGTTCTATTGAGTTTGATTCTATACACGATTAACTCAACTTATACACTTACTGATGACCACTCGGCCTGGGCGACACTGCCTAGGCTTTTTCTTTGGTCGAGCATTTTGGTAGAGTGCTACGGCGCCTAGGGTTAGCTGATTTTTAGTGTCTACCTTTGACTTGTTAGCCCTTCCAAACGTTGGCCTTCCTAATTTTCACAAACCTTTTCATAGAAAGTGCCCGCAGGCCCGGCGTGGCAATGTTACAGCCACATTACAGGTGACGCTAAGTTTTAATCTATTTGCAAACACCCCGAACAAACGCCGTCACCGTCGATATAAGCCGCGTAATATTACGCATAAAGCCCCGTCTGACGGTTGTCGTGGCCACTGATAATGTATATAGTTGATAACGAATATTAAGCAATAACGACTGAGCAACCGGGGAAACCGGTTGTCATAAAAAATAACGACGAAAGATTTGAGGGATGATCACGGTGAAAATGCATAAAATCGTTTTAACTGCACTGGCTACTCTGGGAGCCGCCGGCGTTTTAGGCTTGTCTACCACGACAGCATCTGCTAGTTCTAAGGTCAATAGTTACATTAGTAGTGAGAAAATCACACCGGCTAAGGTAACCAAGTCCATCTGGAGCGGCTTTCCAAAGAACAAGTACCGTCACGGCAAGGCTAAGCCTGAAGGGGTCGTGATTCACGAAACGGCCAACCCTTCTTCAACGATTTACAACGAAATTGCCTACATGAAGCGTAACTACAACAACGCCTTCGTGCACAGTTTCGTTGATGGCTCCCGGATCATCAACATCGCCAACACCGACTACTTGGCTTGGGGGGTTGGGTTCCCTGGGAACGCCCGCTTCGTCCAATTTGAACAGGTCGAAGTCCACAGCAAGTCTGCCTTTGCCCACGAAATTGCCAACGCGGCTTGGTACACGGCTTACCTTTTAAATGAATACGACTTGAAGCCAAACAACGCTGCCTCTGATGGTAAGGGAACGGTCTGGTCACATGGTTCAGTTGCCAAACATCTTGGTGGCTCCACGCATACCGACCCGGTTGGCTACTACGCTAGCGCCGGTAGCAAGTACTTCGGTCAAAAGTACACCATGGCCATGTTCTACGAGATGGTTCAGAAATACTATAACGCCATGAACGTTAAACACACCAAGTTGGTGAGCGCTAAATATACTTCAGTGAACAAACAAGCGAAGTTAAGCAGCAAGTACAAGAAGTTTAACCTCTACAATCACGTGAAGAACGTTAGCAAGAACGCCAAGCGTCAAAAGTGGTCCAAGATTTCCCCTAAGGTTGGGAAGACCTACTACATTGACATGCAGGCCAAGAAGAGTACCGGCCAAACCTGGTACCGGATCAGAACTTCTAAGAACACCAAGAGTAAGACCCGCTACTGGGTTTACTCCGAAAACCTGACTGGCGTGAAGAACGTGCCAGCCGCAACGACGACCAGCTCAAGTTCCAGTGCCAGTTCCGAAAGCACGGTGCCAACTTCCGCTGCCTCTAGTACCGGTGCCAGCACGACTGAAACTAGCAGTGTTAGCAGCAGTAACTAATTAAACGTGACATCCCTGAACGGTCCCCCTTCATTGGCGGGACCGTTTTTTTGCGTTTGATCTGGCGTTTCCGTTCCCGGCGGTGGGCTCAAACTGCCCTGCTGTGGGGAACGACTACGGCCTGAGGGGCGGTCCTCCGTCTCGCCTGAAAACCTCGCTAAGGTGCGCGAGTTTCCCAGGTCGTCCCGTGGTCTAAACTGAGAAAATCACTCAGTTAAGGCCACCGACACAGCTGGTCAGTTTGGCCCACCTCTGGTCACTGACACTGATCACGCAAGCAAAACCGTCCTAGCCCTTTCAAGTCCGTTGCGAACTGTGCCAACTACCGCCAATTCTCATTTTTTCTATTTACGCTTCCAGCCTTTGTCAGTTTTAAGACCTTAAACAAACCTTACCGAAAACTTGCCCCCGTCTTAAGACCTCCTTGCTACAATATCCTCATTAAACCATTGGGGAGGAAACATATATGGTTACTTCAAAATTTCGGATAGGAAAATTAATCCTGCTTAGTAGTCTCGTGACTTGTTTAGGCGCTGTAAACTCTTACACGACGGCATCGGCCGCTGACCAATCCGCTGTCAGTACCCTTCGTCAACAGGCCAAGACCCATCGCAAGCTCCAGAATCTCCGTGACAAATTAGGCACCCTGCAGAAGGTCGTGACCAATGACCGGCACATCGCCTACCATCTCGACAAAAAGGTTCGTGGCTACTACGAGCTAACGGACCGTGAGAAACACCCATCCATCTTGGGTGACTTGGCATCAGAAGAGCACGCACACCGCTACAATTTTATGGCCGTTCGAACCTATTATGGGAGTAAACAGACCCTCGTCGCCGTGCGGATGTACGACCTCTACGACACGTATAAGCCGCTAAGTCAGGCCCCTGCCCCGACGCAATTAGCGGTCCCCGATTTTGACGATGAACCCATCACCGGGTACGTCCCCATCCAAGCACTTCATGAGGTCCAACCGGTCGTTCGCCAGGAAAAATTGGCCAACATCCCTTACTACCTCAATATGTTTGACGGCTACAACATGGCGACCACTTATAAGATGACGGTCATGCGGGTCTGGAACGCCATTCCCGGTAGTCAGCCCAACGTCACCAGCAATGACGTGAGCCCCTACATGTACCAACAACTCTACGCCACCCGCGAAGCCACCAATAATCAGGGGCGCACGTACCTGTACCTGCGCAATAAAAAAGGCGCGATTGGTTGGGTGCGCAAAAGCCACCAACTTTCTCAGGGCAAATACATCAGCCCCGTTGGCCGCCTCCTGCACGTCCAAAAGTACGAACGCCTGACCCGGCAGATTCAACCGTTGGCCACGCGACACGGCTATCACCTCTCCCAGCGCGTCTACAACGTGTACGACCGTTACGGCCGACTGACGCGCAGTCTGGCGATGAGCTATCTCTTTTACCCCAACCTGTTCATTATCAAAAATGATCGGGTGGTCACCGCAAAGTTCTACGACCACTACTATCACGTCGTCAAAAGCGTGCACAACGCCAAGGGCTTAAAGAACGTCACGGTCAATCCTAAGCCGGGAACCTTAGATTATTGGGCCGACAACTCGCGCTACGCCGCCTTTAATGACAAGAACTCGGATGAACTATACTATCTAGAAGATGGCTTGGAGGACCCCGAATCGACCTACGGGACCATTTCCGTTTTCCATTCTGGTTATGCCGTCATGAAGAGTTCGGGCATGGCATCCTTGGAATAGGCACGAAAAGACCTGCACCGGATCAACGTCCAGTGCAGGTCTTTTGACTGCCTATTTAGAAGTATCTTTGGCCGCCCGTTTCCGTTGACCGGCCACGGCACGGGTCATGACCCACGTCGTGATGGGGACGGTCAGAATCACACTGACCATGGCAAAGAGAATCATCAAAATTTCAGAGACAAATATTTTATCGTTTAAGATTTCACCCACCGAGTAGTGAACCCCGGTGAACCAGATGAACAAGGCCAGGAAGCCGCCGAAGAAACCGAAGAACAGCGTATTAAACGTGGTGCCAATGATTTGCTTGCCCACGGCGATACCATCTCCCAGCAAGGCCTTTAAAGCGACCTGCGGGTGTTGCTCAAGGATTTCACTGAGCCCGGCTGAAATGGCCATGGCTGCCTCGGCAATGGCTCCCAGCGTGCTGAGAATGGCTGTGGCGGTGGTTACCTGCACGAAGTTCACCCCAACTAACACGGAGAGGCCTTCCAGGTCCTCACTGTCCTCGGGGCCGAATCCCTGGACCAACGCCCAGTGTTCGACCGGCACAATCAAAATGATCAGCATAACCAGCACCACGGCCGACGCAATGAAGGCCACCGTGCTGGAGAGATCGTCGCCACTGCTCATGAAGATGGTCAGCGCCAGCACCAGCATCCCCACGACCAGCGTGACGATCAATGGTGAAAATTGAAAGGCCACCAAGACAATAGCCAAGTACAGCAGGCCGAAGTTTAAAATCAGCGCCAGAAACGACTGGGCCCCGGCCTTGCCACCGACGAGGACCATCAAAATCAAAAGGATGAGTCCCAAAACACTAATCGTGCTCATGCGGTCACCTTCTTTGCCATGAACCGGCTAGCCAAGAAGCTCGCCAGCGGTA
The DNA here is from genome assembly GCF_044053135.1 of Levilactobacillus sp. FUA 3915. Taxonomy (NCBI): domain Bacteria; kingdom Bacillati; phylum Bacillota; class Bacilli; order Lactobacillales; family Lactobacillaceae; genus Levilactobacillus; species Levilactobacillus sp. FUA 3915. The sequence continues at coordinate 1,923,259 of NZ_CP168704.1, read as the reverse complement.
CCGCCAAGACGATGCCAATCCCACTGATCAGGCTTTGGACGACGCCCATCGACATGTTCATCGAGAAGGTGTAGCCCCAGCTGTTGCCATTTTTCAGGTACAGCATCGCCATCGGGAAGGTATCGGCCACGAAAATGAAGAAGAGCACGTTGATCAGTGGCCCCATGATGGTACTGCCGATTTGGCGGCCCGATTTGAAAATCTGCGCCGCCGACAGCTCCGGGCGCTCCCGTTTTAACGCAAAGAGTGAGGAAATGATGTCGGTCGACTCGTCCATCACGGCCCCCAAGGACCCCAGCAGGGTCTCGGCCAGAAATAGTGGCCGCGGCAACTGGGTCACGTACTGCATGGACTCGTAGTACATCCCCTTCTCGTGAGTGAAATGGAAGACCAACAACGCCGTCACCAGCGCCAAGGCCGTGCCCCCCAGCGTGGTCGCCAGGGTGATCAGCATTTGCCGATTGGCGCCCAGCACCAGCCACAGGGTCAGCGTCGCAAACACCACGGAGAGACTGCCGAAGATCCACAGCACCTGCGCCCCCTGCGTTGACCCATTTAACAGAATCGCCATTAGGAAGAGCACCCCGTTCGCCGCCACGCTCAGAAAGGCCATGAATCCGCTGAACTGCATAATCAATAGCAGTAACCCAACGACCAGCCAGATCATGAAGACTAACGGCGCGTCACGCTTTACGTCCTTGGCACTCGCCGTCAAATGGGTCGCACTGTGGGCGTGGACCACCACGAAGAGTTGACTGCCCACGTGATAGCGTTGATCCATGGCGCCCGACTGAGAATACGTGTTGGTCACGGTCAGCCGCTGCCCTTTGTAGGTCCCGTTTAAAATTTTGCCGTGCAGCGTCTGCTTGGTCTGGCGATCAACGTTGTGGAAGTCGTCCGTCTCCTTGGTCGCCGCCCCCGTGTCGACGCTGGTCACCTGCATAATGGGGTCGCTGTAAATGGCCGCATCGTGTTGGGTGCCCCAGACCAGCAGGCCACCGACCAAAATGGCCAGGACCCAGGTCCACCAGCGTCCCTTTTTCGTTTTAAAAAATTGCATGTTGCCCGTCCCTTTCTCACCGCATTTGCCGCGTTGAACCCAATATACCACTTTCTGACAGGTTGAATTGGCTTCCCGGAAAATTTTAACAAAATCACAGCAACCCGCGTTCTGTCAAGGCTCCAGAGTGGTCGAACCCAGCTAAATCCCGTGAAAGCCTTGCATTTTCGAATAAAAACCAGTACACTTACAGTCGATTGTTATTTTAATTAAGCGAGGGTTTTTACAATGAGAAAAGCACATCCAAATGGCGTACAAGGCCGCCGCAAGGTTAACCGTAAAAAGGACCGTAAGCGCCGCGACGAAATTTCTGACTTACAACGTTGGTTAAAGAACAAAAAGTAAGCTGGACGCCAATACCATAGAACGCACTGACAATTTATAATTGTTGGTGCGTTTTATTTTGCTCTCAGATAATTTTCTCTCCTTTGAGGTTGAACGGAGACAGAACGAAAAACAAAATAAAAGCCTGGGAACAATTCCCAGACTTCATGTTTGTCATTTCATTGGTGTTATCTACTCTAGTTGACTAATTAATCTAACGGCCTAACACCACTAACAACGCGGTTCAAAATAAACCGCAATCACCAGTGACACCCACCAAGTAAGCGGGCCGAACCAGTGTCAGCCGCAGGGCTGGTGAAAATGGGCTCAGCCGTGGGAGTTGCCTTAGCGGGTTTCCCGCTTAGGCAACTGCTATCTTTGAGACTCGCTTCTCAGAGGCTCAAAGTAAGTCTGGAGACCGCCTTTCGGCTCCAGACGTGCGCCCACAGCGCCACGGCCCATTTTCACCAGCCCGGAGGCGCTGAAAACACCAAGAATAAAAGCCCGGTTACTTGGTCATGTAGATGTAGAGGTGGTCCGTTGAGAAACCAGTGTTGAACCGCACGCCATTCGACCGAATCGTCTTAGTCGTTGTGGAAGAGCTGTTCTTCTTAGCATCCTTCAGAACCTTTTCAAACTTGTTGATGACGTACTTCGGCTTGGCCTTCAACGTCGTCCCCAACAAGGCAAACGTGGTCCCAAACTGCTTCTGACCGTCCTTGGTCTTCATCTGCTTGGTTGGCACGATCAGCGCTAAGCCCATCAGCTTGCCGTCCTGCACGTTGCCTCGCACCGTCACGTCCTTGGTGTCGATGAGGTTTTGCACGCCATCCTTGGCCGTGGTTGGCAACAGGTCGTCCTTGGCCTGCTTCTTAGCCGTAGCCATTTGCGCTTGTAGCTTCTTGGCGGCAGCTTGTTGTTGCTTAGCAGCGGCTGCGGCGGCCATTGGGTCGGTCTTGGCTAAGGCTGCCAACTTTTTCTTAGTCGCCGCCTGGGTCTTTTGCGCCTGTTGTAATTGCTTTTGGACCTTCTTGGGCAAATGGGTCCCAATCACCATCTGGTTGTAAGTGGCCGCTAACTTCTTGTAGTTGCCTAAGGCCGTGACCGACTTGACCGTCACCGTCTTCTTGGCGTTGCCCGCCGTCAGCTTGACCGTCTGTTGCTTGGCCGCTGCTGGCACTTGGAAGAAGTAGGTCCCGCCGTTCACTTTGACGCTGTGCTTGGCCCCACCATCGACCTGATAGTTCACGGTCTTGGTCTTGGCATCACCCTTAATCACCGCGGTCAGAGCCGTTGGGTGGTAACTGGTCTTGTTCGTGGTCAGTGCGTTACTCGAGCAGCCGGCAAGGGTCAAGGCTAACAACCCGACGGCGCCCAACAAAAACTTTTTCATATTTTTCCATCCCTCAATGATTAATATCCGTTTACTGGCACCGGCCATCGGTTGCACCGCTACACATATACTTGGTTTATCTTACCACATTCTTTCACACTATGGGGCAAACTTTATATGGGACATTTCCATTTAATGGCACACTGATTTTACGAGCCATAAATCCCCTGCAACTACTGATTTATCCCATCAAAAAAGTCCACCAACTCTGAAACGAGCCGTGAACTTCAATAATAGCAAGAGGCAATTTTAAATTGAATTAGTCGACAACCAAGACACTCGTGTCTGAATTGTGAACGACATAGCTGGTGGTGGACCCCATGATGGCACGCCCAAAGCCGTGAACCCCGGAACGGCCGATGACCGTCAGTGAGGTGTGTAGTTCAGCTGGCAACGTCTTGGCAATCGTAGGTTTTGGCAGGCCGACTCGGAAAGAAGTTTCGACCGGCACGCCCTGTGCTTCCACTTCCGCAACCGCACTCTCCAAGAATTTTGAAGCCGCGTCCTTGAAATGGGTCACGATTTCACTACCGAATTCCGCGCCGTAGTGGGCATAGGTCTGATCGCTGGCGACGGAAACGATGAACAATTTAGAACCCAGCTCCTTGGCTAATTTGGTGGCCTCAATCAGTGCGGCGTGCGCATTTTTGCTACCATCCATTGGTACTAAGATCCGTTCATACATAATATCCCGTCCTTTCCATAGTAAACCATCCATGTGGTATCGTTTCTACACATTTATCATAACAATTAAACGGCCGACGTGGAAGCGTTTTACCTGTTTTTTCACGAGATTTTTAGGGTACGCGCTGAAATGTTAGGCAATTCTCATTTCCCGGCGAAATTCCACGCTTGCTCGCAAAGGTTACTTACCTTTTGTCCTTAGAATACAAGCTGAATTATCTTAACTACCCTCCGCGAGCGCAATCATTTTCATCCCCACTCTTCAGGCCGCATAATAACGGTATGCTGAGTTAGTGAAGAAGAACGGTCATTTCGCGCGATAACTTTGCTAAAGCAGCAATTCGTTTTGGGGGAGGATTTAATCATGAAAAACGAAGATAGAGTATTCGAGACATTTCTACGGCAATATCGGTCAATCTTTCGGGTGTTGATCAATGCGGCCGAGCAGATTACCAGTCAGTATTCAGTGAGTTTCGAACAATATTTACTGTTGAAACAGATTCATGAACAACGCAACATTACGTTGAGTGAACTGGCGGATTCCACCCGGACCACCCGTTCCGCTGCTGCTCGGAAGTTACGGGCTTTACTGTTAGATGGCTTCGTGGAACAAGAAGCCAAGATGGACGATCGGCGGGTCAAGTACCTGCGCCTGACCGCCAAAGGGGCTAACGTAGAGCATGACATCCGGCAAGCCTTTCTGCAGAGCGCCACGACCTGGGAAGAGATTCCTAGCGACCTGACCGGCGAAGACATTAACCAGTTCTTTACGCAGTATCAACAGAACATTGCGATTTGGGACCGGACGCGGCCTAAGTTCCGGCGCCCCGTTCTCCGCGCCAAGAAACCTGCTGCTGGCAACGACTAACCTCGGTTCTGGTTAAACTTGTGTGTAGGCAGCGCCTCCGGGCTGGTGAAAACTTGGCCTGGTCGCGTCCGTTCCCGGCGTCGCGCTCAAGGAGCCCTGCTGTGGGGTCGGTTCCAGCCAAAGGGCGGGCTTCCACCTCAACTTTGAGCCAAAAATCGGTCTCAAAGGTTGTCCCATGGGCTAGGCTGGAAAAGAACTCCAGCCAAGACCATCGACACAGCAGGGCACCTTGGCGCGACTCTGGTCACTCCCACGACTGGCCCATTTTCACCAGCCCTGCGGCTGACACTTGTTTAACCCGAGTTAGTCGTTGGCATCAGCGATTGTCGGTTAGGTTTCCGATTCGCGGTTCCTGGGGGCAACTGAGATTTAACCCAAACCACTAGCCAACACCAACAATCTCTAGAACATTAATTGGCGTTAGTCATTTTCCACCTAGCCCTTTTCGGCTACTGACATTTTCACCGTAGTTGTTTCAAACTTCGACTATTTTCACCCACTGACAGGTTTCATCGTCGGTTCGTTTTACACCCAGTTTTACTTAAGTCTGGGAGCCCATTTATCGCTCTCAGGCTTATTTTTATGGTCTTTCCGGGACATTATGAGAAAATCATGATAAAAAAGTTTCCTTTTACCCGTGAAAGGGTTAACCTGTTCTTAACAAATAGTTTTAAGGAGGATTTCTGTATGCGACTTGATAATTATTCGTCCAACCAAACCCTGCCAACCATGGCTAGTGGCTTCCCGGTGGATACAGCTAAACTGACCGACGACCTGTACGACGCGGTCAACGGCAAATGGGCCGAACAGGCAACCATTCCTGGGGACCACTCCTCGACTGGTGGCTTCATGGACCTGGTCGACAACATTGAACACACCTTGATGAGCGACTTCGACGACCTGTTGGCTGGCAAGCTCACCCCGGCTAACCCTGAGATGGCTGAGTTCAAGAAGCTATACACCTTGGCCCTGGATGCCGACCGTCGCAACAAAGACGGCGTAACGCCCCTCAAGCCTTACCTGGCTAAAATTGAAGGTCTGAAAGACCTCGCTGACCTGAACGCCCACCTGGTTGAATGGTTCCAAACCGACCTGCCAACCCCCGTCGACATCAGCGTTGAAGCCGACATGAAGGACACCAGTAACTACGCCCTTTATTTGGACGCCCCAAGCCTGATTCTCCCTGATAAAACTTACTACGAAAAGGATAACCCCGCCGCTAAGCAATTGATGCCCGTCTTCACGACGACCGCCGTCAAGGTCTTAGTTTTGGCTGGTTATGCTGAAGACCGGGCCAAGGAAATCGTGGAACAAGCTAAGGCCTTCGATGCGCAGATTGCGCCTCACGTGAAGTCCGCGGAAGAATCTGCCGACTACGTTAAGATGTACAATCCCTTCCCATTGGCCGACGTGGATGCCAAGATCGACAACCTCGATTTGACCAGCACCATCAAGGGTTTGATCAACGACGTGCCTGCCCAAGTCATCCTGCCACAACCCACCTACTTTGATGCCGTCAACGACCTCTTGACGCCAGCCAACTTTGATAACCTGAAGAGCTGGATGTTGGTCAACACGGTTCTTGGCGCCACGGGTGCTTTGACCGAAGAATTCCGTCAAGTCGGTGGCACTTACCGTCGGGCCTTGTCCGGTCAAAAGGAAGCGCGCTCACCTAAGAAGGCCGCTTACTACCTGGCAACCGGTACGTTTGGCCAAGTCGTCGGTGACTACTACGGTCGCAAATACTTTGGTGAAGCTGCCAAGGCCGACGTCCGCGAAATGGTCCTGAAGATGGCTCGCGTTTACCAAAACCGGCTCAAGTCCAACGACTGGCTGAGCACCGCCACCAGTGAAAAGGCCATCGTCAAGCTGCAGAAGTTAACCATCAAGGTCGGCTACCCAGACGAAATCGACCCACTCTACAGCAAGTTTACGATTGACGAGAACGCCTCACTCTTTGAAAACTTACAAAACATTACCGAAATCATCATCAAGAATCACTTTGGCCACTGGGGTCAACCCGTTGACCGGAAGCGCTGGGACATGAGCGCCAACACCGTCAACGCCTACTACTCCCCATCGAACAACGAAATCGTCTTCCCCGCTGCCATCCTGCAGAAGCCATTCTACAGTTTGGACCAACCAAGCAGCGCGAACTATGGGGGTATCGGGGCCGTCATTGCCCACGAAATTTCTCACGCGTTCGATAACAACGGCTCACAATTCGATGAATTTGGGAACCTGAACAACTGGTGGACCGACCAAGACTTGGCCCACTTCAAGGACTTGGCCCAAGCCATGATCGATGAGTTTGACGGCATCGAATTCGCTGGCCAAAAGGTCAACGGGAAGCTGACCGTCTCCGAAAACATCGCCGACGCCGGCGGACTGAGCTGTGCCTTAGAGGCCGCCAAGTCTTCCAGCGAAATCGATTTGAAGGCGTTCTTCATCAACTGGGCCAACGTTTGGCGGATGAAGGCCACGACTGAATACATGCAACTGTTGCTGTCGATCGACGTCCACGCCCCAGCTAAACTGCGGGCCAACGTCCAGGTCAAGAACCTCGATGACTTCTTCAAGACGTTCGACGTCAAGCCAACGGACAACATGTACCTGGCACCAGACAAGCGGGTTAAGATCTGGTAAGACTAGTCTCTGTCAGTGCCTGCCGCTGATACTAGTTTTAACCAGCAACTTATCCTCTGTTTTCTAAATCAGTGTCAATTATAAAAACTCTCGTAACCATTATCGGCTACGAGAGTTTTTTCGTGGAATCATTTTTACTTGCGACTAGTGCAGACAACCTACATCCCCTAGCAGGGCCGCTTGAATCCAACGCCGGGAACGCCCGCTGACACTCTATTTTGATGTCTTCTTAGCCAGCCGCTTGGCATCACGCGCTGCCTTCAACTCGGCCTTTTCCTTGTTACTAGGCACTTCCTGATACCCATCCAAATGGTTCACGTACCGGGCCATCGCGAAAAGATAATCCGATAAGCGGTTGAGGTACTTCAGAATGGCTGGTTCCAACGGCTGCTCGAGGTTCAACGCCACGGCTGACCGTTCGGCACGCCGCGCCACCGTGCGGGCGTACTGAAGCCGCGCGCCGGACTCAGAGCCACCGGGTAAAATGAACTCCCGTAATTCAGGCGTATTGTCCATAAAGAAGTCGACCCGTTCCTCCAGCGCCGTCGTATCTGCCAGCGTGATTTCTTGGTGACGTTTCACACTGATGTCGGCCTCCAACTGATACAGCTTGCGTTGCACCTCGCTGAGCTCAGCCACCAGGTCTGGATGCGACCCCAAGCTAGCCACCACAACGCCAAGGTAGGACTGAAACTCATCAATGTCACCCAGGGTCACAATCTGAGCATCGGTCTTCGACACCATCTTGCCACTAACCTGCTTGGTCATCCCCTGATCACCCACACGCGTATAAATTTTCATGTTATTAGCCACCATTTCATTAATTTTTGATTCACGCAATAATTGGAAAACGAATTATTAATCGTACCTCTAGCAAAACTGAATACACCACAAAAGCTATCCATACTATTTTGAATACAACAAGAAGCGTTGATCAAAAATAATCAACGCTTCAAGCATACACATATTTAATTAAAAGCACCAAACGTTAGGGTTAACACCTTCCCCAGCCGGAGGTAGCCAGACAGAGCCCCGTGTCGGTGGCCTTAGCCGAGTGGTTTGCTCGGGTTAGGCCACTGACAAGCTTTCTCATACACTCGCGCGTCTCTTAGTTGCCAAAACTTATCATTCAAAAGACCAAACGTTAGGTTTAGCATCCCGCGAGTGGAGGTGGCTGGGTACAGAGCCCTGTGTCGGGGCTGTTAGACCGGCGCTTTTCCGGTCCTACAGCCCGGGACGCTGTCGAGACAGACGTCCCTTGTCTGGCTTGGCAGTGAGGCCGAAGACCGCCCTTTGGCTTCGGCCGTGCCCCACAGGACGGCGTACCCGGCCACCGCAACGGCAAGGGCATGGAAAACCTAACGGATTGGGCAGGCACCGCCGGCACAATCGGATTGGTCCACCAGCTCAATATCCTTCTGATCATGGTTCCCGGTCATGGCGGCAAAGGTTTCTGCCACGTCGGCCGTGATTTCTGCACACTTTTCCGTGTAAGTGTTGGCGTCGATGGGTTCCTTAGGCGCTTGCTTGAAGTCGGCGCCGCTGTATGGCAACAGGGACGTGGACTTGATGGTGTTCCGGTACTGCATCAGCAGGTCGCTGATCTGGTCGCCCTCTTCGGGTTGGAACGTCACGGTACAACTAACCGCGTTGTCGGACCAGTATGTCTGGAGGAAGGCCTGGGTCGCAAATTGTTCGGCGATAGAGACCTCACCAGCGGACGCAAAAGCAGATTGATCGGCGTGAGCGGCCTTCACTGGGAATTCCACGCACATCGTGTTTTGACTGTACACGTCGGGCTCAACCTTGTAGCCACTAGCCTTCAGGGCTGGCAGTAACGGGTCGCTGTCCTGGAACCGAATCCGTTGAATCAGGTAACGGGCGTAGTGGAAATGCATCCCCTCGGAAACGCCGGCTAATTTGGCCACCGTTCCGGAAGGCTTGACCGTCGTGTGCTTGATGGATGGCTGGCAACCCAACGTGTCGGAGTAATCCTTGTCCGCCTTGACCACGGCCGCGTACAGGTCGCTGAAGCGTTTAACAGCCGTCTGATTGTAAATGGGGGCCATGAACGTCTTGCCAGTTTCCGCATCGCGCTTGGCTTCAAAACCAGTGACGACGCGTTGCTTGAAGGTCTTTAAGATCCAGTCTTGAATCCCGGACATGGAGACCCCAATCCGCCGGTTCTTCTGGATGGCCTTGCGGGAAACTTCCCAGTCATAGTGACTGAATGTGACCCGCTTGGTGTACCGGGCGCCTAAGCCAAAGGCGTCCTCGAGTTGCCAGCCTTGGTCCTCGGCAACCCCGGGGAAGACTTCAAACAGGTTGCAGGGTTCCCCGTTGCTCAGGGAAATTTCGCCACAGGGGTTGGTCCCCTCAACGGCTTCATCAATGCCCTCCTGGCGGCCATCAATCAACCGGCCGTAGTTACGGGACAGGCCGAGGTTCACGATGCCGGGTTCCCCGTTGTGTTGAATGGAGTCGGCGATGGGCTGGTAATCGGTGAAGTCGCTGTCTACGGCCACACTGTTGTTGGAAGCCCACCGGTGATGGTAAAGCTTGTCCTTGTCCTGCTTCATGGTGATGAAGTCATCGTCTTCGGCGCCACCTAAGGCCAATTCAGCCGAACGCCGGACGTTCCCGGCGACGACGGTCTTGCCGATCATGTTGCCCATGTCGGTGCAGTCGACGGCGGTCAGCTTGCGGCCAACGGCACCGTTTAAAATCGTATTAATATCAAATAACATTTCTACTAATGGCATGGGACCAGAGGCCGTCCCACCAAACCCATGAATCGGCGCGTCTTTGGGCCGGATGTCACTGATGTCCAAGACAACCTTGGTCTTGCCATCGGGGTTGGTGCCGTTGAAGTGGGCATCAATCATGTTGGCGTTGGCTAAGACCCAGCCCTCACGCGTGTCTGGCAGGCGGTAGTAGCGGGTGTCGGCCAGGGAATGGGCGTGCATCCAGTCGGTCTTGTCGACGGCCCCCAACTTCAGGGAGGCATCGTAGGAGGCACTCTCGCTGTCAATGACGACGGTCAGGTCCACGTGGTTGTCGACCTGAGGCATCTGCCGGACGTTGTTAGGCGTTACGGAGAAGCCCACACCGCCGCCCTTCATCAGTTGGTCAAACATGAAGGAAAATGGCATCGAGGCCGCGATTTGTTCTGGCTTCAGGTAACTAGGAATAATGTGGCTGTCCCCGTAGGCTTGCGGCCGCACGGCGATAAACCAACAGTTGTTCAGGGCATCCCCATTGCGGTGTTGGTAGTCGGTCCCGGAGATCCACAGGTTCCGGCCAGAGGGCGTTGCGGCCAGACCGTAGATTAGTTTAAACAGGTTCTGGGCTTCGGTGGTCAGTTCGGTAATCACTTGGGCATCAACGTGGTCGGCCTGCAGCCGAGGGTCGAGGTTAATGTTACCTTCAACCACCCGTTGGACCGTTTCTGGCCACTCTTCGTTGCGTTGTTGGTCCGGTAGCCAGCGAGCGTAGGTCCGCTTGTAGGTTACCCAGCCGAGTTCACCCCAATGTGGTGTTACTTCGTTTTCTGTTTTGGCGATAAATTCGGGCGTCAGGCGTACTGGCGCAGCGGTTTCTACGTTCATCATAACAATCTCTCCCGTTCTTTAAGTCTATACCAGATATAGTATCGCATTCGCCAAGCAAATACAATATATGGATATATTTAACTGTCCCCTGGACATTTCCACCTGAGACGCTACTACCAAAAACGGCTGAAAAAGCAACCCTTTTCGTCCGCCCAGTTAATTGTAATTGGACAAACAAACTGCCCCCTACAAGAACGCCGAAATCAGCAAAGGTGAACGGCCAACACCTGACGCAGTAAACTAACTGTTTAGGACGCAATTTAATTTCAAAATCATTGCCGCGCCAAAACAAAAAAATTTAATTTTTTTCGACCAGTCAATTGGCGGTCACTTTGCTAACTACATCCCCCATATCTTGGGGGTGACCTGCCAGTCTGGCCCTATCACCATCTATTTTTCTAATGATTGGGCAAAGACCTTTACCTTCAAGCATGTGCCGACTATGATGGGGTTATCTAACGACGTGCTCCCCCTGAAGGCATCGTCTAATCCCGTTAGCCGGCTCACAACTCGGAGGCAGCTTGTCACCCGAACAGACAGTTGTCCCCGTGTGCGTGGCCCCTCACAGCCAGTGACGACCATCTGACCAGCACCAACTGGTATAGAAATGAAATGAGATGAAACTAATGCACAAGCTATATTTGACCCAACAGCAATGGGCGTTCAAAGAACGATTCAGCGTGCGCGACGACCATAACACCCCCGTCTACCAAGTCATCAGCAGTAAGTTTCAGATGCCCAAGTTTTTTGAAATTTTAGACGTCAACAATCAGGTCGTGGCAACCGTCACGAAGAAGCCCCTGAGTCTGGTAGCGACCTACTGCCTGCAGATTGGCGGCAAGACGGTGGCCACGATTCAAAAACGCCCCACTTTCCTGCGGCCCAGTTACGACCTAACGGCGGTCGGGCTAACGGTCACCGGTTCCCTCTGGGATTTAAATTTTGAAATCAAACGCCAAGACCAAGTCGTCGGCCGCGTCAGAAGGGCTGGCCTGAGCCTGAAGAACAAGTACGAAATCGTAGTCCTGGATGACGATAGCCAACTGATCCTAGTCGGCTTGGTACTGGCCGTCGACTACGGCAGACACATGGCAGCCGCCGCAGCTGTAAGCACCACCTTTTAAATGAACACGCAAAGGGACTTGGGCAATCGCTCAAGTCCCTTTCGTTTGCTTGTAGATTCGGTGGTAAAGAAAAAGCCGGGCAACGACAAGCGTCACCTGACTAGAAATAAAATTCTCAATTAAAAATTCACCCGCAAAACCCGGGTTAAGCTAGTGTCAACCGCAGGGGCTGGAAAAACTGTACAGTTCGTGGTCAGTGTCAGTGACCAGAGGCGAGCCAAGGCGACCAGCTGTGTCGATGGTCTTAGCTGAGGTTTCCCACTCAGCTTAGACCATGGGACAACCTTTGAGACCGCACTTCAGGCTCAAAGTTGAGGTGGAAGACCGCCCCTCAGTCTGGAACCGGCCCCACAGCAGGGCACCTTGAGCGCGCCGCCGGGAGCGGACGCAACCAGGCCCAGTTTTCACCAGCCCGGAGCCCCAAACAAAGACCAGCTTAACCCTTGGTGCTTTCGCGGAGCTTGAGCTCAGTCCCCACAGTAACCAACTGTGGCGTCGTCCGCCCAGTCTGCAGGCGGTTTTCGACCAAGTCCACCGCCGTTGCGCCCAGCAATTCCGTATTCACGTGCACGCTACTCAACTCAGGGAACACGTACTTGGCAATCGTCGTGTCGTTAAAGCTAAACAGGCTGACCCGTTGCGGCACGTCGATGTTATTTTCATGTAGTGCCTTGAGCGCCCCCGCCGCCATGGGATCATTGGTGATGAAGAACGCTGATGGCAGGTCATCCCCCAATTGGGCAATGGCCGTCTGCATTTCCTGATACCCTGAATGATTGGTGTAGTCGCCGCCAAAGACCAGCTTCGGGTTGTAGGTACCTCGGGCTTCCATTTCACGGCGGAAGGCCTTGTACCGGGGATCAACGACTTCGAGCTGCCCGTCCGTCGTCCATTCGCTTCCATATAATAACCCGACTTCTTGGTGACCGTGCTTGGCGTAAAAGTCGAGCACCTGGGTCACGGCGAAACGGAAATCGGTGACAACACTGTCATACCCGTGGCACAACTGATCCTGATCGACAAAGACCAGGTTCGGTGTCAGCTGAGACATCGCCTCGACCTGCGCGTCACTGAATTTTCCGATGGCAATAATCGCATCGACATCGGGATCAATGGCCTGCAGGTCGTTTTGAAACGTCCGGGTCGCCAGAATCCGCCGTTCCTCACAGCGTTTTTCCAGGCCTAAGCGAATCGACATGTAATACAAATCATCCAGTTCTTTGGTTTTCGAGTACCACTGGACAATGGCAATCTTCAACTGCTTACTAGGTGTGGCCGTTCGGTGCTTTAACTTGGTGTAGTTCAGTTCCTCTGCGACCTCAAAAATCTGTTTCCTGGTGGACTCACTGACTGACAGCGTTCTGTCGTAGTTTAAGACCCGCGACACGGTTGCCAGGGAGACCCCGACTGATTTTGCAATATCCTTTAGCGTGGCTGCGATTGCCATCACCCCCTTCATATCATTTTATCATTAAACTAATGCTGCGTGGTAACTGATTCCGCCTGCGGTTCGTTGACTCCGGCATCAGTTACCACGGCAACGTTTACTTCTACAATTATTCAGTGATTGCTGGCAATCCATAAGCCATTTCCATTCTAGCTTTCTACCATAGATATAGACTATATGCTTCCAGCACCTACACAACAACGTATGTACCAGCAAAACCAGCAGTCGCGATTCAAATAAACATATTAATAACCAACCAATTACCGCAACCACTAGTTCAACCAGTGAATTCTTTTGAAACGTCACATGGGGTTGAGCCGTCCAGCATGGCCAAAACCACACCGAACCACAACAACCCCATGGTTTGATTATTTAATTGATTGAAACAGTTACCAAGATAAGCCCGGTCACGCAGTAGCTGAGAACAGCCACCACATAATCACAACCACCCCAGCAGCCAAAGCCAACAGCCCAGACCAGTTCCCCGCAAATCTACGGGCTAAACCCGTGTGAGCCGCAGGGCTGGGAAAACTGGTCCGGTCGTGGGAGTGACCAGAGGCGAGCCAAGGTGCCCGGCTGTGTCGATGGCCTTGGTTGGGGTATTTTCCCAGCCTAGTCCATGGGACAACCTTTGAGACCGCTTCTCAGGCTCAAAGTTGAGGTGGAAGCCCGCCTCTCAGGCTGGAACCGGCCCCACAGCAGGGCTCCTTGAGCTCGCCGCCGGGAACGGACGCGACCAGGCCCAGTTTTCACCAGCCCGGAGGCGCTGTGTTGAGCCTAGACTTGCGCGATAAATGCGTCCAGGGCTGCTTGGCCCTTGGCGTCGCGCTTGAAGACGCCGGCGTCGGCCAGCACCCGAGCAAACACATCACCAATTGCTTGGTGCAAAACAGCCGTAACGTTCTCTGGCGTCACCTTGTTGTTTTGCTTGATGTCATCGGCCCAAGCCTTGTGCATATCGACCATCTCATTAGGTTGGTCAAGCAAGTACTTCGTGACTTCCGCCATTTCGTCCTTGAGTCGTGCTGGCAGGATGGCCCGCCCCATGACTTCGATCAACCCAATATTTTCCTTCTTGATGTGTTGCACATCCTGATGTGGGTGGAAAATGCCGTCAGGATACTTGTCTGACGTTTGGTTGTCTCGCAGGACTAAATCCAAAACGTAGTCGGCACCGTCACGGTACGCGATTGGCGTAATCGTGTGGTGGCGCGTATCCCCGGTGTAAGCCCGGACATCCACGGATTCATCTGAGTAACCGATCCAGCTGTTCAGCACCTTGGTAGCGGCGTTGATCAGTGGTTCTGGCTGACTCCCGGTCAACCGGATATCGGTCATGGGCCAGTTAACGACCCCAGCCTTGACCCCGGCGACACCGAGATCAATTTCCCGGTCGATGCCGGCCTTCATCATTGGGAAGGTGTGCTTCCCACCTTGGTAATGGTCATGCGTCAACATGGAGCCCCCAACGATTGGTAAATCGGCGTTACTGCCGACAAAGTAGGTTGGCAGCGTCCGGACGATTTCCAGCAGATTGGTAAACGTGTGTTGGTTGATGATCATTGGCCGGTGTTCCTTGGCCAAGAAGATGGCATGTTCTGAGAAGTAGGCGTATGGGGAGTACTGGAAGCCCCAGGTTTCGCCGCCCAGCATCATCCGGATGATCCGGTGATTGCTACGAGCGGGATAGCCTAAACGGCCCAAGTACCCTTCGTTGGTCATGCACAGTTGGTCCAGTGGGTAGCTGGTACTCTTCTGGGTCAGGGCTGCGGCGATGGCCTTGGGGTCCTTTTCCGGCTTCGACAGGTTGATGGTGATTTCTAATTCACCAGCAGGTGTCTTGGCTGGGAAGACCACATTTTTGGCAATGTTGCGCGTCTTAATGTAGTTGTTGGCTTGGCTTAACTGATAGAACCAGTCGGTCGCCTTGCTAGGACTCTCTTGATACCGGTCCCAGAAACCGCGGTTGAGCGCGGATGGGAGTGGCGTCATGAAGTCCATCAATTGCGATTCCAAGATTTCCTTGGGACTTGGTGAGTCTTCGATTTTACCGTTAGCGATAGCCGTTTCAATCATGGCGTTAACCAGATCAATGGGTTCGTCGGAAGCAGCCGCACGAGCCACGCCGTCACCAATCAAGGCGAAGATGCGGTTCGTCACGTACTGCCGGTCCAGTTCCGTGTAAGGCGCTGGGGAGGAGACAATATGATCAATGAACGTTTGAATTGTGTCTTTAGCCATAATTACTTCGTCTCCCGGTCGTTGTAGCCTTGTGGATGCGTTTGCTTCCAGTTCCAGGCCGTCCGAATGATGTCCTCAACGTTGTCAAATTGTGGCTTCCAGTTCAAGACTTCACGGGCCTTGTCACTAGCCGCAATCAACGTACTTGGGTCACCGGCACGACGAGGGGCCATCTTAGCAGGAATTTCCTTACCCGTCACTTTACGAGCGGCTTCCAGCATTTCCTTGTTGGAGAAACCAGTTGAAGAACCGAGGTTAAAGGCATTGCTGTCGTGACCGGCCTTCAGGTATTCCAGGGCTAAAATGTGGGCGTCGGCTAAATCAACGACGTGCACGTAGTCCCGAACGTTGGTACCGTCCTTGGTTGGGTAATCGCTACCGAAGATGGACAATTCCTTCCGTTCGCCAGCGGCAACTTGCAAGATGATTGGAACCAAGTGGGTTTCTGGATGGTGGTCTTCACCAATGCTGCCATCTTCCTTAGCACCGGCAACGTTGAAGTAGCGTAAAGCCACAAACTTGATGCCGTAAGCCTTGTCGGACCAGCCCATGATCTTTTCCATCATCAGCTTGCTTTCACCATAAGGATTGGTTGGAATTTGAGGATCCGTTTCCTTGATTGGGATTTGCTTGGGTTCACCGTAAGTTGCGGCGGTTGAAGAGAAGACAATCCGCTTCACGTTATGCTTGTTCATGACTTCCAGTAAGGAAACCATGCCGGCCGTGTTGTTATCAAAGTACTTCAATGGCTTTTCCATGGATTCTGGGACCACGGAGAAGGCGGCGAAGTGAATAACCCCTTCGATGTCTTCCTTATCAAAGACGTCGTTCAGGAATTTTTGATCCCGCACGTCCCCTTCGTAGAAGCGTGCCTTGCTGTTAACTGCGGCGCGGTGACCCGTAACCAAGTTATCAACTACGGCGACATCGTAACCCTTTTCTACTAAACGATCTACGGCGTGGGAGCCGATGTAACCGGCACCACCTAAGACTAAAACTGTCATTGATCAAATTCCTCCTCAATTATGTAGCGCCGCGATTGGCGAGTTTCGCCTGCGGATGCTAGGTACTCCGCTCCTGTGGGGTGTCCCCCTGAAGCCCGAGGTGCGGTCTTCAGGGGCGGTTCAAAGCCTGATACAAACCATCAGTCTTTGAACACGACCCGTGGTGTAAGCCCGGAAATTCACCGGGCTAACGCCACCGACACAGGTGCTCCGTACCTAGCCTCCTACGGCTACGGCAACAACCACGGCTCACACGCGCTCATTTCCCTGTTTGTGCGGCCTACTTGGTTATTACCTTTCCACTAATCACTTTGCTTGGTGACATGTGTTTATTTTAAACTTGTTTGTTTTGGGTGTTAAGCTGTTTCGGTGTGTTGGCGGTTGGTGGCCGTCACTATTTCTAGTTTGGGCTCCCCTGCCTTGTTGCCGAAACGTGCTACTATCGGGCAGCTAGTTCCGCTTAACCCCGCTAAACCAAGAATCCAAAACCAGGATTCTCGGCTTAGCGACGTTAATGCTCGCTAGCTAACCGCCCTTCGTATCACTCTCTACTTTTCTAATTCCTTAGGGCCGTCTGCAATTTCTGCGACGTAGAATTCTGCCTTGTGGCCGATGGTGTCTTCGTAGACCTTACCGACCTTTTCTTCGAAGTCCTTGACGTTGGCCTTCTTGACGATGGCAATGGCACAGCCACCGAAGCCGGCACCGGTCATCCGGGCACCTAAGACGCCTGGTTGCTTCCAAGCCGTTTCAACTAACGTGTCGAGTTCCTTACCGGTTACGGCAAAGTCGTAGTGCAAGGAAATGTGAGACGCGTTGACCAAGTGGCCGAAGCTTTCCAGGTCGTTGTCTTGCAATGCCTTGAAGGCCTTCAACGTCCGTTGGTTTTCGAAGACGGCGTGACGGGCCCGCTTGATCAAGGTTTCGTCGTTGATCAGGTAAGCGTTTTGGTCGAATTCATCTTCGGTCAAGTCACCCAAAGTCTTGATGTCAAGCTTCGTTTGCAAACGACGAAGGGCTTCTTCACATTGGGCGCGGCGTTCGTTGTACTTGGAGTCCGTTAACTCACGGCGCTTCTTGGTGTTCATGATGACAACCACGTTATCACCCAAGGCAAGCGGTGCGTATTCGTAGTCCATGGTGTTGGTGTCCAAGAGAATGGCTTGGTCCTTCTTACCCATGCCGATAGCAAATTGGTCCATGATCCCGGTGTTCAAACCGAAGTAATCATTTTCAACTTGTTGGCCGACCTTAACCATTTCAACTTCATCTAACTTCATGCCATAAGCGGCGTGGAGAATTTCACCCATCAACATTTCCATTGATGCGGATGAAGACAAGCCGGAAGCATCTGGTAAGTTCCCGTGAACAAAGAGGTCAAAGCCATGGTCGATGGTTAAGTTTTGCTTAGCCAGCTCGAACAGCATACCCTTCAGGTAGTTGGCCCAGTTGTCAGCCTTGTTAAAGGCAAGGTCGTCCAGTGAGAACGTTAACATCCCAGCGTCTGGCACATTGGCCGAGTAAACGCGGAATTGCTTGTCGTCACGGGCTGAGTAAGCGGCGTAGGTTCCCATGCTGATGGCAGCTGGGAAGACGTGCCCACCGTTGAAGTCGGTGTATTCACCGATCAAGTTGATTCGGCCGGGGGAGAAGAACACCCGTTGTGGTGCGACATCAAATTTTTCTTGGTATTCAGTTGCTAAGCTGGCGAAATCCATGGATATTAACTCCTTAATAAATTTTTAGTAAAACTTTACTGTAATTATCATAGTCGCTTTCACTGCCAATGTCAACGATTTTATGAAGCGCTTTCTTTATTGCTACATGGTCCTCTCAGTGCGCCTCCGGGCTGGTGAAAGTAAACCTGGTTGCTTCCGTTCCCGGCGGTGAGCTCAAGGTGCCCTGCTGTGGGGTCGGTTCCAGCCTGAGGTACGGGCTTCCACCTCAACTTTGAGCCACAGAGCGGTCTCAAAGGTTGCCCCATGCTCTAAGTAGAGAAAGCCACTCTACTAAGACCATCGACACAGCTGTCCACCTTGGCTCACCTCTGGTCACTACTACAGCTGGCCTACTTTCACCAGCCCTGCGGCTATCGTTGCGGTCCGCGGCAACAAACCACTTTCATTATTTATTATTCATTGATCATCGTGACTTTTACAACGACTGTTTGCATGTAGATTTTCTAATGGGTAGGAACATCCGTTTTAATCATTAGACTGAATCAACTAACAGAATACTTCCACTACGGCTAATAACATCGGGCAGTATGAGTGGGAGCCGGAGGTAGCTGGATAGCGAATTCTGTGTCGGTGTTCTTGAAACGAGCGGGTTTCTCGGTTCTAGAACACGGGTCGTGTTAGGAGACTGACGTTCTTTGGCAGGCTCCTAACCGCCTGGGCAGACCGCTTTTCAGGCTGCCCAGAGTCGCCCCACAGAAAGAAGCTGTCCAGCTACCGCAGGCGGGAACGCCCTCCCCCACGCACACTGGCTAAAAGAAAAGCCCTAGGAGAAAATCCCCCAGGGCCCACATTTAATCTTAGTCTTCAGTTGCGGCTTCAGCCTTTTCTTCGGCTTCTTCTTCAACCTTTTCAGTTTCTAGTTTACTTTCCAATTCCTTAACGATTTCAGCATGCTTCTTTTCTGACAAGGTTACCTTGAATTGGTAAATCAGGGCAGCCACGACCAGCAAGATCATTGGCATGTAGAAGATGAAGGAATGGAAGACGAACATCCCGTGAGCGGTAATGTCGCTAGGCTTAGCGTTACCGGTCATGCCGGCGTGCACAGCGGCCAGCACAACGATCCCCGTTGAGAAGGCCCCAGCTAATTTATCAATCAAAGGACGAACAGACAAGGTGACGGATTCGTTCCGCGTGCCGTTCTTCCATTGCCCGTATTCCACACTGTCGGTGATGGTCATCAAGGCAGCTAAGAAAATCATTGGGTATGGGAAGAAGAAGATGGCGTCGGCAATGTACATCATGATGGCACTGCTACCGGCAAGGTTAAACAGAATGTAACCAACCAGCATCATGCAGATACCGCCGATGTAAACACCTTTACGCGTAATCTTGGAAACGATGATTGGGAACAGTGGCACGGAGAGAATCCCCAGAATAGCGGTAACAATCCCGATAACACTGTAAGCAGCGGCGTTCCCGATAACGTAACGGAAGTAGTAGATCAACAGTGAGTTGGTAACTACGTAACTTAAGGCAAACAACAGGTATGAGAAACCTAACCACATCAATTGGTCATTTTCACCAATAACCTTGAAGACATCGCGGAACCGTGTCCGTTCAGTGTTTTCCCGAATCAAGCTGGTAGTTTCCTTAGTCCCAAAGAAAGTTGCCAAGGCACCTAACAGTGAAACTAATCCGATAACCGTCGCAAACCCTAACCAACCGGCACGGGTTTGGGTACTACCATGCGTCCCTGAGAATTGTTGTGAGAAGTAGATAACCAATGGGGTAACGACAATGATAACCCCTTGAGAACCCAAGGTTGAACCGAAACGACCAACCGTCCCGAACTTGTTACGAACCTTGGTATCAACACTCAAAGCAGGTAACATGGACCAGAAGGAAATGTCTTTGAATGAATAGAAGATATCCATGATGACGAAGACAATCCCAAAGAGCATGAAGTACATGGATGAGTTGGAGTCCGCTAACCCAAACAGGCTAGAGAACATCAGGATCAATCCAGCGGAACTAACGATGGCCCCGGCAAGCAGCCAAGGTTTAAACTTACCCATTTTGGTATTGGTGTTATCAACCATCCCACCAATCATGGGGTCAAAAGCAATTTCAATTAAACGAATAATAACAACCATCGAGGTAACGATTCCGGCTTCAGCAGCGGAACCCTTGCCGACGAACAGCGCACTGGTAACAAAAATAGCAAAATAAGT
This sequence comes from Levilactobacillus sp. FUA 3915, assembly GCF_044053135.1. Taxonomy (NCBI): domain Bacteria; kingdom Bacillati; phylum Bacillota; class Bacilli; order Lactobacillales; family Lactobacillaceae; genus Levilactobacillus; species Levilactobacillus sp. FUA 3915. The sequence goes on along the minus strand of NZ_CP168704.1, from coordinate 1,902,944 downwards.
ATTTAGGGTTGCGTAGAAGGCATCGTGACCGAACGCCCCCAAAGCATATGAGACATATTGCTTAATCATTTTCTGTTTCACACCTTTCAACGGGAGAAATGTTGCAGACAATTAACGGCGACCACTTAGTCTTAGTGGTACCGGTGTTCAATGATCTTGGAAAGAACTTCTTCCCGTTGTTGGGCCTTCGCCATATCGAACTGGGATTCTTCCAGCCGGTTAAAGTCTTGGGCCAATAACGTTGCTTCCAGGTAAAGGGTCAGTTGCCGCTTGATGTACAACTTGTTTTCTTCATCTGGATATTGTGCGTTCCCGCCCAATACCGCAGCAGCAAACTTCGCTGGGTCCAACGTAATCTTGTCATCCTTCTTAGCCATTTTGAAACACCTCTGTTTTCTAAAATAAAGTTTAGCTAAATCTGGTAAAACCTGCGCCAACGGTTTAAGTAAAATGTAAGCGCTTTACAATCATTATTCTAAGGACATGTCCGGATAAATGCAACCACTTTCATTGTGTAAAAATATACTAACTATTGATGAACCATGCAATTGTAAGCGATTGCAACCGGTTGCTTTTTCTTGATAAAAAATTTAGTAAAGCACGTAGTAAACATCATAAATCCTTTATTTTTCACGAAAACAGCCAAGCAACCGTTCTGAAAGTTTGTGAAAATGAACAGACCGAGGCGAAACTGTCGGCAACAACCGGTTGTCTTTTCCTCCTTCGGAACGGTAACCAGTCACCTCGTCATGACCACCGAACAAGTTCTCATTACTTTGTCACAACCAATAAAATCCAACTGCCTGTAAGTCCAATGCCAAGCCCCCCTTCCCCTAGCCACTAACCAAACGACCGGGTTCATCCCAATAAATTCCCCAAAAAAGAAAAACAGCCCGCGCCGGCCCCCTCACAGAAGGACCAGTCACAGACTGTTCATGTACACCGTTATTTAAGTTAAGTGATGTCAACACGGAGAAGTTAAAGAGCTGATCCGTGTGAGTGACCAGAGGCGGGCTTGGCTGAGGTTCTTACTCAGCCTAGCCCACGGGACAACCTTTGAGACCGACCCTCAGGCTCAAAGTTGAGGTGAAAGCCCGCCCTTCGGCTGAAACCGGCCCCATAGCAGGCCAACTTGAGCCCGCCGCCGGGAACGAAATCAACACGCATCTGCTATTTAACGGAGTCGACGTATTGCTTGAGAGCGGACTCGTACCCTGCCAACCGCTTTTGCGCAGCGGCATCGGTCGTGTCACTGGTCCCGATGTAGAACTTGACCTTAGGTTCGGTCCCAGAAGGCCGGATGCAGATCCAGGTGCCATCGCTCAACCAGTACTTCAAGACGTTAGACTGTGGCAGATCAATCGTGCTGGTCGTGCCATCAGCTTCGGTCTTGGTGCTCGTCGAGAAGTCTTCCACCGTGTCAATCGTACTGTCGGCAAAGGACTTCGGTGCATTTTCGCGGAACTCACTCATCAAGTGAGCCATTTGGTCAGCCCCATCGACGCCAGGGAATTCCTCAAACGTGGTCTTTTCAGCAAAGTAGCCGTAGGTCGCGTAGAGTTCTTCGATGCCGTCGTAAAGGGTCATCCCCCGCTGCTTGTAGTCGGCAGCGACTTCGGCCAAGAGCACCGTCGATTGGATGGCGTCCTTGTCCCGAACGAATGGCTTGATCAGGTAGCCGTAGCTTTCCTCGAAACCAAACAGGAAGGTGTGTTCATGAGTCGTTTCGTATTCGTGAATCTGTTCGGCGATAAACTTAAAGCCGGTCAGCACGTTCTTCATTTCAACGCCGTAAGCGGCCGCAATCTTAGTGGCCAATTCGGTGGAAACGATGGACTTCACGACACGACTGTTGGCTGGCAACTGACCCGCTGCTTTGCGGGCTTTTAAAATGTAAGCCAACAAAATCGACGCAATCTGGTTCCCGGATAACAGTTGGTATTCACCGTCTGGTTGGCGCACAGCGGCCCCTAACCGGTCGGCATCGGGGTCGGTGGCGACTAACAGGTCAGCGCCTTCCTTTTTCCCAAGGGCAATCGCCATATCAAAGGCCTGAGCGAACTCAGGATTGGGAAATGGCACCGTTGGAAATTCAGGGTCAGCAATGGCTTGTTCGGGCACCATGGTGAAGTTTTCAAAACCAGCACCACGTAAGGCCCGTTCGCCAATCACCTTACCGGTCCCGTGGAGTGGCGTGTAGATCAACTTCATGGTCTTTCCCACTGAGTGGACCAAATCGGCGTTGATGGTGACGCTCTCAACGTTCTTCAGGTAAGGTTGGTCAACGTTTTCACCGATGATCTGCAAGGTCTTAGCGGCCCGCAGTTCTTGTTCGTCGGCCACGGCAATCGCAAAGACATCCTTGGCGGAACGCACGAAATCGGTGATCATGTCAGAGGCCTTGGGTGGCATTTGCCCACCGTCTGGGCCGTAAATCTTAAACCCGTTGTATTGCTTCGGGTTGTGGCTGGCCGTGATCATGATACCCATGGCCGTGTTTAAATGCCGCACCGCAAAGGACAGCTCGGGCGTGGGCCGCATGTCATCGAAAACAAAGCTAGGAATGTGGTGCGCACCCAAGACGTGAGCGGCCTCGTGGGCAAACTCACGGGAGTGGTAACGGGAATCAAAACTGATAGCGACCCCGCGTTGCTTGGTGGCGTCGTCCAAGGTGTCCAGGTAACGGGCAACCCCTTCGGTAGCTTGACGAACCGTGTAAACGTTCATCTGACCGATACCGGGTCCCATCACGCCCCGCATCCCAGCGGTCCCAAAACTCATGGGCGCCGTGAATGCGGCTTTCTTAGCGGCGTCATCAGTGGCGATGGCGTCCAGTTCATGCTTAATGTAAGGGATCATCGTTTGCTGTTGTTGCCAAACTTGATAATTATCTTGCCAACTCATGTTCAAATCTCTCCTTATGTTTTATTGCACTTGGGTTAAACTTTGTCGTTGCCATGGCCTCCGGGATGGTGAAAACTGGGCCGTGGCGGTCGCTGTCCGTTCCCGGCGGCGGGGCCAAAACGCCCTGCTGTGGGGCCGGTTCCAGCCTGAGAAACTGGCTTCCACCTCGACTTTGAGCCACAGAGCGGTCTCAAAGGTCGTCCCATGGACTAAACTGAGAAAACCACTCAGTTAAGACCATCGACACAGCTGTGCATTTTGCCCCGCCTCTGGTCACTAACACTGACCAAGCCAGGCCATTTTCACCATCCCTGCGGCTGACACGTGTTTAACCCGCAGCAATGTGTCTATTCTATTCATTCATGGGCAAATTAGTCCATGGTATTTAAACTGGCTTCACCTAACGGATGACCGCAATAACAACCGCGATCATCCCCTAGCTTTCACCAGTAGGAATTACTCTCTAAATATATCATCAAACGCAATTTTCCAGCGTAATCGTGTCCCGACTAATCCTAAAAATTAATCGGACAGTCACCGTAGCACAACCACACCCAATAAAGACGTAGCCACGCCGCCGTCACCCACGAATCCTACTAATACTAGCGTCAGTAACTTGCGCTAACTTTAGCCGGAGGTGAACAGGTGCGGATGCCTGTGTCGAGGTTCTTAGGTCGGGCGAACTTCCCGGCCTTAGAACCTGGGACGTCTTGGAGACTCACGGTCTGGGTGAGGCTCCAGAACACGCACCAACTGCCTCTTGTCAGAAAAATCCAACAAGAACGTAGCCATACCACCGTCACCCACGAATCCTACTAATACAACCGTAAGTTAGGTGGCGGTGTGTTAGCTGAAGGTGGCTAGGTACGGACGACCTGTGACGATTTTCTTAGGTCGAGCGTTCTTCTCGGCCTTAGAAACTGGGACGTACTTGAGACTTGTGATTTTTACAAGGCTCAGGTGCGCCTGTGAAGACCGCTTTTTGGCTTCACAGGTTGCCCCACAGGACGGGAGTACCTAGCCGCCGAAGCGGCCAGAACACACCGCAACCCGTTACTTACGCGTGTATTGGTAGCTGATGAAGTGGGTGACAGGTTGGTTGGCTGGCAGGATGACGTCGCCGAAGCCGTCATGGTGAATCGCATCCGGCAAAGTCTGTGCTTCCATAGCCAAGGCATTGTAGTCCCGGGCATCGGCACGTTTAGCATCGGTTGGGTTAGCCGTGAAGACGACCAAGGCGTTCCGGTCGGAGTAAACTTCGACCTCACGGTGGCCAGCAGCGTCACCGACCGTAGCGATCGGCGTGTCCTTACTAGGTTCAACGACAAAGGCATCATCGTATTCGACTTGGCCCGTCTTGTGTAATTGATCCAAGCCATCCTTGATGGTCCGGGGCTTACTGAAGTCGTAGCCGGTACCAGCCGTTTTGCTCATTTCACCGGTTGGAATCTTTTCACCATTTAAGACCAGGCGCTTGTCCCCGCTCAACTTCAACCATTGATTGTCCAAGCTGTGTTGGTCGTCGGTCACGTTAAAGTAGGTGTGGACCGTTGGGTTGAACAACGTGGCGGCGTCACTCTTGGCATCAAAGGTGATGTCCAAGCGGTTTTCTTCCGTCAACGTGTAAGTAATGGTCGTGTTCATGGTGCCGGGGTATTTGTCGTCGGCTTCCGTGGACGTGTGGGTCAGCACAACGCTGGCCGTGTCGGCCGTTTCCGTCGTCGTGGCATCCCAGTTGGCAAAGGTAAAGCCGTGGGGACCACCGTGACTAGCGTTAGGCTTTTCATTCTGGTCGAGGTGGACCGTCTTGCCATCGAGGTCAAATTGGGCCCCGGCGATACGACCGGCGACCCGGCCTAAGGCTTGGCATAAGTAGTAGGGGTTGTGATCGTAGCCCTTTAAGTCGGGCAGGTTCACGATCAGGTTGTGCTTCTGGCCGTCTTCGACCACGCTAAATTCCTGTAAGGTCGCGCCCCAAGTCAGGATGGCCACGCGGGTCCCCTGTTGGTTCGTGAGTAAGTATTTCGTAACAGCTTGTTCATGCAATGTTCCAGCTGAGCTCTTCGTAATCTTCATAATAAATTGGCACCTCCATAAAAGAATCCGTTTTCATTGTACTCTAACCGGGCGGTAAGTACCAATTTATTTACTAAATTTTTCTAGAACTTTTACTAACAACCATTTAATTCAGGAATCCGTTTTATTCCTAATAGGCATGACGGATATTCAATAATCATAAAGTTTCACTGGACTTATCAAATGATTATTCGCTATACTGGCCTCAATCGTTCAGAACTACACAATTTGTGCTTGATAAGGAGGAAATATTTATGCCAGCTACAACTGCTGCCGCTGAGAAACTGTTACTACAAATGGTCGACGACTACACCCAACGGGAAATTAGTCCCTACGACATGTCCATGGACGCTGCTCAGGACTTCCCAAAAGGTTTCGTTGAGAAGCTCACCAAGACCGGTTTCTTAGGCATCATGCTACCCCAAGAATTCGGTGGTGCCGGCTTCGGCCCCGAGGTTACGGCCACGGTGCTGAACCACATTGCCCGGGGGAACGCCAGCACGGCTGTCACCCTTGAAGGCCATTTCAAAACGATTGACCAAATTCTAAAATACGGGACGCCCGCCCTGCAACGGGCGCTGCTCCCCACCGCTAATGACCGTATCTTCGCCTTTTCCATGACCGAGGCCTCCGGGGGATCGAACCCCATGGGCATCAGTTCCACGGCCACTCGTGAAGGTGATCACTGGGTCATCAACGGCGATAAAATCATGATTACCAACGGTGGCCTGGCTCAGATCTACTGTGTGCTGGTCAAGACCGCCCCGGCTGAATTATCCGTCTTCGTGGTCGATCAGGACATGCCCGGCTTTTCATTTGGGAAGCGCGAAGACTTCATCGGCCTGCGCGGCACCCCCGTCGGTGAAATCGTCATGAACCACATCGTTGTCGACAACGACCACCTGCTGGGCAAGCTCGGCGATGGTGGGGTCATTGGTGACTCCGCGCACGATGACGCTCGAATCTTGATGGGCGCCGTGCTGACCGGCATCATGGAACACGAATTAAAAATTTCCACCGACTACGCCAAGGAGCGTAAGGCTGGCAACACGCCACTGACCGACCTGCAAGTCACCCACCGCAAGGTCGCCGATATGGCGATGCGCAAGGAAACCACGAAGCTCCTGTACCAACGGGCCGCGCAATTAAAGGCTGCGGGCCAACCGTATAGCGAGGAAGCCGCGATGGCCAAGGCCCACGGTTCCCGGGCCGCCGTAAGCGCCGGTGACGACGCCCTGCAAATTTTAGCAGGCTACGGCTATAGTCGTGAATACCCCGTGGAACATCTGATCCGCGACGCCCGCGCCATGGAAATTGCCGAAGGGACCGTCGAGAAGATGCGTTCCGCCATTGCCAAAGCTGAATTTACTAAATAGGAGGTTCCCCATGAAAATTGTGGTTTGTCTCAAACAAGTCCCAGAAACCAACGACGTGACCATCGACCCCGTCACCCATAACCTGGACCGGCGTGGATTGGCCGGCGTCATGAATCCATTTGATAAGAACGCGATTGAACTCGCCTTAAACTTAAAGGACAGTCGCGACGATGTCCAAGTCGTCCTCCTCACCATGGGTCCCGACGACTACGCCGACTCCCTGCGCGAAGGCATGGCCATGGGGGCTGACGAAGGGGTCCTCCTGTCCGACCGCGCCTTTGCTGGGGCCGATACCCTGGCGACTGGCTACGTCTTGGCCCAGGCCGTGAAGAAGATTGGCGACGCCGACCTGATTTTATTTGGTCGTCAAGCCGTCGATGCCGATACCGGCCAAGTTGGCCCCATCGTTGCCGAATTTTTACATCAACCGCAAATCACCTATGCCGCCAACTTACGGCTGAGCGGCGCCAACGAGGTCACGGCCGAACGCCTGCTGGAAGATACCAAGCAGACGCTGGTCGCCCAACTCCCCGCCGTCGTCAGTGTCCGTAGCGAGCTGAACACGCCGCGCTACCCCACGCCCCGAAACATTCAATTGAGTTTTAACAAGCCGCTGACCACTTGGCATCACGACGACCTCGACCTGGACGATTCCCGTTTGGGCCAAGCAGGTTCACCGACCATCGTAACCAAGGTCTACGCGCCAGAATCCGTTAAACGGGCACTCACCCCACTGACCGGGACACCGAGCGAAGCTGCCAGTCAGTTGATCACCGCGCTGAAGCAACGTCAATTAATCTAAGGAGGAAGCTGCTATGTCAAAACCAGAATTATGGATCATCGCGGAACGCCGCTTAGATCACATTGAACCCACGACCCAACAACTCATTACCAAGGCCAAGGGATTAGCCGGCGACCAATTTAGTGTCGTCGCTATCTTGTTGGAAGCCACCAGCGACCATTTGGAAAATGAACTCACCGCTTACGGTCCCGACGAGATTCGGGTCGTTCGTGACGATCGCTTCCCCACGGCGACCGACGCGGAACACGCCGACGCCCTGCAACAACTGGTCACCGCTTACCAGCCCAACTCGATCTTATTTGGCGCCACGATTACCGGCCGCTCAATTGCGCCCCGGCTACAGGCCAAGCTCCAAACCGGCCTGACCGCCGACTGCCTGGACCTGCGCTTCGATGACGACACCCTCGTTGCCACCAAGCCGTCCTACGGCGATAACATCATGTGCGAAATTATTTGCCCCGACCACCGGCCACAAATGGCGACGGTCCGGCCCAACACCTTCGTGGCGGCTCCCGCAACCGGTGACGCCACCATTACCACGGCTACGGTGACCTTCCACCCCGTTGACCGGCTGGAAGTCAAAGCCGCCACCCCGGTGGTCAACACGGCTACGACCGTCGGCGATGCCAGCCGCGTCGTCGCGTTAGGTCGTGGTGCTGCTAGTGCAGCCACCATCGACAGTGCCACCAAACTTGCTGAAAAGCTCGGCGGCCGCATCGGCGTGTCCCGGCCATTAACGGACCAGGACCGCTTTACCCACGACGACCAGATTGGTCAGAGTGGTAACACGATTCATCCCGAACTGATTCTTAACTTAGGAATCAGTGGCGCCGTGCAATACCTCGTGGGAATGCAAGATTCCCAGACGATTGTCGCCGTCAACGCGGACGAAAACGCCCCTATCTTTGATGTGGCTGATTACGGTTACGTCGGGGATGCGCAGGCCTTTATGACGGCGCTGCTGGCGCAATTCAACTAAAAATTTGAACACCAGCCCGCCTGCGGCTTCCAGGGACTACAGCTGCTGTGGGGAACGGCTCCGGCCTGAGGGGCGGTCCTACACCTCGCTTGGAAACCTCGCCAAAACCGCGAGTTTCCCAAGTCGTCCCGTGGCGTAAGGCCGAGAAGAACACTCGGTCTAACGCCACCGACACAGCTGCCTCCGTCCCTGGCTTCCTCCGGCTACGATTGTTGGTCGATTTTACGTTGAAGCATCTGTCTAATCTCACTTTGATAATTCCTTGCAACTTAAAAATCGTGTCACGCCATTTGCTGGTGTGGCACGATTTTTATTTTGTAGTTATTTCAGTTTAAACTATCAATAAATTTTTATTGTCGTTCTCTATTTTCAGCTTTTTATCGGATTAAACGCGGCGTATCAGTAATCGCCTTATTAAACAAATTATATAGTGCTCGTCATATAAGGTTAATAGGGTTGTACATTTTTTGAAATAAAGCTATCCTATCCTTTAGCAGTAAATCACTGACGCCACAAATTCTAGGGAGGCTCTACTTGAAGATCATTAAGAATTCAATTCTAATTGTCGTTTCATTATGTTTTGGCCTCTTACTCTGGGGTCTCAGTCAATCAGCTAGCTCCACAGGACTTTCAACTCTAGAACAACCGTACAACATCACGAGCACCTCTAAGAAGTTTACACCTAACGAGATTAATCAACGACTAGAAGACTTCGCTAATCACCACCGAATCAATCTGGTGAAGGCCTTCTGGATTCCCACTACGAATGACCACGCTCACCAAAGTTTTTACGTCTTGGGAACGGCTAAGCAATTTTCACAAAATCAGATTCCAAAGTCAAGTCTCGCTTCACACTCTGAATTTTTAACCAGTGACCTGCGTTACCCCTTATATGTTTTTGGCCACATCAATCCACAGTCCATGCAGCAAGAACTAAAATCCCTTGGACTTGGATTCTCGCGCTCTTCGGAAAACTGGCTTTCACAAATCATGGACTTTCTGCTCGAGAGTGACGGCAGTATTTTCTTAGCTTTAACCTTACTACTACTATTCCTAACCTTAGTGATTCACAACTTTAAAGCGTTAAGAGCAGCTAATATTCAGTTACTTCAAGGGCTAACAAAATGGACTATTTTCAAGCGTACCCTAGTTCACGACCAGAGCTTCTTCCTTGCCTGTTACACGCTTGTTTGTGGTCTTCTGACTATCAGTCTGTTCTGGACACATCATCTAGGGACTTTCTGGCTAACTGCTTTTTTCGCCTTACTTATGTACCTTACCCAACTGCTGGTGCATCTCATTGCCGGTCTGATTTGGACCTGGTCCTATCGCCCCGCGACTATTCTGCCAACCATCAAAGGCCACGCCAAAAGTAAATTGACCTTGGTGATTGTTCTGATGGTGAAAGTTGTCACGGAATTAATCGTCCTGTTTACGCTACTGTCATTAGGTCAACAGCTCCTAACAAATCAGGCTATCAAGAAACAGGTTGGCACTTGGTCCAGCCTACCAAACCGCTACTCACCGAGTCTCGCCCTGAATATTACCGCCCAAGAACAAGCAAACGAAGACAAACAAACTTACCAACTAGTTGCTTGGGCAGCACACCATCACGGCCTTATCTCGAACTACGCCGGCTACAATGCGGCTGACGAACGGCCTACTTTAGACTTCAACGATTATTCGGATGTCTATAACGGTGGCAACGTCCTGATCGTCAATGCCGAGTATCTGCGCCGCAATTCAGTTAAGAGTCAGTCCGGTCAGCACCTCCACTTTGCCAACAACGATGCCACCACCCATATTCTGCTACCAGAAAAGCTAGCCCATCAACAACAAAAATTAACTCATGCCTACATTGATCAACTAGGCTTACAACACATGTCGGCAAAGGTTCGAACGCAAACCCAACTGCTCCAGGCCCACCAGCACCAGTTGACCTACAACCCAGATGGCTTGGATTTAGGCTACTATGATGCCAGAGTTCCCGACCCAGTGATCGTGGTGGTTTCACCGCAATCACTGGGCGGCGACAACGAAAATGCTGACCGGCTTTGGAATTCCATGCTCTCACAAGGGGCGTTCAGCTTCAGCGATTATCACCAACTGAATCGCCAATTAACGGCACTGGGGCTATACAAAAATATTGGTGGATACACGAACATCAAGAGCTATGCAGGAAAACTTTACCAAGCGCAACGCGAAAAGGTCTTTCGGTTAACGAGCATTCTCGTCTTGCTAATTGACTTGTTCCTATTTGAATGCGTTCTGACCTGTGCCCTTTACCTGGGAATCTACCAACAGGCTCATGCCATTCGCCTATTGGCTGGCCAATCACTCTTAAAGGTCCACTACAAATTTGCAACTATTTTAACGGTATTGATTGTCGGCGAGCTTGCACTAACCCTGTTAGTCACGAGCAATTATCGCGTCGTTCTAGGCTATTATCTGGTAGCTGGTGTCCTGACACTCCTCACACTTTTCCTCAAAGCTAAGCGTAGCGTGAACCATCTTAAGTCTAATCTCAAGGGGGACAGCTAATGTTAACTATTTCAGCAGCGACCAAAGCCTTTGAACAACATGTCATTTTTACAGAATTGACGCACCATTTTCACCCTGGCAAAATCTACGTGTTATCCGGACCCTCAGGCTCTGGTAAATCAACACTCCTCAACTGCATCGCAACATTAGACACCTTAGATGCTGGAACCATCAGTTTTCAGGAGAAAGATATCACCCACATCGCCAACCACATTTACTTCCGTGACTATCTGGGCTACCTCTTTCAAAACTATGCGTTAATTGACGATGAGACAGTGAAGGTCAACTTAACCCTGACCAAACGTTACCTGCGCTCGCAACTGATTAACGCCTTAGCCCAGTTCGGCTTGGACGCTACCTACCTCACTCGTAAAATTTACACGCTGTCCGGTGGGGAGTGTCAACGGGTGGCCTTAACTAGATTATTGCTAAAGGATCCGCCAATCATCTTAGCTGACGAACCGACTGGCGCATTAGACACGGTAAACGAAACATTGGTGTTAAATAGCCTCGCCGACTTTGCCAAAATGGGTAAAATTGTGATAGTCGCTACCCACTCACAAACAGTCCTGGACTGTGCGGATGAAATTATCCACTTAGATACTATCTAACCCAGTAGAAACTCTATCCTTGAGACAGAAAAGAGCGTGACCCACCACAACTGATGAGTCACGCTTAACTCTTCGCAACTTAAAAATCGTGTCACGCCATTTACTGGTGTGGCACGATTTTTAGTTAACGTTAATGACAGATTTACTTGCGGTAAGTACCTCCAAACACAAACCTAGTGACCATAAGCTCACTAGGTCGATGTCAGTGACCAGAGGCGGATCAAAGTGACCGGCTGTGTCGGTGACCTTGGCTGGAGTCGTTTTCCAGCCTAGTTCGCGGGACGACTTTTGAGACCGGTCTTTGGCTCAAAATCGAGGTGTAAGCCCGATTCTTAGGCTGGAACCGCCCCCATAGCCGGGCGCTTTGAATCCGTCGGCGGGAACGGACCATATCGCCAAGCTGGTTACATCTTCAATAAAACCTGCAACAATTCGCGAGCGGACTCGTTCAGCTTGTCTTGGGACTTGTCGTTACCCAGGTGGGTGAAGATTTCACCGACGTAAACGTCGTCCGTGAACAACCGGTCAAAGACAGCGTCGATCACTGGCTTAGTGGCGGCTTGTTCCTGGACGGGGCCAAATGGATTGGCGAAGAAGGTCGTGCTCATCCCCACTTCATCGGTGGTGCCGAGCGCCTTACGTTTCCCTGCAACGAAGGTTGCCTTGGCAGATTCCTGATCTTCAAACCGGTGAATCCCGATGGCATCATCATAGTTGTTGGCGTAGACCCACATGTCAATTTCATGGTGAGCAACGACGCGTGGCCAGGTGTTGGCTGGGATGATGACCCGCGCATTCTTTTGTTCAGGGTTCATGTAAACCCCACGGTCCATGTTGTTGAAGGCCACTTCACTACTCAAATCATCAAGACGGACAAAGGCCCCCGTCTCAGTCCCTTGGGCGTACAGTTTCCCGTCGGCCAAGGTAAAGCTTCCCATGTCGTCGAAAATCGTTTCGATGTTCACAATTTCCTCGTCAGCCACGTTTTGCAGCGCTTCGATGGATTCGGACTTGCCGGCACCGGAGTCCCCGAAGAAGACCACCGTCTTGGTTTTCCCGTTGGCAAAGGTAATCTTGACCATCGACCCGTGGATTGGCAGCTTCTTTCCCGCAATCATGTGCAGATTGTGCAGCGTCAGGCACATCTTCTTCATGTAGCCAAAGTACGTGGTCTGGTCGTTGTAAGGCACCTGCCCCACGTAGATGCCGTTGGCTTCGTCATAGAAGTAATGACCGTTCTCAGGTTGTTCGTCACTGGCAACCCCCGGCGTCCCAAATAACAGGACTAGGTCGGGCTTCTTACCGGCGATTTCCTTGCTGTCGGCCAGTTGGAACAGGTTGGCTAGGGCAATCCCGGAGGCTAAATAGTCGCGGTGGAAGTAAATGTAGGCCAGGCTCTCCCCAATTTTAGCGGGGTAGCAGAACCAGTCGTCCTCGGTCCCCTTGAAGTTTTCCAGCGGGTTGACCTTGGTCGCGGTAAATAAGCCTTTACGCTTGTTGCTCTTGGTGTGGAGCATCATTGGTGGCCGCAGCATTAAGCGACTAATGAACCGAATGTCGGCTAACTTTTCGTAGCCAGCGGGTTCGGGCCACTTGACCTGTTCCAACAGGACGCAGGCACTCGACCCGGCGCTAATTTGCCGATAAACATGGTTAGCGTGGCCCTGAAGTTTTTCTTCAATCGTCCGGTAGAGGCGAATAACTAAGTCGTTAAAATGTTGGTCGATCGTCATGAATTCACTGGTGACCACGTCGTTTTGACGGACGGTCATCGTGGCGACCCGCAAGTACGTCCGGTAATAAGAGTACAGGTCTTCAATGCTGGCCAAAATTTCGGCGGGTTTGAATTGACTGTAAGCGTCCGGATGATCGGTCAGGATGGCCTTGACCGTGTTCAAGTATTCCTCGGGTGAGACCAAGTTGAAAGTGGCGGTTGGGTCAGCATCCAACGGCACCTTGTCCCGTTGTTCATCCAAGAATAGCCGAACAAAACTGGCCAGTTCCTGGCTGTTCACTAAATCAAAAATACTGGTAATAAAGCGGGCGTTATAGTTGAGAACCGCCACGCTCCGGTCTGGATTGGCATAAAAGGCTGCCAAATCAATCGGTTCTGGTGTTAGCATGCAAAAACCCCTTTCAAATATATGTAACCTAATCTTTATGGGTTGAACCAGCCTGCGCCTTACCGGGCGACGAAAATAGACTGGAACGCGGTGGGGAGGACGCCCGAGCCACAGAACGGTCTCGGGACTTGCTTTGAGCCTAAAAAACAAGTCTCAAAGTCACCATTTTCTAAGCAAAACACTTAGAAAATCGCACGGCTGAGTCTATTTTCGTCGCCCTCACGGCTCACACTGGTTTAACCCGTTCTTGCCTATTTAACCTGACTTGGTTAATTTAATGACTGGTTGTTTGGGTACTTGGTTATTTCATGACCAATCTAATCAACGCAAGATAAACCGTGGATACAGGCTTACTTCAGATAGCTTGAAACGGGTGCTCACCATCGTTGGCCGCAAGGCTGGGACAAATGGACTCAGCCGTTGGAATTGCCTTAGTAGCGGTTTTCGCTGCTTAGGCAATTGGTATCTTTGAGACTCGGTCTGCGAGGCTCAAAGTAAGGTTGGAGACCGCTCTTTGGCTCCGACCGGCCGCCAACCGCGTTCCGGTCCATTTGTCCCGGCCTGGAGGCACTGACAACGGCCCGTTTCAAGGTATCTTAATAGGTAATTTTAGCCTAAATTGGAGCCCGTGGGAAGTGACTTCTCAGTCCGCCGCCGATTTAAATAATTGAAACAACTGACGCAACGTGTCGTGCTGGGGATTATCCGCGCGATACATGGCGTAGATCACCCGTAAGTCCTCGGGCACGTTGACGGGAATTTTTACCAAATTAAAGGCCTCTAAGTACAGCGTATCCGCCACCAGGCCGACCGCTAGGGACGATTGCACCATCCCCGCAATGGAAATTTCATCGGGGTAATCTGCCTTGACCGTGAGCTGGTCGGTCACACCCTGCCGTTTAAGCGTCCGCCGAACCTTTTGCCCAATCAATAGCTCTGGCGTATAGGTCAACACGTCGTAGCCAGCGAGGTCACTCAGTTCCAACTGCTCGCGCCCCGCCAGCGGATGGTCTGGGCTAACCACCACAATGAACGCCTGCTTCAATAGTGGCTGGTACAGGACCCCCGCCTCGCGACTGTCCGTGGCGGCAATGCCCAGATCATACTGTTTCGCCGCCAACCCCGTCTGAATTTTCTCGGTGGGCACGCTGTGAAGTTCAAAACTGATTTGCTTGGTGTGCGCCTGTTCAAATTGATGCAAAACCTTCGGCAAGTAGGTGCCAATCACCGTGGGAATACAGCCGACCCGAATCGTGACGGGCCGTGTGGCGGTGGCTGCCTGGATGGTCGCCACCCCGTCGTCCAAAGTTTGTAGGCTCTTTTGGACCACCTGGAGGAGCTGACTACCTGTGCGGGTCAACACAATATGGCGCCCCTGCTTCGCAAAGAGCGTCAGGTCCAATTCATCTTCCAACTTATGAATGGCATTGGTCAAACTCGGCTGACTAACGTGTAACTCCCGGGCAGCCTGTGTATAGTTCTCCAACCGGCCAACGCATTCGAAATAACGTAATTGATTTAAATTCATAGGCGCCTCCTGTTCTATGGTTCACAATCTATAGCCGCTGACTATCAATTCCCGACCAATCGGTATTGGTATTTTCTCCTTATCCACCTTAACATAAAGGGCGTAGAAAACGTTTTCTAATTCGAACTTATTCCCATTCATCCCCACATTTATCTCCCGTCAGGCTCACGCAGTTTTTAAAATCAAAGACACCCCCAACTCATAACAAAACGCCGCCTTAACTAGACGACCACACTTATAAGTTGCGACCGTGTCAGCCGCAGGAAGATTGAAAATGGGGCCAGCCGTGGGAATGCGCTTAGCCGCGGCCTTTGCGGGTTAGCGCATTGGTGTCTTTGAAACTCGCTCCCCAGAGGTTCAAAGCATCCCAGAGACCGCTCTTTGGCTCTGGGTGTCCGCCCACAGCGTTCCGATCCCATTTTCAATCTTCCGGAGGCGCTGAACCCGACAATATAATAAATGTGGCGACATTCTATTTAAGGCGGTGTTCTATTATGGAAGCAACACATACGACGCAAGTATCCGGCCACCGGCGGCTCATCTTCACCGCGGCCTTCATCATCATCTTCTGCTGTTCCGCATCCGCAGCGTTTTCCGTTTTCGCCGACACACTGGTTAAAGCAACCAGCGCCACGGCCTCTCAGGTTGCCCTGACGCTGACCATCTATCAATTTTTCATGGCAGCCTTTGGGATTCTCTCCGGTCGGATCATCGACCACTCCTCACCGAAAAAACTCATGTACGTGGGGGGCTTCATCTTCGGCCTCGGCTGGTTCTTAGGAGCCTTCGCCCACAACATCTGGTTCCTGTACTTCTCCATTGGGATTCTCGCCGGTAGTGGGAACGGACTACTCTACAACCCTTCCCTGCTGACCACGCTGAAATGGTTCCCCGAAAAGCGTGGGACTATCTCCGGCTTGCTGCTGGGGGCCGCTTCTCTCGGGCCGCTGGTCTTAGCGAAGGCTGGCGCTTGGCTCTGCGACACCATGGGCGCCAACGGCTTGATGCCGATTGGGATTGCCTACTTAGCCCTGATTTGGTTAGTCGGCTGGTTAATGGCATCACCCGAAACGCCGAAGTCCGACGACAATCAACCCGCTCCCACAACCACTGGGAAGTCGCCTAAAGAAATGATGGGCTCCTTAAATTTCTGGCTGTTACTACTCCTCTTCGCGATTGCTTGTACGGCCGGCATCATGTTGATTGGCTCCCTGTCCTCTATCGCGCAAATTCAATTACAACTGACACCCATCGTTGCCGCTAACTTCGTCGTGGTCAACACCTTAGCCAACTTCTTCGGCCGGATGATCACGGGTCGCGCGGTTGATAAATTAGGAGAAACCAAGACGTTGCTGATTATCCTGTGCCTCACCATTATTGGCCTGGCCGGCTTACGCTACGCCGAAAACGTTGCCGTCTTTACCCTGTTCTTGATCATCCTCGGCGCCTCATTTGGCGGTGTACTGGTCGTCTTCCCAACCTTAACGGGTAAGACGTTCGGCCAAAAGTTCTCCGGCACAAACTACGGCATCATGTTCTTCGGCTACGCCATTGGCGCGCTGATTGGGCCACAAATTGCGACGCTGTCCATGAACGCTTCCGCCGGCACCAAGGCCTACTATGGCTCTTACCTGGTGGCTATTGGTGTGGCTGTCGTGGGTATTCTGATTGACCTATACCTGATCCATCGCGGCATCGGCAAGCACGTCAACGCCGAAACGACCTAACTGCTGGTCATTGGCAATAGCGCAACAATGCCGTCGACGCCTGGCAGGCACTCCACCCCGGTGGGCACACTTGAAGCCTCGCTAAAAACCGCAAGTCTCCAAACACGGCCGTCTTAGTAGTCATGGACTACTAAGACCGACACAGGTGGTTCCGTACCTGCCAGTCTTACGACTCTGATTGTGCGTTGCCAATGACAATCAGTCAGATAGTATTGCATTGACGACTAGACTTAATTTACGATTCATCTGTTCAGCATGAAATTGGCTTAACACTTACCACAATAATTGAAATAGATTGATGCGCTTAAACTCATGTAAGCCGTACGGGCTATGTAAATTGTGTGTACACGGAACCAATCGCATAAACACTAACCAGTGTTGATTGAAACTAACTTGTTCCAGTCAAAACAAGGTTAGCCGCGGGGATGGTGAAAATGAGCTCAGCCGTGGGAGTTGTCTTAGCGGTTTACCGCTTAGACAACTGATATCTTTGAAACGCGCTCCCCAGCGGTTCAAAGTAAGCTCGGAGACCGCTCCTTGGCTCCGGGCGTTCGCCCACAGCGTACCGGCTCAGTTTTCACCATCCCGGAGGCGCTGCTAACATCCGTTTAATAACTAGAACTAATCCGATTTAAACCTATTTGGAGGTCTCATTTATGGAAATTGATGGACATACAAAATTAGTTGGCTTGATCGCGCATCCCGCCGGACACTCCAAGTCCCCCGCCATGCACAACGAAGCCTTTGACCAAGATGAAATCAACGCGCGTTTCCTCGCCTTTGACGTCGAACCCGACCAGCTCCCCGCTGCGGTCAACGCGTTACGCGCCTTTAAAATGCTGGGGGCCAGCGTCTCCATGCCGTTCAAGCAGGCCGTGATTCCCCTGCTGGACCACCTCGATAAGACGGCTGAACTGGTTGGCGCCGTGAACACCGTCGTCAACCACGATGGCGAGCTCACCGGTTACACGACCGATGGCATTGGTTTTGTGGAGGCTTTAAAGGACGACGGGGTCAGTCTCGCCGGACAAACCATGACGCTGGCTGGCGTCGGTGGTGCCGGGACGCCCATTGCGATTCAGGCCGCACTTTCTGGACTGAAAACGTTGAACGTCTTTAACATCAACGACCCCTCGGTCAAAAACGCCCAACACATCGTCAAAATCATTAACGAACAGACCGACTGCCACGCCACCTTCTATCCCCTAGAGGACCGCGACCAATTTAAGCAAAGCATCAGTGAGAGCGACGTTTACACCGATGCGACCGGCTTGGGGATGGGTAAGCTCGTCGACAAAACGCTGGTGGACGACCCGAGTTGGTTCCATCAAGACATGACGGTCTTTGATACCGTCTACGCACCTAGCGTGACGAAACTCATGGGCGTGGCTAACCAGGCCCACGTGGCGCACGTCATCAATGGTCAGGGCATGTTGCTCAACCAAGGTGCCGCAGCCTTTAAGCTGTGGACCGGGCAAGAGATGCCGCTGAAAGATATGTCACTTTAGAGGAGGAAATTCACATGGCAGAATGGTTAGGCTTAGAAGAAAAAGTTTGCGTCGTCACCGGTGCCGTCGGTGGCATGGGCGCTAAAATTTGTGAGGCGTTGGCCGGGCAACACGCCACGGTCGTCGCCCTGGATATGGACCAAGACAAAACGGCTGACCTGATCACCAATCTGATCAACACATACCACATCGCTGGACTGGCGGTCACCTGTGACGTCACTAAGGAAGCCAGCGTCCAGCGCGCCGTTGACCAAGTCAAGGACACCTTCGGCCACGTTGACGTTGTCATCAACACCGCGGGAATTTTAAAATTCGATCCGTTGGAAGACCTGGATTACGCCACCTGGAAACAAGTGTTGGATGTTAACCTCAACGGCTACTACTTAGTCACCCACGAATTTGGTAAATTAATGATTGAACAGAAACACGGGACCTTCGTCCACATTTCCACGGTTGCCAGCGATATTCCTGAAACTTATAGTGGCGCTTACAGTACCAGTAAGGCCGGCGTCAACATGCTGTCGAAGCAGGTCGCCGCTGAATGGGGGATGTTCGGTATCCGCAGTAACGTCCTCGAACCCTGCCTGGTCAAGACACCCATGTCGGCGGCCTTCTACGCGGACCCTGAGGTTGAAAAGGGCCGGAAGACGTTGACCGCCAGCAAGCGGATCGGGACGACCGACGACATCGCTAACGCCATCCTCTTCCTGGCCAGCGACCGTTCCAGTTACATCAACGCAGCCGGTCTCGCCATTGATGGCGGCTTCAGCGTCATGATGCAGAATCAGATTCCCAAGCCCGGTGGCCGCCGCGGCTTTGCGGAAACCCACTAATATTTAACCAGACTAAAAGCACCGATTCGTTTCTCCCACAGGTTGGAGAAAAACGAATCGGTGCTTTTCATATTTTAATTTAACTGATCAATGACTCGAGGTCCGTGAACGTAAGCGCTGGACCCATGGACTAACTGGCCGCGGACTGCTCACCTTGACGGGTTGATTTAATAAAACCACACCAATGATAATGGCAATAAACCCCACCACTTTAAATCCCGTCAAGACCTCACCAAAGGCCCAGACGCCGATCAGACCAGTAATGGCCGTGCCGACGCCAGCCCAGACCGCATAGCCCACGCTGAGGGGGAGCTGCCGTAAAGCCAATGAGAAACTAAAGATTGCTAGCCCGTAGAGGAACATCCCCGCAATCCCAATCCACCGATGAGTGAACCCATCTGAGAATTTCAACAAGCTTGTCCCGACAATTTCGACACCGATGGCGAATACCAACTGTAACCATGCCCGCATCGTGCAGACCCCCTTTTAGCTATTTAATAGAATCACGCCAACAACAATGGCCAATAAGCCACTGATTCGGCTGAGACTGAGTCGTTCCCGGTACACCACAACGGCCAAAATAACCGTCGCCACTGTGCCGAGACCTGCCCACATGGCATACGTCACCCCTAATGGAAGCTTTTGCATGGCGAGTGTCACCAAAATCAATGAACTAAAGTACCCCACTAACACCATGATCGAGGGTATTAAATTCCGAAACCCGTTTGCTTGCTTCAAGAAAAAGCTGCCAACAACTTCCATAAAAATACCACCGAACAATAATACGTATGCCATATCTATCACCTCGCTAAAATTTTCGCTGTGGTCCTATTCTAAAGAAACTTTAAGCAAAAGGCAATGAAAAGATACGCCTGGCTGATTACAGTTTTGTGACAAAGGGATAGCGTTATCTAGCCATTTAGCGAAGCACCGTGCTGTCAGCTTAACTTCAAAGCTGGCAACCCTAAAATTGGGCTAGGCCATCCACCATTTTGCCGTCATCGCTAACCAAAGTCTCCTAGACTAACCTCCCCAGATAGCGTACAGTAATCCCAATACCTATTTAGGAGGCTTCCCATGGACGTTGAAACTTTTTGGCAGCACTTCAAAGCTGCTCACCCCGAAATTACCACGACGCATCACGACACCTATGCTTTTGGCGCAACCGACGAATCCGCTGACCTGCTGGCGCACCTGATTAAAATCGGCCAGAAGACCGCGACGACCTCGGCGCTCGACCTCTATGAAGACGATGAACCGCTCCCCTTTGTGGGCGAGTACAACGTCATTTTAGACGCCCACGACCAACCCGTTTGCATCACGCAGACCAAGGTCACCGAGGTCGTGCCCTTTGACCAAGTCACCCGGGAGCACGCCTACCACGAGGGTGAGGACGACCGCACACTGACCACGTGGCGCCGGGAACACCGCGCCTTCTTCACCGCTGCCTATCACGAGATGGGCCGCACCTTCAACGAGCAGATTCCCTGCTTCTGCGAAGTCTTTGAACGCGTGGATTAAGCTGGCAGAAAAGGAGCCGCCTCACACGAACTGTGTGGGACGACTCCTTTTTTATTTCAAAATTAAGCAGCGGCCTTAGTCTTCCGACCGTCACGCAACATAGCCGCGAAGATCCAACCGACCACGGCGACCGCCAGGAAGGTGGCAAAGACCGCGTGATAGCCGGCGAGGTTCGCCGCCACGTGACCCGCCGTCTTCAAATGACTAGCCGTAACAGTGGCGAGAATCAAAGTAGCCACGGCGACCCCGGTCGACCCCAAAATCTGCCGCACGGTGGTAATGACCGCCGTCCCGTGGGAGATCAACTGGTCAGGCAAGGAGTTGGCCCCCAACGTGACCGCGGGCATCATGACGAAGGCATTGCCGCCTTCAATCAAGGTGGCCGTTAAGATCATCGCCAGTAGCGACTGTTGACCACCGACCAGCGTCAACCACAGCCAGCCCAGCACAATCATGCTCATCCCGGTCAGCATCGTGGCCTTGAAGCCAATTTTATCCGCCAATTTTCCGGTAACGGGGTTTAACAGGCTCAGCACCACGGCCCCAGGGACCAGCGCCATCCCCGAAGCAAACGGCGAGATGCCCAGCACTTCTTGGTAGTACAGCGGAAAGACAATCGTGACCACAATCAAGGCGATGTAAGACGCCCCGGTCAAGAGCACGGCCAGGTCAAAATTAACCGTCTTCAGCACGCGTAAATCCAGGAGCGGTGCGTCGACGTGAAATTGCCGATAAACAAAGTAGGCGACCGCCAGTAAGCTGATGACCAGTAGCGCGCCCATGGCCGTCCAGTTAACTGCCGTCTTCCCAATTTGGTTAACGACGTACAGGATACCAATGAAGCCGACACTGCTCAGCACGGACCAGTAGTCCAGCTTGGCCTTATGTTGCGGCATGACATCCTTGATGGTTTTCAACGCGACCAGGAATACAATCGTGATGATGACCATGAAGACGACGAACAGCCCCTGCCAGG
This sequence comes from Levilactobacillus sp. FUA 3915, assembly GCF_044053135.1. NCBI lineage: Bacteria > Bacillati > Bacillota > Bacilli > Lactobacillales > Lactobacillaceae > Levilactobacillus > Levilactobacillus sp. FUA 3915. The sequence goes on along the minus strand of NZ_CP168704.1, from coordinate 1,881,439 downwards.
TGGTGTAGCGCAACACGATACCGGAAATGATTGGGCCGACCGCTAACGCTGACCCCATAACTAATCCGGCGAAGCCCATGACACCGCCCCGCTGGGATTCCGGCGTGATCCGCAACATGACCGTCTGGTACGACGGGAACATGATGCCGACCGCCATGGCCTCCATCACCCGACCCAGCATCATCAACGGAAAGCTGGTTGCCAAATAAATGATGAACGTTCCGACGTCAAATAACGCCAGCACGCTGACAAATAAGACCGGAAAGCGGATGTTATTTAACAGCCACGGACTGACAGGCATCATGACCACCATCACCAGCATGAAGCCGGTCGTGAGCCATTGGACCGTTGACGCTGGCACGTTGAAGTATTTCATCAACGTGGGATACGCCGTGGACAGTGACGACTGGCTGATGGACATGGTGAAGGTCCCCGCCAGCAGCGTCCAGATAAATGCTAAATGGCTGTACGCTCTTCCCTGTAAATCGATTGCCTTTTCCTGCACTTCTCTCACTCCTCTTGCTACTTTAGAAACATTATTAACTGACTTCTATCCTAGTCCTTTTCCCGCGCGCTGTAAACCAAACCCGTGACCCTTGTTGAACGAAGTTACTTATTGGGTAATTTTTGGTACAATGGGATTATTAAACGGGATGACCCGTTGCGGACTACGCAAAGAATTGAGGGCAAATAATGGACTTAGTAGCATATTTAACCGATGAAATTGATTTTCTAACGGAACAAATGAACCGGGCTAAGGATGAAAAAGACAACGCCATGAACTTCTTGTGCGATGCCCGAATCACCGAAGCCAAACGCATTTTGGAACAGGTCAACACTGGTAAGATCACCAGCTTGAAGGCTTAGTTGCCGTAACCGGACACGCCCAGCGTCCGGTTTTTCTTTTGGTGCGAAGCAAGGTTGCGAAAACCCGGTTTCCACCTGCGGCGGGTCAGCCCCGTTCCCGGCGGCGGGCTCAAACTGCCCTGCTATGGGGCCGGTTCCAGCCAAAGGGCGGGCTTCCACCTCAACTTTGAGCCTGAGAATCGGTCTCAAAGGTTGTCCCGTGGGCTAGGCTGGAAAAGAACTCCAGCCAAGGCCACCGACACAGCTGGTCAGTTTGGCCCACCTCTGGTCACTCACGATTGCGAACCCATTTTCAACCACGCTCACCATCTCTTCTCCCTCCAAGGCCATCACGATAAATATCTTATCGTCGACGCCTTATTGCAGATCAACAAGTAAACAACTGATATCTTCGAACCGTGAATTCCGAGTCTCCGGGACTGCCCGCCTCCGGTTCCAACAGATTGTCCGCTGACCTAACACGCGCTAAAGGATTTGGTCGTTGGCACTTCTATATGGCGGTGAGGCAGCGTTGTCTACCCGTTAACACCAACAATTCAAAGCTCCTGGTCCCAACCTATAGTCATCACACAGTTATCACATTGACAATCACAACCGACCGCGGTAAAAATCTGATTGCCACCTCATTGTTACGGATTAACTGCAAAGTTAGCCGCAGGGCTGGGAAAACTGGGCCGGCCGTGGGAGTGACCAGAGGCGAGCCAAGGTGCCCGGCTGTGTCGATGGACTAGGCTTTCACACCAGCCCATCACCCTACGCGGTCATCACACAGTTATCACATTAACAACCACAACCGACTGCGGTAAAAATCTGATTGCCAACTCTATGTTACGGATTACCTGCCACGTTAGCCGCAGGGCTGGTGAAAATGGGCTCAGCCGTGGGAGTTGGCTTAGCGGGTCCCCCGCTTAGGCAACTGCTATCTTTGAGACGCGCTTCTTAGCGGCTCAAAGTAAGTCTGGAGACCGCCCTTTGGCTCCAGACGTGCGCCCACAGCGTCACGGCCCAGTTTTCACCAGCCCGGAGGCGATGACAACGACAAGTGAATCCGTACCAAACCAATTTCAAAAAGATTTTAGCCGCATAATTCGCTGAAAAGGTGAAATTGGTGTACATTAGAAGTAGATACAAATTTTAGGAGGTAACACGTTGATAACCATTAAATCAGACCGTGAAATTGAGAAAATGGCCGAATCCGGTGCCGTTTTAGCTGGTGTCCACAAGGGCTTACGGGACATCATTAAGCCAGGTATTTCTAGCTGGGAAATTGAACGTTTTGCCAACAAGTACATTGAAGAACATGGGGCCAAGCCTTCCGAAAAGGGTTTTGAAGGCTACAAGTATGCCACTTGTGTCAGTGTGAACGATGAAGTCGCCCACGCCATCCCCCGCAAGGAATTGTTGCTTAAGGAAGGCGACATTGTGGCCGTTGACATGACCGTCAACCTGGACGGCTTTGAAAGTGATTCTTGCTGGACTTACGCTGTCGGCAAGATCAGTCCTGAAGCCCAACACCTGATGGACGTCACCAAGAAGTCCCTCTACTTGGGTATCGACCAAGCCGTTGTCGGCAACCGAATCGGTGATATTGGTCACGCCATCCAAGCCTACACGGAAGGCCAAGAACACATGGGCGACGTCCGTGAATTGATTGGCCATGGGATTCAACCAACCATGCACGAACAACCAAACGTTCCCAACTACGGGGAAGCTGGCAAGGGCCTGCGGTTACGTGCCGGCATGACCATCACCATCGAACCCATGATCAACTTGGGGACTTGGGAAATTGCCACGCGCCAAACGGCTGACAAGTCATGGGACTACTACGTCACGGCTGACGGCTCCCTGTCCGCCCAATACGAACACACCCTGGTCATCACTGACGACGGTCCTAAGATCTTAACGTCACAAGACGACGACATCGACGAAAAATACCGGCTCTAATCAGCTAGGCTTGACCGATTAAGCTAAAAAATGAGAGTGAGGATTGGTTTCCTCACTCTTTTGTTTTACACTAAGGTCATTGCTATGTGTAGAACAAAGATAAGCTCATTAAGAACAGAATGATTGACATTACTGGGAAGGTATTTTGCCTACTTGCTTAGCTCACGTAGCAGGACAAGCTACCACAAGCCAAGCGGAAATCAAGACCAACCGGATAAATAATCATCCACGTCACGGGCTAAACCAGTGTCAGCCGCAGGGCTGGGAAAACTGGGCCGGTCGTGGAAGTGACCAGAGGCGAGCCAAGGTGCCCGGCCGTATCGATGGTCTTGCATGTTTTACTTAGCTTACGTAGCCGTATAAGCCACCACAAGCCAAGCGGAAACCAAGCAAGACCAATTAGATAAATAATCATCCACGTCACGGGTCAAACCAGTGTCAGCCGCAGGGCTGGTGAAAATGGGCTCAGCCGTGGGAGTTGCCTTAGCGGGTTCCCCGCTTAGGCAACTGCTATCTTTGAGACTCGGTCTATGAGGCTCAAAGTAAGTCTGGAGACCGCCCTTTGGCTCCAGACGTGCGCCCACAGCGCCACGGCCCATTTTCACCAGCCCGGAGGCGCTGACAACGACAATTGTTTAACCCAAATATTAATTAGGAGGTTGGCTTGTATGGCTTTAACCAATCAGACACCCGAAGACCAGGTGCAAGACATTTTCAACCACATCGCCCCACAGTACGACCAAATGAACAGCGTGATCAGTCTAGGAACCCACCGCATCTGGCGGCAACAGGTGATGAACGCCATGACGCTACGGCCCGGCGACTTTGCGCTCGACCTCTGTTGTGGCACGGGCGACTGGACCCTGTCCTTGGCGCAAGCCGTGGGTCCCGCCGGCCAGGTCGTGGGCTTAGACTTTAGCGACGTCATGCTGCAAGAGGCCAGCCGCAAGGTCCGCGCGGCCCACCTGAGCGACCGCATCACGCTGCGTCAGGGCGATGCCATGCACCTGCCCTACCCGGACAACAGTTTCAACGTGGTCACGATTGGCTTTGGCCTGCGCAACGTGCCGGACGCCAACCAGGTCCTCCGGGAAATGGCGCGCGTCGTCAAGCCCGGCGGCCAAGTCGTTTGCCTGGAAACGTCGCAACCCACTAATCCGGTGATTCATGCCGGCTGGCAGCTGTACTTTGGCCACGTGGTTCCCTTGATGGGCCGTTTTGCCCATCATTATCAGGCCTACAACTACCTGCAACGGTCGACACACAAATTCGTCACGGTGACGGAATTAGCCACCATGTTTCGTACGGCCGGCCTCCAACAGGTCCACTACCACCAGTTCAATCTAGGCGCGGCGGCGGTCCATTTGGGCACGAAGCCCTACCGCTAAAATAATCACAAAAATAAGGTATTCCCATTAGCGTTGAAATAATGGGAATACCTTATTTGTTTTACTGCCTAAGCGTTTGCGGTAAAAATCACTTAGATATCAAATTTCGCAATCAGCTTCAAGAGTTTCTCGTTGCTGTTCAACCGGGCAAAGGCCGCGGCATCTTGCAAGTCCTGCTTGATGGCCGCCACATCCCCGTCCTGGGCCCGCGCATTGATGGCGCGTTGGTACAGGATGCGAGCCAGGTAGTAGGTCACGTGATACCGGGCGCAGACCTGAACGCCGTAATTTAACAGCTCATCGCTGGCCTTGAGGTCCCCCGTTTGGCCGTAGAACTGGCCCGTGTAGTAAATGATGTTCAGGGACCGCCAAATGTTGTGATTGTTTTTAAAGGTCAGGTTGTGAATCTCACTGGCCACCTTGTTAAAGTAGAATTCGGCGCGTGTCGTGTCGCCATCTTGATCGTAGGCCACGCCCATCCCGGTGTACGCCAACAGCGAGTACATCGAGTGGTGGCCTTCGTCAAAGCGGTTTAAAATTTGTGAGAAATCATACAGTGCGTCCGCGATACTCCCGCCGTTGAGGGCCGTCACGTAGCCGCGGATAAAGTAAAAGCGCATTTGAAAGTTCAGGGTGCCGCTGGCCGGATCGCCCAACTTGGCCAGGCTCTCCTGGGCAGCATCGTATTCCCCGACCAACAACTGAAATTCCGCCTGTTCCAACGCTTGGGAACGGACAGAGTCTTCATCGTGGTTGAGCGGGAAGAGGTCATTTAACGTCAGCTCGAGCCGGTCACAGAGTTGCAGCAAAATCTTGAGTGACGGCACCTTGCCGTTGCGTTCGAACTTACTGAGCGTGGCCTGGGTACAGATGCCCTGCGCCAGCTGGTCCTGGGAAAGGTGGAGCCGTTTACGCGTTTCGATAAATATATCAATATTCATTACTTGTGCCATCCCTTAAAACGTTATGGACCTATTATAACAACAAATGGCCCTAACGCCTAGCTCTGCCAGCCATGATTTTCGCGGTCCCAATCCCGTTTGCGACTGCCGGAAACAAAGGGGTTCCCTGCCACGATGTAGCGTAGGGGCCGGTCGTGCCAGCTCCCATCGCTGACGCCGACCCGTGACGTGGCGGTCACCTGGCGCGGCTGGCGGGTTATCGTCGGGGTAATCGTTAAATTGTTGGCGCCCAACATCGTGCGGTTCAGGTCCTTGGACTGCAGGCCCAGCGCCGCCGTCAGCTTGCCCGGACCATTGGTCACATCCGGCAGTGGCTTGTCGCGGTGTTGTTGCATCAGGTCCAGGCCCCGGTGGGGTTCGATGCCCCGAATCAGGATTCCCTGGGGCGTGCCGGCCGCCTGAGTCGCCACGTCCAGCATGTAGTACCCCCGCAGAATATAAATATAAATGGTCCCCGGCGCATCATACAACGCCGCGTTAGCCGCCGTGTAGCGGCCATTAAACGCGTGTGCAGCCGTGTCCTGTTCCCCGAGATAGGCCTCGGCTTCAACGATCCAGCCGCTCATGGTGCCTGCCGGCGTTTGATAAATTAATTCATGGCCCAGCAACTCTTGGGCGATCTGGGCCGTGGGCCGCCCCGTATAGAAGTCGCCTAACGAATCTGTCATGACTTTTCTCGCTTCCCTTTCGCTATGGTAGAATTGACGCATGGAGATGGTCAAATATGGCAATAAAATTGGAACGGATTTACACTAAGCCCGCTGACTTAGCCGGCTATCGGATGCTGGTCGATCGACTCTGGCCCCGCGGCATTTCAAAGGTCAACGCCCAACTCGCGTCCTGGGAAAAGGACATGGGGCCATCGACCGAGCTGCGCAAATGGTTCAACCACGAGCCGGAAAAGTTTCCGGCCTTTCAGGAAAAATACCTTGCAGAACTAGCAGCCAACACCGCGTTACCTGACTTTTTAGACCTCGTTGCCACCCAACTGGCCACGCAGGACGTCATTTTCCTGTACGGCGCCAAGGACGAAACGCACAACCAGGCCGCCATTCTCAAGGCCTTCGTGCTTAAGCGTCTGGCTGACCGAGTGCCTGCAGCACGGCTGGCAGACTAAGCGCCGCCGTGCTGGGTAGTTGGGCATCGGCGCCGGGTAACGGATCGGCGTTGATTGCCACCGTCAAGCATCCTGCCCGCTTGGCCGACTGCACCCCGGTCACGGTGTCTTCGAACGCGACACAGGCCGTGGCCGGTAAATCTAGCAACCGGGCCGCTGCCAAATACACGTCTGGGGCCGGCTTGCTGGCCTTGAGACTGCCTGCCGGGACGATGTGTTTAAAGATGTGCGTCAACTGGAGCCGTTCGATTTCGGCCGGCGCGTTGGTCGAGGCTGAGGCCAAGGCCAGTGGATACCCGGCCGCGACGAGTTCGTTGAGAAACGCCGTGACCCCGGGTAACCGATTGGCTGGTGTCATGGCCGCCACGTACTGCCGGTACAGGTCATTTTCGTGATCCGTAATCTTCTGCATTTCCGCCGGCGTGAACGCGCCTTGCCGGTTGGCCGAAGCCAGAATCGTTTGCAGGGAACCCAGGCGACTCATGCCGGGCAACACCTCGGCCAAGTTGGTCGTCCACGGAATGTCCAGTTCGGCCGCAATGGCCTGCCAGGACGCCAAATGATACTGCCAAGAATCGGCAATCACGCCGTGGAGGTCGAAAAGAAATCCTTGAATTTTCGCCATGCTAGTTCCCCCTATTTAGCCAAGTGGTTGGACGTTGCTGGCGCCTTACCGGGCGGCGGAAATAAATTGGTTCGCTGTGGGCGGACGTCTGAAGCCAAAGAACGGTCTTCAGACTTACTTTGCGCCTCCAAGACCGAGTCGCAAAGCTACCAATTATCTAACCGGCATAGCCGGCAAGATAATTCCCACGGCTGAAGTTATTTCCGCCGCCCTCACGGCTCTGGTACGTTCAACCACACTTTTTGTCTTTGATTTAACCCTTTAAGATATTTCAATTATACACCATCACTTCAGTCTGATTCCTTGGCAATTGCTGTGATAGTGACATGATTTAACTGTATATTTTGACAGCAACAAAACCAACAGAGACGTAGACCTATCAGCCATGATAGCCATCTACGTCTCTATTTAGTCGCTAAAAAAAGAAGGCCAGCCACCAAATAGCAGCCAACCTTCATCGATTTGTTCAAACTAACGAATGACAATCACCGACACGTCGGCCTTCTTCGTCAACCGCAACCCAATGGCACCGGGCTTACCGTGACTAGCGAAGTCCACGTCGGCACCGGAGACGATTAGGTCTGGCTGGAAGTCCGGCACGATCTTTTGCAAGATCACGTCGTCCACGTCGCCGCCTTCAGCGATGATGGCGCGAACTTCTTCGACACCAAACGCCGTGGCCTTCTTGGCGTAATCCTGAACAACACGGCGCAAGTGTTCACGCTTTTCGTTCAGCTTATCCGGCATCAAAGATTCATAAATACTAATGTCATTACTTTCCAGAACGGAAGCAATTCCCAGGTGAGCACCGTAGTCCTTCGCCATGGTCATCGCAAACCGAAACGCCCGACTGGTCGATGGACGGTCATCCTCATCGATTGTAATTAAAATGCGTCGGAAAAACAGCGGATCATTACTTTCATCTGCCATAATCAGTTAATTCCCTCCATTGAATGATTCGGCCCTCATTGTATCATATTTGACAATGAAACTGGGGCTTAATCTTTTCATTTAATATCAGATTAGTGTGGTGATGTTACTGAAACTAGTCCTCACGTGTTCTATCGTTGGACCGTCTAAAGACGAAAAAAGGCCAGGACACCAGGTCCCAGCCTCATGGTACAAATTCAATTAATTTTCACTCGACGTCAGCTCAAACCGATCGCTGATCACTCACCGACCAGCGACCCAAACTAGTGTCAGCCGCAGGGCTGGTGAAAATGGGTCGGTCGTGGGAGTGACCAGAGACGAGCCAAGGTGCCCAGCTGTGTCGATGGTCTTAATAGAGCGATTTTCTCTATTTAGAGCATGGGACAACCTTTGAGACCGCTCTTCGGCTCAAAGTTGAGGTGGAAGCCCGCCCTTCGGCTGGAACCGGCCCCACAGCAGGGCACCTTGAGCGCGCCGCCGGGAACGGACGCGACCAGGCCCAGTTTTCACCAATCAAAGACCTAGTTAGCGTGGTCTGGTGATAAGATCATTGGGCCGCGGACGGCGCGTGGTAATTCAACCGTAATCCGCCGAACAACAACGGGTTGTGGCACCACCACAGGAGCGACCTTAGGCTTAGCTGCCAGCATATGCCAAATGGAATGCAGGAGCAGGATGCAGACGAACATCAGTGGGAAACCGGCAATCGTTGACACGGTTTGCACGGTCTTGAAGCCCCCGACCATCACAATCCCGAAGGAGAAGATGATGAAGACGACCACCCAGATCATCCGGTTCCAGCGACTAGGTTCCTGCCCGTCATCCAAGTGTAAACTCGTGAAGGATGACACGATGAAGGCGGACGACGAAATCGTCGTGGCCAAGAAGATAAAGCAGGAAATACAGTACAATGCCAGAATGATCATCTTAAATGGCAACGTCGCAATCACCGTGGCAACCACGGCAGCTTGACCCTGCGTGTTTAAGATGTGGACCAAGTTAACGGCCCCGGTCTGTTGAAGCCACAGGGAGTATCCACCAAAGATGGCGTAGAAACTCATGCACCCCAAGGCCCCGTACGTTAACATGCCGACTAAGACCTGACGAATCGTCCGGCCCTTAGAAATCCGGGCAATGAACAGCCCCATGACGGGCATGTAAGACAACCACCAGCCCCAGTAGAAAATGGTTTCCTGCTGTGCAGTGGCGTCCCCACCATTAGGTAACGTGTTGGTCGACATCGCGATAAACTTTTGCGCCATCAACCCAATACTGTTGGTTTCAGAATTTAAAATGTAAACCGTTGGTCCGATAATTAAAATAATGGCTAAGAGGCCCAGCGCCGTCCAGATGTGGGCGGAACTTAACCGGTTGATCCCACCGTTTAACCCGTGGAATACCGTGACGGCAAATAAAATAAATAGGATAATGAAGAGCTCAATTTTTAGCATCAAGTTGTCTTGAACACCTGTAAGCCGGCTCAGAACTTTGGAAATAATCGGAATTTCCATCCCGACGGATGACCCAATCCCACCCATGATTCCAAAGACGACCAGAAAGTCAACGATGTGGCGAGCCACAATCTTGCCCTTACTGTCTCCTTGCAAACTGGTGATAGCGGCACTGACCCGTTGGACCTTACCGTGCTTCACGTACAGCACGTAAGCAATCGCAATCGTGGCCGGCGCGAACATCATCCACGCCATTGGCCCCCAGTTGAATTGCCCCATCATGTGCGCTGCGCTGTAGGCGTTGCTCGAGAATGGCTTGAAGCCAAACGCCGGGTGCTGCAGGTAGCGCAGGGGATCAACGATGGACAGCATCAAGATACTGGCATCGATCGCCGTTGCGAAGACCATGCTCCCCCACTGGAAGTTGCTGTAGTGGGGTTTGTCTTCAGGGTCACCTAATTTCACCTTACCAAACTTACCAAATGCCAAATACATAAAAAATAAAAAGTTGACCACGTACACCATCATATAAGCCCATGACATGCGAGTATCAATCCAATTCAAGATTGAGCTAAGGGTAGCCTGTAACTGGCCACCACCTAAAATAAATAGCAATGACGCGAGAATAAATAAAACGATGGTTGGTACGAATACTAACTTATCAATATTTTTACGCGCTAAAATAAATAATCCTCCTCATTTGTTTCCTGCGAGCCAAGCTCCCAGCGGATGGTGCCTCAATTAGATTGTACGAAAAAAGCGCGGTTCCAGGGTCGTTATCCGAGCTACCTGTACAGCGCGCTACCGTTGAATACAAATTGCTTTCGAAAATCTTCTTAAAGCGATATCCAAAGTCTATTATACGCGGTCGAATTAATTAGTAAAATCTTGCTGGACGATAAGTTTTTTCTGCGGCAAATAAACCGGTTACATGCCACGTCATGTTAGGAATCTAAGAATTTGATTAGAATTTCTAGATTTCTGAAAATAGCCCTACTTTTGCAACTTATCGGGCCATTCTTGCAAAGCCTTGGCGTTGCCAGTTTCACTGTTGTCAATTTCCTTGATGACGCGGGCAGGATTGCCGGCAATCACTACGTTATCCCCGAAGGATTTGGTGACCACGGAACCGGCCCCCACGACCACGTTGTTGCCCAACGTGACGCCAGGCAGAATCGTGACCCGGCCACCGAGCCAGGCGTTATCACCAATGGTAATCGGCGCACCCATTTCAACATCGTGGGTCCGCGCCATCGCGTTCAACGGGTGAACCGGCGTGTAGAGGCCAATGTTGGGGCCAAAATAACAGTTCCGGCCAATTGTGATTGGGCAGGTGTCCAGGAAGGTCATGTCGTAATTGCCATAGAAGTGGTCACCGATGTGAATGTTCCAGCCGTAGTCAAACGTAAAGCTGGCTTCGACAAAAAAGTCATCCCCGGTATCGCTGATCAGTTGCTTGTAAGCGGCATTGCGCTGCTGATTGTCTGGTAATTGGTTCGCCGCCTGCAAGGTCTTGCGGGCCAGCACCCGCCGGTCGATCAGTTCCTTATCAAATTGGTCGTAGGGTTGTCCCGCCGTCATTTTTTCGCGTTCAGTTGCCATAATTCAAATCACTCCTCTATTTCCATGATAACACTCTGCTTCTTTTGGTGTTTGGGTTCGAGACATGAGGGTCAAAATCAAAATCAGTGCAGAAGCGTTCCGCCTGCGGCTGGCAGGGACCAGTACTCCTCTGGGGCACGGGGCAAGCCAAAGAGCGGTCTTGCCCCTCGCTGGGTGCCTCGCAACCCCCGAGTCCCCCAGACGTCCCGTGCCCTAGGCTGAGAAGAACCCTCAGCCAATGCCACCGACACAGGAAGTGGTCCCTGCCAGCCGCCGACTCCACAGATTGTGCGCTGATGTTGACTTGGGTTGAGACCGTCGAAGAAGCGTGTGGTGTGTTCGGCTGTTATTGGCGCCCCGATTTTCTACAAGTAGTAACGAGTTGCTCTGACTTATTTCATCCCATAGAGTTAAATCATCTATCCTCAACAAATTTGCTGTAACCAAAAGGTCGTCCACCAGCATAAACTGATAGACGACCACAAAAACATACAAAATCTCAAGTAATGACCGTCACATCCACGACACACCACACCCAGAAACTAACGCGTAGCGGGCTAAACCAATGTTAGCCGCAGGGCTGGTGAAAACTGGGCCAGTCGTGGGAGTGACCAGAGGCGAGCCAAGGCGCCCGGCTTAATATAAAAAGGTCGTCCACCAGCATAAACTGACAGACGACCACAAACACATATACAATTTCAAGTAATGACGGCTGCTACACGACACGCCACACCCCGGAACTAACGCGTAGCGGGCTAAACCAGTGTTAGCCGCAGGGCTGGGAAAACTGGGCCGGTCGTGGAAGTGACCAGAGGCGAGCCAAGGTGACCAGCTGTGTCGATGGCCTTGGCTGGGGTATTCTCCCAGCCTAGCCCATGGGACAACCTTTGAGACCGCTTTTCGGCTCAAAGTTGAGGTGGAAGCCCGCCCTTCGGCTGGAACCGGCCCCACAGCAGGGCTCCTTGAGCGCGCCGCCGGGAACGGACGCGACCAGGCCCAGTTTTCACCAGCCCGGAGGCGCTGACAACGACCAGTTTAACCAGCCCCAAAGCGTTATTCCGCAGTGTCGGTAGGCGTGGAAGAGACGGGCATGTCTTGTTCGCTGAGAATCCAAGTAATCCCGTAAGCATCCACAATCTGCCCCATCTTACCGCCCAACGATTGCTTGGCAAACGGACTGATGACCTTAACATCAGACTTCACCAATCGCTGGTACAGTGCATCCAACGCCTTCACGCTGGCGCTGTCATCCTCGTTGACCGCTAACATTAGTGAAATCAATGTGGACGATGTTGGTTGCCCCATTAACGCATCGGCACATTGAATATCTAACCCCATGATTTGAAAGCCACCGCGCATCGTCATTTTTTCCAGGTCGACCGCTGGATCTAGGCCGAACCGTTCTGCTTCTGCCACCGTTGGACTGACCCGGTAGGCATTGGTTGCGCCGAATACACTCTGATAATACGCAATGGCGTCTTTGGCATTTTCAAACTCCAAGTATGGAATTAATTTTGCTTGCATCATCGGTACCCCATTCAATACTAAATTTTTGGTAAATCCAGGCTAGTCCCTGAATTCTCGGGTCCTAGTTCCCCCAATTAGATAACCCGCACAAACTTTCTAGGTCTCATTATACCCTTAATTATCTCCAAACGGTAGGTTCCGCAAACTTTCGGCAATGTCCGCCACCGATTGCGCCGTTGTCCGATGCGACTGTGTGGCCGCACTGGACTTCGCTGACGTTGGCTTGGCCACTACCGATTGGGTCTTCGTCACGGGTTGTGTCTTGGCCACGGGTTGCGTCTTAGTCACGGCCTCATGTCGGTGCGTGACTGGTTGTTGCTCGGCGTCACGACGCATGCCATCCATCGTTTCGTTTAATAAATGATCGACGAACACGTTGCCTTGATTAGTCGCGTGGCCTTTGGTCCAACGATAGTTGAGATTGCTAAATTGCGGCAACAGGCGATCCACGTCTTGCCAAAGTTCCGCATTGACCAGTGGTCCGGCACTGCGCTTCCAGCCGCGGCGTTTCCACCCGGCGAGCCACCCCTTGTTGACGGCATTCAAAACGTACTGGGAATCCAGCACAAATAGGATGCTTTCGGTCGTTTGACCTAGGTCGACGAGCTTCTGCAGAGCGTTACGAAAGGCCATGATTTCCATTCGGTTGTTGGTCGCGCCAAATTCACCGGCGGAACCGGTCTCGATGGCATCGGGCAATTCGATGCGGTAGGCCCAGGCCGCCTTGTCAGCGTCCTTCACGTGCCCGCCAGCGACGTTCCCGGTGTTTCGCGAGCCACCATCGGTATAGACCGTGATTGTGGCTGATACGGGCGCTGAAGCCGATTTGGGCGTGGCTGTTCGGCCCGTTTTGGCTGTGCGATGGGCGGGCGTTTTCGCTGCGCTGCCCTGCATAAAGGCCTTGGCCTCAGCCTCGGTGGTAAAACTTTTGTACTGTGCGCCAGAAAACCCGTTAACTTGCTTCTGCGTTTCCGGCCACGTGCGGTAGATGCCCGGCTGCTTGCCGCGTCTGACCGCATAGTATTTTTGTGCCAAATGTATCCCCACTTTCGAACTAATTCTTAGCTAGTTTACCATACTTTTCCCCGTGGCTATTGAAATCTGCTATTACCAAATTTATGCACGCGTCACCATCAGCCACCCCTCACCTAAAACTTTTTGCGCAAATCTTAATAATCCGGAAAAACTCGTGAATTTAGAGCGTAAATTGTTTTCATAACTTTTAGATTATGCTAATCTAGAAGGTGTGAAACAATGACCGGAGAACGACCATTTTTACGATGTTTTTACTATTTTGAGGGGGTTTTTCATGAAGAATCCGATCCGTGCGACCATCATAACCGTCGACCAAGCTCGTGCCATGCTGAAGGACCAGCGTGAACAGCGCGATGAACGTTTTCCGCAACTAGCAGTCTCCGGTCAATACATCTTACCAGACTATCGGTTAACCCGTAAGCGGGAAGCCTTTAAGATTCGGCGCCACACATTTTTGAAGAAGCATTTCCGCTCCTACGTGGCGTTCGACTCCGACAACGGTCAGACCCTGTGGATTCACAATTTCCCCAGCCTGTCTGAAGCCTGCTTCTGGTTAAACACCGGCTTAAAGCCTGGCGACACCGACTCGACCAGTTCCTATCAGGAATGGAAGACCGAACACACTGCTGAAATTGAGGTTCTGAAGGAACAACTCAGAACCCAACACCACGAAAAGAAAAAGCCCGTTGCGGCGCCGAAACCAGCGACCGTAACCGTCAAAAAGACCAAGCACGTCAAGAAATAAGCGCGCGTGGCAATCAAAACGTCATCCCCGGCAATTGCTAGTGATGGCGTTTTTGTTTACCCAAAATTAAAAGACCCGTTCACCCAACCACAATGGCTGAGGTGAACGGGTCTTACTGTATTTTTAGGTTAATTAAGCCACAACGTTGACGGCCCTGCAGCTAGTCCCACTTGCCAATGATAGACAAGCACAACAGCGAGGACCAGACCCACACAAGTCCACGAACTAAACCAGTGTCAACCGCAGGACTTGGAAAACTGGGTCGGTCGTGGAAGTGACCAGAGGCGAGCCAATAAAATACTCGGCACAACAGCGAAGACCGGTCCCCGCAAGTCCACGAACTAAACCAGTGTTAGCCGCAGGGCTGGGAAAACTGGGCCGGCCGTGGGAGTGACCAGAGGCGAGCCAAGGTGCCCGGCTGTGTCGATGGTCTTAGCTGAGCGATTTTCTCAGCTTAAGCCCATGGGACAACCTTTGAGACCGCTCCTCAGGCTCAAAGTTGAGGTGGAAGCCCGCTTCACAGGCTGGAACCGACCCCACAGCCGGGCACCTTGAGCTCGCCGCCGGGAACGGACGCGACCAGGCCCAGTTTTCACCAGCCCGGAGGCGCTGCAAACACCTGTTTTAGAGATCTAAGTGAACTTGCTTAGGGTCGGTCTTGACGATGATCTTGCCGTGGTGGATTGAGTAAAGCACTTCCGACCGCTGGTTCAAAACGTTGTAGAAGTTATCATTGTTCATCACAACCAAGTTCGCTGGCTTGCCGACTTCAATGCCGTAGTGGTCGGTCACGTGCATGGCCTTGGCCCCATGGGTCGTCACGAATTGGTAAGAATTCATGATGTCGTCGTAACCCATCATTTGGGTGACGTGAATCCCCATGTGCAGGGAATCCAGCATGTTACCATCGCCCATTGGGTACCAAGGATCCTTGATGTCATCTTCACCGAAAGCCACGTTGACACCGGCTTCGTTCAATTCCTTAACCCGGGTTAAGCCCCGACGCTTCGGATACGTGTCAAACCGACCGCCCAAGTGGGTGTTGATCAATGGGTTAGAAATCATGTTGATGTGTGACATTTGTAAAAGACGCATTAATTTGTAAGCATATGCGTTGTTGTAAGACCCCATGGCCGTGGTGTGGCTGGCCGTTACTTGGTCACCCAAGCCGGTTTCGAGGGCTAAGGTCGCCAACGTTTCCAACCCACGGGAAGCGGGGTCGTCGATTTCGTCACAGTGGGCGTCGACTAACTTGCCGTACTTTTGCGCCAATTCAACGGCGAAGTGTAAGGATTCGACACTGTATTCACGGGTGAATTCAAAATGAGGAATGGCCCCGATTACGTCAACGCCTAATTTGGCGGACTGTTCCATCAATTCCTTACCATGAGGGAACGAGAGAATCCCTTCTTGGGGGAAGGCAACCAATTGGAGTTCGATGAAGTCTTTGACCTCGTCGCGCACTTCAATCAGGGCCTTCAAAGCGGTCAGGCTAGGGTCGGTGACGTCCACGTGGGAACGCACGAACTGAATCCCGTTGGCAGCTTGCCGTTCCAAAGCCTGGCGAGAACGGGTCTTGACGTCTTCGATGCTCAACGTCTTCTTGCGTTCTGACCAGATCCGAATCCCATCGAAGAGGGTCCCGGATTGATTCCATTCGGGGTCCCCCGCCGTCATCGTACTGTCCAAATGGACGTGTGGATCAACGAATGGTGGCAATACCAATTTACCCTTGGCATCAATCACCTGTTCATTATCTTTTGGTTCTAAATGGTCAGCGATGGCGGTAAACTTCCCGTCCTCGATGCGAATATCTTGTGGCTGCTTTGCGTTTTCGATGTGCCCTTGTTGAATTAACATGCGCGTTAACCTGCCTCCTAAATTTCACTTAATAAAATCCCGGAATGGTCAAGCCCAACGCTAACAAGGAACCGTCCGTGACGATGCCCGCAATAACGGCAATAATCGCCACCGTCGCCGGTATCAGTGCCCATCGTGGTCCCCGTCGTGCCGAGTGAACCAACCCATACAAGCTTATCACAGTTAGTCCCAATCCGAGCGTTAAAGTCAGTGGTTCGTTGGGAATTAGCAAATAAAGCTGGTCAAATGCCCCGGCAATGGCCACCCAACTCGCCACCGCTCCGATGAAACTCCATTCTAAAACCAGTCGCGCCCCGAAAGTCATGTGCTCCATACCCCTTTTGCTTGTTGCTAAACTATCTGTGGTGTTTAGTAGCAATTTTTCTGTATTCTATGCTATCCTAAATCTAATCAATTTATGAAAACGGAGGTCTGATTACATTATGCTAAATTCTTATCCCCAAGCTCTAACTATCGCCGGCTCCGACAGCGACGGTAGCGCCGGCATGCAGGCTGATCTGCACACCTTCTTCGCCCGCAACGTCTATGGTGCGTCCGTCATCACTGCCTGTGTGGCGGGAAATTCTTACGGTATCCACGCGAGCGTGCCGATGCCAACAGATTTTATTGATCAAGAGTTCGCTGACCTAGCTGACGACTACCACATTCGTGCCGCCAAGACGGGGATGCTCGCCGATTCCGAACTGATCGAAGATGTGGTCAAGAATTATCAGGCCGCCGACTTTGGCCCCTTAGTGGTCGACCCCGTCATCATGACGAAGCACGGTAACCAGTTGTTAGAGGAAAGTGCCTTTAACACCCTGCGGACAAAATTAATTCCGCTGGCAACCGTCCTGACACCAAACTTTTACGAAGTTCAAAAAATTGCTGAAATGACCATCAACAGCGACGCCGACATGATTGCCGCCGCCCAGAAGATGCAGGCAATGGGTGCCAAAAACGTGGTCGCCAAGGGTAGTCACGCCGACACCAACCAGCAAGCCGTTCGGGACTACGTGCTCCTCGAGTCCGGCGAAGGCTTCTGGCTCAGCGAGCCCTACCACGAAACGGACCGGGTCAACGGCACCGGTGATTCACTGTCCGCCTGCATCACGGCCGAATTGGCCAAGGGCACGCCGATGAAGACCGCCATCGCCATTGCCAAGCAGTTCGTGAACACCGCCATCGGGAGTCCGATTGAGGTGGGCCACAAGTTCGGCCCCATCAACCACTGGGCCGCCCAGCAACGCGAATACTAATTGGTTCCAAGCCCAGACCATTCGGCTGGGCTTTTTGTTTACTCTTTTACATTGCTCGTTGTCATCACTTCACCTGCGGCTGCCAGATAGCTCCGCTCCTGTGGGGCAACCTCCGAAGCCTGAGATGCGGTCTTCGGAGGCGCCTTGAAATCTCGCAAAGTCCGCGAGCTTCCAAGGTCGTCCCGTGCTGTAAGGCCGAGAAAATTCACTCGGTCTAACACCACCGACACAGGGCTACGTATCTGTCCTCCTCCGGCTCCGTTAACAAAAAAGACCAATGTAAAAGTAACTGCTTCGTGGCCGTGTCTTGCCTACTAGTCATTGGTGCTTGTGTCCTGACGTTAACTGTCAAACGTGCATCGGCAAAAAGTAATCCTGTCCGTTCCCAGCGGCGGATTCAAGACGCTGGTCCCTCACAACGACCAGGTCATTTTCACAGTCGTGGAGCGAAACATCAGTCGCCAGCCAAATGTGCGGCTGTCACAAATGTATCCGCTTTGCTTAGTAGTCTTGCTTGCCGGCCTTCTTCTACAACCCAATACATGTCATATTATAAAGCTCAAACCAAGCCACCGGTATTGGTTTAGCCAATGTCAGTGGAGCTGGAGGCTGGTGGGGTGGCGAGGCCTGTGTCGGTGGTGTTGGCTGGGGTTCTTGCTCAGCCTACAGCACGGGATGAGCTTTGAGACTTGCGCCCTTCAAGGCTCAAAGGCAAGATACAAGACCGCTTCTCAGGCTTGTATCGGTCCCCTCAGGCGCTGCCACCCCACCAGCCGCAAGCGCAACGACATCAACGGCTAAACCAATTACCACCGGTCGGGGCGCCAGGTGCGGCCGTCTACCTCGCCGCGCAGCTGGTCACTTCGCCGTTCCTGCTCGCGCACCAATTCGGCTAACGCCAGCCAAAACGCCCGGTCGGTGAACTTTCCCTGCTGTTCCGCTAATTTATCAATTTGAAGTTGGAGCCATTGTGCATGTTCAGTCATCTTCCTGCTCCTTAATCAGCGACAAGGTGTCCGCCAAGGCATCGATATCATCTTTTTGTTGGGCAAATTCGGCTTCGATCAACCGCCCCGTCGCCTGTTGTTCCGGCGGCAACTGCTTGATCATTTCTGGCAGGCGTTGGGCAAACCAAGCCTGGCGGTCGCCCAAACTATCGGGCTGCTCCTGCGTCAGATAACGCTGGTAGTCCACGACCAATTGGAGCTTTTCGGGTTCCTCAAGGTAGGCAAATTGGTGAATGGCAAAGATAGGTAGCCAGGTCATTTTCGCCCGTTCGGCAACAGCGGCTAAGGGGGCCAAGGCCGCGTCCAACGTGATTTGCTCGGCACCGCCCCGTTGAAAGGCCTTGCCCGGCATCCCCGTGGTCACCACGATGCCCAATTCCTTGTCGGCCAAGGGATAGCGGTGGTCACCATACACGAACGTCCGGGTCAACACGGTATCCTCCCACTGCTTGAGTCCCGCGGGGGCCGCGTACCAATACAAGGGAAATTGTAAAATGATGCGGTCGGCGTGGCGCAATTGGTCCTGTTCCTTTGCCACGTCTAAGGTTGGTTGGCTTTCAATATGTTCCCAAATAATGTCTTCATTCGCCGGCAGACTGGCCTTCAAAAATTGTTGGCTGGTCGAATCCGCTAGGTGGGGATGGGAGACTAACACAAGGGTCGTCATGGCCTCAGCTCCTTTTCTATTTTCTCTAGAACTACTGTATCACAAAATAGTGAAACGACTGAAACCAACGCCCGGTTAGTTTGGCTATTTTTATGAAACCGTTTACAAAAATAATAAATTCCTGTATAATTGCTCGCTGATCTAATGATTAACTTAATTCAAGGAGGAACACACATATGGCAATTCAGTGGGACGTACAAGGTAAGAGCGTCATCATCACCGGTGGTGCGGGCGGTATCGGCCTCGGCATGGCAACGGCTTTTGTTAAGGCGGGCGCGCAGGTTTTAATCGTCGACGTGAACGACGAACATCTTCAGGCTGCCGCGAAAAAATTAACCACATTCGGCACGATTGAAACGCTTAACGTGGACATTTCTACATACGAGAATGACCAGAAGATCATTGAAACGGCCATCGCAAAATTTGGCAAGCTGGACGTCTTGATCAACAACGCCCATGCTTCTCGGCAAAAGCCGTTTGACCAGCTGACCGATGAGGACTTTGCGTTGTCCTTCAACACCAGCTTCAACCCAACGCGTCATTTGATGCAATTGGCGCATGAACCCTTAAAGGCCACGCAGGGTTGCGTCATCAATTTTGCCTCCGGTGCCGGTATCCGCGGCCAACAAACGCAAGCGGCCTACGCTGCGGCTAAGGAAGCCATTCGGGGATTGACGCGTGTCGTCGCCCACGAATGGGCCCCCGATGGCATTCGTCTGAACATCATCTCCCCCATCGCTGAAACCGAGGGCGTCAAGCAGTGGCATGAGGCTGCGCCAGAACAATACGACCACTTGGTCAACAGCATTCCGCTGCACCGTCTGGGTGACCCCGAACAAGACATCGGCTCTGTCGCCCTCTTCCTCGCCAGCAGTGCCAGCGCCTACATGACCGGCCAAACGCTGATGGTCGACGGTGGCGACATTCAGATGTACTAAATGATTGCTGTTTAACTTAATACAAGGCCGTCACGTTGAGTGTTTTCTGCGTGGCGGCTTTTTGAGTCGTATCCTTAGATTCAGAGCAAGTAGACTACCTGACTACATGACTTTAAAACACCGCCACAGCCACACGCCAATCACGCACAAGAACGTCGAACATGCGTGGCGACTGTCAGTGACTAGAGGCAAAAGACCGCCCCTCAGGCTGGAGCCGTTCCCCACAGCAGGGCAACTTGAATCCGCCGCCTGGAACGAAACGAAAACTCGTCACCCCCAAAAAAGAACGTCGAAAATGTGTGATGATTGTCAGTGACCAGAGGTGAGCCAAGGCAGCCAGCTGTGTCGATGGTGTTGGTCGGGGTTATTTCCCGACCTAGACCACGGGACGACCTTGGAAACTCGCGCACTTCAGCGAGGTTTCAAGGCGAGCTGGAAGACCGCCCCTCAGGCTGAAAGCGGTCCCCACAGCAGGCTGCCTTGAGCTCACCGCCGGGAACGAAAATCGACCGCACTCATTTTCGACCAAAAGAAAAACGCCTAGCTGGAACACTAGACGTTACCCAAAAATTAACTTAACCGACGATTTGAATCGTCATGGAATTTGTCACGAGTTGCCAGATGCTTGCTCTTCTTACGGAAAGCATTCCGGTTATTCAGATACAACTGGCTAACCCCGGCAATCAAAATGATCATGATAATAATAGCTACTGCATGCATCACAATTCCCCCCGTCAACATTAGGTTACAAATATATTATCCTAATGTTACAGGAAGATTGCAAGTCGTGGGGACCAGTCGTTACAATTTCTTGATAATTTTAGTAATTTACTTACTTTCTGACTGACTCTTTGCGCTACTTGACGATTTCTGTTCGGATTCTTTTTTCTCTGATTCCTTTTTCTCTTTGTGCTTCTTCTGAACCTTGCGAACCTGATCCGAAATCTGGGTTGACGGATTGACCGTCTTTTTCCCAGATAAATTAGACACTGGGTAGGCAATGAACAGGACCACGGCAGAGATAATTAAGTAACGAATATTTTTCTTGCGGTCGCCGAGTGCTTGTGTAATTTGGAAGAAATAATAAATAAGTAAAATAGCAGCGAAAAAGACAATAGCCTCAGCAACGATATGAACGACACCCAAGGGAAACCCTCCTTCTGTGATTTAGCCTAACTTTACTGGAACGACCGGTCTCTGTCAACTAACGGCGCAGAACAGTGATTGACACGGCTACGTTGCTTCTCTATAATTAAGGAGTTATTGGGATTTTGTCGCAATAGCTCAGCTGGATAGAGCAACGGTCTTCTAAACCGTAGGTCGAGGGTTCGAATCTCTCTTGCGACATCACAATTAAATGGGTTATCAAAAAAGGTTGGGACCAAGTCTCAACCTTTTTCGTATCTATAAATGTTCCGTTTAAACGATTTAGTCTTCGTACTTGCCAACAACGGGTAAGTTCTTCAGAACCTTGCGACCGTGGGGCGACTTGCCATCGATCACACTGGTCAGTTCTTGACCGGCCAAGTTACCGTGGTGCTTGCCACCGGCCCAGGCTTCAACGCCACTGACGTCATACACAACGCCCGCAATTGCCACGTAGGCTGGTTGGCCATCTTGACCGTTAAACTTCGCTAATTCTGCTTGATTGAAAACTTTTTCTTCACTCACACAACTCACCGCCTAATAGATTTACCCTTATCGTAAACTGAGTTGGCAAACAATACAAGTAATTCGCTTGTCAGGTGATAACCTTGTTTTTAACTCTAAAATTGTACGCAAAAAAACCACTAACCGAAGTCAGTGGTTTTTTACTAAGCACGATTTAGGCTAATGTAAATTAGTCAACTACCGTAACGTTAGCAGCTTGTGGGCCACGGTCGCCTTGTTCTACATCAAGGGATACGTGTTGGCCTTCTTCAAGAGTCTTGAAGCCTTCGCTGTTGATAGCGGAGAAGTGAACGAAAACGTCTGAGCCGTTTTCCAAAGTGATGAAGCCGTAACCTTTATCAGCGTTGAACCATTTAACAGTACCTTGTTCCATAAGAATGAAACCTCCATGCGCATAGCGCAATAATATTTGCATTTGAAAGCTGGGGTAAAAAGGAGCCATTCTTATAAGAACGTCGAGCCTTTACTTCCGAACCATAAATACATTAGTCATAGAATAACAGGTATTCCCGAGAATAGCAAATGCAAAGTGTCGAAATCGGCAAACTTTTTAGCGACCCCTATAAAGCATTCACTGTTAACCATGTTTGTGCCGCAAGCACCTCATGCGGCGTCAGCTGGTGAGTTCCGCCCGTTATTTCCATCGTCGTTTTCGCCTGAATCTCGTCAAAACTTTTTAAAACTTTTTTTACCGTGGCGACCGTTACCAGCGGATCATGTTGCCCCGCTGACAGCCAAGCCTGATAACCATGTCGCTGGACTGGCAACGCCACTGGTAACTGCAACGGATGGAAGAGCAACGCCGCCTGCCCCGGAATTTGCCCCGTTAGGACCCCGTAGGCAGCCATGGCCGCGCCATTTGAATAACCGACCACCACCAGTCGCTCTGCGTCCCAGCGGTGCTCCTGACAGATCTGCTGGACCTGCTCGCCCAGCCAGTTAGCCTCTTCATCGATTTGTGCCGGGTTCACGGGTCCCGCCGCCGTTTGCGAATAATATTGCCGTTGCGCGCCAATCCCCTGCCGGCCCGCAATCGTGATCAGTGGACTCTGTGGGGCCAGTCGCCGACCAAACGTCAGCATTTCCTGGTTCGTCCCGCCAGTTCCCTGTAAGAGCAAGAGCGGGGCTGCCGTATTGGCACCGGGCATCGTTTCAATTAAATCCGTTTCCGCCATCGGTCAGCCTCCTAACGTTGGACGATGATTTCAATCTGGCCCTTCTGGGGCGCAAAATTCAAGCCTTCACACGTTTCCGTTAGGATTTTGCCGTATTCGCTCAGCACGTCCACGGGTAGCGGCGTGTGGGTTCGTAAGTGTTCAATCAACTCATCGGCTGATTCTAAGTCCGCCAGCGTGACAAAAAGTAAGGCGTTATTGATCAAGTCATGCAACAAATCGGTCAATAAGCCATTTGGCTTGCCAACTTTATCGGTGATGACAACCTGGTTGCTTTCTACTTCCTGGTGATTTACCGAAATATGCTTCAATACATCAAAAATCGTTTGCATGCCCAGTCACTCCTTCATAGGTTATTCCCCAAAACGACAGTCTTTTTCTAATTAACTCGATGATACTGCAATTTTACCCGAACGGAAACTAATTCTTGGGAAATGCCTGCGGATGGCCCTGGTTTTGGTAGCGCGTCATGATTTTTTCCTGCACCTTGGGCAGTGGCAATGCCCGAATTTCGGCTGCCGGCACCCATTTGCCAGGATAAAAAGTCAGTGTGGGCGTCGTCGCCAGTTCTGCGACCAGTAGCTTAACCTGCCAGCGTTGGTGAGTATAGGTGTGACTGACGGGCTGCCCACTGACTGTTGTGAGACTGATGGGAAGCTGATAGTCAGTGGAAAATTGTTGTTCCAACGCGGCAATGTCCGTCTCTAACGTGGGGGTATCCACCGGCACGGCCTCGCGGAGCTCTGCCTGAATCACCAACGGAAACGTCCAGTACCCCGTCAACATTTGATTGGCATCCCGCTGAACCATCAGGTAACCTGCGGGCGAATGAATGATCAGACCATAATATGGCATCAGTTTTGGCCGCGGGGCCTTGGTCTTCACTGGAAACTCGGCCACCCGGTCTTCTCGGTAAGAAGCGTCAAACTCGCGGACCGGCGAATGGGCCGGATCAGAATTTTTCGCCGTCATGTAGCTGGAACCCAGGTCCATGATGGCTTGGTTAAAGGCACCTGGCCGCTCCGGGTCGACGATGGGCTGAATCACCTGTTCAAAAATTTTCCGTGTCTGTGGCTTGGCGATATCATCGTCAATCAGTAATAGCCGTGAAAAAACGCGAAAGGCATTGCCATCGACCGCCGGAACCGCCTCGCCAAACGCAATGCTAGCGATGGCGCCAGCCGTATAGGGGCCGATGCCGACTAAATCAGCCAGACCAGCCGCAGTTCGTGGCCACTCGCCGTGATAGTCCGTAACCAATTGCTGTGCCGCGCGTTGTAGATTCCGTGCCCGCGAATAGTAACCCAGTCCCTGCCAGGCCTTCAAGAGGTCCGCCTGTTCGGCATTGGCCAACGCCGTGACCGTGGGAAAGGTCGCCATAAAATTCTTGTAATACGGAATCACCGTATTGACCTGCGTCTGTTGCAGCATAATCTCGCTGACCCAAACGTGATAGGGCTCGTGGTCCCGCCGCCACGGCAGGTCCCGCCCTTCTTGATCATACCAAGCCAACAACGTCCGGCGAAAATCCCGGATGGTGGCTGCCGACCATTTTTCCATCAGCTGACCCCTTCTTCCGTTCTAATTTACGAAACCTTTTTCCTATTCTAGCGAATTCGCCCACCCGGAACAAGTAAAGCTTGACGTCCCCCCACGACTCCCCTATCATCAGTGAGGAATGACAACATAGGTAGAAACACCGACAAGGTTGACTGCCTAGTGGACCAATTATTGTTGATTCTCGATAGGTAATCGTCTAAGACTTGATTGCCTAGTTAAGTCGTAAATCAGAACAATTGATCGACCTACCAATTTAATTACCTACATCTAATCCAATCAAACAATTCGTAAGCATTAAGACACCAAACACACAAAGCTGAACGGGTTAAACTCGTGTCAGCCGCAGGGGTGGTGAAAACTGGGCCAGTCGTAGAAGTGACCAGAGGCGCGCCAAGGTGCCCGGCTGTAACAGTTCATTGGCTCTAACTTATCAGTAATTATCTAAAACCAGTAACCCACACAGAAAACAAACACACAAGGCTGAACGGGTTAAACTCGTGTCAGCCGCAGGGTTGGTGAAAATGGGCTCAGCCGTGGGATTCTCTGAGGGTTCCTCTCAGAGAATGGTGACTTTGAGACACGACCTTCGTGGCTCAAAGCAAGTCCCGAGACCGCTCTTTGGCTCGGGGCGTCCTCCCCACCGCGTTCCGGCCCAGTTTTCACCGACCCGGAGGCGAAGTTTAACCCAAGACTATACATAACGGAGTGGTAAACGTGAAACGTTGGCGATTCTTTCTAATATTAATCCTGTGTACCAGCTTAGCCGGCTGCCAGATGGCCAAGGAAACCCACACGACCAGTGACAGCAAGGGCGTCATGACCCGCAAACAGGTCGTTACCCTGGCCACCTCACGGCCCTTGACAACGCTGGATACCGACAAGCTCACCCAATTTGGGCGACTCAACAACACGATTGAGGGCCTCTATTCAACGACTGGTGAGGGCCAGAGTGAACTAGCGCTGGCCAAAAAGGTCAAGGTGACCAATCATAAGAAGACCTACACCTTTACCCTCTGGCGCGATTCCCACTGGAGCAACGGCGACCTCATCACGGCCCACGACTTCGTTTATTCCTGGCAACGGGCGCTGTCCCCAACGACTAAGGCGCCGAACGCCGACCTGTTTGTCGGGATGCAAAACGCGCGCCAGATTCTCGATGGCAAGCTACCCGCCAGCAAGTTGGGCGTGAGCGCACCGAGTCGTTTCAAATTAGTCGTCCACCTGGATCACCCAATGGCTGAACTCCCACAACGACTGACGTTCCCGCTGTTTGGCCCGCAAAATGAGCGCATCGCTTTAAAATATGGCAAAAAATACGCGACCAAGCCGCAGTACCAAGTCTACGCCGGACCGTTCATGGTCGCCAGCAAAGGCAACACGGCCAAGCACTGTCACATGATTCCTAACCCCCACTACTGGGACCGCGAGCACGTCTACCTGCAACGGATCAACGTGGACGTTTACCATAGCAACGCCAAGATGTGGACGGATTACCGCAAGGGCACGCTCGACGAGGTCCGCTTGCTGGGCAAGGCCAACATTAAATCGTTTGAAAAACAGGCCGCCTACACCGCACGACCATACTCAAAAATGGTGTTGTTAAACTATCGTCAGGCCGGACCTAAATCGACGGTCAATCAATTGCTTCACCAACGAATCGCCCGTTTAGCTATTTCCCACGCCATTGACCGACAGAAGCTAGGCACCGCGTCGTATGGCAGCACCTCGCTTCCCGCCCAGGGCATCGTGCCGGCGGGGCTGAGTCGCGGGCAACGGGGCACGTCAGATTTTGCAGCCGCCCAACCGCAACAGCAAACGCTGAAATTGAATTTACCTTTGGCGAAAAAACTCTGGCAAACGGCCAAAAAACGGGCTGGCGTCAAACACATCACGCTGACCCTGAGCTACCTGGACGCCACCTACAGCTACAAGATTGCCCACACACTGCAACACCAACTGACCACAGCCTTGCCGGGCCTCACAATTCGGTTGGTGCCCCGCGAGTGGTCCGTCGACGAACTACCGAAGCCAACCAGTAGCGATTTAACGCTGACGACTCAGCACGCGCAGTACGCCGACCCCCTGTCGATGCTGGCGCTCTTTACCAGCACCAGCATGGCCAACACCGGTCAGTGGGCAGATTCCGCTTACGACCAACTGATTGCCCAAGCCAGCACGGCGCCCGCCTTTAACAGCACGCGCTGGAAAACCTTGCTCAAGGCGGATGGCGTCTTGATGAAGTCTCAAGGGGTCACGCCCCTCTTTCAACCGGCCAGCACCTACCTCGTCAACCCCAAACTCAACGGGGTACAGTACAATACGGTTGGCACACAATCCAACTTTAAGGGTGCTTACTTCGTGAAATAATTGACTCAATACAAGTTGTCAAAAAAATATGATGCACCTGAGGCTTGCGTTACGCTCCCAGGTGCATCATATCTTTTTTGCCGCTAATATCGGCCTGTCGTCTGTTCTGTTAGTCGTTATCTTTATCCCGCAAAAATTTCTCAAACCGCGGATCAACATCATTTTTAGCGTCTTCCTGATTTTTTTCATTGAGCTCAAGAATACTGATTCGCTGTATCAACGTTTTGCGTACATAATCGCTGATTAAAATTTCAAATGGTTGTAGATTGCCACTTTCACGAGAAACGGCCAAATCTTCCATGTAGATGGTCCGCGCCTCTTTGTCTGGCTGGACGTTAATGACCGGGTAACCGGCTTGAGTCAACGCCATATTCATCAACAGACGTGCCGTTCGTCCGTTACCATCAGCAAAGGGGTGAATTGAAACGAACTTTTGATGCAAATCAGCAGCGAACTGGACAGGATGTAGGGTCTTCTGCTCCGTGTGCGCCCAATCAAGTAACTGGTCCATTTGCGGTGCAATATCAAATGGCGCGACATAAGGTTTGTCTTCACTACCAAACGGCCACGCCGCTAAAATTCGATAGACGCCTGCATTAACCTTGTCACTAGTCGTTTGCAGGGTCACGATGCGATTTAGTGTTCGAATAAAGGTGGAACTCAACGGCGTCTGTTGACTAGCCAGTTCCATCATGTACTCGTATGCTTCGTTCAAATCTAATGTTTCGAGGACATCTTTAACGGGAACGCCATGGATCGTCATGCCTGTATTTAAAATTGAGGCGGTTTCATAGCGGGTTAACGTGTTCCCTTCAATGGCGTTAGACGACCAGACATGTTCGATCCGAACGCGCTGGTCCAGTTCTTTGACCTGTTCAACTGATAAGGGTCGAAAAGTGTCCATCTTCGCTTTAAGTTCGCTAATTTCAGCTAGTTTTTTTTCGATTGGCATTAGAATTTCAACTCCTTTTTTGCAAGTTATATTGCCCCTATTATAGCAAAAAAGACGACCGAGACGTTATCGGTCGTCTTAAAGTCTAGTCAATTAAGTCGGAACAAACGACTTAGTAAACGGGCAGGTAAACCGCGAGTTGTCACCAACTGAATTCGCTACGCTTAACTCGGCAGTTTAGCCGTAGCAACTTGTACCAGGTCTTCACTGACAAATTCACTGGTCAGTCGCTGCATTGGCGTGTAGTCGTGCCGTTCCTTGTAGGCGACTGGGTAGGCGGCCACTACCGCCACCTTTAAGTGATTTTCGGTCAGAAAAATTTGACCAGTCCCCTTGTACTTGCCCTTGCTGTGGCGGCCGGTACGCCAGGAATGGAGCTTAAAATCGCCATCCGGTTCACGTTTGATTTCGTACTCGCCGGAGGCATTCGCCTGCACGGGCACCCCGACGTACTGGTTCACGTCGTACTTGGCCTTCATTGCGCCGCCTCCTCAGTGAATACCTGAACGAGCGGCGCAATAGCATCCGCCCCCAGCACGGCCGTCACATCCGGCTGTGTCAATACGGCTTCGACTGCAGCGGGTGTGGCATCCAAGCCAGTCAGCTGCTCCGAAATAGCGTGCAACTGAGCCGGGGTGCCGATTGCGCCAAATAACATGGCCGTCCGCAATTTGCCAGCGTGGCGGGTAAAGTTGACGTGCAACTCACCGTTAGCGACCGTCAGCTTATGATATTCCCGGAAGCCAGGATTGGCGCCGTAGTTCCAGGCATCCGTATCGTATTTTTCGGCCAGCCGCTGATCAATCACGGCCCAGTCCTTGTCGCTTAAGTGATACGTTTCGATTTGGTCTAAGCTGTCCACTTCAAAAATGTGGCAGAGTAAGGCTTCCTTGAAGGCTTGAATGTCCAAGTCCCGGTATTCTGGGGCGAGGTACTGCCGCAGGTTGGTAATCGCCACCCGGTTGGAATCGACGCCGCGGTGAGGTCGGTCGCTGGCTGGCAGAAGTGAGGCGTGGGCCGCATCCACGTTCAAGTCGTACATAATGGTCCCGCCGGCCGCGTAGCCTGCCCCATTTTTAAACATGGTCATGCCGGAAAATTTCTTGCCGTCGACCGTCAAGGCACTCTTGTTGCTGATGCCCAGGTCGGCCACCCCCATCGCCTTGAGTGCCCGCAAAACGGGTTCGGCAAAGACCGTGTAGTCCCCGAATTTCGACCCATCTTGTGGATCACCATTAATGATGTGCTCAAAAATCAGGTTGCGTTCGTCATGGTAAACGGCGCCGCCACCGGACGTCCGCCGCACGAGCTGCACGTGATTTTGTTCTAAGTAGTGGAAATCAACCTCGGCCCCCACCGTTTGGTTAATGCCGACAATGACGGCTGGTTGGTTGACGTACATCATCAGGCCGTGGCCGGGTAATTTTAAATCATTGACTAAGTAGTTGTCGATGGATTGATTGACGATGGCATCGGTCACGACTTGGCCGTTGCGATTGGTATCAATTAAAAACATTTCAGGTAACGCTCCCTTCAGGTGTGGTTTTCGTGTTGGTGCCTGCGGCTGACAGGATTCCGCCTTGGGTTTCTGATTCCGCCTGCGGTCGTTAGGTATCTTCACCCTATGGGACCCGTCTGAAGCCTGAGAACCGGTCTTCAGACTCGGTTGGGGGCCTTGCAAAATCACAAGTCCCCCAACACGGTCCGTGGTGTAAAGCTGGGAAAGACGCCCAGTTTAACACCACTATCACAGGGTTCGCCACCTAACGACCTCCGGCTCCATCAGAAATCCAAGGCTCTGTCGGCGTAAACACCAACGGCAACAACACACCGTTCTGTTTATTTTTATTGTTTTGTTTACAATTTCTAGCGACATTAATTGTCACCGAGACACGTAAATCCGCTAAACAACGCCTCACTAACAATAATCAATAAGTCGCTCGCATCTGGGCTAAACCAGTGTCAGCCGCCGGGAACGGACGCGACCAGGCCTAGTTTTCACCAGACCGAAGGCGGACCAGTTAACCCATTGTCTGACTAACAATCATCCAATGAGCTGCTCACGTCCGGGCTAAACCAGTGTCAGCCGCAGGGCTGGTGTAAATGGGCTCAGCCGTGGGAGTTGCCTAAGCGGTAAACCGCTTAGGCAACTGATATCTTTGAGACGTGGTCTTCGGCTCAAAGTAAGCCCGGAGACCGCTCTTTGGCTCCGGGCGTTCGCCCACAGCGTCACGGCCCATTTTCACCAGCCTGGAGGCGGAATGCCGTTCAACCCCAGCGAGCACTGATTGAAATTATTTTTAGTGTAGCATGCACCCTCAGCGTGAGCAAGTTATTGTCAGCGGTTACAAGCAAAGGGTATACTAGAAATTAACAACGACATTTAGGGAGGAATTTACGATGACTGAACACCCACAATCTTTTTGGCAACGACTAATGAACTGGTTCCGCGGAAATAAAACCCCGGCCGCACCAGAAATTACCGTCAAGGATGGCGTTTGGCTGGAACAACGTGACCAAGGTCACTACCGGATGGGACTTTCCAGTGACGCCCTCGAACAAATCGGTGATATTAGTTTCGCCGACCTACCTATTCTGGCCGATGACGTGTTGGCCGCTGGCGACGACATCTTGGAAGTCGAAAGCGACAAGGCCGTCGAAAACTTCAAGACGCCATTCGCCGGGACGGTCGTTAAGGTCAATGAAGATTTAGTTGGCGACCCTGCCACTATGAATAAGAACAAGCAAGCCGACAACTGGGTATTGGATTTACAAGTTGCCTAAGCGACATTAAAAAATGGAAGCCCACACTGGACTTCCATTTTTATTTACCACTTGTATTGAACCGGATTCTTAATATATTTGTTGTAAACGTCACGCACAATGGCCATTTGGTCAGCGGTAAAGGCTGGCAAATCAGCGGCGGCAACGTTGCGGGTAATTTGTTCTGGCTTAGAAGCACCCGGAATCACCGTGCTAACGGCATCGGCCATCAAAATGTAGCGTAAAGCTAATGGTGCCAACGCTTGGTCTAAGCCTAACCGTTCGTGCAATTCGTTTGCGGCCTTGACCCCCGTAGCATAGTCTACCCCGGAGAAGGTTTCGCCTTGGTCGAAGGCTTCGCCGTGCCGGTTAAAGTTCCGGTGGTCCGCCTTGCCAAAGGTGGTGTCCAGCGTGTATTTCCCACTCAGCAGGCCACTAGCCAGTGGCACCCGGGCGATAATGCCGACGTTCTTGGCTTGGGCCATCTTGAAGAAATTATCGGCTGGCCGCAAGCGGAACATGTTGTAGATGATTTCTACGGCAGAAATGTCATAGTCCAAGGCCTTCATGGCTTCTTCGACCCGTTCGACAGAAACCCCATAGTTTTTGATCTTACCGGCCTTTTTCAGTTGGTCGAGCGTGAAGAAGACTTCTGGTTCATAGTAAACGGGGGTTGGTGGGCAGTGCAACAGCACGTTGTCCAGCGCATCGACGTCTAAATTGGTCAGGCTCTCTTCCACAAATTTAGTAATATTGGCTGCGGTGTACCCACTGGCCACGTGGGGATCAAGCTTCCGGCCAACCTTGGTCGAGACGAATACCTTGTCTTGCTTGCCCTTGATAAACTTGGCGAGCGCCCGTTCGCTCTGTCCATCCTGATAAATATCAGCGGTGTCAAAGAAGTTCACACCCGCATCATAGGCCGCGGCCAACGTGTTTTGCGCGTCTGCCTCATCGAAGGGGTCGCCCCATTTTGACCCCAGTTGCCAAGTCCCCAAGGAAACTTCACTAACGTTAAAGTTAGTTTTACCAA
Source organism: Levilactobacillus sp. FUA 3915 (assembly GCF_044053135.1). Taxonomy (NCBI): domain Bacteria; kingdom Bacillati; phylum Bacillota; class Bacilli; order Lactobacillales; family Lactobacillaceae; genus Levilactobacillus; species Levilactobacillus sp. FUA 3915. Next base: position 1,849,994 of record NZ_CP168704.1, on the reverse strand, counting down.
ATTGACGATACTTCACCGTAATCCCTGCTTTCTGCGCCAGTCTTGCCGGCGCCATCCCCTATATTCTGCCGTTTTATTTAATGAGCGTCAATAACTAACCCCCGCCACATGAACAAAATATTTACCATTTCCGCTAAAAAGGACTACCATGAAAATTGAAGCCGGTGGTACCCATGCCAGTAACAGATCCGCTGACCCCAAATTTTTTTTGGAGGTAATGGTTATGGCTGTTGTAGAAAAGACTGCATTATTGGATAAAGAAATGAGTGAAGTGTTCGACTGGTCCGACAAGAAGTTACCTGTTCGTGACGCTCTCTGGGATCACTTCATGGAATCCAATGGTCACAACACCGATGAAACTGAAGCTTCGATGAAGGAAATCGACGCTAAGTCCGACGATGAAGTTCGTTCTTACGTGGAAGATAACCTTAAGAAGTAACCGGCTGTCTCAACCTAAAAATAACCTCGCCCTTGTGGTGAGGTTATTTTTCTTTGGCCAAAATTAATCTGCCCGAATGCAAAAGGGCCCCTCAGATACGTAACGCATCTAAGGGGCCTCGTTTGAATTTTAAAATTAGTTAAACTGTGCCGTTACCCCATAAGTTCGAAGATAACGCCGACCAGTCGCCGGATCAATTTCCATTCGGGTCACGCTGGTATTAGCCGGTTCTGGCAATGCCGTCGTCGCTGGTGCGTTCAGCATCAACAGCGCCGTCGCCTTGATAGTTAGCCCGTGGCTCACCACCAAAATGTGATCATCCGGATGGTCAACCACTTCTTCGGCCAGCCACTGCCCCACGCGCCGTTGAATGTCACGGTACGTCTCCCCACCGGCTGCGACCAGCACATCTGGCAAGGCTTCGCCCGTCAGTGAGTCAAAGTCGGCCGGTTGCCGTTCCTGTAAGACCCGGAAGTTTTCCCCCGTCCACTGACCATAATCGGCCTCCATCAGCCGATCATCAAACTGCGGTAAGACGTCTAGCTTCGCCGTTAAGGCCGCTGTCGTTTGCCGGGTCCGATGTAAGGGACTACTGACTAACTGGTCGTAGTGACTTCCCTGAAGCCACTGAGCGAGGCGCTCGGCCTGCTGTAAGCCATTCACGGTTAAATGCGTGACCGCCGTATCCAATTGTCCTTGCATGATCTGGTCAACGTTGGCTTGCGTTTGACCATGACGCACCCAATCAAAGGTCGTCATTTTCTCACTTCCTAATTTTCTCTCTCAAACTGCGTCTCAATCTTTCGTCGGCCCTGTTGTAGCAGGTAAATCGCCACAATCACCAGGACGGAACCAATGACTTCCGCAATCGTAATTTTTAAACTCAGGAAAATAATGGATAAAATAAACGTCACCACTGGCTGCGTTGCGTCAACGATACTGATCACATCGGAAGGCGCAAAGTGGGTACTGTACAGAATCAAGGAGAATGGCAAAATCGTTCCCACGATAATCACCGTGGCCATTGACCCAATCAGAGTTCCGGTGATTGGTGGCATGTTCAGGAATACCGGATGGTACAGATTGAAGAAAATTCCGGCAATAAACGTTCCCCAGCCTAACACAGTAATCGGCGCATGACCATAGTCTCGTACCAATGGCCGCGGTAAAACTACGTAACAGGCCGCCGTGATCCCGGAACCAATCCCCCATAACAGGGAATTAACGGGAATGGCCAATTGCGTGATGTCCCCCCGGGTAATCGCCAGGAAAACCCCGACTAATGCGACCGCAAAGGCAATCAGATCACTGCGTAGTGGTCGTTCGTGTTTGAACAGTAGGCTCCCCAACACAATGAATAAGGGACTCAGGTACTGCAAGATTGTGGCTGCGGCCGCATTTCCCGACTGGACGGCAATGTAAAAGGTCAGGAGGTTCGCGCCCAACCCAATCAAAGCATAGGCCAAAAGCCAGGACACTTCACGCCAGCTCTTAAAAATCGTAAACGTTTCTTTGCCATATAAAACCAGACTGATCAGTAATAAAATAACGCCGGCGCCCATCGTCCGGGCGGACAGGAACCAACTGGTCGGAATCGACTGACCCTGTGAAATAAACTGAAGGACCGTTCCGGAAACCCCGAACATAGCCGAAGCCACCGTGGCCCAGAAAATCCCCTTCATAACGTTTTCCGTTGGCGTACCTACATTTTTCAAAACACGATAAATCCTTTCTCTCTCATACCTCAAGTATGCATCATCATTTCGTTACTGGGATGGTGAACATAGTCTGTATCTTTCGTTCCCGACGGTGGGTTCAAGATGCCCTGCTGTGGTCACTGACACAGGTTGCTTATCTTCACCATGCCTACTAGTCAATACCGAGCTTATGACCACAATCAGCAATTTAGCTGAGTATCTTCTGACCCACTAGTTCTCCCAGTCACTTATCTTTTCGATTAGTTTTTAACCGACACGATTAACACGGGTCGTGACATAATTTTTACATTTTACCGGAAAACCATTAGAATTTGGCGGCAAAAACAGGCAAATATCACCGTCTCCAAAAATTTATTTTGTTATATTACGAAGCGGGTCAACCGCCCGCACACCAGTCAATCAGCCCAACTTTCCGGTTACCCAATTGTTCGCTACTCACGTGAGTGTCTCCCGCCATCCCCGTGAACAGCAAACGAACTAAATTAGCTTACCACTTCCAACCCAATTGGTCACTAACCAGGTCTGACCAATTGCATGAGACATCCAAAATTCCAGCAAAAAAGGCAAAATCACCGCATCAAAACCGACGAAGTAATTTTGCCTTTCAATTTAAAATTTAATATCAACCTCACTGGCAAGGACTCGCCAGTAAAGTTGGCCACACAGCTAACAACCAGTATGAGCCGTGAGGTTGGCGAAAATTGGCTCAGCCGTGGGATTCTGCGAGAAATTTTCTCGCAGAATGGCGACTTTGAAACTCGTTCTTTGAGGTTCAAAGCGAGCTCGAAGACCGCTTCTCAGGCTTCGGGCGTCCTCCCCACCGCGTTCCGGCCAATTTTCGCCGACCGGTAAGGCGCGGTTATCCACCATTTCTAAGCGGTGTGGTCAACTTTACGGGCCCAGAGGTCACCGAGAAGCTGGATAGCAAACACAATCACCAGAATGATCAACATTGCCAAAATCGTGACGTCACTTTCAAAGCGGCTGTACCCGACATTGATGGCCAAGTTCCCTAAGCCCCCACCACCGATGGCACCGGCCATGGCAGTCAGGTCGATCAGACTGATCAACGTGAGAACGGACGAGCGGATGATATCCGGCAATCCTTCTCTGAGGTACACGCGGAAGATAATCGCGATGGGACCGGAACCAACTGATTCAGCGGCCTCAATCACGCCACGGTCAACTTCGGACAGGGCATTTTGAATCTGCCGCGCGTAGAATGGCGCAGACCCAATCACCAGTGGCACGATGGCTGCAGTGGTCCCGATAGCGGTTCCCACAATCAACCGGGTCAGTGGCGCGATGACGGCCAGTAAGATAACGAACGGAATCGACCGGCACAGGTTAACGATTTTATCGAGAATGTTATAAACAATCCGATTTTCCAGAATGCCGCCGGGTTGGGTCACAATCAAGCCAACCCCAATGGCCATCCCCAGAATCCCCGCCACAACGGCGGTGAAGAACGTCATGTACAGTGTTTCGCCGGTGGCCTGAAGGAAATCGCTCTTCATGGTCACAGCATTAGGAAAATATTTTGCAAACCAAGTCATTTAGGCCACCTCCGGATCTGTTGGTTTTAAGTGCGTAATGGTGATACCGGCGTCCTGACAGTACTGCCAAGCGGCCTGTAACTTGTCGGGGTCCCCGGTCATGACAACAATCAGGTTCCCTAGCGGCGTGTCTTGGAGAATTTCCACGTTCCCGTAAAGGATATTGGAAACCACCCCGTAACGCTTGTACAAGTCAGTAATCAGCGGTGCGTCGGTGCTGGCCCCCACGTACTGGAGTTGAACCAACTGTTGATGGTCGTCCAGGCCCAGGGTTCGCGCCTGTTTGTAAATCTTTTCAAGTGCTTGATTGATTTGTGTTGCGGTATTAATGAAGTCCTGCGTCAATGGCTTTTCAGGACGGCTAAAGATGCTGACCAGGTCACCGCGTTCAATGATTTCACCATCATCCATGACGGCCACCTTGTTACAGATTTCCTTCACGGCTTCCATTTCGTGGGTGATGAGGACAACAGTCAAGCCTAATTGCTGGTTCAACCGCTTCAACAATTCCAAAATAGATGAGGTGGTCTTGGGGTCCAAGGCACTCGTCGCTTCGTCACTGATCAGAATCTCGGGGTCGTTGGCCAGGGCCCGCGCAATGGCGACCCGTTGCTTTTGCCCCCCGGAAAGTTGGGCTGGGTAATCCTCAGCCTTTTCCGTCAAACCAACTAGGTCCAAGAGATGGGACACTTTTTGTTGGCGTTCCTCATGGGACAACTCGCCACCCTTTAGGGGGTAGCCCACGTTGTCGGCAATCGTCCGGGATGCCATCAAATTAAAGTGTTGGAAGATCATCCCAATTTTCGTCCGGGCAACCCGGAGTTCCTTAGGTTTGAGTCCCAAAATATCTTGACCATTAACCTCGACAGAACCGGCTGTTGGCCGTTGAAGGCGGTTAATGACCCGCACCAACGTACTCTTCCCGGCGCCGGAATACCCGACGACCCCATAGATGTCCCCGCGGTTGACCGTCAATGAAACATTTTTGACGGCGGTCACGGTTTGACCCTTATTATGGAAGGTCACGTCGATATCTTTTAACTGAATAATCGCTTCGTTAGTCACAGACTTCATTCTCCTTACTCGCCAATGCCGGCAGTTTCTTCATTAATATGTTTAAACAGATATTTGTTTCGCCTTCCGGACGGTTTAAAAATGGTGGCTGATTTGCCGTTCCCGGCGGCGGGCTCAAGGTGCCCTGCTGTGGGGAACGGTTCCAGCCTGAGAAGCGGTCTTCCACCTCGCCTGAAAGCCTGGAAAAATCCCAGTCTCCCAGGTCGTCCCGTGCTCTAAACTGAGAAAATCACTCAGTTAAAACCACCGACACAGCTGACCACCTTGGCCCGCCTCTGGTCACTCACATTGACCATCATTTTAAACCGTCTTCCAGGAAGATAGTCAGTTAACCAATTAGTAGCTTCGGTGTCCTCACCATCACTCACTATATAGCTTCAATAACTTAACCGCCGACTCCAGATAAACGCGAGACGGCGGTTAAGTTAGGCTAACGTGAGCCGCAAGGATGGTGAAAATGGGTCCAGCCGTGGGAGTTCCCTTAATGGTGCTTTTGACCATTTAGGAAACTGGTATCTTTGAGACACGGTTCACAGTGGCTCAAAGTAAGCGCGGAGACCGCCTTTCGGCTCCGGGCGTCCGCCCACCGCGTTCCAATCCCATTTTCACTATCCTGGAGGCGTCAATTACGCGCAAATCTTACCAAGCTGGGATAGTCAGGCCGTGGTAGTACTTCTTCAACAACTTCTTCGTTGCTTCGGTCTGGTAAGCCTTCACGATCTTCTTGTAGGTCTTGTTGTTCTTGTCAGACTTGTTGGTTGCGATGATGTTGATGTATGGAATGGAAGCCTTGTTGATCTTTTCCTTGAAGATGGTTTCGTTGTTTGGCAGCTTAGCTTCGGCAGCGAATTCGTTGTTGATAACGGCACCAGTGGCATCGGTCAATGACCGTGGCGTTTGGGCAGCATCAACGGCGGTGATCTTCAGGTTCAACTTGTTTTGCGTAATGTTCTTAGGCGTTGGTAACTTAACCTTGGAATCCACCTTGATCAAGCCAGCGGATTGCAGTAAGTGTAAGGCCCGGCCTTCGTTTGTGGAGTCGTTAGGAATGGTAATTTGGTCACCCTTCTTGATGGCTGAAACGCTCTTGACCTTCTTGGAGTACAACCGTAGTGGTGCGCGGACGGTCTTCCCAATGGAAACGATGTCCGTCTTGTGCGCCTTGTTCCATTGATCCATGAAGAACGTGTGTTGGAACGAGTTCAAATCAATTTCATGGTTCGTCAACGCAGCGTTAGGCTGGTTGTAGTCGGTGAAGGTGACCAACTTGATGTTGATGCCATCCTTCTTTAACTTCGTTTGGATAGGTTTCCAGATTTTTTCATCGGAACCCATGATCCCAACCTTAACCGTCTTGTTACTGCTGCTAGACTTGCCACAGCCGGAAACAATTAAAAGTGGAATCAACAATAATAAGAGCCAACTAAAATGCTTAAATGATTTCTTCATACTCAGTAATCCCCTTTGTTTTTTAAACTATTATCCTCATAAGATAAACGCCACGATTGAAAAATGCGACCAAAAGAAAAAGTCCGCTCCTAAATTAATAGAAACGAACTTTGTCGTGGTACCATTCTAATTCAAGTCAGGTTAAAGACACCCGGCTCCTCATTAACACTCGCCAGCTTGCGCCTTGAAGTGCGTGCACGATAATGAGTGCCGGACATTACCACCTCATCGCAAGGACTCAGTGATACCAATTCATTTCAGGCCATCTTCACCCCGCCGTGGGTTACCCGCTTTCAGCAAATCGCGAGCTCTCTTGAAACCATTAACGGTGGTTACTCTCCTGATCACATTGTTTTTTCAATCGCTTAATTTATCTGTAAGTCTAATGCAACTTTAATTGGGTGTCAAGACAAAGTTGATATAAATTTATTCATAACGAACCGCATGATACCGGCATTTCCTAATAAGTGTCCCTTAGAAACCGGTTGCGGCTTAAATAAATTTCTCACCTAAATTTCACTTAGTCATCGATAATTTGCTCGCGTAACAGGCCCGCAGCTAACAAAAACATGTGCGTCACAACCGGACCGACAAAACTAAATCCGCGGCGTTTTAAATCCTTGGCGACCGCGCTGCCGATGCCTGATTGATTGGTCAGCAGATCTCGGGTCACCGCCGGCAGTAACAAGGGGGTGCCATTCACAAATTCCCAGAGGTAGGCACTGAAACTGCCAAACTCCCGTTGTACCTGCACCATGGCTCGCGCGTTGTGAATAGTCGCCCGAATTTTTCGACCGTTGCTGATCATGTCTGGGTCGTTGGCAATCCGTTCGCCATCGAGTTCGTCTTCGAACCCAGCCACCCGCTGCGGGTCCATCCCTGCAAAGAGCCGCCGGTAAACGGGTAACTTGCTGGCGGCCGCCTGCCAACTCAGGCCGACTTGAAACACGCCGACCGTTAGAAGTTCGTACAGCACGTGGTCATCATGAGTGGGCGTGCCGAAATACGCTTGATATTCCTGGGTCCCATCGCTATCCCAAACGTGCCCATCATCCGGTCCAATTGCCATGTCGCCATCCCCTTCTCGCTTCCATACTAACACGCTAAAAACAAAAAAAGCTCCCGGATTTTACAATCCGAGAGCCATTACCCAACAACGCGAATTGCCAGGATTTTCGAAAGTACCCGACCATGGGTACATGTCTACGAGAATCATCATACCATGAACGGACACAATTTGAAAGCTAATCATGGTCATTGGTCCACTTATGCCCCGAAAAAATCCGGTTCCACTAGCGTTTGGTCTAGCAAAACCGGATTCGATAAAACCTGCTGTAACCAGTCCCTCGTCCCCACTCACTGACGTTAGCCCACCTAAGTCAGTCTCGAGAAGAGCCAGTGGCTTGGTTCTTTCCAGATGATTGGAAATAGCAGTTAACTGCAAAATTTAGTTGTAACGTATCTGGTGTAGTTAGTCAGTAGGCCCACTGACTTTTGAATTCATAAAACCTTTGACACCAGCTCGATTGAATAAACACGTAACGTAGAAGAAGCCATCAACTAACGATTTGAACCAATCTTAGCCGTGAGGGCGGGAAAAATAGCCTCAGCCGTGGGATTTTCTAAGGGTTCTTCTTAGAAAATGGTGACTTTGAGACTCGTTCCTTAGAGGCTCAAAGCAAGCCTGGAGACCGCTTTTTGGCTCCAGGCGTCCTCCCCACCGCGTTCCAGGCTATTTTTCCCGCCCGGTAAGGCGACCCAAAGATCAGTCAAAACCGTTATTTGATATAAGCGTATTTGTAGCTCCACTGGGTGCCCGCCGTGTTGTGAATAATCCCCTTAACATCGGACCGCGTCAGGTAAGCATAGTTCGCTTGGTACAAGGGCGTGAAGCTCTGCGTCTTGTTCACCAACTTGGCCGCCTGAACCATATCTTGCCAACGGGCCTCATCGTTGCCGGCATCTTGGTTCTGAGCCTTGTCGATCAGCGCGTCATACTGCTTGTTGGACCACTTGCCGTAGTTTAGTGAGTTCGAGCTGACTGGAATCTGCAGGAAGGAAATCGGATCGTTGAAGTCGGCGCCCCAGTGAGACAGGTAGAGGTCAAAATCGCCGTTGGTCGAACGAGATTGGGCCACGGAAGCCGGCACGTTTTGAATCTTCAGGTCAAAACCCTTCAAATTCTTTTCCAGCGCACCCTTTAAGTATTGGGTCACGGTGCTGGCCGCAACGTCATCGTTCCCGGCCATGATGCTCAGGTCAACCTTCTTGATGCCGAGTTGCTTCAATCCAGCCGCCCACTTCTGCTTGGCTAAAGTAGGATTGTACGTCGTCGTATTCTTGACCTTCTGCTGACTAGCAAAGTCCTTGCCGCTCTTAGGATCACGCGCTAAGCCACTGGCAACGAAACCGGTTGGCGTGACGGACCCATCCCCCAGCACCTTCTTGGTCAATTGACTGCGGTTAATGGATAAGGCGATGGCCTGGCGGATATTTTGATTATTCATGATCCGGCGCTTGGCCTTGTCAGCATCTTGGAAGTTGTATTTTAAATGAATCACGATGGAATACGGATATTGCTGGAATTCTTTATCATTCTTGTAGTTCTTAACTTGTTCATTGGATAACTGCGCGAAATCAAGTTTCTTGTTCTGGTACAAACTCAGACCCGTTTGGGGATTCGTCACAACTTGATAATTAATCTTTTGAAGCTTAACGACCTTTTTATCCCAATACTGGTTGTTCTTCACAAAGGACCAGGTGTTGCCCGTCCCGTTCCAGCCCTGAATCTTGAAGGGCCCACTGTAGACCATGTACTCGGACTTGGTGGCATACTTCTTGCCGTATTTGTCGATAACCTTTTTATTTTGTGGAGCAAATAACGGGTAAGCCATTAAAATTTTAAAGTAAGCGATGGGCTTATCCAGCTTGATGACCACCGTCTGTTGGTTCTTGGCGTGAATCCCAATGGTGCTGGGCTTAGCCTTACCGGCGATAATCTTATCCCCATTTTTAATCCCAGAAAACATCGTCATGTACGACGACTTGGTGGACGGCGTCAACGTCCGTCGCCAGGAATAAACGAAGTCCTGCGCGGTAATCTTATCGCCGTTGCTCCACTTCGCATTGTCGCGAATATGGAACGTCCACGTCTTTTTATCCTTCGACATTTTTGCCGAATCTGCCAACCCTGGTGCAACCTGACCGTCTTTTCCTAACCGATAAAAACTTTCAAAAACGTTCCCCGTCTGGCCATAACCGGTGGCCTTGGCGAGGTCGATGGTGTCGAGTGCAGCCGTCGCTGGTAACCGCAAAACTTGTTGTGGCTTGGACGTTGCAGCAGTTTGGCCACAGGCAGCTAACCCCATACCAATTGCCAATACCGCTGCGACTAACCCAATCCCAGTCCATTTTTTCATAAAAAGTTTGCTCCCTTTTCCTCAAATTTTTGTGGTGTACAATCCGCAAAATTATGATTTAAATACAGAAAAAACGGGCTACCGCCTTCACTTAACTCGTGAAAGCGGTAGCCCGTTCGACACTGCCAACCTAGGTCGGCGCTATGTACTACTACGGTTTAGCCGGAAAATCACGAATTGAGGTAGCGCAAAAAGACACGTTACATTCGCAACATGCGGCAAGCAGTGATTTAACTTGAGTGGCGTTCTTCAACATCGTGATTTTCCTCCTTAGACTTATTTTTTGTAATTAATTGGATTGTACAAGACCTAAGATACCCTCTTCCTCAGTGTTTGTCAAAGGTTAAAATTGACCACCGACAGATTTCAAAAGTGGCGGGTAACATTCCGTGGTGGAAAAAGGTATACTTGAAACAAGTTTAACTAGTAGAAAGGATTTGAACGTATGGACATCGAACGCATGCTTGCTGAACTAACGTTACCGGAGAAGGCCGCTCTGGTTTCAGGAAAAAATAGTTGGTACACGGCCGCTATTGACCGGCTGGACATCCCCGCCCTCATGATGACGGACGGCCCTTCCGGCTTACGGAAGCAGACCGCGGATTCAGGCACCACGAACATTAACGACTCGGTTCAAGCCATTACTTATCCGGCTGCCGCGCTGAGTGCCAGCTCCTGGAATCGCGATCTTATGCACCAACTAGGTGAACACCTGGGTGACGAGGCTCGCGCAGAGCAAGTCAGTCTGTTGCTGGGACCTGGCGTCAACTTGAAGCGTTCTCCCTTGGGTGGGCGTAACTTCGAATACCTTTCAGAAGACCCCTTAGTGGCCGGCGAACTAGGCAGTGCCTACGTTCAAGGCGTCCAATCCAAACACGTCGGTGTGGCCGTTAAACATTTTGCCGCCAACAACCGGGAAAATCAACGGTTCACAGCCTCCAGTGACATGGACCAACGAACGTTGCGCGAACTTTATTTACGCACTTTTGAAATCATCGTCAAGGCCGCTTACCCTGCCACCATCATGACCTCTTATAACAAGATTAATGGGACGCTGAATTCCCAGAATCGTCGTTTGCTCCGGAGCATCTTGCGTGACGAATGGGGCTTCCACGGTGCGGTCATGTCTGACTGGGGCGCCGTCGCTGACAACGTCCAGGCCTTACGCGCCGGGCTCGATTTGGAAATGCCAGGTCAGGGCCAAGCTTCCGTGGACAACATTATCCGGGCCGTCGAAACCGGCGAACTGGACGAAGGGACGCTGAACAAGGCGGTCCGGCACTTACTGCACATCATTGAAAACTGGTTACCCGCCGACCATGCCGGTACCTATGACCACGCGGCCCATCACCAATTTGCCCGCAAGTTGGCCGATGATGGCATCGTGCTCTTAAAGAACCGTCACGCTGAACTGCCACTAGATCCCACGACCGCTGGCAAAGTGGTCGTTATCGGCGAATTGGCCGATCAACCACGCTACCAAGGTTCCGGCAGCTCCCACGTCAACCCAACGAAGTTGACCACGCCATTAGCCGCACTGCAAGACAGCGACCTTGAAGCCAATTATTACCCTGGTTACCGTTTGGATCAAAGTGAAACGGACGATAGCTTAGTCGAAGCTGCCCTCACCGCCGCTAAGAACGCCGATCACGTCATCATTTTCGCCGGCTATCCTGAAAATACGGAATCGGAAGGTTTCGACAAGACGTCTCTGATGCTCCCCGAAAATCAAGGCGAACTGATTGGCCGCCTGTCAAAGATCAACAATCACGTCACGGTCGTGCTCCAAAACGGTTCCGCGGTTGAAATGCCTTGGATTCACGGAGTCGACGCCGTTGTCGAAACTTATCTGGCCGGTGAAGCGGTCGGTGAAGCCACCTGGGATATCATCACCGGTGCGGTCAACCCGTCCGGTCACTTGGCCGAGACTTTCCCTCAACGGTTGACCGACACCCCAATGGCCCCAACGTTTGGGCAGGACCCCCATCACGAATATTACACGGAGGGCATGTTCATGGGCTACCGTTACTACGACACCCACGAAATGCACGTGCTCTTCCCATTCGGTCATGGTCTCAGTTACACGACTTTTGAATATACCAATTTGGCCGTCGACGAGAACGAACACGGCGCGACCATCACCTTTGACCTGACCAACACGGGCGACCGCGCTGGTCAAGCGGTGCCACAACTCTACGTGGCCAACCATGCCTCACACGTGCCAATGCCAACCAAGGAACTGCGCGCCTTCACCAAGGTCGCCGTCGCACCTGGCGAAACCAAGGTCGTGACCTTAAAACTCAACCGGCGTGACTTTAGCTGGTGGTGCGAAGGTAAGTCCCGCTGGCAAGCCGATTCTGGCGACTATGAACTCATGGTCGGCGATTCCTCACGGGACATCCGGCTACAGACCAAGTTGACCATGGACTTTAAAAACTCCCCCGCCCCTGTGACGGCCGAGACTTACCTGTCCACGATTGTCAGAGATCCACGTCTGCAACAGATTTTCAAGGAGACGGTCCTGGCGCCAGAACATGCCAACGGCAATAACTTCTTGGCAACAACTGACGAGCACGGCAACTTAGCCCTACTCCAAGATCAAATGTTCCTGAACATGCCACTGCGCGCGGTCATTGCGCTCGGTGGTCCGGCTGACTTGATTCACGATTTCATTAACGCCGCCAACAAGCGGTAGTGAACTGCTAAAATTCGACAAAAATAGACGAGGTCCCGACGTTATTTAAAACGTCGAGGCCTCGCCTTTTTCGTGTGCAGTTTGCTTACCGATTCAATGGCAAAACCATATCCAAGTGGGGAATCCCTGTTTCCAGGTAAACCTCGCTAGTGGGCGTAAACCCAAACGATGCGTAAAACTTTTGCAAGTAGGCTTGGGCCTGAATCACGATCTGTTGTGCTTCCGGATAGGTCTCCCGAGCGGCGGCAATGGCTTCGGTCACTAACTCACGACCAGCGCCGTGCTTGCGCGCCGAAGCGGCAACGAGGACCCGGCCAATCCGAACTTGATTGGGTTCCGGAATTAACCGTGCGTAGGCTAACACCTGACCCACATCGTCCGTTCGAAACAGATGTTGCGCAATCAGATCATCGTCGTCAACTTCCTGATAGACACAGTCTTGTTCCACCACAAAAACTGCCACCCGTAACTGGTAAATACGGAAGAGTTCCGTGGTCGTTAGTTCAGCAAAACTTTTTTGATTAAAACCCATTTGTTCAGCTCCTAGTTCAACGCACTAATGTGTGGCTGGTGGTCCAGTGGGTATTCCACGGGCGTGTCCCAGTCGTTTAACATTTCGTCAGTCATCTTAACGCCTTGCAATTCCAAGTTGTCATAAGGTTCCATGAAGTAGGAACGCTCAGTCAGGTTGGCGTAGGCCCGGTATTGCGTGTAGTCGCTGTGACCGTCAGCCTTTAGCTTGACCCCCTTCGGAATCGTGACACTGTCTAATAGGTGTTGTAAGAGGTTCAGGGTCGTCGGCGTATCGTCCGTCTTAATGCTGAAATGCTTGTTGTAAACCGTCCGGACAAAGCGGGATGGTGACGTGTAGTCCCCGGGCAGGCCCAACGCCCCGGTCCCAGGACCCTGGGTAGCTAACTCAAACCCTTCATAATCATGCAAAGGTACGTCGGCAGCTTGCAGCGTGCCGTAAGTGCTGAGGTTTTGTAAATGCCAGCTCAATTGTGGTGAGTTCGCCATGACGCCGACCGGATCATCAATCAAATGAATATCATGACTGGTGGCTTCAAGTACGGCAGTCTCCCCCGTTGGATCACTAAAGATAAAGTGTAGCGGTGCCGTGATGCCGAGCAAGGCAACCGGGATGTCCAAGAGTTGAATGTGCTTGACCAGTTCCCGCAGGTCAGCCACACTCTTGGCGTTGCCCAAAGCCCAGGCTGTCACGTCATGTGGCGCTAAGCCCAACTTGTCGGCTGGTGCACTTGCTTCGTACTTCGCGTATTGTGAAAAGTACAATGCGGCTGCCCCAAGACCATATTCATTCACGCCATCAACAAAAATGTAATGGCTCAGGTTCCGGCCAGCCCCGACGAAGCCATACTTCGTGGTGAAGGTCCCCGCATCCCCTTGAATCTGTTGGTTCCGCGGCATAAAGATGGGTTGGCCACCCAGTTCAAACGCAAAATCCATGGTCCGGGCTAAGAATTGATCGCCCCGACTGTTCTCATAGGTCAAACTCGTACACATTGAAAATCATCCCGTTTCTAATATAGTTACCCATTATTCTAAACCATCAAAATCCGTTTTGCACGGATAATCGTTAAAACTATAACCAATTATGTTAATTTGTTTAAAAACTTCATTTGGCGTTCATTAACCATTTACGCCACCAACTACCTGATTCACGGATGATTCACCCGCAAAGTTAGGGCAACTTTTTAAGTTGAACGGCTTAACGTCTCTATTTTACCTCATCAACTAGCCATTAACTTTCTATTGAATCCAGTTACTGTTAGAGTTGCCCCAGAGAATAGAGTTGTCATGTAACCCCAGCCTAGGGGAAATGCCATTCCAGCTTTTCTTTGGGGACTCGTATTGAAGTGTGTCGTTCTTGTAAGGTGCTGGCTAAGTTAAGCACGCTAGCAGCATCTCGGCGGCACGTTGCGTCACCTCTTTAACTGTTCTCCTGTGACTCGACAGAAAAAAGGTCTTGGATATACAAGCAGTCCAAGACCTTTTTAGTCTGGAAAAAGCTGTCATTCCGCGGCGTGGTACCGAATCGTACTCTCTCCGTTACCGTTGGCAATCACTTGTAATTGGTTTTCAACCTGGTCACGGAGTTCACTCACGTGGCTGATGATACCAATCATCCGGTGCTTACCCTCAATCGTTTCCAACGATTCCAGTGCCGTCATTAAAGCATCTTCGTCCAATGACCCAAAGCCTTCATCAATGAACAGAGCATCGACGTCAACACTCCCCGTGGTCTGTTGGATAACTTCACCCAGGGCCAGAGCTAACGCCAATGAGGCAATGAAGCTTTCACCGCCCGAGAGCGTATGCACGCTCCGTTGCTCACCCACGTGATCGTCATAAACGTTGATTTCCAGGCCGGACCGCTTCTTGGAGTTCGCCTGGGATTCATCAATCACGAATTGATACCGCCCGTTCGTTAATTGCTTTAGCCGATGATTACCGACTCGTAGGATTTGACGTAAGTAGGTTTGGAGCACATACCGTTCCAGGCCTAACTTACTGTTGGGACCATCCCCATTGACCACGCCACTGAGTTCGGTCAGCTCCTGCGTCATTTGCATGGCCGCAGCCTGCTTATCCACCTGTGTCTGTAATTGCTGGGTGTGCGTGGTGTTAAATTCAAAGAGATTTTGTAATTGTCGTTGCTGTTCCTGAAGGTCCGTCATCTGGGCCTTGGCCTGAGCCAACGCGGCCTGCGTCTTCTCCCGGTCTGGTGTTGGCTGGTCATTCGTGCGGACAACCAGGTCGGCAATGGTTGCGGCTAGGCTGTCCTGGCGCTTGTCAAAATCGGCTAAAGTCTGCCGCTTAGTCGCTAACGACCCCACTTCCGCTAGGGCTGTCTGGACTTGTTCGACCACGGTCTCATCATTGGTTCCAAAATGTTCCGTCAAAAGCTTTGCTACGACCGTCTGGGCCTGGGTCAGTCTTTCTTGACTGGTCTGTACTTCTTCTTCAGCCTGCGTCAAGCGGGACTGTGCGACAGCCACTTGATTTTCTGCCTGTTGGACGGCTGCGTTTACCGCGTCCAAGGTCTGCTGGTCGGCCTTCACTTGGGCCCGTAAATCAGCGAGCTGTTGCATAAATGTCGCCAGCGTTGGTGCCTGATCCGGTAACCGCTTCGTCTCCGTCGCCAGTTCAGCACTCAGCTTAGCCGCCTGCGTTTGTTGGTCATGCACCGCTTGCTCAGCCGTCTGTACCTGCGTCTGCAAGGTAGTCGCCGCTGCGGTCAACGTCTTCATCTGTTGTTGAGCTCGGTGCAAGGCTTGCCGCTCTTGTTCATTCTTGGCTTCTTCTTGCTGATAGGCCTGCTGGGCTGAACGTTGTTGCTCGGTAAGTTCGGCTAGCGTGGTCGTCGTTGGTTGTCCCAGGGCCGCTTGCAGCTCAGCCAATTGGATGGCTTGGGTCGCTGCTTGTTCCGTGACGCGTTGTTGCCAACTAGCTAACTGGGCAGCGACCTCACTAGCCTGCTTTTCTAACCGATCCGCTTGTGCTTGAACCGCCTTGGCGTCATCCTCTGACACAGCAGTCGCCGTCGTGGTCGCAGCTGGGTGGGGATGATGTTCCGACCCACAGACCGGACAAGGTGACCCCTCAGTCAGCTGCGCACTCAGTTCGGCAATTTGGCTCCGTAAGAAGGCTTGGTAACTGGCATCAGCGGCCGTCCGCTTTTCCTTAGCAGCTGTTTGGGCCGTCTGCGCTTGTGTCTTTAAACTAGTCACTTTCTGTTGACTAGTTGTGAGTTGGTGGTCCGCCTGCTGCACGGTTGCCAATTGCTTCTTGCTTGCCTGCAGCTGAGCGTCACGCTGTGTCAGTTGATTTTGACGGTCGAAAATAGCCGGTTGCTGGTCCACTACCTGTTGTTGAGCCTGCTGAGCCGTTTTATTTTCAGCGACGGCGGTTCGGACTTGCTTGAGGTGCGCCTGTGTCTGATCAACCTGTTCTTGCGCGAGTTGCTTTTGTTGGGTCAATTCAGCCACGTGTTGGTAGACCGGAATCAGTTCCTGTTGTTGGGCTAATTGATCATTTTCTTGCTTGATTTTTTTAACCAGCGGTTGCTGTTTCTGTTGCTCAGCGACGGCTACTTGGTACTTCTGCTTCGCTGATTGTAAGACCGTTGCCGCCTGTTCACTGGCCTGTTGCCGCTGTTGGCGCGTTTGCTGGGCCTGCGTTTGGTCTTGCCATTGCGGCTGAATCTGCTGCGTCCAGTCCAGCTCAGCAATTCGCTTCTTCAATTCCTTCATGGCTGGTTGTTGCTGGGTCAATGCTTGTTGTTCTTGTTGACGCTCCGCGAGCCGCTTCCGATCGGCCAGTAAGACAGATTCTTGCTCATCTTGTCGGACCAGCTGACTGTGCAACAGGTCTGCTTGCTTGAGTTGCGTGGTAACTGCCGTTCGTTGGGTCTTAGTCGTGACCTGCTGTTCAGCCATTAATGCTAAAATATCAGTCGTTTGTTGATTGGCCAACAAACTAGCGGCTTTCTCTTTATTGTCAGTTGTCCACTGTAGCTCACCCCGTAACCGGTCAAGGGTCGCCGCCGTTTCCTTATTTGCAGCCTCATTTTGCCGAAGCTGGCGCTTGAGGCGGTCCGTCCACCGCGCAAAGATTGTGGTATTAAATAGTTGTTCCAAAACTACTGCTTTGTCTTCACTGGGGGCAATCAGGAACCGGCGGAACTGGCCCTGTGGAAGTAAGACGATTTGAGCAAACTGCTTGCCATCCATCTGCAACAATTCCTGCAGATAATCGCGAACCTGGCCTTCTTTCGTCAGCTGTGTGATTTCCGCGTCGTCTTCAAAGACGGTCAATGTCACACTGGCCGCGGACTCCGTCAGACCAGTTCCCCGCTTCTTAGCCAAAATCTGCGTGGGTTCGCGCACAATTTCATAGGACCGGTTCCGGTGGGTAAAGGTAAACGTGACCCGCGTCTGATCCGTGTGGGTCGCAAAGTCTGAGCGCATGGATTTGGCTTCCCGGTCAACGCCAGAAGTCTGGTTGAACAGGGCGTAACACATGCCATCAAAAATGGTGGTCTTGCCACTCCCAGTCTTCCCGCTAATCAAAAATAAGGGGGTAGCGGAAAATTTTGTGAAATCAACCGTTTCATCTCGGTAAGGACCAAAGTATTCTAGATGTAAAGTTACGGGACTCATTCGTCTCCCTCCTTTTCTGCGGCCTGTAAGGCTTGCCGGGCCCAAACCTGTTGCTGATCCGTTAGTGGGTGTTGCGTGACCTGTTCAAAAAAATCACCCAATAAAGTTAACGGATCTTGTTGGACTTGTTTCACATCCAATTCATCCGGCGTCACGTCGAGTTGGTTCACACGGTTGAGTTCAATCACCCGGGGGAAACGCGTTTTCAAGCGCTGCATAACGTTGGTGATGGGCGTGGTATCCGTCAAGTTAACCGCCACAAAATCTTCTGGCGTGACCGCATACGCGTGGTCGCGGTCCATCAGATTGGTAAAACTATCTTCCAAAACGACCAGGTCGTGCCACGGCTTCAACGGTTCAAACGTCACCGAGACCGGTGTCTGATCCGTATCAATGATCCAAACGCCCTTCGTGTCGGCTGCCTCACTGGTCGAAAACTTTAGGGGTGACCCGCTGTATTTAACAGTCGGTTCATTCTGCAAGGCTTCTTTCCGGTGTAAATGGCCCAGCGCAACATAATCAAATGGCGCTAACATATCTACGGGCACGGCATTTAAGCCGCCGACTTGGACTAAGGTCTCCGAATCCGAGTGATTACTGCCCGCCGCAAAGAAATGCGCAATCAGCACATGTTTCTTCGTGGCATCAAATTTTTCCTGCATGGCAGCAACTAATCGTTCCATCGCCTGATTAACCGTTCGAATCGATTCGTCGTCAAAAAATTGGCGCGCCTGCACGGGCTCAAAGTAAGGTAACAAGAAAAATTGCGTATCTTTCAGTGTCACCGGCTTTAACGCGTCCGCCAACCGCGTCCGTAAGAAAAAGTCCGTGCTGGCAAACCACTCTTGGCCGTAACCCAAGCGCACGCCCGAATCGTGATTCCCGCTAATTGCTAACAGTGGAAATTTTTCTTTACGATTCAGGTCAACCAACATGTTAGTCAACGCCGTCACAGCCGGTTCACTGGGGAGTGCTCGATCGTATAAATCTCCAGCAATCACGACGGCATCTACCTTTTCTCGCTTGGCAATCGCCTTGATTTGCTGGTAAGCATCCTCCTGTTCGGGAATCAAATCATATCCGTGAAGTTTCTTGCCAATGTGCCAATCTGCTGTATGTAAAAAACGCATGGTTCTGCCCTCTTTCTATTGGTTCTCTGGCGCCCAGTCACAGCTCAACAGGTGGTCATTCACCAAGCCCGCCGCCTGTAAGAATGAATACGTCGTGGTCGGTCCCACGAACTTAAAGCCCCGCTTCTTCATCTCACGGGAAATGTGCTGCGCTAGATCCGTCGTTGCTGGCAGCTGGGCATCGCTCGCAATGGCATGCCGAATCGGTTTGCCATCGACAAAGCCCCACAACCATGCACTAAACGTACTCTCTGCTGGCCAATTTAAAATGACTCGCGCATTGTTAATGGTTGCCACTAATTTCTGGCGATTCCGAATGATCTGGGCGTCTTGTAACAGCCGTTCAACGTCAGTGGCAGTCATAGCGGCAACACGTGCTAGGTCATAATTGTAGAAATCCCGTTGAAATGCGGCGCGCTTATTTAACACCGTTTGCCAACTCAGTCCTGCTTGATAGGTCTCCAAACAAAGCAGTTCAAAGAGCCGTTGTTCATCATGTTCCGGCCGGCACCATTCCTCGTCATGATACCGTTCCATCTCAGGTGAAGACGTTGCCCAATCACATCGTTTAACCATTGCTTTCCCTCCAATTTTGCTTCTGCAACTACTATACCAGATTCCTGATCCAAGACCAAACAGATGTTCTACTAATTGCTTTTTGAAACCGGGTCCAACCCCGGTATTAATGAGTTCCACCATCAATATTTACTGAACCGTTAATTCTTGACCCCACGCGACGTTTGGCCTATGCTATTGTAAATACGAATTGTTTTGGGGATTTTTAAGGGAGGTTAACATCATGCGCAGATTTCACCACATTCGCGCGCGTTCACTGATGATGGCTGTTGCGGCAACCCTCATCGTGGCGCCCGCCATTACCACTAGTACCGTCACCGCTCAGGCCGCCAGCGTCAATCCATCGGCCGCCACGCTAAAGAAGTCCAAGAGCTACTACCAGAAGCACGCCAAGGCTTTAGGAAAGCAGTACAAGCTTGCCTACGACGCCCAGACGGCCCTCAAGAAAAATGGTAAAGCCGTGGTCTACGTAAATACCAAGGATAAAACCTTAAAGAAGAGTGTCACCATTGCCATGGCTTACTGGAACAACAAGTTGGGTAAGAAAGAATTCACGCAAGGGTCCAAGAAAAATCATACGCTGACCTTCTCTGTCTCCAAGTCCGCTGCCACTAAGAGCGATCAAAGTGATGCCTGGTGGACACCAGCCAAGAAGCAACTGCAGATTCGCTCGTCCTTCTACACGGCCGCCAAACAAGACATTGGTACCGCGATGACCAACCAGTTGAACGACGCCTTCTACAACCAATATTCTAATACCGTTAAGAGTAAAGCGAAAGCCAATTTAGAGGCTGAAGGCATCGCCGCTACGGATGAAAATTACGACCAACTGTTTAACGAAGAGGCTGCCCGCGTGGAAGAGGCCCTGCCGTCCTACGCCGTCTTGAAAAAAGATGTGTCCCTGGTACGCTCGACGCTAGCCAATGAAGGTCGGAAGTATCAGTACGCCAGCACGATTGCCCACGAACTTGGCCACGTGCTTGGCCTGAACCATTCCCCGAAGAAAGCTGATTTGATGTACTTCGAGAGTGGCAGTTCCAACGTTTACAGCTACAAAAAGGTCAAAGCCGGCCTGTCCAAGTACAATCCAATTACCAAAACGGATAAGAACCGGGCCAAGTTAGCCATCAAGATTTACACGGCCGTACACTAATTAACTGCGTCAAAAGTTGCTGATTATTTTTTTAATCGGCAACTTTTTTTCCGAAAATTGTCACATCCCAAATAAATAAATCGGCAGCTGACTTCAACTGACCGAAACGGAGGAACTTAGTAAATTGACTAACTCAACACGAAACTGGATTGGCCTTGGCGCCCTTTCCCTCGGGGTCTTCATGGCCCTACTAGACGTCACCATTGTTAACGTGGCGTTACCCACCATGGTCCGGGATTTCAATGAATCCTTTAATAATGTGCAATGGGTCCTAAACGCCTACTCCTTGGTTCTGGGGGTCACCCTCTTGATTGTTTCTAAAATTGGGGACATGTACGGGCTGAAACGCATCTTTGTCATTTCCCTGGCCATCTTTGTCCTGGCCTCCGCCGTTAACGGCATGGCGCCTAACCTGCTAGTCTTAGACATTGGGCGTGGTGTTCAAGCCCTCGGGGGTGCTGGGATGAACGCCCTCGCCATGGCCTTGGTCGCCGTCAGCTTCAAGGGCAGCAAACGGGGCGTGGCGCTTGGTATTTTGGGCTCCATCATCGGGTTATCCTCAGCGTCCGGTCCCCTGGTCGGCGGTTATCTAGTCGCCCAATTTGGCTGGCGCTCCATCTTTTACGTGAACATCCCCATTGGGATTATTGCCATTATTTTAACTCTGATTTACGTGGATGAGGTGCCTGACTTAAGTCAAAATCATCAAATTGATTTTGCTGGCATGGCCCTATCCGCCGCAAGTTTATTTGCCCTCATCTACGGCTTGATTCTAAAAGAAAACCATCAGGACTGGCACTGGACGAGTCCCCAAATGTTGGGCTGGTTTGGCGCGGCTATTCTGTTCTTCGTCGTCTTCATCTTGGTTGAAGCCCGTTTGAAACAACCGATGGTCAACCTGGCCATGTTCAAGAACCCCCATTTTGTGGGAACGGTTATGGTTGCCCTAGCATTGGGTGCCGGTATTTACTCCTACAACACCTACCTGACCGCCTTGATGCAAAATTATATGGGCTACTCAGCGTTGCAAGCCGGGGTTCGGCAATTAACCATTAGCATTTGGTCCCTAATTCTCGGGCCGCTGACCGGGTACCTGGGTAACCGCTATTCTAAGAAATGGATGATCAGTGGTAGCCTCTTTCTGGGCGGCATCGGTTTCTTAATGTTAGCCAACGCCATGACCATTCACGTCTCCTTCGCCGAGTTATGGCCGGGCATGGTCCTCATGGGGATCACCAACGGGATGGTCAACCCCCTCTTGAACAGTACGGGGATGGAGGGCGTGCCGGTTCGGGAGATGGGGATGGCCTCTGGTTTAATCAACGTCTTCCGCCAAATCGGGGTGACCTTAGGAATCGTTAGCCTCGGATTGGTTCAAAATAACGTTTATCAAAATTATTTGACCAGCCACTTCGGCCAAATCAACATGCCACACAAGGCCGCCACCGCGATTCATCAGGCTTTGGTCAGTGCCGGGCCCTTCTCTGGTCACGGCATTGCCTTCAGCGCCCGTTTGGCTAAAATGCCCTTCGCTCATGCGGTCCAACAGACCGTGTGGCAAGCCTATGCGAATGGCACGCGTGCGGTCACGTTGACTTCGGCTGGCATTGCCATTGCTGGTGCGCTGTGTGCCGCGATTCTCATGCGCACCCGTCAAACGAATCACAATTAAGCAAGAAGCCTGGGATGAGCCCGGGCTTTTTTGCACCCATTTATATGGCCGAAACGTGCGACAAAAGGCACCCGGTTCCGCTTAAAACTGCTAACCAAACAATCCAAGACCAGGATTATTCGGTTAACAGCCTTAATGCTCGCCGGCTAACCGCCTTGTGTCCCACTCTTTTTAATTGCAACGGAACTGTAATCAAATGTAAATTGCGCGTAACCTCCGGGCAACCCATACCGTGTACAATGAACCCAAAGACTTGAGGAGGACATCATTCATGAAGATCACGTTACATAAATTTGTCGCTGGGGCCGCTGCATTTGCCGCTGTCTTAGCCGTGGGCGTTAGTTTGAACACCACGACCGCCAACGCAGCCGGCAATAAGGTTGCCGATGTTTCGCAATACCAAGGGAACATCAACTGGACGAAGGCGTCAAAGGACTTAAAGTACGCCATCATTCGGGTACAACATGGTAGCAAGGGCGACGCCGGCTACATGGTCGATAGCAAGCGCAACGTCAACGCTAACGGTGCTTACAAGGCTGGTGTGCCATTCGGTCAATACATGTTTGCCGAATTTACCAGTGTTAAGGACGCCCAACAGGAAGCTAAAGACTTCTACAAGCGTAGTAACTCCCATACCAAATTCTTTGTCCTGGACGAAGAAAAGCGGATGCCATCTGCTAAGAGTTCCGAACAAACCTACGTGAACGCTTGGTTGAAGACGATGCGGAGCCTGACTGACAAGCCCCTGATTATGTACGCTGGTGAATACTACGCCAACTCACATAACTTGGACTTCTCCAAGTTCGATGGGTCTTGGATCGCCAAGTACAGCTCAACCAAGCCTAAGGTTTCTGGCACGTCCATCGACCTCTGGCAATACACCAGTTCTGGCCGCGTTTCCGGTATCAGTGGCAACGTTGACTTGAACAAGATTCAAAACAGTTCCGTCGTTAAGAGCTGGTTCGCTGACACCTCTTCTCATTCAACCGCTAGCTACTACAATAGCATCAGTGGTGTGAAGGGTATCAAGATCAAGAAGGCCGTCTACGAATACAACAACATTCTCTTTACCAATGGCCAACGGAGCACCAAGTTAGCTGCTGGCAAGACCTTAGCTGTTAAGGGCATCACCAAGAATAGCAAGGACGCTTACCGGTTCCAATTAACGAACGGCAAGTACGTCACGGCCAACAAGGCTTACGTTTCAACTTACTAAACTGATTTTTCTAAAAGTGTCTCCCGCGGGAGGCGCTTTTTTTGCGACCAAAATTCACTTGCGCCACAATCACAAAAGGTGTGCCGACGACAAGTTTGCTTGTCGTTGACACACCTTTTTCAATTTTCCGTTTAGCTTAAGGCAATGACGACTTGGAGCGTGGCGGAGAAATAGTTCCTCTTTTCAATCGACTTGGGTAATTGCTTGGCCGACTTGTTCTTCAAGCTGGTCTTCTTCATGACCTTGGCGCCAAAATTAACGGGTGCCGTAAAGGCCGTGTTGGCGTAATTGTTGACCGCCTTGCCGCCCAACGTATAACCGGCTAAAATTTTCTTTTTCTGGTTATAGAATTTGAGTTGCTTATTCAGTGCTTTCTTGGTGATGGCATCTTTCTTCATTTTGTAAGTTTGGGCTAACCGCCATGGGACCCGGCAAGCATTGTAGCCGACTTGGTTGTCAGTTCCCGATTCAATCGTGTAGGGCTTCACGGCCTTTAGCTTGATGCTCTTCCCGGTCGCAAAAATAAAGTCGGGGAACAGCCCGGTCTTATGCCGTGCACTCAGTTTCTTAACGGCCGTTTGACTGCGAGACGCCACCTTGGTCCAGGTACTATCCTTGGTGTACTTGGCAAACGTCTTAAAGTACCCGGTCATCAAATCGGCCGTCCGGAGCTTGCTGACGTCATAGGAATTAGTCGCCCAATTCCCCATCTTTGGCAGGTAGGTCGTCTGGTTGATTTCCTTTTGCTTGATGGCTTTAATCAGTTTCTTGGCAGCGGCCTTGTAGTTGACCTTCTTGCTGCCCCACTTTTTGTCAGCCAAAATCAACGCGTACGCGATGTCTAAATCCCCATCGGTCGCGGAATTCTTCTGTTGACCCACACTGGTCATCTTACCGTTACGTTTGGTTTGTTGCCATTGCATCAGTGGCACCTTGCTGGAGACCCGATGGGCGCGATAATACTTGTACATTTGGTTAAACGTGGTCCGGGTATTCACACCCTTCTTAGCGGCCAAAACTGCGGCCAGCATCCCGTAACCTTGTCCTTCAGACAGCGCGGTCGTGGTGCCAGAACCGCTGTTGGTCTTCACGTACTTCTGCGTCTTGCCACCCACGTAAACCTTTTGCCACTGCTTATACAACGTTGTGGCCGAAGCCGCGTGAGCCGTAGTCGTTGGCGTCGCGATGGTGGTCGCGGTCAAGGCCAACCCACTGACGGCAACGATTCCCGCCAGGCTGGCCCAAAATTTATGTAAATTCATGTGTGCGAAACCCCTTTCATAATTACTTACCTCTATTATAAGCTAAATTCAAAAAAGCCACCGGACCCAAAATGGATTCGATGGCTAAAGTTTTTGACTTGTATTTAACGGTTCTGGCGCCTCCGGGCTGGTGAAAACTGAGCCGGAGCGCGGTGGGCGCTGTCCGTTCCCGGCGGTGGGCTCAAGGCCCCCTGCTGTGGGGTCGGCTCCAGCCTGTAAAACGGGCTTCCACCTCAACTTTGAGCCTGAGGTACGGTCTCAAAGATTGCCCCGTGGACTAGGCTGAGTAAGAAACCTCAGCCAAGACCACCGACACAGCTGGGGACCTTGGCCCACCTCTGGTCACTAACACTGACCCAACCAGGTTCATTTTCACCATACCGGAGGTGCCTGCAATAACTAGATTAATCCGTAAAAATCTCTTTAGCAATGTTGAAGGCAGACCAGGCTTTTGGCCAGCCCACGTAGAACGATAGATGTGTGATCACTTCTGCAATTTCGTCCTTAGTGATGCCGTTACCCTTTCCTATCTTCAGATGCGCCGGTAATTGTTCAAAATTCCCCGCAGAAATCAGAGCGGAAATGGTGATCAGGCTGCGTTGATGGGCGGATAATTTATCCTCACGTGACCAGACTTGCCCAAATAAAACGTCGTCATTCAGTTCGGCAAACTTGGGGGCAAATTCACCTAAGTTATCCCGACCAGCTGTTTGTTTCTTTGCCATGTTTATGACCTCCTAGTCTTCTAATGCATCGTAATGCGCGTCATCAACGGGTTCCAACCATTCTGGGGTGCCCGCAGTAATCGCCACGTGGCTGAACCAGCTGTCCTTGGTTGCGCCGTGCCAGTGCTTCACGCCATCCTTGGTCACCACCACGTCGCCAGCGTGTAACCGCCGAGCCGGCTTGCCTGCTTCTTGGTACCAGCCTTCGCCACCGGTTACCAGCAGGATTTGGAAGCCATCATGGTGAATGTGCCAGTTGTTCCGGCAACCGGGTTCAAAGGTGACATTGCCCACACCCACACTGACGTCGGGATCACTGACTAACCCTTGTAAGTAGCTTTGACCGGTGAAGAATTGTTGGTACGCCTCATTCTTGTCGCCGAGGGGGAAAATAACCCCGTTTTTAACACTTTCGTTTTTTGCCATTATTGATTGCTCCTTTTATTTATTAAATTTTTGTAGATAATCGTGAAAGCTCTCGGTGTCCGGAATGGTGTGGTCGGTCTTGCCGTCATACCAGTCAATCTTGCGACCCAAAACTTTCAAATGCATTTGAAGTTCAGCGATATCTGCTTCGGCATCGTCCTTGACCTTCTGTAGCATCGCCCGACGCTCGGCAATTGTGTCGTCACCCTCGGCACGAAGCTGGACGTAGCGTTTCAACTCATTCAGTCGCATGCCGGTGCCTTTCAGATGCAAAATGAACCCGATCCAGCGAATATCTTCCGCCGTATAGTACCGAACGCCATGCTCATCTCGCTGAGACCGAATCAGGCCCTGGTCCTCGTAATATCGCAACGTGTAGGCTGACAGCCCCACCAGCTTTGCAAACTCGCCAATCCGATACTGCTTTTCGTGCAACACCTAACGCCTCCCTCTCTTGCTTACAGACCCTAGTAAACACCTTTGAGTGCACTCGAAGGCAAGGGTTATTTACCAAAAAATTAAAAAATAAAAAATAAAAACGCCATCCCCGCCGAAACAGCGTGATAACGTCTTAACGTCAAACTTATGGTCGACCGTTCACATCCCCTACTGAATCGTTGTGAACTGGTCAATAGCGAGTTGCATGGTCTGGTCAAACCGGTCGTCAACCTTGCGGGCAGGCAACCGTAAGAAGCCACCAATTTCCTGCAAGATAAAACCAAATAAGGCGGACCGGTACAGCGTGGATTCAACCAGCGCCGTGTTGTCGACCTCATCTAAATGTAGGCTGGCAAACATTTGCTTGTACAGGTCGACCAAGGCTTGATGGGTCGCCGTCAAATGTTGCAGGTCGTTGGGATTTAACAGGATGGGGGCTAGATGCCGCTGTTGTAAACAGCCCGCCCGAAATTCCTGGGCAAAGACCCACAAGGCCTCCTTGCCAGCTACCCCCACCAGGCGCCGCATTAAACGATCCGCAATTTCCTGCACGAAGGCGACCCCCACCTGATCCAACAGGTCGTTCAAACTATCAACATAATTATAAATGGATTGTGGCCGTACCTCTAATCGGCTGGCCAACTCCCGAATCGTTAAATGGTCTAACCCATCCACAGCAATGATGTCACTGGCCTGGTCCAAGACCTTTTCCCTGGTTAATGTCCGTCGTTTTACCATATTGTTACCCCTCTTCTCCTGTCTGTTCCTCAAGCAAGCTGTCGTTTACAGCGATAGAAAACTGCCATTCAGTCTTCTTCAACCTGACTGAAATTTCAGCGTTCGATTAACAAACTGAGTTGTCTTCATGATTATTTTTGTGTCAGCTATAAGCGCTCGGGTACCCGTGGCACCACGTACTGCTATTATACCTTGAAAAGAATTTTTAATAAACTGTTCTAAGTAGTTTATTATTTTCTCGTAACAGGTTATAATGGTTTTAAAATTTACGGGAACCGGATGATTCCCACCAAAAGAGGCTTTTATCATGACAGATACCAATGGCAAACCTTTTAGCCGCGTGTGGCTAATGGTGACGCTAATGTTCGGGACATTTTGTACGGCCCTGACCACCAACATGCTGGTCACCGCGTACCCCACGTTAATGACCCGCTTCGATATTTCTAGTGCCACCGTTCAGTGGCTGACGACCGGCTTTCTGCTGGTCATGGGGATTATGATTCCCATCAGTGCCTGGCTGATCAACAACTTTAGTTTACGCATCATTTACCTGACCGCCCTGAGCTTTTTCCTGGCCGGACTGGTCATCAGCTATACCGCTAACAGCTTTAACCTGATTTTTCTAGGTCGGCTGATTCAGGCTATCGGTGTGGGAATTACCTTCCCGACCATTCAAACCGTTCTGCTCGTCACCTTTCCCGCTGATAAACGGGGATCGATGATGGGCCTGGGCGGCATTGTGATTGGCCTCGCACCAGCCTTAGGGCCGACCGTCTCCGGTTGGATTCTCGACAATGCCAGTTGGCGCGATCTGTTCGGCGTCATGATTCCACCGGTCATCTTGGTATTGATTCTGTCGCTGATCTTCGTACGCCCGGTCATTCCCGTGAAAAAATCACCGATCGACCTACTGGCGATTTTACTGTCAACGGTTGGGTTTGGGAGCCTACTCTACGGCTTTTCCGAAGTCGGTGAAAATGGCTGGGGCTCGACCAGCGTGATTGCTGGCATCCTGATTGGCCTCTTCTTCATTGGGCTCTTCGCCCGCCACGAATGGCCGCAAGCACATCCCTTTCTCAATGTCCGCCTGTTAAAAATTCCGTCGTTTACCGTAGCTTCCTTTATCACGGCGCTTTCCAACACCGCCATGATTGGGATTCAAGTGGTCTTACCCATGTACCTGCAACAGGTCCGCGGCCTGACGCCCTTCCACTCCGGTCTGATGATTCTGCCCGGGGCCTTGGTCTACGGCCTGGTCAGCCTGTTGAGCGGCCACCTTTACGATCAAATGGGGGGCCGGCGGTTGGCCTTGGTCGGGACCTTCCTATTAACACTGGGAACCCTGCCCTTTGCCTTTCTCACCCGCGCAACACCCTACAGCTACATCATCTGTGAGTACACGATTCTGATGATTGGGGTCGCCATTGTCACGATGCCGCTGACCGCCGCCAGTTCGATTGACTTGCGCGGCCTGCAATTGAGTCACGGGACCGCCGTCAACAGTACCATGCGGCAGGTCATGACCTCGATGGGGACCGCCATTCTCGGCAGTGTTCTCACCAACGTCACGACCCAACACACGCCGGCTCACGCT
Organism: Levilactobacillus sp. FUA 3915; assembly: GCF_044053135.1. Taxonomy (NCBI): domain Bacteria; kingdom Bacillati; phylum Bacillota; class Bacilli; order Lactobacillales; family Lactobacillaceae; genus Levilactobacillus; species Levilactobacillus sp. FUA 3915. The sequence continues at coordinate 1,821,528 of NZ_CP168704.1, read as the reverse complement.
TTACTGACCAGCGCACCGCTTGCGTACCAGAACCAGGCCTACGACGCGGCCATGACCGGTTTCCACGCCGCCTTCCTGGTGGCCACGGCCTTTGGCATCATCGATTTCATCTTTGCCTGCTTCGTTAAACGACAGGTCCAGGATCAAGAACAGGAGGCCACCGCATGATTTTAATTTTACTTTTACTCGGGATTCTGCTGTTCATCGGCGGCTTCCTGCTACTACCCACGAAACGCCAACGATTCGTCGGTGGTGGTCTGGGGTTCATCGTTCTAGTCGGTGCCGCGACCTTGATGATTGGCAACGACAACTGGCACTGGGGGATGCACCAAGTAACGACGACGCGAACAACCAACATCGCGGCCATTTCACCCTCTAAGCAAGTTAACCTCTTAGTTTATCAGCCAATCCGGCAAGCTAAAAAGGAACGGGTCTACGTTTACCGGCTGCCAAATCAGCAAAAACAGCGGCACACCGCGGCCAGCGTAAAGACCCATAACCATGTTGCCTATCGCGCCGTAACCCAAGCCAAGTTGCAAACCCAAACAACGCGTTGGCACTATAACAACGCGTTGTGGCGGGACTTGTTCTCCTGGACCGGCCAACACCAAACGCTGGTCAAGCGCCAAAATACCTTCATTCTACCGCACAGCTGGACCACGCTTAGTGTCCGACAAGCCAAGTGGTTGTCACAAACGGTCGCTAAGCAGGAAGCAACGGTCAAGGCTAAGACAACCAAGGCCGTCACCGCGGCGGTCATCGCGGCCAAAGAAGCCCAACCTGACCTGACACAACAACAGCTCAAACAGATTCAACAGAAGGCCACGCACACTGCCCAACAACAGGCGACGCAACAAGCTGCCAACGGCTTAGCCCGCCTGTTAAAGCAAGCGCAGCAACAACCAGCAAAATAGAAGAGAGTCATCATCTGCTCCCGGCGGCGGGTTCAAGACGCCCTGCTGTGGGGTCCGGCTCCAGCCTGAGGGACGGTCTTCCGCCTCGCCTTGAAGCCTGGAAAATCACCAGTCTCCAAGGTCGCCCCGTGCTCTAGGCTGAGCAACCCACCCAGCCAAGACGACCGACACAGCTGGTCATCTTGACCCGCCTCTGGTCGCGCACACGGATCATTGCAATTCGACTGGCAGTAGCCACCTACTAGGGTTACCCTTTAGCCAAGTCACTACCTCCTGAGGCCGGGCAACAATGTCGTTGGCCAAGGTCTCGGGGCTAAACCAACGTTAGCCGCAGGGCCGGTGAAAATGAGCCATCCTCGAACGAGTAGACAAAGAAATCCCAATTTCAGTGACCAGAGGCGAATCAAGGTGTCCTGCTGTGTCGATGGCGTTAGCTGAGGTTTCTCACTCAGCTTAGGCCATGGGACGACCTTGGAGACCGTTTCTCAGGCTCAAAGTCGAGGTGGAAGCCCGGTTTCCAGGCTGCAACCGGCCCCACAGCAGGGCATCTTGAATTCGCCGCCGGGAACGAACAGTTACGACAATTTCATCGCCCACAGCGTTCCGGAGGCGATGACAACAGTAAGTTTAGCCCATAACAAAACGACCAGGACAATGGCGTCCTGGTCGTTTTGTGCTACAGTCACTTATCAAAATTAATGCCGCCGCTGACGATCGTAGAACCCCAGCAACGTGACAATCAGTAAGGCGATACCCGCTAAGGTCAAGGCCTGATTGATTGGTCGTTCACCAGTTTGTGGTAACGTGTGGCCGGCGTACTGCGGTGTGCTGCTGCTAGCGTGGTGCAAACTAGTCGCGCTTCCTGTTATTGACGCAGAGCCAGTTCCGGTCGCATTCCCAGCTGGCAACGTCGTAGTGCCCGTCGTTGTAGCCGTGCCATTCGCACCACTGCCACCGGTTACGGGATGCTGCGTTGTCGCTGAAGTTCCTGGCTTGTGCGTGCTGGTTCCCGGTTTCTGTGGCTTTTGTGGTTTCTGAGGACTAGTTGGTTTCTCAGGCTTCTGAGGCTTCTGAGGTTTCTGAGGCTTTTGTGGTTTCTGTGGATTAGTTGGTTTCTCAGGTTTCTGCGGTTCTGTCGGCGTTGTTGGCGGCACAATCGTATTACCGCCACCACCGGTTCCAGGGTTCCCTGGTGTTGTCGTACTACCACCTCCGCCAGGACCAGGATTTGGATTCTCTGGAGTTACAGATCCACCAGGATTTCCTGGATTTGGTTCGCCGCCACCACCAATGTCACCACTGTCTTCCCGTTCATCGACTGCGAAAACTTCAACTGGCGTCGTTTGCCCCGCCACAATGGTAAATGGGATGGGGGTTGGATCTAGCGCAAAGCCGGCTGGTGGCGTCAGTTCAACGAATTCGTAATCACCAGCGGGCAAGTCCGTGTACGCGATTTGTCCTTGCTCATCGGTAGCTAATCGGTCGGCAATGACCGTGCCATCAGTCTTTTGCAACCGATAAATGGCTCCGGGCAGTTCCTCTCTGGTTTTATTATCCCGTTTTGTCAGGACAACTTCACCCGTGGCGTTCTGCCCATTACCACTACCGTTGCCGCCCCAAGCAATCTGCGACCCGACCGTCTTGCCATCCCAGGTGGCCTGGTTGAACCAGCTGCCACCGGTATTTAAGATGGGCTTGGTTTGGTAGGTCATATTCACAGCGGAGGTCACGTTATCAAATTTAAACGTCATCTCGCGGTCATTATTGGTGACCTCAGGGGTGATTGTCCCGGTCGAAGTAAAGCTCCCATCGGCACTATAGTTCCCGGTTTCGGCGTGGACCGACCCCGGGATATAATCCTGGTCGCCGCCCAAGGTGTCGGTCACCACGGTTGAGCCCACGTTCTGACCACCGGGGTTAAAGGCAATATTCCAGGTCAGCTTAGTCGGCACGCCGTTCTCATCCTTCTCGGCGACCCAACCAATTTTGTTAATGCCCCAGTCGAGGCCGGAGCCGTTATTATTGGTCGTGCCTTTGACGTAAAATTGGAGCTTGCCACCCCGATTGGTCCCAACACCAGCCAGCACATTATTAAACGTGATGGTCCCGGTGGTTTGACCAGCCTTAATGACAAACGTCCCCACTTCATAACCCGATGAGTCCAGCAGTGGCACTGTCGTATCGTGTTCAGCAACGGACCCGGCTGGTAACTCAACAGTTGCGGTATCGCCCGCGGCAATCGGTGCGCCATCCTTGATGCCCCACTCGTACTCGACGGAATAAGTTGTCCATTTGTCCAAGCTACTGCCATTCTGAATGGGTTTGCCATGAACATCGGTAATCGTGGCGTCGCTCCCACTTAACCCGCCTGTAGCGACGGGCATGCCATGGGCGACAACGCCGTCAAAGACTGCTCCCCCGCCAAGGAAGACGGCCAGAGCTATAACGAAGCCCAGCACGACCTGATAGATCTTCCTGCGCATTGCAATCCTCCTCCAATCTAACACATGCTTTCCTAACTTCTTCCTGACTATCCGCAACCTTGCCCTCACTATAGGCCCAACACCGACTTAGGGGTTAAGTCCTAAATTTAAAAACGGGGGTTAAAAAGCCAGCGGCCGCCAACCCGCAGTTTAAAACGCCTTCCCATTGACGCTACCGGTGATTCACCATCCACTCCTGCTGGTGGCACGCTTTTTGCCCGACAAAAAACGCGCAACCACAATGATTGCGCGTTCATGCATTTATCGTATTAAGCTAATTGCTAGCTAACTAATCCGTCTGTTGCTCCAGCTCGGTCTGGCGGTGTTGCTTGATCACGTGGTTCAGCGTTAACGCTAAGACCAAGGAGATGGCCGCATACCCGGCTGCGCCCCAACTGATACGGTTCAACCCAACGACACCCAGCATTCCGGAAGCCGTGGCTGACCCCAGAGAAATCCCAAAGTTAAAGAAGATGGAGTTTAAGGAAGATGCCAATACGGCTGATTGCGGGTAGTCTTTCTCGGCAATATTTAAGAAGTGAATCTGAATGGGTGAGTTGAGGATCGTAACAATCAGACTCATCACTAATAGGATGGCCAGGCCGACAAACTTGTTGCCTAGACCAAATGGCAGGAGGGCTAACAGGATCACGTCCGCCACGTAAAAGCGCGGCATGATGCGTAGTCCATTACGTTCCGCCAGCATCCCGGAGAAACGGTTGCTGAGAATGCTCATAATCCCAATCAGAAACAGCAGCCAATTTAAACTGGTCGTGCTAAAGCCTAGCGCGGTCGTCAGCAGTGGCCGAATGTAGGTGTAGTACGCGTACATCGTGGCCGCCGTGAATAGCACGAGCGCGATACCCACGTAGATTCGGCGATCCTTCAGTAAGACCAGTTGGTTCTTCACGCTGCCCTGCACCTGTTCAACCTCGCGTGGTAACAGCCAGCCCAGCAAGACACAGGTGATGGCGCTGATGACGGAGATTAAATAGAAGGCGTCGTGCCAGCTATAACTGGTACTGATAGCCGTTCCAATTGGCACCCCAAAGACGGACGCGATACTGAAGCCGGCAAAAATCCACGAAACCAGACTCGCCCGCTTTTCTCGCGGCGCAATCGCACTGGCAAACGTCATGATGAGGGAAATAATCGCCCCAGCCACTACGGCCGTCAGAATCCGGGACAGCAACAGGACCGGATAGCTCATTGCTAACCCACTCAACGTGTTCCCAATTAAAAAGATCACCATCAGGGTCATTAGCGTCTTATAGCGACTAAACCGGTTGGTTAAAATCGTGATAAACGGCGTGCTAACAGCATACACCGTCGCAAAGATCGTCACCAAATACCCCACGGTGGCCACCGGAATCTGGTACTCCTTGGCAATGTCGGACAGGACCCCAACCACGATAAACTCGTTGCACCCCAACATGAAGGCAACTAGGACAAACACGATGGCTTGCCAACGATACTTGTTCATTTGCAATTCCTCTGATTTCTTAAACTTGCGAACGGCTTAAAACCGATGTCTGCGCCTGTGATGGTGAAAATGAGCCGATGCACATTGGTTGCTGTTTCTGTTTCCGTTCCCGGCGGTGGGCTCAAGGCGCCCTGCTGTGGGGTACGGCTCCAGCCTGAGAAACGGTCTTCCGCCTCGCCTTTGAGCCCCAAAACCGGTCTCAAAGATCGACCCATGGTCTAAGCTGAGAAAATTCACTCAGCTAAGACCATCGACACAGCTGGTCACCTTGCCCCGCCTCTAGTCACTCACATCAGCCAAGCTAGGCTCATTTTCGTCATCCCGACAGCTAACATCATTTTTGTCCGTTCGCATGCGAATGATTTCTTACTGGTCATCCCCACTTCTCAATTTTGGGGGAAATGACAGTAACTTTATCTTTAACATTACACTATCTCGCCCCAAAATATTAGGGGGACGACTCAGGTAATCCCTTACATTCGCAAATTATTTTTTGAGCATTCTTTAGACGCTCTAACGACCGTTTGCTTAGTCTTCTTTAACCGCGACCTGCCGCTGATGAGCCGCGTTGGCTCGATTTAAAATGATGGCGACAATCAACGATAGAATAGCAAAAACCGTGGCGCCATATCCCAGACTCAGGAGCCCGCCGCGGACCAGGACAATTGAAGCCGTGGCTGACCCTAGCGAGATACCGATGTTAAAGAAAATGGCGTTGAGTGAGGACGCCAGGAGCGTTGCCTGGGGATAATCCGCCTCCGCCACGTCGAGAAAGTGAATCTGAATCGGTGAATTTACCACGGAAATGATGAGGGTCAACACTAAGAAGAGGCCAAAGCCCGTCACCCGATTACCCATCGCAATTGGCAACAATAATAGCAAGATAATATCTACGACATAAAAACGGGGCATCGTGGTCAACCCATCCCGTTCCGCCACGGTCCCCGACAGCCGGTTACCCAGGATACTCATGAGTCCCAGCGCAAATAGCAACCAATTTAGCGCTGTGGTCCCGAATCCCAGCCCCGTCGTGAGGAGCGGTCGGATGTAAGTATAATAGGCGTACAGGGCCGCGGCGGAGAAGAGAATCAAAATGGCCCCCAGGTAGATGCGCTTGTCCGTCAATAGGACTAACTGGTCCTTGATGCCACCCGCGGCTTGTGGCAGGCCTCGGGGTAAAATAAACGCCATGACCACACATGTTAGGAGGCTCAGAACAGAGATCAAATGGAAAGCGACGTGCCAGCTGGTCGCGGTACTGATGGCCGTGCCAATCGGTACCCCCACGACGGAGGCAATACTGAAGCCGGCCGCTAGCCAAGAAATCAGCATCGCCCGCTTGTTCCGGGGCGCAATATCGTTGGCAAAGAGAATGATCAACGACTCAATCGCTCCGGCAACTGCCGCCGTCAACATGCGCGACACTAGGAACCACCCGTAGCTGGTCGCAAAACCACTCCAAGTATTGCCCACTAGAAAAATGAGTAGCAAGACCATCAGCGTTTTATACCGGTTAAAGCGGTTGGCGAAAATCGTGATCAACGGTGTGCTAATCGCATAGACAATGGCAAAGATGGTCACCAGGTAGCCGGCCGTCGCCACGGTCACGCGCAGCGAACGGGCGATGTCCGAGATGACCCCAACCACCATAAATTCGTTACATCCCAGCATAAACGCCACGAGCACCAAGGCACTGGCCTGCCAGCGATACTTGTTCATTTTCGTTCCTCCAATCAGAAAAAAACTGCTTTCTTTTAGGGTACACTATTTCACCCATTGCCGTCAGAGAAATTAAAAGAGCTTCCGCCAGTAAGTTGGTGAAAACTCTGCCTGTTTCTATAAGAAACGATAGATACTTTGGGGAATTCCCAATGACGTCGCCGTCCAGTCTGTGCGCTGTTTTAGTGAGTCTGGGTGGCGAAACTTCTTCGGCCAATCAGAATCAACAATCATCTGTTGACCAACAGCAGCCAGGTCTACCCCCGTTTTACTAATAGACTGCAAATCCGCCGCCGTTCGAATATGACCGGCCACCATCAACGGTAGCTTAGGGACGAACTGGCGCACAATTTGAGTCACTGTGGCAGGAGCAGTTAGGGTCACAGCCGGCTGATCATAATGGCGTAAGGATAGGCTTAAGTAGTCCAATGGCAACTGTGATAAGGCCCGCATCAAAACCAGGTTATCTGCCAGGCCTAAGCCACCGGGCTCAATCTCTTCAGGCGAAATCCGATAGCCAACAGCAAATGGTCTGTCTGCCTCTGCTGCGACTTTTAATACCCGCTGAGCCACTCGCATCGGGAAGAACATTCGGTTAACTAGACTTCCACCATACGCATCCGTTCGCTGATTAGAAAGCGGCGACATGAACTGCTGGAGCAAAAAGCTATTCGCCCCATGAATCTCAACGCCATCAAATCCAGCAGCGATGGCCCGCCGCGTAGCTGTTCCAAACTCATCGATAATCGTTTCAATTTCATCACTAGTCAAAGCAACTGGCATGTCGACCATTCCGTGCTCACCTTTGACTGCACTGGGACCAACAACCTTTTTACCATTAGTTGCGTAGTGATTGGTCATCCGACCTGCATGGACCAGCTGCAACATCGCTTTTGCTCCCTGCCGATGGATAGCAGTTGCCAAAGTGGCCAGTCCAGGCACCATTTGATCATTGGCGATACTCATTGAACCCGTAACTGTGCATCCAGCAAGGTCAACGTACACCGAGCCCACGATGGCCAATCCAACGTTTTTTGTATGCTCCTGGTAAAAATAACAGTCATTTTGACTCACTTCACCATCAAATAATGAGGTGCGCGTATCTAATGGGGCTAAACAAAACCCATTGCGAAGCTTTAACCCGCTGGTAAAAGTATAAGGTGTTTCATATTGCAAGTCACTCATTACCCAACCAACTTTCCTTTTAAAGATTAACTGTCGAAGCGGTCAATAATCCCAACAATCGCGCAATCATTAACATCGCGGACGCCCTCTTCTTGGTGAACCTGCCGCGCACCAGCCCCACGGACTAGCAGAACAAATTCGCCAACCCCGGCACCAATGGCATCGGCAGCTACTTCTTCGTGCCGCACTGCCTGCCCATTGGAGTCCACTGGTTGTACGATCATTAATTTACGGCCAATCAGAGACGGATCCTTCACTGTTGAAACCACACTTCCCACTACTTTTGCCATATACATAACTTATCAATCCTCACTTATGGTTTACCGCTTAGAATCTCAGCTAGGCCAATTATACCGCATACTAAATCGCTTTCATTACTTTCTAACTAATCTGGAAAACTTTTCATCATGGATCTATTGCAAGTACAAAATAAAACAGTTTTACAAAATTTGACCAGTACTATTTTGTCTCAGGGTTGAAATACCGCTACTTATCCGTTACAATTCGGTTAGATGTTAACGGATACATCGCTGAGTCAACGGGGACTCTACCAGCTTTACTTAGGAGGGTCTATATGTCTAATTCTTCACCCACACAAGAAAATTACAGTAATCTCGCGCATGCTTTGGCGAAATTCACCAGTCTTACACAAATTAAAGCCCTGTGCTATAGTTTTAACGGTATTTTACTTAAAGACGATGCCGTTTTCCTCAACAATTCTGCCATCAAACAAAACCTAGCCGGTGAGGCGCTGGAACACTTTGCTATTTTTCCTGTCACACTAGGAACCCAGCTTTGGGGTACAATCATGTGTGATGCCAAAGACGTATCCAAAAAGCGCTTAACGCTGGCGCAAGGCTACCTCACGAATACGCTTCGTGAGTCCTTTACTGGTACGACGGATTCGCTCACCGTTTGGGACGCGTTAACTCCTGATCAGGTCAAACAAATCAATTACTTTCATAATTTCTTTCCCCTGACTGAACAACACGATCCGTTGTCACCAACTTCAGTGGCGCCCGCACTGGCGACAATCAATGGCCAGACTATCAGTAACAATGATGCCTACCATAGTATTAAACTGGCCGTAGCTTACATTCACAAGCATATCCAACAATCACTCTCATTAAATGATGTTGCCGAAGCGGCTTATCTTTCTCCGTCGTACCTAAGTCGGCTCTTTAAAAAATACTTACACGTTAATTTTGTCGAATACGTCAACAATCAAAAGATTGCCTTGGCTCAGGAAAAGTTGGCATTAACCCTCACCCCCATTAATCAAATTTCCGCGCAACTTGGCTTTGCTCAAACAAGCTATTTCACGAAAATTTTCAAACGCAAAACGCACATGACCCCCTCTGAATTCCGCCAACACAATCACGCGATTCAGAAGGTCTACACCATTCCACGTGATTTGGATTGGGATGACGCAACGTCCATCTATGACGTGACCAAGAACTATTTTCAACACCACGACATCAACTATCAAACGGATTCAGATGATGGCGACACCTACCTGACGCGAATCGGTGACTTAGCCGATACCGAGGGCTCACGTGGCTGGGTCTACACCGTCGACGGTCAGCAACCCCTGCAATCCGCTAATGAGGTCAACGCTAAAAACAAATCAGTCATTCAATGGGTTTACATGAACTACGCCAACTAACTAAATGAAGCGAAAAGTCCCAGCCAACTAGAACAGCGGCTGGGGCTTTATTTAGGTCAGGTAAATTTCTTTTAGCCGCGATACATCCGCCGAACTCAGGTCCAATACCTGATGCAAGTATGGCTGTAGACCACCGTACTCGGTCGCAATTTGAGCCAATGCTTGATACAAGTATGCTTCCGTCACGATGGATAAATCATGGATGGACTGAATAAAATTCGCGTTCATCTCTGCCGCTTGTGCTTCCTGAACCCGCGCCACAACCCGGGGCTTTGATAAGGAATTGGTCAACAAATAATCTGCTAATATCTGATCCGGTCGAACCCCAAGAACCGCTAACAGTAAGACTGCCGCCATCCCCGTTCGATCCTTTCCAGCAGAACAATGAAATAAGATGCCTTCACTGTCACCATGAGCTAATAAGTAGTGAAAAAACTCACGGTAAGCCTGTTGCGGCTGTTGCTGGCTAGCCAATCGACGATAGACATTTAGCATTTGTTGATGGCCGCTCTGAGCATCGCTAGCATACTGCCGCTGTAACTCGGCTGCAGTACCAGTACTCTCCGTTTCATCGTCATCAAACACTGGTAAATGCTTGAACCAAATGCCATTAGGGAGACGGTCCGGAAACTGCGCTAACTCAGCTGTAGACCGCAGATCAATATCAACCGTAACCCCGCGATCCAGCAATAACTGCTGATCAGCCGACGTTAACTCTGACAAATGGCCAGCTCGAAAGAGTTTCTGCCATTTGACAGTCCGACCATCCGTGGTCTGGTAACCACCAAGATCACGGAAATTAAGACCTTTCGTCACCGGAATTACTCGTTCCTGAATCATCTCCCCACCTCCTTTAAACGCAAATAGTTGTCGCTAGCTATTCTCCGGTGATTTCCAAGAAGTCAGCAATCGCCTTCACACCCGTATTGTCCTTAGCTGATAGGCAGAAAACCTGACTAGCCCCGGCAGCTTTCAGCTGATCCACGGCCCAATCAATATCATCCTGACTCTTAGCTAAATCAATTTTGGTGACGATACCAATCTTATCCTTGGGGAACATACTCCCAAATGCAGGGGAAAAGGTTTGGCGGTGATCAGAAACACTTTGCACCAGCACAATCACGTCGGCATCAACTGCCGTTACGGTTAGTGCACTGTAGTACTCACGGTGTTCCATGAATTCACCCGGCGTATCAATCATCCGGTTGTGTTTATAGAATTCAACAACTTGGGTCTTCTTGTAAGCTATCGCTTGTCCCAATAACCGTTGGCAAAGGGTCGTCTTCCCACAGGCGACGGCACCAATAAAAATCGGTTTCTTCATCTCGGTTCAACTCCCTTCACAACGTTTTTAAGCATGATCATACATCGCAATACCCAATGGCGTCACGAATTGTGGATGTTCTGGCTTGTAGGCCGGTAACTTCAACGTCTTACTAAAGGCTTTCACGAAGTCTTTGAAGTTAATCGCCCCACCCACAACAATGACGGGTTCCTTGACCGGCGTCTCACCAGTATCGCGCGCAATCGTAGCCATCTTATCCACTACCGGTCGAATGATTGAAAAGACTTCGGCTTCCCGATTAGGGTCACGTTTAATCAATTCAGCCTCGTCTGCCGGAATATGATGATAGCCCGCTAAGACTAACGTCATATGGAACCCTCCAGTCGCTTCATCCAAGACTTCAACGAGCTTACCCCGGTTAAAGATACTAATCCCAGTGGTTCCCCCACCAATATCCACAACCGTTCCCGTCTTCATCTGAAGAAATGCTGCTGCCGCAGTCGGTTCGTCAACCACGTTCCGACACTCTAATTCTGCAGATTCGATGACATTACTAACAATTTTAGCGGCACTGTCCCCCGTTCCAGGTGGAATTGCCCCACACGCGGTGGTCAATTCAACCCCTAAAACGGCTTCGGCTTTGGCCTTTAAGCGCTTTAAAATCTGTACAGATTCCATGAAGTTCACCACGATGCCGTCTCGAACCGCATTGTCATACTCAAACGCACCGTATAACGGCTGATTGTCTTCATCTAACACGGTCAGGACGATCGATGAGGTTCCTAGATCGACACCAACTCGTAGGTGCTCCTGCGGCTCTACCTGACGAATTGGGCGGTCAGTATTAACGACCTCAGCAAACTGATGTAACTGTTGATTAACTGCGGTTAAATCTAATGTTTGTTTTGCACCCATATTCATTCCTCGACTTTATCGTAAATTTCTATCAACTTCTGGTTTATCCTCACCATTCACCACAACCATGATGCCTGACCAACCGGATCAAATCCGTTTAAGCCGCGAAGGCGGCGAAAGTGAGCTCAGCCGGGCACAAGGACCGCTCCTTGACTCTGGGCGTCCTGCCCTCAGCGTTCCAGCTCATTTTCGCCGCCCGGTAAGGCGCCAACAACGATTTGTTTAACCCGTTATGTCCGGGTAATCTTGCAAACGGTGAAGTCTAAGATATCGTGCAACTGCTTAACGACTTGTTCCAAGGAAGCTTCAACCTCTGACACTTCCCCACACAAAACAACTGAACCACTGAACCGATCGATGAAACCCAGATCAACACTCCCGGACTTCGTGGCAATATCACTAGCGATGATTGACGCTTCACTAGGCGTAATCGTCAAGATACCCAACGCGGTGTTATTATCATCCAACCCTAACTTTTTAAAGACATCCTTGTCAGGATTAGCAATAACGTGTGCCAGCGTAATCTGTTTCCCAGGAACGTATTCTTGAATCATCCGTTCCGGTTCCGTTCGGTGTTCGCTTGAGTTAGTTAAACTCATGGATTTAGCCTCCTTTCTTCAAGTCTAACGACTAAGCTTGGTTAGCCCAGTCAGCAGGATAAGTAATGTAAATAAAGCGAGCCTTGTCTTCGACAGAGAACTTAATCTTACTGCCCTTAGGAATCAAAATGATTTGGCCTGCATTAGCGGTGGCGGTGCCATTTTTACCAATGACCTTTAACGTGCCATCGATAACGTAGTCGACTTCGTCATAGTTCAGTGTCCAGTCGAAGGTACTGTGATCCATGACCATTAAACCAGCACCTAAACGTGGGCTTTCCTTCAAGTCAAAGAAGTCCTTGGTGTAGACTTGGTCGGTTGGATTACCTGTATCCATCCGGTCATCCTCAGAAACATCCCAAGCAGGCAAATCAATCGAAACTAACCCGTCTGGTGTAATACTCTTCTTCACACTCAACTTTTCAGTCACAATTTTACGAACAATTTCTTCGATTTGTGCGCGATCAATGTTCATCTACTGCCACTTTCCCTTCATCTGCTTTGTCTTTTTTAGGTTGCTTACCCAATACTCGGTTAGCCATGAACATCGCAACAAAGATAGCGGTAATCCCGGCAACTAGCTTGCTGACAATCATTGGGAAAATCATTTCCTTAGCAACTCCGGCAACGAAACCTAAGTGGTCCCCGAAAACAAAGGCTGCGGATACGGCAAAGGCAACGTTGATGATTTTGCCCCGGTCATCCATATCCTTCATCATTTCAAACATTGGAATGTTGTTGGCCAAGGTGGCAACTAATCCGGCAGCAGCCGTTTCGTTCATCCCCATCGCTTGACCTAACTTCATCAATGGCTTACGGAAGACTTTCGTGATCACGTAAACTAACGTGAAGGCTCCGGCCAGTGTCATGGCAATGCTCCCAACAACTTGAATACCGCCACGAACATTGGCGATACCAGGAATCAAGGTGACGCCGACCATGGACTGTACAGCCCCTAAGGCTAATCCCAAGGTCCCAATCACAATAATAGCTTGACCAAAAATCGCGAAGCCTTTAATCATGCCTTCTGGTTTAAACCACAGTCCCAGTGCAATCAAGACAGCGAACAGAATAATTGGCACAATGTTCTTCAAGACGGAAATGATTGGCATCCCCATCATCAGTCCACCAACAAAACACCCGATAGGAATCGTCACCATCCCGGAAAGAACCCCGGTAGCTAAGAAACGGTGATCCTTCTTATCAATAATCCCCAAGGCAACTGGAATAGAGAACACGATGGTTGGCCCCATCATGGAACCAAGGATAACCCCGGCGAATAACCCAGCTTGTGGATCCAACGCCATTTGCTTAGCTAATTGGAAACCACCCATGTCAATCGCAATTAAACTCGTTGCGAACATTGAAGGATCGGCACCTAATGCCCGATATAATGGCACGATGACTGGTGATAAAATCTTGGCCAAGATAGGGGCCAGGATGATAATCCCGACCATGGACATGGCTAAGGACCCCATGGCCATGATCCCTTCTTCAAATTTGGCACCTAAACCAAATTTGTTCCCAATCATTTTATCGAGTGCCCCTAAAGCCATGAAGAACACCATAATATACATAATAATTTCATTAATTCCCATAACTGAACTGCCTCCCTTCTAATTGAAAAACGTTACTGTTCATCGATTGAATCAATAATTCCGACAATTGTGGCGTCAATTGGGACATGTTCACCCTGGTCCACGACCCGGGCCCCCGATCCCTCAACGACTAAGACTTGTTCACCGAAACCGGCGCCAACCATATCACAGGCCACGATTTGTCGCGTCTGCCAGGTTTTGGCGGTCCCGGGCTTCTTATCGGCCACATTCACCAACAGGAACCGTGCACCTGAAAGGGCATCGACTTTTTTCGTTGACCATAAATTACCAACAACTTCTCCAACTACCATTTTGCCAACCACCTTTCAGGATTACCGTTTTATTTATGTTGGTGCTTACCAGCCCATTCGGCAGCTTCATCCGTCAGCACTTCATTGGCTGCGAGGTCATATTGCCCCGCCTGCCACCGATGCTCCAACGCTAACCGACTCACATAGTGGCGCTTAACGGCTGGGGCCGGTTGCTGACGCTGAAGCGCTTGCAACTGACTGTTAAAGTGTTGGTCGTCATTAATGAAGTGAATATCCATCGACTCCAATTGCTGCAAAGCCGCTTGGAGTTGCCGCCAAACGCCATACCGTGTTTGTTGCCGATAGGTGGCTAGGCGAGGCGCCGTCCCAAAAATCCAGACGGGTTTCCCTGCCAACAAGAAGGCTACCGCTTGGGTCGTCTCCTCATCAATTGGCGTTAACTTAACGACTGCTAGCAACTGCGGTAAAGTCATCTGACTAAGACAAAGCAGGATAGCATCGCTATCCTGCTTTGTCCCAAACATGAAATGATAGTCAGCTGAAAGCCTTTGCACATAAGCCGCAGGATACGCTTCAATTTTCCCCTGAAAGAGAATTTCACTTTTCGTTGCTGCTCCAAGCTGTGCGACGACCCGGTTAGTAATTGCTTGAATCAGCTTTTCTAAATCAGCAGACTGCATTTTAAAAACCTACTTTTTATAGATTGTTCCCCGCATGCCCTTCTTGAGTCCACAAGCATTTGCTTCGTCAAAATCAACATGCATTCGGGTAGCAAACCGATCACTGACACGAATAACCACGTTTCCAAAAATCAAGCCACGGTCACCCGTCGTCTTAACATCAACGACATCACCGTTCTTGACACCGTAGAGCTTGGCATCGCTTGGCGTCATGTGAACATGCCGCTGAGCAACAATCACGCCGGACTCAATGCCGACTGATTTGCCTTGGTCACTCACCAAGGTTACCCCTGGTGTTTGATCCAAGTGACCACTCTCCCGTAACGGTGGCGTAACGCCTAAGGTTCTGGCATCCGTCATCGACAGTTCAACCTGAGATTGCTTCCGGGCTGGTCCTAACACGGCAACATTAGCAAGCTTGCCGTTTGGTCCAACCAACGTTAAGCGTTCTTCGGAAACGAACTGACCGGGTTGTGACAGCGGCCGTTTGGGGGTCAACTGATGCCCGGTGCCGAATAAGGCATCAATGGTGGGCTGATCAAGATGGATGTGGCGGGCAGAGGCTTCAATTTCAAATGAAGTCTTTTCCCTTAACTCGGCGACGATTGCTTCAACAATATCGTTTAAGTTATCCGTCGTCATCACCTACTCTCCAAAATTGTTTGTGTCCAGGTTTGAATCATCATTTGCCACTGAACAATGGCTTTGTAGTAAGCTGACTGCTGCAGCTCTGGCTGTACCCGAACGTAATCGCCCAGGACGGCTGCAACATCGCCAATACTACTTTGTAATTGTTGAACCACCAGCATTTTCGGCTGAACCAACTTCATAGAAGTTAATTTCAACTGATCCGTTGCGCAGTCCTCATTGGTCAAAATCTGATCAAACGTCTTCGTAAGCAAGGAGTTGACGAACTCGACTAACTCGGTGACGACTGACTGGTCAATCTCCTCTGACTGTTCACTCAACAACGTTAGTAACAACAAGACTTGTTGCCGTAACGTGGATTGTAAGCGAATGAGCGGTGTGCCCAATCGGGAAAGCTGATTAAAATCAACCGGTGGAATCACAACGTTTGCGGACTCGAGCCAACGATTTGGCTTAGCAGCCTCTTTCGCCTGAACCTTCATCTGAGCAGAGGTTGCATTCGTTTGTTTGATCTTAATCTGATGCTCGCCCAAAAAGCTCCGAGCAGCTGGGGTCAAAATAGTACCTCTTGGTAACGTTAATTGATCCTGGTTAGCTAACTTATTTTGACGCATCAGTTGTCGTACAGAATCTTCAGTTAATAATTTGTCCAAGAGGCACCTCCTTTCACGAGTCTAGCAAAGACCATTCATTAGTCTTCGTCGAGGTCAGCGTTGTCTCCTACCATGTGAGGCAAGATAGCATCAACTTCGTTGTGTGGACGAGGGATAACGTGAACGGAAATTAATTCCCCAACTTTTTCACAAGCAGCAGCACCGGCATCGGTAGCAGCTTTAACGGCACCAACGTCACCACGAACCATAACAGTAACTAACCCGGCACCAACTTGTTCCTTACCGATTAAGGTAACGTTAGCAGCCTTAACCATAGCATCGGCAGCTTCAATAGAACCAACTAAACCTTTTGTTTCGATCATACCTAGAGCATTTGTGTTTGACATAAGAATTTCCTCCTAAAATTTAAATGACTTTATTGGATTTTTGCTAAAACTTGACGAACTAATTCTTCAACCAATTGTTCTTGATTGCCAGTTGAACTTGGCGTGCTTTGTGAAGAAACAGCGGTTGCAGCGCCCCGAATATCTTCGAGTTCACGAACCCCAATAGCAACACGTTTCAGGTTCAACAAGTTCAGTGGGCTGATGTTATCGGAACTAGCACTCCCACCGATAGCCCCACAGCCTAAGGTTAAGGCTGGGTTCAGGCCGGTCGTGGCACCGATACCACCTAAGGCACCTGGCGTGTTAACCAAAACCCGAGAAGCTGGAACCATCGCTGCGTAATCGCAGATCAACTTGTGGTTTTCAGAATGGACAATGGCCGTGTGACCTGCCCCTTCATTCATCAACAATTTGTTCGTTAAGTCAGCAGCTGCCTGCATATCCTTAACTTCGAAGTAAGCCATGATTGGGGTGAGCTTTTCCCGTGAGAATGGATCGCCCTTACCCACGTTTTCTGCGGAATCCCGGGCAATTAAGACCCGAGCGCTGTTTGGCACTTCAATCTTGGCCAAGTCAGCAATCACTTGAACTGACTTTCCAACAATTTGTGGGTTCATCGTGCCGTCAGCCCGTAAGATGAAGTGGGAAACACGTTCCTTTTCTTCATCCGTTAAGAAGTAACCGCCCTGCTTTTCCAGTTCACGGTGAACTTCATCCTTGTTGGCATCTTCAACGATGACGGATTGTTCAGAAGCACAGATGGTCCCGTTATCAAACGTTTCGGAATCCATGATCCGCTTAACAGCTAAGGAAGCGTCCGCACTCTTTTCAATGTAAGCTGACCCGTTACCAGGACCAACCCCTAAGGCTGGTGTCCCTGAAGAGTAAGCCGCGTGAACCATTGCAGTCCCACCAGTTGCCAAGATTAACTTGGTCTCATCGTTGTGCATCAGTTCATCCGTACCTTCAAGCGTTGGGGCAGTCATCCCGGAAATCAAACCGGCTGGCGCACCAGCTTGGTAAGCAGCCTCACTGGTCACTCTGATAGCTTCCAGAATACATTTCTTAGCGTTAGGATGTGGGGAGAAGACAATCGCATTCCCCGCCTTAACAGCAATCAAAGCCTTGTAGAACACTGAGGAAGTTGGGTTGGTTGATGGAATTAATCCAGCAATGACACCAACTGGCACGGCCATATCAATGGTCTTGTGTTCTGAATCTTCACCCAAGATACCGATGGTCTTCAAATCGCGATAACGATCGTTAACCGTCTTGGAAGCAAATTCATTTTTGATAGCCTTATCTTGCCAAATCCCAAAGCCGGTTTCTTCTTGCGCCATTTTACCTAAGCGTTCCGCGTTAGCAACACCTGCATCCGCAATGGCTTGGCAAATTTCGTTAACCTTTTCTTGGGAGAATTGGCTAAAAATCTTTTGGGCCTTAGTCGCTTGATGAAGCAACGTCCGAACCTCTTGAATTGATAGTAAATCAGCATCTGTTAGACTCAAGAATTATTCCTCCTTTGCAAATCATCAAGAATAGCCTGAACTAATGTCCGCTTGTTCCCCATCTTAATTTGCTTCTTCGTCAGAGTTTGGATATTCATGTGGTAGGCTTGCTTCCGCAGGTCCACAACACGCATCTTCTCTAACGCTTGTCTGTCGGTCGCCCAGTCGCTCTGATCAGTCGTAGACTGTTCTTCGTCAACTGTTTTTTCTTCAACCTTTGCGGGTTGAGCGACTGGCAGCGTTGGTGTTGTCGCGTCATCAACCGCGGCGTCACCGTTACTTTCCGGTGCTTCTGGTTTCTCTGATTTTTCCGGTGTTGGATCAGGAGTTGGCCGTTGGACCATCAGATCAGTTTGACCATCCATGCGCGCAATCACGTGCTCAGAAATGAGGCAATCAAACTGTTCGATGCTAGCAACCCCGGCATCAATACCGGCATTGACCGCAGCAACATCTCCCGTAACCAAAACGGTTACCAGGCCCCCACGTGTGACCCGAAAGTCACGCATGTCAACTTCAGCGGCCTTCAAGGCTGCATCCGCTGCAACGACAGCACCCAGAAAGCCTTTGACTTCAATCATTCCTAGACTTTCACCTGTCATTTAAGTTCACGTCCTTAGTCAACCATCGGATTATTGGCAATTTCCTTCACTGCCGTAGCGAAAGCGTCACAAGCAGCTTTGCAGGCAGATTGGCTACCTGTCAACAGAGCACCACCAAAGTTGGTTTCCGAAGGCGGGCCATAGAGCACACCCATTTGGACATCGGCTGCTTTCATAGCAGCATCGACGGCGTAAATGGATTCCAGTGGCGGCGCGATCAAGTAAGCAATGGCGCCACCTTCAGGGGCATTGGCTACCTTAGACAAGTAGCTCCCCGTCCGTGAAATCGTGTGTGCAAAGTAGACAATACTGTCATCTTCATTAGCACTCACGAAGTGGGCTTCTTCTTCAATCACCCGAATGCAGGCATCCAGGCCACTACGAACCTCAGCAGGACTTGGCCCACCGAGAATCCCAATAACTTCACCCGCTAATTTCGTTGAGGCGTTGCCGGCCCCAGCATACATACTCTTCCCATAAACAACTTCAACGTCAGCTGTCTTGGTTGCCTCGTCCAATGCAACATAAGTTACATCATCACAATCAGAAGTAATCAAACCGAGACTTTTGATGTCACTTGGCAAGTCCAAAGATTTCGCTAACTCACTGTCCACATTAGGAATCAATCTTGTACTGAGGACATTGGCTTTAATCGCACTATCTTTCACTGTGTAATTCCTCCTTTCGGATATGTCGCATTAACTTTAGGCACCGGCGTTTTCAGCAGCCTTTAAGTCAATCCCAGACTTCTTCAAACGAACCATCTTGTCTAGCAATTCGGCGATGTAGGCACCAGCTTCAACGGCTGGCATCCCACCATCATGAATGTTGGAAACAACGGTCCGGTTAGCTTCTGGCATCCCAATGGTTGGCTTGTAAGCAATGTAAGCACTCATTGATTTAGCAGTAACCAATCCAGGACGTTCACCGACTAACATGCAGACAACATCTGCGCCAGTCACTTCACCGATTTGGTCTTCAGCACCGACCCGAGCGTACTTCACGAAGATGACGTCCTTGGTATCAAAGCTCAAGCCGTAAACCTTCAAACCTTGTTGAATGGCTGGAATGATTTCCTTAACGTTGGCTTCAATAGCAGCTGAACTCAAGCCATCACCGACAACCATTTGAATCTTGGCGTTTGGCGTGATGTTCTTCTTGATAGCGGCAACGGTTTCATCTGAGAACTTACGACCGTAGTCTGGACGGGTTAAGAATTCATCCTTAGAGGAACAAGTCGTTTGGGTTTCAAAGAATCCCATGTCTTTTGGCAATTGTGGATCAACGTCACTGAACACGGCATCTTGTGCAGCCGCGTGATCAGCACGGAAGCGGAGAACTGAAGCGGTCTTGTAACGGGTACCAACACGGCCCATTCCCAAACGAGCTGGTGTGAAGGACTTGATCTTCAGGTAACCTTCGCGATCATGTGGATTGTCTTGTAAGAATTGCTTCTTCAAATCAATCTTTGTGATATCGTCTAACACGTCATCGCTAACAGTTGAATCGTTGCTAGCAGGTGTTGCCGTTGACGTTGAACTCGTCGTCTTTGCAGCGGCTGGTTTCTTGTCTTCAGTCATATCTGCTAAAATATTTTCGATCATTGACTTTAAGTCTTTTTCATCCATGTCGTATCACTTCCTTTTAGTTTAAGAAAATCGATGCATCACCGGCGCGGGCAGTTAACTGACCATTTTCAGTAATGCCCATCTTTTCCATCCAGTCGCCAAATTCTTTAATTGGGTGGTAACCGAAGATATCACGAATCGTGGCAGTTTCTTGGAACCCAGTTGATTGATAGTTCAACATAACGTCATCGGCATGTGGCACACCCATGATGTAGTTGCACCCAGCAGCACCTAAGAGCACGGCTAAGTTTTCACCATCATTTTGGTCAGCCTTCATATGGTTGGTGTAGCAAACGTCACAACCCATGGAGATTCCTTGCAGCTTACCCATGAAGTGGTCTTCAAGACCGGCACGGATAACTTGCTTGGAGTTGTATAAGTATTCTGGTCCAATGAACCCAACCACCGTGTTGACGATGTATGGATCGTACTTCTTGGCGAAACCGTAGCAACGCGCTTCCATTGTTAATTCATCAGCACCGAAGTTAGCGTCGGCAGATAATTCTGAACCTTCACCAGTTTCAAAGTACATCACGTTAGGACCAGCAGCTTGGCCTTGGTGTAAGCCTAAGTCATAAGCTTCACTCAGCATGTCAGCGTTAATCCCAAAGGCCGTGTTCCCTTTTTCAGAGCCGGCGATGGATTGGAAGATCAAGCCGGCAGGAGCACCGCGCCGAATAGCTTCCATTTGCGTCGTCACATGGGCTAAGACGGAACATTGCGTTGGCACATCCCATTGTGAACGGAATTCTTCGAACTTATTCAAAATCTTGGTAACGCTGTCAACTGAGTCATCGTTAGGGTTCAAACCAATAACGGCATCCCCAACACCCCAGCTAAGACCTTCCATAACACCAGCCATGATCCCATCGATATTGTCGGTTGGATGGTTAGTTTGGAGCCGTGAGGAGAAGGTCCCTGGGCGACCAATCGTCGTGTTAGCAGTCTTTTCAACGTGAATCTTCTTAGCGGCAACGACCAAGTCCATGTTCGTCATCAGCTTGGTAACGGCTGCGGCCATTTCGGAAGTCAGGCCCCGACGAATGCGCTTAATGTCGTGGTCCGTGGTGCTGTCAGACAAGATCCATTCACGTAAGTCTGAAACTGACCAGTTCTTGATGCTATCGAAGATCCGGGTGTTCACACCGTCAATAATAATCCGGGTAACTTCATCATCCTCGTAAGGCACAACTGGGTTGTTGTAAATATCGTTCAACGTTAATTGTGCTAAGACAACCTTCGCTGCAACCCGTTCCGTGGCATCACTTGCGGCAACCCCGGCCAATTCATCACCGGACTTTAATTCGTTAGCTTTAGCCAAAACTTCTTTGACTGAGCCAAAGCTGTATAAATGATCAGATAAATATGTTTGTAAAATCATTCTGCTGCCTCCTTTGCAAATAAATTGCTTTTGAGTTTCTTATCCAAATACAAGCGTTTTCACAATTACTGGTAAGACTTCACCGCCAGCAACAGGTTCCCCGAGGTCAATGTAATCGCCATTTTCTACCTTGACGCTATCGATACAAACAAATGGATAACGGTCTGGTAACTTGGCGAATAAACTGTGACCCAGCGCCTTGGCCATGTCTTCATGCACCATGATAATCAGTGGCTCATGTTTATCGATCAGGACCTGCGCGCCCTTCACGATTCCGGCGGCGTACCGCTGAATATCATTAAAGGAAGGACTGTGCTTGCCAGTAAAGGCTAATGCAACGTTACTCAACTCGTTTTGTACTTTGTACCAGTTAATCTTTTCTTCAACCGTCTTGGCTAACTCGTCCTCTGCTAGATCCTCATCACTCTTAGTAATTTTCAGAATCGGTAAGTTCCGGAGAGGGAGGATGCCATCCGTGTAAGCAATCGTGCTCCCGGTGACATCCGTTGTGTGTGAACCAGCACCCACAACGGTTGCGCGAATCGTTTCAACTGATGGGTAAATTGTCTTGTCCTTAAAGATACGGGAATGCCGGACGCCATAACCGAGAAGCAACCCAATGTCCCCATAACGTAGGACATCTTGTGGCAACTCTTCGTTTAAGCAATCGGCCACCCCACCAGAGAAGGTGACACCGTCAATCTTGTGTTCCGGATGTAAGGCATGATTGGTGACAAACATATCGAAGTAAGGACTCTTGTCCCCAACGCCGATACTGTTCTCCAATACGTTAACCAGCACATCAATGATTGGCTGTAATTGGTCGAGGCTGACGCGCATCCCCTCGTGGACGTCTAGCTTCAAGTCTTGGATCAGTTCCTTGACCTTCGGCGAGATATAAGTAATTTCTTTCGTGCTAGGGGTAATTTTGATTAACCGACCACCGATATCGAAGCAGGCCGTATCCAGAATATCTTCATCACTGAATAATCCGAGATTACTAGTCCCACCACCGATATCCATGTTGACCACGTTCCGCCGTTTCTTGCGGGCTGTGACGTTGGTTCCGGCACCTTTCCCAGCAATGATGCTCTCTAGGTCTGGCCCGGCCGTTGCCACCACGAAGTCACCGGCATAACCGCTCAAGGCTTGCGTAACAGCGCTTGCATTTTCCTTCCGCGCCGTTTCACCCGTGATAATGACGGCACCCATTTGAATATCACGCTTGTCGATGCCCGCTGCCTGATATTGATCAGCTACGAATTTAGTAATCGCATCTGCATCAATCTCAGTCTGCGTAGCAAGCGGTGTGAATATGATGTCGCTTTGAAAGATGACCTCTTTTTTTGAAATATTGATTCTGGGGACTGAGAAGGCTGCAGCAAAGTTCTTCACCGTTAACCGAGAAAGAATCAATTGCGTGGTCGACGTCCCTAAATCAATGCCGACACTCAAAATTTGATCATCTTGCATATAACCTCCCTCCTTTCCAAAAAAATGGGGCTCAAAATCAAGCCACTTTTCCCGTGCAGAAGCTAGTACTCCCGTAGAAAAAATAGTTTGATCTTAAGCCCCATTGCTTTTGCACAACGTCAGTGTTGTGTTTTTTGATCAAATGAGAAACAAACATCGGTACCATGTGCCGACGATTCAATTTTCAAGCGACCCAACAGCTTATCCTTCACATAGCTCCGAATAATCGTTAAGCCCAAACTACCAGCCCGCGTCTTGTCGAGGTCGAAACCCACGCCATCGTCGGTAACTCGTAGGGTAATAATTTCTTGGTTTGTGGTTCCCGTGATAGCCACATGGCCGCATTTAACGCAACCATTAGGGTACGCATGGGAAATCACGTTTTGTAATAGCTCATTGATGATAATGGAAATCGTCACAACCTGTTCACTATCCACCGTGATGCGCGGATCAATTTGCAATTGCACATCCAACTCTTGATTGTCATCGTTGAGTTGTTTGAAGTGGGAAATCAACAGATGTAAAGCGGATTGAAGACTGGTGTGATCGCCCAACTGTTTGGACATCAGCTCGTACGTTGACGAAATCGCCATGATGCGGCTGATACTCTCGTTAAGCGCCTTCTTGGCCTCATCACCTTCCAGCCGCCGCTGTTGAATGCGGAGCAGGGAGATGACTGACTGGAGATTGTTCTTAACGCGGTGATTGATTTCGCGAATGGCAACGGACTTGGAGATGATCTCAGCCTCTTTGGCTTTGACATCCGTCTTATCTTGAATCAATACCACCAATTGTTGGTTACTCTCATTCCAGAACTTCCGCTCCGAAAAGAAGTAGTTCAAGTAATTAAAATCAAATGTTACAGGCTGCTCTTCTTCACTGAGTCCTTGTAACTGTGTCAGAACATCCTTGAATCGGGACCCGTCTAACGATAGGTTTTCGTAGTCCAACCCAATGATGTTCCCAATGTAACCGACCTTCTTGTAGAGAGCCAACGCGGTGTGGTTAGCCAAAACTAACCGTCCGGTATGGTCAAATCCCAAAATGGCATCTGCCAGCTGATCCGTGATCGTCGTGTCTAGCCGACCAAACATCTTAATGGTTGCTGAGACGTCGGAGTACCGGCTCTGAGTATCCTCACTTTGAAAATCATCCAAAACGTCATGAGAGGCATCAGATTCAACGATAGTCACGCCAATTGTCTTCTTCTCATGCATGATGGGAAAAATCCGTTGGCGAATCAATCGCTGTTCCTGCGTTTCCGCTAGGAGATCCATCGAAGCCAACTTGGTTTCCAAGGTATGAAATACCCCGGGTTCGTTGGTTCGTAAGGCTTCTTTACCTGTGACTTTGCGATGATACAAGGATGGGACATCTACTGGCAACTTGTGATAAATCACAACCGCCTGATTGTTATATTGATTGCGAACATCGATAAATACATCTGAGTTTCGATAAGCTGGCGTCTGCTCAATCTCTTTGGTTTCTGCCAAGAGCGTCGCAACGTCAGACTGATCTAAATTCGTATATTGTTGACATAACTCTTCGAATTCACTCATTAGGCATCCATCACAATCAATTCCGCAATCGCGTTCATGGACTGCCGCTTACTCATGCTCAAGTTCCGAAGCATCTTATAGGCAGCATCTTCTGATAGATTATTTTCTTCCATCAAAATTCCTTTGGCCCGTTCAATAACCTTCCGTTCAGCTAGTTTTGTATCCAGGTCTTCAACCTTTTTAGTAAGTTGTTGATCCCGTTTACCACTGGCTAATCCGACCTGAATAGTGGTTAATAAAGATCGTTCTGAAAGGGGTTTCACTAGATAGCCGACTGCACCAATGCGGCTGGCGGTATCCGTGTCTTCCTCATCACTATAGGCGGATAGGTAGACGATTGAGCGCGTTAAATGGTCTGCCAAAATTTTCTTACCGGCCTTTAAGCCATCTAAGATGGGCATCCGAATATCCATAATTACGAGATCAGGCTTCTGTTCTTGACAAACATCAATGGCTTCAAAGCCATCGCTACCCTCACCCACAACCTGGTACCCGGCTTGTTCAACAATGTCCCGGATATCCATGCGCGTGATCGGTTCATCATCGACAATTACAATACGTTCCTTCATGATAATAGCTCCTTGTCGTCATAATCATTCTTAAAAGTGACTATCACTGATTAAGTCATACCACACTCTCTACTATTAACAGTTCAGCACGAGTGCCTACTTCAAGATAGAGTTCCAATGGCATTATAAAGCGATTATCATGGGGGTGTCAATGTTAGGAAAAGCTGTCTTCCAAGATGCTCTTAACATCTGCGGCAACGGGAACCCGTGGATTCGCTGAAGTCGTCCGATCCTTTAAAGCTGCTTCCGAGATTTCATCCTTCGTTGATTCAAATAATTCTGAATCCAGACCATATTCTTGGAAGGTTGCTGGCATCTTTAACTTCCGTCTGAGTTGCACGATGGTATTAATC
The DNA here is from genome assembly GCF_044053135.1 of Levilactobacillus sp. FUA 3915. Lineage (NCBI taxonomy): Bacteria > Bacillati > Bacillota > Bacilli > Lactobacillales > Lactobacillaceae > Levilactobacillus > Levilactobacillus sp. FUA 3915. The sequence goes on along the minus strand of NZ_CP168704.1, from coordinate 1,796,008 downwards.
AAGCTACGAACCGCAATCTTTGGATTAGCAACTTGAATGCCAATCAACCGTGCCAGGTTAGCGTATTTAACGGCAGCCCGGTTTGGTTTTTCCATGATGCCAGCAGCCATCTCTGCGTTGTACGAAATGATGTGTGGCATCAGGATGGTATTCAAGCGGCCATGGGGAATGTGATACTGAGCACCCGCAGCATGCGCAATGCCGTGGTTCAGTCCCAAATTAACCATGTTGAAGGCCATCCCAGCAATACATGAAGCATCATGCATCTTTTGCCGTGCTTCCATGTCCGAGCCATCCTTGCTAACACGTTCCAGGTAAGTAAAGACCATCTGGAAGCCCTTTTCAGCTAATGCATCTGAGAAGTCGTTGGCATTAATGGAGACGTAAGCCTCTAAACAGTGCGTCAACACGTCCATCCCGGTATCTACCGTGATATTCTGGGGTGCTGAGGCAACCAAGTCGGCATCGAGTAACGCCACCTTAGGTAAGATGTCATCCGTCACTAGCGGGTACTTGATACCCTTGTCGCTGTTCGTGATGACCGCAAAGTTGGTGACCTCAGAACCGGTCCCACTCGTTGTTGGTACGGCAATCAAGTCAAGGTCCGTTTCACCCTTCGTCATTTGCTTCAGGATGAACTTCATTGCTTTGGTGGCATCAATTGCTGAACCCCCACCAACGGCAACCAATAAGGTAGCCTTGAACTTCTGTAATGCTTCAATTCCAGTCACAATCTTCGTCACTGGCGGATCGGGTTGAATGTCGGAAAAGACTTCCAGTTCGTTCTTACTTTCCAAATGAACCGTGATCTTATCCAAGCTTCCCGACTTCACCATAAATGGATCAGTTACCACAAAGATCCGCTCTCCACTGATATCTTCCAGACCCTTCAGCGAGCCATCACCAGTCCAGATCTGAGTTTTAAACTGTATTTTCTCCAAACTCCCAACCTCCTTTACAACCATGCTCCGTAAATAGGCCTGAAAAAAAGATGCTTAAGAACACACAAATAAAGTGTGTTCCTAAGCATCATTGCTTTTATGTACGCCATTGTACGAATTTTTCAGTTTTATTTACAAAACAAATATAGCGCTTACATCAGTGTTTGTCAACAAAATCACAAAAAAAAAGACCGCAATAAAATTGCAGTCCCCCGCAAACGCCATTGTTTACGTCCGAAAAAGCACGTCATTGTGCATTTAATTGAACTTAAAGACATTCCACCTATTCCTCGAGGTGAAATGTCACACAAGTAGCCTAATAGAAAGATCTGACTTATAGCAGAGAGCACCCTGCTAATCACAGTGGCGGGACCGTATCGGGTTTACACCGATTTCCATCTAATTAAGTACTTCTTGTCAATTGGTAACTTAAGGTTAGCATATTTCACGCTAACTTGCTACTAATTAGCTAATGAAAAACTTCTTTGCCATGTTCATAAAAGACTTCCGGCGTCCCCGTCCGGTAATTGATGACCCGGGCTAACGCGTAAAAGTAATCGGACAATCGGTTCACAAAAACCAATAATTCTGGTGGCAACGTCGTCGACCAGGCCAACGTAACAATTTGTCGTTCAGCACGGCGGGTCACCGTCCGACAAATCTGAAACAGTGCTGATTCTTTACTCCCACCAGGTAGAATAAACCGAGAAATTTCAGGTGGCTCATCCTGATAGACGTCAATGCGTTTTTCAATCCAGTCCACGTACTTCGGGTCGAAGCGCATGTTATCCCAGTTCAACTTTGGGTTCGCAAAATCTGTTCCCAGATCAAACAAGCAATGCTGTAAGCGCGTCAATTCGGCCTTAAGCTCAGTTTCCTTGTCGTCAAGTTCAGCAATTGCCAGACCTAAATAAGTATTGAGCTCATCGATGGTCCCGTAAGCCCAGACACGATCTGAATCTTTGCTGACCTTGGCGCCATCGACTAGCCGGGTCATCCCTTTATCACCAACACCCGTGTATAGCTGCATAGTTACTCCTCCTTTACAAAAAGAAGGCACCAAATAACCCACTCATCGATGAGTGACTTATTTGGCGCCTTTGCCAAGTTCTCAAAATCAGTATAGCGCTTACATTATTTTAATTCAACACCCAGGTGCGTGGTTTTAAGTTAAACCTGTATCTTGACTCATCGTCCGCTGACTTCTTTTCCTAACAACGCAAATAAGGTGAAGCCAGCATCCCTAAAGATAGTAGACTCACCCTATTTAACGAACAACTTTGCGGATTCATTTAGTCTCACAGCTGAGTTTAATACCCTTCAGTCGTAAAGTACCAGTGAACCTTATCGCCATTCTTAATCGCTTTTTTGTTGGCAGCCTTGTCAATAAACTTACCATTGACGCGGTACTTCCAACCACTACCGACCTTGACGTCGTTTTGTGCTAAGCCATTCACACTGCTGACAAAGACGACGGCACCATTTTGGTAAACCAGTTTCAGTTTGGAGGACTGGAGCACGGTAAATGCATTTGATTGACTGTTAATGGTGACGTCACCGTCAAAGAAGGTCTTCTTGTAGCCAGTGACCACTAAATGGGCCTTCTTGGCTGTCTGCGTCTTCTTTGCGGCTTTCTTAGTTGCGGCTGCGTGATGCGTCGTGGTTGTCGCGGCCTTCGACTTAGTTGCCTGCCGATGAGTAGTCGCCGAACCGGTATTGGCGGCTGAGCTCGCTTTTGTACCGGCTGTTTGGCTAGCTTGATGGCTCGTGGTTGCGGCTGAGCTGGCGTTAGATACGTGACTCTTGGTTGCGGCTTTCTTCGACGACGAACTTGCCCGTTTGTGGTGTGCCTTCTTGGCTACTGAACTGCTGGCCTTGCTGGCAGATTGGGCAGACGAGGAACTACTCGTCGCAACCGTATCCGGTGCCGAGGTCGCCTGACTCTGATGACTTTGTTGTAGCGCGAGCGCGCCGCCAATCACCAAAATCGTGACGACGACCGCCGCGATGATCCATCTTGTCTTCTTCATGTTGACTACTCCTTAATCTAACGCTTATTTGAACGTGTAAACTAACTTTTTGCTGTAGTTTCCGTTGTTGGCAGCCGTTGCAGCTAAGCTAACTTGACCGTAAGCCAAGACCATGCTGTAAGCATCCTTCACAGAACCATCAGCCTTAACGTAACTGAACATCGTCTTCAGTGGCGTTGCAGTTTGACCCTTCTTTAAAGCCGTCTTGTTCACAAACTTGAAGGACGTCTTAGTGGTTGATAAAGCTAAGATCCCTTCGGCAGTTGAGTTGGCGTTAGGATTTTGCTTGCCCTGGTACGTGTAACCAAAGGCCCCACTCTTGTAGATGTTCTTCTTCAGGTAGCTGCGACCAGCAATTTCGGCCTTGGTAACGGTTTTGTTGGTGCTCTTACCCATCATTAAAGCGTTCACAGCAGCGGCAGTGGTATCGCTGTCGACACTGGCAACGGTGTTGTTGTAAGCCCAACCCTTGTTAGATTGTTGGCTCTTAGCAATCTTCAAGCTTAAGGAAGACTTGGAGAATTTCGCCTTGCTAGGCTTCTTGAAGGTCTTGTTTGAGGAAACGGCAACCAGCGCTTGGCTTTGCACGTTAACCGTTTGCTTGCTCATGGATTGCTTGTACAACGTGTTGACCAGGTTCAAGCTCTTCTTAGAGCCAGCTGGTGTGTACTTGGTTGGGTTAACCCCGATAGCTTGCAGGCCGATGATAGCCGTGGCCAAAGTTGCGGGATCACTCTTGCTGGACACAATCAGGTTCTTCTTAACCAGTTTCTTGTTAGCCTTGGTAAATTTGTAACCTTGCTTCTTCAAGCCTAACAGGAAGTCGGAGTAACCGGAAGCGGCACCCGTCGTCTTAAAATCGGTCTTGCTAAAGATTTTGGCGGTGCCGTTCACACCGTCTTTATTTTGTTTCATCATCTTTTTGGCATATGTATACATCGCCTTGTTCTTGGTCTTTTGGGAGCTCTTGGAAGCGACTTTGATGCTAGCGGCATTAACATCCATAACGGGTACGACGGCCCCTAAAGCCATTACGGCGGTCAATGAAACTGCGATTAACTTATTATTCAACATAAAACTATCCCCTTTTATAAAATATTATATTTGGTAATCAAACGATCCATAAGCTTACGCCATGGTTGATACAGAAGCAGTAAACTAATCCCGTTCGTTGCGGCATGCATAGCATCAAACATGAGGCTGGCTGCAAACGACAGGAAGAAACTGGCGGGCCGTAATGGCCGAACGTAGGCCAAGGCGTACCAGAGATCCATGATCCAGCCGAACCAGAGGCCCCATAACGTTCCCCAGATGACCATCACCCAGAGATTATTTTTCAACTGGGTGCGACCCAGGAGTCCCGTGGTCAAGCCCATGAGCCCCCAGGCTAGCATTTGCCAAGGGGTCCACGGTCCCTGTCCCAGGAATAGGTTGGAGACCAACGCCATCATCGACCCGGAAACGAAGCCGAGCTCCGGTCCCAGGCTGACGGCACTCACGATGACCACAAAACTAGTCAACTGCACGTTGGGAATTGCGGCTAAGGGCACGCGCCCCATAACGCCTAGGGCCACAATGACCGCCAAAAAGACTAACAATCGCGTACCCATTTGCCGTTTCTCAAAGTGCCAGTAGGCTGGCATGAGACTGCAGGCCAGACAGGCAAAACTAAAAATCACAAAATGATGACCCTTTAGCAGGAGCATCCCCGCTAATAGAACCAGGATTAATCCCACCGACACAACCAAATTCCAATTGTTTTTCCACCATCCACGCTGTACGATTTTTCTCACCTCCTTAATCGGTTATCTGTGTGACGTCTTGACTAAACAATGCGGTTGGCACCTGTTGCCGGAGCAGCCGGTTGACGGCCGTCGTGGACAAGAAGTTCTCCGTGAAAAACTGCCGCGTTGGTTGCGGTTCGGTCAGACACCCGTTAAACATGAACGTGCAGGTGTCCGCAAATTCTGCACAAAAGTCCATGTCATGGCTGGCCATGATCAGCGTTAGCCCGGCTTGGTGCTTCGCTTGCAAGATACGCCCAACCAGCAATTTTGTCGCCGGATCCAAGCCCTTTGTCGGTTCGTCCAACAGCAGGACTTGTGGCCGCGTAATCAACGCCAAGGCTAAACCGAGAAGCTGTTGCTGGCCACCACTGAGGTCGAACGCGTTCTGCTCGGCGACTGCCTGCAACTGAAACGTCTCTAACGCTGCCTGCACACGCTCAGGCACATCGCCAGATGCCAACTTGGCTTGGGCCGTTAGCTCCTCGGTGACCGTGTCGCCGTTGAACTGCTCCGTCGGGTTCTGTGATAAATAACTAAGCTGCCGCAGTCGGTCGCGATTTTTCATCTTCCAAATAATCTGATGATTCAAGCGAACCTTACCATGCTGGGGTTTGCGGAGGCCCGCCAGAACCGTTAATAGCGTCGACTTGCCGGACCCATTTTTCCCGATGATGGCTAGCCAACTCGCTGGTGTCACGGTCAGGTCGAGTTGATGTAAAATATCACCGGTTGTCGGATACCGTAAGGACACGTGTTGGACCTCAAAGTGCCAGTCAACAGGCCGCTTGATGGGATTGGGTTCCGCTAATGGCGCCGCTTTAAACCGCCAGCCCCGCTGGGTAATCAGTCGCCGACCTGCTGTCACGGTTAACGGCAAGGGCGTCGCATCCAAGTGATGCGCCAGGAAAAACTGGGGCACGGCCGGCACAAACGGCTGAAGCTTGGGTGCCGCCTGCATGCGCCGCAATCCCGTCGAGACATCCCCGTCATACGTGAGATGCCCGTCTTCCAGAAGCACCAACCGGTTGGCCAAGGCCAACACCCGATTCAACCGGTGCTCCGTCAGGACGATGGTAATCGCGAGCTCATCGTGCACCTGCTGTAAAATGTTCAAAAAGTTCTGCGCCGTCGTCGGATCTAACTGGGCGGTGGGTTCATCCAGCAGAATGACCTGGGGCTTCAGCGCTAAGACTGAGGCCAAATTAACTAACTGAAGTTGCCCCCCAGAAAGGTCCTGAATCGGCATGTGGAGGAACTGATTTAGCCCTAAGAAATTGGAGACCTCAGCGATGCGACTGTTCATTTCAGCCGTTGAATAGCCGAGATTTTCTAAAGGGAACGCCAACTCCTCAATCACCGTGGCCATGATGGGTTGGACTTGCGGGTCTTGCGCGACGTAGCCCAACTGTTGGGCACTGACGTTACTACTGAGCTCAGCCACCGGCGTTCCCTGATACAGCACATCGCCGCGCTGTTCGCCAGCTGGCTTGAGCTCCGTTTTCAACTGTTTCAGTAAGGTGGTCTTACCACTCCCGGTCGCCCCCACAATGGTGACGAACTCGCCGGCCGCGATTTTCAGGGAGATGTCCACCAGCATCGGCTGGGTCTGCCCCGCATATGTAAATGATAAATTCGAACAGGAAATCAATTCTCGCATAACTTGTATCCCCCCTCACCGACTAATGGTAATCCCACAAACGCTAGTAATGGGAGGAGTAACCAACCATCATGACTGCCCAAAATGGTAAACCGAGTCACATCGCCGGTCCAGCCCCATCCTTGAAAACGGAGGATCATGGTTAGGCTGAAAATAACCAGACTACCAACAATAAACCAGCCGTCCATGGCCTGCCAACGAAACGTCTGGTAGTGACTGCGCTTCTTAGCACCAAACCCGCGGGCCTCCATTAAGACCGCTGTTTCCATCGCTGACGAAACAGAATCAATCAATAGGATGCGTAGTAACCGGCCAGTCTTCTGCAACCGTTCGCGCCAGCTACCCTCACTCAATACCACGTTACGGGTCTTTTGGAGCATCAGTAACCGCCGAAACTTCTGGGTAAACAGATTGACCATTCGTAACGAAATCGTCAAGAGCATCGCCAAGCGTGGGACCACCGGAAACAGGAGGTAGCTCAACTTAGGTGTGGTAATCACGCCGTTAAACAGGACGAAGGCCAGAATCATACCACCCAACGACAGGGCCATGGTCACCCCGTACAGTGTCGCGGTCTGCGTGATGCGAAAGGTCCAACCGCCCAACTGCCATGACCACAACGTCTTGGTGCCGGTCTGATTTAGAATCACGTTAAAGGCAAAGATCATCAGCATCAATGAGCCGACACCTTTTAACGTCCCCCAAACCTTTTGGCGACTGAAGTACCAACTACATAAGACGGCTAACCCGACAAACAAAACGCCCGTCACTAATAAATGGTTAAACACCAGTAAGAGGACAAAAAGCTCAACAAAATAAATTGTCGCCGTCAGAGGATGCAGGCGACTAAAAAAATTCAATTCGTCAAAGATCCCGACTCTCATGTTTTCTCCCACCCATTCGTTATGAAACCGTTTTCCAGTATTCTATGATAGCATCTCAGTTATTTCACAATCCCCAATATCTTGTTAAGGTTATCCTTTTTAATACTATGAGTTGTGTTATATTGCAATTTTTATCTTTTCTTGTCGCTACTGGGTGAAATTATACCAGTAATCCAGCTTCTCTGTTTAGACAAGTCGGCCCAACTGCTCCCTTGACGACCTCAGCGCACCCGCCCGGTCGCCTTTTCACCAAGCCACTTTTATTTTGGGCGACACACAAAAAGCCAGTACTTTTCCGCTATTACGCGTGAAATACTGACTTCTGATTAAGGTTATTTTGCAATGGTGCGTACGATTTGCTCACTGATCAGCTGCAGATCTCGCTGCTTATCGCCCATAATACTGGGAGCAAAATTGGACTCGATGATGAAGCCCATCAATTGGCCCGCAATGATGCGGATGATCCCCAGAGCATCGATGTCGTCACGTAGTTCACCCGTCTCACGAAACATCTTCAAAAGTTCTGCCAAGAAATTAAAGTCATCGGCCGCCAGCAATTTGCCAAATAAGTCGCGCATTTCCTGACTGGTCATCATTTCCATGACCAAGATTTTAACCGCTTCTTTATTGCCCATGATGAACGCATATCGGTCGTGTACCATGAAGCTCACCATCTCTGGCAAGGTCTCGCAGGCGCGGATACCACTGAAAAATTCATCCCGGTAATGGGGGAAAAAGTTTTCCATGACGGGTTCCACAATGGCCAACAGCAGATCCTGTTTCGTGTGAAAATACTTAAAGATGGTGGCCTGACTGATGCCCGCCTTTTCCGCTACCTGAACGGTCGAGGTGCCATCGAATCCTTGTTCCGAGAAGAGCGCCAGCGCAGCCACCAGCGCAGATTTCTTACCTTTTGGCATCTTTTCGTGGTCTAGCCATTGGCGGTAACTACTAAATACATCTGGTTCCACACCCTTCACCCTTTCTAACTCTTTTGAACTTGATCTTTTACTCGCCTCCGGGTAGGTGAAAATAGGCCGTGACGCTGTGGGCGGACGCCCGGAGCCTTAGTGCGGTCTCAAAGATACCAATTCCCTAAGCGGCATAGCCACTAAGGGAATTCCCACGGCTGAGCCTATTTTCACCCACCCTGCGGCTTACTTCTGTTTAGGTCGTTAGACCGGGCTTGTTACTGGTTTAGTCCGTCCTCAACTCATTGTTAGTTACAATCTATATCCAATTCATTATACGCGATTCGTAGCCTAATCTCTCGTACTTTCCTAAACTTTTCGGTACCGCTTCAAGCCGATAATGTTCAAGAAAGTTAAAACGACCAGAAAGACTAATAAGACCAGGATGTTGCCACCTTCGTCAAAGATGGACGTCCCCCGCATGATGATATCGCTAACGGCATCGCCGGAGTATTTCAGCGGGATGATGTAGGAAATACCTTTGACCCAATCGGCCATGGAGTCCAGCGGAATGATTCCGGAGAAAAAGATCTGCGGAATGACGACCAGTGGAATGAACTGCATCATTTGGAACTCGGAGTTGGCAAACGTTGAGAGTAAAATCCCAAAGGCCAAGGCTACTAGCGCGAGAATCAGGTTGATGACAACCACACTGGCCATATTGCCGACCACTTCCATGCCGAGCAACCAAACCGTAATCAAAACGATGAGAACCGTTTGAAGCACGGCCAGAATGCCATAGCTTAACATGTAGCCGAAGACGATGGACGACCGCTTAACTGGGGTTGCCAGCAACCGATCCAGGGTGCCCGTCGTCCGTTCCTTTAACAGCGCCATCCCGGAAATCAGGAAGACGAAGAAGAACACGAAGAAGCCCATTAAGATTGGTAACATTTTGGCAAAGTAACCGGTGTTCTTATCCCCATAAACGTAGTGATTGGTGATCTTCGGCGTCTTTTGACTGGTACTCTTGGTGGCCGTCGTCGTTGACTTGGCCTTAGTCGCTGCGGCCTGCTTGGCGGCTGCGGCGTTACCCGTCGTGGCCGTGGTGCTAGCCGCCTGTTGCTTTTGCATGACCATCAATTGGGCTTGGAGCTTGGCCATCCCAGTCGTGCTCTTTTTCAGCGCCGACTTTAATTGGTCAATGCTGGTGGCCGTCACGGCGTTCTTGAATGCCATCTTAACCGCCGCCGTCTTGCTGGAGTCGGTGTTGGCGTAAGTCAGATCATAGTTATTGCCAGTCTTCTTAATGATGGCATCAATTTTTTCGTCCTGCAACGCCTGCTTGGCATCCGCCTTGGTGTCGTAGGTCTTCACGTCAACGTGCTTGATGTCGCCCATTTCTTGATTGACCTTCCGAGTGACAGCAACCGTCCCCACGTTCACGTCGGTGGTTGAGTTGGTATTAAAGATCACACTCATTAACAGCATCACTAGGATGGGCGCAACAAACATCAGCGCTAGCGTCCGCTTGTCCCGGAAGAGTTCCTTCAGCACCCGGTTCATAATCGCAATTGTTCTCATTATTCAACACCCTCCGCCTTTAAGAAGACATCCTCAATCGTGTCGACACCGTACTGTTGCTTCAAGGCCGTTGGCTTATCAAATGCCATGACCTTGCCACCCAGCAACAGGGCCACGCGGTCGGTCAGTTCAGCTTCGTCCATTACGTGAGTCGTGATTAAAATGGCACGCCCCTCGTCACGAATTCTCCCCAGCTCTGCCCAAATTTGACGCCGCAGAGCCGGATCAATGCCGACCGTGGGTTCATCTAAAATTAGCAATTCCGGATTGCCCAGCAGTGCGATGGCCAACGACAACCGCCGCTTCATCCCACCGGAGTAACCGGCGACGCGCTTCTTCAGGTCAGCCGTCAAATCAACGACGCCCGCGGCATGGGCAATTTCTGCGGCCATGTTGGCCTTCGTAATGCCCTTCATCAAACCGAAAAATTTCAAATTCTCTTCACCAGACAGGTCGTCGTACAACGCATCCGTTTGGGCCATGTACCCCATCCGACCAAGCAATTCACGGTCGGGCATGACGGTGTCAAAAACTTTGGCGGACCCGCCGTTAGCAACTTCCATCCCCAAGGCCACCTTGATGACCGTAGACTTCCCAGCCCCAGACGGTCCAATCAACCCGACGATTTCACCAGCGTTAACGGTTAAATTAATATCCTTCAAGACAGTTTGATCACCGAACTTCTTGGCTAAATGGGCTAAATCAATCATTGCTTGTGCCATAATAGTGCCTCCCAAAACAAATTTTATGATAGGTGAGTGATTAATCACTTACTCAATAAGGTGAGTATATACTCACCTCTGCTTTTTGTCAATAACTCTGAAAAAAATTCTATCGTTTTGACAGGTCGCTCTGCCGTCTATCTCGTGCTTCCCTAGCAATCTCGCTAATTGTGGGTAGCAAAAAAGTGGTCAACTTTCATCGTCGACCACCCGTCTAAAATCAGCTAAGTTAACGAACCTCGTCCCGCAACGTCAGGCCACTATAGTCTTCCATCTCCGCCGTTGTCGGGTAGCCGCCCAGCTTCATGACTTTTTCACCCACGATGGTCACGGGTAAGACCTCAATGCCGTAGTCGGCAATCAGCTTGGCAACCTGCTTTTCTCGCACGAACGCCTGTGGATTCTGCGCCAGATTCCGCCGCAACACCCGGACATCCTCGCTGTGATTGATCAGCTTAGTCTGCGCAGTCAACCGAATCAAATCCGGATTGACACTGGGGCCACAAACCCCGGTTGGACAACACAGCGCTTCTTCGTAAATATTGATTTTTTTCATTTTCGCTTATCTCCTAACTTTTCACTGGCTGGAGTCGTTGGGCTTCAAAATTAGCTTGCACACCGACCACCGCAAAGTGATCGTCTGCGGCTGTGGCGACCCGGTCAATCCACGGTTGCTCATTTTGTGCCCGGACTTGGAGAAACGGACTCAATTCGCCGCTGGTTCCGAGCAAGCTCTGGTTGACGACCCACCACGTGTGGGCAATCTTCGCACGGTCTAAATCCCGCTGTAGCCGGAGCGTTTCGTACACCGGCGTGGCCTCTGGCAAAGTGACCATGATGGTTTCCGTCTGCTTCGGGTCCTGTAGCCGCGGTAACAACCGCGTAACCGCGGCGGGAACGGTCCCAGTCGTGCGTTTGACCTCGGCCGCGTAGCTCTCCGTCGAGGACAACAGGAGCAACGTGTGCCCGGTTGGCGCGGTATCGATGACCAGCACGTCGCTGTCGTCTTCGTCCACAATTTTGGCAAAGGCCTCGAACGTCGCGATTTCTTGGGTGCACGGCGACTTCAGGTCTTCCATCACGTAGTCGACGTCCTCGCTGCCCATGTCCTGCTTAGCTTGGGCGATGACGGCTTCCTGATAGTCCTTGAGCACCTGCTGCTCGTCGATGTGGCTGACCTGAATGGCCGTGTCTAACTGGAACCAGCTCAAATGGTCCGCGGGGTCGGTCGTGGTCAAATGCACGCGTTTGCCTTGGCGGGCCAACTGCTGGGCCACTTGAACGGCGATGGTCGTTTTACCCACGCCGCCCTTACCCATGGTGAAAATGATGCGCTGGTTCTGTAGGGCTTGCACGACGCGATCCAATCCTGGATAATCGGTTACCGCTGTTGCTTCCTGAGTTAATTTTGGCTGCTCATCCGCCAATAACTGGCGCAGTTGGGGCACGCCACTCACGTTGTAAGCACGTAGGGGCACCTGCCAAGCGACGGGCAAAATATTGAACGGAATCGCCGCCAGGTCGGCCTGTTGCTGTTGATAAAGTTCTGGCGCCGCGGCCTGCTGGTCGGCTGGTAAGACCCCGTTGATCACCAGTTGGTGATGCGTGATGCCCAGTTTAGCCAGCTCCGTCACCGTCCGACTGGCTTCCTGCAGCGTTGCCCGTTGCGGCCGTGCCACCAGGATCAGCGTCGTCTGTTGACCATCTGCCAACACCTGGGTGGCCTGGTGGTAGCGTTCTTTTTCTTCACCTAATCCAGATAACTGGCCCAGGCAACTCGTGCCCAATTTATTCTCATCGAGGTACTGGCTCCAAGCGGCGGGTAACTGTAGCATCCGCAACGTGTGGCCGGTTGGCGCGGTATCAAAGAACACGTAATCATAGGTCTCGTTAACGGTTTGATTCGTCAACATATTCGCAAACTCATTGAAGGCGGCCACCTCGACCGTGCAGGACCCGGAGAGTTGTTCGGCCATGTTGGTCAGCGCGGCTTCCGGCAACATATTCCGGTACGGGCCAATCACACTTTCCCGGTACGCCGCGGCTGCCTCAGTCGGATTGAAGTTGGCCACGTCCAGATTGGGCACGGTCGCCACCGGCTGAAGCTGGTTGGTCAGGTCTCCAGGAAAGATGTCCTGGAGATTGCTGGCCGGGTCGGTACTAATCAGTGCCACGCGTTTGCCCTGGTCCGCCAACTGAACGGCCGAGCTGGCCGCAATCGTGGTCTTGCCGACGCCCCCCTTGCCGGTGAAAAAGAGGTACTTGGTCAAATCAAGTTGTTTTTGAACGTTTACCATGGCACTCATCCTTCCTTAGTCGTTGCCGGTCCAGCTCACAAACGCAGCGCTGGTCGCTGGACAGGAGCGTGGTGGTCTGCTGGAAAAAGGCCGCTGCAAAATCCTCGCTGAGCGTGTAATGTTTCCATTTACCTTCTTTATAACTGTTCACGATGCCCGCATCCGCCAATACCCGCATGTGGTGTGACAGGGTCGGCTGGGTGAAATCGAAGTGATCTAAAATATCACACGCACACAGCGTCCCCTGCGACAGTAACGCGATAATCTTCAAGCGGTTCTCATCGGCCATCGCCTTTAGCGCGGCCACGTAAGCTGCATCATCCATTTGCTCGCCTCCCTATTTGTGCCTTTACCTGTTAGTTCAGAGTTCATATTGACGTTTATCTATATGAACATGATAACGCTTTCACAAGGATTCGACAAGGACTCACCCTCGCCAGTTGACGAACCGTTTTCTAACCCATCAGAAACCAAAAACACCCGCGCCGACAAACGTTCGGTAGCGGGTGTTCACACATTTATTTTTAGGTCAGCTGACCATTGTCATCGGCCGAAACGTGCTTACTAATGAAATCTAGCAAACGAAAGGTCAACGCCTCCGTCTCAACGGATTCCTCATGGTCAAGGATTTCTTGTGGTGTCTGCTGCAAGACGGACCCCGCCACGTAGTCGCCATCGTTGACCACCATCTCACGAACATTGTTGGCCTGTGGTTCGATGTGAAACTGTAAGCCAATCACGTTGTCGCCTAACAAAAATCCCTGATTACGCAGATGTTGGCTGGAGAATAACAGCTGCGCGCCCTGGGGAATCTCAAACATGTCCTCGTGCCAGTGTAAGACTTCCAGGCTGGCAGGAATCCCGGCGATTGCCGTACTCTGCCGCGTGACCGGGGCCCAGCCCACTTCCTTGGCCGGCGCCTTTTTCACCGGATAGCCGAGTAGCTTCGTAATCTGTTGGGCACCGAAGCACACGCCAAAGATTGGCTTGTGGGCGGCTAACAGTTCTTGGATCAACGCACGTTCCGCCTTGATCCACGGCTGGTCGTCGTTGGGACTCATCGGTCCGCCTAGAATCACCAACAGGTCCGTCTCCGCCGCGGTTGGTAATTTGCCATACGTGGCCGGATGATAGACATAAAGCTCGTGGCGGTTGGCGTTGGCCCAACTCGTAATGGCACCGGGGCCCTCGTCGGCCGCATGCTGTAACACGTTGATACGCATGAAAATCCCTCCTACATTTGTTCGAACACTAGACACAGGATTGATTGGCCAGGCCTTGACGTCCCGTTAGTTCTTGCGGTTAAACATTCATGGGATAGTAAACTTCATTGCTAAAGTACCGCGGTCCCCGTTGCTTGGCGAGTTGTTTCGTCCGGTAATAGTGCGCGCTGGTCCAGATACCGGCACCGCCCGCCTGACTCAGGACGCTGATTTTCTTACCATGGTAGGTCTTGGTCATCACTTTGTAGAAATCGCCATCCCCCATGATTTGATTCCAGCCACGAACGTTGATCCATTGCGCTTGGTGCGCCTTTTTGTTTGTGACCGTGCTCCAGGAATAGTGTTTCTTAAATTTCTTCGCGCTTAACTTGTGATGGTGAATGTGGGCCACGTACTTGGCCCCCTGCCCATCGTAGTACGTCAGGCCAGAGATTCGCTTGGCACTAAACGTCAGCGTGTCCATCTTGCCATGTTCATAGTGGTACCACGTATGCCGGTAACGTTGCGGCACCGCTTTCAAAGTCGTCTTAGTTTTCGCCTGCGCCGTCACCGGTGTCCCCAGTGACACGCCCCCGACAGCCAACAACGTCACAGCGGTCGCAACCGCCAGCATCATCTTTTTCATGTGTAAATCCTCCCCGAAATAAGAGTGGGTCTGGCCCGTCTCTATGCCCTTAATTATACGCTTCCGGGCGGTTTTTCAGACGATAAAATCTGGTGAAATTGAATTTGTAACAATTGAAAGCAACGCTGACTAATATTTTAGTAACTGACATAATTTGATTAACTCAGAAAAAATAGAACTGCGACGTTTGTCACAATCCTATATATTAATTAAACTGAATATGATTCACCTTTAAAGTGGTGATTCCCTAAACGCTTTGCAACTTTTTTAGACCGATAACAGTGCCTATCAGTGGTAACCATAGCGCCATACGCGTCAGTTAAGACTGACAACTTTTTCCCATGAAACTTTTTCGTTGTCACCTTGTAATAAGTTCCATCCCCAGCAGATTGATTCCAACCACGTAAATCAATCCAATTTGCATGACGGAAAGAAAACTTTTGACCAACAACCCAACTACCATGAATTTTGGCCTTATCCGGATCAGCACGTACGCTGCGCGAATGAAGCGTTGACGTTCCCTTAGTAGTTGCACCATCGTAGTACTGCGCGTAGTGCCAGACCTTCTTTGTAAAACGAACCTTATCATACTTCCCATGACCATCATAATGATACCAACTATGCCGATATCTCTTAGGATAAACCTTCATTGTTTTCTTCGCCCTAGCGTGTGCCGTCGTGACTTGACTAGTTTGGAATCCGCCTACCCCCATAGCAGCCAGTAAAATCGTCGTCAGCAAAATCTGTTTTTTCATTTGACCAGTCCTCCAGTGTTCCTTAAAATTATGTACAGATTAAGTGTACACCGCTAGCAGTATGTCTTCGCCAAAAAATTATTAGGTTTCAAGCAATATTTTCATTTACGACAATGCCTGTCGAAGATAGCCTAGTTTCTGTTGCAGATTTGATGTTTTCACTTTGCCAATGACTCAACTATTATGTCTACCTAAGAAATCAGCACGCTTAGATATTCAACCACCTAGCACTTTAACAAATGAACATGCTAGGCCATGCTATAATAAAATCGAATTAACGTTTAGAAGGGACTGACCCCATGGACTACCTACTTCTCCTGCGCGGCATCAATGTTGGCGGTAAGCACCGCGTGCCAATGGCCGACCTGCGCGATTACCTGACAGCCGCTGGCTTTACCTATGTGCGCTCATATATCAATAGTGGCAACCTTTTGGTCAGTAGCGACCAGCCGCAAGTCGACTGTGATGCCACCATCCAACACGTGCTCACCAGTCATTTTGACTTTTCCCTCCCGTTTCGTCTGTTAGCCCGGCCAGAATTTTTCGCCGACCTCGCCCAAGCTCCCGACTGGTGGGGCGCCGACGACCAACTCCGACACAACGCGCTCTTCAAGCTAAATGACTACGCCAACGCCAATGATGTCTGGCTGGTCGACCACGTCACTACGGACTATGACCAGGTGTTGGTCACGCCCAACGTGATTTTCTGGACGTCGACGTTCAAACACCACTTTAGTCGCTCCTTTTATTCAAAAATTATGGGCACGCCGCTTTACCAGCAGACCAGTACCCGCAACTACAACACGACGATGAAACTCAAACAACTTTTGGAGGCTTCCCATGATTAGACCCGTTGTTCACGACCAAACCCGTTTAGCACAAAAAAGCCGGCCCGCTACCAAGGCCGACGCCGCAACCGTTACCGATTTACTCGACACGCTCAAGGCCAACAGCGAAAACTGCGTGGGAATGGCCGCCAACATGATTGGCGTCAACCTGCGGATTATTGTGGTCGACATGGGCATTCTGCCCGTCGCCATGATCAATCCGGTCATCACCAAGCAGGCCGATCCGTTTCAAACCACTGAGGGCTGCCTCTCACTGACCGGCGAACGTCCAACGAAACGGTTTAAGACGATTGAAGTTGACTTCCTTAATCAGGCCTACCAGAAACAACACCAGACATTCACCGGTTTCGTAGCGCAAATTGTTCAACACGAAGTCGACCACTGTAACGGCATTATTATCTAGCAACCTAATTTTCTGTAAAAAATAACCCGGAGAAATCACTGACGACGATTTCTCTGGGCTATTTCTTTTTGGCCGTTAACTTTAGCCAGCCCCAACCAATCAAAGCCAGGTTAAAAATCATAATCAAGGCCCATAGCCACAGATAGTCGCTGATGAGTGCCGGTACCTGAGCGTGCCACAGCGCCAAAGCCATGCCAATAATCAGGACGCCATTGATAGCCAGCCCAATGCGCTTGGCCTGCCGCTGTTTCGCAAAGGCCGTTGCCGCAATAACCAGGAGCATCATCGCCACCATGACCACATTGGCCTCGCCCCAGTCAAAGTCGACGCCGAAGCTACTCATGGTGGATGGCCGAAGCGAAATGATCAGAAGAAACATCAAGCTCCCCACTGCGTTCAACAGAGGGACACAGCCGTAGAGTCTTTGCATGATTGTCACCCTTCCGTTGTGATTGCCTCGACTGTAACGGAGTTTGGACGGAAAGTAAACCAATTCGCTGGGGGTAGGTTGTTTGGGATTACAAACAGAGTGCGGAGCTAGCCGTTTAGGTCCTGAGCATTAGGGAGACCTGAGGCTTCTGTTCGACAACGTCGGGCAGGAGTCGCAGGTCTTGGGCTAGCGTAGCACGTTTCAGAAGCTGCCAGACTCGGTATTGAAAATGCGGGCGGTTAGCTGGCGAGCATTAACGTCACTAAGTGAATGCCCCCGGGTCTGGGTCGTTTGCTTAGTGGGGTTAAGCGCAACCAGCTGCCCGCGGACGCACGTTTCAGAAGCTGCCAGACTTGAGATTGAAAATACGGGCGTGCTTTTAATATTCGTAGCCCACACACACTTCTAACCAAAAAAGAAACCCAGAAGTCTCCCTCCAGGTTTCTATCTAGCTAAGCTAAAAACTCCTTCAGTTTCGTACCCAAGGTTGGGAAAATCAGAATCTGCTTCTGCTGGAAATCTTTGGCAGTCAGTCCCAAGCCGATAACGCTCACCAACTGGTTCATGTCGTCCGTGGCTGTTTGACTGACCTCGGCCGCGCCCACCAGTCGTTGCTCGTGGTCAAAGACCCCAATCAATTCGGCGTCTTGATCATTGGTCCCCGCATAGGCAAAGTCAGGCGCCAAGCCCATTTTCTTCAAATGGTACTGGCTATCTGTGGTCGCTTCTGCCACCGGCACCCCAACTTGTGCCACTTGCGGAAAGGTAAAGGACCCCGTGCCCGTGACTGGGTAGTGGATAGGTTCATCATCAGTCGCGGTTAAATAGGCGCCCTCGAACTGGGCAACCGGCGTGAGCTTCGGCGCAACTGCGGGTGACTTTGCCACCACATCGCCAGCCGCGTAAATGCCGGCCACGTTGGTTGCTAAATGGTCATCCACGATGATGCCCTGCCGATTGGTCTCGACGCCCGCCGCGGCCAGATTTAATTTATCAATGTTGGGACGACGCCCGGTCGCGTCAATCACGTAGTCGGCCGTGTAGCTGTCGCCTTCCGCGGTCGTCACGCTAAAGTCCGTTCCGGTCTGCGTTACTGCGCTCACGGATTGGCCAAAGTGAAATTTAATTCCCCGTGACTGCATCTGCTTGACCACCACGTTCACGTGTGGCTGATAGAATGCGCCTAAAGCATGAGGCGCGTGTTCAACGATTTCCACGCTGGCGCTCGCCGAACTCAGTACCGTGGCCAATTCCATGCTGACGTAGCCCCCACCAATGAAGAGGACACGCTGGGGCAACTCGGCCAGGTCCAACACATCGTTGCTATTGTGGGTGAGTTTCTTACCCGGAATCGGCAGCTGATTAGCCGTCACACCGGTCGCAATCACGATTTTATCCGCCGTAAATCGTTCATCGTTGACCGCCACGGTGTGGGCATCAACGAAACTGGCCGTACCCTGGCGCGTGGAGACCGTTTCCGAATCAAACGCTGCCTGCGCATTCGCTGGGTATGGTGCAAAGGTGGCTTTCTTCGTTGCCATCAGTGCGGGCCAATCAATTTTAGCCGCCGTCTGAATCCCCCGTTGTTGAAGCTGTTGGGAAATCAAAACGGACCGCACGGCACCCTCTAAGAAAATCTTGGGCTCGCAACCGTAATTGGGGCAGGTCCCCCCGAACAAATCGTTGTCCACAATCAAAACGGTCTGAGAACTGTGGGCTTCCTTCAACGCTGTCACTAAGCCGAACGCAGCCGGGCCACTGCCCAAGACAATATAATCAAATTTTTGAGTCATCTAAGCACCTAACGCTTTCTGCAATTCTGCAGCAAACAACGGCTTGGGCCGGGCACCCACCAAACGATTGATCACCTGGCCATCCTTCTTGATCAGGAAGGTCGGAATCCCCTGAACGTTGAATCGACTGGCAACCTCTTGGTCATGGTCCACATTGATTGACGTGAAGGTCACCCGTTCACCAAATTCTTCGCTGGTCGACAGGCTCTTCAGGATGGGGTCCATCATCTTACAAGGCGGACACCAGTCGGCCCGGAAGTCGACAACGGTGACGCCGGTATTGGTTTCAGTTTCAAAATTATAATCATGAATTTCCTTAATCATGTTAAGTTTCTCCTGGTTATATACCCCGATAGGCATTGAATTATTAATCAGCCAGCTTTTTTATCGTTTCATTTTATCATCATGCCTTCTAAATCAGTCGCCAATTAACAACGAGATTCAATATACCCCCATAGGTATAATTTAGCAAGATTTTTTGCTTACTTTTTATAAGACAGGACGCAAAAACAGCGCTAGCACGCGAATGCTGGCGCTGCATTTATTTTCACTGACACAACCGATCGATCCACTCAAATAACTCGGGTAAATCATAATCCCCACTGTGGGGCGTGGCCCACGGCATGGCGAAATCGACGTCATAACCCTGGTTACGAAGCTTCGTCGCTAGAATCATCGGAATGGCAAACGAGGTATCCCGGTCAGCGGCGCCGTGGCGAATTCGCCAGTGTGGGGCAACCTGCGACTGCTTCTTTAACAGATAGGTCAACGGATTAACCGCAGCTACCAGGTCGGCGTCAGCCAGTTGGGCGGGCACCGTTGTGTGCTTTTGGGCAAACGCCGTGAAGTGCCGGGCCGCCGTCAAGCGACTCCCGAAGAGGTCATTTTCAGGATTGTTCACCGCCAACGCATCAAAGGCAGGCACGCTCTTCATTCGGGTAATGGCGCGCAGGTACTGGGGCCAGTCGATCCGTGTGACCGTTTGGCCTTTGATAATGACGCCGGCATACTTGATCACATCTTGCCCGGCATCTAATGCATGTTGGGCAGAGGCCGTCAGCTCGTGGATAATCTGGTTTTTAAAACTGCCCTCACCTGCCGCGTCCAATGTCAGCGGGTTCCCCGCCTGATCCGTCAACGCTAAACGGTTCAGATACGCCGGAAAGGCCGCACTTAGCTCTGGCGATAGCCGTTGCTGGTTGGGAGTCAGTCGTCCGTGAACCGGCGTGCAAATTTTCCGGCCGGCTTCGACCCGAACTCTTTGACGGTGCCATTGATTGATCCCCTTAAATTGCCATTCGTAGGCGGCATCGGCGTGCTCCAGGTTGTGAATCGGGCAGTAAGCCGAGACGGCAAAGATGTCGTCGGTTGCGGGAGCAGCGCCCAACTCCTGTAGGCGTGTTTCAAAGAAATCGGTGTTGCCACTAGCGCCCATTAACGCTGACGTGGCGCCACCCGCACTGGTGCCGTTGGTGATGATGCGTTCAGGGTTGCCCGGTAACCAGCCGGCATTGAATTTCACGTAACGCACGGCGGCCTTCATGTCCACAATAAACGCTGGCGCCTTCCCGGTGTTTTGCCCCTGGCCATCGGTCGACGTGCGCCCGCGTAAACCTGCTGAGACCACGACGTAGCCCCGTTGTAAGGCCTGCACAATCGTGTCACCGCGGCTAAAGGCATCCGGATTTTCCGGAAAGTCGCGGGGACCAGGCAAATAGCCCCCCACGGTATTTGGCATAAAAATTGGCGCCGTCACCCGCTGGTAACCGTTGACCGTGCCGCCGTGGAAGTAGGCCTCCGGCACAAACACGTTCAACCGTTGAATCGGGTCGACCGGCATCATCACGTAGCTAATATCTCTGAACGCCCGGTAGGCCACCGTTTCAGCCCCTACCGTCGCTGTTGCCGACCGACCCTGAGTCTCATCGAATCGCAAACCTGTTGGCATCCTCATTCCTCCATTTTAAGTCATCTTCGTTGGCTCTACTTTAGTGGAAATGCCGGTCGGACGCAATTCATTTGCCGAAGCGCGGGACTAATTGCGCGGGAGGTCCTGATTTTGCGTTTGAATCAAGGTGATGAGCGCCCACCGTTCTATGGGCAATGGTGGACGTACAGGACTATCTGCCGGTCGGCACACCTTGGTCGGCCAGCTAAGTTGATAGTCCAGGGAAAGTTCACTGAACAGGTTCAGCTGATGGCCCCGATACCCTTTGACATAGCTGTTCACTCGGCCGTTAAAGTGGACCACATCGCCCCGTTCTAGCTGACCCAACCGCTGAAAGCCCTTGGTCAGGTTGAACCAAAGATGGTCGGTCAATAATTGCTCGGTGGGAATCAGCCGCACTTGCCGCAATAAAATCGTCGGCTCTTCCCCCTTGTACCCCGACTTGATGCCATACCGCTCGAAAATCCCCTTGAATGGGTGTCGCTCCATGTTCCCTAACTCTGCCAACTTCTGGCGCTGACTCGACCGTGCCTTCATAGCTGTCGCCCCCTTTTAGGTTAACTCCGTAATTAATCGCCAAATGTTTTTTTGAATTTAAAAATAGTTTGGCCGCCACCTTTACCAACCATCAGAACCGGGGCCCGGCAACGGTCGCCCCTGCCCGCAACCCATTTGTGAAAATCTCGAGCCGTATTCGTTGTTGTAAACGCTATCATCAGGTAGAATGACTAGAGGAATTTCACAAGTACATACGACCCGAAACCATTATTTAATTCAATGAAAGCGAGCGATAACTATGCAGAATTTGTCCCGTCACATTTCGTTTCCCCGCCTCCTGATTTTGGGTGCGTCCAGCGTCATCGGCAGTAGCTGGATCTATACCAATGGTATTTTCTTCGACAAGTACGGTGCTGGGGGCGAAATCTTTGGTTTCATGCTGGCCACGTTCATCACCGTGCTGGCCTCCCTGTCCTTTGCGGAGCTCTCCTCCATCTTTCCGCGGAGTGGCGGGCCCGTGGTGTACAGCTATCTGGCCTTTGGCAAACGTTGGGGATTTGCGACCGGTTGGGCAATCCTGGGGGCCTATTTGAGCGCGTTATCCTTCTATGTGACGGCGTCGAGCATGTTGCTGGCGACGCTGGTCCCAAAGATTTCGACGGGGCCAGGCTACACGATTGCTGGGGCGCACGTCTCCTTGATGGAACTGGCGATTGGGGTGGCATTCACCCTCTTCATTTTCGCGTTAAATATCCGCGGCACCAAGCTGACGGCGGGCGTTCAGGCGGTCCTATTTATCGGCCTGCTCATCCTGGGTGGCGCGCTGGTCGTCACCGGCTTTACGCAAGGGAGTCCGAAAAACTTCTGGCCGGCCTTCGCCACCGGGAGTGATCCCCTGGCTAACGTGGTGCGGTTCGTCCTGCCCGCCATGACCTTTCTGACGGGGTGGGAGGTCGTGACCATTCTGGCCGAGGAAGCGGCGATGCCCCCACGGAAAATTGGGAAAGCCGTGGTCGGCGCCATTCTGCTGGCGGCCAGCTACTATATTATCGTGTTGCTGGCCAGCGCGTGGGTCTACCCGTGGCAGAAGACAGCGACCTTCAGCATGGGCTCCATCACGGCATTTACCGAGGCCGGCTTCCCGCTGTTGGGAACGGCGGCCTACCTAATTGCCTTTCTGGGCCTGCTGACCAGTTTCATCGGCCTGTTCACGGCGGCGCCCCGACTGATTTTATCGCTGGCGCGAGCGGGTTTGTTGCCACCCAAGTTTGCCGAAATTAATGAAAAACACAATACGCCGGTCAACGCGACGGTGTTGGTCCTGGTCTTTGCGGTCGGCTTCGGCTGGCTGGGCAAGGGCGCGATGACCTACTTTCTGGACCTCGGCGGCTTCTTCGTGGCCATGGCCTGGGCAATTACGGCGGTCGCTCTCTGGCGGATTCGCCGGACTTACCCAACGCTCAATGGCGGTTTCCGGCTGAAACACCTGTGGCCCAGCCTGCTGGGTGGCCTGTTGGCGGTCACGATTGCGATTGCAACGCTCTATCCCAAGTCACCGGTCGCCCTGGCCTGGCCGACGGAATATATCATGCTGGCGGTCTGGATTGGCCTGGGCCTGCTGTTCTACGCGCTCGGCCGTAAGGAACACCAGCCCAAGGATCAGGCGCTCCACCACCTGTTGGGCGAAAAGGAATTTCAACGCTTGAAGGATTTGAAAAAATAGCCAAAAAGACGGCCGCCTCGCTATGGGGTGGCCGTCTTTGCGTTCAGTTTAATCGTCCTGATCCTGTTTCAATAGTTTTAGCAAATCGCGGTCCCGCTGCGCCACAATTTCAGCGCCGGCATCCCCGTCCCAGTCAAAGAACCCGTGGCCGGTCTTGAGACCGAGGTCGTGGTCGGCCACCTTTTTCGCCAATGCGGGGTCTTCGCCCTGCGTCGCACCAAGGTCGGCGTAGAGGTACTTGCTGATGTTGTCGAAGATATCGAGGCCACCCAGGTCGGCGCTGGCAACGGGCCCGACGAGGCTCCAGCGACGGCCCAGGCTGTATTTGATAATGTCATCGACGGCCGCGGGTGAGGCAATGCCGGCGTCGATGATGTGCAGGGCTTCCCGCATGACGGCCAACTGGATGCGGTTGCCGACAAAGCCCAGTGACTCGCGCTTCAGACTAACGGCGTGCTTGCCAATGTGATTCATCAGCGCAGTCGTCAGGTCGACCGTGGCTTGGTCGGTCTGCTTGCCGGGAACGACTTCGACCAGCGGCATCAGCTGTGCGGGATTCCAGAAATGGGCCACGACAAACCGGTTCGGGTGCTGCAGCACTGACTGAATGGCGGTCGGGCTGAGACCTGACGTGTTGGTCGCCAGAATGGTCCCCTCGCTGACCAGGGACTCAACGCGTTGCCAGACCTGCTTCTTGACGTCGAGGTCCTCGATGATGGATTCAATCACGAAATCGGTGCCGGCCAGCGCAGCAGCGTAGTCGGTCGTGGGCGTGATGCGGTCCAGGATGGTCGCGTCGTCTTCGTGTAGTAGCCCCGCCTCACGGAAGGTGGCCAGGTCATGTTTGATGGCGGTCAATCCTTGGTCAAACGCGGTATCGCTGGTGTCCAGCAAGCGAACGGGATACCCCTTCATGGCAAATTGTAGCGCCGTGGCGTGCCCCATGGTCCCTGCGCCGAGGTTGGTAATGGTCTTGATATCTTCTAGGTTCATTTGAAACGCCTCCAAATAAGTTGTTAGTTGGTTTGCGTTCTCTTTCTGCTCTCTGGGTTTAGTTTAGCATGGATCGAGATCATTTATAAACGATATAATATCGAATTCGCTCAATAACACCTTTAGAAAACGAGTGTAGTACTCTTATGTACGAAATCATGATAAACTTAACCATGTGTTATACATAATTACCGTACTAAACTATAATTTATAGGAGTGATTTGTCTTGACAGAAATCGTTTCAAAAATGTTTGCTCTCTCCGAAACATTCGACTTAGAAAATATAACGCAATTTACAATCCCTGAATTTCAACGAGAATTCGTTTGGACAGATGAAGATATCATTCAACTTTTCCTGGATTTTGAGGAGGACACTAATAACTTCACAACAAAGTCCAACACCTTGTCTGGTTACCTACTAGGCAATATAGTGCTAATACAATCCGATCAAAACGAAAACAACTTTATCGTCGTTGACGGACAACAACGATTAACCGTTTTAACATTAATCTATCGCGCAATAAATATTCGAGCAAGAAAATTCAAGCGGACCGCCATAGAGCTAGAACAATCGTCAAATACAGATGACAGTAGTTCAGACGAAGATCTTTTCAGTACTATGGAAAGCACAGCTCGATCTGGCTATGAGATTTTGGATAAGAATACTTACAAAGCTGAGTCACTTCGGATTCTTCATAACGGACTCAATTTTGGTAATGTTTATGAAGACATCCTGCAAAAAAGCAGTCCCGACCTTACCACGCTAACAACAAAATCAGAGAAAAACATCAGCCTCGTTTGGGATGAAATAAATGATCAAATTTCACAACTCAGCAAAGATCAATTTATTGAATTTAATTCTTATATAAGAAGCAAGGTCATGTTAATTCGAACAATTGCGCCATCCGAGTCTAAAGCTTTTCAACTATTTGAGGTGTTAAACGACAGAGGCCGTTCACTAGAGCCCTTGGACCTAATTAAAAATATGTTACTCAAGCGACTAGACCAAGACGATGAAATTTCTAAAAATCAAAAGAGTACCTTCAACAAAGAATGGTCATCTTTTATACAAAATTTGACTGACTCAAAAATTTCAACATCTACGTTTATGAAAAGCTATATCCTGATGAAGTATAGTAAAAATCTTAATAAAGCTGAACTCTTTAGTTTCTTTAATAAAAGCAAACTTAAGGGTGATCAGGAAAATACTAACGAAGGCTACTCAATTCACGGTTCCGATATCCTTGAGTTAGCAAAAGACCTGAACTACAAATCAAAAGTTTATAGTGAAATTGAGAAGAATCCACAGGACAATGAATTCGTTAATAAAAATAGTAAGTTAGCAGAATACATGTATATCTTGTTCAAACTATTTAAGATTAAACAATTTCACCCACTAATAATGCTTTACTACACTTCCGATGACACTTCAAAAGAACGCATTGTTCAAGCTGCCCTACGTTTAGGATTAACCGTGCTGTATTCGTTCCAGCAAACAAACGCTATCGAAGCATTGTTACCACAAATTATTGGGTCATATTATGAGGGTGGAACTGAGCAAGAAAGGCTTACTAACGTCATCGAAAACATCAATTTACGCATTGATGATGACATTCAGCTTTTAGATACTGTCATGCAGACGAAAAACTTAAAGCCTGAAAAGTCTAAATCACTTTTACGTTTCATTGAACTTTATATTAATCAAAACTCTGATGTTCGAAATATTGGTCGTGGTGTAAATCACCTAGAACGTGAACACATTCTCCCCCAGAATACGCTTAAACTTACCGACAATGACAAACTTTCATTGTTACATTTCGAAGATACAGAAGAAATAAAGCAATACATGAACCGAATTGGAAATCTATCTCTCCTTAGAAAATCTGAAAACATTTCCATTTCAGATGGTGATTTTAAAGATAAGTTGCCGGCCTATAAAAATTCGTCTTTTACTATTACAAGGGCTATTGCAACAGAAATACAATCAACAGTTAAGCACGGGGCAACCAGCGCAAGATTTAAAATTATTAACGAGTACGAGCATGGATTCTTTGCTGAATCTGCTACACCAACACTGTGGACAAAAGAAGAGATTGAGCACAGAACTCGAAAAATCATAGATTTAATGAAAATGATTGCTCAGAACAAGTTGCTAGGTGATTACTAAATTTCAATTTTAAAGCTCTTTAGCGTGTAAATGTATGGTCCAAGTCCGGCGCACCAAGTTTTTACTATGGTTCATGTCAAAACATCTGTCTTTTTGATTGAAAAAGCTGGTGGGAGAAAATCTTCGGATTTTCCTTCCACCAGCTTTTAATTTAAAAATTTATGTCACCAGTTCTTGGGGTTCTACACAACTACCAAATCAACGTCACATCATCTGCAAACGATTCTTGGCGTTGCTTAATATCGTCCACTGTCCAGGAACCCGTTGCCAATTGATCGGCTAAGGCCTGGTTGCCCTTTAAGCTGGACTTTCTTAACTGATTAGCAACCTGATCACTGTCCTTGAAGTCGGAAGCCACTAGATTCTTCTCTAAAATAGTCCAGTTGCCGATATACGTTTGGTATTCACCGACTTCTGGCGCCGTACTCAGCTGAACCAACTGATAGTTGTCATCATCAAAGACCTTGTCATAAAGGTCATCATTGAAATCATCATAATGAACCTCATACAACTCCGACAACAAGTAAACCAGCGTCCATTTCTTAGCACCACGTAAGCCACCGTCTTTGCTCAATACGCTAAAGGCTGCTTCCGTCGCTTCATCCGTCTTAAGTAATCGGTTGTTCATGCCGGCAATGATATCATCAACACCAGCATATTCCAACGACCAAATATTCTTAGCAATTTCGGAAAAGCCAGTTTCTAGTTTGTTCGTTCCATCATTAATGATCGTCCGGTGACGAATAAAGACGGAAATAATTTTATTCACAACTTTTAAAATATCGGCCTCTGTGTAGTCACAATGATACATGGCCATTACAATTGGGTAATACAGCATCACCCGCATCCGTGATAAAATGTCTAACCGACGCGTCACACCGGCGTTGCTAAAGAACGTCGTGTGAGCCTTAGGTGCCATGGGGCTTTCCAAGACTGTGTACAGATCAACCAAGTTATCCAAATTCTTCAGAAAAGCCCGAGCCTGGTTAACGTCGCGCACCTTATCACTGACTGCGCGATACAACTTGGCTTCCGACACAATTTTATATTGAGCGGCCCAGTATGTCCGGATGAACCGCGTAATCCGGTTACTATTGCTATCCAGTTTGTCCGTAATACCACTCCACAATTGGTTGGCTTCTTCAATATCTTGGCCCATTAATGACATCAAATGATTCTTAATAATGTCAGAGGCCTTCAAGTCCTTGCCTCGACTGTTCAACGTTTCAAAGATGGTAAAGGCGTCCTGTAAGCTGGGGGCAGAGATCATGACAATATAAAAATTATTAACGAATAGTTCAAAGATGCTCTGCAGCTTATCGATCCGATCGCTAAGCCGAGTCTCTTCCTTCAGCGTCTCCCAAACTTTTCGCTCCATATCATGGTAGGCCGTCTGCATGTTTTGCATGGGTTCGGACGCCACTCGATCATCCCGGGCGCTCTGGCTACCATGCGTTAAATCAAAGAAATACTCTTGTAGTGGCTTTTCACCAACGCTATCGGCACCTTGCTGGACCGTTAATGATGGACTAATGCCTTTATTCCCACGAATAATTTTATCAACCTGACGACCAATTAAACGCAGGTCATCCCCACTGTCTAAGTTAACCGCGCTGTCATTGCCCTTAAAATTATCGGCATACATCTGCATGGCAATGTCACGAATGACGGCTAAGAAAATGGTGCTCGTCGTCAGCCGTTGCTGGCCATCGATAATTTCTTGTTCTTCCTTACCGTTCTTATACGTCACAATTTGACCAAAGAAATGGCTACTTCGTTCACCATCAATCAAATCTTTCAAGTCATCCCAGAAATCCTCAACTTCATTTTTACCCCAAGCATAATTCCGTTGGTAAATTGGCACAACAAAGTTATTATCATTGAATAAACCATTAATCCGGAACCTTGAAGGCTGCGGGATATCAACAAATGAGTCCATTTTTCTACCTCGAATTCTTTCTATAATTAAATGTTATTGACGATCAGATATGTACTTTAAAAAGGTTGATTCAATTATACCTGAACAGTCCATCAAATTAAAAGACATCACTGTAAAATAACAGCAATGCCGCATTTCTCTCGAAACCTGCAAGCATCAATTCCATAGGCACCACTAGACTTTGCTATAATAAACCCAAAACAACCAGAAAGAAGGCCCCACCCATGACCCCCATCCCCACCTACCTCGCCGCCGTCGCCACTGAACATCGCTCCCAGCTAACGGAACTATATCACTTCTTACAGAACCAGCTCCCAGATGCCACCGAGAAACTCAGCTACGGCATGCCCGCCTTCTTCGTTGCCGGCAAGCCGGTCATTTATTTTGCCGCCATGAAGCACCACCTCGGACTGTACCCGACGGCCGCGCCCATTGCCCATTTTGCCGATGACCTTACTAACTTCAAGACCTCTAAGGGTGCCATCCAATTACCCTATGACCAACCTTTGCCCACCGCCCTCGTCGCCCAGCTCGTGGCGTTTCGCGTCGCTGAAATTCAAACTGTCGACTGACCTAATTTTCTGGCCAGCCGGCTTTTTTTCACGCTATCGGCACCTTACTAAAATGTTTACCCCAAAGTCTAAAAAAATTCACGATTAGCGACCATACTTAGCGCAACTTAAATTTGGAAGGATGATTCTGATGCAAATCTTTGATGTCACCGATGAGCGCTTTCGCCCATACGGCCGAATTGTTCACGCTGGCGACCTGGATGAACTGCTCACCAACCTCGCTGCCGTTCCCTATCCCGCTGAAAAGACGAAGGCCGTGGCCAACAAGACCTCCCTCGCCGATACCAAAGCGGCCCACCGCTTGGAGCAAACCTTCTTCGGTGGTCTGCCGACCGAGACCGGCTACTGCATCGGGCACAATCACCTTCTGAATAGCCTCGAATTCCACAACAGTTCTGAAATTAACCTCGCCGCCACCGACCTGATCCTGCTGTTGGGCAAACGTCAGGACATCCACGAGGACCTGACCTACGACACCGACCAGCTAACAGCCTTCCTGATTCCTAAAGGCACGGCCATTGAGCTCTACGCCACCACCCTGCACGGTGTGCCCTGTGAGGCCCCCGGCCAGGATGGTTTCCGTTGGCTGGTCATGTTACCAGCCGGCACCAACCGCGACCTGGAATTTTCCGTCAACCATGACGATCCGCTAAATCGGCTTCTCTTCAAGACCAACACCTGGCTGATTGCCCACCCCGACGCGCATATAGACGGCGCCTTCGTCGGTCTCGTCGGCGAGAATGTTCAGGTTTAGCCATCTTTCAACTAAAAAATTTGTCGCATAAAAAATCGTGAACTGAGCCCATCCCAGTCCACGATTTTTTCAATCCACAATTATCAAAATTCTAATTCAACGTTCCCTCAATCGTCGCCACATCCCCCTGCCCGTCGCGGTCCACGATGGCCGTGATGGCCGCCGTAATCCCCCGAACGTCATCCGCCAAGGACAACGACGGTTGGCTTGGCCTAGTCGTCACCTGACTGGGGAGAAACGGGATGTGCATGAAGCCCGCCCGCAACTGCGGAAATTCCGTGGCGCGCAGGTACTGGACCTGGTACATGATGTGGTTGCAGACGTAGGTCCCCGCCGTGGTCGACACGCTACTCGGCAGCCCCGCCGCCCGAATGGCCCGGGCCATCGCCTTGACCGGCAGTTGGGTGAAGTACGCCGCAGCCCCGTCCGCCTGAATCGGCTGGTCAATCGGCTGTTGTCCGGCATTGTCCGGAATCCGCCCGTCATCCAGATTGATGGCGACCCGCTCCGGCGTCAAGGCTGCGCGCCCACCGGCCTGGCCAATATTCAACACGACATCTGGTTGTTCCGTCAAAATAGCCTGCCGCACCACCGTCGCGCATTTGCCAAACACCGTGGGAATCTCCAGCTTCACGATTGTCGCGCCCGCAACCTCATCTGGTAGCTGCTTAACCGCGGCAATCGCTGGATTCATGGGCTCGCCGCCAAACGGATCAAACCCCGTGACTAAAATTTTCATATTCTCGGCCTCCTATTATGAGTATTTGATGAGAATTATACGCCAGTTCAGCCAAAATTGGTCAAAAAAATCAGGCAACCAACATAACGTCGGCTACCTGAGTTTTAAGTTGCTTACTTATTTTACAGCGTCAATCACAAACAACCGTGAACTAAAGTCCGCCGACTCCTCGACACCCTCCGTCGAGGCCAGAAGGTGCGGAATGAACAGGCCGACATGCATCAGCTCATCGCCAAAGTACACGTGCTGGTCGCCGGACACCCGATACTGTTGGTCGGGCAGGAGTCCCCGCAGATACAGCCGATTGTAGGCTGGATTGGGCCGGTTTAAAATTTGGTAGCGCGCCGCAATGGCGTGTTGGCCGTCGGGACTGACGACCGCCCAGCTACCCACGTTGCCATCCCCGGTAAAGGGATTGTCGATGCGGTAGAACGTGCCTTGCTGGAACAACTCGCGGTGTTGCTTGTAGAACGCCACTTGTTCCTTAATGGCCGCCTTCTCCGCGGGCGAACATTTTGTCACGTCCAGCTCGTAACCCAGGTCGCCAAAGTAGGCCACAGCTGCCCGCGTTTCAATCGAGGTGATTCGGCCAGTCTGGTCGTTTGGCACAGCCGAGACGTGCGCGCCCATCATCGCTTGCGGGTACCCGTATGAGGTGCCGTACTGAATCCGCAGCCGCTCAATGGCATCGGTATCGTCACTGGTCCAGGCTTGAGGCGCGTAGGCCATCATGCCCAGGTCGAACCGACCACCACCGGAGGCACAAGATTCAAACAAGACTTCCGGATAGTCCGTGGTCAGCCGCGCGTATAGCCGGTAAACGCCCAGCATGTAGCGGTGGGTGAATTCCAGTTGCTGGTCGGCCGTCAGCGTGGCACTGTAGGCTTCCGTGATGTTCCGGTTCATATCCCACTTGATGTAATCCAAATGCGCTTCCACAATCAATTTACTAATTTTGCCATAGAGATAATCGACCACGTCCGGGTTGGCCATGTCGAGGACAAATTGGTTCCGGCCCGGCGTCTTCTCGCGGTGTGGCGCCACGACCAACCATTCGGGGTGGGCCCGGTACAGGTCACTATCGACGGAAATCATTTCCGGCTCGAACCATAAGCCAAACTTGAGGTCCATGCCATGAATCTGTTCGGCCAGGTGGGCAATGCCGTTCGGCAACTTGGCGGCGTAAACGTCCCAGTCCCCTAACGACGTGGTATCGTCGTCCCGGTGGCCGAACCAACCGTCATCGAGAACAAACATTTCAATTCCTAATTTCTTGGCATCACTGGCAATCGCCGTTAGCTTGGCTTCATCGAAGTTAAAGTAGGTGCCTTCCCAGTTGTTGATCAGCACAGGCCGTGGCTCTTGCGCAAACCGGGGATTGACCAGGTGATGCTGGTAGAAGGCCCCCATCTGCTGACTCAGTTGATTCAGGCCGGCCGACGTGTAACTCAGGATGGCTTCCGGCGTTTGGAAACTGCTTCCCGCCGTCAGCTGCCAGCCAAATTCGGTTGGGTTGATGCCGGTCAAAATCCGGGCGGCCCCGTAGGAATCCACCTCGATTTGATCCAGGAAGTTCCCGGAGTAAACCAGGTTCAGGCCAATCGCCGCCCCCTGATCCTCGGTCGTTTCGGGTCGTGCCAAGGCGATGAAGGGGTTCTGTTGCGGACTGGATGCGCCCCGCAGGCTACCAATGCTCTGGGTGCCGCTGTGTAACGGCGACCGCACCAGGTGGCGCTCCCGGGCCCAGCTTCCAGAGAACTGGAGCAGGTCATACTTGGCATCCGGCAAGTCCAGTTGCAGGCTCAAGGCGCGGTCCAACATCACCGTTTGCTCACCTTGATTGTCAAATTTAGCACTCCGGACAATTACGTCCTGGTTAGGGAACACGGCGTAACTCAGCGTCAACGTGACGCCATTCACCGCATCTTTCAGGGTGACTAGCAGCGTTTGCGCGTCGTCGTCCGAATCGTCAAAGGTCGCTGGCAAATCAACCAGTCGCTGCTTACCATCAATAATTTCATAATCCTGATACTGAAATTCACTGATACGGCTGCCATCCGGTCCGGTAATCTGAAACGCCGGGTCGCGATAATCGCCCTTGCCCAGGCTAGCAAACTCCTGCTTCAACGTTTCCGGCTGGAAGTCTGGTTTATCCAACCGCCAGGCCGGGGCGGCCCCGTGAACCTCGCGGACCATCAGCTCAGGATAGGCGGCTTGGTCGTGGATACGGGGGCCGTAGTAAAGCTGGCCCAATTCCCCATTTTCCATCACATGAAAGACATAACTACTGTGCGCCGTTTGCAGGTGAAACTGGTGCTGGTTAACTAAGATTGACATGATTGTGCTCCCTTCAATTGTTTTGACCTCTATACGTATCGTAGCATATTTTGTAAGCGCTGACATCTCAAACTGAACAACATCTGAGTGATACAACGATAGCCACGGTCGTTCTGAAATTGGAACGGTTCCCCGCCAGCCAGCGTCGTATCAGTGGACAAGTTGCCCACTAAATGCTAAGCTATTTTTCAGCGAAATATCGCGACAGCGCTGTTATATCACCCGTTCAGCGGTAACAGTGACCACTCAAAAATAAAATCAATAGGCACTCTGCACACCGGAGGAATAATTTTGACAAACGAAGCATTTTTACTGAACGCCATTCAATGTGCCTCACTAGACCAACTCATGGCTTTGATTGCTCATTACTTAGAACAACCCGTCTCAATCGTGGACCAAGCCGGCGCGATTATCAGCCAGAGTCCGACTGCCGGCGACCAACCTGATCAACCACACCCCCGGACCCTATTAAATTCACAAGCGCTGCATCCCTGGTACCTGGTTCGGCCGCAAACCCAAGCCATCCCCGCAGACCAGCTGCGGCTTGTCTTGCAGGTCATCAACAACTTCACCGACCGGTATGCACTCAATCCCACTCAACGTGAGGTCAACACGGTGCTGGCACAGCTCCTACAGGCCCCTGACCAAACAGACACGCACCTGCTCCGATCACTGGTCACCGACAAAATCGTCTGCGTCACGGTGAGCACCGAACCGGGAATCGCCCATCCAGCCGAGCTGATGACCGCGCTACAAACCTTAGCGGCACCACTGCCCCTGACCGAAACGCCGGCCGGCTTGGTCCTGCTTCTGTCAGCCAGTCAGCTACCCCGGGCCCAGGCCGTTTTGACCAAGCTGGGCAAGCAGTCCCACCACGTCTTCTTCATTTCCGAACCGTACGAAGATGTGGCCCAGACACCCGAATTTCTCAGCATCTGTCGCCAGGCCGAACAGATTGCGCGGCGTTTAGGGACAGTTACGGTACTCAACCCCACGCAAAAGTACAACATCTACATCATTTTGGACCACGTGGATAACAGCACGCTCTTGAAAAACACCATGTGCACGCAGCTGTTCACGTTACGGCAGTACGACGAGGCCCAGCACGCCGCGCTCTTCCACACGTTGGCCGTCTATTTGGAAAACGACTGCCACGTCACCAAGACCGCGGCCAAGCTCGATTTACACCGCAACAGCCTGGGCAAACGGCTCACCAAGATTCAAGACCTGATCGACATCGACTTTGACAATCCCGACCGAACCTTCGGCATGCGTCTCAGCTACCGCCTGTTCAATTACCTAGCACTCTAATCACGAAAGGAACCTGACTCATGGCATTAACACAGTTAAATTTGGGAAGCGAGCTTGGCCTAGATGTGCTCCACCAACGCTGGTACGCCTTGATTCTGTACCAACTTGATCCCGCTCCCACGGACTTCATGGAGCTTCGCCGGACCGTCCGCGGTATTTCCACGTTCAACCTCTTACTCCGGCTGAAAAAGCTGAGCGAACTTGGCCTGATTGAAACCATCCCCGAGGACGACTACAGTTACCGGTTAACCACTGACGGCGCCACGTTTCACGCGATTCTGACGACGCTGGAGGACTGGGGCAATCTGCAGCTAACGCGAGAACTTTCCCGCTAAATTCCAGCTCAGTCCCCCCATTTGAATACACCAAAAGCGGTTGGACTAACCTCATGCCAACCGCTTTTTTGACGTCAATTCACTTACTTGTCATTCTCGTCTTTGTTCCAAGTCTTTTCCAACTCATTCACAATTTCCGCATGCTTTTCTTCAGTAATCTTGACCTTCTTCAGGAAAATGAATGTCCCAATCAAGACGGCAATCGCTGGTCCAACCACCATGATCAGCTTAAAGGTCATGACGTTGCTGGCGGTAATGTCGGTCACTTTGGCGTTGCCAGACATCCCGGCAAGGACGGCCGTCATCCCCGTAATCCCAGTAACCACGGCGCCGGCACACTTATCAATCAGTGGACGAACGGAGAGAACCAGGGATTCGTCCCGGTGACCCAACTTCAGTTGCCCATATTCCACGATATCGGTGAAGGTCATCAGCACAACCAGGAAGATCAGGGGTTGTGGCAGGTTAAACAGCGCACCCGCTAAGATGACCAGCCAAACGTTTTTGTCGGCAAAGGAGAACAGCGCCAACGCCACTAAGAGAATCACGATACATGAGACAAACACGTTCCGCCGTTTAAATTTCTTGGCTAAGGCTGGGAACATGGAAACAGCCAGCAGACCGATCACCATGTTGGCCATCCCCAGAATGGAGAACATCGCCGCGTGACCCAGCACGTAGGTGAAGTAGTACAGCATCAGGGAGTTGGTCAGATAAGCGCCCATCCCGTAGAGCAGGTAGGCAAAGGATAACCACATCAGTTGGTCGTTGTGGACCAGGACACCCAGCACTTGCTTAAAGCCAGTTTCTTCCTTGTTTTCCCGCAGTGGTGATTCCACTTCACGGGTCCCAAAGCCAATAGAAAGCGCTCCCAAAATTGCGATAATGGCAGCGATGGCGGCGTAGATAAACCACCCACGGGAGTCCCCGGTACCCCCTTCATTACTCTTAGAGAAGAAGAGAATAACCGGAATAATGGTCACGGTCACAATGGTCCCACCTAAGGTCGAGCCAATCCGCGCGATGGTTGCGGTCTTTTCCCGTTCCAGAGAATCGAAGGACAGTGCGGGTAACATGGACCACAGGCCGATATCTTTGAATGAGAAGAAGATATCCATGATGATGTAAATAAAGGTGAAGACAAACAGGTACATGAATGGACTTTCCGTCAGGCCCCAGAGGTTACTGAACAGAAGCATCATGCAGACCCCGGAAATCAAGGTCCCAATGATCACCCATGGCTTGAACTTCCCCCATTTGGTATTCGTCTTATCAATCGTGTTCCCAATGAAGGGGTCAATGAACAGTTCGGCGATCCGCAGAACAAAGATAATAGTCGTCATAATCCCGATCATCCGGTTATTGGCGGCGGTATCGCTACCGTTGAACAGGTGATTGGTCACGAACATAATAAAATAGCTATTCATGACTTGATTAAATAAATCGTGACCAAAGGCCCCAAAGGCATACGTGGTTCGCGTTAAAATTTTGTTTTGCTTGACGCTCTGATCCATTTCCATGCTTTCATCCTCGATTCTATCAATTAATTACAGACGCCGATAAGCCGGTAAACTACTGAGGGTCACGGGCACATCCACTTCGGCCGGACCGGTGATGGTTGCGGCGGTCTCGTCCGTCACGGACTGCCACTGACCCGCTGGGAAATACACGGACTTGGTCGTCGCGTGGGCTTCCAAGACTGGGGCTACCAGTAAGGCGGGGCCAAGCTTGAACTGACTCTTCAGGTAGGCTTGCGGCGTCTCTGGATGGTCATAGGCCATCGTTTGAACAATGGGTTCCCCTGTTTTAGCGGCGTGTTCCGCTAATTTAATAATGGTTGGCGCGAATTGTTGATGCAGGTCAGCCGTCTGCCGACAAATATCTAAGTGTTCCTGGTCCAGGACCCGCCACGGTGCCAAGGAGAATTGCATCATTGGCATCAACGCGGAACACTGTGCCGAGCGCACGATGAGCTCCTGATCAAAGGTCTCAAGGGATTTCAGACTGCCAATCTCCCCGCCACCAATCATGTCAGGACAACTGAAGTAATACCCCATCAACCCCTGCGCAATGGTATCCGGAATCAATTCGGACAACCCCTGTTCACCCCAGGCGAATTGCTTATCCTGTAAGCGGTTTACCAGTGCTGCGCCCTGATTCTTGTAGAGCGCTCGGAATTCATTGTAAGGGAACTCCTTGCCAAACTTGCCCCACAACTCGGTCTGTTGGACCGGGGATAAATTCATGTGAGACACGTCATCGTCCCGGTAGAAGTAACTATCGCCGGCATCCAATTTGAACCCGTCGACCCCAGTGGTTTCCTGAAGGTTTTGCAGCGTTTCCTTGAACCATTGATAGGTGGCCGGATTGCTGAGATCCAGAATGGCGCTGTAGCCGTTCCACCATTCGCGGACGACTGGCTTGCCATCTGGGCGTTTCAACAGCATATCCCGGTCCCGTAAGTCACGGAACTCTGGTGAATCTGGGCTGACAAATGGGCAGGCCCAGACCATTACTTTAAAGCCCAAAGTATGTAGCTCTTGAATCATTGCCGGGGCATCTGGGAACTTACGCGCCGAGAATTCCCACCGACCATAGTAATCCGCCCACAAGTCATCGATCATGATGATGCCGGCCGGAAAGCCGTTAGCCACAATGCTGTGTGCATAAGCTAAGATGTCGGTCTGATTCTGCTTGTACAACAGCTCCATCCAGGTATTCCACTGGGGAAGCTCAAAGAACTCTTGTGGTGGCAGGCTGCCCAACTCGAACGTATGCTGCGCTAGCCATTGCTGTGACCCCTTGAGACCATCATTGCCCGCAACTAATTTGACGTGATCCTGCGTGACAACGTTCAGGCGGTCCCCACTAACTGTCAGTGAAAATGGCGTCTGACTGGTCAAGACGCGACCCTTGGACGAAATGAAGGCTGGCGCCACCTGATTGTACGTTTCCAGGTGGAACAGGTCTAACTTGTACGAACTCCCTTTGGTCAAGGGATACTGTGAGCCAGCAAAAATGTCGCCCCCATACCACTCCTCTCCGGTTAAAATTTCAATTTGAAGTGGTTGCTTTAGGTTGGTCGTTAATTCGTTGACAGTGATCATCACAAAATTCCTTTCCAATGCTAATTTTTAAAACCCGACTCCGCACACATCATATCGAATGAGCAGGCAAAATAACAGTAAAGTGAATCGCTTTCATTTGACCCCCTAAGACATCCCCGCCCCTAATTAGTTAAATCACTTACTTTACCGGTCTAAAACGAACGTTATGTATTGATTCCGTATGCTTTCTGTATCATTTTCATTAACCCTACTGACTTTGTAAACGAGGTCGGTTATGATGAAAACGTACCTGAAAGTTGAAAACAACTCGACACGTTCAAGATGAAAGGCGGAATTTTCATGAAAATGCGACAACGCACCTGGACCCGCAAAGCTGCTGCGATGGTTTCCCTTGCAGCCGTCACTTTACCCCTGATGACCACGGTCGCCCAAGCCAAAACGGTCACGGACAACCTGACCCCACAAGCTGCACCTTACGGCTACTTTGTGGACACGTACCAAGCCAACGTCAGCAAGAACACGACCCAACAAAACAATCCGGTCGTGGGTGAAATGGCTGAATTTTCTACATATTGGGCAGACGGCAAGAAGCTGAACGAAGGCCTGCTGGCACAAAACGTGGCCAAAGCAGCCGATATCACGCAGCACAGAAATGACACCGAGGCCGAGCGTTCCTACCTCACCGACCGGCGGGACCTGCGCTACAACCTGATCTCCGGCTTAGGACCTTACGCCACTGCCTTCGTCAAGAACGCCGATGCCCAAACCGATTTCAACTCGATGCCTAGCGAACCGCTTCCCGCTAACGCGCCTTACAGCAAGGTCAACTGGGCTTCTACAACCTCAACGCTCGGGCCCCTGGTCCAACTCGTGAACACCACGGCCCGCTCACCATTCTCCGGAACCGGTGTGGTGAAGCACGTGGTGAAGTACGTCCGGCCTTACCGTCAGAGTGATCAAGTCAAAGTCGTGCCCGCCCTGTCCAAAGTCATGGCCGCTGCCAAGGCCGACGACTACGACTTCCCTAGTGGCCACACGACCGCCGCATTTGAAAGTGGGCTGACACTGGCCTACGCCGTTCCTGAACGCTTCCAGGAACTCCTGACGCGTTCTTCCGAAGTCGGCTACGACCGCGTTCTGGCTGGCCGGCACTCCCCACTCGCCGTCATGGGTGGTCGGATGGTTGGGACGGCCATGACCGCCGCAACCTTGAACGACAGCAACAACCGCGACCTCATGAAGCAAGCTTACCAAGTGGCGCATTCTGACGCCTTGCTTGGTAGCAAGGACACCACCGCAACGGATACCTTCAGCGATTACCAAACGAACCGTGACGCCTACCGCTTCCGAATGACTTACGGCTTCAACCAAACCGGCGACACGACCCAAGCGATGCGCGTGCCTAAGGGCGCCGAAGTTCTGTTGGCAACCCGCCTGCCTTACTTAAGCGATACCCAACGCCGTGACGTGCTCTACACGACAGGAATGCCTTCTGGCTACCCTGTGATGGACGACGCTGAAGGCTGGGGTCGGTTAGACCTCTTCTCCGCTGCCAATGGTTACGGTGCCCTGAACGACAACGTTACCGTCAACATGGATGCCAAACAAGGTGGCTTCAACGCCAAGGACAACTGGCGAAACGACATTGCTGGTCAGGGTCAACTGACCAAGCAAGGCTCTGGACGGTTGATTTTAAGCGGCCACAACAGCTTCAACGGCACGACTTTGAAGGCCGGGACGTTGGAACTCGCGAACGCAACCGCAGCCGGTACCGGTAACGTTAAGTTGGCCGGTGGTGTGCTGCAACTCAGCACGGCCAAAGTTACCGTCAAGGGCAACTACCAACAAAAGGCTGGTCAACTGAAATTGGCTCGCAACGCCCACGTGACCATCAAGAAGACGGCCAAATTGGGTGGCACTTTGAAGCTGACCAAGGGGAGTCTCAAGAATGGCACCAAGCTCCTGACCTTCCACAAGCGGACGGGTAAGTTCACCCACGTTTCTGGTCTGCCTAAGGGCTGGCACATCAGCTACACCAAGCACGCTGTTAAACTCGTTAAGTAATTTTATCAAGGCATGACAAAGGGACCGCAATGACTGGTATTGGCCAGTTATTGCGGTCCCTTTTGCATGGTCTATTCTTTAAATTGAATCCGAACGTAATCCCGGTAGATTGGTAAGCTAGCCATCAGTTCTTGGTGCGTCCCGTTACCGCTAATGTGGCCGTCCTCAACAAAGTAGATGTTGTCCGCGTCCACGATAGTACTCAACCGGTGGGCAATGATCAGCGTTGTTCGGCCCTTCATCAGTTCCGTCAATGCCTGTTGGACCATGGCTTCGGACTCTGAGTCCAAACTAGCCGTGGCTTCATCCAGCAATAAGATCTTCGGGTCTCGCAGGAAGGCGCGGGCAATCGCCAGCCGTTGGCGTTGACCGCCACTCACCTTCACGCCCCGTTCACCTACCTGGGTGTCCAGGCCGTCAGCCATGTTGTGGACAAAGCCATCCGCGGAAGCCAACTGTAAAACGTGCCAGAGTTCCGCGTCACTATAGTTCTGGTCCGCCCCGTAGGTTAAGTTGTGCCGGATGGTCCCCGCCATGATGGCCGAGTCCTGACTGACATACCCAATTTGAGACCGCCAATCGCTCAGGTTAAACGCCTCAACGTCCTCACCACCAATGGTGACCCGTCCCTGTTGTGGGTGGTAGTAACGTTCAATCATCCCAAAGATGGTCGACTTCCCACCACCGGATGGCCCGGCAAAGGCCACGACCGTGTTGGGTTTCGCTTCAAAATTCACGTCCCGCAAGACCGGTTGCCCGTCATCCTCGTAAGCAAAGTCCACGTGTTCCATGGCCAAGGTCTGGTCGGTCACGGACTGGGTTGGCCCACTGGTCAGCCGTTCTTCTGGTTCTGCCAGTAAATCCCGAACCCGTTCGGTCGAGCCGTTGGCTTTGGACAGGTCCGTAAAGAACCGCGCTAACGTGCCGGCTGGGCCGATGATTTGAAAGAGGTACATCAGGAAGGAGAACATGGTGCCCATCGTCATGGTGCCGGCCGATACCCGAGCAGCCGCGTAGGCCAGGACCCCAACAAAGACCGCCAGCATGGCCGCAGTCATGGCCGGCCCTGCGATGGAATCGTAAATGGCTTCCTTCAACCCAATGCGGTACAGATCATTGATCTGGGTCGCGCCGTTTTGCGTTTCATACCCCTCAGCGTTAGACGACTTCACCAGTCGAATCTCACTCAGCGTTTCGTCCGTGGCACCGCTAAACGTGGCCATAGCATCCTGCCGTTGATGGCCAATTTTCCCGGACTGCCGCATGATGGGGAACATCACCAGCATGACGACGGGAACGGCGACGAACATGATGGTCGTCATCCGCCAATCCATCAGGGCCATAATCACTAACGCCCCCACTAGTTGGAGTAAGGAAGTGACCATCTGGGGAAACGAGTTGGCCAGTAGATTCTTGATCTGCATGGTATCGTTGACCAGCCGGGAAGTCATTTCCCCGGTCTTCACGTTGTCAAAGTAGCTGACCCGTAACCGGACTAATTTTTGCCACAAGGTCTCGCGTAACCGGGCCACGACGTTTTCACCGAAGAACCCCAGCAGTGCGCCGGAAATAGCACTCACGACCGCACTCACAATAAATAACACGATGACCGTTATCAACATGGGTTTGTTCAGCGCATGACCCAGTCCGTTGATTAATGATTGTGCCAGCTTGGGCACCGCTAACTGTGCGCCCGTGGCAAGTAAGCCTAGGAACAGGCCGACCCACAACTGCCAATACTTCGGCTTCGTTTGCCGAATCAGATGTAAAAATCCTTTGATATCAAACTTGCCAGTC
Organism: Levilactobacillus sp. FUA 3915; assembly: GCF_044053135.1. NCBI lineage: Bacteria > Bacillati > Bacillota > Bacilli > Lactobacillales > Lactobacillaceae > Levilactobacillus > Levilactobacillus sp. FUA 3915. The sequence continues at coordinate 1,754,873 of NZ_CP168704.1, read as the reverse complement.
GGCCGTTTGCGGGCGGTCGCCGGTGCTGCCATTCTGTGTTCCATTTCTCTTATGCCTCCAGCACTCTCTTAATTAGCGACGATTGCTTACCAGCGGGGCCGCTGTCCCATGGGTCCCATGCCGCGGTGGGGCCAGTTGTGGTGATTGGGCATGAACTCATCCATCTTCAAATCGCCCACGTGGTGCGTCACCTTCGTCAATAGGTCACGCAGTTGCGTTTGTTCTTCATCGGATAGACTGCCAAATAACTTTTCGGACCAATCGTCGACGCGCTCGTCATATTGGTCAAACATCTGGCGCCCCTGGTCGGTCAATTTAACAATGACGGCCCGCTTGTCGTTTTCACTCGGCACCCGTTCCACCAGTCCCGCATCCGCCAACTTACTGATACCGGCACTAACGGAACTGGGCCGGATATCTAGCATCTCGGAGATATCCGCGTTGGTCAGCCCATTCTTGGCCTGATACAACAGGTGGAGCAGCCGCATTTGACCGCGACCCCCACCGGGTCCTCCGTGACCGCCCATCCCCGCCTGATGCCCCACGGACATGATGAAGGCCCGGTTCTGTAGTAACTTGCCAAACGTTTGCATTAACTCACGACTTTTTTCACTCATCGAAAATGCCTCCTCGTTCTTGATGGAAATTATATTATCACGATAGTTAGCTTTTGTAAACTAAAACTAACTACTTTTGAACTATTTTTTCTGGGCAAGATAAAAGGCCGTCCACGTAAGGGCGGCCTTGAAATTTATCCTTAAATTTTATCCCCTAAACCTTAGCCACGGCAAAGTATCGGCCGTCGGGGTCCGGAAAAGCAAACGTGGGTAGTCCATTGTTATCAGCGATTGGCGTGGCGCCTGCCAATTTTTCATGTAGGGCGTCAAAGTTGTCGCTGAAAAACATGAGCGAAGGCACATCGTCGAGGACCTCCGGAGAAAACTTTTTGATGAAGTCCCGTGAGAAGAATGAGAGCTCGGTGCCGGCGTTCATCTGGAGCACAATGTTCTGTGAGCCATCGGGCAACGCATTCGTCGCCACTATAGGCAGGGCAAAGTTCTCCTGCCAAAAATTAACAGTCTGATCAACATCGGTCACGTAGAGCATGATGCGGGTCTTATTCATCGATTCACGTCCTTTGAATTTGGTAAAACCTAGTCTACCCCAGCACCGAATCAAAAACAATTTAGACAACTTGCCAAATAACCCTAGCTATTCCACCGCAAAACAGTTATGATAGGTCATGCAGGTTTGCGCCTGCCTAGTTGCTCTGTACATTCCAGATGTAACCTATGGATCAACTAGTTGCCCTCATCTCGGATTGATGAGGGCTTTTTTGTACGCTTTTAAAAAACGCCAACGAGGTCATCCCTCACTGGCGTTATTTTCTCGTTAAGCTTGAGTCGTCCACGGTGAACTGTTAAAAATCCAGAACACCCCATACCGATCGATCACGGTGCCCATCTTATTGCCCCAGAACTGCGTCTTGTACGGCACCTTCACGGTCACTTGCCGCGAAGCCACGACCCGCTGATACAGCTTGAGCAAGGCCGCTTCGGCTGTCGGGTCCTGACTGTTAATATCCAACATGACCGATACCTGATTGGACGACTGTGGTTGGTCACCCGAAGCATCCGAGAAGCAGAAATTCAGGTCCATGATCTTGAATCCCCCGTAAATCGTGATATCGGCTAGGTTCGTGTCTGGCGGGAGATTCAGGGCTTGGGCCTGTTGTTGATCAGGACTCAGTCGATAGACCTCGGTCGCCCCAAAAACATCTTGGTAGTAGGCAACGGCCTCTTTCGCGTTGGCAAAGGAAAAATAAGGTGTGGTTCTGGCATCCATCGTGAACATCTCCTTAATCGTCTTAGCTTCATTAAACGAGTTGCCCACCAAACTGTCAAGTGACGTTACTCATTGACAGCTAACCCCATTTCGGCCACACTAATTAGAGACTTAACAAAGGAGGCACTCCCGTTGGCATGGTTTATTGTTTTATTCGCGGGCTTTTGTGGTGGCTTGGTTCAAGGCCTGACTGGCTTTGGCGCCGTCATCATGATGATGATTTTTCTACCGAATATTCTGCCCATCGACCAAAGTGCTGGGGTGGCCGGTTTGATGATGCTCGGCAGCGTCATCACCCTGGTCTATCGTAATCGACACGAAATTCGACTGACCCGCATTATCATTCCCTTTCTGGTTTACGCCAGCGTAGCGACCTGGTCGGTACATCTCGGCCACGTTCTGGATGTCCACCTCTTACGGATGTTGCTGGGAGGCCTGTTAGTCGCCCTCTCCATCTACTTTACCTTCAGCAAGCGACAAGGCGACAGCCAGTATCCCTGGTTCATCGCCGGGCTTTTTATGATTATCTCGGGATTCTTCAACGGCTTGTTTGGGATTGGCGGACCGCTAATGGCGCTCTACTTTCTCTCCAAAGCCCACTCGATGTCCCAGTATCTGGCGGACCTCCAAACATTTTTCCTGATTGACACCTTCTACATCACCAGTCTGCGGGTGGCCAGTGGTATCGTGACCATTCACCTGGTTCCCCTGATTCTGATTGGCATGGTCGGCGCCATCACCGGGACCATGATTGCCGCCCACCTGCTGAATCGCCTGAACGTGACGACCATGAAACGCCTGATTTACGTGTTCATTGGTCTCAGTGGACTCTATTACTTATTTATTTAAACTAAAAGGAAGCAACCGTGCTGGCTGCTTCCTTTTTTGGGTTTCACTACAGTTCAGGTGAAATTAAGATTTTGACTTGAGATTTGTCAACAGCCAACGTCTTCACCCCATCTTCAATAGCCCGATCAAGTGGGATTTTCTTCGTAATAATTTGATTAAACAAGTCTTGGTGTTGATTAATAATTTGCATAACAGCTGGGTAATCATTGTTGTAACCCAGCGTTGTCAAAATATCTAACCCCTGCATAATTAATCGGTTAGTCACATCCACCGTAATTGACTTAGCAAATAGAGCAATCAACATCACTTTACCTGCCTTTTTGACCGAGCGAATTGCGGTATCAAATGTTGCTTGAATACCAGCAGCATCGTAAACAATATCGACACCACCTGGCACTGCCTGCTTAATCGTTGTCGCAACATCGTCCTTTTCAGGATTCAATAGATCAGTCAAACCTAACTCTTTTGCTTTTTGTAATCGTTCCTTAGACACGTCAGAAATGAACACCCGAGTTGCCCCAGCAATCTTTGCCAAGGCCGCCGTCAATAAGCCAATCGGGCCGGCCCCCATAACTGCGACAGTTTGACCTTCACGTAGGCCACTCTTTTTAATAGCTTCGTATGCAACCGTCGTCGGTTCTGTGACGGCCCCTAATTCATAACTCATACCAGCTGGCATCTTGTGAGCAAAGAATTCACGAATGTTGGCATACTCTGCATAGCCACCGTCATCGGAGAAACCAATGAAATTACTACTACCGTCATCGCCAATGGCATTTTCGCAAAGATTATATTTTCCTGCACGACAGTTATCACAATGACCACAAGCAATCAGCGGTTCCACCGCAACTGGATCGCCCACTTTCAACTGGGTCACTGCCTGACCTACTTTGACAACTTCACCAGCAAATTCATGTCCCATTGTAATCGGGAGTTTCTTACCGCTAAGAGGATGCCGACTAGTCGGAAGGGTCAACCCTTCTGAATATTCATGCAAATCACTTCCACAAATCCCACAAAATTTCACCTTGATTTGGACCTGATCATCATTGGGCTCAGGGATGGTCACGTCTTCTAACCGAACGTCTTGTTTGCCATAGACTCTAACTGCTTTCACTGTTAGGAACCTCCTCAAAGATAGTATGTGAATTATGTAACTAATGATAGTATAGCTCTTTCAAAAGGTTAGTATCAAACATTTCCCCTCAATCAAAAAGCCCGACCTAGTCGGATTCGACCGGATCAAGCTTCGAAGACTTTTTCAATTGACGGGCCAGCAACCAGCAGACGAAGACCATCCCCGTCGACAATAGGTAGCTGAACTTGATTCCGACCAGCTGGCTGTTCATCGACCAGTGAATGTGGCTGGTACTGGTCAGACTAATAATGGCCACCAGGAGCGCCGTCCCAAAGGAAGCCGCCACCTGGCGCAACGTGTTGTAGACCGCGACCCCATCGGGAATCATTGGCAACGGCAACATCGACCAGGCGTGCGTCTGAATCGGAATCAGGACCAAGACCAGTCCCAGTTGCCGAATCGTTTGCCCCGCGACCACGTAGGCCATTGAGGCGTGACTCCCCGTGGCGCTCAACATAAGCGAACCACTCATGTCGATGGTCAGGCCAATCATGACCATCCGGCGGAAGTTATATTTATCATAAAAACGCCCACTCAGCGGCGAAATGATGGCCGTGCAGACCGACCCAGGCAGGAGTGTCAGCCCCGAGACGAAGGCACTTTGGTGAAACACGTTTTGGACCAGTACCGGAATGATGATGGCGTTCCCGTACATCGTGACCATCAGTAACATGTTGATGATCAGTGGTAAATTAAATTGGCGATAACGGAACACGTGCAAATTTAATAATGGATAGCGCTTGGTCCACTGGCACTTGACGAACAAGCCCAGCAGAATCACGCCGGCCACCAGGGGCACGACGCCTTTTACTGACCAGAACGCCGTCTCCCCCACGTTGGAGAAGCTATAGAGGGCTAACGTCAAACCGAACCCAGACAGCAGTAAGCCCGTTCGGTCGAGACGTTGCTTATGGAGTTCCCCCACGTTGCGCAAGAATTTGGGCGCTAAAATAATGTCGACCACCATGAGTGGCAACGTCAGGCCAAATAAGTATTGCCAGCTCAGGTGCGTCAGGATGACCCCGGCCACAGTGGGTCCGAGGACCGGTGCCAGGTTCAGCGCCAGCCCGACGATGCCCATCGCCGCGCCCCGTTCGCTGGGCTTGGTCGACGTCATCACGACCACGTTGACCAGTGGAATAATAATCCCGGCCCCTAGCGCTTGAATCATCCGACCAATGATCAGGACGGGATAAAGCTGCGCCGTGGCCCCAATCAGGGAGCCGACGATAAAAATCAGTGACGCCGTTAAGTACAGTTGCCGCGTGGTGTAGCGTTTAATCAGGTACGCCGTGGTCGGAATCATCAGGGCATTAATTAGTAAATACCCGTTGTTGAGCCACTGTCCCTGGGCGGTCGTAATGTGAAACGCCCGCATGATGGCGGGTAAGGCGGTGGACATCAGCGTCTGGTTCAGCACGCTGAGGAATGCCCCCACCATGATGAGGCTAAAGGAGAAGCGGTTCTTATGCATATGTAAGTCAAACGACCTTCCAGAGAATTTAGTTGACAAAAGCAACTTATCTAATCATAATGGCGATAGTTGCCTTTGTCAACTACAGAAGGAGCCCTGCCATGAATAATGAAGCCATCACCCAAATTCGGGCATTCGACCGTTTCTATACCCGAATCTTTCACCTCGCCGATAAGTACCACCTCAAAACAAATTTAACGCTACTGGAAGCCCGCATCCTTTTAGAAATAGGCGAGCACCACCGCGACACCGCCAGCCTCCTGATTCAGGAACTGACCGTGGACAAGGGCTATCTCAGCCGCGTCCTCAAGCGGTTGGTGGAACAAGACTTACTGCGCCAAACACCGGACGAGACTGACAAACGAGCCAAGCGTCTGTCGCTGACCCCCACCGGCCAGGAGCAATTGGCCCTGTTGAACCAGCGGGCCGACGACCAGGTCGCCACCCTCTTCGCTGGCCTATCCGCGGCGGAAACGCAGCACCTGCTGGCCGCCATGCAATACGTGGAGGACCACGTGCATTTACCCCAAGACTAGTAAAAGCCCTTGAACGTTGCCGATTACGCGGTCGTTCAGGGGCTTTTTTAAATTGATCTATTAATTTGGAATCGTCTCGACCCACTTCTTCAGCAGGAAGACGTTGATCACAGCCTCAATCACGGCAATGACCAGGATACCGACGATGTTGAGGATAAATTGGCCTTGTCCACCCGTACTCATGATGCCACCAAGGTTGTTGACCTCGTGCAGCATGAAGGCAGCAACCCGCACAACCAGGTAGATGACGACCACGTAGAGCACCACGTTGATGGCCCGGCGGCTCACATTTGGCAAGAAATTGTTCGTCGCGCTAACCACTAAGTGGACCAGTGAAATCGTGGTCCAGCCCAGAATAACCATGGCTAGTCCCATCAACAGTAAGCCGATGACAATCTTACCGGCTTCCAGGTTCGTGTACGCAGGCCCCGTGATACCGTCCAAGATGCCCTTAATGAAATCGGCATCAATCGATGCGGTAATCGTGTAGAGCACCACCTGAACAATCCCGAAGTAGAGGTACATGACGAAGGAAGATAGCAAATTCGTGGTATATAATTTCGTCTCGCCAACCGGAATCAGTCGGTAAGTATCGCGCGTATAAACGTGTTCGTTAGCGACTGACATCAAGATAAACACGGCAAGGAAAGCTGGCCCCGACCAAGACGCCGTGACGCCAAAGAATTCCCCGGAAGAAACTTCCCGTGTCGCCACGCTCCACAAAAGGGTAACCGCAATCACAGCCAGTTCCGCCAGGATCACCTTGCTGGTGGTTCGGAACCGGTCCTTACTCATCACTTTAAAAACTGACCCAAAACTAGTCATGCTTGACGCCCCCCTCGTATAAACTTTCGTAGTAAGCTTCGATGCCAATGCCAAATTCTTCACGAATGGCATCGCTTGGCTTGTGGGCATAAATCCCCTGGTCCTTCACAATCACCACTTCATCCAGGATGGGCGCGATTTCTGACACGTAATGATCCGAGATGACCATCGTGGCGTCTTCTGGCTTCCATTTAATAATGCTACTGATAATCCGCTTTCGGCTCATGGAATCAATCCCGCTGAATGGTTCATCCAGCAGGTACAACTGGGCTTGGCGCGCTAAGGTCAAGGCGATAACCACCTTTTCCTTCATCCCCTTGGACAGCGCCCCCAGCTTCAGGCTAGTATCGATCTGTAAGAACGTAATCAGTTCTTCAAACCGTTGCCCGTCAAAGTCTGGGTAGACCGTCCGGTAAAAATTGGCCACCCGGTCGATCCGCGTGTTGGGCTTGAATCCGCGCAGTTGTTCCGTGAAACTGACGTGGCTCTTATGGTGCGCCGCCACGCTGTCACCGCACACGGCAATCGTGCCAGACCCCTTGGCGCTCCCCGTGATCAACCGCATCAGGGTCGTCTTCCCGGCACCGTTTTCCCCTAACAGGCCGACAATCTTGCCCGTCTCCAGGGTCAGGTCAACGTCCTTCAAAATCGTTTTCAAGTTGTGCTTGTAAGTTAATTGATTAATCGCTAACACGTTGGTCATCTCGCTGCCCCCTTTGTGCAATGTATTGTTTCAAGCTCGTAATGATTTGTTCATCGGTTAAGTTAAGTGCGTGTAATTGTTCGTAGACCCGCTCCAACTGTTCCATGACTAACTGCTCCTTTAACTGGGTAATTCGTTGTTCATCCATGGTGACGAAATTCCCCTTTCCCCGTTGAGATTCAAGAATCCCCTCCGTGATCATTTCCCCGAGCGCCCGCTGCACGGTGTTGACGTTAACCGTCAAATCCACCGCCAACTGACGAACGGCCGGCAGCTTGTCCCCTGGCTTTAAAGCGCCGGTCATCATTTCATGATAAAGATAATTCTTGATTTGATAGTAAATTGGCACCTTATCATCAAACTTCATTTGTCCTGCCTCCCTAGTGTTCTATTTGACTATTACACTATAACATGCAAACTGACTGTTAACAAGTCCCTGCCTCTAAAATAATTCCGCTGACACAGTAAAAAGCGCGTCCCAACTGCCTTCGTCGTTACAAACGAATTTTGTTGGAACGTGCTTTTTCACCAAATGTAGGTGATTATTTTTAGAGAATTAAGCCAACATAACTGCCTTCAGCAAGCACTGAATCTACCTAATCAGTCAACGCCAGCAGTCCATTAACAGCCAACCGACTAACCGGACCAGCAGGAACACCAGTAGATTGTGGCCACCACAATGGCATAGTGAGACCACAACCAGGAGCCGGAGGAAGCCAGGACGGAGCCAGCTGTGTCGAGTCTGTTGGTCGGCGTTTTGAGCCGGCTTACAGACTGGGACAACCTTTGAGACCTGCATGATTCTCGCAGGGCTCAAAGTTGAGGTGGGAGCCCGCCCCTCAGGCGGAAACCGGCCCCACAGCAGGCGTAGTCCTGGAAGCCGCAGGCGGCCAGCCTACCACAACCTCGTCAGCAATCAAAAATCAAAAACTATTCCAAATACTGTTTAGTAGCCGCCACGATCTCCTGGAGACCCTTCTTGGCGTCGGAGAAGAACATTTGCGTGTTATCCATCGCAAACAGCGGGTTCTGTACCCCAGCGTACCCGGTACTCATGGAACGCTTGATGACAACCACGGACTTCGACTTGTCCACGTCCAGAATTGGCATCCCCGAAATGGCGTTGCCACTTTCTCTGGCCAGTGGATTTGTGACGTCGTTGGCCCCAATGACCAAGGACACATCGGTGCTTTCAAACATCGGGTTGGCATCATCCAGCTGTTTCATTTGTTCATACGGCACGTTGACGTCGGCCAATAAAACATTCATGTGACCCGGCATCCGCCCAGCAACTGGGTGAATCGCGTAGTTGACGCTGATGCCTTGGTCGGTCAAGACTTTGGCCAACTCGGCCACTTCATGTTGGGCCTGGGCGGCGGCTAAGCCATAACCGGGCACAATCATGACGCTGTGGGCGTAGGCCAGTTGCAGGCCAATGTCGTCGGCAGAGGTTTCCTTCACGTCGACGGGCACGTCCGCTGCGGCCGCGCCACTGTCGCTGTCACCGGTCCCAAAGCCCCCAGCCAAGATATTGGCCACGGAGCGGTTCATGGCATCGGCCATTTGTAAGGTCAAAATGGTTCCGGCCGCCCCGACCAAGGCCCCGGCAATGATCAGGACTTGGTTGTTGATGACAAAGCCGGCAAAGGCGACGGCTAAACCCGTGAACGCATTTAATAGCGAAACGACGACCGGCATGTCGGCCCCACCAATTGGTAAGGTCATCAGCAGGCCAAAGATCAGACTCATCGCCAATGCCAAGGTGACGTACCAGACATTGGTCGTCAGCCCCATCATCAGGTAGGCGGAGGCCAGAATCGCGATGACCACGATGATATTTAGCAACCGCGACCCCGGAATACTAATGGGCTTCCCGGAAACGTGGCCGGAGAGTTTCCCGGTCGCAATCAGTGAGCCGGAGAAGGTGATGCCCCCGATGACCACGTCCAGAAAGACGGGCAGGGAGAAGGCCACGCTCAGACCGGCACCGTCACCCTTTAACAGGTAATCGAAAATCCCAATTGTAGCGGCAGCCCCGCCACCCACGGCGTTAAAGAGGCTGACCAGCTGGGGCACGTCGGTCATCGGCACCTTGCGCGCCTTGACGACCCCGTAGAGAATCCCCAGCGCCAGGCCGACCAGTAAGACAATCCAGCCAATCGCATCAATTTTACCTTCAATAATAATCGTCACAATAATCGTGATGACCGCGAGAAACATCCCCACGGCGGAGAGGCCGTTCCCCTTCCGCGCCGTCTTTGGCGAGCGCATCAGGTGGACCCCCAGAACGTAGCAAACGGCGGAGACCAGATAAATTAAGGACGAAATTGTTTGTAGCGTACTCATTTCTGCTCAGCCTCCCCCTTCTTGGCAGCTGGTTTCCGGTCAAACATGCCCAACATCCGGTCGGTCACGGTGTACCCACCGGCCACGTTGACGGCCGCAAAGAAGGCACCCAGAAAGGCGAGAACATAAAATAACGCACTGTTGGCTTCCGCTGCAATCACGAAGGCCCCCACGACAACGACGCCGTGAATGGCGTTCGCCCCGGACATCATGGGCGTTTGGAGGGTCGCGGGAATTTTACTCATGACTTCAAATCCCACTAACAGACTCAAGACAAAAATCGCTAAATTTGTAAATAATTCCTGACTCATGCCTAATCAACTCCTTTGGATTCAGTTGATTCTGCGGGTGCTTCCGCCGGTTTGGCGGGCTCACGTGGTGGCAATTTCATCGCTTCACGTACCCGGCTACTGATGATGTCACCCTGATAGGTGGCCAGCAGTTCGCCAACCACTTCGTCGTCCACGTCCAGCACCAATTTGCCATCCTGGACAACCGCGTTCAGCACGGCTTGCACGTTCTTGGCAAACATGTCGGATGCCGAGGCGGGCAATTGACTGGCCATGTCGCCAGCCCCCACGATTTGCGCCTGTTGTGGCGTCGTCACGGTCTTGCCCGGCTGTGAACCGGCGACGTTACCACCCAATTCACTCGCCGCGAGGTCGATAAACAAGGTTCCCGCCTTGGCCGTATCCACGGACTTCTGGGTAACCAACAAAGGTGGCCGCCGTCCAGGCACTTGCGCGGTCGTGATGATCACATCGTTTTGGGCAATGAACGCCGCCAGCTCGTCCTGTTGTTGCGCCGTTTCTTCTGGCGTCAAGGCGCGGGCATACCCGCCCTCACCGGTGGCAGAGACGGATGTGGTCAGGAACGTCGCACCCAGTGATTCGACTTCCCCGCGTGAGGCTGGCCGAATGTCATAACCGGATACCATGGCACCGAGCCGTTTGGCGGTCCCGATGGCCTGCAGGCCGGCAACCCCGGTCCCTAAGACCAAGACTTTGGTAGGTTTCGCGGTCCCAGCAGCCGTGATCATCATCGGTAAATACCGGGCAAAGCTGTCGGCTGCTAACAATGCCGCTTTGTAACCGGCAACACTGGCCTGTGAACTCAACACATCCATGGTCTGGGCCCGCGAAACGGTCCGTGGCAATAACTCAAAGGCTAAGGCATTGACCTTTTTCGCCGCTAATTCTTTGACATAATCCAAATCCGTTAGCGGTCGCAACAGGCCCAGTAACGTTTGCCCGGCCGTCAACTGGTCGACCACGTCAGCGCCGGGCTGACCAATGGTCGCAATCACATCGGCGCCCTTGATGACGGCGCTTCGCTCACTGATTTTGGCCCCGGCCTGCTCGTAAACGGCATCCGGATAGAAGGACCGCGTCCCGGCCCCGGCCTCAATCAGCACTTGAAATTCACTCTTGACCAGCTTCCGTACCACTTCTGGTGAGAGGGCAACCCGGTTTTCCCCGGGTGCTTCCCGTAAAGCAGCAATCGTTAATGACATGCCACCCATCTCCTTTTGAGAATTCCTTCACAATTTCAGCATAGGCCTCTCCGGGGGTCAAAACAAGTTTGACCTGCTTTATTCGACAGTTAATAAGTTGACCGTCCAACGTGATTCGTCCACCGGTCATTCACCCTTAAAACCAGCCAGGACAACAAAAATGGCCACTCAGCATGATTGTGAGTGGCCACTTATTTTGACGCAAATAAATTCAGTGAATGTCCTGACTTGCAAATAATGGTGAATTCTGATTTATCAGGCCAGCCGCAAACGCGGTAGATTTAGCCAGACTTTGTTCAGTGAACACCACCAAGTCGTGGACTGGTGCCGAGTACAACACGTGTCAACCGCAGGGCTGGGAAAACTGGGCCGGTTGTGGAAGTGACCAGAGGCGAGCCAAGGCGCCGGGAACGGACGCGACCAGGCCCAGTTTTCATCAGCCCGGAGGCCATGGCGACGTTTAGCTCAGCCAACCATCCATCTCGAACTTCTTCATCTGGATGATTTCAGCGGCGGCCACCGTCACCTGCTTGACGGTTTGCACGTAGCTATCCCCCGCCGTCGCGGCTGCGAATTGCTCGGACAACGTCGCGGATTCAGCCTCGTCAAACAACCATTTCAAGGCGTCCTGCTGCGACAAGATCAGGAACAAATTACTGCCAGCCCGGGTCAGCTTGCCCGCCTGAATCTGGTCCTTGAGTGTGGTCAGGACCTCTTGCTTACTGGTCGCCGTGGGTTCGTAGATCACGTGGGGCTTCAAATTATTTTGAAAAAGCACCCGCTCCGTGGTCTGCTCCGCCAGTGTTTCCGCGCCGATGCCGTCGTAAATGGCGTTGACGATATCCCAGCTCGTCACCAATTTCAGCGCCGTCTTCAAGCGGTCATCCTGGGCAAGGTCACTGGTCAACCGAATCCGGAATGAATTCAGGTATGCCGGCTGTTGATCCAAGTGGGCCTCGTCAACCACAATCAACCGGTCACCCTCTACCTGAAGAATCTCTTGGTCCAATAGGTCGAGGAGCGTCGCCAGCACGAGGTATGCCTGCGTGGTGAAGCGCGTCCGCAACGTGGGTTTTTGCCCAATATGTTCGGTTACTAGTAAAAAGTTTTTGGCGGTTGTGAGTGCCAAGTTGGTTCCCCCTTAGAAAATCTCGAAATTAAAGCCTACGAAGCGTTAGTATACCACACGTTTGCCGGGTCTCAGCTATTTTTCTGGTAGACAATGTGCCTAGCGCCACCATTTTAGCCGGAAAATAATTAAACCAAAATCCACTGATGACACAAAAGGACCGACCCGCAAGTCGATCCTCAGTTGATTTAATCGTGATTGATGCCAAAATATGACACTTTGTGATAGTCCGTAACAGAAACCACATCGCCCTTCTAGCTGAACAGCACTTCCATCACGAGGATGGCGCCACCAAAGAACAGCACGAACAGCACAACTGGCCAAACGAACTTGAACCAGTGCGAGTACTTCATGTCCAGCATTTGCAACGTGGCCATCACCAGACCGGTTGGGGCCAGGAACAGCATTGCGTATTGCCCGAATTGGTAAGCGGTAACCACGGCGAACCGAGGAATATCAACCGTATCGGCCAACGGCGCAAAGATTGGCATTGCCAAAACAGCTAAACCAGATGATGAAGGCACGATGAATCCCAGAACGAAGAAGATCAGCATCATGACAATGATGAAGACGGACCCACTGACATGGGCAACCAGGTTCGAGGAGTATTGCAAAATCGTATCGGAAATCATCCCGTTGTTCATCACCAAGTTAATCCCACGGGCTAACCCAATGATCAATGACACCCCAACTAAACTTGCGGCCCCATTGGTGAAGGCATCAACAACACCCTTTTCACCGATACCATACTTACCAGTAGCGGTAATAAACATAATGATAATGGCAAAGAGGAGGAAGGAAGAAGCCATGGTTGGGAACCACCAGCCCTGGGACATAACGCCCCAGACCATGATGGGGAACGTCACCACGAACAAGACCAGGATAATTTTCTTACGCATCGTGAAGGCCGTGTTGGCGGTGTCATCAGAGGAAACGGACCACATTTTATCAAAGGAACTCTTATCCTCGTATGAATATGAGAATGATGGCGTATCCTTAACCTTCTTACTGTACCAGTGCAGGTAAGCGACGACGAAGGCCGCCGCCACAACCAACCCAGCAATCCGCCAAGTAATCCCTTCGGTAAAGTTAATCCCGGCAGCGTTAGAGGCAATCACGACGGAGAACGGGTTAATCGTTGAGAAAGCGGTACCAATTGAACTCGACAGGAAGATAGCCCCCACACAGACGATGGAGTCGTAGCCCATCGCAATGAAGATAGGCACCAAAATCGGGTAGAAGGCCACCGCTTCTTCTTCAATCCCACACAACGTCCCACCAAGAACCATGAGAATGGAAACCATGAAAATCAGTAAGAACTCGTGCCCTTTCGTCTTCTTCGTCAACGCCATCAGGCCAGATTCAAAGGCCCCACTGGCCTTAACGACCCCAATCAAGCCACCAAGAACGAAGATGAAGACCATGATGTCAACGGCTTCAATCGTCCCGTTGACCATACTCGTGGTAATGGCGCCGATTCCGGCTGGCCGTTGCTTCAAGCGGTGATACGTGTTGGGAATCGAGACCGCTTGCGTAATCCCACCAGACGTGAATTCTTTGATCTTAATCTTCACGCCCAGTTTATCCAGTTCCTGTTGCGTCGCTGGTACTTTAACGGTCTTACCAGCTGGACGAGAAATCTCCAGGTGGGAACCACTATATGATAGCTTAGAATATGAACCGGCTGGAATAATGTAGGTAGCGAGCACGGCAACGATGGTCAAAACAAATAAAATGACAAACGCGCCGGGCATTTTTAATTTAAATCTTTTCTTCTTCGGTTTTGGTGCGACTGATGCATCCATTAATTTCACCCCTTAAGTGATTTTTAACGCCAAACGAAAAACGTGGTCCAAGAACGGGTGTCACCAACATCACCGTACGATTGGACCACGTTCCGTTAATTTCAATGATTAAGCTTTGATCAGCGTCCCGACCTTGCCAGCTAAGGCGTCATCGAGGTGATCCAGTGACGTAATCAGTGCCGTGCGGCCGTTACCTGAAGCCACGAAGCTCAAGCAAGCTTCAATCTTAGGTAACATGCTGCCTGGGGCAAACTGACCTTCGTCAATGTAACGTTGGGCGTCTTTGGTAGACAATTCACGCAAAGCCTTTTCGTCTGGCTTACCGTAGTTGACGTAAACGTCATCAACGGCGGTCAAGATGATCAGTTGTTCTGCGGAAATGTTGGCCGCCAATAAGGCACTTGAACGGTCCTTATCGATGACGGCTGGCACACCCTTTAAGCCCTCGTCAGTTTCGATGACGGGAACCCCGCCACCACCACCGGCGATAACCAAGTTATCATTTTCAATCAAGTCATTGATACTCTTGATTTCAATGATAGACTTAGGAAGTGGGGATGGGACAACTTGACGGTAGCCCCGACCAGCATCTTCAACAAACGTGTAGCCCTTTTCAGCGGCAATCTTGTCAGCGTCTTCCTTGCTGTAGAAAGACCCAACTGGCTTGGATGGGTGATCAAAGGCGGCGTCATTTTGGTCAACTTCAATCTGGGTCACAACGGAAGCAACGTCCTTCTTGATGCCTTGACGGTGCAATTCGTTGTGCAGACTTTGTTGTAAGTGGTAGCCAATGTAACCTTGGCTCATCGCGCCACACTCTGGGAATGGGAAGGCCGCGCCTTGACCATTTTCAGCAGCATAGTTCATGCCTAAGTTAATCGCCCCAACTTGGGGACCATTACCGTGGCTGATAACCACTTTGTTACCGGCAGCGACTAAGCCAATCAGAGACTTAGCGGTGTGCTTTACTAGATTTAATTGTTCTTCTGGTGATTTGCCCAAAGCGTTTCCGCCTAAAGCAACAACGATTTTAGCCATATGTTAGTCCCCCACTATTCGCCTAAGGTTGCAACCATAACAGCCTTGATGGTGTGCATCCGGTTTTCAGCTTCTTGGAAGACAACTGAAGCATCGCTTTCGAAGACTTCATCCGTAACTTCCATTTCAGTGATGCCAAACTTGTCAGCAATTTCCTTACCAACCTTGGTTTCAGCATTGTGGAATGAAGGCAGGCAGTGTTCGAAGATGACGTCTGGGTTGCCAGTCTTGGCCATCATTTCGCTAGTGATTTGGTATGGTGAGAGTAACTTGATCCGGTCGGCCCAGACTGAGTCGGGTTCACCCATGGATACCCAAACGTCGGTGTATAAGACGTCAGAATCCTTGACCCCTTCGTCGATGTCGCTGGTGATTAAGATTTCAGCACCGGTCTTTTCGGCGATAGCGTTAACTTTGTCACGGAGTTCCTTGGTTGGCCGTAATTCCTTAGGGCAAACTAAGTGGAACGTCATCCCCATGATTGCGCCACCGATCATCAAGGCGTTGGCCACGTTGTTCCGGCCATCACCAACATAAGTGAAGTGGATGTCGCTGTAGTTCTTCTTCAAAACTTCTTTAGCCGTCAAGAAGTCAGCTAAGACTTGGGTTGGGTGATCTTCATCGGTCAAACCGTTCCAAACAGGCACGCCTGAGTACTTGGCTAACGTTTCAACAGTCCGTTGAGAGAATCCACGATATTCAATCCCGTCGAACATCCCACCTAAAACGCGGGCAGTATCTTTGGCAGATTCCTTCTTACCCATTTGGGTCCCAGTAGGTCCTAAGTATGTAACTTGTGCGCCTTGGTCATGGGCACCGACTTCAAAGGCACAACGGGTACGAGTTGAACTCTTTTCAAAGATTAAAGCAATGTTCTTACCAGCTAATTTTTGTTGTTCAGTCCCAGCGTACTTGGCCTTTTTCAGGTCTTCGGCTAATTGCAGTAAATAGCCCATTTCCTTAGGGGTGTAGTCCAATAAAGTTAAAAAGCTACGGTTACGAAGATTAAACATTGTGTGTTCCTCCTTTAGTTAATTACAAGTACTAGTATAGAAAGCGGTTTCATAGAACTTCAAAATGCTTCAAAACTTTGTTAAACTTTTTTCGAAGGAGCTCAAAATATGATGAAACAGTTCCATTTATACCGCCAGGAACGTTATCAACGCATTATCCTGGCAGCGATTTGCATTGCCTTAGCCTCGCAGGTGAATTTTCAAACCTACGCCCCCGGCTTCATTATTACGCTGTCCGTTTTCATTTTACCGGTCATCCTGTACTTCAATAGCGATCTGAATCCCATTCAGTTGTTGGTCGCGGTCACGATTGCTTCACCCATCTTCAGAGGCCTGCTGCTATTCATCGGCCACGCCGTCGATCCGTACGACAACGTCATCTACATCCTCGCGGACATGGCGTTCTACATGTGTTACGGCATTCTCTACTACTTCTTGTACTGGCGCAAAACGGAGCGGACCAACACGACCTTTTTCCTCACCATCGTGCTCTGTGACTACCTTTCTAACCTCTTAGAAGTTAGCTTGCTGACCGATTTCTCCCATTATACATACCGGCTTTTTCAGATTTTATTTATCGCCGCACTGGTCCGCAGCATTGTCAGTTGTCTCTTGGCCTTTCTCTACCATTACTTTAAACTGATGTTACGGGACGAAAAACACGAGCAACGCTACTATCATTTCATCTGGGTGGCCTCGGCTGTAAACAGCGAAGTTTATTTCATGCGCAAGAACATCAGTGAAATCGAGAACGTCATGAAGAACGCCTACCTCTTGAACCAGGACCTCCAGCACACGGACGTCGACAAGGCTGAGCAGGATAAGGCCTTACAGATTGCCCGCGACGTGCATGAAATTAAGAAGGACTACCAAAATGTGATTCGGGGGCTGGGCGATTACTTCAATGACGATGAAGATACCGCCATGCAACTGTCAGACATTTTAACAATTACGACTTCCTACATTCGAGAATCCATCAAGCCCAAGTTCCCGCACGTGACCATCGACGTCCACAACCACGTGGACCTCGTCATTCCCAACCACTACTACGTCGTATCCATCCTGTCCAATCTGATTTTTAACAGCGTGGACGCCATGGAAAACCAGCCTTCCGGAACCGTCGTCGTGAGCGCCATCGACCGCGGCAATCATATCATCCTAAACGTGAGTGACAACGCCAGCGGCATGGACCAGGAAACGCTGTCGATGATCTTTCAGCCCGGCTTCACCACCAAGTTCAACGAGAACGGTGACGTCTACCGGGGCATTGGCCTGTCGCACGTGAAGATCATTGCCCAGGAACAGTTTGACGGCGACATCAACGTGACATCCGAACTCGGCAAAGGCACCAATTTTGAAGTGACCCTCAGTAAGAAACGCTTAGAGCAGGAGGAAGAAGCCTAATGAATTTCTACATTGTTGACGACGACCCCTCGATTCCGATGATTTTACGGCAAATTTTGGAAAAGAACCCCGACAACACGGTGGTCGGCATCGCCCACGACGCGAAAAAGGCCCTGTCAGACATCATGATCATGGACGTCAACATCGTGCTGGCGGACCTCTTGATGCCGGGCATTTCCGGTATCGACCTGATCAAACAGCTCAAGGACCTGAAGCCCAACCTGCGTTCCATCATGATTTCCCAGGTCAAGGACAGCGACTTGCGGGCTCAAGCCTACGAGGCTGGCATCGAATTCTTCATTGATAAACCCATCAACGTGATCGAAGTGAAAACGGTGGTCGAGAAGGTCTCCCAGAGTGTCCAAATGGCCACCAAGCTCAACAACATCCAATCGCTAGTCGGTGGCGGCGCCGTCACCGCTGCCCCCGTGGTCGACCAGCACCAACACCAAAAGGAAAAGATTCTGTCGATTCTGCGGTTCCTGGGAATCACCTCGGAGGCCGGCTCGTCAGACATCTTGGCGATTGCCCAGGTCATGCTCGACCAAAACATCAGCTTCCGCGACATCGACTTCAACGCCACCTACCACATCGACGACCGCGAAAAGAAAATCATGTTCCAACGCATCCGCCGCGCCATCAAGACCGGCCTAACCAACCTCGCCAACATCAGTCTAGACGGCATGGGCGACGAAATCGTCGTCGAATACGCCAACACCCTCTACGAATACAAGAACGTCCGCAGCGAAATGCTCCTACTAGAAGGCACCCGGACTACCGGCGGGAAGACTTCTTTGAAGCGGTTTTTTGATGGGTTGGTGCAAGAGGTTTAGAGTGCGGAACGAGCCGCTTAGACTCTGAGCATTAACGTCGGTTCAGTGATGACCCCGAACTTGGGTCATTGCTGAACCGGGGTTAAGCGCAGGAGTCTGGCTCGTGTAGCACGTTTCGGAAGCCGCAAGGTCCAGGATTGTTCCGCGAAGAACCAATCAAACGACCTAAGAAAGTAAAAAACTAACGGCAAATCCTAGACCCGAGCCAATGCGGTTAAGCGCAGGAACCTGGCTCTCGTAGCACGTTTCGGAGGCCGCAAGGATTGGGATTGTTTCAGGAAGAACCAGACAAATGACCTGAGAAAGTAAAAAACTAACGGCAAATCCCAGAACTGAGCCAAACTGGTTAAACGCAGATTTCCACTCCACAGACCCCAACAAGCATCCAAAATCAAAATCCCAACGTCCCAAAAAAGAATGGCCCCCACCATTCTTTTTTAATCCCCACCAACATCCCGACACAACCCCAACAATTACCTACCGTTATTTTCACGTGTACGCCATCGATATTTGAGCGTATAATTAAAAACATTAATTAGTTAGCCAGACAAACCCTAAAGAAGTGAGATAGATGCCCATGAAACACGCGAAACGCCTTCCCCTCAAAGACCTGCTGGTCAAATACCGCATCGTTGTCATGATTGGCGCCATTGTGGTCCTTGGTTTTACTGGCATCTTCAGTGTGCAAGCACGGCAAAAACAAGCCACGCCTCACGTCCAAGCCGATAAGCCGGCAACCAGTCGGCAGATCAGTGCCCAACAACGGCACGTCAAACGACAACTACATACCTACTTTAAAAAGCTCACCGCCGATGGTACCACCAGCATCACCTTCTACAACTTGGGTGCCACCAAGGGGAGTCAATCGGCCAAGTCAGCCGTCGCCAATCGGTTTTACAAATCCGGTAAGCTAGCCACGTCGGCCAATGCCCATACGCCAGAGGTTACCGCCAGCACCTACAAAATCTACATCGCGGCCTACCTTTTCCACCTGAGCAGCCAACAGGCCTACACCTGGACGCCGACGAATCAGGACGGCTTCCACCGGATGATTGTGAATAGTGACAACGACTTTCCTGAAGGTATCCTCGATACGTACGGCCTCGCCGGCATCAATGAATTTCTCAGCAGCGAGGGCCTCTACGCCCCCACCTTTGTCATGAACGAGGAATCGATGACGACGGCCGCCAGCCTGCAGAAGATGCTGATTAAATTAGCGCGGGCGGATGCGCCATTTAATAATGCCCATAATCGTCAATGGCTGCTATCCTTAATGAAGCAACAGGTTTACCGTGACGGGATTCCCGCCGGAGCAGCCGCCGCAACCAAAGGCACCCTCGTGGCGGACAAGGTCGGCTGGTTGGCCGATACCAACAACGACGCCGGCATCGTCACCCTACCCAATGGGCAACGCTACGTGCTGGTCATCATGACCCACGGCCACGGTCAAACCGGTTTCACTGGTTTCCCCCGGATGGCCAAAATTACCAAGCACGTGCAGAAGCTCGTGTACAATCCGCAATTGGTTAAAAATTTAGAATAGGCTTTTCTGAACGAGCAATCGCTGTACGACCGGCGATCTGCTCGTTTTTTTGTCCCCTTGGTGTCACAATATTCCCCTCCAAATATCTAATCTTGGCATACCGATTTTTTATCGTTGACAAATGTAAACGATGGCGGTATGCTTAATTCATCAATTGAGGATTACAGTTGTAAACACAAAAGGAGATCGCTCTCATGACAAAAATTTTAGTGCTTATCGTTGCCTTATTACTCATCGGATTTATCGCTTGGTGGTTCTTCGGCAAGCACACCACCGCCGCAGTTGACGCCGCCGTGACTGGTTCCAGCCAGGACGTGGGCGTTGAAGTCAGCGGTGGCTACTCCCCCAGCACCGTGGTTTTGAAGAAGGGCGTGCCCGCCACGCTCACGTTTAACCGGAAGGACCCCTCCAGTTGTTTGGAACAGGTCGTCTTCCCCGACTTCGGCATCAACGAATTTTTACCGCAAAATGAAGCGCACGTGATTCCCATCGACACCAGCAAGCCTGGCGAATACGATTACGCGTGCGGTATGAACATGTTCCACGGCAAGGTTATTATCAAATAAATCGGAGGTCTTCATCATGACAAACAAACAATCAGCAACGGTCATCGTCAACGGCGGCTATTCCCCAGCAGAAGTCGTCCTCACCCAAGGCGTTCCCGCCGAACTCACTTTCAAACGCATCAACGACGCTGGCTGTCTGGACCAAGTTCATTCCGAGAGCCTGAACTTCAGCGAAGACCTCCCCTTAAACGAGGCCCGCACCGTCACCATCGACACCAGCAAGGCCGGCGAGTTTCCATTTAGCTGTGGGATGGACATGTTCTTCGGAAAGGTGGTCGTTCACCCATGAGTATTAAAAATCGGTTCGTCTTCTCACTCATCCTGTCCTTACCCTTACTAATTGAAATGTTTACCAGCCCACTAGGTATCATGTTGCCCGGCGGCGTCTGGACCATGTTCTTCCTGACCACGGCGGTCATGGCCGTTTCGGCGGGCCCCTTCATCGAAAGTGCCTGGGCCGCCTTCCGTCACCACCACGCCAACATGGACACCCTGGTCGCCATTGGGACGATCACGGCTTACCTGTACAGTTTCTACGCGATGTTAGCCGGCAAGGACGTCTTCTTTGAAAGTGCCGCCTTCGTGGTCACCCTGATTTTACTGGGCCAATATTTCGAAGAGAAAATGAAGCACTCCGCGTCCGGCGCCGTCAGCAAGTTAGTCGACCTGCAGGCCAAGGACGCCGAAGTCATGCGCGACGGCCAACTGGTCAAGGTTCCTCTGGCCGAAGTCGCTGTCGGTGACATCATTCGCGTCCGTCCCGGCCAAAAGATTGCCGTCGACGGCGTTATCACCGAAGGCACCTCGACCATCGACGAATCCATGGTCACCGGTGAAAGCATGCCCGTCACCAAGAAGGCTGGCGACCACGTTATCGGCGCCACCATGAACAGCAACGGGACCTTCATGTTCAAGGCCAGCAAGGTCGGCAACGACACCCTGCTTTCACAAATCGTGGAAATGGTCAAGAAGGCTCAGACCAGTCACGCACCGATTCAAAAGTCCGTTGACAAGGTCGCCGATATCTTTGTGCCCGCCGTCTTAATCGTGGCCATCGCCACCTTTACCATCTGGTACGTCTTTATCGGCGCCTCCCTGGTCACGGCCATGCTCTTCGCCGTTTCCGTCGTCATCATCGCCTGCCCATGTGCACTTGGAATTGCGACGCCAACCGCCTTAATGGTGGGAACCGGCCGCAGTGCCAAGATGGGCATCCTGATTAAAAATGGGGAAGTCCTCGAAGCCGCTAACCACGTTAAGACGGTCGTTTTCGACAAGACTGGGACCATCACCGCGGGGCATCCCCAGGTCACGGACATTGTCGGCGACGAAGCCACGGTCTTACGGGTAGCCGCTAACCTCGAGGTTTCTTCAGAACATCCCCTGGCCGCTGCCATTTTGGACAAGGCCAAGGCTGAAAAGGTTGACGTCACCGCTGCTGAAAACTTCCAAGCCATCGAAGGTAAAGGGGTTCAGGCCACGGTTGACGGCCAACAAGCCTTTATTGGGAATGATAAATTAATCGCCGATTACAAATTAGACGCGAACCTAAGTGACCGCATGGCCCAGCTACAAGGTGAAGCCAAAACGGTGGTTCTCGTGGGCATCGCCGACCAAATCATTGGGTTGATTGCCATTCAAGATGCGCCAAAGGCCAGTTCCGCTGGTGCCATGGCCGCCCTCAAGGCGCGTGGGTTACGGACGGTCATGTTGACCGGGGATAACCAACGGGTCGCCGAGGCCATTGCGGCCGAAGTGGGCATCGACACGGTCATCGCCGACGTGTTGCCTGGCGACAAGGCCGACCACGTGAAGCAGCTTCAGGCCGAGGGGCCAGTTGCCTTCGTGGGTGACGGTATCAACGACGCCCCCGCCTTAACCACCGCCGACGTGGGGATTGCCATGGGTTCCGGGACCGATATCGCCATCGAATCCGGTGGCATCGTCCTGGTCAAGAATGACCTGATGGACGTGGTCCGCGCCCTCGAACTCAGCAAGAAGACCTTCAACCGGATCAAGTTGAACCTGTTCTGGGCCTTCATCTACAACACGTTGGGAATTCCCGTCGCCGCTGGGGTCTTCGCCGTCTTCGGCCTGGCTCTGAATCCTGAAATTGCTGGTCTGGGCATGGCCTTGAGTTCCCTGTCCGTCGTCGCCAGCTCCCTGTTGTTGAACAAGTCAAAATTAACGTCAACGCCGGCGACAGACGCCCACGTTGCCTAACCGGAGGGATTTCTCATGGATGAAAAATTTTGGAGTAAAAGTACGCGGTTAACCGCCATCGCCGCCATCGTCTACCTCATCGTAGCCACAGGTGTTGGCATGTTGATCATGAATCACTAATTTTAGCCAAACGAAAACCGTTGTCATCAGCGCCTGTGAGCGTTGGTGGCAACGGCTTTTTGATTACCTTTGGAGAGCTGCGAGAATATCGGGCTCAACCTTCTCGGGCGTGGTAATTGGGGCGTAGCGGTCGATCAGCTGGCCATCGCGGCCAATTAGAAACTTGGTGAAGTTCCATTTGATCCGACCGTGACCCGCGGTGGCCTTGAGGTAGGTGAACAGTGGGTCCTCGTCATCCCCGTTGACCGCAATCTTTTTGGTCATGGGAAAGGTGACCCCGTAATGCATCTGGCAGAAGTCGCTGGTGGCCTCGTCGGTCGCTAACTCCTGATGGAATTGATTGGAGGGCAGACCCAGAACCTCGAAGCCCTGCTCATGGTACTTGCGGTAGAGTGCCTCAATGCCTTCTAGCTGGGGCGCGAGGCCACATTTACTGGCGGTGTTCACGATCAACAACACCTTGCCCTGATAGTCCTTGAAGTCAATGGTCTGGCCACTCATTTCCGTTTCGGTAAATTCGTAAATCGCTGCCATAGAACCGCATCCCTTCTGTTTGCGTGCTTAATGTTTAGCTTTCAAATTAGTTGTGTACAAATTAATTATACATCATTAAGTTCACATTAGCCCGCAATTCGCCGGAACGTCCGACCCTAGTCTTTGTCATAAATGGCCCGCAAACTAGCTAAATCAGCGGTGGATAGTTGCGTCTTGCCATGATCCAACGGCGTCATGACGGAAGACTTGTCCGAACTGTGGTCCAGACCCAGCGCGTGTCCCAACTCGTGAACGGCAACGGAGTGCTTGAACGCGTGCGGATAAGTGGCGTTGAGTTTGGCCGTAGCCGTGTTGGTCGTCAAGATGCCCCGCCAACTGATGCGCTGCGTAATCTGGGGTCCCCCGTGGCCGTACTCAATCATGGTCTGACCCTTGGGTTCACGTTTGTGATAGGTGCCAAAGGTGATCTGGTTGGTCTTGGAACTCCCGGTGTCCGCCACCAGCTGGACGATGCCGGTTTGATTATAGACGTCGACGGCGTAGGTAAAGACCTCACGTACCTTCTCCGGCGTGTTCTTGGCAAAATGATAGTAGTACTTTTTCTGAAGGAGGAGCCCCTGCATGGCCTCTTCCACCGGTGTCTCATCCGCACCGGTCTGGGTGGTGGCGTCACTGGTGTTGCGCAGGATATAACCACTCGCCTGATAATTACCAGACTGACTCTGACTCGCGGCCGACTGTGCCTTGCCCGTCAGTGTGGCCACGATTGCCGCGCGGTAATAGGTGAACTGGGTCGACAGCGGCTGCCAATTGACAGCGATAAAAACGACGATTCCAAAAACAATGGCAAGTAACAAACGTCTGACAATTTTCACAGCGCAATCTTCCCTTCGACTCTCTTCTGCCCGGACAATGTTTCCAATTAAGTTGATTCTAGGCTATCTAGTTGTGGGGCGCAACTAGATTGACCTAATAATTTCTAGGTACACCGATTGGGTAAAAAAAGCCCGCCGGAAGCGGACTTTTAGTGATTTATTTATAATAGACGTGACCGTAAGTTGGGTGCTTATTAGGTGAGGTTTGAACACTTTCACCGGTCTGCTTGTAGCCGTACCACTGAGCCTTGTAGGACTTGTGCTTGCGGTTGGTCTTGCTGACCTTGAACTTGTAATAGTTCACCAGCTTGCCATGGGTCCAGCCCATTTCGTGTCCCTTAATGTAGTAAACGTGACTGCCCTTCTTGTGTTGATACGTCATATTCTTATTTGTGACAAATGGCAGTAACAAGGCATTGGATTTGATCGTAAACCAAGGGTAATAGTCTAAAGTCTTATCCTTCTTCGGATCAACCCACTTGCCCCGCAAAATCTTCGGCGTCCCTTTGTGCCAGGTCGCGGCATTGGCGGATTGGGTGGTACTGGCGCCAATAGCTAAACCAGCAACAACGGCTAAAGCAGTGGTTCCTGCTTTCAACATGTTCTTCATTAAAAGTCCTCCCAGGGTGAATTATTTGCTCTTACAAGGTTAATCATACATCAGTAAAACCAAATTGAACATAAGTAATTTTGGGGCACATCTTCTAGCCCTTTACTTGTAGAAGTAGTGACCGTACTTGGCCTTCTTTGCCTGGTAATCTTGGCCGTTTCCTCTCTGCTTGTAAATGTAGAACTTGATCTTATGGGACTTATGTTTCCGTGTAGTCTTACTTAATTTGAAGCGGTAATAGTTGACCAGTTTGCCGTGGCTGTACATCGTTTCGTGGCCCTTAACATCATAGATGTGACTCCCCTTTTTATGACGGTAGTGTAGGTCCTTGTTGATGACTGGATCAATACCACTCTCACCTAACTCCTTAGACTCAATCGTAATGGAAGGATAATAATTTAAGATTGCGCTCTTCTTACCGTCCGTCCACTTTCCCCGCAGCGCTTTCGGCGTTCCCCGATGCCAGGTTGCCGCACTAGCGGTTTGGGTGGTACTTCCTCCAATTAACAGTCCCGCTGCCAACGCAACGACCGTCATACCTAATTTCATTTGTGACTTCATACAATTCCTCCAGTGGATTAATTTAACAAATTAATTGTACACCGCAAAAGCAGGTTGAACACGGGTAACCGCGGGAAAAAATGTACTAAAAAACGCCGAACAGCCGTAGCCATCCAGCGTTGTATTTCTTAAACCAAAGCTAACACCGTAAAGTTAATCACAAACAGAATCGATACGATCCAGATCAACGGGTGAACGTCCTTCGCCTTCCCCAGGACCACCTTGACGATGCAGTAGAAAATGAAACCAGCCGCAATCCCATAGGTAATGTTGTAGGCAAAGGCCATGATGAACGTGGTCATGAAGGCCGGAATCGCCTCATTCAAATCGTGCCACGGAATCTTGCTGAGGGAACTCATCATCATGATTCCTACTAGGATCAGTGATGGCGCAATGGCTGCCGTCGGAATGATTGAGAGTAACGGTGAGGCCAGGGAGCTGGCCAAGAATAGTACGGCCACCACGACACTGGTCAACCCCGTCCGACCACCGGCCCCAATCCCCGCGGAGCTTTCCACGTAGGTTGTCAGGTTAGACGTGCCAAAGATGGAGCCAACGCCGGTCGCAATCGAATCGGCAAATAACGCCTTGTCCAGCTTGGATTTAAAACCAGGTTGGCTTTCCAGCTCAAGCTCCCGTTTGCCAGAGAAAATTCCGGTCTGCCGGCCGGTCCCAATGAAGGTCCCCAGGGAGTCGAAGGTGTCGGACAAACTGAACGATAGAATCGTCATCAGGACTAAGATTACCCGGTTATGCTCCGCAAATAGCGAGCCCATCCCCTCGTGAGAAAAGGCCGCCAGGAAGGTCGTGCCCAGCTGATGAACCGACGCGCCAAATGAAAAGCCACTGGCTAAATGCAGGTTGGTGACCCCCATGGGAATCCCGATGATGGTCGTCGTTAGGATTCCAATCAGGAGGGCGCCCGGCACCTTGCGGACTTTAAAGATGACCGTAATGACCAGGCCAATCAAGGCCAGCACCAATGACGGTGAGTTAAAGACTTGGAGCGCTGGCACAATGCCACCACCCGTGACGACTGAACCGATACCCTGGCCAAACGCCTTTTGCGTGGCATCAAAGGCCTTGCCGTTGATTGACACGATGTTACTGGCATCACTGGTAAATTGGAGAAAGTTCGCGTTTTTCAGCCCCACGTAAGCGATGAACGCCCCAATCCCCCCACTGATAGCCAGCTGAAGGTTGATTGGAATCGCTGAAATCAGCATTTTCCGAATCTTGGTAGCGGTGATAATGATATTGATAATGCCACAGAAGAAAACCAAGGCCAATGCCTGTTGCCAGCTAAAGCCCAGTCCCATAACGACGGTGTAGGTGAAGAAGGCATTTAGCCCCATCCCAGGCGCCAGCGCATAAGGCACGTTGGCAAAGAGACCCATGACCAGGGTCCCAACGACGGACGCGATAATTGTTGCGAGAAAGACCGCTTGTTGCGGCATTCCCGTTTGCCCCAAGATGGTGGGATTCACAAATAAGATATAGGACATGGCAAAGAAAGTCGTGACGCCGGCCGCAACTTCGGTACCGACGGTTGTTCCCGATTCCTTAAGCTTGAAGAATTTATCCACAATCGATTCCTCCTATAAAATCCGAACATTAAAATAATTATAATTGATAAACGTTAGCTATTACATCAACGACTATACCAGATTCAGGGTGAAAAAGATAGTCGTAATATAATTTAACGAACTTTGGCTACTTGTTCACCAACTAATTTCATTCTAGCCATTGCCGTCACTAGTGGGCACACACTCGCTGACGTTGGCACGTTCACTTAATTATTCTGGACAATCTAAAAAGGCTAACAATCGTCCTGATTGCTAGCCCCATTTATGCCATCACCGCACGCTATGTTCCGCGTCCTGTCGCAGTTTCTGTAAATCCCGATCACTGACCCGTAGCTTGACCTCCCCGGTAATCAAATCAACGTCGGCCATCACCTCAACTGTCTTCGGCGCGACGCTCTCCCGTTTGAGCTTTAACGGACCAGTGAACGCCACCGTTGCCAATCTTTTCTGCACGTTGTTACGCCTCCTCACTAAACTTCGGCACCAGTATATCACCGGTATACCGCGGTTTCTGGGCGAACGTCTTACAAATTTATTTATAAAAAATGCCCCGCATTGGTCAACAGACCTATTGCGGGGCACCCCAATTATTCTTCTTGCACAGAGACTTCTGACGACCGCTGGACCAGGCAAACGAACCCGACCAGCATGCCACTACATAGTACCAACACGTACCACGGTAACGTTTCAACGGCCCCATTGTGGAGCCAACTCATGCCGTAGGTCAAGGCGCTGACCACTAAATAGTAGCCGAGACTGAACCAGCCACTGGCGCTGCCCATCACGGCTTCGTACCCCACCAGCGCGCGATTCAAGGCGCTGGGCAGGGTCACGTTGAGCCCGAGAAAGGTGAGAAACACGAACGCTAATAAGAGGCCCGCGTAATCCAAGTAAGCGACGCCCACTAGCCCCGCACTGGCAACGACACTAAACAGCAAGCCGCCCAGAGCCACCTGTTCCGGTGTTACCCAGTTCAGTAGCCAGTTGACCAGCACGGCGCCAAGTAGACTGGCACTGGCCAAAATTAACCCCAGCCAACCGTATTGCACGGCGGAATAGCCAAAATGACTGATAAAGATGAACGGTGCTTCGGCATAGTAACTAAACAATACACCATTGATACCACCGATTAACAAGCCGTAACCCCAAACGACCGGGTCTGTCAGTAAGCGCCGTAGCAAGGCTATTTGGTTGACCCGTTTGACCTTTGTCGTCACTGGTTGCGTTTCTGGTAAACAGGCCCCCGCATACAAACCAACGGCCACGGCCATCGCGACCAGCGTGCCAAAGACGCTGCGGTAGCCAAAATAAGTCTGCATGATTCCCCCAATTAGGGGCCCCAGGGCTGGGGCTAAGGCCATGGCGGCACTGGTGCGGGCAAAAACTCTGGCCCCGGTCAGTCCACTGAAACTTTCTCGCATGATGGTCTGAGTCACCACGGAACCGGCGCTGGCACCAAACGCCTGAATCAACCGACTGCCAATCAGCCAACCAAAAGTTGGACTCAGCATCAGTCCCAGGTTTCCAGCCAAGTAGACGACAATCCCCGCCAGCATGGCTGGACGCCGCCCCCATTTGTCAGCCAGTTGGCCCCAAATCAGGACACCAACGGCAAAGGCAACGAAGTACGTGCTCATGGTTAACTGTGCCCGGTTGGCGCTCACCCTAAAGGCGCGCTGTAGCTGCGGTAATACCGGGGTGAAGATGGATTCGCTGATCTGGGGAAATCCCACCAGCGCAATGATCAATCCCAAGGAAGGGACTGTTTGACGGACGTTTTTCAAGATTTTTCTCCTTTATAAAGTTAATCTAGGGAAAAACGTCCTTTTCCATTTGCGGGGACACACGCCATTAATTTATCGATACTCATGGGTTTGTCACCCCTCTCTGTTGAATGTCCCCCTACTTTACGGGATTCTGGGATTTCTGTCAAGGCGCGTAAATAGCTGACTCGTATGACATATATTGCCAAATAAAAAAAGAGATTGTAGCATCAGCCACAACCTCATCAATAATTTTAAATTCAAGTGAATAACGTTACCATCATCAACGACTGATGAAGGAATTAAGCCAGTGTCAGCCGCAGGGCTGGTGAAAATGGGCTCAGCCGTGGGAGTTGCCTTAGCGGGTCCCCCGCTTAGGCAACTGCTATCTTTGAGACGTGATTTCCGGCTCAAAGTAAGTCCGAAGACCGCCCTTCGGCTTCGGACGTGCGCCCACAGCGCCACGGCCCATTTTCGCCGGCCCGGAGGCAAGGTCAAAGACTAAAGGATAAATTCCTGAATCGCGTCTGCTACGCCGGACTCGTAGTCATGTGGCGTCACAAACTTAGCAACGCGCTTGACCTCATCAATTCCGTTAGCCACGGAGACGGGCATTCCCACCTTCGTCAGCATGCCCAGGTCATTGGCGTTGTCGCCAATTGCCATGATTTCGTCGGCACCAACGCCCAGCTTGTGCCCGAGGTCCAGAATCGCGGTCCCCTTGTCGACGCCGGCATGGTTAACTTCCATGTAGATACCGGAAGAATAGGTACAGTTGATTTCATCAAACGCGGCGGTGATGGCTTGGAAAACGTTCTGGCGCACACCCAAGTCAGGGTTCATGACGATGACCTTCATGATCCGCTCATTTTCAAATTGGTCAAAGGACCCGGTCATTTCGTCAAAGGTCACGCCGCGCGTCTTGAGGTAAGCCATGTCATCTGCCCGGGGCCGATAGATGTACAAGTGGTCCAGCGTGTAGACGTGGATGTCGACGTCGAACTGTGTCATGATTTCAAACGCCTTTTTCGCTTCCGCAAACGGCATTTGATTGCTAACGATGACTTGATTGTCTTGGTTTTCCACGACCACGCCACCGTTGTAAGACACGACGTACTCGCCCGGCTTTTGGTACAGGCCGAGTTGTTTCAACAGATTTTGCACCGTCAAAAAGCTCCGGCCGGTGTTGGGCACAAACTTAACGCCCTTGGCCGAGGCTGCCGCAATCGCGTCGATGTTGGCCTGAGAAATAGTGCCATCCTTCCGCAGTAGCGTTTCGTCTAAATCGCTGGTGATAATCTTGTACAAGGTAATCCGCTCCCTCTGTGGTTTAGGTTTAGTGTACCATGGGATGGTTAATAGGTATAGGCCAATCACGTAACTTGATGTTTTTTGAATATAACCACCTACAACAACTTCGTTAGTCAAATCAGTACCTCCGCCCCTCCGTACATGCTATGATGAGGTGAATTAAATGGCCGCCAATACAGAGGGGAAACAACCACATGGAGACTGACCAACTGACTTCAGCAGATATTGAGATTCTAATTACTGCGATAAAATATTTTGTGACTCATCCCGAATTGTATCCCCTAGTCTCCGGTAAGTTCAGGCGAACTGAGGTTATCGTCGACAAGTTGCATAACTTAGGCTATAAGCTTCAAATTTACCGCGGAAATATTGAAAACAAATACAGCTTGCACATCCGTTTTTCTACTGATAATCAGCAAGTCCTGAGACTTTGCATCAATGGTTCTCGCCACCATAACCAAGACGGGACACTCGTTGGTCGCAGTCACGTTCACGTCTACCGACCGGAGAATCAAGAGAGTTACGCTCATGCCCTAACTGCTTTCCCCTTCATTGAAAATGACAATCTAACTACCGCTATCACCAAATTCGTTACCTACATCAATCTAAAGTTAGCAGGTGTTGCCTAATGCTTAATCCATATTCATTAAACCAAGATTATTTGTCTTGGCTAGACTCGAATACTACCTTTGAACAGCTCGGTCCGGGAACCGTTCGTATTGATAGTCCATTCACCGACACAATTGATGATGAGATTGTCATGTATGCCCTGCAACAGTCAGACAACATGATTCTTCTCACAGATGATGGTTGGACGCTCAACAATTTGGCCGCACATGGTATTAACTTCGCTCGTCCATCCCACCGTCAAAAACTACTCTACAACCAATTAGTCGCTTATGGCGTCCAGCTTAGTGACGGTGATTTCGTCGTTCACAGTGACCGACGTCATTTTGCTGAAGCAAAACACCGTTTGCTTCAGGCAATTCTGTTCATCAATGACATGTTTACCTTAGCATCCACCGAAGCTGCCCCGGTCTTTTTAGAGGATGTAGCCCATTTTTTAACGGAAAATAATATTCGGACCAATCAAAACATGGCCTACGTTGGTGAAAGTGGTCTGATCCATAAATTTGATTTTTCTATTCCCGGTACCAACCAAATTCCCGCCAAGCTCATCAAAGTCTTGAGTAGTGCCAACAATTCCTTACTAGCTAAAGCCACGTTAGCTGATATCGAGCAAACACGGCCAATCGTTCCCGGACCAACTAAGTTCTACGTTTTTCTAAATGACACGCCTAGCAAGCGTAAGTCCATCAATCCAGATATTTTGAGTCTGTTTCGCCTAAATCAAATCGTCCCACTATTCTATTCACGCCGAACAAACTACCTCACTGATTTGACCCGTTAATATAGCTAACCCACAAGTGTTGACCCCCACCAGGAGAAGTGGTTTACTAAACGCAACTTAAGGAGGCACCACACACTATGACAATTCCGACTGCGATTACGAATTTTATCACCACGACTAATAACGCTGATTCAACCGGCTTCGTTGCACTTTTCACCTCCGACGCTGTCCTGAATGATTGGGGCACTGAATACCACGGACCTAGTGGCATTGCGAAATGGAATCAAACCGACAACATCGGTAAGCAATCTCACTTCGAACTCGTCGACGCCACCCAAAATGACAATGGTAGCTGGACGGTCAACTTAACCGTTAGTGGTAATGGCTTTAACGGTACTAGCCCCTTCCAAATGACGGTTGTGGGTGAGCAGTTACAAAGTGTGCAGATTTTACCAGATTAAAATAAAAATGCTCGTCACCTGGAAAAGGATGATGAGCATTTTTTAGACCCAATGTAACTCTTGGTCATTTTTAAAATTCAAATCTAGTTTTTTCTACGACGCTTTTCCAATCCCGTAGAAAGCCCTAATAGTGTGAGAGATAAAGTGCCAATAGTGGCTAACCACGCACCATCAGCCTCGCTCGTCTGTGGCAAGGTCGTTGCCGCCTGCATAGCGGTCACATTATTTTGCCCTGTGGCATAACGTGAGACCTTCACCGTCGCACTAGCCCTGTTGAATCCCGCTTGCATAGACGAGCTAGACTGCGTTTGCGTTGGCACTTGTCGGTGACTAGCCATAATCGTCCCGGCATCCCCGCCGTTACTCAACGACAGCTTCGTACTCTTGGTTCCCTGGGTGCTCGTGGCCCGTTTCACGGCAGCAGCCACCTTGACGCTGGTCACGACTGGTGAGTGTCCAGTTGTCTGGCTTGTCGGTAAATCAGTGTCAGCTTTTGGCTTCGTCGTTTTCGTCGGCGTTACCGGCTTGGTTGCCTGATTAGGTTTACTCGTCGTTCCCGTCTCACCTGGATTGACCGGTGTTGTCGGATCAGTCCCACCCGTGCTCGTACCCGGATTCGTGGTGCCACCAGTCGTTGCCTTGGCACTAACGGTCACCGTTCCCTTGTCAGTCGTCGAATGGCCAACACCTTGAGAATCTGTGAAGCTGTACACCACACTGTAGGTTCCAGGCGTACTGGTCATTATCCCAGGAGTAACGGTATCCCCTTTGTCATTTGTAATTGTTGTCGTCACATTAGTCACAAATTCCCCATTAACATCGGTCGCTACCACCGTATCGGGCGTCCACGTATCACCAACCGTCAGTGTTGTTGACGTTGGCGTATAAGTGATTGCGGCTTGATTGGCATTAACACTCACCGTCGCCACAGCCGAGGCACTAATCGACCCACTCGTGTAGGTATAAGTAATCTGGTAAGTTCCTACTTGTGACAGATCATCCAGCGTCGCATTGGTCGTCGTGCCATCATCGTTGACCCGCTTAACGTCTGAAACACCTGACTGATCAATCGTTAAAGGACTGCCATTAGCGTCCGTGCCGGTAAAGTTATCCGCCGCCTGCCAGCCATTCTTGCCAGCGTAAATTTCCGTATCGTTAGCGGTCACAGAGATGGGCGAATCAATCACAAATAGCGTGGTCGTGGCCTGATGTACAGTTCCATCTTGGTCGGTGAATTTGTAAACCAACGCATAGTTACCCGGATGTGTCGTGTCCACCGCTGCTACTGTCGGGTCGTCTAAATTCGTGATTGAAACGGTAATCTTACTAGGGTCGACCGTCGTACCATCGACATCGGTGGCAGTAACTAGATTGGTCGCTGGCGTCCAGGCGGAACCGGTGGGGATGGACTTGTTGGTGACGTCTAGTTTTGCTTGGCTATCACTATCTGCTGGATTGAGATATACCGTATAAGTAGAACCAAGAACCCCAGCGGCTGTAATGTTCTTAGCATCCGCAACAGATGGATTTAACGTCATCGTATCCGTTGCCGTTCCTGAGCTAACTGCCATGTCGCTTGAATATTTACTAGTATCTAACCCAGAAATACTCGAGGCTAACGCGGACAACGATAGGATATCACTACGATTATAGGTCGTTCCATCTTGGCTAACAGGAGAATTTATTGTACCCAATGTTTCACCGGTAGTTCCATCAACAATGTTATAAACATCATGTACATTAACGTGCACATAAGTTAGCAAAGGTAGTGCTGTGCTATTAGAACTGTGTGCAGCTCCGTTCATAGAAAGCCCCGCAATATTTTCGTCAGGTGCGTCAATGCCTAGAGCTTCCTTAGCATTAATACTTGGATACGATCCTGATGATACGACCTTGTTTCCAACACCTGCAAATACAATTCCTTCTGTACCTAAGTCATTATAACCAGAAGCATTTAGATTTAAGGTACTTGGGGTACTTGCATCGTCTGCTCCGGTATGAATTAACATTTTAAACACGGGCCAAGTAGGACGAAGTTTGTTTTGGGCTTTTGCAGTTGCTCCTGTATTAGGTAAAAAATAAAATACCTGTCGCCCATCACTAGTATCTGATAATCTGTATGCCGTCAATGATGTAAAATTATCAAAATATTGGGAAAACTCGCCATTCCCTGAAACGGTTGGAATGAAATTATCAGCGGCCGTTTGTGCGTCAGCTAGCGTACTGGTAATTGACGTTGGCAAAACTAAATAAAATCCCCAAAGCTGAACATTGAGGGTGGTTAGTTTTTCCGTATTATACGGATAGACCGTCACTTCTGCAATCGCATTATACAAGACAAACTTACTCTCAGTTGTCACAAAAAAATTTGAATAACCATATTCCGTCGTATCTTGGTTAGTAACTGGTGGTGTAATGTTTTTTCCTGCAGTAATCACATCCCCATTAGAGGCAATCGTGTCCCCACTAGCCGTCGCGGAATCATCAGCAGCCACCGAAGTATCCTCAACTACCGTATCTGTTGGCAAAACTGCCGCGGCCGGAGCGACCATTCGACTAGAAATGGCAAACGAGCGGGCAGCTAGCTTGGCAGCCTTGCTACCTGCTGGTTCAGCTGAAGAACCCGCTTCACTGGTGCCTTGGCTGTCCGCTAATGAGCCGGCTGCTCCAGCACTGTTAGCAACGCTGCTCGCAGAACTTGGCGCCGGAGTGGCAGCACTGTTGACCCGACTTGCTACGGAACTTGGTGCCGGTTGGGCACTTGAGTCCGCCTGACTCCCAACCGAAGACGCTACTGGTGCTGCAGAACTCGCTGCACTACTGGCCGCTGAGCTAGCCACCGAGGACCCACTTGAGGGTGTCGCCGACGATTGTGGCAAGACCACTTCTGCGGCAGAGGACGCCGCACTACTGCTGACCTCACCCGTACTATCCGCATTAGACTGATCTCCCGTCGCTGCCTGCCCCACAACACTAGTCATCAACAGGCCACCAAAAAGGGCCAGCGTCGTAATGCCACTGGTCAGCCATAGTTTCCCTGCCTTATAAAGTTTGTAATGTGTTTTTCCAGTTGCTGTTCCTACCCGTTGCCAGTTCTTCCTAGCCATCATGATTGACTCCCGCTTTCCCCTCACTCGCTCAGTATGCCGTCTGGGTTTGTCTTTAGTGATAGAACAAGTTGTTATTGAATAAGTTTTATATATTGATTATTTCTATATGTGTTAACCTTACCACAAAAGGAAAATTAATAAACTAATATACCGTGCAGATTCAGTCCCATAAAGTCTTGTATCCCAATGTTTTACCTTCCTACCGCTCTTTTAAGACCAAGCTATACTTGTCATGGTTTAAGCTTAATTTAAGTTTCGAATCAGCACTCCCCTAACTTAGTAACACCTGAAATACTCAGTAAATTGAACAAGACCTCACAACAAAAAGACCGACCCCCATTTTCCAGAGTCGGTCTACTTAGTTAATCCGCGTTATTTCAGGTAAAGCTTTTGCAGCTTCGTTTGATCCGCCTTTGTCAGTCCCAAGCCCTTTTGCAGGTACTTATCTACTGACCCATACTTCTTGTTGATGGCGGAGAAGGCCGCGTTCAAATAGGACTTCTTAACACTCATCATGTCAGTCATCATCTTGATGGTGGCGGCGTCTGCGCCCTTATCTTTCAATTGTTGAATGGCGGCCTTGTTGCTGGTGGCCAGGTACTTATTGGATAACAGATAGTCGTTCATAACCGTCTTGCGGTTCACGCCTAAGGCACTCAAAACCAAGGCAGTCCCGACACCCGTCCGATCCTTGCCGGCAGTACAGTGCCAAAGCACAGCCTGGCCCTTAGGGTTCTTCAACAGCACCTTGAACATTTTCTTGTAGGCCGTCTGCCCCTGCTTAGTCATAACCATGGCCTTGTAGCCGTCCTGCATGACCTTGTTGCCATCCTTGCTAGTCAGAGAGAACTGTTGGGAAACGTCCTTCACGACCGGGTCGAACACGTAGTTCACGCCAGACATTTTCACATCAGGATCCTTGGCCGCTTCCGCCTTGGAGCGCAAATCAATATCAGTCCGGACATGGTAAGTCTTCTTCAGCTTCTGAACGTCCGCCTTGGTCAGCTTGTTTAAAGCCGCTGCCCGTAACAGCACGTGGGCCTTGACCGTCTTACCCATCTTGGTCCGGTACCCGCCTAGGTCACGAACGTTGACGGCCCCTTTCAGCTTGATTTGCGAACCGGCCTTGGTGCTGGCACTGGTCGTCACCGCGTGCGTGGCTGCTTGAACGGGCGTGACCACAACCTGGGCACCCAACCCCAGCGTGACCAGCAAAGTTCCCAACGAAAGTCCTAACCGTAACTTAGATTTCAACATAATCTACCTCCTAATTTTTACTCCGAAATCAGGATAACAAGCTACTGTAGATTTTTGATGTAAATGCTGTAAAGGTCTTGTAGTCGTCTGATTACAATTTTTATAATCAGTGCCACTGTCAATTCCGTTACTTTTTTTAAAATCTGAGAAGTCACAGTCCATTGACTTTTCAACCCCTTTTCAGGTATTTTCGCTTAAAGTGAAAAGGGTCACACAAAGGTAATAAGTAACTGCCATTTTCCGCGTCATAACAGCTATCGGTGTATTTTCACACTATTATTTAGACGACAGCTAAACCGGCAACGGGGATAATCGGTTTCGCCAATTAACTACCATTTAATATAACTGTTTTATGTTATTATTAAACTATCAATGAAACACACGACCGCGTCCGTTTTCTCGGATTTGCTTCTGACATCCCCTGCCACGGCCACTGTGTAGGATAGGAGCAGACTCTTATGAAACAAGCACACACACCGACCACGACCAAGGTCCATTACAAGCTTTACAAGGCTGGTAAATTCTGGCTAGTTGGCACACTGGCCACGGTATCTTTGGTGGCTGGTCTGGCGGTCACCAACTCTGCTCAAGCAGATACGACTACGAACACTAATTTAGACGCAACGGACAGCTCAGTTGAATCGGAAATGAGTTCTACCGATAGCAAAGCTGTTGTCCTTCCGAAATCAACGGATTCCTCAACTACCAAGTCCGACACCGACGACACCAAGACTAGTAACGCCGACGAAACGACCACTCCCGCAACTAGTAAAGGAACTGATCCATCTGATAACGGAACTAGTGAGCCGGCCTCAGATAATTCTGACTCAACTAATTCAAAGAACACTACGCAGAATTCAGAAACTGAGTCTCCCGCAAACGCTACTGCTACAAGTACCTCTAACGTTCAATCAACCACACAATCTTTAAATACCAGCAAAGTTAATAATACGCCTGCTGACTCATCAACTAATACAAACACTTTAAAGATTCCAGCACAAACAGGTAAGTCCGCTGCCGTCTTGGCTTCCAGTGGTCTAACTGTGAAGAAGTCTGTCGATTCACTAATGAAGTCTCGTTTAGCACCAGTCTCCCTTGCGCACACAGCTGTTACGC
This sequence comes from Levilactobacillus sp. FUA 3915, assembly GCF_044053135.1. Lineage (NCBI taxonomy): Bacteria > Bacillati > Bacillota > Bacilli > Lactobacillales > Lactobacillaceae > Levilactobacillus > Levilactobacillus sp. FUA 3915. The sequence goes on along the minus strand of NZ_CP168704.1, from coordinate 1,717,474 downwards.
CTGTCGTCGAATCCGATAATACTGATACAACGACCCCTGCTGACAGTAGCTTCACCCTTGGACCTTTATCTAACTTTTACCTTAATATTAAGGGACAATACCTCCCATACAATGCCGTTGCCTCTGCAAATCTCTATCCATATGACACAGAGCACTGGACGGCTGGTCAGAAACTGTTTAATTTCTATATCGTACTCCCCGAATCCATCACATCTACCCAAGCAGATATGCAAGCGGGTGCTACAAACTACGTAAACGACTTAAAAGAGGATGAAGGTGGCTATATTCAGATTGACTCATTAACAGTCACAAGATTAGCTGATGCCAATGGACGTCAAATCTATTGCTTCCAACCGGATGCCAATGCTTTTGCTAAAAAGGCTGGTGACACACGGTCAACTAGCGGCCTGACTGGTGGCCAACCTTCCTTAAGGGTCAAGCTCCAGACAACTAATAACAGAGATTATAAGTCGATTACTGCTAATAATCCGGCCGGCCAATCGACTCCAAGTAATGACGTTATCTTTGCTGGAATTGGTAATGATAAAAGTGCTTATTCCACTTCCACAAATGGAGACTATACCGTCTATTCCTCAAGTGATATTGGTAATGACTTAAAAGATGCATATGTGGTTGGTATTACCGCTACTGCGTACGAAAAAAAACTTCAATACACCACTGTCAACGTCACTGATCACTTTGTCGTTTATAATTCAGCGGACCCTTCAAAGTATGGGACCACCTATGGAGCTCCCCTCCCTATTGCAACTGGTGCCACTGGCATTACCTACAATCCACAGGAACTTACGTCTACCACTAAAGACACGACAGATGGATCAGCAACCTACTTTGCCCCTAGCTATTCAATGAACCCAGATGACATCAAGTCATCGAGAATCAATAAAACGCTGTACTGGCTCCCTACTCTGAAGTATATGGGAACCTCAGATAACATTGATGAAAATGCTGCTATCCCCACATCAGTCACGTTTGAACCGAAAAGTCTCGATTTATCTGTAAACACGTCTAACGGTAATACATTCGTTTTCTACATCGATCCCATCAAGACCCAGCTAACGGCTTCCCCAAATGAAACGCTCTCTGCTACAACGGGCACCTGGGATCCTCTCACACATCTTGGTTTCACTTCCCCAACAGGACTTGATTATGATTCTTCATCTAAACTCACAACAAGCGAAGGTAATCTGACTGTCAAAATAGATTTCACGCCTAAAGGGGACGCAACTAGCAGTCTAGTATCTAAGGTTGACACCTCAAAGGCTGGGACTTATGTTGTCACCTACAGCTACAAGGATGCTCAAGGCAATGTCACAGGAACTGATGAGGCACCCATCTCAACCTCTATCACGATTACTAATTCAGCTAGCATCAGCACCAGTTCTAAGCCAGCTGAATTAGTCGTAGGCCAAGACTGGAATCCTAATACTGTCGTCAGCTTAACAGACATCGATGGACAGCCACTCGTCAGTTTAACAGATACCGACGGACAGCCAGTCACACCATCTGCTGATAACTTACAAGTTACTTCCGTGGAGAACCCTGATAAAAGTAAAGGTACTACGGTCAATACAGATGTTCCAGGAACTTACACCGTCAACTACACGTATACGGACTCAGCAGGAACAGGCCACCCTGCGACTGCTACGGTTAAAGTGACAAGTAAAAGCCAACTTACCGCACAAGATACGCGTACAACCGCTGGCGTAAAGTGGTCACCAGCAGAGGCTATCACCTCATTAACCGCTGCAAATGGCACTCCAGTCACACCAACCGATTCAGACATCACCGTTACCAACAAAGACGGTTTGTCAGTCGATACCAGTAAGCCTGGCACCTACACCGTCATTTACCACTATACCGACCCGACTACAAAACTGGATGTCGTCTCTGACCCCGTCACGTTGACCATCGACCCCGCCCCAACAACTGGCGGCTCCGACACCAACACCGGCACAACCGCGCCGGACAACGGCGAAACGCCAACCACACCGACGACGCCTGTCAAGCCAACTAATCCAGCCAAAACGACGAAGCCAGCGAAGACGGTTCGTCCGGTGAAGCCAGTCACTGTCAAGGGAGTCGCTATCAAGGATCCACCAATCAAAGCTATCGGTGAGCCACAGTACACCCCAGGCATTCAGACGGGCGTTACTGTCAACAACGCACCCCTTTCCGGTGGTGAAGCTGCCGCGGCTCTGGAAAATCAGAACGGCCAAGCTAATCCGGCAACCGTGTTATCACAGGCCCAAGCCGACCAGTTAGCCGCTGAACGAGAGACTGCACGTGAGGCCGCTGCTCGTAACACTAACAACGCCAACCAGCAGGATCAACAGAACCAACCGACTGACGGCACTAACGCCACTACCACGTTGCCGCAAACTAATGACCAACCCGCCACCTGGACCGCCCAACTCGGCGTCCTCCTATTGGGATTGGCCGGTGCACTGGGTTTCCGGCGCAAGCGTAACTAATTTCACATACACGAAACGTGTGACCCTAGACCTATTCGGCTGTGGTCACGCGTTTTTTTGACGGTTGGCTTACGTGCGTCCACCTCATTGTGATAACATTAATTTAAGCTCTAAAATTTTAGGAGGTCTTGGGTATGACGGATCGTTTACAGAATAAAACCGCGTTGATTACCGGGGGTGCCGGTGGCATTGGGATTGGCATTGCGAAATGCTACCTGCGTGAAGGGGCGCGGATAATTTTGACGGATTTGAATGAAAGCGCTGCCGAGAAGGACTTGGTTCAGGCCAACGACCAGGCGTCATTTGCGAAGCAAGACGTCACCAGCGAGGATACCTGGCAAGCCATTATCGGCGACATCACGGCCAAGTATGGTCAGCTGGATATTCTGGTCAACTGTGCCGGGATTTTGCCCGAAATGAAACCGCTCGATGAGATTACGCTCAGCGAATGGCAACGCGTTATCGATATCAATTTGACCGGGAACTTTTTGGGGATGAAGCACGCCATTAAGGCAATGAAGGCCCACGGCGGCTCGATCATCGACATTTCTTCCATTGCCGGCATGGTCGCCAGTCCCCTGATTTCGTCCTACTCCGCTTCCAAGGGCGGCACCCGCATGCTGACCAAGGCCGCCGCCATCGACGCCACGACCAAGGGCTACAACATCCGCGTCAACTCCGTGCATCCCGGTGTCATCAACACGCCAATGACCAGTGGGCCTAGCGACCAAGTGGCGCAGGTCTCCGCGGCGATTCCGATGAAGCGTGTCGGTCAGCCCCAGGACATTGGTGAAATCTGCGTCTACTTGGGGTCGGATGAATCCAACTACGTGACCGGGTCCGAATTCACCGTTGATGGTGGGTATACCGCTGTTTAATCTCATAAATATTTCCACTCAAAAAAGACCGACTCCCCACAGGAATCGGTCTTTTCGCTTACTTCAACAAGTATTTAGCATCCAACTCATGGTCAAACGACGTCAAAATCTTCGGACCGTCATCCGTGATCACGATGGTGTGCTCGTACTGGCAACTCAGGCTGCCATCGACCGTGCGGATGGTCCAACCATCATCGGCGGGCGCGCTGCATTCCTCGCTCCCCACGTTGATCATGGGTTCGATGGTAATGGTCATCCCCGCCTTCAGCCGGGTGCCGTGACCAGGACGCCCATAGTGGGGCACGTCTGGGTCTTCATGCATGGTCGGCCCAATGCCGTGGCCAATGTAATCGCGTACCACGCCGTAGCCCAATTGATTTTCAGCGTAGTCCTGGATGGCAAAGCCAATGTCGCCGATACGGTTGCCGACAACGGCTTGGTCGATGCCCTTGTACAGGGCCTTCAGCGTCACGTCCATGAGCTTCTCAACCTCGGCGGATGGCTTGCCCACGACGAACGCGTGGCAGGCATCGCTCAGGTAGCCGTCGTAGTCGATGACCGTGTCCATTTTGATCAAGTCGCCCTCGTGAACCAGAATATCCTTGCTGGGGCAACCGTGGCAGATCATGTCGTTGACGCTGACACAGGTCGAGTACTTGTAGCCCTCAAAGTTGAGCTCGCCCGGGGTAGCGCCGTGACCGACGATGTATTCGTAGGAAAAGTGGTCGATGTCCCAGGTGGTGATGCCGGGCTTGATGTAGGCTTCCAGCTCGTGGAAGAGGCCGACCAGAATGTCGCCAGCCGCCTGCATCCCCGCAATTTCACGTTGTGATTTTAATGCTATCATGTTGTTCCTCCTGATGGTTTGATTGCTCTTTTTAGTATACCCCAACCCACATGAAAAGGCTGGCAAACTTCAACCAGCCTCTTGCGTTATTTTTAAAATTAGGAAACGCCATCGATCAGCTGCCAGCCGACGACAATCGTATAATCGCCCACAATGGCATCACTGTTGATCTGCGCCTGCATCCCGGCCTTTTGGCCCCAGCTGCTGGTCACGTCCGTCGTGCCCGTGTCCGTCGCCGTATTGGTATGGGTCATCACGGTCTGTGGTGTCTGATTCAGCGTGACCTCGGTCCCATTCTGGCGTTTATAAACCAGATTCCCCGAGAGCTGGCCATCCGGCGTGGTCGCCTGAGCTGTGGCGTTGGCCTGCAAGGTCCACGCACTCCCGGTGCCACGGGTGTCGACCACGTTAATGGTCCACCCCGCATCCGGCTCAACATCTTGCGCCGAACCGGTCAGTTTGGTGGTAAATTTCGCCTGGTCGGAAACGTTGGCCAACTGGAGCACGCCCATGTTCAGCGTCCAGGTGGCGGCGTCGGAGCTGTTGCCTTCTTCATCGGTTGCCTTCACCGTTAGTGAATTACTACCCGAGGTCAGGTCGGCAGCGGGAATTGTAAAGTTAAACTCCCCTTCGTCATCCGGTTGAGTCGTCAGCGTTTTACCGTTGAGGGTCCCCGTCACGGTAACGTTTCGGTAATCGTAGTCGTCGGGAATGTTGCTCATCCCCACCGTCCCAATCACCTTAGTGTCCTGGTTTGGCTGCACGTTGACCGGGTCGCCACTGAGTTTGTGGATTGAGATCAAGCGGTTCGGTGTCAGGGTAAACGGCACTGTATCGGTACTCAGAATGTCATTTGTACCGTCAAAATTACTGGTTGTGGCGGGCACGGTCGTTTCCTTGGTCACGTCATCGGCCGTCCCCTGTAGCGTAATGCTAGCTTTTGTATTCGAGCTACTCAAGTCTTGCGGCAACGTGTATTTGGCTAGCTGACTGGTTAAATTGTCCCCGGTCAGGGTCGCTACCTGGGTGGCGCCGTAGCTAACGGTCGCCTGGCTAAACGTCAGGTCACGCGGCAGACTGAGCTTAGCCACAATGTTCTTCCAGTCCTGCCGGCCGTTGACGTACCCCAGATTGTAGGTCAATTTAACCTTGTCGTCCGACTTGACCTTGTCCCCACTGGCAATGTCTTTGCCGGTCGTGACATCGGTCAGGGTGTTGGTCGCCGTTGCGTTGACCAGCCCAGGAACCTGTTCAAAAATCACCAAGTTATTTTCCCACTTAGACGAGTCCGTCGTCCCGGTAAAGCCCCAGCGCGTTTCGCCGGAGTCCGTGGTCGTGATGGTGGTCGGGTCATTTCCCCCACCGACTTGACCACCAGGGTCCAAACCAAAGTCGGCCCCCTGGCCCTTCAACGCCTCACCGGTCTGGGGATCCTTGTCGTCGATGGTGTAAGTCATCGTGTTGTACCCGTTCCACGTCAGGGTGATGTGGTGCCATTTACCATCGGATAGACTTAGATTGTTCACAATTCCTCGATGCAACATATTGGGAGATGAAATGCTGGAATCAGCTATATAGGTCTTGGAATCACTAGGATAATTCCAGGCAATGTGTGCGCCGGAAACACTCGCGATATTATCAAAAGAATTACTGAAATCTGCTGCATTATTAGCCGCCTTATTAGCTTCTGTGTCAAATTCCATCGCCCAACTGTGCTGAATCGCTGTTTTCGCTACCGCGTCAGGCGAAATATTGCCGAAGTAACTCGCCCCCCAAACGCCTAAACTCTCCCCCTGGATAGTTGGCGTTCCAGTTAAAAACGCCGTCTGATACTTAGTCGTCGCCGCTAACCCATTGCTATCATTCTGCAAGACGAAGGCCATCCCCTCGCCCGCAGTTCCGGCACTCTGCTTATTGCCAAAGTACATCCACATCGATGCCGTTTCCTGCACGTGCTTGGAGTTCAGTGGAAAGGGATTGTTGTCCGTGGACCAAATGGCACCGGATTGGCCAGCGCCATTCGTCACCTCGACCGCTTGGGTCCCGGAGACACCGGCACTCTCGGGCACATCAACCACCTTGGACTGATTGAATTTCTGTTTGCTCCAAGCCGTCCCGGGCGTAAAAATATTTGCGCTACTGTCGCTAGCATCCTGAATTTTGATGCCTTGGGGCGCCGTGTTTAAAGCATTGTCTAAGTCCGCGTCGGCGTGTGCCACCCCATTGGCACCAATCCCCATTGCCACAATAAACCCTACTAGTCCTAGGCCCCATTGTGTTACCCGCATGTCTGCTCACTCCTTCGATTTACTTTGAAGCATTTTTTGTCGAACATATTCAATGGTTTTTATTATACACTAAAATCGTTTAAATCGTAAGGTATTTTAAATAACAAACTATTTCTCGTCGTTGTTATCGGGTGAACGCCGATTTTCAGGCGGTGAAAATCACTTGCCTAGTTTTCTTGGATTTGTCATCAAAATGAAAGGCACTGCTCTAGTTGCTATTGGTCCGGCAGAAATACAGCTAAATCACTGTAATGACAACGTTTCCAATTCCATTCGGGCCTGAAAGCAAACGAATAACGTGCTATAATCAAAAACGATTATTCAAAAATTCTGATTATATATAAAGCAACTTGTTAAGGAGGACCCCTGCACCATGTCATTGTCTAAAACTGAAGTCCGGGATTACCTGATAGGATTCGTTTTTGTCCTGTTGATGGTCACCACCGCCACCTTACTCGGCGACTACGAAATCATCCTACCCGAAATTGGCGCGTTAACGGCCGGCACCTGGATCTACCATAGTAGTAGTTGGATTGCGCAGCCATTTAAAATCTTCCTCGCCCCATCCGGCACCGCCGTGATTGGCTTTCTGGTCAATCAACTCGGCATCACCTACGCCGAAAAGGTCTACCTGACGCTATTGCTCATCTTACTGTTACTCAGCGTTTTACGTTCAACCCTAGCACCGTCCTTCGCGACTGGCCTGTTGCCCATCATTATCAACGCCACGCACTGGTCATTTATCGTGGCCATCCTGGTCTTCACGTTGTCGCTTACCGTGGGCGTCCTGTTGCAGGGCCACTACCGCGGCAAGCCAGCGGGCCAACCGCTCCACGTGTCCCACATGTTAGGCTTCACGCTGGTGGCTTCCGTCTGGGTCGCAGCAGTCTGGCTGGCCGGCTTCCCCCAAATGGCGGGGATTCCGCCGGTACTGGTCGTCTTCTTCGAGGTGTCCCAGATGCCAACCTATCCCGGCAAACTCGCCATCAAGCAGATCATTGCCCTGGCCGGCGCCGCAACCCTGGGCGTCCTGATTCACCTGGCCTTGGCCTCCTGGCTCCTAACCACGCTGATTGCGCTGCCGCTGGTCTTTGTCCTGCTGCAACTATTACGCATCAAGCTGCCAGCCGCCTACGCCTTTCCCTTACTAGCGTTGGTCTTACCGGCAAATATGTTCCACACGCTGCCCATCGCGGCCACGCTGGCGGCCTGCTTCTTCCTGGGGTCGGTCTTTGCCTTTCGCAAGGTCACGGCGATGCGGGGCCTGGCTTCGGAAAACGATTAAACTTGCAGTTCACAACGTTAATAGGTTGTGGGCCTTTTTCATTTACCAATCTTTTACTGAACCATCATCAGAGTTTTACACGACTCCCGTAAACTAGAGATTACTATTCTTCTACATAAAAGGAGTCTTCTTGTGTTAGATATTATTAAAGCCATTATTCTCGGTATCATCGAAGGGGTCACGGAGTTCCTACCAATCAGTTCCACCGGTCACCTGTACCTCGCCGACGAATTTATCAAATTAGACGAGCCCACCGCCTTCATTAATATGTTCATGGTGGTCATCCAACTAGGCGCCATTCTGGCCGTTTTGGTTCTCTACTTCACCAAGCTGAATCCTTGGGCCCGCAGTAAAAATCAACTGGAGCGTCACCAGACATGGACGCTCTGGGTCAAGGTCATCATCGCCGTTTTACCCTCGGTTATCATTGGCCTGCCGCTAAATGATTGGATGGATGCCCACCTGACCAGCTGGCAAGTCATCGCCACGACCTTAATTCTGTACGGTATTTTGTTTATCATCATTGAAAATTACAATCGGACTAAGACTCCCCGGTTTACTGACTTGAACCAATTGCCCCTCACCTTAGCCATTAGTATTGGCCTCTTTCAGGTGCTGGCCATGGTGCCCGGGACCTCTCGCTCAGGGGCCACCATCCTGGGCGCCATCTTGATTGGCGCCTCCCGCTACGTGGCCACCGAGTTTTCCTTTTTCCTAGCGATTCCGACCATGTTTGGCGCCTCCTCGTTGAAGGTCCTCAAATACTTCATTCATGGCAACACCTTTACCTACAGCCAGGTGATTGTCCTCCTGACCGGGGTCATCGTTTCCTATATCGTGGCCTACCTGTCGATCAAGTTCCTCCTGAGTTACATTAAAAACAACGACTTCAAGCCCTTCGGCTGGTACCGAATTGTCCTCGGAATCATCGTGATTGGCTATTTCGGATTAATCCGGTAGATTTTATTGACTGCTAATAAGTCTTCCTATTCACTATTGAAACATTTGTATAAATTCGGTTACATGCTTAGAGCCATCTAGGTTGAGAGGGTATCGTAACCCCTATGTATCCGGAGTTTACGTCATATAACTTTACTCGCTTGTGACGCCCTTTTAATTGCGTAGTAACACGATTGCAACATTCATCGCGTATCCTATAGGGTAGAGATTAACAAACGAGGAAGAGTGTTTAAAAAAATATGACTAAATTTAAAATCAAATTAGCTTCAATCTTATTAATTTTTGGCTTCTCATTCGGCATGATCGCCAATGTTGCCACTAGCTTCACTTCAGAACCTAGTGTGACCGCTGAAGCCGCTACACTGTCTGCTAACCAAAAGAAGCAAATCGCCCAAATCAACTCCGGCCTGTCCAAGAAGCAAAAGGCCGCCAAGAACTGGATTGCCTTCCGCGAATCCCGCTACAGCTACCGTGCGCGTAACGGTAACTGTTATGGTCGTTACCAATTATTGAAGTCTTACCTGCACGGTGACTTATCCGCCGTCAACCAAGAAAAGACTGCCAACAAGTACGTCGCTGGTCGTTACGGTTCTTGGACGAAAGCAAAGTCCTTCTGGCAACATCACCACTGGTACTAAACTAGATTTTAAGTTGCGACCGAACGCTTAAACCCGTTCGGTCGTTTTTTCTTGCCCAAATTTGTCATTCACCCCCGATTCCCCTACACTGAGAACTAAACGCTAATCTACGAAAGAATGATGATTTTGAAAAAATGGCTAATCGCCACTGGTGCCGTTGTCTTATTGTTGCTTGTTGGCGGCCTGGTTTGGACTCACCACACCCCTTCAAGCACACCAACCCCCACAACTAACTCTCAGTCGACTAAAAAGGTGGCTAAGCACACCACACCGCCGCTCACCCTAGCCGAATTGAAGGCCAGTCCCAAGCTCACCTACAGTTGTCTAATCTATTACGCCATCAAAGACACCAAGCTTCAGCGGTGGCAAGAGGTCAACGACTTTCAAGCCGGTTGGCAGGTTGAACACTTCGCCAAGAAGCACCCGACGCGCTACCTGGTCTGGTCAGGCATGAACATCACGTCCGCGGAAAAGAACCTGGCGCCCAACTGGTTTTCACTCAGCGGTGACAAGGTCACCTACGACAGTATGATTGTCCACTCCTTTCATAAGGATCAGACGGCCACCACGACCCTGTCGAAAGTTATCAAGCAACTCAACGCCGACCACGCCATGAAGAAAGTCCGGTCGATGCCCACGAAGATGACGGTTCTGAATCATCGCTAAACACAAACAACGAAAAAAATGGTTAACGCCCCAACCGGCATTAACCATTTTTTTCGTTCTTTTCACGTTCTAAGACACCCTCGGTTCCCACATCAATCAACGCTTCAATCCGGTCCAGCAGCATTAACAGCCAACCAAAGGCCAGAACGAACGCCATCATTTCAAACGCGGTCAGGGAAAAGTACCCAAATACCTGGAACAGTAGCGCCGCAACCACCAGGGCCACGCCGACACCATCTGACAGGTACAGGAAATCCTTGGTAATATCTGGCAAGAGCCAGCGCACGCCCACGATAAGCGCAATGATGAAGTACACCAGGAACACGGCAACTTGGTCGTGAAGCTCATGCGAGTTGGCATTGTTCGGAAAGACCCCGACCATCCCCAAATCCAGTGCGGTTAGCGTCAACAGTGTGCGTAACACCAACAACTGCCGCGACTTGGGGAAGACCTCATGGAGCCGAACAAAGAGGTAATCGATCAACGCAATCATCAATAGCGCCGAGAAAATCAGCGTGGCATTGAACTGCCACCCGCTCGCCGCCCCATTGGTTCCCAAGAAACTCAGGTTATGTTGCCACCAATATTTTTGGTTGTTCACGGCCATGGCAATGACCACGCCGCTAATAATCACCAGGATCAGCACGGTCGACAACACGCCGGCGTCCACCACCAGGGCAAAGTAGATCATCACCGAGTTGGTCACCACGCCAAAGGCAAACAGAATCAGACTAGCCGTCACCCGGCCGAAGCTTGCCCCCTTGAATAGGACGCCCAGCAGCCACATGCTTCCGGTCAGCGCCAATCCCAGAATCAGGGCGAAGGATAACACGATGACCGGGAAGTTTCGCCAGTAGATGTTTTGGCTAAAATGCGTGTGGGGATTCTTGCGGTCGCGAATAAAGAAGCCAGCGAACAAGAGCGTCCCCATGCTAACCCCCAACAAAATAATCATCGTCGCTAACGAGTAGTTGCCCACCAGTTTTACCGTATGAATACTTTGAAGCCGTAAAAATATATAGAATCCTAGGCTGACCACTAACGCCGTTAACACCGGCCACAGCAGCACCCGATTTTGAAATAATTGTTGCCGGGGTTCATTGAGTTGCACCACCAGCCGGTCCCGCTTGACCACCAATTTGACGGGCGTATCTTCCTTCAGATGCAGTTGGTCGCTGATTTCTGCGGGTATTTTTAAATGAAACTCTTTCTTTGTCATTTTTCCTCCAGGTCGTTCATATCACAATGAAGCCAATTATAACAAATTTTGTGACGGCCCGCCCCGCCATTCTGGTGAAGGACGTGATTAATTTATCCTGGAAGCCCAAAAGGAACCGACCCATTCACGGTCAGTTCCCTTTGATTAGTTATTAGTCGTCGGCGTGCACATCGTAAGCCGCTAACATCTGTTCAACGCCTGGGGCATCGGGGTCATGGTTCCCCTTGCCGGTATCCAAGGCTTCTAACTGCTTCATTTCATCGGCCGTTAAGGTGAAGTCAAAGATATCCAAATTACTCTTGATCCGGTCGGCATGCACGGACTTAGGAAAAACAATGACGCCGAGTTGGTTTTCAAACCGCAGGATGATTTGTCCCGCGTCCTTATGGTATTTTTCCGCCAATTTGGCAATCACTGGATTAGTTAGCAATGCTTGGTTTCCTTGGCCCAGGGGTGCCCAGGCTTCCAGTTTCACATCGTCGGCCGCCATGATTTCGCGGATGGCGTGCTGCTGGAATAGCGGGTTGAATTCAACCTGGTTGACGGCTGGCATAACCGTGAAGTCAGGCACAAAGTGGTTCCAGATTTTCGGTGTCATGTTGGAGACCCCAATTGAGCGAATCTTGCCCGCTTTTTGGGCTTCTTCCATGGCTTGCCAAGCGCCGACCACATCACCATAGGGTTGGTGAATCAAGTAAAGGTCTAAATAGTCCAGGCCCAACTTCTTCAGGGATAAATCGATGGCCTTCTTGGCTGGTTCATACCCGAAGTCTTGCAGCCAAAGCTTGCTGGTGACCCAAATTTGGTCACGCGGAATGCCGCTATCCTTAATCGCCCGGCCGACCTCAGCCTCGTTAAAGTAGGCCACAGCCGTGTCGATGTGGCGGTAACCGTCCTTGAGCGCTTCTGTCACGGCCTTGTAAGTGGACCCGTCGCTAGGAATTTGGAAAACGCCAAATCCAATTGCAGGAATCTCGTTATCATCATTTAATTTAATCGTTGGTGTCGTTGTCATATTAGCTTACTCCTTTAATTGTTTTAAACTGGAACCGAAAATTTGTTCAATCGTGACCGGGTCGCGGTGATCAAAGAACTGGCTTTCTTGCCGGTCCAACGTCGCCATCGTGGTCATTTCTGCTGGAGTCAATTCGAAATCAAAGACGGCGATATTTTCCGCCATGCGTTCTGCGTGAACGGACTTGGGAATCACCGTGATACCGCGCTGCAGGAGCCACCGCAAGATGACCTGACCCACCGTCTTGCCGTGTGCCTGGGCAATTGCGGCAATCGTTTCGTTGGTAAAGATGTCATGTTTGCCCTCAGCGAATGGCGCCCAGGCCTCGACGCGAACGTCCTCGCCCTGGTTAAACGCCACCTCAGTGGGTTGTTGGTACCACGGATTGACCTCAATCTGGTTAATGACCGGCTTCACGTTCATGGTCAGCTCCAGGTTCTTCAGCTGATCGGCGTAAAAGTTAGAGACCCCAATCGAGCGAATCTTGCCGGCCTGTTGGGCCTCTTCCAGTGCGCGCCAAGCCCCCATCGTGTCGCCATAAGGCTGGTGCAACAGGTATAAGTCCAAATAATCCAGGCCCAAACGCGCCAGTGAAGCATCGATGCCCTGTTTGGCCCGGTCGTAGGTGAAGTCAGACACCCACAGCTTCGAGGTCACAAAGATTTCGTCGCGGGGCACGCCACTGCGTTTGATGGCACGGCCAACGGCTTCTTCGTTCTGGTAAGCCGTCGCTGTATCCAGTAACCGGTAACCCGCTTGCAAAGCGGCCACCACGGCGTCCTCACATTCCTTCAAATCGGGAACCTGAAAGACCCCGAAGCCTAATTGTGGCATCTCATGACCATCGTTTAATTTAATTGTTGGGACATTTGTCATTTAACTCATCCTGCCTTTCGCTCAACTGATGAGATTACTATAGTCCCAAACCAATCCGTTGAAAATTACCAATAAGTTATGCTAGTATGCGGTTGATGTATACTAGTCTTTGATTTCGCCTCCGGGATGGTGAAAATAGACCGGGACGCGGTGGCTAGTCCGTTCCCGGCGGCGGGCTCAAAATGCCCTGCTGTGGGGCCGGTTCCAGCCAAAGGACGGGCTTCCACCTCAACTTTGCGCCTGAGAAACGGTCGCAAAGATTGTCCCATGGGCTAAGCTGAGTAAAAACCACTCAGCTAAGACCATCGACACAGCTGGTCACTTTGGCCCGCCTCTGGTCACTAACAACGGCTAGCCTATTTTCACCATCCTGTGGTACAGCCAAGTTTAAATTGCTAATTACCCTCTCAACGGCAACGACTGATTGGTCTATTTAACCTCAATCAGTCTTAACCACAAAATTCATTATAACCGCCACTCAACCAAATAGAAGAAGGCACTTCAAAGTACCTCCGCCCCCTGCTTCAAAATTCCTTTTACCCATCAAGGAGGTTCACCAATTTGTTAGACAATTACCTACTCCAAGAACTCGTCACCTTTGCCCAGACGGGAACACTGGCTAAGACCGCGGCTATGCTCAACGTGACGCAACCGACCGTGACCCGGGGCATGCAAAAGCTCGAGACCGACCTGGGCGTGCAGCTCTTCGACCGTCAACCCAACCGGATACGCCTGACCGCGACCGGGGAACTCGCCGCCCGGGAAGCCGCCAAGCTATTACAAGCCAATCAGGAGACCGCGGTCCGTATTCAAAATTTTGACCACAATCAACGCGTGCTTAAGGTGGCGGCCACTCTGCCCGGGCCCATGATTGTCCTGCAATCACTGACAGCCCAGCTCCCCGCTAGCCTCCAACTGGTCACGACCGTCACGCTTCCCGAACCAGCGCAAAGCCTTCGTAATCATGAGTACACGTTAGTTTTCACCAACCACCCGCTGGATGCCACCGACATCACCAGCAATTTGATTGGCCCGGAAAATTTAGCGATCCACCTCAACAAGTTTATGTACCAAGCCAATCAGTCCGCGGTCACCTTCGCGGATCTGGCCGGTCTGAGTTTCGTGGTGCCCGTCGACATCGGTCCCTGGCGCGCCATCATCCAGGACAACATCCCCGACGCCAAGTTTTTCTACCAAAAGGAACGGGAAGCCATGGCGGAGATTACCAAATTCTCCGACTTCCCCTACTTCGCCACCAACGTCTCGCCCTTCGATCCGACCCTGCCGCCACAAGCAACGGCCAATGACAACCGGCGACTCCTACCCATCAGTGATGCGGCGGCCCACATGGCCATTTACGCCAGCTATTTAACAGCCACTACGTCCCGGGTAACGCCCGTCATCACGACGCTGAAGGACGCCTGGCCTGAGGCGTGACCTGAAAGTACCACCCACCCGACAGAAAGATTGAAAAGTTCAGTTACTTTACATTCAAAAAGCAAACGCTTAAAATTCACTTAGATATGTTTAGGAGGTCACAAACTTATGAAAACCACCATGTTCATGGAACCTGGAAAAGTTCAAATTGAAGATATTGACAAACCAACGGTGCAAGCACCCGACGACGTGATTATTCACGTTGTCCGGACCTGCGTCTGTGGCTCCGACCTGTGGGCTTACCGCGGGCTTGAAGACAAGGAAAAGCACTCCGAAAACACCGGCCACGAAGCCATCGGGATCGTTGAAGAAGTTGGCAGTGACATCACGACCGTCCAACCCGGCGACTTTGTTATCGCCCCATTCACTCATGGTTGCGGCCACTGTGCAGCCTGCCGGGCCGGCTTTGACGGCGATTGCCAAAACCACACCGACAACTTCAGTAACGGTGTCCAAGCCGAATACATTCGTTTCCAACACGGCGAATGGGCCCTGGTCAAGATTCCTGGCAAGCCAGCCGACTACAGCGAAGAAATGCTGAAGTCCCTGCTGACCTTAGCCGACGTCATGGCTACCGGTTACCACGCCGCTCGCGTCGCTAACGTTTCCACCGGTGACACGGTTGTTGTCGTTGGTGACGGTGCCGTGGGTCTCTGTGGGGTCATCGCTGCTCAAATGCGCGGCGCTAAGCGGATCATCATCATGAGCCGTCACGAAGACCGGCAAAAGCTGGCCACTGAATTTGGTGCTACCGACATCATCGCTGAACGTGGTGACGACGCGGTTGCCAAGGTAATGGCCATGACTAACAATGCTGGTGCCGACGCCGTTCTCGAATGTGTCGGGACGGAACAGTCTAACGACACCGCTATGAAGGTCGGCCGTCCAGGCGCCATCGTTGGCCGGGTTGGCCTGCCACACGAACCAAAGATGGACATGAGCAGTTCCTTCTACAGCAACACCATCATCGCCGGGGGCCCCGCTTCCGTGACGACCTACGACAAGCAAACCTTGTTGAAGGCTGTTCTCGACGGCGACATCCATCCTGGGAAGGTCTTCACGAAGTCCTTCACCTTGGACGCCATTGACGATGCTTACCAAGCTATGACGAAGCGTGAGGCTATCAAGTCCCTCGTCGTTGTCGACTAAAAATAGATTGATCGTTTGTTTTCCGTTCCCGGCGGCGGGCTCAAAGTGCCCTGCTGTGGGGTCGGTTACAGCCAAAGAACGGGCTTCCACCTCAACTTTGAGCCTGAGAAACGGTCTCAAAGGTTGTCCCGTGGGCTAGGCTGGGAAAGTACCCCAGCCAAGACCACCGACACAGCTGGACACTTTGGCCCGCCTCTGGTCACTAACAATGATCATCTATTTTCAGTTTTTCGTATTAACAACGTCATTTAAAATTGATGTATTTCATATTAAAAAAGAAGGATTAAGCCAGCAACCTCGGCTTAATCCTTCTTTTCGTCTGGCTCTAACAACCACTCGTCTAATTCCTTGTCAGTCTTAATTTCTCGAACCCGGCCAGCGGCGATTTCCTGTTGAATCGCCACACTTAACGCTTTGGCCGCCTCAGTTTCAGGGTTTACGTGATGCTCATTTTGCTGATTAGCCATTACCGAATCACTCCTTGCAACACAGTATAACAGGTTCTTAGAAAATGATACCCTGCCGCAACTCACAAAAAGGACCCGAGAACATCAACGTTCTCGGGCCCTTACTATTTCACTAATCTTCTATTCTACTCTTTACTTCAAAACGCCGAAGCCACCGGTCCAGCCAATCTTTTTGCTGGCAGCCAAGGTCATTTGTAAGAAACCAAAGCTTTCGAGTTCACGGGCACGCTTCAATGAACCAGCGTCAACGAAGGCCACACCACTGTCGGTCAAGGCGTCGGCTAATTCTTGCTTAGCAGCGGCGTCATCCCCAGCGGCCATGACGGTCGTTTGGACTTGGTCGCTGACCTTGCGGCTTTGTAGCGTTGCGGCGAAGGTCGTGTTGAAGCCCTTAACCACCTTGGAATCTGGCAATAAGGCAGCGATTTGTGCAGCTGCGGAACTGTCAGCGGGAACAACTAATTCGTCCCAAGTGTCAAAGTTCAATGGGTTGGTAATGTCCACGACAACCTTGCCAGCTAAAGCGGCTTGGTTAGCTTTGGCAATGCTCAACGCAGCGTTGAATGGCACAGCCAAAACGACGATTGAACCCAAGTTTTCAACAGCGTCACCAGCGTCAATAAAACTAACCTGGTTCCCACCTTGTGTGAAGACGTCACCGATTGCTTGACCCATGTTACCCTTACCAAAAATTGTAATTGCTGCCATAATGCAGACCCCCTGATGTGTTTTTATATTTTGTATTATTTTTAAGTACACTTTTAAGATACGTCAATTAACGATTAAAGTCAATGAATTCGCTTAAATTAATTTAATCAAACGGTTTTACCTGATTTTTTCGCCAAAGTGTTATAGAATATAATACAGAATTGATTTGCACTTTTCATTTAATTACTGTCTGTATTTAAAGTAAAACAGCTCAACAATCCAATCTGTCACACTGGCCAACAGAAAAAACAAGGCAGCAAGAACCGGCGCCGACTCATTCGACGCCGCCACCACTGGTTCTGGGTTCAACCACCGTCAGCCGCAGGGCTGGGAAAACTGGGTCGGTCGTGGGAGTGACCAGAGGCGAGCCAAGGTTAAACCTCGTCAGATATAGCAGACCACCCCACAACCAACAGAAGAATCAAAGCAGCAAGAACTGGCGCCGACTCATTTGACGCCGCCACTGCTGGTTCTGGGTTCAACCAGTGTCAGCCGCAGGGCTGGTGAAAATGGGCTCAGCCGTGGGAGTTGCCTTAGCGGGTCTCCCGCTTAGGCAACTGCTATCTTTGAGACTCGCTTCTCAGAGGCTCAAAGTAAGTCTGGAGACCGCCCTTTGGCTCCAGACGTGCGCCCACAGCGCCACGGCCCATTTTCACCAGCCCGGAGGCGCTGCCAAGAACTAACGTTGAACCCAGGCCCAAAACCAATGTAACCAAAAAATAAAGGAGGCGCCAAAAAACATGGCGAACACGCAGTTCAGTGACACCATCCACGTCCTAGTCTACATCGCCTACTTCAAAGGCAAAAAAATGACCAGCCAAGAAATTGCCAGCAGTCTAGAAACCTCCCCCAGCCTCATCCGTAAGATCATGGCCAATTTAAAACACCACGACCTCTTAGCGCCAACGCATGGACCGACCCAACTGGCGCTCGCCCGCGAACCGGCGGCCATCACGCTGCGGGACATCTACGCGACACTGCCCAACCAGGCACCCCTGCTCAACGTGGACACCCACACCTCGCAGAACTGTCCAGTCGGTCAGACCGTCCCAAAGGTTTTAACCAACTACTACCAAGAGATTCAGGCCGCTGCGGAGGCCAAGATGGCCAAGATCACGCTGCAGGACGTCCTCAATGACGTCACGCTGATGCAACGACTCACCACCGAGTAACTTATTCAAATTGCCGACTAATTGCGCTCGCAGCCAATTAGCCGGCAATTTTTGTCTCCCCTGTATCATGCGAAGTGCTGCGCCACATTTTACCAGCAAACACACCCCACGTTTTGCAGTTGGTGTAGTCACCACGCTAAGCTTAGCCTTCTCATAACTGTCACTACCCAATCCCTGTTACCATACAGTTGCCACCGGAGGAGAGCGACACTTATTTAACCCTAACTTGGTTCCCGTGACCAACCATTGCCGGCCAACCCCCGCAAACAGCCCTCTGTCACCCCAGTGCGACCGGCACCGTTGGCCACCCAACCAAGTCGGTACTTTGCTTAGTCAAACTTGGGTCTAACCCAGATTGGAGGAGAAAATTATGCGTGTTCTAAAATTACTGAGTGGCGTTGGCAGTACTGTGGCCGTCGCCGCAACCGTGCTGGCCTTGAATCCGTTAGTCGCTGGCGCCGCTGGTCCTGGGACCGCAACCAGTAACTTGACCAACGTTTCCAGTGGCTACGTTGCGGACAGCACCGGCAATGCCGAAGCCACGTCCAACGCGGAATTTACGGTGACCCCCGGGACGTTGAGTCTGAACCAGGTACCTAACATCATGTTAGGCACCGTCAGTGTTAAAGACATCGCCACGGCTAACACCACGGTTCCGGTCACCAGTGGGGCACCCACTAGTGGAACCGCTTACGACGGCAACAATACCGGTACCCTGAACGTGACTGACTTCCGTGGCAACAACGCCGGCTGGTCACTTTCCGTGGGGTTAAGTCCCTTTACCTCGGGCAAATCGACCATTACCAACGCGACGTTGAACTTGAATCAGACGCCGGGCACCCTCGACAACAGTGCCACCGCTGCGCCAAGCAGTCTGAAATTAACGCAGTCCGCCGTCACCAACGGCTGGATCAGCAGTCCACAAACCTTGTGGAACGCGTCCGCTGAAACGGGTGAAGGCAACAACAGCGCCACGACCGCTACGAGCAGTAACTTACTGGTCGATCAGCAACCCACCATTGTCGCTGGGACTTACGACGCGACGCTTTACTGGGCCTTACAAAATGCCCCAGCAACCACCACGCCTGCCCAATAGCCACGTACCAGTCATTTGTCAGTTAAATAGTCTGGGATTAGACGCCGTTTGACTGTACAGCCGCATGGCGTCTAATACCCGTAGGTCCGGGTTTAACTAGCACTGAACGTTAGCTAAACCCGATACTTACCGCAACCGGTTAATCTAACTAACCATCTGCGTCGCGATTGGCGCCGGCTTCTGACTACTTTTTGTCTTAGTTACTCAAGCAGAATCCCCCTAACCGCCTAAACAGTTAAGGTCACCTCACTAAGACGTTTCCCCGCCAACGGCTGCGGTTCACTGATCAAGGAAGGTCGTGCTGAAATGAAATTCAAATGGCTTTACCCCCTCCTCGCCGCCAGCCTGCTCCTGACGGGGGGACTGGCTGGTGCCGTACCCGCCTCCGCCGCCAAGGTGCCCGCCAATTTTGCGGCGACCCCCCTGTTGCCTAAAAATCAGATTTCGACGAAGGCGGGCTACTTCGATCTCAAGGTCACGCCCGGAGCGACCCAGGTGCTGAAGCTGTCGGTAACGAACCCCAGCAACACCACCCGGACACTCCAGGTGATTCCGGTCAACGCCACTACTGCCGACAGTGGCAACGCTGTTTACATTCCGTCCAAACGGACCGATGCCTCGGCCCAGACCACATTTACCAAGATGACGTCGGGGCCCGTCAGCATCACACTGGCCCCACGCCAAGGGAAGACGGTCACCTTTCATACCCAGATTCCCACGGCCGGCTTCTCCGGTGAGGTGCTCGGCGGCCTGTTCGTGACCGACCCGCACGCCACCAAGGCGCAAACGGAAAACGGCGACGCCTCCGACTTCCGGCTGAACAACCGCTACGCCGAGGTCACCGCCGTGGCGCTCCAGTGTCAGCCCAATCAGACCTTCCGCACCCAGTTGAAACTAGCCGGTGTCGGCGTGCGGCAGCCGAACACCCATCCAACGGCGTTCGCCCGCATCCGTAATCTGACACCCGCCCTATTTGGCCGGATGGATATTGCGGCCCGCGTCATGCAAAATAGCACGGGCAAGCAGATTGCCACGGAGAACCTCCACAACGGTTCCATGGCGCCCAATAGCTGGTTCGACTACCAGGTCGGCCTCGGCAGTAAAAAACTATCGGCCGGCAAGTACACGTTGAAGCTCCACGTCACCAGTGGCAAACGCACGTGGAATTTTAGCGGCACGTTTACCCTGACCCGAAAACAAATCGCGGAGCACAATTCCGTGATCAAATCCGATGAGCAACCGGCCTACTGGTGGCTCTGGTTATTACTTTTCTTATTCCTATCCTTATTGTTGATCATTGGCGCCTACCTGCTAGGCAAACGGCGGTCACGCGACGATGATTCAGATGATTCAGACGATTCGCAGTCAACAAACGATACGCACGCGTAAGACATGGGGGTGTTGGACATGCGTAAATGGCAACGGCAATTAACCCGGCTGGTGATTGGGCTCCTAGTTGGCCTGAGCATCCTCAATATTGGCGTTTCCGCTCAGGCAGCCAGTACCGCACCGCAAACGCCGACGTCACCCCCAACGTCGATTCTGGGCATCAACTTAGCCGGGGGCTTCACGCAGGAGCCCATCGACTCTAACCACATTTCCGGCGACACTGTCACGCTGTCCGCCAAGGGGACCCGGAACATTTTGGAAGCTCTGACCAACCCCTTTGGCAGTCGGAAATACGTCTGGTGGGAATCCACGGACGGCGGCAACACCTACAGTAAGGTCGGCTCGAACAGCACGACCTATACGTTTACCGCCCCCCAAGTCAGTGGCGTCACCCACCTGTACTTTCAATGTCAATACGACTTTACCGGCATCGGCCTGTTCTACAACGAATGGTCGCGGATCGCCGATGTCATCATCATGCCCGACCGGGTGCCTACGACCAGTATCAAAGTCACGGCCGACAGCACCGCGTTGTACAACGGTGAAATCACGACGGTTCACGCGACCGTCACGCCCAGCACCGCGACCGACCCCATCACCTGGACCAGCAGTAATCCGTCGCTGGCCTCGGTCGATGAATACGGGAACGTCGTCGCGGCCGATACCTCAAGCAACACCGATGGTCTGGCCAACGACCACGGCATCGTCACGATTACCGGGTCCAGTAACGGCAAAAAAGATTCCGTCAAAATCATGGTTGGGACGCTACAAAACGTCACCGTTAAGGAAGGCAGCGACGCCACGTTTACCCTCAGAGATTTACCAGAGGGCATGACCGTTTCCAATTGGTACCGCGTTGAGGACGGCACCGCCACGGCCCTGGACTCGACGGACACCAGTTACACCGTCAACAGTGCTTCCGTGGCCGGCGATAACGGGACCTCGTACTACGCCACGCTGAATTACACGTTAAACGGGAGTACTAAATCGGTTACCACCAACTCAGCGCTCCTGACCGTGGAAAAGACCGGCCTGCTATCCCTGACGGCGGTGCCGAACTTTAATTTCGGCGGAATTGACGCCGCCACGCTGTGCCAAGGCGACGCGACCCTGGACAACATGGATGTCGCCAGCAATGGCAGTAACTACGATGGCAACAACAACGGCTCACTGACCGTCACCGACAGTCGCGAGACCGGCGGCGACTGGACGCTCACGGCGACCCTGCCCCAATTCACACTAGGTGGAACGGATAGTGGTCACCTGGGCGCAACCACGCTCGACATTTACGACCCCGCCGACCGGCTGGACCAGAACGTGCCGGCCAATAATGAAGCCACCACGATTTACACTTCCAGCGATTACGACGGCCAGGACTTTGACGTCACCGATAGTCAGCTGTTGTTGAGCCAAGATCCATTGGTGACGGCGGGCGACTACCAGAGCACCGTCACCTGGACCCTCTCCGTCGCCCCAAGCTAGCTTGCCTGTCAGTCTGACTGTCTTAGTGAAAAATTCGCGGTAACTGTTCGTTCCCGCCGGCGGGCTCAAACCGCCCTGCTATGGGGTCGGTTCCAGCCTGAGAAGCGGGCTTCCACCTCGATTTTGAGCCAAAGTCCGGTCTCAAAAGTCGTCCCGTGGGCTAGACTGGGAAAGGACCCCAGCCAAGACCACCGACACAGCTGGGCAGTTTGGCCCGCCTCTGGTCACTGATGGCGACCGCGCTTTTTACTGACCGCTTGGCTGACAGGTTGCTTACTTTGGTACACGTACTGTACTGGGCTGGTCTATCCCGAAGTGTATTTGGTTGGACTGGCCCTGCTTAGATTTGTTGTTGGTCTGTCTATTTGGACTTGACCGACTAGTTATTCTTTCACATCTCACAAAAATACTGAGTCCTCAATGCCGAGAACCCAGTATTTTTGTGTGGTCACCCGATTACGGCTACCGCCGATTTCCACCGCTACGCCTTATCTGAGAATTTATCAGAAAAATTTCAGGCAAACCCCAGTGCAGTCGTTTGGCCCATCAGCTATGATAGGTTCATGGATAGCGATACCGTTTCAAACGCAAGTCGCTACCAACTTCAAACGACCTGACTGTAGTCTTTGAAACTGGAGGAACTCCACATGAAAAATATGAATACCGAAAACAACTCTAACTTGAATCAATTCATCCAACAAGCGGTTTCAGAACACCATCCCGTCACGCTGCATGCAACTGACACCGATGCAACGGCCATCCTGGTCAATCAGGAAGACTGGGCCACGGCCCAAGCCATCATCCGCGCCTCCATCGGCCGGGATGTGCCGTACCTGATGGCTTAAGCTCACCGCGCTATTCAGGCGCTGTCACATACTGTATCCCCTACACAAATTTCTGAATAGCGCAAAAAGACGCGACTAACCTTCCGCATGGCGTTAGTCGCGTCTTTTGCTATCTGCTTTGAACCTATCTAAAATCGTAAAATTTGTTTTTAATGGTCGTTCCCGCCGGCGGGCTCAAACCGCCCTGCTATGGGGTCGGTTCCAGCCGAAGGGCGGGCTTCCACCTCGATTTTGAGCCAAGGGGCGGTCTCAAAAGTCGTCCCGTGGGCTAGGCTGAGTAAAAACCTCAGCCAAGACCACCGACACAGCTGGGCAGTTTGGCCCGCCTCTGGTCACTGACAGGAATCAGCTATTTTACCAGCCACTAGGACCAACACCACATGACTACTGACTGTTGCCACCAACAACTACCATGGGCAGGTGGGGGTCTGGTTCTAACACCAACTGCCAGTCAGAACTCAACCAAGAGCCGGAGGAAGCCAGGACGGAGACGGCTGTGTCGAGGCTGTTAGTCGGCGTTTTGAGCCGGCTTACAGCCTGGGACGACTTTGGAAACTCGCGAACTTCAGCGAGGTTTCAAATCGAGGTGGGAGCCCGCCCCTCAGGCGGAAACCGGCCCCACAGCAGGCGTAGTCCTGGAAGCCGCAGGCGGCCAATCATCCACAATCCCGCCCTAAACGACCCAAACAAGTGTAAAAAGGCTAAGCCACAGTAACCTGCATCCGGCCGTTGCGCTTGGAGTGGTACAAGTTCTGGTCCACGCGGTTGTAGAAATCAATCGGCGACTGGTCATCCCCAGAAACCGCCGAGACCCCCACGGAAATGGTCACGTGAATAATGGTCTGCGCGGAGTGAATTTCCAAATGGTTCACCGCGGTAAAAATCTGTTTGACGATGTGCTCGGTCTCAGCCAAATCATACCCTGGGAAGAGGATGTTAAATTCCTCGCCCCCGGTCCGGTAGAGTTTGACCGTCGAGTCATTGGCCTCTAGCACGGTCTGAACCGTGTCGGTGACCTGTTGCAAGACGGCATCCCCCGCCGAATGGCCGTAGGTATCGTTGATGTGTTTGAAATGATCGATATCAAACATCATCATGGCCAGCGGCCGGCGACTGTTCTGGTGCTCGTCAAACAGGTACTGGATAGCATCCGTATAAGCCGCAAAGTTTTCCGTCTTGGTCAAGGCGTCGTGACTGGCAAACTTGGCCAGCCGTAATTTTAACTCGACATCGTGAGACAGCATGGATACGTAAATATAGAGTAACACCTCAAAAATGATCAGGTAGGCCCACTCTTCCCAGAATGTCATCCAGGTGAAATCAACCTTCAGTTTCATCCACAGCCACAGTAGGCCCCCAAATGGGATACCGACTGCCATGTACAGCACTGGCGCCATCTTGTGATTGTGATAACGCACCCGGATCACATTTAACGTGATGAAGAACGTCATCATCGTGGCCGCGTGCCCCCACGACTCCCAGTAGCCCAGCGACCCGTTGAACGTCATGTACGCCAACAGAATCGGGAAGAACCAATAGTACGGGATGTGAATATTTAAGAAATACGCACAGAAAATAACGGCAATCAACTGAAAATTCATGAACTCCCAGGAATTTGGCTGCCCCACTACGAAGGTCTGAATGCCAAATGCAAAGGCCACCATGTACGCGATACCGTACCACGTGTTGATGGATTCCTCTGAAACTTTTAAACAGTGGTTCCGCGCCCAGGAGGCAATCCAGTTATATGAGACCCAATAGAGCGTGAAAACCCCTAAAACAAAGAACACACTGGTGATAAATGGCGGCACTTGCCAATGAGACCACGTCATGGCGAAACCCTCTTCTTTTCTAAATTTTTTTACGTGAATAGCCAGCGCCACGCTTGGCCCTGGTTTTAACAATTGTTAACTTCGCCTCCGGGCCGGTGAAAACTGAGCCGGAACGCGGGTTGATGCTTGCCGTTCCCGGCGGTGGGCTCAAAGCGCCCTGCTGTGGGGTCGGTTCCAGCCTGAGAAGCTGGCTTCCACCTCAACTTTGTGCCTGAGAATCGGTCACAAAGGTTGCCCCATGGGCTAAGTAGCAAAGGACGCTACTAAGACCATCGACACAGCTGGGCACTTTGGCCCGCCTCTGGTCACTAACATCGACCTGCACGGCTCAGTTTCACCAGCCCTGCGGCTGACACTGGTTTAAACCATAAACGGTGGCTGGTTTTCACCCTACCATCGTCTGTTCGGTGTGTCTTGGTCGCTTTACTCAGCAACTGACACGGCTTTAAACCGTAGCCACATAACTAGTTTAACGACCACGTAGCACTGATTAAAGGGGTCATTTACGCTTAGTTGCGGGGAATTGATACCCAACACCTCTGCTAAATGACCCAATTAGTTGTCTACACAGTCAATTTATTACCACTTAATTGACTGTGTCCAATATTAAGCCATTTATTACGGGAAAACTATCACCAGAATGGCCAAAGTGCTGAATTATGTAAACAATTCTACTAAGCGTCTTAATATAACTATTAACTAATTGTCCTAAAACACAAAAAGACCGGTTCATAATCAACCGGTCTTCGTGGTTTATTTGACTGAAAAACTTGTGTTGACCTCGAGCGAACGCAACCCGTTCGGCCCAGGCCTGACCTTATTCCTTGGATAGATAGTGCTTGGGGGCAGTCGCCAAATCACTGACGTGGCCCGTGTACAAGTACCCAGCTAACTGGCGCGGCTGGTCGGCCGCTGGCCAATCAACTTGCTCACGTTGGCTTTCCTGAAAGCCCTGCTGGCGGTAGAAACGCCCCACGCGTTCTGCCGCAGTAAATAAGTACACCTTATCAACCGGTGCTGTATCCCAATACTCAGCAACCGTTTGAACCAGTTGGTGGCCAATACCCAGGTTTTGATACTCCGGGTCGACCATCAACAGCACGATTTCCCCCAAGAACTCGTGCCGCTGGAGGCTAGACAAGAGATGGTCATCAATCGTGCCTCGCTCGCGTAATTGCCGCAACAATTGCCAGCCCCCCGGCCGAACGGCTAAAGCCGTCTTGGCCACTGCCAGTTGCCACAGATCATATGCGCGTTCCTTCTTGCGGTACTTGGTATCCGCCAAGATGGCCCCCACCACCTGGTGCTCCCACACGGCGACCCGGACGTAGTTCTGTTGCGTCAAGCACGTCCGCAAGTAGACCCGCGCCGCCGATTCATTTAATCCCCGATTAGTTTGATTGAATTGCCAGAGTTGACCCACAATTTCCGCCAACGCTGGCACGTCTGCGTAGTGGAGCTCCCGAATTTGTAACGGACTCAGCATGATTGGCTGCCCCCTTTCTGGCGTCGTGTCTGTCCCCACAGTCCGGCGCCCATTTTAAATTTTCCGTACTACTCCAATAACCATTAACCTGCTTCTATTCTGCTTACTCCTAGCCTCTGCTGTGTTGCTCCCCCGCAGATGGTGCCGGGATGATGCTTCCCCCGTTAATCAAAAACCCCTTCCTGATTAACTGTGACTCATTCTACACAGTTTAGTGAAGGGGCTCTATCTATTTAAAAAGAAACTTTGCTGAGAATTTCTCAGAAACGCCCACTCACCGCGGCAGGGTCACTTCAAACACGCTTCCCCGCGGCTGATTATCCTTCACCACGATGTCGCCGTGACTGAGGGTGACCAGTTGATGGACGATGGCCAGGCCTAACCCGTTGCCGGCCACGCTGTTGCGCACGTTGCTGGTCCGATAAAAGCGGCCGAAGATCAAGGCCTTCTGGTCGTCCGGCACGCCCATCCCCAGGTCCGCCACAGCCACCGTCAGCTGCTTGCCCACGGCCGCCAGCGTAATCGTGATGGGCGTGTCTGTCGGCGAATATTTCTGTGCGTTGTTCAACAGGCTCGTGAGGATCTGCGTGAGACTGTCCGCATTGACCTGCGCCGTCACGTGATGTTGGACGTTTAAAATGACCTCGCGCCCCATCGACGTGCCGTAATTTGCCGCCGTCTCCGTCACCAATTGGCTCAGATCCACGCTGGCCGTGGTCAGCTCTAGCTGATTAGCCCGCGATAGCTTTAGCAAACTTTCCACCAACCGTTGCATCCGCTCGGACTCCTGGTCAATGAACTGCAGGGCCGTCGGAATCACCTCGGGATGCGCCGTGCCGCGCCGTTTGACCATGGACACGTACCCGCGAATTGTGGCGATAGGCGTTTTCAATTCGTGCGAGGCATTGGCCACGAAACGTCGGTCGGCCTGTTCCTGCTCGCTCAGCGAATGCAGCAGGAGGTTGAACTCGACCGTTAAGTCGTGAACTTCCTGGGGCGATGCCGGCACCGGTAACTGCCGTTGATAATTTTCCGAAATGTCCTGGTTGATGGCCTTGGTCGTGCCGGTCAGCTCAACCAGCGGGCGGTTCAGTTGCCGCGCCAACAGGTAAATGAACCAGGTCCCAATCAGTAGGAACGCCAGCGAAATCAAGAGAATCAGTTTCACCAGTAATAAGAGTAAATCGGTGACGTCGTTGAGTTTTAACCAGACGTCGTAGCGCACGGTCGGGTCCCGTTTATCCGTGGCGATGTCGGACGCCCGCACGTGATAATACAGCCCCGACTTCTCTAGGTAACCGAAGTTGGGCGTCACCTGGTGCACGGTTTCGTGGGCTTTGGTCCGCAAGAACCGTTGCGTGTTGGGCGAATAGAGGTGCTTAGTCGGCTTGCCAGGTTTAGTGACACTGATCCGGATAAAAGTGGTCCGCTTGTCGGCCCAGCTACTCATCCGCCACCAGTACCAGTCATCGCGGTTGGCCACGAAGGTCCGCTTCAGCCCGCGCACGATGCCCAACGCCTGTTGCCGCTGGACCTCGGCCTGCTTGACCCCGACCACGGAAATGATGACGCCCCCCAGGATTACGGTAATTCCCAGCAGAAGGAGCGCGTACACCTTGGTGATTCGCGCCGCGCTGGTATTAAAGAGCGTTTTCTTCATCAGCGGCACCCAGTTTGTAACCCACGCCCCGAATCGTTTGAATCATCTGGCTGGCAACACTTTCCTTTAATTTATTGCGTAAATAGCGGACGTAAACGTCGACGATGTTGACCTGCCCGTCGAAATTGGTGCCCCACACGGCGTCCAGTAGGTCGTCACGGGTCAGGACCTCACCCGGATGCTGCATGAACGTCAGGAGTAAATCGAACTCGCGTTGGGTCAACTGAATCTCGGCGTCGGCCGCAAAGACCTGGCGCGTCTTGGTGTCCAACGCCAGTGGCCCCACGTGGAATTTCTTATCGTTGATATTTTTCACGACGTTGCGCCGCAAGATCACGCGAATCCGCGCGAGCAATTCCTCGGTGTCAAACGGCTTAGTGATGTAGTCATCGGCGCCGGCATCCAGGCCGGAAACCTTGTCGCCGACGTAATCCCGGGCGGTCATCATGATCACCGGAACGTCGTAGTGCCGCCGAATCTTCCGCAGCACCCCCAGCCCGTCAATACCAGGCAACATCCAATCCAAAATAATCAGTGAAATTTCACTCTGATGGGCCGCAAACTGCGTCAGGGCGTCTTCCCCACTGGCACACGGAATGACGGTGTAGTCCTCAAACGCCAGCTCGGCGCTCAAGAGCGTCCGTAGCCCCTCTTCATCCTCGACTAATAAAATGGTTACGTTCATGTGTGGTCTCCCCCTTAAACATCCCTAGTTGTTCTTAATCGCTACTAGCCAACCAACAACTTGCACGATAGGTCGCGCGCCTCATCAATTAACTAATTGAAAGGTCTTCGCTTTAATTAACCTCAAGTGCGGGTGATTTCATTTTAGCATGGTTTCTTCCCTAACTTAGGCGGCTTAACCAAATTCTAAGCTTTACGACGCCGGCTCAAGACCATTCCACCGCAAAATTATTGATACCACCCTCTGTCCAGATAGGCTATAATGGGACATATCTAAACAACGATACAATGTATACATTTGGTGCTGGTCAGATTCAAGGGTCGCCAGCCCACCAGCCACCAAGATGGAAATAGCCGTCATCAATCCACCACACACTTACTACTGACTCGGGAAGGCAAAGGGTCGTAAAAATTAACGACCGTGTCAGTGACCAGAGGCGGGCCAAATTGCCCGGCTGTGTCGATGGCGTTAGCTGAGGTTTCTCACTCAGCTTAGGCCATGGGACAACCTTTGAGACCGCTCTTCGGCTCAAAGTTGAGGTGGAAGCCCGCCCTTTGGCTGGAACCGGCCCCATAGCAGGGCGGTTTGAGACCGCCGCCTGTAACGGCAACATCAATCACGCAACTGCGGCTGACTCGGAGTTCCACGGCATTGTAAAAATAAGCGACCGTGTCAGTGACCAGAGGCGGGCCAAACTGCCCGGCTGTGTCGATGGCGTTAGCTGAGGTTTCCCACTCAGCTTAGGCCATGGGACAACCTTTGAGACCGCTCTTCGGCTCAAAGTTGAGGTGGAAGCCCGCCCTTTGGCTGGAACCGGCCCCACAGCAGGGCGGTTTGAGCCCGCCGCCGGGAACGAAAACGTCAATCAGTTTATTTTTTGAAAGGAGGTTGGGCCTATGCGGGTCACCCTAAAAAACATCACACTAACCTACGACCAGCAGCCGCCCATCCTCACCAACTTTGACTGCCAGGTTCCAGACGGCCAGCTGACGGCGCTCCTGGGCCCCAGTGGCAGTGGCAAGTCCACCCTCTTAAACCTGATAGCCGGTCTGTTAACACCCAGCGCCGGTCAGATTATTTTTGACCAGACCGACGTGACCGCCACGGACAGTCGGCACCGCAACATTGGCATGGTCTTCCAGGATTATGCGCTATACCCGCACCTGACCGTCCGCGATAACATTGGCTTCCCGTAAAAAATGGCCCACGTCAAAAAGGCCGCCCGCTACCAACGCGTGGCCGAACTGGCCGAGTTGGTTCAGGTGACCGATCAGCTGACGAAATTCCCCCAAGAACTCTCCGGCGGCCAGCAACAACGGGTCGCCATCGCCCGGGCCCTAGCCAAGCAACCCAGCCTCTTATTGTTGGACGAACCGCTGTCGAGCCTGGACGCCACGCTCCGCGAAGAACTCCGCGGCGTCATCCGCCAGATTCAACGCACGACCGGCGTGACCACGGTCCTGGTGACCCATGATCAGGAGGACGCGCTCCAGGTAGCCGACCAGATCATGGTCCTCGCCAACGGCCGTCTACAACAGGTCGGCACCGGCCGCGGCCTTTACCAGCACCCCACCAACCTGACCGTGGCCCAATTCATTGGCCGGCCCCGGATCAACGTGGTGCCGCTAAACGGCCGACCAGCCCCACGTGATCGCTACCGTGACCCAGCAGATTCAACTGGGCCGCGACGTCCAAACCCATTTACAAACGGCGCTGGGTCCGCTCGTCAGCACCGCCATCCCCACGACAACCGCCGCAACGATTGCCGTCACGCTGGTCCCGACCGGCTGTACGCTCTTCGCCGCCGATGGCCACAGTCTCGAGGGAGGTGACCGCGATGCTTAACCAAACACCGACCGCCAAATCCACGCTCAAGGCCCTGCTCTACCTGGCACCCTTGTTGGTGCTCACCGCGATCTTCATCCTCTGGCCGCTACTGAACGCGTTTCTCATCAGCCTATATACCAAATACAACTACTATACCGGCCACGTCAGCGCCATGGGCTGGGCCAACTTTGGCTACCTCTGGCACGACCCGACCTTTCACCTAGCCGCACGTAACACCTTACTGTTAGTCCTGGTCGTCGTGCCCGTATCGGTGGCTTTGGCCCTCGCCATTGCGCTGGGCATCAACCAGATTCCGCGGCTCGCTGGCTTTTTTCAAACGGTGTACTTCCTACCGTTCGTCACGTCGACGGTGGCCATTGGTCTGGTCTGGAACTGGATCTTCCGGCTAGACGGCGGCCTGCTCAACCGACTCCTGGACCTCCTACATATCCCCGCCATTGACTGGCTCAACGACCCGCACTACTCGCTGGGCGCGCTGATTATCGTCTGCATCTGGCAGGGGCTGGGTTTCAATATTATTTTATTTCTCGCCGGTCTGAACCACATTGACCACCGCTTTGCCCGAGCGGCTGAACTGGACGGTGCCAGCGATTGGCAGCGGTTCACCAACGTGACCTGGCCGCTGCTGATGCCCATCACCATTCTGGTCATCATCAACACCAGCATCACCAATTTCAAGGTATTCGACCAGGTCTATGCGCTCTTTCACGGTGCCGCGGGACCGGGGGACGCCGACCTCACCCTGATGGTCTACCTCTATCAAAAATTTTACGTCGAAAATCAAATGGCGGTCGCCGCAGCTTGTGGCGTCGTGCTCTTTCTGTGTGTGAGCGCCCTGACCCTGATCACGGTCGGCTACTTCCACCACCGGCAACGTCAGTTAGGGGGGCGGTAACGTGGCCCATCCCATTCGCACCACCCTCTGGTATCTCCTGCTAACGGCGGGCGCCATCCTGACTCTCCTGCCCTTTGGCTGGATGGTCCTCACTAGCCTCCAACCGGCCGCAACAACACTGACTGTGACCACGACCTGGCTGCCCAAATCTCTCCGGTGGCTCAACTACTGGCACGTTTGGCAGGCGGCCCCCTTTGCGCGTTACTGCCTGAATTCCTTGCTGGTGACCGTTGCCACCACGGCAGGCGAGCTGTTTACCAGCCTACTGGCGGCGTTTGCCTTCACCCATCTGCGTTTCTACGGGCAGCGGTGGCTGTTCGCGCTCATGGTGGCACTGATGCTGGTCCCCAGTGAGCTCCTGATCATTCCCAACTTTATCACCCTGGCCCATTTCCACTGGATCAACACCTACGCTGCGCTCATCGTGCCGTGGCTGGCCAGTCCCTTTATGCTGGTTGCCCTTCATCAAGCCTTCAAGGCCCAACCGCAAACGCTGTACCTGGCCGCGCGGCTGGACGGTGCCAGCGACTGGCAATACCTCTGGCACGTGCTGGTGCCCACCAACCGGCCCATCATCACGGCCGTGGCGCTTCTCCAGGTCATCGGCTCCTGGAACGCCTTCATGTGGCCACTCATCGTCACTAACACTGACGCGTTACGCACGTTGCCGGTAGGCCTGATGACCTTCACCGGCGACCAAGGCACCAACTACCCGCTCCTGATGGCCGCCTCCGTTTGCGTCATTTTGCCGTTATTCATTCTCTATCTTGCTTGTCAAAAATACTTAATTCTCGGGGTGACTGCATCCCGGTTGAAAGGCTGATCACATGAAACGTCACTTCCGTCTGCTCCTAAGTCTCACCGCGATCCTGGCTGTGGGGGCGCTGGCCGCCTGTTCTGGTAAGCCGACCAGTAGCCGCCAGTCCACTCATAAACGGGTCACTCTAACCTTTTGGCACGGCATGACTGGCACCAACCAACAAACACTTAATGGTTTAGTTCGCGATTTTAACCAGTCACAGTCTAAATACACCGTCGTTGCCAGTGGCCAGGGCAACTTCGCCAACGTCCAGCAGAAAATCATGGCCGCCGCCAAGTCCGATACCCTGCCAACCATCGCCCAGACCACGTATACCAACGTACCCGACTACGTGCATGGTCAATTTATCGTGCCACTAAACGGTTATTTGTCGAAACGCAC
Organism: Levilactobacillus sp. FUA 3915; assembly: GCF_044053135.1. NCBI lineage: Bacteria > Bacillati > Bacillota > Bacilli > Lactobacillales > Lactobacillaceae > Levilactobacillus > Levilactobacillus sp. FUA 3915. Next base: position 1,684,958 of record NZ_CP168704.1, on the reverse strand, counting down.
CATGGCCCGTATTGACCCCAATCTCCGGCAGGTCAGTTACTACCGTGGACAAACGTACGCCATGCCATTTTCCAAATCCATCGGCCTGTTATTCTACAACCGCGACCTGCTCAAGCAGACCCACACGGCCGTACCCCGCTCCTGGGAGGCGCTCCAGCGTGATGCCACTCGGGTCAAGGCTCAGGGGCTGACTGGGCTGGCGCTGAACCAGAATTTCAGTGCCGAATGGGACACCCTGACCTCTCAGGCGGGTACGCCGCTGATGACGCCGCGGCCGAAGCTCACGAGTCCCAAGATGCTTGCGGCGACGCACGTGGTCTACGACATGTTAAAGGCCAAGACGGCCACCACGGCGGGGACGGACGGCTACGGCAACGTGCAATTCTTCAAGGGCAAAACGCTCTTCTACAGTGGCTCCTCGGCCGCGATTGGTGTGCTCCAAACCAGTACACCCAAGGGTTTTCACTGGGGAACGGCGCCGCTACCCAGCTATCGGGGCAACCGCCACGTCAGCGCCATTCAGGGGAATGACTTAGTTATGTTCAAATCAGCCTCCCCAGCCCAACGCCGCGGGGCTGCGGCCTTCATGACCTACCTGCTGGGCCAGAAACAGACGCTCAAATGGGCTAAGGCCACCGGCTACCTGCCGCTGACCACCCAGGCCCTGAAGAGTCGCGACTACCGGCGTTACCTGACCAAGCACCCGGCGGCCAAGGCGACCGTGCAGTCGTTGCCCCACGCTTCACCGGACCCGACCTTCTACGGTTACACGGCTTATCTGAACGCGGTGAACCAAGCGTCTGACCAGCTGAGCGCCGGTTCCACGACGCCAGAAAAAGCTCTGAAACAGCTCCAGCAACAACGCGCGAAACAGTTACGGGCACAGTAGCCTTTGTGTTAGTGAAAACTGAGCCAGGACACAGTGGTGATTGCCGTTCTCGGCGGCGGGCTCAAAGCGCCCTGCTGTGGGGCCGGTTCCAGCCTGAGAAACGGGCTTCCACCTCAACTTTGTGCCTGAGAAGCGGTCACAAAGGTTGTCCCATGCTCTAGGCTGAGAAAGAACCCCAGCCAAGACCATCGACACAGCTGGTCACTTTGGCCCGCCTCTGGTCACTGACATCGACCACCGTGGCTCAGTTTCACTAGCTCTGCGGCTGACATGGCGTTGGTCCGTAGCTGGTTCGCTACTGTTGTGGACGGTTTGTGACCTTGTGTCTGGTTCTAAAACTTAACTAGTTGTACTAAAAAGACGTTACGTGTTATCTGTTGTTAGCAGATAACACGTAACGTCTTTTCCATATTCAAAATAATAGATAGCTTACTTAATTGACGACTAAAATAGGCTAATTTGCAATACCTTCCCAAAAACCATAGGCCGTATAGGAAACCACATTGATATGCTTAAATGGCCCCGTCTTACCACCCTTGTCGACTTTCTTTTTCACCGCTGCACCAAATTGCTTCTTCACAATTGGATCAATTGTCCGATAAAACTTGCGGTTCTTCAAGGCGTCCTTTCGCTTGTTAACGGCCATCCCAAACGGGTTAGAACCAAAATAGGCCTTTTGGACTGAGGATTTTTTAGTTCTAGTGAAGATTGTTAAGCTAGTCCCATGTTGTTGTTCATTGTATTGGATTAAAACTGGCTTGCCCTTAATTGTCGTCCGCCGAACCGTACTTATTCCCGTGCCATTCAACAGATATAGCGTCTGCTTACGAACCTTCTTGCCGCTTAATCGATATGGCGTAAAGTATTGTTGACTGGCAGCACTATAGCTATTATGGTCCAAAGCATGCCGATAAGTTGAGATATCAAACTTCTTCGCACTCGCCTTGATTTTGCGACCCTTCCCCTTGTAGCTGGTATACCAAGTTCCCCGAAACGCCTTAGGTAAGCTTGCCAGTTTGTGGGTCTTCACCGCAGCACTAGCGGTTTCTGGTGTCTGACCAATCCCGCTGACCACTAAGCCCAAGCTCGCCGCCACCAAGGCTGCGCCAATCATTTTCGTTAACCGATTCATCATTGTTTCCTCCTCAAATGACTTCACCTAGTCCGATACCAGATGATGGGTTCAGTATACAAAATGGTGGCGTCACAGTTTGTCGTTTGGGAAAAACGTAAGTAAAAACGCTACATGTTATCTGTTGTTAGCAGATACGTGTAGCGCTATTTGTGCATCTAAAACACTAGGTAGCTTATCTATTTGGTATCAAGCACGATACGTACACCCTGAGCCCCGACCACGGACATCTAATCAACACGACGTGAAAAATCGGCGACCGATGTCAGTGACCAGAGGCGGGCCAAACTGCCCAGCTGTGTCGATGGCGTTAGCTGAGGTTTCTCACTCAGCTTAGGCCATGGGGCAACCTTTGAGACCGCCTTTTGGCTCAAAGTTGAGGTGGAAGCCCGCTTCTCAGACTGGAACCGACCCCACAGCAGGGCGGTTTGAGCCCGCCGTCGGGAACAGCAGATCTTAATGCAACCATCCCAAAGAATGGCCATCAGCTACCCGACCACGAATAAATCGAGGAAAATATCAGTGACCAGAGGCGAATCAAGGTTCCCTGCTGTGTCGATGTTCTTAGTTGAGCGGTCTATTCTCAACTTAGAACATGGGCCGACCTTGGAAACTCGCGGTCTTTAGCGAGGTTTCAAGGCGAGGCGGAAGACCGCCCCTCAGGCTGGAGCCGTGCCCCATAGCAGGGAACCTTGAATTCGCCGCCGGGAACGAATGATTTTTCACTCGTATTGATTCAGTGCGTGGTGGAGCTCGGACTTGATGCGGTCGACCAGCGACAGCGGCGACAACACCTTCAGCCCCGCGCCCTGACTCATCAGCCACAGTAAGGCCCCGTCAACTTTAACGAAGGCCTCAATTACGACACTGCCATCCGCGTTTTGCTTGACGACCCGTGAGCCAGGAAAGTGGTCCAGCGCCGTTTGCACATAGTTCCGGTACTCGAAACGAATCTGCGTCAGTGCCCCCGAATCTATCAAATAGGTATAGTTGCGGTGTTCCTGCAGGGAAAAACGTTCGGCGTAGTCGAGGTGGTCTCCCGGTAGCGTATCTAAAATGTCCCCCATCCGGTCCAGACGGTAGAGCCAGTAACCGTGGTGCTCTTCGCTCATCATGGCAACGTAGAAATAGTAGGTCTCGAAGAACAAGGCCACCGGCTGGGCGTGGTGAACCTGCAGTTGAGAATTGTTGTGGCTGCTGCCACGGTAGGTGAAGACCATTTTCTCCGTGCGGACGATACTGGCCGCGACCTCCCGCAACCGGTGTAGCAACGGCTTGGCGCGGGATAACGGCACGTAACTGCCCCGCGACAAAATTAATTGTTGCCGGACCACCGCCTGCATCACCGGTGACAGGCTACTGCTGATGTAATCCAAGGTCGCCGTCAGCTCGTCTTGGTCTAACGCGCGGGACCCCAACAGAATGTTGCTCATCGTTAAAACCATTTCCACGTCGGTCTCTTCACTCCGGCGAGCCAGGCGATAGGTGCCATCGTGTTCCACCAGGTCGCCCGCCGCATACTCCGACAACGCCCTGCGCACGTACGAAAAGTCCCGCTGACACGTCCGTCGACTGATATGATATTTTGCTTCCAAATCGCTCTGCTTCAGCGTTTCCCCGGACATTAACTGCACCATGAGCTCTGCAATTCGTTGATTACTCTGCACGTGCCGTCACCCCGCTTTCTGCCAATCTCGTTAACCCTCATTATACCAGCAACCTTCAAAAAACTTACAACCAAATTAAAAGCGGCCACCCCGTAGAGTCGCCGCCTTCGTTTACTAATCGAATTGAATGAGCACTTTACCCTTAGGACGGCCATTTGCGACCAAGTCCAAGGCCTTGTTAATGTCGGTTAAATGGAACACCGTGGGGTCAATGGCGGGTTCAATCTGATTCTCTTCGACCACCCGCGTGATTTCCCACAATTGTTCGCCATCGCTGCGCACGAAGATGAATCGGTAATCGGCACCCACGCTGGCCGCTTGCTTATCGAAGTTGCGGCCGGCTAGGGCAAACAACGCCGTCTTCCACCAAGATAACTGGTGGTCCTTGGCAAACTGGCGGTTAGGCCCCATCCGTAGGGACAGCACGCGGCCACCGGGCTTCAAGATCTGCAGTTCATGGGCAAATTCCTTCTGCCCAAGCGTGTCGATCACGTAGTCGACTGACGATAACTTTTCCCAGTAATTTTCTTGACGGAAATCAAAGTAATTCGTCGCCCCCAACGCCATAACGCCCTCTCTGGACTCGGCATTACCACTAACGCTGACTTCCAGTCCCATTTGCTTGGCTAACGGAATGGCCATTTGACCAAAGGAACCGGAACCACCCGGGATCATCACGGATTGACCGGACTTGGCGCCCAGCTCTTCGTGAAGCCCTTGGTAGGCGGTTAATCCGGTCAACGGTACGGCCGCCGCGTGGGCAAAATCGAGGGTCTTGGCCATTGGCGCTAACGCTGCTTGGTCCACGGCCACGTATTCAGCGAAACCGCCCTGTTGTGGCAAGGGTAACCGGGCGTAAACGGCATCGCCAACCTGATAATCGTCGACGTTGACCCCAACGCCCATCACTTCACCGGAGATTTCATTCCCCATCGTAACTGGCATCTGGTAGTTTTGAATCAGCTTAACGCTCCCGGTACCGATCAACATCTCTAAGGGATTCACGGCCGCATAGCGCACCTTGACCAACACCTCATTGGCGCTGGGCGTGGGTGTTGGAACGTCCCGCACCACGAGTTTGAATTGCTTGTCATACTTGTCTAATTGGGCTGCTTGCATGTTATTGGCTCCTCCCCGACCTTGGTCGGTATCTTTAGTTTATTGTCTTTTGTTTTGGTGAAAATGGATTGGCTCTATCTGTTCGTTCCCGGCGGCGGGCTCATTTTCACCATCCCAGCAGTATTCCGTGCTCGGTTCTGACCATTAAAATTCTAATCAGTCACACGCACATCACTCACCGGTAACTTCTTAGTAAGAATAAATCATTTAGTAACAAAAGTCAAATAAAGTAACTTACTGGCATTTTGTGTTACACTAGAAGAAATACCAAATAAAGGAGTTAGGACTCGTGACGCTTGCGTTCAGTCCGTTATGATTATGGCTAAAATTACCCGCGAAAAAATTCTGGCGACCGCTGAAACACTAATCACCGCGAACCAACAACCGGCTGTTACCTTAGATCAAATTGCCCAACAGCTCGATGTGACCCACGCGGCCATCTACAAGCACTTCGCCAACAAGCAAGCGCTTTGGGAGGCCGTGGCCGCCGCCTGGTTCCAACGCACCATCATTGATCAGATTCCGTTACCCTCAACCGGCACGCCAGCTGAACGGCTTCACGATTGGCTGTGGGCGTTTGCCAATGCGAAGAAGCACGCCTACAACGACCACCCCCAAATGTTTGCCCTCAACACCCGCTACATCGACAGCAATCCGACCGCCCTGCGCGCCGTTTTGACCAGCGCCTACGTAGTGATCGACACCATCATGGGTTACGATGACGTGCATCACGAGCGGGCCGAAACCATTCTGTCAGCCTTTTCCGTCTTTGCCCTCCCCACCTTCAAGGACACCTGGAACGACGATGACTACGCCGCCCGCTTTGAAGCGCTCTGGCACTTGATTGTCCGGGGACTCTAATTTACTTTAATTTCTTTCAAACGTTACGCAAAAAATCCGCAACCAGTTGGCTACGGATTTTTCTATTGCATTCATTTTCTTAGTACTTTACGGAACTATAGTGCTTAATTTTTGTTCTAAACATAGCCGTTGTCCCGTCCTGAACTAAACATTTCTTGTATTTTCCTTTAACCTTAGCTTTTCCCCACGCATAAAAATCAGTTGCCGCAATGTGCTTATGCATCTGGAAAGTATATGTATATTTTCCCCCGGATTTACCATGAACATTATCTATATGATGTAAGACCACCTTATAACTACCGCTTTGATAAGTAAACGTGTACTTGGTCAAATGGATTTTTTCCCAAGCTTTTATATCTTTGTCATATCCATACCAAGTCCCACGCATTTTCACTGGAGTCGTATGCGTAACTGCAGCCTTTGCAGGTGTAGCTTCTGATAGCGTTGATACCATTGCAACGGGAAGCAATGCTATTAAGGCCATAGTAAATAAACGTTTTTTCATGAAAAAAGTTCTCCCTCCTAAAGATCGGCTTAAATTAATTATAAGTCTTATACATTTTAATTCAACGAACGCTAAAATACAGGCTGCGGATTTTCCATTTCCAAGCCAATAAAAAAGGCCAACCCATCACTGGATTGACCTTTCATCACACCACCCACGAACAAGTCGCAAGTCATGCGTTTAAGTTTTGATTTAACTAAAGAATTACTTCTTCAGTGGGGTCCATGCCCACTTAGTGAATTCTTCAATATCGCGACCTTCGTCACGGGTAACCTTGAAATGCTTAGCTAAGATGTCATCCATCTTCTTGTCGAAGGCCTTACCGGCGGCTTCGTCAATAACACCCTTGGCAATCAAGGTGTTAACAGCATCCTTGGCTTGGTGGAAACGGTCAAGTTCGGAGTATACACGCATGTCGTAAGCAGTCGTGATATCACCATCTTCACGGTAACCATGAACGTGTAAGCCTAAGTGTTGACGTTCGTAGAAGAATGATTCGATCAAGTCTTCGTAACCGTGGAAACCAAAGACAACAGGAGTCCCGGATTCGCCGAAGAATGAACTGAATTCAGCATCGCTCAAAGCACGTTCGTCGTTAAGAGGCCCGTTCTTCTTTTGCAGACGTTCTAATTCAACCACGTTGACGTAACGCATCTTAACAGCTGGGAATGCAGCATTGAGCAAGTCAATGGCAGCCAACGTTTCGATGGTTGGTTCAACACCAGCAGAAGCAAAGACGATATCAGCATCTTCGCCTTCAGCAACAGTGGAAGCCCAGTCGATAGTCTTCAAACCGGTGTTAGCCAGTTCTTCGGCTTCGGCAACGGAGAACCATTGTTGACGAGGTTGCTTGGAAGCAACGATGTGGTTAACCTTTTGACGGTCCTTGAAGGCACGGTCAAAGACAGCCAACAACGTGTTCCCATCAGCTGGCAGGTATTGGCGGATGAAGTCAGACTTCTTTTCAGCCAAGTGGGTCAGCATACCAGGGTCTTGGTGGGTGTAACCGTTATGGTCTTGTTGGAATACAGTAGAAGTAGAAACCAGGTTCAATGATGGGTAATCATTACGCCAGTCTTCTGCTGCGGCTTGACGGATCCACTTGAAGTGTTGCGTCGTCATTGAGTCGACAACCCGCAAGAATGATTCGTAAGACGTGAACACACCGGTACGACCAGTTAAGGTGTAACCTTCAAGCCAACCTTCAGCTTGGTGTTCTGATAATTGGGCATCCAAGATACGGCCTTCTGGGGCTTCGTATTGGTCATTTGGTTCCTTGACCTTACTCATCCATTGACGGTTCGTAATCTTGAACATTTCCCAAAGACGGTTAGACATCGTTTCGTCAGGTCCGAAGATCCGGAATGACGTAGGGTTCTTCGTAGCAACGCCGGCGAAGAAGGTTGACAGAACGTTCATATCCATGTTCTTGTTACCATCTGGTAACTGAGTCCCACGGTTATTTTCGTTGATGTCGTTAGCGAAGTCTTTCCAGTTAGGCAGGTCGAGCGTGTCGGCCTTGGCACCGCGAGCACGGCCACCATTGGCAACTGGGTTAGCAGCCATCCGCTTGTCGCCCTTAGGAGCGAAATCAGCGACTTCTGCCTTCAATGAACCATCAGCATTGAATAATTCAGTAGGCTTGTATGAGTTCATCCAAGCTTCGAATTCTGGTAATTCATCAAGCTTACCTTGTGCTAAGCCAAGTGGAACTTGGTGAGCACGGAAGGAGCCTTCGATTGGTTCGCCAGCTGGGTTGTGCGTAGGACCGCCCCAACCTTTAGGCAAACGAGCGATAACAACTGGCCAAGCTGGGATAGTCCCATCTTCGTACTTGCCGTTTTCGCGGGCATCCTTTTGGATTTGTTGAATATCAGCGATAGCTTGATCAAATAACTTTGCAGCTTTTTCATGGTAAGTCATGTAATCATGGATATCTTCGTTTTCAAGGAAACGTGGTGACCAGCCTAAGCCTTCGAAGAACTTAGCAATCTTGTCATCGCTCATCCGTGAGAACAGAGTTGGGTTAGAGATCTTAAACCCGTTTAAGTCAAGGATTGGTAATACGGCACCATCGTTCTTAGGGTTCAAGAATTTGATGGAGTTCCATGCAGTCATAGCAGGGCCGGTTTCAACTTCCCCATCACCAACAACAGTGAAGGCGATTTGGTCTGGGTTGTCTAAGACAGCACCAGTTGCGTGGGAAAGTGAGTAACCAAGTTCTCCACCTTCGTGAAGGGAACCAGGCGTTTGGGCAGTCATGTGGGAACCAATTCCACCAGGGAATGAGAACCGCTTGTACAGACGTGACATCCCTTCGAGGTCCTGAGTAATTTCAGGATAAGCATCCGTGTAGGTGCCGTCCAAGTAAGAGTTCGTTACCATAACTTGGCCACCGTGACCTGGACCACCGATATAGAACATGTTCAAGCCGTACTTGTTGATTAAACGGTTGGCGTGGGCGTACAGGAAAGTTTGTCCTGAGATAGTACCCCAGTGTCCGATAGGCTTAACCTTAACGTCGTCCTTTTGGATTGGTGTGTTCGTAACTGAGAACAATGGGTTGCTCTTCAGGAAGATCATACCACCGGAAAGGTACGTAGTGGCACGCCACCATGCGTCAACTTTTTCCAAGTATGACTTGGAATCGTAATCTACTGCCATGAATTCATACACTCCTTCGTGTCGTTGAGTTACATCATCTAAATCAACATCAATGATCGAGGTTAATTTCTATTCTCTTATCATACTAAACTTTCACAAAAAGTCAACCTTTTTATAAATTGGTTCGTCCCAATTATAAAATAAATTGATTTTCATGCGTGAATCCTTGGAAAAAGGCCCGCCGATTCACCCGCATTCAACTGCTGGTCACCCTTTCTCTTTGCTGACCTAACAAGCTTTCCCGCGCGCTGAAGCTAAAAATCACATTTGCGCTTAAAGTATAGCAGACTTTTAAAAAATCTCGCATTGGTTTGCTCAGCGAACGCAATTTTCATAGGAATTTCTGTTGAAAATGACTGGCTTGCGTTGCGAGCTATCATCGGCAGGCCCCCGTTTTTTTGAATCTGCCCACACGAGTCACCGATGACACGTTAGCCTGCCTCCTCACTGGAAGGCAATCGCTCAACGTGAATCGAGTATAGCAAAGGCTATTCGGGATTGCCGGTAATCTGTTAGGAATTGGTGGGGCTTAGGAAATCCTTTAGGTTCTGGACAATAGCGCAAACGAAAGGGCGCTCAGTCGCAATCGACCAAGCACCCACGCAACCCATTCTATCGGATAGAACCACCGAAATTTCATTTTCTGCTAATGTTGCTAAATACTTATCCCTAAACGAGTCAATATCGTTCATGATTAAGGTTGCTCAATGATACACTAACGGTGACAACAAGTAATCAATTTGACTCGTTTAGCACGCATTCGTTTCGGGGAGGTTTATCTAATGAAATGGAAAGTAGGCTTACTCGCATTGGGATTACTCATTGGTTTGCATCCATTAGCTCCCGTTCCCCATCCGGGCAGTCTGCCCGTGGCACCCTCCTTACTAAGTGCCCGGGCAGCTACTGTCGATGAAACTAGCTATTCGGGCACCATCGGCTCCGGTGAGACCAGTATTCCCTGGGCCCTAAATGACGGCACGTTAACGCTACAAGGTGGCACGTTGCGCAAATTTTCTGGTCGCTGGATGACGCTTCCCAATGGCCAAGTTTTGACTGACCTGGTTGAAGATAACCAGGACAATCTCTCCAGAACCGATTTCCAAAACAAGGTGACGAAGATTGCTGTCACGGGGAAAATTAACGTCGGTGTCAACGCTGCTTACCTATTTGCTGGCTTTACAAATGTAACCGATTACAGCGGGCTAGATAATTTAGACCTTACTAACTTAGACAGCACAAATATTGTCGGCGGTTCGGGTCTCATGGGCATGTTTACCGGCAATTCAACTTTGACAGCCTTTACTGCACCGAGCTTCGCAGCCAACAATCCCCACTCCATCGCAAATATGTTTCAAAACGATAGTTCGCTCGTTTACTTGGACCTCTCCAAAATGCAGACGGCTAACGTTGCCAACCTGAGTGGGCTAACGTTGGGTTGTACGGCATTACAGGTCCTCAACTTAGGTAACTTCTCTTCGCCCGACAAAGTCGCTGAGAATTACAGCAACTACATTGAGCCCACCGCCCAAATCAACTGCCTCACCGTCAGTCCCACTCTCATTCTCAAAGATAGTGGCCTCTACAATCTAACGAGAAGTAATGCAGTGGTCACTAATCGTTGGCAGGCAGTCGGTAGCGGCAAAGTCAGCTTTAACTTAAACCACCAGCCGCCGTTTGCGGGCTACGACGATTTTCTACAGAACTACCAGGTCTATGATCCGCAGGGCCCCGTCCTGGGTGATTCAGACACAACGGTGAATGACAGTACCCAACAATTGCTTAATCTCTATGATGGTGAAGATCATGGAATCACTGGCAATCAAACGTACGTGCGTGAACCCCAACCCGGCATGGCCATCAAGGAACCCGATATCCCGGCACCAACGCCGACGCCCTCACCAACCACACCAACGGAAGATGACACAGCAGACTTCCAACAATTTTATATCTCAGCAACCCAAAAAATCGGTCTGTATGGCGATAAGGACTTCAGTGCCGCCAACCGACTGGCCTGGTTTGCCAAAAAGCCACAGATGAAGCAGCCGACCTTCTTAGTAACTGGGGTCACAACTTCTGAGGCTGGTAATCACCGCTATCAGGTTAGAGACACCAACCGGCAGTCTCAGACGTATGGCGAGACCGGTTACGTCACCACTAAGGCCGACTATGTCACGGCTAGCTACTACCAAAACGCTCCCCAGACGGTGACCGTCATCAATCCTGGTGGCATCAACGGCTATGATTTCGCGGCGTTGTCTCAACCCCAAGTTGCTTACAGCCAAGGCAAACAACTAGCGGTCAAAAAGGTCGTCACACACGGGCAGACGACCCGCTTACTTCTCACCAATGGCAAATACATTTCAGGAAACCGCCACTTCGTCGTTGCCGGAAAATATCGTGTGCCTGCCCAGGTCCAAGCTAGGACCGCCGTAAACCGCTATGCTAACGTGAACCTCACCCAACAGAAACAGCATTATCCACAGAAGGCGCACCACACCTTCAAAGTACTCGGCTGGGATTACTCCCAAGGCCAGAATGCGACAACCGCCGGAACATTACGTTACCGGGTTGCCGGTGGGTACATTACCGCTAATCCACGACTGGTTAGGGCCATGAAGTAGTCGATCACGCCTAGAAGTTGATAATGCAAAAGGGATACGTCGTCCGGCGTATCCCTTTTATTGCGGCACTCAGTCTCAGCAGACCCAGTCCCCATTTAAACGATTCAAATAGGATAAAACACTACTCATGACCAACAGCATCCGCCGCAATCGCCGCGGCCAACTTCGTTTTGTACCAGTTTAGTAACCGGTTCACGTTAGCTACCGCGCGGTCGAAGGAAATCGTCGCGAGTAATAGCAAGCACGGCAGGTACTGAATGATATACCGGCTCCGCCCACCTTCAAACAATAGAAGGAACGCAAAACCACCAATCATGGCCACCTTTAAAATCTGAATGACCCGCTGCTCCGGCCCAAAGCCCAGTGCGATGATTGTGAGGAGCGTGATCCACCACAACTGGGCTGCAAACCGGAAGTCCGCGATGTGCCTCCCATACAGGTAAATAAAGTTCTTAAGCTTATTGGTTATACCTTTATTATTGGGCTTTTGATTTTCCAGGAAGAAGTGCCCTTCCTTTAACCAACCAAAGGTCCCGTCAGCGGTGTTATTCCGCTGCTTCATCACCAAAAATTTTAGATAACCGACCGGACCCAATTGCTTCAGTCGCTTCTTCAGCATCATCACGGAGTAATCCGTCTTCTGCTGCTTGGTTGGCAGAAACGTCATTTCAACGGCTTGCCACCAACTGTAACCACCCTGACCATAGACCCCCATGGCCATGAAGTGAATCGCAGGAATTCCTCGCGACTTATCAATCTGAATATACGTTTGATTTTCAACCTTATGATTCACGTATTGATAGGTTTCGTAACCACTCCGGCCAACGAACAGGACCATGGCAAAGGCGATGAATAGGGCTTCCATGTGTAAGTGTTTATGATTGGCCATCGCCATTAAAATCTCAATAATCACAATCGCAATCACGGGAATGATGGACGACGGCTTCATGAAGTACGTCAGCATGACGCTAATCCCAAACCCATTGGCCGCCGCCGCCCGAATCAATGAATGGATGGACGACTTCCGCATGACAAAATAACACAGCAGGTAGAACGACACCAGCGGCAGTCCCCAGGCATCCGTATAGGGCATGATGATACTTGGAAAGACGGCAAGCCAGCCGACGTGAATGTACATAGCCGCACCCAGAGCCTTCTTCTTAACGACCCAGACACTTAACAGGTTAAGGACCGCAGACAAATCAACGAAGAAGAGCGTGACAAAGTCAAAGAACTCCCAAGTAGTCTGATTGAAAGTCGTTGAAATCCAGTGCATGAACAACATGATGGGCATGTTATTTTGGTTCAAACTGAAATAAGACGTGATATCCGGGTCCGTCACACTGGTCGGGTCCGTCGCCGTATGCAGCAACATCCCCGAGTCAAACCCACTATTGGGGTGCACAAAGTAGACGAAGAACAGTTGGCCCACCAACACCATCAGTAAGAGAATTGTCCCCGTCCGCACCCGTTCTGTAATAAATATACGGTACAGCCACGCGCGAAACCGTGGATAGGCATAGATGCCGACCGCTACGGCCACCAACCCAATCACCAAGCCCGTCGTCAACATTGTGGTACTCGTCCCAAAGGTATTGTTATCCCCTAAGATAATGTTTGGCGACGTCACCGCAAAAAAAAGTGTCAGAAAAAACAGGACGCGCCAAAAGAGGTTGATCACTGCTTGACTGAACTTATAGAACCTACGCATCGTCGTTTACCTGTTTCGCCACTTCAGCGGCTACTTCGTCTTCCGTCGGGAATTTCCGTTCCGTCACATCAATACAGAATGACCGGGTTGGCGAGTCACTGACTTCGATTCGCAGTAAAACCGCGTTGTTCTGCCGCAAAATGCCATCAATTTCATTAAACAAGTATTCCGTAACATTTTCCACGGTCGGATTGATCACCTTAAATTCGGGCAAATCATTTAAATACTGACCGGATAAGGCATCGATGGCCTTCCCCAGCGATTTCTCGATATCAAAGAAGGAGACCATCCCTTCAAACACGTGAAGCTCACAGACGATTTCCCAAGTATGATTATGCTTCTTACCCGTCCCGGACTTCCACCGGACCGCGTGACTCGCATTAACGTATGATTTAATTTTATAGGACCGTTGTTTCATACTCATTTTCCTTTCCTACGCCGTCGGTACTGTTCGCGAAGGGTTTTACCATCATCGCGTAGCACCGCCATTAGTCGGCTCGTTTCCTCATTAATCCCCCGCATCCGCCACGTGGCCTTGGTGGTCATGGCATTAATGATGCCGACCAACCGAATCCACGAGTTAACGAACTGATAGACTGGCAACGTCAGTGTCACCCACCAGAGATGTAAATAGTAATGTTGCTCGCTGGGATATTTTCGTAGCAGAATCGCCACACTGGCAAAATTGATGAGCGCCACGAAGACATACAACGAGTAAATCAGCAGGTAAGACATCCCCACGACCAGGGTTGAATACCCAAAGGCAATCAACACGATACTCGCGAAGGTCCAGATCATCCGGGGAAACACAAACGTGTGATCAATAATCATTCGCCGAACCAAGAAGTTGTTAAAGAATCGTTTCAAACTGGAAGTTTGGGTCATATAATTCTCGGTAACCTCGAGCTCCCCCCGTTGCCATCGCTGGCGTTGGGTGTAAAGTTCAGAAAACCCGGAGATGGGCTCGACGTAGAAAATCGCGTCGGCACAGATGACCACCTTCTTGCCCAGCCGGGTCCGAATCTGGAAGGTCATGTCGGTGTCCTCCCCAATGCTATCAATATCATAGAGGAAGGTTTCCATCAGGACTTCCCGCCGAAACGCAGAGAACGCCCCCGACATGGTAAACAGCTGATCCTTGGACGACTCAATGGTCCGCCCGGAGAGAAAGGCCTGAGCGTACTCGTAATATTCATTTTTGGCCAGTATCTTGTGCCAGAGGCCCTTAACCCCCTGGACCATTTGCCACTTAGGTAAGATAGCCCCCGTCATGGCGGCGATACTGGGATCATTTTCAAATTTTAACACCATATTCTTAACGGCATCTTTTTCTAACAGCCCGTCACTATCAATGTTAATGACGTAGATGCCAATGCTTTCATAAATCGCTGTGTTTAACGCCCGGGCCTTACCTTTATCCGTATTGACATACCGTAAAATCAGTTCGGGAAAGGTGTTTTGGGCCTTGGCATAGGCGCCAAAGCTATCATCCGTACTCTGATTATTGGCCAAAACAACTTGCATGGCGTTCTTGGGGTACGATTGATTGTTAATGGATCGAATACACTCAAATAAAGTGTCCTCGGAATTGTAGACCGGCACAATGATTGTGACCCATGGCCATTTTCCTGGTGGCACTAGTTTGGGCTGGTGGAGATGCAGGTGCATTAATTTAATTGTCGAAACAATTGCTGGAATAATTTCCACAATAATTGGAATTAACGCCCATGTAATCCAGAATCCCATTCTGGTCAGTGCTAGATTGATCCAGTACATCACAGCTTATCATGCCTCCAATCAACAAAGTCTCGATACAGCCCCTGGGCCAACTGAGAATAGGTGAAAACGTTGTAGTACAGGACAATAATCAAGACGTAAAAGATGAGCCGGCCGAGAATCGAGTGGGCCAGGAAGAACGTCTGACCACCCCCGAAATGAACGAAGGTAATCACCACGCTTAAGCGCAAGACGTTGATGAGAAAGATGTAAATCAGGCCAAACAGCGCGTAGAACACCTTTTCCTTCCGTTTATACATCGGAAAGAACGCCACCAACGCAATGAAGGCACAGGTCTCAATGATTCCTGAGCATTCATAATCGATTGACATGATGACCGAGTTGCCCGCATTTGAGATGTAAACCAGACCCATCTTATACATAATCGTGCACCAATTGGTTACATCGTTAAACAGTGCGACGCCGTGAATCACCGCATGGGTAAAGAACCAGACCCAGTATGGCCGGCTAATAGATGTCAGGATAAAGAAGAGTCCGGCACTCCCCGCAATAAAGTAGAAGGCGGATAGCCGAGCTCGTTTTAACACCGATAGTACGTACAGCCACACCACGATTCCTAGTAGAATACTTACTCTCATCAATACCAGTCCTATTAGTTAACTTGTCAAACGGTTGCTGTGCTGCTTACTTACCGGCAGCATCGTTTTGACGCCGCTTCAGCTTACCAGACTTTCTGAGTCGCCAGTAACCGAAACCAGCGATGAGCACCCCGATACCGGCAATGACGTAAGGACCGGTAGACCCACCGGCAACGGTCACTTTTGCGTTTGTGATATTAGGATTGTACATGGTAATCGTCTGGCCCGTCATGCTAGACAGCTTTAATTTGCTGACGTCAATCCGGAACTCGGCGATGTTGTTACCCTTGCTATTACTGGAAACATAGCCGTTGCCCACAGTACCATACTGGTGACCTTCGTTGTATTCCCCAGCAGTGAAGTTAACTGCTTTGGGATTATCAGAACTGACCTGACTACTTGGCATTTCATCAGTCCACACGTAAATTTTCTTGCCATTAAAATCAAAGTTGTAATCACCATAGCCAGGAACCGTTCCATATCTCATTTTTACATATACATAAACATAATTTCCATCGCTGACCATTGCTGTATAACCATTGTCGTAATCGCCACTCGTTAAAGTGACATTCTTCCAGTCCGCGAACTTACCATCAATTTTAATATTGAGGTTGTCATTATCATTGTTGGCATCGTTGTCCGTGGTGGTCGTATCTTTCGCGTTTTTATCACCCTTACCATCGATCACGCCGGCCGTACTGGTTGGTGCGCTATCATCCGTATCTTCCAAAGCATCTAGCTTCGTCACTGCGGTATCACCACTCACGTTATCATTCTTCATGGTAACGACTTGACCATCATCAGCCTTGGTCAAGTTAAACTTAGTGAAGTCGACTCTAAACTCTACGACGTAGTCCGACCCATCCTTACCGACGTAGCCCGTACCAACATCTCCGTACGAGTTACCGCCGTAGTAATCTCCAGCATAGACCGTCACCGCCTTGGCCTCACCAGCCTGCACGTCAGGGATATCTTTGAGGGAAACATGGTAGGTCTTATTATTAACCACAAAGGTGTACCCTGAAGTGGGCATCTTCTGCTGACCCTTCATCTTCACATAGGCATCAACGTACTTACCCCCACTGCCTAACGCAGTATATCCGTTATAGCCCTCAGTCAGATCATCATTTTTCCAATCCGAAAACTTCCCATCAATCGTGATGTTATCACTCGCCTGTGCCGTCACCGTTGCCGGTTCAGCAGTGACGACTGCGCCAGCTAGTCCTAGCGCAACAACCCCAGCCATCATTAACTTCCACAACTTCATGAGGTAAACTCCTCCCTCTAAGAACAAATTGTCACCCGTCCAATTGGCCGATGACATCATTTAAATTGACAACTTAACTTACTATTATACGGTTAGTCTATGCCACCATAGTCAATTAAGCAAGACAACATTTTTCACGCAAATATGCTTTCTTGACCGCGCCTTTCACCTGAAACCGAGCCGGCCTGAAAGTACGCCATTACGGGAATTGATTAACGCCCACAAGTATTTGTTGACGCTAATAATAACCCATTGGCAATCACCCCCATTGTACTAGGTTTTGGGTCAAGTAGCGACCAAATAATCTTTAAGAATTGTGAGGACCCACGAATTTCGCTGATGTGAAAAGGTCAGCCCATTAAATGAACTGACCTTTTCAACGTTTAATCATTTTATGTTTGGTAATTTCCGTTTAATCCAACACCACGGTCTCATGAATCAACCGGGCAATTGCGTTGACCTGGTCGTCGGTGAGGCCCAACCAGTCGGGGAGTTTTTCGTGGACTTCGCTGTAGAAGCTCCGGAACAGGGCTGGCTTGGAGAAGCCCTCACCCCACTTGTTGTAGTCATCGTCGTACGGTTGGTTCAAGACGTTGTGCAGATCGATGACCTTGTTGTCGGGGTCCTCACTCACGTAATTATAGAAAACAAATTCGTGGATGTAGGGTTTGATACCCAATTGATTGAGCTTATTTTGAATCAGCCGGTTCAGGCTCAGGCCGGAGAGTACCACCTGGTTGATGGGATTCTCGTCCCCCGCATAAACCTGGATATTATCAGGATTCTTGATACACATGGTAAAGCTCTCGGTGCCCTGCTGCATGACTTCCTTAGGCAGCAACCGCTTCACCAGATACAAGCCATCCATCGACCCATCCTTACCGACGCCAATCATCCGCAGTAGGTCGGCGAGCTTGATGTTGTGGTACACGGCCCCAGTCCAGTATTTTGTTTCCAGCATGAAAATACCCTTGCGGCAAACCACTAAGTGATCCACTTGCCGATTGGGAAAACGATTGTCATCCGAATCAATGTAGAGGTTGGCAAAAATATGAAATTTATCCTCCGGAAATCGTTTATCGAGCTGACGTAGCATTTTATAGGTGCGGTATTCACCGCGATTAGTATAGTTTTCTGACATTTTACTTCCCCCCATAGAACCAGTATAGGCCAAAATAGCTGACTCACCTAGTGAAGCCAGTTGGACCTTTTAGCCGTACGTGGTCGTCCCACATGTAAGCAGGCTGACCACCGGATTGGCTAGTCGGTCGTTAGGACGGTGACCCGTCAAACCGACGGAGTTCGTCTAGCATGGCCGGGCGCCGCGGATAGGCCTGACGCCAGGCCTCGATTAAGTCCGTCGCGGCTGAGAGGCCGCCCCGATAGGCGACCATCCGGTTTAGGACGGCCAGGCCCTCACTAAAAAACGGTTCAATCCCATTGTACCAGGACTGAACCGCGGACACATCTTCTATTTAGCGGCCTCGAGCACCGCAATTTCAATCTTCTTCATCTGCATCAACGCCTGCACCTGCGCCGGCGTCTGGGTCAGCTCCCCAATGTTTGCCGGAACGATTTGCCAGGAGACACCGAAACGGTCCTTGACCCAGCCACACTGTTCGGCTTCGGGCACGTGGGACAGTTTTTGCCAGTAATAATCAATTTCGGCCTGATCAGCGCATTCAATCGTAAACGAAATCGCCTCGTTGATGCGAAAGCTCGGCCCACCATCGAGCGCCAAAAACTTTTGCCCATTCAAATGAAAGGACGCGTTTAAGATTTTTCCCTGCATGTCGGTGAAATGTGAATCGAGGTCAGCATCGGGATAGTAAGTCATCTCGTCCAGCGTCGAATTGGGAAAGACACTGAGGTAATCATGCACGGCCTCGTCACAGTTGTTGTCAGCGAACCACAAGCTCGGAACGATTTGCTTCATGGGAAACCCTCCTGGAAAGCTTATTTTTCGTTAAGCGTACTGGATTTTTGGGGTGGGTTCAAGTGAGAGCGCTTGGCGGTTGAGAGTGGCACTCAACAGAACAAAACAGGCCCCACCCTCAGCAATACGACGCTTACTAAGGATTAGACCCGTTCTATTCATGCTTATTGACTAGTTATTCCATTGGATGCTTACGCCGAAACGGCAGGCATAACCACCCTAATAGTGTGAGGCCTAAAAGTTGCCAGCCATTGACCTGTGACTCACTCGTCTGTGGCAAGCTGGTTTGCCCCGCCTTCTGAGTTCTCTCCTGCTTACCCAGTTGTGTGTCCGTCAATGTCGATGGTCCTCGGAGCAATCCCTGGTCTGCCAGCTGGTCAAAATGGACCTGTTGCTGGCGTAACTGACCAGCTTGTCTGGTTACTGCAAGGTTCTGAGCATGCACGTCAGATCTCGCTTTTGTTAAGTGCAGGCGCCGCTGTTCCGTTGCCAACTGCTTAGCCCGGCTCGTACGACCGGGACGAACTGATTTAATCACTGGCGCAAGTGATACATGACCAACTATTTTCTTACCATTACGGGCCACAGCACGGGGCATGTCCGTCAACAATGGATTATCGCCAACCAATTTTGCTAGATCAACGGTATTACCATCCGTAGTAACTGGCGTTTGCAACTTTGTTGGCTGGTCGCTGGCGCTTGATGGATTCACGCGATAGTGTGTGATGTGCGGATTATTGGGGTCCGTCACGTCGACTTCCGTAAAGGTATCGTTGCCATCTTGGAAGACCACTTGCTTTACGGGCAAGGCCGACGTTTGGGTCTTGTCCGGCCGCCCCTTGACCTGTTCACTAATAGTCACTTGCCGGGTCTTCGGATCAAAACTGTAGACCGTGGCACTCTTGTCAGCCCACTGTTTCGTGATCTGAGTTACGTTACCATCTACGTCCTTTTGTGTCGTGGTCTTATTCCCTTGCTTATCAACCGTCACCCCTAAGATAGTCAGTGTTCCTGGGAGTACTGTCACATCGTAGTTTGGGTTTGCCGCCTTGGCATCAATTGAATAAGTCCCAACTGCCTCGTTCTCCGACCGGCTATACTTGAGTTTCAGCCCCTCAGTCGTCAATGCATCTCCCTCTTTAAGGCTACCGCTTGTCAAGGTCACCGTATTGGCTGGATCATCGTCACCAGCAGCTTTTACCTGATTTGTCACTTGAACCGTAATTTGCCGAGGCTTGACCGTGAACTTGTCGTTAACCAATGAGAACGTGTAGTTAGGATTAAGATCCTTCAGTGCTTTTGGCGTTAATTGAAGCGTGTATTCTCCGGCCTGCAAATCAGCTGGTGCAACCCCGATTCCGTCAGCGTTTACAAATTCAAAGGCGTCAGTGGTAATTGGACCTTGCTCTGTAACATTCGAGATCCCCGTCAAAACAGGAATATCCCCATACGTACTGGTCGTTGGCTTCACGGTGATTGTCGCCTTGGCGGGGGTAATGGTTAGCTTGCTTGTTTTCACAGTCACGTCGTAGTTTGAATTAGTCTTGGCATTGGGGTCAAGACCAATGGCATAGCTACCCACATTCTCTCCTGCGTCACGAGCAAGCGTTACACCTAAGTCCGGCACAGAAATAGTTTCATCGGAGTCATTTGCTACTGTAAAAGTTAAATCAGGATCCTTCTCATCGCCAAACACCTTGGTCTGTGGATTCACCACGACCGTGACCCGCTTTTTAGCGATGTTAAAAGTACCTGGATTCACAGTGACTACGTAGTAGTTTGAGGTTACGGACGGGTCCTGTGTACCAGTAATCTGATAGGTTCCCGCCTCATCTCCTCCGTTACGAGTTAAAGTCACATGCAGATCCTCTAAAGAGTCTCCTTGGAGTAACTCACCTTGAGCATCAGTAGTCAATCCCAGTTCCGGATTACTATCACCATAGGTAATCCCGATGTTTTGAGCCGTCACCGTGATATCTTTTGGCACTACCTTGAGTTTAGCGGTACCAAATGATGGTTTTGATGAATCCGTAGAGGCATAGACGTAATTTGTTGTACTCTTTTCCAAACTCGCCTGTTTAGTAGCTGTATATTGAATCGTGTATTTTTGACCGACTTGTAGTCTTTGACCGGTGACATCATTGTAATCACTATCAAGGATTTCATAATCCCCAGTTTCTAGTGCTTGATCCACACCACCCTGTCCGAAGTTGCCTTGAACTACCGGTGTGTCGCCATAAGTAACCGATACATCTTTGAGTGTGGCTTGCGTTTCCTTAGCCTTAATCGTCAAAGCCCCAGAAAGAAACAACCCGATATTCGCGTTCGTTTGACTCGGATCCAGATTTTTGAGATACGTCCGACCAGCCTCCGTTAAGTTAATAAAATACTTGCCCACGGCTGTTGGATTGGCTGTCTGGTCAGTCGAATCGTCTTGATTAACAAAAATAATCGTTCCATCGGGCATCTTAATGGTTTGACTACCGTACTGGCTGCCAAACCCCTCGCCTAAATCAGCCGTCACAGGCCCAATCGTCCCACCAAACTCAATGGTCTGCGAGCTTAACGTGGCCAAACTACTTGCGGTTTTATCATCACTTGCTTTCAATGTCGTTAAATCCGTTGAAAATTGAACTAATAGGTTTTTTACGGCCTGCAAATTTGCATAGCCCAATTGTCCCTTAGAGTAAATCGTTGCATCGTCCGTCGAGTTTTCCGCATCGGCAAATGCCTGTTGCGCTGCCTGGTTCTTTTCTGAGGCTTGCGTATAAGTCGCAATTAAAGCGTCTAATGAATCTTGTGCTGATTTCTTTTGCTCTGCGGTCAACCCGCCGATGGCAATAAACTTGTCAAAAAGATCCTGTGCCTGCTTTTTATACGTCTCGGCCTGATCTTGGTAAGTCACAGCTTGTTGGTTGTAAGCATCGAGCGTCACCTTCGTTGGCACCAAAACGCTTTGCGTCGCCTGGCGCTGACCTTCAGTAGTGGAGTCAGTTGCCGCCGCATTCCCAACGTTGGACCAATAGTAATTGTCCTTGCCAATCGCAGTTGCTGAAGTATCCGAGGCTGTGTTCTGGCCGTTCGTTAACCCGGTGGCAATGTTCTGACCTGTGCCGACAGTTGCGGCACCCGTAACCGTCTTACCGTCCACCGTTTGTCCACTGGCGCTGTAGTAGTGACCCAAGGCATTCGCCGTAGTCTGTGTCGTTTGCGTATCTGTTGCAATGGTCGTTTGATCAATTAATAAATTATCATTAGCTGTCTTCTGTCCATCAGTTGGCGCTGCCAGGATGACGCTAGTCGGCGTATAACCAGCAATCTGAACCAAAACGGGTTCCCCCGCCACCGCGACCACTGAGACAGGGTCTAATCCAGGAATTGCCTTTTGGGTGCTCGAATCTATTGGCGTAACTATAGCCGTAAATGCCAAGCGAACTGGCACCGTCATACTCTGATTGTCTTTATCCGTGACGGTGTAGGTGTAGTAGGTTGAATCAGCCAGCTTAGTATCCCCAAACGACTTAGCCGTCCCCTCATTACCGTCAACAGGGGCCTTGTCAATCACATAAACATTGCCAGAAGAGTCCGTAGGTAATAGTGCCACCAAAGCAGGATTGGTAACTATGCCTTCCGCCACAGCCCGATCAGCTGCAGCTTGTGTGGAGAAGACCGAAATCGTGTCCCCAATGTTAGCGACAACATTTGCCTGAGTTTTATTCAGTAAGGCCCCACCTTCTGCGTTGTCAACTAGATTAATCGTCAGCGGAATCGTCTTAGGCGTATAACTGAAGCTCTCAATTCTGGCCGAATAGTCATTACTTGAACCACCGGTGGAGGCTGAAACTGAAATAGAGTATCCGGTACTGGTATCGCTGATTGTCTTTTGGAAGCTATAGCCTTTCAATACCACCGTCAAGGTCTTAGTTGTGGCATCGTAGTTCATGGTAAAATCATTGGTCGCTGTTGCCGCGTGATCCAAATCTATCTGACTAGCTGCTTTCCAATCCTGACTCGACGATACCGACTGCAAATTACCAGAACCATCAGTCGTCCGCCAACCGACGTAAGGGCTACGACTGGGATCGTTAAAGTTACCATTGTAGTATTCATCAAACACAAAACCAAAGGCATTGTCTAAGCCACCTAGGCCTAACTGCCCACCAGAGCCACCTTTAGTCGCTGCGGATGGATCTCCAGGTGCAAAAACAAACCCAACACTATCAGCACCACCAGTCTCCTTACTCCCAGCTCCTAAATCCCCACTCATCGAAAAGTTATGGCTAAAATCGATTTCATGCTCAAATGAAACGTGAGCAACCTGATGTCCCGTGACATTCGTACTATTCCCGGGCGAGCTGAAATTTTTGTGAGGATTGATCGTCGTCAAAGAAATATTACCTTTTGAATCAATCGTTTGTTGGTGTGTATTATCTTTCTGGTCAGAATCGTTGTCGTTTTCATCACGATTTTCCACTGTCGCTGTGAAGTGTTGTGCAATTTGAGCGCCAGACAAATCAACCTGTGTCGTGTCTGCTCCTATGTTAACTTGCTTGTCTGGATCAACATTAAGCACAGGATATTTGGTGTTCGCTGCAGTAGCCGCTGTATCTTCCGCAAGAGACTCGCTCTCTACTTGCGGCTGCTGTATTTCAGTCGGCTGCTGCACCGAAACTGCCTCTGGCGCCGGCGTATCAGAATTAGCCTGTAGTACTGTCGCTGCGGGGGTGGGTGATTCTTTAGCAGCTGGTGTTGGTGTTGGTGTTGGTGTTGGTGTTGGTGTTGACCGCAATACCTGTTCCTTGTTTTGGTTCGTTGCTGGTGTTGGCGATTCAACCGCACCATTTGAATCCGTCGCCGCATGACCGTCGACAATGCCAGTTCCCTCAGCTAAGGTCAGTGCAGAAAAGGTGATGACGAGGCCACCCAGTAGCCGGGTCTTCACCCGCCACCCAGTGTGCCCTTTGTACAGAATTAAATGCTTCTTCACCGTTTGATTCGCAATTTTTTGTCTCAAGACCCAGATCTCCTTTTCGCCTGGTAGCGGTCGTTCCAGCCAACGACGGACTAGGTTCTCTTTTTAATTAACGCTCACGCTTAAATTTCCCCTGGAATCGGCAACGCGTGCCGCTTTTGTGCTTGATTAGCTAAAACATAATAGTCGTGTGCGATTATTTCCGGTGCTAAATACGGTGGATTGCCCACAAGGCTCAGGGCGCTTTGCCACCAGTACAGGTCGTGCTTTTCAAAGTAACTGGTCATCTCGCCGGACAGTCCGCTGAGCTGATCACGTTCGATGAACAAGAGTAAATCGACCAAATAGTCCAGATGTACCTGCAGGTCAACGTAGAGTTCCCCGTCTTGATTTTGCTCAGATGACGTCGCTGACCACGTGGGGGCCAAGATCCAGGACCAGTGGCGTGTGCCTGGCTGTTGCTGACGAGGCAGCGTCAACAGGGTCTTGCGTAGGTCAACCACGCGATCGGTAATATTGGTCACCGTTTTGGCGTAAGCCGCTTGATAGGTAAGCATCGAATCCCTCCTCCCAACAGTTTAATTTTTGGTACTTATGTAAGTTTTGAGTCAATCATCTCTAAATGCTGACTTACCAGGTGTGGCTGTAAACGTTTCCAACCCCATTCAGGGTATATCGCCCGATTAATTCGAGATTGTTGCTGTTAATCAGTAACACTGTCTGTAAATAAGTTTTTACTGAAAAATAGCCGAAAAATCCGGCGGTCAGTGTCCTGAATCCTAGAAATCTCGAACAAATTCGTCATGCTTTGTCCGTTAATCCGCCGAGTTTATTCGTTTAACCCTTATGCCACCAGTCATCTGCATCCCCCGATTCGTGACTAACACGCGCCCGGCAACTCGGCCACCAAGCTCGCCAGGACCGTTAACTGGGTCCCGATGGCACTCACAGTATAGTTGCGCCCCGACAAACATTCAAGGCGTTTACACTTAATATATCGCTATTATCACGCCTTATATTATCTGTAACATGAACTTTATGCATTTAGTGTCCGATTCACTGTATATACGGCTAATGACCTGTCGAAGCTCTGACGGTCGGTGTCGCTTAAATTTTGGCCCTTAGGTTGCTCAGGACAACCTAAAAGGACGTGCCTGCAAACTGCAAGCACGTCCTATCCTGAACTCTAATTTAAGTGGTGATCACTCATTCATCATACAACGCAATTTGGCCATAGTACGCCGGAACCCGCACGATACTAAACATCGCGTAGTCCCCATTGGCCAGCCGTTTGACGCCGACCCCCACCTTGGCGGGAACGTAGAAGTTTTGTTCCGTCACACCATCGGTTCCGGAGCCGTCAAACATATTATCCTCGACCCAGGTCTCCCATGCCAAGCCGTTCAGCACGTCATCCTTGCTCCCAACGACCACCGTACTGAGGGTCTTGTCATACCCGAAGCCATAGGTCAGATTATTGGCTGCCAAGAGCTTGCTAAATTGGTCATTGTCAGACGACCCCAGCCAGCTAGTCAGCGGGCCATTCCAAAAGCCTGGCGTAATACTCGTTGCTCTAGAAAAATGGTAGGTTGGCCCCGCCACCTGCGCAGCGACCTGCTTGGCCTGCGCCATGGTTGCGGCATCTGGTTTCACACCCCCGACCAGGCTCTTGGCAATCGTCTGGGCCAGTTGGTCATCCGTGCTGGTTGCTGGCTTTGCGGTCGGTTGCGTCGTCGTGGTTTTGGTCGTTGCTGGCGTCGTCGCAGTCGTGGCTGCTTTCAAATAGCCGCGCCAGATCCACCCACTCAGCGTGCCATCGGCCGATTTGACGTGATAGTAAATTGGCGTGGTCCCCTTACGCTTGTTGTACAGCTTTTCGTGCGCATCCGTCGTCCACACCACAGTCGGCGTCACGTCATTATTGCTGTAACGCAGCCCCAGATGCTTCGAGTAACGGGCGCCGGTGGTTGCCGTGTAGCTGTGCTGGCGCATGCTCCGCCGCCACATCAACCGAACGGAACGTGACCGAGCCGCCGAATACTGCTGGTTGGCCGAAGCAGGTTGACTGATGCTCAGGCCGCCACCCAGACTGACCAGTGCGATACATAATCCTAACATTCTTTTGTTCATGAAATCTCCTCCTAGACGAACCTAATTTTACCATTCGTAATTGGTTAACGCACGGCCTAGAACAAATTAAAAAGATGACCGACCTCTCAGAATTTCTCCTTAGAGACTAGTCATCTTTCAGATTCACGCTAAACCACCATGTAGACGACATAGGCGCCGGCTTTAGATGCAAACCAAAAGGCCCCTACCCGACTAACATCTGGCTGTAAAATGTCCGCGTTCGCGTAATCTGGTTGCTGATTACCCACGATCATGGCCGTGTCGATGCCGAACTGGGCTAAGTTCTGACTGTTCTTCAAGTCCCACTTAGACTTAGTTTCCGCGTAAGTCACCAGACTAATATCCGTTGGTAGGCCCCACTTCCCAGCAACTTTACCATAAGCCTGCCAGTCCGTTTCATAACCGGCACCAGACTTTTTCAACCAGCTCTGGTGGTCCTTAAGCACCGCCATGATTGCCGGGTCCAAGGTCACCGGCTGCATCCCCTTAGCCGTCCGATACTGGTTGGTTTGCTTCACAAATTCTCGGGCCATTGCCGGATTCATTGACGCAACAGAGGGGATTGCCTTGCCGTTCTTCAAATAACCGCGCCACATCCAGCCCTTAACCTGCTTGGTGTTCACGTAGTAGAAGACTTTCTTCTTGCCATTTTGCTTCAACGTCGCGTGCTTGGTCACGTACAGGGTGACGTGCAGGTAACTCTTCGCCTTCCCCTGGACCTTATTCAGCTTTGTGGACGTGTAAATCGTTCCCTTGGTCGCGTGGTACGGGGCCTTCGTGACCTTAGAAACTTTGCCTACCTTGGCGGCCTGGGCGGTCGGCGCTTGGGTCAACCCCACACCGACTAAGCTCATGCCGAAAACAACGAGTAACCCTTGCATTAATTTTTTCATTAGTAGAACGCTCCATTCACTTTCAAATCGAACAACCGCGTTTGGTAAGAAATATCGGGTTGATCCTCGATACCCGAAATCTTAACGGTGTAGGCATGGTTCACCTTAATCAGGCTCTTCTTGGGTAAGAAGTAGACGTTGGTGCCAAAATGGCCGTAACCACCGGGAGTCATCGAGATGTGAGAGACGGGAACCTTTTTCTTAGACGTCTTGTCGTAAACATGAACGGTCAGCGAGGTATCGCCATCGCCAGAATACTCATCGGCAAAGGACACGGACCACGGCGCCCCCTGACCTACCAGCGCGTACGGCATCAAACCAGCTCGGGGATAGGCCACGGTCTTCACGGCCGCGTGATCATTGTAATGGCTGTCGCTATAGACCCGCAGATCATTGTAGCCGTTGGCTTGACCCACGCCAATTTTGTCAATGCCACCCAGGATCCACATCCGATGACCAGGTTCCAAACCGCTCAAGTCACCGTCATCGCTGAGATATCCAGTCACCACATCGTAGGGTGAGGATACGCCCTCAAATAAATTACTTTGGTTCGTGGCATCAGCACCAGCCTGCCAGTCTTGCTTGGACACGACTGCCGGCCGTTTGAACCCAACCAGGCCGTGAGATAGACCCTTATCTGCCGCAGCCAAGGTGGCCGCACCCATTTGGGCCGAGGTGTTCCAGGCACTGTCCGCCGTGACCTTGTTCAGGCCAAACATGCTGCGATAGAAGTTGACCCAGTTCACGGTGCGGTTGATGTAGCTCTTACTCAGCTTGCCGGGCCGGAAGTGCTTCTTCACGCTCGGCTTCTGGGCGTACATCCCCTTGGTGCTCGTACCAATCTTCTTGGCATGCTTCCGGTACTTGGTGATTTGTGACCATTGACTGGCCGTGAAATGCTTCTTCTCTTGCCGCAGCTTTTTGGCCTTTGCCTTCTTAGCTTTAGCTTTCTTCTGAGCCTTGGTCATTGCGGCCTGAGCAGTGGTTTGCGTAGGTTGGACCGCCGCGACGCCACCGGCCATAAAGACCGTTACCGCACTGACGGCGAGAATTCGTTGCCATTTTGCCATGTGAGTTGCTCCTTTGCTTTTGTGAACCGAAAAAGACAATCAAATCCGCCGGCTACTGACCGTTGAGAATTCGATTGTTTTTTCAGCTAGCTGTCTACTTAATCAGTGAAGTCTTCGCTTGCCCCGGTTGGGTTGAAGGCTTTCGCTTGGCCCTTGGTCTTGTAGTAGTGTTGCAGGTGGACTTCACCGTTGCCGACATTCCACATCGCATTCGTATACAGTGATTTGATGGTCTTGCCTTTATAATGACGGCTGACAATCTTGTAGCCTTCCGTGCCGGGCGTCCCCATTGCAGAGGCCTTGGTGTGGTTTCCCCAGTTTTCATCAAGCAGCCACCCCTTGCTCATATACAGCAGGGTATCGAGCTGTCCCTTTTTGATGTTCGTCATATTCTTATTTAGGTTACCAGATTTGATATAGTTGGTTCCCGTATCCCACTTCTTCCCCTTAAAATTCCGGTACGAAGTTTTCTTAGCCGCAATCGTATACCGATTGTAATGACCATTCTGGTAATAGTACCAAGTTCCCTGGAACTTCTTCGGCGCGCTAGCCAGACTCATCTTGGCACTGGCTTGCGCATCAACTGTGGGGTTGGCAACGGCCAAGACCGCGCCAAAACTAACTGACGCCAAGAGTGCGCCCATCATGTTGGTAAATTTCATTGTCGTGTTCCTCCTTATTTCCGAATCGCTTATTTGTGTAGCGCACCAACTGGATTGAAGAATTTGGCTTGGGCCTTGGTTTGGTAATAGTGGTCCCCCAGCTGTTTACCCCAGTTTTTCACGACGGCCTTGTTGTACAGGACTTTAACGGATTTGCCCTTATAGGTCTTGTGAATCACCTTGTAAGTTCCGCCCCCATTGGTCGCAAACATGCCGTAAGCGACAACCTTGGTATAGCCGTCTTTAACGCTCTTAGCGCTGGTCCAGTGAAGCTTCTTATTGCTCCAACCTGCTCTAAAGTTTTCTTGGTCCTTAGTCGTATGTAGCGTCCCGGTCCATTTGGCCTTCTGCTTACCAAAGGCATCGAAGTAGTTCTTCACCGTCATCTTCTTGGCCCCGATGGTCACCGTTTTATAGTAATAGCCATTGTTTTCCTCGTAGTGGTACCAGGTTCCCCGGATACTCTTCGGAAACGCAGCCAGACTGGTCTTCGCCGCTTGGGCTTGAACCGTGGTGGGACTGGTAATCGCCGCCGTGGCGCCGATCGTGGTTGCGACCATCAGCGCGCTAAAAATATGAGTCATTCGCATCGTGTGTTCCTCCTTAATTTCAAATCCGTTAGCGTATTTCGCACATCTATTAGGTACGATAAATGTTTATGTAACTAACAAATTTAAGTATAGCAATCGCCGGTGTCACAATTTGTCGTTTGCCCGTTATCGAACAGAAATAATCAAAAAACGTTCCCGGCGTGGTGTCGAGAACGCTTCGTGATACCTGATTTAACTGAAAATGCGTTGAACAAAGCGCGGATTGGCCGTGACAAACCCGCCAGCCACGCGATAACGCCGGGTCCCGTGATCCGAGAAGTCCCAGCCACGCACGACTAACCGCTGTCCGGCTGGCACGCGGCGCTTACGCTGTCGACAGTTGACGTCCCGGTACAGAACAATCGCCCGTTTCGTCCGGATGTGCTGAGGATAGCTCTGCCGCCCCGTCTGAACCAGTTGACGGTTGGCCGTCACGTACTGGCCGTTCGTCAGGTAAAACCGGGTCGTCAGATGATGGCGAACCAGCCGTTTGACTCGGAGGTGTTGGCCCTGCCGGACGTGGCGGACCTTGCCCGTTAGAGTCGCGTGGCGATACTGATTGACCCCACGCGGATTGATGACCGTGATGACCCGGGCACTCTGCCGCGGTAAATAGTAGGTTGGCTGAACGTAAGCCGGCTGGGTGGTCACATAGCCCGTCAGCCGGTACGTTGGCGACTGATGATTGACATCGCGGACCCGATACCGCGGTCGCCCATGCCGGGACAGCCGTTGACCGATAACCACCAGCTGGGGTTGCCGGCCTCGCGGTTGCCGTTTATACCAGGTCAGGCGCTGCCGGGATGTGAAGGTCGGTTGCCGGTAGAGACCGAGTTTGCGAATGACCGTGAGACTACTGCCAACAAAAACGTCCGCTCCTGGCGTGGGTTCCGGGGCCGGTTGAACGGGCGGCAATGGCGGCTGAACCGGTGGTATGACGGGCCGATTAACCGGTTCCCAAACGTAGACCTGTCTGCCAGCCGGACGGTGATTGCCCGTGTAGGCCGCAATCAGACCGTCACTGGTATATCTGGCACCCAGCGGATCCGCTTCGGTCCCGGCGCCCACGGCCTGCCACTTTCCCGTGGACGTGGCTGTTATTGGTACGGGTGACAGTTGCGGATTTTGCTCCGCATGCCCCAAGAGGCCCACAGCTGATAAAGTATTCTCCGCATAGAACTGCATCTGGGGACCCAGAATCAGTCTACGAAGGGCATCGTTATCCTTAAACATATCTTGTGTGTAAGTATATTTGCCTGCCTTAGAATCCAACGTTATTTTAAATTTAGAAATGTCTAAACTGGTCAACTCGCTGTCGCCTTCAAACATGCCTATTAATCCATTGAGCCCGTCCTCCTTATCGGTGGGATCTGAGAGGACCGAGTCGGTCTCAAAGTTCGCTAAATCAAGGCGTTTCAGGCTAGTGTCTTTATTGAACATCAGACTAAAGTCCTGCACCTCTTTGGTCTTGAAACTTTTCAAATCTAGAGATTGTAGATTCGTCATCCCAGCAAACATTCTCTGCATAAAATGAACCTGGTGTGTGTCAAAACCGGACACATCCACGTAACGTAGCTCGCTATCGCCATTAAACATGTCTGCCATATTACCAACGTTGCTGGTTTTAAATTTGCTCTTATGGTAGATTGTAAAATTAATCCGAACGCTGTTCGGACAAAAAAGATCAGCTTCCTTTAAAATGGTGTTTACCACAAACCCATCTTTTAGGAGCTGATCTTTTGTCTAGTATAACCTATTCCGAACGAATTAAAATCGAAACCTTTTGTGAACTAGGGCTGTCCAATATCCAAATGGGCGTTCGGCTGAACCGATCACCGTCAACAATTTCTTATGAATTATCTCGATGTCAACCTTATCAGGCTGAATTAGCACAAACAGATGCCGAATACAAGCGATCACGATGTGGTCGGAAAACTAAGCTGAGCGATGAGTTAAAGCAAAAAATTCTCAACCATTTACGTCTAAGCTGGTCACCAGGAATGATTGCTCACGAATTTAAACTAGCTACTAAATCTATTTATAATTGGCTAAATCAGGGGAGAATTGATTTCTCCTTGAATGATCTACCTGAACATGGCGTACGCCAACGGCGTAACGTTGACCAACGATCCAAATATAATCAATCTTTGGGGCGATCAATTGAACAGCGTCCCATGATGATTAATCAACGTAATCGCATCGGCGATTTTGAACTAGATACAGTCGTTGGTCCTCGTGGGCATAGTAAGGCAGTTTTATTAACTTTAATCGATCGAAAATCACGGTTCCTTTGGGCATACCGGTTAAAAGATCGGACGACAGCGACTGTTAATGAAGCACTAACTAAGTTCCTAACCACTTTTAATGGTCCGGTGCACAGCTTTACTGTGGACCGTGGCACTGAGTTTAGTGGGCTAGTATCACTTGAATCACAATATGGTATTAAGACCTATTACTGCCATGCTTATACGCCAGCTGAACGTGGTAGTAATGAACGCTTTAATCGGAATTTACGTTATTTTTATCCTAAAGGGACTCGTTTTGAGCACATTAGTGCTCAAGATTTAACGACGACGTTACTCCAAATTAACCAGCGACCGCTAAAAATACTCGACTGGCAAACACCGTATCAGGTTATGCTGACAAATTTGTCCAAAAATTCGGATTAAATTTGCAATCTACCTTATTAATTACTAAATTTGTCAACTGGTTGTCACCATTAAACATTCTCGCCATATCAGTGACCTTGGCTGTGTTAAAGCCAATTTTCAACTCCTTCAATGCCGTCATTTGGTTAAACATGTCGGGCATCAGTGTCACGTTGTCCGTATTAAGATACGACAAATCTAAGTGCGTTAGCCCAGACGACCGAAACATTCCGGCCATGTCCGTCACATTCCCTGTATCAAAGTGACTGAGATCAAGGGTCTTAACTGACGTTCCAGCAAACATATGGTTCATAGTAGTGACCTGTCCTGTATCAAGGCTAGACAAATCTAAGCGTGTCAGACCAGACAACTGAAACATTTCGGCCATGTTCGTCACATTCCCCGTATCTAAGCTAGACAAGTCTAGCTGATGGACACGCACACTACTAAACATCCCCGTCATATTCGTTGTTTCATGCGTATCAAGGTTGGTCAGCCCCGTAAACGTGCCGTTCTTGCCCAGCCCACTGAAAAGGAAACTAGCATCTTGGGGTGCTTTAAGTTTGCCTTTTAGTTCGATTGACTGCAGTTGGAGCTGGAGCCAGAAGTTTTCTGGCAGGCCCTTAGACAGTGTCTGAACAATAACGCCCTCATTATAATTAGCTCCAGAAACCGAGTTTTGATCCGGTAAGATTCCCCCGTCCCCGCCATCAATAACCAGATGTTGGCCCGTATCGTCACTGGTCAACCGCCATTGACAGTTGGTTCCCATCGTTCCACTATAATTCTTCGTTGGTAGCGGCTCAGCCTGAACAGTCACCGACGGCGTAACCAATGATCCACCCGGCAACCAAACTAATCCCAAACTAGCTCCAATAGCTAATCCAGCAAACAACGTGACAATTCGTTTCTTCTCCATCCCGACTCCCCCAACCTAGCAAGATTCCAACAATCATTTCTGGTGTTGATTGTAGCATAGCCCCACCACTTAATTCAGCTCACAATGGCTGAAAATCAGGACTTTCGTTTTAACCGCTTTTTAGTTGGCAATCTGTATTAATATCATAATCATGATTCGGCAATCTTTCATCGCGGAATCTATACGATTTAACAAACATTCTGCCACGTAGCTATAAGCGCGTCGAACTTGTGCTATATTTAAACGCGTTCCACGGGGACAAATTTGGGGAGGGTTTATTTTATGAAAAAATTAGCCATACTTTTAAGCGTCGTCGGACTAGCCACACTGGGGTTAAGTCCCGTCATCGGCTCCGCCAGCACCATGACGGGCGCGGTGCGCTACCATCAGGCACATGGCACGACGACCATCAAACGCAACTACCGGCAATTCCAGCTGACCAATCATCAGCCTAACAGCGATTATCCACACATCAAGGTCACGAGCTGGAAACATGCGCAGCTCAAGGCCGGGAGCAAGGTCAAAATTGATTTGATGGCCAATCAAGGAACCCAGTATAACTGGTATCGCATCCAGACGACCACCAACCACACCACACACCGTTACTGGGTTTACGGCCAGGCTTTGCGTGGGAAATAGGTTAACTTAATTATCTTCACACCCTATCAGGTACCCGCAAAAACGGCCAATCCCTTTTCAATCAGGACTGACCGTTTTTCGCTACTCCTAGCCACCCCCACACCCCTTGGCAATCCCCCGCCAGTCGGGTATGCTGAACAGTAACTAAGTCCAGTCAAAGGAGCTGGTATCGTGTTTCGTCAAATCGAATGTTTTATTGCCGTTGTCAAGAATCACAGCTACACGCAGGCCGCCATCGAATGCCACCTGTCCCAGTCCTCCCTCTCCCAGCGCATCAAGGAGCTCCAGACGAGTCTAGGCGTCACCCTGATTCAACGAAAAGGCCGCAGCTTCGAGCTGACCGCCGCGGGCGACTATTTTTATCAACATGCCCAAGTCCTTCTCGAACAGGTCAACCAGCTCGTCACCCAAACGCAAGCCATCGCGACCAACACCGCCGAGGCCTACACGCTCAAGCTGGGCTACCTCCGCAAGTTTGGGTCGCGCGAATTTCTCCAGGCCGTCGCCGAGTTCACCCGCCAGTTTCCCCAGGTCAAAGTCCAGATTCACAGTGACTCCTACGCCGAACTGTTCACCCGAATTCGTGATGGCCACCTGGATTTGAATTTTTCCGACCAACGCTACGAGCTCTCGCCGGCATTTGAAAATGAATTTCTGACCGCTGCCGACTACATGGTCGTGGTCGCCCCCCACAGCTTCGCCAGCGACCAAACCATCATCGACACCACCGAGCTCGCCGACCTGCCCTGCATCTTAATCACCGGCGCCGACGAATACGCCTCGGAACAAGCCTACTACCGCGATGTCTTGGGCATCCAAAGTCCCTTTCAAATTGCCTCCAGTTTTGGTGAAGCGCAGATGCTCGCCACCACGGGTCAGGGCTACATCGTGGTCAATAGCCGCACCGCCGGTCAGATCAATGCCACGGCCAACCGCGTCCTCAAGCTGGTCGACCACGGCCGGGACCTGACGCAACACTACTACGCTTACTGGAAAAAAGATAACTCCGGTTATTACATTGAAACCTTCGCCCAGATTTTAAAAGCCCAATTCGATTAATCACTCCGACTCGCCCCTAACCGGCGGGTCTTTTTTAATTCATCGGTTTAGCCGATTAGTCCAATCGTGAGACGCAATTGGTTCCAAGTGGCCTAGCCGCTATGATAGGACTCGTAAGTAAATTAACGAAAGGAGTTGACCGTAATGACAGCCGAAGCAAGCACGCTATTGACCTGTTGCGATGCCCTCACCACTGCCCTGGCAACCAAGGATATCTGTTGGCTCAACGACCATCTCGCCCCCACGGCCGAACGCCGCACACCGCAGGAACCCCCACAGGAAAAATACGATTGGATTGATGCCATTCAAAATGAAAGCTTAATCTATGACCATTTCACCGCGCCAACGCTGGACCAGCTAGTTGGTCGCCAAGGGCAGGTCCACCTGACCGCCCGACTGGCCGAGCACCCGCACCGGGCAAGACCGGTCACCCTCCAGCTCACCTTCATTCGGGAGCCGGATTGTTGGCAACTCTACCGGGATTGGGAGCTATCGGAAAAACCGATTGATTGGATTGGTTAGTCGAATTGGTTTTCACTGTCCCGCCCGGTAAGATAGAACTCGACTCAATAATTAAAGGAAGTGATTGCGTGTTACTCTTAACTTTTCCAGTGGCGATGGGCATTGGTCTCGCTATGCAAACGGCGGTCAACGCCAAGCTCCGCGGGTTCATCGGCTCACCCTACCTCTCATCCGGCTTTTCCTTTCTGATAGCCTGGCTGTTCTTACTCATTCTCAGCGGGGTAACCCACCAACCACTCCTGATCAGTGGGGCCGTGATGACCCACGGACCCGGTTGGCTTTGGCTGGGCGGTCTCTTCGGCGCCATCGCCCTGACCGGCAACGTCGTGTTATTTCAAAAGATCGGTAGCCTACAGACGACCGTGCTGCCCATCATGGGGCAGATCATCATGAGCGTAGTGATCGACCAATTTGGCCTCTTTCACTCACCCACCAATGCGTTGACCCTCTCCAAGATCATTGGGCTCTTGCTAATTGTCGGAGGCGTGGTGCTCTCACTCGGCATCTTTGCCCCCCGAGACCCGTTGCTGAAGGCCGCCACCTCAGGACCTGAGCGTGGTTCCCAGCTATTCTATCAACTATTCGCCGTGCTGGCCGGGATGCTCATGGCCATGCAGACCGCGATCAACGGGTATCTGGGAACGGTCCTGCAGTCGCCGGTTCACGCCGCCTTTATCTCGTTTAGTATCGGCGTGCTCTGCCTGATTCTGGTAAACCTGGTCACCCGGGCTCGCCTGGCCAACCTTAAACTGGCTCTTCAGCAAGGCCCCCGTTACTGGTGGATCTGGTTCGGCGGCGTGATTGGGGCGTTGTACGTCCTGTGCAGCTCCTGGCTGGTTCCCCTCATTGGGACAGGCCAGGTCGTGGTGCTCGCCCTGTTTGGCCAGCTAGTCTTCAGCGCCTTAGTGGAACATTTCGGGCTGTTTGGCTCACAGGTCACCCGACTGTCCCGCGCTAAAATAATTGGTTTAATAATCATGTTCATGGGTGTTTTAATCGTAAAAATGATGACATTTTAGGAGGATATTAATTATGAAAAAAGTTTTAATTCTTGGGGCTTCTGGGTCCATCGCAACTCTGGTAACACGCAACCTACTTGACGACACTCGGGTCCAACTCACCTTACTGGTGCGGCACCCCGACCGTTTAGCCGCAGACATTTGCAACGATAGTCGGGTCACCGTGGTTGTGGCCGACGTGGTCAAGGATGCCGCGCAACTGACCGCTGCCATGCAGGGCCAAGACCTGGTTTATGCCAATTTGTACGGCGCTAACTTGAAACAACAGGCCCAGGCCGTAGTGACGGCCATGACGGCGGCACAACTGGAGCGGATCATTTGGATTTCTGCCAATGGCATCTACAACGAAATTCCTGGGAAATACGGGCAGTGGAACGCGCAAATACTGGGATCGACCCTGACGGCCTACGCTGCGGGTGCTAAGGTCATTGAAACCAGCCGCCTCCAGTACACGATTGTCCGGCCAGCTTGGTTCTCCGACAGTCCTGTCGTGAGCTACGAACTGACGCAGAAGGGCCAAGCCTTTAAGGGCACCGAGGTCTCCCGTCAGAGTGTAGCCGCCTACCTCACGAGTCTCATTCTGGATGACAGCCAAGCCATCCACCAATCCGTGGGCATCAGTGAACCCAATACTGACGGTGCGAAACCCAGCTTTTACTAAACAGATAAAGGAAGTCTTCACTTGAAAATTATGATTATTGGCGCCTATGGTCGGCTGGGCGAACGGGTGCTGCGCCTCGCTAACAAGCGCGGGCATCAGGTCATTGGCATCGCCCACCGACAACATGCCGAGCGGCAGAATCCCCAAGTCATTATCAAGGATCTGTTTGATCTAGCCCCCGCTGACCTAGTCGGCGTCGATGCCATCGTGGATGCCGTGGGTGCTTGGACTCCCGCCACAGAAATCGTCCACGCGGCGGGGCTCGCACACGTCGTCGCCCTGCTGCGCGGCACCCCGATTCACTACCTCAAGGTGGGCGCCACCAGTACGCTCTTCATCAATGACGCCCGGACCCACGTCCTCCAGGAATTGCCGCAGTATTATCCGGCTTATATGCAGGATCTGTGCACCGTTCACGCCGAAGGACTGGCCATTTTGCAAGGCGAAACGACCGTTCACTGGACCTACGTGACGCCAACGTATAACTTTGATCCCGCCGGCCACAGTACCGGGACCTATCACGTTGCCGGCGATATTTTCCACCCGGCACACTCGCAAAACCCCGATGACGGTCGCCAGGACTACATCACCTATGCCGACTTTGCCAAAGGGGTGCTGGACATCATTGAACATGACCGGTATGACCAGCAACAGGTCACGTTGTTCTCGGGGGACAATCCGCACCCAACGCAGCGGTACTAGACCATTGACTAGCCAAACTAACCTAACAAACGCGTCTGGAATTTTCTTGTACTAGTCCCTGTCAAGTTGACGGATGAAATACTATAATTTTTGTAGATGTGTTTAAGCGGCTTCACCGCGGTACTCAACCGCGGTGGAGCCGTTTCTTTGTGCTGTACGGTCAATATAGTTGAAGTAGTGAATACCTTCCTCAATAAGCTTAATTAGCTCCTCCTTGGTTTTAGGCATTGGGTGGCTGTCTAGCCAGTTTAACTTGAATTCATTCCACCAACGTTCCATTGGGGCATTGTCATAAGGCGTTCCCGGTCGGGACATGCTCCGAACGACTTTGTGTTCGGTCATTAGATTATTAAAATCTTTGGAAGTGTAAGCCGAACCACGATCGGTATGAACCATTGGATGAACTTCTCCAGCTTTGCTAAAGGCTCGCTCAAAGACTTCAACCATTGCGTCACTGGTCTCAGTAACACTCAGATTGTAGGATAAAAGATATCTGCCATATAGATCTAGTACACCACACAAACGAGCCTTGTACTCGCCATTGATACCGTAACGAACTTCGGTGGCGTCCGACAACCACACTTCATTTGGATTATCTGCCATATTAAACCGTTGATTTAATACGTTGTCTCGTATTTCTTGTTCGGCTTGTTTTACTCGATGGTGTTTCTTCAGTCTGCTTTGACACTTGAGATGCAGGAGAGTCATAATCCGCTTAACGCGCTTAAGCGAGACGTAAAAATCAAGATCTGAATCATGATCTAGATAAATCTTCAATTTTCCTGCGCCGATTCTCTGACGATGTGCATTGAAGTACATGAGTATCTTTTGCTTAAGCTGCGCTTCTTGTTGCTCCCAAGGGGTTTCTTCACGATGAAGCCATTGATTAAATGCTTGGCGAGATAGACCCACTTTGCGAAGAATAATGGTTTGGGCGCCATGAATCTGTGGACTGAGTTCCTGGATTGTCTGGAATATTAATTTATGTTGGGCGTTCACTCCTTGTTCTGTAGTTCCCGGATTTTTTTTGCGAAGAGCTCCATTACCTCCTGTTCTTTGAGCTGGGCCTTTAGTTGACGATTCTCTAGTTTTAAACGTTCAACTTCAGTCATTTCTTCAACTGGTTTAGTACGTCCACGGCCATCCTTTAATGCTGTGTACCCACCATCTTTGGACTTGAGAACCCAGGCTCTTACCTGTTGGTAAGAGACGTTGAAGTGTTCGGATGCCTGGGAGTACGAATGCTTTCCAGCTGTGACATACTCCACAATTTTAATTCGTTCTTCGAATGTTGTTTTACGACTCATAATGCGGACCTGCCTTCTTGACGGGGTAGCCATCAATGATTTATTGGTCCCATTATACTGGAATTTCTTAATCCAGTCGCGAAGTTGCTTGTCGCTTCTCAATCCAAAACGATTGCTGATTTCAACTAAACTACCTTTACCATTTAGATAGGCTTCCACGGCTTGCTGCTTGGTCTTTGCACTATAACGTGTCCAGATATGGCGTTCTTCTAGGCCGTCGAGGCCATCACGCTTGTAAAGTTCTCGCCACAAACGAATAGTAGAGCCATAAATACCATATTGCTCAAGGTATTTGCTTCTGTTCAACTTGGTCTGTGATAGACCAGTCAAAATATCCAGTTTCTCCATAGCTGTAAATCTTGTCCTAGGCATAGAAAAATCCCCTTAAAGTTAACAGATGAATT
The DNA here is from genome assembly GCF_044053135.1 of Levilactobacillus sp. FUA 3915. Lineage (NCBI taxonomy): Bacteria > Bacillati > Bacillota > Bacilli > Lactobacillales > Lactobacillaceae > Levilactobacillus > Levilactobacillus sp. FUA 3915. The sequence continues at coordinate 1,646,014 of NZ_CP168704.1, read as the reverse complement.
ATAGTTTTTCATCTGTCAACCTTAAGGGGACTATAGCATCTCCAGGCGCGTTTTTCGTCTCTATTTTTGCCGTTAACGCAACACACCCTGATTTACCGAAAGAATCACCAGTTACCGCCGACCGTGGCGGAATTTGTTAAAACCGTGACCGCTGAAATTGCAAAAAATGCCGACGACCATGCCTTGGTAAAAAAGCGCCACCCCGCTCTCTACTCTGTAGAAGAGACTGGGACGGCGCTTTTTCCTATCGGCGAACAAAACACCAGGTATTCAATTTACGAATAGTATCTATGTAATCTAAGCATTTTACCTATAGCTAAATTACGAGTAATCTAGGGGCAATCAAAAAATGTTCACCTAAAAGGAGTGCTTATTCATGGAAAACATCACATTCAACAACGGCGTCACCATGCCCGTCCTGGGCTACGGAACCTTCCAAACGCCCCCAGCCATCACCGAGGAAAACGTTGCCAAGGCCATTCAAATCGGTTACCGCAGCATTGATACCGCGCAGGTCTACGGGACCGAGGCCGGTGTCGGCGCCGCTATCGCTCACAGCGACCTGGCTCGCGACCAATTCTTCGTGACGACCAAGACCCAAACGGATGGCTACGCGGCCACAGTTCAGGGCTTAGACGCGTCGCTACAACGTTTTGGTCACGACTACTTTGACCTCGTCATCATTCACTGGCCAACCGCCAACAGTCTGGAAACCTACCGCGCGCTTGAGGAAGCCTACCAGGCCGGGAAAGTCCGGGCGATTGGGTTGAGCAACTTTAACAGCGCTCAGATTGATCACCTGCTGGCCAACACGCAAGTGAAACCCGTCATCGACCAAATCGAGACCCACCTCTTCTGGCAACAGGCCAAGATGCATCCCTACCTGCTGGACCACGACATCGTTCACGAATCTTGGGCGCCACTGGGTGAAAACTTTGGCCGTGAAATGATGGCCCTCCCCGCCGTGACCGCGTTGGCAAAAAAGTACAGCGTGGCTCCGGCTCAGGTGCTCCTGCGCTGGTTGACCCAGCAAGGCATCGTCACCATCCCCAAGTCCACCAACCTCGCGCACATTCAATCCAACTTTGACGCGACGACCTTTAACCTCACTCAAGCTGAGATCGACAGTCTCCGCCAATTCGACCGCCACCACTCCATCAAGGACTGGCCGCAATCCATGCGTGAGGATGCTTACTAAACGCTGATAGCAACGACAAAACGACTAGTCCGAGATTTTCGGATTAGTCGTTTTTGCTAACAGGATTCTTTAATTCCGGTCGTAAGCCCAAACGGCCAGCGGCGCAAAGATGGCAACGATGATGAGGTCAACCCCCAAGACCAACAGGGCCTCGTGCGTCCAGCTGCCGGTGGCTAGAATTTGGCGAATCGCGGTGATCACGTAGGTCACGGGGTTCAGGTGCGCGATGACTTGGAGCGGCTTGGTCAACGACTTCAGGGGAACAAACGCGTTGGACATGAAGGACAGCACCAGCATTGTCATCAGTGACACGCTCTGAACGGCCCCGGCACTCTTGGCCAGCAGGCCCAACAGGGCGAACAGCCAGGACAAGGCCCAGCCAGTCACGATGGCGAGTCCAGCGATGGCAACGACCCAGCCGAACCCAACGGCTGGCCGCCAGCCCATCAGGTAGCCGGTGGTCAAAGACGCCACCGTCGCCATCAGTAGGCGTAGGCTATCGGCAAAGAGTTGGCCGGCTAATGGTGCCACGTGGGCCATCGGCAGGGACTTGAAGCGGTCAAAGACGCCGGAGTCGAGGTCCTCTCTGATTTGTGCACCCGACCCGGAAGCCGCCGATAACATGGTTTGCATCAAGATACCGGGGACGATGGTCGGCAGATAGGCCTGCACCCCACCGGCGATGGCCCCACCGAATAAATACCCAAACATGAGCATGAACATGACCGGTTGGATGATCACATCCATGAAGCGATCCGGATTGTGCACGGTCTTCAGTAAGTTCCGGTAAGCCATGGTCGCTGTGTTCATGAATAAATTGCCACTGTGTGTTTGTACATCCATATTAATAACCCGCTTTCTTAATTCTTGCCGACGGTCAGATTCAAGAAGACATCGTCGAGCGATGGTTCCTGAACGGCCAGCTGACTGATTGTAATCTTGGCTTGGTTCAGCGCCGTTAAAATGGGGGCCGCCTGGGCCATCTGTGTTAACCGCACGCTCAGTTGTTGCCCGGTCTGCTGCACGGCATCCGCCACTTGGGCTGCCACCAGTTTCACGGCCGCGCCGACCTGGGTACTTTGGTCGACCGTGAAGTTCAGGCGCGTGCCACCAATCTGTTGCTTGAGTTCGGCGGGCGTCCCCATTTTCACGAGCTTGCCGTGGTCGATGATGGCCAGGTTGTCCGCCAGTTGGTCGGCCTCGTCCAGGTATTGCGTGGTCAGCACGATTGTTGACCCCTGCTGGACCAGGTGGCGAATCGTGTCCCACATCTGGGTACGCGTCCGCGGGTCCAACCCAGTCGTGGGTTCATCCAGGAAAATCAGGGCCGGCCGCGTAATCAGGCTGACGGCCAGGTCCAACCGGCGCCGCATCCCCCCGGAAAAGTCCTTCAACGCCTTATCCGCTGAATTCTCTAAGGAAAACTCGTGCAGTAATTCCGTCGTACGTTGCTTGGCGTCCGGCCGGGACAGGCCGTTGAGCCGGGCAAAAATCATCAGGTTCTGCCGCGCGGAAATGTCCTCGTCAACGGCGGCGTACTGTCCGGTCAGGCCAAACAGCGACCGCGCCAACCGCCCCTCCTTGACCGTGTCGTGGCCAAAGATTTTGACCTGACCCGCGTCGGCCTTGAGCAGCGTCGTCAGCATCCGCAGCGTCGTGGTCTTCCCCGCCCCATTGGGTCCGAGCAGTCCAAAGACCTCGCCCTGCCGCACGTTAAACGACACATCATCGACGGCCAGCTTTTGGCCAAATTTTTTCGTTAAATGACTGACTTCAATTGCGTTTTTAGTTGTCATATGATTGCCTTCTTAGGTTTACTTTTTAATCAGGTCCCCCTGACTAAAATTATAATAAGGCCCCCTGATGAATTTGTCAACTGTTTGCGAAAAAATGTTGCGCCCGCTCGCGGCATTGTCGGGTATAATGGCAACAGGGGGACGGTCTTATGCCTAATTTAGAAAAACAAAAAAATGCGGCGGGCAAGCTGATCGAGTTCGGCATGGTCAGACACACCGCCGACGAAATAGCCCACCGCAACCACACGGATAAGGGCGAGCGTCCACTGCGCTTTCAGGGGCAAGGCAAGATTCTGCTGGCCCTGTCCCAAGACGACGGCCTCTCACAAAAAGAGCTGGCGACGCGCCTCAATTTAACGGTCCAATCGACCGCGGAGTTTGTCAACAAACTGGTCAAAAAGGACCTGGTGACTAAGGAAAAGTCCACGACGGATCGGCGCAAGACCATCATTCGCCTGACGGACCTGGGCCGCACCACCGCGGACACGGAAACGGCCAAGGTGCCCGAATTTTTGAACGTCTTGACGGATACCGAGTTGGATCAGTTCACCAGCATCCTGACGAAGCTCAATGCCAGCCTGTACGACGAGATCGACACGGCGGACGCCAGCCAGTCCGGCAAGGTCCAGCAGGCCGTGACGGATTGGTTGCGGGATTGGTTCCTTTAATTTATGCGACGAAAAAATACGGTTGGTCCCGCGGGACTGACCGTATTTTTGTCGTACAGATTTAGTTAGCTAAATGGAATTTTTCAAAATGGGCCTTCAAGTAATCCAACGTCAGACTCTTGGTCGTTTTGATCAGCCGTTGCGGCTCGCCGCTAGCCATCAACCGGCCACCGGCTTGCCCACCCTTGGGGCCGAGATCGATCAGGTAATCGGCGTTGGTCATCAGGTCGAGGTCATGCGTGATGATGATAATCGTGGCGCCCTTGGCCTTCAGGCTGTTGATCACGCCCAGTAGCGTTTGCACGTCTTGGGGATGCAGGCCGACGGAGGGTTCATCGAAGATAAACAGCGTCTTGCCTTGGCGTTTGTTCAAGTGGCTCATAAGCTTTAACCGTTGGGCTTCCCCACCGGACAGGCTCGGCGTGCTTTCGCCTAAATGCAGGTAGCCCAGCCCCATTTCATCCAGTAACTGGAGCTGTTTTTCAATCTTGGGCACTGTTTCAAAGACGGCCAATGCCTCACGGACCGATAAGTTCAGCAAGTCGACAATGTTGTAGCCGTGCCAGCGGATCTGTTGAATCTCGTCCTTATACCGCGCGCCGTGGCAGTACGGGCAGACCTCTTCCATGTCCGGCAAATATTGAATGTCCAGGGTAATCGTCCCCAGGCCGCCACACTGCTCGCAGGCCCCCTGCTTGTTATTGTACGAGAAGTAAGCGAGACCAAACTTCTTGGCCTTGGCTTCCGGTAGATTGGCAAACATCCGCCGCAGGTTATCCATGATGGTGGTGTAGGTGGCAATCGTCGAGCGGGCATTCTTCCCAATTGGCTTGGCATCCACGGACACCACGTCTTTCAAATGGGTCTTCAGGGTCGTCACCTGCTTGGGCAAAGCCGCCTTGGCATTCGCCGCCTGAATGGCCGGCACCAGGCTATCTAAAATCAAGCTGGTCTTGCCGGCGCCGGAGAACCCGGTAACCGCGGTGATCTCGTTGCCAGGAATGGTCACGGCAATGTCATGCAGATTAAAGTAATCCTGCACCTCAAACTGCGTGGTGAGTTCGCTGGCCTTCTGACTAGCGGGCACCTTGTCGTGCATGATCTTAGCCTGGCCCGAAATGTAGGGTCCAATCAACGACTGGGGATTTCCCACTAGGTCTTGGGGCGTGCCCTCGGCAATGATTTGACCGCCGGCATCCCCCGACCCAGGGCCAATTTCGATGACCCAATCGGCCGCCGAAATGATGTCGACTTCATGGTCGACCACGACCAAAGAATTTCCCTGGGCAATCAGTTCCCGGAAGATGCGGATGAGTCCCTTAACGTTATCGGGATGCAACCCAATGGAGGGTTCATCTAATACATACAAAACGCCGGTCGTCTCCGTCCGAATGGTCTTGGCTAATTGCAGGCGTTGGAGTTCTCCGGTCGACAACGTATTGCCGTTTCGCGATAGGGTCAGATAGTCTAATCCCAGTTCCAGCAGGGGCCGCAACGTGTCCGTTAAATTCTTGAAGAGGACGTCGGCCATGGCCTTCATCTCAGCGGGCAACTCTTTTTGTGCCGCCGCTTGCCACTCGGACAAGGACCCCAGGGTCAGGTCAGACACTTCGGCAATATTTTTACCCCCAACTAATTGCGTCAAGAGTTCTGGATTCAGCCGCGTCCCATGACAGGTCGGGCACACGGAGAAGTGGAAAAATTCGTTGACCTTCTTGATGGCCCGGTCACTCTTCACCGTCTTCAGGGAATCGTAAACGGCTTCGTGGGCGTTCTCATACAGCGTGTTGTCGGTATGGAAAACCCGCCCGGTCGAGGTCCGGAAGTCAACGGGATACTGCTTCTTGGCGCCGTTGAGGACAATGTCTTTCTCCCGGTCGGTGAGGTCCTTGTAGGGCACGTCGATGCGCACGCCCAAGGTTTCCGCCACCGTCGGCATAAAGTTCCGGCCGGGCAAATGCCAGGAGGCCACGACCCCTTCGGCCAAACTGAGGCTCTCGTCACCAATCAGCTTCGCCTCGTCTAAGGTCTGAACCGTCCCCGTCCCATGGCATTCGGGACAGGCACCGCCGGAGTTGAAGGCAAAGTCTTCGGCCGATTTCGCCATGAACTCGACGCCACACTCCGGGCAGGTCACGATACCCATCTTGCTGTCGGCGCCACCTGGGAGATCCATGGCCTGGGCGACTTTCAAGCTGGGCGCAATCCGGTGGCCGTTGGGACACACCATTGAGCCAAGGCGCGAGAAAATGAGGCGCACGACGTTAAACAGCTCACTCATGGACCCCACTGTTGAGCGCTCGGAAGGGACGCCCGGCCGTTGCCGCAGGGCAATGGCGGAGGGGATGTGCCGCACTTCCTGGACCTGCGACCGTTTACTTTGCCCAATCCGCCGTCGGGTATAGGTGGATAGCGCCTCCAGGTACCGCCGCGACCCCTCTGCATACAAGATGCCCATGGCTAAGGAACTCTTTCCGGAGCCCGAGGGACCAGAGATTGCCACGAACTGATTCAACGGAATATCCACGTCAATATTTTTTAAATTATGGACGTTCCCACCACGTACACTAATATGTTCACGTTGTTTTTCACTCGTTGTCATACTTGCCCACCTTTGTGTTTTGTTCTTTTCATCATACTTACCATTTTAAACTATCCCGTAACGTTATAGTCAAGGAATGCAGCTGGAATTTAGGCATCTTTTCTTGGCTGGTGACTTTGAACGTCTTCGCCCCTGATTACCGAACAGTTTCACACGACCTACTCGCACGAAAAAAGCCGTCTCTCAACTCGAGACGGCCTCTTCGTGTATCTGTATTTCTAAAAGTTCTAGTCGACTAGGTTAATGCGAGCGCCGACGAACAAATGGGGTAATCAGCAATGCTAATAAGAGTGCGCCTAACTGAGCCAAGAAACCTTCATTCTTTTGACCCGTTTGTGGCAACTCTGTTGACTGTTGCTCTACCGGTTGGCTGTTCTGTTGCGACTCATGGCTAGTAGCAACGGCCTTAGCCGCCAGTGCGCCATTAACCCGACGAGTCGTTTCATTTTGAGCCAGTGGCTTCGCAGCGGCTGCTTGCTTACGCCCGTTGTTGTTTTGGGCTGCATCGAGCTTCTTCGTTGGCTTCTTCTGTGCCGCGCCATAGTGGCTAACGGCATCAAGCCGACGTGAATAGGTTGGGGCGACTGCGCCGTCCGCGTCAAACTCAATGGTGGTTGACCCACCCTTGCCGTCAGACAGAACCGCCAGTAAGACACCTGGTGTAATCGTACGTTGCTCAACGAGCTTGCCGTTGTCCAACTCCTGAATCATCCGTTTACCGCTTACTGGATCATACGTGTAAACGACCTGAAGGCCATCAGACCATTGCTTGGTAAACGTCACGATCTTATCGGCGGCCGTCTCTGAGGTTGGGGCACTAACACCCGCACTGTAGACAGCTGGCGCATGCGTAAACGTTGGCACGCCATCTTGGCCGAATTTGATTGTGGCGGTCCCGCCAGCACCATCCGACAGGGTCACTTCCGCTGGTTTGGTAGCATCGGGATTGTCGGGGTCAACAACTGGTTGCACAACTGGCTTCTGATCAACAGTCTTCCCGTTTCTTAGTTCCGTTACCATCTGGGTGCCATGGTCGTTGGTGTAGATGGTTTCACTGCCATCTTTCCACTGCTGAGCGACTTTGACGATGTTGCCATCAGTATCTGTCGTCGTGGCAGTCACGTTACCAAGTTTATCGGTCACTGTCTCCGTCGTGTCGTGTTCAAACGTTGGCATTGCGCCTGGTGTCCCAGTGTTAACGATGGTTTCAACGCCGTCACCACTCTTCAACGTTGCTTTCGGCGTATCAGCTGTGATTGTCTTATCATCAAGCGTTTGGCCATCTTTTACTTCCGTCACCTTCTGGGTACCATCGGCTGGATCATACGTGTAAGTCGTTTGACTGTCATCTGGCCATTGCTTAACGACCTTGATGACATTGCCGTTGGCATCTGTCGTCGTGGTCGTATCGCCATCCGTCTTCGTGGTGTCATGTTCAAACGTTGGTTCAGCACCTGGCGTCCCCGCAGTAACAAGGGTTTCAACCCCCTCACCACTCTTCAACGTTGCTTTCGGCGCATCAGTTGTGATTGACGAGTTGTCAATCTCCTTACCGTCCTTTTGCTCCGTCACTTTCTGCGTCTTAGCGACTGGATCGTAGGTGTAAGTCGTTTGACTGCCATCAGTCCACTTCTTAACTACATTGATAACATTGCCAGAATCGTCTTTCGTCGTAGCAGTGACGTTTCCAATCTTATCGGTAGTAGTCGCCGTCGTGTCGTGCTCAAACGTTGGTTGTGAACCTGGTGTCCCAGCGTTAACAATCGTCTTAGCACTAGCGTCAGCCGACACCGTTGTCTTCGAAGTATCAGGGTCAATTGGCTGCTGAACCGATTTGCCGTTCTTTTCCTCCGTTACGGTTCGGGTGTTAAGGGCTGGATTATACGCGTAAGTCGTTTTGCTCCCGTCTGACCATTTCTTAACGACCTGGATAACATTTTTGTTGGCATCTGTTGTCGTGGTCGTATTACCATCCGTCTTCGTGGTATCGTGCTCAAACGTTGGCGCTGCACCTGGCGTCCCTGCAGTAACAAGAGTTTCAACGCCCTCACCACTCTTCAACGTTGCTTTCGGCGCATCAGTTGTGATTGACGAGTTGTCAATCGTCTTACCGTCCTTTTGCTCCGTCACTTTCTGCGTCTTAGCGACTGGATCGTAGGTGTAAGTCGTTTGGCTACCATCAGCCCACTTCTTAACTACCTGGATTACATTGCCGTTAGCATCTGTCGTCGTGGTCGTATCACCATCCGTCGTCTCATGTTCAAACGTTGGTTGTGAACCTGGTTGTCCGGCGTTAATAATGGTATTAACAGTCTTATCACCATCGGTACGTGTCAACGTTGCCGTCGTATCAGTATCTCCGAGTGACTTTTCGGCAGGAGTTTGGCCAGCTTTTTCTTCCGTGACAGTCCGCGTACCATGGTCTGGATCATACGTGTATGTCGTTTTACTGTCATCTGGCCATTGCTTAACGACCTGGATAACATTTTTGTTGGCATCTGTCGTCGTGGTAGTCCCGTCAACGGTTTGCGTCGTTTCATGTTCAAACGTTGGCTCTGCGCCTGATTGTCCTGCGTTAACGATGGTATTAACAGTTTTATCACCATCAACGCTCGGCAACGTTGCCGTCGTATCAGCTTTTCCGAATGATTTTTCGACAGGTGCCTGACCAGGATCTTCTTCCGTTACCGTCCAGTCATCATTAGTTGGATCAGCCGTATAAGTCGTTTGGCTACCATCAGTCCAATGTTTAACTACCTTGATAGTATTCCCGTTGACGTCTTTCGTCGTATCAGTAACGTTACCAGCCTTGTCAGTCTGAGTCGTCTCATGTTCAAACGTTGGCAGTGAGCCTAGTTGACCAGCGTCAACGATAGTTTTAGCACTACCATCAGCTGAGACCGTTGCCGTCGAGGAAGCGGCGTTAATTGTCCCCTGATCTGATTTGCCATCTTTTTGCTCCGTGACAGTCCCAGTCTGAGTGACTGGATTGTAAGTGTAAGTTGTTTGACTACCGTCTGGCCAATGCTTAACTGCCGCGATAACATTTTTGTTGGCATCTGTGGTCGTCGTAATCCCATCAGGCGTCGTTGCCGTCGTCTGATGTTCAAACGTAGGTTCTGCACCTGGTTGACCGGTGCTAACGACGGTTTGAACGCCAGTACTGCCGTTCAACGTTGCCTTCGAATCAGTACCAACTTTCGTTTGGTCAAGCGTGTCGTTACCTTTTTGCTCAGTGACAGTTCCGGCCTTAGTGGTTGGGTCGTAGGTGTACGTCGTTTGGCTACCATCAGCCCACTTCTTAACGACGTTAACCACGTTGCCATCGGTATCTTTCGTCGTAGCAGTAGTATTCCCAGCCCCGTCAGTCTGTGTCGTTTCATGTTCAAATGTTGGTTGTGAACCTGGTTGACCGACATTAACATTAGTAGTTTCAACGGATTTATCATCATTAACACTCGTCAACGTTTCCGTTGTGCCAGCGCCAACTGTCTTTGGGCCAACAAGTATGTCGTCACCCTTTTGTTCGGTGACAGTCTGTGTGCCTTTGGCTGGATCATACGCGTACGTCGTTTGGGTACCATCGTCCCACTGCTTAACGACCTTGATAACCTTGTCGTTGGCATCTGTGGTCGTGGTAGTCCCATCGACCGTCGTCGTGGTATCGTGTGCAAACGTTGGTGCTAAACCTGGTTGTGCTGTAACAGTCGTCGCAACATTGTCTTGGTTGACTGTTGTCTGCGTAGCACCCTTCTCGAATGTCTGCGTAACAGGGACTTTCCCGTCGCTTTCTTGCGTAACCGTCTGGGTACCACCATTCGAAGGATCATACGTGTACGTCGTTTTACTCTTATCATTCCATGTCTTAACGACCTTGATAACCTTGTTGTTGGCATCTGTCGTTGTGATCGTATCGCCATCCGTCTTAGTGGTATCGTGCGTAAACGTTGGTGCTGAACCTGGTTGCGCTGTCACGGTTGTATCAGTATTCCCCTGCTTTACCGTTGTCTGCGTGTTGAATGTCTGCGTAACAGGAATTTCCCCGTCGCTTTCTTCCGTGACCTTCTGGGTACCATTCGAAGAATCATAGGTATAAGTCGTTTTACTGCCATCAGCCCACTTCTCAACAACCTTAACCACCTTACCATTTGCATCTTTTTCAGTGGTTGTCACATTTTTATTTGCATCAACAACCTCACCCAAAATCTTCAATGTCCCATTGTTAAGGGTGACATCATAGTTTGTGGAATTAGCTGTTCCTGAAATTGTATATGTCCCAACTTCAGTCGCCGTGATTGGGTTCAGCGTAACGCCGAGATCAGTATCGCTGTCGCCATCGACTAACTTATCATCCGTCGCAATGCTAAAGCCAGCCGTCTCAGGTGCATTACCATCATAATTAGCAGTGACGTTATTAATGTTTACCTTAATTGGCCGTTTCGTGACAGTCAAGCCACCCGCAACAAAGTTAAGGGTGTAGTTAGGGTTAGCCTTGCTCAAGTCAGCTTGGGCGGCAGTGGTCAATTGTAATTGGTAATTGCCACCAGCTTGTAACTTGGCAACGGTAGCACCACTGACAGCGTCCACAGTTTCAAAATTGCTTGAGTCAAGTGCACTAGTGGTCCCGTTAACCGTCACGTCAACGGTTGCTGGCAAGGTGCCACCGTAAACCACACTGGTACCGGCAACCGTGGCCGTTCCAGCGATTGGCGCAATCGTGAAGGTCCCAGCATTTTCAATGGAAACCTTGTAATTACCATCATTGGCAGCCATCCCGGTAATCGTGTACTTACCGGCGTCGTCCCCGGTCGTCCGAGTTAACGTCACGCCTAATTTATCCTGCGTATCAGGGTCAACCAACGTGCCGTTAGCTTCACCGGTGGCAGTGGTTGCTGGAATGGTGAACGTCAACGTTGGATCAGTCGCCACACCATAATCCTTGCCACCGTCTTCAACGTGAACCGTAATGGCCCGTTGTGTCACAGTCAACTTGTTCGCCCCAAAGGTAAGGTTGTAGTTAGGATTATCAGTCTTCAAGCTGTTTTGAGCCGCCTGAGTCAAACGAATCGTGTAGTCGCCACCGGCTTGTAACTGACCCGTAGCAACCGCGTTTGCTTTATTATCAAAAATTTCAAAATCAGTATTATCCAGTGTGGTCTTTAAGCCGGTATCACTGTTGGTTACCGTAAACGTTGGTAAGGCATCGCCATAGCCCACGGTAGCTGCATCAGCGGTAATAGTGCCAGCCTTTTGAGCAATGGTCAAAGTACCATCTTGGACGGTAACAGCATAGTTACTTGACGTTGAGGAGCCCTTAATAGTATACGTGCCAGCGTCAGTTTCAGCAGTTGGCGTCAACGTCACATCCAAGTCGGCAGCCGTGTCACCAGTAGCTAACTGATCACCATTCGCAATCGTAAAGCCTGATTGATCAACTTGATGGGCCGTGCCGTCGTAGTCGACATTGACATCATTAGCCTTGACCGTGATCGCCTTTTTGTCGATGGTAAAGGTTCCAGGCGTAACCGTTACGGTATAATTCTTGTTCCCCATGGCGGTACCAGTAATGGCGTAGGTACCAGCATTTTCGCCAGTAGCCCGCGTCAGAACGACGCCAAGACTAGAGACATCATCGCCGTTAACCAAAGCGGCATGGGTAGAATCACTGTCCAGACTCAGAGCTGGATCGGTACTGTCGCCATAAGTCTTGCCGGTATCTGCAGCCGCAATCGTAACTTTCCGTGGCGTCACGGTCAATGTGGCCGTACCAAACGTGTTGAAGTTGTAATTCTTATCTTCCTTCAAGGCAGTCTGAGCAGCATCGCTATAACGAATCGTGTAGGTGCTACCGGCTTGCAAATCTTTGACGGCAACTTGATTGCCTTTAGCATCATCAATTTCAAAATCATCTTGTGTCAGGCTGAGCCGTGAATCGTCGTCACCAGCTACCGTACCGAGGTCATATTTGACGCCGTCCAGCTTACCGTCAACACCGCCATATTGCAGACTGGTGTTAGTGATGGTTGGATTGGCATCGACCGGATTAATCGTGAGCGCTGCCGACGTGTAGAGACCAGCATTGGTGTTAGTCGTCAAACTCTTAAGGTAAGTACGACCAGCATCCGTTAACTTGTAGTAATAGGTCCCGGCATCTTTAGGCGTGACATGGGTATCCGAATCTGCGGCATTAACATAGTAATAGTTAGCTGGGTCGCCAAAACCAGCCTTTTGGGCATCGGTCAACGTTGCCCCGAAGTCAGCACCAACGGTCACATCAGGGAAGCCTAAAGCTTGACCGTAATCTGTTGACCAGGAAACAAAGGTTGCTAAAGCTTTAACTGCGGCATCATTAGTCGAAGTCAGGTTGTTCAAGTCATTTTGGAACGTCGCCATGGTATTGTCCACGTCGGCTAAAGCACCATACCCGACTTGACCCTTTTCAAAGATTGTCTCGGGATCCGTAGAATCTTCAGCGGCCTGTAAGGCATCCTTAGCCGTGGCATTATTCGTTGAAATTTGGTCATACATATCATTAACAGAATCCAGCAGCTGCTTGGCCGCGTCCTTTTGCTCCTGTGTAATACCTGTTAAGCCAACAAATTTATCATAGATGTCTTGCGCTTGCTGTTTAGAAGTGTTTGCTTGGGTTTGGTTGTCGGCGGCCTTCTGTAGCCACTTATCAAGCGTGGCCTTCGTTGGCACCAAGATACTCTTGCTATCCTGAGGCGTCGCAGAATCCGTGGAATCCGTCCCAGCGGCATTAGGAACCGTCGACCAAGTGTAGGCTGGCGTGCTACCGTCAGTGATAGCTTTGCCATCTTCACCGATTGGTGTTGCGTTGAGGGCATCCGTAACGGATTGATTCGTCCCTACCGTTGCGCTGGCCGTAACCTTTGTCCCGTCCATCGTCTCACCGGTAGCGCTGTAATAGTGTTCGACTGGGTTGGCAACAGCCGGGTCCGTCGATGGTGTCGTCCCCGTGTTAATCAGCACTTTATCATTGGCGACCGTTTCGCCGGCTGCGGGCGCATCCAGAGTAACGGTCACTGGGGTATAACCAGGCACTTGAATAACGACTGGCTTACCGGAAACCGTGGTCACTTGGATAGGATCCAAACCAGGAATGGCGTCCCCAGTCACGGAATCAACTGGTGTGACATTGGCCTTAAAGGCTTGGGCAACAGGAACGCTAAACGCTTGGTTATCATCCCCGGTCACCTTGTAGCTGTAGTATGCCGCATCGGCATTACTTTCCTCGCCAGTGATATGGCCAACCGTCCCGGTGCTGGCAGTGGTATTGTCGCCATCGACCAGATAGACATTGCTAGTCGTGCTGGCAGGAATGACTGTCACCAGGCTAGGATCCAGCGTTGGATCTGCGGCAACTGCCCGTTCCGCTGCTGCCTTCGTCGAGAAGACAGAAATGGTATCCCCAATGTTGGCAGTGACTGGTGTCTTGGTGCTGACAGTTTTGTCTCCGGAATCAGTCACATTGACAGATACTGTAGCTGTCTTTGGGGTATAGGTAAAGCTGTCGATTCTGGCGGAGTAATCATTAGACGATCCTCCGGTAGAGGCCGCAATTGAAATTGAATAACCTTTCGAGGTATCGATGTCAGCAAGTGATCGGGTGAATTTTTGGCCCTGAATAGTCATGGTTAAAACTTTATTAAACGAGTCATAGGACATCGTGAAGCCTATCAGTGGATTGGTCGCTCGTTGGCTTAAATCGAATGCGCTAGCCGCTTTCCAATCGCTTGAATTGCTAACCTGTTGAATAACCCCATTGGCATCCGTCGACCGCCAGCCAAAGTATGCCCCTGTACCAGGGTCAACAACTTTGGTATCATCCGAACCATCGTTATGAATATCATCATAAACGAAGGCAAAGGCGTTATCCAAGCCACCTACACCTAAATTACCACCGACCTTACCTGTCGTTGCATATGCCGGATCACCTGGTGCGAAAACAATGCCGATACCATCGGCCCCGCCTGAGGTTTTCGTCCCAATACCCAAGGCACCTGTTAACGTAAAATCATGGCCAAAATCAATGTCGTTTTCAAAAGAGACATGGGCAGTTTGAGGGCCTTTATTGTTGTGCATTGTATAGCCATTGTCTCCACCAGATGTGAAATCATGCCCGTCTTTACTAGTCAAATGCCAAACGCCATTCTCATCAGCTGGTTGAACGGTCTTATTCTTATCAACGTTACCTTCCGCAGCTGTCGGATCTGGCGCTTGGCTATAGTTTTGGACCGTATTCGTAAAGTGGTCCTGAACCTGGCTACCAGATAGCGTCACGCCGGAACCATCCGTTTGGCCAACCGTCATTGATTGGTCTGGCGTTAAGGTTTGATATTGCTTAACGGTCGTTGTATCAGTTGGCGTAACTGCTGTGTCGGTTGGCGTAATGGATTCTGATTCAGCCATTGGCGCAGCAAGTCTTGAAGATTTTTGTACTTTTGGCGCTGCCGGTGCTTCTGGTGTCGTTGGCGCCGTTGGTGTCGTTGGCGTCGTTCCATCAGTTTTGCTGGGACTAAGTGTCGCACTCCCCGTCACCGTTGGTGTTGATGTTGAAGACGTATCCGCCGCTGGAGCATCATTCCCTGTTGCGGCATGGACTTCAACAATACCGGTACTTTCAGCGATAGCTACCGCAGAAAGGCTCACTAAAAGCGTCCCAAATAAACGGGTCTTAATTTTCCAGCCCGTATGTCCCTTGTATAAAATGAAGTTTTTCTTTGCGTTTTGATTTGCTACTTTTTGTCTCAAGCTTGACCTCTCCCTTTTAAATGGTACCGAATACTTATTTATTTAAAATAAATCCATCCCCAGAATCCGATTGACAATTCCGATAACCGATTGCCTGGATATTGTTGACGGCAACCAGTTAGTAAAATTACCTTTCATTGGTTAACCTGCCGATAGTCCTCATGATTAACTCGTGGTATCCCGCAAGAACTTAGTCACTTCTATCGAGAAATTCCTTGGAATTTTAAAAAAGCACATTTGCTTTTGCTCATTTGAAACGGTCTGTTGAAAACGAGCCGTTCAGTCATCATTCTGCCAGATTTGTACATAAACTTGGCTACACTGCCTCACAGCTAAATAACAAGCTATAAACATTCTAGTCCGAAACCGTCAGTTCCAATAACCTTTTCGTGGATATTCCAATTGCAGTATCATTATAAGTGTGATAGGACCAACATTCAAGACGTTTGTGTTTCGAATTTAGTCGCAGTTACAAACGATTCCACGTGTTACTAAAGATGTTGTATAGCGCCGTACATCATTCTGTAGCCGGTTTGCTTTTAAATAAATATTTTTATTTTATTAGGAAAAATCGCTGAGAATTTATAGTTTGTTTCTATTACCCATACGGTGAACTGTTTTCTTGATGGCTACCTCAATTTTGTCTAAATCTCACCATCTCCCAAGCTGTATTTGATTTTCTATTTGGCGCATAAAAAACAGGCTGAATTAATCAACCTGCTTCTACTACCAAATATGCAATTTAGCCGGAGCGCTCGCGCCTCGTGAACACAAAAACACGAGACGTATGCTTTTTAATTGCAGCACATCTCGTGTTCTCTTTGACTCCTCTTTAAAGCTTACTTGGCCGCATGACCATGCCATTTAGGAAGATGGGTAAAGCTGTGCATCTTGGTATACGTTCGATGGCTATTCCAGTCCTTATCAAAGAATAGATTGCTAACCGTCAACGTCTTATGTGACTTACTTAGCTTAACCTCGAAATAGTCATAGTCCCCACTCTTCGGATAAGGGTTATCTTCGGCTAAATACCAGTGTCTAGCCCCATCTTTATAATAACTGACATGCTTATAGATTCCTAATCCTTCAGCCATGGAAGCTTTGACCCAAAAACTATGTTTCGTTCCGTGAGCGTAAAGAAACTTGGGATAACCTTTCGGATAGCCATCTCGGCCAGTCCCCCGTTTGATTTTACTCCGCCAATACTTACCTACTAATTGTTTGGGCATCCCATTCGTATAACGTACCGAAGCACTTGCCACCTGGCCCCCAGTAAGGGTTAGTCCAAGTACGGCGATTGCCATAATGACGATTTGTTTCACGCGCATCTAATCCATCTCCATTAATCGTTGTTTGAATTTTTTGCCTGTAATTGAGACTATCTTTTAACGACCTTGTATTTAGGCAAGTGAATATAACTGATCTTAGTAAAGTGACCCGTGTCTAGCGTCCCGAACGAGGCGTAGATTTTAACCCGCGATTTCCCATAAGGATGCAGACTGAATTTATCCATCCCCTTGGCTCCCGGATATGTATAAATAATCGTCTTGGCGTGCGTCTTATGCTTTAGCTTGGCATAGCCTAGCTCCGAAGAATATCCGGATCTTTTCAAAATTCGCTTAGCCTCACGAAACGAAATGGCTTTCGTCGCCGCGCTGGCATTTGTAGGCGCTGTGATGCTAGTTTCTGTGACAACACCTAGTAATAATCCCAAAATGACAATACCAAGTAACCGACCAATTTTTCCTAATTTCATGACACATCATCCCCGATACTTAAAATTTTTAACGGTTTAAGTATACGTCAACGTGTTGTTCTTTGATACATCAGGTAACAGAGTGTTTTTCCTTGCAAACCGACTTACGTATAGCACCAAAATTCCTATATTTAATTTCAAAAAAGGTGTATCCCTTTTACTGAATTGTCCCCTCGTTTCAAACCTACCACCGTCCGCGTCTTCCAGCACAATCGTGTCCTTGTCACCCCGCTGCTTTAGTTCTACAATAATGAGTGATTGCCGATACATAAGCTAGCAACCGAGATACATCGGAGATTATTCAAGTCGTTTTTAGGGGTAATGGGAGGAAAATCATTTATGAAAAAAGTTATGCAGGCGTTAATGGTGTTGGGAGTTGGGGCTGGCGTTTTAGGGGCAGCCAGTGTCACAGCTTCCGCGAACAGTCAGTATTCAGCGGCTCGGTCCAAGTCCGTCCGGTTGGTTTGGCGTAAAAGCATGAAGCGTCATGCCCTGATGGCCACTACCGGGGCGCGTTATTCAAAGCACCTGGGAATTCGTTATAGTAACAATGACGTGACCCCAACCGTTGTCTGGTATACGGATGCTCACGAAAAATTGTATGAAAAGAACAAGGGTGTTAATGCTATTTATTATCACGTCAAGAGTGGCGATGGAACCCTTCAAGGTTGGATTTGGCGGGGCTATTTAACATCAGCCACTGCTAAAAAGCCAGCTTCATCTACGGTGACAACGCAGACAAACCCAGCTGATCCAGCAGAAAATTTGCCAATCGCGAATGAAAACACCCTGATTCAAGAAATCTTGAGCTTATTCCCAGGCACAACGGTCGACCAGAAGTTGTCTAGCCAAGCGGGTAGCGTCGTTTACACTGACGATGGTGAGCAATCGCCAACGGTGCCAGCCGGTGAAACCTACATTCACTTGAGCAACTCATCGACGACCATGGACACGCAAAATTACCAAAACCTGTTGGCGCAGGCTGGCTATCCTGCCGCCAAACGGGCCCAGTACCACGGCTGGCACATTGGTGTCCGCGTGCAAACCGAAGATGGTTATGGCGAAGGCGTCAATCAAGGCGACGCGGCTATTTTCTTGGCTCCAGCAAAGTAATTTAAAATTTGCGAATTTAAGATTGTTTTTGAAATCTCGTTAAATAAATGAACGTCAAATAGGGACTAGCCCGCAGTTGTGGGCTAGTCCCTATTTGACGTTCTCGACTATCTAGCTAGCGTCGGCGTCTTCCGTCACAAACGTGTGCTTGTCGTCTAACACATACTGAAATTCAACGGCGTTGAGCATTAGGCTTGCCCGGAACAGCGCCTTGATTCCCTGTTCATTACTCATGACCACGAAGAATTCACGATCCGTGCCACTAACGCGTTGGAACGTTTCGTACTCACCCTTGAATCCTTCTTTTCTAAACAGTGCAATAATCTTCATCATTTCAATTTGTGATACTTCTTTGTCTGCCAAATTCAATCTCTTTTCTCTTTATGGGTTAGTTGCGAATTATCTATACTGATAGCCAGTTTCAGGCCACGAAAAAGCCGCCCCCCATGTGCGAGGCGGCTTCGATTCAGAAGGACTACTTGCCCAACTTCGTCTTGTTAGTCATGTTTAACTTGTCATCGAAGTCGTAGACAACTGGTTCACCAGTAGCCATTTCGAGGTCCATGATGTCATCGTCGGAGATCCGTTCGATGTACTTGCTTAAGGCACGCAATGAGTTCCCATGAGCGGCGATGATGACGTTCTTACCGTCGAGTAACTTAGGAGCCACTTGGTCTTCCCAAAATGGCATTACACGCTCCAGGGTAACCTTCAAGTTTTCACCACCGGGTACGATGTTAGGGTCCAAGTTAGCGTAACGTGGGTCCTTAACAGCTGAACCTTCAGCGTCTGCATCCAAAAGTGGAGGCAAAACATCGTAAGAACGACGCCAGATGTGGACTTGGTCATCGCCGTACTTTTCAGCGGTTTCCTTCTTGTTCAAACCTTGCAAAGCACCGTAGTGACGTTCGTTCAAACGCCAAGTCTTGGTTTCTGGAATCCAAAGTTGGTCGGATTCTTCCAAAACGTAGTGTAACGTCTTGATTGCCCGCTTCAGAACTGACGTGTAAGCGTAGTCGAACTTCAAGCCAGATTCCTTGATCTTGTTCCCAGCTGCCTTAGCTTCTTCGACACCCTTTTCGCTTAAATCAACGTCAACCCAACCAGTGAACTTGTTTGCCAAGTTCCATTCACTTTGGCCGTGGCGAATCAATACTAATTTTGCCATCACTTATAACCTCTTTCTGTCGTAGAATACTTTGTCATTTTACACCATCTAGCCGCGAATTTCAGCTAAATTGTGTGGTTCTTTACATGAAACCGTTTTCTTCTGTGAGAACTCTCAGAGCGCCCGCAACCTAACAAAAAGTGGCGCTCACCATTTCGGCTGCGCCACGTTCATTTACTCTTTTTTATCATTATTCGGGCCGTAATTGCGCCGAATTTCACGTAATTTTTGCACATCCACGTGGGGTGGCTGATGCAGGCCATGGACCGGCCGGACACCCAGGATATCCAGGAAGAAAGTGAAAATTGGCACCCCGACGATCAGGCCCCAAACGCCAAACAGTTGCTCACCCGCTAACAACACCACGAAGGTGTAGAAGATGGGGAGTTCCGTTCTGCTCGACATGAATTTCGGATTCAGCACGTAGGCCTCCAGCGCGTGGACCACGACGATCATCACTAGGATGTAGACCACGTAGCGGAACCCGCCGACCGAATACCCCAGAATCGTCAGTGGCACCACGGATACGATGACCCCGGCCACTGGAATCAGGCTCAGGATGAAAATCATAATCGCCAGCGTTGACAGCTGCGGCATCCCCATGAAGGCCAGCACAATCGTGGTAATCACGGTGTTGCACAGGGCAATGAAGAATTGCGCCTCCAGCACGACCCCAAACGTGTTCACGAACTTGGTTGCGAAGAATTTGATATCCTCAAAGAACCAGCCATACGTACTGGTCAGGAAGCGTTTGGAAAACTCACCCATCTGCTTACTTTCAATCGTGAAGAAGAAACTCAAGATCATTGACATAAACAGCGTCGCCCCGAACGAGCCAATCGTGGAAACGTACGTCAGGACTAGCTTGGCGCCATTTTGCAGCTGGCTCACAATGTCAGACGTCTTGATGTAGTTCGCCACGTAACTGATGATTTCGTTGCTGTCATTTTTCGGATTCTGATAGAACTTAAACAACTGTTCAATCCCATGCATCGACGAATTTAAAATCTGTGGTAAATAGGTCGTGACCGCCCAATACAGGCCGCCAATGATGACGACGTAGGTCACCGTGACAATCAACGCCGGCGGTAATTTAACGACCTTGCGCACCGCCTTGACCAACTGCAGCACCAAAAACGTGAAAATAAACGTCAGTAGAATCATGTTCATTTCCGCTCTGATCAGCCACAGGACAAAGATAATCAGCGCCAGCACCGTAAATCGCCGGAGCCGGACATTTTCTACGAAGCGTTGCCATACACTCACTTGTGAATCTCCCCCATCCATTCAATAGCTTTATTATACCGTATCTCGCCAGATTCCCTAGCAGTTTACCTGGAAAATATTCGCTGGCTGACGAGTTCTGTGAAACCATGCCGCCTGCGGCCTCCAGGTACGCCACCAGCTGTGGGGCCCGCTTCCGGCCTGAGGAGCGGGCCTCCAGCTCGCTTTTAAGCCGCGAAGCCCACGCGTCTCAAAAGTCGTCCCGTGCTGTAGGGCCGAGAAGCCCGCTCGGTCCAACACCACCGACACAGCAGGCTCTGTACCTGGCTGCCTCCGGCTCAAGTTGGGTGGTTCCCATCGAAAATATTTTGGCCCATAAATGGCTACGTCCGGCATTCGTTCCCGGCGGCGGGTTCAACCTGCCCTGCTTTGGGGCCCGGTTTCAGCCTGAGAAACGGGCTTCCACCTCGCCTTGAAACCTCGCCAAAAACCGCGAGTTTCCAAGGTCGGCCCATGGCCTAAGCTGAAATAGCCCCTTCAGCTAATGCCATCGACACAGCTGTTCAGGTTGACCCGCCTCTGGTCACTCAGACTGGCCAACTCGTTTACTGTGCTGGAACCAAATTCGGCTTTTAAGCTGATCACACACTAGACTTAACTAATAGACATCACACGTAACCCTGATTAACGACTCAGATTGAATTAACGTTGAACAACCTGACAACCCAAGGAGGGACACTAGTTTATTTCGCCCTTAAAACCAGTCCAAGCCGTGAGGGCGGGGCAAATAGGCTCAGCCGGGGGATTTATAACTAGTCAGCAAAGCTGACTAATTATAAATGGCGACTTTGAAACTCGTGATTTTCGAGGTTCAAAGCGAGGCTGAAGACCGCTCTTTGGCTTCAGCCGTCCTGCCCCCAGCGTTCCGGCCTATTTGCCCCGCCCGGTAAGGCGCTGACAAAGACCAGTTTCAAGGGCAAAATAAAAACTTCTGTCCGCGATGAACAGAAGCCCTTACGTATGCCGTTTCGTTTTCGTTATGCTTCGACTCCCTCTAAGACTGCCGACCGCTGATTGCTAAAGGTCAGTTGTAAGTCGTCCAAGGCCAGCGCCCGGTGAATGATGGCCGATGCGCCACCCATCAGTGAGGCTTCCTTGGAGTTCTTGGTTAACAGCAAAGGTGCTTTTCTTAAAATTTCTAACTTGCCCACGTAGTCGCGCACCTGATCCATCAGCTCTGGCAACAGCTCCAAAATGGGGGCGTTGACGATGATGGCGTCTGGGGCGAACGTGCTGGACAGGTTGCCCAGGACCTTGCTCAGGTAGTAGGCAAACTCGTCCAAAATGGACAACAGTTCTGGCCGGTGACCCAGGTAGTCGCGCCGAATTCGGTTGACGTCAACCCGGTCAATGTTTTGGTAGGCCATGATTCGTTGCAGCACGTTCCCCTCCGCAACGTAGTGGTTCACCGTTTCCATATTATCTTCTTTATACCGGTCAGCCAACGGACAGTTACCGATGTTACCGGCCTCGCCGTTGTGCCCCCGATACAGGTGACCTTCCGTAATGATTCCGGCCGAAACTTGATCACGAATCGTAACCGAAATCAGGTTTTGATAAACTCCTTCACCGGAAAAGTCCCGTTCGTAAATCGCGGACTCGTTGGCCAAGTTTTCCAAGACCACCGGCACCTGGAATTTATCGCTAAAGTATTTTGCCAAATCAAAGTTCTTAAAGCCCTTCAGTGAGGCGCCTAAAATCTGATTCTCATAAATCGTGCCATCCAAGCCAAATGCGATACCTAATAACCGGGTCTGGCTTGCCGCCATGATGTTGGCGATGCGTTCGTCGATCATATCTAACACGGACGTCAGATCAACGTCTCTGGTCGACACGCTTTCGTAGTTCTCGGACCGCCCGTCCAATCTGCAAGTGATCATTGAGAAGCGAGAACGTAAAATGTTGATACTGATGACATAACCATACCCCACGTTTAGTAATGCCATAACGGGCTTCCGCCCACCATTCCGGGTGCTTACTCCGTGACCAACCTCACGGATCAACCCTTCATGAAGTAACTGACTATAAATATCCGAGACCGTAACCTTATTCAAACTAAGATTTCGTGATATCTGGCTCCGCGAAATCGGGCCAGCATTCACAATCTGCTGCAAAACCTGTTTCTCATTGGTGGTGCGCATAATGTGTTTGTTGATAATCATAATTTTCTTGATAACGTGCCCCTAAAATAGCTTGTGGCGATTCGGGAATCAAATCAGTTTAGGTTGCCCCATCCCCCAAGATTGGTGCTCACCCGCTATTTGCGGGGGTCGCGTTACCTAACCCCCCTTGTAGATTCTGATTCTAACTATATAGTAAATCCTCCTAACGAATATAGCATGGAAAACGACTCGTGAATTTTTTGGCGGTTTTTGCGGGAATATTCCAGACAAACCGCGTGCCTATTGGGATACAGCTCGCGAAATCACTAAATGTGTTAGTCATTTAGCCAATCAGTTGATTAACCGATTTGTTTACTAACCTACCTTACATGTCAAGTTTTGTCCTTCAATCGTTGAATATGGTAAGGTTTCTTACTTAATCGACTTAACTCTTTTTGCATTAATCCATTATGGCGGTCGTTGGATTCACTCCACCTGCGGCCTCTGGACATTCCGTCTGCTGTGGGCTAAACAAGTCCTCGTCAGCGCCTCCGGGGCGGTGAAAATGAGACCGGAACGCGGTGGGCGCCCGTCTGGAGCCGAAGGGCGGTCTCCAGACTTACTTTGAGCCGAAGACCCCGTCTCAAAGATAGCAGTTCCCTAAGCGGCCCAACCCGCCACTAAGGGAACTCCCACGGCTAAGCTCATTTTCACCACCCCTGCGGCTGACACTGGTTTAGCCCATGGCCACCATGGTCCAGACAACAGTGATTACCATGTAAAACAAAAAGAACGTCTCGCACCAACAATAGTCGATGCGAAACGTTCTTCCCAAAATTAAATTATCGTATTCATTAAAGTCTATGCCAGCCCACCGTCACGAACAGAACCTGAAGTCGCCACCTTGGTGGTCGAACCCCAATATCAGCCGTGAGGGCGGGGCAAATAGGCTCAGCCGGGGGATTTAATGCTGGTCAGCTCTGCTGATTAGCGTTAAATGGTGACTTTGAGACGCGTTCTTCGGCTCAAAGCAAGTTCCGAGACCACTCTTCGGCTCGGGACGTCCTGCCCCCAGCGTTCCGGCCTATTTGCCCCGCCCGGTAAGGCGCTGGCAAAGCACAATCTGGTCTTCGACCACCAAGACTACTTCAGATACTGTTCCGTGTACTTGGTGAGGGAGATGCCCTTCTTGCTGGCCGTTTGTAAGGCGACCCGGACGTCTTGATCACTCATGGCGTCTGCCTGGCCACCGGCCGCGTTGATAGTCTTGCGGGCACTGGTGATTTGGCCGGCCGTGATGGTCTTGCCGTCCAATTCCTTTTGCTTTTGCGTGACCGTGTATTCGTTGCTACCGGAATAATTGTTGGCCGCTGACTGTTCTGACGACGTCAATGATGCGCTGGAACTGTTGGTGGCACCGGTGTTGTTGCTGCTGGAAGCCGCTGACGACGAGGAACTGCTACTGCTGTCACTCGAGGCTGCCGACGTTTGACCGGCATTGTTGGCCTTGCGCAGGGCTAAGGCTTGATCGTACAAGTTCTTGTAGTACTTCTGGCGGAACTTAGCATTGTTGAAGAGCTCATCCAACGTGGTGTTTGATTGCCCGTAGTTCAACGCTTGGTTCTGGCCCGAAGCCGTCTTCAAAATCTTCTTAAATTGTTTAACGTTGGCGCGAATTCCCTTGACCAATTTGGCCTGGGTGGTGGCCCGCTTGACCAGTACCGTGGACGCGTTGGTCGTGTTCTTGACCTCGGCATAGTGATCCGCTGCGCTAGCGAATTTCAAATCGTCCAGCGCATTTTCCGCTGACACGAAGCGTTGCGTTTGCGTTAAGTAGCGTTGGGCTGGCTTGTCGTTCAGCCGCCGCTTTAAAGCGTTTTGGAAATAACTTTCCGCTTGCGTGTAATGTTTATCTTGAATGGCAGTCCGACCGTTGGCCATTGCCGCTTGGTACTCTTTGGCTGTCGCGTGATGATTGGAATACGCGTACCCGCCAATCAGCAGTGCCACAACGATTGTTGCCACGACCCATACCCATTTTTTCAAATGAAAGACCTCCGCTGGTTAATTGTATCTCCATTATACCATGCAAGCCGAATGAAACCCCCAATTTTACCGCGGACTAATCGCAAATTAATGTTAACCGCTTTCACCAAGTCTCCCCTTACCCTTTACCCCCTTAAAGGCGTATAATGACCAAGTGAATTTTATTTTCTTTGTGTCCAAATTCAAACCTAGAAAACCGGAAAGGACCCCTGTCATGCTTGAAAAAACATTTTACAAAACGTTTCTGAGTCACACCTTCAACATCCCCGTTCGCGTTAACTATTGGGACGGGACTTCCGATGTCTATGGGACTGGCACTCCCGACATCACGATCACCTTCCACGAGGCCATTCCGGTCAAGGAAATCTCCCGCAACGCGTCCATCGCGCTGGGGGAAGCCATCATGGACGGCACCATCGAAATCGATGGGAGCATCGAAGACTTACTGACGGCCGCTTACGAAAACGCCGACAGTTTCTTCCACAATAAGAAGTTCATTCATTTCTTACCTAAACAAAAACACACGGAAAAGGAAAGTATCACCGACGTTCAAAACCATTATGATATCGGTAATAATTTCTACAACTTATGGTTGGATGACACCATGACGTATTCCTGTGCCTACTTCAAAACGCCAGAAGATAGCCTGTACACGGCGCAAATGAACAAGGTCCACCACATCATCAAGAAGTTGAACCCGCAACCGGGCAAGACGCTCTTGGACATTGGTTGTGGCTGGGGTACCTTGATGTTGACGGCGGCTAAGGACTACGGTCTGCACGTTACCGGGATCACGTTGAGCCAAGAACAATACGACTACGTGAACCAACAAATCAAGGACCAAGGCCTCGAAGACGTCGCCGAAGTTCGCCTGGAAGACTACCGGGAATTGGGCAACGAACAATGGGATTACATCACTTCCGTTGGGATGTTCGAACACGTTGGCCAAGAAAACTTGGGCCAATACTTCGAGTGCGTGCAAAAGTACCTGATGAACGACGGTGTCGCCTTGATTCATGGGATTACCCGTCAACAAGGTGGGGCCAACAATGGGTGGTTGAACAAATGGATCTTCCCAGGTGGCTACGTGCCCGGCTTGATTGAAAACACCACGCACATCATCGAAAGTGGCTTACAAATTGATGACATGGAACCCCTGCGCCGTCACTACCAAAAGACGGTGGAAATTTGGGATGACAACTTCAACGCCCACCGCGATGAAGTGACCAAGATGTTTGACGAAAACTTCGTGCGCATGTGGGATCTTTACCTGCAGGCTTGCGCGGCTTCCTTCAAGTCTGGTAATATTGACGTGATTCAGTATTTGATTTCGAAGGGCCCTTCTGCCCGGATGCTGCCAATGACGCGGGACTACATGTACGATGAGACCCACGACAAGGTCGCTAACTAATTCAAATGACTCGGGTGACCGCGGATCACTCGACTAAAAAAACACCTGCTAACCGGATTGATCACCGGTTGGCGGGTGTTTTTTGCGTTTAACTGGTTTGTCCCTTCGCCTCCAGGCTGGTGAAAATGGCCTGGAACGCTGGGGCGGACGTCCAGAGCCATGGAGCGGTCTCTGGACTTACTTTGAGCCTCATAAAACCGAGTCTCAAAGCTACCAATTCAGTAAGCGGGCTCGGCCGCTTACTGAATTCCCACGGCTTAGGCCATTTTCACCAGCCTTGCGGCTAACACTGGTTGAGACCCAAACACCCGCCCCTTCTCCATTGTGAACATGCAACTTTGAAAATATAAGTACCTAGTTTTTACAACTAGGTATACGGACCTTGATAACGTATTTTCATCAGGTGAGCCTGTCTCTTCATAGTTCTCGAAACCATATTTTCACAAAGCTTTTAATATGGATATTGTGAAAACGACGACTTATGTAATCGTTTCATTTGCCGTTTAATTACCATTCATCCGAATTTTAAATTAGTGAAGTGATGGCCCTCAACCGTTGTTTGTGATTTTCAGTTCTCCTTTTTTTGACTCGGTTTTCATGATAAACTCTGGGTACACAATTAAATTGTGCCTACTAAAAGAGTAAGGAGACTTCATATGATTACGGGGATTAAGCAAGCGATGTTACTGACGGCAACTCTGACGCTTGCCGCCGGCGGGGAAATCAGTTCGCTGGCCGCAACCAAAACCATTGGCAAGCTCACGCAGGTGCGGGTGACCAAACACGCCGTGGCCGGCAAAACGACCAAGAATGCCAAGGTCCAGCTCTTCGACGCTCGGGGGAAGTCGTTGGCGAGTGGGCGGACCAATCATCTTGGCAAGTTCAAACTCAGCTTGAAGCATCAAAACTTGGGGAAGTTGAAATTCAAGCTGGCGGCCACGAAACCAGGTTACCGGTCGCGGACGTTTACCAGTCAACAGATCAAGAAAGCCATCACGCAGGCGTTAGCTAACCAGGTGGCAAGCACGCCAAATAAACCAGCATCAACGAAGCCAGTGAAGCCCGCCACACCGGCGCGGCCCACCTCACCATCAACGGGGAACCATCGACCTGGCACCAGCGGTAATTCTGGGGGGAATGCCGCGGATACTGGGGTCAACGTATCCAAGCTGGTTCTAGCTAAACGTGCGGAAGTGGCCGCGGCTAAAGCGGAATACGTCCGGATAACACAGCAGTTAGCGCCCACATCCAATCGAATTAAAGAATGCGGCGCTATCATCCTTAACCAAAGAGCCAATCGTGACGTCGTCAAAAAGGATTTGGCCGACGCCATCGCCAAGCAAGATGCAGCGAGAATCCAATCAGCTAAGCAGGAGATTGCTCGCATCAATGCTACCATCATCGCGGCACAGGACGAACGCGCTGAGTTGTACAAGTACCTGATTCCATTGGAAGATGCGCGGACGAAGCTCAGTAGTCTGATGGATGAATTGGCTTCATTAGATAAGACCTATGTGCCAGAGGAGATTAGGTAAGCAACACACTATTTTGGGGGAAAAGAGGACGAAGCACACGGTGGGGGCTGTGTGCTTTTTGCTTTGGTCTCCCCTATTAGCTGACTCATATCCGTTTAGCTATTTTTACATACCTTTTTATTAATTTTCGACACAACTGTATTTATTGTGAAAACGTGTGGCCCCTGGATTGCCGTCGCTATTGGTGATTTGCACGGCTAATCGTATGAACCTTTTTGATTGATTTTCATCTCCGCTTTTGCCGGGGTGACCCCCATGCTATAGTAGCTTCAACCAGCAGAATAGTTGGCCAACTCAGTTATAAAGGGGATTATATTGAAGATGGATATGAAGAAGATTGTTATGGCTGCCACGTTGCTTTCGATTGTTACCGGGGGAGAAGTTAGCGCCCTAGCTGCCAAGACCCAACACTCTGTCGCTAAGATTACGCACGTTAAGGTCACGAAGCACAAGGTCACGGGCTACACGACCGCCCAGTCCCACATCAAACTAATGAAACTGAAGCACGGGGAAAAGGTTTCGGCTACTGCCAACAAGCACGGCAAGTTCACACTGAAAGTTAAGAGCAACAACCTGACGAAGTTGAAATTTAAGCTGAAGGCTACTAAGACTGGCTTGAAGGCCCGGACTTACACGCATAAGGTTAAGAAGGCTGTGCAGTCGATTGATGATGGCGCTACTACTGAGACGCAGACCGCCCCCCCTGCTACTGTTAAGCCTGATAGTTCTAGTGCGGATAAGAAGCCTGAAAAGAAACACGATACTCCTAAGTATGTCGTCGTTGACCAGTCATATAGCTCGTCCGTCAAAACAATCACCCGAACTCTTAAGGATGCTCAAAAAAAGATTGATGATATCAAAAAAGAGCAAGAGAAAATCACCGGCCACACAACAGAAATCAATAGTCTTGGCGACCAGATATCTCAAAAGACCGCTGCCATTTCTGCCCTAGATCCAGATAAGAAAAAAGCAGAAATTGACACGCTAACTAAAGATAAGGAGGCATTAAGCAAACAAGTTACAGACTTAACTGCAAAATATGCAGGTGATGCCAATAAGTCAGAACAATTAAAAAAGGAACTTAGCGCTGCACAGAGCACACAAAGGACCCTCAAAGATGAACTCGAGGACCTATTAGAGATTGCATCAAACTAAACCCAAGGCGGAGTTGTAAATGACTCCGCTTTTGATATATACCAAATAAATACTGTTCATACAAACTTTTAAATAGCATTAATTAAATTTTCAATCTTCGCCTAATCACCATAACTTACCACATAAGCATTTATCCGTGATTTTCATCTCTTCTTTTGCTGGTCTACATTTCATGATATAGTAATTTCACCAACACAACAGTTGGTAAAAACAGTTATAAGGGAGATTATATTTGTTATGGATATGAAGAAGATTGTTATGGCCGCTACGTTAGTCTCAATCGTTACTGGTGGAGAAGTTAGTGCGCTAGCCGCTAAGACCCAACAATCCGTTGCTAAGTTTACCCACGTCAAGGTCACTAAACACAAGGTCACTGGTTATACGACAGCAAAATCCCACATCGAACTGCTGAAGCTGAAACACAGAGAAAAGTCTTCGACAACTGCCAACAAGCATGGTAAGTTCACACTTACGGTTAAGCACAATAACCTCACGAAGTTAAACTTCAAGCTCAAGGCAACCAAAGCGGGATTAAAGGCACGCACTTATACCCACAAGGCAAAATCAACCAACAATGTGGGATCATCAACATCAGACTCACATCCAAACAAACCAATAACACCTTCTGAAAGCTCAAACCTACAAGAAAAACCAAACAAGCCAAGTATTCCAAGTCACCCAAACAAGCCTGGGAAGCCTGGGAAACCTGGTATTCCCGGGACAACTACCCCAAGTGGCAACACTACGACCGAACCTGGAAAACCTGGCACTCCTGCACCAACTATCCCAGGTGGCAACACTACGGCCGAACCTGGACAATCCGGCACTCCTGCACCAACTATCCCAGGTGGCAACACTGCCTCTAACGGTGATGTCAACGTATCTACGCCTACTAATAATGATAAAAAGCCAGTCAATCCAGTCGCCCCTGCCGAACCTACCCCAGCCCAACCGGGCGAATCGAACACCACTAATCCAGATAAGAAACCTGTTCAATCAGAAACCAAAGACCCCAACGCATAATCCAAGCAATCAAAAAAGGCGGAGCCCAACAGCTCCGCCTTTTACATACAACAAATCAATTTAATTTTAACCCACGTCACGCAATAAACATGCTCAACAAGAACACGGCTATCAAGCCGACGATGACCGAGATGGCCATGGAGCGCGTGCGGTAGGCAATGATGACGACGATAACCGCCGCAATCATTTCGGAAAAATGGTTAAAGATAATCTGGTAACTGGCACTGTCGATGAAGACATCCTTCACGACCAGCGCGGTAAATAATGAAACCGGCACAAACTTCATCCATTCGTTGAACCATTCGGGAATGGCCCGCTTCGTGAACAACATTAAGGGAATGAAGCGCGGCACGAAGGCAACACAAAAGCCGAGAATGATCAACCAAAAGTGTTGCGTACTGTTCCACGTATTAACTGCATTCATATAGCGTCTCCTGTATCCTAATCAGCGTCCGATTCACTCTCCACGGTTGACTTCTTCGACCCCGGACTGCGAAGTTTCCACAGCCAGTGGCTATCTGGCAAGCGTTTGCGCAACGTCGTCTCCAGGAAGAACCCAATCAATGAAGCAATAATCGTCGAAATAACCAGCCCTAACGTACTCTTGGTGAGCATCATGCAGAGCGCTGCCAACACCCCAGAAATCAGGCAAATGACAATCGTCAAACGGTTCTTGATCTGCATCACGATCATGTACAAGAACAACGCCGTTAGCGCAAAGTTCACGACTCCCAGGTCAATCTTCAGCGCACTACCGATCAAACTCCCGATAATGTTGCTGACGGCCCAGAACAGCAAGGAATAGTGCTCCACCATCAAGGCTTCCTTACCCGTCCACTTTTTATCCGTGGCAAATTTTAAGTAGTTTATGGCGTAATTTTCATCGTTTAAAGAAATCGCAAACGCAAATAAAAAGCGATTGGATTGGCCTTTTAAGTAAGGCGATAAACTCGAACTCAGTAATGCATACCGTAATTCCAAAAAGAACAACATCAAAACAATTGAAAGTAGTGGGGAATTAATGGTCAACATCGTGGCAATTAAAAATTGTGCCCCACCAGAAAAGATCAATATCGAAACTAATCCAGTCAGTAAGGTATTGAACCCTGCCGCGTGTAGCAAAATCCCACAAGCCAGCCCAATCGGAATGTAACTCAAATTAAGGGGCATGGCTACCCGCAGTGTCGACCGCCATAAGGGTTCATTGGGGTCCGGCACCTGCTTGGGGTTTGGCCGTCGTTTATTCAAGAATGTTTGCCTCCGTCGAATACTCTGAGATATGAAGCAAGTTAATGGGTTTACATGATAAAACCACACGATGATATTTTAACATGTTTCACGTCATTTTCATATAACAGTTGTGATATTTAGCAAAGGTCAGCCCCGTTACCCCCTCGTTTGATTAAAGGTTTGTGAAAAAATCCAGCGAATTTTCATCGTTTCCTATTCCGTTAAATGCTTGCCGTAGACTTCCAAATCGGCCGTGAAGCCCTGCATGTCAGCAATCGCTGGCAAATGGCCCCAGTGCTCGTAGCCGTGCTTTTCAAATAAATGGCGACTGGCCTGGTTGTGCCCAAAGATCCGCGAAATAATCGTCGTCAGTCCCAGGCGTTTTCCGGCCCTCTCAGCCCATTCTACGGCTTGTCCACCCAAGTGGTGGCCCTGCGCCTCAGACGCCAAATACAGGGCAATTTCTGCCGTTTGCGCGTAGGCTACGCGATCACTATAGGGCTCCAGCCCGACAAAGCCAACAACCTGGTCATTTTCTACGATGACCCACAACGGAAAGTGGTCCGCAGAGAACTCCCGGAACCACGGTTGGCGCTGGGCGACCGTCATCGGCGTCAGGTCGGCGGTACTTCCCTTGGTGGCAATTGCCTGATTATAAATCGCGACCACCCGCGGCTGATCAGCGGTCGTGGCTAACCGAAACGTGACTGACATATCCATCCCTCATTTCTCTCAATAAAATCGATTATACGCAAAAAGCGCCGCAAAACCAGTGGTTTCACGACGCTTCCATTTTAAATTTTATGAATGTGAATTCGACTCTGGGTCTTCAACGGCCTGGAGTTTTTGATTATCATCCAGTTGTGACTTGCCCATGAGATGCTTCTTCTGCAGCCAAATCATCGTTGGCCAGAGCAGCGCTAAACCAATGATGGTAAAGAGTGCTAAGACCCATAAGGCTTGACCGACCATTCCCGACATCCCCGACGTAATGGCTTCACGGAATCCGAGGATTGAGTAAGTCATTGGCAGGAATGGGTGAACGACGTTGTAGAAGTGGTTGGTGACTTCCATTGGGAACGTCCCACCGGAACCACCAAGTTGTAGCATCAGGAGAACCATGGCGATGAAACGACCAGGGTTGTCCAGTAACATCGACAGGAACATGACGATAAACATCGACGCTTCCGCGAAGAAGATGGAAATCAGAATCATTTGACCTGGGTGATCAACACTCAAGCCACCTAACATCATCAGGACGGGTTCGATCAGCCCCATGGCGAGCCCTTCGGCGGCACCAATGGAAACCTTACTCAAGTACCAGCCAGTCGCACTCCCACCTTCGCGTGAGACCTTCCGAATTGGGAAGGCAAAGTTGAAGACCAGGGCCCCAACGTAGAGGGCAACGGATAACACGTAAGGTGCTAAGGCATGGCCATAGTTAGGCACGTAACTGTAGCTTTCATGCTTCAAATGCGTTGGTGCGGCAAACATGTCGGCCGTCTTGTTGGTCAACGGTTGGGCCTTGAGTTGATCAGCACCACTCTTCAGGGACTTGGCCAGCGTGCCATTCCCCTTCTTGAGCTTGTTGGCACCTTGCATCAGCTTGTTGCTGTTGTCGTCCAATTGTTGTGAACCATCGGCCAGTTGGTTGACCCCACTGGTTAACGTTGGGATCTTGCCATTCAAGGTGTTCAACCCAGAACTCAGTTGACCGGCACCGTTGGTCAGTTGGCTAGAAGCACTAGTCAGCTTGTTGCCAGCGGCGGTCAGCTTAGGCGTGTTGGTGTTGAGCTTGTTGCCGGCAGCCGTTAACTTGCCCGTGTTGGCGTTCAACTGGTTCACACCAGCAGCGGCCGTCTTCAGCCCACCGTTCAATTGCGTAGCCCCAGCAGCAACCTTCTTGGACCCACTCTTCAGGGCAGGACCGTTCTTAGCTAACTTGGCCGTCCCGTTCATGATCTGGGTGACCCCGTCGGTTAAGGTTGGCACTTGGCTGTTAAGCGTAGATAACCCGTTGTTCAGCGTGGTTGAGCCTGCGAAGGCTTGGTCGACGCCGGACGTGTATTGAGGTAATTGGGTACTTAATTGCGTAGCACCCGTACTTAAAGCTGTGGCGCCATCCTTCAAGGCTTGCAATTGTTTCTTACTGTCATCGGAGTTTAGTCCTGACAATACCTTTAAATCAGCAGATAACTTAGTCATTTGAGCTGCAGCATCTTGACTATTCCCAGCCATCAATGCCTTGAGTGCAGCAGATTGATCATCAGTCATGTTCGCAGACTGCATAATCTTTAACAGCTCCCCAGCTTTTACCTGCACATTTTGCATAGCCGTCTGGGCCGCGTCCTGTGCGGCAGATGCCGCAGTTGCATCCTTAAGCACCGAGGCATTGGCTGTGGCAGCCGAAGCCTGTTTTTCAGCCGTAATGTTCTTAGCATTATCATTGATTATAGTCAATTGTGCTTGTAGGTCTGCTACATTCTTTTTGATATCAGCGTCACTACTTGCCGATCCAATTGCTCCAGCCAAATCATTTGCTTTAGAAGTTGCTTCTTCAATGTTACTCTTGGCCGTCTCGTTGGCACTACCCGTTGTTGAACCAGAAGTACCAGCATTTGACCCAGCAACATCGCTCTTAATCTGGTTCGTCGCAGCCTGGGCGCTGGATGCAGCCGCTTTAGCTGCAGCCTGTGCTGCCATTAATTGTTGCATAGCTGTATACAATTGGCCCGAGGCAGTCTCCATACTCGTTCCATCGCTGCCTGAAATTGATGCGGCGTATTGAATATTTTGTAATAGCCCTTGGGCGTTTGTTAAATCACCAGACATAGCTGCCATGTTTCCCAACTCTGTCTCTAACTGGTCGACCCCATTCTTTAAGGTAGTTGCACCAGTAGCCAGGGCAGTGGCACCATCGTTCAATGACTTAGAGTTCCCACTCAAAGTAGACAACCCAGAGTTCAAGCTCTTACTCCCGTCAGCCAGCTTAGTAACGCCGCTAGCCAGAGAAGTCGAGCCCTTGCCCAGAGTCTTCACCCCAGAGTTCAACGTGTAGACCCCATTAACGTAGGTGTAAGTCCCAGACTTCAAGGACTTGGCACCGGAAGCTAATTGGGAAGTCCCAGCGGTCAACTTAGGCATCCCGGCACTCAGTTTGCTGACACCACCGGTAAATTGGTTAACCCCACTGGTGTATTGGCCAACCCCACTAGTATAGGTATTAACCCCACTAGCGAATTGTCCCACACCAGCCGTGTAGGTGCCTAAACCGGTCTGTAACGTCTTGGCCCCGGTCGACAATTGTTGAATCCCGGTAGCTAGTGGCGTCACGGACGTCTTCATTTGTTGCAGGCCGTTGTTCAACGTGTGAACCCCGGTCGTGTAGGTGTTCAGACCATCCGTCAAGGTAACCGTCCCGTTCTTCAACTGAGCGGACCCCTTGGCAGCCTTGTCCATCCCCTTACCAACGGCGAAGATTTGCTTAAAGGTAGCTTGGGCGTACGCCTTCGTCACCTTGGCACGGATTTCGCTGTCCAGCTTGGAGGACCCCACTTCACTCATAACCTGAGCGATGTAGTTGGCAGAACCGTTCGTCTTGTAGGTAAACGTCATCTTCTTCGGGTGCTTGTTCAGCGCCGTCGCAGCGTTTGCCGAAAAGTTCTTAGGAAACGTAATAACGGTATAGTATTTGTGGTGCTTCAGCCCGTCAGCCGCCGTCTTAGCGGAAACGAACTTCCATCCCAACTGCTTATTCTTCTTCAAGTTGGTAATCGTTTGATCCCCAACGTTTAATTTTTGGCCTTGGTAAGTCACTGGCTTATCCTGGTTAACCACCGCGACGGGTAGTTCACCGGTTTCGCCGTATGGGTCCCAAACCGATTTCAGAAAGAAGATACTGTAGAGGAATGGAATAAACATAATGGCCAACACGGAGATTAAAATCAACCGGTTGTGCCGAATGTAATTCCACTCGCCTTTAATCATGTTCACGAATGCCAACTCCCTTTTCCTAAAAATAATCTTAAAATTGCGCGTTCTCAGCTAATGTTAAAGAGTATCTTCGCACATTAATACTTGACTTGTCAAAACAACAACACGCCATCAACAATCTAACGTAATCGCCACCAACAGTGTAAAATCAACGTTTAGCCAACTTTTTATAAAATAAAATAAATTTCAGACACATTTAAGGTTGGCCCTTAACTACATAAAATATTATATCCCACGCGTCAACTAGGTACATTGATTTGAATCAAATGGGTAGATGAGCACTGTCCCCTGGGTCCTAAGGCTACGAGCACCCCTCCTTGAAATGACAATTGATCATTCCTCCTAACTCCACCCCACTAAAAAATCCCCAACCAGAGTAACCACCCTGATTGAGGATTCTAACTTACACTTTTAAATGAAACCACCCAAACGACAATCGTTGTTTTGTTCTAAACCAGTGTCAGCCGCAGGGCTGGGAAAACTGGGCCGGCCGTGGAAGTGACCAGAGGCGAGCCAAGGTGCCCGGCTGTGTCGGTGACCTTGGCTGGAGTTCTTTTCCAGCCTAGTTCACGGGACAACCTTTGAGACCGCTTTTCAGGCTCAAAGTTGAGGTGGAAGCCCGCTCTTCGGCTGGAACCGGCCCCACAGCAGGGCGCCTTGAGCGCGCCGCCGGGAACGGACGCGACCAGGCCCAGTTTTCACCAGCCCGGAGGCGCGGCCAAAGACACAAAAGTTTAGAACAATGCGACGATGGCGCGCCAGAGGCGGACGAAGACGTTCGCCTTCTCCACCGCCCCAGTAACCTTAACCGGCACGCTAGTCGTCTTGGTATTCCCCAAGAAGCCGAGTTGATCGCCCTTCAAGGAAATGTTGGCGGTCCCGACGACTGTGTTCTTGGCAACGGGCGCTTCCAAGGCCTTGTTCTTAGTCAGCTTACTCTTCAGCGTCGTGGTGGATTGAACATTGCTAGCGACTTGGTCGTTGCGAATCCACAGCTTCAGGCCTTGGGTCAACGCAAGCTTAGCCGTCTTTTCCTTGGCATCGTTGGTCTTGACCGTCTTACTGCCAGTCACCTGACTACCGGCCTTGACGTTAACCGTCTTGAAGTTGTTGTAAACGTAAGACATCATCTTCTGCGTTTGCTTGAAACGAGACGGATCGGTCTCGGACTTGTGGGCCGCGTGCAGGACGACGGTGACAATTCGGTTGCCATTGTTGTTGGCAGTCCCGGTAAAGTTGGCACCGGCCGCGTCGGAGGTCCCGGTCTTCAAGCCGTCCACGTGAAGTTTTGCGTATGAGGCGGATAAGCCCTTCAACATCCAGTTCCAGTTTTCCATCTTGGTGGCGTCGTTGGTACCCTTTTCAAACCACATCTTCTTGACGCTGGTGGTCTGCAGGACTTCTGGATACTTGTTTAACAGCGCAACGGCCAATTTGGCTTGGTCGGCAGCGGACCATTCGTTTTCGGCGGAGCCAGCCTCGTTATCGTAACCCAGCTTACCGACCTGTTTGTTCGTCAGTCCACAAGCATTGTAAATTTTAACATTCGTCATGCCCAATTTCTTAGCTTGAGCCCGCATCTTATCCACGAAGGCGTGCGGTGACCCGGCAACCGCCGTCCCCAGGGCTTCGATGGCCCCGTTGGCGGAGTAGATCAAGGAAGCCTGGTACAGCGCCTTGACCGTGTACTTGTGACCCGCGCGCAGTGGCACGTTGGACAGGTTGGTGTTTTGCGCCACCTTGGCCGTAGCCTTGTTCACGGTGATCTTTTGGTCCCACTTCAGCTGACCGTTGTGGACCGCGTCGAGCACCAGGTAGATGGACAACAGCTTGGTCATCGAGGCGACTGGCAAGGCTTGATCACTATTTTTATCGTAGAGAATCTGCCCGGTCTTGGCATCGACGGCAATCCCAGCCTTGGCCTTCAGGTTGACCGTGGTGCTAGTACTGGTCGTGGCCGCCTGGGCCGTGACCGGCGCGCTAAGGGTACTGAGGCTCCCGGCAAACAGCGTCATCGCCGTTACCAAGCCCATAACAACTTGTTTTAAACGTTTCATCAATTAAAACTCCTCTATCTTATGTAGTTACCGGAAAAGTCCGGCAGCTTTAGTTGACCGCTCCCGCCGTTTTTAACCGCTGGGGAATGGCCAAGGGTTGATCATGTTTAACGGGTAAATGAATCACGAAACTGGTCAGGTCGTCGTCGGATTCGACGTAGATGTACCCGCCGTGCAGGGCCACGATGCTTTGCGCAATCGCCAGCCCCAGCCCGGTCCCGCCAGTTTCCTTGGAACGGGATTCTTCCACGCGGTAGAACCGTTCGAAAATGAGGGCCAGCGACTCCTTGGGAATCTTGGGACCGTCGTTGGTCACGCGGACCTCCAACTCGTTGTCGCTGACGCGCTTGGCGAGCAGGTTGATTTCTTTCCCGCCGTCGCCGTACTTCAGCGCGTTCGAGACCAGGTTGTTAAACACCCGGACCAACTTCTCGGGGTCGGCTTCCATCATTAGACTAGCCGGCTCGCTGGCCGCACCAATCGTCATGCCCTTCTTCTGGGCCTCCAACTCGAAGCTGGCGCCCAGCTGTTCGAGCATGGCGGCCAAGTCGATGGTCGTCAGGCTCAGCGGCGTGTCCGTCTGGCGGACCTTGGTGTACTCGAATAGGTCGTCCACCAGGGACTTCATCTGTTTCGATTTCAAAAAAGCCGTGTGCGTGTATTTCAAAACGTCTTCTTGACTGTGATACTGCTGGTCTTCGATCAAACCCAGGTAGCCAATGATCGACGTCAATGGCGTCCGGATATCATGGCTGACGTTGGTGATCAGCTCGTCCTTGGACTTCTCAATCGCCCGCTCCTCATCCATCGAGTGAATGACGGAATCGACCAGGGCATTGACGGAATCCACGACCCGCTGCACGTCGCCGCTGACCCGGAACGGAATCCGGTGATCAAAATGGCCATTGGCAATGTAATGCAGCTCCTCAATGATATGATGCAGCTGCATTTGCCGGTAACGTCGAATCAGCCGCCACCAGACGACCAAGGCATCCGCGATGATCATGAAGCCAATGAAGACATTTTCCCAGCTCCACAGCTGAAAGTGATTCGGGCCAAAGACCACGGACCGTTTGATGATAAAAATGCCGTCCCGCAGTCCAGGGTTGCTCTGAATGGCTTGGCTGATCAGCACCAGCAGCGCCAGGTTCAGCATCAACAACAGGATGACCGTGACGACGCCTTCCATGAACAGCGCGCTTTTCTCGCGAGTGGTTAGCTTCATACTGCGGCCCCCCGCGGACGATTCAATTGGACTTGTTCCCATTTGCCCATAACTTACTCCTTCTCCAATTGGTGACACTTCTTTTTACATTTGTTTCGGTGCGGATGGATGTGCGTTGGCTGGCCGCCTGCGGCTTCCAGGTACTACGCCTGCTGTGGGGCCGGTTCCCGCCTGAGAAGCGGGCTCCCACCTCGACTTTAAGCCCTGCGAAGTTCACGCAGGTCTCAAAGGTCGTCCCGTGCTGTAAGGCCGAGGAAAATCACTCGGTCTAACACCACCGACACAGCCGTCTCCGTACCTGGCTTCCTCCGGCTCAGATGGTGCGTTCACGTGAAAATGGTTGCGGGCGTGTCACCCATTGGCTTGGTGGCGGGTGGCCGCAACTGAGCGACACCACTTGAACGGCCACGTAGAAAGTGACCCACGCCAACCACACCGGATGAGCCCGCGAGTGAACGCTGCCGCCAAAAACGGCAAGCACACACCAAGTAGCTACCAGCTTGACTCACACGACTTTCGCGGCCATTAAAAACCAGTATACGCCGAGAGA
This sequence comes from Levilactobacillus sp. FUA 3915, assembly GCF_044053135.1. Taxonomy (NCBI): domain Bacteria; kingdom Bacillati; phylum Bacillota; class Bacilli; order Lactobacillales; family Lactobacillaceae; genus Levilactobacillus; species Levilactobacillus sp. FUA 3915. The sequence continues at coordinate 1,607,327 of NZ_CP168704.1, read as the reverse complement.
ACACGCAAATATGTCTCAGCCATGGGATTTATGACGCGCAAGCGCGTCATAAATGGTGACTTTGAGACGCGTTTCTCAGCGGCTCAAAGCAAGTCCAGAGACCGCTCTTTGGCTCCGGGCGTCCTCCCCATAGCGTTCCGGCCATATTTGCGTGTCCGGTAAGGCACCAGCACCAACTAAACCATCTTTAAACCAATATTAGTGTGATTCAATCTTGTAGCCGACGCCCCAGACGGTCTGGATGACCTTTTCCCCGTTAGTCGCGTCTTCGATCTTATCACGCAAATGACTCACGTGAACCATGACGGTCTTAGCGGAGACAATGCTTTCCTGCCGCCAAACGCGTTCGAAAATTTCGTCAGCGGAGAAGACCCGGTTGGGGTGGCTCGCTAACAGGTAGAGAATCCCGAACTCTAAGGCCGTCAGGGAAATCGTCTTACCGGCAATCGTTTTGACTTCGTGTGAATCCTTGTTGATGGTCAGGGTCCCAATGTCCAGAACGTCTGGCGCATCGTCGGTCACTTGGTCTTGGCTCCGCCGCAACAATGATTTGACCCGTGCCATAACTTCTAGTGGGTTAAATGGCTTGGTGACATAATCATCGGCACCGGAAATCAATCCCTGAATCTTGTCCATGTCACCGGTCTTGGCTGACAGAATCAAAATTGGGATTTGAGAGTCTTTCCGAACTTCCTTCATGACTTCGATCCCGCTCATTTCAGGCATCATGATGTCCAAAATCATCAAGGCAATGTCCGGCGTGGTGTGTAATTTGGTCAGCGCTTCCTTACCGTTGTAGGCGGTCAGGGGTTCGTAACCTTCGTTTTTAATATAAATTTCGAGTAATTGTGCAATTTCTTTATCATCATCGACAACTAAAATTTTCATAATTGGGCTAATCTCCTTTAACAGCTAGGTAATAACACTAGCGGTCTTCCCCGTAGGTTTACGTCTATTCTAGCAAATAAACCGCGTGACGTGACCGGAAAACCCGAACCTTTAGTCGGGCGTAAGGCACTTTACCATTCCTTAATCTTACACTATTTGCGGGCGACTCGCCAACCCGGCGTTAAGCTCCGATTAAGTCCTCACCTGGTTTACGCGCCTCCGGGATGGTGAAAATGAGAGCGGTTCGCGGTGGGCGCCCGTCTGGAGCCTGGGAACCGGTCTCCAGACTTACTTTGAGCCGAAGAACGCGTCTCAAAGATAGCAGTTGTCTAAGCGGTAAACCGCTAAGGCAACTCCCACGGCTGGCCTCATTTTCACCATCCCTGCGGCTCACACATGTTTAGCCCCAATTGGGCTTGCCGGGTTGGCAAGTTGCACCGCACTCAACGAACCTATAATTTATGCTCATCCCCACCACCAAATTCAGCCAACACCTGTGCCATCGAAACGGTCGACTGGCCCTTAGCATGGTAATACTTGTACGCGGACTCGGCTATCAAGGCATCATAGGTGTTTCAAGTTGGTCAAAGGAATACGTCAGAATCAATGCCGACAACAATAATCTATAAACTTCAGCCATCCGCTGTAACCACACCTTTTCGGCGGCGCTCACCCGAATAGAAATTGTTGCCATCCGACTCACCTCACTTGCCCTGAAGTATACGCCACACCCCTGCCAATCCCACAAATTGCGCTCAAAAAAGGCTAACCAGAAAATTCCAGTTAGCCTTCCGTCTAATTTAAATTTACATATTCACACAGCCAAATCGTCTGGCTGCGGCAACCCACAAACAAAACCGTTGCGGGTCAAACCAGTTGGAGCCGTGAGGGCGGTTTAAAATGGACTCAGCCGTGGGATTTATCACGCGCGTGCGCGTGATAAATGGTGACTTTGAGACGCGTTCTTCGGCTCAAAGCAAGCTGGAAGACCGCTTCTCAGGCTTCCAGCGTCCTGCCCACCGCGTTCCGGTCCATTTTAAATCGCCCGGTAGGCGCTGCCAAGCTCAGTTTGACCCGCCCCAAACGGTTTTATTTGTAGTTAGGGGCTGCCTTGGTGATTTGGACGTCGTGGGGGTGAGACTCGATCAGGCCGGCGTTGGAAATCCGAACAAACTGTGCGTCATTGATCAAATCTTGAATCGTAGCACTCCCGGTGTAACCCATCCCGGAACGCAGACCACCAACCATTTGGAAGATGATGTCGTTGACGCTACCCTTGTATTCCACGCGGGCTTCGATACCTTCTGGCACCAGCTTATCGGCTTCGTTGACGCCACCTTGGAAGTAACGGTCGGCTGAGCCGTGGGACATGGCAGCCAAGCTCCCCATCCCCCGGTACGTCTTGAATTTCTTACCGTTGTCTTCGATGACTTCGCCAGGGGCTTCGTCGGTCCCGGAGAACATGGAACCAAACATGACGGCGTTCCCTCCGGCAGCGATGGCCTTCACGATGTCACCAGAGTACTTCATCCCACCATCGGCGATGATTGGCTTGCCAAATTCACGGGCTACCTGAGCAGCGTCGTAAATGGCCGTCAATTGCGGCACACCGACACCGGCAACCACCCGCGTCGTGCAGATAGAACCGGGGCCGATACCCACTTTGACCACGTCAACGCCGGCTTCGAACAGTGCCCGGGTACCTTCACCCGTGGCGACGTTCCCGGCAATCAGCGTGGCATCTGGCAATTGTTGGCGAATTTCAGCGACCTTGCGTAACACCCCAGCGGAATGACCGTGGGCGGTGTCAATGATGATGGCATCCGCGCCAGCTTTAAGTAAGGCGCTGGCCCGGTCGAACGTGTCGGACGTGACCCCAACGGCAGCGGCGACTAACAAATGGTTGTTCGCGTCGACCGCAGCCTTTGGAAATTGGCTAGCATCGTTTTCGATAGCCTTCACGTCAGCGACCATTTGTGCTTGGTCGTCGGCACTCATGTTCTTGTGGATGACCCCAAGGCCCCCCTTACGCGCCATGGCCGTAGCCATCTTGGTTTCAGTAACGGTGTCCATGGAGGCACTTAAAAACGGAACGTTCAGCTTGAGGTTCGGGGCTAATTGGACACTCAGATCGACTTCATTCGGTAAAACGTGGCTTTCAGCGGGTATTAACAAAACATCATCAAAAGTGAATCCTTCTTTAGCAAACTTCGTGTCCCAATTAGACATAGTTGATATCGCTCCTCTTAATTTTAGTCTCAGGCTCGGTTAGGAATCCTGGGAGATATTGTTTCTTAATTTACCAGTCTAGGCCATTCAGGTCAAGGCTTCTCATTGAACTATCATGGAGTAATTAACGGCAGTGATTAAATTGGTCAGGTGACGAACTACTTTAAACGGCATTTATCGAGCCACCAAATTGCCCATTCACTGACGTAGACGTCGCCAAGCTTTCCAGCCGAGCCACCCCAACAACGCCACCCACGCCAACGCAGAGATCCACGCTGACACGCGTTGCATCGGCGTCGCCACGTAGGCCACCCGAATGGTGTTGGTCCCCTGCTTGACGTTGGCCAGTAGAATGGCCATTCGGTTCTGGCGCAACGGTTGCCGGTGGCCATTGACGGTCACCTGGTAACCCGGATAGGCCAGGTGTGGCAGCTTCAGGCGCCGGGCACGACGACTCCAGAGACGGTAGGTAAATGAATCCGCCCCCACCTGGCGACTGGTCTGCCGTAGCGTGGTCTTCCCCTTCGTTGGGTTCATCACCACGATAGAGTGCGTTTTTAGCGCCGGCATCGCGGGCAACGAAACCGGTTGGACGTAATCCGTGCTGGCCACGTCCGTTGCCACCGTGTGATAACTTTCGGGTGTAATCGCATTGTTGTACGGATTTTGAAAGTAGTTAATAAAACTCGCAACATTTAGTATCATGCCCAAGGCAACCATGGCCGCCAGCAAGACTCCCCGAACGTGGCGGGTATTTCGTGGCAAGACCAGTACTAGCGCCCGGGTTCCCACTAAGGCAATCAGGAAGCTGGCAATCGCCAGGAAGCGCCAAGGAAATTGAATCGTCCCCAGCACCCCCTGAAATAGCGACCACGGGAACCAGGTCGTCGCGAGCCACACGAAGACGACCGCTAACCCAACCAGGTAGCGCTCCACGCCGTTAAATTTCCAGCAGACGCCGAGCGTCAGGAGTAAGAGCATCAACATCAGCCAACCCAGGTTGATTTGATTCGATCCCATTTGATTGACTGCCGAGTTGACTAGAAACGGCCACGGTTGTACCGCACTGCTGGCCAGTTGAAATTGCATGACGCCAAGACCCTTCATGTGGTGGAGCTGCTCCATCAGTGGTGCCAGGAAGGTCAGATCCAGTAAGCCGGTCGTGACCACTGCTAGGAACAGGGCGCCCAGTCGTTGCTTGAGCCCCGTTCGTTTCAGGAAAAAGAGTCCCAGTGTCAACAGGACCAAGACGGACGCCAAAATCAGCGAGACCACGTGCGTCAGGCCAATCAGCGCCATCCCCAGCGTCAGCCAATACCACTGATGTGCGTCACCGATGGCAATGCTATAGGCCCCGTAAAAGACCAGCGGGAGAAACGCAAAGACGATGCCCTCGGCTAAGGCGCCCCGGACGAAGAAGTCCAGCACGCGGTACTGTGAGAAGCTGTAGAGCACCGCCATCAGTAGGCCCTGGTAGTAGCTCCCCAGTACCCGTTGCCCGACGAATCGGGTCGTGTACAGGGTGAGTAGCGTAATCAGAAATAGAAAAATCGCGTACGCGTGCACCCCGCCGAACCAGACTTGTAGAATGGCCATGGGCAGTAGCGTGTACGCCGGGTAAAACAGATTGATCGGGTAGCCCCACCCCTGAAAGGTGGTCGTGGCGATGTGCCCCAAGCCCCAGTGACCCGAAATTACTTGCTGATAAAGACCTTGAACGCGGTTTAAGTGAAAGCCCAGGTCATCCCCGAGATAAATCTTCCCCTGCGCCGCCCACAAAAAGAGCCAGAAGAGGCTCAGGCAGCCAAACAGACCCAACTCTAACAGCCAGCGGTACCGTCGCAACCAATCTGACCGGGACGGCCCATTTGCCGTGTCATTCGTTGACATGTTTGCTTACCCCTTTCGCTCAAACAGCCAGTACTTCACGTCGACCTGTTCAAAGACCTGGCGATGCGTCTTGACCAGCCGGTAATGCCGGTAGAGCGACTTCGCCAGCTTGGCCGTACCGGGGTTCAGGTTCCCGCTGGAAATGCGGCCTGGAATTTCTTTGTTCCCTTCCCATTCACGCACGGATTGCTTGGTCGGCGTGTTCAAGACGACCCACTGGACCTGATGACGCTGAATCACGCGTCGTTGGGACCGCAGAATCTGGGGAGCCGCCTTCTCTGGGATATTATAATTTTGGAAATAATAGGTGGTTGGCACGGCATCGGCCGCCGTGTAGAAGCCCATGTCGATTGACCCGTAATTTAACAGGGTTGGGTGCGCGGACCGTTGGCGCATGATGTTGCCAAACTCCACCTGCGCGGGCTGTTGCGGCTTGCGTGTGCTACGTTTGGTAATCGCCGCATTGTTCGGAAATAGCCGGGAGACCGTCACGTTGTCATTCACCCCCAGCACCAGGAAAAAGCTGAGTACCAGGGTGCTTAAAATGATAAACGGATCATCCACGGACGGCAGCCGGACCCAGTTGAAAAATAGGTTCAGGAAATAAACAAATGGCACCACGAAGAAGGCAAAGTAGACCAACTGATAATACTGGTAGAGCGAGCCCGTTTGGTAGCCGTAAAGTGCCAGCAGGTCGGTCCCCAAGAAGACCAACAGGTACAGTACCCGCGTCAGGCGTCGTTTCAAAATCGTCCGTTGGAACAGAATCAGCAGCGTGCCACCGACCCCCAACAGGAAGAAAAAGACGTCGCTCAGGTAGAAATTGGCCACCAAGATGGTCGATTGAATCAAGTTGGAAAAGAATGACACGGACGAGGTCATATAAACTTTGGTATTAAATAAAATATAGACATTAATAAAGGAACCCAATGACCCGGTCGCCAGGAAGTAGATCAACCAGGGCACCGTCGCCAGCAGGAAGCCCGCCCCACTCCAAAGGACGAGCTGTCCCAGTAACCGCCACTGCTTTTTGACCAATAGGTAGCCGCCATAGGCCAGGTAAAAGGCGATCCACGCCCCCAGCAGGGTGTATTTGGCCAGGAAAACAATCCCGACAAATAACCCCTGCGCGAAGAACCACCACGGACTGACCGTTAGCTGGTGCTGGTCTAGCAGGAAAATCAGGTAGATCAACGACAGCACTAACGGTAGCGTAAAGAACTCCACCGTGTCCCCGTAATTGTAGTAGGGATGGTAGAGAAACAGCATGGGCGAGAGCATCGCCACCAGAAACGCCGGTAGCTCGGCTAATTTCATAACCCGGGCAATCTTAAACGTTAAGATCATCGCCGCCACCAACACCGCGATTTCCACCACGAAAATCAGGATGAAGCTGCGGTGACTGACCAGGTAGGCCAACCCATGTAAGAAGTACACGTAGGGCCCCTTCTGTTCAAAGATGTCCTTGTACGGCGTAATCCCGTGCATCATGGCCTTGCCGACCGTGAAGAAGGCGTTGTTATCCGGCGAGGTGTCGAAGTAATACGCTGGTGAGGTGTAGGAACAAAACGCCATCATAAAAATCCCAATGAACGCAAGTAAGATGAAATACTGAGTTTCGTGGCGCTGCATTTTTTCCTTGATTCGTAAGTACACGGACCCGACTCCTTTTCCTAAAAAATGAGAAAAGAAAAGACGTGGTTCTGCCACGTCTCCTCAATGCTTGTTTTAAAAAGCTTTACTTCTTGATGGTAACCTTAACAGTGTAAGCTTTGTAGCCCTTCTTGGTAACAGTCATGGTGAACTTCTTACCCTTGTTAAGCTTCTTAGCTTGCTTCTTGGTCAACTTCAAGGTCTTCTTGCCGCTCTTCTTAACGGAGAACTTCTTAACGGATTGCTTCTTGCTGTTCTTCAAAGCAATGCTTGAACCCTTGGTAGCCTTCTTGATGTAAACTTTACGAGCATTCTTCTTGTACTTCTTGCTCAGTTGAACGCGCTTTGACTTCTTGACAGTCTTCTTAGTTGCTTTCTTAGCAACCTTCTTGGAACTGCTTGAAGCAACGACACTAGAAACACCACTACCGCTACCACTAGTAGCTGCGGCATTGTTGCCGGCAGCGTTAGCAGTCGTAGCAATGACACCAGCAAACGTTAATGCGGCTAACAAACTAAGAACGTAACCAAATACTTTCTTCATGAAAAATTCCTCCCAGATATGTAATTCTAATAAAATCATAAACCGGTTTTATCACTAAATAATCGTAGTTCTTTCAAATGATTCCGTCAAGGGGCATTTTCAATTATCTTGGCAATTAATGTAAGCCCAGATAATTAAGCCTAAAAATGGGTAACTGCCCGTTGAAGACAGCTACCCATTGGTTACGCATTTATTTAGAAAATTAAGCCTTGATCGTGTACTTGATGGTGTAAGGCTTGTAGCCCTTCTGCGTCACCGTGACCGTGAAGTAATGCTTGTTCTTCTTGGTGCGGTTCAGCTTCTTGGCTTGCTTCTTGCTCAACTTGATGCTGAGCTTACCAGACTTCTTCACCTTAAGGGTCTTAACCACTTGACCCTTGCTGTTCTTCAAAACGACCTTGCTACCCTTAACGGCCTTCTTGAACTGAACGCGGCGTGAATTCTTGGTGTAGGTCTTCTGCGCACGAATCTTCTTCGCCTTGGCAACCGTCTTCTTGGCAGACTTTTTAGTGGTCTTCTTGACCGTCTTGGTCGTCTTCGTAGCTGGCTTGGAACTGCTGGTGGCAGCTACTTGGCTGGCACTTGAGGAAGCCACACTGCTGGAGCTTTGGGTTGTTGCGGTGTTGTTTGTAGTTGTTGGGGTTGTGGTTGTTGGGGTTGTGGTTGTTGTAGTGGTAGTGGTACCAGGATTAGTTGTGGTACCAGTGTCACCAGTACCAGCTACAGCACCCGTGTTACCAGTGTTGTCGCCAGTACCAGCTGCGGCACCCGTGTTACCAGTGTTGTCGCCAGTACCAGCTGCGGCACCCGTGTTACCAGTGTTGTCACCAGTACCAGCTGCGGCACCCGTGTTACCAGTGTTGTCACCAGTACCAGCTGCGGCACCCGTGTTACCAGTGTTGTCACCAGTACCAGCTGCGGCACCCGTGTTACCAGTGTTGTCGCCAGTACCAGTAACCGTTTCACCAGGAGTAGCCGCTACCGACTTATCAGAGTTTGCACTGTTTGTCACAGCAGGCGTACTAGTTGCAGAATCATCATCCGCAGCATTCGCAGACGTTGCCAATGCCCCACCAAAAGTTAAGGTGGCGACCAAAGCTAAAGCGTATCCATAAACTTTCTTCATCAAATTCCTCCTAAAATATGTAAATTTGAATCAAGCCATTTGTGGTGTTGATTACGCCTCCACCCTAGTCCCGATTTATAGAAACATCAAGGCGCCATTTTTCAAAATTTGACCCCTAACTGAAAATGAATTTATACATAAAAAAAGAGAAGCATCCATGATTTCAGAATGTTTCTCCTAACAAATATATTCATAAAGTGGATATTTCTAGTTACTTCAAGTAAGCAAATATTTCAAAAAAAGCGTGAATCGGTGAACCACATACTATCAACTCACAAAACTACTGAAAGTAAGCGCGCAAAACTGAGTGACCAGAGGCGGGTCAACCTGACCAGCTGTGTCGATGGCATTAGCTGAGTGATTTTCTCAGCTTAGGCCATGGACCGACCTTGGAGACTGGTGTCTTTCCAGGCTTCAAGGCGAGGTGGAAGACCGCTTCACAGGCTGGAACCGGGTCCCACAGCAGGGCAAGTTGAATCCGCCGCCGGGAACGGAAAGGTTTAGCCAACCTTACTTTCGTTCAAACAACCAATAAGTCACGCTCACCCCTTCAAACACCTGCGTATGCTTCCCCACCGGCAGGTAATTGCGATACAGCGTCTTGGCTAATTTGCTAGTGCCCGGGTTCAGGTTGCCGCTGGTAATGCGGCCGCCACCGCCCTGCCACTCGCGAACCGTCTTGCCGGCTGGCGTGTTGAGGACGACCCATTCGACCTTGTGCTGGCGAATCTGATCGACCTGTGAGCGCAGAATCTGGGGTGCCGCACTCTGGGCGATATTGTAATTCTGGAAGTAATACGTCGACGGCACCGCCCCGGAGGCCGTGTAGAAGCCCATGTCGATTGACCCGTAATTTAACAGCGTCAGAGGCAAGCCACTCTGCCGCATGTAATTGCCGAAGTCCACCTGGGCCGGCTGTTGCGGCACGCTGGTCGTCTCCTCGGTGACCGACGCATTGTTGGGAAAGACCTTCGAGTTGGTCACGTTGTTGTTGACGCCGAGCACCAGGAACCAGCCAATCACCAGCGTCGCCAGGATGGCAAAGCTGTCATCCCCATTTGGCAAGCTCAGGTGACGGAACAGCAGCTGGCAGAACACTGCGAACGGCAACACGAAGCTCGCGAAATAAATCAATTCATAATACTGGTACACCGCCCCGGCCTGGTAGCCGTACAGGGCGAACATATCGCTGCCCAGCGTTGCCACCAGGTAGAGTCCCCGGGTGAAGTTGCTGTGGAAGACGCCGCGTTCGAAGGTCACCACCAGCGTCCCCACCACGCCCAGCAGGAAGAACAGCACGTTACTCAGGTAAAATTGGGACACCAACGCCATCGACTGAATCAAGTTGGCGAAGAAGGCCACCGACGAGGTCAGGTACACCTTGGTGTTGAACAGGATGTAGACGTTGATGAAGGCCCCCAGGCTCTTGGTCACCAGGAAATAAACCAGCCACGGCACCGTCGTCAACAGGAACCCCGCCGCGCTCCAGCCAATCAGTTCGCCCAATACCCGCCACTGGCGTTTAACCAGCCGGGTGACCAGCATCACCAGGTAAAAGACGATCCAGGCGCCCAGTAGCGTGTACTTGGACAGGAAAACCACGCCGACCAGCGCGCCCTGCGCGACGTACCACCAATGACTAACGGTCAAATCGTGGCGGTCCAGCAACAGAATCAGATAAATCAATGAGAGCAGAAATGGCAGCGTGAAGAACTCCACGGTGTCGCCGTAATCGTAGTACGGGTGGTACAGGAACAGGACCGGCGACAGCAAGGCCGTCAATAACGCCGGTAGCTCATGAGTGTCCAGCAACTTGGCAATCCGGTAGACCAGGTACATCGCGGCCACCAGCGTCGCAATTTCATACACGAAGATCAAGGCGAAACTGCGATGGCTCACCAGGTAGGCTAGCCCGTGCAGGAAATAGACGTACGGGCCCTTTTGCTCAAAAATGTCCTTGTAGGGCACAATGCCGTGCATCATGGCCTTGCCGACCGTGAAGAAGGCGTTGTTGTCCGGCGATACATCGAAGTAGTAAGCCGGGGAGGTGTACGAACAGAAGGTCATGATGAAAGCCCCGACAATGGTAAACAAGCCAAATACTTGGGCGCTGCGCTTATGCAGCACTAATCTAATGCGTTCCATAATGGTTGCCCCTCCCCATTAGTTCGCTTAACAATCGATCTGACGCCATAAGAAAAGACGCGGTCACCCGCGCCTTTTCACTAGCAAGCTAGTAAATCTTAACCACGACTTCGAAAGCTTTGTAACCCTTGGCCTTAACCTTGATCAAAAAGCTCTTTTCGCCCTTGGCTAACTTCTTAGCTTCCTTCTTGGTCAAGCGAATGTCGAATTTGCCGTTCTTCTTGACCGTGTACTTCTTAACCAATTTGCCCTTGCGAGTCAGCAATTCAATCTTTTCACCCTTGCGACCCTTTTCCAGGTAGAGAATCCGGGCATCCTTGCGGTAGTGCTTGCGGAGCTTAACGCGCTTGGACTTAGCTAAAACCTTGGCCTTAGCTGGTTTTTGCAATGGCTTCTGCGATTCTGAAATTGCGGAGGAGCTGCTGGCGGCTGAACTGCTAGCGGCGGATTCGCTGCTGGCAACCGCACTGGAGCTGTCGGACGCAATGATTGCGCTACTTGAGCCCGCACCGGCGCCGGTATCTGTGCCGCCCCGTGGCACGACTAATCCGCTAGCCGCGGCATCGCTGCCTGAACTCCCACTCGCCGCATCCGCACTACTCCCGTCAGCGTTCGCGGTCGTGGCAATCGCCCCGGCAAAAGTCAGCGCCGCAACCAAACCTAAAACATACCCAAAGATTTTCTTCATAAGAAATCCTCCCCGAGATGATGACATATTTTTCGTCGAACTACTCTCTAGCTCGATTACTTGTGAGCATCATAGTGCCATCGAAAGAAAGGGTCAAGCATCCGTCTTTCAGGTTTCACTAGGAAAATGAAAGTGCGACTGTAAATGGCGTCAGGCCTTAAGTATCAGGCGTTTGCGGCATCCTTAGTGCCCCGTGGATTTTGTCTAAGGGGGTAAGACACTCACGCGCGACGTCGTTTAAAACCTGTCGCAAAAATCTTTTTTCACTTAGGTCTGCTGCCTTACTAAACGAGCGCCCCCGGTTGCATAACTGACTCGCCTCCGGGATGGTGAAAATGGGTCGGAACGCTGTGGGCGCACGTCCGGAGCCACAGAGCGGTCTCCAAACTTACTTTGAGCCGCCAGGACCGCGTCTCAAAGATAGCACTTCCCTAAGCGGCCAAGCCCACCACTAAGGGAAGTCCCACGGCTGAACCCATTTTCACCATCCCTGCGGCTAACACGGTTTTGGCCCTCTGGTCGGTTTTCCCGGCAGACTACAGAACACCCAGTCTACAGGTTTATTCTTTTCTGGACTCCAATCGTTGGCCACTATAAAGTTCTATCGCAAGAGTGACCAGAGGCAGGCCAATGTAGTCACTCTGAGCCTACTGTCGGGACCGGCACGGTTATCCCACTTTCCTTAGCCACCGCAGAACAAAACAAAAACGAGCAAGCAATCCCAATCTGGAATCCCTTACTCGTTTAACTGGCTGAAGACTGTTAAGTCCGTCTCAACCATCATTTATTTAGTTAGCAAGTCCAGCCACCCTAGTCGGCGAGCACAAACACCCACCAACCATCCCCCACCACCAGATTCGTGGCGGGTTCGGGCCAAACCAATGGTGCCAGTGAACCGCAACATCAGCGACCGGAGGCGGCCGGGGCTCAGCTGTGGGATTTACGGTGCGCAGCAGCGTAAATGGTGACTTTGAGACGCGCTTCTCAGCGGCTCAAAGCAAGTCCGGAGACCGCTCTTTGGCTCCGGGCGTCCTCCCCCCAGCGTTCCAGCCCCAGGATCGCCGCAGGGAGCAACCAGCTGTCGTGCACCGAAGCACTCAGCCAAATTTCACCCAACCATCCCCCACCACCAGACTCGTGGCGGGTTCGGGCCAAACCAATGTTGCCAGAGAACCGCAACATCAGCGACCGGAGGCGGCCGGGGCTCAGCTGGGGGATTTACGGTGCGCAGCAGCGTAAATGGTGCCTTTGAGACGCGCTTCTCAGCGGCTCAAAGCAAGTCCGGAAACCGCTCTTTGGCTCCGGGCGTCCTCCCCCCAGCGTTCCAGCCCCAGGACCGCCGCAGGGAGCGACCAGCTCCCGCACGCCCCTAGGCACTGAACAAATTTTTACCCGAAGAACCCGCCACGAATCTTGTAGGTGCGGCGGAGCCAGTACATGAGGGCAATGGACACAACCCCCAGAATGATACTTGGCCAAGGCATCAGCACAGGGTTGATGACGCCAGGTAACAGTTGGGCAGCGTAGAACAGAACCATCCAGACGATGAACCCTAACAGCACGAACAGGGCACGAATCCAGCCGTTGTACTTGTGCTTGATCTTAGGATCGAACAGCCGGGGCATGATGGGCAAGATAAACCCAGCCACAACGGCACTCACTGTGATCGCCGTAATCCCAACGGGTTGGCTACTGGTCATCAATTTTGGACTGAAGAGGTACATGATCCCGAACATCAAGTTAAAGATCATGAAGAACGTCAGCGCGTTGTAGATCATGTTGGGCCAGTAGTTGGGACCACCGATAACGGCCGTGGCCGTTACGGGGCCGTCAACGACAGCCTTCACGCGAGCATCGACGTCACCGTATAGGTTCTTGGCGGTCTTCCCCGCCTTTTGGCCTTCAACCAGTTCGTTGACCATGTCTTGAACGGCACTAGCCTTCTTTTCTGGGCTCAGCTTGGTCTTGTCTAAGGCCTTGTTGAACCGGAACATGTAGTCCGCGTTACGCTTGGTCAGCCCGACGTTGTCGAAGGCCGCCCGTTCGTTCACGGCCACGCTATTGCGGTCCTGACGAACACCGGCGTTACGCGGCGTTTGCTTGTTATCACTCATTTATAGTTGTTTCCCTTCTAAACGTTGAAACGGAATTCGACGATATCGCCGTCAGCCATCACGTAGTCTTTCCCTTCGACCCGCAGCTTACCGGCTTCCTTCACGGCAGCTTCGGAACCGAATTCGTCTAAAGCATCAAAGGCCATGACTTCGGCCCGGATAAACCCACGTTCAAAGTCGGAGTGGATGATACCAGCCGCTTGAGGGGCCTTAGTGCCGGTCTTAAACGTCCAGGCACGGGTTTCCTTACCACCAGCCGTAAAGAACGTTTGCAGGCCTAAGAGGTGGTATGAGGCCCGAATCAGACGGTTCAAGCCAGGCTCTTCAACCCCTTCGGCTTCCAAGAAGTCTTGCTTCTCGTCATCGTCCAATTGGGCGATTTCTTCTTCAGCTTCGGCAGCCACGGCAATGGCCTCGGCGCCTTCCTTGGCAGCGTAGTCCTTGATGACGCCAAAGTACTTGGAGTCTTCGGGGTCAGCCATGTCGTCTTCGGCAATGTTGGCCACGTACAGGACGGGCTTGGAGGTCAAGAGGAACAGGCCCTTCACGATAGGTAATTCGTCTTCATCAAAGGCAATCGTGCGGACGGCCCCACCGGCTTCGAGGACGGGCTTGATCTTTTGCAAGACATTCAATTCAGCCTTGGCTTCCTTGTCGCTCCCCTTGGCAGCGCGTTCAACCTTAGACAACCGCTTGTCAACGGCGGCTAAGTCGGACAGACCCAGTTCCAGGTTGATGGTTTCAATATCATCAATTGGGTCGATCTTCCCGGAAACGTGGGTGATGTTGTCGTCGTCAAAGGCCCGTACAACGTGGACGATGGCGTCGACCTGGCGAATGTTTTCCAGGAATTGGTTCCCGAGACCTTCACCCTTGCTGGCACCCTTAACGATCCCGGCAATGTCGGTAAACTCAAACGTGGTGGGCACAACTTTTTTCGCTGGAATTAGTTCTTGAATACGGTCTAACCGGCTATCTGGGACTTCCACCATGCCGACGTTTGGGTCGATCGTGGCGAAAGGATAGTTCGCCATTTCGGCCCCAGCCTTTGTAATCGCGTTAAATAACGTGGACTTCCCAACGTTTGGTAGCCCAACGATCCCTGCAGTTAATGACATAACAATTATTCACTCTTTCCATTATTGGCGTCGGCCTTGACCAGCACCTTTTTCAATTTCTTCTCAAACTCACGGCGTGACAACATGACAACGTGGCCGCAGTTGGTACACTTGATCTTGATATCCGCGCCCATCCGGGTAATTTCCCAGCGGTTGGTGCCGCAGGGGTGGGCCTTCTTCATTTCTACCAAATCACCTAAATCGTACATGGCGTTCCCTCCAATGCTCGCTAATCTAAGTGGATGTCCAGCAAATCTAGGATGCGGTTCAGATCATCATTGGACAGATATTCGATTTCAATTCGACCTTGATGATCCTTGTTCAGGGCCTCGTTGATGGAGACCTGGGTCCCGAACCGTTCTTGTAATTGATTTTCAGTCGACCGGAGGAACGGGGACTTCTTCTTGGCGGGCTTCTTGGCTAATTTCTTAGCAGCACCGTTCAGCTTGTTGACTTCGGCTTCGACCGCGCGAACGGTCATCCCCTCGGCCACGGCCTTCTTGGCCAACGCCACCAACTTAGTCTTGTCCTTTAAGGACAGCAGCGTCCGGGCCTGACCCATCGACAGCTCGTTGTGTTGCAGCATGTCTTTGACCGCCTTGGGCAATCCCAGCAAACGCAGGTAGTTGGCGATGTATGGCCGACTCTTGCCCAAGCGTTCGGAGACCTGGGCCTGCGTCAAGGTGAGCTTGGTCATCAAGGTATCGTAGGCTTCGGCTTCTTCCAATGGCGTGAGGTCTTCGCGTTGGAGGTTTTCCAGCACGGCGATCTCCATCATCTGTTCCTCGGTAATGTCACGGATGATGCCCGGGATTGTGGTCTTACCCGCGAGTTTGGACGCCCGGAAGCGCCGTTCGCCAGCTAAGATCTCGTAGCGTTCCAACGTCTTGTCCGGTTGCCGGACGATGATGGGTTGGAACACCCCAGTCTTTTCAATCGAAGCAGCCAGATCGTCCAGCCCCTTCTTATCAAATTTCTGCCGTGGCTGATACGGGTTGGGCCGGATGTCGGCCAACGTCAGGTCAACAACGGTTTCTTCAGCGGTATCCACGCCATTTTCCGCAAACAGCGCGTCAATTCCCCGTCCTAAACTTTTCTCTTTCTTACTTGCCATGGGCAGCTAGCACTTCCTTTGCGAGTTCAGAGTAAACTTCCGCACCCTTAGACTTTGGCGCGTAATCAATGATTGGCATCCCGTGACTTGGTGCCTCCGCTAATTGCACGTTACGCGGAATAATTGTGGCATAAACCTTGTTTTGGAAATACTTTTTAACTTCTTCATTGACCTGTTTCCCCAGGTTGGTCCGCGCGTCATACAACGTCAGGAGCACGCCTTCGATCTTCAGGTCGCGGTTAAAGTGTTTTTGCACCAATTTGACGGTGTTCAACAGCTGGGTCAACCCTTCCAGCGCATAGTATTCACTCTGCACGGGAATCAGGATGGAATCAGCGGCCGTGAACGCGTTGATGGTCAACAGGCCTAGCGAAGGGGGACAGTCGATCAAAATGTAATCGTACTGGTCCCGGACTTCGTCGAGAGCGGCCTTCAGCCGGGTTTCTCTGGCCATCATCGGGGTCAACTCAATTTCGGCCCCAGAAAGCTGGATGGTCGCCGGAACGATGTCTAACCCGGGGTGTTCCGTGTGTAAAATGGCGTCTTGAATCGGCGTCTCGTTGACCAGCACATCGTAAATTTCTTGTTCAATGGTGGCCTTCTGGATGCCGACCCCGCTGGTAGCGTTACCCTGGGCATCGGTGTCCACAAGTAAGACTTGCTTGCCATCGGTGGCCAAAGCGGCCCCTAAGTTCACGCCGGTCGTGGTTTTACCCACGCCACCCTTTTGATTGGCTAATGCAATGATGTAGCCCATATGTCGTTTCACCTCTAGCTTTCTTTGGGAATGTCAATAATAATGCGGTAACCGTCCGCGGTTTCTTCTTCTTTGGTGGTGAGCGTCATGCCCGCATCGCTGACCATCTTCACCGACTTACGAATGGTGTTAACGGCCACGCGGGTATCGCCGGAAACGCCGTGCTTGGTGACTTTACGGCGGCGTTTCTTAGGATGTTGTTCCTTAGCGATGAGCGCCTCGGTCTCCTTGACGGTCAGCTTGTCAGCGATGACCGTCTGGAGCACGGCGACCTGCGCGGCTTCGTCCAAGGCCAATAAGGCCCGACCATGGCGCTCGGAAATGTCGCGGTTCAAGATGGCCTCGCGCACAGGTTCGGCCAGCTTCAGGAGCCGCAGCTTGTTGGCCACGAATCCCTGACTCTTGCCGATGCCCTCAGCCAGTTGCGACTGGGTCATGTGGTTGAGTTCCATCAGTTTCTGGTAGGCGTGCGCCTCTTCCACGGCGGTCAATTCCTCCCGTTGGAGGTTTTCAATCAGGGCCATGGAAGCCGTTTCGTCATCATCCATTTTTTCTAAAATGGCCGGGACCGTGTCCCATTTCAGACTCGAAACGGCCCGAAAACGCCGTTCACCAGCGATGATCTCGTAGTGGTCATCCTCGTATTCCCGTAAGACAATGGGTTGGAGGAGGCCATGTTCTTGAATCGTTTGGGCCAGTTCGGCGATTGCCGTTTGGTCAAACCGTTGCCGGGGTTGAAACCGGTTGGGAATGATCTGGGCGACTGGAATCATCACCACATTTTGTTTCACGGGATGGGCCGGATGCGTGGCCTTCTCCCGATTATTTCCAAATAATGAAAATGGCAATTATCTTACCCCCATCCCATTAATCTTCTAACGGCTCCCGGTTGGGCGTGCCAGCTTTACGCGGGTAGCGCTTGGGCGTGTGCTTGACCTTGTCCACGACCACGATATGCCGGGGGTCGTTGGATTCTGGTAAATTGAACGCAAAGTCTCCAGCCACCTGGCCACCTAACGTGGTAATTCCAGTCTGGCTAACGGCCAATTCGTTCTCGGTCTGAGCGGCTTTCAAGGCCACGAACTGTCCACCGACCTTGGTCAGGGGTAAACACAGTTCGCTCAGGACGGACATCCGAGCCACAGCGCGGGCAGTGACCAGGTCAAAGCCCTCGCGGTATGGCGCCCGTTTGCCACCGAATTCCTCGGCCCGGGCGTGATGAAAGGCCACGCCGGTCAGGTTCAGCTTGGCGGCCAAGTCATTTAAGAACGTGATTCGCTTGTTTAAGGAATCCACGATGGTCACCTGGAGCTGTGGAAAGACGATTTTCAGTGGCAGTGACGGGAACCCGGCCCCGGCGCCGACATCACAGAGCGTGAGCGGCTCGGTCCGGATTGCGGGCACGTAAAAAGCGGGAGTCAACGAGTCGTAAAAATGTTTCAAGTAGACTTCGGGCTCCGCAGTAATGGTCGTCAAATTGACGTGTTCATTCGTCGCTACCAAGAACTGATAATAGTCAGCAAATTGTTGTTGCTGTGTTGCGTTTAATTCGATGCCTTGCGCCGACAGCGCGGCACGAAATTCTTCAGGATTCATGCAATATCTCCCTGCTCAGTTCTCTGTGAAACACAATTGTTTCACGCTTGATTATACTTTACCTTACTTACAGGCGAAACGCAACCGAACCGGTTGGGCTTCGCCATAGCGTCGTTACCTATTATACCGAAAATCCCCGCCACATGAAACGCCTATCGGTTACTTTTGGGTTTTGCTGGTCTTACTCGCCTTACCGGGCAAGCCACTGACTGACGCGCTGACTACCAATATCTCCCTGGCGAAACGTGGTCGCCTGCGGCCTCCAGGGATTCCGCCTGCTGTGGGGCACGGTTCCGGCCTGAGGAGCGGTCCTCCACCTCGCTTTGAAACCTCGCTGCGGCCCGCGAGTTTCCAAAGTCGTCCCGTGCTGTAAGGCCGGCAAGCCCACCGGTCTAACACCACCGACACAGCCGTCTCCATCCCTGGCTGCCTCCGGCTAAGGTTGATCACCAACGTTAAATTTTCTGGGACGCGTCAGTGGCTCGTCCGGTGAGGCTGGACGAGCGAAAACCTAAAGAACCGATTGGTGGTTTCATGTTAGGTAGTTTCTGTGATCGACGTTTACTGTTGAGAGGGATTGGAAACTACACCGGCTCGGAAAGTTTCTTTAACCCCTACGTTTTAGTACGACTACTGACAAAACAAATGGCTGCCCAATGATATCGGCGCTAATCACGGGCTAAACCAGTGTTAGTCGCAGAACTGGGAAAACTGGGCCGGTCGTGGAAGTGACCAGAGGTGCGCCAAGGTGTCCGGTTGTGTCGATGGTCTAAGCTGAGCGATTTTTCTCAGCTTAGACCATGGGACAACCTTTGAGACCGCCTTTTGGCTCAAAGTTGAGGTGGAAGCCCGCCCCTTGGCTGGCCACAGCTTGGTGGTTTCATGTTAGATGGTTTCAGCAAGTAACATTTAATTTAGGGAGAGCTGACAACTAACTTATTTCTGAAGCGCTCTCTAATCCCTGCGTTTTAATACGACAATGGACAAGACCAACACCGCTCAACGTTATTGGCGTTATTCACGGGTTAAACCAGTGTTAGCCGCAGGGCTGGTGTAAATGGGCTCAGCCGTGGGAGTTGCCTTAGCGGTTTACCGCTTAGGCAACTGATATCTTTGAGACGCGTCCTTCGGCTCAAAGTAAGCCCGGAGACCGCTCTTTGGCTCCGGGCGTTCGCCCACAGCGTCACGGCCCATTTTCACCAGCCCGGAGGCGATGACAAGTTTAGCACGTGAAATAGCGCCACAAAACCGTTGGTGCTGGTTTTGTGGCGCTAGGTTGGTGGTTTAAATTAGTGGCAGACCATTGCCCGCCCGGCGCGGATTAGTCAGCCGCGGCCGGTGCTTGGCGAAGCCCGTGTTGGTGATGTCAATCGTATCGATCACGGACTGGCCCAGGTAAAGCGGATGGTTGGTAATGCTGGCCATCCCCCGTTGAATCGTGATGACGTTGTAGCTGGTGGCGTCATGAACCTCATGGTGGTGTGGGTCCTGGCAATCGATGTAAGTCGAGGCCGAGGCTACCGTGGTAACCGGAATGGTCGTATCCACCAAATAGTTGGCCCCGAAATGTAGGTGGCCGGCAAAGATGCCGCCGATGTTGTGACCGTGAAGAATCGCCAACAACTCTCGATTATTTTGCAAGAGCGCGTACCGCATTCCCCGCAACGCTGGTGCATCCAGTGGATGATGGAGAAACAAAAAGGCACGTCGGCGTGGCGCTAGATGGAGATTTTTGTTGAGCCAATCCAATTGCTCACGGTCCAGCCACCCGGCCTCTTTGTTCGGTTCCCATTTGGAATCCAGAAAATAGAAATCCATATTCTGGTAAACCTGTTTGTAGGCATAGTACGGCTGATGCGGCTCGCCCAGATACCCAAGGTTAAAGGCCTCACGGTCGTCCTGATCACCCAAAATGACCTGAATGGGCGCCTGCAATCGGTCGGATTGCGTGGCTAAGTAGTCGCGTAGCTTGGCGTAATCGCGGCTTGTGCCGGCCGTCAGTAGGTCCCCACTAATGACAATGAGGTCCGGCTGTAGGTCGTGCGCGATGATGTCATCAAAGATACGTTGTAGTTTGGCTGCCGGCGGGAGCTGTTGGTTGTACTGTGGCCCATTGGCCGCCGATAACTGTGGATCTGATAAGTGAACAATTGTGAATTTATTCATACCCCCGTGGCCCCCATCAAATAAGTCGCCATTACCGGGGCACCACCCGGCAACAGTCCCCGACTATTACTAAGTTAGGTCCAGCATACCGAAGCGATGTAAAGATTTGATGTTGTCCCCGTCAACATCTTGTAAAATTTTTGCCAACGGTGAGCAAAGTCCTCGCAACAAAAAATCCATCACGCCACTCTGTTGTGATGGATTTTAATTTCACTTTTCTCACGGCCGTTTCGGCTTCTTCACGAAGAATAACATTGGTAACCAAGTGACGACCAGCAGCACGAGCGTGTCAAAATTCATGGCAGACATGTGATCATCCTCTTTCCCCTGATTTTCCTTTAGTCTACCAAGCTCATGTAACGATTTCGTATGAATTACCCACCCATTCGTGTAAAGTTTTTCAAACAAAAAAGCCTGGGATTGCTCCCAAGCTTCTTTGCGTGCTGTATCTAATTTTTCGGTTGAATTAGTTCTTAATGGCGCGAACTTCTTCGAGGAACCACTTGTTGAAGGCTGCGGCGTCGATATCAACAGATACCTTGGCGTTGGTCTTGCCATCGTGGTAGGCCCCACGGATATCGCCGACCGTTTCACCAATGGCTGGGCCATCAGTGACAACGTCGATCCACATGTCTTGGGTCTTGATGGCTTCTGGGTGAAGCAGGTAGAAGATGGTGTTGACATCATGCATGGCGATCCCATTTTCATTGTTGTCACCATCATTGATGATGATGTCGTGCAACATCTTCCCAGTTTCGCTGATCTTTGGTAATTCTTCGATGCTTTCGTGGGTCAGCAAAGCCTTCATGGTGATGTCCAAACCAACCATGACGATTGGCACACCAGACTTGTAAACGATAGCGGCAGCGTCTGGGTCGGTGAAGACGTTAAATTCAGCGGCACTGGTCATGTTCCCTTTGCCCAGAGCACCACCCATGGCAACGATGCGGTCGATGTGGCTCTTAACTTCTGGGTATTCGGAGAAGAGCAAGGCAATGTTCGTGTATGAACCGGTTGGCACCAAAGTAATTGGGTCAGCGCTGGCCATAATTTCGTCATGCAAAGCTTCAACGGCCGTCTTGTTAATTGGCTTAGGTAAGTCAGTTGGGAATTCGTAACCAGGCATCCCTGAAGCACCGTGAATCCGGGCAGCGTCTTCGAAGTCCTTGAACAGTGGTTGTTCAGCACCGGCTGCGACTGGAATGTTTTGGTTGAAGAACCGAACAATCTTCAAAGCGTTGATGGTGGTCTTGTCAACAGTGACGTTACCAGCAACGGTCGTGATTAATTTCAAATCGATCTTTGGGTCGTTGATTGCCATAGTTAAGGCAGCAGCATCGTCAATCCCGGGGTCAGTATCCATAAGAACTTTAATAGTCATAATAAAATTTCCTCCCAATGAAAAGTTATGTTTTTTGTAAAGCGGAACCGCTTACGTTTAAAACTAGCGAAAAGTTCGCGCTAGAGCATGGCACTGAAGACCAAGTCGAGCAGGAACAAAACGCCTAACAAGTAAACTGGCCAGGTCAGGTCTTTACCCTTCCCTAAAGCCACTTTCATAACGGGGTAGCACACGAAACCGAATGCCAACCCGGTGGAAATACTATTGGTAAATGGAATCAGCACAATAATTAAAAAGGCTGGGAACCATTCGGAGAAGTCGGCCATCTTAATATTGCCGATGGCAGCCATCATCAAGGCACCAGTGATAATAATCACGGGGGCAATGGCTGCGGACGGCACGTAGGCCAACAGTGGCACGAAGATGAGTGATAAGGCGAACAGGACTGCGGCGGTCAACGCCATGATCCCGGTCCGGCCCCCACTTTCAATTCCGGAAGCACTTTCGGCAGCGGCAACGGTGGGACTCGTTCCCAGAAAACTGGAAATGAACGTCGTTACGGAACTACCCTCGAAGGTCTTCTTAAACTTCTTCTGATTTGGCAGCAGGCCCTGTAGCAGCCCCATGGATTCGAAGACCAAAATCATGGTCATCGAGAAGGCCGCCAGAATAAATGGCGTGCTGAAAATATGGGAGAAGTCGTTTTGGAAGACAATCTTGTGGTACTGGCCCAACCGTGCTAAATCAACGGTTGGCGTGTCACTATCCTTCACACCCAGGAAGAACGCCAACAGACTCGTGGCGATGATGGCAATGAAGAAATTCCCTTTGATCTTGCGAATGTACAGAATCAAACTGAGAACCAGTCCAAACAGCGCCAGCAGTGGCGTCGGTTGGGTCAGGTCGCCCAGGACAATCAGGGAAGACTTACCGGCGACAATCAGGCCCGCTTTTTCCAGGCCAATTTCGACCAGGAAGAGCCCAATCCCCGCGGTAATCCCACTCTTCAGTGACTCCGGAATCGCTTCCGAGAGAATCGTGGACACCTTAGTGAAGGCAATCAACATATAAATGAAACTGGCGACTGCCGCAATCCCTAAGGCTTCGCGCCAACTCAGCCCCATGTTCACGACAATGGTGTACGTGAAGAAGGCGTTGACCCCCATCCCTGGCGTCAAGATGACTGGTGCATTAGACCAGAAGGCCATAATCAGACAGCCGATGACGGACGAGAAGATGGTGGCGAACACGCTGAGGTCAGTGGGAATCCCCGCATCCTTTAAAATCAACGGGTTCACAATGATGATGTACGAGATGGCAAAGAAACCAGTCACTCCGGCAATCAGTTCGTTGCGGACGATATCCTTATGCCGCAGGGCTTCCCTTAGCGTCATATGATTGGCTAAGTCTACCTGCGATTGTTGCTTATCCATAAAAATCCCTATCTTTCGGTACGCCAGCGACCGGCGCACAGACTTCACGGGCTTTGCAACCGAATGCTTTCACCCATCCGGCTGGGTTTCACTCCCCTCTTCAGGAAGGTCGGCACCCGTACGGACTGACCGGGTTACCCCGTCAGCCGCAATGGCTTTCTTTCGCCATAGTGACACAGATAGCCCAGGAACGAAGGGCCCCTGGGCTATCAAGTCAACCCCAAGTAAACTGAGGTTTTATTTTTTTACCAAACGAAGAGACCTACAATTCCGGCTGATAGCAAGGAAACCAGGATCCCGGAAAGTAACATGTAACCAACGTTCTTAGAAATAAGTTCGTTGTTTTCACGGTCAACGATCCCCTTGAAACAACCGATAATCATCCCAGTAGTTGAGAAGTTAGCGAATGAAGTCAAGAAGACAGTCAAGATGGCCCGGTAGTGATTAGAGAAAGCACCCGTGTTGATGGTTGAAGAAATCTTACCCATAACAACGAATTCGTTCGTTACTAACTTAGTCCCCATGTATTGGGCAAAGCCGAAGGCATCGTGGACGTTCAGACCCATTAACCAAGCAAATGGGAACATGATGATCCCTAAGATGTGTTCCAATGAGAGCCATGGGTTGAATAAACCAAGCAGACGGTCAATCAAAGCAGCTAAGGCAACGAAAGCGATAACGTTAGCAGCGATGATTAAGATCAGACGGCCGGCACCAAGGATAGAGTCACCCAAGAATGAGAAGAATGGTTCCTTCTTGCCATCGTCTTCAACTTCACCGTCTTCAGCTGCAGCAGAGTTAGAACCACCGATACGCGCAATGGTGTCTTCTTCTGGGGCAACTTCAACAGGGTTCAACATGTTGGTCACGATGATGGCGTTCAAGATGTTAATTGGAACGGCCGTCAAAACAAATTGACCAGGAACCATTTGGGTATATGCACCCAGAATGGAGGCAGTGATACATGACATGGACATCATGGCAAGGGTCAAGTTACGTTCCTTACGCATGCTCTTTAATTGTAATTGTGAAACGGCTAAGGCTTCAGTGTTCCCTAAGAACATCATTTCAACAGAGAAGAATGATTCGAACTTAGGTTGACCAGTAATGAAGGAAAGGCCACGACCAACCCACTTGATGATCCAAGGAAGAATCCCGATGTAAGTCAAGATATCAAACATTGGAACAACTAATAAGATTGGCAGCAATGAACTGGTAATGAAGTTCATTGACTTGGCAGTCCCACCGAACTGTGGCGTAACCCAGTTAGGTAAGGCGAAGACGATCCCTTGGTAAGCCACTTGGACTAACCAGTTGAAACCATCGGCGGCACCCTTAACGATGTCTTGCCCGAGTGAGAAACTAGTGAAGAACCAAGCCAAGACTAAGTTAAGAACTAAGACAATGGCCGTTGACTTCCAGTTGATTTTCTTCTTGTTCTTGGAGAACAAGAAAGCGATTGCGAGGTAAACAATTACCCCTAAAATATTGACTGCGACTAGCATTGGTCAAAATACCTCTTTCCGATATTATTCTTTGATGCATGGCACGATTGCCACACAAAAGTTGACGCGATGTGTTGCTGCAGAAATTATGTAAAGCATAACTTCTGTTACGAACGAACGATAACCAGTTCATAACAGTTGGATTTCAGTAAACCATCAGTTAAATGGTGAAATTAAACGGTGAATAATATCTGAATACTTTCTGATGACTTACTGACCTTTGCAACCCAACGTTGCGTTCCGGCTTTGGTACCTTCTCACCCCCCTTCAAGGTCCGTTCGACAAAATTAATTTTTATTGCGTAATCTCATTTAAAAAGCTATGTCCGGCTGCATGACCAGCCAGGCCGAAATTCTCTAAGACAGTGGCACCCACATCAGCGAGCGTCCGGCGAATCCCCAATGCGTGAACACTGGGCCGCGATGGCGAGTACGCTATTAATGGTAAATACTCGCGGGTCGGGGTCGTTTCACTGGCCGGGTCATCGGCGTGGGTCGCCGTGATGAGTAACAAGTCGTTGGCGTTCAAATCGTGTTGGACTTGGGCCAAGTAATTGTCAGCACTCATCAGGGCACTCGCAAATGCTTCAGCGTCTCGATGTTCCCCAGCGAACCGGAAGTCTGGCAACATGACGTAGGTCAGGCCAGACGCATTCTGGTTCAATTGATCATAGAGAATCCGAAACGCATCTTGGTTACTGCCAAGTTGAAAGCGTTGTGCGGCGCTCTGCGTCTGCAGGTAGCTGAGAAACGGTCCCGCCAGCGTCACAGCGTAACCCGCTGCGGGTAAGGTGGCAAATACCGTTTCCGTGCGGTTGGTTCCCGGATAATCCCACATTTCACGAAGGCCCGTTGCCCGGCGGTTGCCTTGGGCCTGCACATGCAGGCGGCCAAAGAAGCCAGCCGGATGATCAATCGGTTCGACCCCCGGTAGTGGGTGGTCAACCCGAATATTACCGAGCCCTAACCGCTGTAATGTTGGAAGATTTAGTTTATCCGTGCAACTAACCGCCACATGACCCAACGTGTCAGCGCCTACCGATTGAAAGCGGTTAGCGTCTGGGGCTTCCCCCAAACCTAATCCAGCAAAATCAATCACAAAGATGCGATGAAAGGCCACTATTTCTCACTCCTTAGGTCAGTCTTTGGTAAGACTTTCTGCCAAAAACTTTTTCGGTCTAGTAACAATATACCTTTTCTTAAGCGCCCTGTAAATGGCCGATTGCAGAAAAGTTCATATCATCAATTTCCGAACATTACTACCCTGAATCAGTTGCGGGAACCGGTCCGTCCGGAGGCTAACCGAACGACCCATAGTTTTTGCTAAAAGGATTTACCTTTAACATTTTCCCTAGTTTTCAAAGAGCAAAAGGAAGCGCGACCGCTTACCAACACGGTAAGATGAGGCCGTTTACATTAATTAATACCGCTATAACTAAAACTGTAAAGTCTGAGGTACCCGAACGTCACCCTCCTGAGAACATAAAAAACGGGCTTCAAGTTTAGTGTTCGAAAATCACTTGAAGTCCGCTAACTCTCGGAAAGGAGGTTGTGATTACTACTAAATTCCCGTTTCGTAATCATTGTAATTCTTAATCGCCTCATAACTAGAATGTTTCGCCGAGCGGCCGCAGCCAACAAATCGTTTTAATTAGTTTCTGGCTGCCGTTTCAGCTTGTTACCAGTGGAACTTAATTCCTTCATTACTGACACAAGACACGCTACTAACGATTCTACTTGAAATCCTCGCATGATCCTTGCAACCGTAACATCCGAGCTCTAGCTACTACCTGGAACTGTTTACTAGTCTTTAAACATTTGACGCTTACTTACAAGCACTAAGTCTAAAATCTATTCAGTTTTGATGGTACCTGATTCTGTGGAGCCGAATCTGTGAAACCATTGCCTGGAACTGCTAGAGTTCGTTAGAAGGTTTATCGGAGTTGTCTCTATCTTTCAGTATCTCGGAGCTACTTTAAAACCTGACTCACGTTGAAGCGGAAATCGGTTTTAAAACATTGATGCAATTTGATGCTGTGGAACGTCACAACTCTTAATTCCTTTCCGCACCATAATAGTATCATAGGCTGTAAGCGTTTGCAACAGAAACACCCAAACTTCTTGTATTTTTTTGAACAAGTGGGTTAGGTACGGCGGTTGTGACAGTGCCATCGCCTCCGGGATGGTGAAAATGGGCCGTGACGCTGTGGGCGCCGCCTGAAGCCTGAGGAGCGGTCTTCAGGCTTACTTTGAGCCTCAAGGACCGAGTCTCAAAGATAGCAGTTGTCTAAGCGGTAAACCGCTAAGGCAACTCCCACGGCTGAGCCCATTTTCACCATCCCTGCGGCTAACACTGGCGTAACCCCACGCACCAATCCACTTTTTCTGGTTTTGGTTTTTACTGTGAGCTCCCCGTCGATGCTGGTTTTGAGATGACGGCGAGGATAATTGGACGTTTGCGCTCGCTACAATCACTCCCCCGTCCAAGATCAACGTCAAAGGTAAATTCAAGTTCAATAACGCCGGTAACCGCCGACGATATTTTTTCTCTCCCCTGTCGTCAGAGTGGCCGCCACCAGGTGCGGAACACCTGTGGCAATCTTTCGGTAAGTGAAAGTGATGGACCGTGTTAGTGACCAGAGGTGGATCAAGCTGGGCAGCTGTGTCGATGGTCTTAACTGAGTGCTTTTCTCAGTTTAGAGCATGGGCCGACCTGGGAGACTGGTGGGTTTCCAGGCTTTCAGGCGAGGCGGAAGACCGCTTCTCAGGCTGGAGCCGGGTCCCACAGCAGGTCAGCTTGAATCCACCGCCGGGAACGGCCTGTCCCCACCATTTTCCACTCACCCAACCGTTCCCCACAGGCAGGGAGCGCCTGGCGGCCGCAGTGGCACCCACACAATTTTGAGCGCAAAAAAATACCGTTGGCGCTTAACCAACGATATTCCGCAACGTATGAATCAATTCCCGGCAAATCCATGGGTTCTTGTTTGGAGGAAAAGTTTCACAGAATGAGCTTAGTAAATTGATTCCAATCTAAATAAATGAACCGCAAGTCGTGCGGAGACATTCTCAACGCACACCATAGTTATACCGCGAAACCGTGACCATTGCACACTTTTTGAATCGCAAATTTTGCGGTTAGTGGACTAAATGCTAACGCCTGGGCATTTATAGTAGAAAACTTTTTAATACCAGGCTGGCTTGTCGCCGTCCGTGTTGGGCTTGTTGACGCCGAGTGACTCGTGGATGGCTTGGCTAGGGTCAGCGACCAACTTGGCAACCAGCGCCGCGATACTCTTGCGGGAAACCTCGGTGCCCTTGAAGGCCTCACCCTTCTGCGTGGTCTCGTAGGCCACTTCGTCGTTGTTGGAGAGCCAAGCTGGCCGAATGATCGTGTAGTCCAGGTCGGAGTCCTCGATGGTCTTGGCTGCGGCGCCGTAGGTTTCCAGGTAACCGCCGTCCAGCATCTGGTGATTCCATTTGCCAAAGTTCCCAGGGACTTCATCGTAAATGCCCAGCGTGGAGATCCAGATCAGGCGCTTCAGGCCACTGGCGTCCATCGCGGCCACGACGGCCTTGGCTTCGGCTTCAATGCTGCCGGCCAAGTTGGCGTACACGATATCGGCGTCGGCCATGGCAGCCTGCAGGTCGGCTTCGCTCGCCGCGTCACCCTCGACGACCTTAACGTGGTCACTGGCTACGTCGGCTAACCGCTTGCTGTTACGCAAGAACAACGTTAAGTGGTTGTCTGGATTTGCCAGCAATTGGGCCGTCGCTAATTTCGCAATCTTACCGTTCGCACCTAAAACTAATACATTCGTCATATGAATACCCCTTTTCGTTTTTGTCTACGGTTATACTGTAATACTCGCAGTTACATTTAGCAAGTCAAAGGGGTCAAGACAAATAAAAAAGCCCCACAGTCCAACGACTGCGAAGCTTTAAAATTAAATCAACATTAACGTAACGCCTTCGACTGGCGTCAAACTGTCGCCGAGATCGCCAAAGACTAATTCTTTTTTGAAGACGGGTTGACTCAATTCGGTTAGGTTAGTTTTTTGAATGGTCAGATGATAACGGCCATGCCGATCACGCTTTAATTCATAGTTCACGAATTCTTGTTCAGGGGCGTAGTCAGCGAAACGGACGGCATAAGTGCCGAGTTGGTGCGAAACGACCAACCGAATTCCGTTTTCATCTCTAAAGATATGCAAAATTTGTTCACTCCTATATTGATTAGATGCCGCACGATGTGGAAAAGAAAAAGGAAAAGCCGCCACCACGGCTCCTCCTCGATATCGTCATTCGCTCAATCAAAGATTTTCGGACCCGCCGCGACTATTTCGACAATCACGGCTAAAAAACCAATGATTAACCTCCATGCGCACAGTGATGTTAGCCTGGCCAAACCACGTCCAGTTTGGTATCACCGGATAATTCCTCTATGTACCTTGATTGTACCATACTTGCCTGTAAAAGATTAGCTTCCCCGGAAATTGTCTTCTCCGTGGGCTAAACTTACGTCGTTGGTCGCCTCCGGGCCGGTGAAAATAGGTCGGCGCACAACTTGCCGTTCCCGCCGGCGGGTTCAAAACGCCCTGCTATGGGGCCGGTTCCAGCCATAGGACGGGCTTCCACCTCGACTTTGAGCCTGAGAATCGGTCTCAAAGATCGTCCCGTGGACTAGACTGGGAAAGGACCCCAGTCAAGACCACCGACACAGCTGGGCATTTTGACCCGCCTCTGGTCACTGACATTGGCCGAGAACCCCATTTTCACCGGCCCTGCGGCTAACACTAGTTTAGCCCAAGCGAAGGCGTTGTCCCGGTCGCTTAGCTTTTGCCAACAGTCTGTGGTTTGATGCCATCCTGACAGTTCGTCAGTCAATCTGGTAGCCAATTTCATTAACGACTGTACTTCTCGCTCCCCAGATACCAAGTAATTATCAATTATCCCACTTAAAATCCTAATAATTACCAAAAACACCAGTCAATTCACCCCACCCTCTTGCCAGCCATGGGTTAGAAATGTTTCAATAATTAATAATAGCTGGTTTAGGGCAACTGACGACAATTATTAATCAGTCGCTTAATACTCAACCAGCCAAAATTACGCAGCATTAATCAATACCCAACAAATAAACACCAACTCAGCACAACATAACGAAGATAACCAAACAGCTCATGACAGTTGGTTAGCGGGTTAAACGTGTGTCAGCCGCAGGGTCGGTGAAAATGAGCTCAGCCGTGGGAGTCATCTTAGCGGTTTTACCGCTTAGATGACTGCTATCTTTGAGACTCGCACTTGGAGGCTCAAAGTAAGTCTGGAGACCGCCCTTTGGCTCCAGGCGGCGCCCACAGCGTCACGGCTCATTTTCACCGACCCGGAGGCGCTAAAAACACACTAGTTTAGCCCCAACCAACCGTGCGGGCTTGAAGAGCAATGGAGGATGAAACATGGCAAACACGAAAAACAGTCAAGCAGCAAAGATTCGGCAACAAATTATCACCTGGCTTCAAGACGACCAACAGACCCAGGTCGTGTCCGAAGCGAAGTTCCCCGGTATCCGGGGCATTCGGGCCGTGAACCTGCGGCAAATGCTGGGCGACCTGGGGTACAAGGCGTCCGTCGTCATGGGGGCCGTTTCCGCTGCGCCTTCAACTGACCCGCGGATCAAGAAGGCTGCGGTTAAGCCACGCGAGGTTTATTACTACTTTGATGTGAACACGCCGGCCCCCGCTAAGGTCCAGGCGGCCGCAGCCAGTGCTGCCACGAGTGGCGCTGGCGTCGCCTCCTCCGCTGCCACGGTAACGGCCCCATTGGCGCTCTCCGCCGTTAAGGGCCTTGCCGGCACCCCAGCCTTTGCGCAGGTCGTCAACACCAACCAGCACCTCAGCCAGGCCATTGACGACCTCCTGACCGCTGCCCAGGCCCAACGCCCCCTGACCGACCTTGAATTAAACTTTCTGACGGACTTTGCCGCCCAGGTCGCCAAACAGAGCGAACTGTTACAAAACTTTGCCACCCAATCCAAAATCGACCAACTTCGGCGGGGCTAATTTCACAAGCCCATTATTCGCCCGTTTATACTGCCACTTAACGAATCACCCACAAAAGACTGAATTCGCAAATATTTTAACAGATTTTGACCATTTTGTCGGAAAGTTCTTGACTTTTAGTCATTCAACCATTACTCTGTTATAAATTACTTTTATGGGGGACGAACGCCAATGGCACTACACGAAAATAATCGGGTGTTTTGTGAAAAGACGGAGCTCTTCTCCGACTCTTTCTACGGCACCATCACGAAAATGTACGAACACTCAGCAATCGTAAAGGTTGAACCCGACCAACTCTCTAAGAAGGAAACGGACAAGATTGATTCCTTCGGCGACCTGGTGGTCATTCGCCACTCTGAGCTGCAATTGGTCGATGCTGAGGGGAACGCTATCGCTGAACCTGAAGAAGAACTGGAAGCAGCTGAATAACATTAGTTAAGGGACTGGGCTATTTGCCGGGCCTTTTTTTGTTGCTCCCATTTTCTAAGACCCAGACAAAAGGAGTGGCGACCAACCGGCCCCCACTCCTTGCTAAGACTCACTTTAAAATCTCTGTCAGTTGTTTCATCAAGACTGGTAACTCCGCTGACAGCGTTTCATTTACGTGCTCTTCAATCTTACGACCACGAGCCGTTACCTGGAAAACGTGGTAGCGCCGGTCCGTTGGTAGCGTCTCATCCTGAATATATCCCCCGTTTAACAGGCGGCTAATTTGAATGGAAACCATTGATTGGCCAACGTTCAAGCGCCGAGACAACTCGCTGGTGCTAATTTTTTCTGCAACCAGTTCGTGTAGGATCCGGTATTGTTCAAACGTCAGAGCGTCCCCGCTACTTGGACGTTTGATGAATGGCCGTAAAAGTGAATTCAACTGGTGGATTCGCTGGACATCGCCAGCAAGCTTTTGCGTGTCGATCATGATTCTCTTCCTCCTCATGACCCCCGACGGCCTTATGCCGATAATTTTTACTTCCGCCGGTAAGTCTAAACATAGTCCGCATTCAAAATAATTCGTTAGTGGGCAAAAAGGTTGACCCCTAACGCATCACTCTTAATATACTAGCATAAATGACCGACTATATTATAAACAAATCACATCTCAGCCGAAATTTGTTATAAATTCACTCATATTAAGTTGTCACTTACCCCTCTCACTCCCCGTCACTCTAGGAATCAGCTCCGCTCATTGATGAGATCGTAAGAACGCCCTTCACCCTGATACAGACTGTGTAACGCCTTCTCTAAAAGTTGGGGGTCGGGGTCAAGCCCCGCTTTACCAAAAATCTCACCAATCAACCGACAATCCCGTTTCTCTTGGAACTGCCTTGCCACGTCCATCACGGCACGATATTCTCCCGCCATTGGCACCGTTCCGTGTCGTTGCACAACTTCTTGTTGAATCCGCTGCTGAAGTAACAAAACTTGTCGCGCTTCATCAATCTTCTTGCGGAGTCGTGGTGCCGTGTCGTGGGCAATCAGTGCCAGCCCATTGCTGAGCAAGACCCGCACCTGTCGTTCCTGCATGGTCCCGTTGATGTGTGTTTCAAACTGGCACCCCAACCAACTGGTATAGCCTGACCCAGATGGCCGGTCCGTTGAAACGAGCACGATGGGCCCTAGAACAAAGGGAACCGGACTACTCAACTGTAGAAATTCCACCATGGTGTTCATGTCGAACCAGGTCAGCACCTGCGTCGCCGTGAGTTTATCCATGGCGGCCTTCGACGAACAGTTCGTTCGGAAAAAGCCCTCATCGTTGCTCCAGATGACGGTGCCGCCAGCCTGGCTACCTTGAAAGTTCTTGATGTAGATCACCGCCGACCAATCAAGGTCCAGTTGTTCGGTGGGGACTTGCCGGATCACGTCCTCGGGCCGCAACTCATCAAAGTTAACGACGCCCTGGGCATTGATCTGATTACGATACACACTTGATAAGCCATTCAAACAGGCTTTATTCAAGATGTCGCATCCCCTCCGAAAACTACGTGGGTAATCGATTAAACATCTCTCCGTTACCCGGCTATAGATTCTCACAAAACACGAATAATAGCAAGAAAGACGCTTCGTTTTTAAAAGATAAAATCAGCAAATAATTCGTTATAAATCGTAGTATCAATGGTGTTTGGGAGAAATGATTACCAGTAGCATTGACGAACTATAAATATTTTAATATCATATTCATTCGTATATTCTCATTAAAATTTCACAAGGATGCCAG
Organism: Levilactobacillus sp. FUA 3915; assembly: GCF_044053135.1. Lineage (NCBI taxonomy): Bacteria > Bacillati > Bacillota > Bacilli > Lactobacillales > Lactobacillaceae > Levilactobacillus > Levilactobacillus sp. FUA 3915. The sequence goes on along the minus strand of NZ_CP168704.1, from coordinate 1,574,743 downwards.
AAAAGGTTGGTATAATGCGGATATAATTAGTGAGGAGGAGTTCGATGACAATGAGACGGCAAAGTTTGGGCACGGTTTTGACCAGCGCCCGGGAAATTTTGATGAACGGTGCGACCCCCGCAGAAGTCTTGCGCGACGTGGATGTACCGGCTTGGTACCTAGCGGAGTTAGAACACGACCATATCACGCGGCCAAATGAAGATTTGCTGACGTTGATTTGTCAAGCTTACGAACTAGCGCCTGCAGACGTGGCTGACCTGCGCCAGTCGCCCCAACTCACCACCGATTTGACTGAATTGGCGGGACAGCGTGACCAGGCAACGGCCACCTTTCTCCGCCAGCAACGACTAGATTGGCCCGACAGCGCGTTGGCCGCCAAACAACCGGGTAGCCTGAGCCAGAGCGACCCCGCGGCCAAACATAACTACGCGGACATTTTACGTTGCCTGCGGATTCAGATCGACCACGATCCGGTCATGGCCGCCAGCGTGTACTATCGGTTGTCGCCCATGGCCTACTGGCAAATGGAGGCCGCCCAACTCGCCATCACGGATGAAGTTGAGCGCCTGCTGTGTTACCGACTGGAGGTTGAGGACTTGAGTCGGTTCTTTTACGTGGACGACCTGTTTAGTGCGCTATGCGGGCAGCTGGACATTTGTAAGTACTCGTTAGAACCGGTGAAGATGCCTGGGAATTATTAATTTTATGTATTAGAAAAGCATCGCCCTTGGTGGACGATGCTTTTTGTGTTGCTTGGTTAAAATACTAGTTAGCTGGGGTGAAAGTGCTAGTTGAGTTAGACACAGTCCCCTTGGCAATTGCGTAGTAAGCACTAACGCTATCGCCGAAGATACCACTCTCAACATTATTCAATGTGAATTGGTATGCGGTTTGGTCGCCATTAGTTGAAGCGGTACTAGTAGCGATAACAAACTTATCAGCACCGTCAGCGGTTAAGTGAGCTTTAATGTCAGCAGCATTAGCAATAGTACCCTTAGGTTGACTGAAGAAAGTATCAGCAGCAAGTTTAGCCTTAACATCTGCTGGGTATTCAATCTTCATACCATCAGGCAACTTAACATCATTGTTGTAAGCGACTGGGTTAACCGTCAAAGCAGCTGCAGGGTTAGCAACAACGTAAACCGTTACTGAAGAGTTCTTAGCAAAGTTAGCATCACTGCTGCCCAGAACACCAGTCTGAGCTAATGAGTAGCCGGCAGGCAAGACACCAGTAGCACCGGCTTGCTTTTGAGCTTCAGTATTAGTGATAGTTGCAGCACCAGCTGGAAATTCGTAGATAGCTGAGGAAACCTTGGCACCAGTAGCTTTGTTGATGTAGTTAAAGGTAATCCCGTTTTCAGCCTTAGCAGCATCACTCTTACCAGCGGTAACGGCACCAGCGTAAATCCAGCCACTGATAGCTGGGTTCTTAGCGTCCTTGACGTAGTAGTACAATGAGCCTTCACGCGTCTTAGTAGCAGCATCCGTAACAGTCAAAGGATCACTGGCATAAGCTGTGGTGTCCTTGATTTGCTTAGAAGCCTTGTATTGGGTGTACTTAGGTGCATCCCACGTAACGTTGCTCTTACCAGGCTTAGTGAAGTAGACAGTCGTGTTGGCTGGCATCGTAGCCTTAGTGGTCGTGTTAGCAGAAGCAATCCCACCAGCAAAAGTGCCAGCAGTCTTACCACCGTAGATGTAACCACGGTACTTACCATTCATTGAAACGATCTTGTAGTAAACGGAGCCCTTATTAGTGGTCTTTTGGTAGTAAGCACGGAAGTAGTCAGCAGACTTCTTGGATGAAGCCAACTTCTTCATAGTGTTCTTAGAAGCAACGACCTTGGCACCCTTAACAGTCCCTGGCTTGGAGTAAAGGGCGTTAGTCCCAGTTACTTCAACGTTACGAGTGTCAGCAGCGGTCTTCAAGGTTTGGCTTGAAGTAACCTTGGCCTTGCTAGCAGCGTTGGCAGTAGTTGAGACCGTAGCAACGGCACCAAAACTCAACGCAGCTAAACCAATGTAAAGCGATTTTGCTAAACTTGATTGCATATTATAATTTCTCCTCTGAAATATAAGTTTATTTGTTAACGGAATACAGTATACCAAAAATCTTCACAAATTACGCATATTTAGACATTTTTAAACTACCTTAAGACGGTTGGAAATGCTTAAAAAGCCGCTAACCACGGACTTTTTTGTGGGTAGCGACTTTTGTTTTAAATCAGTTGCTTTCAAGCCTAAAGCTTAATCCGACTCCTTCATCAAGTGCAAGTAGTCTCACTTATGCAAATACGTTAATATTATTTCCTGGCTTTTGTTCATTTACACCATTTGGTTCCAAGGTTGCTGTGAAGTTAGCCTTCAAGGCATCCCCATAGTACGCCGTTTTATTGTTCCCAACGAATGAATTTTCGTCAAATGTAAAGACGTAGTGGTACTGAGCCCCTGTACTATCAGTGTATGTCTTGGCACCAGAGTATCCTGTCTTCGTAGCATTAAGTCCATCTCGAATAGTTCCAAGATTCGTTTCCCCAAGCTGCGTCCCCTGCTTCCCAGTTAATGCACCAATTGCACCATTGCCTAAAGGAATCAGCAAGTCACTGGTCGTCAGCTGTACATTTTCACTGAGGGCACCGGAAACAACATGGTTATTAGTATTGATAGTCGTCAAAACCATTTTAATCTTAGAAGATGCTGCTGCAGTTACATCTGCATAAACATTGTTACCATATGAGGCACCACTTGCCAATGTTTTTGTAACAGACGTTTCAATTGAGTAGCCACTTGGAGCGTTCTTAGTAATGAATTCTGCTAAGGTTAATCCGGCATTGTTCTTAGGCTCAGTTGTAGTAGTTGCAGCCTTGGGTGCGGATGCAGCGGGTGCGGCTGATGTAGTAGCATTGACCTTATCACCGGCCTTAGTTCCACCAGCTGAATTGATCCATGTTACTTCGCCAAGTTGCTTAGAACCATCACGATAAACAACTTTCACACTGTTATTGTTAGTCGCTTCTGCTTCAGTTTTGTTAACACTTAAACCACCAAAGTCGGTACTTGAAGCATCTTTGTAGCCTTCACCTGCAAAGATCCATCCAGAAACAGCCGAATTGTTGTCAGAGGTCACGTAGTAGTACAGTGAGCCTTCCTTGGTCTTAGTTTCTGCCTTAGATACAGTAAACGTATCTTCCTTAGTCGTCCCATACATGTTCACCTTGTGGGCCTTGTAAGTCGTGTGTTGTGGTGCGGTCCACAACGTGTTCTTCTTCACGTCCTTGATGTGGAAACCAGCCGTCCGCGTTGGCATCGTAGCTTCCTTGGTCGTTTGGGCCTCCTTGATACCGGCACCAATCGTCCCCTTTACCTTACCGCCGTAGATGTAGCCACGGTACTTACCGTTCATTGAAACGATCTTGTAGTAGACCGTTCCCCGGTTCGTAACGGCCATGTAGTAGGCCCGGAAGTAGTCCTTGGAGTGTGTTGAGCTAGCCAACTTCTTCACGGTCTTCTTGGAAGCAACTGTCTTGGCACCCTTCACCGTTCCTGGCTTTGAGTAGATGGCGTTTGTACCAGTCAACTCAACGTTCTTGCTGTCCTTGCCCAGTGAAGACTTGGACACAACTTTGGCCTTAGACGCTGCGTCTGCGGTCGTGGCAGTCGTCGTGACCGTTGCCACAGCCCCTAAACTCAGCGCTGCTAAACCTAAATACAATGATTTCGCTAATTGTGCTTGCATAATTTTCTCCCCTAGAAAATAGATTTAGTTGTTCTCGGGTAGTATACCAAGAAGCCCCAGCAAAATGATATAGCGTATGTAAAATATCTCATGTAAATAATTATATTCGGTATAACTGGATAAATAAAAAGGACGTTAACACCACCTCTATCAGGCGACCTCAACGTCCAAATTTCTGCAAAGTTTTTTATTAAGGCAAATTCTATAATTAATCCGAACAGAAATTAAAAAGCCCAAAGCAATCACTTACAATGGTAGTAGCTAATTCCAACCAATATAGGGAGTGATTACTTTGGGTACATCTACTTTATCACGTTTTCAACGTGGCGCACTAGCACAACTGGTCAATGAGGGGAATAAATCTTACCAAGTAATGGCTGACGCCTTAGGCGTCGCCAAAGCTACGATTAGCTATGAGTTGGACCGGGTTAAACCTTATGATCCAGAATTAGCTCAGCAAGATGCAGATCGCAAAAGGCGGAATTGCGGTCGTCGTTCGATGCTGACGGCAGCATTAGCGACTTTAATTACCAATCACTTACGATTAACCTGGTCACCAGAAACCATTGCGGCCGCTTATAACTTGAGCACTGCGTCAATTTATAATTGGCTTAATCGTGGCTGGCTCCCCTTCAAATTGACTGATCTACCCAATCGGAATGTCCGCCAGCACCGAGTGAGCGAAAATCGTGGGAAATTTACAAGTGGGACTTCCATCGAACAACGGCCAACAACTGTTAATCAACGGTTAGCTTTTGGTCATTGGGAAGTAGATACGGTGCTTTCTAGTCGAAGTGAGTCACGATCATGTCTGGTTACATTCGTAGAACGTAAGACCCGACTTCTATGGGCCATCAAAGCCCCTAATAGAACGGCTAAGGCTCTAAACATCGCCTTTGGCAAGTTTATGGGGGCCTTCGGTCCCCAAGTAAAATCCATTACTGTTGATCATGGTAAAGAGTTTGCCAATTATCAGGCCTTAGAACAGGATTATCAGATCAAAGTTTATTTTTGCCATCCATATTCACCATGGGAGCGAGGTTCCAATGAATATTTTAATAGACGGTTACGCTGGTTCTTCCCGAAAAAGACCAATTTTAGCCAAGTAACGACTGATGAGATCCTAGCAGCACTTGAACTAATTAATCAACGACCATTAAAAATACATCATCAACAGACTGCCATTGAAAGATTCCGGGCTTGTTCGGATTAAACTTGTAATTTGCCTTAATAATGAGAAAAACTTTCAGAATCCAATCTCTCTCACTGATAAAACCAAGCACTATAAGCCCGGCTACCACCAATCCGGCGACCATGATCCAGCAGTCTATAGCAGTTAAAATGCACTTTCCGTTTCCCATGCCCAGCCGAGCGCACCTGCACGTGGAAATACCCCACCGTCTTATAGTGCGAGTAAAACCATTCGTGTCCCTTCAAATCGTAGCTGTGGCTGCCACCGCTTATGCCGGTAGCTCATCCGCTTATACTGCGCCGGATCACCTTCCGAGCCAGCATCAAAGAAGTTTTTACGAAACGAAATCGTTGGGTGAATGTACGAACCCAACATGAACGTCTTCTTTCCCGTCCAAACGCCCCGCAGAGCTTTCGGCGTCCCCTGATGCCAGGTAGCCGCCTGTCCCTGCGTCTCACCCACCAAACCAATACTCAAACCAACGACAATTGCCATAACCCATTTTCTCATCAAAAAATCCTCCCCAAACATTTTCACTACCTCCTCAGTATACGCCCGCTCACACGGTTGCGCCCCCAACCTTTCCCAACGTGCGGCCGGGAAACCCGTTGGGCCGCCGATCCCACCAACCTATGCTAAACTTCAAGATGGTAACGGCTAAACCGCCTATCCGGTGGCCGTTACCACCTTGCGACTGGCGTAATGCTCAGGCGTTTGTCAGTTGGCGACCCCCATGATTAAGCTCGGCCATTCAGTCGGGTAGTTGCTCACGGCGGCTACCCGGCTTTTTGGTGCGAAATAGAAGGGAGACTAGCTCATGCGTTCAACCCCTAACGCCCATTTTCACGCGCAACCCCAATCACTGGCCGCGGTCCATGCCCACCTGTTGCGCTGGGGCATCATCACCAATCTGAATTATCGCGCACTCGACCTAGTTGACCCCACTGGCGCGGCGCTGGCTCCCTTGCACGACTACCTCAAGCGAAAAGGCATGGTGGTGCTGGTCCGCAGCATCTGGGACGACGCCTACCACCAGGGCGTGATCACCCTCCTGTTCGACACCGCTCGCTATACGTTCGCTCAGGCCCGCGGCACCTGTGAGCGCGACCTATTCACGGAATACGGCTGTGGCCTGTGGACCGCCGAGGATGAAAGGCAAGCCGAGCGCATTCGAAAGGACCGGGCCCGGCAGAAACGTAAACGATTGGCGATTAACGCGTGGCAAGCAAAAAAGCACAAGTAACGCCATCCCAGTCTCTTGGGGGCGTCACTTGTGCTTTTAAATTGAATTATTTATTCGGAATCTTGTCGCTGCACTTGCTCGAGATAACGCCGCAAATCATCATTTGCCATCCAGCAGGAGCCTCCGATAGTTTTGTAATCGGATCTTAGCAGTCACTTCGGCCACAAAGTAGGTCTTCGCAATTCGTTTAACTAATTGTGGTAAGGGGTCATGCGCCTGAGCGGCTAATTCTACGGTCTCTGTCAGCTTATAATTTGGAATCAAAAACGCCGCGGCAAATTCATTGGCCTGCGTTTCCCGAATCTGTTCCTGTGCCGTGTAGTCAGCCTTACCGCGATAGGACACTTCAAGAACTTGGTCCTGCTTAAAATCAGCTAGCTCCACTTGTGTCATGTCAGGTAACCATTTCCAATGTAAAATCAAATGCCCCAGCTCGTGGGCTTTAGTGAAATTCTGCCGAACCGGAACGTTCAAAGCACTCACCGCAATCACCGGCCGATTATTTTGCCCATCCCACCGTAAATAGCCGTCAAATTCTTCAGTTAAAATGTATTTAACGTCAATACCTTCGGCCTCCAAGTAACTATCAATATTTCGATAGTCACTATGTTCTGCAAAAATCTCCTTATGCAAAAGTTCTGCGAGTTCATCAATCGTCTGACGGGTAGAACTATCCATAGCGGCCACCTCCATATTCGTTAAGCGAAACGCCCATTCCCGACTTTCTTAGCTGTCACCAATCTTACCACGGGACAACCATCGGTCCTACTGTTTTCGTTTCACCCAATCAGTTGCCCAACTGCCTAACTATTGGCGAATCCTTTAGTCTCTAATCAGTGATCATTTTCCAGCCTATTTATATGGATAATCCGTCGTCCGTGAATGCCGACCGCTGAAAGACGTCCAGACTTGCATCCGTAACGCCGTCCCCTGTTCAGCATCAAATGTAAGTAGCCGTTTGCCGGACCGCGCGAACGATTTCGTATACGTCCGGTCACTGGCCTGAACGAAACCACCTGTTACCGTGTAGGTCTTGCGGTGGTCAACGGTCGTTTTGAAATTGATCAGCTCGTTCATCCCGATTTTTTCACCCCAGGTGCCGGTCGTCTCCTGAATGGCGTGGCGCGTGATATGTAGGGTGGCGTAGTCCCAGTGGTACTTCCGCTGGCCCTGTGATTGAAAGTAGACTTTGTGCTTCGGTGTCCGCCACCAGCCGCGTGCCATCTTTGGTGTGCCGCGATGTGTGACCACCGCAGCGTGTGCGGTCGTGGTGCCAGCTAACAAGCCCCCACTCACCGCGAGAATGGTTAACCCTAAACGAAATGATTGTTGCATATTTTCTCCTCCCAGAAACCCAATCTGCCCGCTAATCTTGACACTAACGAGATAATTTCAGTATACACCCCACGCCATTTTTCATCGGATTGGTTTCCCCCACTGACAATCTACGTTACAATAGACCAATCAAATCTAAAACTATGAGGTGCACCATGTCCATTAAACTTACGCTCGCCAATAACCAAGTCCTGACCATCGACCAAGACACGCCACTCAAGGCCTGGAAGGGCACGCACGATAAAAACGAGGAGACCGGCAAACGCGAATTCTACGCCGAATCTATTCTCGACGGTCCCCTGCTGGCCGACACGGAATTAACCGCCGCTGACCTGATGGTGGCCCTGCAAGGCTTCCTCAGTCACGCCGACTGGTTTGCCGTGGGTCCCGACTTCAAGCAGCTTATCCAAACGTCTAGCGTGGTTGCGCTGGAAGCTTAATTTCGTTATTTGCCGGCTGTTTTCCGATGGGAAATGGTCGGTTTTTTCTGTCACAAAGATTTTTGATTACGCTTCGTCGGCTACCTGAAAGACTCGTGTAGAGTATCCAGCAGAATCACTATACCGAATATGCTTATCCACCTTTGCTCGGGCTTTTTCAGCCTGCTTAGCATCCACATACACGGTCGGTTCCGGCAACAATTTTGTGAGCTTCTCTGTATCCTTCTTGAGCGCGATGGTGCCCTTCCTCCCGCGTCAGTGTGGTGAAGCTCACCTCACCAGCAATCGCGTCTTCCAGGTCTTTCGGCTTTAACGTATCAAACTTAGGCGTCGTTCCCGATGTAAACTCGCCTATTTTAACCAGTGTTCCCGTCGTTAACCACACATAACGGGTGCCAGGTTGCAGGACGGGAATAAATAACGTTTCATCATCATATTTATATTTAGGATTAGGGCTTAATTTGAGATTGCCATTCACCAATCGCAAAACCACATTATAGATGGGCGAATCACCCTGGAGCTGAATCCGCATCGTACCAACCGCATGTCCCCGCATCTCTCGCAGAACCTGATCAATTCGCGCATCGGATTTTTCTCGCGACAAATTTAACGCCTGCGAGGCAAACATTTCACCATACATGTACACATCGTTTGCTTGTAAAATATCCGTCCGATAGCGCATAGAAATACTGAATGGCCGGCTGTCCTTACGACGTTTTTCATCCTCAGATTCCGTCTGCACCGTCGTTTGCCAGCCAATTCCCAAGATAGCAATGATGGCGCCCAGACCGCTGACCAGATCAGAAACACTCCCCAGTTCCATCCGAAAGGCTAAGTGGAGTACTAGCGCAATTAAAACTAGCACCACCACAATTGCCGTTCCCAGCCACAGGTACCGCTTGGTCACCGGGCTGATTTGTTTCTCCTTCTTCACAACGTCCACCTCCGTAATTGATTGGTTAGTTCTAGAATATACCTGTGAGGCGTTCATCGCTACGGTAAATGTAACCGATTACAGATTTGACTTTCCCTACAAAGCAGACGCAGTCATCCTTAAAAGCTGGTAAAATATGTCCCCTAGTTCCAACATCTTTTAGAGACTAATGGAATTTAAGATATTCATCCTACGCTTAATTATTTTTCTAACTTAAGTATAGAATTTATGGTAGCCCATAAAAAATCATCTGTTCATTCTTGCTCAACATCTTTTTTATATTAGTTAAATCCTCAATAGATAGACTTTGATAACGCAACCTAAATAAATAAGACATCGCCTTTAACTCGATTTTTCTAATCTGCTTAGTTTTTTTTGCTAAAGAACGGTGACTTATCTTCAAATTAATTTGTTCGTTAAGTGAAGCCACTAATTTTACATTATCAATCGGATCATGTAGTGACCTAGAGGAAACGCTAAACAAGTCATATAAATAGTCAAAGTCCCTCTTACGTTTAAAAAGATACCCATCTTTTAATACCGCCTTCTTAATGGAAGTGAATGAGTATCTTCGAACCTCCTGAAAAGTACTACGTGAATTAGGACTTTTCATCACTATCAATCGAAGCATAGACTCTGAAAACGATCTCAAAAGAACTTGTATTAAATATTCATCATTTAACGGAAGTGTGAGCAAAATTTTTAACAATAGCTGTCTGCATTCGTTTACAAAATCCTCCTCTTGCTTTGAGATTTGGCCTCTTCGAACTAAGTCTAAATGAAATAAAACAACTTGAATGTTATCAACGATTTCTTTTAAGTAACCCTGCTCCTTTACATCAAGCTGTTTATTTATACTTGTGGTCGGAAAATTTTTTTCTAAGAACTTTTGATACGATGCATAGTAACTTTTCTTCATTAACTATCCCCGTCCAAACTTATCAAATGTGGATGCCTTCCTATTCTTCTTTATGTGCCTACTAGTTGTTTCTTCCGGTACAAAATCTTTAGCAACATCTACATCAAGCTGTTTATTTATACTTGTGGTCGGAAAATTTTTTCTAAGAACTTTTGATACGATGCATAGTAACTTTTCTTCATTAACTATCCCCGTCCAAACTTATCAAATGTGGATGCCTTCCTATTCTTCTTTATGTGCCTACTAGTTGTTTCTTCCGGTACAAAATCTTTAGCAACATCTACATCAAGCTGTTTATTTATACTTGTGGTCGGAAAATTTTTTTCTAAGAACTTTTGATACGATGCATAGTAACTTTTCTTCATTAACTATCCCCGTCCAAACTTATCAAATGTGGATGCCTTCCTATTCTTCTTTATGTGCCTACTAGTTGTTTCTTCCGGTACAAAATCTTTAGCAACATCTAAGAACCTATCTATCGCAGAAGAATCCAACTCTTCAATTTTTTTCACGTATCTTGCAATAATCAGTGTTCTGCTCCGATACACATAGTCTTTAAGACTAAAATTTAATTCACTAGACAATTTTTTTATGTCATCATTCTTTTGAAATAGCGACTTAGAAAGCAATATATTTATATAAATTGAATACAAACTATATCTAACTCTTTCCTTATCCGTTCGCTTATCTAGCGCATATATGTCTCGCCTGAGCATTACGTTTTCTTTATTTTCCATTATTTTCCACCTGACTTAAAAACTCTTCGGTTATTGAAATAATATTCGATCTTGATTTTTTATTTTGGGAATCCAAAACAAAGTATCCTACTTCATCTCTAAATTTAAAATTAAAATTAAAATCTTCTTCAAAATAATGTAAATTATACTTCGACAAACGCTTCGACTGACGAATCTTTGTCTTTTGACGGCCTAGTTGGTTATTTGTCTGGACGCCTTTAGAAATTGGATTAAATATGATTCCAAGATCGATTAAAGGTTTATCTCTAAATCTTCTAACATCTGTTTTTTCAAGATCTTTAACCACTTGCTTCAGTAAATCTATTCCTAAAACTGAATATGGGTCAATTCCAACCGGTACCAAATAATACTGACTTGCCTTTAATGCCGCGGTTGTATAAAACGAATAAGTTGGGGGGCAGTCGATAAGAATGTAGTCATAGGTGCTTGTCAGTTGCTTGTCAACTATGTAATTATCCAAAGCATTTTCACGTGCTGCTCCACCATTACTTCTTTCAAGAAAGACGGTGGAAAGATCCCCAGGAATTAGACTAATCTTATTTTTCTCTAAATTTTGAATTACATCTTCTGGCTCAGGAACCATTGAATTCGCATTTGCTTGAAATAGCGAATTAATAGATTTATCACATACAGTAAGCCCCTTTTTTTCAGACTTACTCAAATCCTTAATTCCTTCTTTTGAAACATATGAAAAGCGTTCAAACAGTGATTGAGTAAGATTTGACTGCGGATCTATATCTACAAAAAGTACTTTCTTTTCAAATCTATTTGCCAAAGTGTAACCAATTTCCTTGCACAAAGTAGTTTTACCAACCCCACCCTTCATATTAATAAATGAAACCACATTTCCATCAACGTCCATTTAACTGCACCTCGTTTACTGACTAAGAGTCTTCAACCCTACTTAATATTACTATAACACCCCCTGTATAATAAAGTATTCAGGCACTATTTCACTTATTCGCCGTAATGATTGGTATTTTTAAAATCAAAGTTCAAAACGCTAAAAAGCTTTCCCCACTCTTAACCAAATCAAAACCTAACTTAACCCAACCTAAACGCCACCAAAAAAATCCCGACACCGCCAACCAACCATTCACCACCTAAATCACCGGTCCCCGCCACACCCATGCGCCACCGCAAATCGCCGTCCCCTTATCCCCAACCAACACCCACCCCAACCCGCACCCACGCTAGCTAATCCCCGGATGCCCACTCCCCGTCATAACTCGGGGGTCGCGCTGATTTGGCCAATTTCCTTGCTATACTAACTCCTGTTAAGCGCAAACTTAACGACTCAAATCACAAAGGAGACCTAGATATGCAATCTAGTTTAAAGAAATCAGTTACCCTCGGCTTGGCTGCCCTCAGCCTCGCCGGTGTCGCGACCATCGCCGGGACGACGAGCGCTTCCGCCAAGTCCTATGCGACCGCCGGAGCCTACACCACCCTGAAGACGGACGCCACCGCCCGCAACGTGGCGTCCACCGGGACCAACGCGCTGTACACCAAGCCCGGCACGGTCAAAGGGGCCAAAGTCGTGGCCTCCAAGGCGACCATGAAGTCCCTGGCCAGCTCCAACAAGTCCGCTAGCTACTTCCGCGCTTACGGCCAGAAGACCACCAACCGCGGGTCCGTTTACTACCGCGTCGTTTCCATGGATGGCAAATACCGCGGCTACATCTACGGTGGCACCACCGCGGGGACATTTGCCGGGGGCATCAAGACCGCTAGCACCACCACCGCGGCCACGACGCCAACGACGAAGACCTACTACCTGAAGAATCCCGGCACCGCCAATACCCTCTGGAGCGCGCCGAAGTACACCCAATACAAGGCCACCAAGGTCATCAACAGCACCAGCGCCCTCGCCACGGATTCCTTTACCGTCGACTCCGCCGCCACCAAGACCAAGGAAGGCTCGCTCTACTACCACGTGACCGACAACAACAATACCAAGGTCAGCGGCTGGATCTACGCCGGCGCCCTGCAAACGGGTGAGAACAGCGCCATCACCAGCGCCAAGAGTGTCACCGTGAACTACGTCGACAGCAGTACCGGCAAGAGCGTCAAGAGTGGCGCCCTGATCACCGCGAGCGATGCCAAATCCGGGGCCGCCCTGGGCACCACGGACGCCGCGACCGTCAACACGGCCATCGGCTCATCGACCTACCTGCCAGCCGGCTACAGTCTGACCAGTTCCACTAACACCTACGTGACCAGCACCGACACCTGGGGCAGCAGCGTGACCGTGCCTGTCACCGCCAACGCCGCCGCGGGCATCACGATTGCCTCTTCCTCCGCGTTGAACAGTACGACCGGGGCCAGTGACAAATTGACCACCACCGACGCTCTGGCCGCCGATGCCAGCACGACCGTCGCCACCGCCCAGTCCGACTTCACCAAGGACTACACCGGCGTCAGTGGCACCACGGCTTCTCAAAGCGACCTGAGCGCCGCCTTGACCAGTGATAAATTGAACACGATCTACATCCCCGTTTACGAATCAGACGGGACCACCCAGTCAACCAACTCCGATGGCGCCAAGCTGTACACCAAGTACACGCTGAACACGGCCTCTCTGCCAACCGGCATCACCTTTGGCAGTACGTCCTTAGCGCTGACTTACAACGCCGCGGGCTCATACGCGCTGACGAGTGGGTCTAGTACGATGACTGCGCAGTAGATTGATTTTGGCTTGATTGTTTAACCTTTAACCATAATGGGCTGTAGTCGCCTGTTTTAAATGCAACATCAAAAAAGCTTGTGGCCGCCCTTTCCGGTGGTCGCAAGCTTTTTGTCGTCAATCGACTACATCCCCAACCACAAAAAATAGCAACGCCCACCAGGAAGTCACCTCCCCAGCCAAGCGTCGCTATTTCATTCACATTGTTAAGGCCAGCCCACAACAATCGTGAGCTTCTGACTCGGAAGCGTCCTGCGCAAGACGCCCAGTGTGGACCGCGACTGCGCACCACCTATCTATGGCCTCAACCCCTCGGTCAAACAAGGTTAACCTGCATGAAACTTCTCACGGGTCGCAGGCGCCCCTTGCCATCGGCCAATGGTTCCCGGCCGGATTCGCGCTTCCTAACAACTACCAGCAATCGCCTAGGCAGTCACTGGGGTGGTGCCGGTCCTACCTCTCGCGTCCGCAACGGTTATGCGTTAACAGCTGCTTTCTAGGATTCGGACCGGTCGACGGCTCAAGTCACGAATTCCCTTCGCTAGCTTGAACACCTTCAGTAAACCACGATCCCGGGGTGACTGGTAACTAGCCGCTCAGGGGATGGGACTAGTGGCGGTGAGTTGCCTAACTGGTAGGGAAATATGTAAAAAAGCCGCCCCACGGCGACTCCTCAACCCAATCACTATTCCCCAACAGCCTGAACATACTGCTGGTCAGCCGTGATATACGTCCCATCATTCAGCTTGTACCGGGCCACGCCATTGCTCGACCGGGCCTTCCCGACCACCGTAAACACCGGCGCGTGATTTTTCGTTTCCTTAGCATAACCCTGGACCCGCTGGCTAGCGGTAAAGGTCGGTTGGGCGTAGCGGTAGAGTTTTTGCTTCGCGTAGACCTTGAACGGAGCCGCTTCCCCATTCTTATCAGTCCGTAAACTCAACCCGCGCGCACCATCCGCCTCCGCCGTCAGCGTGCTGCTCTCATACAGCCGGCCGGTGTAGTGATTGCTCTTCGTCCAGACATAGTTCCAACCAAACCCCACGCTCGCCGCCACCATTATTGATAGAATCCCTTTAGTCCATACACTCATGATTTTTCTCCTTTATTAATCGCCTCAGTCATTGTTTTTATTTCAACTAGTCCAAACCTTCTAAGACACCACCGGCTCCAGCACAATCTTCTCAACCTGCAAGTCATGATCGTTAAACGTCACCGTCTTGCGGTCCATCTGGTAGCCAATCCGGCCATTACTCTGCAGCAGCGTCGCAATCTCTGAATTCTCCAGGTTCACCGTCTTGCCGCGGACCCCGTGAATCTGATACGACGCAATCTGTGAGCCGTAAACGGAATCCATGTGGACCTCGATCGTCATGACCTGGTTGTTCACCGCGTAGGCCACATCCAAGTCTTCATTGGGATAGAACGGGTCGACCGTGGTCATCTTGGACTTAGCCGAGTAGCCCCACGGACTGATGCTCTTGGAAAATGTCAGGTTCTTGGCCACCTTTAAGGTCTTTTCACCGTACTGGCCACGAATCTGGTTATCCAGTCGCTGGCCCCACAGCTTGGCGCCTTCACCCTCACTACTCTTCATTTCGGCATACTTCAGGGCCTGCCAGTAGTTCACCCGCTTAGCTGACTTCAGGTGTGCCAGCTCATTCAGTAACATGCCGTAGCGCAACCCACTAACGTCGTTCAACCCGGACAGGTCGACCTTGACGCCGTCCGCCGTGATCCGTTGGCGGATACCACTCACGCTGGTAAACGGCTGAAGTTTGAAACTGGCCTTGCCCTTCTCATCCGCCTCGGCTCTAACCGAGGTCGTCCGCGTCATCAGGTTCTTGTGGTGGCTAGTCTTCGACCAAATAAAGTTCCAGCCGACACCGATAGCCAATGCGACCGCTAACGCCAGTAGTGCTTTAATTGCTTTCATCATAGATAGTCCCCTTATCTTGTTTAATCGCCTTCATCCATCCTTATTTTCAAAAGGTGCGCGACCTGCGAGAGTCCCGCACCTGGTGTTCCTGTGATGCCTGATTCCCTTAGCAAATGGTTACTGGGCAATCTTCACGTACTTGCTGTTAGCCGTGATGTAACCGCCAGCGACCTTGTAACGCTTGTAGCCGGAAACGTGGTGGACGTTGCCGTGGGAGTGATTCCAACCCTTAACGTTGATGACACTGCCCTTCTTGTACGTCTTGACAACCTTCTTCAAGTCCACGTCTTTGTAGAGTCGAACGGTCGTCTTCGCCTTCACCTGCTTGACCTGCTTCGGTTTCGTCGGTGAGACTAACTTCTTGCTACCAGAGATATACTTGCCATTGGCCAGTTGGTAACGCGTCATGCCGTTCTTCTTGGAAATTTGCTTGACCGCTACCGTCGTGCCTTGCTTCACATGTTTGACCTTTCCGCTTAACGCGTTGGTCTTGTAAGTGTTGATGCCTTTCGGGTTCGTCACGTGCAGCTTCTTGTAACTACCGTTCCAGTACAGCTTGCCGACATACTTGTCGCTAGCCGTAATGTGCGTGCCGTCACTTAACTTGTAACGAGCGGCACCATTGCTGGCAGTCGTCTTGCCAACCACCGTGAAGACTGGGGCGTGCGCCTTAACCTTCTTGGCATGGGCTTGAACCCGCCGTTTATTGGTGAAGTTGGGGTGAGAGTAACGGTAGAGTTTTTGCTTGCCGTAGACCTTGAATGGCGTTACGGATTTAGTGACGTTGTTCGTGTTGTTATTAGTGTTGCCAGGATTCGTAGCCTTTTCATCGTTATCCACATTCGTGTCAGTATCCTTGTCACCAGAATCTACGTCTGAGCCGCCACCTCCAGTAACAGTTTCTCCACCAGTCCCGGTATTATCACCTTTTTCTTCTGTGTAGACAACTTGAAAATCTCTTTGTTCCTTTTTAAAATCAATTTCTACAATCTTTTGGTCAGTCACATACCCTTCAATGACTGGTGAATCAATTTTGCACTGGAATTTAGGATACCCTGGCACTTCCAATTTGTCAGGTGCTTTACTTTCATGACCTTCTGGCATGATGTACTCGATAGTTGCTTTTTCTAATTTTGCTAATACTTCTTCATTCATGTTAAAAACAGAGTGTTTAAATAATTATGTGTAAATAGAAAAATAAGCAATTGAAAAGGGAAAGCCTCTCCCTTATGATAGTTAGCAACCACACTCACTTCATAGGACATAGGAGGCTTTCCCCATGACTCAGTTTAACAAAGAAATTATGGCAGCACTAGCACAAAAGCAAGATTTGGACGAAGTTTTTCGGCAACATTTGGAAACGGCCATCAATGATTTAATGCACGAGGAGCTTTCATCGTTCCTCGGTTATGAACCCTACGACCGCCAAGGCTTTAACAGCGGCAATTCACGCAATGGGCATTATCTGCGAACCTTTAAAACTAAGTATGGGGAACTAAACTTGGAGGTTCCACGCGACCGAAATGGCGCCTTTAATACGCAAACTATTCCAAGCTATCAACGCCAAACGGATGGTTTAGAAGCCACGGTTGTCCAGCTCTACGAAAAAGGGATTACCACTAGTGAGATCGCGGATTTGATTGAGAAAATGTATGGTGCTCATTACACACCACAAACGGTTTCAAACCTCACGAAGGTCGTTGACCAACAGGTCAACGCCTTCAAGACGCGCCCTCTAGCGAGTCGTTACGCAGTCATTTATGTGGACGCAACATACTTACCTCTGCGCCGGGACTCAGTGGCTAAAGAAGCCGTGCATATCGCCATTGGCATTCGACCAAATGGTATGAAAGAGGTCCTAGCATACCAAGTCGCTCCAACTGAATCCAGTACCGTTTGGGAAGAGCTTCTCGTGGACATTCAGCAGCGTGGTGTAAAAGAAGTCCTCTTATTCGTGGCCGATGGCTTAGTCGGCCTTACCAACACAATTGGTGACCACTTCCCTAAGGCTAAGCTCCAGCAGTGCCTGATCCACGTCAGTCGGAACATTGAAGCTCACGTTCGAACTAAGGACCGACAAGAGGTCCTTAACGACTTCAAACTGATCCATCAAGCAGCTACCATGGACGACGCAAAACAGGCCTTAGCTGACTTCATAGACAAGTGGCAAAAGGCGTATCCAAAAGTAACGGGCAAGCTAGAAAATAATCCTCATCTCTTGACCTGTTTCACTTTTCCAGCTGCGATACGCAGTAGCATCTACAGCACAAATCTCATTGAATCATTCAACAAGAAGCTAAAACGGCAGACAAAGAAGAAAGAACAATTTCCAAATGAACCAGCACTAGAACGCGTTCTGGTCACAGTTATTCGTGACTACAACGGCCAAAATTTTGAGCGAACGCATCGAGGTTTCAAGCAAATTCAAGATACGTTAGAATCCATGTATTAGAAGCTAGCTAATGGGAGAGGACTTCCATTTACACAAAAAATTTGACACTCCCTAAAAACATCATATTCGTGATTTGAAGAACTGCCAATCTTTAATTTAGTATTACTTAAACTACTATGCATTTCATTGTTAGCTTGAGAGTATTCTAAATCAATTATTTGGTCTTTACTAACCCAATAATCATACGTCTCTGAAGTATATCCTCCAAAAAATTCAATATGCGCTTTGATTTTTGCTTCAATATCATTTTTTGTGAAAGGAACTTTCAGTACGCCATTGTTCTCGGTTATTTGGTCTCCCAACTTTAAATTCAACGCATCTGAATTAAGTGTGTATCCATTTCCCTTTAAGCTCTCAATTAAAGTGATACCCTTAGCAACCTCTAACGTATCCCCACCGTACTTATCTTCCACATGATCATTCAACACCCCAGCATAGAGAGGCTTACTACCAATGTTATTATTTACTAGAGAAAAGTACTTCAATGCTTCCTCATAGTTAATTTGCTTCCCATCAGAAGAAACTTTATCTAACACACTCCTATACGTATCCCCACCCTCAATTTTGACATTCCCTAAAACAACAGGTATTGGATTCGTAATGTCTTTTCCATTCTCATCGACCGGCTGTAACGTCAGGCTACTCACGCCTTCCACATCCGCATCAGCCTCAATCGAACTATCATCCAACCGACTATGATTAGTCTTAGACCAAAGATAGTTCCCACCAAATCCAATCCCAGCAATTATTGATAAGGCTAGTATGCCTTTAACCCATTTCTTCATATATTTTCTCCTTTTTCTGTTTGATCGCCTTCATTCGTCAAATTTTTGTTTCTGTTGTTAAGTCTAAAGTGTCTTGCCATACTGACCGTCAGTCGTGAGGTCACCCACCAACAGCCCGATAACGATTCATACCAGCGACGTGGTGCCCACTTCCACGAAGCCAATCTTCTCAATTAATTTTTCATCATCCCACTCCCATCTTAACTGTCGACTTACTGCATTAGTTTTTTCTATGCAGTAACAATAACATTAAGTTAATAACACATGCTACCACACTTTCACTAATGTGGTCAATATAATAAACGA
The DNA here is from genome assembly GCF_044053135.1 of Levilactobacillus sp. FUA 3915. Taxonomy (NCBI): domain Bacteria; kingdom Bacillati; phylum Bacillota; class Bacilli; order Lactobacillales; family Lactobacillaceae; genus Levilactobacillus; species Levilactobacillus sp. FUA 3915. The sequence continues at coordinate 1,556,018 of NZ_CP168704.1, read as the reverse complement.
TAAATAGTATATAAGTATTTGGCATTTAATGAGGGAAACGTAAAATTAACGTCATCAAAAAAGTTGTCGTTCACTGACAACTTTTTCAAGATACCATTTACTTATTTATGACTAAACTAGTCGCAAAGGCCTATGTACCAGCATTTGATTACAGTCTGGTTTTCTAGCCGTACCAATGGTCTGTGAAAGTCTTGCTTTCAAAAATATAAAAATATCTTGCATACCAAAAACATACAGAAAGTTAATCAAAATACGACATCCATTCAGTATGATTATTTCTTGTGATAAAAATATCTGTTTGGAGGATTTACATGACTCATCATTGGAAACACGCATTTAGCTTAACCGTCTTAGCCCTAACTCTGGGGACTGTGAGTAGCCCCATCATCTCTGGCCTAGCTGCTACCCCGTCTGGAAACACAACATCAGCCCCGGGATACGACCCCGACAAAATGCCTACCAGTTTTCCTCGTGACTTTGCGGTCCCGGCAGAACCAGCCGCCGGTGAACCCGGCTCTCGACTAACGCTAAGCGTCAATAGCGGAAAGACCCAATACAATAACAACACCAGAGAATTAGGTGGCTACGTCACGGCCGATGGCAAATGGAAGATTAAGAATAACCGTCTCCTACGATCTGCCAAGCTCGCTAAACTTTCTGACGACGACATTAAGATTCTCCAGCAACATAACGTCAAACACATCGTTGATTTCCGAACGGCTGGTCAAGTGAGCGGTAGTAAAGACAAAGTTATCCCCGGTGCCAGTTGGGAAAACATTTCCATCTTTGGTAGAAAACCTGATAGTGGTTATAGTCTGGTTAATAACGAATATGTACCAGCGAAAAATGGTGACGGTGGCTTCTACAATCATCAACTAGAATTCAGTGCTTCCGCCTTGACCGGTTACCACCAATTTCTGACCGGACTGCTGTCCCGTAACGGCGCGACCCTCTTCCACTGTCATTCTGGGAAAGACCGGACGGGTATCGCCAGCGTCCTCATCATGTCCGCGCTGGGGATGTCCGCGAACACCATTGCCACGGACTACATGCTCTCCCAAACTTACGGCCACGAAGTTCACTTCAGCTGGATCAAAGAATACTTCCGTGAGATTAATATTTACTACACCAATATGCCTCACTACCTGGTCGAAGGGCTTAACTTCTCTAAATATCAACAGGAACTTCTGAAGTCCCAGTACCTGGTCTCCACTGATGGTCAGGAACGGGCTTACCCGGCACCGGCTAGTCCAGCACCTACTATCCCCACGAAACCAGAATCAGATCAAAAACCAACAACGACACAACCTGCACAGCCTTCAACACCGCAGCCAACCGCGCCAAAGCGCAAACAGGTTAAGGTACTTTCCGTCAAGAAACTTAAGAAAGCTCAGTATGTACACTTGAAAAATCACCGACCATACTTCTACGACATGCATCTTAAACACAAAGTCGGGTTAACAGGTAAATCCACCAAGGCCAAGTGGCGCTTACTCAAACGGGCAAAGATTCGTGTCAACAATCACACCATGACCTACTTCCAGATTAAAGGAACCCATGGCCATCATCGTTGGATTCAAAGTAACGCGATTCACTTAATCAGAAATAAGTAAACGTAAACCAGGGTAGCCGTTATTCAAATGGCTACCCTGGTTTGTTTTAAAGCGACTGCTGGTATTACTAGCTTATAGTCGTCCATCATCTATTCCCTTCGATAAAGCCCTTAAATGTAACAACACATTCATTATGACGCCCACTGTGTTCGAAATCTCATCATAAATCCCACCACTTATGTAATCTCTAGAAGGATTCTTATCACTTTGATTAGTTATCATTCTAAAAAGTGTTGTGTAAGTACGTTTTTAACGTTAAACTTATTTTGGAGGTGAAAGTCATGAAAAAAAAGATTATCTCTTGGTTAGCAATTTCTATTCTTACTTTATTAGTTGGTTTGTTGTGTGGTCCATCTAGGTTGGCCCGTGCCGACTCCGGTGACGTGCAGTTTAAAACTGATTTCTACCTAGAATTAAAAGGTCAGCAATCTCCTGCAGATGAGATAGAGGTCTCATTACCAACCACTAATACAGCCGGTCTCTCTTACCAAACAATGCTCGATGAATACACCAAGGAAAAAGGAATGTCTCCTTACAAGGCAATCAGCACGCTTATAGGCTATGCCAATGGCACAATGAGTAAAGCTGATGGCATAGCAGTTGAAAAATCCATAACTCCTAGTTTAAACGATGAGGAGGCTTTTCAGTCGTTAACATACGACGTTAACAACAATTTACCCTTTCCAGACAGCAGTATTAACCTCCCCAGGACCTCAGAAGAAGCCAAAACCGTCATCATTCCAACACTTGACGACGGATCCAACTCCAATTACACTGTCAATCCCCCATTTATTATCTATATGGTCGCCAACGATAGCCAAACGACTATTAAGTACAGTGTCCCTGACGGCGTAACTGCACCTGAATCCAAAGTCGTCCGTGGGTACGGCGGCGAGGAACCCGTTAATATTGACAGTCCAGCCGTTCCAGGATACGTGCCAGATAAGCAAACAGTCACGGTTAACTTTGCCACCGGCCAGGAGAATACGATTACCGTTCATTATGCCAAACCTGGTACGACTGGCACATCAACGAGTAGCCCAGCCGCGGCATCTTCTTCCAGTAGCGCTGCTTCCACAACGAGCAGCACTGTCACAACAACGACACCTCAAAAATTGCCTAATCAAACGCCAATCTATGCGCTAAAGAAACTCTATCTCTACCAGCACCCAACGTTCAAGAAGCAGCAGCGGTTAGCAACCTATCCCCAAACAAAACGGGCTGCACGGCCAATGTTTGTCGTCCTCGGAACCGCCTACTCCAAGAATGGACTTCTTAGATATCACGTTAAAGATGTCAATCATCAGAGTAAAACAGCCGGAAAGACTGGCTACGTGACGACAGACTCGCGATTCGTAGCATCTGTCTACTATCAAAAGTCAACTAAACAGGTGAAGGTACTGGCTCCGGCTGGTATCAGCGAATACCGAAATGTTAACTTAACAAGAAAGGTCAAAACGCTTAAAACCCACAAGACGGTCAAAGTCGTTGGGCTAAAGCACTATCATCAAACAACACGCTTTGTTTTGAGCAACGGTCACTACATTACGGCGAATAAGAAATTAGTCATCGCAGTGAAGTAAGCTCTCAAACAGATTCGCCATTTAAAAATCCAAGCTTAGGCGTTGTTAATCCATCAGGACTAGCAACGCCTTTTTGCATTGCACGATTTAGTCTCGTTGGAAATATCCAAGTCGCCGTTTCATTCAGTTTTACCTTCCTGCAAGCACAAAAATGACCAACCCAGCCCCCAAAAAGGGTCACCCAGATTGATCATCCAACCAATCCTATTCCGCCACCCCAAAACCACAGTAAAAGAAGGTACCCCCCGAGTTTTCGTAGCGAGAATACCTTCTCCTGCATTAAATTCAATTCAGAAGCGACCCTGTTTGAGATCTACCAACCGGTCACGTTGAATACGCAATCGCTTGGCTCTGAATTGTTGAGAACCCCAAGTGGGGGACAAACTAGAGTTTGACACCATGGGGACTCTCTGTGGCGCCAGCCTAGGGGTTAAGGAAAGTTTATGTTCTCCCTTAGCTCGCCTTCATTAAACCACCTATCAGCCGAATAACCTAGAAACACCGCCGGATTCCCATAGTTACTCCCCGTCACTGGCGCAACCGAATGGGGAGCCACGCCCATTGCTTACCCACTAGCTGTAGTTCACTTGCGGTGGCCCATCTTTCTAAATAAAAAGGAGGCTACGCGTGAAATTCACTCGCTACCTCCTAAAGGAGACCCAGTAATCTGAAAACAATTAGATGGCTTACAGATTGCTGGGTGAAATGCAAATGCTGACAGTTTTCCGCCTATCGGCATCTTCATTACACCATAGAACTAGCCATTTCGCGAGGCATTCAGCCTAGTTGCGCCAAGACCCTGTTCAAACAGATTAGTGGTCGTCGTCCATCCCTAATCCCCTAGGGCTAAGCCACCTCCATCACTAGAACTCAGCCAAAGAACAAGCCCCACCAAGTCATCGCTTACGAAACGACAACTTGCTGGGACCTATTCTCTTGTATTCGCTGGAGCCCTTGGGGGAGGGCGTTCAATCCGCTCCCGAAGGACAAGATGACTCTGTTCTCTAGGAACAGCTTGATTACACCACATATCCCGGTCGACTACCAATTGCCCGCTTGGATTCATGGGCTAGTAACGGCCACTTGCCATACTGAGTTGGCTGCCTCAATAAATTGCCAATTCCCAGTAAAGATAGCCAGGCTAAAAACTCATCTTGATCACAATTATGTACAACCTAAAATCCCAACAACTCTCGTCAGCCAGGAGGCCCTCTATCAGCCGCCTACACTCGCCTAACCACCGAGCACCTACTCACCAAGATAAACAGTCAAACACACACCAGCACAACCAGAGACCACCTAGCACTCACCAATCACCCATTCCCCAAGTCACCAACCACAACGCCAACCCAAAGACAAATCCGCCAAATCCCACCAATCTCAACCCAACAAAAAAACCTGAGTAATCGGCAACATAGCTCGCTCAGGCAAAACAGGTATTTGTGTGATCGACACGTATTTTCTCATTCAGTAACCCCCACTCCCCCGGTTAGGAGAGTTGCCGCGTCGCTGAACTGTCTTCATTAAACCACCATTCGGCCCCAGCTACCAACTAGACGCCACGGAGAAAAGTCCAACTGACATACTAAGCCGTATCGCTAACCCTTGGGCAAATTAGCAGTGACCCAACTTCCCCAGAAGTCAAATTTCAGCCAAAATAAAAGGCTAGCTCTGTCGTGACTACCAGAGCGACGACTTTATTGGGGAGCTAGTGACGGTGAACTTCCATACTAATTTGACGCTTTCTGGACTTCATCTCTAGCCTCTCTTTTTCTTTAATCTGAATAGCATTAATAATAGCATTCAAATTATAGCTAGAAAGCTTTTCCTGGTTAGCCCGATCTACATAATATAAAATTGCAAAAGCACCGATAAGGATCACCGTAAGAGTTAAGTATACATACATTAAGATTGGATTTACTTTCACGTACACCACTATCATTTTCCAAATAGCCCTAATAACTGTAATCGATACTGCAGAATAAACTAAATTTCGCAAGAATGATTGAACCGAGTGTGGTGCTTCTTTAGTCTCAAAAAATTTTTTCCAGCTGTACAAATCTTCCAAAGAGATTAATTTGACAATTTCAATATACTTATCATCTCTTTCGAATATTGCGCGTATATTAAGCAGTCCATCCTCCTTAGTTACTGAATGTTTTAACCGCATTTTTAACACGTTTTCTTCTTCAGAACTATTTGAAAGTTTCAAATCGGGATGATCTTTCAACTTGGAATTCAGTTCTTCAAAAAAATAGGGTGACTTCGCAACATCATTATACTTCAAAGAATAAATCAGGCTTGAATTACGCATAAATTTGTACTTATTGACTAACCCATTAGTCCAGTCAAAAGTGATAGTAAAGATTCGAATAAGCATTCTAACACTGCAAACCGCGAAAAATAATGCTGAAACAGCTAGCAAACCAATTGAAAACACAGAATATCGTTGTAACAGCACTGCGGCCACAAATAAAACGAAACCACCAATCAATAAAACAGTGTTTGTAATTAGGGAACTAACTCCGCCCCAAAATACCCCTGCTCGTTTAATGAAACTCTTAATAATATTCCCTTCCTTTAATCCATGAGGTGTAGTGTTCTCCCCAACACAAACAACTTTTTTGTATATTTTAGTTGCTCTACGGAAAGATTTCTTATCACTGTCTCCATCATACTGCTTAAAGTTTCGATTCCGGCAAACATACGACGCCGACAGGCCACTCCCCTGAAAGAAAACGGTCTGTTCGCCACTTTGAGTATTGGCAGTAATAATAGCTACAAGGTGCTCTCTCGATTTATACTTAATTTTATTTATTTTCCAATTATATGGACTCACACAAACTGCATTTTCTCCAGGAAAAATATTTTCAAACTTTGATTTCCCTGATTCTATACCATCAAATCTTACACCGTTAATATATTCAAGATTATCATTTTCATCAAGATTGACAAGGTATAGCCTCACCCAATCAATTTCAATTTTTTTATCAGTAAGAGAATAGAGATTAATGGACTCTGGAAAATTAGAGAACTTCCACAGAGGATAGGAATCTCGAATTCCATCTAAATACTTTTCCACTTTTTGCATCTGGAATAGCAGTAATGTAAAAAAGAAACTCAATGTCGCAGTGACTATCACCGTCCTTATTTTAAATAGATCAGGCAAATTCTATAATTAATCCGAACAGAAATTAAAAAGCCCAAAGCAATCACTTACAATGGTAGTAGCTAATTCCAACCAATATAGGGAGTGATTACTTTGGGTACATCTACTTTATCACGTTTTCAACGTGGCGCACTAGCACAACTGGTCAATGAGGGGAATAAATCTTACCAAGTAATGGCTGACGCCTTAGGCGTCGCCAAAGCTACGATTAGCTATGAGTTGGACCGGGTTAAACCTTATGATCCAGAATTAGCTCAGCAAGATGCAGATCGCAAAAGGCGGAATTGCGGTCGTCGTTCGATGCTGACGGCAGCATTAGCGACTTTAATTACCAATCACTTACGATTAACCTGGTCACCAGAAACCATTGCGGCCGCTTATAACTTGAGCACTGCGTCAATTTATAATTGGCTTAATCGTGGCTGGCTCCCCTTCAAATTGACTGATCTACCCAATCGGAATGTCCGCCAGCACCGAGTGAGCGAAAATCGTGGGAAATTTACAAGTGGGACTTCCATCGAACAACGGCCAACAACTGTTAATCAACGGTTAGCTTTTGGTCATTGGGAAGTAGATACGGTGCTTTCTAGTCGAAGTGAGTCACGATCATGTCTGGTTACATTCGTAGAACGTAAGACCCGACTTCTATGGGCCATCAAAGCCCCTAATAGAACGGCTAAGGCTCTAAACATCGCCTTTGGCAAGTTTATGGGGGCCTTCGGTCCCCAAGTAAAATCCATTACTGTTGATCATGGTAAAGAGTTTGCCAATTATCAGGCCTTAGAACAGGATTATCAGATCAAAGTTTATTTTTGCCATCCATATTCACCATGGGAGCGAGGTTCCAATGAATATTTTAATAGACGGTTACGCTGGTTCTTCCCGAAAAAGACCAATTTTAGCCAAGTAACGACTGATGAGATCCTAGCAGCACTTGAACTAATTAATCAACGACCATTAAAAATACATCATCAACAGACTGCCATTGAAAGATTCCGGGCTTGTTCGGATTAAACTTGTAATTTGCCATCACCAAAACGAATTTCAAGAATAACAACCAATAATAAAACAGAATCCCAGCACATTGATCGTTTTATAAAAGAATTCTTCTGTCTAATCAATCTAGCCAACTTCTTTCAAAATAATCTACTAACTGAAGTATAGCATTAGCTGCACTGAAGTCCTATAAAAACTGGATGCTAGCGATGATTGGGTCCATGATTGGGTCCAATACCTACAAACACTACGACAATACCAAGTATCGTTAACATTTTCTTCAAACATATTTTTCTCCCGAAGTAGTATTGCGGTAAATACTAATTGTAAAAAATTAAAATAAAAGGCTAGCTCTACCGAGCGATTTTTTCCGAAATCACTCGATACAACTAGCTTTTTATGGCCCTTTACCGTAACGACCTAGCGTCTCGGTTGGCGGACCAGCCATATGGGGTAGAGCTTGTTCCCAGTACCCGACGATGAATCCTGGGAACACCTTGATTAGACCACATAAGCGACGTGACTACCAGAACGACGACTTTACTGCAAGGCTAGTAACGGTGAACTTCCATACTGGTTCCAGGATTAAAGAGGGTTGCTCTCATCCTTTAAGAGAAATTTCCTTTGGTTTATCAGTGGGAGCGCCCTCGCCAGAAAGGCCGGTGGTAGTGCTTAAACCATGGGTACCAGGCTTCTCAGAACTCGCGGTATTGCGGTAAATACTACCTGTAAAAGATTGGATACCCTGATAGCGAAAAATGTTCATCCACTTGAATATTTGTAGCAAGCATTCAATATTTCCCAACTTTTCAATCCATTAATGGGTAACCTATGCTATTATTTCCTACTTCAATACGAGGAGGTGTTTACATGACAATTGAGGAAAAAATAAGGCTTGTGATTCCAAGAATGACCGCTGAACAGTTTGCCCATATCACCCACGTTGATGTCGAAACGATTAAAGAGCTGAAATCAGGTGACTTACAGCCGGGACAGCTTACCGTACGTGAGGGAGAACTCCTCGCAAAAGTCTATGACTTGTCGACTTACACGGAGGCTACTGGTAAGGACACCACGAAAGAGGCTGACGAAATGCTGAGTAAGTTAGTTGGTTTACTAGGCCCGTTGAGCCATAGCTATAGCGGGCATGATGAGGGGATGGCTAACGTTTTTCAGAGCATTATCCATGAAGTACTGACTGATGATGCCCTCTTCATTCGCTTAATGGTTAGCTATACAAAATAGCTGTCTTCTATCACTGCTATAGACCATAGCATCTATTAATTGACCACATTGAAATGCAGATCAAAAAAAAGAAAATGGCGTCCTCGACTTTTGAGGGCGCCATTTTCTTTCCATGTCTTAAGCAACCTTCATATTTAGCCTGCCGCCGAACAGCGTCTTGATTGCTCCGGCTATTGGAGCCTCCCGTTTTCTAGCCGTTTATACAGAAGGAGAAATCCATCGCCGTCCCAGTAAAGTGCCTTAAAACGATCCTTTCTGGTACCACAAAACAAGTACAAAGCTTGATTGTATGGATCCAGCTCGAATTGTTCTTGCACAACGGATGCTAAGCCGTTAATACCACGGCGTAAGTCGGTCCTCCCGCAGACAATATAAACCTGATTAATCGCCTGGATCAATGAGCATCCTTTAAAACGGCGTCAACGACGTAACCATTGGCCTTGTTATAGATAATTACTGCTTTGTTCTTACCAATTTTCAATTGGATTGCCCGGCTGGGAACAACTGACGTTGTTCCAGCAGCCTCACGTGGCATCCGGATTTGAACGATGTCCTGTTTATCCATAAATAAAAACCTCACCAATTTATTTGATGAGGTTATCATATCGTGAATCTGCCGCCAATCATAGACGGTCATTTATTTGGTGCTTACCACCAACCCCTTTAGCGTGCTCAACCGGGCCTAAAGACACTAAAAAGGGTTCAATTCACGATGAATTGAACCCTTCGCATCTTCCGCCAATACTTATTAACGAAAAATTATAATCAATTTAATGATTATTTAGTAGCACCTGCATCAGCAACGACTTGTGGGTCAGGAGCAGTCGTAGCATTATCAAAGATGTCGTTACCTTGGTTAGAAGAACTTACCTTTGCAGGAGATTCTGAACCATAAACAAATTTAGAGTTGTAGAACAATTGTGCCTTGTCACCATAGGTACCAGCATTTGCCGACTTCAAATCGTATTCAACATATGCAGGAACACCATTGGTACCATTTGAAGCAACAGCATCAGTGGCACCACTCTTAGCAACATAGAAAGTAGGTGAGTAAAGAGTACCTAACTTGTTACTGTTAGCAAAAGTTGAGAGATCAGTTGAAGTGAATGAAGCACCAGAAACACCGGTAAAACCAGTGGTCAAGCTAGGGAATACGGCAACTTGCTTACCAAAGTCGGTGTAGTTCAATGCAGACTGGTCAGTCTTGGCTGTTTCGACAGCTGCGTTGTACTTAGTAGCATCAACGTTAGTCAACTTAGTGTTAGTTACAGTAGTACCATCAGTTGCAGTTGAGTTTTCGTAAGCAGAGATGGTAGTAGTAACAGTGTCACCCTTCTTAACATTTAAGGTGATAGTGTCACCAGTCTTGGCAGCCAATAAAGCAGCAGCGTTAGCACTCGAAGTTACGTAAGTGTAGCCAGTACCCTTCAATTCGTTGTCAACCCAAGTAGTATTAGTAGTGGTATCCTTAGTAGTAGCCTTTACCGTAGCATCTTTACCAACGGCAGTACCAGTAGCTTTAGCTACGGCATTAGTGTCATCGGATAAGACATCTTGTAAGACGCCTGACTTAACGACAGTGCTACCATCAACGAAGTTAACCTTAACGTCAGTAGTTTGGTTGAATGCAACTGATGAATCAGTCGTAACAGCCTTGCTGTAAATCCAGCCACTTACTGAAGGGTTAGCAGCGTCTTCAACGTAGTAGTATAATGAACCTTCACGCGTCTTAGTAGCAGCCTTAGTAACCTTCAAAGCATCAGCAGCAAATGGTTGCGTGTTGGTAACATTTTTGGAAGCCTTGTATTGCGTGTACTTAGGTGCGGTCCACGTAACATTAGTCTTACCAGGGTTAGCAAAGTAAACAGTCTTACCAACAGTAGTGTCGGTAGCAGTCTTGTCAACAGTAGTTTCAGCAGACTTAACACCACCAGCAAACGTATCAGCGGTCTTACCACCGTAAACGTAACCACGGTACTTGCCGTCCATAGTAACTACACGGTAGTAAACTGAACCACGGTTAGTAGTCTTTTGGCCGTAAGCACGGAAGTAGTCAGCTGACTTCTTTGAAGCAGCTAACTTAGCCATAGTAGCCTTAGATGCGACAACCTTAGCACCCTTAACAGTACCTGGCTTAGTGTATAAAGCGTTAGTACCAGTAGCTTCAACGTTACGCTTAGTAGCGTCAGCCTTCAAAACAGTATAGGCACCAGCCTTAGCATATGACTTAGCTGAAGCAGTAGTTGATACTGCGGCAACTGAGACAAAGCTTAATGCGGCTAAGCCCAAGTAAAGTGATTTCTTTAAACTTGATTGCATAGTATTTCTTCCTCCAAACATAAAATATGTAATTTATCAAGCAAGAATAGTATAACCGAAGTTAGCGCTTTTGTTAAGAATTTTATTTCTTAACTAGGCGGATTCGTTTAGCTATCCCCTAACTACGACTATGATTATAGACGGATAGTTGCGGAGAAACAAGGATTATGCTCTTTTTGTCGTGGGATTGAAACAATGAACGGGCTTCTGTAATGTGTTTGTTACATGACTATTATGGCTATAAACGCCGTGATTGCAGTGTTGGTGCGGTATTAAAGGATTTATTAAGACCTTAAGAATGATTGGTTAAGATTAATGTGGCTTTAAGATTAATTTCTGTGGCGGATAACTTTCTCTTTGGTTGCTGATTGTTCCGTTACTTTGTTGTGGGTGATCAGTCGGTTTTGTTTGTAGGTGAGAGTCCAATTGGCAGTAGGTTGTTACTTACTTTTACAAGTTGTCGCTAGTCTGTCTTGAACCAGTTATTACTATATTCAGGTGGTCATCCCTGTCGACTGACTCATTAACCACGTTCTTTGTCCCCCTGGTGACTTTCTAACGGATGACTGGTAAGTTTACCCGTACTGTCCTCAGATCATTACCAGCTACCATTTAGCCTCCCCTATTCTCATACTCTTTTTCCACCAGTAACTACTCAGTCCCCAACGTTTGTTAGGTGAAGTCACTATTCTTGCATTCAGCTGGTGACGGTCCATACTGATGGCATTAAATGAAAGGGGGTGATGCTTTTTGGCAACAGAAAATTGTTACCTTAAAGTAGTCGCTTCCGCGGAGAACGGAAACGATTAACTTCTTTAAGGTAAAGGCCGACGAAATCTTTTCGTCGGCCTTTTTGTTTGTTCAGAAGAAGAGCTGACGTCATCCGCAACTATCAGACAATCACCTCTGTGATCCGCTAGCCGTACAGTATCAACCCGATTGCTTACCTGATGGATACCCGTTAAGGGTTCCGGCTATGGCACTACTATCCAGTCAGGACGCCCACCTCATTTCAATTAGCCAACACGTAATCCCCATTTTTATAACACCTAGACCTCTACATAAAACAGCGCCGCAGCTCTCCCCTCCCAGGGAGCCAGCTACGGCGCTATTTGTCATACCTACAATTTCCAAGTGTCGAATTCCAGATAGTTGTTCTCACACGTGAAGTAGCGGTTCACGCGGTCGCTGAAACGCCTGGTCTGATCGTCCATGAAGGCGCGGTAGTAGTATGGATCGTGCTTGTCCAGGTTATACCCCAGCGACCCCAACATGATGAAGATGACCTCCTGCGTAATCCACGGCGCCGGGTCCGTCGTTGGCTTGACGGGATCCCCCTTGAACACCCAGTAGAGCCGTTCCAGTTGGGCGATGAGGTCCGCATCTATTTGCGAATCCGTATAGGGTAACGGAAAGAACCAGGGCAGGTCCTGGTAGTCGGCCGCCAAGTGCGTCGCGGCCAGGAACCGCTCGCGGTAACGAATCAGGTAGAAGTCCCAGATGGTCATTTGCCGAAAGGAGATACCGACGTACGGTTGCCACTCCCAGCTCGTGTTGCGGCCACCATGGGCGTACAGGTCCACGTTCAGGCGGTACAGAACCTCTGAGGCCGAGGTCGCTTGCACGGCCTGGGGCCGAACCGTCCCGATGATGCGCCCCGCGTGCAGGTCCGATAGCCGGTTGGCCAGGATGTTCATCAGCGGGTACTCCACTCGGTCTTCTTGCCGACAGTAGCGGCGATACCATTGGAGGACGCTCGGCACGTCCTGTTCGATGTTACAGCCCATGTGGTAGTGACCGTCAATACTGAATGCTTCAAAGTCTTTTAGCATGTTCTCACGTTCTCTCTGTGTTGCCGCCAGCTTAGCACGGTGGTTGGGGGAAGTACATGGATTCGCGTGGGTTGGGTTGGTGAGTGGGGATTGAGGTTTGTGTGGCATGAGCGCGGCCCCAATTTATCGTGACCAGCCACACCTACAGTATGAATGGCCCCTTGTGTTACCGGATTCGGGACTTCAACTATAACTCGCTGACTAATGACCGGCGCGGATACATCACCGCGAATAGCCAGTATGTCCAGCCGCTATACTACCGGAGTCAGCCGTCTCAGGTTAAAGTCATCAGTGCTAAGGGGCTGAATGCCTATGGTAACGTGGCGCTGAATGGTCAGAAACTGCGGCACTACAAGCGTGGATCCGTTGTGACCGGTCAACCACGCCCGTTTAAAAACGGACGCTTGTGAGAACCACACCCTATGGCATGGCGACTACAATTTGCTTAGATACAGCGTTAGCCTACGAATAGGACTTATCCGCTAATTACCAAAGCCTTTTAGGTCCGCAGGTTGCCAGACGGACTTGCTTCTTATAGAGTTGCTAAACCTTTAGCTAGAATATTTTTAGCTGCGTTATGGTCACGCACATGAAACGTGCCACAACTAGGACACGTCCACTTGCGGTCAGACAATGTCAACTTACGCTTGCCGGTCATGACATGCCCACAGTGACTACAAGTTTGTGTCGTGTTACGGGGATTGATTGTCAAAAATTTTCGGCCGTACAGGTCAGCTTTGTAAGCTAACATGTCCAATAGTGTTCGCCAACCAACGTCCGAGATACTCATTGCCAAGGCATGGTTCCGCAACATATTTTTACTCCGTAGTTCTTCAGCTACGACTAAATCGTGGTTTTTGATCAAAGCCGTAGAGACGTGGTGCAGGAAGTTTTTACGTTGGTTGGCAACTTTGAGCTGTAACTTAGCTACTAGTAACCGCTGCTTTTGATAGTTCTTTGATTCTGATAACCGCCGTTGACTCTTTTTAGCTCGTCTAGCCCGCCGTGAAAGTTTCCGTTGGGCTTTAGCCAGCTTTCCTTTAATCATCCGGTAATAGCGCGGATTATCAATCACCTGGCCATCGGAATCCGTCAGGAAATTATCAAGATTCAAATCAACGCCGACTTTAGATTCAAGCACGGGTTGCTTGGCAACAAAGGGGTGTTCTGACCCAATCTGCATGGACACAAAATAATGACCCGCAGCGTCCATCGAGACTGTTGTCGTCCCAATTCTAATGTCATTAGCTCGCTCTAAAATGTTTACTGGAAGCCCTTTGAAACAGAGACGTCCTAGCTTGGGTAGCCAAAGGTGGTGGGTATCAGTTAATCTGACGCTTCCATTACTCATAGTTGGCTTCAATACCTTGGTCCCATAGAGGCAGGACGTTTGATAAGTTTGTGTATAGCCACGCTTATGAAACTTAGGCGTCCCCGCCTGATGAACCTGTCGGAATAGTTTCCAAGCTGTCTTGTAGTTCTTGATGGCATTAGCCTTCATCAGACTGTCAAAATCCGGATGATTGAGCCAGCCGTGGATATTGGAAATGGCAGTTGATGGCTTTTTCAGACGCTCAGTCAAATCAGCGATTCGCTTCAAAACAAGTGTAATTGGTGTTTTGACTTTCTTTAGCCAGAATAGGTCAGTGTTCATCCCGTTCATTTCGTTATAAATGAAACGACTAGCATCGCTGTTACGTTTGATCAACCGTTTCTGTTCGGTTGAAGGAAAGACCCGGACCTTAACCCCATAGTGATAAGGTAATTGTGCCATCGTCTTCGTCATAAACTGCCACCTCCTTTTGCTTGATAACAAGCATATCATATGAGTATACTGTAACCATAGTAAGTTGTCTCATAATGATATTTATAGAGGTAACATATGAGTGAAAATAAGGGGGAAATGATGATTCACGAACGAGGCTATGTCTACAACTTTCATTTTCACTTAGTCTGGGTCACCAAGTATCGGCACGAAGCGTTTACAACGCCAAAGTTAGTGGCCGAAATGACGGATATTCTAACAAAGATAGCCCGACTAAATGAAGTGACCATTGAGCAGATGGAAGTAATGCCGGACCATGTGCACTTGCTGCTAAGCTTTAAGCCCAAATACGCCCCAACCAATATTGTCAAAGCCTTCAAGGGCGGTTCCGCCCGCCTATTCTTTGAACTACATCCAGAGATAAAGGCTCAAAAGTTCTGGGGTGGACATCTTTGGTCGCCTAGTTACTTCATGAGCACCCTGGGTGATATGAGCAAGACGACCGTGGAAAACTACATTGCTAATCAGAGAAAGGTCTAGTGGCATTCATCCCTTGTTTGAAAGCAAGGGAATTCTGTCTAATTTATATTAAAGCCATTAAGACGCATGGCCTGACCACGCGGTTGGTGCTCACTAACGGGCGCTACATTACCGGGAACAAGACTTTCGTGATTGCTAAATAGATGCAACGCAAAGACGCCACAGTCGATTTGATTGTGACGTCTTTATTTGGCTAAATTTTATAGAATCGTGGCTCAACGTTGTGTGCGGCTACCTGGGACAAACCCGCGTCCGCCCACAGCGTCACGGCCAAGGTGTACCAGCCCGGAGGCGTCTGACATATTCCGTTTACCCCAAATAACCATCGGCAACGTGTTTGAAGTAATCACCGAGGTTTTGTGAGAACTGCGCCTTCTGTTTGGTCATGAACACGGCGAACTTGGCCGGGCTATTGCGCCGGTAGTTGTAGCCCCAGGCTGACAGCAGCATGAAGATCACATTTTGCCGCGACAGGTCCTTGGGGTCATACACGTCCGGTTGATACGCCGTCGGCCAATTCAGGCGGTCGATACCCCAATATAGGAAGTAAACATTTTCCTCGGCCTGTTGGGACGCGAAGTCCAGTGACCAGTTGGCCGCCAGACTGTGTTCGGCGTCGCGCCAATTTTTCACGGCCGGGTCCTGCCCGTCCAGCCAGTAGTCCCAGATGGTCACGTGGTTCAGGCGAATCCGCGTCAGCATTTGTTCAAAGGCCGTGAGCGACTCGCCCGCCTCGCAGAACACGTTTAAGTTCAGCTTGTGCGTGTCGCTGTCGGTGAAGTAGCTAGCCCGGTCGTGCTCACCCTGGTCCTCCCAGTAATACCGCTGGTAGTCCGCGGCAAAGCGCTCGGTGTCGCGCTCCGCCAAGATGCGCCAGTAGTCTGTGAAGTCGTCCAAGCCCTCGACTTCCAGGGGAAACTGTTCCCGCCGGTAGCGAAAATAGCCCTGGTACACGGCGGGTGAGGTCTGGTAATCGGTGTAGTCGTGGCCATTCTTGTGGCCGATGAGAATTTTTTTCAAGTCGTTTGCCCCCGGAGATTAGTGGTCCTAGCTTAGCACAGATTGGGGGTTGGTGGGCCGGTTATTTTGGTTGGTGACAGATTGGTGGGTGGATAGTTCCGCGGTTCAATTGCCGGCGAGCTAAAATTTAGGTGATTGGCTACTTGTCGCTCATACTAACAGCAATCGAGAAAGTAGGTGGCACCATGCCCGAACCAGAATCCGAACCATTTGCTAACACTCGCACCCCAGAAGAGTTTCGTCAGACGATTGCCTCTGACAAGGTCAAAACCTACGACACGCTTGAAGAATTGTGGGCCGCTTTGGAACAAGACGACGAAGATGAGCCTGATGACAAGCATGAGAACTAAGTAAAGGTCCAGTAACCGGACAACCTTGATGGTTGAACGCGTTACTGGACCTTTTCAGTTAATTGAGGCTTTAGATACCATAAATAAAGAAAACGATTAATTTTCTACATTTCACCTTTAAATGAGCTTATTAGTTTTTCAGGGAAAACATTCATGTTAAGATAGCTAGTAAGCTCCTGATTACTAACTGTTAACTCTAAGGCTGGATGTGGAATAGTTGAATGAGACAGATGTTATCAAAAACATCATCGATAAAATCAAGACCAGGCGCACAAAATGGAAGCTTAGTCAGCGTGCCATTAATCGCGACACATTGGCTGAACTCGGGCTAATGGAAGAAATTGCATTTAACCAAATCTACGATAGCATTTCTTGGAGAGATTACTCTCAAGGGCCAATGGCAGATGATCATCATTTACCTGGCGACGTTTGGGTGTTTGGGCTAATAATCTCTGGTCAAGAATGTTATTTGAAGTTCCAAGATAAGCCCAATGAAACAGTCATGTGGATTTCTCTCCATATTGCACTACACCCTATGAGGTATCCTTACCGTGACTACTGAAAGTGAGGTTCTTGATATGCACACTATAACCAAGCAATTTTTTAATCCTGAGAAGGAAATTACTGAAGACTATACGGAAGTTTTAACAATTAAATCTATGACAGTAAAGGATGAACATAATTTACTAGTTCTCCACCGATACTGGAAAGATGCTGACGGCGAACTCTGGAGTGATTTCGATGATCCTTCGGAAAACCTTAGAAGAGACTTTGACACATATAGAAATCGTAAAGGATTCCTTAGTCCTACCGAAATATACAATATTCGTAGAAAAAAGGGCATGTCACTTCGAGAGTTTGCCGAAAAGCTTGGCTTAGGTGTGTCCACGTTATCGCAAATTGAGAATAACCAGAGGCTTCAAGTAAAGTACCAGGATACTTTATTCAGATTTGCCGATGATGAACCACTTTCCAATATTAACGTTCCTTCTAACATTCCATTTTCCTTTAATACAAGTACTACAGGAGATACTGGTAATAGCTTAATTTACAATCGCAATAACGCCCTAGAGTACAGAACTCCTGATAATCAAACTTACATTTTACCATCGATAGAACTGGAGGAAGCCATCTAATGACTGTACTAAAATTTATCGGATATACTGTCAAAGAAATGACTTACAAAAGGAATGAATCCTTTGATATAAACCAGAAAAGCATAGAATTAGTTCCCAATCTTAGTGTTAATAGTACTAATAATGGTGAAAATGCCAGAGTAATTCTTAATGTTCGGGTAGGTTCCTTAGAAGACAAAAATTATCCTTTTGAAGTATTCTGTTCTGTTGAAGGAAAGTTCATTTATAATTCTACAGAAGATAATAATAATATTGGCATAGATACATTCATCCGTAATAACTGCGTTGCCATTTTATATCCCTATGCACGTGCTCTAGTCGCATCCTTAACAACCTCGTCCAATGAATTTCCTGGATTCAATATGCCCACAATCAATGTGGGGCAAATGCTAGCGAAATCTGAAGATAAGACTGAAGAATAATTTGTCTTTTACAAAGAGCCCGTGATTCAAGCCCACTTAATTATGGCTTGAATCACGGGTTCTTTTTCACTAAAAGACTGGCTTCACCCCACGCACGGCGGCCTTCATCTGGTCGCCCAGCCGGTGCATGCCGGCGTCAATCACGTCCGGTGTCAGGCCGCTAAAGCACAGGCGCATGCCGTTGTGCACGTCACGGGCCGGGTAGAAATTGGTGCTCGGCACGTAGCTCACGTGGGCATTTGGCATGACCTGGGTCCGCAGTAACTGGTCGACGTCGACAGACTCTGGCAAGGTCACCCAGTCGAAGAAGCCCCCAGCTGGCGTGGTAAACGTCGCCTCGTCCGGGAAGTAGGCCCGCAGCGCCCCCACCATCGCCGCACACTGCTCGCGGTAGTGGTCCTTCAAGACCGTCACGTGCGCGTCCAAATCGTTGGCGTCCAGGTAGGCGTTGATGGCCGCGTGGGTCACGCCGGTCGCCTCCAGGTCACTGGCCTGCCGCACCTTTAAAATAGCCGCCAACAGGTCTCCGTCGGCCACCAGCCATCCCGTCCGCAGCGCTGGCATCAGAATTTTCGACAGGCTCGACACGAAGATCACGCGGCCCTCGGTGTCAAAACTCTTGATGGCCGGTAGCGGCAGTTGGTCGTAGCCCAGGTCGCGGTACGGCGAATCCTCCAAAATGATGAAGTCGTAGCGGTTCGCCAGGGCCACCAGCTGTTGGCGCTTGGCCACGCTCATGGTGATTCCGGTCGGATTGTGAAAGTCCGGCACGGTGTACAACAGCTTGATGCCCGGATGGCGTTTCAAGGCGGTTTCTAGCGCGTCTAGGTCCAGGCCATCTGCTTGTAAGCCCACGCCGTAATATGTCGGCTGGTAGAGGTCTAAGGCCGCCAGCGCGCCTACGTAGGTCGGCACCTCGACCGCCACCTCGTCGCCGGGGTTCAGAAGCGCCTTGGCCACCAGCTCAATGGCCTGCTGGCCGCCGACCGTCAAAATCACGTGGTCCGCCGTGGTCGTGACCCGCCCCCATTTGCCAATCCGCGCCGCCAGCTTTGCCCGCAAGTCCGGGTTTCCCTGGGTCGACTGATACTGAAAAAGGTGCGCGCCTTGCGTGTCGATGGCGGTGTTAAAGGCTTCCTTGACCGCCGCCACCGGGAACAGGCTTTCGTTGGGGCTCCCGGCCGCAAACGAGATGGCGCGGGGGTCTGGGTCGTTGACGAACAGGCCACTTAGGGCGGAAGGGACATCTGGGTTCACACGGGTTGCTAACAGATCATTTAACATGACAGTCACACCTTTCTGGCAGCTACTTTGGCTGCCGGTTCTTGGGTTACTTTTGGTTTGAAACCTTAGGACCTAAGACCTTAAGGTCAAAAACAATGCTTTACTGGCCGCCTGCGGCTTCCAGGTACTACGCCTGCTGTGGGGCCGGTTTCCGCCTAGGGTGCAGGCTCCCACCTCAACTTTGAGCCCTGCTAGGATCATGCAGGTCTCAAAGGTTGTCCCGTGCTGTAAGGCCGAGAAAAATCGCTCGGTCTAACACCACCGACACAGCCGTCTCCGTACCTGGCTTCCTCCGGCTCTGGTTGTGCGTTGCTTTTGACCGCGGCTTAGTGCCCGGTCAGAGTCAACGGTGGTGGCGAACCGGCAGCCAAAGCCGTTGGCCGTCGGTGTGGCGGTCCGGTTAAGCTGGTCGTGTTGGCTTGGTGGGTGGCGACTGTGGAACCTAACATATTAGCTAATACTTCCGGTTCTAGCTCAGTCAGATTTTCACCACACTGTGTCGGGCAGTGGAAATGGGCTTAATCATGGGATTTACACACTCAGCCGGTCAGTGAAGCCACTCCCCAGTTCAGCCCGTGACGACCGTTAAATGCTGGTCAGGAAACCTGGTGCCTTTGCTGCCAACAACGGCTAGCCTGCCGAGAGGGCGGTAAAAACGGGCTCAGCCATGACGTATTCCAGCTAGTTCACACATTCATCCGGACAGTGAAACCACTCCCCCAGTTCAGCCCGTGACGACCGCTAAATGCCGGTCAGGAAACCAATGTCAGCCGTGAGGGCGCTCAAATATGGCTCAGCCGTGGGATTTACAGCGCGCTAGCGGTGTAAATGGTGACTTTGAGACTCGTTTCTCAGAGGCTCAAAGCAAGTCCCGAGACCGCCCTTTGGCTCGGGGCGTCCTCCCCACAGCGTTCCGGCCATATTTGAGCGCCCGGTAAGGCGCGTGCTTCAAACCAGTCTGTATTTAGCAGTACAGTCACCGGCCGAACTGCTGGGGGTGGTTTCCTCTGACCTCGCGTTTATGATAAGATACTGGTGAAAGAAAAACCATTTCAACTATCCAGAAATAACGTGAATGTAATTCATCTTTACCAATCTCAGGAGGTGTCGTCGATGTTACCGTTTGCCTATCGCGTCTTTCAAGCTATTGTTCAGGAACAAACTTTCTACCGAGCGGCGCAAACGCTGAACGTGACGCCTTCAGCCATCAGCCACTCCGTTAACCAGCTGGAAAAGGAGCTGGGCTTTCCGCTCTTCATCCGTAACCGGACCGGCGTGGAGCTCACCCCGGATGGCGAAAGCGTCCTGCCACTGATTCAGGTCGTCATCAATGCCGAGGACCGGCTCCAACAGGCCGCCGCCAACATTAACGGCATGAACGCCGGATCCGTGCGGCTGGGGGCCTTCTCCTCCGTCTGCATCACTTGGCTGCCACCGATCATTCGGCAGTTCAAACAGGATTTTCCCCAAATCGATATCAATTTAGAACAGGCCGGCTTCAGTGACATTGCGGCCGCCGTCAAGACCGGGCGCTTGGATTTAGGCCTATCCGCCTTGCCGGTCGCAGAAAAATTAACCGTCCTGCCGCTGGTCAAGGACGAAATCTACTGCATCACGCCCAACGATTTCATCCCCGCCAACCGCACGACGGTCACGGCCGCCGACCTGGTCGACCAGAACTTCATTTTGCAACGAGGCGACTACGATAAGGACACCAAGGCCGCGCTGGACCACTACCAAATCCGGCCGAACGCGCTGCGGTTCTCCATCGACGACCAGTCCATCCTGGCGATGGTCGAGGCCGGCATGGGCATGGGCATTTTGCCCGAGCTGGCGCTGGAACGGGTCAGCGGCAACGTGAACGTCTACCCGTTTGACCAGCGGTTCTACCGGACGATTTGTTTGGTGGTCAACTCCGAGCAGGCCAAGGCGCCGTCGACGGCTAAGATGATTGCGGCGATCACGGCTTACGTCGCCCACAAGTACCCGGACAAGGTCCTGCAACACCCACACGTGGGGTAAACTTGCGTCTGCCTCGCCTCCGGGAGCGTGAAAAATGAGACCGGAACGCGGTGGGCAGGACGGTCGAAGCCTGAGGAGCGGTCTTCAACCTCGCTTTGAACCGCCAAGACCACGTTTCAAAGACGCCATTACATGAGCGGGTCCGCTCATGTAATCCCACGGCTGGGCTCATTTTCACGCTCCCTGCGGCTGACACTGGTTTAGCCCACGCGGTGTGTGTTTCTGGTGCTTGTCCTGTTTTCACTTAACTTTGATTAAACCAAATACCGCGGAAGTCCTTGGCCATTTGTTTGGCTGGGCTTCCGCGGTATTTTTATGTCGCTATTTACTTTTGATTTCAATAGACTCTTGCAAACTAGCTAGAGATCAGATTCTTTACTCATATCCTCCATGAGCTTAAAAACATTAATGCCAGGAACAGTCACGCTAGAGATACCAGACAACGAAGTTACAGTTTGTATATATGCCCGCACATATGGAAATGCCATACTAATCATATTAGCAGCATATTTATCCAAGACCGTACTTCCATCTTGATAATCAGCAGTATCTTGAAAGTAAAACGCCGTCTTAACCCGCATATAAAATGGCTTATCTCTTTCCTTAAAATCCTTAGAGAAGAGTTGCGCCTCTAAAATCACCCTTGCAGAGTTAGCATCGTTCTTTGCGTTCGCTAACGTTGGCACAATAGAAAACTCATAATTATCATTCTCTTGTTGCCAATGCTGAAAGTCTACCGCAATATTTCTAGAAAATTCTGAATCCAACACACTAATACCCGTTAACTTAAGATCGCTCAGTTCCAGCTTTTTTGCCATTAGACCGCTTCCCCGTAAGTACTAGCACTGGCAATCACGCTGAATGAGTTTCCTTTAAAATCAGTGTAGTCTTTCGTCATCATTTTAACTAGATCCTTACCATTTGATAAAACAGGATTCTTAATTCTGTTTTCTTTGAAAGTAAGACTATCTGTCTTATCTACAAAGTCATTCGACTCTACTAAATCAAACTGGCGAAGGAGCTTCTCCATATCAATTGAATCAATATAATCGTCTATCGATTTATCATCTAGGTCAAAAACATTTAAAGCCATTAAAAACATCTCCAATCTAACACTTCCGTTTTACAACAGTAGCTAAAAGGAAAAAATCAACATTCGCTAGTGCTTATAATCATACCGGTATTTCTGATGCAAAATTCACGACCATTTTCCATGTCACTCATACCATCGGTTCCTACGTATGTGACTGTATCGTGAATCACGCCATTGACGATCGTTTTTTGTCTTGTTTTTAAATATCTAATGTAACTTTCAATCATGAGGCCATCAAAAACATGTTGCTTACGGTTAGATAAACTGAGTCCCCTCTGCTTACATATGCCCATAATCTTTTTATGAGCGCGTCGAAAATAGTGCAGATACTGCATTCTATCATTGGCATTATTCATATCAAGAATACTAGACATATCAACTTGTGACATCACCCTAATAACAACAACCTCACTAGTAAACTTGTTCGAGAATTCAAATGCCAGTTCCCGAGCCTCAGGAAAATCGTCCATAAATGTATAAAATCCATATCCCAAAGATCCCGGATTCTTGACCCGCTGATCATCAAACCGTGGTATAGAAATTCGGACACCCTGCTTTGCAATTTTACTTGCATTTTGCTTGTTTGTTCCATGGAATGACGTAACTTCAGTTAGGTTTTCCATATCTCTCTCCCTTATGTACAGAGTATACCACGCAAAGACTCACCACACCCAAGTAACACATTGCGCCAAAGTTTAAGTCTCTGTAAATAAGAGTTTAATTTTCTCTTTTTAAATGAGGGACGGCCCCATACCTCCCCAAGATATAGTCCTTCCCATAACTCGCATCATTCCGTACCTTCTGATTGCCGTTGACCTTAACCGAATCCAACGAATACAGGTCCGACATCCCCGCCGGATTCTTATCCACGAACCAGACCTCGTCTCGGCGAAAATTAGTTTTATCTAGCGTAAATAGTTCCTGGGTGGTAAAAATTAATTGGGCGCCACGCGGGTTGATTTGCGCATCATGAAACAGGATTAGAATGTAACGCAACAATAACGGGTGCAGCTTGGCATCCAGCTCATCTACGACGACCGTGCCACCCTCATCCAGCGTTTGTTTCAAATCAACATACAGCCACAACATCTTGCGCGTCCCACTGGATTCCGCACTGATTGGCGTCTGGAGAAGCTCTCCCGTCGTCGGATTACGGTGATAGCTGACGACCCGTTGCCGGGCTTCATTGTCATCGGCGAAGTCATCTTGCACGACACCTAGCTGCGCGATTCCTACATCGACTGCTTGGACAAACTGTTCAAATTTCTGCTTCTCTTGCGGATCAGTCAGTAGCGCAATCATCGGACTCAGTGATTGGCGTGAACGAAAGCGTGCGGTCTTGGTCACCTCATTCTGCGGATTCCCATAATCCACGATTCGTAAAGCCCGGAACCAGTCGGCAACCTCCCGAATGACGGGGATTTCTAACCGAGATAATGCGGACAGCAGTAACGATTTCTTCGTGATTAATTTGGCTAGTGTCTGAACCTCCACCTGTTCCGTCAGACTGCCCACGATTCCCGCGTCTGTACGGTCAAAGATTTCCAGATACTGCTCACCCACTTTGCTTTTATCCCGCTGATACAAGTATTCTTCTGTCACGGCTTGCTTGGTGGCACTAAATCCATACTGATAGATGTTTGTCCGCGTGGAGAATAAAACGCTGAACTCTGTCGGAACGCTGGGGTCCTCAAACCAGTAAGGCGTAACCTTTTTCAAAGCGTCCTCATCCGCAAACGAGGTCAGCACCACAGCCGTCATGACGCTCAGTGCGTGAATGACGTTGCTCTTGCCAGACGCGTTGGCGCCGTACAGGGCAGCCAGCTTTAACACCCGTTCATGCAAAATGTCGGTCACCACATCCGTTGGGAGTTCCTTCAGTGATGAAGCGGTCAGGTCCAGTGTGACTTCCTGGCGAAACGATTTAAAATTTTTAAACGTAAACTGATGCAACATCATCCTCACCTCTTAGATTGAATATACCTGCTATAACAACAATTAGCAAATAATTGAGATGTTTTCTCAAATATAGAAAAATCGTTAATTTATAACAGAATTTCACTATAAATCCACCAATAATCCACCATAACAAATTAACCAAATTTTCTGTATTTTTCGCTACCCCACTATTTGTTTAAAGTAATGCACTATTCAATGCAAAAAGAATTGCCCAAGACAACTAGTATCCACCATGCTTATCGTGCTATAATGGCGAAGTAATTTCGACTATACATAAATTGGAGGCACCACCATGAACAAGTTACTTAAAGTTTCCGCAATCACTGCCCTGACGTTTAGCCTGGGCGCTGTGATCGTCCCTAGCACCACTTTATCAGCTAGTGCTAAGAAAAAGTCCGCTAAGGTTATCCGCTCCAAGAAGATGAAGAAGACCGCTTACCACGCTAACGGCGGCTACATCTACTCCAGCGCCAAGCTGACCAAGAAGTCTCACAAGGCATTCAATTACCTGAAGACGACTTTCTACGCGACCAAGTCAGTTACGGTCAAGAAAACTAACGGCAAGACCGCTACTTACTACTACATCAAGAACAGCAAGGGCAACGTCAAGGGGTACATTTGGAAGGGTAACCTGAAGAAGGTCAACACCAAGGCTTTAGCCCAACGAAAAGCTGACATTAAGCACGTATTGTCTGCTATTCGTTCGATGAGTACTGACGACCAAGGCTGGGCATTAGATTCTATGAAAGATGTTACTACTAGCAACACCTACGACGATTCCCAACTCCCTTACGCTATCGACCAAATCCACGGTTATACGGTCAAAGATGGTCAAGCTGCACTCCAAGTAAACGCCAGTTTCAAAGGACGTTTCGGCTCTACTACCAATGCTAAATTAGCTGCCTTCAGTGATCAATTAGCTGATACGATGGCTGACAGTTCAAGCGATGATTTCGATATCGACCAAGCTGCTCAAACTCTCGTTGACGCTTTGCAAGACGCTGTTTCAAGTCTCCGGTAACACCCATTTCCACTAAACTAACCAATAAAGCACCTGAGAAGCACGCGCATGGGTTGCGCTGCCTTCTCAGGTGTTTTTAGTCAGTTTGATCTTATTTGAGTACAACACATTTTTGATTCCAGAAAATATATAACTACTGGTGAATCCAATACGACTAGCTAAATGGACCAAACCAGTATTAGCCGCAGGGATGGTGAAAATGGGTCAGTCGTGGGAGTGACCAGAGACGAGCCAAGGTGCCCAGCTGTGTCGATGTTCTAAGCTGAGCGATTTTTTTCAGCTTAGAACATGGGACAACCTTTGAGACCGTTTCTCAGGCTCAAAGTTGAGGTGGAAGCCCGCTTCATAGGCTGGAACCGACCTCACAGCAGGGCACCTTGAGCTCGTCGCCGGGAACGGACGCGACCAGACCCATTTTCACCATCCCGGAGGCGCGGCAAATATCTATTTGGTCTTCCGTTTGAAACTGCATAAACTCAGTAAACTCACCAGCAATGCCACGCCCCACGCGATGGAGCCGCGACTATCATTGGTCTGCGGCAATGCCATACTGCCGACACTGTTCGAGAGGACTTGGTCGCCCGTCTCTTCGCTTTCGGTCAAATTGGCCGTCGTGGCACTACCTGTTTGCCCCTGGTATTGGTGCTGATGGCCGTAACTGCCGGTGCTCAGCTGACTGGCTTGGCCACCCACACTGACGCCCGTGCCAGTGCCATTAGCGCCACCAGTTGGGAGTCCACCCGGCGTGCCAGGTACCGCAACATCCCCATCGCCAGCCGGATTACCCGTGACCGTGCCGTCTGGGTGGTGGCCATTACCGGTCTCGTTGCCCGACGTGCTGGCATCCCCGTCCTGGCCACTGTCTGGCGTTTCCGCCCCAACCCCGGGGCCATCGGGTGTAGTGGTCGTGCCGCCACCGTTCGTGTTGCCACTCCCCTGGTTGCCGTTGCCACCCGGCTTGTTTCCTTCAGCGTCCGCCTCCTCTTCCGCGTAAACGTAGGTCACGTCAATAGCGGCCTCACCGTACGTCCCGGTCGCATTTTCCGGCGTCTCTTGGAGCACATACCCTGAAACCTCCAATGGTGTCGTCGTGTAGGCTTCCCCGACCAGGCCCGGTTTCAGCGTTTGAGCTGGCGCGACGTCCTTACCCGTCTCATCGACGTAGTGGACCGTCACGTCGGCTGCCGATTGCGCGATGGTGTAGGGCTGGACGACTATGAATGTGGCAGCGCCCGTGTTAACATCGGATACCCCAATCATGTAATGGTAGTAGGGCTGGACGTCCACGTTCACGTCCTCATGACCCGGAATGGCTGTAGCTCCCGGCTTTTGGTCTTGCAACCCACTGTAGTATAAGCCGCCTTGGCCATCTGAAGCCGCGGTTCCGCCAGCAAAATAGGCCTGATACGTGAAACCATCGTCATTGTTATAAAAGGCTAGCGGCGTCAACACTTCCTTGCCTACCAGCTGCACAACCTCACCATCGATTGTCGTGCAGGCAATTTGCAGGTGCCCCTCACGATCTTTATCACTGATGACAACCGGGTCCAACGTAATCAGCTGGCCGATGCAATTAAATTTAGAAGGCTTAACCTTTCCTTTTAGTGGTGAAAAATCTTGAATATTATTGTGAAATAACCACATCTCTTCAATATTTTGTAAAGTCGCCAGCGGCGTGATGTCTTTAATCCGGTTGTACTGGAGGTCAAGCGCCGTCAAGTGCTGCAGATTAGCCAGTGGCGTGATGTCCACAATATCCCCATAGGCTGCGCCGGGATGCTCTTGAAAGGAGCCGCCAAAGTTTGCGCTTTCCAGGTTAACCGCGTATTGCAAGCCTTCCAGCGAGTACGCGGTCTTGCCGTCGATGTAGGTGCTGTGACTGTGTTTACTCAAATTCTTGATTAACGCCATGTCTTCCTGCGTAATATCAGCCACACTATCCCAGGTCTTGTCGGTATCTTTCAACTCTTGTAGTGCCTGAAGAATCACCTGTTGCAGCTTCTTATTCGGCATCCACAAGTCAATCGTCGCCGTCTCCTTGGTGTGGGTCAATTTCATCGTCGTGGTCTTACCCAACTCGGTCTGAACTAACGGCACGGCCGCGGTGGCTAAATCAGCCCCCAGCGTGTCGACCATGGTGTCCGCCGGCACAGGAGTCACCTCAGCCGGTCGGATCTCGGGCACGGTAACATTCACTGGCGTCACGGTAGTCGCCGGTGTGACTGCGGTTGCGGGTTGCGCGACTACCGTTTCAGTTGTGGCTGGCATCGTGGTCGTAGCCGGCTCACTCTCAGTTGCCGGAACCACACTTTCGGCCAAATCAGTGACTGGTCGTGTGCTGCCAACTGGCGTTTGGACTGGCGCTTCAGTCTCGGCTGATCCTGCCCCAACTCCCGATTGTTCGTTTGTGGTAGCGTTCTCATTTACAAAGTTATCACCAACCGTCTGCTCAGTCTCATGGGAATCTGTCGCAGGTGATTCAGTTGTGGTTTCCTCACTAACAGATTCGTTAGCAACCATCTCCGTTGCACCAGTTTCTGTATCCGTCACCGCCGAATCAGTCGTTTCCACCTCATCCTCCACAGGCTTTTCCGTAGAAACCGTCACGGTCGACGCACTCTCTGTCACCCCCGGTTCCACGCTAGCTTGAGCGGTCGTCCCCGCACCCAGCAAGACGGCCCCACTAATAATACCAGCCGTTACCCATAGCTTACCCTTTTTATACATCTTATAATGGCGTTTCTCAGTCTGCTCAATTCTCATCCGTTTTCTCCCCCGAAATATTGGTCTAGTTCGCTAATACTGCTTTATTTTGAGGCCACCAGTCTTTCTAAGTGCCTCGAACAAAAATCAGTATAGCTGGTATTTTAGAATCCGTGGTGGATTATTAACAAATTGAACCGATTTCTTTGCCTGCTGACCTTTCAACGCCTTTTCACTGATGGCAGGATAAGCCTTTCAATCTTGCACGACCAATCTAGGCATCAAAAAAGCGGCTAGACGTGGTGTCCTAGCCGCTCGTTACTAGTTATTTAATTTCGCCAAGCCCTAGACATCGCAATAATTCCCATACACATTTAAACACCCCACCAGTCTGTTTGGTCTGAGCTGGCTGGAGCCGGAGCCAGTTCAGGTTGGCCACCTGTGACAGTGGTGTTAGCCGATGCCCTTCCGGCTTACAGCACGGGCCACGCTAGAAACTCGTGACCTTCGAGGTTCTAACGTGAACTCGAAGACCGCTTTTTGGCTTCGAGTGGGCCCCATAGGTGGTCAACCTGAAACTGGCGGAGGCGGAAGCCAGCTCAGACCAAACCAAGCCAAAAACGGCCGGACTCCGTGGGGAGGCCGGCCGTTCTCAGGTTGTGTGACGTTTTATTCGGTTACGTGACTACGCAGCGGGCGTTGGTTCCACCGCGGTGCCGCCCATCAAGGCCGTCTTCGTCGTTTCCACGATGTCGGCGCGCACTGGGGTGGCGTAGAGTGGCATGTCATCCTTGACAAACAGCTTAGCGTCGGCGATTTGTTTCATGAGGCTCGCCACTTCTTCGCCGGTCAGGTTGGTGTTGACGTACTTCAACCGTAAATGTTTGATCCGCAGGTCGGTCCCTTTAAAGCTCAATTCTAATGACTTCATTTAATAACTCCCTTTCAATGACTGAGTGACGGACGTTAGGCGACGATGTCTTGCTTGGCAACGGTCGCGGATTGGAAAGGTAACCCGGTCAATTGTGCCAGAATGCCGCCAAAGTTTTCAATTTGCTTAGTATCCGGTGCTGGCACCGCGTTTTGAAAGGTAACTTTCACGGGGTGGGCCGAGTCGGCACCTAAGCTAAAGATGATGGTGGTCTTATTCCAGTTGTTATGCATGGTGGTACTCCCTTCGTGACGCTGATTTTGGTAAGTGATTGGCCAACCCTTACACTCCTACTAACGAAATCCGGCGGTGATTTGTAACCCCCTAATTCGAAAAGTTTTCGGGTGGCGTCAAATTGCGGACCAATCGGCGAATCAGCGAGCGCCGCCATTTATAAACGGTATTACGACTAACGCCGTGGCGGGTCGCAATCTCCTCGGCCGTCAGCTGGTCGAGCAGCGTGCCCACCAGGTAGCGCCACTCCCCGGTCGTGCCGGCCCCGCCAATCACCTTCAATAGATACTGGCGAAAGTCGGCCTGGCCGATGGCATCTAAAATATCGTCGTCACTGGCGACCGCCGTGATCAACTCGTCCTGATTGCCGGGTTCCTGGCGTTCCAGCTGTTTGCGGTCGCGGCGGAGCTTATCCAACAGCGTCCAATAGATTTTCTGCTGGGCGTACGCCAAGAATTGATGCGGCTTGGCCTCGGGATTCTCGGGAAAGGCGGCGTAGATTTCTGGAAATAACAGCCGGGCCTCCTGCAGGTAATCCTCGTAATCGGCGTGGCTACGATTCATGTGTAGCCGTTTCAGCGCGGCAAATAAAATAATCTCGTGGTCCCCGTCATACAGAAACCGGTAAGCAGCAGCGTGTGGTGACTCCTTCA
Organism: Levilactobacillus sp. FUA 3915; assembly: GCF_044053135.1. Lineage (NCBI taxonomy): Bacteria > Bacillati > Bacillota > Bacilli > Lactobacillales > Lactobacillaceae > Levilactobacillus > Levilactobacillus sp. FUA 3915. The sequence goes on along the minus strand of NZ_CP168704.1, from coordinate 1,526,128 downwards.
TTTGAATCATCCTCTCAAACATGATGATCCATGGCCATGGATGAGTCCCACTTTACCCGAGCGCCCTTTTTTTGACGAACAGCGAATATTATCTAAAATGACCCCAATATTTATCAAATATCCAACTGGTTTACCCCACAAATAGCCACCGTGGGCAAGCTGACGGGATTCGTTAAAATAGTGAAATTGCCGAAAAATTCAGTTATTTGTCGATTTAAGCCTTAAAATTTTTAATTTTTTGTCCACATCACCCCAATTAGTGGTATAAATAGTTATGTAATCGGTTTACCTACATATATCCAGAGGAGATTTTTAGTTATGAGAAAAGCAGCATTGTTAACCGCTGTGGCCGCTGCCGCCCTGTTATTTGGCGGTACCACGACCTTAGCGCACGCAAAGACGTATACCCAACACGGTAATGCGTTGGCCAACTACAACGTCAACAAGTATAAGACGGTTAAGAACAAGAACATGTTCGTTAAGCGTTACACGTTCAAGCAAAGTTACTCGGACATTTTCCAAACGACGCCAACCAGCATTTCCAGCATCAAGGGCAAGAAGGTTTCATTCAAGTCCAACGTCTTCCTACCCGTTACTTACAACCATTCCGCTGACTGGGGCAACCCCCAAAGTGAAGTATTGTCTAAGGATGGCAACACGCTGTACGAACTGATCACCACGAGTTCACAGAGTACGCGTGGCTGGATTGTTCGTTACAACCTCGGTGCTTTGCGGAGTAAATTTGGCATCAGCACGAACCACATGGACGCCCTGCGTCGCGCCACTTACGACCACTCCGTCAAGCAAATGACCAGCACCGACAAGGCCATCATGAAGTACATCAAGATTGGACATGTATTTAACACCGGCCATGGTCAATCACTGGCTATGAACCCGAAGAACGGCCAACTCTGGTTCATCGGTGCCCCCGTCAAAGTTCACTCCAACGTGCAACAAGTTTCCACTAGCACGCTGAAACCAACCAAGAAGATCAACTTCATGTTGAAGAGCACCGTTACCATGGGCTCTAACCTGACGTTTGATAAGAAGGGTAACGCCTACTTCTTCACTTACTCCAATGGTGGCTGGGCTCCTAAGGGCGCCGTCAAGATCTACAAGGGTAAGATCAACAAGAAGTCCGTTAAGTTCCACTTAGTCATGCAAGGTCTGCGTTACCGTCCAGGTACCAAGCCACAATCCATGGATTACAACGTTAAGCGTAACCGTCTGTACTTCCTCTCTGACAGCAGTATTTCATCCGTGCCCGTTTCCAAGTTGGGCCATTTGAAGGCTAGTCAGGTCGAAGCCACGAACCTCAACGGTAAGCGTGAATTCGAAAGTCTCCAATTCACCAAGAATGGTGCCGGTTACCTGATGACCAACAAGGCCGCCGAGTTGATGAAGACGACTAGTAACAACTTTTAGCTTATAATTGAAATGGAGCAGTAACTGCGAGTGGTCCGCAGCTACTGCTCTTTTTGGTTTTCTTCTTTTGGTTTTGTTGTTTGGTTATGTATTTGTTTAGTTATCTATCTGTTTGGAGATTAAGGGATTAGGGTCAAGAGCGTGTAGAGACAGTGTGGTGGCTGACCCGCCGCCTGCGGCCGCTTTAGGTTGACTTCGCTCCTGTGGGGACCGGTGCCAGCCTGAGGAACGGTCTGGCGCCTCGCCTTGAAACCTCGCCAGGACCGCGAGTTTCCAAGGACGTCCCGTGCTGTAAGGCTGGGCAAAAGTCGCCCAGTTTAACACCACCGACACAGGACTCGCAACCTAGCGTCCTCCGGCTCCACAGCCACCACCCTGCTCATACTGGGTCGAAGATAACCAATGGTTTGGGTGGGGGTGGTGCTTTCTGGCGGCCGTGGTGCGGGTCTGGCGATGTTGTTACATTGGATTGAACTGGTGCTTGGAGATTGCTATGCTTAGATTGTGTTAGCCCACCGCTCAACTTCTATGTATGTGGTCAACGAGACACTGTGCCGGGTGAAACTACACTGGCTCGCTAAATTTGATCCACCATATTGTGGCCAACCATCCCCCTCTTTCGTACTGGTCACATCTGTGTTAGCCGTGAGGGCGGTCGAAATAGGGTCAGCCGTGGGATTTACGGAGCGGAGCGCAGTAAATGGCGCCTTTGAGACGTGGGCTGCGGCTCAAAGCAAGCCCAGAGACCGCCCTTCGGCTCTGGGCGTCCTCCCCACCGCGTTCCGCCCTATTTCGACCGCCCGGTAAGGCGAGTTCAAAGACAAGACCAGTGACCAAGGACTGAACAAATGGTGGGGACAATGTTATACTGGCCCCGAGGTGGGCTTGACCCATCTGTGAAACACACCATAACTCAATCTCCAACAAAGGGAACACTAACGTCGCGGTCGGCATTAATGGTCCCTTTGCTAACTCTCTAAGTCATTTTTGATGCCCAACTAGTACTGACACAGATTAGGAGACCTACAAGATGGCTATGACTACGACTAATATCACTGACGCACGTAAAAACTTAGAATCTTTAACTGACAATGTTGTGGATTACCAGGACCACGTTATCATTGCCAAGCCCCACAACCGCAAAGTCATCATCATGTCTGAAGACGAATTCAATTCCTGGCAAGAAACTTTGTACCTGTTAGAATCCGCCGCTAATCATCACGCTTTAGATACGTCAATCGATCAAATGCTGGCAGGAGACACCAAAACACTCTCCAAATCCGAATGGCAGAAAATTCAAAACTAGGTTAACTGCATCCCCTACGACCAAACAGACCAGAGCCAAAAAATGGCAAAGACGATGATCAAGGCAAAAATTCCCTCTCTCATTTCTTGGCGGGTCGTGCGTCGTAGACTAACCTTAACATGACGCGTTTCCAGTAATTTCAATTGCTAGACACCTCCCTTAGATCCATCCCTAACCTTACTTGTTTACCAGGTAAATCGCCACAGTAATCGCACCCATGGGATTATCCGGTCAACCGGTTGTTAGTCGCCGGACCCAAGGACTTTCTATATAACTAAAAGAAGCACCCTCACCAAATCAACTTGGTCAGGGTGCTTCTTTGGTTGGTGCCACGCACCGAATCGCCGCCAGCTGGAGCCGACGGAATTCACCGGAAGCCAGTTGAATCACGATTTGGTCGTCAAATTCGCCCACGACCACGCCGTCGATGACGGTGATGGCCTGGTTATCATCGAGCACGTTAAGCTGGAGATGGACCGGACGATGGCTTTGCCAGGCTGCGACGAGACGCTCACTGACGTCCGCCGCAGTTTGCTCTGGCAATGGCTGTTCCACCTGCTCCGCCGCGTGCATTTTGGCCAAAGCACTGGTGTGGTCGGACAGGTAGAACCCGCCCCACTTCAACATGCCTCGGTCCTGGTAATCGCGCTGAAAAAAATCTTGCGCGAGCTGATCATCTGACGATTTTTTCAGGTACATGGCGTTCACTTCCTAGCGAATCCAGCGTTGACTCAACGGCCAGCGCACGTGACCGAAGTCAACAAAATTTAGTGTCAGCGCGGTCCCCTGCCGCATTTGACTGATGACGCGTTCTAAGACTTCCAGGTCGGTCGTCCGCAGCGAGTGCAAGGGAATCGACCGTTCCCGATGTTTCGGCCGGCGAATGTCCAAGAAAAAATTGAACACGTGACCGTACTGATTGTTGACCACGTCGATGCGATACTGGTAATGCCACTGCGCGGTAAATAGCGGCTTCAGGCGTTCTAGAATCAACGTCGCTTCCTTAGCTTCATCAATCAAAACTATTCCCCCCATTATGCCCACCGACCAGCGAAGCCCGACTTAACATGGTCCCGCCATGCATCAGACTGCTGGCTGGAATCACAGCCGTCTTGCCAAATTTATCCCGGAGCTCATCGAGAATCCGGTCGAACCGGTCATCCTTAATTTGTCGGTCAGGTTTTTGAAATAGGTCTAGCTGCAGGTTGCCGCTGTGACTTAGCCGTGAGAGGCCCACGCCCAAGTTCCGGACGGGTTGCCCCTCCCAATTTTCTCGAAACAACGTCATGAATTCCCGGATAATCGTCTGGGCGTTGTCGGTCGGGTCAATGCGGCGGCTATGACTCATGCCACTGCGGCCGTCGCTGGCTTTGCCATCCCAAGCAAAGCCCACGAAGAGACTGATACAGCCAGCCTGCTGGTGGTGATGTCGCATGCGGGAGGTCGTCTGCTGGACGATTTCGCGCAGGACCAATTCAATTTCTCGTTGGACACGGTAGTCACGGGGCAAGACCTGCGAGTTGCTCCAACTCTTCTCCTTGGGCGGACGGACCTGTTGGAAATGACTGCGGTCGATGCCCCAAGCTAGCGCGAAGAGTTGCGCGCCAATCATCCCCATTTCATGGCGGAGTTCATACGGATTGACGTGGGCCAAGTCGCCCATGCTGTGAATGTCCAATCGTTGAAGGTGCGCGGCCGTCCGGTGCCCGATGCTCCAGACCTTTTCTAAATTGGTGATCGGCCAAATGTGCTCGGGAAAGGTCTCGTAGGTCAGGCGACCGATCAGTTCGTGGTCGTGCTTCGCCTGCAGGTCGAGGGCCAGCTTGGCCTGCACGGGGTTCTCGCCAATGCCCACGGTGGTGTACAACCCCAGCTCGTTACGGATGCGCAACTGAATCTTGCGCGCCACCTCTTCTGGCGTGCGGCCAAATAACCGCCACGACTTGGTCATATCCAGAATGGATTCGTCGATTGAATAGGGAAAGAGATCGGTATCCGCCACGTACTCACGGAAAATTTTGTTGATAGCCAGGTTCTTTTGAATGTACAGATTCATGCGCGGCGGCACCACCAGAATCCGTTCATCGTGCGGAACCTCGTATTGCCGCGACACGTTGCTGATACCAAACAACTTCTTCGCCATGGGCGAGGCTGCTAGCACCAGGCCACTCCCCGTGTTGTCTGCCTCCGACATCACAATGATGACTGATTTCAGCGGATTCAGTCCCCGCTCAACGCTCTCGACGCTGGCGTAAAAGGACTTATTATCAATCATGAAAAACAATCCGTGTGGTTCCTGCGAGTAATCCATGGCACATGCCTCCCTTGGTTTAGGCTTTTGCGTTACCCAGTCTCCTGAGACAGATACTAGCCTCAACCGTTATCTGACCACGTTAAGCACAAACTATCTGGGCCAGGTCTTTCCTATCCAACTAACGTAAACAAGTGCTTAACAACTTGCTGTTCTCATTATACGAACACTTGTTCTGATTTGCAAGGGAAAATTATCGAATCCTGGCCAATTTTTTTGCGATTAATCGACTGAGAACCCGCTCAGGCATCAGCTCATTTCACTTATCCCATGATTAGCGGTTATGAGTAGTTACCAATTTTTTAATAATATGTGGCACTCCGTAAACTACGCAAGCGGCTCACCATCTTGCAACCATCATTCATTTACTTAACCAACATTCTGTTATTTCATTCATTTTTGATAGCTTTTATTTGCGAGTCGTGTTAGAATGTACTTGTGAAGTTAGCCCTAGTCAACTAGCTTCCTCAACTTTTAAAACAGGATTGGTTTGCCGCACTTAAACACGGTGAAATCGATCCTGTTTTTTTCGTGATTTTAACGATTTAATTTGTCTGTTACAACTAGTCGGTTCTGTCCAACTGTATGCGCTTACCAATTTGAACCTTTTCGCCCACAATCGATTAGTTGCGTGAAAAAGCACCACGGCAGTCCTTTAGGACACGTTCCGTGGTGCTTCCTTTGCTTCTATTTAATTTAAAAGGCTTGGCGCATCGCTTGCACGTCTGCGGCTGGGTTCACGCTACGCGTCAGTAGCGTGATGACTGCCACGCCGGCAGCCCCGCTCTTGGCGATGGCTGGCAATGAGGCAACCGTCACGCCGCCAATGGCCACGATGGGCACGTTGGCTTGCTCAACCAATTTTTGCAACCCCTCGACGCCCATGGCTGGGTCGGCGTCGTCCTTTGACACCGTTGGGTAAATGGGGCCGCTGCCGATGTAGTCGATGCCCCGCAATTTATTCGCCGCTGCGACCTGCTTGGCCGTGTTGCAGGACAGGCCGATAAACATATCCCGGTCGGCCACTTCCTTGATCACACTCTGAATTTTCTGGTCGCTTTGGCCCACGTGGATACCGTCCGCGTTTAGCAGCAGTGCCAGTTCCACATCATCATCCACGATAAAGGGAATGTTGGCGTCGTGACACTGGACTCGCAAATCGCTGCCCAACGCCAACCGTTGTTCCTCGGTCAGCTGGCTGTTGCCCTTGTCCCGAAACTGAAAGGCCGTGATGCCGGCGTCTAACATGGTCGCCAACACCTGACGTAAATCTTGACCGGGAACGTCCTGGCTCCCCGCCACAAAGTAGGCCCGCAATAGGCCTGGTTCAAACGTTACTGACATTACTCAGCGCCTCCTTGATTGTATGCCCAATGATTCAGTGGGCCGTGACCATTGCCGACCGCGATGGGATTCGCGATGGCCGCCGTCACGTAATCTTTACCGATTCGAATAGCCGATTCAAAATCCTTGCCCTTGGCGAGTTCGGCGGTGATGCACGACGATAGCGTGTCGCCCGTTCCGTGCGTCCGGACCGTATCCACCCGTGGCGCTGTCAGCCAAAATGACCGACCGTCTTCTAACAAGACAAAATCACTCGCCTGTTCCGGCGTGGCCTCGTGACCACCTTTGATGATGACGTTCTTGGCGCCGAGGTCCTGCAAGGCCACCGCCGCACGTTCCATCCCCTGGCTATCGGTGATGGCCGTGCCAGTCAAGCGTTCGGCCTCCGGTAAGTTGGGCGTCAACACGTCTGCCAATGGCACGAGTTCATCGCGCACCGTGGCGACCGCGTCGTCTGCCAACAGGGCCGCGCCGCCCTTGGCAATCATCACGGGGTCAACCGTTAAGGGACCAAAATTGTACTTTTTCAAATTTTCAACGACGCCGTGCACGTGCTCGGCATCCGCTAACATCCCGGTCTTGCAGGCTCGAATCTTCAGGTCCGCCGCCAGGGACGCAAATTGTTCATCGATCAATTTCTGCGGCAGCGCCATAAAGTCCTGCACCCCCAACGTGTTTTGCGCGGTCACCGCGACAATCACGGCCGTTGCGAAAACGTTCCGTTCCTGCATCGTTTTTAAATCCGCCATGACGCCGGCACCGCCGCCGCTGTCGGTCCCCGCAATCGTCAAGGTTTGTGGAAATTCATTTGCCATACTACCTTCATCCCTTCATCTGTCCGGGTTCCAGCTCGCAGTCGCCTCCGGGATAATGAAAATTGGGCCGGAACGCGGTGGGGAGGACGCCCGGAGCCTAAGTGCGGTCTCCGGACTCGCTTTGAACCGCCAAGCCCGCGTTTCAAAGACGCCATTTCCTGATTTCATCAGGAAATCCCACTGCTGAGCCCATTTTCATTATCCCTCCGGCTGACACAAGCCGAGCCCGAACAGCCAGTCTTTGCTTGGTTTTACTTCTTGATGTTTGCCACCCTCATGGCTTTAGCCACTCAATGCTTTTTCTGTGGTACTTGTGAATCCCTGGTTCTTTTACGCAAAGTCGGCGATGCCCTCAATGTCCGCAACCGTAGTCGTTTGCAGGGCGTCTAGGAGTTTCATGATGAACGTGCCCGCACCCAGGTTTGGCGTGGCGTCGTGGACCAGTTGGCCCGTGGCCGCGAAGACCAGGCAGGCCGTTTGCGCTGCTTCATAGTAATCGTCCGTGACCGCGCAGAAAGCCGCCACGATGCTCGACAGCATGTCGCCAGACCCCACGTGGACCTGGAACAAGGACGTGCCGTTTTTGACCTTGACCGCCTGGGTGCCGTCGGTGATGACGTCGGTTGGGCCGGACAGGATGACCACGCACGCTAATTTCTGAGCGCAGGCCTTGGCGATGGCTTCGATATCACCAGTGCCCTCACCCGCATCGATGCCCTTGGCCTGCCAGTCAATGCCTGCCAGCGCCGCAATTTCACCGGCATTACCGCGAATCACGTCCGGGTGAAAATCATTCAGGAGGCCGGTCGCCATCTGCATCCGGTATTTCACGGCGCCAACCGCCACTGGATCGATGACCAGTGGCCGCTGTTGCCGGTTAGCCGACTGCCCGACCGCCCGAATCTGCGTGATTTGGGTAGAGGTAACCGCTCCCAAATTCAGGCAAACGGCCCCAGCGAGCCCAACCATTTCGTCGGCCTCCGCCACTTCCTCGGACATGATGGGCGACGCGCCAATCGCGTTGATACCGTTGGCCACGTCCTGGACGGTGACGAAGTTGGAAACGTTGAAAACAATGGGGTTCTTAGCTCGCAATTCATCTAACAAGGTAACTTTCATGATTGTCCTCCCTTGATTAACGCCGCTGACTTTACCTGTGATCGGTTGATGCTCCGGGCTGATATTTCAGCCACTAGTTAGGTCTAGAATACCAGGTAGTCAAGTTATTTGATGACTTCTTAACCCGCATCGGTCCGGTGGTTAACTAACTGATAGGCCAAATAAAAAGGGTCACCGGCTCACATCGAGGTGAACTGGTGGCCCGTCTGGGTGCCACGACACATTCCCTCCGCAAGTCTGAACTTGACAGGTTCCAAGGGATCGCGGTCACCCGCATCTCAGCCCAGTCGTGGACACCCCTAGTGTTCTAGTTAAGTTAAGTATAACAGGTTTCCACAACAGGGCAACGTCACTCGTATTAGTGGGTAATTCGTTGTGCTGCTTCACCAATGACCCGCCACAACCGGTCAATCGTCTTGTCCGACAAGAACCGCCGCGCGACCAAAATTTGACTGCCGGAGCCGGCATGGTACCGCGTCTTCGGCCGCCGGGATAACGCCGCCCGGTCGACTAGTCTGGCAATCACCTGTGGCTTGCTGGAGAACCGTTTGACCGCGCTTAAAATGGCCGCCGCCCGGTCCGCCGTCTCCTGGTATGGGCCCTGCGCCGAAGTCTCCCGCAGATGGGTCGCCGCAATGTCGGCCCACTCGGATTGGATGGCCCCGGGTTCGATGACCACCGTGTCAATGCCCAACGGCTTCAGTTCCAGCCGCAACGCATCGGAAAGGCCTTCGAGCGCAAATTTGGACGCCACGTACCAACTAGCCAGTGGTTGCGCCACCTTGCCGTCCACCGAGGTAATGTTAATGATCCGACCGCTATGCTGTTGCCGCATCATTGGCAGAACGGACTGAATCAACCGCGCCGCCCCAAATAAGTTCACGTCAAATTGGTCACGAGCTTGGTCCATGGGAACGTCTTCGAGCGCCCCCATCAGGCCATAACCGGCGTTGTTCACTAAAATATCGACCCGCCCGGTTTCGCTCACGATGCGGTCGACCACGTTTTCCACGCTAATGGGGTCCGTCACATCTAATGCCAACGTGGTGATGCCCAAATCGTCTAAATCATTCATTCGGTTGACCCGCCGCGCACCGGCGTAAACGATCACGCCGTTACGGTGCAGGCTGCGGGCAATCGCATTGCCGATGCCGGATGAGGCACCAGTCACTAAAGCCACTTTTCTCATAAAATAACCCTCCTCTGGGTTTGGTCCTGGGTTCTGGGGTTGGCACTTCCACCTGCGGCTTTGGTGGGTACTCCCGCCTGTGGGGCACACCCGAAGCCAAAGTACGGTCTTCGGGTTCGCCTTGAAACCTCGCTAAAGTTCGCGAGTTTCCAAGGTCGGCCCCGGCTCAAAAACGCCGACTAACACCACTGTCACAGGTCTCTGTACCCACCACGCCTCCGGTTCCAGTCCCAACCCCAGAACCACGCCTCGTTTGTCTTTTTTCTTCGTTCTTCTATTATTTGTCAGTCTACTTTGAACTAGTTCGAGCGACCATCACCATTAGATAGTCCGTTATCTTAGCTACTTGTCTTTAGAATAGCCAGTTTAAGTAAGCGATTGCAATTAATCTGACATGTTTTCTTGGATTATTGGGAAAATAGATTGGGTCGGACAAATCGGTTACCCGTTACTTAGGAAGTATCGTCCGAAACACCAGGTGAATCGTTCTGAATCTCGGACCGATTTCTCCAATAGTTAAGACAAAACAGCCGGTTTCACAGAGAAAAGCCTTCTAGTCCCAAATTCACTCTCGTTTCAGCAACGACTAGTTTATTCTCGTTTAGGTAAAACCAACTACTATCACGAAATCCACCACACACCAGCCAATGAAACCATAACCGCAAGCAGTTAACGACGCTCACCATGTCAGCCTGCAGGGTGCTGAAAAATGGGCTCAGCCGGGGGATTTTCTGAGTGTTCTCCTCAGAAAATGGCGACTTTGAGACTCGCCCTTGGAGGCTCAAAGCGAGCCTGAAGACCGCCCCTCAGGCTTCGGGCGTCCTGCCCACAGCGTTCCGGCCTATTTTTCAGCACCCGGAAGGCGCCACCAACGACCAAACTAAACCGTTAACTGCTTCCGGTCATTGTAGAAGCCGCGGTAGGCCCAGTAGCACGCCAGCACCGACCCAATGCTAGTCGCCGACATCAGCATGAACGTCACCATGATCTGATATTTAATCGCCCGGACCGGGTCGACGCCCGCGAAGATCAGACCGGACATCATCCCCGGCAAACTCACGATACCCACGGTCTTGGCGGAATCAATCGTTGGCTGCATGCCGGTCTTGATGCTGTCACGGAGAATTTCCTTAGAAGCATCCTTCAGGTCCGCACCCAACGCTAATTTTTCCAGCACGGCCTGCCGCTCCTGTCTGAACTGGGCGTTGAGGTTGCGGTAGCACAGGCCAATTGCGACCATCGAGTTGGAGGCAATCATCCCCGAAATGGGAATCATCTGGCTCGGGATGAACTTGATGGCGCCGGCCAACATCAATACGCCTAGCGTCACGCTGGTACTGATGAGAATGGCGCCAATTGAAATCGGTAAGGCGTTGGGAATCCCATTACTCCGCTGTTTCGCATTGTAGCCCGCGTTGAAAATGATAATCAAAATCAAAATTGCCGTTAGCCAAATATTATTCAGGCGAAAAACGTATTTTAATAAATAGCCGACCACAAACAGTTGGATCACGGCGCGCACGACCCCGATAATCATGTCGCGGTCGATGCCGAGTTTTTCCTTCCAGCCGATTGCTAGGGCAATCACGACCAGCCCCAACGCCAACATCAAGGATTGATTATTCACTGCTAAATTCATTTAGGCACCTCCCACGATGCGGCCGTTCTCAATCGTCACCAGCCGTTTGGCCGCATCGATTTCCGCTTGGTCATGCGTGATGGCGATGATGGTCAGGTTGTCATCCTGGTTAAAATGCTCGACCAAGGACCAGACAAACGCCTTGTTATCGGCGTCCAGCCCAGCTGTCACCTCGTCTAAAATCAAAACTTCCGGGTAGATCATCACGTTGCGCAACAGGGCCACCCGTTGTCGTTGCCCACCGGACAGGTCGTTGACGCCCTTGTCCAGGTCACTGGCGCGCAAGCCCACGTATTCCAGTCCGCTAACGGCCCGCTCCTCGTCAAACGGCAACTGGCGAATTTGATACGGAAAACTCAGGTTGTCACGCACCGTTTGGCCAAACAGAGTCGGCTGTTGAAAGCTATACGAGACCCGCCGCCGGTACGCGATGGGGTCATAATCTTCAACCGATTGGCCATCAAATAGCAGCGTCCCACTGGTCGGGCTCAACAACGACGCGATGAGCCGCACCAGCGTGGACTTACCCCCGCCGGACGGTCCCGACAGCGTCACCCACTCCTGGGCATCGATGGACAGGTTAATCTCTTGTAGGATGGGCGTATCGTCTACCTGGTAGCCCACATTTTGCAACTCAATCAAACTCACGAGCCATCCCTCCTCATTTATCAGGTTCTCACCAATTGTACCCAAACGCCGGCCCTTTCACTATGGAAACGACTCCACAATTTTTCGAATCGTCACCAGGGACTTAGTGGGTTCCCACCACCACTAATTTCCGAACCGGCCACGGCCCGGCGACTGCTAAAGTTTGGTATAATGTTTAGGACCGTGTTAATCGGTAAGTGTCTGACACTTTATGACTGAAGTTTTATATAGGAGAAAATATGCCAAACTTTGAATCCAATAATCACCGTGGCAACAATTATAACCGCCACGCCCATAACGACCGGCAAGACCGGCGGGGCAACGACCGTAACCGCAATGACCGGCACAGCTACCGCGACCAACGCGGGGACAACCGCCACGACCGCGGCTACAACGACCGCCGGCGCCAGGAACGGGAAGCGCCCAGCGTTGAGGTCGAAGTTGGCCAACGTTTTCCACTGACCATCAAGCGCATGGGCATCAACGGCGAGGGAATCGGCTACTACAAGCGGATGACCGTCTTCGTACCTGGCGCCCTGACCGGTGAAGAGGCCGTCGTCGAGGTCACCAACGTGGCAAACCGCTACTTACGCGGCAAGGTCCACCGGATTCGTCTCGCCAGCCCCAACCGGGTTGAACCCCGCGACAGCTACGCCGATGAGGTCGGTGGCTTCGAACTGGAACATTTAGCTTATCCCGAACAATTAGCCTTCAAACGCGACATCGTGGCCCAATCCCTGGAACGCTACCAACCCCAAGGTTTCCACAGCTACGATCTTCGGCCAACGCTCGGCATGACCGACCCTTACGGCTACCGCAACAAGGCCCAATTCCAGGTTCGGCGCAACGCCGATGGCAAAATCGAAGCCGGACTGTACGCCGAACGCAGCCATGATTTAGTCGACCTCGAGACCTGCTCCGTGCAAATGCCTGCGACCATGACCGTCATGCGCGCCGTCGTGGCCATGCTCCAAGACCTGGACATGCCCATCTACGACGAAGAAGCCGGCTCTGGCATCGTGAAAACGCTGGTCGTCCGGGCCGCCGCACACACCGACGACGTCCAACTGACCATCATCACCAATTCCCAGAAGCTGCCTCGCAAGCACGAATTGCTGGACCGCATCGCTGCGGAACTGCCCCAAGTGACCTCCGTCATGCAAAACGTCAACCCCGGCAAGACCTCACTGGTCTGGGGCGACGAGACCAAGCATTTGGCCGGCAACGACGCGATTACCGAAAAATTAGACGGCTTATCTTTCAAGCTATCCGCTCGTGCGTTTCTACAGTTGAATCCGAGCCAGATGGAAGTTCTCTACGGTGAGGCCAAGAAGGCCCTGGACCTCCAACCGGGTGAAACCGTGGTCGATGCCTACTCCGGTATCGGAACGATTGGCCTGTCCTTAGCCGACGTGGCCGAAGAGGTTCGCGGGATGGATGTCATCCCCGAAGCCGTCGACGATGCCAACGCCAACGCGGCCGCTAACGGCATTACCAACGCCCATTACGAAGTCGGGACCGCCGAAGAGCTGTTGCCAAAATGGCTGATGGCTGGCTTCCGGCCGGACGCAATCGTGGTCGATCCACCCCGCACCGGTCTGGACGACACGCTGATCGATACCATCCTCGGCGTGCGCCCCGAAAAATTCGTCTACATTTCCTGCAACCCCTCGACCTTGGCCAAGGACCTGGTCAAATTAACCAGCGATTACCAGGTTGATTACATCCAGTCCGTGGACATGATGCCCCAAACGGCCCGGTGCGAAGCGGTCGTCAAACTAAGTCGCCGTCAATAGATTAATAGGCAGCATGCACTTTTCGTGTTAGACTTTTAGTTAAACATCGGTTGGGAGTCCTGAACCGTTCCGTTCCCGGCGGCGGGTTCAACCAGCCCTGCTGCGGGGACCGGCTCCAGCCTGTGGAGCGGTCTGGGGTCTCGACTTGAAACCTCGCTAAGAATCGCGAGTATCCAAGGTCGTCCCGTGCTCTAGGCTGAGTAAGAACCTCAGCCAAGACCACCGACACAGCTGGTCAGGTTGACCCGCCTCTGGTCACTCACATGGGATCGTGATACTTTCACTACCTGTGCGGCTCACGCTGGTTGAGGACGTTCCGGATTATTTTCCACGTGTCCTTGTGCGTAATTATGGTTTGAGTTAACCAGCAATCTACTATCCGCTTAACGGATTAATTGGATTACTAGTACCACCCGATGTTTGGACAAACACCCAATCAATGATACCTATCGAATTTTTAGAAAGTTGGCAAATGACATGCAAGATCCTTTCAAGGGCTTTAACGACGATGACGATGATCAAAACAATCAAAATGGTGACGGCCCTCAAGGACTGCCGTTACCCCCAAACTATGCGACCGTCGTTAACCCTGAGACGGGGAATATGCGGATCGCCAAGGTTGGTTTCTCGTGGACGATGTTCTTCTTCAGTCCCCTCCCCAGCATTTTTCGGGCGGACTGGTATAACTTCCTCTGTATTCTCGGGGTCGAGTTGGGCGCGTTCATGCTCCTGTCGATGACCACGACTGCCAACCAGTTTGCCGTAATCATCAACTCCTCCTTCACCCTGTTCTTTGGACTGGTGTGGGGGTCACTCTACAACTTGATGTACTTCAAACACCTATTCAACCGCGGTTTCCGCCCAGCAGATGAGCGGTCACGCGACCTCTTAACGCGGACCCATTACTGGTCCCAACCCAAAGAGTAAGCGGCTTAGGGATTCGGTTGCTAAATTTTACGTAAACGAAAAGGATTGACTCAGCTTTGATGGCTGAATCAATCCTTTTTTGGTGCAGATGATTATTGTTTTAGACGTTAAACGCGGAAATACAAAATCCGTTATAACAAACCATTTAAATGCTGATATGGAGGGCTTTTAGGCGGTTATTCGTCACAACTCTGGTACACTGAGTTTTGTAGAGAAGTTAATGACGACCGGCAAATCTAATTGTAAGGGACTGGGGCTTATGACGTGAGTTGTAAGAACGTTTCACCATACCAAACGAAAGGAGGTTGCCTTGTCTTGGATAGCTGTCACGTTACTTGACCTAGTCGCTTTTGGCGTTGTTTTGATATCGCTCTGCACTCTGTTGGTGCATCGATTGACGAGCCTCGTTAAGGCTATCGTTAAGTTGCAAAAGACGTGGCGCCGATTTAAACACCCAGACAAATAAAAAATCGTCCTCTCAACTTCCACAGTTAGGACGATTCTTTGTTCGTTTATAAAACTGTTGGTCGTGAATAACGACTCTGCCATTGGCGGGGGTGCTCTAACACCCTCGCCTTTGTTGCGTTCAGTATACCATGAGTTTTAACTGATTCCCACCATTTAAATCTATTTACCTACTGTCACTAGGTTACAAAAGACGTGGCATGACTTTAGACATCCGGACAAATAAAAATCGTCCTCTAAACTTACGACAGTTCAGGACGATTTTTTGTTCGATTCATAACTGTTGGTCGTGAATAACGACTCTGCCATTGGCGGGGGTGCTTGAACACCTTCGCCTTTGTTGCGTTCAGTATACCATGAGATTTAACTGATTCCCACCATTTAAATCTATCACTAAGTTACAAAAGACGTGGCGCCAATTTAAACATCCGGATATCTAAGAAATCATCCTCTAAACTTTCGACCGTTTCAGTATACCATGCTACACGGAAAGTTCACAAAGTTTTTAACCCATGAACTCGTTCAATCATCAAGCCTGCTTGGTTGGGTAGATTGTAAACTCGTTAACATTGACCTCGGCCGGTTGGTCGATAGCGAAGTTGACCACGCGTGCGATGGCATCTGGGGTAATTCCAACAGCATCGTACAATTGGTCCATGCCCTGTTTAGCCGTAGCATCCGTAATTGTGTGCAACAATTCCGTATTGATGGCGGCTGGGTAAAGCGTGGCCGTCCGGATGTTAGTCCCTTCTTGAGCACTTTCAGTTCGGATAACTTCCATTAAGTTCCGCACTGCAAACTTCGTGGCACCGTAAACCCCAGCGCCAGGGAAACTCTTGATGCCGGCAACGGAAGAGGTCGTCACGATTTGGCCATGCTTTTGCGCGGTGAAGTCAGGCATCACAGCGGCGACCCCGTTGAGCACCCCTTTCAAATTAATGTCGATCATGTCATTCCATTCCTGCGTCTTTAGCGCACTGATGGGCGAGGTTGGCATAATGCCGGCATTGTTAAAGATGACGTCGATCCCGCCAAATTGAGACTTGGCCAAGTCAACCAAGCCCTGAACTTCAGCGGCATCCCGCACGTCGGTCACCTGGTAAGCAGCCTGCCCGCCAGCAGCGGTAATCTCTTGGACCAAGCTCTGTAGCCGGTCCTCACGCCGCGCACCCAGAACCACCTTGGCACCATTACTAGCCAACAGCTTCGCGGTCGCAGCCCCAATCCCTGAGGATGCCCCGGTAATCACAACAACTTTATTTGTAACTGTCATAAATAAATCGCTCCTATCTCATAATTGATGCACTCAGTATATGAGGTTCGAGCGACTCGAAGTCAAGCATCAGGTTGAAATTAATTTTGGCTGGCTACAGGGGTTGTGGTCAATTTCTTACCGTGCAATACTAATTGGCTGGAACAGCAACGGTTAACGCCCGCCAACGGCTAGAACACAACACCTGTCATTACGACAATCCAAACACCTCGCCAAACAATCGGAATCACTTAACTGCGAGTTAGGCCAGTCTCAGCCGCAGGATGGTGAAAATGAGCCAGCTGGGTAAGTATCAGTGACCAGAGGCAGACCAAGATGCCCAGCTGTGTCGATGGTCTTGACTGAGCGATTTTCTCAGTTTAGACCATGGGACGACCTTGGAGACTGTGCATTTCAGGCTCCAAGGCGAGACGGAAGACCGCTCCTCAGGCTGGAGTCGTTCCCCACAGCAGGGTATCTTGAGTCTGCCGCCGGGAACGACTTACTTGCTCACCGCGTCCCAGCTCATTTTCACCATCGCGGAGGCAATGACAAAGACCCACCCGCAAATGTTAAGTTATCCTGTGATTGTTAGGGAGTGATTGCCTCCGCCCACCAATTCTGGTATCTTAGGGGAAAACGCGAACCGACGAACTAAGGAGAAGACGCTTATGCAAACGACTCGACCCGACAGCCCGGTGAAACGCTTCTTTAAAGGCATCATCATCGCCCTGGGCTTCATCCTCCCCGGTGTTTCTGGCGGGGTATTGGCCGCCATTCTGGGAATTTACGAACGACTCCTGGGTTTCATGGCCCATTTCCGCCAAAATTTCAAACGGGACTTCTGGTACTTTGTGCCGGTTGGCCTAGGCGGCATCGTGGGGATTGCCCTGTTATCCGCCCCGCTGGAATACTTGCTGGACCACTGGCAGGTCATTGTCCTCTGGGGCTTTGCCGGCGCCATCGTGGGCACTCTACCGGCTTTGACCCAGACCGCCAGCTCCCAAACACCCCGGGATAGCATCGACCATCTCTGGTTCTGGGGCACCCTGCTGATCAGCGGCGGTCTCCTGTATTTCATGAGTGACCTCTTTGGCACCCTGCCCGCCAATTTCTGGGGCTTCGTGGTGGCCGGCGCCCTGATTGCGCTGGGCGTCCTGGTTCCCGGGCTGAGTCCGTCGAACCTCCTGTTGATTCTGGGGTTGTTCACACCCATGTTGACTGGCTTTAAAAATTTCGATATTCTGGGCGTCTACCTGCCAATTGCACTGGGTGGCATCCTATCCATGGCGCTCTTCTCAAAGGGCATGGACTACCTGATTCACCATTTCCACTCACGGGTCTACCATTTCATTTTGGGCATCGTGACCGCCAGCACCATTTTGATTCTCGTCCCCAACAGTCACGCCGCCGAGAGCATTTCGTATGCCGGTGCGACCTGGCTGACGCTGGTGTGGAGCGCCCTGGCGTTGGTCGCAGGCATTGCCCTGGGCTATTGGATGAGCCAGCTCGAAGAAAAATATAAATAACCGATGAACCATCCAACTGGCAGCTTAGTTGGATGGCTTTTTAGTATGTCCGAATAAATCTATCTTTATAAAAATTCCACGTTCTTTTTACGCAGTTAACCTATGGAAGCCAAAATTCAGGCCCCTATTCGGAGGCATTCTTTGCTTTTTGATAGCGGATTGGCTATCATAGGAGGTGCAATTTGATTGAATTTGATTATTATAGTTGGTCCGAATTTCAAAAATTTTTGTCATCATTGCCACAAAAAGATGAAGTTGAACTCACATCAACCATCTCAAAGATTCAGAAATATGGCATGCAGATTGCCAAGCAACAGGGTTGGGTTAAGAAATTAACGCGTAACCTATTCGAGATTAGAACGCAACGTGCACACAATATTCAACGGATCATCTATTTTCACATCGAAAATGACCAGTATATTATTAAAGATCAAGCAGAAAACCTGCGATTTTAATCGCGGGATGAATGCCAGAACTTAATAAGTTTTCTCGAAACATATGTTCCCCTAGAGAGCTGAACATGGTATACTTAATCCAATCTACAGGGGAGGTATCCATTGGTTAAATTAGGGCGGACAATTAAGCTGAGACTCTATCCAGACACAAATCAAGCAGAACAATTTCTTGCAATGAGTCAAGAGTATCAACGATTAGCTAACATTGTTAGTCAATGGATCTTTGACCATGAGTTTCAGTTAAGTTGGTTAAAAATCAATCACCAGCTGTACAAACAGCTTCGGCAAGAATCATCACTCAACAGTCAGATGGTCCAGTCTGTCTTTCGGACAGTAGTAGCTCGCTACAAAACTGTTCAGGAACAAATGAAGCAACATTCTTACCGTTGCAAGAACGAAGAAAAAAAGTGGGTTCAAGTTCCTAGAGACCTGAACTGGTTAGTGCAACCCATCCAGTTTCGTCGACCACAAGCAGACTTGGTACGTCAGAGTAACTATTCTTTCGTAGATAGCATGCGGGAAATCTCGATAACCACTCTGGGTAAACGAACAAAGTTAGAGTGTACCAACAAAGGATTCGAAAAATACTTTACTGAGAATTGGAAGCTTGGTACTGCTAAGTTGGTCCACAATCGAGGTAAGTGGTTTTTGCATATTGGTATCACAAAGGAAGTTAGTGATTTCGATACCAAAGATAATCCTAAAGTTGTGGGAATTGATCGTGGTTTACGCTTCCTAGCAACTGCCTTTGATAATGAAGGAAAAACACTATTCTTCGACGGCCAAAAAATCTTACGCAGGCGCAAGAAGTTCTTAGAAATTCGTCGACAGCTACAAAGTAAAGGTACCAAGTCTGCCAAGAAAAAGCTTAAGCAACTAGCTCAACGAGAGAACCGCTGGATGACCGATGTGAATCATTGGTTAGCTAAGACACTCGTTGCGGCATATGGGTCGCATACACTTTTTGTTTTGGAAGACTTAACTAATGTGACGTTTAACACCGATGACCTGCCTAAATCTCTACGCAATAGTCATCGTTCGTGGGCATTTTTCCAGCTAGAATCTTTCTTAACGTATAAGGCTCAGGCTATTCAAAGTGCTGTTTTGAAAGTGAGTCCAGCATTTACCTCACAACGCTGTCCCAAGTGTGGACTGGTTGAGAAAACCAACCGGCATCACGATACTCACGAGTATTGGTGTAAACAATGCCAGTATCGTTGTAATGATGACCGATTAGGAGCTATGAATATTGAGATGCTAGGTCAAGAATGGTTGACCGGCATTAAGCACCCAAAGATTACGAAGCTAACAGCTATTGGGTAAATCCCGATAGTTAAACGGGTAGCCGTCAATTACCCGATGATGTTGCCACTACGAGTAGGAGTGCCTAACGGGCATGTTGGACTACTGTGTCGACAGACACGTGAGCGACAAGCCTCTGAATTAATTCAGGGGCAATTGACCACACATGGTTTTACCAAGAAGACACAGAAGACCCCTCTGAAGGAAATCAGCAAGGGGCGTCAACGAAGAATTATCTATCTAACCAGAAAGGATCACCCCCATGACAACTAAAATTGATGCCTATATTGCCAAGCGAAGTGCCGAGGACCCAAGTTTCGCCAAGGCTGCAAAGCAAGAAAGTCTAAACCTTGACGTCGCCGTTGCCGTCACTCGCTTGCGGGCCGAACAAAAAATGAGTCAGCGCGAGTTTGCGCGGTTAGTGGGCAAACCCCAATCAACCATTGCCCGCATCGAAGAAGGCAAGATGAACGTCTCGGTCCTGTTACTCAAGGAAATTGCCATCGCCGCCAACAAAGAACTCTCCATCCAATTTATTTAACGCCAAAAACAGCTAACCCGCCGTAAAGTGGATTAGCTGTTTTTATTAGCTCTTAATCTTGATTAGGTTTAAACGCCCGCGTTGCCGCAACGGCCTGTTGCCAGCCCGCATAGAGGCGGTGCCGTTGGTCGTCGTCCATGTTTGGCGTGAAGGTCCGGCTGGCATTTCTGATTTCCTTGACCTCATCAATGCTCTGCCAGAAACCCACGGCCAGGCCGGCCACGATAGCCGCCCCCATCGCCGTGGTTTCCTCGTCGGCGGCCCGTTGAACGGGAATATTTAAAATATCCGCCTGGAACTGCATCAGGTAGCGGTTCCGTGACGCCCCGCCATCGGCCATTAATTCGGGCACCTTGATGCCGGTATCCTGCTTCATCGTTAAGAGAACGTCTCGTGTCTGGTACGCAATCGACTGCAGGGTCGCCTTCACGAAGTCGTTCCGGTCGGTCCCACGGGTCAGGCCAAACACAGCCCCCTTGGCGTCCGGATCCCAGTACGGCGCACCCAACCCGTTAAAGGCAGGCACCACATAAACTTCATCCTCGTCGGTCGAGGCCATGGCCGCCTGCCGGGATTCGGGCACACTACTGATGATCTGCATACTTTCGTGCAGCCAAGCTAGCGCGGTCCCGGCCACCAAGATGGACCCTTCAAGTGCATAGGTCACCTCGCCGTTCATTTCATAAGCAATCGTCGTCAACAGGTTATGCTTCGACAGTTGCGGTTCGTTCCCGGTGTTCATCATGACGAAGGCCCCGTCGCCGTAAGTGTTCTTGACGGTTCCGGGTTCCACGGCCAGCTGGCCCAGTAAGGCCGCCGACTGGTCCCCGACGATCCCCGCGATGGGCACTTCCACCCCGTAAAATTGGAAATTCTGGGTGACGCCGTAGACTTCCGAACTCGATTTAACCTCTGGCAACATAGCCGCCGGGATGTTGAGCCAACTTAAAATGTCCTGGTCCCATTCCAACGTGTGAATGTTGAAGAGCATGGTCCGACTTGCGTTACTGTAGTCGGTAACGTGAATATTTCCACCGGACAATTTCCAAGCCAGCCAACTATCCACGGTTCCAAAGAGTAACTCACCATTTTCAGCGCGTTCCTGAGCACCCGGCACGTGGTCTAAAATCCAGCGCACCTTGGTGGCACTGAAGTACGCATCGACCACCAGACCGGTCTTTTCCTTAATCGTTTCTGCCCGGCCCGCCGCAACCAATTCCTTGGCCAGGGGCGCCGTCTGTTGACTTTGCCAACCAATGGCATGATAAATGGGTTCGCCGGTAACCTTATCCCACACAATTGTCGTTTCCCGTTGACTACTGATCCCGATGGCCTGAATATTTTCCGGGTGAATCGACGCATCAATCAGCGCGCTAGCAATCACGGACAACACACTGTTCCAAATTTCATTGGCGTCGGATTCGACCCAGCCCTTGTGTGGATAGTACTGGGGAACCTCCTTGTAGCCTTCGATGACCTTGCGCCCAGTATGATCGAAAATCATTGCCCGCGTGCTGCTGGTCCCTTGGTCGATCGCTAAGATATAGTTTTCCGGCTGTTTAAGTGCCATATGTAAAACTCCCTCCAAAATATCGCTGTGGTAAGCGGTTCCAAATTCGTTGCGTCTATCATAGCACGCCGCTTGTGAAAAACGCTAGGGTTTGCCCCAGCCTCCCCCGCCCTTGAAACTTTCTTAAGGTTTGAGCGGATGTTACCCGCCTGCGGCCTCCAGGGATTCCACCTGCTGTGGGGCCCGGTTCCGGCCTGAGAAACGGTCCGCCACCTCGCTTTGAAGCCTCGCTAAGAACCGCGAGTCTCCAAAGTCGTCCCGTGCTGTAAGGCCGGGAACCCCGCCCGGTCTAACGGCACCGACACAGCAGGCTCCATCCCTGGCTGCCTGCGGCTAACATCCGCTTAAACCGTTAAGTCGGCGGTCCTGATTGTGTTTTCAATTGTCTTTGGCGTTAACTTTTAATTGTTATTGTTCTTGCTGAATCTGTTGGATTCGACAATGGCTTAGTAGCTAAGGTTATCTAACTAAGCACCTTAAACACGTTCTGTTAAGCCAGTCTATTTAGTCCACGGCTAGCTTTTTCCCCGCTAGAAATGAGTTCTCAAAGTCCGTATCGTTCTTGATTTTCTTGCCGAACTCGTCAATTAGTGCGTGAAATTCCTGATAGTCCGCCAGTTCCAGTTGAAATTGGCCGAGGACTTTCTTTTGAAAGGCCGGGTACGTCTTGGGCATTGTTGCACCCAGCCACGTGAACAGCCGACGGGCATAGGTGTCGACCATAAAGGTGCCGTGGTCCAGCGTGTACATTAAAATGTAATCCGCGGTTTCATTACCAATGCCGGTGATGCTCATCAGGTCTTGGCGTAAACTGGCGCCGTCACGGTGTTTCAACACGTCCAGGTCATCATCCGCCTGGCCCAACCAATCGGCGAGTGCCAGGATGGTGGGCCCCTTGCGATTGTAGAATCCACTGGTCTTGATTAGTGGTGTGATGGCGGTTGGCGTTAATTTCCGCAACTCAGCGGGGACGAACCCGGTCTCTCGTTTTAGATTGATCAAAGATGGTTCCACGTTGCGCCAATTGGTGTTTTGAACCAGAATGGCACCCAACATGATTTCAACCGGTGTCTCGGCCCACGGTGTGCCGGGCTTTAGCCAGGGTTGTGGGCCCATCTGCTTAGCCATTTCGCGGTATAATTCTTCAATTGTCATGCAATTCTCTCCCTATTTCTTTGGTTAAACTGGTACTTTGTCAACGCCTTCGGGCTGGCGAAAACTGGGCCGGGACGCTGTGGGCTAACGCCCGGAGCCAAAGAACGGTCTCCGGGCTTACTTTGAGCCGCTAGAAACGCGGCTCAAAGATATCAGTTGTCTAAGCGGTAAACCGCTAAGGCAATTCCCACGGCTGAGCCCATTTTCACCAGCCCTGCGGCTGACATTTGTTTAAACACCCAATAACACCGCAATTGTAACTAATGCTCTACTTAACAACGCACAACATTAGACTTTTAATTATACAACTACCAACGTCAATCTGTGGCTTGGCCGTCCCCAACCCCTTCACCGCATCAAAAAAGCCAACCACAAAAATCGTGGTTGGCCGCTAATTCTTTTGTTTATTTGGCGTCGCTATTACGCTTGATGACCAAGCGAATATCGTCGTCAACACCTTCTGGGTTCAACTCTTCTTTGTAATCGAAGTTTGCGCTCTGGAAGTACTTCTTGATTTCATCGTTGATTGTCTCTACGGCGCGGACATCTTGTTCTTGCCGTTTCAATAAAAGCGTGTATTCTTTTGAGTCTTCATCGACGTTTTCGAAACTGTATTCAACCGCTTCGGAATTCAAAATTTCTTGAATCAACTGCCGTTCTGTCATCATGTTTACCTCGCTTAAATTTAGTCTACTTCTCTATTGTAGGGTTCTTTACAAAATTTGTTAACTAGTTTGTTACACCTCACCTAAGTTTCGGGTGACAAACGTTCTTTGGGTCCTTAGAATAGGGTTAAGTCTAAACTAGTCTTTGTCAGCTCCTCCGGGATGGTGAAAACTGGGTCGGAACGCGGTACTGTTCGTTCCCGGCGGTGGGCTCAAGGTATCCTGCTATGGGGTCGGTTCCAGCCTAAGATCAGGCTTCCACCTCGACTTTGAGCCAAAAATCGGTCTCAAAGGTCGTCCCATGGGCTAGGCTGGAAAGGAACTCCAGCCAAGACCATCGACACAGCCGGACACCTTGGCACGCCTCTGGTCACTAACACAGACCTCATCCGCCCAGTTTTACCATTCTCACGGTTAACCCAGTTCAAAATCTTACCCACTCGTCAACGCAGGTTAGAAAAACGATGGCATGGGTTAAACTCGTGTTAGCCGTGATGGCGGCCCAAATCGACTCAGCCGTAGGCGTGCTCTTAACGCTGAACCTTGCCGTTTAGAGCACTGGCATCTTTGAAACTCGCTCTTTGAGGTTCAAAGTGAGTGCGGAGATTGCTCTTCGGCTCCGTGCGTCCGCCTACCGCGTTTCGGTCAATTTGGGCCGCCCGGTAAGGCGCTGACAACAACAGTTTAACCCGAAAAAAGAGAGGAAGCGACGCTATGCGTCCACGTATTGCTTTGCCCGCCGACACGCTCGACGAGGCGACGAACATTATTAATGAAAGAAACGCGGCCTTTGCGCCCCGACCGGCCGTTGAAGCCATTGTCAAAACTGGCGGTCTGCCAATTATTTTGCCTAGTATCGATCCCGAAGATGTCGCCGATTACCTGTCCCTATTTGACGGGGTCGCCTTCTTGGGTGGTGCCGACGTTGACCCGACCTTCTTTGGCGAGGAACCGCACGTTCGGTTGGGCAAGACCTACCGCAAGCGCGACCTGTTTGAAATCGAACTGCTGAAGCAGGCGGTTGCTGCCAACAAGGCCATTCTCGGTATTTGTCGTGGCCTGCAATTGATCAATGTTGGCTTGGGTGGCACGCTCTACCAGGACCTGAGTGAAGACCCCACGGCCCAGATTAAACACAGTCAGGCCGCCATGGGCAACCAACCCAGCCACCACGTCACCGTCGTTTCCGGCAGCACACTGGCCACGTTGACTGGCGACCGCCCGTACGTGAATTCCCGGCACCACCAGGCCATCAAGGATGTCGCCCCAAGTTTACGCGTCACGGCGACGGCCGACGACCAGGTCATCGAAGCGCTGGAATCCAAGGACACCGACCAAATCTTAGGTGTGCAGTGGCATCCCGAGAATATGTACAAGCACCACGCCGAATCGCGGCAAATTTTCCAAAATTTCGTCGACCGGGCCGCAGCTCGCATGTAAAATTGTGGTAAAGGCCCTTTTCATTGGCCGCCACTTCCTATACACTAGAGCTTGTAGCAAAAAAATCGGAGGCGAGCATCAGTGGCAAAAATGAAGGACTTTGGGCAACGCATGCGCTTTTTGGGTTTCTCTATCGTCCTGAACTCAGCCGCTAACGCTTTAACCATCTCAACCAACCTCGGGAGTGCCGTCTGGACGGGGTCTTCCGTCAACCTGGCCAACTGGATCAACGTTCCATTGGGAACCACCCTGTTCATGTATGGCATCGTGATTACCCTGTTGAACCAACTGTTACTGGGGCAATTTGACCGCAGGCGGTTTATTTCCAACCTGCTGTATATCATTCCCTTCAGTTACCTGGTCGAGTGGATCGGATACTTCTGGAATTGGATTGGCGTCGGTCGTCTGCCGTTAACTGGGCGGGTCATCGTCGATATCATTGGCCTGTTTGGCGTGGCCTTTGCCGTCTCCATTTATAACCGGTGTAATATCATCATGCATCCCAATGACGATCTGGCCTATATCCTGCGATTTAAATACCTGCGGGGATCGGCTATCATTGCCCAGTGGGCCAGTTACGCACCACCCCTGCTAATCATCATTCTCTCCTATATTTTCACGGGCGAGTTACACGCGATTGGCTTCGGGACGGTTTGGGCGTTAGTCACCCAGGGAATCGTCATGGGTTGGGCAGATTACCACGTCTTCCCTCAGTTAAAACATCATGTGGATGTGTAACCTCAAAATTTACTAACAATTTTCTCATTTAATTTCAGCAGCGTCGTTTGACTCTTCGGAGCCGAACGACGCTGCTCTTTTTGTGCTTGGTTTTGCTGGCCAACTAATCGGTCGATAAATATAAGGACAACTATCGTCGTTCAGAAAGACTGACCTCATCAGTTTTCACCGGGTCAGTTTCGACAGCTTACCATCCCCACGGAACTTTCTGGCCCAAAACCGTTCCGTCCTTTTGCCATTCTATCAATTGTGTGCAATTTTATTTAAACGGTTACATTTACACATTAAACTTTTATTCAATCTTCATGAACGCCGTTACAATACGATTTACACTAGCAATTATTACCGAAATCATGGTATACTGCATTTAATAAATAGAATAAAAGTAAAGGGAGTGTGCTAAATGACTAGGGGACTTAGCAAATTAATGACTGCCACCTTCACACTGATTTTATTAGGGGGCGTGGCCACACCAGCGGTGGCTTACGCGGATTTTTCGACAGATACTGTCGTAGCTTCGACTAAAGCTGACGACAAAATCACCTATCACGTTGGTGCCGTTGAAACGCCTTATGTCTTAATTTCTTCAACCAGCGGCATCAAGAAGACCCCCATTGTTACTGGTTGGCCAGATTCTTTAACAACTGAACAGCTCAACGATAACGACTACATGACAAAGTTTATCGCTGATCATCCAGAAAACACGGTTAGTGATTCTAATGACGTTAGAGATACCATGCTTGGAATCGCCGCGAATGAACTTACAGCGAGCCCTAAGGAATCCTATGCAGATTTTATACTAGCTTCCTCAGGACCGGCTGGTAATGGTTATACCGCAGAGAGCCTTGCAAAACTGTCGCTCCTAAACTCCTATGTGAAGCTTTGGGATGCGTACATCCACGTAAACTTAAGCCTGAAGCTTATGAATCGCGAGGATGTCATTAAAGATTATGTAGAGAACGCTGCACCCGAACTGCTCAAACTAAACGCTCCTCAATCAGTCATTGACGCCTACAATCCTGGAAATTACCCAGAAGAAACCTTTAACGATAAGCTGGCTAAAGTATACGAAAGCGATTATGTCATGCTCAAAGAAAATCAACTTTTTAGCAAGATTTCTGATGAGCAGTTCGTCAAACTCGACCCCGCTAAGACTATCAATGAACAACTAAAACTATGGTTAGCCCCCCTTTCCAATTACTACACTAAGCTTCCCGATGGTTCATACAAAGTAAGCGGACTAATGGCAACTGGCTTCCAATTTCTAAACTTTGGTACGCCCGACCCCGTCATCCCCGACCCAACACCAACGCCCGCCAAGAGCCAACCCGTGACGGTGACCTACGTCGATGACCAAGGCAAAACGCTGGCACCCAGCAAGACGCTGACCGGCGACCTGGATGCCACCTACCAGAGTGACGCCCTGAGCATCGCCGGCTACAAGCTGAGCAAGACGCCCGCCAACGCCACTGGCAAGTTTACCAGCGACGCACAGACCGTGACCTACGTGTACACTAAGCAAGGCACGCTGCAAAGCGGTTCAGCGGCCGACACCATTGAGACCAACACGCTGGCTCCTAAGGGCGCCGTCGTTTACGCTACCAAGAAGGTCGGCCTCTACAAGACGGCCACCTTCTCCAAGAAGAACCTGAAGCGCTGGTACGTGAAGAAGTCCCGGATGAACCGGCCGATGTTTGTGGTCACCGGCTACGCGACCTCTAAGAACGGTGTCAAACGGTACCGCGTCAAGGACGTCAACCACCACAGCAAGACGGCTGGCAAGACCGGTTACCTCACGACCAACAACGCCTACACCACGCCCGTTTACTACGCAGCTAAGCACAAGACCGTGACGGTGATCAATCCAACTGGGGTCAACAGTTACGCCAAGAAGACGTTAACCGGCAAAAAGACCCACTACCGTCAAGGACAAACGCTGACCGTTAAGAAAGTGGTTTCCAACAAGTTAACGACCCGTTTCGTTCTCAAAAATGGCCGTTACATGACCGCTAACAAGAAACTGGTTCAGGCGGGTAAAGTCACGATGCCACGGCAGATCAAGACTAAACACGCCATCAACCGTTACAGCAACGTTAGTCTCACCAAGCAGAATAGACACCTCAAGAAAGGCACCAAATTAGCCGTCCGCGGCTGGGCTTACTCGAACGCCAACGACTTCAGTAAACACGACACGCTGCGGTACCACGTGGCTGGCGGGTACATCACCGCTAACCGGCACCTGGTGAAAACCGTTCGTTGATGTGATTTCTTGAAATGAAGCTCTGACCCTACCGGTCGGGGCTTCTTTTTTTACGGATTTCCCCTATTTTCATGAGAACTATATAGGAATTCTTTTTCTCACGTTAACCCATTTTATAAAATCTGTGCAATGTTAATTCAACTGATTAACGACCTTTGAAATCATTTGTTGAACTAGCTATAATCGCCTTTATATGGGCGATTGTTGTAGCTTTTAGCCCTATATCCATGGTATACTGCTACTAGATAATAGGACAAAAAGTAAAAGGAGTGTTCAAAAATGACTAGGGGCTTTAGACAACTCGTGACCGTGAGTCTCGCCATGATTTTATTTGGCGGGATTCTCAGTCCCAGCGTCATTCACGCTGAAGCCGCCACCGCCGTCCCAACCGCTACGACTCAAGCTGCCAAACAAACCTACACCATTAGTTCTGTCGAGCTACCCTACACGAAACTGATTGCGAACCAGCAAGTTACCAAGGATTACTGGTTCCAAAAGGATATGACCGCTGATCCCGATGGTGGGCCCCACGCCCTCACCGTTGGTCAATTGGAAAATACTGGCTACATGGACAACTTCGTCAAATACAACAATAACGACGATATGGCCGCCAGCCTGCCTTATATTTATCAAGGCCTCTACGCCGACCCAACCATTGCCAAGGACACGACTGTCGGCGAATTTTTATACGTTCAGAATACCGAGGACTTTTCTAGCGCCGCTGACTATATCGAAAGTAGCCGCCTCAGCACTTTCATCACCACCTGGTGGCTGAAAAACCTTGCACAATATCAAATCGACCAGAGTAATTATGCGCAAATGCAGTCGGATTACCACAGTTTCTTGCGTGACTATCTGGTTACCACTGGCGCGGACACCAGCGTTATGACCCAGTATGACTCCATGTTCGCTGCGCAAGAAAATTTTGAAGACCAATATATTCAGAACATGCTCTACAACCAGCTATTCCCCGGTCTCATCCAAGCGAACTACCTAGGCCAGTATACCAACGAACAATTGACCCAGTTGAATCCAGAAATCTCCGCGGCGGAAACGGAACGCGCCATGAACCAACCGATG
Organism: Levilactobacillus sp. FUA 3915; assembly: GCF_044053135.1. NCBI lineage: Bacteria > Bacillati > Bacillota > Bacilli > Lactobacillales > Lactobacillaceae > Levilactobacillus > Levilactobacillus sp. FUA 3915. The sequence goes on along the minus strand of NZ_CP168704.1, from coordinate 1,497,157 downwards.
GCTGACTTCCTGTTACCACAAGGGGATGGCACCTACCAAGTCAGCGGCCTCCTGATGGCCATCGAGTTTAAAATTTTCAGTTCCGATGACGCCCTGTTGCCACCGACTACGACACCAGATCCGAATCCCAACCCGCAGCCAACGCCCGACCCAGAACCCGTGACCAGTCAACCGGTGACGGTCCGTTACGTCGATACCGCTGGCAAGGTGATTGCCCCGGCCAAAAGGTTGACGGGTGACCTGGGAACGAGCTATCAGAGTACCGCGCTGAAAATTGCCAACTACACCTTAAAGACGACGCCAACCAACGCCACTGGTAAATTTACCAGCCAGGCGCAGACCGTCACCTACGTGTACCAGGCCATTCTGACGAGTGGTGCTGGGGCCGCGGTCGTGGCACCTAAGGGCACAGTGGTTTACGCCACTAAGAAGATTGGCCTGTATCGGTCAGCCACCTTCACTAAAAAGGCTCGTAAACAATGGTACGCGAAAAAGTCGCGGCAAAACCGGCCGATGTTTGTCGTCACCGGCTATGCTACCTCCAAGAACGGCGTCAAACGTTACCGCGTGAAGGACGTCAACCACCACAGTAAGACCGCTGGCAAGACCGGTTATATCACGGCCAACAGCCGCTACACTGCTCGCGTGTATTATGCTAAGAAACAACCTAAGATCACCGTGATCAACAAAGCCGGCGTCAACGCCTACAGTAAAAAGTCCCTGACGGGCAAGCGCCACCACTACCGTCAAGGCCAGGTCCTCAAGGTGAAGAAAATTGTGACCCACAACCTGACGACCCGGTTCGTCCTCACCAACGGCACCTACGTCACCGCTAACAAGAAGCTGGTTCAGACGGTTAAATAGTCCATCGTTGGCCGCCTTACCGGGCGGTGAAAATAGCCCGGAACGCGGTGGGAAGGACGCGGGAAGCCTGAGTTTCGGTCTTCCCACTTGCTTTGAGCCGCCAACACCGCGTCTCAAAGTCACCATTTCCTGAAGAGCACAGGAAATCCCACGGCTGAGGCTATTTTCACCACCCTCACGGCTAACATTGTGTTTAACCATCCGACCAACATCCGTTGCGTTAGTGACGTCGATTATCTACTTTCTATGTAAATCAAAAGCAGCAGTCCACCATTTGGGTGAGCTGCTGGTTTTTTGATTACGATGCTTATATTATTTAGCCATAACGTCGACAGCCTGGATAAATCAGTTAGCCAGTCAGTCACAAGCTTGCGGGTTAAACCCGTGTCAGCCGCAGGGCTGGGAAAACTGGGCCGGTCGTGGGAGTGACCAGAGGCGCGCCAAGGTGCCCAGCTGTGTCGATGGTCTTAACTGAGCGATTTTCTCAGTTTAGAGCATGGGACAACCTTTGAGACCGCACTTCGGCTCAAAGTTGAGGTCCCAGACCGCCCTTTGGCTGGAACCGGCCCCACAGCAGGGCGCCTTGAGCGCGCCGCCGGGAACGGACGCGACCAGGACCAGTTTTCACCAGCCCGAAGGCGATGATAAAACCCAGTTTAACCCAGTTATTTGAAGACCTTGGCTAACTGGTCGAAGTCCAGGGTACCCAAGCCGGCCGCCTGGTTATAAGTCTTCCCCGGCTGCCCAACGTAGAACAGATTCCCGTTGTTCGTGGCCGAATCCAATTTGGTAAACGGTGACTGACTCGTCTGGGCCAACGCATAAAGCTGTGGATTCCACAGACCCATACGCTTACTGCGCCCGCTGTTGATAACGGCCGCCATCGCCGCAAACTGTGGTGCCACGACGCTGGTTCCGCCGGTCAGTTCCCAGCCATCTGCGCTGGTGTATTCGTCATACCCCGTCAACGGATCGGCGTTGGCCACGACGTCTGGGAAGTTTCGCCCACTGGCCGTCCCGGTGATCAGGCTCGGATTTTCTCGTGGCAACCCACTCGCCGTCAGGTATTGGCGGGCGTTATAGGTGTTCACGCCAGACACGCCCTTTTGATACTGCGGGGTCGCGTACAGTTCGGAAATACCGCCGCCACTGCCGCTCTGAAGCGTGTCCATCAAATCAGAATTCTTTTTGAAAAAGCCTTCATCTTGGAAGTAGGCGCCAAAGAGTTCGTCGCCGCCCCAGGTCCGTTCCTTGGGGATGTCGACCTTGATGCCGTTGGCCAGCGTACCAGAGACTGGCAACGTGGTCCCACCAGTAGCCGTGACCCACGGATTGTTGGCAGGGAAGTTGGCGTAAATGCCTTCGTTGGTGTTGCCCTGGCTGTCGAGCTCTTCGCCATAGGCCCCGGTGTCCCCGCTTGCCGCAAAGGTCGAAATCCCTTGAATCGCGCCCTGTGCCAGCAACGTGTTCATGATGCTGCCATAAAGTGGCGTTAACAGGTGCTCCTTGTTCAGGCTCTGGAGCACGCCTTCGGATAGGCCCCAGCTCAACGACAACGAACTGGCTTGGTTCTCACCAAAGGCTGTCGCAAACGCATTGAGCCAACCCACGTCGCTCAGTGAAGCCGTGTACACGCGAATCTTGGCTTTTGGCGCGATGGCCCCGGCCTGTTCAACGTCCAGCGAAGTTTCCTCGTTGCCCGGATCGACGTTGCCCCAGATATTCATGCCACCAGTGGTCTTCACACTGATTCGGCTCGCGGACGACGCAACGCCTTCCTCAGACCAGAAATGCGTGATGTCATTCTGGTTGACCTTACTAAAGCTAATGATACCAATCGTTTGGCCTTTGCCGTCATTGCCCTTGGCCAGGTTCGTCGCATTGTACTGGCTCAAGAAATTCTGCGGCGCACCATCACTGGTTGGCCCGTCGGAACTGGTGCTGGACGTATCCGCCAAGCTACTCATCTTCGCCAGGTTGGTGATGCCGACGACCGCCTTGATGGGCTTCGCCACGTTACTTGGCAACTTCGGCGTCTTCTTAGAAAATTGAATTTTCTTGCCGTGATAGGTGGCCGTCTTCAGGTTCGTCGCAAAGGTCTTGTTCACGGCCGCCGTGCTCCCCTTGATCTGCATGATCAGGCCGTCGTTAAAGGTCGTGACCTTAAACTTGCGTGACTTGAAATACTTGGCCAAACGTTTTGTGGTGGTCGTGGACTGTCCAAATTTTTGCCGGAACTGTTTGGGCGTCAGGTAAGACTTAAACTGCTTATTCCCCGACGTATTCACGGCGTAGGCGGTCTTGGTCAGCTGTGCGCTATTCCGCGTGTTGAGGACCAGGTCCAGCGTCACGGTTTTACTACCAGAAACGGATTTCACATTTTTTAAATTGGTTAATTCACTCTCACGGTACGGTGTCGCCAGCGTGCTGGTGCTAGCCGCGGTCGCTGTGACGCCACCGAAACTGCCCAGCCCCACAATTAAGCCGGCCACAATCAGACGAATCCTCATGAGCATCCCCTCCATTTAAGCTTCATTATACCCCGCCACTCCGCGAAAAGGTGGCACAAATCACTAGTTGCTGATGACATAATTAAATGGTCGAACCAAGGTCCCGCTAAATGGTGGGTGACCGTTACCGGCCGTAGTGGTCTTACCGCTTACGTTTGTGAGCAATTGAAATGGTTTCACGGGTTAAGGGCGGGGCAATTTCGTGATTTTGACGGACTTTTGGTGGGTTAACTAAAAACAGGTTGCCGTGACCTTGTTTTGGGGGTCGCGGCAACCTGTTGTTTTGGGTTGAATGTATTTTAGGTTGAATGCGTCTTGTACATAATGGTTGTTGGGGGTTAATACTGGGACTAGTTTGAGACTCGTTTAGCCCGAGATATCCCTTTTATTTTGGCTTGTCTCGGTTCGTTGCTCTGGCTCTACACGGAACAATTCTGGTCCTGGCAGCTTTCGAAACGTGCTACGCGGGGCAGGTCCCTGCGCTTAACCCCGGTTCAGCAATGACCCAAGTTCAGGGTCATCACTGAACCGACGTTAATGCTCAGGACCTAACCGCCCCGCTCCGCACTCTACACTCTATAACTTCCCAGTCAAAATAAACTGCTTAACTTCCTTCAACGTCCGCTTGGACTCGGGTAGCTTGCCCCACAGGATGTAATCGTGGAGCATCGACTTCAGTTCGTGAACCTTGGCTGGCGTACCGCTAGCTTCGTTTAGCTTTTGAATCAGCCGTTCGTCATCTGCCGCCAATAATTCATTGGTCCCGTAATATAGGAGGATTGGCCCCAAGTCGTCAAAATCGCCGTAAATGGGGCTGACGAGGGGATCGGTCACGGGGTGGTCTCCCGCGTAATCGAAGCCAATTTTTTTCAAAGTGGCCAGTGTGAGATACGGATCGTGCTTGGCCGCCGTTTGGAGGTCAGGATTCATCATGCTCAGGTCGGTCCACGGCGAAATCAGCACCGTCCCGGCTGGCAAGGGTTCTTGGTGAATTTTCAATTGTTGTAACAAGGTCAGCGCTAAGCCACCCCCAGCCGAGTCCCCCATCAGGAAGAACTGATCGTCCGGATACTGGGCCCGCAGGTAATCGTAGGCGTTCATGGCAAAAATCACCGTTTCGTCAACCGTTGCCTCTGGAACCAGGGGGTAATCAATGTAGGAGATTCGCAAATTAGCCTGTTGGACCAACGTTTCCATCAATTCACGATGGCTGTCGATGCCCTGCATGGTGTACGCCCCGCCGTGAAATAACAACACGTGTTGCGGTAATGGTGCGCCCGACGCAGCGGTCAGGATGCGGCCGCCAAAGACTTTGCGTTCCTTAGTCACGATGGTAGCCGGAAACTTTTCTGGCACCACGGCCCGGTTTTGCCGGCTGGGCTGTAAAAATGCTTGTTGAATCTGCTGTTTGAGCTGACTGTGCTGGGTCTTGAAGAGTAACCATTTCCCGCGCAAACTCACGACTATCACCCTTATCTTTTTTGACTTCATTTTTTGCTCGACTCATATTGCCAGTATACAGCGTTTCCACTAAAAACGCTTCCCTCAGATTGAATTACTAGGTAATTTCCCGAAAAACCGTTAGAATAGAAGGCGTAACAGTAAATCTGAAAGGGTGGCAAGAAACCAATGACAAATAACCGAAAATTAAACGTGACGGGCGGCTGGAACTTCCGAGAACTGGGCGGTTACACCACCGTTGACGGCCACTCGGTTAAGTGGCACAAGTTATTGCGGACAGACGGGCTAGCGCGCCTCACCCCGGATGACCAACAATTATTGACGGACTACGGCGTTGTTGCCGACGTTGATTTCCGTTCCAACGATGAAAAGAAACTGGCACCGGACAAGGTTCCGGCTGGCGTAACCTATCATTTTCTCCCCGTCTTTCCGGCTGGCGATGAAACCGACGCTTCAGCCACACAGGAAGAACTCGAAGCCCGGTTCAACGGCGATGACCAGGCTGGGTACCGCCACATGTTAGACGTTTACCAGAAAATGGTGACGTTGCCCACGGCGCAGGAAGCCTACCACAACTTTTTCGGCACGCTCCTCAGCAATGAAACGGCCGATCAATCCGTGCTCTTCCACTGTACCGCTGGTAAGGACCGGACCGGGATGGGCGCGTTCTTAGCCTTGAGCGCCCTGAATGTTGATCCCCAAACCATTCATCAGGACTACCTATTAACGAATCCAAACGTTATGCCACTGGTAGACCGCCAAAGTGACAAAGCTCGTGAAGAAGGCCATTCAGAAGCCTTTGTGACCAACATCCGGGCACTGTCCACGGTCAACCCCGACTATTTAGACGCGGCAACGAAGGTCATCAACACCCAATACGGTGGCACCCAAGATTATTTGCACGACGTTCTGGGCTTATCCCACAGTGACTTAACTACTTTGAAACGACTTTATTTGGACTAAACATCCACGCCAGGCTAACCGTTTTAACGGGTAGTCTGGTTTTTTAACCCCACCTACTACGAAAGGAACTGATTGCTGATGAAGAAAAAAACGTTGACTTGGGCCCTGCCACTTGCCGGAATCGCCCTGACCTCACTGGCTGCCAGTGAACACCTCTTTAATTTCGCCTTTAAGCGCGTGAATTACGTCCCAGAAACCTCTGCGGACAAGCAAAAATACGCCGATGCCTATTACGCCTACGTTGATTGGTACCAGAAGATTCCTAAGGAAAAATGGTACCTGCACGAACACGACCCGAAAAACCGGATGGTGGCGGAGTACATCCCCGCGGAAACGCCAAGCGCCAAGACCGTGATCATTTCTCACGGTTATAAGGGTAACGGTGAAACGATGGCAAACTTTGCCCAGATGTACCATCGCCTGGGCTTCAACGTCCTGTTGCCGGACGACCGGGGTCACGGTGAGAGTGCCGGTAAGTATATCAGTTTTGGGTGGCTAGACCGGTTGGATTACCTGCAATGGATCCAGCAAGTCATCGACCGTGCCGACAACGACGTCAAAATTTTGTTATTTGGTGTCAGTATGGGCGGCGCCACGATGGAGATGCTCTCCGGTGAAAGTCTGCCCCCTCAGGTCAAGGCCATCATCGCCGACTGTGGTTACTCCAGTATCGAGGCCGAATTGACTTACCTGTTGAAGCGACAATTTCATTTACCTAAATACCCCATCGAACCCCTCGTCAGTACCATTTCCAAGCGTCGATTGGGCTACTACTTGGGCGATGTGACCGCTACGGAACAATTGCGGAAAAACCAGCGGCCAATTCTCTTTATCCACGGCGAAAAGGACGTCTACGTGCCCGTGGGCATGGCTTACGAAAACTACGCCGCCACTCACGCACCGAAACAATTGTGGATTGTGAAAAATGCCTCTCACGCGGAAAGTTTCTGGACTAACCCGGCGCGTTACCAACAACATGTGACGGAATTCCTGCAAACCTACTTCGACGAGGACTGAAGCTTAAGCCTAACTTAACGGCGTTTACGGCTCCCTTACGATTATCGTAGAATCTTCACACTTTAGTTTTTCTTTAGTAATTTGTCAAAAAGTCATCACGAATTTGGCCCTTTTCTCTTCACAAGCGGCGGGTATAGTAAACATCATAGTAATTAGCCAATAACTATTACTAACCAAATTCTATATCCAATCCCTTTTAGATTCTCTCCCCCTAAGAGAATCCTTCCTGATTAGGTTCCCTCAAGCCTAATCACCCCTCTAAGTTGCGTTTACACCCCCTATGTAAATGCACTCCTCATGAAAAAAAGGTTCGCCGTACTCTTCCCCGAGAGTGCGACGAACCTTTTATTTTGGGCTGGAATTCTACCCCCACCTGAACATCGACTTACTTCGCCCGTGTTAAGGTTTCTGGCTTTGACCACGCGCGTTTAAACCGAGATGTCATGACGATTTTGTTCTTACCTTTTCTGGTAATCTTAACCCGATTACTACCACTGGATGGAAGCTTATCAGCAGGCTTAATCACATACTTGTTCTTAGCAGAATGCTTAATTTTCACGAGATGATTGAACGTATTGACCGAGCTCAACTCCTGGTGACTATTGATCCATCTACCATGACTTTGATAAAAACAATCTGTTTCACCGATATACTTCTTGCTAAATTTATAACGAACCCGTACGCCGCCTGGCACATAGCTACTCCACCAGTGACCCCGCAACACCTTCGGCAAACCAGTCTTCCAACTAGCCGCTTGTGCCGTCTGGGGTGTACTGCCAAATACTACGGCAACTGAGAGGGCTGCTAGTAGCATTAAAATCATTCTCTTGAACTTCAAACCTTGTCACTCCTTGTTTATGTATAGACTCATGGTTAGTCTACTACGAACTAAATGGTCTTAAAAAGTGCGGGACGTAAGGCAGAACACCATTAGACACCAAAAAAGTCCAGAAGACCTCTCCTGGACTTTTCCTGTTTACTTTATGCTATTTATCTTTAATTTGGCGCCAAGCTTCGGCGAACCCGATAGTCTTATCGTTACTATGTTCCCTAATCTGCCGGTCAACACCTTGATTAATTAGGAACAAGGTCTCTTGAAGTGAACGCCATTCATCCGCATCCACCACAATCTTTTCAGAAGGCTTCTCACTCACCTACAACCACCGCCAAGCCTTATACAGATCCTGCCGGTGCTGCGTCTCGTGCGTTTGGGTTGCCTGAGTCAGTTGTGCTTGAATGGCTGCCCACTGCGCTTCACTCATCAAAATGGCGCCGTCATCAGTTTGCTGAGGTGACGCAATCTTAACGGCCTTTCCGGCATGAACTTGCCGTAACAACTCTAACAAATTCTGTTGCGCATCAATTGGTGAATACACTTTTTCCATTGGCCATTCCTCCCATAGTTCACAGACAAGCTAACGACGTCGACAAACCTATTTGGTTAACCCTAAGCGATCAAAGATAAAGTCCACGCGGCGCAAATGGTAATGATAATCAAACGCATCATCGATTTGATCCGGCGTTAACCGTTGCGTAATTTCTGCATTAGCTTCCACTAGTGGCCGGAACTGCGTTTGTTGGTCCCAGGCTTGGGCAGTCAATGGTTGGACTAAGTCATAAGCGGCCTCACGACTAAGTCCCGTTTCAATCAGCTTCAGCAATAACCGTTGGCTGTAAATCAAGCCGTACGTCCGGTTCATATTGGCCTTCATGGTTTCTGGGAAGACATCTAGGTTCGTCAAGATGCGGTTAATCCGGTGCAAAATGTAGTCTAACAGCGTCGTGCTCTCAGGCAAAATCATGCGTTCAGCTGAAGAATGGGAAATGTCCCGCTCGTGCCAGAGACTCACGTTCTCATACGCCGTGACCATGGTTCCCCGTAAGACACGGGCCAGCCCGGTCACGTTTTCGGAACCGATGGGATTACGCTTGTGTGGCATGGCTGAGGAGCCCTTTTGCCCGGCACTAAAATGTTCTTCCACTTCATGGATTTCTGAGCGTTGTAGGCTCCGAATCTCCGTGGCAATATTTTCAACACCCGTTCCGATCAAGGCCAACATTGAAATGTAGTCTGCGTGCAAGTCCCGTGGCAGTACTTGGCTGGCAATTGGTTGCGCACTGATACCCAGCTCTTCACACACTGAGGCTTCGACTTCTGGTGGCACATTAGCAAACGTTCCGACTGCCCCACTGATTTTCCCAGTCTCCACGGCGGTTGCGGCTTGGTCAAAGCGCGCCAAGTTCCGTTCCATTTCCGCGTAGAAGCGCGCAATCTTTAAGCCAAACGTGGTGGGTTCGGCCTGAACCCCGTGGGTCCGTCCAATCATAACCGTGTCTTTATAATGAAGCGCCATGTCCTTAAGCGTCGCAATCAACGTCACCAAATCCTGTCGTAACACGGCGTTGGCTTGTTTTAATCGGTAACCCTGAGCCGTGTCGACCACGTCCGTACTGGTGACCCCAAAGTGAATCCATTTGCGTTCGGCACCTAGTGATTCCGAAACATCCCGCGTAAAGGCGACCATATCATGGTGGGTAACGGCTTCAATCTCGGCAATACGGTCGACATCAAAGGTCGCGTTCTCACGAATCTTACGTGCATCTTCAGCGGGGACTTCGCCCAACTTTGCCCAAGCCTCGTCAATGGCAATCTCCACGGCAAGCCAAGACTGATACTGGTTTTCTAGGGACCAAATCTGGCCCATCTCTGGTCGGGTATAGCGTTCTAACATGCACATTTCCTCCTCAAAAATAGGTGAAACACGAACATTAATTTTAATTTTCGTTCTTTTCTCTGATATCTATTTTAGCACAGAATATCCCACTTTAGCTAGTGTTTTACGTGGTATATCCCTTATTAATTAATTTCTACCCATAATTAAAAGAACTTTATACTGCATTATTAAATAAATTGTTCGCTTTTCGCTTGCTTTTTAATTCCGAACTTGATACACTTATTCTTGCTGGGTGTTCGGCCCGGCAAATAATAACGATGAGGTGTTTGCAATGTCATCAACAGTAGTAGTTGGTAGTCAATGGGGCGATGAAGGTAAAGGAAAGATCACGGATTTTCTGAGTGAGAAGGCTGATGTCATTGCCCGCTACCAAGGTGGTGACAACGCCGGCCACACCATTGTTTTCAATGGTCAAACGTTCAAGTTACGGCTGATTCCTTCTGGGATTTTCTACGCCGACAAGCTGAGCGTGATTGGTAATGGGGTCGTCGTCAATCCGAAATCTCTGATTGAAGAGCTGACTTACCTCCATGAAAATGGCATCTCTACCGATAATTTACGGATTTCCGACCGGGCACACGTGATTCTGCCCTACCACATCTTGTTAGACCAAGCGCAAGAAAAGGCGAAGGAAAACAAGATTGGGACCACCAACAAGGGTATCGGCCCGGCTTACATGGATAAAGCCGAACGAATCGGGATTCGTATCGCGGATCTGTTGGATCACGACATTTTTGCTGATAAATTACGCCAAAACTTAATTGAAAAGAATAATGTTTTAACCAAGTTATACGATGTCGAACCACTTAACTTTGCTGATGTTTTCGATGAATACTATGCACTGGGCCAACAAATCAAAGGCCACGTCACCGACACATCCGTCGTGATCAACGACGCGATTGATGCCGGCAAGAACGTCCTCTTCGAAGGCGCTCAAGGGGTGATGTTGGATATCGACCACGGGACTTACCCCTTCGTCACGTCCTCGAACCCCGTTGCCGGTGGGGTAACCATCGGTGCCGGCGTTGGCCCGACCAAAATCGACCACGTTGTCGGTGTCTGCAAGGCCTACACGTCACGAGTTGGTGATGGTCCTTTCCCTACTGAACTCTTTGATGAAATCGGGGACACCATCCGTGAGATTGGCCACGAATACGGGACAGTTACCAAGCGTCCTCGTCGAATCGGCTGGTTCGACAGCGTCGTTCTCCGCCACGCCAAGCGCGTTTCTGGTTTAACGAGCCTGTCTCTGAACTGCCTCGATGTGTTGACTGGTCTCAAGACCGTCAAGATCTGCAAGGCTTACGAATTAAACGGCGAGGCTATTTACCACTACCCCGCTAGCCTGGTTGACCTGGACGCTTGCCAACCCATCTATGAAGAATTCCCTGGCTGGACGGAAGACATCACCGGCTGTCACTCAGTCGAAGAACTTCCCGTCAACGCCCAAAACTACGTCAAGCGCCTCGCCGAACTGGTGGGTGTGGATATTGCCACACTCTCCGTCGGCCCCGACCGCGAACAGACCAACATTTTACAAGACGTCTGGAACGCCTAACCCCACGAACAAGGAGTGACTGCACATGCATCCTGCTGAAGTATTTGATTACGAAGACATTCAACTAATTCCTAACAAATGTATCATCGACAGTCGAAGCGAGGCCGATACTAGTATTGAATTCGGTCCCCATCGATTTAAAATTCCGGTCGTTCCCGCAAACATGGAAACGGTCATCAATGAACCCCTAGCCATTTGGCTGGCTCAACATGATTATTTCTACGTCATGCACCGGTTTCACCCAGAAGAACGCCGCGGCTTCATTGAACGGATGCACGCCAAGTCCCTCTTTGCTTCCATTAGTGTAGGGGTCAAAGACGACGAGCACGCCTTCATTGACGAACTGGCCGCAGCCAACCTGGTGCCTGAATACATCACGATTGATATCGCGCACGGCCACAGTGACGCAGTCATTCGGATGATCAAACAGATCAAGACGAAGCTGCCTGATAGCTTCGTGATTGCCGGAAACGTCGGCACTCCTGAAGCCGTTCGGGAATTGGAAAACGCCGGTGCGGACGCTACCAAGGTTGGTATCGGACCTGGTAAGGCCTGCATCACCAAGCTCAAGACGGGCTTCGGGACCGGCGGCTGGCAACTCGCAGCCGTTCGGCTCTGTGCCAAGGCTGCCCGGAAACCGATCATCGCTGACGGTGGGATCCGCTACAACGGCGACATCGCCAAGTCGATTCGTTTCGGTGCCAGCATGGTCATGATTGGCTCAATGTTAGCCGGTCACGAACAATCGCCTGGTAGCCTGTTAACCATCGACGGCCGGACCTTCAAGCAATACTGGGGTTCCGCCTCTGAAAAACAAAAAGGTGCCTACCGCAACGTTGAGGGCAAGCAGATGCTGGTCCCTTACCGTGGCGATATCGCCAATACGTTAAACGCCATGCAAGAAGACCTGCAATCCTCAATTTCCTACGCAGGTGGTCGTAATCTGCTGGACATTCGGACCGTAGACTACGTTATCGTGAAGAGTTCCATCATGAACGGCGACAATTACTAATTAAACTAAAAGTCACGCGTCCTTTCCGGTGTGGAAAGTGACGCGTGACTTTTTGCTTATCATTTAGTTTAAAAAACGAGCTCGAATGTCAGCCAACTTAGACCGCCGCAACATGAACCAGGCAATGCCGCCATAGACGACCAGTGGCCCAATGCCAGCCCAAGCAGGTAAATTTACCCCCTGCTGAAGCAATCCCGTATTGACCAACACCTGGGCATCCTCCAAGAAATGCCACGCAATCGTCCACAACAAGCTCCCCGTCCGGAGATACATGGCACTCGTCAGCAGGCCAAAACCGAACGCCATCAGGACCTGCCCGACAGTCATGGTCAGACTTTGGTGTGACAGATTGATCAAGTGACTCGCAGCAAACAATAGACTACTGGAAATTGCCGCTAACCACACGCCCCACCGCACATTGTTAGCAAACCGCCGGAGAAAGCCGCCGAGCAAGACGCCTCTAAACAGCAGCTCCTCAAAGATGGCAATCAGCAGCGCCAGTAACACCAGCAGGGCTGAGTGTCCCGTAAAGTGTTTGGCCGTGACCAGTAAGGACCCGTTCACCACCATAAAAAACACGGGTCCCCCGTTAGTCTTAACCTGTTGCCAAAATGACAGTTCCGACTTTAAATGAATCGGCACACCTAACCAAAACCGGTTAGCCAAGCAAACGATTATTAGGACAACAATTTCTTCTAAAAATGATGTTAACGTCGTCGACAAGCTGGCTTTTTTCAGCAAGTAGCCGACGACATTCATCACGACAATCACCAGTACCCACGTTAGGATGAGCTGGTACGCCGGCTGTCTTCTCCCCTGATTTAATTCCAAGAAAATTCTCCCCTTCTGTTTCCACTAAAAATTCAGTCTATCGCTAACCAACACAAGCTTCCCCGAAATTTCTGTATCAGTAGCGATTAAACTAGTTACTTCGTTTCCGCGGTCAAAATGGCCGTCTTATCCGGTTTGATCCCGAAATAGGTTGGAATTAATTCGGCTAAGGCTGCCATGGCTTCATTGGCACGGGCAGCCTGGTCCGCGTTGACCGATTCCATCACAACAATGCCGTTGGTGGTGTCGTCCGTCAACATGGTCCGTTGGGCTTCCCGCCAATTCAGGCTCCGGCATACGGCGCCTTCATCATCGTAGTAAATCATCTCGCCAGCCCGGGCCGGGTCATCCTCTTCCGCACCTAATGGGAAGAAGGATTCGCCACCTTGCGCCGTGCCTAAATGCAGGTCACCAGCAATTTTATCCCGGTCTTCAATGCCGACTGGCACGCCATAACGCAGTGAAATGCTGTTATACACGTCAACCAGTGGCTCGATTGGAGTGAACTCGTGACCCTGGCTAGCCCGCTTTAACAAGGCTTCAATCGAAGAACGTGCCCCTTTACGCTTAGGGAATTGTTGGTAAGCATCCCGCCATTCGGCCACGACCGGGTTGTTCCGGAAGGGGTCAACCTTGGTAAATTTGTCAGATTCTGCCGTCGCCGTACGCAATAATTCTTGGCGTTCAGCCAGATTATCATCCGTATCGTGGTTATCAAAACCCGTCAGCCACATCAAATTGATCTGGGCCTCCGGATACGTTTGCCAAAAACTATCGTCAATAATGACATCCTTCATCGTCATAATTCTATTCATCCTTTCGGTTAATCGCTGGTTTAAATTCTTACTCTCTCATCATAAGCCACTGGAAAAAAATTGCAACGATAGTCAAAAACGGCCCATCCTATTTTACGGATGAGTCGTTTTGTGTGTTTTTTATGGGAATTTTTTCTAACTCTGCTTTACCGAATCACCAGCACCGAGACCGGCGCATACTTAGCCATGTACGCGGCCTGGCTACCAAAGTGACGACTGACGCCCTTCTTGGCGATCGACCCGACAATGAGAATGTCCGGCTTAACCTGGGGAATGATTTCCTTCACGATGGTTTCACCCGGCTCGCCCTCCGCAATCATGATGCGGACATCGGCAACCCCCGCGTCTTCTGCCTGTTGCTGGTACTCACGAACATGCCGTTTCAAATCATCATATTGGCCGTGGATGAAATCCGTATCCAATGCCTGGTAAACGTTCATGGTTTCTTTTTCCAAAACCGACGCAATCACCAGCTCGGCACCGTCTCGTTTTGCCTGATGAATCGCGTACCTAAAGGCTAGCAAGGCATCCGCCGAATCGTCGACGCCGACTAAAATTCGTTTAAACGTGGTTGGCATGCACTCATCCCCCTACTTTCCCTTTGCCGCTAGCGATGCGGCTAAGCGCTTGTTGCCAAAATGTAATTCCACGATGGTCCACGCCAGCAAGCCCAGCACGGCCGCAATCAACGCGTAGGCAATGCCATTGGCCAAGGCCAACGTGCCACCCGTCACGTTACTGCCGAAGAAGGCCTGAACTTGCCCCGGCATGCCTTCCAGGTTCAACCCGGTCAAGGCAATGACGGAGAACCAGCCTAAAATCTTAAGCCACCAGGAGTTCTTGAAACGCTCGCCCATTTCCAATTTGCTATCCGTCATCATCAAGAGGGGCAGCATGGAGAATGGCAGGGCAAACGCCAGAAAGACTTGCGAATTGTTCATTAAATCATTCAGCGCCTCGTGCTCCGCAATCGCACTCTTGCCGCTGGTCAACATGACACAGATCAAGACGGGAATCACGGACAGTAACCGGGTCACCAACCGTCGCAACCACAGTGGCATCCGCATGTGCACGAAGCCTTCCATGATGACTTGCCCAGACAAGGTCCCGGTAATCGTGGAATTTTGCCCGGAAGCCAGCAAGGCCACAGCGAACAACGTGGATAAAACCCCGGTCCGTGCGACACTGCTCAAGACACCATTGCTCATGGTCGTCGTATCTGACAGCGCGTGGAACAGGCCGAAGAACGAAGGGTCCTTGACTGCGCCGGTCTTGAAGACGGCAACCCCCATGATCAACAGTAAGGCGTTGACAAAGAAGGCAAAGGTCAGTTGAATGTTAGAATCCAGCCCAGCAAATTTGACCGTCCGCGCCACGTCTTCCTCATCGTTGTGGTCGATCGACCGCGTCTGTGAAATGGCCGAATGCAGGTACAAATTGTGCGGCATGACGGTGGCCCCAATGATGCCGAGAGCCCCGTTCAATGGCGTCATTCCAGCAACCGCATGACCAGTTGAGAACGTTTCACCGGTGGGAATCAGGCCCTTGAAGACGCCACCCCAATCGGGATTGGACAAAGCGACCTGATACACAAAGACGAAGAGAATCACCATAATCAAGCAAACCACGATGGCTTCAATTTTTCGAAAGCCGACCTTGGTCAGCAATAATAGCAACAGCACATCAAAGACCGTGATGAAGACGGCAATGATCAACGGAATGTGGAACAGCAGGTACAACGCAATCGCTGCCCCAATGACTTCCGCGATATCCGTCGCCATGATGGCCAATTCGGTTAATAACCATAGGACCACCCCCAGTGACTTGCTGGTCCGCGCGCGAATGGCTTGGGCCAGATCCATCTGACTCACGATACCAAGTTTAGCCGCCATGTATTGCAACAGCATCGCAATCAAACTTGACATCAAGATGACAGACATCAGCAGGTACTGAAAATTTTGACCACCGGTAATTGACGTCGACCAGTTCCCGGGATCCATGTACCCCACGGCAACCAACGCACCAGGCCCTGAGTACGCAAACAAGGTTTTCCAGAAACCAATGTCCTTGGGCACCTTGACCGTCCCATTGATTTCTTCTAGTGAGCGGCCGTTCGCATATTCAATCAGCTTGTGCTTCTTTTCTTCTGGCATGCTCTCACTCCTCCTGGCCAACTTTTCTGACCAAGGCTAGTGTACGGCAATGCCTAGCTAACGGCACTGTTAAATGCCGAGTCGTTAAATTTAGGGGGCTGCCGGTTAAGTTTAAGGAATCAAAAAAGCCGCTAGACCACGTTTTAGTGGGCTAACGGCTTAGTTCGTACGCTTTTACTATCTTACATCAACGTGATTTCGCCTGCCGGGCAGTTAAAAATAGGCCGGAACGCGGTGGGCAGGACGCCAGAAGCCTGAGAAGCGGTCTTCTGACTCGCTTTGAACCGCATAAACCGCGTTTCAAAGTCGCCATTTCCTGAGGAAAATCCTCAGGAAATCCCACGGCTGAGCCTATTTTTAACTACCCTCTCGGCTAACATTGATGTAACACATCAGCTCTAACTGAAAAACTTTCTCTACGACCAAGACTTACTTAGTCAATAAATCAGTCAGTATCTACATTAATAAGTTCAAATTTTCTATACTTACTACTTTAATCCCCTACCGAATGACCATCACAGAAATGGGTGCGTACTTTGCCATGTAGGCCGCTTGGCTCCCGAAGTAGCGGCTGACGCCCTTCTTGGCGATTGAGCCGATGACCAGTAAGTCTGGCTTGACGTGTGGAATCACATCGCGGACGATGGTTTCCCCTGGTTCGCCTTCCGCGATAACCATTTTCACGTCTGCGACACCGGCATCTTGGGCCTGCTTTTGATAGGCTTGCATGTGCTCACGCAACTCGTCCCGTTCCCCGTGGACGTAGTCGCTATCTAAGGCCTGGTAGACGTTCATGTCATCATGTTCCAGAACCGACACAATAATCAGTTCGGCTGAATCTCGTTTAGCTTGGTGAATGGCGTAGTCAAACGCTAATAATGCGTCTGCTGAGTCATCGACCCCCACTAAAATTCGTTTAAATGTCGTTGCCATGAGCTATGCCTCCTCGTTTCCTAAAGACTTCTCAGCCTTTTCAGCTGCAAGTTCTGCGACTAAGCGCTTGCTCCCCTTATGAAGCTCCACCATCATCCAAATCAGTAGGATGATAATAGCTGCATCTAAGACATAAGCAATCACGTTTGCCGTGGATGTTTGGCTCGCCGTAATGGCATTGCCGTAGAATCCTTGGATAGAAGCTGGCATGTTGATCAGGTTCAGGTAGGTCAAGGCCAGCACAGAAATCCAGCCGAGCACCTTGATCCACAGCGCGTTCTTGAACCGCTTGCCCATTTCAACCGCACTATCCGTCATCATTAACAACGGCAGCATGGAGAATGGCAGGGCAAAGGCCAAGAAGACTTGCGAGTTGTTCATCAAATCATTTAACGCCTCATGTTCATCGATGGCACTCTTGCCACTGGTCAACATGACACAAATCAAGACAGGAATCACGGACAGTAGCCGGGTGACTAAACGCCGCAACCACAATGGCATCCGCATGTGCACGAAACCTTCCATGATAACTTGACCAGACAAAGTCCCAGTAATCGTTGAGTTTTGCCCAGAAGCTAACAAGGCAACGGCAAACAGCGTTGACAGAATCCCCGTCCGTGCCACGCCGGCTAACACCCCGTTACTCATGGTACTGGTGTCAGACAGGGCTTGGAACAAGCCGAAGAACGACGGGTCTTTGACGGACCCACTCTTGAAGACGGCAACCCCCATGATCAGCAGTAAGGCGTTCACGAAGAAGGCCAAAGTCAATTGGATGTTGGAGTCCCAGCTGGTAAATTTAACCGTCCGGGCCACGTCTTCTTCATCCTTGTGATCAATCTCCCGCGTTTGCGAAATAGCTGAATGCAGGTAAAGGTTATGGGGCATAACCGTCGCCCCGATAATTCCCAAGGCCCCACTGATAGGCGTTTGTCCACCAATGTGTGGCGTTGAGGCAACTGTCTTCATGCTAGGAATCAAACCGCCAAAGACGCCACCCCAGTCAGGGTTAGACAAGGCGACTTCATAAGCGAAGACCACCAAGATTACTAAGATCAAGCAAACCACGATGGCTTCAATCTTCCGGAACCCAATCTTGGTCAGTAACAATAAGAGCAAAACATCTAACACCGTGATAAACACGGCAATGACCAATGGAATGTGGAACAGCAGATATAAGGCAATCGCGGCCCCAATAACTTCCGCAATATCCGTTGCCATAATGGCAAACTCCGTCATGATCCACAGCACGATGCCGAGGGACTTGCTGGTCCGTGCCCGAATGGCTTGGGCCAAGTCCATTTGACTCACGATACCAAGTTTAGCCGCCATGTATTGCAGTAACATCGCGATCAAACTTGAAATCAAGATAATCGACATTAATAAGTATTGGAAATTTTGCCCACCAGTGATGGACGTTGACCAGTTACCTGGATCCATGTAACCGACCGCAACTAACGCACCAGGCCCGGAATACATAAATAGTGTTTTCCAGAACCCTTTCCCCTTTGGCACTTTAACAGTACCGTTAATCTCTTCAAGTGACCGCCCATTGGCATATTCAATGAGTTTGTGCTTCTTTGGTGTATCACTCAAAATCAAGACCCCCTTCTGTTTCCTACAAGGCCCATTGTACCGTAAAGTTCACTTAAATCAAATAGAAATTTAGGGTGGCTTAACTTTAAAATGTGAACTTGTTAATAATAATATTCGTAATTTAAGCGGTTTCATCCCCGGCCCTTCGCCACTGAATTTAGTGAACTGAATAAGTGAAATCCATCGAAAAGTTTTTTTGGTTCACAAAACTTTCCAACGATAAACGCCGTTAATTAGGCGTTTTATTTTAAAATAAACATATAAGACTATCACGATATTTATGATTACTCAGAAATATTTGCAACTTTCGGCCGTTACCAGTAGAATTTAAACTAGTAAAATAAATTTTTAGGGGTACTTAACTATTTTCAATTCACTGGGGAGTTGATTGGATGTCGAACCATCAAAATACTTATTTAAAAATCATCGCGGAGTGTAGCTTTGCCCGCCCTCGCGTCAGCAATAAACAAATTATTCACTTCGCCAACGTGACACCTGCCACAGTCACCGAGACGACCCGCCAACTACAGACGCAGGGTCTCGTTCATCGGCGCCGCTATACGGGGGTGACGCTGACCGAACAGGGTAAAGCTGTCGCTGGCCAGTTACTCTACGCTTACCGGCTGTGCGAGGTCTTTTGTGATCAGCAGTTACACCTACCTCTCGCGCAGATTCCAACGCAGGCCTGGCAAATGGCCGATGCCTTAACACCCGTCACGGTGAGCGCGCTGGCCGAATACCTCGACCACCCACAGCGGAGTCCCTTTGGCGGCCTGCTGGATTCGACGGCCCTGCCGGACGATAGCCACATCACCCGTCTCAGCGACGTGCCAGTGGCGACGACCGTCACCCTAACCGGCTACCTGGAAACGGCCAATTTGGTGGCTTACGTCAACCACCTGGACCTCCCGTTGAACGTGCCGATTACGATTACCGCGCGCGATGAGGAGCTCCATCTGCTCTATCTGCGACTGCCGGACGACCGGGAAGTGACCGTGAATACGTTGGTAGCCACGTACTTGTATACGGTGCCGGTCATGGCTTCGGTTGAAAGTTAAGCGATTAGAATACGTTAAAGGCAGCAGGTACGACTTTAGGAATTACGTCGTGCCTGCTGCCTTTTTAGATTGTGCCTTGTTAGGCTGTTGGAATCGTTATGGAGATAATGTAAGCTCGCTCACATCATTTCCAAATACATCATTGCCCATCTGTTAGTCATTCTCTTTCTGTTCAGGCTAAGGGTGTGTTTTAGCCACTTATCTAACTAAAAAAGCCAAAATAGATAACCATCCCCAGCACCATGAGACTAAAACTAATAATTGCGAATCGTTTTTGCTTTAAAAATGAACAGAGCGTAAATGCTAGCGCAAAGACTGTAGTCATCCCCCACACCCAATTATTAATCGGGGAAGCCACCTGAGCGGAAATGGCTTCCTCATTTATCATGTAACCTAGAATACAAAATGCCGTAACTATGAGCCCAACGAATCCAAATAATTTCATGGGTATTTGACTATTACGCAATATCATCCCTTCTCCCCAGCCATTTCGTATGTCCTTTAGTCCATTTCGTAAATCGCTAATCAGGTCACTCATCAATCTTGCTCCCGCTGTCTTGACAACACGCTACTCATTATTTAGACAGCATTCGCAATGTATGTTGCTTTATAAAATGGACTATTTCCACCCATCTTCGATACACTCAGCATGCTGACATCTCCTCCTGCGAGGTAAGATTCAAATGGCTTTACGCTATAAATGTCACCTGCTGCTTCCTTTTGTATGACAGTCGGCGTGTCTTTCACAGTTAACCTAGTCGGATTAGCTACAATCGCTGACTTCAAACTTAAATCCTCTATCATTCGTAATCGAACTGCATTTTTCGGTGAAAATGGTATCACGAAAGCTCCTACCACAATAAGAAGTATTGTAGAAAAAAATATAATGATTTTTGAAAATAGCTTGTTCAAAATAATCCCCCCCAGCACAATTCACAAGGAACAGCCTATCTAAATACCACATATGTATGCAAACTGAGCAAATACACTGAAAAGTGTCATATATTCGCAAAATCCATTGAGAAAAGCAACAGTCACATGATGATAGTCTCACAGCATTTCTTAAACAGTCCGCTTCTATTCCAATTGTCGTGTCACTCTTTCTCTATATTGTCGATCATCTTTCACAAGTGACAATGTGGCTTCAAAAAATCCAGTGAATCATTCAAGCTTCTTATCCCAAAGGATACGCCGAATATGCTTGATATTTATGCAAACCAACTCTTTTAACTCGAACAGCGTATATTGGCACACCTGCGGGGCCTGCCGAAAAATTGATGTTTACGCCATAACAAGTTAATTTATTATTACCCGATTGTAGTTTACTATCAGCTCGTGACATAACTTTTGGGAATGCAAACATAGAAGCAATTGGATGACCGTTCTTTAATACATACAAGCGAACCGCATTTTGAGGTGAATACGGAATAGCTGTTGCAACAGTTGTAGCGCTCCATACAACTGCAAAGAGCAAAAACATTAGAATAATTCTTTTCTTCAAATAACTTCCCCCAGACACACCCATTTTAACTAACCCATGCCTTACTTATCGTCAAACCAAGTCTTGCGGATTCCTCCTTACGGTCCAACTGCATAGGCAAGTGTCGCAACATACTTATTATAAAAATGGTTTTTAGAAACCTTATGTACCACTAAGACATCCACGTCGGCACTATCCGTAGAAAAAGGCACATTGATTTGATAATGCATCTGTTTCTTGCTTCCGCTGTAGTACTTAATTTCTGATTTAGGCAGCTTGCTGGGGCCTGAAAGCACAGCCGCAAACGGATGCCCGCTTTGTAAAATACACAGTCTAACGGCGTTGCTCGGGATAAATGGGGTAAATGTCAGAAGCAACACCAACAATACCAGTACCATCCACAACCAGCTAACAGGCCATTTAATCCATTGCTTAGCGTTATGGCGCACGCCACTCACCAACTTTCCTTATATTTTTTCGAATCACTGCTTAAAATAGACTCTGTAAAGCATATCTGATGCACCTTTAGCTACCGTTCCCGGTAGTCTCGATAAGTGCCATACACAAAATACCCACAAACAATTGTCAGAATTAAAACCCGAAGCCAGAAGAAATATTGAACATAGTAATTAAAATAAGCAAAAAAGGCCAAACCAATCATACTCACAATCAGTAAAATCCAGTTAGGTAGGCGCCTCACGAAAATTAAAAGCCCCCAAAGTAAATTCACCCACATGCCAATATTTATAATTGTCCACCGCATTCCCCACGGTTCCGAGCCAGCACCAGCATTGCTTGCTAAAATTTCTAGTCCGTGTCCCAAAGCTAGAAGCAGTACCACCAACCCGAGTATCAGATTGCCCCATTTGTTCATTGTTCTTTTTCTGTTCATGCTAAGTGCCTCCACTCACCCGATGTCATACAGGTCTCATATTAAGTATTGCTCGCCCTAACTTTATAATTGCGATAGGTCTCATACGCGAAGAATAGACAAACCAGACTTAAGATCAAGTCCTGGAACCAGAAAAAATACTGAACGTAGATATTCAGATAACCAAATAAGGCCGTTCCCATTAATCCTAAGATAAATAAAAACCAGTTTGGAACCCGCTTAACCAAGATAGCTACGCCCCAAAGCAAGTTCACCCACATCTGAATATTGACAACTATCCAGCTGACTTTCCATGGTCCTGGAGCCAGTTCGTGATTGCTTGCCACAATGCTTAATCCATTTACCAATGCAATAACCAATACTAAGAGGGCTATGATTATGTTTAGCCACGTTGCGATTGTTCTTCTCTGATTCATGCTTGACTCCTTCACTTGTAAGCCAATTACCTGTAGAACTCTCACCGGCTTAAGATTGACCAGACAATGCGCAACTAATTTATACCGCGAACAGCGTCCAAATAGATATCAAATTAACCCACAGCATGGATCCCACAATTTGATAGCCAGCTTCACCTGAAATATGACGATGACCAATCCGAAAAGTCACAATCCAATAGATCATAAAGAAAATAATGAAGAACCCAATTATGACCGTATTGGCTAGGAAAACATCCGCGATAAAGACTATTGCAACACCAAATTTTTCCCATTCGGATAAACTTCTGTAGCGAAAACTACCGATGTTCTCGCTAGTTTCTTCTCCATGCTGAAACATCACCAGTCCCAGCGCTACTACACACCACCCCAAACACAAGACAGCGGAAACAGTCCCTGATTGATTCAGATGAAACCACCCAATTTTCCATTTTGTCAGTACCCCTATAGATATTAAATTAAAGAATAGAGCACTTATTGCGAGTTGCCGTTTGGTAACGAAATTCATCCAATCAAATCCATTTCTACTGAGTTTCTGTCTCAATAAATTAGCCATTTTCCTACTATGGCTGTAACGGTTCTAATAGGCTAACAGTGTACATCCTGTAAAAGTGACTGTTACCCATCTTTCACGCCCATCGTTAACCGCACATATTTTCCATCGTGGCTATTTTCATCTCTTTATATTTAAGAGTAAGCCTAAATCCAAGCATAGTAAACACCTTTTCTATTTTTACCACTAATAGTTATAGCTAAAAACCATTTAACTCACTAATTTCAAAAAAATAGCCGCTCCCGCTGGAAAGAATATCCAACGGAAACGACCATTTTTAACTAACATTCATATCCATCGCGGTCATTTCACAACCACCCGCTCATCCTCGGCCCCTAACCTGAGACCACCCACAAGAACGACTGCTGGTCGTGTAACAACCCACGATGCTTCTATTCTACCTAGCGATTAACGTCCGTCAGCGGCCATTGAGGCAGCCGTGGCACTTTGATCATCAGATGATGGCAACCGCTTCAGACCAACGCCAGTGAACCCACTGAGGATGGAGAAGACGGGTGAGAAGAGACTGAAGAAACAGAATGGCAGGTAAGCCAACGTGGAAACGCCCAACGTGTTGGCAGCGAAGACGGCAGCAACCCCCCAAGGAATCAAGTAGTTGATGACAGTCCCACCATCTTCTAAGACCCGGCTCAAGGCCAAGTTGTCTAATCCTCGGTCGTTAAAGGTTTGCTTGAAAGCTTTCCCTGGTAAGATGACGGAGAGGTATTGTTCCCCAACGAAGATGTTCACGCCAATCCCGGAAAGGATGGCGGCGGTGACTAAGGAACCAGAACTCTTTAAGCGCTTAGCCAATGGCACCATAGCCGTCTGGATGATGTTAAACTGCATCAGCAGGCCACCTAAGGTCAGCGTTAAGATAATCAAGGAAACGGTGGACATCATGGCACTAATCCCACCACGGCTCAGTAACGCATCAACGCTGGCGTTACCGGTCTTAGAAACGAACCCAGATTCAATCATTGTGGCAATACTACTAATTGACGTTGAAGGCTTTTCGATGAATAACATGACAATCCCTAAACCAACGTTTAACAACAATGTTTCAATGGCTGGGATTTTCCGCCAAGCACAGACGAACATGACGATGATTGGTAATGCCGCCCACCAGGTAATAGAGAAGTTGGCGTTTAACGTGGCCACAGTCGTGTTGATCTTACCCATGGCGTTACTGTCGGATGCCCCAGTCCCCAGAATGAAGTAGAGGATCAAGGAAACAAAGAATGCGGGAATCGTGGACCACATTAAGTTTTTGATGTGGGCAAATAATTCGGATTCAGCGATGGCTGACGCCAGGTTCGTGGAGTCAGACAGCGGTGAAGTCTTGTCACCGAAGATGGCACCGGAGATGATGGCCCCAGCGACTAATGCGGGGTTGAAGCCCATCGTGGTCCCCATCCCGAACAGGGCAATCCCAATCGTGGAGATGATGGTGAAGGCACTCCCGATGGACGTCCCAACGATGGCACAGACCAGGAAGACGGATGGCACGAACCATTGGGCAGAGATTAAATGGAACCCGAAGACCATCATAGATGGAATGATCCCCGCGGCGATCCAGACACTGATCAAGGCCCCAATCAACAGGAAGATGAAGATGGGAATGATCCCGGTCTTGATTCCTTCAGTAATCCCGCCGTGGATGGTGTCCCAGTCGGCGCCGCGGACCTTCGCCCACAGAATCACTAACGCGATAACCAGCAGAACTGGCGTCGTTGGGGAAAGCCCAAATTTGATAACACCGAGACCCATGATAGCTAACATTGCTAATAAAATAATAATGGCTTCGCCGAAACTAACCGGCTTGTGACTCTTGTTGGATTGTTCTTTCATAAAAATCGCTCCCTCTTATTTGCCAAGTTTTATGTAATAAAAAAATCGTCCCCGCTGCAACTATGCAACAGGGACGATTAAGACTAAACCGTGGTACCACCCAACTTGAGCCACTGGTTCTAGACCCAGTAACTCCACTCTCTAGAAGGTAACGGTTCTAGTCATTCTCCGCCTGGCGTACCAGGACATTCCACTGTATTTCGTCGTAATCACCCTGATCGGTTCGCAGCAACCACCGACTTTCTGACACTCAGATGACACGCTACTTGGTAATGGAAATTAGCGTTCTGTATTTGATTGACTTTGATACTATCACGACGACAGATACCCGTCAACCTCTAATTTAATTTTAATCTTAATGGCTAGTCGCCGAATCCGGTGTAGCCGTTGACTTTAACGGTGATTCGAAAAAAGTTCAATTAATTTTTTTACCATCAAATTCGGCCGTTCTCAGCAAACGTTAATCATTGTAAAACATGCCAGGATATTCCAGCATCCCACCGACGTGAGCCAGCGACCCCGCCGTCAACGGCTTGATCAAGTGGCTGCCCATTGGTACGGGTAACGTGTTGTGGATGGCAAAATCTTCGGCCATCACGTAACCGCGACTGCCATAGTAGTTCATGTCGCCGACCACGCTGATAGCGGGAAAGCCGGCTTGCCGGGCCCGCGTCTCTAACTCACTTAGTAGTTGGCTCCCAACACCTTTGCCTTGCCAGTCGGGATGAACGGCCAGTGGCGCCAAAGCAACCACCGTCGTCTTGTGTTGGTTGCCCCGAATCGTGACCGGGCTCAGTAAGCCATGGCCCACGACCTGATCAACTGCGGGCTTCGCAACGACTTCCAGGCTGCCCTGGTACTCGTATGTTGACCGGAGCTGGTGAATCAAGTCGACCTCGCGACCGTCACTCTCTTCGACGGGGGCGAACGCTGCTGAAACTAATTGGTCTACCTGTTTGAAATCTGTTGGTTGGATTGTTTCAAAACTTAAACTCACTTCGTCTACCTCTCATTTCCTAAGCGATTGGCAACATTACCGTGTTATTATACACGACTGACGCGGAAAATCGACCTTTCCAATTAGATTTTAGCGAAATCGCTTGAATTTACTACCCCAAACCCCGTACACTGGTACCAACACAATTAAGGAAATCGAGGTACTTAAATTTGACGCACAAACAGCGTTGGGCCGCTATTTCAGCCCTGATTTACGTCGTCTTCGTGGTTGCGGCCATCGTGATTGGCTTTTTAGACCCCAGTAAAATTGGTCTAGAGTGGACCATCTTCTGGTATTTTGTCGTTGCCGCGCTCTGTTACTACTTTTATTTTAAAAACGTCACCTACCGTGAAATCGTCTACTACGCTAAGGAACTGGGCCTCCATAAGGCTGATTTGGAGGCATTGGTACCCAATCGCAAGGAAACCCAGGACGTTCCCGACCCCGATCATCCGGACTTTTTCAGCCCCTTTGCGAAGGTGCCGATTAATGTGGTGAACGTCTTATCCGATAAGCTGATTCCTTTGGCTAAGGAACAGGGGATTCCGTTGTATAAGTAGTGTCGCGGTAAATTTACGTTCCCGGCGGCGGGCTCAAGCTGGCCTGCTGTGGTCACTTACTTTGGACGACTCACTGCTTTGTATGTTTGGGACTTTTTCACGTAATCAGATTAACTAAGTAGAACTTGTAGGATCATTTTAGCCCAATCAATATCCACGCTACGTTGCGTAGGTATTGATTGGTTTTTTTATTTACCATCTCGAATATTTTTGAGTTAGACAAATTCTGGCTGACGATACTTTCGTAAACCGCTAACTTTTTTCTCGCCAATCTATCCGGAAGCTGGCGGCCTCCGAAACGTGCGGAAAGAGCCAGACTCCTGCGCTTAACCAAAATAGGACTCCTGGCCGACGTTGTCGACCAGAAGCCCTATTTCCGTTAATGCTCAGAGTCTAAGCGGCTCTTTCCGCACTCTTTCTTTTACTTCCGTCCCGAATACGTCTGGGACTTCTTCAACCACTCTTCGTCATCGGGATTAGGACCCACGCGCTTACCAGCGTCGAGGTCTGCGATGGCTTTCATTTCGTCTTCATCCAAGCCAAAGGCGAAGATGTCGCGGTTTTGTTGGACCCGTTCTTCGTGGATGGACTTGGGAATCACAATTTCTTCGCGTTGCACGTGCCAACGTAAGATGATTTGGGCGGCACTCACGTCATGGGCAGCGGCCAATTCATTGATGACAGGATCCGTTAAGGCGTTGTTTGAACCGCCACCTAATGGACTCCAGGCTTCATGCAAGATGCCTTCACTTTCCAGGTAAGCATGCATTTCATCCTGTTGTAAGTAAGGGTGGGTTTCAATCTGATCAACGACGGGCTTAACCGTGCCATTTGTCAGAATATCTGCCATCTGCTTTTGATTGAAGTTAGAGACCCCAATATTCTTGATCTTGCCGGCCTTGTACAGGTCTTCCATGGCCCGCCAGCTATCCAGATAGCCGGGTGCTGGCCAGTGAATCAGGTACATATCTAAGTAGTCAAAGCCTAACTTATCCAGCGTTTCTTGGAAGGCTGCCTTGGTTTCATCGTAGCCCCGGACACTGTTCCACAGCTTAGATGTCACGAAAACGTCTTCGCGTTTGACATCACTCTCGCGGATGGCTTCGCCCACCCACTGCTCGTTGCCGTAGTATGCGGCCGTATCAATGTGACGGTAGCCAGCGGCCAAGGCCCATTTGATTGAATTCTTCGTATCCTCAGCGTTATCGACTTGGAAGACACCCAGGCCGAGCTGTGGAATCCGGTTGCCATTATTTAATGGTAATTCGGGAATATCATTATGCAAAAATAAAACCACCTTTCAAAGTTAGTTCCACTTCTATCATACAATACGTTTGGAAATATCGGGATTAGAATGATTGAAAAATGACCGAAATCAGGAGTAAAATTTTCTTCTCTTGGCGTTTTGAGGTATTATGGAGGGTGTGGTAGTTTGTCGTCTCGGCGGCAAACTCGTTTTTTCACACCGTTCTGGACATGGAGGTTTTTCAGTTGAACAACCAAGAACCAAAATCACGCGTACAACGGTATAACTTTAATCAGGGGCCGGACCAGCCTACCCGTCAGCGGCAACGGAAGCCGCGGCGTTGGTGGCCTTGGATCATGACACTGATTACGTTGGCGATTGCCATCTTGCTGGTCTTAGCCATCAATCATCACAATAACGCTGGCTCCAACACCAGTGCATCATCGAGCACCAGTGCCTCCGTCGTGGCCAAGTCATCATCCGCGTCGGAACAGGCCGCCTTCGAGAGCTTTAAATCAACGTACAGCAGCTACAATGACAACGGGTTAACCGTGACGCAAAAACAAAAATTACAAAGTATCGTCAATGAAGAGTCCAACAGTGCCGTGCAAGACCGTGAGCAGAAATTATTGAATCAGGCCCAAACTAAAAAGAGTTCGGCCAATTCAACGAGTTCTTCCTCTGCCAGCAGCCATGCCGACGCGACGTTTGCTAGCACCCATACCTTCTCCTCGGTCGCCGACGCTCAGAACTGGGCTCAGGCCTCTAAGGACCAGTGGCTACAGGCGGGCTACACCACCTATACCATCACGTCCGATGGCCAAGGTAATTACAATTTACAGTTTGTCCGTTAATTTTTTAGCGTGAGCCTGACCGGGTTCGCGCTATTTTTTTGGCGTTGATTTTTCCAGTCGATCGAGCTGATTTTGTAACTGATCGACCTTGCCAGTTAGCGTATCGATTTTCGTTAAGAGCGCTGTGATATCCGTCTGTTGCTGCATTTCCTGAGCCGTAGCCGATTGAGAGGCCCGGTCAGCGATAAAGTCCGTAATCGTACTGGTCAGCAACCCGATAAAACCAATGCCCCCAACCATCAGGAAGCTGGCGATGATTTTACCAAAGGCCGTGTGCGGCGTCTCATCCCCGTACCCCACGGTGGTCGCCGTCGTGATGGCCCACCACAGTGAATCGGCCAGGCTCTGTTTCTCCGTCAGCGAAAAGAGAAAGGCACTCAACACAATAATCGCCACACTAATTGAGAACAAATAGATAAAACCCGTTTGATAAATGAACCGGTGATAGGCTTTGGTCCATTTACCAGAGATGCCTAACCGCCAGAAAAGATGATGAAATCGGATCAACCGGACGAGTCGGGCCAATCGAAAGAAGGCGAAGACCGGGTGTAACGGGATGATACCCAGCAGGTCAAACGCTGACTGAATCAGGAAAATTTTACGATTCTTGGTGATCATCAGACGTACCAAATAATCTATGGCAAAAATCGCCAACAACCCGTTGGCAATCGCCATCTCGACTGCGTAATTTCCCTGTTTTAAAAAGAGTAACCCAACGTTCAGCACCGAGCCCAACGTCAAGGCAGTGACCCCCACGTGATAGGCAATCAGGCCGCGTGATTGCTTGGCCATAGTGTTCCCCTTCCCCCATGACTTATTTGTTATCCGACATAAGTTACCTTCTAATATAGTCAGATTCCGTATTTTTTCCAGCCATAATCGTTAATTTTAGTGATTTAGTAAGAAAATAATTGCAAACTTAATGTTTCCGTCTAAAAAGCGTCTCTATCCAAGGTTCTTCCCAGTATACCCAAACAACGAAGTCATTTCTACAGTCATCATACCCATCCCCCAAATCATTCCCCACCCAATCAAAAACCGGGCCCAATCAGTTCCTAGTCAACTGGTCGTACCCGGTTCAATTTAGTTAGTTATTGGCGGTTGCGTGCGCGTCCTTCGCAGCAACCTGGTCAAAGAAGGCTGGCACCAACTGCTTGTAAACCTCAATGGCCTGCAGATATTCCGTGACGGAGACGTACTCATCAACTTGATGTGACGTGTTACTCCCGGGACCCATTTCAATACTGGTGAAATCGCCCTTGGCCCGCAAGAATTCGGCCCCATCATTGGCGCCGCCTGACCCGACAACCTGGGTATCGTGGTCACAGACCGCATCACTGATCTGCTTAGCCAGTTTCACCAGTGGTGCCTCGGGATCGCCCGGGATTGCCTCTTCAGGGTAGCTGTAGCTCAGTTCAAGCTGTACGCCATCCTCCTGGTTCAGTTGGGCAATCAAGGCCTCTAGCTCGTCGTAAATGACCTGGTTGGGATAAGCCGGAATCGTCCGCATGTTGGCCATCAACTCGGCGTGGGCGGGAATCGAATTGATCTGCTCCCCACCAGAGATCAGGTCGACGTTGTGTAACAGACCACCCAGGACGGGATCGGTCTTGGTGTGTTGCGCCATCAGTGGGCCCACAGCGTTATAAAATTTCATCAAATTATCAATGGCGTTAATACCCTTCTCTGGGTGCGCGCTATGACTGCCCTTCCCGGTAGAAACAACCTTGTAATCAATCACGCCCCGCGCGGTGTAAACGACGTTGTCGAGGCCACTCGGTTCTGCAATGACCAGGCCCGCTAGGTTATCTGCATAACCCGCATCGGTCAAGGTGGCGGCCCCATATTCACCGGTTTCTTCACCGACCGTTGCCAGTAAGCGAATACTTCCGGCTAGTGGCGTGCCCGTTTCCAAAAATTCCAGCATGGTAATGACGATAGCCGCCAGACCACTCTTCATGTCGGAAGCGCCCCGACCAAAGAGTTGGTCGCCCACAACTTCCCCGGCAAATGGCGCGTGTTGCCAAGCGGCTTCATCCCCCGCGGACACCACGTCCATGTGCCCAGACAACCCAATCATCGGCCCATCCGGATTGCCAATCGTCACGACCAGGTTGTCGCGGTTCTTTGCGAACGGCACCTTCTCAACCTTGGCCTGTGGATACGAGGCGAACAGGCTAGCGATGTAGTCGGCCACATCGGTTTCGTGGTCGTTAACGGATTTAATTTGAATCAGCTTTTGTAAAATTTCAATTTTCTTTGCGGGCGTCATGGGCGTCATCCTTTCTCGGAACCAAACTTATTGTTATTCATCATACGCCCGTTAACTAAAAAATCAACCAATTTCCGTAATTTTATTACCTATATCCATTTTATACGCATTTTTATACATTATTAATGAATATTCGCGGAACAACCATCTCCTGCGGTATAATAAAGTTAAGGATTGATCATAGGAGGGGTTTTATGAGAATTTTTGTGCCAACCGAAAACGGCTTCTTAGCCGACGAATACAGTAAGCACGCCACTGGCGACGACGTTTACGATGGGACGCCCGTCAAGTCGTTCCCTATCAGTCTATCCAAGATTCCCAAGAAAACACAGACCATTGCGCTGAACCTCATCGACTTCGATGCCGTTCCCGTCAGTGGCTTTCCGTGGATTCACTGGGTGGCCGCGAACTTCCCTGGCACCACGCGTGAAATTACCGCGGACGTGTCCCGGACGAACGCGATTCCCCACGTTCACGGTCGCAACAGTAATGCCGGTTCCCTCATTAATAACACGGACCCAGCTATTTTCCAAAACTACACGGGTCCTTTCCCACCCAACGGCGACCACGATTACAGCCTGACCGTCTACGCCCTGAACACCAAGCTAGACCTGGACGAAGGCTTTTGGTTGAACGACCTGCTCCATCAAATCAACGGCCACGTCCTCGACACCGCAACGATTACGTTACGCGGACGCGTTTAAACTAAAAAGAAGGCTAATTATGGAACAGCACTATACCAACATCCTGGTTCCCATGGACGGTTCAGTCCAAGCGGAACTGGCCTTAAAGAAAGCGGTCATCGTTGCCCAACAAGATAATGCTCACATTGACCTCTTGAATGTCTTACGCATCAACCATTACGGCTTCTATGCGAGTGGGTCCATGCCCGGTGGTGTCATTCACGATTTGGTTGCGGACGCCACGTCCTACCTGGATTCCCTGGTCCAAACGACCCGCGCGGCCACCGGCTTCAAAGATATGGCCATTCACGTGCGTTTCGGCAATCCCAAAACGGTTATCTCTCACGAGTTCGTCACCGACCATAAGAACGATTTGATCGTTATCGGGGCTACCGGGATGAGCGCCGTTGCCCGGATGGTTGAAGGCTCCGTCACGGCTTACGTTAGCCGAATGACGGCGGTCGACGTCTTCGTGGTCCGGACCGATGAAAATGGTTTGGCCATTGACGCTTCAACAGTTGCGACAAAGAACAAGAACCAACCCAAGTTTTCTTAAAATATCAAAATTCCCCGTCAGCTGTTATTCAGCTAGCGGGGAATTTTTTTGAGTCATTTACGCCAGAACGTTGTGACGTCGGCCTTATCGGCAATGTTAAAGGCAATAATTTGTTTCAGCAGGTCGTAGTCCACGTCCTGCGTCCATTTGATGCGCCCGAACTTCTTGCCCGGATTGTATTTTGCGGCGGCAATCTGGTCAGCAAATTGGGCCATCACGGGTCCTTCCGGAGCGAAAGCCATGTGCGCCTTAGCCACGCTAAAACCAATGATAAAGGTCCCGTGGTCAGTAAACATCGGTTGGTTCCAAGCAAACCGCTGCTCTAGTTGTGGGAAAGTGTCCTGAACCCAATTCAACACGGTCCGTAAGCGGTCTTGGTGCGCCGGATCATCAATCTTAGCGATATATTCTTCAAATTCTGCAATCATGCTTTCACCCCTAAACGGTTAATCAATCGTCCCTATTGTACCATGGTTTTTCGGGGGAATATTGCCGTATTAATCGTCAATTTGGGTCTTTACATCTTCAATACATAAACCACACGCAATCATTATATAAGCTTGCTACAATGAACCTCGATGATACCTAAGGAGGCCTCATCAATGTCTCAAACCAACACACCCAATCTCATCGAATTAGTTTTGCTGTCCCTTCTCCTGGTCGGCTTTGGCAGTCCCAGTCTAACTGCCGCCGTCCAAGAACTCCAATCAAAGTAGTGCCAAAAGCACCTGGCAACGTCCTTACCCTCCGTTGCTGGATGTTTTTGTTTGCGATTTGTGGGGACTGGTTTTGGGGGAATAGATGTTGGGGCAGTTCATCTAGCCTTATATATTATTCAGGATACTATTCCTATTGTTGTTAGGGTGTGCTGCTGCAGACAGTTTCGTTTAGTCCAGATGTGGCTGAACTTCCATCCGCTTAACTTCTCTCGTCTTTATAGCCAGATCCTGGCGGCCTCCGAAACGTGCTCCACGAACCAGACTCCTGCGCTTAACCCATAATTCTCTATTTGCTTAGACCGCTAATCTTTCTCTCGCCTTTATATCCTGGTCCTGACAGCTTCCGAAACGTGCTCCACGAGACAGGTCCCTGCGCTTAACCCCGACTCCTATAGTCTTCTGTTGGCTTAAACCGTTAGTCTTTCTCTCACCCTTATATCCTGTTCCTGGCAGCCTCCGAAACGTGCCACTACCGGGCAGACAGTTCCACTTAACGTCGACTCCTATAATTCTTATATTCGCTTAGATCGTTAATCTTTCTCTCGCCCTTATATCCTGGTCCCGGCAACTTCCGAAACGTGCTCCACGAGACAGGTCCCTGCGCTTAACCCCGGCTAAGCAATGACCCAAGCCCGGGGTCATCACTTAGCCGACGTTAATGCTCAGGACCTAAACGGCTCGTTCCGCACTCTTATACAAAAAATCACCACACATCTCTGCGTGGTGACCTTACCAATCAATCTTTATGAATCATTAAATGTTTAGTGGAATTGCATCCCGCCGTCAACTTCGAGAGTTTGACCGGTGATGTAATTTGAATCTGGACCTGCTAAGAAGGCAACACCGTTAGCAACGTCTTCTGGTTCTGACAGACGGCCTAAGGTAATGTCCTTAGCAAAGGTTTGCATGCCCCATTCGTCGTCTTTACCAGCGTTTTGACCAACCTTGTGGGCAATGTCAAACATCATTGGCGTCTTAACGATCCCAGGTGCGTATGCGTTAACCGTAATTCCTTCGGCAGCTAAGTCACGGGCAGCAACTTGCGTAACCCCCCGGATGGCAAACTTAGTCCCACTGTAGAGGGCCAAGTTAGGGTTCCCGACAACACCGGCTTGAGAAGTAGCTGAGATAATCTTCCCACCATGGCCGAGTTCCTTAAATTTAGCGTGAGCAGCTTGAATCCCCCACAGAACACCACCAACGTTAACGTGGTAAACTGTGTCGAATTGTTCTTGGGTGATCGTATCGATTGGGGTAGTTGGGCCAAGGCCGGCGTTGTTGACGATAACGTCAAAGCCGCCAAGCTTTTCTGAGGCTTCCTTAACTGCCGCAAAGACACTGTCGCGGTCGGAGACATCCGTCTTGACTGCAACGGCTTTTCCACCATCAGCTTCGATAGCAGAAGCAACCTTGTTGGCATTATCTAAGTTCAAATCAGCAATTGCAACTGCGAAACCGTCGCTAGCTAAGCGCTTAGAAATAGCTTCACCAATTCCTTGTCCGCCGCCAGTAACCATTGCTACTTTTCCATTTGATGCCATGTGCCATTCACTCCTTCAGAATAAGTAAATTTCCAGGTACGCTCTTATCATAACGGAAAAATTATGAAAAGGAAAGCGATTGCATCATATTTTGTGAAAAAATGTTCATTTATCACATGGTCGGTTAATTAATCCGTCTCAAGGCTGGTCCCATCGCTATATGCAGTGTTAAATAGTTTGTTAAATTCATAGTTTGCTCACTTAAAAAGGCCGTCTCTGTGCCGATAGCTTTCTGAAAGACTTCACCTAGAATTTTCTGGTTGAACCCCCTACGTAAAGAAACCGATTCATCAAAAAGAGCCCGACAACAGTGTCAGGCCCTCAGTTAGTTACCTATTTAACTTACTTCGTTACACTCAAAGTGGTGGCTTCTTCGCCAGCCTTTTCCCGCAACGTAGCTTCGATATCTTCCAAAGAACGGTTCCGCGTTTCGAAAACCTTCTTTTGGACGAACCAGATGGAGACAAAGCACAGCACACCGTAACCGATGAACAGGCTCCCAGTCCCAAAGAAGTCCAACAAAGATGGGAAGGTTAAGGAAACGATCATGTTCGCCGTCCAGTTGATAACGGACGCAAAGGAGTTCCCTAAGCCCCGAATATTCAATGGGAAGACTTCCCCAATCATGACCCACATGACAGGACCCCAAGTGGCGGAGAAGAAGGCAATGTAGATGGTCAAGGCAATCACGGAAATGATGGCCGCCGTTTGCGAACCGCCAGAGAACTTCATCCCAAAGCTCATGACGAACAGGGAAATCCCCATCCCAACGGCACCGATGTTCAACATCTTTTTCCGGTCAATCTTATCCATGATGGTCACAGCAATCGCGGTCACAATCACGTTGAAGACCCCAATCCCAATGTGGGCCAGCAAGGCGGCGTCCACACCGAAACCAACGTCAGTAAAGATGGTTGGTGCGTAGTAGAGCACCGTGTTACAGCCCATGACCTGTTGGAAAATGGCCAAGCCCAACCCGATAATCAGCGAAGGACGAACCATCTTACCAAACAATTCGGACCAGCCGCCACTCACAATTTTGGCTGAGGCTTCAATGGCATCAACTTCCTTTTTAACGGCAACTTCGTCATGCTTGTTCATGGTTTCAAGGACTTCACGTGCTTGATCCATATGGCCTGATTTGACCAAGAAACGGGGACTTTCGGGTAAGATCAACCCACCCAAGAAGAGCAAGGCCGCTGGAATCGCAGCGAACCCGAGCATCCAACGCCAGCCACTGTACATGCCAGAGAAGCTGTAGTTGGTGATGTAGGCCAGGAGAATCCCGCTCATGACCATCAGTTGGAACAGACTGGAAACAGTCCCCCGTTTGTCAGCGGGTGAGAGTTCGGCCAGGTACGTGGGAATCAAGGCTGAGGCGGCCCCGACGGCCATCCCCAAGATGATTCGCGACACAATCAGCGTCCAGAATTCGGGTGAAAAGGCTGAGCCTAACGCCCCAATGAAGAAGATAATGGCAGATAACAGTAATAATTTCCGCCGGCCGTAACGGTCAGACGATGGCCCAATGATGGCAGCCCCTAAGATGGCCCCTAACAGGACGGCACTAACGACCCAGCCCTGTTGCCAGGAACCTAAATGCATTTGTTTTTGAATGAATAAGATGGCTCCGGAGATGACACCGGTATCGTACCCAAAGAGTAATCCACCGAGTGCACCGAAGAAATAGACAAATCCGGTTGAAACTTTTCGCATAATCTCGCTCCTTATGCGGCCCTTAGCCGTTGACGTAATAATTTCGAGAATCTTGTGGTGTTCTGTCAGTTAGGAATCGGGCAACCAGCTGTCTCGCAGTCTGGTTTCTGGATTGGTAGCGTGGCAAACGCCTATCTATGTGAATAAGTGTAAGTTGGTATTTCAGTTGGTTGATTGTCGCAACCAACCATGACAATTATGGTATCACATTTTGCTGGTTTTTGAAAGCGTTTTCTGTTTAACGGTTTATTTTGTAATAATTCAAAATGGCTGCCCGCAAATTGCGAACAGCCATCCCTAGATTTCAAACGCCTACAGTCACGTGGGTGTTTAGATTATTTAACCGTACTCAGGTCACTAGCCGTCTCGCCAGCCTTTGCCCGCAGTGTCGCTTCAATGTCTTCCAGCGAACGGTTCCGCGTTTCAAAGACTTTCTTCTGGACGAACCAGATGGAAGCGAAACACAGCACACCGTACCCGATGAACAGACTCCCGGTTCCGAAGAAGTTCAGGAGAGCTGGGAACGTCAGGGAAACGACCATGTTCGCGGACCAATTGATCACACTGGCAAAGGAATTACCGAGTCCCCGAATGTTGAGTGGGAAGACTTCCCCAATCATGACCCACATCACGGGACCCCAGGTTGCAGAGAAAAAAGCAATATAGATGGTCAGCGCAATCACAGAAATAATGGCTGCGGCTTGTGAGCCACCGGAGAATTTCATCCCGATACTCATGACGAACAGGGAAATTCCCATCCCAACGGCCCCAATGTTCAACATCTTTTTCCGGTCGATCTTATCCATGATGGCCACCGCAATTGCCGTGACAATCACGTTGAAGACCCCAATCCCGATGTGGGCGAGTAAGGCCGCGTTCACACCGAAACCAACATCGGTGAAAATGGTTGGTGCATAGTACAACACCGTGTTACAGCCCATGACCTGCTGGAAAATAGCCAGGCCCAGCCCGATAATCAGAGATGGACGCACCATCTTACCAAACAGTTCGGACCAGCCGCCATTTTTCATCTGAGCTTGTTCTTGAATCTGATTCAGTTCCGCGTCAACTGCGGCCGTATCGTGTTTGTTCATGGTATCCAAGACGGCCCGGGCTTGATCCGTGTGGCCAGTCTTCACCAGGAACCGGGGACTCTCAGGCAGGATCAATCCGCCCAAGAATAGCAAGGCAGCGGGAATCGCCGCGAAACCCAACATCCACCGCCAGCCGGTGGGAATGCCCGCCCAGGCGTAATTGGTGATGTAGGCCAGCAGAATTCCGGTCATGACCATCAACTGGAACAAACTGGAGACCGTTCCCCGTTTATCAGCGGGAGATAGTTCCGCCAAATACGTGGGAATCAGCGCCGAAGCGGCCCCCACGGCCATTCCGAGAATGACTCGGGAAATGATCAGCGTCCAGAATTCTGGTGCTAACCCGGAGCCAATGGCCCCGATGAAGAAGATAATAGCTGATAACAATAACAGTTTGCGCCGTCCATAGCGGTCAGAGGATGGCCCAATGATGGCGGCCCCCAGGATTGCGCCCAAGAGCACGGCACTCACGACCCAGCCCTGTTGCCAGGAACCCAGGTGCATCTGCTTTTGAATGAATAAGATTGCGCCAGAAATTACCCCGGTATCGTACCCAAAGAGTAAGCCGCCCAACGCGCCAAAGAAATAAACAAATCCGGTCGAAACTTTTCGCATAGATTTCGCTCCTTATGTGGCTTCGCGCCACAAATTCTTTAAAAAGTGACAAGGTATGTGGAAGTATAGCTGAACATGTAAGTTGGTTTTGCTGTTGGTTGGTCGGATAAACCAACCTCAAAAAGTAGAATACCATCTTTCGGTTTGTTTTGAAAGCGTTTTCTTTTAAAAATATGAATTTTAGCTTATTTGACGAGTTTCTGAAAGTCATCGGCCACTCACTAACGCCAGACTTAACCCCTGCTTTAGCGGTTTACGGATCTCCCCAAAATCTCGGCTAAAAATTTTCCATGAAATTGGTCTAACCAGGTTAAGTCTGTCCGCCCACTCCCTAGCTAACCGCCCTTAGTCCCACTTTTTTTCATCCCACGACAAATACCCGAACCGACGTCATTGTCAGTTCGGGTATCGTCTCTATTAAACAGAGTGTTGCCAGTCGCCACTGACCAGCAGGCTACAGTTCAGCCTTCCGGTACGCGAGTAACTGCGCACTGATGCTCTTGGTTTGTTGATAAACTTGCTTGTAAATGGCATGCATTTTGGCATACTTCTTGACGTTCTCAGGATTTGGTTCGTAGGCCTTGCCGAAGTGCACGAAGGTTTCAGCACAGTCTTGGAGCGAGTCAAACCAGCCCAGACCGGTGGCCGCAATCATCGCGGCACCCATCCCTGGTCCCTGTTCATTGGTCAGGCTGACCACTTTACGGTTAAAGATGTCGGCCTGAATCTGCAGCCAGAGTGGGCTCTTGGCCCCACCACCAATGGACACGACCGTATCGAAGTCACCGCCATTTTCCTCGTAGATATCAAAGAGATCTCTAAAGGAGTAGCTGATGCCTTCCAGCACGGCGCGGACAAAGTCGTAGCGTTGATGCGTCCCGTCGACACCGGTGAAGCTCCCCCGGATATCAGCGTCCGCGTACGGCGCCCGTTCACCCACGATGTACGGCGTGTACAGCAGGCCATTGGCCCCAACCGTAGACTTGGCAGCACTCGACACGAATTCCGTAAAGTCTTCGGCTGGCGCAAAGGTCTTCTTAAACCAGCTCAACGAATAGCCGGCAGCCAAGGTCACACCCATGGAATAGTACTTGTCAGGAATGGCGTGGTCCTCAAACTGCAGGACGCCATGATAGTTCACGTCGGCATTGTCTTCGTATTTCAGCACAACGCCAGAGGTTCCGATACTGGAGAGCACCATGTTCGGGTGTAAAATCCCCGCACCCACGGCCCCGGCAGCGTTGTCGGCGGCCCCACCAAAGACCTTGGTAGCGGTCGTCAATCCAGAGAATTCAGCGTAAGCGGCCGTGACCGTTCCCGCAAAGTCCACCGACTTAATCAATGGTGGGCACATGCTCATCGGAATGTCGAAGGTGTCACAGATTTTTTTGCTCCACTCACCCTTGGCAACGTCGAGTAAGACGGTCCCGGTGGCATCGGAGTAATCCATGGCGAGGTTGCCGGTCATCCGGTAACGCACGTAGTCTTTCGGCAGCACAAAATACTTGGCCTTAGCCCAGATGTCGGGTTCATTTTCCTTGACCCACAACAGCTTAGTCAGCGTAAAGCCTTCCAGCGGTTGGTTCCGGGTGATGTCCACAAACTCGTCGCCCAATTTGGCTTCAATTTCTTCACGTTGTGGCGTGCTCCGGGTATCGTTCCAGAGAATGGCCGGACGCAGAACCTTTTTGTTTTCGTCCAACAAAACTAGCCCGTGCATTTGACCAGAGTAGCTCAGGCCTTCGATGTCTTCGGCGGCCAGGTGGTCGTTTAAAATCAAGCGCACGATGGCCACGGTCGTCCCAGAAACCCAGTCTTCTGGATTCTGTTCGTTATAGCCGGGTTGCTTCTGGATCAAATCGTAATCAAAACTTTCTTGGGCAACAATCTGCCCGCTGTGGTCGAGGGCGGAAACCTTGACGGCACTGGTGCCGAGGTCCACGCCGAGTACGTACTTCCCCATGGGTTATACCTCCTAAATGGCTTTTTCATTTGGTTTAGTTCTTGAATTGTGTCAAACACCTCGTTGGCAGCGCCTCCGGGGTAGTGAAAATGAGACCGGGACGCTGTGGGCGAACGTCTGGAGCCAAGGAGCGGTCTCCAGACTTATTTTGAGCCTCCAAAAACGAGTCTCAAAACTATCAATTCTCTAACCAGCAAGGACCGCTGCTAAGAGAATTCCCACGGCTAGGCTCATTTTCACCACCCCTGCGGCTAACGGGTGTTTAACCCAACAAAACTAATCGCATTTCACTTATTTATCGACTAACTGGTTGTTAGATTGGTTTAAACTAGCCAATCAGCTAGCCCTATTTTACCGAATTGTGTTTTTTAATGATACTTGCCCACGCACAATCCAGTCACGAAAATTGGCGGACGAACACACCGTTCGTCCGCCAATTTAATGTCAGTTATTTCGTATTCAACTGAAGATTACTTGCTAAGGGTTTCAACGATGTAATGGTTGATTGTGTCCTTAACTTCTTCAAGGTGATCTGAGTGCGTAGCAGCAATCAATTCTGATTGTGGCTTGTCGATAGCGTACTTTTCAAGGGACTTGAAGTCAGCCTTGCCGCTTTCGATGTCAGCACCGACACCAGATTCGTATGAGCTGTAACGGTCAGCCTTCAAGTTGTCCAAGAAGCCGTCTTCCTTCATAGCAGCAGCAACACGCAGGCCGGCAGCGAAACTGTCCATCCCAACGATGTGGCCTAAGAAGAGGTCTTCTGGGGCAAATGAGGAACGACGAGGCTTAGCATCGAAGTTCAACCCACCACGAGGTCCGATGCTGCCGTTTTCAACAACTTCGTACATTGCGGCAGTGGTTTCGTACAAGTTAGATGGGTATTCATCGATATCCCAGCCGATCAGCTTGTCGCCTTGGTTGGCATCCAATGAACCGAGCATGCCGGCTTCACGAGCAACGCGAATTTCGTGTTGGTAAGTGTGACCAGCCAAGTTGGCATGGTTCCCTTCAAGGTTCAGCTTGAAGTCTTTCTCCAAGTCGTATTCCTTCATGAAGGCAATCGTGGTAGCGGCATCAAAGTCGTATTGGTGCGTCGTTGGTTCCTTAGGCTTTGGTTCGAGCAACATTTGAGCGTCGAAGCCAATTTCGTTAGCGTAGTCCTTAGCCATGTGGAATAACTTAGCAGCATGTTCTTGTTCTTGCTTCATGTTGGTGTTCCAGAGTGATTCGTAACCTTCACGGCCGCCCCAGAAGACATAGTTTTCGGAACCGACACGCTTACCAATTTCCAAACTGTGCTTCAATTGGGCAGCACTGTAAGCAAAGATATCAGCGTATGGAGAAGTCCCGGCACCTTCGACGAAACGAGGGTTGGTGAACATGTTTGAGGTGTTCCAGAGAACCTTCATGCCAGAAGTCTTTTGGTATTCAACGATCTTGTCAACAACCTTGTCCAGGTTAGCGTTAGTTTCACGTAACGTGTCGCCTTCAGGAGCTAAGTCCCGGTCATGGAAGCAAAGGTAGTCAACGCCTAATTTGTTGTAGAATTCAAATGCAGCGTCAACTTTAGCCAAAGCTAAGTCCATTGGGTCGGTGTACTTGTCGTAAGGACGTTGCGCGGTCCCGTCACCGAATGGGTCGACTAAGCGTTGATCAAAGGTGTGCCAGTAAGCTACGGCAAACCGTAACCAGTCTTTCATCTTTTTACCAGCAATAACTTCTTCTGGATTGTAGTATTGGAAACCTAAACCTGATTTTTTATCTTGATGGCCGACGTATTGAATCTTGTCGACGCCTTTCCAGTATTCTTCAGTCATAATTTTATAATACCCTCCTAGTTAGTTCGTTGCGACAACCAACTTACAAATCCTAGTATACAATCTTTTTTCGTTATTGCAAGCGTTTTCTTGAAGAAAGTTAAAAAACTTTTTGGGT
This sequence comes from Levilactobacillus sp. FUA 3915, assembly GCF_044053135.1. Classification (NCBI taxonomy): domain Bacteria; kingdom Bacillati; phylum Bacillota; class Bacilli; order Lactobacillales; family Lactobacillaceae; genus Levilactobacillus; species Levilactobacillus sp. FUA 3915. Next base: position 1,455,687 of record NZ_CP168704.1, on the reverse strand, counting down.
GGGGACATTGGGGTGATTCGTGGACTAGCTTTCGAAAACTGATCGGTAAGCTGGCGAATCTGACTGACACCCGCAGGCTGATTGGTTTCCTTCTTTTTTTAGCCACACACCATTAAGCGTGCAATTAGCTGATTTAGCTAGGTCGGCGTCATAAATCCGTAAAAGGGCATGTCCTTCTATGGGCGATAAATACTACTATGACAGCTTATGACCACTAAAGACGTTGAGGGTATTTTCATATAATAACTATGTTTAACTTTTATTAGTATGCGGTAGATTTTATTTCAACTACCGGCTATACTAGTGACAAATGGTGTAGCTTAGCAACCGATAAACGTGGGCAATCATTCCCCGTCACCATTGATTATCACAACGATTACACAGCCATTAAAGGAGGAACTGTCATGTTAGGCACCGATAATCATTCAATCCATTACAAAATGTACAAAAGTGGCAAGTCGTGGGTCTTCGCTGGCCTCATTTCAGCTGGTTTGTTATTAGGCTTCGGTGGTGAAACGGCCTTCGCCGATACATCCGCAGATTCTGCCGCACCACAGACGGAACAAGTGAGTCCGGAAAAACCAGTCGCGCAACCCAACCAGGACGATTCCACTACTCTGCCAAAATCTTCAGGAGATCCCGCCCCAGCGCAATCTCCTGAAGATAACACCCCGACTGAGCCCAAGGACAGTCAATCAGATAACGACCCTACACCTAGTGATGAGCCTGATAAAAACATTACCCAACAAGATAATGGAGAAACGAACTCTTCAAACCTACATAAGAACAACTACGGTACTTCCGGCGTCACCACTGATTCACTTAATAAAACGCCAGGAGGTTCAGATGTTTCGTCGATTAAGCAAGCCGCTCCTGAACGCCCACAATCACGATTAGCTATGGCACCAGGCGCGCCAACTCCTGCTCCAGCGGATTCTCCGGTTGCCGTAACTGCGCCCATTGCTGAAGACGATGAGTCGATTGATGTTTGGATGCCGAATAAGGCTTTACAGGCTTTAGTTGCCAACCAACTGCATAAGTCTGTTGATAGTTTGACTAAAAAGGACATGGCCAGTCTAACCACCTTAGCCGCCACGCATAAACAATATAGTCCAAACGTTTTTGTTAATGCTACCGACTCTTTCGATCTTACAGGATTAGAACTGGCAACCAATTTAACCTACTTGGACCTCTCATTTGACCCAAGTGTTGACTTTCTTAGTCTCCAAAGTGGTACCCGTTCATATTGGGGTGATGTCACTTCTCTCGAGAAGCTTGCTGGTTTAACCAATCTGCAAACGCTGATTCTTGCCCACAATCGAATCACAGATATTTCACCTCTTGGGGACCTTAAGAATCTGAAAGTCCTAGATTTATCGGATAACCAAATTTCTGACTTTTCCATGCTAGATGCCTCTCAATTTACTAGCTTGTCCATTGATAAGCAGCTCGTCACTCCGGATACTGTTCATTTTATTGATCTAAAAAGTCCAACCCTCACACTATCCCAATTGATGAGATTACCTCAAAACTTTAATGGTCAGTATACACAGCCTTTCGATCAGCAAGGTAACTATTCTACATTTCACCGATTCGTTTCAATGGCAGTCGACTCTGCTAATACACTAACTGGCAATATGCTCTTCTACCGATCCGGAACAGCGCTCATTGATTATAAAGTGCTCGACGATACTGGCACCGTGCAATTTACCAATATCTCCCCACAGATTACGCCTTATACCATCAACTATACTGATTGGACTGGCATTTATGAATATCCCAATGTCACCCCTATTCAACACCCTTACAAGTATTATTTACGGGCCAATCTTCAAGTTTCTTACACCCCAAATGGGAGTACTAGTAAAAAGAATGTCCACTTCACCGTCTTCATTCCCTACGCCAACCCCGAAAAAGCAGCCGACCTCACCGTCCACTACGTCGACATGGCTGACAACAAACCCATTCAAGACGACAAGGTCATCACGGATAAACTCACTAGCGACACCTACGACCTGGTCACCGAAGAAACCAGCGTTAAAGGCTACACCTTCGACCACGCGGATGGTGCGTTGACTGGTAACTTTTCCGCCGACCCATTGACGGTAACCTTGTACTTCACCAAGGATCCGACGAAACCCGTAACGCCCGTCACCCCGCCCGTCACCCCGCCAGTCGTCACGCCAACCACGCAAACGACCGTGACCGCCCACTACGTTGACCAAAACGGCAAGACCGTTCACGCCGACCAAGTCCTGACCGGCCATGCTGGTGACAGTTACAGCACGACGGCCTTCACGATTCCAGGTTACGACCTCACGACGACGCCTGAAAATGCCAGCGGCACGTTTGGCGACACCGATACGTCCGTGACCTACGTCTACAGCGACCACACTTCCGGAAACGGCGTTGAAGTCAACATTGACCCCGCCGACCCCGCTCAGCCAGCCAAGCAAGAACCAACAACCGGCGACCAGGCCGCAACGATCCATCACCCCGGAAGCACTAACCAAAAAGGTGGCGCGGCCGTCCGGGTTCCGGCAACGACTTTAACTAATCAGAAACTGACAACTCCGGTTAAGTCAGTCGCCACAAGCTCAGCCAGCAAAACGACACTGCCTCAAACCAGCGAACACCGTGTCACCCCACTGCTGGGCATTGCCCTTCTACTGGGAACGTTCCTCGGATTTGGCTTGAAACGCAAACAGCATTAAGCGCAACCACCAAAAAACTTGTCCACCACTAACAGGGGACAAGTTTTTTATTTATGCTGTTTCATCGGCACTCGGCCGTTCAAAGTTTAATTCATAGTGATCCAAGCCTAAGACACGGTGCGTAATCAAGGAACACCCACCCAAAACCGTTGCTAGACGGGCATTTTGCGTCAGGTTAATCGGCACATCATTTTGCGCCAACCGTTGGTAAACGCCCCGAATCTGCGTCAACAAATCAGGAATTTCTTCCACTAAGGGTGAGTTCAGGAAGAACGCATCAGGATCGAGCGACCGCATCAGGTTGTAGATCAACCCGCCAATCGCCGTGGTAAACTGCGTCAGCACCGCAATCGTATCCATGTCATGCTTTTCGTACAGTGCGACGACCCCGGCCCGGTCTAAACTAGCCAAGCCCTTTTTATCCTCAATCTCTTGGATAATGGCGTCTTCGGAACTAATATCTTCGGCGTGGACGGGATGCGGGTTACCCGCGCCATCCTGGGCAACGCTGACCACGGTTTGGCCGATTTCACCGGCATCGCCGTGCTCGCCCCGGAAGAGGTCGCGTTTCAAAATAATGCCGGCCCCAATCCCGCGGTGAATGCTGACGGTGACGGTACTGTTGAGATCCCGGGCACCGTTGAAGTCGCGTTCGTAAACGGCAGCCAGATTGGCTTCGTTTTCCAAGACGACGGGCACCTGGTAAGCGGTCGTGAAGACCTGTTCCAAATCAACGTCTGCCATCTCAATAAACGGTGAGGTCTGGACTTGGTTGTCCATCACGATACCGTGAATGGAGAAGCAGATGCCCAGTAGGCCGTGGCTCGTGGTGCTTTCTTGGTCCCGGTCGTCCAGGTACTGCTTAATTTGGTCCAGCATTTCGTGGATGGACTGGCCCTGCGTTTCGATCCGGTCGTACTTCCAGACGTGGCCGTCCAAGAACGTGACCAGCGCGTGCAAGTGGCGGTACCCCAGGTCAAACGTGACCGTGTACCCGTAATCCCGGTTGATTTCCACCAATGTCGGCTTGCGGCCACCCGCGGTCGAGGCCTCACCCAGGCCCAGCTCTCTCAAGTAACCGGCGGCCATCAGGGTGTTGTACAGTGATGAAATCGTGGACTTGTTTAGGCTTAACTGGTGAGAAATCTCGATCCGCGAGGTGGGATGGTTATTAAAAATTTGCTGCAAGACAAAACTTAAATTTTGGTCGTGCAGTTGATTCCGATTCATGCTTCGTTGCACCATCTTGTCCCCTCCTCTTGGGTCAGTAAATATTATTACGTTGGACCATTGAGAAAACCAACTAACCGTGTTCGTCACAAATCCTGAATTAGCTGATTTTGAAAGCGGTAACAATCACGCTATCATGGTTTAGTGAACCAACTAACTTCAGTATCACCTACTCATCATCAAAATTCAACCATTTTTCAAAATTTTCTATCTACTCACGAGCAATTCACCAGTTTCTTTGTTAACTAGCCAAAAGAAGCCCCCAACAGCAAGCTGTCAGTGGCTTCAGTTCACTTGTTAAATTAAGACAGTTCTTCAATCAATGCGGACACACGGTCCTTGATCTCATCACGAACCTGGCGGAAGACGACCAATTGTGCGGCCTCATCCCCGGTTGCTTGCGCGGGGTCACGCAACGGCCAGTGGCGACGTTCCACGGTCGGCGGGGTCATTGGGCATTTGTCACGGGCATCCCCACACAGCGTGACCACCACGTCACTGCTGTTCAGGTAGGCGGTATCGATCAGCTTCGACGTATGCTGCGAAATATCGATACCGATTTCAGCCATGGCCTTCACGGCTAAGGGATTGAGCCCGTGCGTTTCAACACCGGCGCTGGCAATCGTCCAATCGGCGGGCGCTAACGCTTGGGCAAAACCTTCCGCCATTTGGCTTCGGCAGCTGTTTCCGGTACAGAGAAAATAGAGTTGTTGGGACATGGTGAACCCCCCTTGGCAGGTTATTTTCTCCAGTATAATCGAAAGCTCGGCGGTTTACGACCATTAATTTTCTATCCAGCAATACGCGCATTAAATCCTGGCATACCGCTACTTATGCCACCAAAAAAAGACCAACCCTGGCACATGCCGGTCGGTCCTTAAATCTTCTATTGATGTTCCCGATGCCACTGCTTAATGTAGGCCAGCCGTTGCTTAAAACGACCCTCACGTCCCTGTTCAGTGGGCTCGTAGTACACGTGGCCCTGCAGGTCGTCCGGCATCGTCTGCATGTTGGTCAGCTTGGCTTCGGTATCGTGGGCGTACTGATAATCCTTACCGTAATCCAAATCCTTCATTAACTTGGTCGGTGCATTACGAATCTGGAGTGGCACTGGCTCGTCACGCGTTTCCTTGACGTCCTTCTTCGCGGCTTGCCGTGCCTTGTAAATGGCGTTGGACTTGGGCGCCAGCGACAGGTAGGTCACGGCCTCGGTCAGGTGAACGTCACACTCCGGCATCCCCAGAAACTGACAGGCTTGAAAAACATTGATGGTCACGTTGAGCGCGTTGGTATCGGCCAGACCAATGTCTTCACTGGCAAACCGTACCAGCCGACGAGCAATGTACAGGGGATCTTCGCCACCCTCTAGCATCCGCGACAACCAATAGATGGCTGCGTCCACGTCGGAGTTACGCATCGACTTATGCAGTGCGGAAATAATATTGTAGTGTTCCTCGCCGGTCTTGTCGTAGAGCACAAACTTTTGGCTGATCAGCTGTTTCAAGTCGTCCATGGTCACGGTGATCTGGTCACCCTGTTTGTCACCGTTTAACACCGCCATCTCTAGCGTGTTCAGGGAATTCCGGGCATCCCCGTTGGCAAACTCCGCGATGGCCCGCAGCTCATCCGGCCCAATTTTGACATCTGCCTTGAAACCATCGGGGTTCTGCAGGGCATTAGTTAGTAATTGCGTGATGTCACTGGTCTCTAGCGCTTTGAGCACGAAGACCTTACACCGCGACAACAGGGCCGAGTTCACTTCAAATGAAGGGTTTTCGGTCGTGGCACCAATCAGGATGATGCTTCCCCGTTCCACGTAAGGCAGGAACGCATCCTGTTGGGCCTTGTTAAACCGGTGGATTTCATCAACGAAGACGATGGTCTCCTCACCAATTTCACGGTCGCTTTCAGCCTGGTGCATGATTTTTTTAATCTTGCTGATGCTACTGTCGACGGCACTGAAGCTCAGAAACTTGGCCTTGGTCTGACGGGCAATAATCTCAGCCAGCGTGGTCTTGCCCACACCCGGCGGCCCCCAGAAAATCATTGACGAGACCTGGTCATTTTCAATCAGTTCCCGCAGAATCTTCCCGGTGCCCAGCAGGTGCGTCTGACCGACAAACTGGTCCAATGTCCGTGGCCGTACCCGACTGGCCAACGGCGACTTCTGTTGGCTGGCAAACAACGACTCTTGTTCCACGTGAAACACCACCCTTTTAGGTCTATGATACCGCTAATTCAATTTAAAAATTAAAATCATTCAAATCGGCAATGTCCATAGAAAATGGAATTTCTGTCTTCTCATGGCTCCCCATATTTTCGATAACTAACGAATAAGTTTTCGTTTTATCATAGATTCGGTCAGCCAGAATCAATTGGATGCTCTGCATGCGATCCTTCACTGACTCTGAACGATTATTGGCATTAATTGTCTGTTGTCCAGAAATCTGTTGCCCTTGGTCATTGACAAAGTACAACGTAAATTCAGCGGGAATGACAGTTGCACTGATTGGCTGTGCCTGTCGCAAGACTAACGGTACAGTCAACGCTGTAATTTGTCGATTCATACTGAAGAGTTCCAGTTCAACATTCTGTGCGGCGGAACGATTAGAGGTTGTTTTCACTTCAAGCAGTGGCACAACCATTTCCTGCAGTGAGGACCCACCATGAACATAATTAAACGACCCGACTGATTTAAACACATTTGCCGTCTTCGGATAGTACACGTAGCGTTGATCATCGTTCGCCAAAATATCACTTAACTTCTGACGGCCAACCCCTGGCAACTCAAACGAACGTGGCGTCACCAAATAGCGTTGGGACTTGATTTCATCGTCGTTCGTGGCCACCTCAATCTTGTCAGTTGGCTTCAATTGGTCATTACGATAAATGTAGCCATGGTCCGCGGTCACGTAGATATGACTGATTCCCTGCGTTCGCAGTCGTGTAATTAGCTGTTGAATTTCAGTAATGGCCTCTTCGGTCGCTTTAAAAACATCATCCTCGGTCTTCTTATTATCACCAATCGCGTCAACCTGATTGTGGTAAATATAGACGACCTCTTGCCCAACGAATTTAGCCCGAATATCCTTGGAAGTCGCTCCCTTAAGCTCATCTAAACTATAGGCCGCACTCTTTGAATTTTGGTTCTGAAGAATAGTCTGGCGCTGCTGCCGATTGGTCGTTGGCTGGCCATCCACTAGCAACTCTTTGTCCTGAAGTTCTAGTTGACGATTAGGTAACAGCATGGGCATCCCCATATACGTCACTGACGGTAATCCTGTGACTAAGTAGTTCATTGCCAAAGCAGTCACTTGATCTTCCCGACCCAAGCGCTTCTCTAATTCCTTAGCGGCTTCAAAACGAAAGGCATCTGAAATAATGACGGCAATCCGATTCTTTTCTGGTGCAATATAAAATCGATAGAAGTTTCGCTGCAAATGTTGTGGCTTGATTTCTCTGACGTCGAACTGCTCGTTCCAGGCATAGATTGATTTGTCCAAATAATTATTCACATAGATGGATTCAATCAGCTGCTTCGTCTTGGCAAATGCCTCGGGTAGCCCCGCCTGTTGATAATAAAACGTAAATTTACGGTAATCTGTGTCCATTCGGTAGTCCGTAGCCACATAGTCAGCTAGCAACTGTTGTAGCCCGTTTGCTGGCTCTTGATGGCCCTTGCGCACAATATTCCAAGCACGTCGAAGCATTCGATAAAGACGAGAGAAACGTGGCTGACTGCCATAGTGTGTGTTCAAGCGCTGACGCGTCACAGCAGCTATGTCTAAGTCGTTCAACCGACTATCCAAATCTTCTAGCTGTAGTCGCTCCTGAATCCACAGTAAAATCAGCTGGTCAAATCTGGAGAACATATCCGACTTCGCTAAATCATCAATTTTTGCGTTTTTAAAGATTCGATCACCGTTAATTTTTTGCCAAACTAAATCTGCAATACTATCAAAGCTGTCCTCACCTTGGCTCGCGCTGGCCCCATTTGAGATGCCACGATTACCAAACTGCTGCACAAATGTCTGAACGTTGGCAGCATGGTCGCTTAAATCGTATTGTTTGAGACTAACTGGAACTGGCTTTTCCATCTGCTGGTAAGTCATGGTCAGATAAAGGTCTGCCATTAAGTCCTCTAGCTGCGGCGTTTCTGAAACATACCCAAAGCGAGTCGCGATTTCCTGCCAAAAGGCTTGAGTCACTCCAAAGCGGGAAAACTCGGCCAGCACTGGATTATCTTGAATGCCTTTAACCAATAACTCTTGTAAGAGATCAAAGAAATCAACAATTGGCTGGTTCAAAGGCACTAACGAGGCCATAATAGCTAACTCTGGCTTTGCAGAATAACTGGCAACGTCATACCGCGAAAAGATTTTGCGCCGGCGCCCATTAGCAAAGAAACTAGTGTATTGCTTAATAAATGGTCGTAGACTTTCCGGTAATCCTAGTTCTTTACGCAAAATCTCTTTGGAATCCGCCGTAAAGGTTCCTGAGTACAAAACAATGCTTCGCAGGTGATCCTCTTCCAGTGCCGGCTCTGCCTGTGGTGAATAGATCAATGCCTTAGTCTGATAAGGCATTACCAATAAATGTTGCTTCGTTTCTAGTTGGTGTCCTGGTTTCATCACAACAACCTCAGCAATTCCGGCTAATGCCGCCTGAATTTCCGCAATACTATCTACAAAATCACCATTGTCGTCGTACCAGAAAACAAATTGGTTTTGCGCAGTGAATCGCTGTTTAAGCGTTGTGATAATTTGATTAATGTCCACGTCTGCCACGGTGGTTACTCCCTCTTTATTCCGTTTTATGATATAGCCTAATCATAACGTAAACCGGTTAAGACTGCAGTAGAATTTGTGAAATTTATTGTTCACTCCAAACTATCACGATGGCGTCATTCAGCATTTGATTACTGACGTGAGTGCCGATGATTTTAACGTAGCTGTTGGTGGTCAGGTGGAGATTATTGGGTGGCTGTATCAGTACTATAATACGGAGCCTAAGGACCAGGCCTTCAAGAAGAAAAAATATCTCGAGTCAGATATCCCAGCAGTAACGCAGCTGTTCACACCTGACTGGATCGTTAAGTACATGGTTGAAAACTCGTTAGGAAGATACTGGATTGACGTCTTGCAGGCCAAAGGCGACCAACGTTCTGACAAGGAAATTGCTAACGACTTTGAATGGCACTATTTTATGTCTGCTGCACAGCAGATTGACCAAGTAACTGTTCAATCCAATACTGTGGCATTGGCAGACGAGCAGATTGAACAAGTTACGCTTATCGATGCTGCGATGGGATCCGGCCACATTCTAATCTATGCTTTTGAAATTTTCATGCAGATTTATGAACGTGAGGGGTACTCACGCAGAGATGCCGCGAAATCTATTATTCAAAGCAATTTATACGGTTTAGATATTGATACCCGGGCATTTCAGCTAGCCTATTTTTCATTGATGATGAAGGCACGGGAGACAAATCGACGCTTCTTAACACTTCATATCCGGCCGCAAGTGTTTGATATTCCCGAAGCAGGAATGCTTACCAGTTCTGATTTTCAGGGACTGTTAGAGACTGAGGATGAAGCTAAAAGCTTGGACTACCTGCTTGATAAGTTTCGTTACGGTAACGAGTACGGGTCACTAATTCAATTTGAAAAACCTGTTGATTGGTTGTTGATTGATCGTTTAGTGAACGCCGATATCCCAGCTGGTCAACTATCCTTAAACACTATTTTACTGGCCGAGAACCAAGCTAAGTTAGGCGAAATCGCAGCAGTAGGAAAAGTCCTGAGTAAGAAGTTTACTTTGGGGGCAATGAATCCGCCTTACATGGGCTCAGGAAAAATGGATGCGAACCTAGGGAAATATGTCAAACGCCATTTTCCAAATAGTAAGTCCGATTTATTCGCTGTCTTTATGGAAAGATTGCGAGCAATGACATGTACTGATGGCTATTACGCCATGATTACGCAGCACGCTTGGATGTTTCTCTCTAGCTTTGAAAAATTGCGAGAAGTTTTGAAAGAAGATACCCTGATTAACATGGCTCACCTGGGTACTCGGGCTTTTGAAGAAATTGGTGGTGAGGTTGTACAATCCACTACCTTCGTATTCAAGGTGCATAGCGTGCCAAACTACATTGGAACCTATGAACGGTTGGTTAATTTTGATTCGCAGCAGAAGAAGGAAGAGGCATACTTAAGGGCTGTTCAAGACAATCAAGTTGACTATATTTATCGAACTAACCAAGCGAACTTTACTAAGATTCCGGGGATGCCGATTGCTTACTGGGCTAGCAATCATACTTTCAAAATATTTGAAGACTCTAAAAGATTAGGTTCTTTTTTCCCAGCGCAAAGTGGGCTAAAAACAGGAGATAATGATTTGTTCTTGCGTAGATGGTGGGAAGTTCCGATAAATAATATAGGGATTAATCAGTCTGCCATCGAAGCGCGCGAATCTTTGAGTACATGGTTTCCCTATAATAAGGGTGGTAATTTCCGGAATTGGTATGGAAATCGTGAATTAGTCGTTAACTATAAAGACTCCGGTACACAGATTCAAAAGAATGGAATCTTGACTGGAAAATCACATGGGTTTCAAGGGAAAAGTCACTACTTTAATTTTGGAATAACTTGGACTGCTTTAACGAGTTCACGAAATTCATTTCGCTTTAGTCCTACGGGAAGTATATTTGATTCCAATAAAGGTCCAATGATATTTCCCGATAGCGTGGAACAAGCTCACAGTTTATTAGGCTTCTTTAATTCACCAGTTATGAATTACCTGATTCATATCATTAATCCAACACTATCGTTACAAAACGGAGATATGAATCGAATTCCTTTGTCTCAGCACTTTTACGAAAAGAAATCCAATACAAATGTTTTAAGTGCACAAAATATCACTAATGCTAAATTGGATTATGATTCTTTTGAAGTATCTTGGGACTTCACTCATCATCCACTCCTAACTCACATCGCTGACGACAATCTATCACACTGTCGTTCTCCCGTTGGCTAATAAGCTTAATTGTGACAAACTTGTGCCAACAAAAGATTTATGGAGGAAAAATATATGGTTAGTTATCGAAAACGCGGCAATGCTTGGCAGTATGAAATTTCCTATAAAGACCACGACGGCAAATACAAGAAGCTTCGCAAATCCGGATTTCTACTTAAATCTGAAGCTATTCTAGCTGCTAGCAAAGTCCAGACTGAGCACCCCAATCTAATAACCGTGAAATCTGGCAGTGAATCTCTAGTGTCCTACTATCAGCGCTGGATCAAGGTTTATAAGCAAAATGCCGTTACCCCCATCACCTATAACAAATATGAAAACACGGCTAAACATGCTATTGAACTCTTCGGCAACCTTAAACTAAAGGACCTGACTAAATTAGTGTACCAGGAACGACTAAATAAATTCGCTGAGACTCATGCCCGGCGAACGGTCTCTTGCTTCCACAAACAGCTTCGTGCCTGCATTCTTGAAGCACTGGACGAAAAAATCATCACCTCTGACCCCACTCGGAAAGCTGTCATCACTGGTCATGAGCGGCCTAAAATTGCTAAAACATTAAACTATGCGGACTGGGCAACCTTATTGGCTAACCTCGACACCTCTCAAATTGGTGAAATGATTATCTACTTAGCGGCTGTGACCGGCATGCGCTATGGTGAAATCGTTGGCCTAACGATGAATGATATCGACTTAGATAATCATCTCATCAAAGTGAACAAGGCCTGGGATTACAAGTACAAGACTGGATTCATGAAGACCAAAACCCACTCTTCAATTCGTGAAATGACGATTGACCACCAAACTGTCCAGCAATTATCAGACTTTGAAAAAAGTCATTCACTAAGTCCACATCAACCCATTTTTATGACTACTACCGGGCATATCTTCGTTAGTGCTGAAATTAATCGGCTGTTAACTGATAAACTTGCGGCGCTTAAAATCCCTAGAATTACTTTCCATGGATTACGCCACACCCACGCCTCAATCCTTTTGTATAAGGGTGTTAGCGTTCTCTCAGTCTCCCGAAGATTAGGTCACAGCAACATTACGACAACCCAATCCACCTATTTACACATCATTAAAGAGCTCGAATCTCAAGACCAGGATAAAATTATTTCTATCTTGGAAAACAGGATAAAATAGTTGGCACATAACTTGGCACAAAGAGGGCCTCTCAGCGTTGAGAGGCCCTCTTTACTTACTTCAATTTGGACAGGATTGCACTGCCATTTTGTAGCTTGTCATAATTCACAACAACACCATCATCGAGATCAAGTTCAATCTTTTGGTTCGCAATATGTTGAATCACTGGATCATATTTTCGAATCTCACTTACCTGTTGTTCCAGATGCTTGAGATCCTTTTCGTACCGTTTCTTCTGGCTTGCCACTGCTTCATTGTTAGCTAATTGCGTTAACTGATCAATTCGTGCTTCATATTGGCCTTGCAGCGGATGTAGGTAGTTCGTTCGTACCATTGCCAATTCATTGGACTCGTACCGATGTAAGTACATCAGTGCCTTAAATCCATTGTGTCGTCCGCTAGTAAATTCCCAATAGATTGTCCGCTTCTGATAGATCTTTTTGTGATCTTTAAAGAAGTCCTCCACAAAATACCGTCTAATTGCCATCTCGTCAGAATCTGCTTTCTTCCCAATCACAGATGCAATATAACTTAGATTTTCATCGACGGACTCCGCACCAAAAGTAACTGTTAAGAAGCTTCGTAGTCGGTTAATAATATCCCGTGAATCGCCGAAATAATCTGCATCATTCAGCAATAACAAGTTATCCTCATTTGGCACAAAGGACTGGTATTTCGACTTATCCCAATCACCACCAGCAAAGGCCAAGCCTTCAACATCCAAAGAATAACGTCCAAAGACAACCCCCACAAAGTACGAGAGGAATGATTTAATGTCACGTACCTCATCTGCTAGACGTACAGATACATCTTTATCTGCAACCTCTGGAGTCAATTCATCGTTTAGGCCATAGAGATCAATGAAAATTCTGTTTAGTTCTTCTTCATTGGATTTCAATTGATCAAAGCGTTCTTGTGCTTCATTCTGCCACAAACTAAAAGCGTTTTTCAGCTTGCCATCAACTTCATTTCGCTTGTCGTCAGCGATGTGGGATAGCAGTGGATGATGGGTGAAGTCCCAGGAGGTTTCAAAAGAATCCCAATCATTCTTCGAATATTCTATTGATGAATCAACCAACTTACTAACGCTCATTGCTGATTCTTTAACCGGAAGCAAAGGTATCTTCTGAATTTGACCTAACCGATAATCTAAAGTTGGGGATAAAAACGATAAGATGAATTCTGCTACTTTAGAGTTCAATAAACCTAAAACCAACTGAAAGGGATACGCATCCAATCCGAACATCATTGGACCTTTTGAATCAAAAAAGAAATCTCGAACGGAATATCTAAATGAAGGTTTCCCTGATGAGATTGCTGACCATGTAATTCCGGTACGGTTCTGGTACTCCATATTTCTAATGTTGGATTTAGGTAAGCTTTTCATTTCCAACCCGTTATTCTTCCAATTTACGTAATACTCATTATTACCGTACCATTTTCGATAAGAACCACCTTTTTGATAGGGATACCAGCCCTTCTGCGTTTCAGAGAGTTCAAACCACTGTCTTAAAAATCGAGCATTATCTCCAGTTCCCAATCCTTCTTTTCCTCTGAATTTTGATGATAGTTCGACATCATTGTTAAACAATCTAAATAAATTCTCGCTAGCCCAATAAGCAATTGGCATCCCCGGAATCTTAGCAAAGTTCGCTTGGTTAGTTCGATAAAGGTAGTCAATATCCGGATTAGCGATTGCCTCTAAAACCCGGTCCTTTTGGACATCCATACCACCTTTGAAGGCTGATAATTTGAGGTAAGTGCCGGGCTCTTCAGTCTGAACGTTCTTTAAAACAAACGTATTAATTGGCACAGTCGCCTCTTCAAAAGCTGAATACTCCATTTGAATCAGGCTATCGATTTTCTTGTTTTCGATTAAATACTTCCGTAGCTTCTCATAAGTTTTGATGAACATCCAAACAAATGGGGTCATGAAAGCAGAGTAACCGCCACGTTTCGTGAGATTGCTGTTATTGAAGATGAAAATTGAAAATAAATCGCCAGAGTAGTCTGCGTAATATTTCTTAACATACTTTTTTAACGCTGAATCCATCTTATTCATATACGGTGGATTGGTAACTACGACGTTGTAGTGATCACAGAGTATTTCAGCTATCTTCAGCACACGCCGCAACTTCTCTTGCATGGCTTGAAAACCAAAGATATCCAGGTCATCCACTTGGACCGCCTCAACAGCATGCCGTAATTCAGCAAAGTCATACTTTTTCTGACTGTCAAAATGAATGATTGATCCTAATTCGCGAGCATTACTGAAACGGTCAACAATATCGTCTAAGTCATCACGAGAAGCTGCTGGGACCTGTACCATGAACTCTTCAGAAATATCATCCGTGTCTTCGAAGACAAAAACATTAGGTTCGACACTGCCAGTACGCAAAGTCCGTCGATTAAATTGTCTGGCCTTCATCATCAGTGCAAAGTAGGCCAATTGGTACGCTCGCTTGTCGATTTCTAACCCAAATAGATTCTTTTGAAGGATAAGCGTAGCGGCATCACGAGAAGAATATCCCTGTTCAGAGTAAATCTGCATTAAAACGTCAAATGCATAAACTAAGATATGGCCGGAGCCCATCGCATTATCAATGATTTTAAGGTCTTCAACTGACTCACTGTCGCCAATTAATTCAAGCCTACTTGGTAATAAGAAGGCCAAATGGTCCTTTAAACTACTGTCTGGGTGCCGCTCCAACCAGTACTTGCCGAGTGAGTTATCAACCATGTATTTAACGACCCAGTCAGTGGTAAATAATTGTGTTGCGGCTGGAATATCAGCCTTTTTGACTGGACCACCGGTGATGTTCACCACCTGATCATGGGGCTCCGTATTATAGTACTGATACAGCCACCCAATAATCTCCACCTGCCCACCAACAGCCACGTTAAAATCATCGGCACTAACATCAGTGATCAAATGCTGAATGACGCCATCGTGATAGTTTGGAGTGAACAATAACTCGGCATAATCATTGGTTGTTTCAAACAAATATGGGAGATTCTTGTTCAAAGCGTTAGCTTGTTTAATGAACAACATCTGATACTCTGCATCTAAATCAGTTGGTTGTTCTGTATCCAACGCCCGATTAATTAAATCCTGTTCCGCCGGTGAGAAACCGCCCAAATCGTCCGCCACATCTAAGGCATGCACCATAATATCCGGTTCATTCCGGTTTTCTGTACTCGATAAAACACGCGTCCGACTAGGTAAGTAGTCATTCACTTCCATGAAGCGAATCGCAATAATTCGGTTGAACCAGGTGTAGGCCACCTCTTCTACTAAATCATGAAAGGCGGTTGCCAAATCATTCTTTTGGGCCCGTTGTTTTAACTCTGTAACTAGCTTTTGCCGCTTCTCAATGTCTTTACCCGTAATTCCATTCAACTCGTCCTTGTAATATTCAATTTCAGACGTAGATATTGCCAGTTTAGGTGCTATGCCTTTCTCGGAAATCCCCAAGGAGGCAGCCTTTAACTTAATGCTTTCGATGAGTGAACGGCGTGCGTCAACCGCAAACTTTTTAATCGCTGTTTTGTCCATAGTCTCTTCCTTCACTCTGTCTAAATACTTACAGTTCAAATTTAATTGTCGTATTTTCATTCAGTTGCTGTTGAAGTGCCTCTTTCAGCTTTTCAATCTGAACGTCTATATCTGCTGAACTATTCAAGTTCCAAGATTGATTAATGCCCAGAGCCCTCACACTGACCGTCTTTGGCTCCTTAACACTTGGTTTAGGGTCGGGTTTAGGACCATCCTTAGAAGGATCAGGGGTGTTTCCATCCGTTCCACTTGGCTCATCAACCCCTGTTTCACCATTACCTTCGTCAGGAACCGGCGGCGTCACAACTACTCGTTCTTTCAGCAGCTGCTCCATCTTGCCAACCAACCGCACCCGAACTGAGGTTGCTTGTTGTGGAATGATAAACAGATCATTCAAGGTTTTCGCATCGCGTGCGTCTTCTAGCAGGCTCAAGAACTCCTGACGAATCCGGTCACCAAACTCTGTGGTCAACTGCTTATCTTCACAGTAAGCTTCCGTCGCCGCCTGTTCGTTTTGAATATCTTGTTGTGCCCGTCCTAAGCCAGCATCAAATTCCGCACTAAATGCGTCACGGAAGTTCTGAACTAAATCCTTGAGCTCTTTGATTTTCCCTTGTGGCCGTTTCTTCATCAAAGAATCAATCTGACCGATCAGTTCCTTAACTGCGGACCCGGTGACAAATTTCTGGGAACGATCATAGATAACCTGTTGGGTGTGGCCGGATTCCCAGATTTCTTGCTGTGTTTCACTCTGATAGAATTCGTTGATGCCGTCCTCATCCATATCATCATGCCAATCCAGTAAATCATCATGCTTCTGGCTTACCAAATCATAGAACCGATCCGTATCCTTTTGTGCCAACAACTGCGTCAGTAAGTCACGCCCTGTCCGCAAAACATCTTGTCCAGGATAGTAATTAGGCTTACGTAAGTAAATATCTAACGCCTTTCGTGCATTCTCCATGCTACCCTGTAGTTCGCGCATCAGCGTATCGTCCTCATTATCACTGAATGTTTGCTTGTTGAAGAGCTCAAGGGCGACGTCGCGCAGGTCTTTCTTCTTACCCTCACTAACGGCCTGCCGCGGTTCTAATTGAACGGCATCCAGGTACTGTCGCTTCAGGAAATACTTAGCCATTTCGTTAGCGGATAGTCCCGCTTGTAAACTTAACGCCTCACCATTCACATAAACTTTTAGCTTAGCATCAGCGAAAAGTTTGGCGACTAACCATTTCGTATCAATTTCACGATACCCATATGGGATCTTATTGAAACGTTCTAACATTGATTTGAATGAAATTTTGTTATGCCCCGCATACTCGCGGTTAATGCGTTCTAAGACCGCTTGCAATGCCCGTTCGTTTTCGGTTGTCTTAACCAATTCATTGGTGTCTTTGAAAAGGGCCACAACATCGTTCTCTTCTTTAACGACGTCAATGTAACTCAAATTACGATAAATTTCATCAATTAACTGTTCCTCGGCTTGGTCCAAACTGGTAAAGAAATCCTTCTTACCAGCATCTATCCGGTCACCCTGAACGTAGATATTAGCCTGTTGTAGAACCTCTTTTAATTCTTTAGCGACTCTATCATTTAAAGCATTTAATTCCGTTCTCTTCACATCAATAATTCGCTGAGAACGAGCATCTTGCGCCTGTTCCAGTGGATTGAAAATAAAGCTTTGAATTCGTAGGACCTGCTGCTGATCATCCACATATTGGGAATCTCCCGGCAAATCAATAATAATTTGCGGCTGTTCAGGTGAGGCGGATTGCCGACGTAACTCGCTGTCATCTCGGTTGTCATCGTTAATTGCGGTCACAATCTTCAGGTTAATATCCTGATTGGTTTGACCAACCGGCCGATCATCCACCCACTGATTGAAGACAAACGTGTACTGCTTCTTTAACTTAGGGTACGTGTACCGCCGTGAAATTGCCTCCGTACTAAAGAGGTAATTCCCAATTGCTTGAGAGATTGCGCCAGAGTCCACCGCTTGCCGTTGAATTTGCTTACTAATATCCTGTTCAGCATCCGTTAAGAACTCATAGCCCTTACTAGTCTTCTCAACAATATTCTGCTCTTGCAAGACCTGTAAGGCCTGTTTAACTTTGGCCTCTAATTCAATTCGATCCGCATCAATTGAATCAATCATCAAAGTGACTAAGTTATTCAATGTCCCCTCAAAGTCCTGGACGTATTTAATCATAAATAACGTCTCCAATACTTGAACCACAAACGGATTATCTTCGCCGCTAGGATTAATCAGTTCGTTGTTTTGGGCCCGTTGAATCACGATCATATGGGTGTGGTCCAAGAAATGGCTTAGTCCCTGAAAGAAGATGCTAAACGGCACTAATGCCCGCGTATCTTCCCCCTCTAGGCGACGGGCAGACTCCTGGAATACCGCTAACATTGATCGCTCACCGTTGGCTAAATGTTTTCCGTCGGATCCGTTTTCTCGAATCGCTGTCAACGTGTCCTGAAGTAAGACTACCTGATAAGGAACAAATGGGTAGATGTCTGCGAACATTTTCGCATTGTCATATCGTTTTCGCTCTTCCTTGCCATCAAAACTAATTAGGTTGTTGATCACGTGCTGATTCTCATCGAATGTGGTTTCCAATAGCTGCTCACTAGCCTCAGTCTTGGCCAACAACCGCTTTTGAATGACCTCGTCAACGTTAGCAGAAGACATGGCAATTCTGGTATTGAACCGCCCCTGAATTTTAGAAAAGTCCTGGCCGTTAATATTCTTAGTCACCTGGTCAATTGCTTGCTGACTGGTCACAATGACCCAAGCCTTGCCGTGTGTATAGGTCCCCAAATCCTCGACAATACTCTGCAAGTTCAGCATTCGCTGCTGGCTAGAGCCAATGTATTGCCCCACTTCATCAACCAAGAAAACCATATGGTAGTTTTCGCCTTGACTCTCAATGTGCTGATTAACTAACTTGGCAAAGCTCTCCACACTAATTGGATAATCCTTTTTTAGTTGATCAATAAAGCCACTAGCATCCGCTTCCGACAGGAAATTGATTGCCACCAGTGCATCTTGAATCGTTCCCTTCAAGAAAGCGTAGGCGTTTCGGGCATCGAGCCAATCACGATGTTTTCGGTCTAATTCTTTAAACTTCTCCTGAAATTCAGCATACTTTCCTTGGGCAATCAAATCACGTTCCAAATCAGCAATCCAGAAGTCAGCGCCAAACAAGCCAAGTTGTTCGTTAAAGACTTGCAGGAAAACGTTGAGAATGGCATCTTTTTGAGACTTATTCCCATTTTTAGCCTTAGAATCAATGTTAAATAGCATAACCTCATTTGGAACTGACGCTGCCAATTTCATGTTAGCCAATGTTCCTTGGTCATGCACTTTAGCATCATCAACAAAGTAGTCTAAGGCTGTCTTCCCCGCAACTTCCCGATTTTCTAACAGGTAAGCTAAAATTTTTAAGAAATGAGATTTCCCGGAACCAAAGAACCCAGAAATCCAGACGCCCATGTTAGTCGTATCATGCTGAATTCCCTCTGCGTACGCCGCAAAGAAATCTTTAAAGTGCCCATCAAGTTCTTTGGTCACAACGTACTCTTCAAGTTCTTGCTTAACATTGGCATCTTGTTCATCACCAATCGTGATAACACCTTTAATATCACGATCGATTGATTTGGCAAAAATATCTTTAATCTTCATGCTTAATCTCCCCTAGTTGATTTGAAATGCTCGGTAGTAGTTGTCCTCTTTGGACTCCCCAAACATACTGAGACTTAGGCTGTCATAGGTCCCTGGATAGAAAAAGACTACCGGAACATCCGTGATGATCTGATGCATCGTATTTAAAACTTTATGTGCCCGAATCAATGGAAAGATTTCTCCAATTCCCGTAACAAACACAATAACGGGCTCTTCAGGCAAATGCTGCTGCATGTACTGTACGAATAGGTTTTCAGAACTGGTCATCTCTAATGCATTGTTTAGCTGCTCTATCAGGTAATCAATCCCATCATTAGCCTCCATCTCCAGGACATCCTCTTTAATCCCCATGTCATCTAATAACTGCCACATGATTTGGTACAGATTAAATTCTACAATATCCATGCCCACAGTTTCGCGATTCAACTGCTGCCGCATATTGCTGACCTCTTCCGTCACCAGCGGCTGGTCTTGGGAATCAAACGCTAAAATATAGTATGACACCTCATTCGACAGTCCTCGGCTCTGTTGAAAGTCTGGATCGGCTACTTTTTCTCGCAAGTGTTTGAGTTTTTCCATTGTCTTTGTCATGTTATCTCCCTAAAAATGCCGCCAATTGGCGGGTCAGTCCCTTAGTATGTAATAACGCTTCTAGTCTCATATCCAGCAATGGCCGCTTTACCTGATCATAGTCATTTTGTTCTTCAAGTAACCCAGCCTCACGTAAAAACGACTTGTACGTGCTAGCCAGTCGGCGAACCGTTTGTTCTGTCCAAGCTGCCACTTTAGGATTTTCAATTTGCTTTTGATTAAAGAATGCTTCAATTTCGTAGCTGTACAGCTTTGCATCCCCTAAAATCAATTCACTACGATAGACTTCATATAAAAAATCATCAAATAGTGGATCCAACTGTAGGCTGGTCGATAGATTAATCAGCTTTTGATTGGCTAAATCCAACGACGGAAATAGGTCGAAATAATCGACATCCAGTACATTTACACGTCGCTTTAATGTCTGCACCATTCTAAGTGCTCGTGCGGTCGACTGTTGCTGAAAATAGTTCTCCTCGATTGCTAAAAACCGAATGTCAGCATCACTATTCCCCTGCTCAAGCAGATCTAGATACTGAGAGAATTCAGTAAACCAAAATGAGTGTGAAACCATTGACGCGCTATATTGTGCCATCAGTTATTTCCTCCTATCATCGCATTTTTTACCGAAATTTCTTTCCTAATTATATAAGAATAACCTGTTCGAAGCGACACTTCAGAGGAATTAATGAACATTACAGCTGATTTTAGTTAAAAAATTAGGTATTATAAGCAAATTGTTAACAAAACGACTTTATTCTCCAGAATAACCTGTCCCCATATTAACGGCTCGCCAAATATCTGTCACTTAAATCAAAAAATCCCATCAAATTTGACAGGATTTTCTTCGGAATTTGATTTGCTCACCTAAAACCGTTCCCGCTCCGCCAACGTCCCCCGTTGACTGGCAAAGCGTAAATGGCTCCAAATTAAGCTCAGCGCAAACCCAATCAACGTCGGGACCAACCAACCCAAACCCATATTGGCAAACGGGATGAACTGGTGGTACAGGCCGAGCGCCGCTTGAATCGGTGCCAAACTCGTAATCATGGCCGGCGCACTATTTAGCATGTCCAGCACGGCTGGCAACACCGTGAAGGCAATCGTGACTTTGTAGACCACGCCCGCGTACGGCCGCTTGGACACCGTGAGTGAGAGTAAGATCAGTGCTAAGGCCAGCGGATACATCAGCATCAAAACCGGTAACGACCAGCTGATGATTGTATCCAAACCGGCGTTGGCCACCAGGAAGGACAGGCTCGTCGTGACCCGTAACCAGGCCCGGTAGCTGACCTTGGGAAACAATTTATGAAAGTCCTGAGCAAACGAGGACACCAGCCCAATCGCCGTGGTCAACACGCCCAGCGTGACTAAGGCGCCCAGTAACAGCGTGCCCACGCTACTGAAGTAGTGGCCAACGATTTGCGATAACACCACTCCACCATTGGCCGACAATTTTAGCTGACTCATGCTTAGGGCGCCCAAGAGGACCAGGCCGAAGTAGATCAGGACTTCGAGCGAAATGCTGATGAGGCCAGCCTTCGCCGTTAATTTGGTCAGCTCCCGGCCGTGGTAACCGAGGCCGCGAATTGCATGAATCAATGTAACGCTCAACGCCAACAGTGCCACCGCATCCAGGGTATTGTAGCCCTCGAGTAGCCCGCCAATCGTGGCGTTGGCTTGATAGGTCGCAGTTGGCGCCTGAGTCAAGCCACCCATGGGTTTAAGGAAGGCCACCAGGAAGACGATGGCCAATAGCGCCAGGAACCCGGCGTTGAGGTATTTACCGACGATTTTCAGTAACGCGCCCTGGTGCGTGGCGGCGACGTAGGTCAGGGCAAAGAACACCCCCGTGAAAAGCCACATGCCAATGGTCGAAAAGTCCTTGGGAATAAAGGGTTCCGCGGCCATTTCGTAAGCCGTCGCAGCCGTCCGGGGCGTGGCGAAGAACGGTCCAATCGTCAGGTGGACTAAAATTAGGAAAATAGCTGCGTAGTGCTTGCCCACGGGACGGGCCAAATCTAACAGCCCGTCACTCTTGGTAACGACCACGGCCATGATGGCCAGCAACGGGAATAGCGACCCAGAAATGGCGAATCCTAAGGCGGCCATGAACCAGTTCGACCCGGCCATCTGTCCCAAATGAACGGGAAAAATCAGGTTGCCGGAGCCAAAGAACATGCCGAAGATTAAGGAACTGACGACTAATAATTGACCCCAACTTTGTTTTGGTGCTCCATTTGTCTTTTCCATCATCAATTCCTCCAACTCTTAATTTTTACCCGTAAATGTCAAAAAAGCCCCTCTCCCACTACGGGAAAAGGGCTCTACAAGTAGAACGGTACCACCTTTTTGTGACGACCGCGGCCATCACACTCATCACGGACTGACATCCGCTAGCCCAGTAATGGTGGCAACCACGGCAGCCTTCTCAACCACCGAACTCAGAATTAACCTTCACGAATAGGTGGTGGTCACTTTGCACTTCACGTGACTCCCTAGACACCAACGGGTTCGCTACTACTTTCTTCAACGTTTTATAAGTATTGTTGTGTATTATAGCCTGCTGATTATTAAAAATCAATGGGTGAATTAAAATTAAATGAGATTCGTTCTGCTTGATACGTATAATAATACGTGCTATTCTATGACTGTACCATGAGGAGAAAATCTATGGACTCTCGCGAGGTCTTACGGATACTTAAAAAGGACGGGTGGTATCGCGTTCGTGTAACTGGTGATCACTGGCACTTTAAACATGATACAAAGTCAGGCATTGTTACCGTTCCACATCCTAGTAAAGATATCCCCAAAGGGACTTTGAACAGTATCTGGAAACAAGCTGGGCTCAAATGAGCCTTGTTTGTGCGTCTCCAACTCTTTAACTAAGGAGGCTTAAAAATGAAATATCTATATTTCGCCTTATTTACTACTAATAGCAAAGGTCAAGTTGAGGTGACCTTCCCTGATTTGGCCCCTAACGCGGCTACCTTTGGCGAGGACATTGCGGACGCCCTCCATATGGCTACTGACGCCTTACAGGGTTACTTACTAACTGCAGAAGACTTCGATGAAGCTTTGCCTAAGCCCGCCAATCCCCAATCCATTCCACACGACTCGACGCAACTACTTGTTCCAATTGAAGTAGATACTAAAATTGCGCGTGAACGTGAAAATAATCAAAGTATAAAGAAAACATTGAGTATTCCAAAATACTTAAATGACTTAGGAATTGCCGCTAATATTAACTTTTCAGCAACCCTCACTGAAGCACTCAAAAATAAACTAGATGCCTAACAGCTAAGCCAGCCCCCAAGCCGGCTTAGCTGTTTTTAATCCATCCCAAAATTTCACCGCCAAATCAAATCTCGAAGTCAAACCATCGAAATTTGACGACCACCGAGCTAACTCGTTGACGGTAGTTCACTCGAACCGCTATGCTAAAAGGAACTCTAAAAAACGTTTACGCTAGGAGGCGCGCGATGTTCAAAAAGAATCGATGGTGGTTAACCATCCTGTTGGCAACATTAAGTTTGGTCCTATTTTTTAACCGTCCGGCACCCGCTCAGGCGGCCGTCAAAGCATCGACGCTGCCCACACAGCAGGGCCTGCTCATTGATTTGGGACGCAAACCCATGATGGCCAGTGCCATCAAGCAGATGATCAAGGCCGCGGCCGACCGTAAATTCACGTACGTGGTGCTCTACCTGAGTGACAACGAGCATCTGAGTTTTCAATCTAAATACTTGAAAAACAAGGCCACCAAGACCGTCCACTCACCGAAAACCTTGAAGCAACTGGTCAGTTATGCCCGCAGTAAAAACGTGCAACTGGTCCCGGCCGTGGACATGCCTTCGCATAGCGGCGCCATTTTACGCCAGCTCAAGAAGTCTCATCCCAAACTTTATCGCCAGGTCAAACTAGACAGTCACACCCTGGATTACACCAAGAAACAGTCCGTGACGCTGACCAATAAGCTGTACGGCGAATTGGATGCTAGCTTTAAGAAACAACCCAAACGTGATTTTCTACTGGGGGCCGATGAAGTTCCCGGCACAAACAAGATGTACAAGTCCCTGATCACCTACATCAATCAGGTAAATAAGGCCCAAAACAAGCGCGGCTTCACCACAGTGGTTTGGAACGACTCCCTCCTGAAGAGTCAGCTGAGTAAGCTCAACAAAAATATCACCGTGAATTACTGGTCCCAGTCCGGCAACCGGGCGACTACGAAGGAGTTAGCGACCCGCCGCACCCAGCGTGTGTCCGTCAGCGACCTCGCCAAGGCCAAGCGTGGCATCGTTAACGCCAATAGCTACGCGACCTACTATCAGTTCCAGTACATTGGCAACGCCGCGCACGACCAATACTTCATCAGTTATCTGCGCGATTCTTACCGGCCCAACCTGTTCAACGAAATCAGCGCGACCGGCCTCAACCAGGACCGTACCTTCGTTCCCGGGGTTAAAACCAATGGCACACTGGTCAGTCTCTGGGGCCACGATGCCCAAAAGACCAAACCAGCGGCCATCGTCAACTTTATTCGGCAATTATCAGTGCCGAAATAACTGAAAATCCGTACTAGCCAACTGGGCCGGTACGGATTTTTTTGTGTTCAGTCTTCAAAGAAATCCTGATCAATCTCAAACACTTCAAACTGGCGTTTCACCTGAACCCCAACGTGATACTGGAGCATCAATTCCGTTAACTGAATGCCATCGACTAGAACGATTGAGAAGCCCTTGGCCGTTTCCACCGCTTTTTTAGAAAAATTTGACGTTGTGATGAAGACACCCCGATCCGCGTGGTTTCGCGACAGTGCCCCGTAAAACGAATCGATAGCTGGCCGCTGAACGGTATTTTCCGCTTCGTAACGTTTAGCCTGCACATAGACCGTGCTGGTCCCCAGCGCATCTTGATTAATCACGCCGTCGATACCACCGTCGTTGCTCAGCTGTGTCACCCAGGCCGAACCGTTCGGGCCCTTATACCCCATCGCCGACAGCAGATCGACCACTAAGTTTTCAAAAAATTCTGGCGCCGATTCTCGAATCCGTTGGAGGAGATCCGTGGCCACCTCCGCGTTGTAGCCCTTCACCTGTTGAGTCAGTCGATCTAGGGATATCGTGGTTTCTGCTTCATCCACTTCTGATTCCGGCGCTGGACTAATTTGGTTACGGGTTTGCCGTTCCTGCAAGTCCTGTTGATGTTGAATGTATTTAGGCTGTTGATGGATGACATTCCGGTCTACCAACTGATTTCCGTGCAATAATTGTCGGCCTAAATCAGTTGCCCCATAAAACCCGCGCCGGGTACGCCGCAAAAGTCCGGCGGTGGTCAGCTCACTAACTGCCCAACCAGCTCGATCTTCAATGATATTTTGTTGGTTGGGATAAGTTAATTGCCGTAACGTCGCCGGCAGATTCAGCTCATCGCCAACCGCTGCATTTAACGCACGACCATGCCATTCGGTCTGTTGTTCCGCCAATTTCAAAACGATTGGTGCCAGGGCATCCCACGTCGGTAGCCCATGCTTGCCCAATTTCAATTGCTGGTAATCCATTTGCCCGTATCCTCCTCGAAAACGCTGACGTATACCCTAAGTATACCGGTCCCGGCGCTAAAATTCGCGATCACCGGCTGATTTCTCAGCTCGTTACACAACTTTTACAAATTTCTCCGACAACTCCTTCCCATCTCACCCAAACGACATTATGTGACGCCCCCGAATGCTATGCTAGAACCATCAGATAGGCAAGGTTGCGACCCACAAATGAGGGGTTGTGAAGGAAAACGACCAATCGTTTAGTCCACTAAAAGCAAACACGACCTCCGTGAACTCGCCCCTACTGTCCTATCTGTCCTACTTACGTGACAAAATTAAGTGTTCGTCTCTGACAAAAGAAAGGTCGATATCTATGACAAACTTAGCATTTTCAAACGTTGATAGCTGGGCCATCTGGTCCGTTCCCACTGAATCCTTAGCCGGCAAAACTGCTAAAGAACGCGAACAAGCCTTTGGCGCCGCTTACCAACCCGAAACGTTCCCAGCGGCTGAATTACCTAGCGATTTAGGCGCCGCCCTCCAAGCCAGCAAATTTGTACTCGTGGGCATGAACCCTGGCAACGCCGCTGTTGATCATCCAGCCGACGTCGACTTTTTAAATTTCCATGGCCAAAAGAAGAGCCTCGACTACCGTTTGGCCGCCGCTGCTTACGACACGCCAGCCTGGGGCGCCTTCATGACCGACCTGTCAGGCACGGTCGAAAGCGATAGCACCAAGGTCCAAATCACAGCCGCCGACGTGACCAACCTGGAAAACCACCTCGACGAACTCGGCGTGCCTAGTGACGCCACCTTGATTGCCATGGGCGGCAAGACCGCCGCACCGCTGACCAAGTTCGCCAAGCGCCCGGTCGCGCAAATCCAGCACTACTCAGGCGCCAACGGCCACTGGAACGCAGAAGACGTCCACAATAAGTTGGTTGAAATCACAAAATAAATTGCATAATAAAAACTGGCTCGGGACAAAATTCCCGGGCCAGTTTTTGTACACTTAACGTCAAGATAAAACCGTTATGCAGGGTACTGAATCGCCCCGCATAACGGTTTTATTGCCACCAATTGATACGATAAATCACATTTGAGACGGAACCGTTCAGGAAAATCACCAGTGACGATCTAAACCAGTGTGAGCCGTGAAGTCGGCAAGAATGGGGTCAGCCGTGGGATTTCCCTGTTGGCGGGGACCGGCGACAGGGTAATGGCGACTTTGAGACTCGACCCTTAGAGGCTCAAAGCGAGGTCGAAGACCGCCTTTTGGCTTCGGCCGTCCTGCCCACAGCGTTCCGCCCCATTCTTGCCGACTGGTAAGGCGCTGCCAAGCACCCGTTTAGTCGTAGTAACTCATGGTTTTCGTGAGCTCGTGCTTGACGGAATCCACCAGCGACTGCGGTGCCACCACCTGAATCTGGGCGCCCTGACTCAGCACCCACAGCAGTGCCCCCTGTGATGCCAAGTGGTCCCCCTTGATGGTGACGCTGCCATCCTCACGATTCCACTCGGTGATGCGGGAGTTAGGTAGCTTGTCCAGCGCCGTTTGCGGGTAGCCCCAGTAACGGAACTCGTACGGAATATCCGTGCCGCCGCTCAACAGGTAGGTCTTATTTCGCAAAGCGCCTTCATCGATTTTCTTATCGCCGGGCACCTTCACCACGGCACGGGTGGTACGAGCATCTTGGAAACGGTCCAGTCGGTACACCAGGCTCTTATTGATTTCCGGAATGTACATCACCACGTAGAAGTAGAAATCGGCGAAGTAAATGCTCAACGGCACGCCAGAACCGGGCTTGCTAAGCGCTCGGCCCTGCGCATCGGGCACACTACTGCGGTAATGAAACTTAATCGGCGTCTTGTGGCTGACCCAGTTGGCGAAGTCCTTCAACAACGGCAAGATTTCCTTATCGCCATTGGAAAATAACGGCGTGTAATGGACCAGTGAATTACTGATCAATTTTTGAATCGCCCCCCGTTCGGTATCAGCGACCAGATCGAGCAAATTGTCCTTGACCCGCAACAGCTCTTCGCGCGTCAGTGACCGGGTCCCAATCACAATTTTTAACAGCGCAAGAATTTCCTCGGCCGAAAGCGCCCCGTCCTTTGCTAACCAGTACGTCTTACCCTTTTGCTGCAGCTGGTAGGCTGAGTCGTTGTCCGCCAACGTTTCTCGAATGAGCTTCGTATCCCGTTCCAGACTTCGTTCAGAGACCTGATAAGTTTCCTTACCATTCGTATCCGTCGTAATCTTTTCACCCGCTAATAACTTTACCAGCACGTCAACCGCGCGTTCGCGTCCCTTCATAAATGCCGCCTCCTAATTAGTTTGGAAATTTCAAAATCCCTTGCATCTGGCCGACCACCAATAGGGCCGTCACCAGTTCATCAAATGCTAAATCGTACATGATCGGGTCGTCCGCATCCCCGGCGTAAACGTCGTAGACCGTCTCGATTTCACCCCGTTGTTCGTCATTTTCCTTTAACTGTAGCTTGTTGATTATCCCGTCCGTCACAATCAGTGCTTCCACGCTTGCCTGGTGCACTTGCCGTTGCTGGCGCAGGGAAATTCGCATGCCCGCGCTAAACGCCAGGTCGGCCAGCCAAGCGGTCAGGTTCTCATCGGCAGTCAAGTCGCGCAGGGGCATGCCGTGATAAATAAACGACGTCATCCCACAAAAAACAGACGCCGTCATCGGGTCACCCAA
Source organism: Levilactobacillus sp. FUA 3915 (assembly GCF_044053135.1). Taxonomy (NCBI): domain Bacteria; kingdom Bacillati; phylum Bacillota; class Bacilli; order Lactobacillales; family Lactobacillaceae; genus Levilactobacillus; species Levilactobacillus sp. FUA 3915. Next base: position 1,427,465 of record NZ_CP168704.1, on the reverse strand, counting down.
CTGCTCGTGCGGCGTATCAAATTGGTACTGGTACGTCTGATGCTGGTGATCGTGTAAGATTGGCAACGCCGCAACGGCATCAAAGTCCGCCAGCGTCCGAATTTCATGGGCAGCTGAACAATCATTGCGGGTGATCACCAACTGCGCATCGGCAAACGACTCCGTGGAAAACCGCGGCGCCAACAATAAGGACGTCAATGCCCAGGCGGGAATGCCGAGCCGGAGCCCCAATAAGACGCTAACCAGCTTCTCCAATGGCACGTTGTCAATCACCACGCTGCCGCGTTGATCACGCACGGCGTAGTAGTCGCCCGTGGTGGTCAGCAGTACCTTGGGCAGGTCACTCGGTCGTAAGAAGTCCGTCTGATTCGGCATCTTTGCCAGCCAATCTTCCCCGTTAGCCTCCAGGACTTCGTGCGCCACCCAGCGATCGTTGGTGGATTGCCAGATATGTTGGGTTTCTTGCACGCCCCCGGTGACCACGAACCCCTGCTGGTTCAACTCGTGAATCAGAAAGACCAGGACTCCCAACTCGGCGTCCCACCGCGAGGCCGGTTTGTCCACGCCGTTTGCCATGAACCGCGCCAGGGTGCGCTGTAAATCCTGCGACGTGAGGTAGGGACCCACGTACACCTCACCGTTCTCGTTGTACAGCTGAAACCGATTATGGGCCTGACCGAATCGCCGAATTCCCCGCGTCAGTAGCGTGCCTTCCCCGTCTGCCTCGATTGATTCGCCTTGACTCGTTTGTTGGGTCACGAAGTTTAGGTAAAGATCGTGATGCCGGATGAATTTGTTCACATCGCCTTGAATTTTGGGTATTGCCATCGCGCATCCTCCTCAGATTGATTTGTCACTTTTCAGTATACCGACCACCCACGACACCATATGTCGTCCTGAAAAATTCGTTAGAAATACGGCCGATTTGGTCATGATAGTCGGGTGAATCGTCGTCATCGCCGCACCCCCATCGCTGGAAATAAACGGGCGACGGTCGCCATGAACGCTTCCGTGCGCGCCACCCCCAACGCTTGGAGGCTGGCATCAAACTCGGCCGGCGTGGGCAAGGTGCCGGACAATCGTTGGCTGACGGTCAACAAGCCAATCACCATTTTCTCGCGGTCAGTGACCGGGACATACGTGGGTTTCATTTCAAACGACTCCTCTCCATTGCTGGGTTAACTTCAATTGACGCCTTCAGTTTAGCAACCCGTTCCGACAGAATTTGTCGAATAACGGCAGTGAAAGTAAATTAAAACCAGACCACGACAAAAAGACCCGCCAGCCTTCCGCTAGGAAAGTTGACGGGTCCAATAACTTGTTTAGCACTTATTTATTGACGACATACTTCGGATCTTGGCCCTTAGCCATCAACACCACGTTACCGGCAACGATGTCGGCCATAGCGTTCCGGGCTTCCACCGTCGCGTTACCAATGTGAGGCGTCAAAATGACGTTCTTCAGCGTGGTGAACCCGTGGTCGACTTGCGGTTCGTTTTCGTAAACGTCCAGCGCAGCGCCACCAATTTCCTTGGTTTGTAACGCCTTTAACAGGGCGTCCTCATCCAAGATTGGTCCCCGACCCACATTAATAATGGCGGCCGTTGATTTCATCTGCTTAAACGTTTCCGCATTAAATTGATGCTTCGTTTCTGGCGTGAGCGGTGCGTTGATACTGATAAAATCGCTGCTCTTAACCAGGTCATCAAAGGATTGGTAGGTCACGTTGAGGGTCTCTTCATCCGCACTAGCCAAACGATGTGGGGAGAAGTAGCTGACCTTCATCCCCAGACTACCGGCCTTGCGCGCCACTTCGCTCCCGATACTGCCTAAGCCAAAGATGCCCAGCGTCTTGCCGGTAATTTCATGACCCAGGAAGTAGAGCGGTGCCCAGCCAGGAAAGCCCACGGTGCGCATCTGCTGGTCACCCTCGACCATCCGGTGACTCAGGGCTAAAATCAGACTAAGTGTCAATTCAGCTACCGAGTTCGTCGAAACCTTGGGTGTGTTCGTCACGAGAATACCTTTTTCTTTGGCGTAAGCGCTATCAATATTGTTGAAACCAGCGCCAAAGTTCGCAATCAGCTTGAGTTTCGGCGCCGCATCAATAATCTCCTGGTCAACGAACGTGGATAACGTGGTGATCAGAAAATCAGCAGTGGCGGCCTTGGCCAATAACTCTTCGTGTGAAATCAGGCCATCGCCGGTATAACTCTCAACGTCTAACTGATTGTCACGCAGCTGTTTCAGGGCAACTTCAGGGAATTGGGCAGTTAAATATACTTTTGTCATGATTTTTTCCTCCTAAACTTTGATACACTTAGCTTAAGCCCTAATCGGCTGTCCCACAATAACGCACTTTTTAGTTACCGGTCCGTCAAAGGAGGTCTTCACGTGACTGATACAGTTCGTAAACTCGTTCGGCAAAGGCTGAAGAACGGCGATTACACTTGTCGCAAGGAATTCACCCTAGCCATGTTTAGTGGCAAATGGAAGGTGAACATCATCTACCATTTAGGCCACGAAGGTACGTATTATTTTTATCAATTACAAACGCTGCTGCCTAACGCGTCGCACAAGGAGCTCGCTAAGAAACTCAAGGAGTTGGTCGCAGACGGCCTGATCAGCCGGGAGGAAGAGGATGGTCCCCGCATTAAAATGGCCTATTCCCTGACACCGCTGGGTGAGTCGCTCCTGCCCATCATCGATAGCATGTATGACTGGGGCGAGAAGCGGTTGCAGGAGCTGCATATGAACAACGTCCCCTTCAACCTGGGGCCGGTTAAAAATGACTAACGGGCTTGGTTTTCGTTCCCGGCGGCGGGCTCAAAGTGGCCTGCTATGGGGAACGGCTCCAGCCTGGGAAGCGGTCTGGGGCCTCGCCTTTGAGCCAAAGCTCGGTCTCAAAGGTCGTCCCGTGCTCTAAACTGAGAAATTCACTCAGTTAAGACCACCGACACAGCTGGCCACTTTGGCCCGCCTCTGGTCACTGACACAAGCGCTCATTTTTAACCTTTGGGGGGTCTTTTCACTTCTACATGATATTGGCATTCGCAAAAACGTAACCGCTTACATAACCATGGTATTCTTTTGTACGCCCGTTTATTTTCCCAAGCCGCTAGTCCCTACAGCTAGCGGCTTTTTGGGTTTGCCCGCGCATATTTCCCTCACTCTCCCCAACATGGCCACTATTTTGGCGAAATATTTATTAATCAATGAAACCATTTCCCCCATTTATGGTATGCTTAAACCTGTACTTAGAACAGTTCTTTGAGCAGGTGAATCGATGTCAATTCTCGAAAACTTTTTTCAGGATCTTTTTAATATAAAATCGGTAATTATGGCCCTGATTACCATCGGGTTGATTGCCATTATGCTGGTCATGACTTACCTGGTTTCGCAGCGCACCATTCGGCGGTCACAGGCTTATACCGTGGGCGTGCATCTGATTGAAGCCGCTATCGTCATCGGTGGGGTCGTCCTGTTGCGTCAAACCTTCTGGACCCTAAATGGCGGGAGTGTGGCCGACTGGGGCTACGTGATTGCCCAGCTAATTATTCTGTTGTTCAGTCTCTACGCCATGCAAACACTGGCGGTGACCGTGGTCAATCTCCTGATGCCACTAGTCTTTTATGGCCAGTCCCTCTACCTCGGTGCCAGTCCGCGACTGTGGTGGCTCTTCGCTTTAATGCTCCTCCTGCTAGGCGGCGTGGTCGGCTACATCAGCCGGCACCAGGCCCTGGCGCTGGAATCCGAATGGCGTTATCTCTTATTACAGTTCCTATATGGCCTGGCTTGGTGTGTGATCATCTGGTCAGTCCTGCCGTATCATTGGTTTTACGCGATCAACGTGCTCGTGATTTTTATTCTCTACATGTGGATCATTCGCGTCTTCGTGACCCGGATCAACCTGATGATTGCCCACTTTGCGCGGCTCAGTCAGGCGGCCAACTATGATGAGCTGACCGGCGTTCGTAACCGGGCCAACTTTGACACGACCACGGTCGGCGTCTTTGGCGTTTACCAGCGGCACCCCGCGAAGCCGATTACCATGGCGATGTTTGACATTGACCATTTTAAACACTTCAACGACGACTACGGCCATCTCACTGGCGATGCCGTCCTTAAGCACGTCGCACAACACTTTAACCAGGCGCTCACCCGTCATACCGACACTGGCGAGTTATTCCGGTACGGGGGCGAGGAGTTCGTTATTATCTTCGAAGACGAGTCACCTAGCGCCGCCGAAACCATCGTGACGGCTATCCGCAATACGCTGGAGGAACATCCGGTCCATGTCAACGGGCAGAAATTAGCCGTGACAGTCTCGGTCGGTATTTCTGCACTGCAGCCGGCTGACCTGGACTTTGACAGCTGGTTCAAGCGGGTCGACCATTACCTGTACTTATCCAAAGAAGGCGGCCGCGACCGGATCACGGTTGAGGGCCAGACGCGGAAATTTTAAATTGACTATCTTGATATGAACTAGTAACATTCAGAGTTGAGGAAAGGTCGGTTCGCCCGGTCGCTAGTTTAGGTACTGCCGAAGACTAGTTATTATGAGTTATCTAGGTGGTCAGCTACTTAATTGTAGCTGGCCATTTTTGTGCACTGCTCTGACCCATGCTATGTTATTAGAGTAAGCTGTATACCACTCTCTTAATTTGATATACAGCTTACTCCTACAGGTCAATCGTAATTACTTCTCATTTCAAATAAAAAGACAACGAGTCTCAACCAATACCTCAACCAAACTTTCCGTTGTTAGAGATATTAAGTAAAGACTCGTTGTCTTAGACGACTAATTAACCTAAATACGCGATGCGCCCCCCGAGAGTCGAACTCGGATCATGAGGACCGAAATCTCATGTGCTATCCATTACACTAAGGGCGCGCTACGCCTTTATTTTAGTCCTAAATTAGTCCAATGGCCAAATAATTTTATCGGGCGCCGGATGCTTTGATGGCTTGTTGTTCTAAATAGTCTTCTGCGGCATCTGAATTTTCGCGAAAATCGGCCACAAACGAGTCGCCCTGGGGCTGAACCACGGCGGTCTGATCACCATTAATGTCGGTAACGGTCAGGGTTTCCCCGGCCCAATCCGCTGTATCGTAGTGCCCGTCTTCAATTTGGTCGAGCACATTTTGAAAAATATCCAGGACGGCCTGCCGGATGATGACGTCTTCACTCACGTCCTCCCCCTGCTGTTTAAGCTGAAGCTGGCGCATCTGAACCTCATCCATATCGGTTGGTACTTGGATAATCATATTTGTTGCCTCCTATAATTAGTTTTATTGCTATTCTAGCACGTTCCGGCAAAGAATAGAGTCAAAGCGTTATCCTTCTCCGCAATCTGGTGTAAACTAAGGGTATATGAACGACTATGTTCTGGTACCGGCAACCGTCTAGATTTAAGTCTCTCATTCAGTTTGGACGGTTGGGGCTACGTCAACGTTCACCAGCCCGGAGGCCCTGTCAACGTGCCACGTACCGGACATGACTAATTAGTAAACTAGGAGGTGGGGCGACTCATGGAAGACTCGATATTAGACTTTACCACGAACCTGGCCATCCTCCACCGGCAGTTTCAGCGGGCAATGAACCAGATTCTGGAGGCCGACAAAATGCCGGTCAACATCACCGAATTTTATTTGTTAGTGCTGGTCTCCGAAACCAGCCAGCTCAATCAACGGCGCGCCGCGTGGACGATGGCGGTCGACGAGGGCTTAATGGCCCGCATGGTCCAGCACCTCGTCAGCCTGTCCTTACTACAAAAAGAAACCGATCCCGATGACCGCCGCAACCGGCGTCTCAAGCTCACCACTGACGGCCAAGAATTGGTCAAACAGGCCATTGCCGTGCTCCACGACTGGTGGCAGGAAGCCACGCCGCCAGACAGCGACTTTGACTACGCCAACATCACCACCCAGCTCCAGCTACTTTCATCACGTGTTCTCCGTGACCAGCAGTCCGAATCCCACTAGCCACGCCTTTCCCTACTAAGGAGGGATTTTTATGAGTAAAGCCATTACCATTGCCGAGGCCCAGCGCTACGACGCCCACACCATCAACGTGATCGGCATCCCCGCGCTAGTCCTGATGGAACGAGCCGCCTTGGCAACTTTCAACAACATTTTAAATGACGACTTCGACCTGAGCCGCGTCGTGGTCGTGGCCGCTACCGGCAACAATGGCGGCGACGGTATCGCGGTCGCCCGCCTACTCAAGATTCGCGGCATTGACGTGGAAATCTACCTGCTGGGCAACCCCGACAAGGCCACGCCGCAGACCAGCCAACAATTAAAAATTGCGAACTACTACAGCATTCCGGTGACCAACGACCTGAACCACGTGGTCAACGCCACCGTCATCGTCGACGCCATCTTCGGTGTGGGCCTGTCGCGTGAGGTCACTGGTAAATTTGCGGATGCCATCAACGCGATTAACGCGGCGGACGCCAAGACCGTGGCCATCGACGTGCCTTCAGGCATCAACGCCGACACCGGTGATGTCATGGGCGTCGCGGTCGTGGCCGACAGTACGACCACCATGGCCTACAACAAGATTGGCCTGTTGACCACGATTGGCAAGCAGCACGCTGGCACGATTCACGTGGCCGACATTGGCATCTACGCCCAGGATCATTTGGAACACGCCCGGTGATTGGCTAGTGAGTTAACCAACCGAGAAATATTGCTTAGAAAATATCGTAAAACGCGTAAAATGGGAGATGCGAGAGCTGAGTGACTTTCGTGTTTCCCGACTAACGGTTGACCTCCTTAGGGAGTCGGCCGTTTTTTCTTTTGCGCTAATTCCGTTTCACCTGCGGCAATCAGGTACTTCCACCCTGTGGGGTACGGCTGGAGCCTGAGAAACGGTCTCCAACCTCGTCGCCAAGCCTTGCCCAGCCCGCAAGTCTTGACGACGGCCCGTGCTGTAAGGCCGGGAAAATCACCCGGCCAACACCACCGACACAGGGTTCCGCACCTGACTGCCTCCGGTTCCCCTGGTTGGCGTTAAAGAAAATGGCCGACGCCACTAGTCGTTCAATCGTTCAACTACTATCTATTAATGGGATTTGGTCGATAGTCCTCGTTAAATTCCTAACCAGGTTTTCCCAAGCCACTTCACAAGCTTTCCCCTTTGAAACCCGGTATACTGGTCACAACAGCTATGCTGACACTTTTATTGATTGTGTGCCTTTGACTCATAAGGCGCTGACAAAACCGACACCCAGCATAAATTCACTTGGAGGTGCACCATGACACAACTCGAAACTGGCTTTACCAACGTTCAAGCGCTGGACCCCAGCATTCTGGTCGACCTGCGCTATGCCACCCCTGACAATTTTACCCATCACGTGATTTATGATTTCACGACCGCCATTGCACGGACCGGCACGGCGAAGAAGCTCGCCAAGGCTAATGCTTTGTTGCGCGAACAGGGCTACCGATTAAAGGTTTGGGACGCTTACCGGCCTGTCCCGGCTCAAGAAAAATTATATGACGTTTACCCGGACCCTTCGTTTGTGGCGAAGCCCAATCCCAATTTCTCTCACCAAAAGGGCGTGACCTTTGACCTGACGCTCTGTGACCTCGACGGCAACGAATTGGAAATGCAGACGCCATTCGATGACTTCACCGTGGCCGCTCACCGGGACCATCCCCGGACTGCGACTCAGGAGAAGCACTACCAAATTTTAGACCGGGCCATGCAGGAAGCCGGCTTCTTCGGCTACGAGAATGAGTGGTGGGACTACCGCGATACGCAGATGGACGACTACGAGCCGGCAGCGGCCAATCCGAATGACTTTTAACCTAATTTAATCGGCGACAATCACTAAATATTGCCGCCTAATTCTGGCGGGACAATTCCAATCAAATTGTCCCGCTTTTTTGGTTTCTGTTGCAAATTATAAACAATTGACGGCTAATATTGTTATTATTTATTTTACGACTTATACTTTAGGTACCAAATAAATACACTAGGGGTATGAATCATGAAAAATAGACTTTGGACCATTCCATTCCTGCTATTTTCAGTCGCTTTGATGACAGCCATTAACCAACCAACTATTAATGTGAGGGCCAGTTCTCAGGACACGTCTTCCGTTACTGCAGAAGTTCCTGACCATGCTGAGCTTTCTGGGAGTGGCGTTTTTATCCTGAAACCCACCACTCCTAATAAGGGTAATGACCTTACTATCGTCAGTCCTGATCCTACAAATGACAGTTATCCTTACTATGATTCTACTGATGGTTCTTTGGCAGACGCACTTCCAGGATACAACTTCGTTGACATGACTAGTGACACCATTCTTATTAATGCAACTACCGGAAAAGTTTTTTATGGTCTATTATTCAACGGGGAATATGCGAATATCGATAAGTATTATTATCAGTATGTCCCTGGCGATATGACCCTCAACGGCGCAAAAAATCCGGTCAAGATTACTTTAAACTTTTATGATTCTGCGGATCCAACCCATGTCATTCAAACCAAGACAATCGAATCCGGAATCGGCGCCGATGACCCCTTGTTTGCTTCCGAAATTACAGATCTACAGGGCGTGAACGTTCCCATCAAAGGCTACACACGCGACGCTAATAAACCTGCAACGGCAAACATTGACACAGCCAAGACGAATAATACAGCCACGGTCAGTTACTACTACACCAACGACGCAACCGCCAACACACCAAGTGACCACCCCGGTACCAAGACTTCAGGTAACGCTGACAGTATTTCAAGCAGCGCAAACAGCAACACATCAAGCACTACCCCAGCTACCGCAACCAGTAGTAGCGCATCCCTCACGACCTCTGGCGCCGCCGACCAAGCCGACACCACCAAAGTTTCTGCCGTCAAGGGCTCAGCCGTTTACGCGACCAAGAAGATTGCGCTCTACAACAAGCCAACCTTCACCAAGTCTACTCGGGCACACTGGTACACCAAGCAGACTCGGCCAAATCGGCCCCAATTTGTTGTCACCGGTTACGCCCGGTCCAATGCTGGACGGCTCCGTTACCGTGTCCGTTCCCTTGATGGCCGCACCGGCTACATCACGGCCAATGCCAATTTTGTCCGTAACACTTACTACCACGCCAACCCCAAGACTATCCGTGTCATCGGTAATCACGGCCTCAACGCCTACCATAAGGTAAACTTGAGCGGCAAGGTGCGGCACTACAAGCGCGGCACCACGCTGAAAATCAAGCGGATTGAGAAGCACAACTTGACCACTCGGCTGGTTCTCACCAATGGCACTTACATCACCGGGAACAAGACCTTAGTCATCAAGAAATAGGGTCACCCCGTTGTCACCATACTATCTAAACACCCCTAGTCCGTTGGCTCAGTTGCCAGCGGACTTTTTTAGTCCACCAGTTTCTTCTCTCCGCTACGACGCTTATAATATAAGTCATTAAATCATTTAGGAGGACCACCCATGCTTACGGGTTTACTAACCGTGTTCATCGTCTATGCTGTTTTTGTTGTCGTCTTTGTCATCCTGACACTTTACCTGATTCACGTTTACAACCGTTTACGAGCGGGAAAATACGACGTCAGTGTCCAGGACCTCGCCCGTCACACCATTGCGCAGGACCAATTTTTCCAAGAACATCCGGCAGAGAAGCGCGTGAATGACGCCTACCGACCACGGATACAAGTATCTTCATACATCTTTCTCGCAGCCGTTATTTTGCCAATGCTGTGGATTGTTATGTTCCCTGGGGTGGGTTCACCGACCGCTGTCTTGAGTCTGATTGCGATTTTTGCCATCGCCGTTGGGATTTCGCAATGGCTAATGTTCTCGACCAAACGCCAACTGCGCCAAATCTACCGACAAAACAACCTACTAGTGGCCACCCACGTTCGGGTCAGCCAGCTGGGGACCTTCTTCCAAATTTACATGGTTGTCTTCGCCTACGCAACGCTGCTGGTCGATACCGTCTATACCATTTTCTGGTTCTAATTTACCAAGAGAAGTTACCTGCTAATCCCAAAGTTTCATGCTATACTGTAGCCAATCAAAAAGAAGCTGGTGGTCGTACACCAACTTCTCAGATATTAGCTAGCCGTTAAAAGGGCAATAGCCGATTAAGTTCAACTCATGTTGCGAGTCTTCCCAAACCGTCTAGAGTTTGAGGGAAGGCTTATTTTTTGGCTTTTGCTGGTCGCGCCAAATCTGGTATAAAAATACTGCCAGAGCCAACACGAATCCTCGTTCCGCCAATTCAATTCAGAAAACACAATTGACGTGATCCTGATAACTCCCCGCAATCTTCAGAAAAATCGACAAAATAACATGTGCGTGTAAGCACCACTAATAATGGTATATAGTCTCCAAAGACTGAATAAAATAACTATGCTGGAAGTTATTATATTAATCTTAAAAAAACTATTAGACCTAGCATTATTACGCCATAGAACATATATTGGAATGCTTAAGCCTAGAGGCAAAATTGAAGAAGATACGATACTGAGCACAAGAAGTAAAATACCCGTATTGATGCTTTTTGAATGCCGATTGTTAATTGGACAATCGACTCGATACGTATCACTTTGTAACTGATTCACGCAATTTAAATCACGTTGTAATAAATCGTCAAGTGAAATCTGGTATAGTTGACTCAGCAAAATAAGATTGTCTAAATCCGGATATGTGCGACCATTCTCCCACTTTGAAATAGATTGACGAGAAATATGTAAAGCAACTGCGACATCACTTTGAGAAATGCCCTGGGCAAGACGTGCCATTTTCAAACGCGTAGCAAAGTTTTCCATTATGCCATTTCACTTCCTTATTTTTATTAACATAAACGTTGTAGCCAATCCCATAACAGTTACAATTATATCCAATTAAATCATGATTGGTGGGAACCTAACAGTTTACATAGCCTTTACGCAACGAGCAGCTTCTTACTATCCGCCAAAAAAACTTCTAGTATCGAGTTAGCGAAGATCAGATTCGAACTCCGCACACATTCTAGGAGGAGACAATAATGAAGACAACACTTGGTATCGTGATAGCTGCTACAACCATTCTAGCTGGCGTAGGGGCCTCACCAGTTTATGCATCATCGTTACAGCAAACTGGACCAAATGATATAGTAGTCACGAACGCAGAACAACAAAATCCAGAATTATCCATTTCGGTTGATAATATTGCCTTCTTGAACCAGATTTCAGATAAGATTGCGTATTCTCCTGAACAAGGAGCTTTCGTAACCTCACCAACATTATCAACAATGTCTGACAGTGAACGCGATATTTTGGAAACCTACCTCACCCACATAAATAACTGGCTAGCTAGCTCACCCTTCTCAACAGGTTTAAACGTAACTCAGTCCGAGTCCACTCTCGCAAGATCTACTAAATTCCACAAAGGCGTTACCAAGGTAACTAAGAGGGGAGCCTATACAACCACATATATTTCTAAATCAGACTTAACAAACGGATTAAAATATGGAATTGGCGCGACTGGCGTTTTAATGCCTGGTGGTAAAATTGATTTTACAGCCGTAAAGTTCGCACTATATACAGCAGGGTACTTTACTAGTGCTCCAGGCGGAATTAAAATTAAGACAATGCTGGTAAAAAACAAAGTTACTTTAGTGAGTTGGGGTTGGCAATAATGTGGAGATTTCATTGGCAATTAATCTGGGGAGTAGTTGCGTTCTTGTCAATTATCTTAACAGCTAGCTTAAAAAATACTAATTTGCTGAAAATTAGTATCTGGATTCTTGTTATCCTTCTGGGATTGGTAATTGCCATAAAGAATCGCAGGCCTTAACGTAAAATCAACTGTCAGGACGTGTGGTTTTACGTTAAGGAGATGCACACCACTAATACCTCCAATTTTCAGCATACCAGAGTCGTTCACCAAAACCGACTAATCACGTAGAGAATCCAAAATCGCCTATAAATCCTGTTATATCAAGGATTTATAGGCGATATTTTTATTCACTCATCATAAACGAATGATCCGGAATCCGAATCAAAGTGAAGCGGTTGGCGAGTCGGCCCGCGTGGAGGCCGATGCCGTTAACGAAGGACTTCTTGTAGGTCGTTTCGATGACGCCGACCCAGGCCTTTTGGTGCCGCTGATCATACTTGGCCACCTGCTTGGTGTTCCACTTGTACGCCGAAGCCGGCAGGTTAATGGCCTTCTTGCCCGCCGAAACGGTCGCGTCGGTACTGCTGACCTGGTATTTTTCCCCTTCGGTCAGGTATGTATAGGTCTGTACGGGCTTCTTCCCGGTACTGTTGTTCACGGTCACGTAGTACGCGGACCCGCTACCACTCCCGGTATTGATGACCAGTGGTTCGTAACGGGTAGTCTGACTGACCCGGTCGCCCAATTGGTTGACGTTTTGGAAGAAAGTCGTGTAACTCATCCCACCGAAGAACACCAGCCAAACGACCAGCTCAATCGTTGAAATGGTAAAGTTCTGCCACGAAAAACTGTGGTGTTCCTTCACAATGAGGCGAATCCGCCGCACGCGCATGTCGTGGACCATCCAGACCAGCGTTACGAGGACGAGCAGCCAGAGTGCCATCCCCACCAAATTCCATGTCGATTTCATTTTCCCAGTTCCCTTCCAGAGTTAAGCCGCAAAATTCGGGTAAATCTTCTCTCTAATAGCTTACGAGATTCGTGCCGGGAATACAAGCCACAGTCCCGGCCAATTTCAATGGTATACTGAAGTCAATTTCCTATAATAAGGAGGAATCCCTTGTGTGTACTAGTCTAACCTATACGGCCGCGACAGGCCACCACTTTTTTGGGCGAACCATGGATTTTCCCACGACCACACCCTGGCGGCCGGTTTTTCTGCCCCGGCACTACCCCTGGCAAACGGCCCTGAATACCACGCGCACCACCCGTTACGCCTTACTGGGCGGCGGTCGCATCTCGGCGGACTTTTCCGCGTACCTGATGGCCGATGGCGTAAATGAAAACGGTCTCACGTGTGCTGAGCTCTACCTACCCGGCGCCGTCGATTACGCCGACGACCCGGTCCCCGGCCACACGAACCTGACGCCCCAAGACTTTATCAACTGGGTCTTGGGCGAGCACGCCACGCTAGCCGAGGTCGTGGCCGACCTGCCCCACGTGACCCTCGTCGGTCGCAAATGGGGCGCGGACAAGTACGTCTACCCCTTCCACTGGATTCTCAGTGACCGGTCGGGGCAGACGCTGGTCATCGAGCCCACCGGCGGCCCACTGACCGCTGAGCCTGACGCGGCCGCCGTTCTGACCAACACCCCGGTCTTGGCCACCCACCTGCAAAATCTCAACGACTTTCTCGGCGTTCCCGGCGCAGACTTCACCCCGGCCACCATCGCCGCCGCCAAATCCTACATAGCGAGTGGCGCGCCACTCCCCGCGGGTCCGGTCCCCACTCGGCGTTTCATCCACATGGCCGTTCAACGCTGGGGCACCCCCACGATTGCCACGACCGACGCCACCGTCACCCAACTTTTTGACTGGTTAGCGGCCGTTATTTTACCGTACGACCCCGCTCGCCGCGACCAAGGTAACCATAATTACACCCATTATCGGGGAATTATCGATTTAACCCGGCTGACATATTTCTTTATGTCACGAACAACCAACCGGCTGCAACAAATCACTTTGACCCCTGAAATGGCGGCCCACCGGCATTTCCCACACGCCTATCCCGCTGATTAACGACTTATATTGCAAAACTTAATTTTCACTTTAATCCGATTGATACTGCTTTGAGACATTTCTGTAACAACTCCCTGATAGTATTAAGCATGTTGATTCGCAACGAGTAACACTTACTACTAAAAAATAAAACTTAAGGAGTTTGTTTACATTTATGAAGAAGACGTTTACTGATATCGTATTGACTGTTATGGCCACTATCGCATTTGCTATTGCCGGGTTTGCTATTACCCAACCCGCTACCGCCCAAGCTGACAGCACCATCTCTTACGACAAGATCCACAAGGTTGCCAAAGCCCAATTAGGTAAGCCTTACGGTTGGGGCTCAACTGGTCCTTCCCGCTTTGACTGCTCTGGTTTTACCAGCTACGTCTACAAGAAGGGTGCTTCTAAGCAGATTCCACGGACTGCCCAAGCCCAATACAACAAGTACAAGCACGTGAGCTACAAGAACATCAAGAAGGGTGATTTGGTCTTCTTCGGTGGGTCTAAGCGTTCTATCTCCCACGTTGGTTTGTACGTTGGTAACGGTCGGATGATTGATTCCCAAAACCGTGGTGTTGTGACCGAAGCCGTTCACGCCCCATGGTGGCACGCTGTTGGTTACGCCCGCGTTGGTAACGTGGTCGCCGACTAATCTAAGCTTCATAAACAGTTCCAACCTTCATAAATGAAATAAACTGTATCCCCCGTCGTACGTCGCGACGGGGGATTTTTGGGTTAAGAGTGTGGAACAAGGCGGTTAGCTCCCGAGCATTAGTGGCATTAAGGGAATAACCCCGGGCCTGGGTTATTTTCTTAATGGTGCTAAGCGGAAGGAGCTGCCTTGTGGAACACGTTTCGGAGGCCGCAAGGACCCGGATATATGATATATTGGCGAGAGAATGTCTAACGACTCAAACTAGTGTAGCCTTACAGCCGCCTATTTGCTTAGCGTTGTTAAGCGGAACCAGCTGTCCTGTGGAACACGTTTCGGAGGCCGCAAGGACCGGGATATACTGGCGAGAGAAAGTTTAACGACCCAAACCAATGCCGCCACTCCCAAACTGCCAGAACTCACTCAATATCCATGCCTTCACCACCTTCCAGCTATTTGTTCACCACACACTAAAATCCCCTTAAAAGTTACCGGATGACCTAAAGTCCTTCGTCCGCAAACCTTTAAGGGGTTTATTCACCTAGACATCTTACTATTTTACACGACTTATACCAGCCAATACCATCAATGGCCGGTAATTACCCGCAACGCCCAACCAATCGACCCGATCAATGGAAACAGTAACCACCAGTAACCGGCTAGAAATTCCCAGCCATTCATCGGCCGCCCGTTCCATCGCCGCAAGTAATCACGGGGCCCCTCGTGTTCGACCGTCGTTGTCTGCGCTGCCGGTTGGGGCTGCTCACCACCAATCAATTCGTTCAGGTCAACTTGTAACACATTGGCCACCTTCACTAGCATATCTAAATCCGGCGACGTCTCCCCCTGCTCCCACTTGGAAATTGACTGCCGGGAAACAAACAACTGGCTGGCTAACTGTTCCTGTGACAATTGCCGTTGTTGCCGAAGCTTTCCCAACTGCTGACTAAACCGATTTTCCATCTTCTCATCCCCTCTTAGACTGTCCTCATCATACCCAAATTCAACCGGGCTGCCTAGCAAACAAAAGCGAACAAGCCGCACTTTGCCCGGGCTAGTTGCGCCCGTAATCGTTGCAAAAGTGGTTGCAAACCCTACGTTATCAGCATTCATCACTTGTCGCACGAAAAAAGGCTTGGCCAGTAGCCAAACCTTGTTAACGATGTAATTCTAATTTTATCGGTCGCTTGAAAATCAATTCTGACACGCCTAACCGGTTAGCTAACCACAGATAGATGCCTAACGTGATCAGTCCCAGGACGCCGACGTAGCCCATCGCCAGTAACTTACTGGTGAAGAAGAAATTCCCAATCAACCACTGGCAACCGTCGACCAAAATCGTGGCGGCGACCGCAAAGACCAAATTTAACCGCGCAATCGGTCCGATAGCCCGCAGCTTGACCGCGTAGCTCCGGCGAATTAAGCGCCAGCTAACAACTGTGATCCAGCCAAAGGCAATCGCCGTGGTCAACAGCGCCCCGTAGCCTTGGAAGCAGTAAACCATTGGCAGTTGCAGGACAATTTTAATGCCCAAGCCCGTCAATAGGTAAGTCGTGGCCTTCTTGCTCATCCGCAGCGCCTGTAGCACCGTCAGGAGGTCCAACGCCAACCCTAACACCAGGCTCTGCCAAACGTTGGCGACCAGGTACGTGGCCCCGGCCCCATCGAAGTTAAAGAAGATACCGTAGGTTGGGTAGGCAAAGACGCTGACCAAAATCACTAGCGGTAACAGCACAAATGTTAACAGCTGGAAATTATTCGTTAACAACGCCCCAATTTGCGGACGATTTTCCTTAATGTTCCCGAGTTTACCGGCCAACAGCGGCAAGGACGTTTCCGCCACCGCCATCGCCAACGAAACAATCACCGTGGTAATCTTGTTGGGGTTGGCCGAGAAAATCGTGAACACATACTGGGTCATCGCCGCCGACTGGTGGAGCAGGCCCTGCATAATTTGCTTAAAGAATAACTGATCCACTAATTGACTGAGGGTAATCCCAGACCCGACAATCACAAAGGGAATCGATTCGTAACCAATCATTTTTAACAGCTGACCAGCAGCATGTTGCTTTCCGGTCTGGCTCCGCGCCGTCAACTGCCGATACGTGCCCCGTTGGCGCCAGAGGTGGCCCAGCAGGTACAGGTAGCTGGCAATCGCCCCGACAAACGCCGCGGCAACACTGATGAAGACGGCCTGAACGTAACTTTGGTGCCAGACTTCAAGCAGCAGGTAGGTGCCACCCAAAATCACAATGATTCGGATGAACTGTTCCCACAACTGTGAAATCCCAAACGGTTTGAGATCCCCATTTCCCTGGAACCAGCCCCGTAAAATACTCATCGAGGGCAAAATCACGATTGCCGGTACCAGACAGCGAATCGCTATCGTGGCATTGGCCACCGAGCTAACCGGACTGTTGGCGGCCAGCACCGGCGCAAGCCCATACAGCAGGCCCCCACAGATGATTCCGGAAAGCACCATGAAGCCGAACCCAGCAAACGCAATGTGTTTGGAGTTAATGAAACTGTCTTCACCATTGAAGAACGCGACTCGCCGGGCAATCGCTGACGGAAAGCCCGCCGTCCCTAACGCAATGAACAACGCATAAGGCGTGTAGGCCGTGTTAAACAGCGCCTGAGCCACGGTTTGGTGCGCGGGCGACCCAATCATCGCCAACCAGGGAATCAGGTAGACAACTCCCAGCACCCGTGAAAAAATGCTCCCAAACGAGAGCCAAAACGATCCTGAAATTATTTTTTTATCCATATATAGTGCACTCACCAATTCAATTCTAAGAAAAAAGCATCACCTGCTAGGATACGCCTCTCATCCCCGGCTGTACATAACCAATCCATCGGGTACGGGCCAAACCGGGTTGTTAGCCCTGCTGGACTGGTGAAAATGTTCGCTGGATTTCGTTCCCGACGGTGGGCTCAAGTCGACCTGCTGTGGGGAACGGCTCCAGCCTGAGGGGCGGTCTTCCGCCTCGCCTGAAAGCCTGGCAGACCACCAGTCTCTCAGGTCGTCCCATGCTCTAGACTGAGAAAGTCACTCAGTCAAGGCCATCGACACAGCTGGCCGGCTTGGCCCACCTCTGGTCACTAACTCTGGCGAAATCATTTTCACCGGTCCAACGGCTGAGCGCTCGTCTGGCTCGTAGCCATAAATTGACCGCTTAGCTTACTACCACTGCCAACACAGTGATTCATTGTACCTTAAAAGGCACCGCCACAGACTAATCCGTGGTGGTGCCTTTTAAAATACAATTATCTAAATAACAATCAATCTTAACCGGAGGAAGCCAGGGTGGCGCCAGCTGTGTCGATGGTGTTAACGACTGTTCTTTGGTCGTTTACACCATGGGACGACTTGGAAGACACGCGCTTTTCGTGGCTTCCAAGCGAGGTGGAAGCCCGCCCTTTGGCTGGAACCGGTCCCACAGCAGGTGGAACCCTGGAAGCCGCAGGTGACCAATCATCCGCAATCCCGCTTATTTTTGAACAGAGGGATGTGCCGTGAACCATTCGGTCATGTCGTCCAGCCGTTGGACCCGTAAGTTTGGCAGGCCACCACGGGAAATGCCGTGGAAGCTTTGTGGGTAGCGAACCATGTCGGCGTCGACCCCATTGCGTTTGACCGCGATGAAGAATTCTTCCGACTGGCTGATTGGGCACCGCATATCCCACTCTCCGTGGAGCAAGCGAATTGGCGTCGTGACGTTTTGCGCGTAGGCCAGCGGCGACTGTTTCCAGTAAGATTCCGCCCCGCCCTCAGCAAAGAGGTCGACGTCCAGTTCTTCTGGGTTAAAGTAAAAACCGATATCACTGGTCCCGAATAAACTGATCCAGTTGGTGACGGCCCGTTGGGAAACCGCGGCGGCGAAGCGCTTGGTGTGCCCCACGGCCCAGGTCGTCATGAAACCACCGTACGACCCACCGGCAATGTATTGTCGGTCGGCGTCTAACTGTGGAAACTTCTCGAGCGCCACGTCGAGGCCAGTCATCACATCGTTGAAGTCATCCTCGCCGTAGTGACCATTCACGTTGCTTTCAAACGCCTGCCCGTAACTGGTTGACCCACGAGGATTGAAGAAGACCACGCCGAAACCACGGCTGGCGTGCACTTGGAATTCATAGAAAAAGGTTTCGCCATAGTTGGCGTGTGGCCCCCCATGAACGTACAACAGGACGGGTTCCTTAGGCGCCGTCGTTTGCGCTGGTAAATACCAGCCTTCTAACGCTTGACCATCCTCGGATTCGAAATCAAAGCGCTGTGGATGGGCAAATTCATGCGTGTCTTCGTAAGCGGCGTTGGGATCGTAATCGACGGTCTCTTGACCGGTCGCCACGTTTAACGTCACCAATTCACTCGGCTTGTCTTGGTAAGACACGGCCAAAGTGACAGTCTGTTCATCAACCACGGTGAAGTCCACAATCTGACGCGCGGTGTCATCCACTAATTTCACGCCATTGGCATCCCCCACGTAGAGTTGACTATGGGCGTGGAAGCAAGCGGCGAAGACAAACTGGTCGGCACTGAGCCAACGAACTAATTTACCGCCAGCCTGTTGCACGAAGTCGCCAGCAAATTCAGGCGCCAGGTCGGCTTGTAAGTCTGGCGTCACGTCGGTCAGCTCACCCGTTTCGCGGTTGCCCAGGTACAGGGTCGCCACGGTATGCCGGCCAGCCTGGCCATCGTCACCAATCAAGGCTACATGAACCCCATCGGGCGCAAACGTGGCGTCCTCAAAGTGCCCGTGGGCGAGGCTAGCGGTCAAGTCAACTGTTGCGCCGGTCTGGGTATCCAAACTATAGGCACCATGCGCAAAATTCCGTTCATCGGCGGGGTCATCGTCCTGTAAAACCGTGACGTAGCGGCCATCATCACTGACGGAGGTCAAACTAAAATCGAAGCCTTGTTGGCAAACCTCAGTCACTTCGCCGGTGGCGACTTCCAGTCGGCGTAAGCGGTAGGTCACATCTAGTGGCAACCAGCCGTAGCCATCGGCCTTGTTGATGAGCTTGTCCACGTGCCGCGTTTGCGGGAAGGCTTGGGGACTTGGTAATTTTGGCTGTTCAGCCGTTTCTGTCGTTTTAAAGAAGACGCTAGTGCCATCCGCTGAAGCGATAACCGTATTCACGGCCTCATCAGGCGTGGTCGTGGTGACCAACTTGGCCTCGCCACCCGCTAAAGCCACTTGGAAAAGTTGGGCCTTCGCATCGCCAACTGTCGCTGCGTAAAAGAGCTGCGCACCAGCGACTGCCGGCTGCACGTTGAGCTTGCCATTGGCACCGACCGTCTGAGTATGACCAGCGGCGTCAACACGTTTGAGCTGCGCGCGATAATCATTGGCAGCCTCATCAATACTATTTTCAACGAAAAAGACTTGGCCGGCAGCGGCTAACGGCTGAGCCACCGATTTTAATTTGAAAAGATCTTGTGCACTGACACCTTTTGGCATACGCATCGCTCCTAATTATAAATTTTCTCATTATTTTCTCATTTAATGATTGATTTTCATGTTAGCCTAGTGCCCGGCGGATGTCAATTACCAATCTACTCGTTTGCGGGTAAAACTTGTTTACCTTCGCCTCCGGGATGGTGAAAATGGGCTGTGACGCTGTGGGCGTGTTCTGTCGTTCCCGACGGCGGATTCAAAGTGCCCTGCTATGGGGTCGGTTCCAGCCTGAAGACCGGGCTTCCACCTCGACTTTGAGCCAAAAGGCGGTCTCAAAGGTCGTCCCGTGGGCTAGGCTGGCACAAAACGCCAGCCAAGACCACCGACACAGCTGGTCACTTTGATCCGCCTCTGGTCACTCACACTGGCCACGCTAGCCCATTTTCACCATCCCCGCAGCTTACACTGGTTTGACCCGCAACGATAACTTGAATTGCTAGCCCTTTTTGAACCGCCCTTTTTGAACTCTACACTTAGTCACTGGTACTTTGGTTTAATTTTCCCTTCAGCCGCTGAAATTAGCATCTCTAAATTCCCTTCTCCTCAAAGTCGCCAGCTCTCCACACGTCGTCCCCTCTTTCTTCCCCAGCATCTCCTTCACACCACAAAACCTCGGAAAACTGCTAAACTAAAGTTATCCATTATATGTTGGTGCCACATTGATTGGTTAACTTAATTGTCAGTGGTTCCAACATAAATTTACTGATAACCAAGGAGCGTGTTTTCCATGAAAATTGCGATTGCGGGTGCTGGGGCAATGGGCAGTCGGTTTGGCGTGAAGCTACAGGCCGCCGGTAACCAAGTGACCCTGATTGATAACTGGGCCGACCACGTGGCGGCGATTAACCGCGACGGGCTGATTGTGACCACCGATGACGGGACTGATCACATCTATCCCATGACGGCCATGGCACCACAGGACGTAACTGACCACTTTGACCTCGTGATTCTGTTTACCAAGGCCATGCAGATGGACCAGATGCTGCAAGATCTCGGCGATGTTCTCAGCAATCAGCCGGCCGTTTTGACGCTAGCTAACGGGATCGGCAACGTCGAAACCATTGAACGGCACGTGCCCAAGGCCCAAATCGTGGTCGGCACAACGGTTTGGTCCTCTGGCATGACGGGTCCCGGCCACATCAAGGTGACGGGGACCGGGAGCATTTCTCTGCAGGCCGTCGTGCCGGACGCCTTTCCAAATTTGCCAGCCGTCCTGGCCACGTTGAACGGTGCTGGCCTGCATGCCAGTGAAGCCGCCAACGTCATGGCCGCCATCTGGAAAAAGGCCGGTCTGAACAGCGTGCTCAACACCTACTGCACCCTGTTCGACTGCAATATTGGCGAGTTTGGTGCGCTGCCAAACTGGCGGACGTTAAACGATGCCGTGCTCAACGAATTTCAAGCGGTGGCCGACGCGGCTAAAATTCAGTTCAATGCCGCGGACGTGACGGACCTGATTGCCGCCCAATTTTCACCGGAAACCAACGGCGGGCACTACCCCTCCATGCATCAGGACATGGCCAATCGGCGGCCAACTGAAATTGACTTTCTCAACGGCTACGTCGCTAAATTAGGCGCCCAACTCAACGTGCCGGCACCGACGAACGCCATCCTGGCCCAAGCGATTCACGCCCAGGAAACCCTTAAAGGTATCTAACAGAAAAAACGGTTAACCACGCTCTGTGGTTTTGATACCATATGTAGAATTAAGCTAATTTTTACCCCCATATCTAGTTGTTTTTTTGGTGGATTCATCGTAAGATGGGTGTACGGGCATTTTTCAAGTTGGTGATAGCCGACGACCTGAAGTGCCAGCAAACCTAGGAGGGCAAGAGACGATGGACGTTATCAGAAGATCACAAACGACGATGGACCCAAGCGGTCTTACCGTGGAAACCCCAGACGGTAAACACGCTCCGTTCAATTCCAAAAAGATCCATACAGCCCTCACTAGCCTGACCAACGACCCAACCGTTGTGCACCGGGTAGAGAGCTTAATCGTCGCCCAATTGGCTGGTTTTAACGTGGTAGCCACCGGAACCATTACCGCTACCATCGTGGAAACCTTGGAACAACTGGGATACGCACATATGGCCCAAAGCTATTTAAAAGCGAGTCACTAATTTCAACGACAAAAAAGCTGACCAAGAAATCGTAAGGATTTCCGAGTCAGCTTTTCTTTTCGTCCCACATTTTTTTCGCCGACCTTGAGGCTCGACCAACGGAACGTGGTTTATAATCATTTCAATAAAAAACCGACCAGCACTCCCCCGAGAACTGATCGATCCATTCTATGAGCTTAATTGTGATTCCAAGTGATGGAGTTCTGCGGTCCGAACATCCCGTGGCAAGAACCGCCGAATCTCTTCTTCGTTGTAACCCACTTCAAGCCGCTTGTCATCAAAGATGATGGGGCGCTTGATCAAGTCGGGGTACTTCACAACGAGATCAACTAATTGGCTAACTGATAAACTGTCCAAATCAACGTGCAGTTCCTTAAACACGTTGGATCGCGTGGAGATAATGTCTTCACTTCCGTTTTCAGTTAAACGTAGAATCTGTTTAACTTCGGCAGCATTCAATGGCTTAGACTTGATATTACGTTCACTGAAAGCAATATCGTGTCCCTTCAGCCAAGCGCGTGCTTTCCGACTGGATGCGCTACTTGGTGCAATGTACAAATTAATCATATTCAGCACTTCCTTATCGTTGGATTGAGTAACGATAACAGACAACATAACAAAGTTCACCTAAACAATTTATCGAACTATCTAGTAGAACCAACTTATATGTTACCACAATTGAATGAATAATCAACCTTTTTTGGAAACTTTCTAAATAAGGGACGACATTTTTTAGTGGGTTGGTTGGGATTCCCAACCATTTCCGTTCACCCCCGTTACTTTGTGATAAACTGGGCTAATTCCCGAAATATCGGCCTGTAACGGGGGCACAAAGTTTTGCAAGTCAACCAATTATCCACCGATAGGTTACGGACTTTTACGAACATACTTACCGGGCGTCTCTTTTTCGCCTAATTGTATGTATATTCATTTTATCAGCATTATTATTCATATCGCACAATTTAATCGCTTTAGACCGCCTAGCCATTCGCTGGAAATTGGTTATACATTAGTTTTTCCAAACTCGCAGACAATTATTCCATTATTTCCGGACCGAGTGGCGTAAAATAAGAACCAACGATTCTATTCATTTGGAGGGATTCACTTGGAAATTTTCTATGCCGTCCTGCTTCTAGTCCTTGCGACGATTGTGGCCAATACGATCTACCCTTATTTTCCGGCCATTCCGCAGGCGTTCTACCAAATCTTTGTGGGGGGCTTACTCTCGTTAGTGCCCCTGTATCATCATTTTATCCTCGAGCCTGAAGTCTTCATGCTCCTGATCATTGCGCCGTTAATGTTCTACGACGGCCGCAATGCCAACGCCGGTGAGCTCCGGAAAAATATGGGCTCAGTGATGTCCATGGCCGTGGTACTGGCCATCCTGACCGTCGTCCTCCTAGGCTACCTCAGTCACGCTGTCCTCAGTACCCTGCCATTAGCGTTGGCCTTCGCCCTGGCTGCTATCGTGACGCCAACGGATGCCGTCGCTGTGGGTTCCATCACCGCCAATATGGCCGTGCCCGAGCGAGTCATGGGCATGCTGGAACGGGAATCGCTGTTCAACGACGCTTCCGGCTTGGTTGCCTTCAGCCTGGCCCTGACCGCCTTTACCACTGGGAAATTCTCCCTGGGCGGCGGGATCAAACACTTTCTCATCGTCTTCTTCGGCGGACTCCTGATTGGCTTGATTCTCGGGGTGATTGCCGTCTGGCTGCGGGTCTACCTGGTCCGTGGCGGGATGGACTCCTCCAGTGTCATCGTTCCTTATGACATTTTAGTCCCCTTCGTTATCTATTTAGCCGCTGAACACATTGGCTTATCCGGTATCTTAGCGGTCGTCGCTGCCGGCTTGATGTTCAGTATATCGACCGACCAACTGCGCCTATCCAGTACCCAACTCCAACTGGTTTCGCGTTCTACCTGGCACATTCTCACCAGCATTTTAAACGGCTTCGTCTTCGTCCTGCTGGGCGTTTCGCTGCCAACCGTCTGGGTAAATATTCAACGAGACAGCACCAAATCCATTCCCACCTACGTGCTCCTGGCCGTCATCCTCTACGCGGTGATGCTGGCAATGCGTTACCTGTGGATTCGCTTCGACTGGGCCCTGATTCGTTCGGAAAATAAGGACCGCCGGCACAACGCCCTCATTGGTGCCCTCTCCGGTGTGCACGGAACCATTACGTTAGCCATGGCCTTCTCGCTACCACTCACGTTAAACGGTCACGCCTTCCCGTTCCGAAATTCCATGATTTTCATCGCGGCCGTCGTCATTATTTTAAGTTTACTCGTGCCCACCTTTATCATGCCAATGCTGCTACCAAGTAAGAAAGTGGCCGTCGACCCAGCCGAGGCCCTACGCGAACGCAAAGCCTTGGTAGCCTATGCGACGGAACGCTTAGCGCAAGAAAATCCGGATACCCCTAGTGCCACACAGGCCGTGATTGAAACGCTAAACAGCCAGGCAACCACGGAACGTCCCGACCGACAGAAAATGAGTGAAATTCTCAATCACGCAACTCAGATTGAAGTTCATACTGTCCAAGGACTCGCCGATAATGGCACCATTTCCCAAGGATTTGCCAACCGTTACGTGCGGATTCTCCTGATGAAATCACAAATGAGTCACAACAATCCCTTCGTCAATTCCACGCTGTGGATTCGCTTCGTCTGGCACCGTCTGACCCATGCCTTTAGCCGGCGACAGCACCGTGAACAGCGAATTGCGCAACAGGAAAAGTGGTTGAAACAACATCCGCAAACGGCGGAACAAGAACGGTTACGCGCCGAACGCATCAAGCAAGAACGCCAACCACGCCGCTTCCGTCGCCGCCGTGATCCCGCGGCCGATGAACGCCGGCGAGAAAACTACCTCAAGATTGAACAGGACGTGTACAACGACGTCATCGCTTACCTGACGGACATTTCCAGCGTCGACAACCAAACGGAAGTCAACGCCGTGCGGAACTACTACAATGCCCGGCACCGGCGCTTTGCTTCCAAGGAAATCTCCGACCAGCAAAACGAATTGTTCATCCAGGCCTTCCAGTATGAATACACTTATATTCGGCAACGTCGGAGTGCTAAGGAAGTTTCGCCTGCGCTGGCTGAAGAGATGTACCAGCAGGTGTCGACGGACCAGATGCTCTACATGCAAGAAAGCTCAGCTGCAGACTAAAATCTTTGTGTGTTACCATCGCCTCCGGGCGGGTGCAAATGGGCCGTGACGCTGTGGGCGCACGTCCGGAGCCGAAGAGCGGTCTCCAGACTTACTTTGAGCCTCATAAACCGAGTCTCAAAGATAGCAGTTGCCTAAGCGGTAAACCGCTAAGGCAACTCCCACGGCTTAACCCATTTACACCCGCCCTGCGGCTTACACCGGTTTGGACCGCCGTTCGCCCCGCACTATCCACCTAAATTTTTACGGACGTCTGAATTTCAACCGCCAGCCAAGACCACCGACACAGCTGGGCACTTTGATCCGCCTCTGGTCACTGACACTGACCGCGCTAGCCCATTTGCATCCGCCTGCGGCTTACACCGGTTTGGACCGCAGTTCGTTCTGCACTGATCAATTGCTCTTTGCAATAACCGGAATCTCCATTTGTCCTCTGCTACTGCAAATTTGTCTAAGAATATTCCTGAATCAGTGATTTAATTTCTCGATGCCGTTCAATATACATTGGTATTGCCATCGCTTGTGAAATTGAAATGGGAAAGTGACGGGCTTTGCTTTCGTTTTGCCGTTTCTTAATTTCTACTGGTCTAGCCCGGTATCATAGGCTTTGACGTTTGTTTTCACGCTGATTTCGGTGGCTCCGGCCTCTTTGTAATATTTCCGTCACATTTTCTTCACAAATTGTTGGTATAGTAATTGCATAACTTACGACTAAACAAACGAATAAGTTACCAATTTTACTCCTCCAAGTAAAAAAAGGGCGGCACTGCTACTGCAACCAGCCCACTCCAAACGTAAGATACGTTATTCTCAAAGCGACGACGCAGACGATTAAGGTCTGGCCGCCGTTTTTTGTTACCCGAAAACTGCTCTGGACCCAATTCAAGTGACAGCGCGTCGTCTTATTTAACCGGCTACCCCTCCCCAGTTGGCAGTCTCAGAATACAGACAAACACCACGAAATGATTTTCAGGGGGCGGGCCCCAAACCAGTCTCAGCCACAGGGATGGGAAAACTGGGCCTGGTCGTGGGAGTGACCAGAGGTGGATCAAAGTGACCAGCTGTGTCGATGGTCTAAGCTGAGGTTTTTCACTCAGCTTAGACCATGGGACAACCTTTGAGACCGCACTTTGGCTCAAAGTTGAGGTGGAAGCCCGCTTCTCAGGCTGGAACCGACCCCACAGCAGGGCACTTTGAATCCACCGCCGGGAACGGATACGACCAGGCCCATTTTCACCATCCCGGAGGCGAGTGTCAAAAAGCAAATTCAGCCCCCTGCAAATCGTTTCGGCGGGAGAAAATTGGAAAAATTTACGATTTTGGCCAGCTAAAATTTACACGCAACCCAAACTAGCTTATAATTTCTTTAACACGTTAAAGATTTCGGCGTCTTTTCGCGAACGGTCTGCCAGCAACTGGTCTACGTGACCCGTGGCCAGCCAGACTTCCTATTGGAGGGTGACAATTAATGAAGCTGACAATTTTATCGACAAGTGATACCCACGGGTACGTCTTCCCCACGAACTACGTGAAAAAGGGGAGCCACCAGGGGTTTGGCCTGGCCCGCGCGGCCACGGTCATCGCCCGCGAGCAAGCCGCTGCCAAGGAACAGGGACCCGTTGTAACCATTGAAAATGGCGATTTCCTTGAGGGATCCCCGTTGGCCTACTACGTGGCGCGCGTCCAACCCGACCGCGACCCGCAGCCCCTGCTCAACATTTATAACCAGATTGATTATGACTGCGGAATTCTCGGCAATCATGAATTTAATTATGGCCAGGCTTACCTACAGGCCGCCATTCGGGATGCCAAACGCACGATTCTCTGCGCCAACATTTTGGATAAAAATGGCGACCCCGAATACGGTCAGCCCTACAAAATTATTGAAAAAGACGGTATTAAAATTGGCGTGCTGGGTTTAACCACTCAGGCCGTGTACAAATGGGAAAAGGCCACCAATATCAGTGGTCTGCAGTTCGAGTCGGCCTTCATCGCCGCCAAGAAATACGTGCCCATTATCCGGGAACAGGCTGACGTGGTCGTTGTGTGCTACCACGGTGGCTTTGAGCGCGATTTAACCACTGGCCAGCCCAATGACATTCATGTCGGTGAAAACGAAGCCTACCACATCTTAGAGGCCATTCCGGGCATCGATGCTTTGGTCACCGGCCATCAACATCGCCAGCTCGCCACCGACGTCTTTGATATTCCCACGACCCAACCCGGTTTTCGGGGCCAAGCCGTGGGTAAGATCACCCTGGACCTCGACCGCGACGCTACGGGCAAGGTCACGGTGACCCAGCACCACTCTGAATTGGTCTCCGCTCAGGAAGCGCCGCTCGACAAAAAAGTCCTGACCGCTGCGAATGGCTTAAACGATGCCGTCGGCCACTGGTTGGACCAACCGCTCGGCCACATCAAGGGCGATATGACCTTTGACGACCCGTTTGACGCGCGGATTCACGAGACCCCCTACATTGAATTTATTCAAAAAGTTCAAATGGCAACGATGGGCGCGGATATTTCCGCTACTGCCCTCTTTAACAACGAGGCCCGTGGCTTTGAAAACCCCATCACCATGCGCAATATCATGACCAATTACGTGTACCCCAACGGCCTGTCCCTCCTGAAAATTACCGGAGCAGACTTGCGGGCGGCCTTAGAGGTCAGTGCGCGCTACTTTAGTGTGAAGGACGGTCAAATCATTGTGAACCCGGCCTTTATCCACCCGAAACACCGGCAATATAATTACGATATGTACGAAGGCATCGATTACACGTTGAACGTGGCAAACCCCGCTGGTCAACGTGTGGAACAGCTGACCTACCACGGGAAACCCGTGACGCCGGACCAACCCCTGCGCATCGTGCTCAACCAATACCGCGCAGTCGGTGGGGGCCACTACGCCATGTTTGGCGCCGACAAGATCATTGCTGAGAGTCAGGGTGCGATGAGTGAAATCATTGCGGATTATCTGCAAGAACACCCCACCATCGACGCCACGGCCAACGCCAACTTCACCATCATCAACGAACCTCGGGGGTAGCGCCTTGTATTCGCCTTACCGGGCGGTGCAAATGAGCCGGTACGCTGTGGGCGAACGCTCGGAGCCAAAGGACGGTCTCCGCGCTTACTTTGAGCCGCAAGAAACGCGTCTCAAAGCTATCAGTTGCCTATGCGGTAAACTGCTAAGGCAACTCCCACGGCTGAGCTCATTTGCGCCGCCTTCACGGCTGACACTGGCTTACCCCGCTGTGCGTTGCTGTTGGTGAGGATTGCGTCCATTCTGACTAGACAAATAGACATTTCAAAAACACGCTACATACAAAAAGGGTTATCCGTACGCCACCACAATTGTGGCTGGCTACGGATAACCCTTTTTCTTTGGCAACTAACTAGCGCTAGCGGCCTTTTTCTTTTTCTTCTTTTTGGCTTTTTTCTTTTCGTCACCGACGTACTCGACCGCCGTGGACTTGCGAATCGTGGTGACCTTGATCTTACCTGGGTAAGTCAACGTCGCCTCAATCTGCTTGGCCACTTCTTGGGTCAGGTTGGCTGCGGCCGTGTCGTCCAATTCCTTGGGCTTCACAATGATCCGCAACTCACGACCAGCTTGGATGGCATAGCTTTCGGCCACACCTTCTTGGTCGTTGGCAATCTTCTCCAACGCCCGCAGACGGTTGATGTAGTCTTCAACGGATTCACTCCGGGCACCAGGCCGGGCACCGGAAACGGCGTCGGCTGCGGCAACCAGGTCGGACAGTGGTGAGGTCTTCTCGACGTCACCATGGTGCGCAGCAATCGCGTTGATGACCACGTCTTCTTCACCATATTTCTGGGCAAACTCCGTCCCGATTTCCACGTGGGTGCCTTCGACTTCGTGGTCGATGGCCTTTCCCAAGTCATGGAGCAGGCCGGCCCGCCGTGCTAAACGGGTATTGTATCCCAGCCGCGCGGCCATGGCGCCAGTCAACTGGGCCACTTCGATCGAGTGTAAGAGGACATTTTGACCGTAGCTGGTCCGGTACTTGAGCCGACCGATCAGTTTCATCAAATCGGGGTGCATCCAACCCACGTGTAGCAGGCTGACGGTCTGTTCCCCGGCCTCCCACAGGCTGTGGTTGACGTCACGCTGGGCGTTTTCCACCTGGGTTTCAATCTGGTTGGCAGAAATTCGCCGACTGGCCACCAAGTTGGTGAGCGCCACCCGGGCCACTTCCCGGCGAATCGGGTCATGCGTGCTGATGAACAACGTGGTGTTGTCATCCGGCACAAAAATCAGGTCCGTCCCAGTCAGCGTTTCCAGCAAGCGGATATGCTGGCCATCGCGGCCGATGATCTTACTGCGAATCTCGCCGTTGGGCACGGTCACCGTGTGTTCCATGTGTTCCTTCGGCAGGTCTTGTGGCCCACTTTCGGTGGCGGATAACACGACGTCCTTGGCCCATTTCTCGGCGTTGGCCACGGCGTTATCGTTCAACGCCTTGACCTCCACGTCGCGGTCGCGGGTCAATTCTTCTTCGGTGTGTTGGATGACGTGGTCTTGTGCGGCCTTTTCATCCATCCCCGCCCGTTCTGCCAACGTGTCGTCTCGCTTGGTGCTTAATTCCGTGGCTTGGTCTTTCAATCCATGAATGGCTTGACGCTGGTCACGGTTGGCTTGGCTGCGTTCGTCGAGCATCGCGGTTTGATCATCCAACCGCACGGCCATTTGGCCTAACAGTTGTTCACGCTGCTGACGACGCTGTTCTCTAACGGCAATGTCACTTTTTTGTTCGGTTAATTCATCTTTAACAGACTGCTGATAGGCTAAGGTCTCGCGCCGACTCTTTTCGTGCAGCTTTTGTACACGCTGCTGGGTCTGTGCGTTGGCCTGAGCAATGATGTCTCGGGCCTGTTCCTGCACCGCCAGAAGTTCCTGACGATGTTTATGCTGGCGCACCAGATAGCCGGCTACCAGCCCAATCAGCAGGAAACCGATAACGAGTCCTGTGATTAACAATTTATTCGTGCTCCTTAGTTTTCAGTCCCGACGAGGCGCCGGGTGGGTTGGTCACTTATCTCGTTAATTATACGCTATTTGCGGCCACAACCCAAACCAATCATGCGTCCGGTTTCTCCATCGCGGCGGGAACAAAGAGCCACGCCAATAAAATTAATTTTAAAGCGGAGGCAATCCATAGCACACCCAGTGGCGTGAGGTTGGCCAAACGGGCGCCCACGGCACAGCCGAGAATAAACGTTAGCAGAACTAACGCCAATCTATTTTGCTTAGCACGGGCAGCCTTGTCGCCGTCAAACCAAGCACGGTAGGCGTTGGTGGCTAAATTCTTCGTATTTCCCGTCATGATGCCATTGTTGATACCGATACCGCCGACCTGGCGGAAGACGGTCAGCTCATAGCCGGCCATGATGCCCAGTAGAAAAATCAGCCACATCGTTGGCATGACGTGCTGCAGGCTGGCCAGTAACATATACGCCACCACGTCCAGTAGCATCAGCCACCGCATCTGCTGGCGCTTGTTGGCCTTGCCCAAGTGTTCCGTTAGCCCCTGCGCGCCAAAACACCCCAGGAAGTACCCAATCCAAACGGGCACGTTGACCCAGGCGGCGCCCCAGCCATGTTCGACGAGTTTCACGACAAACACAACCAGGTTCCCGGTCTGTGCGCTAACGAAAACGGCGCCATGATTCAGAAAGGTGTCCGCATCGATCATCCCCATGACCAGGGTCGCCCCCAGCGTCAGGATGGTTTCGGTGACGGGCCGATATTGGTGCGAAATTTCCGGCTCCATCCAATCATCTCCTTCCGCTTGCTTGGAATCGCCTTTTGTCAGCTCTGATACGATAGTGAAAATGAGTTTGGGGCGTGTGATCGGCTGTCCGTTCCCGGCGGCGGGTTCAAACCGCCCTGTTGTGGGGTCAGTTCCAGCCTGTGGGGCGGGCTTCCACCTCGACTTTGAGCCTGGGGGACGGTCTCAAAGGTCGCCCCATGGACTAGGCTAGGCAAGAACCCTAGCCAAGACCATCGACACAACCGGGCATTTTTGACCCGCCTCTGGTCACTCACCGTGGTGCTCGTATTTTCACTATCGCTTGGTGCTGACAGGCTGTTTCCCGTTAGCAAGCGACTTATTCTTTTCTTTCACTCGTCTTTGAGTGAAGTTGTTATTGGGTAAAGAATCCATTTACAACGTCAATTATAACGCCCTGGCCAGTTGTTCGGGGATGATTAGACCCATTATTTTCAGCTACATAAAAAGTGGACCGGGTACCCAACGTACGGGTAACCCAGTCCACTCGCAAGCTTTTAATTCATAACAAATACATTCAGCCCACCGGTAAACTACTTTCACTGCCGGTGACACTAACGTTAGCCGCAGGGCTGGTGAAAATGGGCCAGTCGTGGCAGTGACCAGAGGCGAGCCAAGGCGACCGCTGTGTCGATGGCCTTGGCTGGAGCTGGAGTATTCTCCCAGCCTAGCCCATGGGACAACCTTTGAGACCCACTGATATCAGGACTTCACCCCAACACACCGGCGACAGTCAATCCCTCCATCAAACCACTTTCACTGCTGGTTACACTAACGTCAGCCGCAGGGCTGGGAAAACCGGGCCAGTCGTGGCAGTGACCAGAGGCGAGCCAAGGCGACCGCTGTGTCGATGGCCTTGGCTGGAGCTGGAGTATTCTCCAAGCCTAGCCCATGGGACAACCTTTGAGACCCACTGATATCAGGACTTCACCCCAACACACCGGCGACAGTCAATCCCTCCATCAAACCACTTTCACTGCTGGTTACACTAACGTCAGCCGCAGGGCTGGGAAAACTGGGCCGGTCGTGGAAGTGACCAGAGGCGAGCCAAGGTGCCCAGCTGTGTCGATGGCCTTGGCTGGGGTATTCTCCCAGCCTAGCCCATGGGACAACCTTTGAGACCGCACTTCGGCTCAAAGTTGAGGTGGAAGCCCGCACTTCGGCTGGAACCGGCCCCACAGCAGGGCTCCTTGAGCTCGCCGGCGGGAACGGACACGACCAGGCCCAGTTTTCACCAGCCCGGAGGCGCTACCAACGACCAGTATAACCAGGCCTAGTGAATGTATTTTGCCAAGTAGGCTTTGACTGTCTTGGTGTAAAGGGCGGGGGCGTGCGACAGCGCTGCCGCATGCTTGGCCCCCGGCACCACCAACAACTCCTTCGGCCCGGCATCCGCGCGGTAAACCTGGTAGACCATCCGCGTTGGCACAAAGGTATCCGCACCACCGTGAATAAACAGCATCGGTTTATGGTTCCGTTTGACCGCAGCTAAGGCGTTGGCGTCCCTGAAATGGAAGCCGGCCTTGAGCCGCGCCACGGTGCTGGTCATTGGCACCAACGGCCAGTATGGAATGTTGTACATCTGCTTAGCCTGATACGTGATCTCCGCCTGGGCATCCGTGTACCCACAATCTTCAATGTAGGCCTTCAGCTGGCTCGGCGTCTTCAAGCCACTGGTCATCATGGTCGTGGCGCCCCCCATGGACACCCCGAACAGGACGACTTGGGACTGTTGGCCTTGCTTGGCGATGACCTGGTTGACCCATTTCAAATAATCCTTGCTTTCGTAATACCCGTAGCTGATGACCTTCCCCTGGCTTTGACCCTGCCCACGGGTGTCGGGAATCAGCGTGTTATACCCTAATTTATGGAACATGGCAACGTACCCACCCATGGCTTCCTTATCAGACCCGAAGCCGTGAACCAGCACGACCGTCTTCTTGGTGGTCTTGGCGGCCGGCACATAGTCCGCCACTAAGTTTAAATTGGCGCCGGCAGCCTTTTCGGTCCACCGTTGCTTGGGCACCGTTTGATACCATTTTTTCGCGTCGTACATCGGATCCGTGCGTTTCAGCTTGGTGCTAGTTGCCACAAACGCCTTCTTGCCGCTGGCCACCGTCATGTTGTAGAAGTACAGGCTGGCACCGACTAAACCGCCACACACCAGCACTACTAGTACCACGAGGGCAATCAGCCACCCCTTTAGTCGTTTACTCACGTTCATTTCCTCCCAATTTCTCAATTCTCAACGCACTGCGGTTAACTTTCCCCGCAATAACACCTGCCAGCCGACCGCCAGTAACTGGTGAGTCGCGGCCCGCTGCCAGATTTCTCCCTCTGGTAAGTATACGAAGTTCTTTCGGTGAGCGCAATCGTTTTGAAGTTTGCTATAATGGTCACAACTTACATAGGGAGGCCTCGCCATGAAATATGCGTTAAATTGGGATTTAGACTCACTGTTTACGGGCGGTATCAACTCCACCCAGTTGAAAACGAAATTGACCGAAACCAAGACGGCCATTGCGTCGTTGGGCGATCTCTTGGACCGCTGGGACGCCGCGAGCGATGCACCCCAGTACCAACAATTTGTTAAACTCATCACGCAACTACAGGAAATTAGCGCAGCCATTGGCCAAGCCGGCCTGTTCATCACGGCGGTCGGTTCTGCGGACAGCGCGAACCCTGACGTGGCGCCCATGGAGGCCGAACTCCGCGGTCTAGCCAACCAGGCGGAAAACGTTAGTGGCAAGTTGAAAAAGGTGTTGGTTCAAGTGCCCGACGCCAATTTCACGGCCATGTTAGCCACCCCCGACCTGAAACCCATCGCGTTTAACTTAAAAGAAATGCGCGACGACGGCAAGGAACTACTCGATGACAAGACTGAGGCCTTGATCAGTCGCTTGAACCTCGACGGCAAGGCCGCTTGGAGCAGTCATTACGACTCCCTGGTCTCGACCGTTAACGTGCCGTTTCACGATGCCGATGGTAACCCGACGACCCTGTCTGCCGGTCAAGCCGACAACAATCTGCTGGGCAACGCCGACCCCGATTACCGGGCGGCCCTCCTCCCAGCTTGGGAACAGGCCTGGACGGATAAGGAACAACTCTTTGCCGACACGCTGAACCATTTGGCCGGCTTCCGGTTGACCGAATACGCCGCTCATGGCACCACTGATTTTCTCCGCGAACCGTTAAAGGATAACCGGATGAGCGCGGCGACCCTGAACACCATGTGGCAGGTCGTGGACGACAACAAGCAATTTTTGCTGGACTACCTCGACCGTAAGGCGGCCTTGTTAGGCAAGAAGCACGCCGGTTGGCAGGACGTGGAAGCGCCACTCAACCTGCCCGGCAGTGCCGAACACCACTTCACCTTTGACGAGGCGGCGGCCTTCATTATCAAACACTACGGCGAGTTCTCCCCGAAAATGGCAGCGCTGGCTCAACGGGCGTTTGAAAATAACTGGATTGAGGCCGAAGACCGTGCTGGTAAGGCGCCCGGTGGCTGGATGGAAAGTGCCCCAGAGACCCACGAGTCCCGCATCTTCATGACCTTCACCGGCTCACCGAACGACGTGGCCACCCTGGCTCATGAACTGGGCCACGCCTTTCACTCCAGCGTCATCGACGACCTGCCCCAGCTTCGCCAGGATTACGCGATGAACGTGGCGGAAACGGCCTCGACCTTTGGCGAACTGATTGTCGCCGATGCCAACGTTAAGGCGGCCAAGACCGACGCCGAAAAGATTGCCCTGTTGAACGCCAAGATGGATAACCCGGTTGCGATGTTCCTAAACATCCGTGCCCGTTACCTGTTTGAAACGCGCTTCTATCAGTTACGCCAACAAAAACTGGTCACGCCAGCCGAGTTAAACGAACTGATGCTCAACGCCCAAAAGGAAGCCTTCGGTCACGACCTGTCGACCTACTCGCCACACCTGTGGGCCAGCAAGCTGCATTTCTACATCGACGAACCAGCTTTCTACAACTTCCCTTACGTCTTCGGCTACCTATTCAGCCTGGGCATCTACGCCAAAGCCCAACAGGAAGGCAACTTCGAGAACCACTACATCGCGCTACTGCGGGACACGGCCAACATGACCAGCGAAGAACTGGCCCAAAAGCACTTGGGTGTCGACCTGACCCAACCAGACTTCTGGCAAGCCGGCGTCAAGCTAATCAAGCGCGACGTCGCAGAGTTCATGCGTTTGACGGACCCATTGGTGAAGTAGGAGCTTGAACTAAACTAGTTATTGACAGTAAAAATTAACCGCCAAGTATCTAGTGGGTAAAAACTATCACCCGCACGACAAATGAGAGTGAAGCAACCTGCCAGCTCACCAAAACCAGCAGAACACCTGTCGGACGAGGGTGCGTCGCTGTCAGCCGCAGGGCTGGGAAAACTGGGCCGGTCGCAGGAGTGACCAGAGGCGAGCCAAGATGCCCGGCTGTGTCGGTGGCCTTGGCTGAGGTATTTTCTCAGCCTAGCCCACGGGACAACCTTTGAGACCGCTTTTCAGGCTCAAAGTTGAGGTGGAAGCCCGCCCTTCGGCTGGAACCGGCCCCACAGCAGGGCGTCTTGAGCTCACCGCCGGAAACGCAAACACCAGTCAAATTAACCTGCCAACTCACAAAAACCAGCATAACACCTGTCGGACGGGGGTACGTCGCTGTCAGCCGCAGGGCTGGGAAAACTGGGCCGGTCGTGGAAGTGACCAGAGGCGAGCCAAGATGCCCGGCTGTGTCGGTGGCCTTGGCTGAGGTATTTTCTCAGCCTAGCCCACGGGACAACCTTTGAGACCGCTTTTCAGGCTCAAAGTTGAGGTGGAAGCCCGCTTCACAGGCTGGAACCGGCCCCACAGCAGGGCGTCTTGAGCTCGCCGCCGGGAACGGACGCGGCCAGACCCAGTTTTCACCAGCCCGGAGGCGGCCAACAACGACCTAACCCAGTCAGACAAGTTTCCCTTAAAAACCACAGAGAGTGGTATAATGAGAGTTATCATAAACTAGAAAGAAACGGGTGAGTTGGATGTTTTCAGAACGACTGCGGGCCTTGCGCAGAGGCCAACACATTACACTAGAACAACTGGCAACGGCGCTCAATGCGCAAGCGGGCGAGCCGGAAGAGCATGCCAACACAGCGTCACAAATTGGCAACTGGGAACGGGGTATTCGGACCCCTTCCTTCCTGGAAGTCCGGAAGCTTGCGGAGTATTTTGACGTGACCATGGACTACTTAACGGGGAAAGCCGAACGAGATGAGTACGACCTCGGCCGCCTCTTCCTGTCTGGTAAGCAGTTGAGCTTCAACCGCGAACTGTTAAGTGGCCGTGACCGCTACGAAATTTACCAGTTGATCGACGGTTACCTGCATGGCCGTGAAAACCGCGCCACCACGCCGGAACCGAACCAGCAAGAAGAATTGGATCTTCATTTAGACGACCATTAATTATCGGGTCGGTTGGTCAGCGAACGCTAATCAGCCGGCCTTTTCTATCGGTGTTAGGCACCAGAAAGGACCTCACTAGTGAATCCCAAGAAATTGCAAAAACTCAAGAAAAAAGTCCGTCACGCCCCACTGAGCGAACGGAAAACCAGCTACATTGAACGCATGACGGCCTACTATCACCAATTTAATGACTACCCGTCCATTAAAATTTTAATCAGCAACGTGCTCTTAGCGGACAAGATGTTGGCGGCGGGCGACCTGCCCCAACAGATGCCCCTGCTTCAACTGCCCGATGACAGTCAGGATCAGATTTTTCAAAAGCTCAATACCCGTTACCCGGCTGGCGACGCGACCGGCGATAAGATTTGGAACGCGCTATCC
The DNA here is from genome assembly GCF_044053135.1 of Levilactobacillus sp. FUA 3915. Classification (NCBI taxonomy): domain Bacteria; kingdom Bacillati; phylum Bacillota; class Bacilli; order Lactobacillales; family Lactobacillaceae; genus Levilactobacillus; species Levilactobacillus sp. FUA 3915. Next base: position 1,390,722 of record NZ_CP168704.1, on the reverse strand, counting down.
GACGCGCTGCCAAAGTTAGACCACGATTTGCGCTCCTTCCGGGATTATTTGGAAACGCACTACGGCATGTGGGCCTACACGCCGGCGCCGTTCGTGAGTGACCTGGCCAAGTTTGTCGGTAACCGGGCCGTGCTGGAAGTCATGGCGGGTAACGGCTACATTTCAAAAGGTCTGCGTGACGCGCACAAGACCGTGTACGCCACGGATAGTCAGGCGTGGACCGCGGAAAATGAAACTGGGCGTCATCCCCTGACTGCGATTGAGGCCCTGTCCGCCACGGATGCCTGGCAGAAATACCAGGACCAGGTCGGCGTGGTTGTCATGTCCTGGTCACCAGACGGCTTGCCACTGGATTGGGACCTGTTGCAGGCGATTCGCGCCACGGATAAGGACGTGGACTTCGTGGTTCTGGGCGAACCCCACGGCGCCACCGGGTCCGAAGACTTCTGGAACCATGCCCACTTGTTAGAGAATAAGGAATCGCGTGACCTGAACCGTCACTATACCCAGATTGACCTGGTTCAGGACCACGTTTATTTGGTCAAATAGGCGAACCCAGTGCCTTCCTGGGATAACAACTCTGAGTTAACCCGGTTTCACAAATTGTAATATTACATTGCCCCTAAGACTATTTACCCTACCATAAAGTTTTGCTATGATATGACAAGTTAAGTCACACAGAGAGGAATGCTGTCATGGTAGCATTGGGGAATATTTTATTTTACGGTTTGGGGAGCATCCTGCTAGTCGCACTCGGCTACGCAGCATTTGCCAGTTACCAAGCACATCGCGACGAATAAAAAATATCGACTGGTCCGGTTGGACTGGTCGATATTTTTTAGACTAATTTTTAAGAATTTTCTGTTCATCTATTTAAAATGACACTGCCCCCACTGCACAGAAGTTACCCCCATGCAGATTAGCTACCAACGTCAATCACAGAATTGGTGAAAATGAACCAGCGCGGTCAGTGTCAGTGACCAGAGGTGGGCCAAGACGGCCAGCTGTGTCGGTGGACTTGGTTGGGGTTCTGTCCCAACCTAGACCACGGGACAACCTTTGTGACCGCTTCTCAGGCACAAAGTTGAGGTGGAAGCCTGGGTCTCAGGCTGGAACCGACCCCATAGCAGGCCTTCTTGAGCCCGCCGCCGGGAACGAACCCTACCGCAACCTAGTCTCAGTTTCACCCGTGGTATTCGGCCCAGGTGAGAACCAGCGTCAACGCCAACATCAGCCCAACTGCCACCGTATGCCAGCGCTTATTTCCCACGAAAATCGCAATGTATTCGCGCAGAATAGCGTTTGGCAGAAAGAACTTCGCGGTGTGTGCGCCAATCCCGTTGGCCTTGAGACCAGCCTTGCGCGCAATCATTCCCGCCCGGAACGTATGGTACCCGTTGGTCACAAAAGTCACCCGTGGCTGAACAGTCCCCCGGTCAGTAATGATTTTCTTGGAAAAGACCATATTCTCGTAGGTGGTCTTCGATTGATCCTCGGCAATCGCCCGTTCAGGTGGCAAGCCATGGTCAATGGCATATTGGCGCATGGCCACACCCTCGGGAACCGTTTCGTCGCCACCCTGGCCGCCGGAGAAAATAATCACGGGACCTTGGCCAATCTTACGCAATTGCTTGCGGTAAAATTTCAAAGCGCGATTGATTCGTTGGCCCAACAGCGGGGAAACCTCGTTGCCATTTAACAGGCCCGCTCCCAGCACGATTAAATAATCCTGCTTATACCGGGGATGATTAAATTGATAAATCACCAGCATCGTCAGGTAATTGTAGAACCAGAATAAGACGTAGAAAATCACCATCGCGGCAAAGAGACTGATGCCTGAGGCCACTGGCACGGGCAGATAGCGCGTCATCAGTGACGTCAGAAACGGCGCCAGTAAAATGGCGATGCCCAGAAACAACGTCAGCATGTTGGCCAACGTGTGGCTCTCCCGTTTCCAAACGATCCAGGCATTCCACAGCAACAGGAAGGCTTGGAGGGCAAAGACCACCCCAATCAGGAGCAGGAGAATCACGAATAAGGCCAGACTGATGACAATCAGCCATTTGTTATTGGTTCCCAGAATCGTCATCGCCAGTAACGCCAAAAACGAATAGAAAAAGAGCGAAAACCAAATACCATTGCCCAGTCGGCGTTTTTCAATCCGGTAACTAATGGTAAAGACCCCGCCAAAGAACAGCGGAATCAGCCAGCCCAAATAAAAATAGGCCGGAATATTAAAAACTTCATCTTGCATGTCGTTAAACCCCTCTAAAACAATTTGTCGCTATCATCCGACGTGCGAATCGCCATCATGCTAAGATCAGCTAAGGTAAAGAGCAGTGAGATTGGCGGCCAAACAAAAATCAGGCCCAGTACGATGACCCAAACTAGCCAAAACCACACACTGACGTGAACCCGGTAGGCCGGCATACACCGAATTTTCCGCGCAACCTCGGGATGCCGCTCATGATTGACCCGCATCACCGTGTAGGATAGTGCGGCGTAGGCCAGCGTCCAGCACGTAAAGATGATGAAGTAAAATAGTTCCGGCTGTACGTCCATGATAAAGCGCCCGGCCCAAGCCGTGGTCACCGGTAACATTGCCATCACCAAGATCCAGAGATTGTTGACCCAGTAAAGACTCTTGGTCACCCGCTTGGTCAGCGCAAACATGTAGTGATGATTGTACCAGGCCACGCCAATAAACAAGAAACTAATCAAGTAAGCCACAAAATAACTCCACTCACTGGCCAACGCCGCAAACGTCGGCTCCTCTGGCGTCTTGAACTCCAATACCATAATCGTTAACACAATGGCCACCACGGCATCCGTGAAGGCCGCCACCCGTCCTTTATCCATTTGTAAGTCCCCTCAAAATTCAAGATAGTTTTAGGATAGCACAGTTCTGCACTAGTCGGGGCTTGGTTTTCTCGACAAAAAAGCCGTCCACAAGGGACGACTTTCAGACAGGTCCGCACAGCATCTACAGCGGAGGTGTGTTTTTACTTACTGTGCGGGGCCTTAGGATGCAACACCGCGGCCTTTTGGGGGATGGTTTGGTCGCGACCCAGGTACATCTGATAGTACGGTGGGACGGCGTTGACCAGCTTCAACAGCTTGGCCGTCAGTGCTGGTAATTGGGCAGGATCAACCTGTGGCAAATCAGCGGCGGTCACGTCACCGGTGATGCCTTGGAACCGCTTGATCCGTTGCAGCAGGTAGCGGACGTCGTAACGTGACGGGTTGACCTCGATTGGCCGTTTGTCAAAATTAAGCAGCTTGTAAACGGCTTCTAACCCAGTCCGAACGGAGGTTTCAACCGTGAAGACCACGTCATCGTCAATTTCCACGAACTGCCCGAGCAGGCCAAGGTTGGTGCAACCTTCTGGAACACCCAGTGGCCGGTCGCCGGCTTGCCGTGGCATGAACTGACTGGTACAGTACGGCATCATGGTCGTCGACATATAGGTGTGGGCCAGTACCTCGTCCTTGATGTCTAACATGCCCAAGTGGTACAGCAGTTCCGTCAAAATTTCATCGCCGGTGCAGTCCCACATGCGTTTCTTAATATAATTCCCTTCATTTTCGCCATACAGGCCGTAACCCCAACCCACTTCTTCATCATCGGCTTGGTAAGGGAAGAATGGCTTGTGGTGAATTTCAAAGGAAAGATCCCAGTTGGAATCCTTGAACGTCATGAGGCCACCGGTCCCGGCTGGACTGCCAGAGAGTTCCTCGATGCGCTTGAAGAATTCCGGATAGTTCTTGACCGTTGGGAAGAAGGAAATCCACTTGGTCTGGTCGATCTGTCCCAGGAACTTCTCTGGATGACCAAACTTGGCGTCCTTCTTGGCCAGGTTCTGCCAGATGGTAAACGTCCCCATGTCCTGCGTGTCGCGGTTGGTTTCGGCCACCGTGTGATTGTCGCCGAAGGTACTGTTTTCACTGATGGACCCCGTGGTGACGAAGACCAGGTCCTGGCGTTGCACAGCCACATTGGCAGCGCTACCATTTTGAGTCGCGATAATTTCATCGACCGTGTTGTTGGCATCGGAGAAGCCCAGGTCGGTCACGTTGAAGTTGTTTTCAAAGTGGACTCCTTGGTCGATCAGCCAGCGTTCGATTGGTAAAATGATGGCATCGTATTCGTTATATTTAGTGTGGACGAACCCTTCCAGGTATTCATGCCGGGAAATGAAGGTGAACCGTTGCCAATAACGCCGGCATTCGATGGCACTGTGGTAGTGTTTGAAGGCTAATTGACTGTGGAAGCAGGTCCAGAAGTTGGTTTTAAAGAAATCCTTGTCGAAAAATTCATCGATCCGTTTGTTGGCCAATTCTTCTTCCGTGGAATTGATAATCGTTTCCATGGCGGCCGCGTATTCGGGTTTCATTTTATAATCATGATAATGACTGTCGATCTCACCCTGGTTCACGATGACCCGTGCCTCGCTGTGAATGGGTTCATCGCGGTTGAAGTCGACCACGTCATCTAGCACCGTGCGCCCGGGATTCTCGAGCGATGGAATCTTGCTGCACAGGTACCACAAACATTCCATGTAGGGTTCCAGCTCCCGTTCGGCCCGGCACAGATAACCTTGATTACCCTTGGTACCGTCCATGGAACCGCCCATCACCGGTTTCTTTTCATAAATGGTGACGTTTTGGGCAGGCATCTGCGCGTCGTCAATAAGAAAGACCGCGGTGGCTAACCCAGCAATCCCACCACCAACAATGTTGGCCCGACGGTCGTCGATGCCAGCGGGTTTGAGTGGATGATACATCGTCTGATAGATATTCATGAAGATGACCTTCTTTGTTTGGGATTAGGTGCTTGTCTTTAAGATAAGGCCCACCCACCAACAAGACAATTGACAAAAAAAGAGAACCGTCAAAATTTTGACAGCTCCCCGATTTTGTCAATTACTCGGCATAGTTCTGTAAGGCCTTCTGAAAATCTCCCTGCACCAGCACGCCCGTTTGTTCGACGATGTCGGCTGGGTCCTCTTGCATCCCATCCTTGACCCACTCAAAAATGAGCGCGATAAAGGCCAGGCTGTAGAAATGGGCGATAAAATCCTTGTGCTTCTGAGCGACTCGCATCCCCATCGCCTGGCGCTCAACCACGGCGATGATGTACTGGTACAGCACCGTATATATGTATTTTTCTAAAAGGTCACGGTAGGCTGACTCGTAGGTGTTCTGCACCAGATACCGGTTCTCTTTAATCGTGGTCATCACGTTACAGAATCCCTGTTGCCAATTGTCATAGTCCGCCACGTTTTGCAGTGACTCGGCGGTCGCCTGCTTGGCGGTCCACTCAACCAGTTCGTAAATGTCGCTGAAATGGTTGTAAAAGGTCTGCCGCGTCAGGTCACAGGCCGTCACGATGGATTTGATGGTAATCTTATCAACCGGCGTTGTCCGGAGCTGCGTCAACAGTGCCGCCGACAATTCTTGTTTCGTATTCTTTGCCATATGTCAGTGCCCCTCACCAATGTGCTGGGCTAAGTATAGCAAGCCCCCCTTAACGAATTCAAGGGGGAAGTCACTAACTGGGCAGAATGGTCTGTAAACCAAAGTAATTTGACTTCACAAATTTAGCGCAAAAAAAAACGCCCAACCAGTACAAGACTGATTGGACGTTTTTCACACAGCGTTCAGTCTCCCGAACGGATCCGTCTCGGAATCCACATTCCCTCAAGATCAGACACGTCACAATACGGTGACATATGTGCCCTGCTGACAAATTCACCTAGCCGCTTGTGCGGACGCTCCTTGCAAGCAAGGGACGCGTGATTTCTCGACTCATCGCATAGAAGCTATACTAGCACACTTACTCCCAAAAGACAAGGCTACTTCTTAGTCGCGGTCTTCCGCGTCGTTGCCCGCTTCGTCGTAGTCCGCTTGGTTGCGGGCTTCTTGGCAGTGGTCGTGCGCTTCGTGGTTGCTTTGCGCGTGGTCTTCTTAGCGGCTGGCTTCTTAGTCGTCGTTTTCTTAGCTGCCGGTTTAGTGACGTCCGCATTCGGCACGTCGGTAGCGGCCTCGTTGGTCGCCGCTGCCTGGAGCTTTTCAATCTGAAGCCCTAACCAGTCATGGAGGCTTTGATCAGCGACTTTGGCCTGATCCACGTAGGTCGTGGCAGGCGCCAAAGCGTCGATGCGTAGCCCAGAAACGTTGATATCTGGCGTTTCGATGACGGCGTACACGTTCAGGTCGGCTTCATCAGTGGTTTCCATAATTTTACCAATAGTTTTACTATCTTGCATTGGCAAATTGATTACACTCATCTCCAGCCGCACGGAGACGTCCGTGTCGGTCACGTTGAGCGTGGCTTGGGCCAGTTGATCCTGACCAATTTGTTCACGGATGAAGGCCGCTAAGGGTGCCATGAGGCCATCCGGATCCTTGAAAAAGTCTTTTTCGGTGGTGTCCGCCGTGAAATGTTGAATTTCATCGGCTTCGACCGCGTCAATAAATGCTTGAATTTCTCGTTTCATGCCTTACACCTCTATTTTTTCGCAGCGAATCGCTTGGCGTCCGCAATTTTTTGTTGCCGGAGCCGTAACCGTAATGCCAGGACCAGCCAGTAGCCGTTTGCGACGATTAATGCCAAGCCAAACGCTGACATCAACATCTTGATCATGATGCTGGCGCCGCTGTCCATCCACATGTTAATGATCACGCTAACCGGTGACAACGTGTACAGCGCGATGACCAGTCCCATGAAGTAAAAGGATGGCTTCCAGTTCAGCGCCGCCAACACGATTGGCACAGCGTAGAGCACGAACGCAATCAGCGTTGTGTGCCAGAACTCTGCCATGGTCATTTGCACGTTGGGCGAGTCAACGAAGGGCCGGGACATTAGAAAATTCAAAGCAATAAAGCCGACCATGGAAATGATGGCCCAGGCAATCACGTTACGATCTTTCATTTTAAAATAAACTCCTCAATAAATTCCTAAAATAAAAGACGCAGTCAAACCGACCACGTCTTAGTCAATTCCATTCTATTCTAACTTATTCCCGGCGGAAAATCAGCTAATCGCCGAAAACTAACGGGAATCTAATCAACCAGCAAGTCCAAAACATCTTTGGTATCAATGCCATTGAAGTAGAGTTGCGTGTTGACGCTGTTCAAAACCTGTCCGACGTTTTCACGGTCGTAACGGACACCGGCTAATTTGTCAGCCAATTCCGTTGCGTCAGAAGGACCGAAGAAGTCACCGTAGAACTTGATGTTCTTGATCTTCCCGTTTTCAACTAACAACCGGGCATCAATCGTGCCGGCCGTAAAGTGTTGACGCTTCTTAACCGTAAATTCTGGAGAATTGCCGTAAACCCAATCCCAGTTGCTGTAGTAGTCTTTGTAAATCTTCTCGATGGCAGCCTTTTCGCTGTCTTCGATAACGACTTCTTTGTCTTTGATGGCATCCAGGTTATCCACGTGGAACAGTTCCTTTAATAAGGTGTCGCGGAATTCTGGGACCGTTAAGTTTTGATATTCAGGGGCTAAGTAAGGCTTTAAGTTCGTGACCCGTGAACGAACGGACTTGATGCCCTTAGACTTCATCTTGTCGGCTGGGACGTTCAAGGCATGCGCAATCACGTCTTGGTCCACGTCCAACATCAAGGTGCCGTGGGAGAAGGTCTTGCCACTGTGCGAGTACATCGCGTTACCGGAGAACTTCTTGCCGTCGACTAAAATGTCATTCCGGCCAGAAACTTCGGCAGTCGTAGCGCCCATTTCATGTAAAGCATCGACGACGGGTTGAACGAAGGACTTGAAGTCCCCGAATTCTTCGCTATCGCTATCAACCACGAAGCTAAAGCAAAGGTTCCCGAGGTCTTGGTAAACAGCACCGCCACCCGATAACCGACGGGTAACCGTGATGTTGTTTTCTTCAACGTACTTTTGGTTGATCTCTTCCAGTGTGTTTTGGTTACGACCAACGATGATGCAAGGTCCTTCATAGTAGAACAAAACTAAAGGTTCATCGAACTTTTTGTTGTTCATCAAGTATTGTTCCGTTGCTAAATTCTGACGAATATCGTGTGATTTCATGGCATACCAATACATAACCTAAAAACCCCTTTCAAATTAACCAACCCGGACCAGCCCCATACGGTAACTTTCCCGGTTACTTTAAATCATAGCACGAGTTGTAACCGATTACAATTTAGCTTACAAAGTGGAAAGGATTTTTGAAAATTTGTCACTAGTTGCGCTGATAATCCCTGATTGGACGGGAATTTCACGAACTTTTTTCGGTGACATTGCGTTGGTGAAAGATGGTTGGGTGGGATTTTTGACTGTGTTTGTTTGGTGCGTTTGATTTTCTCTCGCTGCTGTATCCCTGAGCTGGCGGCCTCCGAAACGTGTTCCGTGAGGCAGGTCCCTGCGCTTAGAAAGGCCCGGAACTCCTGCCCGGCTTTGCGGTTACTGACTGCATTTGCTTAGTTCGTTTGATTCGTTCTCGCCACTATATTCCTAACTTGGCGGCCTCTGAAACGTGTTCCGCAGGGCAGCTGGTTCCGCTTAACACCGTAACGAAAACGACCCAGGTTCGGGGTCATTCCCGTTACGCCGTTAATGCTCGCCAGCTAACCGCCCTGCTCCACACTCTTATACTAAAAAATCGTCCAGGTTCACCCCGGGCGATTTTCGACGACATTAATGGTGGCCGTGACCGCCATTTCTTATCTACATCTATATTATACCTGCTTTGCTTACCAAAAGGCAGCAATCTGCTTACTAATTAAAGCCCTAGTCGTGGTTAATCAGCTTGCGGAAGAAACCGTGCTGGTGTAGGTCTTCCTTCAGATCGGTCATCGTAAATTGATGATAGAATTTGCGATAATCTTCGTCAGCCAAGGTAAACAGGTCCGTCAATGTCTGCGAAATGTTCGCAGAGATATCCGTGTTGTCAGTGGCCTTTGTCCCCTTGGAGTCGCCCGTAATAAACCGCGCATAGCTGATGGTCGGCGGAATCGTCAGATCGTACAGCTCACCCACGTTGATTTCGGCAAGATCACGAATCAGTTGATATCCCCCGTTCTTACCAACAGAGCCCTCAATATAGCCCTGCTTGTGCAAAACGGACAGGATATTTCGAATCATGACCGCATTCAGTTGTAAGGATGTTGCCAACTCCCGGCTCGCAATTTTTCGGGGACGATTTTCGTCCAGGTAAAGCAAGCTGTGGACTGCAACAGAAAAGTCTAATCTCATCGTTCAGCCATCGCTTTCAAAAATTCTGTAGTTATTACTGGTATCATACCACACCTTGTGAAGTGGTATGAAGGTATAAACCAAAATGCTAAGAACTTTCTCATTCAGAATATACATGCATAATTTTTCAGAAGAGTGCATAGGTTAATCCTGTTAATTAATGGTTTGGTAGGAAGATTATCCAACTATTTGGTTTTAGGTTAAATTTTTTATCATTTTATGAATAGTCTGCGATGATTGATATAACAAAGTTTGTGAGGATTCTATGAAGATTTAATGGCCGCATTATTTAAATTTGGGGTTGTAAATGAGAATTTGATTAACTATAATCAAACACAATTATTGTTAAGGACCGAATTGAATACGAAAAGACGTTTATTCACCGGGCTTTATTCAAAAATGAGAGATATATTAGAATCACTACATTGGGGAGGGATTTCCGTGGAAACCGCATCAAACTTTTTGAACATCAAAGACGTCAGCACGGCTTTCAAGATTAATGGCCAATTCTACGACGCCATCTCCCACATTAACCTCCAAGTCCACCATGACGAGATTCTCGCCATCGTTGGTGAATCAGGCTGTGGCAAAAGTACGTTAGCCACCACAATCATGGGTCTGCATGACCCAGCCGAAACAAAAATTTCTGGCGAAATTGATTTTGAAGGTACCAACCTTCTTAATCTTGATGATGATGGGTACAACGACTTCCGAGGCGCTAAGATTGGGATGATCTTCCAAGACCCATTATCCGCTTTGAACCCACTGAAGCGCGTTGAAGATCAGATTAGTGAAGTTATGGATTACCATACCTCCTTATCTAAGGAAGAAAAGCACGAACGTGTTTTACAACTGCTCGATGAAGTTGGGATTGTAAACCCCAAGCGAACTGCTCATCAATTTCCTCATGAACTTTCCGGTGGGATGCGGCAACGGGTCATCATCGCGATTGCCATTGCCTGCAAGCCCGACTTAATCATTGCCGATGAACCAACGACCGCCTTAGACGTGACCATCCAAGCACAGATTCTGGACGTTCTCCGCGATATTCAAAAGGAAAACCACGCGGGCATTATCCTCATCACTCATGACTTGGGTGTCGTGGCTGAAACGGCCGACAGAGTCGCTGTCATGTACGCGGGCCAAATCGTTGAAGAAGGTACCGCGGAACAAGTCTTCAACACACCAGAGCATCCCTACACGCGTTCTCTCCTGCGGTCAATGCCTCAGCGAGACAACGAAAACGATGACCTCTACGTCATCAAGGGCAATGTCCCTTCCCTTCAGAAGATGCCTAGCACCGGTGACCGGTTTGCCCCACGGATTCCTTGGGTGCCAGCCAGTGCCCACGAAGAAAATCCTAGCATGCATGAAGTTGCACCGGGCCACGAAGTTCGTTGCACCTGCTACAAAGAATTTTCATTTCCAGATGAGAAGGGGAGCGTGACCGTATGAGCTTAGTTGAAATCAAAGATCTGAAAGTCCACTACCCGATTCGGACCGGCTTCTGGAACCGCATCACCGATTCCGTTCGGGCCGTTGATGGCATCACCTTCAACATTGAAGCCGGGGAAACTTACGGTTTGGTTGGTGAATCTGGTTCCGGTAAATCAACGACTGGTAAATCAGTCGTTGGCCTGGAAAAAGTCACGAGTGGTTCCATTATGTACAAGGGTGTTGACATCACCAAGAAAGCCAACCGTACTAAGTTGGACTACAACCAAGACGTCCAAATGATTTTCCAAGATTCCCTTTCCAGTTTGAATCCCCGGAAACGAATTGAAGACATCATTGCTGAACCGCTCCGTAACTTCGAACACCTCAGCAAGGACGATGAAAAATTACGTGTTCTTCAATTGCTTGATATTGTTGGGCTGGATGCCGATGCACTGTACAAATACCCTCACCAGTTCTCTGGTGGGCAACGGCAACGGATTGGGGTTGCTCGGGCTGTCGCCACAAACCCAAAGTTAATCATCGCTGACGAACCTGTTTCAGCCTTGGACCTTTCCGTTCAAGCACAGGTTTTAAACTTTATGAAAAAGATTCAACGTGAATTTGGGATTTCCTACCTGTTTATCTCCCATGACTTGGGGGTTGTTCGGCACATGTGCAATAACATTGCCATCATGAACCGCGGTCGCTTAGTTGAAATTGGCACGCGAGAGGATATCTACAACCACCCGTTACATATCTACACGAAACGGCTACTGGCTGCCATCCCCGAAACAAACGTTAACCAACGGGCGGCTCACCGTGCTTCCCGTTTGGCCGTTGAAAAAATCTACCAAGAACAGCAAAACAAATACTATGACGAAAACGGTGAAGCCTTCCCGTTGATTCAGGTCAGCCCCACCCATGCGGTGGCCTTACCTGAAAACATCGCTAAACAACTTGCCAGCCAGGAAGGGGAGGTGCAGGCCTAATGTGGAAAACAATTCTCCGTCGTTTCTTAATTATGATTCCAGAAGTCATTATCCTAAGTATCCTGGTCTTCCTCCTCGCCAAGGCGATGCCTGGTGACCCATTTACCGGGTCGATCAACCCTAAGGCTGACCCCCAACAGATTCACCATTTGATGAAGATCAATGGGTTGTATGACCCTTGGTACCAACAATATTGGCAATGGGTTGTCCACTTGTTCCACGGTAATTTAGGGAACAGTTATCAATACCAAGAACCCGTAACCCGTTTAATTGCTGGTCGGGCCGGTAACACCTTGTGGTTGGCCCTCTTCACCATGATCTTAACTTACGCATTTGCCTTACCAATGGGTGTCTTCGCCGGTCGGCATGAAGGTAAATTACCTGATACCATCATCCGGGTCTACACCTACGTGACCTACTGCATCCCCTTCTTCGTTATCTTAGTTATTGGGATTTGGATCTTCGGTTACGTCTTTGGTTGGTTCCCAACGACCGGGTCGATTTCGGCCGAAGCGAGTGGGAGTGGCTGGCTACAGACAATTGGGAGTCGATTCTACCACATCCTCTTGCCAGGTATCTTAGGGGCCTTGTTCGGGACCGTTAACATCGTCCAGTACTTGCGTTCCGAAGTGATTGACGCTAAGGGCTCTGACTACGTGCGGACTGCACGTTCCAAAGGGGTTCCTAGCAAGGATATCTACCGTCACCACATTTTCAGAAATTCTCTGTTACCTATCGCCGCGTTCGCTGGCTACTCCATTACTGGGTTACTAAACGGTTCCATCTTTACCGAAACCGTCTTCTCTTACCCCGGGATGGGCCTGTTGTTCGTGAACTCGATCAGTTACCGGGACTACACGGTTATCACCGCGTTGGTCCTCATTTACGGGATTCTAAACTTAATTGGAACGTTGCTGTCAGACATTATCTTAAGTATTGTCGATCCACGAATTCGGATTGAATAAGGAGGCTAAACAGAATGGCAGAAAATTTTGAACAACACTCAGACGTTTCCGCAGCTGATTTGGCCCGTTTAACACAGGAAGCGCAGGCTGAAGCCACGCCTTCCACGGCTAAAATTATTTGGAGCGAATTCAAGGCCGACAAACCGGCTATGGCTGCACTCTTCATTATTGTTGGTTTCATTCTCTTCGTTATGATTGGGGCCTTATTTATCAACACCCCTAAAATGATGGAGACAAACATCATGGGTTACTTCAACCAGCCGTTTACACCGGAATACTGGTTGGGCGCTGACTCTGGTGGTCGTTCCGTTGCCAAGCAGTTGATTGTGGGCTCCCGTAACTCTATCGGAATTGCCATTGGGTTGACCGTCATCTCCTCCACCTTTGGGATTTGCTGGGGCTTGATTTCCGGTTACTTCAACGGCTACATCGACTGGGGCATGCAACGGGTCTACGACTTCATGATGATGTTACCCATGACCATGATGATCATTGTCTTGGTTACCATCATCCCCCACTACAACTCCGTCACTTTGACGTTGATTTTCTCCATCTTCTACTGGGAAGGCACGTCACGGCTGATTCGTTCACGGACCTTAGCCGAATCGGAAAAGGATTACGTCTCTGCTTCTAGAACTTCTGGGACCAATCACTGGAAGATTATCTTCCGCGAAATCATGCCGAACATCTCGTCATTGATTATCGTTGACTGTACGTTATCCTTCGCCGAAAACATCGGGGTTGAAACGGGTCTTTCCTACCTGGGCTTCGGGCTACCAAGCCAGACGCCTTCCCTAGGGACCATGATTGCTAACGCTAACGACCCTAACAACATCACCCAATACTGGTGGACTTGGTTACCCGCTGCGTTAGAAATTATCATTCTTTGTTTATCAATTAGCTACGTCGGTCAAGTTCTTCGTCGTGCTGCGGATGCTTCGCAACGACAAGGTGCCGCCGACTAGATGAAATTTAAACCCATTTGAGGAGATGGTGCCACTCAATGTCACACGTTCGTCTGTTGCGTTACCGCTTTACCGATTGATTCTGAGGGGAACCAATTGGCGTTAAAATGAGGATTTTAAAAACAAGGGGGAAACATAGCATGGATAAGAAAAAACTCGCATTGTCAGCGATGGCAGTCTTAGCGACTGTTAGCCTCGCTGCATGTTCCAGCAACAAGAGTTCATCCAGCAAGAGCGGGACGACTGCTTCTGTTAAGCTCTCACCAGCTTATAACAACACGAAAGCAACCGACAAGACCGCCACGAAGAACAGTACATTGAAGGTCGCAGAACCAAACGACTCACCATTCCAAGGAATCTCTGATCCCGTCTTAGCTACCAACTCTGAAGATGCCGACGTCTTCGCACCTGGTGGCTCCAACAGTCTTTGGAAAGTCGACAAGAACTACAAGATCGTTGATGGTGGGCTGGCTAACCAAAAGATCAACCGAAAAGCTAAGACTGTCACGATTACGTTACGGAGCGATGCTAAGTGGTCTAACGGTTCCAAGGTTACCGCTAAGGATATCGAGTACGCCTACGAAGTTATCGCTAATCCAAAGACAACTTCTCAACAATACTCTGCTGACTTCAACCACATCAAAGGGATGGCTGCCTACCATACTGGTAAGTCCAAGACCATTTCTGGGATCACCTATCCCGATGGTCAAAAGGGCCGGACTGCTGTCATTCACTTAGACAGCGTGACCCCAGCCATGAAGTACTCTGGGAACTCCTTCATCTGGAGCACTGTTGAACCTTACGAATACATCAAGAACGTCTCAATTGCTAAGTTAGCTTCCTCCAGCCAAGTCCGGAAAGCTCCACTCTTTACGGGTGCTTACAAGCTGGATAAGGTCGTTGAAGGTGAATCAACCACTTGGTCACCAAACAAGTACTACTACGGCAAGACGCCACAAATCAAGCACATCAGCATTAACGTGGTTTCTTCTAACAACATCGACAAGGCCATCCAATCTGGCAAGTATGACTTCACGGTTCCTGGTTCCGTTATGCATGGGACCGACTACAAGCAATTGAAGAACACGAAGAACTACAAGTTAGTTGGTCAACCTGCCCTTTCCTACGATTACTTTGGTTTCAACGTTGGTCACTACGACACGAAGTCCCAAAAGAACGTCATGGACAAGAACAGCAAGATGGCTAACAAGAGCTTACGTCAAGCGATGATGTACGCCTTGAACTTGGATGCCGTTACGAAGAAGTTTGGTTACGGGGTTACTTGGCGTGCCAACACCTTGATTCCACCAATCTTTGACAAGTACTACGACGCCAGTGCCAAGGGTTACCCACTGAACATCAAGAAAGCTAACAAGTTGCTGACTGACGCCGGTTACAAGAAGCGTAACGGTAGCAAGTGGCGTTCAGATCCTAATGGCAAGAAGTTAACCATCTACTTCGGTGCCATGACTGGGACCTCAGCTCAAGCTGCTGAATACCAAGACTACCTGCAACAATGGCACAAGGTTGGCTTGGACGTGCAATTCACTGGTGGTAAGACGATGGAAATGAACAGCTTCTACTCCACGTTACAATCACCAAAGCAAAGCAAGATTGACGTTTACGCCGCTGCTTGGGGCTTATCATCAGAACCAACCCCTACACAACTGTACGGCGAAGACGCAACCTACAACATGGGTCACTTCGTTTCTAAGAAGAACACTGAACTCATGAACAAGATGAACAACAACCAGGCTTGGAACGATGCTTACCGGACCAAGGCCTTCAAGAACTGGCAAGAATACATGAACGAACAAGCTGCCGTTGCTCCTGGTTCCTTCTCCTACAACTGGGGTCCAGTGAACAAGCGGGTTAAGGGCTTTGACATGAGTCCTAAGAACAACGAGTTCTGGAGCAGTTTGAGTTTGACTTCTTCAAGCTTAAAGTAATCTTCTAGAATCAGTTGGGCTATTCGCTCAGATGAACCGTCGAATCTTTCGGGATTCGGCGGTTTTTGTGTGCCACCAGATACAGGTAGACCGCCACCAGGCTGCCCGTTCCCGCAATCGTCAGAAACGGCAGCATGACCATAAATTCCATGGCAAAGACGCCAGAATAACTCCACGGCACTGCCGTCAGGGAGAGAATACCGTGAGTGATCAGCCCCAAAATTGGAACGATACATGGGACAATGCTAGGTAGCCGGCGAAAATACAGCCCCACAATCAATTGTAGGGTCCCGACACTCACTAGGAGTAACCAGATGACCCCCAATCCCCGTAACGCCGTGGCCCCGCCATATGCCAGAGACGTCATCGTTGCCGTGTCTACCGTCAGAGGATTGGTCCAGGGTAATTGCAGCAATAGAAATAGCCCACCACCCAACAAGACCAAATACCCAGCACTGATCAACGCGACCAAACTTAAGCGCGTCACTGGTAACAATGATGCTTCCCGGTTACTGAGCGTCGTACTCAAAATTAGGCCAGGCAACATCACCGCCAGCGTATCTAAGCCACCCAAGGCTGCCACATGATACTTAAGCTGAAAGCCCGCTGCTACCAATGTCAGTAGTAAAGCCGTCACCAGAACCCACAGCCGTAGATAGTGCTGTCCCGTGTATTGCCATATTTCTCTTCTCAGCATGCCTACATCCCCTTTTTACTTGCGTCGGTGGCGAAACTGCCAGACCATACCACTCAGAAAAATCAACACCAGGCCGACCTTCACAAAGGTCCAAATGGGATCGGTCCATGCTAACTCTGATCCTCCCGTCATCGGTCATTCCCCCCTCAATCTCGTCTCTCTTACTAGGGGCGACTATACGTGATTCACGCTCGTTTGCCAAGGACTCAAAGCTTGATATATCGGCGTTTATAACGATTGTTGTACTTAATAAAGCCCGCTAACCTTATCTTTGGTCACTTAAAATCAGGCGACTTTACTTGTCCCCATATTTATTTCATTATGCTTGGTTTATCGGGTTCCCTAACAACCTAATTTAACTTGCCTCAGCACCTGCTTTGGGTGATACTAAGCGCCAATTTCAAAGAGAAGGTGATTGTCATGAATGCCGTTCACTCCCACGACTGGGAACAGGTTCAACAAGCAGCCGTCACTAACCTTCGGCGGGCCCACCATCACCTCTGGACGAACGTTGCCGCCTACCTGGGACTCTTCTTGGTGGAATACTTTTGCGCCCAGATTGGCCACTCACAAGTCTTGCGTGCCGATGCGTTCAACAACTTGTCTGGAATTTTCTCTACCGGTTTGTTAATGACCGGCCTGTACATCGCGGCCAAAACGGATGACGATGACATGTGGGGCGCCCCCATTTCTCCCGAAGAACAACACGCGATTGGCCCACGCATTCAGCAGTCGCGCTTTCGCTTCGAAACCATCTATACGCTGATTGCGGGACTCGTGATGGTCGTGATTGCTGCGGACGTCGTCTACCAGGCCGCCATGATCCTGATTCAACGGCCGACCTATCATCTGGAAGCTGGCCTTACCGCTGTTGGTGCGGGGATCTCCAGTCTGATTCTGCTGGGGCTCTGGGCGACCAATCACCATTGGGCACACGTGCTCAGCAATTCCGCCCTCGCAGCCGCCGCCCGTGATTCCTGGACCGATGCCCTGACCAGTCTCGTAACGGTCCTGACGATTATCGGCATCGCTTGGCTCCATGCTACCTGGATTGACGGCGTTGCCAGTCTGATTTTGGGCCTCTACATTCTTTGGACCGGTGTGAAAATTTTTCGTAACAGCGCGCTGAATCTGGTCGATTACTTTGACCCCACCTTGGAAAAAACCTATCGTACTCAGATCTCACAGCTGCCCGACGTCCAGTCCGTTGTCTTCCTCAAGGCTTACTACGATGGCAATTTGATCATGGTCAGCGTCACTATCGCTGTGAATCCCCAAATGACGGCCGCGACCATTTACGACTTGACCCGCGAAATTAACATTTTAATGAAACAGCAGTTTAACGTTGCCGCGACAGCATTGATGGTCATTCCTGATAATCGGCTCTAATAACTGGTGACGTCAGAATTTTTTACTTTCTGCAAACGCGCCCACTTCACGGCCTTTTCATCACTTTTCAAGAGAACTTTCAAGAATAAAATGCTTACACTCTCGGCAATAAATGATATAGTTAAGGTAAAGTTTTAACATGACTCGTGAAGGGGTGGCATTCCATATGTTACAACAATACAAGAACATTCTGGTTCCCGTTGACGGTTCCAAGGCAACCCAACCAGTCTTAGAAAAAGCAATCGAAGTCGCTAAGCGCAACAAGACCCACTTAGACATTTTAAACGTGCTCGAAGTGAACCAATTTAGCGATACCTATGGCGGTGCCGTTAGTGGCGACGTCATCTACAAGCTTTCCCAAGACGTTCAGGATCGGCTCGACGCCTTGAAGCAACAGGCGATTGATGCCGGTGTTCCCGACGTCAGCATTCACGTGCGGTTTGGGAATCCCAAACCCGTTATTGCGCGGGAATTTCCTGCTGACCACAAGTCAGAATTGATTGTGATCGGTTCGACTGGTCTGACGGCCGTTGAACGCTTAATGGTCGGTTCCGTGACCAACTACGTCAGCCGTTCCGCAATCTGCGACGTGCTGATCGTCAAACCTGAAAATATCAAGTAAATTTGACCATCAACGTAAGGTCGGGACTGGTTCCCGGCCTTATTTTTGTCGAAAGGAGTTTGCCATGCACTGGTCCTACGAAATTACCCTTCCCGCCACGCAACCCGCACAACCGCTACGAAAACTACTGACGGCCTGGCTTCTGCCTAGCCACCTGGTCCACGACCTGCGCATTCACCAACGTGTCCTGGTCAACGGTTTGTACCGCTCAATGAACCAGCTGGTAAGCGCTGGCGAGACCGTCGCACTAACGTTTGTGCCCACGGACTTTAAGGAACCCTTCCCCGACGTGTGGCCCGACAGCGCCGCGACCGTCAGTGTGCTCTACGAAACGGCCGACCTCCTTGTCGTCAATAAGACCCGTGGCAGTAAGACCCATCCCAACTTACCCTGGGAACGCGGCACGACCTTGAACCACGTCGCCGCTTATTTAGGACCAGACGCCCCCGGGCCCTACATCCTAAGCCGATTGGATCAGGAAACCACTGGGGCCCTCCTAATGACGAAAACACCCGCCGTTGTCCCGATCATGGTGCGCAACATTGCTGAAAAACGCGTTCACCGGACCTATCTGGCTTGGGTACATGGTCAGCTGGCTGGCAGCGGCACTTTCACGGACCCCATTGGTCGCGACCCTGAAGACAAACGCAAACGCCTAGTTAACGGCGTTCATGCTCAGTCCGCGGTCACCCATTATGAGGCCCTCGAACACCGGGCCAACGCCACGCTCGTCAAGCTCTGGTTAGAAACTGGGCGAACCCACCAGCTACGCGTGCACCTTACCGCGGCGGGACACCCTCTGATTGGCGACCCCCTTTACGGTCCACCTAGTGAAGACCGCTTACGACTCCACTGTTGGCGTTTAGGATTTCCCCAACCGTTTACCCTCAATCAGGCGAAAACGACCGTAACGGCCCCCATACCCGTTGATTTTGACCAATTTCACCAAGATTAGCGTTATCGTCAAAATTTGGACGATTTAGACGATTGCAACCGTTAACCATTTTTATTGTTATACTGGTGTCAGTTGAGCGGCTTAGGGGGGATTCGATGCGTTGGCTACCACGCGTTTCTCTGATTATTTTATTGCTCTTGTTAGCCATCTTATTGATCTGGGGAATTCTTAACCTACTTTAGCATCAAAAAAGTGTTACCGGACTATGCGGAGTCCAGTAACACTTTTAATTTGGGTTGAATTCCTGTACGACAGCGCCTCCAGGCTGGTGGAAATGGACCGGAACGCTGTGGGCGAACGCCCGGAGCCAAAGTACGGTCT
Source organism: Levilactobacillus sp. FUA 3915 (assembly GCF_044053135.1). NCBI lineage: Bacteria > Bacillati > Bacillota > Bacilli > Lactobacillales > Lactobacillaceae > Levilactobacillus > Levilactobacillus sp. FUA 3915. The sequence continues at coordinate 1,371,202 of NZ_CP168704.1, read as the reverse complement.
CCGCGCTTACTTTGAGCCGCTCAAGCGTCTCAAAGATATCAATTGCCTAAGTGGCAAAGCCCGCCGCTAAGGCAATTCCCACGGCTGAGTCCATTTCCACCATCCTTGCGGCTAACGCTAGTTCTAACCCAACTAAACGCACCGGGTAACAAGATGACCCACCTTACAACAATTTTATTGGGCCGTGTACCCGCCGTCGACGACGAATTCAGCTCCCGTTGAGAAGGAGGACTCGTCTGAAGCTAGGTACAGCGCCATGTTGGCAATTTCATCGGCTTGCGCTAACCGCTTCATGGGGTGTAAGTCTTCCAACGATTTCCGCATTTCTGGGTAGGCGTCGACCATTGGCGTGTGAACGTAGCCGGGGTGAATCGAGTTGACCCGGATAGCGTACCCTTTTTCTGCGCAGTACAGTGCCGCGGATTTATTTAACATCCGTACGCCACCCTTCGCTGCGTTGTAGGCGAACAGATTCGAGATTCCAATCAAGCCAGCGATGGATGACAAGTTAATAATGGACCCACCCTTGGCTTTCATGTGGGCAATGCCGTGCTTGACGCCAAACATGACACCATCAAGATCGACTGAGAGAACGCGATGCCAATCGGCTTCTTCAATGTCCTCAGCGCTATCAAAGTGTAAAATCCCGGCGTTATTCATCAAGATGTTGACCGCACCAAATTTTTCTTCCGCGGCGGCGAAAACGGGTTCCCAACCCGCTTCCTTGGCAACGTTCTGCTTCACAAAAATGGCCCGGTCTTGGCCAATTTCTTTTAAGGCTTCCCCACTGCCCTTATCGTCGATGTCCGTGATCACGACCTTGGCTCCTTCACGCGCAAAGGCTTTTGCAGAAGCTAGCCCAATTCCCTTGACGCCACCAGTAACAATCGCAACTTTACCTTCTAAACGACTCATACCATTTCCTCTTCTCTTGTATTAATGAACTGATTGAAACAGCCACAGTCTATACCGAAGAGATCGTGTGCACTAGAGAAAGCGCTTTAATTTTGATTGGATAGTGCTGTAAAAGGTGTGATTGTATTGGTAGTTTAATTACTTTCCCGCTTTGACGACTAGGAGTTGCGATTGCTGCCAAATGGTCACCAGTGCTTTGGGTGTTTACTGGATTGCACTTTTATTGGTGTGGGTACTTTACTTTTAGTCGTTTTGTCTGGGTTCTTAATTTTATATTTAGTCGATTAGTGTTAATAAGGTTAAGGAAATAACTCCAGACTTATAGTATGTATTTTGGTTGGGTTCATTTGTCTATCCCGATTCTGGCGGCTTCCGAAACGTGTTCCGCAAGGTAGCTGGTTCCGCTTAACAACGTAACGAAAATGTCCTTGAGCCTTCTGCTGAAACTGCTTTGGATCATTTGACTGGCTCTCGCCAATCAATCCCGGTCCTGGCAGCCTCCGAAACGTGCTACACGAGCCAGACTCCTGCGCTTAACCCGGCTAAGAAAATATCCCAAGCCCGGGGATATTCCCTTAGCCACGTTAATGCTCAGAGTCTAATCGGCTCGTTCCGCACTCTTTTACACAAAAAAAGCCGGAGTAACCACTCTCCGACTCCCACTAGCATCATTAGAGCATTCAACATAATCACAGTTTGTAGTCAGGATAACGCTGTCACTCAAATCAGCCATAATCTCAATATGTAGTATTGAGCAATTCAAATCACTTTTAGTTAGTTAAAACTAATTGTGCAGTGAAGTTTCTCCTAATCGTAAAGATTGAGAGTAATTTCACAATGTCGAGAACCCGCAAAATCACTTTATTTTCCGACTTCCCTGAAAGATTGATTGGTATTACAAGACCTAGTATATCAGATGGGTGTAGAAATGCAAGCGTTTTCAGGCAATTAGTTTATTCGAACGAAACCATTCTGTAAACGATTTTGCATGCTGACTTTGTGAATACTCCAAGGCCCCGGTTACTTCGCCTAGTCCTTCGGTAGGGCCACACTTAATTGGCCCCAATGAAGTTTCATCTGCAAAGTCAGTACTGCTTTCGCCGGCAACAACTTGTGGGCATTAGAAAAATCTAATACTCCTTTATCAGCAGTAATTCGGGTATGCCCATCCAGTTGGGCCTCTCCTGGCACTGGGAAGGTCAACGACCAGCGAAGTTCCTTTGCCGTTTCCTTCAGCTCGAACGTCACGATGGCTGGCTGAAGCTGCCCCAAAACGGGTAAAATCGGTGGCAAGGCTGCATCCACGATTCGTCCCATATCTTTTAGCGTCGTCACGGTCGCCGTGAGTGGTTCGGGCACCTTGACGAAGAGCTGGACCCCCTGCTGCTGCGCTAATAAATAATTATGATAAAGCTGATACCGAAGCGCCGCACTCGGCACGTTAGCCAGGTCCTCAATCGTCAGATCCGCGGCATTGCTGGTTTCCCAGCCCGATCGAATATCAATGTACAGCTGCCGAAAACCATCGTAATCCTGATCCGCGAGGTAGCCACCCAGCCCCAGCAACATGTTTTGGTAGTCATGATTAAATTTACGGACGGCTCCCATTTGGCGGTTCAATTCCGTGGTGTACTGCTCCCGAAATTTTCGTTGATCGGTTTGAAACCGCGTGTGCTCCGTTTGTAGGTGGGTCTGCATCAACATGTACGTGCTCAATGATAAACCAATCACCAGGGTCCCCGCGATGCCGCCCAGAAAGACCAGGTAGGGTTCCGAGTCCTGCAGCGATTGTAAGGAATACTCGAATAGAATGTAAACCACGCCCAGCACCGACATGAAGGCTAGAAATAGATACTCCATTGAGCGTCCCAAGATATCCTGAATCAAATTTTCCATTGGCGCTCTCGTCAGCCACAGGCTGGACCCAATCACGGCAAAAATAATATTATTAATGACCAGTTCGGTCAAGGTTCCCCAGAAACTGGCGGCAGCCGTCGTCCCCGCCAGCGCGATTGCGGCAGCAATGATCATCATGTCAATGAACTCAATCAACAGGTAGGCCAGCATGGTCACGTCGATAAACGCCGGCAGGTACTGCCATTGGTGGCGGAAACCCATCACGGCAAATTCAAATCCTAACAACAAAATCACGGGTAACGCACCGAGGAGTGTGCTGTGGGCCGTGAAGGGATTTAGCAGGTCAACCGCCGTGTAAGCCGCCGCAATCAGCGCGCAGTACAACGACGTATGCTTCATCGGCAACAATTGCGGAAACCAGTAGTATTGAAAGAGCACGAACCAGAAACTCATCGAATAGTCCGCCAACCCCAGGCTCAATTGACTCACCGTAATCACATGCTCACCTCCCCGGCTTCGTTAAAATTAGCGTCAGATACAGCATGCCGCGTTTCAAAGCAATCTGTAGGGCCGCATTGGGCGTCTCATCAACGATTTCTCGAACCGTGTTCAGGCCCTGACCATGACCTTCACCCTTGGTCGTGTACCCCGCTGTCATAAATTCATTAATCTTCGGCGGCTTCGTGGTCGAAACGGGATTGGCCACCGCTAGCTCAACGGAATCGGGATAATCCAGCACGGCACAGTAAATAGCCGACTGCTCGTCAACTGAGCCGGCTTCAATGGCATTGTCTAGTAGGATACCCATTACCCGCAACAGCATCACACTGTCCATCGGTAGGCTACGAATGGCGGTCGGCACCTCCAGCCGTAGTGATAACCCCTGATTCTGTGCAGCCAATATTTTCTGAAAAAGCAGACTCTTTAAGGCGGGGTCGTTGAGTCGCTGCAACCCCTCCTCTTCGATACCTGCCAAATGGCTGGTCGCCTGCCAGCGAGAATTCAACGTTTGATAATAGGCCGTTAACCCTTGGTAATCCTCAGCGTCGAGGTAGTCGCCCAACCGCAACATCTGCTTTTGATAAATCTGTTTGAACTCGCGGATGGCCCGGACTTGATTGGAAATCCGGCGGTCATAACGCGTACGCAACAACGTTTCCTGGTATAAGGCTCGGACCCGTTGCCGGTGGAAAAAGCTTTGCAGGAAGAAAAACAGACTGGTACTGATCAACAGAATCATCACCAGTTCCACGCTTAACGCAAACGTCATCATCGCGTGAGTAATTGCCAGCCGGTGAATGATGGTTGACGACAATTGGGCCAGAACGCCCAGGCTGATTAGCAAGGACATGACCGTCACCTGTTCTTTACGATTAAAGGCCAGTCGTTCTAGATTCCCCGGTTGCAGGCGCATCCCCGTCACGGCAATCGAAAACAAACTGTAGATAACCAATTGAAAAATGAGGCGACAGGCAATCACCAGCATCGTCTGGCTCGTAGCAAAGCCAAACAATTCAATTGTGACGGCCCGCACCACGTCGTTTACCAGAACAACGACTAAGTAAATCACGATGGTCGCGTTGACAAAGATTACCGTCATTCGCGGCCGATGGTGCATTAAGTAGAGGAGCGCGCTTAATGGCGGCAGAATCAGGGCCCAGGACTCGCCAATGACCGCGGGAATCAGGCCCCACCCCAACCACTTGAGGGGCAGTTTCCAGTTTTGCGGCCGAATGACCCCAATCCAGAGCGTGATGAACCATTGCATGGTCACGGCCAACACTAAGTTTATCCAAAAATGTGTGTCAAAGACGTGCACACTCGTCACCCTTTCAAGCCTTCAGATGTTTCTGCACCAGCGTTTTGACCTCATGGAAGCGCCGGGTCGCTACGTCCGTTCGGTCTCCATTAGGAAAAAGCAATTGCCGATTAACCTCATCGATGCCGCTTACGTTAGCCAGGTTCACCAGAAAGCTCTTGTCCGTCCGATAAAGCTCCGGGTACTGATCCGCAATATCCTTCAAAAAGCCTGGAAACTCAACCAGTTGGCTGGCGGCGTGAACCGTGACCTTATGCGGCGTCTCCGCGGTCGCCACGAAGTAGACGTCCCCCATCGGTAGGCTAAAATTCCGGCCACCAATCGTGTAGCTAAACAGATTTTCCGTATTGCTTAAATAATTGGTATAGCGCTCATATCCGTAATCGATATTTTCCCGCAACTTCTGGTCAATTTGCTCGCGTCCGAGGTCCTTCACGATGAAGTCCATCGGCTCCACCTTCCGTTCAAACGTTAACAAAGCCATTTCCGAGTGGGTCGTCACGAAGACGATTTCAGCAAATCCCAGCTGCTTTCGAATGGCGATGGCGGTCTCTAACCCCGACATTTGTTCAGCGGGAAACTCAATATCCAAGAAGAACAGCGCGTACTCTGGTGGGTCAATCGTCAACTGATGCAATAACTCTGCCGGGCTCGCTGTTGCACAGACGACCTGCATATCGTAATCATTGATCATGATGTAACGCTGAACCACATCCGTATAATGTTTCAACTGCTCCGGATTATCTTCACAAAGATAAACGGCCAACACAATTATCACACCCTTTCAACTAATTTGATACAATACTTATTACTCATTAATGTACCTTGAAATTGACTTGTTTGCAATCGTTTTGCGACACCTTCCAGGCATAAAAAAGAACCACCAGTCCTGGTAGCCCTCTTCTAAGTGGATTATTTAATTCCAGTCGGCAAATTAGCACTCCCCCAAGCTCTAACTACTCGTGTCCCTTAGGCCTCCGATAACCACTACTTACTCTTCAGCACATTGGTCAAATCTTCAAAACGCCATTAACCTAAGTGACAACTCATTCTGACGCACTGTCAGGCCGACAATATCTGATTAGATAACCAGTGGATGCCCCTCAATCATGTTAACCCGTTATTCACGTATACTTTAACCGATTGACTGGCAAAATCAGTTGCCGTAAAACTGACCTCTTCCAACTGTTACTACTTTAACATGAAACCCATCAATAAAGGGTGAAGTCGCAAAAACGTCATTTAACGCACGTTAAAGCTTGAAAAAATCACACAATTTAATTGTGCCGTAGTGAATAAGTGATAAATCCCCCTAAAATCAGTGGGCTCGTGAAGGCGAGCACGATGTCCAGCAGGACTAGCCAGTACCATTTCAGCGTTGTCTTCGGGGCCGCCTGAAGCCGTGGGGCGCGCGCTGGCTTGGCCATTTTCTCATAGACGGAGGCCGTGTCATCACTGGCCTTTTTCAATCCCCGCTTCCGCCGCCGACGAATCGTGGGGGCCTTCACATCCCGGTTGTCTTCGAGGATGACCCACTTGGCGAAGGCAAAGCACAATAGGCAGACCAGGAAGTACCAGTCGGCAATCGATAGCCCCGGTATCAGGCGCCACTGCGCATAGTTGAGGTGACCGAGTAGCATAAAGATCAGGGTAAAAATCAGACCGATTCCGGTTTGTTTGACCCAATACTGTACGGATAATTTCATGAGGTGACTCCTTTTCTTTTTCCACATCGTTCGTTAAAATGGAACTGCGGTTGGCTGGTTGGCAATGATTAGACCACGTCGCTCCCGACGGCGGGCTCAGGGTGCCCTGCTATGGGGCCGGTTCCAGACTGAGGAACGGTCTTCCACCTCAACTTTGAGCCTGAAAACCGGTCTCAAAGGTTGTCCCGTGGGCTAACCTGAGAAAATCACTCAGCTAAGTCCACCGACACAGCTGGGCACCCTGGCCCGCCTCTGGTCGCTAAGATTGGCCAACTATTGCCAACTGACTTAACCATGTTCCATTTTACTATTTGTGTTCTCGACTAACTGATCGTACTCATTGATTCGCTTCACAGGAAATTGCACTAATTAAGCAGACAAGCCCCGTCGAACACGATTCATTGACAAGCTAAACCAGTCTCAGATACCAGCCTGGGAAAACTGGGCCCAACTAGGTCGTTGTTAGTGACCAGAGGCAGATCAAAGTGACCGGCTGTGTCGGTGGTCTTGGCTGGGACGCGTTTCCCCAGCCTAGCCCACGGGGCGACTTTTGAGACCGCTCTTTGGCTCAAAATCGAGGTGGAAGACCGCCTTTCAGTCTGGAACCGACCCCATAGCCGGGCACTTTGAATCTGCCGTCGGAAACGAAAACCACCGCGGCCAGACCAAGTTTTCACCAGACCGGCGGCGCACAATAAATAAATATGTAAATTGAGGTGATACGATGGCAGGAGACTTTAACCCCATCACAGCAGCCGGCTACCAGGAGCTGCAAACAAAAATCGCGGCCCTCGAAGCCGACCGTCCCGAAAAAATTGCGATTCTAGCCGAGGCCCGGGCGCACGGAGACCTTTCAGAAAACGCGGAATACTCCGCCGCTAAACGAGACCTACGCCACCTAGAAAGTCAGTTACGGTTCTTCAACAAGCAGCTCCAGTATGCCAAGGTCGTCAACCCCGCCGCTAATGACCGGGTCGAGCTCGGCAAGTGGGTCACCGTGACTTTTATGGACGACGATGACCAGGCCGTTTACCAACTGGTTGGCACCCAGGAAGCTGACCTCGAGGCGGGAAAAATCACCCGGGTATCGCCGCTGGGCAAGGCCCTGCTGGGACATCATCCCGGCGAAACGGTCACGATTCAGGCCCCCAACGCCAGTTACGACGTGCAAATCGTTGCCGTCGACCTTGAGCGTCCCTCATCCCATTAGTAGTATACCATGTTAAACGCACCGATTCGGTAGCTGCTTGCTACTGGTCGGTGTGCTTTTTTGTCTTGTAAACGACTAATACCCCCAGTTACTCGACCGATAACCATAAAAAATAAGCCTTCCCTCTAACTTTGACAGGTTAGGGAAGACTCGCTCCATGAGTCACTCTTGATCAGTTACCGTTGTCTCAACGGCTAGCTTTCACAGACTAGGTCCGTGTTTAACAGACATGGGCCTTTTCTGATGGCTATAGTCTACCCTATTCACCCAAGGTTTACCAACAAATACCCCGCCTTTTTTTACTGATAAATCAGCTTCAAGCTCTTCAAGTCCCCGCGTGATAACCGGGTTTGACCGTGGGCAATGGGATACATCACCGACTTGCGCGACTTACTGTGGTCTAAGCCCAACGCGTGCCCCAGTTCATGAACGGCCACGGCATCCGTATAGGCCGCTGCGTAATCGCCGTTTAGGCTAGCTTCCGCATGATTTTCGCTGTCGGTACCCCAGCCATCATTCGTCTGAATAATCTCGGGACCCCCGTGACCCAGCTCCACCGTTGCGGCCTGTTTGGCCATCTTTTTGTGATACACAGAAAAGGTAATCTGGTTATGACCAGCGCCCGACCAGCCTGAATTTTCAACTAAATGCACGATCCCCGTCTGATTATAGACCTGGACGGCATCAGCAAAAACTTGTTTGCCGTCCGCCGGTAGCTGGTCACTAAACCGGTAATAATACGTTTTCGACAGCCCTACGCCCTGCACGATATCCACGATAGGCGTGGCGTCCTTAGGCACCTTCACGGATGCCGCGTGCGTAATCGTTGGGTCCTGTGGTGATCCAAAGGCGCTGCCACCCCGAATCTGATCGATGGCGGCGGTTAATTGTGGTAACCGCCCACTCCGATACCCAAACCCGATTAACAATAACCCCACTAATATACCTAATACTAAAACCCGACCTCGACGCATACCGTCGTCCCCTATCCGCTTCCATTTTGGCCACGGACCATGATTCCCTACCGTGACCAGTTATGCCATTAACCAGTTATACCACACTACTTTCTGGAATCATAGCGTCTCAACAAAAAAGGCACCCACCCAGTCCAAATGGACCAGGTAGGTGCCTCATCAAACAATTTTAAATTACTTCAGTGGCTTCCATTGCCAGTTGTTAACTTCTGGCAAGTCAGTCCCGACCTCACGGATGTAAGCCGTGTGCTTAGCAACCATGTCGTCCATGCGTTGGATAAAGTAGGCGCCCTTAACAGCGTATGCTTCAATGTCGCTGACGGCTTCCTTGGCCAAGTCATAACGGTCCAATTGATTCAAGACCCGCATGTCAAATGGTGTCGTAATGTCACCATTTTCACGGTAACCATGAACGTGAACGTTGTGGTTGTGACGGTCGAAGAAGAGATCCTTGATCAAGCCTTCAAAGCCATGGAAGGCAAAGATAACGGGCTTGTCAGTCGTGAACAGACGGTCGAATTCTTCGTCAGAAATCCCCCGTGGGTCCAGCTTAGGTGAACGCAACTTCAAAAGATCAACCACGTTAATGAAGCGGATCTTCATTTCAGGGAATTCGTCGTGCAACAATGAAATTGCGGCTAATGATTCCCAAGTTGGTTCAGTCCCAGCAGCAGCGAAGACAATGTCAGGTTCTTGACCTTGATCAGTTGAAGCCCAGTCAACGTAGCCTAAACCATTGTTAACCAAGTTCGTGGCTTCATCAATGGAGAACCATTGTGGACGTGGGTGCTTAGACGTCACAATAAGGTTAATCTTGTTGCGACTCTGGAAGGCCACGTTACCAACAGCCAACAAGGTGTTGGCATCGGCTGGCAGGTATTCACGGATAAATTCAGGCTTCTTTTCAGCCAAGTGGGTCAGCATACCTGGATCTTGGTGGGTGTACCCGTTGTGGTCTTGCTGGAAGACAGTCGAGGTGTCAACGAAGTTCAATGATGGGTAATCATTGCGCCAGTCTTGTTCAACGGCCTTGCGTAACCACTTCATGTGTTGCGTCAACATAGAGTCAACGACCCGACCGAAGGATTCGTAGGTCGCGAAGAAACCATGACGACCAGTCAAAACGTAACCTTCCAACCAACCTTCAGCTTGGTGTTCGGAAAGTTGTGAATCAATGATCCGGCCTTCGTGGGCCATGTTTTCATCGTTTGGTTCATGAATGTCTTCCATCCATTGACGCTTCCCGTAATCCAGGGCAGCGTACAACCGGTTGGACTTCGTTTCATCAGGACCAAAGCCCCGGAAGTTATTCGGGTTCAACTTCATGACGTCAGCCAGATAATCTGACCAAACTAACATGTCTTGCGCAATCGTCTTACCGCGTTTAGTGGTGTCAACGGCGTACTTCTTGTAGTCAGGGAGCTTCAAAGGTTCTGGCTTGATCCCACCATTGGTGATTGGGTTCATGGCCATCCGTTGTTCGCCCTTAGGCGCCATGTCACGGATTTCTTGCTTAACGGAACCGTCTTCGTTGAAGAGTTCCTCTGGCTTGTAAGACTTCAACCAGTTGACCAACATGTCGGCGTGTTCCATGTCACCAGCGGCAACAGGAATTGGCACTTGGTGGGCACGGAAGGAGCCTTCGATTGGGTTACCATCTAAGTCGGCCTTAGGACCAGTCCAGCCCTTAGGGGAACGGAAGATGATCATTGGCCAGTTAGGCAATGAATCGTCGTTGTTTTCACGAGCATGCTTTTGGATAGCCTTGATCTTGCCAATGACCGTATCCATAGTCTTAGCCATGTCTTCGTGAACCCGCGTGAAGTCTTTTTCATTTTCGTCAATTTCAACAAAGTGTGGATCCCAGCCCATACCTTCGAAGTACTTGGTTAAGTCTTCGTCGGACATCCGTGACAGGATAGTTGGGTTAGAAATCTTGAACCCGTTCATGTTGATGATTGGTAATACTGCACCATCTTTGATTGGGTTAATAAACTTGTCTGAGAACCATGAAGTGGCCAATGGACCAGTTTCAGCTTCACCATCACCGATTTCAACGGCGGCAATGACGTCTGGGTTGTCGAGGATAGCCCCGGTCCCATGAGAAAGGCTGTAACCGAGTTCCCCACCTTCATGGATAGAACCTGGTGTCTCAGGAGCAGCGTGAGAAGCCACACCACCTGGGAAGGAGAATTGCTTGAATAAACGCTTCAATCCAGCTTCGTCTTGAGAAATGTTTGGATAAATTTCACTGTAACTACCATCAAGATATGAGTTAGAAACCATCACTTGGCCACCGTGACCTGAACCTTCAATATAGAACATGTTCAAGTCATACTTTAAAATAGCCCGGTTTAAGTGAGCATAGATAAAGTTTTGAGAAACAATCGTCCCCCAGTGACCAATTGGTTTAATCTTTACATCGTCAGAGGTTAAATCACGCTTCAATAATGGGTTGTCACGCAAAAATAACTGACCAACTGACAGGTAATTTGCTGCACGCCAATACTTGTCAACGCCTTCCAAGTAGGACTTGGAATCGAAGTCTGCATTTGCCATGTAATTAACACTCCTTCTGTGAATTCGTAACGACATCGTTATCTAATGGTTAGAAAACGCGTAAAATTTATCTCGTAATGACTACCGGGATGCTTTTTACAGCCTCTATCATAGGCTGATTTTTATAAAAGTCAACCTTTTTGACAATTGGACCGTATCAATTTAGGCAAAACGTGAACCAAAGTTATGGAAACGGCACACCCATTTCTTTCAATCCCTGCGGTGAACCTCAAATTTTCTGCTCTAAGCTATGTATCTTTTAATACCCACTGTCTCCATAATCAGCGTATACTCTGGAAAAACAGGAGGCAATTGGTATGGCAGATTTCTCAATTAACTTACGACAACTGGTCGACGCACCCAAATTGAGCTTTACGGACGACCAGGTACAACTGCTGTTGGCACACGTCGGTGATTTGGATCCCACGATTCGTGATGACACGGTCTTTACCCTCTTTGCCCGTGGTTTTGATGAAGATACCTTCACCCACAACCAACGTCAAGCTATCGCTAATTACCTGCTGACCAAGCGGGGGCTCTTCACCGCCATCGACCAGCCAGCCAACGATGCTGTCTTTCAACGCACGTTCACAGCCCTGTTGACTGCAGTGGTCTTAGACAGCGACGCCCAGCATACCTGGCTAACAGCTGCCGAAAAGACACAATTTTTCAACGATGCCTTGACCTACCTCGTTCGCGAACACGACCAACGTGGCTGGGTACCTAAGAAGGGCTGGGCCCACGGTGTCGCTCACGGCGCCGACCTGCTGCGATATGCCTGGCAACATCCCCAGTTTCCTTTGGACCAAGCATCAACGGCACTGGCAGTCATTGCAACGGTATTTGCGCGCCAAACGACGCCATTTCAGTTCGACGAGGAGCCTCGCCTGGCGATGCCATTGATTCAGGCATGGCGAGTCGCCCATCTGACTACGGCCCAACTCAACGACTGGCTAATCACTACCGACCAGCGTTTGTGGATCAATTTTTCATTTGACCGCGGTCCTGCCGCACGGTTGCACAATTGGTTAATTTTCCTCCACCACCTATACTTCTTGCTGCCGGGAGAATCCACCATTCACCAAACAATTACAGCATTAAGTCAGCACTATTACCAGGTGAATGGCTACGTGAACTAAAAAGGTGCCGACACTGTCTGATTAATCAGATAGTATCGACACCTTTGGGGTTATTTGAACGGTAAATCACTCATGACAAAATAAAAAGTCCAAGACATCTTGTCTCAGACTTATGGCAAAAATATATTAACTTTACTGCTAGTACCCACCAAGCACACCGTCGCCTACGGTCTAAACTAGTGTTAGCCGCAGGGCTGGTGAAAATGGCTCAGCCGTGGGAATTACCTTGATGGCGCTAGCCATTTAGGTAATTGGTATCTTTGAGACTCGTTTCTCAGAGGCGCAAAGTAAGCCTAAAGACCGCCCTTTGGCTTTAGGCGTCCGCCCACCGTGTCCCGGCCATTTTTCACCAGCCCGGAGGCGAAACCATAACCCTAGTTTAACCCATAGCGAACGTTATTCTTCATCTAGGGAAACAAAGGTGTTATAGTTCAAATACTGATAGTGTAACCGCATGTTGGACACTTCAAACGGTGTCCCGTCATCCAGGAAGAAGATGCCTTCCATGATACCCACGGGTTCCACCGGCTTCAGCTGCAATAACTCTTGATCTTCCGCCGTTGATGGCTGCGCCTGGATTGACATGAAGGACTTGGTCACAACCTTGTCCTGGCTTTCCAGGTAATTAAAGATGGAGTCTGACACCGTTGCCTGCGTCAGGTTCGGCGCAATTTTAATTGGAATGTAGCCCGTTTCAATCATGAACGGTTTGTCGTCAAACAGCCGTAGCCGCTTGATTTCGTAAACGAAGTCACCCTCCTCGAGGAACAGGTCCTGTTGGATTTCCTTACTGGCCGGAACCACGTTAAAATTGAGCAACCGAATGCCCGGTGTGTTCCCCGCTGATTTCATACTGTCAGTAATTCCTAAATTTGACCCCTCATATTGAAAAATTGTTTGGTTTTTCATATATAATGGGTTAATGAAGGTTCCCGAACCGCGCTTTTTAAAAATCAATCCCTGGTTCGCCAGAATACTGAGTGCTCGCTTCACCGAGCTACGGCTCACACCGTAAGCTTCGCTGAGGCTCCGCTCGTCCGGCAACCGTTTATTGGGAAATTCATTTTGATGGATACGATGTTTTAAGTCCCGCATCACTTGTCGATAGACTAAATCTGCCATGATATCTCCTCATAACTCTTCAACTAGACGTCACTGTACGCTGAGCGCAACCGCTCAACAGGTATTCTCTTTGATAGAGTATAACAGGTTTTGGTGGCGGTGTCTTCTTTTATAGAAAAACAACCGGTCCATTTATTTTTAAAGTGCGGTCCAATTTATTAATAAAATTTTGAAAGGTGAGTCCCATGTCCAAAAAGAAAAAAGGTAAACGCCTGCATAAGACGTTAGTTGAACAGATTCTAGATAAGAACAAAGTCGCCTACAAACAATTCGAGTTTGCGACCCACACCCAGGGCGACGTCGCCCAATTAGACGTCGATCACGAGGACGTTGACGAGCATCACATCTACAAAACGCTGGTGTTGAGCGGCCCCACGACTGGTCCAGTGGTCGGTGTGCTTCCCATCGATGAACACCTAGATGAAAAAAAGTTAGCTAAGGCTTCTGGCAACAAGAAGGTCGACATGGTGCCGCTGAAGGACTTGGTCAAGACGACCGGGTACGAACACGGGGCCAACACCCCGGTTGGGATTTGGGAAAAGAACCACTTCCCAATTTATTTCGACAACACCGCCCAGGAACAAGGGCAAATTCTCGTTTCTTCCGGTCAGATTGGTCGGTCGGTTGAAGTTGATGCCACGGCGCTCGCCACGCTGGTTCACGGCACGTTCACCGACTTGCTGGAGTAAGCGATGAATACGGACCTGGTCCTCATTTTCAAGAACTTGGGGATCGTCGGCCTGGATCTACTGGTGATTCCCTTTATCTTTGTCACGCTGTTAACGTTTCTAAACCGTAATACCAAGGCCTTTTTGGCCAATGGGTTTGGCGTAAACAGTGAACTGTATTTGGGGTTCATCGGTATTTTCTTTCATGAACTCAGCCATTTGGTAACGGCCGTGGTGTTCGGACATCGAATCGATAAGGTCCGGCTGCTCAAACGGCCGCATCCCAATCGCCGAGGCGCAGACGGCCAACCCGACCTGGCGTTGGGCTACGTCAATCACACTTGGAATCAGCGTAATTGGTACCAGGTCACCGGTAATTTATTTATTGGGATTGCCCCCATCTTCGGCTGCGCGGCAGTCTTGTTGGGCTTGACGGCTCTTCTGATTCCCAGCTGGTTTCAGGGCATGTTAACCTTGATTGCCGACCCGTTCAACCTGGACTGGTCGGGCTTTCTGGGCGCCCTAGGTGGCGACAATCATCCCTGGATTCGGTGGACCATCATGGTGTTGTTATCACTCAACCTGAGCATCGGTGGCTTTGATTTAAGTGCCGCCGACTTCGCGAACTCCCGGATTGGCTTGATTGGCTTCGTGACCATCATCGTGATTCTAACGGTGGGCCTCACTCTGCTAAACGTGGCCAGTGGCTTTCTCACGTTTTTGACCGGTGCCATCATCTTGTTGGCCCTGGTGTTGGGCTACGCGCTGTTGATTTCATTGCTGACCAACTTGCTGGTTCGTTTGGCCTTACAAATTAAAGATCATTAGGAAACCGTGGTCGTCTTGACCACGGTTTTTTCGTGTTTCTTGGGAATTCCCAGGGGTATTCTGCATTTGTATCGTTTTCTCAAACAGTCTATGGTGATGATAACTAATTGGGTGTCCGGTTAGTGTAATTTGAAAAGAGGCTTACATTGAGTATGAAAATTAAGAAAATAATTCCCTTCGTCGTGGCCTTACTGGCTCTAGTGACCTGTGCCGGCGTCAGTACGACAACGGCAGCGGCTAAGACTCGGTCTGTGCCAAACGCACTCCGTGGCAAATGGTATATGGATGGCAATGAAGGGCAGTTTGCCGAACAGATAACGCTAACCGCTAAGACCTTTAGATGGGCTTCAGTCAAGAATGAACCCCACACCAACTTAGCGACCTGGCAATATTCTACGAACATGGGGACCAACAACCGCCAACTCAAATTGGCAACCAAAATCAAAAACAATCAGACCTTCACCCTCAAACGCTATAAAAAGATCAAGGGTGCCTGGACATTTAAGTTTAAGGTCAGTCACCACACACGAAAAATTACATTATACCGTGGTAAGTATCGGAAACAGGTACTGTTAAAACGTCATCCTTTCTATATGAATACGTCATTCCGTCCGATGACTAAGTCCCTCATCAAAGAGGAAGTCCGCTTATTCAATCTGTAAAATTAACTTTAGTACCTTCACACTTCGTTGATTTTCGACTAATCCATCCAAGGAATATTCCCAGAAAAGTAGTTCCGCAATCCCTGCTCATGTTGCGCGTTTAACAACGGCGGCAAATTATCCTGGGCAAAATAGCCTAGCTTCTGGGTTTCCCTACTGTCGGTCTTTAATTGCCCAGCTACCAGCGACACCCGAAAGACGATGATCACAGCCTGAGCCACGTCACCATTGGGATAGCGTTGAATTTGATTGCTCGACACCCCCAGCAGCCCCGTCACTGCCACGGTCAGGCCGGTTTCCTCACGAAATTCACGGACACAGGCGGCGCTGGCCGACTCGCCAAACTCCAAGGCGCCGCCTGGTAATCCCCAACGGTTAAAGTCTGTACGCTTTTGTAACAGAACGTGGTCGTGACGGTCGACTAAGATACCGCCTGCAAAGGTCAAAATAATTGGCTTGTGACCCACCTGATGACGAATGGCTTGAATGTAATCGGGCATTTAAAAACTTCTTTCTGATTTAATCGTTTTTAATTATTAAACTATAATTATAGAATGATGTCAATTCTCTAATTATCAAATCTGTGTTAATAGTCTAAAAGCGCTAACTACCAGCAATTACGGTAGTTAGCGCTTTTATTTCTTTCAGTCAATACGAACTTTACCCGTGTAGTGATTGCACCTTAAAAAGTCATTTATATTTGACATTTCATCACCGTCTTTGTATCCTAAAGGTGTCATATATATCTGACATTTCAAAGGAGGTGCCCGCGTGAATCGGGTCAAAGACTATCGTAAGCAAGCTGGCTTAACGCAATTTGAATTGGCCCAAAAAGTTGCGGTTGCCCGCCAAACCATTAATCTAGTCGAAAATGATAAGTATAATCCATCACTCGATCTGTGCTTACGGCTCGCCAAGGCCCTCCACACGGATCTCAATCACTTATTCTGGGAGGCATAATCATGGTAAACGGGGAAAATTTACGTGATAAGGTTGTTAAACACTTTTTCAATATTACCGGGGATTTTGATGAATACAAACGACAGGAGGTCAACCGGATTGGGACCAACGCCTTTTTCATGTGCTTGCCCATCCTACTGTTGGGGCCGGTCGTCGCGTTGCTGTGGCAAACCCAATCGGCTTACATGGCCCTGATTGGCCTCGCCGGTTTTGATGTCGCGTTCATCACAATTGTCATCTGTCCCTACCTGATGGCTGCTAGCCGCCGGGCTCACTTGACGGACCACGAAGTCAGTGTCCAGGACCTGCCTGCCGCACGGAAACATATCTTGTGGGTTTCACTAGGTTTAGCCATTTATTTCGCTGTCTTCATGTACCTCGAACAAGCCTTTCTCGGCACCTTTTTCGATGGCCACCTGTTTACTCAGGAACTCGTTTCGTTCGCTAACATTACGGGTGCCATCGTCAGTGGCATTTTCTTCGGCATTATTATGGGTCTCACCTACTGGCTTCGCTTGAAAAAACAACAATAAATCTATGAGAAAACAGGGTCATGACAACCGTCATGGCCCTGTTCGTGGTTATTTATCATTTTTTTGATAGCGGAAAACAATGAAGTAAAAGCCAAAATTAACGATACTCAACACGAAGATCAGCCCAAAGGCCAACTGGCTCCCAATCGCCGTTTCGTGAGCGTACGACATGCCACTAACCTTGACCGACGACATCAGCGCCGCCAAAATTGTGGTCCCGATTGACCCAGCAAACTGTTGTCCCGTGTTATAAATCGCATTGGCATCGGCCCGTTGACTCATGTCGACTTCCTTCAGTCCGTTCGTCAGCGTGTTACTAAACGCCATCGACCGCCCGACACTGAAGACGACGTACATGATGGCAATCAGTACCACGCTCAGATGTTGGCCAAACGCCATGAAGACCAGGGCCGCAATCGTAAACAGCGTACTCCCCATCAAAATCGGTAAGCGGGCACCGTGTTCGTCCAACAGATGACCGAACCACGGCTGGAGGATTGCTGTAACTAAGCTCCCCGGCAACAGCATCAGCCCCCCAATCAAAGAGGTCGCGCCCACCACAATTTGGGCATAGTTTGGTAGCGCAAAGTTGATGCCAATATTACAGAATTGCAGGGTAAAGTAGGCGAAGAAACTGTAGGTAAAGACCGGATTCTTGAAAATTTCCAGTTTTAACAGTTGGCGACTACTGTGCTTAGCCAGCACGATGTAGCCCCAGATGGCCACAATTGCCAAGCCAACGCCACCCAGGAACTCCCAGCTGAGCGCCCCCGCGGTCGACACGCTGTTCAGTCCTAAGGTAAAACTAATGAAGGCAATCGCAAGCAAGAAGAATTGTCCCCAGTTGAATTTAACCGGCTTGACTGGCGCGTACTGCTTGATGGCGCCAACCCCCAACAACAGGATGATCAGTTCCACGGGCATCGTGGACCAAAAAATCATCCGCCAGTTGGCCAGGTAAACCATGATGCCCCCAAACGTGGGACCACTGGCGGGCGCAATCATCAGAATCAAACCGGCCATCCCCATGTAAAATCCCAACCGTGACCGAGGCACACTTTCAACCACGATGTTAAACATCAGCGGAATTGCCAGCCCGGCGCAACCCGCTTGAATCAAGCGGCCAATCAACAAAATTGGAAAGTTAGTTGCGAGCGCACAGATTAAATCGCCTAAAATAAACGCCAAAGCGGCTGCTATAGTCCCCTTAAGGTTGACAGATGAAAAACTATAATTCATCTGTTAACTTTAAGGGGATTTTTCTATGCCTAGGACAAGATTTACAGCTATGGAGAAACTGGATATTTTGACTGGTCTATCACAGACCAAGTTGAACAGAAGCAAATACCTTGAGCAATATGGTATTTATGGCTCTACTATTCGTTTGTGGCGAGAACTTTACAAGCGTGATGGCCTCGACGGCCTAGAAGAACGCCATATCTGGACACGTTATAGTGCAAAGACCAAGCAGCAAGCCGTGGAAGCCTATCTAAATGGTAAAGGTAGTTTAGTTGAAATCAGCAATCGTTTTGGATTGAGAAGCGACAAGCAACTTCGCGACTGGATTAAGAAATTCCAGTATAATGGGACCAATAAATCATTGATGGCTACCCCGTCAAGAAGGCAGGTCCGCATTATGAGTCGTAAAACAACATTCGAAGAACGAATTAAAATTGTGGAGTATGTCACAGCTGGAAAGCATTCGTACTCCCAGGCATCCGAACACTTCAACGTCTCTTACCAACAGGTAAGAGCCTGGGTTCTCAAGTCCAAAGATGGTGGGTACACAGCATTAAAGGATGGCCGTGGACGTACTAAACCAGTTGAAGAAATGACTGAAGTTGAACGTTTAAAACTAGAGAATCGTCAACTAAAGGCCCAGCTCAAAGAACAGGAGGTAATGGAGCTCTTCGCAAAAAAAATCCGGGAACTACAGAACAAGGAGTGAACGCCCAACATAAATTAATATTCCAGACAATCCAGGAACTCAGTCCACAGATTCATGGCGCCCAAACCATTATTCTTCGCAAAGTGGGTCTATCTCGCCAAGCATTTAATCAATGGCTTCATCGTGAAGAAACCCCTTGGGAGCAACAAGAAGCGCAGCTTAAGCAAAAGATACTCATGTACTTCAATGCACATCGTCAGAGAATCGGCGCAGGAAAATTGAAGATTTATCTAGATCATGATTCAGATCTTGATTTTTACGTCTCGCTTAAGCGCGTTAAGCGGATTATGACTCTCCTGCATCTCAAGTGTCAAAGCAGACTGAAGAAACACCATCGAGTAAAACAAGCCGAACAAGAAATACGAGACAACGTATTAAATCAACGGTTTAATATGGCAGATAATCCAAATGAAGTGTGGTTGTCGGACGCCACCGAAGTTCGTTACGGTATCAATGGCGAGTACAAGGCTCGTTTGTGTGGTGTACTAGATCTATATGGCAGATATCTTTTATCCTACAATCTGAGTGTTACTGAGACCAGTGACGCAATGGTTGAAGTCTTTGAGCGAGCCTTTAGCAAAGCTGGAGAAGTTCATCCAATGGTTCATACCGATCGTGGTTCGGCTTACACTTCCAAAGATTTTAATAATCTAATGACCGAACACAAAGTCGTTCGGAGCATGTCCCGACCGGGAACGCCTTATGACAATGCCCCAATGGAACGTTGGTGGAATGAATTCAAGTTAAACTGGCTAGACAGCCACCCAATGCCTAAAACCAAGGAGGAGCTAATTAAGCTTATTGAGGAAGGTATTCACTACTTCAACTATATTGACCGTACAGCACAAAGAAACGGCTCCACCGCGGTTGAGTACCGCGGTGAAGCCGCTTAAACACATCTACAAAAATTATAGTATTTCATCCGTCAACTTGACAGGGACTAGTACAGGCGGCCACGAATAACTGTTTATTTTTAAATCGTTGCTTTAAAAAGGCCGATGTAATCATCAGTAACGCCACCGTTAACAGGTAGCCGGTCGTAATCCATTGCACGGTATTCAGGGACACGTGCATTTGTTTCATCAGGGTGGGAAAGGCCACGTTCATCGACGTTTCCACCAAGATTCCCAGGAAGGCCATCAGGGCAATCGCAAAAATCGCAATCAGGTTGCCCCGTGGTACCTTCTCGGACTGAGCTGTCATTTGCAAATCAATCTCTTCTCTCTAAATTTAGCATTACTTTCAATCATACGCATTTTTCGGTTAAAATGCACCGCTAAATTTAGATTAAACCGGTTTCACGGCAAAATAAAAACGCGGTGCCCTAAGCTTCCGCGTTCCATTCGGCTTTATACTCGGCTAGAAAATCGAGCATGACCTGTTGCCGGTGCTCGGCCAACTGCTTGGCGGCCGTCGTATTCATCAGGTCCTTTAAGGTTAATAACTTCTCGTAAAAGTGATTGATGATGGTTTCATTGTCTAAGTTACGATACTCGGCGTGGGTCATTTCAGTCCGTGGTTTCACGGCCGGATCATAAATCTTTTCACCAAAGTGTCCGCCAAAATAAACTGCTCGGGAAATGCCGATAGCCCCAATAGCGTCTAACCGATCCGCATCCTGCACGATTTGACCTTCTAGCGGCAACGGTTTCGCCGTGCCATCCAGGGTTTTATGGTAAGACATGTTATCCATGATTAAGAAGATGTCGGCAATTTGGACCGACGTGAAACCTTGATTGCTTAAAAACTGCCGAACTTCCTCGCTGGCCGCTGCGGTGTCGTCGACCAGCTTTTCATCGATGACATCGTGTAAATAGGCCGCGGTCAACGTTTCGAGGTGATCGGCAGCCGGATAGGATTGACTGATGCGGTCGGCCAGGCCGACGACCCGTTGAATGTGATCGAAGCCGTGACCAGTCTCGTCGTCCCCCATTTTAGATTGCGAAAACTGTCGAACCGCCACTAAAACTGTGGTCTCTGTCAAATTAATCGTCCTCCTTGTTCGCTTGCGAATCCGGTGACGTCACTGCTGGTGTCCCCGCAAATCCGTAGAAAAATAAATGCATTAATTGATTAACCAACCGTTGATACGTGGCCGGTGGAATATCAGCTGTACTGAAGTAGGACACGTACATGTGGAGGTAGATCAACAGCGCTTCATCGGAGATATCGGGGCTAATGATGCCACCGGCTCGGCCCCGCGCTATCACAGCACCCCAAAACTTTTGCTCACCATCTTCGTAGGCTTGCCGCACCACATCGCTGCCGTTTTTCCCTTGCATCTCAGCCATAACAAACTGATAGAAATCGGGATGGATGCCATCACTCAGCCGAACCTTATTCGTGATCATGACCTTGATAATCTCAGGAAACGGGACCTGCGCGTCATCAATTAATTTTTGAAAACTCGCGTAACCCTGATTGATCATCTCGATGACAACCTGGTGCCCCAACGCTAATTTGCTCGGAAAATACTTATACAGCGTGACCTGGGAGACCCCAGCCGCTTCAGCGACCGTCGTCACGTGCGTTGCCTTAAACCCGTCATGCGTAAACAATTTGATACCAGCGTCCAAAATGCCTTGCCGTTGGCGAGTTTTCCGTTCTTGATTCGTTGCCATGCCTGTCACCACCCTCGTCCGCTTGTCGCATTCATTGTTAATGTTACAGCACGAATCAGCGACAACGCTCTCGTTATTCATTTTATCATAACGCATTTTAGGAAAGAATTTAATTTTAGTGAACTATTTTAGCATAAAAGTTCACTTTTCCGTTGACTTTGGGTAACCAAGGGCTTACGATGTAAACGATTTAAAACTGTGAGGAGGGGATTACTTATGACAAATCCTGTACTTCAAATTAACCATCTACAAAAGAAATTCGGCCACTTCCAAGCCTTAAAGGACATCACCTTTGAGGTGCGTCCCGGCGAAGTCTTCGGTTTTATTGGGCCAAATGGCGCGGGCAAATCCACGACCATTCGGGTCCTGCTCGGCATCATTCGCGCTTCCGGCGGGACGGCCACAATCTTCGGCCAAAATGTCTGGACTGATAGCGTCGCGATTCATCAACGACTGGCCTACGTCCCCGGCGACGTGTATCTCTGGCCCAATTTAACGGGTGGCGAAATCATTGATCTCCTTCTTAAAATGAACGGTACCGCGCATTCCGCCAAGACCGATGACCTCATTAAACAGTTTGGTTTGGACCCAACCAAGAAGGCGCGCACCTACTCCAAGGGTAACCGGCAGAAAGTCGCCTTGATTGCGGCCTTCTCCCAAGACGCTGATTTCTACATCTTTGATGAACCAACCTCCGGACTGGACCCCTTGAATGAGCGCATCTTCCAAGATGCCGTCATGAATCTCAAGGCGCAGGGCAAAGCCGTCTTACTTTCCAGCCATATTCTTTCCGAGGTTGAACGTATGTGTGACCGGATTGGGATTATCCGTGAAGGCCAAATCATTGAGTCTGGTAGTCTCGCAGAAATGCGCCACCTGACTCGAACCATGGTCACCGTCACGTTAGGTGATGACTTTGATGTCACTACCCTCGCCGGTGTTCACGGCGTTACTGCTGGTCATACCCCGCACGAATGGCAATTCTCTGTTGAGGACGAACACCTCAGTTCAGTCATGAGCACACTGGCCCAACACCAAGTCGTGGCACTACAGAGTACGCCACCAACGTTGGAAGACCTCTTCATGCACTACTACACGGGAAAGGAGTGACCCCTCATGACGCGTTTTGGACGTACCGGTCAACTGATTCGCCTGAATTTCCGGCGGGATCGGTTCCGAATTCTCATGTGGCTCATTCTCTTGGCGGCCTTAATGGCCAGCGTTGCCTGGAAATTTGAAGATATCTACGGGACACCTAGCGAGATTGATGCCATCAAAGGCACCCTCGCCAGTCCAGGAATCGTTGCCATGTTTGGGGCCTTTTCCTTTACGGGTAAGGTCACAACCGCTGAAATCTTTGCAAACGAAATGCTCTTATTTATGGCCTTGATCCAGGTTGTCATGAACCTTGCTCTCAGCGTCCACGCCACCCGGGCCGAAGAAGACTTGGGTATCACCGAATTGGTGCGTGCTCACGCGGTTGGAACGCTCTCACCGTTGGCTGCAGCGGCTAGCGAGCTCGTTATCATCAACGGCGTCCTAGGTGTTCTCTACAGTATCGGTCTCAGCGCCGCTAACATGCCTGGCGCCACTACCGAGGGTAACTGGTTGATTGGCATGGGACTGGCTGCTACGGGGCTCCTGTTTGGGATACTGGGCCTCCTAATGGCGCAATTGGCCGACCACTCGGCTAGTGCGACTGGACTGGCCTACACCCTATTTGGTATCAGTTACTTGGCGCGGATGATCACGGATGTTCAGCAGCCTAAGTTAACCTGGTGGTCGCCACTGGGGTGGGTCGAAAAACTCGCACCCTACAACGATCCGCACTGGTCACCCATCTGGTTGAGTCTAGGCCTCGCGGTAATTCTACTTGTCTTCGCATTCATGGCAAATAATCGCCGGGACCTGGGCGCCGGTGCCCTAACGACCCGTCCTGGCCGACGCGAGGCCTCCGCATTTCTCCGGGGACCCGCAACGCTGGTTTGGCGGCGACAACGTAACGTCATCATCGCTTGGATCGTTGCGGTTATCATCTTTGGCGTTGCCTACGGGACCGTCTTCAACACGATTGGCGATATTCTTAAGACTAACCCAACCATGCAACAGGTCTTCGGCGCGGCCATGGTCCACGAGGCCAACCACAAGATACTGTTGAGCTTCACATCGCTCCTATCAATTGTCATGGCTGCCGTGGCCACCATCCCCGGGATGCAACTGATTCTCAAGGTCCACAGTGATGAGACTCGTGGCTGGCTGGAGGCATTGTACGCGCGGCCACTCAGCCGTACCCACTTACTCTTCAGCTACGTGGGCACGGCATTTGTGACCAGCACCCTCGCCTTTATTGGTGGCCTGGGCGGCATTGTGGTCATGGGGGACGCTAGCCTGACACACGCGAAAGATGGCATCAGTGCCAGCGAGTTCTGGCAAGGCGTCGCGGCACAATTACCTGAAATTTGGGTTTTCCTCGGCCTAGCCGTTCTCTTAGTTGGCTGCTGGCCACGTTTAAAAGCCATCAGTTGGGCCTACCTGACTCTGGGCTTTATCAGCGTCTACATGGGAAGTCTCTTGAAGCTACCCGATTGGGTTCAAAACGTGACCCCGACCGGTTGGATGCCCCGGGTACCCATGCACGACGTCAACTGGACCACGTTTAGTTGGATGGTCGTTTTAGCCATTGCCCTGGTAATTATCGGCTGGCAAGGTTACCGGCGACGGGATCTACACATGAGTTAAATTTTTCTAACCACTAGTCCATAACGGCTGGTGGTTTTTATTTGATAAGAGGGATAACCAACTTGGTTTCACCAGCTTACCCGTCTCTCAATCAAATAGCAAGTATTAACCATCAATAATGTTATCTATATTTCAACATTAATTTTGCAATGTTAAGTGATGTTCGGCTCCCATGGATTTTAGTTTGAGCAGTTAACCCATAACGAACCAACCATTTTCATCAGATATTTCTCGCAATTCGGCAAAACATCAGGTATGCTAAGAATACGTTGGCTCCCCCAGCCATTTAGACGTAAACAAAACCGCACCCTTCTCCTAACAGAAGTGGTGCGGTTAAGTTTAGCTATAATTAAATTACTGAATCACCACATCGTAATGGTTGCCCGTGATGGCCGTCCCGCGGTCATGCACGACGCCCATACCGAGTGGCGTCATGATTTTCGTACCAAACGCCACGTTGGCAGGTGCTGCGACAACCCGATAACCGTTCGGATCTAACCCGTTCGCGCTAATGCTGGTGCCATCGGCCGTTAAACTACCCGAATAGTAGGTCCATTTATTGCCGTTCAAATAAACGACACCCTGACTTTCAAATTGGGCCACGCTGATGGTGGCACCAGCCGTACTACTCGTATTAACAGCTTTGGCAACACTGGTATTCTTGACTGGTGTAGTCTGACTGTACGTACTGGTCTGCGGTTGATACTGATAACTGGCCGCAGTGCCACGATAGGTGTTGGCACTAGCCGTGACGCTGGAAAAACCGATACCGGCTGCTAACACAGCGGCGAAGCTAATGGTCGTCAAGATAACTTTCTTAATCATCAAATGGTTCCTCCCTTATTTAACGACCCCAGCTTACCGCCGAGACATCTCAACGGCATTAGCAAATCGTTACCGCTCGGTTAAGGAATCGCCCGCCAGATGACAAAATGACACGGTCTTTACCTGATTGTCATAGTGGTCAAGAAAACGTTAAGTCCCCGCTTAAGGTGTACTTAACATCATTTGGATACGATATAGTTAGCTTGGTCTGCACTGCTGATTGCCAATTCTCCAAGTATCAACAACTAAAAGAGGCCCAGGAAAAATTCCCGGACCTCCTCGCAATCTAATTTATTTTGTTAATCGCTCCACGTCACGGACGATCATTAATTCTTCGTTCGTTGGCACGACCAGCGTCTTAACCTTGGCGCCGTCTGGACTAACAATGTGTTCTTCCCCACGGAAATCATTCTTGGCAGGGTCGATAGCAATGCCAAAGTAGTTTAATTTATCAGCAACGGCTTGCCGCATGTCCACGCCGTTCTCACCGGAACCGGCCGTGAAGACGATGGCATCTACGCCACCCAATTCAGCAATGTAACTGCCGACGTAGCTGACGACCCGGTCCACGAACATATCCAAGGCCAGCTTAGACTTTGGTCGTTCATCCTGGGTCTGTTCCAGATCCCGTTGGTCGGGTGACAGCTCAGAAATCCCCAGCAAACCAGATTTATGGTTCAAAATGTCGATCATTTCTGGCATGGTCTTGTGAAGCTTTTCGGCTAAGAAGGCCACCAACGATGGGTCGATGTCCCCGGACCGTGTCCCCATCATGACCCCAGCTAATGGCGTGAATCCCATGGAGGTATCCAGCGCATGGCCGTCCTTAAAGGCGGTAATGGAGGACCCTGATCCCAAGTGCAAGGTAATCATTTTCAGGTCGGCTAACGGCTTACCTAAGATTTCAGCCGTTCGGTGCGCCACGTAACGGTGACTGGTCCCGTGAGCCCCGTACTTCCGGGCCCCGAATTTTTCATAATATTCATAAGGAATGCTGTACATATAGTTAACCGCTGGCATATCCGTGTACAGGGACGTGTCAAAAACGGCGACCTGCTTGGCTTCCGGCAACAATTGTTGGAAGACCTCGATGTAGTAAGCCTGAACCGGGTTATGCAGTGGTGCATAATCCTTCAGCTCCTTGATCTGCTTCAAGACGACGGGCGTGATCACAGCGGAGTCCTTGAAGACTTCCCCGCCGGCCACGATACGATGACCCACACCGGTGATTTCACTCAGGTGCTTCACAATCCCGTAAGACTTCAACCGCGTCAGCACCATCGCTGCCGCCAGCTTGTTCGTAATGTTATCTTGTGTTTCTGTTTTCTTAGTACCATCGGGCAGCTTGACCTTGAAAATGGAGCCCGGTAAATTCAACCGGTCTACCATTCCTGATGCGATAACAGTCTCTTCCGGCATGGAAAAGAGCTTCCACTTCAAAGTTGAGCTACCTGCGTTAATTGCCAATGTTTTTGCCATGAGTCGATCCTCCCAATCTTTTCTCGGTTACTTCCCAGTTTAAATGATTCTGTAACCGCTTTCAAGAAAAGAATGACTTTCTGTGAGAATTTTTAGACATGATTTGCAAAACTCTCTTCTTGAAAGCCCAACCAACAAAAAATCCCACCGACAATTGTCAGTGAGATTCGTTTAAGTTTAAGTTTTAGAACCAGCCGTAGCCTAACCAGTGATGCTTGGCCTGCGTCCATGAGCCATAACGGGTGTGGGCATAGCGGTCAGCGGTCTTTTCCTGGTTGGCCTTGCTGTAGTCACCCTTCAGCATGGAAATGGTGAGTTGGTATTTGCCGTAGTACCGGCCGTTGCGGGCGCGGTAGTTGCCGCCGGATTCCTTAACGGCGATCCAAGCCTTGGCGCGTTGTTCCTTCTTGGATAAGTTGGAAACATAAGTCACGCTGGCTTCGGCAGTCGTCGTTGAATTTACAACGGATGAAACGCTAGGAAGGGCCAGTGAAACGACCATCACGATAACCATGAATAGAGTTTTAAGTTTCAACTGAACACCCTCCTTAACGAATTTGTTAAGAATATCATAACGTTATTAAGTTACAGCCCCGTTGTCTAAATGTTACAAACCTGTAACGACCCACCCCACTTTAGCCCGTCTGGTGTAATAGATTGTCGTTTAAGCCCGGTGGGACCACGAAAAAACGACGGTCAGTCAAAGGCACTGCACCGTCGTTTTCTGCATTATTTATTTAGTTGACCGAACCAAGTTGGGTTTAGTACCAACCATTTGCTTGCCAGAAGGACTTGGCAGCGGCCCATGAACCGTAACGGGAGCTAACGTAAGAGTTGGCAACCTTTTCCTGGTTGGCGGCTGAGTAGTCCCCGTTCAGGTAAGATTTGCTCAATTGGTACTTCCCGTAGTAGTTACCGTTAGATGCCGTGTAAGAGCCACCAGACTCCTTGTTAGCGATCCAAGCCTTGGCTGAAGAGCCAGAGGTGGACGTCGTTGAAGTGGCCGTAGAAGCGCTGCTGGTCGTCCCAGTGGTCGCTTGGCTACTGTAGTTGCTGGTTGAAGCGGTATTGTTAGTCGTGTTGCTGGTCGTAGTCGTGGATTGGCTAGGCGTGGTGGTAGCGGCGCTAGTCGTTGACGTCGTGGTGCTAGTGGCGTCAGGAATTTCTAAGGATTCACCCACGTAAATCAAGTTAACGTTCTTTAAGTTGTTGGCTTTTTCGATTGAGGAGACGCTAGATTTGTACTGGTTAGCAATCTTGGCAACCGTGTCTCCCGACTTCACCGTTACCCGGACGTCGGCGTTAGCGGAAGTGGTACCGGCAAATAACCCGGCACCTAATACGGCTGCAGTTCCTAAAGTAGATACTAAAACTTTTTTGATATTCATAAAAATGAATGTCCTCCTTTTGATTAGTGAATCTGTCTATCAATTACTTAACGAGACCTATCATAACCCGCGGAGGTTACACCCCCATTGTTCCTAAGTTACGCCCACATTAAGAAAAACCGGCTTAAATGACAAACCGTAACGTGGTTAATCCCGTTGCAACATTAACCGGGTTTACGGTCCTTAAGTTGCGGTCATGTGACGGTTACGGGCTGGGGAGCGGGACTGATTTGCTTGAAATTAGCGGTTGAGATTGCCTTACGTTCAGGAAATTTGACGTTAAACTTGGTGTTTTGTCTGAAATTACCGTTAGTGACGCCGCCATATTCGTCGTGAACTGCCTTTGATCCGCGTTAAAAACTCTGATTATTGTCATATGGCTAATCATCGTTTCTACTATAGTAAACAGAAATTGTTTTCATTGTGGCATTGATGATTGCCGACACCACATAGTGTTAGGCGGAAATTCAGGCCTGGACTTTTCGTTCAACCTGGCTTGATTTAGACCGTTTGACTGGTTCTCCACGGGGCTATCCCGAGACTGGCAGCCTCTGAAACGTGCTACGACAGCCAGGTCCCTGCGCTTAACCCCGGTTCAGCAACGACCCAAACCTTAGATTTTCGTTCAATCTGGCTTGATTTAGACCACTTGACTGGTTCTCCACGGGGCTATCCCGAGACTGGCGGCCTCTGAAACGTGCTACGCGGGGCAGGCCCCTGCGCTTAGAAAGTAAAAGGGCTCCTGTCCGGCGACTGCCGAACAGAAACCCTTTTACTCCCTAATGCTCAGAGCCTAACCGCCCCGCTCCGCACTCTAAAAAAAGCGCCCACAGACCTGCATCTGTGGGCGCCACTTGAATTTAAACGTTAATTTATTGGCTTATCTAAGCTATTTCTAGTTTAGTACCAGCCGTTTGCTTGCCAGAAGGCTTGCGCAGCTGACCATGAGCCGTAACGAGAAGATACGTATGAGTTGGCAACCTTTTCTTGGTTGGCGGCTGAGTAGTCACCGTTCAAGTAGGAAGAGCTCAGTTGGTACTTACCAACGTATTGGCCGTTAGTTGCTGAGTATGAACCGCCAGATTCCTTGTTGGCGATCCAAGCCTTAGCACTGGCTTCTGAACCAGACACACCGGTTGAAGCAGTCTTGTTGCTGCTAGTTTGGGTGTTCGTGGTTGCTTGGCTGCTTTGGCTAGTCGTGGATTGGCTAGTTTGGTTAGCAGTCGTAGTCGTGTTTTGGCTAGCAACGTTATTAGTAGAAGTCGTGGTAGCTTGTTGACTTGAAGGGACGCTCAGCGTTTGGCCGACGTAGATCAAGTTGCTGTTGCTCAAGCTGTTAGCACTTTCGATAGCGTTAACGGATGAGTCGTACTTGTTGGCTAATGACCAAACAGAATCCCCCTGCTTGACCGTAACATTCGTATCGGCGTTGGCCGTTACGTTAGTGGCGAAGATGCCGGCACCGACAATGGCAACCGTACCCAAAGTATTAACTAAAGCTTTTTTGATATTCATAATAAATGAACGTCCTCCTTTGTTTGCTTAACGGCTATTAGAATAACTGATGGTTGTGTCAGTTAGATTGGCGTTACGTTACGCCAGCATTAAGAAAAATATTACAGTATGACATTCCGTAATATTTGTAACTCCACTGTCATATAAACCGCTTTTTTACCCCTGTTTTTGCCCAGATGAGGCGAAACGAGGTCGGTATTTGAGTGCTTTTTGCACCTAAAATCGCGTTTTTTTTGCCTGTTTTCATGAAAATTTGATGAAATTTCGGTCCATTTGCGGCCATTTTCATAGTTCTGCTTATTAACAGTTAAGCAAAATCCGTCGTTTTGAACTATCCCAGCCGCCCTAAATCTCCCAATATTTTGCCCAACCAATCAAAATAAACCGATCACCAATCGTAAAATCCCGCCACTAACCGGTTAAATAAATTTTGTTATATTATAGTAGAAACCGATCAATTAAGCGGAAAGTTCTGCCGATTGATCACACCTTTTGCCAAACACAAAAAATCCGCTCAGCCCTCAGGCCAAGCGGATTTTTCAAATTACCGACAAGAATTTCAACCGTTATTTTTCAACGTTCTTCCCGTCGTACTCATCAATCATAATTTGCTTCAGTTCAGAAACCAGTGGTTCCCGTGGGTTAGCGGTCGTGCATTGGTCTTCGAAGGCCAGTTCGGCTAATTTGTCGACTGCCTTATCGAAGTGGGCCTTGTCCACGCCGTTAGCCTTCAAGCTCAAGGTAACGTCAACTGAGTGCGCCAAGTCGATGATCTTCTTGACTAAGGCTTCCTTCAGTTCTTCCTTAGTTGTTCCTGGCAAGCCAAGGTAGCGCGCAATTTGTGCGTAGTCTTCGTCGGCCCGGAAGTATTCGTACTTAGGCCACATGGTCAGCTTCGTTGGTTCTTGGAAGTTGTACCGGATAACGTGTGGCAAGGTGATGGCAATGGCTAACCCATGAGGCAGACCGAATTCCCCACCCAGTTTGTGGGCGATAGAGTGGTCGACCCCGAGGAAGGCGTTGGCAAAGGCCATCCCGGCTAACGTTGAGGCGTTATGCATTTCTTCGCGGGCGGTAATATCGCCGTTGTAAGAGTTGGTCAGGTTATCCATGACTAACTTGATTGCTTGCAATGACCATGGACGGGTGTAATCGGACGCCATGTTTGACACGTAGGATTCGATGGCGTGGGTCAGAACATCCAGTCCAGAGTAAGCAACCGTCTTCTTAGGCACCGTTTCGATAAATTGTGAGTCCACAATGGCAACGTCTGGCGTCAAAGCGTAGTCGGCCAATGGGTACTTCACGTGGGTCTTGGAATCGGTGATGACAGAGAATGGTGTCACTTCAGAACCAGTCCCTGAAGTCGTTGGAATCGCAACGAATTGCGCCTTGTGTGGCTTGTTAAACTTGTAAGCCCGCTTCCGGATGTCCAAGAATTTCTGCTTGGCGCCGAAGAAGCTTGCGGATGGGTCTTCGTAGAATAACCACATGTTCTTGGCGGCATCCATTGCGGAGCCCCCACCTAAAGCCACGATGGTATCTGGCTTGAACATCCGCATCTGCGTAACCCCACGGTTGACGGTGTCAGTCGTTGGATCAGGTTCAACATCGGAGAACAGGGAGTATTCGATCCCGTTTGGTTGGCGCTTCAATTCGTTCAGCACCGTGTCAACGTAACCCAATTCAACCATGGCTGGGTCGGTCACGAGGAAGACACGCTTGATGCCAGGCATGTCGTCGAGGTAACGAACGGACGTCTTTTCAAAGTAAACTCGAGGTAATTTAATCCACTGCATATTATTTCGCCGCTTTGCAATCGTTTTGATGTTCAACAGGTCAAATGAGGAAACGTTATGGGACACGGAGTTCTTACCCCATGAACCAGTACCTAACGTTAATGAAGGGACCATTTCGTTGTAGAGGTTCCCAATCCCACCAATGGCGGATGGCGTGTTAACCAGAACCCGGCTAGCCTTCATCTTAATCCCAAATTCGGTTGCTAAATCGTCATCCATGGTGTGAATGGCAGCCGTATGGCCCAGCCCACCGAAGTGGAGCAATTGGTCACAGAGATCAAACGCATTTTCCTTGCTGGTAGCCTTGTAAACGGAAATCATTGGACTCAATTTTTCTTGTGATAATGGGAATTTAGGTCCCACGCCCGTGATTTCAGCAGCTAAAACCTTGGTGCCAGCAGGAACTTTGATACCGGCAATGTCAGCGATCTTTTGAGCAGACATCCCAGGAATAGGTCCCTTAACGCCGCCTTCAGGCTTGAACATTGCGTCGGCCAAGGCCTTTTCGTCGCTCTTCTTAATGAAGAAGACGCCGCGGTCTTGCATTTCCTTCTTCGTTTCCGCGTAGATTTCGTGATCGATGACGGCACTGTTTTCAGAAGCACAAACCATCCCGTTATCAAACGTCTTGGATAAGACGATGTCGTAGACGGCCCGCTTGATGTTGGCAGTCTTTTCGATGTAGGCTGGGCCGTTACCAGGACCAACCCCTAAGGCTGGCTTACCGGTTGAGTAAGCGGCTTTGACCATGCCAGGACCACCGGTAGCCAGAACACTGGCAACCATTGGGTGGTTCATCAAAGCAGTCGTCGCTTCGATACTTGGCGTTTCAATCCAGGAAATCACACCCTCTGGGGCACCAGCAGCAATCGCAGCGTCGCGAACGACTTTAGCGGCCATCACGGATGACTTTTGGGCTTGTGGGTGAAAGGCGAAGATGATTGGGTTCCGCGTCTTCACAGCGATCAATGACTTGAACAGCGTCGTGGACGTTGGGTTGGTAACGGGGGTAACCCCGGCCAAGATACCCAGTGGTTCAGCAACAGTAATCAGTTGACGTTCGTGGTCATCTTTAATGATGCCGACCGTCTTGTCTTTTTTAATCGAGTGCCAAATTTCTTCAGTAGCGAACATGTTCTTGATGGCTTTGTCTTCCATAACACCCCGACCAGTTTCGTCGAAGGCAGCCTTAGCCAACTCCATGTGGTGGTCCAGGCCAGCGATGGCCATTTGGTGGACGATGTGGTCAACCTTTTCTTGGTCGAAACTGTCCATAGCACATAAAGCATCGTGGGCTTTAGCAGTGAGCCGGTCGATCATTTGATCAACGGTTTCAGTGCTTTCTTGGTTTTTAGTAGTAGTTTTCTCTTTCACGTCTTTTAACATTCTTATGCCTCCATTTTTGAAAACATCCTTGTTAACTTCTTCACGAGATATATCATATCATGATTTTGGAATTACGCAAGCCCTTTTTGTTAAAAATATCACAATTAATTTGTTTAGCTAGTTAACCCATTAGTGGCAAGGATTAGGCTCATCAGTAATGAAAGCGCATACACACTTATAAAAGAAAATTCTGGTTAAATAAGTCTGTGAATTAAATCACTACCCAACTGTTTTGCTTTCATGATTTCTATGAAAACAACCTAAATTAGCTCACTCTCCCTCCTCGCATCCCCCACTAGCCGAAATCCCCTGAAGTAACCAACAATTTTCTCCGGTTGTTCTATAAAGATTATGCTAAAGTAGTAGATATGGAAGCCGTTTAAGGGAATAATTGTTTGAAGACTGACTATATGGGGAATTTGCAACAACACTTTACGCACACGTCGTAATGTCTCAAGCCAACAACCTATTGGTGAAAACAAAACCAGAAATCGACCAGAAACAAATGCCATCACGGTACAATCAGAGTCATCATGTCAGCCGCAGGGGCGGGGAAAATAGGTTCAGCCGTGGGATTTTCTGAGGGAACCTCAGGAAATGGTGACTTTGAGACGCGCCCTTGGCGGCTCAAAGCAAGTCCCGAGACCGCCCTTTGGCTCGGGGCGTCCTCCCCACAGCGTTTCAAATCAACACCATACTGGAGAAACAAAACCAGAAAACGACCAGAAACAAATATCACCACCGTACAATCAGAGTCATCATGTCAGCCGCAGGGGCGGGGAAAATAGGTTCAGCCGTGGCATTTCCTGAGGGAACCTCAGGAAATGGTGACTTTGAGATGCGCCCTTGGCGGCTCAAAGCAAGCCTGAAGACCGCTTCTCAGGCTTCAGGCGTCCTCCCCACAGCGTCACGACCTATTTTCCCCGCCCCGGAGGCGACGGCAACGCAAATTTCACAGGTTCAAAACAATACATAATATTTGTTACTGAGAGGAGTTGAGGACTGTGCAGGCATGGCAGTTCTGGCGAGAATCAACCCGCCATTTTTTCCAACACTGGGGCAGCTACGTCACCCTAGTCTTTATCACCAACCTGGTCATTAGTTACTTAGCGGTGCCGGCCTTTACCTGGCTAACCGCGGCGCTGTTGAAATGGCAGCACGTTCCCTACGTGTCTTACACCAATATCGCCGCCATCATGTTGAAGCATCCCCTGGCCATCATTGGTCTCCTGCTGATCCTGTTAGCGGTGGTCACCCTGATCTACTGGCAATTCGCCTATCTATTGTTGGGAATCACCAATATTCGGACCGGGCGACCGGACTCCACGCGCGCACTACTGAGCGACACCGTCCGCAGCATTGCCGGCGCCTCCCCCAGCACATTTCTCTTCTTTATTGGGTACTTCATCGTCATCATCCCGTTCGGCAGCGAGCTGTTTACCACGCCACTGCTCAACAAGGCTAAAATTCCGGCATTTATCATTAGTTATTTAATGGAAAATCCCGTGTGGACGGTTCTGCTAGGCATCTTCTACGTTGGCGCGGCCTACCTGGGGATTCGGTTGATTGCCGTGTTGCCCCTGATGATGATCGACCACTACCACAGCCGCGAGGCCATTCGCCTCAGCTGGCAACAGACGCGCCGCAACTTTTGGAACTATTTTAGCAAAATTATTGTGACGCTGGCCCTGATCAGTGCAGCCGTCTTTGTCATCTATGCCGCTCTCTACATCGGGCAAGTGCTCTTCGACAAGACCAGCTTCGGCTTGGTTGCGGCCACTGTGAACCTCTTTTTGATGGAAGTCATTACGGAATTTATCGTCTGCTACGCCACTGTGCTGTTCATGATGGTCATCCTCAGCAGCCACGAGGCCCATCGCCGCACGCCGCTGTCCCTGTTTAGCTTCCGCGAACCGGCGAAGACTAAGTTCCGGACGCGCCTGTTGATTACGAGCGGTTTGGTCGTCATCAGTGCTGCTCTGGTCGGGTTCAACCTGATTTATCTAAATGGTCTCGCCATGAGCAAGCCGCTGACGATTGCCCACCGGGGTGTCGATAACGGCAACGGCGTGCAAAACACGATTCCCGCCATGGTCAAGACCAGTAAGGAGCGGCCCGACTACGTGGAAATGGACATCCGCATGACTAAGGACCATCAGTTTGTGGTCATGCACGACGCCAACTTGAAGGCGCTCGCTAATATTAAAAAATCCGTCTCCAAACTGACGCTGAAGCAATTGACTCAGATCACGGTCACGGAAAATGGCTACCAGGCGAAGATTCCGAGCTTCAATCATTACCTGAACACGGCTATTGCCCATCACCAGAAACTACTGATTGAAATCAAGACGGGCGGGGCCGACACCAAGGACCTGCCCGAACGCTTCTACCGGCAATTTGGGTCACGTATCATGGCAAACCATGAGCAGGTGCACACACTGAGTTACAAAATTATGAACCGGCTGAAAAAAGAGCATCCGCAGCTGTTTGTCAGCTACATCATGCCCTACAACCTGACGTTCCCACAGACTCGGGCCAACGCCTACACCATGGAATCGACGACCCTGAACGATACCTTTATCGACCAGGCCGCTCGTGAACACAAGAAGGTTTACGCTTGGGATATTGACACCATCACCAATTTGGACCAGATGATGTTCATGGGCGTCAACGGCGTCATCACCAACAACCTGTCGCTGATTCAACAGGAAATCAAGGACAACACAGATCATCCAAGCTACGCCAACTTACTTTTGACGTTTATGAATGATTTGTCGTTGGAGACGCAGACCCAATAGACTGAACGCTAAAAACACCTAATAGCTGGGAATTCTCCTGGCTATTAGGTGTTTTACTCATCACTAACTTCAATTCCTTGAATGCAATTCTGGATCACACCGGACTAAATCATCTGTCTTAAAAAATTACCAAGTATTTTCTTTTCCCACTGACTGGCCATTATCACCAAGCTCCAATTCCACAATTCCCGCACGTAAATCATACTCGGGACTTTGCGCAAAGATGTTCTCATGTACCGGAACTAAAGAAATGACGCCACTCTTTTCCTGGACAACATCAAATTCGGTTCCTTCCTGGACATCAACACCGGCCGGAATCGGCACCATAAGTGAATCCCCCTGCTTTTGAGCCTCTACAATCATGCCCACCACCTCCATTTCAATCATCATATCTGTCATGACCAAGAAAGACAATTTTTATGTTCAGCAGCAAAAAAATGCCATCCCATTGATAGTCGGGATGGCATTTTTTAATTATTTCTTTTCAATTTTTCGTAAGGGTCGTTTGATGAGATGTAGCAGCTTTTCTGATTGTAAGCGCGCCACAACCGCGTCGACGGCGACCTGCATGAGTTTTTCATTCAAGTCCTTGGCTGCCGGTTGAACCTGGTCCTCACCCAAATGGTGGAGCCGGTCTTCCAGGCTGTCAATGAAGTTGTCGTAAGCCTGCTTGGGGTAATCGCCCGCCGTAATCTGGTCGATCCCCGAACGGACCGTATCCGTTTGGAACATGGGCTTTAGGAGGCTGATCATTAAAATATCGGTCAGCTGCATGGTCTGATACTTCTTCTTGACGGGGGCCAAAATCACGTTATGCTTCACATAATTATTGATCATCGCCGGGGTAATCGTGTCGACGCCCAAGGGGCCCAAAACGTCATTGATCAGCGCCGTTACCTGGTCCATATAGAGGTCAAACTTGGGTAAATCGTCCCACCGGGGTAATTTAACCCCGTGCATCTGGTGTTCCCACCGCGTATATTGATTAAAATCAGCCATGTCTTTTCCCTACCCTTCCGTTTCTAGTTCCGATTATAACATATAATCTAGTCTTAGTGACTAGCTAAAGGCTAAAAACGACAATTCATCTAGCGCCAACGAATCTTACTGAGAATCCGGTGTCCCAGTCCGTCTTGAACTAGGATGAACACCGGAATCACACTAATCATCAGGGGTAGGTAAATCAGCGCTAATTGCCAATTCAACAGGCTGACCAGCGAGAAAATCGGGCCAAAGAAGATGAAAATGACCGCAAACAACCCCGCCATCAACGCGACTAGGCCGACCTTGAACCGGTTCAGCGGGCGCGCGACCATGACCAGGGCATTGAGACTGATCAGTCCCGTAATCAACACGCTCAACGTGGAGGTCGTCGCAAAAGTCAGGTGGAATTGCGTGCCAATCGCCATGATGACCAGGATGTAGCCGACCACGCAGATGGCTGCCGGTGCCGCAATTTCCATAACTTGCTTCATAAAACGTCCGGCAATCCGCGCATAGTTGGGCTGCAGGGCCAGGAAGAACGTGGGAATCCCCACCATTAGGGAGGAAATGGGCGTCAACTGAATCGGTTCAAACGGGTAGCTGCGACTCATGAAGATGAAAATCAGCGTGAGCGCGACCGAGTACATGGTCTTGATCAGGAACAGTGAGGCCACCCGTTCGATGTTGTTGATGACCCGGCGACCTTCATTTAAGACGTTGACCATGGCGTCAAAGTTCGAGTTGACCAGAACAAAGTCGGCCAGACTCTTGGTGGCTTCACTCCCGGAGGCCATGGCAATGCTGCAGTCGGCCTGACGTAGCGCCAACAGGTCGTTGACCCCGTCACCGGTCATGGCGACCGTGTGCCCGGCTTCCTGGTAGGCCTTGATCAGCTGTTCCTTTTGTTGCGGCGTGACCCGACCAAACACATTATAGTCGGCCACAAGTTGGGCATAGTCTGGGTTGGCGCCCACCTGGCTCATATCGACCAATTGTTGGGCCCCCGCGATGCCCGCCCGGCCGGCAATACTGGCCACCGTCACGGGATTGTCCCCGGAAATGACCTTCAAGGCCACGTCCTGATTGGCAAAGAAACCGAACGTATCCTTGGCACGTGGCCGCAGTTCATCGGTAATCAAAATCAGCCCGATGGCCCGCGGTTTTGTTGGCTTGGGCGTCGTGAGCTCTTCCGCTTCCGCCAGTAACAGAACCCGGTAGCCCGCGGCCGCTAGGGTTTGAATACGTTGCTGGACGTCGCTAGGCACCGTGTCGAAAATGAATTCCGGCGCGCCCATGAGCGTTGCGTGGCCGTCAATGACCGCCCCACTCCATTTACGCCCGGAGGAGAACGGTAAGACATCCTGCGCCGCGACTTCTGGTGAACCGTACGCCTGCTGGACCGCCTGCGCCGTTTCGTTATCGTCGCCCGTTGCCGCCACTAGCTGAGCCAACCGCGTTTGGAGGTCTGTTTCTGGCACATTGGCCAGCGGTTCCACCCGGTCAAGCTGTAGTTGGCCATTGGTGATGGTCCCGGTCTTGTCCAAACACAGGACGTCGACTCGGGCCAACGCTTCGATGGCAGGTAACTCCCGTACCAACACGTTGTGGCGCCCCAGGGTGAAGGCGCCGGCCGCGAGTGCTACCGAGGTCAGTAAGACCAAACCCTCCGGAATCATACCGACCATTGAGGCGACGGTTCCCAGGATGGCGCGGTCCTGGCTCTGTCCCCGCAACATGGCGGACACGAATAAGGCCGCACCCAAAGGGATAATAGCAAACGTCAACACTTTAATAATACGATTAATAATGATGAGCAACTGACTGGCACTCCGCCGCTTTTGCTTGGCTGAATGCGCCAACTGTTTCACAAAGCTGCCGTGACCGACCGTGGTGGCCTGCACCAGGGCGCGGCCCCCGAGAAGGACACTGCCGGAAATTAGCGAGTCACCCGTCGCCTTTAAAATTGGCGTGGACTCCCCAGTGATTTGGGATTCATCGACCTCTAGTCCGGCGGTCTCTCGGATCAGGCCATCGACGGGAATCTGGTCCCCGCGGTGGAGTTCGAGCAGGTCGTCACTCACGATATCATCCTGGTGTCGCGCCGTCAGCTGTCCGTCCCGTAGCACGTCAATCGTGCCTTCAGACAGGAGTGCCAGCTTGTCGACCTGCCGTTTGGACCGGATTTCTTGGAAAATACCGATCCCGGTGTTGACCACGACAACGCCCAAGAAGAGGAGATTTTTATAGCTGCCGGTGACCAAAACTAAGGCTCCCAGCAACACGTTGATTAAATTAAAGAGGGTTAATAGATTATCCCGAAAGATTTGTTTCACACTTCGGGTCAGCGGGGGTAAGGGGTCATTCTGCTGGCCAGCAGCCACCCGCTGCGCAACTTCATCCGCCGTTAATCCTTGATTTAACGGCGTTTCATAACGTTCTGTTGTGGTCATTTCCCCGCAACCTCCCTTTCTTTGGGTTACTCGTTAGATTACTCGTTTGCTTGCGTCTCCAGGTCGGTGAAAATAGACCGGAACGCTGTGGGCGCACGTCCGGAGCCACAGAACGGTCTCCAGACTTATTTTGAGCCGAAGTTCACGTCTCAAAAATATCAGTTTTCTAAGTGGCAAAGCCACTAAGGAAACTCCCACGGCTGAGTCTATTTTCACCGACCTTCCGACTCACAGACGTTTAACCCACGATGTTTTTTATCATTATATTTGTGTCTATTGCGCTAGTGTCAATGGCCTCTGAGACTGCATTTCGGACTCTAAGTCGAGGTCAATCGGTCCCATAGCAGGACAGCTGTGCCTATTGCCGGGACGACCAACCAACGTCTGTGAGAACACACCTTCATTGTACTAGAAATTAGGGAGTTCAGGCGCCTAATTCGTTCAGTTCTACGCAATCTTTTAGAGAAACGCAAGCATTTCTAATGGGAACGATAGTAACCTTTTGTGCCGGCGAAGACTACAATGGAATTGGTAGCATTGATTAACGCATTTTTACTTAAATTCTTCAAAGGGAGTAATATTTTGAATCACAAATCATCAGCGGTTATTCTATTTATTCTCTACATTATCCTGCTTGGCTGTATGTTAGCCCACCAAGATATGCTGGCCATGTGGCTCATGACTTTTGGGATGTTGTTGGAAGCCAGCATCAATCTGTACGACGTCTTTCACCGCCAGAAGTAAGCGTTGTCATTTAGCACTAGATAGCCTAAAATGGAAGGTATACGCGTGTCTGGCCCAGCGCCTCGCACCAACAATGACTGACGGTATCTGCCGTCAAGGAGGAACTATTTTATGACACCACCCACCAAGATTACGGATACACTCAAACTGGCCGATGGCAACCGCATGCCGGTCATGGGGTTTGGGACCTACAAAATCGGCGATCAAGAAACCATGAACCAGTCGATTGACGCAGCCTGGAACGCCGGCTACCGCATGTTTGACACGGCCATGCTCTACCGCAACGAGGATATCCTTGGTCCCACCCTGCACCAACTCGGATTGCCTCGAGAAGGCTTCTTCCTGACCAGCAAGGTCGCCGAAGTCGTTCAGGGTTACGACCGGACGATGAAGGCCGTGGAAGGCTCACTCAAACGTTTACAGACTGATTACTTGGACCTCTTACTGGTTCACTGGCCCGTTCGTGAACACTTCTTTGACACCTGGAAGGCCATGGAACAACTGAAGGCTGACGGCAAGGTCAAATCCATCGGGGTCTCCAACTACACCATTGCCCACCTGGAGCTGCTCGCCACCCAGGCCAAGGAAATGCCCGTCGTTAACCAGGTGGAATACCATCCCTACCTGAACCAACAGGCGCTGTTCAACTACGATCAAGAAAAGAAAATCGTCACGGAAGCCTGGAGTCCATTAGGCCGGCGCGTGGTTTTAGACAACCCGATGCTGACCAAGATGGCCAAGCATCACAACAAGTCCGTCGCTCAAATCGTTTTGCGTTGGGAACTCCAACACGAATTGGTGACGATTCCTAAGTCCACCCATTCCGACCGCATCAAGGAAAACGCCGATATCTTTGACTTTAGTTTAGACGTTGACGAGATGACCATGATCGACATTTTGAATAAGAATGAGCGGACAGGGAACGAGCCCGAAATCGTCTACGAAACCGGCAAGCAGTACTAGGATTTAAACTGCGTGGAGATTGCGCCTCCGGGCTGGCGAAAATAGGCCGTGGCGCTGTAGGCGGACGCCCGGAGCCAAAGAGCGGTCTCCGTGCTTACTTTGAACCGCTGAGATACGCGTTTCAAAGATACCAATTCCCTAAGTAGCCAAGACCGCTACTAAGGGAATTCCTACGGCTGAGCCTATTTTCACCAGCCCTGCGGCTCACACTTGTTTAACCCCAGTACCGCTTCGGTGGCGACTTAATCATGTATGCTAAAAATGCAATCAGCGTTCTCAATTGATGAGGACGTTGATTGCATTTTCTTTTACGCATATTTATCTAAATTGATTAATTGCACCCAATTTTCAGGTAAAAACCATTAACCACAAACTGGCAGAATTAGTTCTGTATCGCCCGGTAAGGCGCAATCAAAGAACTAGTTCTCCGCTTGTTTGTGCTTGCGGACTTGGTACCAGATGACACCCATTAGGCCGAACAGGATTGGCCCAACCAACATCCAAATCGTACTTTGAACGTCGCCATTTTCCAAGATTGGTTGGAGCAGCGTGAAGACGTTGGCCCCCAAGACCACGAGGAAGACGACCCAACTGATGACAGTCGTCCAGGCCGGTGATTTGTAGACTTCGAACGGTTTGACGATGTCGCGGTTGTGCTTGAATTTTGGAAAGGCGTAGACCAGGAACAGGTATGGCAACGTCATAGAAACGTTCGCCATCAGCGTCAAAATGTTATAGAAGGCTGAGGCATCGCTCGAGGCAAATGAAGCCACCAGAATGATAACGATGACGACGGCACATTGCAACATCATGGCGTAGCTTGGCATATCGTTGTCGTTTAATTTGGTAAACTTCTTTGGCCACATGGACTTTGGCGTCCCCATGATCAGCGTCTTCAGTGGTGAGTAGGTCAACGTGAAGAAGGCCCCAGAGTAGGCTAAGAACATGCCCAAACCGGTGTAACGGGCGAACCATAACCCAATCGTGGTACTCGTGGCGGCGCTCAACCCCATGGCTTCACCCAAGGTATCCCCCAGATTCCGCATCATGACGTAACTGATGTTTCCCATGTTCGTGGTTGGGTCGGACAGCACCTTTTGCCAGTTCGTGCTAATTCCCCAGCAAAGAATCCCAATCGCATAGCCCAACGTAATCACGACGGCCGAGATAACAATGGCCTTCGGGAACGTCTTTTCTGGGTTCTTGGTCTTATCAACCATGCCCCCCAAGACTTCCAGGCCCCCATAAGCGAAGATAGCAAATACGGCGAAACTCATGATTCCCATTGGTTGTTGGTAGCTGGGATGTGGCGAGTGTAAGAAGGTGCTCAGCGGTTGTGCAAATTTACCGTGCTGCAACGCCAAAACAATACCAGAAACGACCAGCA
The DNA here is from genome assembly GCF_044053135.1 of Levilactobacillus sp. FUA 3915. Taxonomy (NCBI): domain Bacteria; kingdom Bacillati; phylum Bacillota; class Bacilli; order Lactobacillales; family Lactobacillaceae; genus Levilactobacillus; species Levilactobacillus sp. FUA 3915. The sequence goes on along the minus strand of NZ_CP168704.1, from coordinate 1,329,224 downwards.
GGATGGCGTTTAAGCTCATGACGGCCAATCCACCGAGGCTGGTGATCCGCACGATTCCCTTGACCCCTTTGATGGAGACCCAGGTTACCAGCACCATCCACAGACAGGACAGAATCCCGATGACCTGCGTGGCATTTAAGCCAGCGAAGGCGAAGTTCTGCGTTTGATCACGCCCGAAGAAGGTCGTGGTAAAGGGAATCCAAACCTTCGCAGAGGTGGAAACCAGCCAGATGATGTAGGATGCGAACCACATGAAGGTCCCAATGAAGGCGAACTCTGAGTTCACACTGCGGTCCAACCACTGGTACATCCCACTCCCTTCGTCGGATTTGATAGCGGCCCCATATTCTGCCATCATTAAGGCAAATGGAATAAAGAATAGGATTGCTGCTGCTAAGTAGAATAGAATCGACGAGTAACCCATTAAGAAATAGGCCACCGTACTGTTGGCAAAGCCGAAGACGGTCGTAAAGATCATCATGACTAAGGCCATTAAGGTGATTTTAGTGTTATTATTATCAGCCATTATTGTCTCCCCAATTATTATAGACTGCCCACTTGTAGGCGCTTTATTTATTTTAGATGAGAGACAATACATTCCCGTGGTAATTTCCTAACAGGAGGCTAAATTTTTCGTGTGATAAGTTGGCTTTTTCTCATAGAAATTGGCTACCCAGCAAAAAGCCCACCAACCACGTCAATCGTGGCCAGTGGGCTTCGTTAATATCGATTTAATCAGTCGATGCTGATCTTATGATTATCTTCAACCTTGGTTTGCTTTGGCAACGTCAAGGTCAGAACGCCTTCAACATACTTGGCTTGAACGTTATCCAAGTCAATGCTTGGCAGGTAGAAGGAACGCGCAACATTTTGACTGCTACGTTCTTGACGGAGAATCCGGCCATCGTCATCCTTAGCTGACTGGTTGACCTCGGACTTTCCAGAAATTCTCAGGGTGTCGTCACGGTAATCGACGTGAATGTCTTCCTTCTTGAAGCCAGGCATCTCGGCCGTAACCACGTAGTCCTTGTCATGTTCCACAACATCCGTCTTCATAGAGCCATCGCCGCTAAACATGTCGCGACCCAGGTTCCCCACTTCGTTAAAGAAATTCATTGGATCAAAGAAATCAAAGTTCCGGTTCATAACATCGTTAGTCATAATCAATAACCCCTTTCTGCTTTGCTTGATTACATTATCTATAATAGTCAGGATTGGTCAGTATTGCAAGTAATTAGCACTCTAGATGCTAGAGTGCTAATTTGTTCGTCTTATCGCTTTAATACCGGCTTTTATATTGAAAATATAATAGTTCTCATCAGCAGAAAGGTCAATTAATTTGATTAAAGGTCAAATAGTTGGTTAAAAGGTCAGAACTTTTTGCTGTTGGTCAATCGCGACCGCCACCACCAAACCAGAGTCCCTAGCCAGCCGACTGTCGCAACCCACAACAGCAACCGTGAAAGCAATCGCGGTTGATACTGAAAGGTAAACGTATTCTGACCAGCACGACTCTGAACCGTTGCCAACCGCAACGTCTGCTTGGGATTGTTGCGGTACTGAAAGGCGTGACCATTCAGCGTCGCTTGCGTGTTGCGGTACATGGCAACCGGCAACGTCAGTGATTGGGCTTTCGTTCCCGTCCACCGAAGCGTTGTGGTGTGCCGCCCAATTGTCTGGTGCAGGTGCGGACCGGTACGGTGGTAAAGCACGTGGTCCAGTTCCTCATACGCCGCGAAAACATTATCAGTCGGCTTGTAGTTCGGCTGAAGGGGCAAATAGTCCGGCGTTGATTTAGTCGCGAGCGTTAATGGCTTAGCGAGATTAGAGCTATTAAAGGCTGTTCGCAGGTTTTCCAGTTCCTTAGCGGAGTACGTCCGTGCTGGATAAATGGCACGCGGAACCGCAAAGAGTTGCTGCGTATGCCGCAGGGTTGAGTAGCCATTGACGGCAATTAGGAGAACGCCCAACCCGGCAATCCCCAGTCGCAGCAGGCCATTCCACCCACGACCCAAGATTGTCGTTGATAGCAACTGACCGTCAGCGACCAGCAATAGCACCGTCCCCACCGCCATAAACCGCGAGGGAAACTGAATAAAACTGATGGCTGGCAGTAAGTGGAAAATGGCATTCCAGGGCAAGAGCACCGACGAGATTACATAGAAACCAGCACCGAGACTCGCCGTCACCTTGGTCGAGAAACTTAACTTGCGCCAACCAATCAAGAGAATAATCAGGCTGGCGACTAGCACTACCAGAATCAGATAGCGTGAGCGATGCAGAACCAGGACGTTAAACGCCTTTCTACTGGGGTCTTTGACCTGACCGACGCCCAAGATTCGGTTGCCCATAAAGACTTCTACCATGCCGGCAATCACGTTGGCACATAGAACCAGGTACAGCAGGATGGCCTGCCCGATTTTCAAGAGAAAGTCACGCCGGTTCGGCAGACGAAACAGGGCAATAATCGCGTAAACAAACAGCATCAGCGCAATTTGCGCGGCTGAGATCAAATGGGTCTGCGTCAACAAGGCCATCACAACCGCCATCTGCCAAACGTTGACCGGGTGCTCGCGATTTTCAATCATCCGTACCCCAACGATCACGCCTAAAGGCATCAACGCCGCGCCCCAGCTCATGAAGGACTGACGGATATTCCACATAATAATTTGATAAGTAAACGGGTAAAGAATGGCAATCGCCTGAGCTGTCAGGTTAGTGACCCGGCACCGGCGGAGCGCCACGTACATGCATTCGGCGGCGACTGCGCTGAGGACGACGCGAGATAGAACTTGGTACTTCACGTAGTTACCCGCTAGCAGGAGTAAGGCGCCATTGAATCCTGCGGCAAACGGCCCGTAGATGGCGTTGACCATCCGGCCCATCCCCTGATACTCATAGGGCGCAACAAAGTAATGGAAATTCACCTGTTTTAGCTGCATAACAGCATCGTAGAACCGGTTAAAGTGAAAAAGCCCATCGACACCGAGAATGACCGAATGACTGGTAAGTTGCGGTAGCGCCGCTAAGAAAGACAGCGCAATCACAATTAAAAGAAACGCGTGTTGCCACAACCAGGTTCGTACTGGGTGTTGGGCTGGTGACTCTGACATAGAAATCCTCCCTGTTAAGTGACTGTTGGCAAAGAAAAAGAGGGCTGCCACCCTCCCTTTCTAGCTAGTCTGGTAGTCCATGATTGAGCTTACTGTTGAACGAGACCTTCTCATTTCGTAAAACGATGGCATGACCTGAAAAAATATCCGTCAGATCATCACTTCGACCTCACCCTTCGTTAGATTCAACCGTATACTTCAATTTTTTGCCGTCGAATCGCGTAACACCCTTGCTCGTAATCGTATAAGTATGCTTTTTACCCTTTAACTTGTACGAGAAGGTTAACCACTTGCCTTTGACATTATTCTTGATTGTCGTTGGCACGTTTCCGTATTTATTATCGTAAATCGTGTAATGCTGCGTTTTACCGCTCTTGAGATACTTCGTGACGCTGTGTTTTCCTTTCTTTTGAGACGAATAGAACAGTTCTAATTCGCCACCTGTGCAACGAAGGGCCTCAACCCCCGTGTTCGAATAATTACCATCCGACTCTCTCATATATGAACGCAAAACAAACTCGGCGCTGGTCGCAAAGGAAAATGAATGTCCCGCATTTTCCGCCTGAAATTTAATCGGTTGGCCTAAAATTTCATATATCCACATAGCCTTAGGCAAATCACTGTCGCCAAAGTTTGCCGAGTAGGTGTAAAACGAGGCAGAGGCATACTCATTATGTTTGGGTTGCTTCCCAAAAGCCGACGTCCGCATCCAACCAACTAATTTATGCGTGCCCTCATGATTAGCCCGCCAAGAATACTTGTAAACGCGATAATACTTATGGCCCTTAATCTTGGCTTCAGCTAACGGCCAATAGTTATCCGTCACCTTGGACCCATTCACGCGGCGCAACAGCTTTCCCTTGCTGGAATAAACGCCGGCACGATTGGGCTTGTCGGAATTTTCCTCGTACTCCAGCAAATCAATCGGGTAGGGATGCTGCCATTTGTGAATGTAGTGAACCGCAGCATTCGCCGTCGTTGGTGCTTGTTGGGATAGATATAACCCACCCATTACCGCAATAACCAGCGCGAACCATTTAAAATGTTTCATCAAGTACCTCCTGATTTTAAAAAATCCATTTGAATCTCTACGCAATCGTGCGAACACTAATATCGCTTGAGTGTTTCACCAAGCCATTTGATCTTATTCTTAGAAATATAAGTGAATGAATGCGTCGTCCAACGGTTAGCTTTATAGGTAAAGATTCGAACCCGATACTTATTGTGTCCAAGGGCCTTGACTCGCGGCTTGCCATACACAAAAACCCAACCGGTTGCGACCCTCAACGCTGAATCGTACCCGTTCTTTCTAACGCGTATACGTTCAGTTTTATTCCGCCAGTGGCCCCAAAACCTCTTTGGCATCTCCGAATGATAACTAGAAGCATTGGCTGTAACTGGTGTTAGTACTGTCGTTGACAACGTCAAAGCTGCCAGCAACGCAGCCGTCCATTTTAATCCAGAACGCATGAGTAAAACCTCCTACAATTTCATTTAATCGACGGACAAAATCTCTAGTCGCTTGACGTTAACGATGCCAAATTGTCAAAGAATCATTAGCATCCCCTCGCATCCCGTGATACATCTTGTGCCCTTTAATCCAGTACGGGGTCTGCTCGAACAGATCAGTCTTTTTAACGGTATATTTATTGCCGCTCTTGAGAACCTTTTTAAACGAAATCTGACTCGTGTACTTCTTGCCTGTTGGTGCCCAATAAATGTGATACTTCGTGATTTTGGTCTTGTACTTGCCCCGAATCCAGACGTGACGCAACGCTTTAGGCATCCCGTTAACCGTAGCTGCATTGGCTGTGGTTGGCGTTGCGTTAATCAGTAACACTGCGACGCCTAACATTAGTAACGCGGTCAGTAACCATTTCATTTTTTTCATTGTCGTGCTTCCTTTCTCAAACGACTAATAGCGATAATAATAGGTAGACGAGACTTTTTGCCCCAGTGCGACTGGCGTGCTACGTAACGCTGTTTTACCATTCCGCTTGACCCGCCGCCAGCTTGGCCACATATCTGAATAGCTCTGGCCTACCGTATAATCCTTGTGCTTGCCAAATTTTGTGATCGACAAATCGCTATACCAGGGACTGCTAGCCTGGACATGCTTCGCCATTTTAAAGGTCTTTCCAGACAGACTATGCCATTTCTTCTGACCAGCATTTCGATACTTCCACTGCCACTTGGTAAAAATAACTTTATCGTAGGATTTTTTCTTTTTATCGTAATGCCGCCAATGGCCTCGCAAGGTCTTGGGAACGACCGTATAATGCTTCGTCACTGCTTGAGCTGTCACTGGATTGGCATTAATTAGCGTTAACCCACCAACCATCGTCAGTAATAAGGTCAAAGTTATCCAAAATTTTTTCATGTATTTAACTCCCCTTCACATTGCCACAATAATTTTCACTATCCTGGCATCTTCACAAATAACGATTAATTGTTAAAAGTCCGCGTTACTCAGTCAATGCGATCAGCCTCACTTAGCTTGTCAAACTGGTCTTGACTAACGGTCGTGGTTTTTCCACGGGTAATGTCCACTTCCTGTTTGCCAATTTGGCCAATAAGTGATTGGCCTCGTAATACATCACCATAACTATCAGTTGGCATAATATAGAATTTGAAAACGTAATGCCCGGGCTGTTCCGGATAGCCACCAAACTTAATGGTTTGCGTATTTTCATCAACACCATAATATAAGTCGCCTAAAATATTTCTGTTATTTTGATGCCACTGACAATTTTTAGGCCACAAAGAATCAAAACCACTAGGATGGGTTCGCGCAAAAGCATTAATAATTGGATAATGGTTCCCGTGACTTATTTTTTGAAGTTTATCGGCGACACCCCATGTATAGTAAAACGATTGCTTATCCATATATTTAAACGACTTAGCCGTCACTAGCGGGTGAACCGTCTTCTGCGTCAAATCAGTATCCGCTGCACTTGAAGGAACGACCAGCGTATTGCCATTTCCTATGTCATCCGCGGTCTGATAGGTCAGTACGGTACCGTGAACAGTTGGTAGGTTAAAGGTCTTAATCGGGGTTCCCTCATATTGAAGCAATGTATTCCCACTAAACGTCGCCATATAGCGTTTACCCCAGTATTTTTGGATAATTTTGGGAAACTTCTTAAAGTCCTTATCATTTCCCCAAGCGCCCGTTGTAATTTGCATCCACTGTCCAGAATATGCTGGGGCGGGGTAGCCTGCCTTCTTCGTTGGAATTACGGGCATCCCTTTGACTGTATATAAGCGAAAATGTTTTGTCTTATTCTTGGGAACTGTATAAGATCCATGTACACTAACACGAATCTTTTTGGGCATGACCTCAACATTCATGCCATGTTTCCCTGAACCGCGATACCACAGATGGCCACCCTTATGAAAAGTGGCGCTCTTAGCTTGTGCGACCACCGTTTCATGTTTATTACCAACAGAACCAGCCCCAACTACACCAAAGGTAACGCCAATAATCAGCAGTTGACCCACTAGCTTACTAATAGATAGACCTCGTGTGTTCTTCATAAGATGACTCCTTATCCTTTTCTATTTGGCAATCTCAGCCGCAAAGATAGTTATCCAAAAGCAGTGTCACTATCTTTGCGGCTTTATCTTTCGCACAAATAAGTTGGGGACAACTCGACTGTCATCCACCAACTCTTTGTGTCTTGCTTAACGTAATCCTTTAATGGCAACCTTCTTGGTGTACACGTGGGCTCGGTCCTGATGCATGGCCGCAGCAAACGAGGCCTTTTTACCCATAGGTCCTGCCACACCAACCATCCCGGTGTACAGTGCCGCATATTGATGACCTTTGAGTGTGTAGGTGCCACGCTTGTAGCTCTTCCACATATTACTGTTCGTCCAGGCAACAGTGTACCAACCGTGACCATTACTAGTAAGGTTCACCGCATGTTTCGTCGTGAAACTCTTAACCAGCTTATAAGTTGACGTCCCTTGAGACTTACCGTAATGCCAAGTAGTCTGTTTCATTGACCGCTTGGTAAAGGTCGTCTTGTAGCGATAATGCTCGGCATCCCGGTAATACCAGGTTCCACGCATCTTCTTGGGAAACGTCGTCACGGTTTTAGCGGCCGCAGCCGTCGTTGAAACGTGCGTCTGCATCGCCACCACACCAACGCTTAGACTGGCTAAAATGAGGCCGCTCTTAATCACTAATCGATTCATGTGCTTGCCCCTTTACTTAACACGCTGATAAGGTAGGCCGACAATGCTACTGTTGCCTTTAATATTCAACACGCCCTTCTTCAAAACGAAGTGCATTTTAACGTTCTTTTTACTTTTGAATACTCGACCTTTTACGATGGTACTGATCATCTTGTAGTGGGTTAAGACCGTGTAATGGCCCTTAGACGTTTTCTTATACCGTGGAGACAAGTAGGTGTCATTAGTATCAATTTGCTTAATCACAAATTTTTTGTTCGACACTTTGAAGTACTTTAAGTTGTCCTCATTCTCACCAACTATTTGCCAATGATCCTTCTTGGGAATCATCCACTTCCCGCGAAGAACCTTAGGCATTCCTTGATGATACTTCGCTGCCTGTGCACTAGTTTGTGGTTGTGCAACGGCTCCAAGGGTCAAGCTCAATACAACGGCCGCTGCTGTAGCAAATATTTTTTTCATGATTATGACCTCCAATTAAAACCTATCGCTGACTTGATTAAAGTAAGCCTTTAATAGAAACCTTCTTGGTATAAGCACGTCCATGGTCTTTGTGCATGGCCATATCAAAAGATACCTTCTTCCGCACAGGGTCTAATACACTGACTGCACCGGTGTATAGCGCTGCATACTTGTGTCCCTTGATTGTGTAAGTGCCGCGCTTGTAATTGGTCCATGCATCGGTGTAGGCCACACTGACCATATACCAACCGTGGCCACTTTTGTTCAAGTACACATCACCCATTTTCTTACTCTTTACAACCAATCTATAAGTCCACTTGTGTTGCACCTTACCATCATATAAAATAGCTTTCTTCAAGGTGTGCTTGGTAAAGATCATCCTGTTAGTGTTGTTGTTCCCGTCTCGGTAGTACCAAGTCCCCCGCATTTTCTTGGGGAAGGTTTTAATGTTTTTGGGCGTTGTGGCTGCCTGAGCTGTTGGCGTTATATTCGCAGTGAATACGCCGCCCAAACTTAGGCTAGCTAAAACCAAGCCAATTTGTAGAACGAATCGTTTCATCGTACGCACTCCTTACCTGTTCTTATCGTCGTATGCTACCACTGACTAACGAACCGCCACTTTAACTGTCTTGGTGATAGCGGCGTACTTGCTACCATTCAGTCCACCGGCATTGGCTTTAACACTCTTGGCCTTAGGTGCATAAAGTTTAATCTTGAAAGTATTCTTACTGATTTTCAGGTACTTAGCGCCACGGTAAGACGTGACCTTCACCCGATTCAGCTTCTTAGTCTTGGCTAATGCTGACTTGGTCAATCGGTTATTGGTGACTTTTCCCGTTACCACAACGTATTTGCCTTGCTTACGCGCTTTAACGCTGTAAACCTTGTTAGCTTTAGCTGCTGGTTGCACCTTGGTGACAGTTTCACTATAGGCTCCAAGTGCTGATTCAAAATTCTCGCAAAAATCATTCAGTTTAAAATCATTGTCTCTTGACGTATTCCGAACCGCATCTACGTCTGACTTGTAAGTATCTAATGCCACTTGATCATTTTTAGTTAAACGTGATTTGAAGTGTTTGTACAAATACATGACACCAGAATAATCCTTATCAAATGCATCTTGATCTCTAAAGTAACCTGGTGTGTTCAAATTTTCAAAAGATTCTATGGTTCCACTAATTGTTGGCGTCTCAGGATTTGCGTCCCCATAAGCAGCTAATGGATCTGCCAAAAACGCCTTGATTGTCGAAATCCCCAAATCCTCTTTAACACCATCAGTGGACATCAACCCAGCTTTTTGAACGGCATTCACGTCACTCAAAAACTGACTGCGACTAACCGTCTTCGCCTGGGCAACCACCGTTTGTGTCAGTGGTCCATTACCATTGGTCAACAGATCTGCCCCACCAAATAAGGCCAGCGCCGTGACTGAGGTTAAGGCTGTTCTTACGATAAACTTATTCATAACTATTTCCTCCAAAATTGACTTCAACTATTCCCAACAACTTCATGAACATAATCAACTTATTACCCGCTCATGCACTATGTAAAATCAACCAGCGATTTCCAAACTGCGCCGTCCGGACGCAATCACTCCCTTATTCGCTAGCTGAATTAATACTTTTTTTACTAAGTCTACTTTTTCGGTAACCAAGCCGTGGCCTTAGTGTAGTGACCATGGCCTTTAATCAATTGATATTCTTGATACTTCAATCGACTGCCAACCCGCCTGATTCGAACCTGGTATGGCTTCAAAGAATTTATCATTTCAATTCCTTTAAGAACGTAGACGTGTTGACTAGTCTTGCGGTACTTCATCTTTCCCAACACAAGCGGATCACCAATCCAATATGAATTAAGACCCTTCTTAGTGATTTTGACACCAAGCTTGGCATTAAACGCGTACTTACCCTGACCTGCCCGCTTGTTACGTTCCCAAGTGCCACGCAACACCTTGGGCGTCCCCTGGTGCCACTTGGCTGCATGAGCCGTGGTTGGCGAATCCAATGCCAGTGGTAGGCCAATCGATAGAGTTACCGCAGCTAGTGCTAACAACTTCTTCATAAGTTTAGCTCCTTCACTTTAACGAATCGCTTCAAGTAAAATTTCATCCGGAATCACGGTCAAATCAGGCCGGTCCAGGTGATCAACTAACCAGTTCTTGTAGTTACTGATGAGCTTGTCCGTAAAGTTACGGGCCCAACGCCCATTTGCCTGTTCATTTGCTGGCAGGCCCTGGTACTTATTCGCTACCAGATGCTTCAACAATGACTCATCAATCTTCCAGTTCTGAGAAATACGCCGGTACACAATTTCACCAATTTCGTCCGGGGTATAATCACTAAAGTTCAGCGTCAGTGGAATCCGCGACCGCAAGCCAGGATTAGCGCTTAAGAAGGTCTCCATTTGATCCGTATACCCGGCAAAAATCGCAATGAATTTATCCCGATTATTTTCCAATTCTGTAATCAAAGTTTCCACAGCCTGTTTTCCGAAATCATTACCATTCTGCGCCGTTAACTGGTAAGCTTCATCAACAAACAACACGCCGCCCAATGCATCCCGGACAGCTGTACGCGTTTTCTTTTCCGTGTGCCCGATGTACGCACCCACTAGGTCGGCCCGACTGACTTCCATGACCGTGTCTTTTTCCAAAATTCCTAGGTTATAGAACAATTGCGCCAAGATTCGGGCAACGGTCGTTTTCCCAGTTCCGGGATTCCCCGTGAAGACCATGTGATACGTTGGCTTCTTAGAATCCGGCAGCTTGTCAGCCAGTTTCCGTTCCACGGCGACCCGTTCGACCAAGTCATGGATGTAGCTTTTGACATCATCCAGCCCAACTAATTGATCCAGCTGGTCTAGTAGTACCTGAACTTTGTCAGCCTTAGCATTATCATCCCCACCAACCAGTTCATGGATATCATCATCCAAAATCAGGGTGACGTCACGCTCAGGGTCATCAATACAGTTATTGGCAACAATTTGAACCAATTGCTCGTTAAAATTACGAACCCAACGACCATTACTGTTCTCGACACTGCTCTTGTAGGCTGTTTCCACGGCATCTGTGTAGACCTCTTGGTTGAACTTAAACTGCTTGCTCTCTAGTTGCTTGACCCCAATCGTGCTAATTTCTTTGGGCGTATAGTCCTGAAAATCAAATACGTTTGGTGCGCGCGATTCTAAGCCAGGATTCATATTGATGAAATCTTTCATTTCTTTGGTATAGCCGGCAAAGATAATCATGAGGTCATTGCGGTGGTCTTCCATAAATTTCAGAATCGTATCCACGGCTTCTTGACCCCAGTTTGTCCCGCCACCCTCTTGGTACAACGTATAGGCTTCATCAATGAAAAGCACGCCACCTAAAGAATCCTGCAAAATTTTCTGTGTCTGCTTGGCCGTTCCCCCAACAACTTGAGCGACCAAGTCCTGACGCGCAACTTCGTGATAACTATCATTGGGAAGAATCCCCTCATCATGCATGACGCGGGCAACCAACCGTGCGACTGTCGTTTTCCCAGTCCCAGGATTCCCCAGGTAAATGGAATGGTAAGACTGACTGACACTGGGCAGGCCCTGTTCTTCGCGCTTCTTATTATAAATAGCGACCCGCATAAAGCGGTGAACGGCTTCCTTCACCTTAGTCAAGCCGATCATGCCATCCAGTTGATCGATGGCTTTGACGACTGGCTCGGGTTCTTCAGTTGGTTCCGGCTCTGCGTCATCGTTGGTTTCTGCGTCGTAGGGGACTGCTGACTCGTAGGAGTTTGTCTGATCATCCTCACCGTCGGCTGCTTCGACCGTCACTTCTGCCCCCGGCACATTAACTTCTGACTGTTCATCCATCCCTATAATCATTACAGGTTTAGATTCCGGTTGAATGTTACTTTTCTGACTGGTTAAGAAGCCATGGGTAACAAACACCCCCGTTCTTTCAGCCTGAAGAATTAGGCTCTCCGTGGTTAGCTTCGAACCATCAAAGACTTTAATGGATGAATCATCTGTTGGAACGGTACCATCGAAGTACACGTCAGTTCCCTCAAGTTCAGCCTCATTTGACAACCATATTTTTCCGTTGATTTGGCTGGTTTCAACCTTAAGATAACTATTCAAGACATAAATACCATCGACAATTGATTGTTTAACTAAGTAATGTCCCCCATCACCATCTAGGGCTTCATATTTATCCGTACTGTTTCGTCTAACCTCAGAGCTCAGTAATGTCACACTGCCGTTATGGTTCCAGATGGTTGGAACGTCACCCGTCGTGTCTAAATTGAAGATCGTTCTAGAAGCAATAAACTCTCCGTTTGCTTGAACGTTGATGACATTGTTATTGGCCGTGAAATTAATTTGCATATTCTCGACCTCAAACTTGCCATTTTCTGCGACACTGAAATGTGAGTTAATTTGCACGTCTTGGGGCTGCTTGCCATCCCCCCTCATCCGAATATTCTGAATATTATAGCCATCGGTGTTCGTATAGGTACCTGGATCAAAAACGATTACGCCCCCGGCTTCTACCATCTTGACAGCTTCATCAAAGGTATGTTTGCCAAACCCCTTACCCACTAAAATCGGCTTTCTCACATCGCCACACTCCTAACTCCGACACGTTTTATAGATTCATCTTTTTTGCTTCATGATTCATGTAAATTAATCCGACTGGACCAATGATGATGCTGCCTAACCATTTCACCATGAAGAAAATGAAGCGGAAGAACCAGTAAATCATCACCATTGAACCATTTGATTCATCAGAGTTATTGTTGGGCGTCGCAAATAAGATCCGGGCAACTGCACCCGGTTCTTTATGAAAGAGTCCGCCAATTTCTTTAAAGACGGTAACCGTCACTGGATAGAGGATAAAGTCCAAAATGAACCACCAACCCCACTGACTCATTGCTGACGCTGAAAAACCGCCCGAAAAGAGTAGTAGACCAATGAACGAGAAAATGTACTGAGTTATCCAGAACGAAGCCGGTTGGAGCTTGAAAACCCGCGTCACATAATGCCCGTAGTGTTGTAAGTCTTTGGGCTGATCAACTGCTGCTTGTGTTCCAAACTGTGGTTGCTGAGTTTCAGTCTCTGTCTCAGCTGTCACCTTTTCAGTCGTCGTATCTGTTTCATCATTGGTTGGTTTGGTATCATCGCTAACACTATTGACCCCAAACTTTGGCTTATCATCCATAACTAAATTCCTCCTGATTTCAAATTCCTATGTATAGACATGACTTTCAAAATATTTCAACAATTACCATCGTCGCCTTAACCCACCAGAGCTATCCCATTCTCAGTGACCTATCAGCCTCTTTTTATCCACTGACCCTTAATCACTTAAAAAGCAGTCTAGCTTTCAAAGAACACCCTCACATCTAAGACAAAACGTAGTGCTTTATGCAGTGCATATTATCGGGACATTTTTACTTAAACTTGTCTTCCAGGAGGTGATTGCAAATGGCATTCAAAATTCGACATGATCGTAAAGAAACCGTCAACAAAACAGTTCGGTTTCCGCTGGAACTGGTAGAAAAGATTGAACACGCGATTGAAGGTGAGGACGTCACCTTTTCAACTTTTGTGATTCAAGCTTGTGAATATGCGCTCGACAATATGGAAGATGATAAAGATAAGAAGTGAAAGTCAATTGTTTAAAGGCTTATACAAATAATATCGCAATGCATTTAGCAATGCAATATGTATTGCCTTTCACTTTTTTGCTTTATATTCTAAATCTTTATCTTATGTAGTAATTACAATGAAAAGTCATCTAAATCCAAACTAGATGGCTTTTTACATACGTCTTCGCTTAATCAGTGGCTCCCAACGGACAGGTTACAATTCGTGGAAACAGCCGAACTGTTTTAAAAAACGCCAATCTGTTGAAAAGTCATTAATCAAAAATGTTTGGCGGATAATTATTTTGGCTTTTTCGACAAATATTCCGCGTGATTTTGCATGCTTTTCACTAGTGAAAACAAAATTTGAGCAAGCTAACTATCACGTGGCCCATTTTTTGATTGTGATTGACTCACCACCCAATTTAAGAGGCAGACTTTTAAAAATCTCCATAAAAAAAGAGCAACCGGCTCACACCAGTTGCTCCAAATCTCTCACTAATTATCTCAAGACTACTCTTTAAACTGCGACAAGCGCTGTGCAGCGTCACGATAGACCGCTTTATCTGCTCGCCTGCCAATGGCTTGTATTTGAATGATTTGAATTTCTTGATCAGCCTGTCCGAAAACTATTCGCAATCCCATACGCTTGTTTTTCAGCTTACGGCAATTAGCTTCCTGCTAACGGTTGCCCGGCTTGCATCCCGAACTTCCTAATCCTATTCAGTCCTTTATCGACAAAGACTTTCTGGGAACCGTCTAATTTTTGATAGTCGTTCCGCGCTTCTTCTAGGTAGGTAATTGCGTATGCTCCAATCTTATCTGGCATCATTCCCAACCATCATTTTCATCGACTACCGGAGCCTCGTCAGATACGGAACCCCGAACCGTTTTATCATCCACTAAGGACGTCGGGGCTTGTGCCTGCTTCAGTAAACGTTGCGAGACCAGATAATCTTGTTCCATTTCAAACAACTTTTCTTGAAGCTCCTCATTTTGATTAACCAGTTTTTCATAATCCGCCACTGCCAAGACAACTCCCGCCGGCTGATCCCGATTGAAAACATAAACGCCGGTTTTTTTGTCGCCCGCTTCATCAAACAGTTTTTTAGGAGACTTCTTCAAATCAGTGATATTACTGATTGGCACGTTCATCGTTTGCATTTAGAGCACCTTCTCTTTTAGCATATAGTAACATGCTCGCTAAATATATCCTACGTAAATGACTTTTATCCGTCTTACTAAAGTTTTTTAAACGTTTCATTGCCATAAAAAAAGAGTAGCCAGCTCACACCAGCTACTCTCCAGATTAAATTTAGTAAGTTTCTTGTTGCACATCGTTGTCGATGATATTTTCATCGAGCGCTTCTGACAGCTTGTGCAAGCCGGCATCACGCGTTTTGATAATGTCCATGTTGAAGATGATGGAATCAATATCGCCACCAGCAAAGTCAAATTGTTCGAAGTAGACGTAAGGATCGTGGTCTTCGTCGTCGTTTAAGAAATGCTTCGTTACAGCATCAGATAAAGCGGTCGCCCATTCTAAATCTGCCATCTTTGGTAAATCTTTCTTCGTCACATACCCCGGATCAAGAACCAACTTCGACGCCTTTTCAACGTCCTCGTCAGGAATTACTACGGTCGGTTTCTTTGTTTCTTCCTTTGGTGTATCTGCCATAATCAAAATCTCCTTTGATGTTTCTGACTTTAGTCTAGTCCTTTTTCGGGCAAACGTTAAGTATTCCATGTGACTTGTGTTAGTTAGACGGTTAAATGGTCCGCCGTCAGGGTTAATTTTACGCTAACTAGTTCGGTGCAGGGTAGACTGCTGGCAGGCACCTCTAAGATGGTGAAAATAAAGCCGATTTGTGGTGACGTGCCTATGTTCTGTTATCGAACCAGTCCATCCCATATTTGTCTCTATTTATCACATTTCTACTATATAAATACGCAATCACACGAGTAACTTCGTTCGCCAATCTAATTTCCAATCAGAAACCGCGTCAACACTCGCTTTTTCACCGGACAATCTGGTAAAGCCACCCAACACTCTCCCTGCATGCCAACCGCTACCCTTCCCTCAATCCTGGACCCACGCAATTTTTGGTAAAATTCCGCTTATTTTGCGATGTTCGGTTGCGTCGGACCGCCATAAAGGGTAAAATTTGCTTCAATTCACCCCCTGTGAAAAGGCGGTGAGACGCGCTATAATGAAGAGATAGAACTATATGAAATGAGGAATGATGTGTGGATAGCGGTCAGATAGTTGTAAATCTAATTATTATTTTAATTACCTTCTTTTTTGCAGCTTTCTTTGTTGCCTGCGAGTTTGCTTTGGTCCAAACCCGGCCTAGTGCCCTGGAGGAAAAAATTGCCGAAAGAGACAAGCCATCGACCAAGCTGAATCGGGCCATGAAAATGGTCACCAATTTGAATGAATATTTATCAACGACTCAAGTGGGGGTTTCCCTCGCCGGAATCATCTTAGGGTGGATCGGGGAAACGTTCTTCGTTGACCTGTTGCTCGGCGGGATTGCGCCCGCCCACCTGAACACGGCAACGGCCCACACGATTGCGGTCATTGTCGGGGTTCTGGTCTTGACCTACCTCGAAGTGGTCTTTACAGAAATTGTACCCAAGAACATTTCGATTGATATGCCAATGAAGGTTTTAATGTTAGTGGTCACCCCCCTACATTACTGCCACGTCATCTTCTACCCGTTTGTTTGGCTGTTAAACAGCAGCGCAACCGGGGTCGTCAAATTGATGGGTCTGAAAGTGGCCAACGAAAGTGACGAAGTCTTTTCCCAAGCTGAAATTTTAAACCTTTCCAGAAGCGCCGTTGCCGGTGGTGAACTGGAAAAGAACGACTTGATTTACATGCAACGGGCGTTCGAATTAAACGATAAAGTTGCCAAGGATATCATGATTGACCGAACGCAACTGATGGTCATCGACATCACGGCCAACGTCAAGGAAGCCTTGAACGTTTACCTGCAAGAACGCTTTAGCCGGCTCCCCGTTGTGGCCGACGGTGATAAGGATAAGATTCTGGGTTACGTCTACAATTACGATTTGATTCGGCAACAACAAGTGGATTCTCACGTCCGCATCGATAAATTAATTCGCGACATCTCCACGACCCCCGAAACGACGCCCATCACCCAAGTCCTCCAACAAATGATCAAGAAACGGACTCCAATCGTCGTCGTGGTTGACGAATACGGTGGGACGTCCGGGATCATTACGGATAAAGATATTTATGAAGAACTGTTCGGGACCGTCCGCGATGAAATCGATGACGCCAACGACCAGTACATCTTCAAGCAACCCAATGGCACTTACCAGGTCAATGGGAAGATGACCACCTACGATTTTGAACGCTACTTCAACACCGATATCAAGGGCTTTGAGGCCTCCGATACGGTCACGATGGCCGGGTTTATCATTGATAACTACCCCGACGTCAAGGTCAACGATGTCATCCAACTGAAGAATTTCGACTTGAAGATCTTGGATTACGAGAACTCCTTCATCAACTGGTTAGAGGTCACGGTCAATCCGCCACAGAAGCAGATCACCACGACGGATGACACCGAAAGTGACGACAAGAAAAAAGATAAGTAATACGAAAGAAGCCATCGCTCGTTTTGAGTGATGGCTTTTCGTTTACAGTAAATTTTCAAAGGCGAGAAACGCCCCCACCGTGGGATCCAAGGGGTGCCGTTGGTAACACCAACCAACTCCCATCGCATTTGGGAGCGGCGTTTGTAGCTCCCGCGTTGCCAGCCCGGTCAGGTTACGAGGCACTTGTGAGGCGGGCAGTAAGGCAAACGTCGGCGTCATTTGGAGCTGGGTGAACAAGAGGTCCAGCCCCGCCAATTGGGTCGTTTCAAAATCATGGCCGTGCAGGAGCTGCGCCGTCAGCTGGCCAAACTGTGTCGCTGGCACACTGGTCAACGTCAGATAGGTCAGCCCCACCAACTGATTCAGGGCCACACGCCGGGGCAACGCCGCTAACGTGTCCTTTCCCCCAACGACGACCAGCTGATCCGCTAGCTCCTGCTTCCAGACGAGTTGCCGGTCGGAATGGTCGACGATGCCAAATCCCAGGTCAGCCGCCCCCGTTAGCACATCCTGCACCGCCTGTTCCGAATCGCGTTCCACCAAATCAACGGTTACATTCGGAAACTCCGCGCGAAACTTGACTAGTTGATTGATGTAAGGTTGAAACTGTTGGGCAATGTAAAAGGAGACCCGCAGCCGAGTCGGTACTGTCGTTTGTTTCCGCCAGATATCCAGTAGCGCGCCGTGATACGTTGCCAGCATGCGCTGGGCCGCACGATAAAATTGCTGACCAGCGGGCGTGACCGTCACGTGATGGTGGTCTCGCAACAAGAGTGGCTTCCCGACCGTCTCTTCTAACTGTTTGATTTGGGCGCTAATGGCCGGCTGTGAAATAAAGTTTCGTTCGGCCGCCCGGGTAAAATTTTCCAGGTCGACCACGTCAACGAAGTATTTTAACGACTCTAAATCCATTTCATGGCACCACCTTGTTATAAGTTTCACTTATTATCTATCACAATTATCCGCTATTTCCGTTTGAATGTAAACGCTTCTACAATGGGTTTGTAAGCAAATTAAGGGAGGCAACGAAGATGTTACGGAAATCAGTTTATTGGCCTAGCGCCGGTGTTGCGGAGTATCACGAGGAAGAAATCGGTGAACCCACTGGCAAAACCGTGTTGATTGCCACACAGTATTCTTTGATCAGTCAGAGCAGTGAAAACAGTTGGTTTGTGAATGACAAAGCCCACGTTGTGTTGGGCACCACTTTTCCCTTCATCCCCGGCTACAGTTCTGCCGGTGTCGTCGAAGCGGTTGGTGAAGACGTCACGAAATTTAAGCCTGGCGACCGCGTCATCGGTGCGCCCGTCTACGGCGCCCACTCTAACTACACCTACGTTGAAGAAGATGCCGTCTACCCGGTTCCCGACGACGTTCAGCTGGACGATGCCGTCTTCTACAACCTAGGCATGACCGCCCTCTTTACGCTGGACAAGGCCGACCTACGTTTAGGCCAGTCTGTGGCCATCATCGGCGCCGGCGTCGTAGGCCAAATTGCTATTCAGGCAGCCAAGGCAAACGGCCTGCACCCCATCATTGCCTTTGATATTCAGGAACAACGGCGGCAAGCGGCCAAAAAAGCTGGCGCTGACATTGTCCTGGATCCGAATGATTCCGCGGCCATTGAAGCTCTCATCGGCAAACTGAACGGTGGCGTCGATGCGGCCCTGGACGTATCCGGCAGTAATCCCGGCATGAACCTGGCCATTCACCTCGCTCGGCCACTGGGTAAGGTCGTCTTCTGCACGGCCAACAATAATCCACAAACGTTGAACTACGGCGAATTTTTCATTAAAAACCTGACCATTCTGGGCGACTTCGTGAACACCGAAATGGACCGGCAACGCAAGGCCATTAAGAACTTCCTATGGCTCCTGTCGACCAAGAAGATTATCGCGCCTGCCCACAGCGATACCATTTACGACCCAACCGACGAAAACATTAAGATGCTCTACGGTAAGGTTCTGAAACACGACAATACGATTAATAACCCCATCTTCAAATGGCGTTAAGGAGGAAATACTCATGAAAGTACTAGTTACCGCATCATTTGGTCACATCGGTCAAAAGGTAATTCCCTTATTGGCTCAAAACAACGTCGACGTCGTGGCAGTCGACCCGGACCCCGCTAACGAGGCAGCTTTGAAAAAATTAGGCGCTAGTCAAGTCATCATTGGTGACCTGCGTCGTGACGAAATCATCGACCAGGCCGTTGCCGGCGTCGACAAGGTCCTGTTGATTTTACCAGATGCCCTCGATGGCATGGTTCCCATGGCCGAACGGCTCATTAGTGCCGCCGAAAAGGCCAACGTCACCCACTTCGTCTTCTCCTCCTGCCTGAACACGGTCATGGAATTGGCCCAACACTGGGAAAAATACGAAATCGAAGACCGACTGATGGGGTCAATCCTAAATTACACCATCACCAAACCCAGTGGCTACCTGGAAGGCCACTTTCCCGCTGGTGCCGACAGCGTCTTTGAAACCGGCGTGCTGACCACTTTCATCAAGGTCGACCAGCCTTCTAACCTGATCAGTCTTGATGATATCGCAGCCGCCAACGTCAAGGTCCTGCTGAGTGATGACGAATACTACGCCTGCTCACTGGACCTCTGCTCCAAGGGCAACCGGACGACTCGCGAGTACGCGCAGGAAATTTGTGACAAGACCGGGAAACAGCTCAAAATCAATTTGATTCCGGTGCCTGATTTCCCATCCGTTCACGCCAACGATCAATTCGGTCGGATTGCCACCTATCACGGCAACCACCCGTACAAGGGTAACCCACTAGACTTCAACGCCCTGATGGGTCGGCCAGCGAAGACCTTTAGTGAATATGTCGATGAGGTTTTGGCTGTTAAAGCTTAATTTCAAACAAACGCCCCCGTTGCCAACTTGGCAGCAGGGACGTTTTTATGTAATCTGACAGAAATCAAGTCTGGTCACCGCTGATTTACCGCAACCGCACTAACCCCTTAACAAAGTAAAACACGCCGCCCCAAAACAGCAGGAAGCAGACCCACCAGAAAACACTGGTTAGCCGAAATGGCAGGATATTCCAAATCATTAAAAACATAATCAGGAGTCCGCTCCAAAAATCCAATGAATGCACAAAACGTCGATTAAATTGCATGACTCCTCCTACTTTTTCTGCCGACTGGGGGTGACAAACATCCCCCGCGACAACTCATAAACGCCGACAATGACTAGAATACCCGAGATAATCCACTCAAATACGCTGTTCCCGGTCAAAGGTGAGAACCCCCACCCACTCAAAACCAGGGCCACGATGCCGCCCCAAAAATTCGATGATCGATAAAATTCTTTATTAAACGTCACGCTGATTCCGCCTTCCACTGACTGTTACCTCTTATTCTAGCACTAATGGACAGGGGATTAACTAGCAATCATTGACACGCCGGCTAGTTAGGCCGAAGATGAACGTATGTCGTTATTTCTGGCGCCGAATTTTTTGATTGATTACGCGCTTCAGGTTATCGCTGGTAAATAATGCCGACTCACATCCGCTATTTTTATCGGCCTAATCAGGCACTGACAACACCCCCATTCTGAAAGGAAGCTAATCGCGTGGATATTGCGCAGCTCTCGAACCAAATCATCCTCATGTTCATCCTCATGGCGGTCGGCCTGCTGACGAACAAACTCGGCTTCATGCACGGGCAAACGGCGACCGACCTCACCAACATCTTGCTCTACATCGTGTCGCCCTGCCTCATCGTGAACGCGTTTGAACAGCGTTTCTCCGCTAGCCGCCTGCAGGCCCTCGCCATGGTCATGCTGGGCATTCTTCTGACGTACGCCGTCATGGTCCTGGTGACCAACCTGGTCTTCAAACGGATAGCGGACGCCAACCTGCAACGCATCATGCGCTTCGGGTCCGTGTACTCCAACGCCGGCTTCATGGGTGTGCCACTGGCCAGCGCGCTCTTTGGCAGCACCGGTGTCTTCTTCGCCGTGGCCTCACTGGCCGGCTTCAACCTGTTCTGTTGGACGCATGGCATCGCCCTCTTTACACCCAAAAAGCCGGGTGAACGCCACGTCAACTGGCGCCAGATTCTACTCAATCCCAACATCATTGCAATTGTTGTGGGGCTGATCATTTTCGTCAGTGCCGTCCACCTGCCAAGTCTGCTCAACCAAACCATCACCGACGTCAGCTCCATCAACACGCCGCTATCGATGATCGTGATTGGGAACAGTTTAGCCGCGGTTAAACTCAACCGGCAAACGCTGGACCCCCGCCTCTGGTGGCCCCTGCTGTTACGCAATTTATTATTTCCAATTACCAACATTTTAATTCTGCGGGCATTTGGCGTCAGCGGGATTCCGCTCTACACGACCGTGCTGATGGCCGCCTGCCCGGTTGCCGGTAACGTGGTCCTGTTTACGCTCAAGGCCCACGGCGATACCACGCCGGCCGTTACCCTGATGAGCCTTTCAACGATTTTGTGCATGGGTACGATTCCCCTAGTTTTTGCCCTCAGTAATTTTCTCTAACGAAAAAATGGTGCCTGACCAGCTTGGTCGGACACCATTTTATTTAGCGTTCGTTTAACGTTCTGCCTTTGGTAAACGTAAGGCAATCAGGAAACCAATCAAGGCCAGGATAAACGTGAAGTAGAACCCATAGTGGGCCCCGTTCACAAATGCTCCGGCGGCGTTGGTCGTCCCCTTAGCCAGGTAAGCGGCTTGGCCGATACCCAGTAAACTGGTAGCAATCGCCGTGGCAATGGCCCCAACAATCTGTTGCAAGGTGTTCATGATGGCACTCCCATCGGCGGCGATTGGGCCGGTCAGGGCGTTTAACGCGTGCGTCTGGGATGGCGACATCGCTAACGGTGCCCCAATCATCAGAATCACATGCGCCATAATCACATACCACACAGCGGAATGCGTTGAGGTAAAGGCCAACATCAGGGCCCCCACCATTGAAATGATAAACCCTAAGCGGGCAGGCATTTGCGCACCCACGTGATCATACAACCGGCCAGCGCCGGCGGAAACGATGGCGTTCATGATACCACCAGGGAACATGATGATCCCGGTCAAAGCAACGGGAATCAGCAGGCCCTTTTGGATGTACATCGGCAACAGGTACATCGCAGACAGAATAATCCCGAAGTTGATCATGACCAGAATGGCCCCCATCCGGAAGCCAGGAATCGCAAAGGCACGTAAGTTTAAGACAGGCTTTTCAACCATCAACTGACGGTGCGTGTACCAAGCTAAAATGACGATTCCAAAGACCAACGCGCCAATCACGATGGCGGAACCCCAGCCATGATCACTAGCTAAGCTAACGCCCACTACTAAACTACCGAACCCTAACGTGGACAAGATAATGGACAAAAAGTCCACCTTGGGCCGCGTCACTTCGGCAATATTCTTTAATGAAGTCACCGCAAAGGCAAAGGCAATCACTAAGAATGGCACGAACAGCCAGAAAATCCACCGCCAGGAAGCAATTCCCAAGACGATACCGGCTAAGGTTGGCCCAACGGCTGGTGCGAACATGATGACCAGTCCGACCATCCCCATGGCTGCCCCAAGCTTGTAGGGTGGGAAGATTTGCATCGCCACCGTAAACATCAGGGGTAAGATCAAGCCGGTCGCAATCCCTTGGATCATCCGACCAAACAACAAGACCCCAAATCCGGGAGCCGAAGCGGAAATAATCGCCCCGACTGCGAAATCAATTAGGGCAAACAGGATAACCTGCCGCGTCGTAAACCATTTCGTAATAATACTGGAGAGTGGCAGAACCACCCCAACCATTAACATATATCCGGTCACCAACCACTGAATCGTGGCCGTTGACACGTTTAACTGCGCCATCAACTGGGGCAAAGCAATATTCAAAGATGTTTCAGAAAACATCCCAACAAAGCCCCCGATTAGCATTCCCATCATGGCTAACATTGGGTGGGCAACTTGTACCCGCGCGTGCTTAGCCATTTCTGGTTGACTACTTTGTGCTGAATCCATTTGTTTTCACACTCACTTTCAATGTATACACAATGGATTACTCTAGCAGAAAAAATAGTTCTTCGTAATAGCAAAATTAGAAAAAGTTTCAATTAAACGTTTTCATCGCCAACTTTTCACCAAATTGCCATTTAATCGGCCGATTTCAACGCCGCAATCTGTTCTCGAAGTTCCTTTAACCGTTGGGTATCGAGTTCCGGGGCCATCATCGCCTGATCATATTCAAACTGGAGCCGTGGTAGATCACTGGCTGGGACGCCCTTAGCCGTCTTGGCCGGGTCCGTCAGCTGGTGATCTGCCATGACCAAGGTCCGTGTCGCCACGTGTTGCCGGAATTCCTGGTCGTGCGCCACGAACAAGACGGTGCCAGGGTAGCCAATCAGATAGTCTTCCAGTGCCCGTAAGGCGGGTAAGTCTAAATAGTTCGTGGGTTCGTCCAGAATCAACAGGTTGCTAGCACTGACCAGGATGGCTAGCAGTTGCAGCTTAACCTGTTCGCCCCCACTGAGGTCGCCAACTAGCCGGTCGTAAAACCGGGCCGTTAACCCAAAGGCCCCCATCACCTGACGCGTCCGGTTACCATCGAGCGCGGTCGCCGCCGACATCACCTGCCACACGGTCTTCGCCGCAGGCAGCTCCGTCATGTCCTGATGAAAGTACCCGACCCGCGCACTAGGTGCCAAGCGGGTGTTGGGCGCGTGATTCAGAATGGCTTCAATCAGCGTCGACTTACCACAGCCATTAGGGCCGGCCAGGGCAACCCGTTCGCCAGGCGTCACACTGAAACGGGCGTGTTGTAGCAGGTCGTGCTTCCCGCGCTTGAGGTGCAGGTCTTCCACCGCAATCAGGCGTTTACCGGTAACGGGTGGTAAATCCGTGGCCACCAGCTTCAATGCCGCCGTTTCGTGAGGCTTGACCGTCGTCGTTTGCCGTTCGGCCCGGTCGCGTAAGGCGCGGGCTCCACGTTCCATCTTGCCGGCGTTCTGTTCACGAACCGATTGCGAGTTCGACCGTTCCGCGGCGCTCATGCTGCGGCTCCCCTTACGGATACGGTCGGCCTTTTCGTGCCGGGCTTGCACAGCCAGGCGAAGTTTACGCCGATCATTCTGTTCGTTTTGATATTGACTCCGCGCATTCTCCCGCCGCTGTTCCCGGTACGTTTCAAACTTGGTGAAGCTCCCATTATACTGGGTGTACACGTGATCCTCGAGGGACCAGATTTGTGTCGCCACGGCCGCCAACAGCTCCCGGTCATGAGAAATAATAATCAGCAAGCCAGAGAAATGTTGCAGCTGACCAATTAACCAGCTTTGGTGTTCGTCATCCAGGTTGGCGGATGGTTCATCTAAAATCAACAATTCTGGCCGTTGTGCCATCGCCCGGCGAATCCGGTCCAGCATGCTTTGCCCACCGGAACGACCAGCGTTCGGCGCAATCTGCGGCACTAAAATGGCCGTATCCGTCACGGTCCGTTGGCCGGTGAAGTCCGTGTCCGTGCCACAAATAATATGGGCCAGCGTACTCTTCCCGGTCCCATTAGCGCCAATAATGCCAACCCGGTCACCAGATTGGGCGGTTAAATGTTCCGCGGTAAATAACGTTTCTCCCGCGACTGTTTTCGTTAAGTTATTTAATGTAAGTTGTGTCAAAAAGTCGTCCCCCTTTTGAAAGCAGGGATTGAAGGGTACAAAAATAGCGGCCGCATTTCCCGTCCGGAAATGGCGCCCACTGGTTGCGTTTGGCAACTCAGTCGATGCACCATCAATCCCAATTGCAGGCCCACTCCACCCCTTGCAGGTGGTGAAGCTGACTGACATTTGTGGATTGATTAGTTACGCATCGGCTGAATACCTCGTTCTTTCTTAGATTACCAACAGAATAGCACAGGCTTTATTTTTTGACAAGTGCTTTTCTTCTTCGTTCGAAATAACTAAGCCCAATCCTCACCTTCTCATACAGACTCACCCAAAATTCACACGAAAAAATCACAACATTTCTGCTTCATTTCGAGTACACTGGGAGTAATCAGACTGTTTTGAACGGAGGCTTTTTTATGCAACCCTTACGTATTTTATTCATTTCTATCGAGGGAAACACCCGCAACTTTGTCACAAATTTGACCGCCTATGCGGCGCAACAGCATGCCAATGACGCTAGCCTGCCAACCATTGACGCCTTGGAAATCAGTGAGGTCAGCGACTTTGTTGATGAAATCCAACCTTACTTCTGTTTCGTGCCCACCTACCTGAATGGCGGCAACGGCATTGATAACGGTGTTAAGGAATTGATGACCAACGTTATGGGCGAGTACATTGCCTATAACCACAACGCGCAACAGCTTATCGGCGTCGTCGGTAGCGGGAACCGTAATTTTAACGAGCAGTATTGCTTAACGGCTAAACGGTACGCGACCCAATTTAACGCACCCTTCGTGGCGAACTATGAACTCCGGGGCGTTCCCCGTGATGAGACCCGGGTCTACGATGCCCTGGTCGCTCGCGCACGGGAGGTGGCTCAAGCATGATCAACCCGACATTAACCACGCTGCTTGACCACCGCAGCATTCGCAAATTTACCGATGAGAAACTGACCGCTGACGAAGTTGAAACGCTCGTCAACGCCGCACAGCACGCCGCGACCAGTACCTTTTCCCAGCAGTACAGCATCATCAGTGTCACCGACCCACAGAAACTAGCCGTCCTAGGTGAAATTACCGGGCACCACTGGTTAGAACAGGCGGGCCACTTCTTCTTGATGGTTGCGGATCAATATCGTAACGAACAATTGGCTCCAAAGAATGAGCGAACTGCAACCAATCTTCGCAGCACGGATAAGCTGTTGGCTGGCATTTTTGACGCCGCCATTGCCACCGAGGCCATGGTCACGGCCGGTGAAAGCTTGGGTCTGGGAAGCACCGTTATGGGGAGTATCCTCAACGATACGTTGCGGGTCATCTCACTTTTCGATTTACCCGAGCTGACCTTCCCAGTTCTGGGCCTAGCCGTGGGGCATCCCGCTGAAAAGCCAGAGCAAAAGCCCCGACTTCCCAAAGAATTGATTCATTTCACCAATGCCTATCAACCGATTGTCGCCACTGATCCAATTTTAAAAACTTACGATCAGTTGATTACGTCCTACTATCATGACCGTGGCTCTAACCAGCGCGACGAAACATTTACGCACCACATCGTCCGCGAAATGAGCCGTGACCCGAAACAGCGTGAAGAAATCTTAGTGGCCCTCATCCAGCAAGGCTTTTCCCTGGAAGCTGCCCACTAACCACTATCCTGTAAATTAAGGGGACTGAGACACCTTCTCAGCCCCCTTTTAGTGTCCAGCTTTAAGTCATGCCATATCGGTCGTAAACGCCGTCCGCAGCGTCTCACCGTCAATTTGCTGATGGGTAAAAATCGTGGGGTGCGCCGTCATCGCCGGAATGCCTTGGCGCAGGGTGCTTTCACCCCGATAGTTTTTCTCCGCTAGACATCGCTGCTGCGGGTCCGTCTGACTGCTTAACAGGACCTCGTGTCCCGTTGAGAAGAGCAACTGACTATGGTTCACGTCAGACGCCACCAGGGCCAGCAAGGCCGTCGCCACCTCTGGCCGGACAGCACTCGCAAACTCATCGGCAATCACCGTTTGCGGATTCTTGGCAACCTGGGCGGTGATAAAGGCTAGCCCCGCAGCCACTAGTTGCTGGGTCCCGGTTGAAGCTTGACGTAACGGGAGTTCGGCCACATCGACGACCTCTCCTTCTTCATCGTATTTTTCGTAGAGCAAAGCCAGGTCTGGCCGGGTAAACCGCGACCCATCCAGAAACTGAAGGGCCAGCTGCCGTTGCGTCACACCTGCCACTTCGCTGCCCACAGCGTGTAAGAACTGTGTCAACTGGGGAATCAGCCAGTCATCCAGCACCAAATCCGTCCGTGGACGGTCGCCTAGGACCACTAAATCTTCCGCAAACCAGCTGAAGACGGCGATTGCCGGTTGGTAATTGGCTGCCTGGAGGGTCTGCAGAAAGAGCGTGTTGGGCCGTGTGTTAGCGGCCGCTTGCTTTTGCCCGGCTGGCACACAAATGATGCCGCCATTTTGCCGTAAGAACAACCGCTGTGACTGACCACCCGGCAGGAGAACCGCTAACTCCTCACTCAAAATCCGCGTCGCATCATAACTCAGCGCGTACCGATAGCGACTGCCACCGCGCTCTAGCGTCACTGAAAACTGTGTGGGAAGGCCATCGCTGGTCGTGTCAAAGGCAAATGGCTGATACGGCAGTCGATCCGTAATCTGTTCCGTGGGGACCACCACCATCTGCTGCAGCAGGGTTAAGCCTGCGAGCACGGCGCTTTTCCCAGCACCATTGAGTCCTGACAGGGCCACCCATTTCAAATCAGCGAGTGAGAGCGTAGCGGCTTCCTTGTACGACCGAAAATTCTGGAGCGTAAATGCAATAAGCATGGCGAGACCTCCCCTTTTTCTAACAGGTTACGCCACTTCACCAATTTCACAACGAATTTCACTCCAAATTAGCAAATCCGTCATTGCGATTTTAATAAGTCGTTTAAAAACAAATATCGTTGTGGAAATGCCGATTTCATAAGGTTTCTAATGGTACCCAAGTTGCAGCACTACCCCCAACATTAAAAAAATCGTAAGCCATTTTTGTTTCTCCTGAGATACAAACGTGTTAGACTTCTAGCAAATAGATATTTTGAGGAGCTGGCCACTTGTCCAAGATTTGTGATCCTAAAACTGTTCACTCTTTTCTCATGACCATCAAGCACCGACGCTCCCAATGGCGATTGAGTTACCGCCAAAAAAATCTACTCACACTTTCTCAGTTAGGGCTCGGAGCGACACCTGTTCTAGATATCATCAATCGCCAGCTTACCTGGCAGGATTATATTTCCGGACCTCTAGCGGACAACCATCAACCACCTATTCCTGGGGCGATTTGGATATTTGGTTTAACTATTTTAAAACAACCGTGCTACTTGAAGTTTCAAGATCGTCCTGATGGCATTGTGATGTGGATTTCCCTTCACATCGCTGAATTTAATCTGAAATTCCCCTATCAAAATTCTAAGGAGGTCTTCTAAATGCCTAACCAACAAAAATTTTTCAATCCTGAAAAGGCATTAACTGAGCTTTACACTGAAAAATGGTTAGAGGAGACTTGTACCGTCAAAGACATTACCGACTTGACCATCCGCCATCATTACTGGGAAGCCCCGGACGGCGAACTATGGGGGGACTTCAACTCTCCCATGGAAAATATTCACCTGGATTTTCAAGCGTATCGTCAGCGGAAAAAATTTTTAACCCCGACAGAAATCGTTCACATTAGGCAACAGCTTCACTTAACCGTTCGTGAATTCGCAGATATCTTAGGATTAGGTATCTCGACCGTTTCACAAATTGAAAATAACGAGCGCATTCAAACGAAGTATCAAGATAACCTTTTTCGTTGGGCTCAGGGGGAGCGTTTCACCGCCGTCTCTAAAAAACAAAAACGTGCGTAAAAAGGGCTGGATTTCTCCAGCCCTTTTCATTTACATTCAATTTATCATTCCACCTGATCTGCCGCAACAATCTTGGCGACCCGGTGTTCGTGAATGGCAATGTAGAGTAACAGGAGCAGGGCCAACCCGGCAGCCGAGTACAACACAGTGTTGCTGGCAATCCACCCAAATTTGGCAACCAGAATCCCAATCAGTGCGGTGGCTAACGTTTCACCAAAGATGTATTGGAAGAAGCCCATGAACCCGGTTGAGGAACCCACGGCAAACTTTGGCACAGCTTCGTTGACCATCAAGCCGACCAGGGTCAGTGGCGCGTAGATCAAGCTTCCCATGATCAGCAGAACCACGATGATAGCAATGTGGCTGGTACTGAAGAAGTAGGTCGTCAGGCAAATCAATAACCCAATCACACAGCCGATGCAGACCAGCGCCCGGCGATCCTTTAACAGGTCGGAGATGGCCCCCATCAAGATAACACCTGGGACGGCGGCCAGTTCAAAGATACCGACCAACCATTTGGCAGTCCCAGGGTCGAAGCCCTTGAACTGGGTCAAATAACTAGGAATCCAACTCATGATCCCGTAACGCACCAGGTAAAGTGACATGGAGGTCAACGTGATGGCCCACACAATTTTGTTCGTTAAGATATATTTGACAAAAATCTGCCAGAGAGACAGGTCGGTCAGTTCAGCGGCCGTGGCTTTCCCATCATCCAACACAACCTCGTCACCGGTATGTTCGCCAACACTTGGGAGACCAACCGTAGCGGGCCGGTCAGCACCAGCGAACACGATAAAGATAGCAATAATAATGGAAACGACGGAGGCAGTGTAGAAGACGGCCGCAATCGAACCGGTAAACATCAACGTTGCCAGTTGCACAACGGCCACGCAGACGAACGCCCCGGCATTGTGCGCAGAGGACCAAACGGCGTAAACGGTCCCCCGCCATTTCTTCCCCCACCAGAGTTGAACGGTCCGTTGACAAGCAGCGGCACCCATCCCTTGGGCGACAGACATCACCAGCATCAGAAACATCATCATATACAGGTTGCGCGTTGCACCCAACCCCAAATTTAAAATAGCTGAAACAAATAACCCAGTTGCTAAGTACCACTTGGGATTACTCTTGTCACTGAGCGCACCCATGAATAATTTCGAAATCCCGTAGCCAATCCCAAAGCAAGACATGACCAGCCCGATATCAGCGGTGGTAAAGCCATACGCCTTCATAATGTCGTTCTGTTCCGTCGTGAAGATCAGCCGAATAATGTAATAACCAATGTAACCAATACAAATTGAGAGCAAGACACCCGTTTGCCGCCAACGATAAGTTCCCTCGATTTTCTCAGCAGGAACCTTCACCTTAGCGTCTGGAGCTGGTTTCAGAAAAGAAAACATAAGCTCATCCCCTACGAAATTGTGTTAGTGAACATTTGTACAACTTCAATGTACACCGTGCCCATTATCACGTCAATGTAAACCCTTACATTTCTTTAGAAGTGACCCTTATTTTCGAAAGAAAGTTTTAGACCTGGCTAAGGGAACCAGTTGATTCAAGTGCTTGCACATAATTGCATTAATCCGTGAGACCAGGCCGTACGAGTTGGACCTGAGGAGAACTCAGGTGGCCGTTTTTCAGAGAAAAAACAGGAGCCAAATCTGATATTCCCCCAGATTTGGCTCCTATTTGACGTAACCCGAATCACGCAACGCTATAGACTAAGTGAACCCGATAAGCGGGCGACCCTTTTGCTGGCTGATTAACCGCAAGCGTATCAATATTTATCCAGCCATTGGTTGCGTCGAAAGCTGTTTTAACCTGATAATACCGCCAAGCCGTTTTACCAGAATAATCCTCTCTTTGATTTTCGTTTAGCCTCTTAGGCGTTTCGGTTAAAGCAATCACCGGATGACCATTTTTTAAAATTGCCAAGCGCACGGCATTTTGCGGCGTATTAGGGAGTAGCCGCACACCAGCACTACCAATCAGTGCGAATATCACTAAAATTGAAATGATGACAACGCCACTTTTTTTCATAACAGTCTTCCTTATTAAAGCAAAATGTGAAAAAAGTAAAACAAACTAAGCCCAAAACAACGGCCAGTCCAAACGTTCTAAACCAGTGTCAGCCGGACGGACATTTCAAATGGACTCAGCCGTGGGATTTACTGGGCACAGCCCAGTAAATGGCGACTTTGAGACTCGGTCCGCAGAGGCTCAAAGCGAGCCCAGAGACCGCCCTTTGGCTCGGGGCGTCCTGCCCACCGCGTTCCGGTCCAATTTGAAATGTCCGGGAGGCGAAACAAAAACACTATTTAGAAAGTTTAGCCTGGTTCCGGCGGTTACAGAGGAGAACGGCCCCCAATGCCACCAGCATCAAAGCCGTCACCGACCAGAACAATGATTGGTAACTGCCATACTCAATGATCATCCCACCGTACAGCGGTCCCACGGCTCGGCCGAAGGAAATCGCCATATTATAAATCCCTTGGAATTTTCCTTTGTCATTGTCCCCCGCCAAGCCATCGATCCACGCTGGAATCCCTGGAAAACCGGTCATTTCACCCAAAGTTAAAATCACCATGGTAATCACGAACATTGCGTAACTCTTGGCAAAAACTAACAGCAGGAACGAGAGAATAAAAACTAGCGTGCCGACCCAGATCTGTGAGCTAAGTTTAAAGTCTGCAGCTAGCCGGTTTACAATGGGTTGGCCAAAGACAATCATCAAACCATTTAACGTCCACAGCAAACTGTATTTTTCAAAGGAGATGCCGAGGCCGGTCATGTGCACGGAAATCACACTTTCCCATAAGGAGTAACTCATGTAAAGGGCGAAGACCAGCGCACTGATCAGCCAGATCAGATTAAGTTGGGCTGGCTTGTCCGGCCCCTTGGCATGCGCGTACGTCTTCTTTTCAATCTTGGCCCGGAAGTCAAAAATGAAGATCAACAGCAGCGCCAAATAACTGAGCGCTGCCACCCCGAAGACCAGCGTGACCCCGTGTTTCATCAGGACCCCGACCATCAGCGTGCCGATGACGACCCCTAAGTTCATCCCAATATAGAGGTAATTGAAAACTTTGCGGCTCTCCACCGACTTGACCGTGGCCGCAAAGGAATTCACGACCGTCATGACAATGCCGTCGCCCAGTCCAATGAACAGTAGCATGATGCCAAAGACCGGCCAGCCATGGAAAAAGATCAACAGCGTCATCGGGACAAAGGAACACAGCGTGCCCACGATTCCCGACAAAAACGGCGACCAATTGTCAAAGAGCCAGCCGCCCAGCCAATTTCCTAAAATCATACAGAGTGACATCCCCAGCAAGGCAATCCCCGCCAGCGTCAGTGTTTGGTGTAACTGATCGTGCATGTAGACCGTGGTCAACGGCCACATACACGCGGCCGCGGCGTTAAGGAGTAGCGTTGCCGCTACAATACCAGGCATACTCACTTCTCGTTTGGTTTTCCACATTTAGCGTCCCTCACTTATTTTCAATCTGTCTTCATTGTCGCACAGATAAAAAATTTCCGAAACTCTTACCCGTTCAAAATGGGATTAAACCGCTGTTTTATGAGCAAGTTGCTCATTTTTCGTAAAAATTTTTTTATCTTTTCGGCCAACTTGATTTGAGTCAAGTTCTTTTCCCCCGGCCGCCCGTATACTAAGTCATGTAATCAAGGCAAACGAAAAGCCGAAGGAGGTTTTCATTATGAGTAAAGTAACCATGAAGTTAGACGACCTGACCTGCCCCTCTTGCATGACCAAGATCGAAGGCGCGTTGAGCAAGAAAGATGGCGTGAAGAACGTCAAAGTCCTGTTCAATGCCAGCAAGGTCAAAGCCGAATTCGACGACGCCACCGTTTCCGCCGAAGATTTAGCGAACACCGTGACCGACTTAGGCTACGCCGTTCAAAGCAGTAAAGTTAAAGCTCTTTAACCCAATAGGAGGTTTTCAATTATGAGTAAAGTAACCATGAAGTTAGACGCATTGACCTGCCCCTCTTGCATGACCAAGATTGAAGGCGCACTGAGTAAGAAGGACGGCGTGGAAAACGTCAAGGTCCTCTTCAATGCCAGCAAGATCAAAGCCGAATTCGACGACAGTGCCGTTACCGCTGAAAGCCTGGCGGACACCGTCACCGACCTCGGCTACGTCGTAAAGAGTTCAAAAGTCAAAGCCCTTTAATCCCTGACCCCTAAATTTGAAAGGAAGTTCATCTAATGACCACTACAACTATGAGTATCGAAGACCGTTACGCTGCCGAACAAGCCCAAACCGACCACGACCACCACGTCCCAACGGCCGGCGCCATGACCAACCACATTTTATCCAACCTGCACATCTCTATCGTTAAGTTCCACCAAGTTCGGTGGTCCGTCAAAGGTCCGTTGGCCTTAAGCGTTCGCCAGTTGTTAACCGACTACATCGACACTTACCGCAAACAGTTTGACGCCTTAGGTGAACTGCTCCTGGATGAGGGCGAAATCGTTTCGACCACGACCAAGGAATATCACGATTACAACATGCTGCAAGAAGGTGGCGACAAGAAGTACCTCAACGCCGAAGACCAAGTCAGTGAGCTGGTTCACGACGCTGATACCCACAACCTCTTCATTGACCGGGCCATCAAGCTCGCCGAAAAGGAAGAACGCCCAGCCTTGGCCAGCTTCTTAACGGACCTACGTGGCACCAACAACCACATCATCCGTGAACTCCAAGCCGTTCTGGGCAATGACGCTCGGGATGGGCTGGACGAAGAAGACGATGAGGATGACGAAGATTAGAGTGCGGAGCGAGCCGCTTAGACTCTGAGCATTAACGTGGCAAAGGGAATATCCCCGAATTTGGGATATTTTCTTTGCCGGGTTAAGCGCAGGAGTCTGGCTCGCGTAGCACGTTTCAGAGGCCGCCAGCACCAGGATAGTTCCGCGAAGAACCAGAGCAACGAACTGAGACAGTTTGAACTGCCGTAAGCGCAGGGACCTGCCCCGCGGAGCACGTTTCAGAGGCCGCCAGCACCAGGATAGTTCCGCGAAGAACTAGTCCACGAACCAAACTATGGCAAGTAGACTGTCTCCAAAACTAACTCGCCCCAAGTCAATATCACACCGGGCACCCCATGCTGGCACCACCATCCCCGTCACACATCACTTACCACCCATCAAATTTCACTTACACCAAGTCCCACCCTGCGAGAAAGGGCGACTGTCAGCACACTGCGAGGTGCTGACAGCCGCCTTTTTATTTACCACGTAATATTTATTTTGTTATGCTAGCGAATTTCCATTTGACGACGGCATCCCCGCTTGTTAGCCTTAACCTAACTAACGCCACATCTAAGGAGGCTGTCGCCATCAAACGCAACCTACTAACCCTACTCGAGCTGTTTATCGCCGTGCTCATCACCTTCAAGCTCTTTGCGTGGCTCAGCAATCAGACTTTCACGCTAGGCGCTGGTTATTCGCTACTACTGAACCTCCTACTCCTGCTGGTTTTCTGCATCGTCACGTACGAGATCACGCGTTTCTTTGTGCGCCGGCTGCATAAAAAATAAATAGAGTCCCCCAAAGATATTGAAATAGGCTGTCAACGCCGTCATCACGCCGTTGACAGCCTATTTTTTCGCCCAAATTTTCCACGAATCCAAATAAATCCCAACTATTTCCCCCAACTTGATTCACATCAAGTTAATCCATCCCCATCGCAGGCATAATGAATACATAAACAAGGAACACAAAAACTTACTTAGGAATGATCAATAGAAAGGATGCTACCCCATGAAATTTCAACGTTTTATTTACAGTCACACCAACCCCATTACCTTCTGGTCTGCTGGCTTAATCATTCTCGGTTTCCTGAACACCTGGTTCACCAAGGTGCCTTACGTGACCGACGTCGCCTGGATCATCGCTTCCGTTATCGCCGCCGCCCCAATCGTTTTGCGGGCCATCAGCGCGTTGAAAGCCAAGGTCTTCAGTATTGAACTGCTGGTTGGGATCGCTGTCATCGGGGCGTTTGCCATCGGTGAATTTGAAGAATCAGCCATCGTGACCTTCCTCTTTCTCTTCGGGTCCTACCTCGAACAGAAGACGCTGGCCAAGACCCGGGGTGCCATCCAATCATTGACGGAAATGGCCCCAACGACCGCCCAACTGGTCAACGACGACGGCACGACTGAAGAAGTCGACGTCGATGACCTGGAAGAAGGCAACGTTGTGTTAGTCAAGGCCGGTGGCCAAGTCCCCGTCGATGGTAAAATCGTCGACGGCACGGGTTACGTCAACGAAGCCTCCATTACCGGTGAGTCTCGCCCCGTTAATAAGCAAAATGGGGACGGCGTTTACTCCGGTGCCATGGTTGAGAGTGGGACGTTAACCATTGAAGCTACTCAAGTTGGGGACGAAACGACTTTCTCCAAGATTATTGAACTGGTCGAAGAAGCCCAAGATACCAAGTCTCCCGCTGAAAAGTTTATTGATAAATTTGCGCAATACTACACGCCCGCCGTTCTGGTCATCGCCATTCTGGTCTACGTCTTCTCGCAAGATTTACGGTTAGCCATCACCGTCTTGGTTCTCGGTTGCCCTGGGGCCCTGGTTATCGGCGCGCCCGTTTCTAACGTGGCTGGTATCGGTAACGGTGCTAAAAACGGGATTCTGATCAAGGGTGGCGACGTGGTCGAAAGTCTCGCCAAGGTTGATACCATCGTCTTTGATAAGACTGGGACGCTGACCACTGGTAAGATGACCGTCGCCGGTTTGAAGCAATACACGAACGACCAATCCCTCTTAGCCGGGGTTGCTCAAGTCGAAAAAACTTCTGATCACCCTCTGGCCCAGGCCATTGTGGCGCACTTAGACGCTCACCTCGATGCCAACGCCGCTGCCATTGAAACGGAAACCCTCAAGGGCCGTGGGATGGTCGGTAACTGGCACGACGACAGTCTCTACGTCGGAAACGCCGCCTTACTGAAAGACAACGGCATTGATTTGACCGCTGATCAATTAACCGACTTACACGAAATGCAAGATGAGGGTCAATCCACTGTCTTAGTCGGCTACCAAGGTCAACTCGCCTTCATCCTGGGCGTTGCCGATACGGTTCGTCCCGAGGTACCCGCTGCTTTAGCCGCTCTGAAACGCCAAGGCATCAAGCACCTGGTTATGTTGACCGGTGACAACCAAGCCACCGCCTCCGCCGTTGCTGAATCCTTAGGCATCGATGAAGTCCACGCCGACTTACTGCCAACCGACAAGGTTACCTTTGTGAAGAAGTTCCAAGACATGGGTCGCAACGTCGCCTTCGTTGGAGACGGCATCAACGACAGTCCTTCCTTAGCCACTGCTAGTGTCGGCATCGCCATGGGTGGTGGGACCGACGTCGCTATCGAAACGGCCGACGTGGTCCTGATGCAATCTAGCTTTACCGCTCTGAATCACGCGGTCGGTTTAGCCAAGAAGACTTCTGCCAACACCAAGGAAAACATCACCATCGCCATCTTGACGGTCGCCTTCCTGCTTATTGGCCTGGTTTACGGTTACATCTACATGGCCAGTGGGATGTTCGTCCACGAAGCCTCCATCCTGGTTGTTATCTTCAACGCGATGCGCCTGATTGGGTACAAGCCTCGCGGTAAGAAGGACGCCCAACCCGTTGCCCAACAATTAGCCACGAACTAAATCATTGGTAAATGAAAAGCGCTAGGTCACTGACGACCTGGCGCTTTTCTTATGTGATAAATAATTCCATATTCACTTTAAACTTTATTGGCGTAGCATTTCAGCCCGCAGCCGACACCCAGATACACCAGGTAGCCGCCAATCAACGGGCTCAACCCCGTTCCGACCAGCAAGGCGTAACCGCTCATACTGATGAAGCCCAGCAGACCACTCAGACAGGTGATGCCTCGAAAGCGGATCCAGAACAGGCTAAGCGCAAAGATGATGGTCGCCGCGGCAGTTAATTCCCAGAGTACAAGCTCATTTGTAGCGGCATCCCCGTACGTGAGCGCCATCGTGTTGACCATGTCGCCCCACGCCAGGTATATTGCGATTCCGATGCCCACAACGCCGAGACCAATCAAACTTATTTTCAGTCTATGTTGCACGTCACCGTTCCCCCTTTGAACGACTGAATCCGTGGTTCACTCCCCAGTGGCACCGGATTCAGACACTTTGTGAATTCTCTGTATCATTAAGTATTCTAGTCGTTTAGGGCCGGTTAAACAAGTCGGTGCCGGGAACTGTAATCAACTATTTGTGTCCCTCCAGGCTAGTGAAAATTGAGCCAGAACACTACATTTTGATAGATTACCCTCTAGGTTGCTAGTTTTAATGGCTTTTAATAGTGAAAAACTATATCATTTGAGTTGGGTTATTTTATTTGAACGGGGAGGATTTAGGTTATGATAAACCGTCTTTTTTATAAGGAGTTTAGTTTTTGGGGTGGTATTATCCTGATTATTTTAGACAATACTGTCTTATCAGATTTATTCACAGGTCAATTTTTCACCGCTACATTTTGGACAACTGCTTCAAAAGTCGAACAGATTATTTTTTTGGTCCTTGGAATTTTACTTATCATTAAGAGTTTATTCTATGTAACGAGTAAGCCTCGACAAAGAAGATAGTTCTTATACCAATTCCATAGATGAAAATTAAATATCATGAATATTGGTAACGCGTAGTGCTAGTCATGTAATATTTATTGGATAGAATCTTGAATCAAATCAAATAGTATGCAAAAAGCCCGCATTTGCGGTAGCTTCTAAGGTGACTAAACCAGAAAGAAGAACCGTAAATGCAAGGCCTCCTTAAAACTATCCCAAAATTCAATTTAATTCAAGAGACTATCCAGAAATTCATCAAAATTATCACACCTGTTTACCAACTTTTGCCAAAATATATTCGTTTCCGTCAAAATTACAAACAGCTAAAAGTCAGTGATATCACTATTATCGCCTGCATGCTTACGCGAATAGACTTACGGGACCCATCAGAAACGCACTTCCACCAAACTTTGATGGCAGCAGGAATTATCGTCCCAGAACGTAGCCGTTACAACCGCCGGTGCCGAAATCTTCTTCAAATAATGAAGCTGATTCGCTGGCAATTATTGAAGCAATATCGTCACAGCACTACCTATGAAATCATTGATAGTGCACCAATCACTTTAGTCTCAGCAAGGCGTAGTAATCAAGCTAGGGTCTTACGAGGTGTTGCCGATAAAGGTTTTAACGCCACCAAACAGTTATATTATTACGGATTCAAACTACACGCGGTCATGGATAATAATGGATATTTCGTGAACTGGGAACTAACAGCGGCCAACGTTGATGATCGAAAGCCAGTCGAAGAATTATTGCGAGAAGTCCCAGCACGTCAGGTTCTAGCGGACGGCGGCTATCTTAGCCGTCCCCTTCAGCAACGGCTGAAAACGCAAGGAATCAACTTCTGGTTCCCACTACGAAAGAACATGCGTGACTCAGGCCACGTTAACTCTTCGTTTTTAAAGAATCAACGGCGCCACATTGAGACTGGTTTTAATAATCTCAATACGGTAGGCCACTTTGAACATCCAGGAACCGGTACGCTAATCGGCTTAGGCAGCCGATTAGCAGCACTGTTCTTGTGGAATACACTCAAAGTTCATAGTAATCTGGTTCGTGGCCGAAGTGGATTGCGAATAGACTAGCACTACGCGTTATTGGTATTTAATTTCTAATTCTGAATCAGAACGATTTAGTATAATAGAGAACCATTAGCTATTTATCAGCCGAGCAACATATCATTCAATGATTTAAACAGTAAAAGGCTCTGGCTGAATTGCCAGAGCCTTTTACTGCCTACCCGATGGAAACTATACTAAAGTCTTAACCCCGACGACTGCACAATAGTAAATAGAAGCAACTTCCCACCAAACTAATCAAGTAGCTACAAAAAACGACCCCATCGCATTGATGAGGTCGTCAATTTATTTAGTCATTAATTACTTCGTGAAAGTCCACTTAGCAGCTGGAGCAACGCCGGCCTTAACGGCAACGACTTGGTTCTTGCTGTTAACAAGCTTAAAGGTCTTGGCAGACGTGAAACGCAGGTAGAGCGTTTGCGCAGTCTTGGAACCCTTAGGGGTGTAGTTGATCTTCCAGAACGTTGGGGTCTTAGCATCTACGCTGTACTTAGCGTAAGAAACTAAGGTCTTAACCTTCTTACCGTTCTTGTAAAGCGTTTGGTTAAAACCGGTCTTTTGGCTGAAGACGATCTTTTGAGAATACTTGTTAGCCGTGTTGGACTTCCAAGTACCAGTAGGCGTCTTCACACCGTAGTTGGCAACCTTCTTGGTAGAAGTCGTCGTGGTCTTAGCCGTGGTCGTCTTCTTGGTTGACGTGGTCTTCTTAGTAGAAGTCGTCTTCGTGGTCGTTGCAGCCTTAGTCGCAGCGGCTTGGACGCGGATGATCCGGTAGAAAGAAGTCTTCGTCTTAGGGTTCGTTGCGTAAACGTAAACGTTCGCGTTCTTCTTCAACTTCTTGGACAGCTTGATGCTGTACTTACCAGTCGTCTTAGAAGCAGTCCCACTAGCCAAGTTCTTCTTAGCGTTCTTGGTCGCCTTAACGGTAACCTTAGAACCCTTCGTAGCAGTCCCCGAAACTTTAGCAGATGACGTGTAAACAGCGTTAACGCTCAAGCTAGGACCAACATGCGTCGTTGCGGCGTGAGCAGTCGTTGGTGTCACAGCGGCAGCGGGTGCAACGGCTCCCAGAGTAGCTAAGGTAACCAGTCCGGTCATAGCAACCATAAATTTTTTCATTATATCCTGACCCCTATTCTACCGGCATTCTCGCGCCGGTATTTAATTTTTTAACCGACTAGTAGTATAACAGATTTTATGGTAAAAAGGTCTAAAATCGAACAGGAGTTTAGACTTTTTTAACGTCCCTTAAAATTAACTTGATTCACCATTTTTCCGAGGCGAAATGTTTGCGATTGTATTGGTAAAAGACTAACTTATTGTGCATAACCATATTCTAAAAATTAAGGTGGATCTCTAATGGAAAAAACATTTAAATTTGACGACGAGTTAACCGTTAATCGCTTAGGCTACGGCACCATGCAGCTGACCGGTGACGGCGTCTGGGGCCCCGTGCCGGATCCCGATAACGCGGTCAAGGTCATTGAAACGGCCATCGATCATGGCGTGAACTTCATCGATACCGCCGATGCTTACGGTCCCTTCTACGCCAACCTGTACCTGCGTCAGGCCCTGCAAAACCGGCCCGACAGCCATGTGATGGTTGCCACCAAGGTTGGCCAAACGCGGCAAGGGCCGAACCTGTGGACCCCAACCGGTGTGCCAGCCTACCTCCGTCAGCAGGTCGAACTGAACCTGTTTACCCTAGGCCTCGACCATCTTGATTTACTCCAATTACACCGCATCGACCCCAACGTGCCATTTGCCGACCAAATTGGGGAGCTGAAGGCCTTACAGGACGAGGGCAAGATCAAACACATTGGCTTGAGTCAGGTCTCCGTCGACCAACTCAAGGAAGCCGAAAAAATTGCGCCAATCGCTTCCGTTCAAAACATGTACAACCTCAGTAATCGCCAGGATGAAGACGTGCTGAACTACGCCGACGCCCACCACATCGCCTTCATTCCGTGGTTCCCGTTAGCGACCGGCAAGCTCATCGACAACCCAACGCTGACCAATATCGCACAGAAATACGACGCGTCTCCCGCTCAGATTGCCTTAGCCTGGCTGCTGAAGCGCTCGGACGTCATCTTACCAATTCCTGGAACCAAGTCCAGCGAACACGAATTACAAAACATTCACGGCCAAGACATTGACCTGAGCCAAACAGACTTTGACGCTTTGAAGGCGTTGGCTAACTAAGTGTTAACTTCAAAAAGACAGGCACCGCTAGGACTATCCTCGAGATAGCGTTAGCGGTGCCTGTCTTCATTTCTATAATCACTACCTATTTAGCGGCTAAATCTTTCTCCCGGTAATAGGTACGCGCAAAATCGACCAGGGCTCGCATCGACATGACCCGAGCCAAGTGCCCGTCACCAATGGGTTCTTCGTGGACGACGTCTGGCTGTGCGGCCATGAATGCGGCGCCCATTTCATTGAAATCATCGTAGGGTTCCAGCGGTGCCATGGCAAAGGAGACCCACTGTGGCTTGCCGTCGACGCTGATGGGCGCCCGTTCCAGGTGGGTTGGTCGACCAATCGTGGAATCCGCCAGGTGAATCGCTGTGGCATTCTCAAATGGTGTCCCCAGGCACACGACCTTGGCGTCCAAGTCATAGAGTTTCTGGAGGGGCCCCAGTTCACCAAATGGCACGTCCAAGGTCGGCGTCTCACAGATTTTCTCGGCATCACGACCCCAGGCGGTCATCGAACAGGTTGGGTGATTGCTCCGATGGGTGTCCGGTAACGTCCGAAAATATTCCGGCATTAAGCCAATCATGTGACAGGGTGTTTGCTCCCGGTCAAAGGCTGGCATGCCGGCAATGACCTTGGCCTGCAAGTCGGCACGAACGGGCGGATTTTCCCAATCGACCGGGTCAGACCAATCCGCTGACTGCGCGGGCATGGCAATATTGCCGTCCCACAGCGTCGCTTTTAATGTAGTCACCAACGTCTGCTCCCCGCCCGGAATGAACCCAAAGGCACTGAGCGCCGTGTGAACCAGACAGGTGTCCGTGGACTCGAGCCCCAGCTTCATAAATAACTGGCGCAGGTCGTCCGCCGTGGTTACCGTCTGGATTTCTCGTTGATTCCAACTCATGGCAATCCCTCTTTTCTAATGGATTCAGTGTACCATGATTTTGCCCCAAAATTTTTCACAAATTCGCGTCGTCTCACGTTACTATCGAACCCGTTTCTGATAGACTACAAGTGGCAGCGATTTCACAAAAGGGCTAAGCGAAAGTCGCTTCCATGCTAATTCGTCGTAAATATTATCGTTTTCATGAAAACGTCAAATCGATGAAAACGTTGATTTTACGCAATTGCAACCGGTTGTCCAAATTTTAAATTCTTGCTTTAAAAAGGTCGCGTTTCATGGCAAAGAAGCGTATAATACATTTTTGAAGTGGTCTAGACATCGTTTAGATCATTGCGGACCCGGGGCGGCATTGCTCACCGCTCACGGATAGCCGACAGCATTGCTAACTGTTTCTCATATTTATTGTAGATACGACTCATATAACGAACTTACACTTAAGGAGTGACAATCTCGTGGCAACTGAACGCACAGCTTTATTCATGTTCTTCGGGGCTACCGGTGACTTAGCTTACCGGAAACTTTACCCTAGTCTGTTTAACCTTTACAAAAAAGGCAGTTTACGGACACACTTCGCCGTTATCGGGACTTCCCGTCAAACGCTTGATGATGACAAATTCCGTGTCGCAGTTAAGAAGTCTTTAGCTGACAGCGGTAACCGCGCCGACTCAAAAGAAGCCAGCGACTTTATTTCTCATTTCTACTACCAAGCTCACGACGTTACCGACACGGCGCACTACTCCGTCTTGAAGGACGCTGCTGAAAAGCTGGACAAGAAGTACAAGTTACAAGGTAACCGAATCTTCTATCTGTCTATGGCCCCACAATTCTTCGGCACGATTGCTAAAGACTTAAAGGCGCAAGGCTTGATGTCCACCAACAAAGACGCCTTCAACCGGTTGGTTATTGAAAAGCCATTCGGCCGCGACTTTGACTCCGCTAAGCAGTTAAACGATGCCTTAAGCAACTCCTTCGAGGAAGAACAAATCTTCCGGATTGACCATTACTTAGGTAAGGAAATGATCCAAAACATCGAAGCTTTGCGCTTTGGGAACACGCTGGTTGAATCTCTGTGGAACAACCGGTACATTGACAACATCCAAGTGACCCTTTCTGAAAAGTTAGGGGTTGAAGAACGGGCTTCATACTACGACAACAGTGGGGCTTTACGTGATATGGTCCAAAACCATATCATGCAAATCGTTTCCCTGTTAGCCATGGAACAACCCGTTGCCTTCACGGACGTTGATATCCGTGCTGAAAAGGTCAAAGCTTTACGGAGCCTGCGCGTGTACAACGTCGCTGACGCCGCAACCAACTTTGTCCGTGGCCAATACGGCTCCGTTGACAACCAACCAGACTACCGTCATGAAGACAATGTTCCAGCTGATTCTACGACTGAAACCTTCGTTGCCGGCAAGCTGTTGTTCGACAACTACCGTTGGTCCGGTACCCCATTCTACGTGCGGACTGGTAAGATGTTGGCTGACAAGTTCACCCGAGTTGACGTGGTCTTCAAGCGTCCACTGGTTGATATCTTTGCCTTCCCACAATCTCAAAACACGCCATTGGCTGCCAACGTTTTGACGATCTTCGTTGAACCACACGCAGGGTTCTCTCTTCAATTGAACGCCAAAACCAACGACGCTGGCTTCTCAACGGAACCAATCAAGTTGGATTACTTGGTTGATGCTGAAAAGTCTAAGGAAACGCCAGAACCTTACGAACGTCTGTTACACGACGTCTTGAAAGGTGACGGGACTAACTTCTCAAGTTGGCCAGAAGTTTCCTACGCTTGGAAGTTCGTGGATCAAATCCGTCGTGTTTGGGACTTACAAGCACCTAACTTCCCTAACTACACGCCACATTCAATGGGACCAGCCGCCGCTGAAGAATTAATTCAACGCGACCACCGTGAATGGATCTACCGTTTAAACAACTAATTTATAATTAAGCAAAAGCGCTGACTGCCAGGAATCTGGTAATCAGCGCTTTTTTTGTTGTGACCGATTCGTTTTATAAATCCAGAATACCCAAACCCTTAAACTCAGCGTAACCATCGTCGGCCATGACCACGCTCCCATTAATGGCTGCGGCCTCCGGCAAGGTCATCAGCCAAATAGCGCCAGCTAATTCTGCGGTAGTGATCAGGCGGCCCTTCATCAATAGCTTCGATCCGTAAGCCCGGGCCTTGTCCGGCACCATCCCCGTGTCAACCCAACCGGGCGCCACACAGACGACCCGGATACCAAAGGGACTGAGTTCACGGGCCAAGGCCTTGGTGAACATGTGCACGCCACCCTTGGATGCGTGGTAGGCGATTGATTCGTGGTTCGCCATGACACCGTCGATTGAGCCGACGTTAACGATGGTGCCACTCCCCTGTTCTTTCATGACCCGGGCAACGGCTTGAGCCATGTAAATGGTTCCCATCAGATTGATTTGAATCGTCCGTTCAACGTTGTCCAAATCGGCATCGGTCAAATCAACTTCCTTGGCCAGAATGCCCGCCACGTTGGCCAACACATCAATCCGACCATACTGCTTCACCACTGCCGCGACGGTTTCAGCGACGGCATCCCGGTCGGCAACGTTACAACTCACCACGTTGAAATGTTTTTCTCCAATTTGTGCTTTAGCAGCGGCAACTTTTTCTGCTGAATCCACGCTAGCCGCAACGACCTCATAACCTTCTTGGACAAATTTTTGCGCTGTTGCTAACCCAATACCACTGGTCCCACCGGTAATAATGGCCACTTGTTTTGTCATGACGAATTCCTCCTTGAGTACGTTTGTTAGGGTCATTTTAAGCTATAATTGAAAGCGCTTATACATCAAATGAGGTGGTTGCCAATGCTCAAAATCCCTGAATATTACTCAGAAGGTATCTTTACTCCCTTTGCGGCTAAGTTAACGGCGGGGCGAACTCCGCAGACCTTTCAAGCCAACGACCAACTGGTCACCATTGGCGAATTCATGAGTCGTAGTTTTTATATTCATCGTGGCGTCCTGCGTTTCTACATTTTGGATGCCGAAACGGGTCGTGAAAAAACGGAATGGTTCATCGGTCCCGGTGACTTATTCCCCCTGTATAGTCCGCTTGAGCGGCAATATCGTATGGAACGCGACGCCTTTCTAGTCAAGGCTCAGACGGATGTGGTGGTCACGCCGTTGTCGCAGCAGTTTTTGGCATCCCAACTGGCTGACACCGACTTCGCCAAGGCCATGCTGCGACAATACGCCGACTTCAGCAATATTTTGCTCTATGACGCTGTGATTTTGGCGTCGCAGGACAGTCAGACCAAGGTCTGCAACTACCTGTATCAGTACGAAAAGCTGCTGAAACCCCACGGCATCGTTCTCACCCAGGAAGCCATGGCTAGCAACGTTGGCGTTCCTTTATTAACGTTCACTCGGGTACTGCAAAAACTGCGGGAAAAGG
This sequence comes from Levilactobacillus sp. FUA 3915, assembly GCF_044053135.1. NCBI lineage: Bacteria > Bacillati > Bacillota > Bacilli > Lactobacillales > Lactobacillaceae > Levilactobacillus > Levilactobacillus sp. FUA 3915. Next base: position 1,284,433 of record NZ_CP168704.1, on the reverse strand, counting down.
GAATCGTGACTACGGCCCGCAAATCGTTGACGATTGTGGATTGGCCAGGGTTGGTGCGGCTCTGCAGTCCGGAGTTGTTGGCAGAAAATTAATCTTTGGCAGTAAAAAAGGACTATAGCTCTCACTATAATCCCCGTTTGATGCGTCGTGGCTTGGATTTATTTCGGACCTTAGATTCCTGCCTTCGTCATCTGAATATGCGGCGTCCCATGGAAATTAAACACGGTACCCGTCGCGGTGTAGCCAAACTTCTCGTAGAAATGCTGCTTATCAATCTGAGCCTCAATGCTGATAGGTTGCAACGCAAAGTTAGCGTGCAGGTCCGCTTCGATGTGGTCGACCAGTTGTCGACCCAGTCCCGTCCCCCGACGCTCTGGAATCGTCAGGACCCTGCCAAACGTGACGTGGTCATCCTCCTCGAAGACCCGCGCGTAGGCGACCAATTGGTTTCCGTCATACCCCAGCACGTGGTGGGCCACGGGATCAATATCATCAATTTCTTGATAGACCCGGTCTTGCGCGATAACGAACGTGCGAATACGTTCATATGCAATCTTATATAAATCAGTTGTCGACAGCTCATTAAACCATTTAGTTTGCCATTCCAAGTCAATTATCTTCTCTCTGTGTTATACTATTTTTAAATAGTATCGGTCATTTTAATTGCAAATGCAACTATAGAAGGAGAAAATATGGCAAATTCTTTTCGCAGCATCGGCTTGATTGCCCGTGTGACGGCAACCATGGGAAACCAACTTTTTCAAGCTGACGATCTCGCTAACAATCAATTCATCTATCTTCTACGGATCACGGAACAGCCAGGGATCACCCAGACCGAGTTGGCTAGCCAACTTCACGTTGACCCCTCCACCTGTCTACGAACTGTGCGCAAGCTTATCACGAGTGGCTATGTCAGTCGTGAGACCGATGACGCCAATAAGAAACGCCGACCCCTAGTCGCCACGTCTAAGGGCATGGCAATGGCACCCGCGCTTGAAGCCTATGAGCAACACGTCCTGGCCATCGGCACCGCCGGTTTATCTACCGGTGAGGCCGCCCTGCTCGAAGAATTGCTGGCCAAGGTTGCGACGAACATGCGTGATTTCCAGGAAAAGCGTTCCTAGACCGCGTACTGTTACCATTTTGCGCGACTGTTTTGAAACCTGAGTGATTTTTTCACCCATTTCCAGTCAAATCAGTTTCCTTTCAAATTGTTCAATGCTACACTAGCTGGTGGAAAGTCGTTACTAATTTTGAAACAAAAAGGAAGGTTACTAATGGCAGATCAAAAAGCAAATATTGGTGTAGTTGGTATGGCAGTCATGGGCAAGAACTTAGCCCTGAACATCGAAAGTCGCGGGTACACGGTCGGAATCTTTAACCGTTCCGCAAACAAGACTGAACAAGTCATGAAGGACCACAGCGAAAAGAAACTGGTTCCAAGTTACACGGTTGAAGACTTTGTTAAATCTTTGGAAACGCCACGGCGGATTCTCTTGATGGTTAAGGCTGGAAAGCCAACTGACGCCGTTATTCACGAACTGTTACCATTGCTTGATAAGGGTGACGTGCTGATTGATGGTGGGAACACGAACTTCCATGACACCATGGCACGGAACGCTGAACTGGACAAGTCCGGCATCAACTTCATTGGTATGGGTGTGTCCGGTGGTGAATTAGGGGCCTTACAAGGACCTTCACTGATGCCCGGCGGCCAAAAGGAAGCTTATGATCTCGTTGAACCTATCTTAACTAAAATTGCGGCTAAGGCGCCTCAAGACGGCAAGCCATGTGTCACTTACATTGGGCCTAACGGTGCCGGCCACTACGTTAAGATGGTCCACAACGGTATCGAATACGGTGATGAAGAGCTGATCGATGAAAGCTACAACATCATGCGTAACGTTGCCGGAATCTCCGTTGACGACATGGCTGATATCTTTAAGGAATGGAACAAGGGTGAACTCGATAGCTACTTGGTCGAAATCACTGCTGACATCCTTTCCCGTAAGGATGACTTAGGCGACGACAAGAACTTGCCAATCGTTGATGCCATCAAGGACCGTGGGAACAACAAAGGGACTGGTAAGTGGAGTTCCGAAGATGCCCTCGATGTTCAAGTTCCACAATCCGTGATTACGGAAGCCGTTTATGCTCGTTACATTTCCATGTTAAAGGACGAACGGGTCAAGGCTTCTAAGGAATTGCCAGCTGCAGCTAAGCAGGGCAAGGCCGAAATCGCTGACAAGGACAAGTTCGTTGAAGAAGTTCGTCAAGCCCTCTTCTTTGGTAAGCTGATGAGTTACGCCCAAGGCTTTGAACAACTGCGGTTCGCTTCTGAAGCTAACGATTGGGACCTGAAGTTTGGTGAATTAGCACAGATTTGGCGTGGCGGTTGCATTATCCGGGCCCAATTCCTGCAAAATATCACCGATGCCTTCGACAAGGATCCTAAGTTGACCAACCTGCTGTTCGATAGCTACTTCAAGGATATCGCCGGTAAGTATCAACAATCCATCCGTGACGTGGTTGCCATGGCCGTTCAAGCCGGCATCCCCGTTCCTAGTTTGTCCGCTGCTATCACTTACTACGATAGCTTCCGTGCAGAAGTTCTGCCTGCTAACTTGTTACAAGCACAACGGGATTACTTCGGTGCCCACACCTACGAACGGAACGACCGCGATGGGAACTTCCATTACAGCTGGTACGAAGAACAATAAATTTAATTTTAAATTGATTTTGAAGACTCACGGTCGTTTTGGTCGTGAGTTTTTTATTTGAGTAGAAACGCCGTCATATCAGCGTTGCAGAGAACCTTTGCTAGACACTTCTCCCCACCTATGCCTATACTAGACCCATCAGTTAGAGGAGGCACCACCATGGAATTCGGGGAAAGAATTAAACGCACACGGCAACATCAAGATTTAACACAAGAAACCGTCGCGAAGAATTTACACGTCACGCGACAAACCATTTCCAGTTGGGAACGCGGCAAAAGCTATCCCGACATCGATAGTCTGATTCAACTAAGCGATTATTTTCAGATTTCCTTAGATACACTGCTCAAGAACGATACCGGGCTGACCGATACACTACGGAAGCCTGTCGTTCTCCAATCGATTAAACCCGTCATTAAAACACTCACCATCGTTGATATTCTCTTTTTGATTGGCCTGAGCTTTTCGCACCAGACCTTTATTAGTCAGGACCTATTCTACCTAATGGGCATGATCAACATCTTGGCGTTAAACCAATTAACGGTCTTCGCAAATAGTTTGGATAACGTTAATCCGTATATCGCGTGGACGAAACGGCGGCCATGGATTTTGCTGGTTACCCTCGGTAGCGCAGTGGCTGCACTGATTCTAAAATTCACCGGCAACGTCCCACTCGCTAGCGACTTCACCTTCCTCGCAACCATCACCGCGATTATCCTGGTTTCTGCCGAATTTTCCTTTTGGCATAAGCGCGCCGGCGCCAATCAACTCGATCAATTACCTTAATTTACTCACAGACGGCCAGGGCTAACATTGCCCTGACCTTTTTTGTTGGCCATCCCCCTAAACAAGCTTCAGTCAAAGATGCCGATCGAGTGCAGATACTGCCGACTGATTTTCGTGTACTTGATAACGGGATGCTTTCCGTGCAGGCGTGAGTGGGTCGCCAAAGGATGATCGTTAAATCCCTGGGTGCTGCCCACCCCTTGGAAGAACAGCGTGTTCCGTCCCTTCAACGCATATCGACCGGTGGCATATAGTTTGCCGTCTGCAGTCGACAACAGTGCATGCAACTGCCAATGATTGCGGTTGATTTGGTACAGCGTATTGGTCTTATTGGCACGTAACTTTGTGGCAATTGGGTTCCCCGGATTCAGATTCAACCCACTGAACGTTTGCAGGCCTAATTTCATGGTCTTGCGAGAAATCACACTGCCGTCAATATGGTTGACGGTCACATGCAAATAAACCAGGTCACTGGCATGGCGATGGGTCGTTTTGGTGCCATAGGTATACCAGTACCCGCGTAAGGCCTTAGGCGTGCTAGCTAGTTGCCGGTGCGCCGCGTAAACTGGCGTCGAGAAGAGTTGCACCCAAATTGTCGCCAACATTAAACCTAAAATAATTCCCATCACTTGCTTTGCTCGACCGTTCGCCATCCGCTTCGCCCCCGATACTATTTTCTAAAGTATCGCTGACGCACCCTGAATTGTCAATCAAGAACTGCAAAAGAATGGTTATGACGACGGTTCCATAAATACCCTCATCTTCGGACCTACCAGTAGGTGAATGGTTTTAGTCACCTAGTCACCCGCCGCTAAAATGGCTGTGCCCGAACACTACCATGACCCTTAATCCTTAGCCCACTGTTTTCACTGTCATGACCCTAACCGATTTATTTTTATCACCCACGCGATTAAGGCCACCTATACTGGGACTAAACCAAGTTAGGAGTGATCATCATGAAAACCATCGCGCATTTATCCCCAAAATCTGGGTCGATTTCCCTAGCAGCCTCCCCTCGTCGCTATCTCATTCTGTACCTGCAGGCCCTGCCTGTTTGGCTTATTCTCATCTTGCTAAATTGCCAGTTTACCTTAAACAAATTCAGCTTTACTTGGAACCTGACCTCGTGGTACCTCACCCTCTGTTACGCCACCTTCCCGCTGGTGGCCGTCCTCCTGTCACACCTCCGTGCCAGCTGGCCCCGTCATCCCCACCCAATGGCCCAGGCACCAACGCCACGGGCTAGCATTTACGCGGCCGGTCTGCCCCTAATGCCCTTACGCGATTACACGGTCCCGCACGAGCACTGGTTACCAAAGTTGTTAAGCAATTTTGGTAAGTTTCTCTTTGCGCCACTGATCCTGTTAGCCTACGGATTGTGGCGCGCCTTCAGCTAAAAAACTGCCACCTAGGTCGATGCCCAGGTGGCAGTTTTTGGATTCATTTTTATTTCCGAAATACTAAATCTTCCGCATTCCCTTTTTCAGTCGTGGCTAGTGCGGGTTCAAACCCAATGTGAGCGCCCCCAGCATCCATCCCCGCTAAGAAATCAAAGTATGGTGAGGCAACTCCTAGCTCGTCCAAATCAGCGAGTGGTAAGGTGTAGCGAATGCTGTCTTCGGCCCCGGCTTCGACCTTCTCGACCCAATGTGGCTCGCGAATACTTTCCCGGCCAATCGCAACGAAGTCAATACCAGCTTCCATCACCCGTTCGGCATCGACAGGCGTCTTGACGTTCCCGACAGAAATCAATGGCGTCTCCTGGGTCACGTCTTGAATCTGGTCGATCAGTGGCGTCTTGTCCGTTCGCTCATTGATCGATGGCCGCCAAACATTTCCCATGGAAACGTGGAGGTAGTCCAAGCCCAGGGTGTCCAGCTTCTGAACCAATTTCAGTGTGTCCGCCATCCGAATCCCAGGTTCCTCAATCTCTTCCGGTGAGAAGCGGTAGCCAACGGCAAATGGCCGGTCCGCGTAGGTGGCAACGGCCTTCTGTACCTCGGCCACAACACGTAACGGGAAGGTCATCCGCTTTTCAACGGAGCCGCCCCACTTGTCGGTCCGCCGGTTGCTGTGCGGAGAGAAGAACTGTTGGATCAGGTAGGTGTTGGCGCCGTGGATTTCCACACCGTCAAACCCGGCCTGAATGGCCCGTCGCGTCGCTTCACCAAAGTCGGTGATTGTTTGTTCAATCTCAGCATCCGTTAACTCAGCGGGTGTTTCCATCCCCGGACGCGGGGCGGCAACGGCGCTAGCAGAAACCGGTTGTTGCCCCCGTAAAATGGCAGAACTGGACATCCGACCGGCACTAAAGATCTGCAAAATAGCCTTGGTCCCGTTCTGTTGGATGGTCGTTGCCAACTTCGTCAGGCCAGGAATGAACCGGTCTTCGGCAGCGGATAGCTCGCCCTCAAAACCCTTACCGCGGGCATTGACGTTGGCGACGGGGGTGATAAATAAGCCAACACCCCCAGCATGAATCGCGGCGTACCGCAGTTCATCACGAGAGACTTCCCCATTCGCCAGAGACATGCACTCCGTCATTGGTGGCAAGACGACCCGATTTTTCACGGTCACACCGGATTTCAACGTTGCCGATCTCAGAAATTGATATTGACTCATTTGAACCCCTCCTAAGTTAGTCACAAGAACTTTACTTGTCTACTGTAACAGAATCGCTTATTATTAGTAACGAACGTTTTGTGAAATTTGTTCATATTTGAACAAAAATCCTCAGTTGTCTACTTATTGGAAGGAACACGACCCTATGGATATTCGCCATCAACTCTTACACGCCGTCTACACACTAGCCCAGCGTCAGGCCATTAAAGACATGACCGTTAATGATATTCTCGCGGAAGCTGGGGTCAGTCGCGGCTCTTTTTATAAATATTTTGCTGACAAATATGACGTCGTCAATAGCTACTACGAAGAGGCCATGACCGAGATTTTCAAGGAATGTGACGCCTTTACCTGGCAGGGCATTTTCACCAAGATGACGGTTTACCTGGAAAAGCATCGCGTCTTCTTTCGCACCGCCTTCCAGAATGAGGGGCAAAACGCTTTCACCCAATTCTTCCGCGGCTACCTGAATCAAAAGTTTGCGGCCATTATCACGACCCACAGTAGCCACCAAGCCCTCTCCACTGACGAACGCAAGGCCGTGCGCTTCTTCGTCGATGGCTTCGTCACCTACACACGTCAGTGGATTCTGAGCGACACGCCCCAATCCGCCACTGATTTAGGCTACGAATTGCATTTATTTATGCCTGAAATTTTGTGCCGTATTCGCCTGGATCTGCCCGTCACCAACCCAACCTTTTAAACACAAAAACCGCCTGAGGAGCTGCTCCCCAGACGGTTTTTTATTTCTCTATTGACGCGTGTGGCCACCAGCTGTGGTCCCCGCTAAACGATCTTCAAGTGCCATTTGAATCGCGTGGAGGTTTTCCCAGTGGTCAATTTCAGTGGCGAGGCCTGCTTGCCATTGCGCTTTTTCGCGACTCTTGGCAATGAACCGGTCCCAGTCCATATCGGCCGTGGTCCGGTCTTTTGTCTGCCGCCATTTCGCCCATTCATCAAGGTGGTGCGCTAACTCCAGAGCTTCTGGCGCGTCTAACACTAAGTTCTCAGTCATAACCGTCCCCTCCTTAGCAAATGTTCAGTCGACTACTCTCTATTTCTGTCTTCATTTTAACAAGAAAAATTGACGAACGCGACCATTATGCTCACAACTGGTCAATCACCTGATTAATCGATTGGTCACCCTGCAATAACGGCACGGTCTTGCCGATTGTCTGGGGAGCATGCAGAGCCGCCACTAAGAAGGCAGCGACGTCTTCTCGGGGCACACTACCGACCGCCAACGGGTCACTCTTAATTTTGCCAGTCCCCGGATGAAAGGACAGTGCGCCCGGTTGCACGATGGTGTAATCCAGGTGCGTCTGGTGGACCAGCCAGTTGTCGGCGTAAAATTTCGCCACGTACAACGGCTTCAACGGATCGGCCCAGCGGTTGCGGTCCTCAGCAAATAACATACTGATCATCAAGAAGCGGTGGACGCCAGCAATTTCGGCGGCCTGCATGGTCTTCACAGCACCGTCCAGGTCAATCAGTAGCGTCATATCGTCCCTAGTCCGGCCACCAGAGCCCGCGGCAAAGATGATGGCTTCCGCATCCATAAACGTGCTAGCAATCCGCTCAGGCTTCTCTAGGAGGTCTAGCCGGCGGACAGCGATGCCCTGGTCTTCCCAGTCCTCACCATCTTCATCCGGCCGCAACCCGGCAATCGGTTCATCCCCCTTGGCCAACAGCTGCACCATTAATAGCCGACCCACGTGGCCGTTTGCCCCAACGATCATTACCCGCATCAGTTCTCAAACTCCCTTCCAAACTTTTCATAATCATTATACACTACGGGTTAACTGGATTTTATCTGCGTCTCCGGGATAACCCGTCCTTTCAGTCCAAGGTGCTGCTTGCCTAATTTCGACGTCTGTAAAGCCAAGACCCTATCCGCCTAACTTGCAATCCCACACTATAGAAGTCATTGACAACTGAAATTTTTTGACCAGTCTGCTTTACCCCACTAGCCCCCATGCTATAATGAAGAAAGGGCACCGACCGACTTTGACCGATACTCGCTTTGACACACACATTTTGAGGAGGTCTCAAATTTTGCAAAATCCAGATTTGACCATCACTGACTTGGACGAAAATGCCCAAAACACTGCTCTAACTGATTTTGTCCACTTTTATTTACGGCACTACCGGACCAACGATTTGGAAATCTTGGCTTCGTTTAAAGTTGATTACGCCATGAACGATATCAACATGTACATTTACAGCAATCTGAACTTCAGCCCCGACCAACTGGCCGCTGGGGTTCTGGCTAACAAGCGCGACCTATTCTTAACCATTTTGAAGACGGTCAACCTGCCCTACACGGCAAGTGGTGCGCTCAAAGATTTAACTTGGGACGGCTGGTACGCACAACAGTACGCTGGCATCGCCGAAGGTAAATAAACAAGCAGGCAATGAGGGGCAGGCAGCTGCCTTTTTTTGCGCACTAAAAGGCGCGTCCGGATTACTCTGGACGCGCCTTTTGATAATTTAGTCGTTAAATTTTACCAACCAAGTCTGTCCCCGGCTTCAGCGTTTCTTCGCCCGGATGCCAGTTGGCTGGGCAAACGCGGTCACCGTGCTCTGCCACGAACTGTGCCGCGGTCAACGTCCGCAGAATTTCCTCCGCATTGCGGCCGATACCCATATCGTTGATGGTGTATGAGCGTACCTTACCGGCAGGGTCCAGAATAAAGACGCCCCGGTAGGCCTGTCCTGCCTCTTCGTCCAGCACGTCATAGTGTCGCGCGAGCACTCCGGCTGGGTCAGCAATCATTGGGTATGCCACGTGACCGACCTCATCGCTCTGCTCGTGCCAAGCCTGGTGCACGAACTCCGTATCTTCAGAAATACTATAGATCTCCGCATTCTGTTTCTGAAACGCCGCGTAGTGTGCTGCCAGGTCGCCAAGTTCCGTGGGACAAACGAAAGAAAAGTCGGCTGGATAGAAGAACAACACGGACCAGTGGCCCAGTAAGTCGGTGGGCGTTAAAGACTGTACCTCGCCGTCTTGATAGGCATTGACTTGAAAATCGGGTAACGCAGAACCAATATAATTCATGATTTAAAACTCCCCTCATTCAATTGATAACTTCTAACACACCCCTAGCATACGCGGTTTTCGGTTCGAAATCAAGAATCATTCTAAACTAGAAAAGTATCGAACGTTTGCCTGTTATAAAGGTTTTAATAGTTTGTTATTATAATTATTATTCGCTAGGGATTACGCATTTTTCTTGCATTGTGGGCTGAAAGCAGATATACTAAGTACATAGATAAATTAGAAGCTGTTAGGTGAGGCTCCTATACGGAAAATGCTACTGCTCAGAAACGTCGAGAAACGCCAATGAGTCAGCTGTTCAGGTCAATTCAAGGCCTGATCTAATGTAGCTGTTATGAAATTAACTACGCCGTATAGTGCTAAAACTCAACGACTAGCCAAAATCACACATGTTTTTATTGTGCGCTTAGCTAGTCGTGGCTAAGCGCTTTTAATTTGTCGCAGTTGTCACTGTCGACTTACTACAGGAGGTGATTGAACATGACAACGCAACTTTTAGATGATCCCGGAGCGTGTTATTACTCGCCGGTGGGAAAGTTACAGTCTGTTCAAGCCTCTTGGTTGACGCTTTGAGGAGGACAAACCTCTAGCTTTCCCTATCCCGGACCCCGTAGCTTGATGCGGAGGTTCGACTAGTAGACTTTAAACGGAAACGACTGGCCACTTTATTTCAGACGCTGTCGGTGTTGCAACCGACCGTAACTCGTCTGAACTTCCCGAACTCGTTCGTGTGCCAGTCGGGTTCCACCCACTTAATGGATAACGCAAGCTAGAGTTACCAGTCTTTCTCAGCAACTATGTCACCACAATGCATTGACGTGCTAGTCGCATAGCGTTACACCACGTAGCGATGCTTCACCGTTGGGGGAACCCAGTGGAGAGGAAAACATTTCGTAACTGACGCCGTTTCAACTAGGTCGGTTTTTAATCTCTAACGGTCGATACGACTAATCAATACCAAACCAATCATAAACTGGTTATCAACGCCATCTGATGGCCCCCATGGGCTGATGGGAATCACCCCGCAAGGTGCCACCGCCGTGACGTTGATGAGCTGGTATTACCAAACACGCTTCACTAAAAAGCAGCGAACCAATTCCGAAAAACGAATTGGTTCGCTGCTTTTTTATTATTTTGCTTTTGCCGAGTGAAGATGGTCCAGGTAAACCTGACTCTTCTCCTCGCTAAATTCATGTTCAGATTTCCCAATGATCACGGTTGCCAGGGAGTTCCCCACCACGTTAACGGCGGTCCGTCCCATATCAACTAACCGGTCGATCCCAGCAATAAAGGTTAACCCACTCATAGGCACCCCAATCGTCGAAACCGTCGCCAGTAAGACCACGAAGGACGCACCGGGAACACCGGCCATCCCTTTACTGGTAATCATCAAGACCACTAGCAAGGTAATCTGCTGTCCCAGGCTCAGGTGAATGTGATATGCCTGTGCCAGGAAGAGTGCGGCCAATGACTGGTAAATCGCGGACCCATCCAGGTTGAACGTGTAGCCAGTGGGAATCACAAAGGACACGATGCCTTGGCTAACCCCGAACTTATCCATTTTATCAATCAACCGGGGTAAGGTTGCTTCGGAACTCGCCGTTGAAAAGGCCAAGATGGCTTCATCTTTAATGACGTAGAGCAGGTCCCACAACCGGAACCCGAACAATCGGGCCGCTAAGCCCATGAACACGAGAATGAAGACGGCCATGGTCGCGTAGGCTAAGACGATGAAATACCCCAAAGGTGCCAACGCCGACAGTCCCATTTGCGCGATGGTGACCCCAATCAGCGCACAGACCCCGATGGGCGCCGTGTGCATGACCCAGTTCGTCACGCGGAACATCACTTGCGAGACGGCGTCTAAGGCATCAATAATGACCTGTCCCTGCTTACCAATAGCGGCCGTTCCCAGTCCGAAGAAGACGGAGAAGAAGATGACTGGCATCATGTCCCCTTCAGACAGCGACTTGAAGATATTGGTTGGGATAATCCCCATTAAGGTGGCCCAAATACCAGAGTTCCCAGCCGATTTGGCAGAGGAAACGTACTGACTGATGTCGGTACTATGTAATTGATGAATATCAATGAAGTCCCCGGGTTTAAAGATGTTCCCCACCAACAACCCTAAGGCAATTGCAATCGTGGTCATGATTTCAAAGTAAATGATGGTTTTCCCACCAATCCGGCCCAATTGCTTGATGTCACCCATGTTGGCAATCCCAACGGTCAGGCAGGAAACCACGATTGGCAGAACGATCATTTGAATCAATCCAATAAACATGTTCCCAATGTTTTGCATCGCTGTAATAGCGACCTTGTTCTGATAAAAGACTGCCCCCAGAATAATCCCGAGAATCAATCCAATCAGAATTTGCCACCCTAGACTCAGGCGGTACTTCCGATACTTCTGCATGCTACTGTCACCTGTTCTCTCTTATTTGATAGTTTCAGATAATTTAGGTAGTGATTAGTCACAACAGTCATAATGATAGCACAACGACCCGCCCCGGCAAAGATGGCACACAACCGATTTAAGGTGGGAAAACGCCCTCAGTTAGTCTGTAACGCCATTTAGGTGTGTCAGCTACCACGGAGACGCTAACCGATTTAACGGCCACCTGAGACCAATAAGGGGCTGAATTTACCATTTCTAGTAGCTAGTCCTAATCACTGGCTGTCCTAAGCAATAGATTTTTGTGAAAATATCAATCACGCCGCTATGCGCGATTGGTAAAACGTTTACGCCATTTATATTGAAGAATCTATTTCTGACGCGATTGGAGTGCCAGACGCACTGGCGCTGCGGTCATGCGTCAGTCCTCTTTTAAATTTCTGCACAAAAAAAGGAACCCATCACTGAGTTCCTTACGTTTGCGTGGCAACGTCCTATCCTCGCAGGGGGCGATCCCCCAACTACTATCGGCGTGCTAAAGCTTAACTTCCGTGTTCGGCATGGGAACGGGTGTATCCTTTAGGCTATCGCCACCACACTATAAGAGAACTTATTCCCTCAAAACTAGATATCATCAAATTATTTTCTATGAGAACACCACGTTTTTCAACTTGGTTAAGTCCTCGACCGATTAGTACTGGTCCGCTTCACGTCTCACAACGCTGCCACTTCCAGCCTATCTACCTGATCATCTCTCAGGGGTCTTACTTCCATATAGGAATGGGAAATCTCATCTTGAGGCGAGTTTCACACTTAGATGCTTTCAGCGTTTATCTCATCCATACATAGCTACCCAGCGATGCGCCTGGCGGCACAACTGGTACACCAGAGGTATGTCCATCCCGGTCCTCTCGTACTAAGGACAGCTCCTCTCAAATTTCCTACGCCCGCGACGGATAGGGACCGAACTGTCTCACGACGTTCTGAACCCAGCTCGCGTACCGCTTTAATGGGCGAACAGCCCAACCCTTGGGACCGACTACAGCCCCAGGATGCGATGAGCCGACATCGAGGTGCCAAACCTCCCCGTCGATGTGGACTCTTGGGGGAGATAAGCCTGTTATCCCCAGGGTAGCTTTTATCCGTTGAGCGATGGCCCTTCCATACGGTACCACCGGATCACTAAGCCCGACTTTCGTCCCTGCTCGACCTGTCTGTCTCGCAGTCAAGCTCTCTTCTGCCTTTACACTCAATGAATGATTTCCAACCATTCTGAGAGAACCTTTGGGCGCCTCCGTTACTTTTTAGGAGGCGACCGCCCCAGTCAAACTGCCTACCTGACACTGTCTCCCACCACGATAAGTGGTGCGGGTTAGAGTGTTCACACAGCGAGGGTCGTATCCCACCAGCGCCTCACTCGAAACTAGCGTTCCGAGTTCTACGGCTCCGACCTATCCTGTACAAGCTGTGTCAACACCCAATATCAAGCTACAGTAAAGCTCCATGGGGTCTTTCCGTCCTGTCGCGGGTAACCTGCATCTTCACAGGTAATATAATTTCACCGAGTCTCTTGTTGAGACAGTGCCCAGATCGTTACGCCTTTCGTGCGGGTCGGAACTTACCCGACAAGGAATTTCGCTACCTTAGGACCGTTATAGTTACGGCCGCCGTTTACTGGGGCTTCATTTCTGGGCTTCGCCGAAGCTAACTCATCCACTTAACCTTCCAGCACCGGGCAGGCGTCAGCCCCTATACGTCATCTTACGATTTTGCAGAAACCTGTGTTTTTGATAAACAGTCGCCTGGGCCTTTTCACTGCGGCTACACTTGCGTGTAGCACCCCTTCTCCCGAAGTTACGGGGTCATTTTGCCGAGTTCCTTAACAAGAGTTCACTCGCTCACCTTAGGATACTCTCCTCGACTACCTGTGTCGGTTTGCGGTACGGGTAATTAATTACTAACTAGAAGCTTTTCTCGGCAGTGTGACATCTGGCACTTCCCTACTAAAATTCGGTCCTCGTAACGCCTTGTCCTTAGCAATAAGCATTTAACTCATCACCAGACTTGACGCTTGAACGCACATTTCCAATCGTGCGCATACCATAGCCTGCTGCGTCCCTCCATCGTTCAAACATAATTAACTAGTACAGGAATATCAACCTGTTATCCATCGCCTACGCTTCTCAGCCTCGGCTTAGGTCCCGACTAACCCTGGGAGGACGAGCCTTCCCCAGGAAACCTTAGTCATTCGGTGGATCAGATTCTCACTGATCTTTCGCTACTCATACCGGCATTCTCACTTCTAAGCGCTCCACTAGTCCTTACGATCTAGCTTCGTTGCCCTTAGAACGCTCTCCTATCACGTGACCTAATGGTCACATCCATAATTTCGGTAACATGCTTAGCCCCGGTAAATTTTCGGCGCAGGATCACTCGGCTAGTGAGCTATTACGCACTCTTTAAATGGTGGCTGCTTCTGAGCCAACATCCTAGCTGTCTATGCAACTCCACATCCTTTTCCACTCAGCATGTATTTAGGGACCTTAATTGATGGTCTGGGCTGTTCCCCTTTCGACGGTGGATCTTATCACTCATCGTCTGACTCCCGGATATAAATCAGTGGCATTCGGAGTTTATCTGAATTCAGTAACCCATGACGGGCCCCTAGTCCAAACAGTGGCTCTACCTCCACGATTCTTAATTCCGAGGCTAACCCTAAAGCTATTTCGGAGAGAACCAGCTATCTCCAAGTTCGTTTGGAATTTCACCGCTATCCACACCTCATCCCAGCATTTTTCAACATACACGGGTTCGGTCCTCCAGTGCGCTTTACCGCACCTTCAACCTGGACATGGATAGGTCACCTGGTTTCGGGTCTACATCAATTTACTGAAACGCCCGTTTCAGACTCGCTTTCGCTACGGCTCCGGTCTTTACACCTTAACCTTGCAAATTAACGTAACTCGCCGGTTCATTCTACAAAAGGCACGCTATCACCCATTAACGGGCTCTAACTAATTGTAGGCACATGGTTTCAGGAACTATTTCACTCCGCTTCCGCGGTGCTTTTCACCTTTCCCTCACGGTACTGGTTCACTATCGGTCACTAGGGAGTATTTAGCCTTGGGAGATGGTCCTCCCGGTTTCCGACCACGTTTCACGTGTGTGGCCGTACTCAGGATCCTGAACTGAGGGCCAACGATTTCATCTACGGGGGTATCACCCGCTATGCCACGCCTTCCCAGACGTTTCGATTATCATTGACTTTGGTAACTCAAATGTTCAGTCCTACAACCCCAACAAGCAAGCTTGTTGGTTTGGGCTATTCCCCGTTCGCTCGCCGCTACTTAGGGAATCGATTTTTCTTTCTATTCCTGTGGGTACTTAGATGTTTCAGTTCCCCACGTCTGCCTCAATTCAAGTATGTATTCCCTGAATTGTAATAGTCGGTTAAAACTACTGGGTTTCCCCATTCGGAAATCTCCGGATCAAAGCTTACGTACAGCTCCCCGAAGCATATCGGTGTTAGTCCCGTCCTTCATCGGCTCCTAGTACCAAGGCATCCACCATGCGCCCTTCATAACTTAACCTAACGATTACTTCGTAATCGTTGATTAATTGAGTATTAGCGATAAAAACTAATTAAAAACTCAAAAAAATTCGCAGTGTTCTCGGTTTAATTATTAATAAAAATAATTATTAGAAAATATTTGATAATATCTAGTTTTCAAAGAACAAGTTAGAGAGGTAAGCCCCTCAAAACTGACCATTGTTTCGACAAAGTATGTGTAGCCTCCGTATATTCCTTAGAAAGGAGGTGATCCAGCCGCAGGTTCTCCTACGGCTACCTTGTTACGACTTCACCCTAATCATCTGTCCCACCTTAGACGGCTGACTCCCGAAGGTTATCTCACCGGCTTTGGGTGTTACAAACTCTCATGGTGTGACGGGCGGTGTGTACAAGGCCCGGGAACGTATTCACCGCGGCATGCTGATCCGCGATTACTAGCGATTCCAACTTCATGTAGGCGAGTTGCAGCCTACAATCCGAACTGAGAACGGCTTTAAGAGATTAGCTTAGCCTCACGACTTCGCAACTCGTTGTACCGTCCATTGTAGCACGTGTGTAGCCCAGGTCATAAGGGGCATGATGATTTGACGTCATCCCCACCTTCCTCCGGTTTGTCACCGGCAGTCTCACCAGAGTGCCCAACTTAATGCTGGCAACTGATAATAAGGGTTGCGCTCGTTGCGGGACTTAACCCAACATCTCACGACACGAGCTGACGACAACCATGCACCACCTGTATCCATGTCCCCGAAGGGAACGTCCTATCTCTAGGATTTGCATAGTATGTCAAGACCTGGTAAGGTTCTTCGCGTAGCTTCGAATTAAACCACATGCTCCACCGCTTGTGCGGGCCCCCGTCAATTCCTTTGAGTTTCAACCTTGCGGTCGTACTCCCCAGGCGGAGTGCTTAATGCGTTAGCTGCGGCACTGAAGGGCGGAAACCCTCCAACACCTAGCACTCATCGTTTACGGCATGGACTACCAGGGTATCTAATCCTGTTCGCTACCCATGCTTTCGAGCCTCAGCGTCAGTTACAGACTAGACAGCCGCCTTCGCCACTGGTGTTCTTCCATATATCTACGCATTCCACCGCTACACATGGAGTTCCACTGTCCTCTTCTGCACTCAAGTTACCCAGTTTCCGATGCACTTCTCCGGTTAAGCCGAAGGCTTTCACATCAGACTTAAGAAACCGCCTGCGCTCGCTTTACGCCCAATAAATCCGGACAACGCTTGCCACCTACGTATTACCGCGGCTGCTGGCACGTAGTTAGCCGTGGCTTTCTGGTTAAATACCGTCAACTTCTGAACAGTTACTCTCAGAAGTGTTCTTCTTTAACAACAGAGTTTTACGAGCCGAAACCCTTCTTCACTCACGCGGCATTGCTCCATCAGACTTTCGTCCATTGTGGAAGATTCCCTACTGCTGCCTCCCGTAGGAGTTTGGGCCGTGTCTCAGTCCCAATGTGGCCGATTACCCTCTCAGGTCGGCTACGTATCATTGTCTTGGTGGGCCTTTACCTCACCAACTAACTAATACGCCGCGGGATCATCCAGAAGTGATAGCCGAAGCCACCTTTCAAACAAGAACCATGCGGTTCTTGTTGTTATACGGTATTAGCACCTGTTTCCAAGTGTTATCCCCTGCTTCTGGGCAGATTTCCCACGTGTTACTCACCAGTTCGCCACTCGCTTCAATGTTAAAATCAGTGCAAGCACGTCATTCAACGGAAGCTCGTTCGACTTGCATGTATTAGGCATGCCGCCAGCGTTCGTCCTGAGCCAGGATCAAACTCTCATCTTAAAGATGATGCTTGAATAGCTCATCGATTGTTGTTACTTTTTGTTATAAAAGCGAATTGACTTCGCAAATATTGTTTGGGTTTGATACCAAGTATCAAACCGCCCTACACATATTTGGTTTGTCGAAACAATGTTCAGTTTTCAAAGGTCTACCAGTTATCTGCTCTCGCAGACAACTTAATCATCATATCATTTAACTGATTTGATGTCAACAAGAAGCTTTATTTAATCAACAACTTGTTAAATGTGCTTCCTAACGAAGCAGCTCAATTAATATACCATTTTGTTAGACTACTTGTCAACAAGCAATTTAACTTTTTAAATTAATGAGTCGCTGTCGTAAAAGACAACTTAGATAATATACCATGCACATCAATCCACTGTCAACAAAAATCCTAAATTAATATCGATAACCCACTATTCGTTTGGAGCGGCTCCAGGACCGTCCCTCGCTCGCCCCCTACCACGGGCCAGAAGTCTCTTTTGGTAGGATGTCGCCGTGACGCTTGCCACCCTGTCTAATTTGCAACTCATATTTCCGGCCAAGCCTAAATCCGCCGTCTCGAAAAGATCACCGCACCGACCGCTACAAAGAATAACGCCCACACAAGACTGCCGACACTCAACTGCTGAATCGTCAAATGGGTCACGTTCTGCTGATAACTGGGATTGGCATACTCCTCCTGTAAGAATAACATGTTAAACGGATTCCATTTCATCACAGGCACTAACGACTTAAACGACTGCAATAACAAACTGGATACCCCTTCCCCCACAAAACAGACACCCATACCAATAGCGATGGCTGCCGCATTGTTATGACTACAGCTTGCCAGCAAGAAGACCAGTCCAATAATCATCATGCCACCATACATATCCAGCCCCGCATTAGTCACTAGATTAGCTAATAGCGATTGGTGATAGAGATACATGGTCTGCCAGTGTAGGCCCCGACCAGCACTAATCTTGAGCAATAGCGTCACAAGGATGGCCAACCCATGACCTAACACGCTATACCCGAGAACTAGGACATACTTCCCCACAAAAATCGTCCAGCGATGATTCACCTGCGTCGCCAACTGTTTGATTGTCCCATACTCGAATTCCATGGTCACACAGCTAGCGCCAATCACAATGATGAGCATCGTCAGCCATTGAAACCCACCATACGCCGATGAAATATAAAATTTCTGATCACTGACTGATGCGCCGTGAGCCGTCGTGGCCAGTCCGCCCATTAAACCCACCAAGATGACGGGGGCCAGCCACGCCATCCGTTGATGTCTGAATTTAAAAATCTCCTGCTGCATTAATTGTCCCATGGTCTATGCCTTCCTCTCTGCCAATAAGCGTAACAAGACTGTCTCTAAATCTTCCCGGTGCTGGTTTATCTTTAAAATTTGAAGATGCGCGTCGAGAAGGGTCTGCAGTAAGGGCGTCAACGCAACCGGCTTCGTCACGATTAAGTTGCTGCCCCGCTGTGTCACTGGATAGTCTGCCTGTAAAAGCACCTGCAACCCTCGGGCATTTTCCGTCGTCCGTACCACTAATGTTTGCCGCGCCGATTCCTGAAGTTGCGCCATCGTCCGTTGTAGCAACACTTCTCCCTGATCAATTAAAATCACCGTATCAATGATCTTTTCCAGCTCACTCAAAATATGGCTGGAAATTAAAAATGTGGTCCCTTCCCCTGCCAACTGACCAATCAAATGACGTAGTCGCTTAACCGATTGGGGGTCTAAGCCATTCATCGGCTCGTCTAATATGACTAACCGTGGGCGATTCACCAACGCCATGGCAATTCCCAGCTTTTGTTTCATACCGAGTGAATACCGCTTGGCCGGCCGGTGAATATAGGTTTCCATTTGGAGGGCCTGCACCACCCATGTCATTTGTTCCACGGAAGTCGTCATCAGTTGCAAATGTTGCCAGCCAGTCAGAAATGGATAAATTGCTGGGCGTTCGATGAGCGCGCCTACCTGTTGGGTCACAACAGTATGGGTATTGACTGAAACGGGTTGTCCCAAAATCCGAACGTTGCCAGCATCCGTGGCTAGCAGTCCCAATAAGGCTTTCATAATGGTCGTCTTGCCCGCACCATTGGGCCCGACTAATCCGACAACTTCGCCAGTTGAAAAGGCGAAATTCACATCACGTAAGACCACATGGCGACCGAACTTTTTCCGTAGCCCGGTTACCTGAATCATTTTCACTTGTCCATTTTGCACTGGACATCATCTCCTCTACTCCCATTCAGCGTACCCGTTCAAATCCCCGAATGATACGGATGCTAGCGAGAATAGCTTGCTATTTTCAGACGATTCTCTATGATAGAGTCAATAGCAATTATCAAGGAAGTGAGGTGCCCCCATGGCATCGACAGAACTAGGCGCGCGTTTGAAAAAATTCCGCCAAACGCAACAGCTGACCCAAACGGCACTGGCAGACCAACTACACGTCTCACGGCAGACCGTTTCCAGCTGGGAGACTGGCCGGAACCAACCGGACATCGCCACCATTACCCAATTAGCTACTCTATATGCCGTCCCAGTAGATAACCTCTTACAGGACACAGCAACCGTCCCCGTAACGAAACCAGTTGCCCACCCAAACGCCAGCCTATTAGTCGTCCTCTTCGGCGTTCTCCTGGTGGAACGTGTCACCCAATTTTCAACGTTCCCTGCTCTTTACTGGATGGACTTCCTCATCCTCTTGCTGATCGGTCTTATGCTCAACTTGGGCATTGCCCGGCGCCACCCGAACACTTGGACGAAGCGGATACATTGGATTGGCTTAACGGTATTTGCCGCACTCAGTCTCGTTAGTGGGAGTATCAACGCCTTTAACATGGGCTTTGGCCTAATGACGACCTGCCAATTCAGTGGCCTGGTCGTTATCATTGCATTGATCAGAAAGTGCTGGCAATCGCGATCAACTAAGGTTACACAACGCTAGAGTAATCGTTATCTATAAGGACTACTGTAACTGCTCACAAAAAAGGTAACGACCTTCCTACATGGAAGTGCCGTTACCTTTTTTAAATTGGCTATTCTTCTAATCCTTAGTGGGTCTTGCTTAGTGGGCCAGTACTCGTTTTTGACGGTAATGTGTTCGATATCGACCATTTGAAATGGACGCCGATTTAGCCGCGCATCACTATCAGAACTGGAACGTCCACAATCCAAACGCTATAGAATCCGAAAGCGTTCCGTCAACTCAAGGTACCGTCCATGACGTACTGCGGTTTTGATTCGGTTGCACGTGTTCCTTAATCATAGATGGAAGACATGCCCCGTAGCTTCAGAAAATCGTCCAAATCTACACGTCCATTTTGTTTCTGACGCGACCGGGGTGCCCGTCTTACTTCTGCTGCGGTCATGCGCCAGTCCTCTTTTAAATTTCTGCACAAAAAAAGGAACCCATCACTGGGTTCCATACGTTTGCGTGGCAACGTCCTATCCTCGCAGGGGGCGATCCCCCAACTACTATCGGCGTGCTAAAGCTTAACTTCCGTGTTCGGCATGGGAACGGGTGTATCCTTTAGGCTATCGCCACCACACTATAAGAGAACTTATTCCCTCAAAACTAGATATCATCAAATTATTTTCTATGAGAACACCACGTTTTTCAACTTGGTTAAGTCCTCGACCGATTAGTACTGGTCCGCTTCACGTCTCACAACGCTGCCACTTCCAGCCTATCTACCTGATCATCTCTCAGGGGTCTTACTTCCATATAGGAATGGGAAATCTCATCTTGAGGCGAGTTTCACACTTAGATGCTTTCAGCGTTTATCTCATCCATACATAGCTACCCAGCGATGCGCCTGGCGGCACAACTGGTACACCAGAGGTATGTCCATCCCGGTCCTCTCGTACTAAGGACAGCTCCTCTCAAATTTCCTACGCCCGCGACGGATAGGGACCGAACTGTCTCACGACGTTCTGAACCCAGCTCGCGTACCGCTTTAATGGGCGAACAGCCCAACCCTTGGGACCGACTACAGCCCCAGGATGCGATGAGCCGACATCGAGGTGCCAAACCTCCCCGTCGATGTGGACTCTTGGGGGAGATAAGCCTGTTATCCCCAGGGTAGCTTTTATCCGTTGAGCGATGGCCCTTCCATACGGTACCACCGGATCACTAAGCCCGACTTTCGTCCCTGCTCGACCTGTCTGTCTCGCAGTCAAGCTCTCTTCTGCCTTTACACTCAATGAATGATTTCCAACCATTCTGAGAGAACCTTTGGGCGCCTCCGTTACTTTTTAGGAGGCGACCGCCCCAGTCAAACTGCCTACCTGACACTGTCTCCCACCACGATAAGTGGTGCGGGTTAGAGTGTTCACACAGCGAGGGTCGTATCCCACCAGCGCCTCACTCGAAACTAGCGTTCCGAGTTCTACGGCTCCGACCTATCCTGTACAAGCTGTGTCAACACCCAATATCAAGCTACAGTAAAGCTCCATGGGGTCTTTCCGTCCTGTCGCGGGTAACCTGCATCTTCACAGGTAATATAATTTCACCGAGTCTCTTGTTGAGACAGTGCCCAGATCGTTACGCCTTTCGTGCGGGTCGGAACTTACCCGACAAGGAATTTCGCTACCTTAGGACCGTTATAGTTACGGCCGCCGTTTACTGGGGCTTCATTTCTGGGCTTCGCCGAAGCTAACTCATCCACTTAACCTTCCAGCACCGGGCAGGCGTCAGCCCCTATACGTCATCTTACGATTTTGCAGAAACCTGTGTTTTTGATAAACAGTCGCCTGGGCCTTTTCACTGCGGCTACACTTGCGTGTAGCACCCCTTCTCCCGAAGTTACGGGGTCATTTTGCCGAGTTCCTTAACAAGAGTTCACTCGCTCACCTTAGGATACTCTCCTCGACTACCTGTGTCGGTTTGCGGTACGGGTAATTAATTACTAACTAGAAGCTTTTCTCGGCAGTGTGACATCTGGCACTTCCCTACTAAAATTCGGTCCTCGTAACGCCTTGTCCTTAGCAATAAGCATTTAACTCATCACCAGACTTGACGCTTGAACGCACATTTCCAATCGTGCGCATACCATAGCCTGCTGCGTCCCTCCATCGTTCAAACATAATTAACTAGTACAGGAATATCAACCTGTTATCCATCGCCTACGCTTCTCAGCCTCGGCTTAGGTCCCGACTAACCCTGGGAGGACGAGCCTTCCCCAGGAAACCTTAGTCATTCGGTGGATCAGATTCTCACTGATCTTTCGCTACTCATACCGGCATTCTCACTTCTAAGCGCTCCACTAGTCCTTACGATCTAGCTTCGTTGCCCTTAGAACGCTCTCCTATCACGTGACCTAATGGTCACATCCATAATTTCGGTAACATGCTTAGCCCCGGTAAATTTTCGGCGCAGGATCACTCGGCTAGTGAGCTATTACGCACTCTTTAAATGGTGGCTGCTTCTGAGCCAACATCCTAGCTGTCTATGCAACTCCACATCCTTTTCCACTCAGCATGTATTTAGGGACCTTAATTGATGGTCTGGGCTGTTCCCCTTTCGACGGTGGATCTTATCACTCATCGTCTGACTCCCGGATATAAATCAGTGGCATTCGGAGTTTATCTGAATTCAGTAACCCATGACGGGCCCCTAGTCCAAACAGTGGCTCTACCTCCACGATTCTTAATTCCGAGGCTAACCCTAAAGCTATTTCGGAGAGAACCAGCTATCTCCAAGTTCGTTTGGAATTTCACCGCTATCCACACCTCATCCCAGCATTTTTCAACATACACGGGTTCGGTCCTCCAGTGCGCTTTACCGCACCTTCAACCTGGACATGGATAGGTCACCTGGTTTCGGGTCTACATCAATTTACTGAAACGCCCGTTTCAGACTCGCTTTCGCTACGGCTCCGGTCTTTACACCTTAACCTTGCAAATTAACGTAACTCGCCGGTTCATTCTACAAAAGGCACGCTATCACCCATTAACGGGCTCTAACTAATTGTAGGCACATGGTTTCAGGAACTATTTCACTCCGCTTCCGCGGTGCTTTTCACCTTTCCCTCACGGTACTGGTTCACTATCGGTCACTAGGGAGTATTTAGCCTTGGGAGATGGTCCTCCCGGTTTCCGACCACGTTTCACGTGTGTGGCCGTACTCAGGATCCTGAACTGAGGGCCAACGATTTCATCTACGGGGGTATCACCCGCTATGCCACGCCTTCCCAGACGTTTCGATTATCATTGACTTTGGTAACTCAAATGTTCAGTCCTACAACCCCAACAAGCAAGCTTGTTGGTTTGGGCTATTCCCCGTTCGCTCGCCGCTACTTAGGGAATCGATTTTTCTTTCTATTCCTGTGGGTACTTAGATGTTTCAGTTCCCCACGTCTGCCTCAATTCAAGTATGTATTCCCTGAATTGTAATAGTCGGTTAAAACTACTGGGTTTCCCCATTCGGAAATCTCCGGATCAAAGCTTACGTACAGCTCCCCGAAGCATATCGGTGTTAGTCCCGTCCTTCATCGGCTCCTAGTACCAAGGCATCCACCATGCGCCCTTCATAACTTAACCTAACGATTACTTCGTAATCGTTGATTAATTGAGTATTAGCGATAAAAACTAATTAAAAACTCAAAAAAATTCGCAGTGTTCTCGGTTTAATTATTAATAAAAATAATTATTAGAAAATATTTGATAATATCTAGTTTTCAAAGAACAAGTTAGAGAGGTAAGCCCCTCAAAACTGACCATTGTTTCGACAAAGTATGTGTAGCCTCCGTATATTCCTTAGAAAGGAGGTGATCCAGCCGCAGGTTCTCCTACGGCTACCTTGTTACGACTTCACCCTAATCATCTGTCCCACCTTAGACGGCTGACTCCCGAAGGTTATCTCACCGGCTTTGGGTGTTACAAACTCTCATGGTGTGACGGGCGGTGTGTACAAGGCCCGGGAACGTATTCACCGCGGCATGCTGATCCGCGATTACTAGCGATTCCAACTTCATGTAGGCGAGTTGCAGCCTACAATCCGAACTGAGAACGGCTTTAAGAGATTAGCTTAGCCTCACGACTTCGCAACTCGTTGTACCGTCCATTGTAGCACGTGTGTAGCCCAGGTCATAAGGGGCATGATGATTTGACGTCATCCCCACCTTCCTCCGGTTTGTCACCGGCAGTCTCACCAGAGTGCCCAACTTAATGCTGGCAACTGATAATAAGGGTTGCGCTCGTTGCGGGACTTAACCCAACATCTCACGACACGAGCTGACGACAACCATGCACCACCTGTATCCATGTCCCCGAAGGGAACGTCCTATCTCTAGGATTTGCATAGTATGTCAAGACCTGGTAAGGTTCTTCGCGTAGCTTCGAATTAAACCACATGCTCCACCGCTTGTGCGGGCCCCCGTCAATTCCTTTGAGTTTCAACCTTGCGGTCGTACTCCCCAGGCGGAGTGCTTAATGCGTTAGCTGCGGCACTGAAGGGCGGAAACCCTCCAACACCTAGCACTCATCGTTTACGGCATGGACTACCAGGGTATCTAATCCTGTTCGCTACCCATGCTTTCGAGCCTCAGCGTCAGTTACAGACTAGACAGCCGCCTTCGCCACTGGTGTTCTTCCATATATCTACGCATTCCACCGCTACACATGGAGTTCCACTGTCCTCTTCTGCACTCAAGTTACCCAGTTTCCGATGCACTTCTCCGGTTAAGCCGAAGGCTTTCACATCAGACTTAAGAAACCGCCTGCGCTCGCTTTACGCCCAATAAATCCGGACAACGCTTGCCACCTACGTATTACCGCGGCTGCTGGCACGTAGTTAGCCGTGGCTTTCTGGTTAAATACCGTCAACTTCTGAACAGTTACTCTCAGAAGTGTTCTTCTTTAACAACAGAGTTTTACGAGCCGAAACCCTTCTTCACTCACGCGGCATTGCTCCATCAGACTTTCGTCCATTGTGGAAGATTCCCTACTGCTGCCTCCCGTAGGAGTTTGGGCCGTGTCTCAGTCCCAATGTGGCCGATTACCCTCTCAGGTCGGCTACGTATCATTGTCTTGGTGGGCCTTTACCTCACCAACTAACTAATACGCCGCGGGATCATCCAGAAGTGATAGCCGAAGCCACCTTTCAAACAAGAACCATGCGGTTCTTGTTGTTATACGGTATTAGCACCTGTTTCCAAGTGTTATCCCCTGCTTCTGGGCAGATTTCCCACGTGTTACTCACCAGTTCGCCACTCGCTTCAATGTTAAAATCAGTGCAAGCACGTCATTCAACGGAAGCTCGTTCGACTTGCATGTATTAGGCATGCCGCCAGCGTTCGTCCTGAGCCAGGATCAAACTCTCATCTTAAAGATGATGCTTGAATAGCTCATCGATTGTTGTTACTTTATTTGTTATAAAAGCGAATTGACTTCGCAAATATTGTTTGGGTTTGATACCAAGTATCAAACCGCCCTACACATATTTGGTTTGTCGAAACAATGTTCAGTTTTCAAAGGTCTACCAGTTATCTGCTCTCGCAGACAACTTAATCATCATATCATTTAACTGATTTGATGTCAACAAGAAGTTTGATTTAACAACGTTTCTCGTTGATGGCTACTTCCAACGAAGCAACTTAATTAATATATCATTTTGTCGTCATGCTTGTCAACAACTATTTTCAATCTTTCGAATTGGTCTAGTTGGTTAATCGCCGTGACAACGTATATAACTATACCAACCACAGCCCGCCCCGTCAACTAAAATAGGCGAAAAATGAAAATAATTTTCAAAGCCGAATGGTTGTCGTGAAAACAACAAAAAACGACCGAGTTAATCGGTCGTTTTACCAGGGAACGCCTGGTGATAGTTCGCATCAATTATGACTGACGTTTGAGCGCCGGGACCACGCCGACTAAAAAGCCCAACGCAATCACCGCATCAACGATGGCACAGAACCAAAAAAGTAAGTGAAACGACCCCAAATGGGCAATGACCACACCACCTAGCACTGGGCCTAACGCTTTACCTAATGAAGAAAACGCATTGACGAGTCCTTGATACTTACCTTCGTTCCCCACCGTATATAAATTGATCAGCGCGGGGACTCCCGGAACATACACAGCCTCCCCTATCGTTAGGAGGGTCATTGCTGCAAATAGCACCACCACACCAGATTCACTAGTTAATAGAAGAAAAGAACTGCCAATTGCCACTAAACCACCCAGAATTTGCCAAGGCAACACCTTGCTATGACTGACTTTTGCCATCAAAGCTTGCACGACAATTAGGAGCACACCATTGTACACCCAGAGCGTGCTATACAATTTGATTCCCAAGCCCTCATTTTGAATGTAGACCGACACGTTACTCATCCACTGGGCATAGGTAATCCACATAAACACCAGACTCAGGAGAATGATGACGAGACTCATTCGTGATAAGCGGCCACCCGTGGTTGGGTGAGCGGTCGCACTCGGTGTTGCTTGCCGCGGCGTCTGACCGGCAGACTGCCTTTCGAAACTTCCTGCCCGCCAACTCCAGAGAATGGCCGCAAGCACGTAGCAACTTAGCAGCAGGCCAAAGATGGGCTTCAAACTATTATGGTAGAGAACCCCAATACTAGCTGTCCCCACTACCAGGCCGACATTGATAAAAATGTAGAGCAGATTGAATAACCGACCGTCGAGATGGCTGAGTTGGGCGGTCATCGCCGTAATCAGG
This sequence comes from Levilactobacillus sp. FUA 3915, assembly GCF_044053135.1. Classification (NCBI taxonomy): domain Bacteria; kingdom Bacillati; phylum Bacillota; class Bacilli; order Lactobacillales; family Lactobacillaceae; genus Levilactobacillus; species Levilactobacillus sp. FUA 3915. Next base: position 1,257,784 of record NZ_CP168704.1, on the reverse strand, counting down.
GTTAGCATGCCCCCGGTCAATAGGCCAAAGACCACTAATACAATCGGATAGGCGATGATGCCGTTCCAGAAGAAGCCAATCACCGCATCGATGATCAAGCCGACCAGCATCCCTACCCCGACTGTTCTTGCCGAGTAGTGATCCGTCAACACACCACCGAGGTACCCCCCCAGAACATTACAACCGGAGTAAGCCGCCAGGATCAAGCCGCTTTGAACCAGATTTAAGTGGAGGTCACCGTGCAGGTAGATGGTGGTTAACGGCCACATCACACTATAGGCCGTGTTCACCAAAAATCCGAGCAGTAACAACGGCCACATTTTGCGCATTAATCTTAACATGACTGATACTTGACCCCCTTTTTAAACGTGAATGTGCTAAGTCTATCATGTTTACCCAACCACTCGAAAGGGGGTTCCCGAAATCTCTGCAGCTCTTTGACCGGATTGGCAAAATTGCCTGAACCACTCTCCCCCGATTGCCGGGTCCCTCGCGTCCCGCATTAGCGAACTATTTCGGAAAAATCCTGTGGCACCATTTTGTAAGCGTCTTCATTCAGCTAATCCCCCATTATGGCTTGCTTATTGGGCGAAAATCAACTAAATTTAAGGGAGGTTTGGATTCATGACACTTTGAATCAATACTTAATAGGAGGACACAACATGGGTAACAGCAAAAATAATAAAAATGCCGCACCGGCCGATCTGAATGATCAGATGCAGGTTCGTCGGGATAAAATGGATAATTTACAAGAACAGGGCATCGCGCCTTTCGGTCACCGCTTCGATAGAACTGACGACAGCAAGTCGCTCACTGAAAAATACGATAAGTATGATAAAGAAGAGCTGATGGAAGACAAACATTATGTTGCTGTTGCGGGTCGGATTACCGGTAAGCGTGGCAGCGGCAAGGCCGGCTTTATCGATTTGCTCGACAGAACTGGTGTGGTCCAAGGTTACGCGCGTCAAGATGAACTGGGCGAAGACAAGTACGCTCTTTACAAGACGTTAGACTTAGGGGACTTCATTGGTGCCAAGGGTTACGTCATCAAGACGAACACTGGCGCTTTGACGCTCCGCTTCACTGATTTTGAATTCTTATCTAAGGCTTTACGGCCATTACCAGACAAGTACCATGGTCTGACGAACCCTGAAACCATCTACCGTCAACGGTACCTGGACTTAATCGCCAACCAAGATAGCTTTGACCGGTTCATCAAGGTCACCCAAATCAAGAAAGCTATTCGCGAATACTTAGATAGCGAAGGCTACCTGGAAGTGGACACCCCCGTTCTCCAAACGGAAGCCGGTGGGGCCGAAGCACGGCCATTTGTCACCCACTCCAACGCCTTTGACATTCCTTTGTACCTGCGGATCGCCACGGAACTTTACCTGAAGCGCCTGATCGTTGGTGGGATGGAAAAAGTTTACGAACTGGGCAAGGACTTCCGGAACGAAGGGACCGACTTACGGCATAACCCTGAATTCAACATGGTTGAAGTCTATACGGCTTACGCAGACTACACGGACGTCATGGACTTGACGGAAAACATCTTCCGTTTCGTGGCCAACAAGGTTAACGGCTCCGGAAAAGTTTCTTACCAAGGTAAGGACATCGACCTGGACTCCGACTTCAAGCGGGTTCACATGGTTGATGCCGTTAAGGACGCCACTGGTATCGACTTCTGGCAACCAATGTCTGACGACGACGCTAAGAAGTTAGCTGAAGAAAACGGCATTCACTGCGAACCTTACTGGAAGGTCGGTCACATCATCAACGCCTTCTTCGAAGAAAAGGTTCAAGACAACTTGGTTAACCCCACCTTCATTTACGGCCACCCGGTTGAAATCTCACCACTGGCTAAGAAGAACCCGAAGGACCCTCGTTTCACCGACCGGTTCGAACTTTACATCGACGGAAACGAATACGGGAACGCCTTTACTGAATTAAACGACCCCATCGACCAGAAGCAACGATTCGAAGCCCAAGACGCCGAACGTGCAGCTGGTAACGAAGAAGCCCATGGGATCGACAATGATTACATCGAAGCCATGGAATACGGTATGCCGCCTACTGGTGGTCTGGGTATCGGGATTGACCGGATGACGATGCTCTTAACTGACGCAGCTTCTATCCGCGACGTGATGCTGTTCCCTACCATGCGGCCTAACGATTAACCACGAAAAGAGGCAATTGAATGAGAGCAAACCAGCTGATTGCGTTGCTCCAGGAGCATAACCTGTTTCTGAGCACCACGCTACCATCAGACGACGTCGACTTTGCATCCTTAGCGTATGATTCTCGCAAGGCCAGCGCCAACGGCCTCTTCGTCTGCAAAGGCTTCAATTTCTCAGTGGACTATTTACAGTCGGCGATTGCTAACGGGGCAACCTGTTACTTAGCCGAAAAGGATTACCACGTTGACGTGCCAGTCATCTTGGTCAACGACGTGCGCAAGGCCCTGTCCTTGGCCGCCCAACTCTACTTTGGCTTCCCGCAAAATGACCTCTTCGTCATTGGCTATACCGGGACCAAGGGGAAAACGACCTCGACGTACCTGACCACGAACATCCTGAGCCACGCATTTCCACAACGGGTTGCCATGTTCTCGACCATCAACCACATCATCGGCCCCAAGCCGGAAGACCAGTTCAAAGCGCATTTAACCACGGCAGAGTCATTTGACCTCTTCCATGAAATGCGGCAAGCGGTCGACAACGGTGACAAGGTGCTGGTGATGGAGGTGGCCTCCCAGGCTTACCTGCTGGACCGTGTGTACGGACTGACGTTTGACGTCGGTATCTTCCTGAACATTTCGCCCGACCACATCGGGGTCAACGAGCACCCGAACTTCGCGAACTACCTCTTCTGCAAAATGCAGCTGATGATCAACTCGCGCAATTGTATTATTGACGCGGACATGGATCATTTTGATGAGGTTTACGCGGCCGCTAAGGTCTCCACGGCGCCCGAGCACATCTTCACGTACGGCTTTAACCAGCCGGACGCCACGTTGTCCATCACCAGTAGCACGGCAACACTGACCGATAGCGAATTTGGCTTGACGGTCCACGGTGCCGACCAGCTACAGGCCTTGGCCACGACGTATCATGTGTCCGTGCCGGGTGACTTCAACCAAAGCAACGCCACGGCCGCCATTCTGGCGAGTCATTTGGCCGGCGCCGCGGTCAGCGACCTGCAGTACGGGTTGGCGCATACGACCATTCCAGGCCGGATGGAGTCGATTACGACCAAACATCATGGGACCATCTACATTGATTACGCCCATGATTGGGGCAGCATGAATGCCCTGCTGAGCTTCTTGCACACGCAGTTCCCTGACCACCACATTACTGCCGTTCTTGGGAGTACGGGTGACAAGGGTGAGGACCGCCGCGAGGGCTTTGCCAAGGCGCTCAACGATTACGCTGACACGGCCTTCCTGACGACAGATGATCCGGGTCACGAGGACCCCATCGCCATCGCCAAGGAAATCGACAGCCAGATTGACCACGATAAGGTCAAGACTAGCATCATTCCGCAACGGGAAGACGCCATTCAACACGCCATTACCAGTGCCACCAACGACGATTTAGTCGTGCTGGCCGGTAAGGGTGAGGACGCCTACCAAAAGATCAACGGTGTGGACACGCCTTACGCGTCCGACCCCGTTGTCGCGGAAGACGTGATTGCTGGTTTGGCGGACGAACAATAATCTAAAATATGCAAAACGAGCAAGTAACTCTCTTCAATTTGAAGGGAGCTACTTGCTCGTTTTTGTATACGATTTAAAATTCATGGCAGACAGAACGCGTTAAGCTCACATCAGTCGCTGTATCAGTGAAATTGGTACCATTCTAGTCGCTGTGAGTGACCAGAGGCAGATCAAAGTGACCGGCTGTGTCGATGGCCTTGGCTGGGATGAATTTCCCCAGCCTAGCCCACGGGACGACTTTTGAGACCGCACTTTGGCTCAAAATCGAGGTGGAAGACCGCCTCTCAGGCTGGAACCGACCCCATAGCCAGGCACTTTGAATCTGCCGGCGGGAACGACCGTCACCACGTTTTAGAATCGTTTCGCTAGCCCAGCAGCAACATTAACGTGCTTAACGACGACGGTGCTTCCGCCGCTTCTTTTGGCTGTATTTGATCTGCTTAATGTGTTTCTTGTGCGTCAACTGACGATCCGTCGTGAAGAGCTCCCGGCTGGTTGTTGGGTGGGCCCGCAGGTAATCTTGGGTGAAGGCATCCACCGCTTTAGCATCGTCAGCGTCGATATTTTGCGCCTGCATGGCCGTGGTCAGGTCTTCAAAGAAACTCTCCAACTTCGGGTCGTACATGGTCACTAATGCCGTGTGGTGCTCGCTGACCCAGTCCTGTAGCGCCGTAGCGGCCGGTAACTCTTGCTGGTCGGCTAGGTAGGCGAACAGGGTCGTCAGAGCAAAGGGTACCAGGTTGAACAGTGCGGGTACGCGATCGTTTTCGTCTAGCAAATGGGTGAATGGGCCAAACATGATTTCACTTAACGTTTGCACGTCCCAATCCTTAGGCTGTTTGCCCTTCCCGGTAATCATCAGTTCGGCCGTTGTGTGGACGATAGTGATGAAGTTTTGCTGGTCAGTAGCCGATAAATTGGCGACATCCGGCTGATTCGTCATGGCTTGGACCCACTGCTCAACGAGCGCGACCACGCCCTCGTAGGCTTCCTGTTCATCGGCCGCAGCGGCATGCTTTTCGACCAAATCAGGGCGAGCGGCTTTCAACGCGGCATCCAAGGCTTTCAGATTGGACAACTTTTGGGCCTTAAAGTAAGCCGATAAGACCGGCACGACCGCCACGAAATACAGGTGTGGTTGGTCGACCATCGTTGGCAAGGCCGCTAACGTCGCAGCAACCTGTTGCGGCGTCCAGTCTCCCTGCGCCATGTCGACCGTCTTGCGGACGCGCAGCACGTCATCTAAAATGGCGGCTGCGTATTTTTGTTGATTAGCTGATAATGAAGCCAACCGTTGCGGCGTCAGGAATTCTGCCGGCGTCAACGATTTGGCAGTTGAATCTGATTGTTCCATCACTTTTATTCCCCTATCTTGAGTCCATTACCTACTATTATAGAGAAATTCCTTAAGAAAATGCAAATCCCCGATCATCTTGGCGCGTAATCCAAGACAAACCGGGGAAAGTCAGTTATATTAAAGGTTCGGATACTATCGGAAAAGGAGAGTTATCATGGCAGAAGAAGTTGTGATTGTTAGTGCGGTGCGGACCCCAATTGGCAAATTTGGGCGGAGTCTTCAGGGACTTTCGGCCGTTGAATTGGGAACCATCGCGGCGCAGGCCGCCGTTAAGCGGAGCGGTCTTGCCCCCGCCATGATTCAGCAAACCATCTTTGGCACGGTGCTTCAAGCGGGACTCGGCCAAAACGTGGCGCGCCAAATTGAACTGAATGCCGGTCTACCCGTCACCAGCACAGCGATGACCATCAATCAGGTCTGTGGCTCCAGTCTCAAAGCGATTCGGCTCGGCCAAAGTGCCATCCTGATGGGCGACGCGGACGCCGTCTTGGTCGGTGGAACGGAAAGCATGAGTAACGCGCCATTTTTAAACAACAATATTCGGTGGGGACAGAAGTTTGGCCACACCAGTTTAATCGACAGTCTGGCCCATGACGGCCTGACCGATGCTTTTGGTGGCGAAACGATGGGCATGACTGCGGAGAACGTGGCCGAAAAATACCACGTGAGTCGCGCCGAACAGGACGCTTTCGCCCTACGTTCCCAACAGAACGCAACGCAAGCTCAGCTCGACCACCGCTTTGACGCGGAAATCGTACCGGTCAAGGTCGGTAACCAAACCATTACAGCGGACGAACCCGTTCGAACAACGACATCGGCGGATCAATTAGCCGCCCTAAAGCCTTCCTTCAAGGCAGATGGCACTGTCACGGCTGGCAACGCCGCCGGCTTAAACGATGGCGCCGCCGCTATGGTACTGATGCGCAAATCAACTGCACTGGCTGCGGGCATCCCCTACCTGGCAATCTTAGGCAGCTATCAGGAAACCGGCATTGACCCAGCCGTCATGGGTTACGCTCCCGTGACGGCCATTCAATCCGTCTTGGCCAAAGATGGCCTGACGGTGAATGACATTGATCGTTTCGAAGTTAATGAAGCCTTCGCTGCCCAGTCCGTCGCCGTCACCCGGGACCTACACATCCCCAGCGACCGGCTAAACGTGAATGGTGGCGGGATTGCCCTCGGCCATCCCCTGGGTGCATCCGGTACCCGCATCGTGGTCACGCTTCTACACGAACTAATCCGCACGGACCTACACCACGGCCTGGCCTCCATGTGTATCGGCGGCGGAATGGGCATTGCGCTTACCATTTCGCGCGATTAGCCGCTAGGTCTGGTATAATGACGGTAACTATTCAACGTAAGGGAAGCGGACGCAATGCTAACAGCGGATTTTGACGTTAAACTTAAACTGATTATTTTACTTGTCGTTGGCCTCGTGGTGCTCGCCAGTGTGGTTGGTTATCTCTGGCACCGCGATCACCATTACAGCCAGTCGTTCACTGGCGTCTTCGGCGTGATGGTCGTTCAGGCCTTCGTGCTCGTGTCCTTGCTCCTCATTCATCAATAAATTAAAAAAACGAGGTTGACCCTGCCAATTTGGCGGGATCAACCTTGTTTTTATCCCAAGCCCAATTTTCTAAAGTTAAAATCTCGACCCCCGTAGTTCTCAATATATTGATACAGGATTAGCTCCATTAGCGCAATTGTCGATATTCTAGAACTAATATCCGTTTCATTAACTTTAATATCATCCGTGAATATGTAGAGATTAATGTCACTTAAATTTTGGATGGTATTATTATCTGGCTCAGTAACTGAAATAACGAATGGCTTGCGGTCAAAATCGGAAAACTGGTTCATCATTTCTAAGAATTCACCATCTCGTCCACTATACGTTAAAATGAAAACGACATCGTCACTCTTCACTTGCCTAGAGCTAATTCGACGCATTTCATGGTCTTTCGGAAGAATGACTGAGAAGCCCGCCATAGTATACAAATAATAAATGTACTCTGTTGCATACTTACTAACTCCCTTTGAGAAAAAGTATATTGTGGGGTGCTTAGCCAATTTCACTACAATTTGCTGAAGTTTACTCTGTGATACAACTCGGACAGATTCGATGATGTTCTTTAGATATTCTTCGCGATAATCTCTCTGAGGAACAGTAAATGGCATAGCTTTATCTTCTGCATGCTGATTATTTATGACAGTATATTTAATAACCGTCGTAAACTCGCTAAAACCAGAAAAGCCGATTTTTTTTACAAAACGTAGGAATGTTGCTGTCGAAACAAAAGTTTCTCCCGCAACTTCTCTAATTCTCTGATTTTTTATTTTATCCATGTTTTTAACAACATAGTCAAATAAGGCTTGTTCACTCTTAGTTAATGAGCTGAGGTGAGAATTAACAATCTCAAAAAAATTCATCATTTACCTCCAGGTTAGACACCAGGTACATTTAAAACAACTGTGTGTAATCCACCACCACCCGTTAAAAATTCTCTTGCAGGAATACTTTCAACTTCTCTGTCTGGATAATATTTTTTCATTTGCTCTAAAGCTATTTCATCTTGTGCGACACCAAATTCTGGCAAAACAATGGCTCGATTCGTCGTCACATAACTCGTATAGGTTGCTGTCAGTCGTTGACCTGCTATCCGTGGTAATCTGCCATTGATAGGATCAACCCCATTAGCCTCCTCTTTGGATAAGAAAAGGGGTGTAGGAATTTGCAATTTATGAATTCTAAAATGCCTTCCCCGCGCATCCGTCTCCTGCTTTAAAACTTCAAAAGCCCTGTGACTTGATACGTATTGAGGATCGGATTTATCTTCCGTCCATGACAAAACAATTTCGCCAGGGGCAATAAAACTCACCATATTATCAATATCACCACCTGTCTCATCTAAATAAAAGCCTTCACTTAGCCAAATAATTTTGTTAACCCCAAGAGTTTCTTTCAGTTGTTCAGTAGCCACTTCTTTTGTTAATCCCTTATTTCGACCTTCGGACAAGATAACATCTTCCGTCGTTAACAGGGTCCCGTCCCCATCTGTTACAACTGAACACCCTTCCAAGGTAAGCGTACTTTCATAATAATTAATACTATCTAGTTCTGAAAGTTTCTTAGCAACCTCATTATCCTTATCCCAAGGGAAATAAAGCCCATCTACTAAGCCTCCCCAAGCATTAAAATTAAAATCGACTGCACGTACTTGTTGTCCATCAGTACTTTGTAGATAAATAGGTCCAATGTCTTTAACAAAAGCATCATTACTGCTAAGCTCAACTACCCTAACGCTGACCGGTAACATGGACCGTGCATTTTTGTATTGATTCTCATTAACTAGCATTGTCATCGGCTGATACTTTGATAGCTTACTGGCCAATTGCGTGAACGCCCGTTGCGCTGGTTTACCACCATCGCGCCAATTATCTGGTCGCTGAGGCCAGAGCATATAACCCGCCTGTTTCTCATCAAAATCGGCAGCCATTTTAAAACCATCCCGGTATGGTAACGTTTTCATTTTCATTTCAGCTAAGTCCTCTCGCTATAGATATTCTACGCTCTATTTCTTTGAAATGATGGTTCCTACCCCACCTTGCATCAAACCAGAGACGTTGTACAAAGCTGTTATAACTGCCCTAGCATTATCTGAATGTTGTACAAATTCAATAGCGGCCTGTACTTTTGGCAGCATGCTCCCCTTCGCAAACTGGTTTTCAGCAATATACTTCTCTAATTCATTTATTGTAACATCTTTCAAAGCCATTTGATTTTTCTGATTATAATTTATATAAACTGCGTCTACTGCTGTCAGAATAATTAATAGATCCTCTCCGACTTGTTCTGCAAGTTTTTCAGATGCAAAGTCCTTGTCGATAACCGCCTCTTTACCGACTAATACCTCACCCTGTCTAACCACTGGAACACCACCTCCACCTACGGAGATCGGTACAACACCGTTTGAAACTAACTTGCTAATAACGTTAGCTTCACACACATTAATAGGCTTGGGAGATGGAACAACCCGGCGATATCCGCGACCTGCATCTTCACTAAAAACATAATCGGGGTGCAACTGTTGTTGTTTCTCAGCAGCCTCTTTACTGTAAAAAGGTCCAATTGGTTTTGTTGGATTCTCAAAAGCCCTATCGTCTTTAGCTACTTCAACTTGAGTAACCACGGTAGCCACCTCTACATCAATTTGACTACTCCGTAGTTCTTTTCCAAGAGCGTTCTGTAACCAATACCCAATGCTGCCTTGCGTCATAGCAACAGCTGTATCTAATGGCATAGCTGGATTCTCTCTAGTACTCCCCGCAGATTGCTGAAGTAAGAGATTTCCTACTTGTGGCCCATTGCCGTGCGAAATAATCAGCTGATCTCCCTGCTTAACAAATTGTACTAAATACTTCGCTGTCCGACGTAATGCTCTCTGCTGTGCCTCCGCTGATGCATCTTTAGATAAAATAGCATTACCACCTAAAGCAACAACCACTCTTTTTGCCATGATATTACCTCCAAAAATACTTTTAAATTAAGATAAGACAAAACTTGATCGTTTTGTCTTATCTGCAACACCTATTAAATTGTCGGAATCTGCTGGGTAATGCAGTGAATATTGCCGCCTCCCAGTAGAATTTCACGCGCCGGAACACCCACTACTTTTCGATCAGGATATAGTTCACTTAAGATTTTCTTGGCAGCTTTATCCATCGGATCATCAAATAATGGAAATACAATTCCACCGTTTGCCGTATAGTAATTGACGTAACTAGCTGCTAGTCGCTCACCTTTTGTTCTTGGGAGCGTCCCATCAATTGCATCGACGCCCTCACTTTCGTCCTGCGTAATCAATACTGGTTTGGGTACAGGTAGTTTAACCACTTTTAATTTTCGACCTTTAGCATCCGCTGCACGCTCTAAAATATCCAGGTTTTCTTTTGAGATTTCATATTGTGGATCTGTCTTATCATCAGTCCATGCTAATGCGACAACCCCTGGCTTTACAAAATTAGCGATGTTATCGACATGCCCATTGGTCTCGTCAAGGTAAATTCCCTTTTTTAACCAAATAACTTTCTCTAAATTCAAATTTTGTTTAAGCACTTCTTCAATTTGTTCCTTAGAGAGTTGTGGGTTTCGTCCTTGAGAAAGCAAACATTCTTCAGTTGTGATTAAAGTTCCTTCACCATCAACGTGAATTGATCCTCCCTCCAAAACAAAATCGTTTAACCGATACCGATCCACATGCTCCAGTTCCGCCATTTTTTGTGCAACGCGATCATCCTTATCCCAAGGGAAATACAATCCATCTTCAAGCCCACCCCATGAGTTAAATGTCCAATCAACAGCTCGCAAACCGCCTCTATCATTCTTAACAAATGTCGCACCGCAGTCACGCATCCAAGCATCGTTACTTGAAATTTCAACTACCTCAACATCATCTGCTAGTAGGTGTCTTGCATTGGCATACTGATCATCATTCACACCAACGGTCACGTGTTCAAATCCAGAAATGGTTTCTGCTACCTTGGCAAATGTCTTTTGCGCTGGTTTCCCACCATTTCGCCAATTATCTGGTCGCTGTGGCCATAACATATAGACACCTTGATGTGGTTCAAACTCTCCTGGCATACGGAAACCATCTTTTTTCGGTGTACTATCTAAAGTCTTCATAATCTACCCTCCAACAATCATTTTTCTCTGCGATCACTAACTTCAACATTCGTCTCAAGTTCCTTTCTAATGACAACTACTGTCACTAAAAAAATTATTAAATCAGCTACAGGTTGACTAGCCCAAATTCCATCGACGCCAAAGACACTGGAGAAAATTACCATAAGCGGAATTGCCAAAAATAAGAATCTTGAGACTCCCAACAATACTGAAACTTTTGTCTTATTAACAGCCTGGTAGTACCCAGACATTAGGTTAGATGTTAATCCAAACGCAGAACATGAAATCATAACCATTGCTCCACGCGATGCAACATGAATTAATTCAGGATCATTCCCAACAAAAAGTCCAATGATCTGTGTAGGAAGCAAGATGAATACAAGCGTTACTACAAGTAAAATGCTGAAATTACTTATCGTACTGACCTTAACTAGCTGCTTCAATCGTCCTTCATAGCGGGCCCCGAAATTAAAGCTCGCTATTGGTTGCATCCCATTTGTCAGCGCCGTTGTGATTAAATTCAAATCATAAAAAATATAACTATTAATAATCCCAAACGCCGCAACATCAACATCATTCCCCACTCTCGCCAATAGAACATTGGCTGTCCAAGTAAAAGCAAAGCTTGTAATTTGAACAATAAAGAAAGGTAACCCAATTTTAAAAGCTTTAAAGAATTCCTTGAATTCAAACTCAAAATCAAATCTTATTTTCAATCTAGTAGAACTAAACAAGAAGTAAAAAACCGAAAATGACCAGCTACCAATAGAGAACGCATAGTAAATACCGACACCCTTAATCCCCATCTTGGCAATTATCACTGTATAAAACAGAATAGCCATAGCGAAAATTGATGCCGCAATCATTACCCCGGTTGCAATCCCTGGTTTCTCATCCACACGTAGAACACTACATAGGATTTGACCTAACATACAGAAAGGATATCCTAGCATAAAAATATGAATAAATATCCTAACACTGGGTAATAATGTTGCAGATGCTCCAAGCAACCTACCTACAGCTTCAGCATTGAGTCCAATTATCATCGACAGAATAACTGTTATAATTACCGAAATCCAAAAACCGTCCGAGAAAACTTTTTGTGCTTGTCTTAAATTTCCTTCACCCAGTTTAATTGCAATAGCTGAACTAATTCCCATGCTCAAAGCACCGCCTAGAGCAAGATCCAACAACTCCAACGGCATAATAATACTTACCGTGGCCAAGCCTTCAGCACCTAGTCCATTCCCAATAGTAATACCTTCAAACATCACCATTGCTGCCTGGGCCACCATTCCCATGAGCGTGGTAGTACCATACTTTGCGAAAAGCATACCAATCTGCTTCGTGCCTAGCTCCCTATTGGGCTCATCCCTTACCGATTCATCCATGTACAATCACTACTTTTCGTTTAGTGGAAAATTAATTATTACGTTCGTCAACGGCGTTCCGTAACATTAATTCAAATTCTGCATCGTACTTGTCGGCAACAGCCTTAGAAGCGTACTTTAATTCTGGGTTCAACAGGTAAACGAAGATGGCACGCATAGCCGTCTTACGGTTTTCAGCTTCGTCCCAAACGATGGAGTAGTCGGAGTCAATGACTTCGTCGGTAACTTCTTCGCCACGGGTAGCTGGCAGGCAGTGCATGAACTTCACGTGATCGGAGGCCTTAGCTACTAAGTCAGCGTTGACTTGGTACTTAGGGTAGAAGATCTTCATCCGGTCTTCTTCAGACAATTCAGCTTCGTACAGACCGTACCAAACATCGGTGTAAATAAAGTCGGCATCCTTCAAGGCTTCGTCAGCATCTTCCGTGATGGTGACAGAACCGCCAGAAACTTCAGCGTTTTTCTTACCAATTTCAAGCGTTTCAGGCTTGATTTGGAAGCCTTTAGGGCCAAATTGTACGAAGTCCATCCCCATCTTGGTAGCCATAAACATGGTTGAAACACAAACTTGGGTCGCGTCACCAACAAAGACAATCTTGCAGTCGCTAAGCTTCTTGCCCTTTGGTAAGTGTTCCGTCATGGTAATGATGTCGCCAAGTTCTTGCGTTGGGTGGTTGTAGTCACTCATGAAGTTAACAACGGGCACCTTAGCAAACTTACCAACTTCAGCAACGGTGTGGTGACGTTCAACCCGGGCACCGATGATGTCGAGGATGCGGCCCAGAACTTGTGACGTATCTTCAATAGATTCGTGACCACCCAATTGGATTTGGCCTGGTGCTAAGTATTGGGCGTGACCACCTAATTCAGTCATGGCAGCTTCGGCAGAAGTCCGGGTCCGCGTTGAGGATTGTTCAAAGATCATCCCGAGCGTCTTGTTCTTTAACAATGGTGGGTAGTAACCGTTCTTGATGGATTCCTTAATCTTGATCCCCAATTCGATCATGTATTGGATTTCGTCTTTCGTGTAAGTGTTGGTGTCAATAAAATCACGTTTAGTCATGTCAATTACTCCTCTGTTAATTTACTTTTTGTATACAACTTTCCCACCTAACATCGTCAAGTCTACTTTTGTATCTAAGATAGCATCGTTATCTTCCTTAAACAGATTCTTATCTAAAATAACCAAATCCGCTAGTTTGTTGGGAGCTAACGTCCCGTATTCGCTTTCACGGCTTGCTGCGCAGGCAGAACCATACGTATATGCTCGTAAAGCTTCAAACAGTGAAATACGTTCCTTATGGATCCAGCCGCCTTTTGGCTCCTTAGTAAATGCTGATTGACGAGTAACCGCATTATAAATTCCATAAAATGGATTAATCTCAACAACTGGAGAATCCGTCCCAAAGGCTAACGTACTACCAGCATCCAACATCATTCTGAATGGCCACATGTATTGAATACGTTCTTGACCCAAATCCTTTTCAATCCCGTTAGGATCGACCATTAAGTGAGGTGGCTGTACTGATGGAATAACTCGTAATTTACCTAATCGAGCAATATCCTCTTTCTGGAAATTTTCAAGGTGCTCAATCGTTGGATGCAAATATGGCTTGTCCCCATATTTTTCTTGTGCCTCTTCGAAGAAATTAATCAAGTTATGAATCGATTGATCACCAATAGCGTGAACGCGTGGACTTAAGTCGTTCTTGTATGCCCATAAGACTAATTCTTCCATCTTCTCAACTGGCATTGAAGGATGACCATGATCTCCTTTAAACCAGGCATCTGAATAATCATCTTTAAGATATGCTGTATGCGTAGACGAAACGCCATCAAAGAATTGCTTAACACCTTGGCATCGAACCATATTGCCTTGGAATTTATCTCTCAACTCCAATGGTCTGTTCAAATCTTTACGCAGGGTTGGAAACATATTAACTCGGACAGAAACTTTATTATCCTTTTGCATCTTTTCGTAAACGTCATCACGAATAAAGTCGAGACCTGGAATGGCCATCATTGAAACATCACAAATTGAAGTAATTCCCAGCTTATTCATTTCAGCCATGTAACTGTTATAAAATCCTTCGACCGTTTCATTATCGAAATCATAAATTTTTGGTTGTAATGCAGATGCGGCAGTGTCTTCAATAATCCCTGTTAATTCACCATCATCATCCTTGTTATAGCTCCCGCCTTCTGGCGCAACAGAGTCTTTAGTGATTCCCAACTTTTCTAAACCTTTTGTGTTCACCCAAAAAGTATGGCAATCAGCTGAAACCATGGCAACGGGACGATCTGGGTAGACAGCATCAATGTCCGCTTTGGTTGGCATCGTTGGATCATCCCACAACGTGTAGTACCATCCAGCACCAATCAACCATTCATCCTTAGGAATTCGGTCTTCCATCTTCTTCAGGCCAGCAACACACTCTGCAGCGCTCTTATCCTCAAAGCTAACGTTAACCAACGGTGAAGCGTATAAGGCCGACATGTACATATGAACATGTGCATCATTAAAGCCTGGCATGACTAATTTATCTTGTGCTTGAATAACTTTAGTATTAGATCCCTTATAAAGATCCAAAAACTCTTTCTCCCCAACATACTGAATATGATCATCCTTAATGGCAACAAAACCATTGATTAACTTGTCTGAAACACCATTAAAAATCGCATTACTTTCAATAATTGTATCGGCACTACGCATAACAGCATCTTCCTTTCAATTTGACTTCTTTTCAAATTTTTTAAGACGTCCTATTTCCCGAACTGTTAACCACATTGTCAGAAGAAACGCCAGAACATCTGAAACTGGCTGTGAGAACCAAACACCTGTGACCCCAAGCCAATGGGCCATGATGAAGATTGCTGGAATTCCAAAAATTAGGTAACGACAAACGCCCAAAATCGTAGATTCCAAAATTCTCTCGACAGCCTGAAAGTAACCAGACATTAAATTGGCTGTTAATCCTAAAGCGGCACAAGATACAACAATCTTAGAATATCCGCCGGCCATCCCAACTAGACTAGAACCACTTCCAACAAAGAAGGCAACTATTTGATTAGAGAATACAAAACACAAACCAGCTAATATATAAATTCCAACAATATTAGCTATCAAACTAACCTTGATTAGCTTAATTACACGCCCAAATAAATTTGCACCATAGTTATAACTGGCAATTGGTTGTTGACCACCTGACGTTGCTTGAGTAATTAACATTAGGATATAAATGATATAGCTATTGATCACTGAAAAGGCTGCAATATCCATCTGAGTCCCATATTTTCCAAGAAAGTTATTCAAAACCATGGTGAATACAGTACTGGATGCTTGAATTAGCATAAAAGGAAAACCAATCTTAGAGATGGCGAGGATAATTTTTTTATCCATCTTTAAATCCGACCAATGAATTTGAAACTTGGACTTTCTACTAAAAATAAAATAGACAAAGAAGAATCCCCAAATTCCAATAGAGAATGCATAATAGAATGCCGCGCCAACAAATCCTATGTGGAGTGGAAATACACTCAAATACAACCAGAGTGCGGCAATGATTGCTGACGAGGACATCGCCCAAGTTGCAATATCAGGTCTTTCATCCACACGGACCATATAAACTGTGACATGACCAATCATACAAAATGGATATCCAATCATAAATATCCGAATAAACGTTGTCACCTCACTGTGCAACTGTGGTGTTGCCCCCAAAAGTGTTGCAACTTGGCTAGCAAAAACTGCAATTAAGATAGCTACCGTTAGCCCAACAATAATGCTATACCAACTTCCTTGACCAAATATCCGGCGTGCTTCTTTCTCCTTTCCTTCACCCAAACGCATAGCGCATAATGTTGACGTTCCAATTGCAAAGAAACCGCCCAGTGCCAACATCAAGTATTCAAGTGGCATGATGATTCCGACAGTTGCTAAACCGTTAGAACCCAATCCGCGGCCAATAACTAGTCCTTCAATTACGACCATCACAGCCTGAGCAGCTAATCCTGCAAACGTTAGCATTGTATATCTTGCGAATAATGGTGTAATTTCTTTATGTCCAAGTTCGCTACCGTTAACCTCTTCAAGCGGGTCTTTCTCGTTTGAAGAATCCATAAGAATCACCTTTCTTTCAATGAACTTCGCGGTTTAAACTCAGTTCAGACTTTAAATAGACCAATCAATCTTCTATAACTATTTTGGATTTCAAATCCTTTGATCATTCATGAACATATTTATCATAAAGGATCACTGCGCCTTAATAAAGCGCTTTCAGAGTTATTGATCCTACTACCTCAGTTGTGTCACGTGTTACATTTCATGAAACATTTTTCAACCAAAGACTATTGCTGATTTCTAAGCTATTTAGCACCCAATTACTAGAAAATAGATATAAAAAAAGAACACACCTCAGTATTCAACTGAAAGTGTGTTCCAATACTACATCTAATCTGGTAAATTCTGAATCTGTTTAACCGGTACCGGCAATAAGTCACCACTAGCCAACAGATACAGGTACTGCGCCAGCACAGGTTTGCCCGTCATCTGTTTCAATGCCGCCGCATACAGGTTTACTTGACCCCCATAACGGTCGATCAACTTGGCTTCGCTTTGGGCAACAGCCTGCATGTTGACGTGATCGGTCTTGTAGTCAAACAGGATGACCCCGTCCGCCGTTTCCAAATAACCATCGACAATCCCATGGACCAACACCTGTGAGTCGGCTTCCTTAAAGTCCCGGAACAAGCTTCGCGCCGGCATCAATAAGGAGAACGGCACTTCACGATGGAGAGCTTGGGGCGTTGCCAAAATCTGCTGGCCGAGTTCACTACTGTAGAAGCGCAAAATGAATTCCGGTTGAATACGCTGCGCCACCTCTGCTGACAAAACTTGGTCGGCGACCAGTTGGTCAATAACTTCCTGAACGCTGTCGGCCGTTGGCGCAGTCGTGACGTCTAGCTTCTGGAGCACCAAATGGGTCGCGCTCCCAATTTCGGTTGGCAAGGGCTCCCGCACCGTTTGTAAAAAGTCTGGCCGTGCAAAGTCGTGGGTCACGAACCGATTCCCGGTCGTCTGCCCCGTTGCACTGGCTCGGTATTCCCCAATCGACGCGTTGTCGGGATCCTCAAATAACCGCTTGGCTTCGGAGACTGACTGGTAGGCCGTGGTCATGGTTGCCGCCTGGTGTGGATACTGGAAGTCCATAATCTGTTGGATCTGTTCACCAGAAACCGCGCTGGCAGTTACCTTAGCGGCCGTTTCGCTGGTTGACTGAAGCCAATCCGTTGCCGCCTCATTGACACTTTGGGCGGGTTCCAAATCATTGGCCGTTGCAAATGCGATACCAAAATCAGCGGGATCGCCAGCTAAGCCTGAGAAGGTCGTTGACCCTTGGCGTAAGTCAGCCGCAAATTTGGGATCACGAACCAAGCACATCCCAATCCAGTCGAGATAGTTCGCCTGCGTCGACTTTTCCCGCAAGGTCGCGTTCAACACCAGGTCAGGACTCTGATAAGCCTGTTCCCACGCCGCAATGGCCTCTGCCTGGGTCTTGTGTGATCCAACAATGTAGAGTCGAGATTCCGCCCGCGTTAAAGCCACGTACAGTTTCCGCATTTCTTCGGCCAGGCTCGCCCGCGAAATGGCCTGGGCCGTGACCAGCTTCTGGAGACTTGGCGCCTTGACGCGGCTATCTGGATCCAGATAATCAATCCCAATCCCCGTCTTGCCACTCATGACGTAGTTTCCCTGTTGGTCCTGCTTATTGAACTGCCGGGACGCATCCATGATGAAGACCACTGGAAATTCCAGTCCCTTGCTCCCATGAATGGTCATGACCGATACAGCGTCCGTCGCCGTTTGTACCGGTGCCCCCGCCAAATCGGCATCGCGCTCCTGTAGGCGTTCCACGAACCGGACGAACTGGAATAGGCCTTTAAAACTACTCTTCTCATAGCTCTGAGCCCGTTCATACAGCGCATGCAGATTGGCCTGACGCTGTTCACCAGCCGGCATCCCCCCGACATAATCGAGGAAGCCGGTATCCTGGTAAATGCGCCAGATCAAAGTGACCAATTCATTTTGTTGCGCGACGTTTCGGAAAGTCTGTAGCTGCTCCAAGAAATGGGTCACTTTTGTATGGACCTGCTGCTGGAAATCACTCGCCTTGGGGCCCGCAAAGGTCTGTTGGAAATGCAGTAACGCCTGGTAGTAATCCCCCGTCTTCTGGTTGATTCGAAGCATCGCCAATTCATTTTCGTTCAACCCCACGATGGGCGACCGCAGCACCGCGGCCAACGGAATATCCTGATAGGGGTTATCAATGATCCGCAGTAACGCCATCATGATTTGAATTTCAGTCGTCTTGAAATAATTCTGCGCATCATTCACGACCACCGGAATTCCCAGTCGCCGGAGTTCATCGGTAATGATCAGGTTATTGGTCCGGGTCGGTGTTAACAGCGTAATATCCCCGTAAGTCATGTCCCGAACCTCTTTAGCATCCCGATCATAAATGGGGGTCTTAGCGGCAATCAATTCCTTGATTTTCTTCCCCACCATCAAAACTTCACCTTGGTGTTTGTTATCAACCTGGAAGGTCGAGTCCATGGGTTCCCCCTCACCAGCGGCCTCTTCAGCCCCCTCGGTCAAGTAAACCAGCAACTCGGCGGTGCTCTTGGCGCCAGCACCCTGCTCATCGTAATAGGTCGCGCCATATTTCAGCTGAGCGGAGCCGGTGTACGCAATTTCTCCCAGTTCACGGTCCATCAGTTGTTTAAAAATCAAGTTGGTAAAATCATCCACGTTTTTCATCGACCGGAAGTTTTCGGCCAACACAATCAACTGACCGGCGTCGCCATTGGTTTCGTAGCGATCCGTCTTGTCCATGAAAAGTGTCGGGTCTGCCTGCCGGAAGCGGTAAATGGACTGCTTGACGTCCCCCACCATGAAGAGATTACCGTGGGGCGCTGGTTGCGCGATAGCCGTTAAAATGGCTTCTTGCAGCCCATTGGTATCTTGATATTCATCGATCATGATTTCCTGATACTGCTCGCGTAATTGCGCCGCGACCTGACGCGATTGATCCGTGTCACTGGTTAAAATTTCCAGTGCCGCGTGTTCAATGTCCGCAAAATCTAGGACGTGTCGCCGCTGCTTCTCTTGCCGATACGCATCCCGAAAGGCGCCCACGACCCGGGCCAGTTCACCAACTAATTCGCCGGACTTGGCAATCGTAGTCGTAGCCTGCTCTTCGGTCTGCAACAGGTAGGATTTCTGTAACTTTTCCAACTGTTTTTTGGCTGGATCATAGTAGGTCGACTTTAACTCATCGTAGACAGGATAGTCTTCATTTGTCTTCCGAATCGACGGCATGCGGCCCCAGGAAAAGCCTTGAATCGCCGCTCTCAGCGCGTTCCAACTCTCACCATCTACTAACGCAATGATGCCGTCTAAATCGCTCAGCAGGGGCGTCAGGTGGTCCAGTTGCTTCGTTAAGTCCGCCTGCGTGGCAATCTGTTGGGCACTCGTCAGGTCGGCCTTGATTTGTTGTAATTGCTGACTAAATAACGGCTTTAACCGTTCCTGATAAAAGGTCGTACCGGTCAAATGGTCACTATCCAACTGATACGGTTGCGGTAAGGCCGCTAACCAGGCCGCTGGGTCGGGCGTGGCGTTCGCAAACGTATAGGTCTGCTGCACCAGTTCGGCCAGGCCATCATCGCTCCGGTCGCCGGAGAAATTCTCCGTTAGCCGCGCAAATAGGCCAGATTCATCGTTAGCGTAGAGGTCTTCCCGGAGGTCCGCCCAGACTTCATCGCGGAGCAACGCATTTTCCGTTTCATCCGCTAATAACCGAAAGACGGGGTCCATATCGATGACATAATAATAGTGTTGCAGGATCCGCAAACAAAAGGCATCCAGCGTACTAATATCTGCGACCGGTAACTGATTGAGCTGTCGCAGATAAAACTGTTGCTGCTCACTATTGCCTTGGCTGGCTGTGAGTTCGGCACGCAGGCTGGTTTGAATTCGGTCACGCATTTCTGCGGCTGCGGCCTTGGTAAAGGTCACAATCAAGATGCGGTCGATCCCCATCCCCGCCTTCAGGTGCTCAATCACCCGTTGGACCAACACCCGGGTCTTCCCGGAACCGGCCGAGGCCGAGACCAACAAATTATTACCCGTTTGATAAATCGCATCGTGCTGACTCTGCGTGTACTTAAATTTTGTGCTCATCGGGACCCTCCTGTTCCTGCTTCTGTTCCTGTTCCTGTTCCTGTTCCTTTTTCTGTTCGGCCTTGATGCGGGCCATGACGTCATCCTTCTTCAACGCCGCTAGATCACGGTAATTGTTTTCTTTGAGTAACGGATCAAACTGCATGATTGATTTGTATGGTGAATACTGGAGCGCCGTCTTACTCTGTTGCCGGAAAGGTGCCAAGTCGACGTGCCCGTCGAAAATTTCGGTGGCTGCCCGTTTGATCAAGCGTTCCGTATGGTTCAACAGCATGTCCAACTCGCCGGGGTTAACCAGCATCTTGCCGTAGGAGGTAATGGTCCCCTTCTTGGTCCGCCGTAATCCCCGGTAGAGCAAGGAGCTCCCACTAAACTCGGGGTCAGCAAATAACGTATCCAGATTCGTTAATAAATCTGGATCATCCAGCAATAACCCTTGGTACTGTTCCGCCTTGAGCAGCGCATCTTCGAGGTCCTCGCCCAACACATCAGCCGCCTTTAAAATCGGGTTCTGCAGGTGCAGGTACACGGCTCCGGCCAGTTCAGCATCTGCTGGTGACACATCCGTCAACAGGTCCGGCATATTCTTCTTAACCGCATCCAAATACGTCAGCATCTGCATGGCTTGGCCGTAGTAAGCGTCTTGATAACTAAATTTATGCTCGGAACTCTTGTAATCCACGATTCCCAAATAGGTCTTGTTGTTGACCTGCATGGCATCCAGCCGATCAATCCGCCCGCGGACGGTAACTTGGCGCTGCTTGCCGACATCAAAGGACAGGGCCGTCAGTCCCCGCTCGTCACCGAGGCCAAATTGTAATTCGGTCCGCTTAGGCCGGAACTTGGTCCGCTTGCTTTGTTCCTGAAGGGTTTTGGCCATCCGCCGCATGGTCTTGATCAATTGTTCGCGAATGTAAGTCATCCGGTGAGAGCTCTCCAGAATGGCAAACTGGGGATTCTCGGTAGTGTCCAAAATTTTGGCAATCACTTCATCCGTCATTTCCCGCAGTTGCTGGTCATCCATCTCAGCCAGGTCCAGCTTCTGTTGATTGACCAGCTTCATCAGGTTATCCAGCGTCGCATGGAAAAACTCCCCGGTGCTAGCCGGCGACAGCTCAAAGACATCCCGCTCCTGCAGCTTTAACCCATATTTCAGGTAATAAGCGTACGGATTGGCATAGTATTCCTCCAATTTAGAAATGGAGGTACTGATCTTATTGCCGTACAACTGGGTCACGATATCTGGTGTTAACGCTGTTGGAACATTGCGGTAGCTCAGGCTCCCCAGCAACTTAGTCGTCAGCTCACCATAATTGGTGTCCGACCGTAAAACTTGGAGCACGTACAACCACGCATTGGATAGCGGCTTCTCGCGGAGCTGACTATCATGACTCGCCTGCACCAGGTGTCGTAGCGTGGTCCGACGCGTCCCCACAAACGGCAAGATATCGCCGTCCTCGGCCGTTGGGGTTGCCGCCGCAATCTGCGTTGGCAACTGGAAGAAGTTCTGAATCCGCGCGACATACGGCGACAGTTGTAGCCCATTTTTATCATCATCGCTGGTTGCAGGATAACTAAAGATCAACTGTTCACTACTACTAAGAAAAGCCAGGTAGTTCAGGTAGGGCTCCCCCGCCAGTTGGGTCGCTGCGTCATCGCGCAAATAACTATCGGCATCAACCTGCTGGAGTTGCGCACTCAAGTCTTGGCGGTCGTTATCCGCCAGCAAGGTCGTCGGAATCTGATTGTCCGGCATGGTATCGGCCGTGGCCCCCATCAGGAAGGTCACCTTGCGATTATTGGTTTGCACGATCCCACTTTCAGAAATGGTGACCTGATCCAACGTCGATGGAATCTGACTGAACTTAGCCCCGGCAAACCCAGCCTGTAGTAACGCTTGGAAGTCAGCCTGCACAAATGGCGTGTCCCCCAGGATCGTATGGAATTCATCCAAAATTTGGCAGAAGGTCGACCAGGTCTGTTCCGGTTGCCCTGCCCGCACTAAATCACCATCGTCGATGGCCTGGTCCCGCCAAGCCATCAAGCGGTCCATGACGCCAGCGTTCACCAGAAATTGATAGAGCACGGCCACGGCGTCGGTATAGGTCTTAGCGCCCTTCAACCGCGCAAAGAATGGCGGCAAGGTATCTTTCACAAAGTGGCGAATTAAATTAATTTGCCGTGAGATTTTATCGTCTTGGGTGGTTTGCACACCACCATCCCCGGTCGCAAAGCGGTTGAAGACCCAATCCTTGTCCTGGGTCCAGCGATGTTGGCCCTCATACCCATTCTTCAGAACGAGATTTTCCGTCAGAGCCAGGGCTTGGCGGTAGCTCGTCACTGAAATCGGCCGACCCTCGGCATCTTGTGGCAATAATAATTCTGATTTCAAGACCCGAAAGACGTCAGCATAGCGGTAGTTCCGCCGTTGCACATCAAATAACGCGTTCAACAGCTCTACGAAGGGGTGATCGGCCATCTGCACGTCGGCGTCATCAAAGTACGGAATCGACTGTGCACTAAAAATGGGGTCAATCACCGTCTGATAGGCATCTAAATGGCGCGCCAATACCAGAAAATCTTGATACCGGTACCGACCGGTCGCCACCATTTGGCGAATCTGCGTGGCGACCCGGGAGACCTCCACGTAGCGGTTGTCCGCCTGAACAATTTGCACATTCGTCAGCGATTGCTCGGCGTGCTCTGGCTGAGGTGATAGCGTATTACTAGCCTGCCAGTAGGCATCTAACGCCTGTAGATCAGCGCTGACGCGTGGTGTCCGGGCCTGGTGGTCACGTAACACGTGGACGTGTGCAGCCTGGGCCACCACGTAGAGTTGGTGATACGTTTTGGCCGACTGAAAGAAGAGATTCGTTGGATCCGGCAAATCTAGTGGATAGCCCTTATCCAGGTTCAACGCCACCGTCACGCTGGCCGCATTTTCAATCAAGACGGCCACCAGTTGCCGCTCCTGCGCGCTTAATTGTGAAAAACCCTCTAGGTAGAAATGGGCATGGCTGAGGTCGACCCGTGTCGTCAGATAATCTGCTAATTGGTTCAGTAAGTCTGTATTTTCGACGTATTTTCCCAACATCTGGGTCTCAAACGCCTCATAAATAATCATTAAATCATGGAGCTTGGCCTGCAGATCGGCGTTCTTCCCCGGAAATTGATCAATCGCCGCTAACAGGTCGGCGGCCGTCACCTGACCCACCTTGAATTCGGCTAACTGCGTCGTCAACTGGCTAATAAAGCCGGGCCGGTCGACCTCGCCACGAAAAATCGTCAGCTCATCGGCATGACTCTGGATGATTTGGTAGATCAGCATGTTCAGCCCAGCCGTCGAGATGCGGGGTAGCTGGTAAACAGGTTCATTTTTCATGAAGAACCAGGCTAGTCGCGTGAACGAGAAGACTTGCACCTGCGTCTGCGCGAAGAGTGGTTGGTCTGGCGCGACCTGGGCCTTCAAGGCGGCCAGGACGTCGACTTCAGTTTCGAATTTAATATGGTTGGGAACCAAGTAATAGCTCTGATCCGTCGGTTGGTCCGTCACCTGCTGGGCCAACGCATCCACCATCGGCTGGCGGTGATTCTGGCCGGCACTTCCTAGAATAAATTGTAAACTCATCTGCGAACCTCCATCTCTTAAGTTCTGTTGCTATGTACTGCCCGGCTTCATGACAGGGACCGGACAGGCCGGTTAGGTGACTAATCGCAGCTGTGTGGACGATCGTAACCCCTCACCTAATCGTTAGCCTCATGATATCAAAAACACCCGTCAGCAATTGTCGTTTTCACCAGTTATGGGCAACTTTAGTCCAGTCCGTCCATCTCTTAGGTTGATTATATTCTAGCATACGTCATCGCAAAAGCGAACACTTGTTTGGTACAAATTTTGTCATAATCTGAGGACTTCGCGGGCCATTTTTCTGAAAGCGTGCTACACTTAATCATAATATTAAAAATTGGTGAGAAAGTGGGCTTGCATTTATGAAAGATAGTGAAGAAGTTCAGATTTTACAGGATTTAGTCAGCATCAATTCCGTCAACGGCAACGAAGACGCTGTCGCGACATATATTAAACAGCTCTTCGGTGAACACGGCATTGACGCTAAGATCATCCCTTACGCCACCGGTCGCAGTAACATCGTCGCCGAAATTGGGGACCCAACTAGCGACAACGTCTTCGTCCTAGCCGGTCACCTGGACACCGTGGCCACGGGCGATTTAGCCGATTGGCAATTCGACCCCTTCGCCGCGCACATCGAAGGCAACACGCTGTATGGCCGTGGCGCCGCCGATATGAAGAGTGGACTGGCCGGCATGCTGATTACCTTCGTTAACCTGGCCGACGCCAAGGTCAAGCTGAATGGTCGTCTACGCTTCATCGGGACGGTCGGTGAGGAGAACGGGGCCATGGGCTCACGCATGCTGACGGAACAGGGCTACGCCGACGATGTCCGTGGCATGGTCATCGGTGAACCTACCGGCGGCAACCTGGTTTACGCCCACAATGGTTCCCTCAACTATCACGTCTACTCTCGTGGGGTCGGCGCCCACAGTTCAATGCCTGAAAAGGGTGTGAACGCCATCACCAATTTGATCAAGTACGTGACCGCCGAAGCCACCGAATTTGACGATGCACCGGTCAGCCCCGAACTCGGGCCACTGGTCCACAGCGTGACCGTCTTTAACGGTGGCGAACAGGTCAACAGTATTCCCGCCAAGGCCGAGCTGCAAGGCAATATTCGCCCAATTCCAGAATTTAACAACGAAGCCGTCATCAACCGGTTAAATGAAACCGTGGACCGCCTCAACCAAGAAGACGGTGTCGACCTAAAGCTCCACGTGGACTACAGTTTCAAACCCATCATCAGCGCGCAGGACTCCCCACTGGTCAAGACGACCAAGGCCATTGCCGACGCCGAATTTGGCCACCCAATCGACCTGCAAGTCATCCATGGTGCGACCGACGCTTCCGAATTTACTAAATCAACGAATCAGTTCCCCGTCATCGTTTACGGTGCGGGTAAGTGGTACGACGCCCACTCCTTGAATGAATCCGTGGACCTCGACGAATTCCGCCACGTCCAACGGGTCTATGAACAACTCGTAAAACAGATCTTAGCCTAAGTAAAAACGCTCAGTTTCCGTGAATGTTCCACGTGAAACTAAGCGTTTTTTGTTGCCCTATTTACCGGCAGTTCGGAAATCATGCGCGCCGAAGTACTGAAGTCCCGGTAGCGCCTGGTAATTCAACAACTGACTGACCGTGACCAACTTGTAGCCCTTGGCCTTTAAGCGTTTGATAATCGTCGGTACCGCAGCGACGGATTGCTTGTGAATATCATGCATCAACACGATATCCCCGCCACGGGTGTCTTTCATCACTTCATTAATGTCCTTTTGCGTGTTCAGGTAAGACCAATCACGTGAATCGACTGACCAACGGATGATGGGCTGCTGAATCTTCCGGCCCTCAGCCGCGGTAATATTGCCGTATGGTGGCCGAACGTACTGCGGCAGCGTCCCAGTCGCCTGGTAGATGGCCCGGTTGGTACGCATGACCTGACTTGCCGTGTTGCTGGTTCCGATAGTGTTGAAGTCGGGGTGATTCCACGAATGGTTCCCCAATTCGTTGCCCCCAGCCAGTACGGCGCGGGTAATCTTTGGATAACGGCTTACACTCTGCCCAACTTCAAAGAACGTGGCGTGCGCCTTATTCTTCTTTAACGTCTTCAATAGCCGTGGTGTCAGGGTTGGGTCTGGCCCATCGTCAAACGTCAATGCCACCATCTTATTCGTCTTGACCTTACTCGTCTTATCAGCCTTAGGTAGGTAGCGGTTCAACACCTTCCCCTTCAACTCGCTGTAAGGGACCGTGACGTGCTTGAGTTTAAAACTATTTGTCAGCAGTGGCATCCGCAAGCCATCCTTGGTCAGCTTAGCGGTCTTGTTCATGTGCGTCGGTAATTTCACCTGATATACCGTAGCCACCTTGGAACTCTTGGCCTTGGTCGTCTGTAAAATGGACTGGCGCGCTGCCTCCCGAATTGCCGCTAAGCGGTGCGGTTGCTTGTTCGTTAATTGGCCATAGGTAACCGTCTTGTTCACCGCTTTGGTTTTCGCCTGGGCGGGTGCCTGAGCAGATAACGTTCCGGTCAGTAAGAGGACCGCCGCTGCTGCCATAACCCCTGTTATGATGCTTCGTTGTCGTTTTCTCATTAAAATCCCTCCTAAAAAATAGACTCCCCTGAATCTACCCTTATGTTACCAGTTTTGGCCTTGAAATGAACGCGTTCCGCCTAAATAATTTGACATCAAAAAAGGGCCACCAACCGAAGTCAGTTTCCCTTTAATCTTCCGCACTATCTGGCGGATTAATCGTTTGATGATTCTCTTTCAAAACCTCATTGGTGTAATGTTCCAGGTCAGCCAAAATGCTGGCACTGTCGCCCTGTTGTGCGGCCATGTTTTCAGCCACCGCCCAGCGCGCCAACGTGTCGGTAATTGGCACGATATCTTGGATAATTGCCATGTCTGAGTCATCCTGATGCTGCTCCTGAATCGACCGAAAGCTTTCGACATCGGTGATCAAGCGTAACACCTTGCCCGTCTCACGTTCAACGGATTGAAAAATCACGAAATGAGCCTGTTGATTGGCCTCACCCATGCGTTCGCGAATCGCTTGTAATTGTTCATCATCTATTTTTAATGCCAATGCTTTCACCCCACTGGGTCTATTCTAACAAACATTGCGTGGTGTCACGCAAAATTTCGTCAGGTTTCCGCAATCTTTAGGTTCTTTGGGCAAACTCTCGTGCTTTGATTCGCCTCCAAGGTGAGAAAAACTGGGCCGGAACGCTGTGGGCGGACGTCTAGAGCCAAAAGGCGGTCTCTAGACTTGCTTTGAGCCGCCAAGCTCTAGCAAATAGCCAATGATTGATAATCATAGCCGCCATCAACCAGCAGGTCAACGGCCACGTGGGCGACTGTTTCATGTGAAACAGTGCCCGTGGGAACCGGATTACCCTCTTTAATAATCCGCGGCTCACGCCCAGCGCCATTCGTCAGCGTGACTGGCCGCAAAATGGTGTAAGGAAACTCCGCTTCGTCGACCAGTTTGGCCGCATAACGCTGTTGATTCAGGTATTCCTTCACGTTATCGATGCCGGGATAAGCTAAGTCTCCCGTCACCTCTTGATCCACGCCAGCCGTGCTGAGCATCACAAAGCGTGTCAGCTTGAGTCGTTGGTGGTATTGCGCGTCGAACAAGGCTTCAAACGCCAAATCGACATCCATCCCGCTCAAGGCTGAGAAAATAATCGGGCTATCCTGTAAGGGCGCCACGTAGGTTGCTTCCGCCGTTAAATCTCCGCTAAATTCCGTGACGAGACCGGCCACGTCCGCTGCCAGCGTTTCCGTTGCGGCGTGTAGCACGCGCACCGTTGCGTCCGGCTTCTGTGCCAGTTGCCGAGCGACGGTTTGTCCCAGCATGGTTGCGCCCACGATTAAATAAGTTGTCATCATATCCGCTCCTTTTTCCTTGCCTCCCAGTGTACCAGAAAGTGGCGAACGCTAACACCGGGCCAAGATATTTTTCACCGCAAAATAAATCCGTTATAATAGGAAATGTATTTGAATCCGGTTTCACAATTAATTAGGAGGGTCTTTGTATGACACACAAACAAGTCACGATTGGTAAAACTGATGTGCAAACAACACCGCTAGGACTGGGCACAAACGCCGTTGGCGGGTATAACCTCTTCCCGAATTTGAAAGACGAGGACGGGCTGAACTTGGTCAAAGCGGGCTTAAACAACGGTATTCAGCTACTGGATACGGCCTACGTTTATGGCTTGGGCCATTCCGAAGAACTCGTTGGTCAAGCAATGCACGACTTTGACCGGCATAGTTTTACCCTAGCAACTAAGGGCGCTCAAGACTTTTCCAGCGGCGAACAGGTCATCAACAACGACCCTAAGTTCTTAACTGAACAAGTCGAGGCTAGTCTGAAACGTCTCAATACCGATTACTTAGATATTTATTACATCCATTTCCCAGATAAACAGACGCCTAAGGCCGAAGCGGTTGGCGCCCTTCAACGGCTGCGGGAACAAGGGAAGATTCGCGCGATTGGCCTGTCTAACTTC
Source organism: Levilactobacillus sp. FUA 3915 (assembly GCF_044053135.1). Taxonomy (NCBI): domain Bacteria; kingdom Bacillati; phylum Bacillota; class Bacilli; order Lactobacillales; family Lactobacillaceae; genus Levilactobacillus; species Levilactobacillus sp. FUA 3915. The sequence goes on along the minus strand of NZ_CP168704.1, from coordinate 1,229,237 downwards.
AGTCTGGACCAGGTCAAGGAAGCCAACGCCGACGGTTACGTGGACGTGGTTGAAGACGAATTCAGCCTGCTACACCGCGACCACGAAGCCGATTTGATGCCCTACCTGAAGGATCACCAAATCAGCTTTGTCCCTTACTTCCCACTGGCTTCCGGCCTGTTGACGGGGAAATATGACGCTAACGTGTCCTTCCCAGCCGATGACATCCGTAGCCAAATCAGCGACTTCCAGGAACCGCGCTACAGCCAGGCCCTGAAGGCCATCGAAGCTATCCGGCCAATCGCCAAGGCACACAACGCCACGGTTGCCCAAACCGTTTTAGCTTGGTACATGCAGGATCCGCTGGTCAGCGTCGTCATCCCCGGGGCCAAGCGCGCCGCTCAAGTCGAGGCCAACGCGCAGTCCCTGGACGTCACCCTGAGCGACACGGAATATCAAACGATCGATACCGCCTTTGCTGGCTTCAAGTCCATCGAAAGCGGCAAGTCCTTAGCCGACCCAGACTAGGACAAATAGCTGGTTCACTGCCTCCGGGCTGGTGAAAATGGGCCGGGACGCGGTGGGCGGACACTTGGAGCCAAAAAACGGTCTCCAAGCTTACTTTGAACCGCCAAGCCCGCGTTTCAAAGATACCAGTTCTCTAGCTGGCAAAAATCGCCACCAAGAGAACTCCCACGGCTGAGCCCATTTTCACCAGCCCTGCGGCTAACTGTAATTTGTCCTGAGCTATCAGGACCCGCTTCTAAAAATTTTTCACTTCGACAAATTCAAAGCACCACACTCCCCCAAGGGTTCGAGAAAATTTTCTCGGACCCTTTTATTTTGCCTAACGCCGGTGTCATGGGATGTTCGTGTTTCACGAACTTATTTATAATAAAATAATTCATAATTCGTGATTGCATTTTATTTGCATGAATGATAAGCTCTATAAGTATTGTTTGAGAGAAAAACACGAACGATTACCATTAACGTTCGGATTTTACATAAATTCTGTCTTAAAGGAGCAATTATTCATGCAAAGAATCGCTGACTTTTTTCATTTTGAAGAATTGGGTACCAACTATAAAAAGGAAACGCTGGCTGGGTTAACTACCTTCGTCTCCATGGCTTACATCCTGTTCGTGAACCCCCAAGTCCTGGGGGCATCCGGGATCAGCCAAGGGGCCGTGTTCACTGCGACGGCCTTCGCTTCCGCCTTCGGGTGTATGTTGATGGGAATCCTCGCCAACTACCCGATTGCCATCTCCGCTAGTTTAGGGATCAACGCCTTCTTCTCCTACTCCGTTGTTATCGGGATGAAGATTCCTTGGCAAACGGCGCTGGCTGGTGTCTTTGTGGCCTCGATTCTCTTCATGATTTTGACCGCGTTCAAGCTACGGGAAAAAGTCGTTGACGCCATCCCTCGTGATTTAAAAATGGCCATCAGTGCTGGTATTGGGCTGTTTATCGCCTTTATTGGTCTGAGCCAAGGGGGCTTGATCATGGCTGACAAGTCCACGGTGGTGACGCTGGGTTCCCTGCAAGTCGGCAGCACCTGGTTAACTATTTTTGGTCTGCTGGTGACACTGGTTCTGATGAGTGCCCGCGTGCCGGGAGCCATCTTCATCGGGATGGTCGCCAACTCCATCTTAGGTTTAGCCACTGGCCTGATTGCCATGCCAAAACACATCATTTCCGGCGTGCCATCCATCAGCTCGACCTTTATGGTTGGGTTGACGCATGTCACAAGCATTAATTCCCTGCAATTAGTTGTTGTCGTCTTAACCTTCTTACTGGTAACCTTCTTTGACACCACCGGGACGTTGGTCGGGTTGGCCGAACAAGCCGGCCTGGTCAAGGATAACAAACTGCCGCGAATCGGTAAGGCCCTGATGGCCGACTCCAGTACGATGGTCGTCGGCTCACTCCTCGGGACTTCCCCAATGGGCGCCTTCGTGGAATCCTCCGCCGGGATTGCCGTGGGTGGTCGCTCCGGGTTTACCGCCATCGTAACGGGTATCTTCTTTATCCTGGGCGCCTTCTTCTCCCCACTCCTGGCCGTTGTCACGAACCAAGTGACCGCGCCTGCTTTGATCATTGTTGGGGTCCTGATGGCCCAATCCCTGAAGAACATTCACTGGGAAAAGTTCGAAGTCGCTGCCCCTGCCTTCCTAATCGTCCTGGGGATGCCCCTGACTTACAGCATCTCTGATGGGATTGCCTTAGGGTTCATCACCTACCCATTGACCATGATTGCGGCCAAGCGCGGCAAGGAAGTCGGCGCTATGATGTACGGTTTAGCCATTGTCTTCGTACTGTTCCTGTGGATTTTGAACGCGGGATAAGCTATCTTACAAAGATTAAATGAAAGCAGTTCGCCTAATCATTTGGCGAACTGCTTTTTAGTTATAACCTAATGACCTGATCAAATCGCTTTAGGTACGTGGCCTCCCAATTATGGGTCACCACAACGACCGTTCTATCTTTTAATTTAAAAATCAACTGTTGAATTGTCCTAGCCGAAGCCGGGTCCTGTCCACTATCAGGCTCGTCAATCATTAAAACTGGCGCCTGCACCAAGAGTGCGCGGGCTAGAGAAATTCGTTGCCGTTCGCCACCGGATAGCTCAACGTCCCCATTCTCTACGTGTCGTTGCACTAAATGGGTTAGCTTGAGTTGCCACAAAATATTGGCCATGCCCGGCGAAGCAGGCGTACCAAATAATGTGATATTTTCCAATACAGTTCCCGCAAAGATGACTGGCGTCTGATTCACATAAATAACATGACGATGAAATTGCCTGGGGTCAATTGTCGTGATTGCTTGGCCCCCAATCGTTACACTGCCTTGATAATCCGTTAATTCACCGGCAACTAGTCTCATCAAGGTACTTTTACCACAGCCACTTTCACCAATAACCGCTGTCTTCTTTCCTGATGCAAATGTCACCTCAAGATCAGTGAACAACGGGGCATTCTGTGGATAAGCATAGCTCAAATGGGAAACCACGATATCCCCATTGATAAACTGACGAGAAGCTGAATTGGCTGTGACCCGTAGAACCGCATCACACTCTTTTCGTAAGGGAAGCGTGGCTCTACCAATCAAGTACGCAGTATTAAATGCCGTAATCGTAGGGACGATAAAATTTAACAACTGGGTCGTCACAATAAGATTCCCAATGGAAATCATGCGATTTAACACGAAGAAGGCGGCTATTAGCATGCAAATAATTTGGGCACTCATCGCTAACAAGGTCGAGAGCTGACCAATTCGGATGTCCCAGAGCTTAGAGCGCTTGCGTTGTTCCTCCAGTTGCTCGTCCATTACCTTCAACTGCTGATTGAAAATTGCCCCACCCGAGAAAGACCGAATCGTTGTCAGTCCCTTTAAAACATTGGTCATCAGGCTCATATGCGCCATATTTTTTTCATTCAACTCTGCCTTATACCGGCCAAACTGACGGCGAATGACTGGATTCAGAAAGAACGGAATCGCTGACACAACGACAAACAATCCAAAAATTTCAATATTGATGACTAACAGCGCTAGCGAACACAAACTGATTTGAATGACGCGACCGATATTAGCCAAATTATTACCAAAGTAATCGCTAGCCACAGTCGGGACACTATTTTCAGTCAGATTAAAAATATTCTGCCACCTAAACTTTCTTGTCTCCTGTACGTCCCGATAAAAAATAACCTGATAAATGGCAGCCTTCAGCGACTGTTGCATCTGCTTGGTCATTTCCAATTGGGTCGCAGATAGCGTGATTGTTAGACCATAGCCCAGAATCAACGAAAGCAAGGCCACGCCACCGGCAGCCCAAACACTAAGCATTCTACGAGCAACGGCACCATTGATGAACCAGCCCATCGCGTACGCCAACGTAATTTTGCTTCCAGTATTTAATAGCGCCAAACTGACTAATTTCACAAGTTGTCTCCAATTGCCTCGTAACTGTTTTTTGAAAAAGAAAGCACCACACTGATTTACCTTTTTATAATTTTTCATCGAGGCTCACCCCGTTACCTGCTACATTTTACGACTTGATTCAAATACTAGTGCACTGCTCACCAGAATAAAATAATTTATGACTGGCTAGAACCATCTAGAGCATTGATCAGTGATTTGAGGCCATTATTTTTGTTCAGTGAACGACCTAACTGCCATTGGCTGCCCCTAAGTTAGCCCCTTTTCATTGCACAAAAAGAGCGGATAACAACAAAACCCGTCATCCACTCCATTCTAGTTTTACTTAATCCCAAGCAACGTAACCCCTACTTCTTCGAAAAATATTTCTTAATGTACGAAACACTCAGCAAAGCAACCGTAAAAAGGAGGGCCGTCTTAAAATCAGTAACAAAAAAGTAAACCAAAAAGGAAACAGCACCAACCACCATTAACAGCGCGACAATCCCATCAAACTGTCTCATTTGTCCTCCCCTATTACTATGTATTCGACGAATTCTTGTGACGTTTGTCTGGCCAAAAACTCCCTACAACAAAGCAGCCAATCACCCACACAGCTAGCTGCCAATTAAGTTGGCCGGCCTGTGGCCACACCAACCGTGCTAACCAACTGGCGCCGAGAAAAGCGGCGGAGAAAACCAGGATACGGAAAACTTTCCGCCACAATGTCTCCAGCTTCTTCGGCACGCGTCGTTGATACCAAGCCTGGCCGACCTCATAGGCCGCCACTAAAAACAACGCAATCGCCAGGTAGTTTGCGACGTTGGCAACCTGCCAGACGCTAGCTTGCCACCCATGAACGGCCGGACTGATGGCCAAGAACCCATAAGCCAGATCTCCCAGCACCAGCCACACCAATTCCGCAAACCGGTCAATCGTACCGTGCCAAAATGTCTGCCAGTGCCGTTGCCAAAAAATCAGACTGAGGTTAAACAGCCCCACCATCAGTGCCAAATGCCCTAACCGCCACGGAATCGTCGCCTGCATGGCTAGTGAGCTGTACAGGATTCCCGCGTTACCTAGAACAATCACGAGACCCCAAATAAAATTCCTTCGTGTCATGTCCCTACCCCTTCCTGGCTGTCCGCCGACCACGCGTCAGTAGCCACCGCAAAATATTCACGCCCACGATGCCTAACGCGATTGCCGCACTATCCAAGCCCAAAAACAGGTTGGTCGTGGGTGGTAAGTTTATCAAATCCGCGCTAAGACTAATGGCCACCATTAAGATTGCCAATCCCACCAGGAGGCCCTTCGACCAGGTCCACCAATTTTGCATTGGATTGGCACTGTGCTCATTTAATAAGTAGAGCCAATCCGCCGTCTGTTCGGTCGTTAATGACCGTGGATTGTGCCAGAATAAATGCCCTATACTTACGACACTCAGGCCAATCGCGGCCACGGCAAAACCCGCCACCGCCAGGAACCGCCAAGCCCACTCGCCATCCCATTCCAACAGCATCATGGCTAACTGCAGCGTCACCATAACTAAGATAATATCCCCGAAAAATTGTTGCCAGTAATCTCTTGTTTGCTTCGTCACGCTTATTTCCTCCCCGAAATTTGTGTGTGCTTGCGCAATCGATAGCCCCATAACCCAATATTCATGAGGTAAATCCCTGTGGTCAGACCGGCCACTCCCAGGCCAACTTGCTCATGCCAAAGCGATACGCGTCCGAGTTGTAGACTGAGGGCCCCCAGCGCGGCCGCGACAATAACGACCTTGGACCAGGTCAGGTTCATCTGCTGATAATCCCCATTGGGCTCATTCAATAGATAGAGCCAGTGGCGCCGCTGTTGCCAGTCGAAATCGGTGGGATCAGGCTGCGGCCGCCATAGGGTAAGCAGTCCCTCAATTCCCAACAAAATCAGCATCAACATCAGGAAAATAGTACTTCCCCACTGCCAATACCACTCATTGAACTTAGGCACAACTTGAACACTCGTATTGAACACCACGATAAAAAAGAAGACGTCAAAAACCTGTTGTCGCAAATAACTACGAACGTGTGCTGTCATGACTTTCCTCCCCAGGAAAAACTGGCTGTTCGACTTATAACCCGGGTTAACCCGAGTATATTCCCCCGTTAGATCAACGTCCCCACGTTCATCTAACTGCCCTGTATCCGTGCAACTGCCGCCAGCAAAATTGCCAACACCACCATTACCGTTAGTAAGACCAACACCACTCGGCGCAGGCGCCAAGCCACGCGATAGTAACCAAAGTTTTGCTGATATCGTCGTAACGCTAGTGACCGCGTCAGCCAGTCACCGATGCCCACCCCAATCAGGACCGCATACAGCAGCTGATCACGAAACGAGGCAAAAAACAGCAAGGCTGGCAACGCAACCAGGCTTCCGATACAACAGATATCATAAATGATTAAATAAGGTTTCATACTGCGGTTCATGGCTAGTTAGCTCCTTTACCTGCTGACTACACCTTCCACGATACCTTACTTTGGGACGCTTGCATAGCCAAAATCGCCACGCCCCCAAACAATCTCTCCGCGAGCAAATTAAAACGCCGATTCCCGGTAATCACCCCAGAATCGACGTCACTATTTTCAAACTATAACCCGGGTTAATTCTGACATTTTCACCCTATAACCAGGCGCCCAACGCGAATAGTAGCGGGTACGCCACGAAAAATAAGGACGCGCTCTTGACCATCGCCATGAACGTCTGGCGCTTATCCTGAACCCGAAAGAACGGCTGCATCCCCCGCCACATCACGGGCAACAGCAGAACTGCCAGCGCGGTCCACACCGGTGCGAGGCCCAGGGCCACGTTGACCAGCGGCCACAGGCTACCCAGAACCACAACCCCTTGAATCAGCCGCACGGATCCGCGCTGGCCCAGGTAATAGGCCAGCGTATAGCGATGATTGGCAATATCCTCCGCTCGGTCAGCCGTATCATTAGCCATTTGTAGCGTAAAGAAGATCAACGTCAACGGTAGGCACAGCAAGAAGGTCACGCCCACCATGCGCCAGGTGAGCGGCCGTTGACCATAGATGGACACGTAAACGCAGGTCAGCTGAATCAGAAAGGCAATCGCCAGCGCCACAATGATTGCCGAGAACGGCGTCGCATTGATTGGCCGCGGCCCAGCCGTATAAAAGATGCCAATTAAATAACCCACAACACCAAAAACCGCCACCGGCCAGCCCGTCCGCCAAACCAGCAAAGCACCCGGCACTGCCGCCAATGCATACAGGCCCCAGGCCAGTTGCGCGACCCCCATTTCAGGCAAGGCTAACCGCCCAACCGGATTCGTCTGTTGCGCGTATCCCGCTCGGTCATGGGCGTGCTGATAATCATAGTAATTATCGGCCACGTTGACCGCCAAATCAAAAATAAAAACCACCAACAGGCACAGCCCAACGTTCACCCAATCCACCGTTCCCGCATAGAACTGGGCAATCGCTGCACCCAAGATGAACCACATAATGTTGAGTGGCGCCGTGTAAATCTCCGTTAACTCGTAAAATACGGGCCACGTTAACCACCGTGACATTTTCCTCACTCCCCACATTGTTTGACACTGTCCCCAGTTTACCAAACTTGCGGCGCAATGCCGGTCCCCAAGCTCACTGAAATTTCCGCCACAAAAATAGGGTATCGCTCCCGCCCCATGGACGGTCACAACACCCTAACTTGTTTACTTCAGTCTGCTTTTCTGTTTTCTCTGACGCCAATGCCACCAATCGACTTCACCGGCTAATCCAATGAGCCCAACCACTGTCAGCATCCAGCCGAGCTTGAGTCCCGGTGTCTGGTACGTCAGCTTGATTCGGTGCGTCCCACTAGGTAGTCGGGCACCGACAAAGCCGTCGTTGACCACCAACGTCTGGGTTGGCCGGCCATCCACCGTCAGCTGCCAGCCCGTTGAGTACGGCACCGACGTCGTCATGACGCTGGTCTGACCTGTCGTCAGGTCCCCAGTGATTTGGTTGTTCGTGACCCGTGCATGCTGCAAGCCCCGCCGTTGAACGCGGTGAACTTGCTGATCATAAGATTGCCCAAATGGCACGGCAATCAACCGCGCCGATTTGAAATTGATCTGCTTCGTCGCGCTAAAGGTCACGTCAACGGTCTTGCGCAATTGCTGGGAATAGCCCAGGTTCAGCAGAACGTGTTGCTTGGGTTCATAGTCGGATAGGTTATCGATCCCAAATTGGGAGAACGTCTTGGCCGCATTACGCGTTCTCGCCGTGACCCAGTAATCGCCCAGGTCCGGCGTCCGCGTGGCATCGCGCCAGGCATTCAGTTTAGTCAGCGCTGACCGTGGCGTGGCGCCCAACACGCTGGTATTGTCCTGCGCCTGAAGCTGCCCGGCCGTGGTCAATTGCTCAGAGGTAATGCCGTTGAGTTCCAAATACAACTCGGTCCCCTGCGCGCGTTTGGGCCGGTTCAGCGTCAGCGTGTAGCTAATCGGATTGTCTTGCGCATCACTGGCCAGTTGATGCAGGCCTGTCGCGTTTGCCGTCGTGGTTTGTTTTAAAATATCCTGATTCTTCGTCAACACGCGGTCTAACGCCTGCCGGTTCTGCTGCAACGCAACCATTGGCCCATACTGCCGCATATCCTGCTTGCTGATCAAGCCATTCTCATCCACGGTCAGCTTGGGTGCCTTCAGCGTGCTGCCAAACATATCCTGTTGCTTCTCGTTCAGCCCAGTCTTCAGACCCGCTTGCCCCTGTTTCAGGCGATACTGGACAACCTTATTGGTGCTGTCGATCACCGGCACAGCATTGGGCGTGACCGTGTAGCCCAGCGTCCGCTTAGGCGACTGGTAGTCTACCGTCTTCACACCCTTAACTGCCGTTGGCGTGACGGCCCCCTGTGTCAAACTCCGTTCCCGGTCGACGCCACTTAGCTGATGCCAAGCCGCGGTCGTTAACGCTTGCGGTTGCGTGTAGACCAATGGGAAAGCCAGCTTGGTCGTCAATACCTGCGTGCCCACCCCGTTGGATAGCGCGTAGACGGGCTTCTCGGTGAAAACCTTTTTCTGGGCGTGATAACCGTACGGTAAGGCCTGATTCGCGGCCACCTGATCCTCGCGAGCAAAGAGGTACTTAACCCCCAGCAGTTGATTCAATGTGGTTCGACTATCCCCTTGCCCAATCGGCGCGTTCATCGCATACTCCGAGTTCTGCAGGTCACGGCTAAATTGCCCCACGTAGCCATTTTGAACGGAAAAATACGACATTGTCCCGTGCAGGCCGTGGGTCATGGTCATGTTGTTGCCGACCGTGCGAAAGAGATTGAAGTTCCGCGTGGCATCGACCCGACTGAACGTGGCCGACTTTTGGGCCACCGTTTGGGCACCGTCAAAGTAATCCTGAATGTAGCGAGTCGCGTCGCCCCGGCGAAGTTCCTGGGTCGCCTGTACCCCCGCGTTCGGGTCGTAGTAGCCCCAGGCATTATTGACCAAATTGAGGCCGACCAGTGTCCAAACCAAGCCTAGCGTGACGCGGGCTGGCGCATTGGCCACAAGGACCGCCGTTAACGCCAGCAGGAGGCCGTAGGTAATCAGGTCTCGGGCGGGATTGCTAAAGACCAAACCGTTGCACAGATAAACCAGCGCTAACAGGCCAACCGTACTCCCCGCCAACCACCACCGGTCCCGGTTGGTCAGGGTCGTCAGCTTATCGGCCAACGTCATCGTTGCGAGTCCCACTGGCACGGCTGCTAGCAGAATCCAGCGGTTAGATGGCGTCGACAGGACGTTGAAGACCGCTGCCACGGCCGGAAACATCAGGCCGATGACGACGGCAATGAGCGTGCCCGCAACCCACTTGTGCTGCCGCCAATGGACCAACGTGTAGACGCAGCCAAAGAAGGAAATACCGCTCAACCCCAGCACGCTCCAGTAATCTAGCGTGTTTCCAGTCGTCAGGACGGCGTTGCCTAATTTTAAATAGTAATCAATCGGATAGAGCCACAGGCCGTTGGCAAAAATCGACCCGGTCCGTGTGGAATTGAGCATCATCAGGAGTGAAGGGACTAGCAATACACCAGAAATTAAGATGCCCAGCCCGGCAGCGGCCAAGAAACGGGCAATGACCACTGGCAATTTCACAGCCAGTGTCCCCTGCTGCTTGACGTGCAAGTAGCGAATCACCGCGTAAATCAGACTGCCCAACCCTAAGATGTAGGCAAAATAAAAGTTACTGAGAATCGTCACCCCGGTCATCAGTGCCAGCAAGCCCCACCCTTTGCCGTGAAGGATTCGGTCGATGCCGACGAACAATAGGGGCAGCCAAATCATGGGCAGGAGGAAGAAGGGGTGATGGACGCCCACCATCAACGAGTAGCCGGTAAAGGCGTACGTGATGGCCCCCAACAGGCGGCTGCTGGGCTTAAACGCGTATCGTTTGGCCAGTACCAGGAAGGCTAGGCCGGTGGCGTAGAGCCGCAGAATGATGGCCCAGCCGAACCCTGCCTCTAAAAATTTCGTCGGTAGCAGTGCCAACACGTAGGCAAACGGGTCGCCGAGAACGTAATAAGCCAGCGTTGTCAGCTTGTCGGCGCCTAGCCCCATCGTCCAGGACCAACCGGCTAGCCCGCCGACGCCCGCTTTGGCCAGTAGGCGGTGCAACTCTAAAATGACGGGATAATGCTGCGTCACCCCGTCCATGTACCAGATCATGGTGCGATTGGCCAGGCCAAACACGCCAAACCCCAATGCCGCAATCACCGTAAACGCTAAGGTGTAAAGCCACCACAGCGGCCACTGGCGGTGTCCGATTTTCATTTTGTTCCCTCCGTTTTCATTTGGTTGCTGGTCTGATTCGTCCCCTGTCTGCCGACTAATTCGGATTGACCAGCTCAATTGTCATTTTTTGGGTTACAATTAAAATGTCACTTTCAAAAACGCCGACTCTAAACTTAAATGGCGTTAGTGTTAGCTAAGTTAACCTTAATTTTTGCAAGAAAAGCGCTCCGTGTCAATGATTCTCGCCAGACGATACCCGATTGTAATGTTTCACATGGAACATTTTGCCAAAACCACCCTTTTGCTGGGAACGCCAGCGTTGGTTAACTGATCCACACAAAAGGTCGCCACGAGCTTGGAAACTGCTCATGGCGACCGAGGTTTGCTTATATTCTGTTTCTGGGTGACCGGCCTTAGAACGCGCCACCGCCGGAACCGCCACCAAATCCGCCTGAACTGCCGCCGGAGAAACCACCGGAGCCACCAGACGTGGAGCTTAGGTCGTTCGACGTTTTAATCGAGCCGGCAACGCTACTGCCAATCGCATCGCCCAACGGTTGCCCCGTGACGTTAGCGAAATACAGTGGATAGAAATCAATAAAGCTGGCTTGCACTTCTGCTCGGCCAAAATCAATTTCCAATTTCCGGGCAACCTGTTTAGCTAACCCAAAGGCCGCGGCGTACGGCAGGATTTGTTCCCACAAGATCAGGTCACCGATCTTAGCCGTGTTGAAGTGGCCAATGTCCTTAAGCATCCGCCGAAAGCCCTGGATTTCGTTGACCAAAATCAGACCTTCCGTATTGTTGCGGTCGATGCGACGCCGTTGAACCAAGGCGTAACTCCAGACGCCGATCAGCAAGATCAGGCCGCCACCCGCGGTCAGGGCAAACTCGTCGAGCCCCATGACCCAGGCGAAAATGACCAACGCGACAACCAGCGCACTGATGCCCGCTGCCAACCAGACTAACCGTTGGCGTAAGGTGATGTTTGCATCGTCCTGGTATTGGTCGGTTTGCTCGTCGATACCTGTTTGCCAGTGTTCAAACCACTTGCCGACCTTGCCCTTCTTATCCTTCTTCGCAAATGCATTGAGTTCTTTTAGCGTGAAGCTGTCGTTGGCCCCCAGGCGCACGAAACATTTCTGCAAGAAATAATTGTCCACGGTCCCCGTCTTGGTGATCCGGACGGTGTTCCGTCGCCCATCCTTCACCGTTTCCACCTTAAGCTGGTGATTGCCCGCCGCCATCATGATGTCACCCGTCAGCGCATTCGTATTTGGCCAACGCGCATCAACTAGTGATTCCGCCAAAGCTGGCGTTACGCGCGGGACATCAAAGAAGTGGTCGACTTGAATGGGCCGCGAATAAACGTTGGCCGGATGGCGTTTCAACCACCACCAGGACCCACCGAGTGTCGCTACCAACGCCACGAGTAGACCCACGTAGCCCCCGTAAACGAGCCGACGCCGACTCTTTCGTTGGGCATTGGCATCCGCGACCAAGGCCGCTTCCTGCCGTTGGGCCGCGGCTTTATGGTTCTTCGCAACGCGATTGGGGTTGGTCGCCGTCACGCTAGTCGGAAAGAGCAGGTGACTCTCAATAAAGCTGTTTGAAGGGTTATTAGCCACCGTCATCGTCACGGTCCCAGCCGCGCGATTGACCTGCGTGTGGCCGTCTAAAGGTCCATGCGTCCACCCCTGCAGCTGCGTAATATTTTTCGCTGGCAACTGAATCGTCACCGTCACGTTGGTCAGCGGCACCTCCCAGCCCCCGCCAACGACGCGCCAGTTAAGCTGAGCGGTGTCGCGGTAGTTCGTGATGACCCCACGCAAATGAAATTTATACGTGACTTTCAATCGGTTACCCGCACGTACTGACCGGTACAGCTTGGCTTTGAGGCGTTTGGAAGTCTGCGTCAGCTGATAGGTATTGTCCTGTTGCTTGCTAGCTGGCTTGGCCGTCACGACCTTGCCGCCATTGAGCTGCGTCTGCACCTCGATGAGTTTGCCACCCCGAATGCCCCGCAGATCTTGCACGTTAAAGACGCCGTGATAATCCGAATTGAAATGGTACGTCAACGTTTCTGTGACGTTGGCATCCCCATTTTTCAAGACCGTCACGTGCACGTTAAATGGTTGAATCTTATAGCTGGCTGACGCGGTCACGGGCGTGTTGCCCCACACCAATAGTATGGTCAACACCGCCACCAGGCTCCAAATCAGTCCCGTTCCTTTTCGCATGTTCATCCCCCCGTTTTCCCGTGTTTGTTTCAGTGTAGCATATCGTTCTCGGGGTGGGTATTCGTTGGCAAAGAAACTTTGGACTGGCCAGTCGTTTCCCGCCAGCGGCTTGGGATATGCAAAGATTACCCGCTACTATAACTAATAACCCCGTAACACGATTGTTGTTATCTTTGATTGCTATTTACCGGTTAGCCAGGTACTATAGTGGTGAGAGAAGAATTCAACACACCAAACACCCCAACGATTGCACTCGTTGGGGTGTTTTTTTAGTTCTAAAAGCGAACTGGTGGGCTAAGGAACGATCACTTCCGATGTTTACGACTTAACCAATCTGCAAACCAAGCAACAATTAAACCCGTTACCAGGGGAAGCAAGAAAGAATTCAACACAACGCCCACTCCTCTCAATCGTCACCAAAATCGACGACTTCTTTAGAATACAGGAGTGACGCCATTCACCGCCTAGTCTGTCTCGCTTTCGTACCCACCGGCTTAATAGCCCGCCAACTCAACCAATCGCCCGGTAATCCGATTGTGAAGCACTTTGATTGTGTTTCCCCACTTGCTCAGTTACTATTAAGCCTGTAGATGGGCGTTACCAACCAGCACCCACCTATGGATTGCATTGGCACCCCTAACTAGTCATACCAATCCAGTACCTTCAGTCAAGAATTAGGAAACACATGCATTTGCCAGGCCCCGACGACACGCCTCGCTGGGGTCTATTTTTGTGCAGAAAAATAGGCGAGCCTTCCGGTATTGACCGGAAAGTGTCGCCTATTAGAAATTTCTAAAAACTATCACTCGTCGTCATCGACTGGATTTCAGCCGTTCCTTGACCCTCTGGCCCATAACAATAAACACCCTCAACACAGCCCACAAAGCCACCGGCGACCTCGGTGCTTAGGAAACTCGTTTTCATCTGGGTAGCTAGCCAACGATAATTGCCGATGACCTCGTCAAAGTACCCAAATGACAGCTTCTGCCCGTGCTGCTTGAGAATCAGTTTCTTCGGCATCTCTGGACAGGTGACCGTTTCAACGACCGTCTCCTGATCATCCAGATGCTTCGTTACCGTTAACGCAAATTGCCCGTCAACTTCACTGATCATAAACGTCACAAAGTGCGTATGGCTCTGATAAACCGCCAGCCCCACCTGACTGTTCGGGATGGTGACCTCGCCAAAGGCCACTTCAAAGGTCCCCGTCATGGTGCTTTGACGAATCCCCAAGAATGTTGGCGAGTCCATGCTTGCCAACGACTTCAGAGAAGAAACTACCTTCAACACCTGTTTTTGCTGGTCCAAAACGTAATGGTCGCGGTAAGGATTACGCAGATATAGCGTCCGTAAGTCTGCTTTATCCGTTTCAAAAGTCAGTTTATTCGCTAACTGTGGAACCGCGTGACTAGGGAGATTCAGCTCGCCGTGCGTTGCCAGACGACCGAGGCCAGGATTCAAGACCGGCCAGCCGTCTTCCCACTGGACCCGACCTAGGAACGTTTCTCGACCCAGATTGACATAGCCTTCACACTGTCTGCTACCGAGGCACACAAAGTACCAGTCGCCCGTATAAGCCTGAACAAAGTCGCCATGTCCAACGTTTTTAACCGGAAAGTCTTTGCCCAAGAAACGATGCGTGAGAATGGGATTATCCAAGTCCCCTTCGTAAGGGCCGAAGATGTTTTTACTTCTGGCAACCGTCATCGCGTGTTGGTGCGACGTCCCCGCCTCCGCTATCAGCAGGTAGAAGTACTCGCCTCGGTGATACAGGTGCGGACCTTCTGGCCAAACAACGTTCCGTAAGGCGCCTTGCCAAACCGGGGTCGTATCTCCAATTTGCCCTGTTTCCAAATCGTATTCAGCAACGTAAATTTCTTTATCTCCAGAATACTTTGGCCCGGCTGAATTGTCATGCGTCGCGGCGAAGTAGCATTTGCCCTGATAGAAGAACAAACTGGGATCAATCCCATCGGCGGCATCAATAAAGCGTGGTTCAGACCACGGCCCCCGTGGGTCTTTGGCTGTGACAACAAACATGCCACCACGATTCTTCGTCGTTTCATGGTCTGCGATAATGTAATAAGTTCCTTGATGATAACGAATCGTGGGGGCATAGATTCCCTCGTGATCATCATTTCCTCGTAGACTCACCTGCGAATCCCGATCCAAGGCATTCCCAATCTGTTCCCAATGAACTAAGTCCCGACTATGAAAGACCGGAATCCCTGGGAAATAAGAGAACGTGGAATTGACCAAATAGAAGTCCTTCCCCACCGCACAAATCGAAGGGTCCGGGTAAAATCCATGTAAAATGGGATTTTCATACTGTACATTTGCCATTGTTTACGCCACCTAGCTTTATTTTTAAAACTTCTAATAACCTGAGACACCTTATATTGTAATTGCTTTCACAAAAGGCCGTTATCTTCCTTCATGCCTATTTTTAGTCAATTTGTGACCTTGACGTTTCTGACCCATTTCCCCATAAAAATAGACGACCCCTCCGGCAAGAACCGAAAAGTGTCGTCTATCACACATACAGTCTTAATCTGCTACGCGTGTGTCACCCCCGCTGACCGGTTTCCCGGCCTCAATCCAGCTAACGGTGACAAACCACTTGAGCGGGTCCATCATACACCCACCACTAAATTCCGCCAATTAATCTGCTTAACGACATATTCAGTCACCCATTAGACAAATTGTGAACCTAGATTAATGACCGGACAGACAGGCTCTCCCACGCATATAACACCTGAGAAAATTGCTTAGTCAGGAAGTTCTTGGTAGTCGAAGTGGTCAAACGTGGCCACCTGTTCGTACCCTGCATAATCGACAGCTGCTAGCCCCACGAAGGCGCCAGTGAAGAAGCCACCTGACGTTTGCAGGACGTAGTCATCGGACAGGATAGCAGCGTCTAACGTGACGGGCACCGTTTCCCAAGTCTTACCATCAAAGGAATACTGGTACGTGTAAGATTCCTTGCGGGCTTGGACTCTGAACCAAACGGATTTTGCATCTGCTGGGACAGGAATCGCGTTGTCCTTCAGGAAGGACGTGTAGGTGTTGTCGTCATTTTGAGCGACTTCAATCACGCGGCCCTTCTTCTCATCGTTGGTGATGAAAATCCAGGAGTAATGCTTGTCGTTATAGAAATTAGCCAAGCCAGCCATTTGTTGGTAGCTGAACGGATCAAAGCTAACTTCTGTTTCGGCATCGAAGTTGAAGGCTTGCCAGCGCCGCGCCACGAAGGACACGTCGAAGGTGCTAGATAAGGACTGTTGTCCCACCAGCTTCAGCTTGCCGTCGCCGACCGTCCCCAACTTAGGGGTAAACGGTTGACGTAGCGTATTCCAGTTGAGGTCCAACGTGGATTTACTAAAGTCATCGTGTTGTGAGTGATCCTTGGGCGCATCGGTTAAAATGGCGTCCTTAGGCGCTTCCACCTCAACTTGACCACCGTGACCGCCAACAACCCGTGGCCAGCCAGCATCATCCCACTCAACCTTTTGAATGGAAGTTTCTCGGCCTAACGTGCTCCAGCCACGAGGATCATGACTGGATTCGTTAGCGTGATTCCAAGGACGCGCGACTAGCGAAGCGTAATACCATTCGCCACCTGGAGTCGAAGCCAAGGCCCCGTGACCCTGTTTTTGCAAGTAGAAGTCAGGCGTGTCCATGTTCGTAATGAATGGCCCGTCTGGTTCACCTTCAAAGGATAATTCATCGAGCGTCTTGGAACGTGCCACGATTTCCTGGTGGGTAAAGACGGTGCCACCTTCAGCGGCAAACAGGTAGTAGTAGCCGTTGATTTGATACAGATGTGGCCCTTCAACCAACTTAACATCATCACCGTTGTAAATGTTGCGCGCTGTTTCAGGCTTCAGCTGCATCGTATCCAGGTCGAACTCAGTCAGCGTAATCCCGTTAAAGGGTTGCTTATATTCACGGTGATCCCAGGTTTGTTGAACCAGGTACTTATGACCGTTCTCATCGTGGAACAGGGAGGCATCGAAACCAACCCCGTTGATCCTGATGGGATCCGTCCATGGCCCGTGAATGTCGGTCGCCGTGGTCAGGTAGTTGATCATATCCTTGAATGGCCCATCGGTAATTTTAACGTCGGTGTAGATCAGCCAGAATTTACCATCGGCATAACTCAAATCTGGTGCCCAAATCCCCCCAGAAGACGGATTACCCGTCATGTCGAGCAAGGTCTTCGTGGACAGTGGTGATGGTAACAGGTTCCAGTGAACCAGGTCCTTGGATTCATGTAGCCGTACCCCAGGGAACCATTCGAAGGTTGAGTTGGCAATATAATAGGTGTCGCCCACCCGAATCATGCTGGGATCGGCATTAAAACCAGGTAACACAGGATTTTGAATTTTCATAAGAAATTTATCCTTTCGTGTAAACTGAAATTTAATTTAACAGGGCCTTTCGTTTGGCCGTAAATAACGAATAAATGAGGATTCAAACCTGGCAAGCTCGCCAGACCTGAATCCCCATCTTTCGTCGTCATTTTGGAATCGCCGTGACGGCTATTTCTGGCCTAACAACGTCTCCTTGAAGAACCCGAGAGTTTCTTTAAGCAACGTTTCTTTCACAGCAACTGAGTTCCAAGCATGACTGGCGCCTGGCACAACAACCAGATTTGTTGGCTGTTGATAAACGCTTTGATATTTCTTTGAGTAGCTGAGCGGTGCAATGTTATCCGCATCCCCATGAATGATGGTCACTGGCCCCTTATACTTGGCGGCCTCTTCGTAGATTTGAATGTTTTGCAAATCCGCAAAGAAAGCTGGGCCTAGTTTTAAGCTATTGAAGTCCAGATAACCCGTCTGGGAAACCGTATCCGTCGACTTGCCCTGCAACACGTGTTTGTTCGCAATCTCATCAACAAAGACCGCCGCTGGTGACCACATGCACAGTGACTTGATATCGTTTGGTAGCTGCCCCGCTGTCATACTAGCGGCCACACTGCCTAAACTCATGCCAAGTAATGACAAGCGCTGGGTATCAACGAAATCCAGTGTCTTAACAAACGCAACGAGTGCACGACTTTCCTGGAGTTCCTGACTGAAGGTAAAGTCGATAAAGTCCCCGTCACTCTCACCATGGTAACCGTAGTCAAACGCAACCGCTGCAATCCCATTTTGGTTGAGCAAGCGACTCATGTAGACGAAGGAATTAAATGCCTCGTCACGATTCGAGCTGAATCCATGAAACATCAGGACGGTTGGCTGTTGCCCCGTCGCACCGTCAGGAATGTGCGCCGTTCCGCGCAGGGTCAACCCATCGATTTCCGTTGCTAACTGTTTAATCATTGCCTATCTCCTCCCGCTACTGACTGTCGGTTGGCAGATGCTTCGTGATAAATCTGGCAATCTTATCCCAAACAGCCGCGCTCCAAAAGTTACTCTCGTGGTCGGCACCCGATACCGTAACGGCTTCTACTTCATAGCCGTTGCGGTCGAGGCACTCGGCCATTTCCGGCATCTGCTGGTACGGAACCAAGGTATCCTTGGACCCGTGCATTAACAGGAATGGCGGGTAACTTTGGTCGGGCCGGACTTGATAGACGGGACTCATTTGTTCGAGCGTCTTGGGAAACGCGGTGTTTTCCAAGTGTTGGGTCACTTCGACAAATTCCTTTTGATTCTTCAAAGCAACGACATTTGACACGCCGAAACAGCTAACAACCACGTCAACCTTGTCCGAAAATCCTGCGTAATCAGCCGTTTCGTAGCGCGGATCATCCGCGGTCAACCCAACCAATTGCATCGCATTGCCTCCGGAAGAGGTGCCCAGTCCAATAACCTTATCCGCATCAATCGCATACTGCGCGGCATGGGCCCGCAAAAATCGAATGGCACATTTGACGTCTTGAAGAAACGCTGGGAACGGATGCCCTTCAAATGCATTACGGTGTTTGACCATTGCCACCACGTAGCCCTGCTTTGCCAGGTTTGCTAATTGGATGACTTCAAAGCCATTATCACCGGTTTGCCAGCCACTTCCTTGAACAAAGACCACCACGGGGAATGTTTGATCCGTTGGGCCCTCTAAGGACAGGCGCCACGGCACAATCAAATCCAACACTTGGTTGGCTTCTCCGCCGTCTTCGCAGTAGGAAATGTTTGGCATCACCGAGTACATCCCGGTGTAATGGTCATTCGATGACAAGTAACTGCTAATCATTCACTCAACCCCTTGTTCTTGGTTCTCTAAACAATTTAGTCTTTCTTCGGGTCAATCTTCACTTGTAAGGCAACATTGACCAGTTGTGGCTTGAGGTCCAGGTCCTCGGTCATCCCTAGGTCTGGCTCGCCATCAACATCGAAGTGCACGCGCCGAATACCAGAACTCCGTGGCCCCTCTTTGCCTGGGTGCGCATGGTAACTGTTCCAGTAATGACCGTCATCATCAATGACATAGGCATTATGGCCGGGGCCAAATTCGCCGGCAACCGTGTTAGACGTCAGGATTGGGTAATTACTCTTCTGCCAATTCTCTGGGTCTAACGGGGATAACTCCCGATCAATTTGCATCAGACCAACCACGTAGCTGTCATCGATCAACGCCCCGGAATAGGTCAAGTAAATCTTGCCGTTTCGTTGAATCGCAAATGGGCCTTCATTAACTGGTGCGCGGTTGTTTTCCCAACCATAGATGGGTTTCGCAATCACGACGGGGTCCGAAATCATTTGCCAAGGATGAGCGGCGTCTACTTCAGCAATGTAGAGCCAAGCACCTAAATCATTGGGTACAAACTGCCGTTGTGACCAGGTCACGTAAATGTGGTCATCCACTTGAAATTCTGTCATATCAAGCGTTATCCCTTGCTTGATCAGTGGGTCCCCGTCAGGCTTAACCACCCGTTTGGGTTCACACCAGTCACTAGCTAACATAGGATTGCCGTTTGGCTTCAAGGCCATGACATACGACTGCACGTCTTCAAACCGGTCGATGGTGGCTGAATGGAACACGAACAGTTGGCCATCGATGATATGAAATTCTGGCGCCCAAAGCAGATTGCCAATCGTATCATACATGTTACTGTCCAGGATTTTAACTTCCTGTGCCGTCACTAATTCAGGAACCGAATCGGCTTCCCGAATGTACAAACTGTGGTTCCGGTCCGCATCATTCGTCGCAATGAAGTAATACTTGTCCTGCCAGCGTCCAATGCAAGGGTCCGCACGGTCTAACGCCATTGGGAAGATAAAGTGATCTTGGTGAATCCGCCCCTTGATAGTGAGGCTTTGTGGCTTGGTAAAATCAATGTTGCGACTGTACCAGTCGACGCGTTTGTTGGTTTCGGTCCCATCGCTATACTTCGCGACAGCCTTAACCTCTTCTAATTCTTGCTGACTACCGACTGTGACTTCCTTAGGCAGTTCATTAGCTGTGTTGTACGGTTCATCCAACTTGTTCAGTAGATAATCACCGATGTCATCACTAATACTAATCTCACCGCGAGGAATGCAGCCATCAATATTTTCGGCAGCAACCTTAGGCTGGTTCGGAATCGTGGCAACTTCACTTTGTTCGTTACCACTGATTTCAAATGCCTGGGTGTCTGCATTAAACCAGAAGCTGGCGGCGTAACACTTGCCGGAAACTTCCCGCCAGAAGACCTTCTGCGCCATCTGACCATCGACTCTGACCTCTAAGATCACGTCGTTGCCAACCTTAATTGACGACAATTGTTGATAGTGGACAAAATCTTCGGTCGTGAAGCACAGGAGCTCACCTTTGCTGGTTAAGTCATTCTCAGCTTTTGAACCTGTTTGAATCGCAAAGATACCAAATGTGGTGTCATTGATTTGAAAGATGCAGGGTTGAATCAACGTTTTCGCGTCGATACTGCCATCGTCCTTTTCAATGCCCTTAGGGAAGAGCACCCCATAATTGTGATTCAACGCTTTAAAGGCTGACCCATTTTGGGAAATCCCTAAATGCATTGAATGAGATAACTTGGCGTCATAGCCCTCATCGTTCCACGGATCGCGTTCATAACAAAGTAATTGATAATTTTTCATAAGCTAACCACCTCGTAAGTTCTCCTGGATTGATAGACTAGTCTTCAGCTGCTTGTTCTTGTTCAGCCTTTTTGTTACGAGCATCAATTTCAGCACTCATTTTGTCCATGCTGCTGTCGGTGATTGGGTAGAAGATAAACAGAATCATCCCGGCGATGATGAAGATCAGTGGCAATAAGGATTGCATGGTCAAGATACCGTGTAAGGTACTTGCGGTTTGCATCTTCAAGCTAGCGTTGAAGCCGATAAACTTCAAGAAGTAACCAGGAACCACACCACCTAAAGCCAAACCTAAGGCAACGGCAAAGGAACAAACGGAACTGATGATAGCGTTTTCACGTTTACCTAACTTCCAGTCACCGTAGTTAACAACTTCGGTTTCGAAGGCCCACATGTAACCAGTGGTAACGATCATCCCGATGGAGGCTAATAATTTACCAGTCATAACCAAGCCAACGCTGTGGGCGTTACCAAAGTACATGATCAAGAGACCTAACATTAAGACGCCACTGAAACCGAGCATCAAACCTTTACGACCCATGTGACGCTTAAACCATGGGAATAATGGAACTAAGATAAATGAAGGAAGTGACCCTAACAAGTTAAAGTACTTCAGTAAATCAGGACGGCCCATGTTGTAAGTGACGTAGTAAGAACCGGATGAGTTAACAATACTCATGAAAATGAAGGCCAAGATGAGGTAGGCCAGTAAAATAGCAAATGGTTTGTTGACTTTCATTTGAACAAAGATATCTTTAAAGGAAACATCGTCCGTTGCTTCAGCAGACATGTGGTAGTGTTCGTGAATCATGGTGAAAGCAAAGAGTAACCCGATCAGACCCATGATGGCGAAGATACCCATCGTCAGGAACCAACCTTTTTGAGAAGCTTGGCCGGTGTATGCACCAGAGAAACCAGTAACTAAGAAGGGTACCCCAAATGAGATCAACATCCCACCAACGTTTGAGCAGAACATGCTGTAAGCGTTCAGTTGGGCAATTTCATCGTTGTCCCGCGTCATGGCAGCTGGCATCGCACCTAATGGTGACAGGAACGTGTTCAGTAAGGATAACCCAACGTAAGTCGTGTACGCATAAACGAGTTTGAACGTGTAAGCGCCACCAACTGAGTAGAAACAAAGAACGGATAGAACCGCATATGGAATTGCTAAGTAAAGTAAGTACCCACGATATTTACCAAATTTAGTCGTTCGCTTGTCGACCCAAGTACCATAAACTGGGCTGGCAACCGCATCAATAATTCTAACGAGTAAGAACATTAACGCGGCATCTGCTGGCTTCAACCCATAAACGTTGGTGTAGAAGAATAACAGATAAGTACTGACCACGTTAAAGATCAGGTTGACGGACATCGAGCCAATCCCTTGACCCAACTTTTCTGTGAATTTCAGCTTTGGCATTGCCTGAGCTTGTACGCTTTGCGCTTCATTATTTTCCAAAAGATTTTCCCCCACTCTATTTGATAGGAAGTTTCATCGTCACAATTTCTCGTGGATCCAAGTTCATCTTGAGTTCATTACCAGTGACCGTGTAGTCTGCGTAATCCTTGTCGACGACGGCATCTGGATGATCAAGATCGTTGTGCGCATTCATTTCAGCTGGGTTCAAGCACTTCGTGTAGGTGATGTCGCCAATTGCTTTAGGCAAAGTCAGGGTTAATTCGTGTGCTTTATCAGGATTAACATTACATACAGAAACGATGTAGTTATTATCCTTTTCTGAAACGGTGTAGTTTAAGTCATTGTTCATTTCATGGAATGCTTGTAACAACCGGGCATCTTGATGTAACTGGTACATCTTGAAGACGTAGTAGGTTGGCGTCAAAATAATCTTGTCGCCCTCAGTCATCACCATGCTCTGCAAAACATTGATCATCTGCGCAATGTTCGCCATCTTAATTCGGCCAGCATACTTGTTAAAGATGTTCAGTGACGTGGCAGCAACAGCGGCATCCCGCATCGTGTTTTGTTGAATCAGGAAGGCGGGGTTCGTGCCCTTCAGCGGCTGGAACCAGGTCCCCCATTCGTCAACGACCAGGTCCGTGGACTTAGGCATCAATTCCAGGTGACGGGAGATCATGTCGTCAATTTGACGAGCACTATTCAATAGGCTCGTCCAATCTTCAGCGTTAAAGTCGACCGCATCACCCTTGTCGTTCCACCCATTGGTTAAGGCGTAATGGTGTAAGGCTAAGCCATCCATAAAGGGTTCAGCACGTTCCGTGACTTCCTTGGTCCAGGCATAATCGTCATCGCTAGGACCACTGGCAACCTTGTACATTGGACCGTTGTATTCTGAAACGTAGGTCTGGAAGCGCCGGTAAACGTCTGAGTAGTACTCGGCGCTCATGAAGCCGCCGCCCATCCAGGCTTCGTTACCTAATCCCAAGAACTTAATCTTGTAAGGCGCTGCATGACCATTTTGCCGCCGTAAGTTAGCGAAGTAAGAATCGCCATCGGCCGTCATGTATTCGATCCAATCAACCATTTCCTTGACGGTCCCACTACCCAAGTTAATGTTGATGTAGGCTTCACACCCAAGTTGTCGGCAAAGTTCAAAGAACTCGTCCGTCCCGAAGGAGTTGTCTTCCACAACGGCACCCCAACTATGGTTGATGGTCTTTGGCCGTTGATCGACTGGCCCAATCCCATTTTCCCAATGGTACTCATCAGCATAGCTACCGCCGGGCCAACGTAGCACTGGAATATGTAAGTCTTTCAGCGCATTGACTACGTCGCTCCGCAGTCCATTGACATTTTCAATTGGGCTGTCCTTGCCAACCCAGATACCATCGTAAATCCCATGCCCCAAATGCTCTGCAAATTGTCCTTGTAAATACTTACTAATCAGAATCTTGTCATTTGACTCATCCGTAACTTTCGCCTTCATGGGCTCACTCTCCAAATAAGTAATAGTTAAGATATCTTGTATTCCTGTGCACAACCCTATGTTAGCGCTTGCAAAACCGAAGTCAATATCGTTTTTGTTGATTGTTTAACTTTATTTGAATCTACTAATCATTTTCGTTATCAAGGGAGTATAATTGAACTATCGGTAAGATGGCTTAGTAACATATAGACTACTTAGGAGATGTATTCATGGATTTATCACTTACAAATAATTCATTGCCGGCGTTCTCGGCGTTAGATAATCCGGTCAGACTAGAAATCATCAATTTACTGTCAAAATCAAAGATGAACGTGAAGGAAATTGCGACGGCTGTAGGCCTCAGCAGTACCATCACCATCATGCATTTGAACAAGTTAGAAGCTGCACATATTATTCGCACCGAAAAACACGGGAATCAGCGAATTTCCATCTTAACGGTCGACAACATTACCATTCATTTTCCTCAACAGCTTTACGTCCCCTATGAAAAATACGAATTCAATATTCCCATTGGGCAATACACCCATTACCAAGTTGCCCCAACGTGTGGGCTAGCTGGGCAAACCGGCTTCATTGGCAAGGTTGACAATCCCAAATACTTTATGAACCCTGAACGAACCGATGCTGGGATGCTGTGGTTCTCCAACGGCTTCGTTGAGTACACGGTACCCAACTACCTGGCTCCCGATCAACAAATCAAGATGATCGAATTTAACGTTGAGCTGAGTTCAGAATTTCCGTTCTCAAATAACAATTGGTTATCCGATATTACCCTTTCCTTGGCGGGCAAGACACTGGGAACCTGGACCAGCCCTGGTGACTTCTCCGACGTTCGGGGGAAATTCACGCCCGAATGGGTCTACAGCGACATGAATCAATATGGTTTACTAAAAACGATTCGAATCTCTGAGTATGGCACATTTATCGATGGCCACCATTTCTCCGATGTAACTATTTCAGATATCGATGCCAAGCGTGACAACTGGACGCTACGGTTCTCCGTTCCTAAAACCGCTGAACACTGCGGCGGCTGCACGATCTTTGGCAAACATTTTGGTAATTACAATCAGGATATTAGTTTCCGGACCTACTACCAGGAAAAGATTAAGAGCGACTAACTCAGGTGCGGAGAAACCAAACGTCTTTCGGTGCCTGAACCTCCGTGGCAGTCGCCTGTGTCTTGGAAGCCAGGTGCAAATCCCCCCTTTCAAATTGGCAAATACGTTACCACAATTTTGGCGATGGCCTCGTTGGCCGACGAGCCACCATTTTCTGTTAGCTAACTTACAATTTGAATTGTATTCGTTTTCACAAATACTGACCATCTTCGTTCATGACTGTTTTTAGTTAAATTATGACCTATAAGGCAAAATAAAACCCCGCCAAATCAACATTTGACGGGGTTAGTTGTCTTTTTCTAACCAAACTTATTCAAAATAGCCACTGTCCTTAACCGTTCGGACCCGACGTTTCTGCTTCAATTGGTGCTGATAACGGCTGGGTGTGATGCCAGACCACTTTTTAAATTGCTTACTAAAATTGGATATACTACTGGCTCCCATCTGGTAGGCGACACACTCAATTGAATGATCAGGCGAGCCCAACAGGCGTTTTGCCCGATTATATTTCTGTCCTTCAATATAATGCAGGGGCGTGACCCCATAAACCTTCTTGAACGTTCGGTGACCATAGCCGCTACTAACCCCTACCTGCTGACAAATTGTTTCAAACGAAAACGACGGGATTTCCTGCTGCGAAATGTTTTTCTTAATCAGTGAGGCAATCAGCCGACTGGTCTTCGCCTCACTCTCACTATACTTGGCCGCCTCTTTTGATGGCCGACTTTGTAAGTTCGCTGAGATTGCGTAGAAGAAGGTTAATACTGCAATCTGAATCTTAAGATTGGCCTGTTCCTTGTTCAGGGTCCGATCTGCACTGGCCGCCACAATGGTCGTTGCCGCTGTCATCGCAGCTTGCGCCAGTGGCTGGTCTGCTGGAATCACAGCATTTACAATGTTACGCAACAATTCTGACTTCAATTCGAGGCTCTCAATGCTGAAGTGAAAACAAATATAGGTCATTTCTGCATCTTGACTGGAATTTTGGTTCGTATGGAGTGTGCCCGGTGAAATAATCATGACATCCCCAGCCCCATAATCATAGGCGCCTAAATCTTTGATGGTCGTGGTCTGACGGCCATCCACAACACACATCAACTCAAAAGCTTGGTGCTTCTGTTCAAAAAATTGCCAACCACCAGGAACGGTTCGCTGGTGACCTCCAAATAAATATAGGCTTGAATCAACAACCGGAATGGGTATAAATGGCTTCATCCCCAGCTCCCCCTTTCGCTAACGGTCAACCCCTTAAAAATGAAAGCGGTTTACTATCATACATCCATTATAGCAACTTAGTTGTCGAAAGCAACCAACTCGGCTTTACCTGGAATAAGTCGTTCTCATTTGCGCCCATACAAAAACGGCTCACCAAGTTGCGTAAGCCGTTCTGATTGTTTATAGAATTGGTGATAACAGCCGTGAAGCCGTCTGCTTAAAGCGCAGGTAGGCCGACTGCTGCTTGAATTTCTCTGGTGTAATCAGCTCACTGTGCCGCATGTCAGCCTCGTAAATCTCTTCCAACTGCGTGGCGACGGCTGGGTCGTAAATGAACGCGTTGATTTCGAAGTTTAACTTGAAACTCCGGTAATCCATGTTGGCCGAGCCCACGGAGGCAATCCGGCCGTCGACGACCATGGTCTTGGCGTGGATGAACCCATTGTGGTAGAAGTAGATCTTCACGCCATCATCGGCAAGCTGGCGGGCATAGTACTGGGTTGCCCGATAAACGAAGGCGTGGTCCGGCTTGTCCGGAATCATGATCCGCACATCAACGCCGGCCATGGCCGCAATCCGCAGGGAGTCCAAGACACTATCGTCCGGAATCAGGTACGGCGTCTGAATCCACAGGCGCTTCTCCGCCGTCTGAATCAGCCGCATGTACCCCATCTTAATCTGTTGCAGGTCGGAATCCGGCCCACTAGAGACAATCTGCAAACTGGTTTCCCCCTTAACCTTGGTCAGTGGGAAATATTTGTGCTCGATGCGGTCGTCCTTGAACGGATGGTCGCGGTCGGTGGCGTTCCAGTCCAGCATGAAGCGCGCTTGCAGGGAGAAGACCCCGGAGCCCACGATGCGTAAATGGGTGTCGCGCCAGTAGCCAAACTTTTCCTTGCGACCAAGGTACTGGTCACCGATGTTAAAGCCCCCGACGTACCCGACCTGGCCGTCAATCGTCACGATTTTCCGGTGATCACGGAAGTTCAGCCGGAAGTCGATCACGGCCGAACGGGTGCCCAGGAAGGCCTCCACGTGGCCACCAGCGTCGATCAAAGGCTTGAAGAACCGTTTCCAGGTCCCCATCGACCCCCATGGATCATAGATCACCCGAACCTCGACGCCGTCCTGGGCCTTTTTTACCAACAGGTCCAGGATGTCATTTCCAATCTTATCGTTATAAAAGGTGTAAAATTCAATGTGAATACTGGAGTGGGCCCGCTCAATGTCCTCCATCATGAGATGGAACAGGTCGTGACCATCCGTAATCACCCGCACCCGGTTCTTTCGGGCTAAGAAGGCGTGGTCGGTCTCCATAAACATATTAACCATGTTGATGACCGAGTGACTAATTTGGTCAGCCGGCATAATTTTGTCGCCAATTTCTTCACGTTGCTGGTTGAGCCGTTCCTCTAACTGAACCGCGACTTGTCGCTTCAGTCGAAACATCCGGCCCTTGGGCAGTTTCCGCCCAATAAAGGCGTAAGCGATAAACCCGACGACAGGCAGTAAGACCAGCACCAACATCCAAGCCCACGTCGCGGCAATATCACGTTTCTCGCGGAAGACCGTTATAAAAGCCAACGTCGAGTTGACAAGCACAATGATTTCCAGGATGAGCATGTAATTCACGTTCACGGGTAATCCCCTCCTCTAACTCTCTGTGATTTTATGATACGCTAAATCATCAAAATGTCTTTAGTTTTCCTTAACTTTTTTCAATTAATTCACCCTAAATCGACCAGGAGGCGTTTCCATGTTTTCTCACTTGACCACATTAATTGGCGGCTTACACGGCACCAGCCCCTTTCGCGTTTTACACTGGATTTTCCGGGACAACCCGACCATCGGGATCATTCTGTTGGCGGGCATTATTTTGTACAGCATCTACCGCTACATGAACCGGCGCTAACATGTCGTTCCCGCCGGCGGGTTCAAGGTGGCCTGCTATGGGGTCGCTTCCAGCCTGAGAAACGGTCTTCCAGCTCGACTTTGAGCCCCAAAACCGGTCTCAAAGGTCGTCCCGTGGTCTAAAACTGAGAAATTCACTCAGTTAAGACCACCGACACAGCTGACCACCTTGCCCCGCCTCTGGTCACTCACGTTAGCGCATTAATTTTCTGACTCGTTTTTCGTCGAGTCCTTTGAACGATCATTGTTCCCATGGCAATACTTGTTTAGCCCGTTCAATGTATTGGTGTTGTTCTACCACTTGTAGGTTTATATTTTTCAAAATTCCGCCCAGCTTAATGAACTTTTTCATCCACATCAAAAAAATCACCCAGCCACAAATCAGTGGACTGGGTGATTTTAATTTTTCACTTTAAAAGCTGCTAGCCGGGTCGCCGTATTGGCTGGTCCCGGTTGTGTAATTGATTTTGACGCCGGCCTGGATGTTGAAGATGTAGACGTTGTAGGAAACGCCGGTGTTGTTGACCGACTTGGCCTGCATGTGGACGCCGCGGGCGACTAGCTCGTTACCCCGGAAGACCGGTTGAACCTGGTAGCGAATGTAATCACTAGGATGGCTCTTCAGGTAACTGGCCACCGGATTTTCATAAGCCGTCATGCCGGGGTCGTTCAGTGAACGGGTCCCGGTCATCAAGTTCTTCAGGTTATTATTTTGCCCGGTCAGTTGGTAGCCGATTAAATGACTTCGGTTGTACAGGTAACCTCGCTTGCCATTGACCGTGTATTCCTTGTTTTTCCACCCAGTCGGGTTGACGTTGAGCGGTTGCCGTTTGGCCGTGGGCATCGTGCTCTTGCTCAACAGAGCATTGGCCGTGGTCACTCGGTTCAAGGTATCCAGCTCGCCATACGTTGCCCAAGGTCCCTTCTTTGTGGACAATTGGGCCGCGGTAAACGTTGGCTTATTGTGGTTGACCGCCACGATTTGCGTACCGGTGTATTTTTGATCTGCTAGGGCCTTCGTCGCGATCGATTGCTTGGGCGCCGTGGCCGTGGTGCTTGAATTCGTTTCCTGATGGCTGGTACTCCCCACTAAACTCGTGGCCACATTGGTAATTTTACGGGCGGTCGGATTGCCCTGACTGCTCAAGGTACCTACGACCCCAATCAAAATCACCGCGATGGCGGTGTAAATGGACACGCGCCCACCCCGGCGGCGTCCCCGATAACGTTTGCTCATTTTTCTCTTCCTCTCAGCTCTCATAGTGTTACCCTCTATTTTAGCAAAGGAACATACGTTTGTCTGCCTTTATTAACTATTAATCACTATTTTTAATTATTAATAATTGATTATTACGGTCAGTCACGCCAACTTAACACTTTTTTAACTGCGCGTCCCCCTTTTCTAGCGTGTCACCATGCTATACTATAGGGGAGAAGTAGGCGGTTTGTGTGAACAACATAAAACTGTTATCATTTGCGATGAGGTGATTGAGATATGAAGAAATCCCGTACGATTGCCGCCGCTCTGAGCCTTTTGGCTGTATTTGCCATCGGCTTGGCCGGCTGCAGTAGCTCCAGCAGTAAGTCGGGGAGCAACCAACAAGCTAGTTTTAAAAACAAGACCACGAAAAAGGCTGACGTGAAGTCCACGTTGACGGGTTCCAAGCAACTTTGGTACGTCAACGGCGCCATCAATGCCAAAAGTAATTCGGGTCTGGAAGCCTACAGCTTCGACGCTAACGGTAAGGCGACCGTCTACAACGTTAGCAAGTACTACAAGTCACTTAGCGCTGCCAAACAGGACAACGCCTTAAACAAGATTGGGACCCTGAACACGACCTTTAAGACCAAGGGTGACAATACCGTCATCAACTTTAAGGGTAAGCTGTCGGACATTCCGATGACGCAAAAGTTCACGGTCAAGAAAACGGTCACTGGTAAGAATGACGCCGCTAAATTAAAGGTCGCCGGTTACCACATTTCTCGTGACGTCGATGATGACGTGACGCAGGCCGTTTTGGTTAAGGTCGCTGAATAAACTATCCGCGAAACGGCGCTGCGCTGGCAGAGCCGTTTTTTGTTTGGAGGAAATTTTTATGAAGAAATTGGGTCCCTGGATCGGAGCAATTCTGGTCGTGGGCGGTGTCTTGGTCTATCAACGACACCGTCACCTCCCCGCCATCGTCCTCCTAGAAACGGGCGTACTGGGAATCGCCGTGGTCCTGGGAATTCTCCACCTAATCAGCCTCTGGCGTAACCGCCGTTAACCCGTCGCAGAGAATGGCTGACAGCGCTTTCTCTTTGGGGTATGATAGGGCCAAAGGAGTGTGATACTGATGTTGAAACACAAGTTTACCATGGACACTATGGACCCCGCAGAATTCAAGGAACACCGTGAACGCTTCAGCACACTGGTTTCCGAAAACCCTTGGCTGATTCCGACGGTGATTTCTCTTGAGATCATCCCGGTGACCACCATGCTACACGGCTTCTGGAAGAATCGCCAGCTCAAGAAACAACTCCAAATTGAACGCGAAAAAACCAAGCAACTCCAGTTAGGTGGCGGCTGCCAACACGGTCATTGCCACGGTGATAAGGGCGGTCACTGTCACCACCATCCAGGCGGCAAGCCCCAAATGCTAGCGGATGACGCCCCTGAACACGCACCCATGGGTCATTGCCATCACCACATGGGCTAATCCAAAGAATTAACTTAAAAATCACCTCCAGCTCACGGGCGGGAAGTGATTTTTTGCCTTCTTAGTAAAATTTTATCGAAATGTAACATATGTATGAAGTTATAAATACAATTAGTTTTATGAATTTTAAACAAATAAGTGACGTCAAATTCTATGAAATCACATAAAAACAGTGTGTAAACTATTAGATAAAAGTAATCCAACCCCCTTTCAATCCCTAAAACGTCCCTATTACACCGACCAGTTAGCAATATCTAATGAGTTGCATTACTAATCGATAAATTCTCTTCACACTTTCTTCACAATTACCAGTTAGGATACAAGCATACCAATAAAAACCTATTAACCAACCTTTTTTCATTTTATTTATCAATAAAATGATCCACTTACCCTAACCAAGTATGTGGCCTGACCGTCCTCTAACCAGGGACGGTTTTTTGTTTTCTCGGGAACTAAAAAGGAACGTCCACCATCACTGACGAACGTTCCTACCTAACATCAAATCGTTAATAATTCCGCCGGGGTACTTAACAAGTACGTCGGCTTTTCGGCTTTCACTGAGGCTGGGTCGGCGGCGCCCCACATAGCTGCAGCGGTGGCCACACCCGCATTATTCCCCATTTGCATGTCGTACTTGGCATCCCCGATCATAACGCTCTCATCGGCCGCCAAGTCAAACCGGTCCAGCAAGCTTAAGATGCCATCCGGTGCCGGCTTGTAGTGGCTCACCGTATCGGAGCCACTAATGGCCTCAAAGGTTTGACCCAGGCCAAGTTGGTCAAGGTTGCGTTGCAGCGGAACCGAGTGCTTGCTGGAAACCACGTACAAATGGTCCCCCCGCTGTTTCAAGGCTGTTAAGGTGTCCGCAATCCCATCAAATAAGGTGATGCCGAGCTTTTCGGCTTCGTGATACTGGGCGCGAAACTCTGTATAGAGTTCGGCCAGTTCCGTGTCACTGAGCGTTTCCGTTGCCATTTTCGCAAAGGACACCTCAATCGGCACGCCCATATAGCTCACGACCGCCTCCCGACTGGGTTGGGTCAAGCCTTTAACAGCGTATGCCTGCTGGGTCGCCAGCACGGCCACGTCACGGGTATCGGCCAGCGTACTATCAAAATCAAACAAAAAATTGTGCATCAGATCACCTCATCAATTTGTCTTGCCAACGTCTCTTTTATTTTACGCGTTGCGGGTGCCTACTGGCTAGCGTTAACGCCTATCTTTTTGAAAAAAGCCGCCGGCAATGTTTCACATGAAACATTCGCGACACTAAAAAATCAGCCGCCAAGGTGCACGACTGATTTTATCGTTTATGCTAAGGAATCCCAAGGCGCCAAAGCCTGTGGTGTCGTGGCTAAGACGGCTTGTTGTTCTGGCGTTAAGAAGCGCTTGTGCACGACCACTTCGTAGACGAAATCATCCATCCAGTCGTCGGTCATCACAAAGTACCCCTTGTCGCCGTTCTTCTCGCCCCAGCTGTTTTCAACCTTCCAACGGTTGGGTTCGTCATTAACCAGGTTGACCCCAGTCAGCGTCATGGCGTGAGACACACTGGCCTCACCCGTGGCGAGCCGTTGCGCCTTGGTCAAGCTCAGGTCGACACCGAATAGGTCGCTAACTTGGAACAAGTGGCTGTCTAAGAAGCCGCGTTCCCGACTCATTTGTTGCAGGACGTCGTTGCCGAACCAGACCGATTCACCACTCTGGAGTTGGGCAATCGCGGCCTGCTTCATGTCGGCCAGTGGTAAGTTGATGAAGCTGATATGCTTGCCACCGACGATGTTGTCCTGACTAGGCAGGCTGTAGTGTTGGTTAAACGCCTTGTCTGGCGAGTTAGCAATCACGACATAGTCATCAAGATCGACGTCAAAGTAATCGTGGAAGAAGCCTTGTGGCGTTAACCCTTCGGCGCGGTGAACCTTTTGCTTGTCGTCCTTGAATTCCAGGTCAAACGTGGTTGGTGGTTCACCGAAGGCGTAGGCGGCCATCCGGTAAACTTCCTTTAAGGCTTGGGCACGCGTTTCCGCAATGGCGTCCTCGTCCGCACCGTCCGCGACCAATTGGCGTAGCGCCAGTGCATCCTTACGTAATTTCAGATTCAACGCGGCACCAATACCAGTCGTATCGTTACTGTTGAATGATTCTGGCATGGCACTCACCGGAACGACCCCGTACTTCTGCACGAGGGCCGCGCCCATGGCCCACTGGCCACCGTCATTATCGGGATGGCCCAAGTAGTAAGCGACTTCGCGGTCATCGAGTGGCTGGTCGGCCGTGCGTAAAATATTGTCGAAGAACATGTTGGCCCGTTCCACGCGGTCCCAGAAGAACAGATAGCTTTGGGACAATTCAAAATCCTTCACGTCGTACTTCGCCGCAAATTGATGGCGAATCGTGTTCAACGTGGCAAACAGCCAGCAACGGCCGGAATGCTTCTGGTTGGAGACCTTCCCCGTTGGTAATTCCACGGAGAACGTGCGGTTCAAACGCACGGCAGCTTGCGGATCTTCAGACGCTGCGAGGACCCCGTTTTTGATGACGGCCCGGCTCACAACGTTGTGGGCGGGTTGTTTTTGTAAATCAGCACGTAAATCCGCCGTCTCAGCAGCGGTTAATTCATGATTGGTCTTGGTTTCTGGCATAGAACGAACTCCTCTCGCGATGACTTCATGAGAACTCTCATGAAAATCTCATAATTTACATAGATTCATTCTAGCCCTTTCGCTTTAGAAAGGCAATTAATTTTTGGCGACACGAAAAAACGTGACCAGACCCACTCGCCTAACCACGTCAATCAACCTATGTATACTTTTAAACCAACCCTACGCCTGATCAGCCGGCCCAGTCTCGTTTCCCACGGCCCGCAAGGCCAACTGCCGAATCTGAGCAACCAACGCATCGTGCTGATCTGCCGGCACGTCTGCGAGCAAGCTGTCGGCCACTTCCTGCCGCAATTTAACAATATCGGGATACAACGCCTCGCCCCGCTTGGTCAACGACAGCTCGTAGACGCGCTTGTCCGCCTTGGATTGGCGCTTGCGCACGTAACCCAGGTTGACCAACTGATTGACCGCCCGGGTCACGTTGCTGGGGTTCAGGTAAGTTAAGCTGATCAACTTATCCTGCGTCAACCGCGGTTGTTCGTGAATCCGTAAAATATAGTAATACATGCTGGCGTTTAACCGGTACGGTTGGAGGCGCCGGTCAAGCGCGATACGCGTGTAACGGTTGGCAATCGACAACCACTTTAAAATGTCGGGATCATTGCTACTGGTGACCATAAGCCGCCTCCTTCTCTAAAATTACGTGCGCAAGCATATACTAAATTATCGCGATTGTCAAGCAAACACGCCGGATGCCCGCCTTCGCAGAACCCGAAGGACAGCGGCCACTATGCCGTCTGAAGACAGTAAAAAAGCGTGGCCCCATAACGGTTCCACGCTCCCATTTTAACTAGTAAGCTAAGCTATTCACATTGGCCCGGCGCGTCTTGCTAGACGTCCAGAATGGCACCTTAACGACCCCTAAGACCTTGTCCTTATCGACGAAGCCCCAGTACCGACTGTCGTTAGAAACACTCCGGTGGTCCCCCAGCACGAAGTACTTGCCCTTAGGCACGACCGTGGTGATCTTCTTACCGTCATTCCACTTCTGCGTCTTTTGCAGGCTAGCCAGCGTCCAGTTTCCCGTCCCAGCAGTCCGTTCACTGGTGGAAATGAAGCCCTGGTCAACCTTCTTCTTGTTGACGTAGATGTAGCCGTTCTTGCTCGTCACCGTATCGCCAGGCAGGCCAATGACCCGCTTGACGTAGTTGGTGTTGGGCTTAGCGGAAGGATCTTCGCCATGGGCATCAAAGACGATGACGCTCAGGTGCTTGACGCTAGCCTGTTTCCAAGCAAAGACCTTTTCATTGTTTTGGAGGTTCGGTTCCATGGATGGCCCGTCGACCCGGACCCGGGTGAAGACGAACGACTTAATCGCAAATGCGATGGCTAACCCAATGATCACAGGGATGATCCAACTCATGACTTCCTTTAATGCTTTCATGATTGAGCTCCTTATTTTCAGATATTAATATATTTTTATCATACACCCCGACTGCCCTTAGGAAAACTTTTTCTATCAGTGAGGGTCAAGTATCATCTTACCATTTACTGACTGAAAGTCCCACGTTTTCCCGTAATTTAATCCGCGTGTAACGTTTTTGTTGGCTGAAGGGGGCTAACAACCCGAATATTTTTCAAATGCCGCTTGCAAATTGACACGTTTCCAGCAATAATAAGGAAACGAACTTACGTCAGTAACTGATGTTCTGGACCGCCATTCTGCCCGGCAGAGTAGCGGTCCAGTAGTGTTTCTAGCACTAATTATTCTATTATTTATGAAAGGGCTGACTGTTTTTGAATCCTACGCTTTCTCGACGTCGTCAAATTTGGCTGACGTTACTCTTGGGGACCGTGAGTGCGACCGGGCCCCTGGCCATTGACCTTTACTTACCGGCCCTCCCCCAAATGAAAATTCAATTTGCCACCAGCGCCTCGCTGATGCAATTGAGTATCACGGCCTGCTTGATTGGGCTGGCGCTGGGCCAATTGATTGCCGGCCCCCTCTCCGACCAGTATGGCCGCCACAAGCCGCTGGTACTAGGCTTTATCATCTTCGGCCTGGTCTCCCTGGCCATGGCTTTCATCCATTCGATCACGCTCCTGATCATCCTGCGGTTCATTCAGGGACTGGCGGGCGCGACCGGCCAGGTGTTGGCCCGAGCCGTGGCGCGGGACCTATTTTCCGGTAAAAAATTGACACGCTTCTACGCGCTGCTGAATACCGTCAACGGGGTCTTCCCCATCATCGCGCCCATTATTGGGGGCTTCATGATTCACTACGTTGACTGGCAAGCCATCTTCATCCTGCTGGCCATCATCGGGTGGGTCATCGCCCTGGCCGTGGCGTTTGGCCTCCACGAATCCCTACCAGTCGACCAACGGCAAACGGGCGGCTTCACCGCTTCCTTGGCAACCATGGGTAAATTGGTGGTCCAACCCGCTTTCTGGCCGTTGATTCTGGCCACTGGGCTGGTCTACGGCGGACTCTTCAGCTACATTTCCGCCTCGACCTTCGTCTTCCAAACGGGCTTTGGTCTGGCACCGCAAACGTTTAGCCTACTCTACGCCTTCAATGGCCTGGGCATCGTGGTCGGCAGTAACTTACCCGGCCAACTCGCGAGTCGTTTCACCAATCGCCAGCAGGTCACCAGCCTCCTGACTCTAGCGGCCGGGGTCAGCGCCGTCTTACTGGTGACGCTCCTGTTCCCAGCTAACGTCTGGGTCGTCAGCGTGCTCGTTTTGGCTCTCGTCATTCTGATTGGGGCGCTGCTCACACTGACCGTCACCATCATCATGGACCAAGCCACCAGCAACGCCGGCGGGGCTTCAGCCGTCATCGGTCTGGCGCAAAACGCTTGTGGTGGCCTGGCATCCCCATTGGTCGGCCTATCCGGTAGCTCCTACGCTGCCATGGCCACCATGTTGCTGGTCTGCAACGTGGGCGCCCTGGGCCTGGTCCGCTACCAAGCCAAAACTGCGGTGGCTAAATAGGATTTGCTAAACCAGTCGTTCCCGGCGGTGGACTCAAGGGCCCCTGCT
The DNA here is from genome assembly GCF_044053135.1 of Levilactobacillus sp. FUA 3915. Lineage (NCBI taxonomy): Bacteria > Bacillati > Bacillota > Bacilli > Lactobacillales > Lactobacillaceae > Levilactobacillus > Levilactobacillus sp. FUA 3915. The sequence continues at coordinate 1,192,778 of NZ_CP168704.1, read as the reverse complement.
GTGGGGGCGGTCCCAGCCTGAGAAACGGTCTCAAAGGTTGCCCCGTGGACTAGGCTGAGTGAGAAACCTCAGCCAAGACCACCGACACAGCTGGGACCTTGGCCCACCTCTGGTCACTAACGTTGATTTAGCTGGGGAAATTTAGCTCGAATCGCCGTTAACTTTTTAAAACAGCTATATGACTCTAGTTGATACGAAGGGCCCAACCAAATTTACGGTTGAGTCCTTTTTAAATATCTACATCTAATCCCAACCGCAGCCCTACCGCCGTCAAACACCCCACCAGTAAGCCAACCACCAAGCCACGAGGTTAAACCAGTGTCAGCCGCAGGGCCGGTGAAAATGAACCAGTCGTGGCAGTGACCAGAGGCGAGCCAAGGCGACCAGCTGTGTCGGTGGTCTTAGTAGAGCGATTTTCTCTACTTAGAGCACGGGACGACCTTTGAGACCGCCCTTCGGCTCAAAGTCGAGGTGAAAGCCCGCCCCTCAGGCTGTAACCGGCCCCACAGCAGGGCACTTTGAATCCGCCGCCGGGAACGACTGTCACCGCGTTCCAGCTCATTTTAACCCCGTTGGTTAGGTGATTAGGTTAACTGTGGGCGTTTTTTAGCCACTTCGGCCACTCTGGGTCACAGCCAAGTCACTCACCACCAGCCAACCAGCGACCTATGCTACACTGCAAGTGAAACAACGTATTAAGGCCGTCCACTAAAAATGCAGATCACGCCAGTTAACGAATCGCACTCCCCCCAAAGGACGTGGCGTTACTAGCGGCACTCACCTTAATTGGATTGACAAAAGGGGCTGTGACAACCGTCACAGTCCCTTTTCGTGTCTGCATAACCACTACCTAGCCTTCGTCAGCTAGTCGGCAGTTGTCCGGCAGATCCTCGCGCCCCCACTGTGTCAGCTGGGCAACGACGTTCTTTAAAATTTTTATGCCTAATTGATAGTCCGGTTCGGACCCCAACATGCGGAAGGCTAACGTCCAGGCATCATGATACACGCTCACGGTCAGCTGGAAATGCGGCATCGTGCGGTAAGCCCCAGCAAAGTAAATCTGCGTGACCGCCACGCCACCAAAGTCCAAGCGGGTGTGATCAATATGACCGAAGTTAGCAAACGAAATGGCCGCTTGCGGGCGGTGCTTTTCGGCCAATCGCCGCACCAGTTGCGGTGGCAGCGCCCGACTCATGCGATTCAACTCGACCAGTGGTGGCAGGTAGGCCAACTCGTCACGTAGCCGACTGATGGTGGCTTGCGTGCGTTGGACCACGTCGCCTAGCCGGTCGCCATCTTCAACCGTAATCGGGATGGGCATTTCGCTAGTCAGGTTGGCGACCTGAACCACGTTGCTGGCGGCCACTGGGCCGTGTAAACGTAGGTCGACCTGATAGGGAATAATCAGCTGCTTTTCACCAGTTAAAGCAAAGAGCGACAGCGCGTAAGCCGACAGGAGCATGGCATTCATTGTCACATTTTCCGTCTGGGTCCGTTGCCGCAGTCGCCGACTCACCACCCGGGGGATGGTCGCCTCGCCACGGTGATGGTGCACGTCCCCTTGGAGACTCGGAAAGGTCTCGTCCGAGTTGCCATTCAACGTTGGCAGTGCCCGATGGGGATGGCGCAGATGGGCTAAAATTTTGCGCACGCTACGCTCATTGATAAAGTTAGCCAGGTCCTCGCCATCGTAGGCCGCAGCCAACAGGTACAGGTAATGCTTAAAGCCCTCGCCATCCGTTAACAGGCGGCTCATTGACAGGCGCAGGGCGTCGTAAGCCGGATGGTGAATGACCTGAATTTTTAATTGGGGCCCGGTCAAAACGTCCAGGTTGCCCCGCCCCGGGTCGTGAATCGCCGGGATTTCTTCAATCACTTGGTCTAGGGAATCCGCCGCATCTTCAAAGCGGTTCCAGCGTAAGTTGTAGCGGCCCAACACTTGAGGGACCACTGTTTGGGTGGTCGCAACGGCTGCTTTTAGCCGCGCAACGTCAATGGGGTGCGTCAGGCTCAGTGTGCACTCGAGTAACGGGTACGTTTCCGCCAAATCCAGCGTTGGCATCAAGTCCAACGGTTCACCATGATAGATCATGAAAACACCCCTCCTTACTAATTTACGTTCAGTATAGCAAGCCGGCCGGCGTCATTCGCCTATTTCACATAGATATTGATAAAAATTAATAAAGCTGTAACTTGCGGCCCCTATCGCCGTTTACAGCCCACTCTGTTAGAATGGAGGAAGTGCAACGCCATTTGGCTGGGCGATTAACCATCCACCACGAGCACCGACTCCGCTCGCCGGGTCCCAGCCAAAGGTTATTCTATTAATGAGGTGAACCAATTTGACTAATGTAATGACGCCCGTTTCCTGCAATGCCACGCTCATCGTGACCAGCCACCGGGTCTTTCAACCAGATTTAAACGAACACGAATCCGTCTTTGGCGGTAAAATCTTGTCGCTGGTAGATGATAGCGCTTCCGTAGCAGCCGTCCGCCTGACCCACAAGACCGTTGTAACTGCTTCTTTCGACCACGTCAGCTTCCTCAAACCGTTCCATTTGGACGACTCCATGTGCCTAGAAGCCTATGTTAGTGGCACGGGGACTCGTTCGCTAGAAGTCTTCGTGAAGATCATCGGCGAGAACCTGACGACCGGCAAACGCTTCGTCGGCTTCACCTGCTTCATCACCTACGTGATTGAGGACACGACATCCACTTATCCACTGCCACCAATGACGCCCGTGACCGATGAACAACGCTACATCTGTGCCGGCTACGCCAAACGAAATGCCCAACGGAAGGAACGGCGGAGCGAACAGACGGACTTGAATGCCCACGTCTCCATCGAGTCCCCGTGGCCCATTTAAGGATGTTCCACATGAAACATTCTGACTAAGTCCCTCGTACAGAATTCATCTCCAATTTAATCACAAACCAAATGGCCGACATCCCCATAATCCAGGGACTGTCGACCATTTTTCAGCACTTATTCTTCTGTTTCACGTGAAACATCCTGCCACTCACTGGCGAGGATGCCGTACGAATACAGGTCCAGCCAGCGGCCATCCTGGTAGACACCCTCGCGATTGATGCCTTCACGCACAAAGCCGACCGCCTGATAGGCGTGGATGGCCGGCACGTTATTGGCGTTGACCTCCAGCGTGACCTTGTGCAGGCCGAGTTCGTTGAACGCAAATGCCAGCACCGTGTTCAGCGTATCTTCACCGAACCCCTGGCCACGATCACTGGCGACTGGCAGGGCGATACCCAACGTTGCCCGCCGATTTTTAAAATACACGTCGTCTAGCATGACCCAGCCCAGCAACCCGTCATCGGCGTTGGCCCGCACCATGAAAAAGAAGCGCTCATTGTTGTCGGGTTCCGCGGCCAATTCACTGTATTCCGCCGCTGTAAACGGGTGAAAGGCGTCCGCCGATAAATTACGTAGCAGGCCGGGCTCCCACTGCGTATCCTGGAGCCATTCGGCATCCCCGTCCCGCATTTCTGTTAAGTGTACCAAGCTACCTTGTACCACGTCCTTCATGGTCGTGACCCCCTCTGTTTTCTTTTACTCTACCACAGGTTAAAATCGTTGTCGCTACCGACCAACTAGCCTATACTAAACGCAACGAAAAAAGGAGGACTTTCATCTATGAAAATTACTGTTATTGGTGCCACCGGGATGGCCGGCTCTGCCATTGTTGCCGAAGCCTTAAAACGTGGTCACAGTGTCACGGCCCTGGCCCGCTCAGAGGAAAAATTGGCGAAGCTTCCGGCCAACCCGAACCTGACGACGCGCACCCAAGACGCCTTTCAACTGACGACCGCTGACCTCACCGCCAGTGATGTGGTGGTTGATGCATTTGCGACCGCCCCCGCTCAGGCTTACCTGCACGTAGACTTGGCCACTCATCTGGTCAGTCAGTTGCGGGAAACCACGATGCCCCGTCTAGCCTTCATTTTGGGCGCAGGCAGCCTGCTGACCGGCGACGACCATCACCTGTTCGTGCACGATCTGGAACAGGCACCTGAGGCCGCTAGCTTCATTAGTGTTCCCCAGAACCAGTTGAAGGAATTAACCTTCTTACGCGACGTCGACAACGTGAACTGGTTTGGCGTCTCTCCTGCCGCCAACTTCCATCCCGGCGAGGCCACAGCAGCCAAATTAGGCACCGATGAGCTGTTGGCCAATGACCAAGGCGAAAGCGGCACTAGTGCCGGCACCATGGCCGTTGCCATCTTGGATGAGCTTGAGAACCCCCAACACCACCAGACCCGTTTTACGGTAGCAGATAACTAAACCGCTACGCCGCCATATCATCTGGCGGCGTTTTTTGGTATGCTAGTCTGCGGTAAAACTCTGACATAGAAAGTTGCGATTACTTTGAAAACAAAATTAAATTGGCGAGAAATGTTGTTCATCGGCATGATGCTGTTCGGGCTGTTCTTCGGTGCCGGCAACTTAATTTTCCCCGTCTTTCTAGGCCAACAGGCTGGTAGCCACGTGGGGGCGGCCATCGTCGGCCTTCTGCTCACGGGGATTGGCTTGCCACTCCTGGGGGTCGCCGGCATTGGGTTGACCCGTAGCGAGGGCGTCTTCGACCTGGCAACCAAGGTCAACCGGCCGTTTGCCTACACCTTCACCATCCTGCTGTACCTCACCGTGGGTCCATTTTTTGCGCTCCCCCGGCTCGCCACGACCTCCTTTCAAATTGGTCTGGCGCCGTTCGTCCATCCCGCGCAACAGGGGTGGGCGTTGGCAATTTTCTCCGTACTCTTCTTCCTGGTCGCCTGGGTCCTGGCCCGGAATCCCGGTAAGCTAATGGTCTACATTGGCAAATGGCTCACACCGACCTTTCTCGTGCTGCTGGGTCTCCTGATGCTGGCGGCCTTCATCAAACCCATGGGCGGCTTTCACGCGGCGGCGCGCGGGGCGTACGTGGCCAGCCCCCTAGCAACCGGCTTCACGGAGGGCTACAACACGCTGGACGCCTTGGCCTCCCTGGCCTTTGGCATCGTCGTCATCGATAGCATTCGCCAACTGGGTGTGACTGAGCCCGGTCAGATTGCCAGGGACGTCATCAAGGCCGGCATCATCTGCGTGGTCCTCATGGGGATCATCTACTCGCTGCTAGCCCTGATGGGGACCATGAGCCTCGGCCAGTTTGCCGTTGCGGAAAATGGGGGCATCACCCTCGCCCAGATTGCCGACTACTACTTCGGGACGTTCGGGAATCTCCTGCTCGCACTGATTGTGATCATTGCCTGCCTGAAGACGGCGATTGGCCTGATTTCAGCCTTTGGCGACACGCTTCACGGCCTGTTTCCTCGGCTATCTTACGTGAGTCTGACCATTTTCGCTGCGGCACTCCCCTGTTTATTTGCCAACGTTGGCCTGACCAAGCTGATCAGCTATTCGACACCCGTGTTGATGTTCCTCTATCCACTGGCCATCGTCCTGATCATCTTGGCCGTGTGCTCACCGATTCTGGGCACCAGCCGCTGGCTCTTTGGCCTGGGGATGCTCTTCACCCTGATTCCGGCTATTTTCTCCGCCGTGGCCGCTCTGCCTGCCGCCTGGCAACGAGCCGACTGGGCCCAGGGGATTCTGGCGTTAAATAATCGCCTACCACTGGCTGCACAAGGGTTTAGCTGGGCGGTTCCGGCACTGATTGGCTGTCTTCTCGGCTGGCTGATGAGCCGTCTTTTGGACCGTCACACCAATTAACGAAAAAATTATCGTCGTTTCACTCCCATTAAATGAGAAAATCTGGTAAAATAGACGTAAGTTCTAATCGTATGGCCATATTCTCATTAAGTGAAACGAGGTGTTTCGGATGACTCACGTACGTTACCCAGCTACCCCACTCAAGATTGGCGTTATGATCCTAACATTGGTGATGCTAGTCGCGATGTTACTCGCTAGCAATCCCATTTTAGCCGCCTTTCTTTGTTTCAGTTCGTTGATTACGGCGATGCTTCACTTCAATGTCTTTGAAAGCACAGCCGACAGCCACTCGCTTAACCGTATTGACCTCGGCGTTCAAATTACGTTTTTGGTTCTCTCTATCGTTAAGGCGTTCGCCCTTGGTAGCGGCGCCTAACCACCAGGTCCCGTCATCCCCACGATGATGAGGCCTTTTTCTTTTGGAATCACAAAAAACAGCGAACTGGTCGCCACGACTGAACTGCTTCAGTCATGGCAACCGGTCCGCTGCCTTTTAAATTGGCCGTGCCTTGCGAATCCCTGAATCTATGCTAAACTCAAAAAAACGTTTCGAAAGGCGGCTCCTCATGAAAAAATACGCAATCTTTGACCTCGACGATACCCTTCTCGACTTTACGCGTGGCGAAACGGAAGGTGTGACGGCCATTCTCAACCAGTATGGTGCCCCCGACGTGCCGGCCGCCATGAACACCTACCTGACCATCAATCACGGCATCTGGCAGCGCATCGAACAGGGCGCCGACCGTGGTCCTTTACTGGACACCCGGTTTGCCCGGACCTTCGCTGCATTTGGCATGATCGTGGATGGCCCCGCCATCGAGGCCCAGTACAAGAGCATGCTCAACCATAACTACTACACGCTGCCCGGTGCCACGGTCTTGCTGACGCAACTAGCCCAGGCCGGCGTGACGCTGATTGCGGGGACTAATGGGACCAAGTCCGTGCAAGAAAGCCGGTTAGCGGGATCTGGCATTGCCACGTTCTTTGATCAAATCTACATCTCCGAAGACGTCGGCTACGACAAGCCCGACCAACGGTTCTTCGCGCCCATCAAGGCCGCCTATCCAGCGATGACGGCGACGAACACGCTCATGGTCGGCGACAGTCTGCGCTCTGACATCCAGGGCGCTATCAACGCTGGCTTGGCCAACGTCTGGTTCAATCCCCACCACACCGCCAATCCAGCAGCGTTCCGGCCCACCTTTGAGGTGGATTCCTACGCCGGACTCACGCCTTTAATTCTCGACTAGCCCCACTCCATATTTTCCATATCTACGTGCTCAAAGCGCCGGGGTGTCGGTGTGAGCTTGGGCGTGGTGTCGGTTACGCTGGGTTGTACCAAAAACGCCAGCTCGGCCATCGCTTCCCACTCACGTTTGGGTAACAGGACGGCGGCTTGCGTATCATCCCCATCCGTGGGGGTAATGACGACGGTCTCCTGAAGCCGGTGAACGGCGGCCAGAATGACATCTAAATCTTGTTGTGCAGCTAACGGTGTATAGTGTTTCACGAAAACGCCTCCTCTGGGGTAAAAAAGCGCCCGTTAGCGTCGGCACTCCAACCCGCTAACGGACGGCAATCTCATTTATTTTAGGTGCGGCTTAGCAGCGTCCCCAGCAAAACAGCGGCCAGTAGGAGCTGACTGCCGAGGAGGTACCAAGCCTGTTGGTGCCATAATCGACGCGAAGCCGCTGGATAGTGGTGTTGCCGCCGCTGATACCAGCCAATGACGATAGCCACGGCGTTGACAATCGACAGCAGGCCCAGTACCCGTGCATTCAGCCACGTGGGGTGCCAGAGTCCCAGTGCCACGTACAGGACGCCTAGGTACAGCAATCCGTGGTAAATCGTATGGTTGCGGGCCAGCTGTCCTTTGAGCTGGCTGCCGCGTTGGTGTAACTGCGCAATTAATCGATGATGCTGCCAATGACTGGCTAACGCCAAGATGATGCCGATGATCAACAGACTCGTTTGCATCTAAAACGCCCCTTGTTTTCAACCAGCAGCTTCCCACCGATTGCCCCTAAATGGTGTTGCCCCAGGCTATTTTTCAAAGATTAAGGGGGGTCGCACAAACCGAGTCGACCAAGTCACCCGCATCAGTGCGCCACTCTCTTGGTTGTCTCACTACATCCCCCACTTTACCGGACGACTGTTGTGTTTCTGCAAAGAATTGGTAAAGGTCTTGTATACTATACTTTTAATTATCAATATCTATATTCAATAATTAATTATTAATAACAAATAGGACCCGCATTGGCTAAACTTCTAACCAATGTGGGTCCTATTTTTATTTACTAACGAATCACTCGGGTGACTAGGCTTTTACCCAGAAAACCGCCCACACGACTCGCTAGTTCCGGGTTAACTAGTCAACTTTGGCAATCTTCCCCTGTTCGATGTACACGCTCAGGATGGCGATATCGGCGGGGTTGACCCCACTGATTCGGCTGGCCTGGGCCAACGTCTCGGGTTGGATCTTCTTCAACTTTTGGTGGGCTTCCGTTGCGAGCCCGTCGATGGCATCGTAGTCGATCTTAGCAGGGATGGCCTTGGCTTCCATCCGCTTCAATTTAACCACGTTGTCCTCAGCCTTCTTGATGTAGCCGGCGTACTTCAGGGAAATCTCGATTTCCTCAATGATGTGGCGGTCTAACGGCTGTTCAGGTGCTGGAATGAACTGTGCCAACGTTTGGTAGTCAACGTATGGCCGCCGCAGGAAGACAGCAGCGAGAACCCCGTCTTGTAACGGCTTGTCGCCATGGCTCTCAATGAAGGCGTTGATCTCAGCGCTTGGCTTGATGCGAATGCTGTTTAACCGGTCCAGTTCAGCCTTCAAGGCAGCCTTCTTGGCTAAGAAATCTGCATAGCGCTCGTCGCTGATCAGGCCTAATTCGTGGCCCTTGGCCGTCAAACGCAGGTCAGCGTTATCGTGCCGCAAGATCAACCGGTATTCGGCCCGACTCGTCAACAGACGGTAAGGTTCGTTCGTTCCCTTGGTAACCAGGTCATCGACCATGACCCCAATGTAGGCGTCAGAACGTTTCAACGTGAAGCCTGGCTTGCCCAGGGCCCGTAAACCGGCGTTGATACCGGCTAACAGTCCTTGGCCCGCCGCCTCTTCGTACCCGGACGTCCCGTTGGTCTGACCAGCGGTAAACAGGTTCTTCAACGGCTTCGTTTCCAGCGTTGGCCGCAATTGGTAAGGCGACACGACATCGTATTCGATGGCGTAGCCTGGCCGCATCATCTGGGCATCCTCTAACCCCTTGATGGAGTGCAAAATCTTCTGTTGCACTTCTTCAGGCATCGAAGTTGAAAGGCCCTGAACGTACCATTCGTCGGTGTTCCGGCCTTCTGGCTCCAAGAAGAGTTGGTGCCGGGGCTTGTCAGCGAACCGGACGATTTTGTCTTCGATGGATGGGCAGTAACGGGGGCCGACCCCTTCGATCACGCCGGTAAACATAGGGGCGCGGTCCAGGTTGGCCTTGATGATTTCATGCGTCTTTTGGTTGGTGTAGGTCAACCAGCAAGAGAGCTGGTTTTTCAGGTCCAAATAGGCACTGTCTGGCGTGGTGAAGCTAAAGTGGTTCGGCTCCACGTCACCCGGCTGTTCCTCGGTTTCATCGTAATGAATCGTGTTCCCATCGACCCGTGGTGGCGTCCCAGTCTTGAACCGTTCCAGGTCAAAGCCGTACTTAGGCAGGTTAGCCGTCAGCTTGGTGGCTGGTTGGGAGTTATTCGGGCCGGAAGAATACATCAGTTCCCCGATGATAATCTTCCCGCGAGCAGCGGTACCGGCCGCAATGACCACAGCCTTGGCGCTGTAGTGGGCCCCGGTGTTGGTGATGACTCCTTTGCAGACGCCATCTTCCACAATCAGGTCGTCCACGATGCCCTGACGCAAGGTCAAATTGGGCTCGCGTTCGATGGTGTGCTTCATTTCAGCATGGTAGGCGTGCTTGTCAGCCTGTGCCCGCAAAGCGCGGACGGCTGGGCCCTTACCCGTGTTGAGCATCCGCATTTGGACGTAGGTCTTGTCAATGTTACGGCCCATTTCGCCACCCAAAGCATCAATTTCACGGACGACGATACCCTTAGCTGGACCCCCGACGGACGGGTTACATGGCATAAAGGCCACCATGTCCAGGTTGATCGTCATTAACAGGGTCTTGTTGCCCATTCTAGCAGCGGCCAATGCGGCTTCGCTACCAGCGTGGCCGGCACCCACGACGATGACGTCGTAGTCCTGACCGGGATATGCAATTACTTCAGTCATGCTTCTTTCCCTCCAAGCCTAGTCGCTGATGGGAGCGGCCAAGCGGTCTCTTTTATGGTTTTATTTGCCTAAACAGAATTGGCTAAACAACTGGTCGAGCAACTCGTCTTGGTAACTATCCCCGGTGATTTCACCGAGCAGATCCCAAGCCCGCGTCATATCGATTTGTACCAGATCGACGGGCATCCCCGCCGCGATACCGTGTTGCACGTCATCCAGGGCGTCATTGGCCTGATGTAACAGACCGATGTGCCGGGCGTTCGTGACCATCACGGTGTTTTGGCTGGACTCGATGCCTTCATCAAAGAACAGATGCGCGATAGTGGATTCCAATTGATCCATCCCGGTACTTTGTAAAATGGACGTCTCAATAATCGGGCTATCACCGGCCGCAGCCTTCACTGCGGTCATATCAAGTTGTTTTGGCAGGTCCGTCTTGTTTAAAATAAGGATACGTTGGGTGTCAGCCGTGGCGGTTAACAGCTCACGGTCTTCGGCGGTCAACGGTTCACTGGCGTTCAGCACTAGCATCACCAAATCGGCGGTGTTAATGGCCTTCCGCGAGCGTTCAACCCCGATCTTTTCGACCTTGTCCTGTGTATCCCGAATCCCAGCCGTATCGATCAGCTTGAGCGGGACACCCTTGACGTTGACGTATTCCTCAATCACGTCACGCGTGGTCCCGGCAACGTCGGTCACGATGGCCTTGTCCTCATGCAACAGGTGGTTCAACAGACTGCTCTTCCCGACGTTAGGCCGGCCAACGATTGCCGTGGCTAACCCTTCGCGTAAGACCTTCCCTTGCTTAGCCGTGGACAGGAGCACCTTGATCTGCTTTTGGACCTCTTGGGCCTTCTCTAGCAGCATTCTGGTGGTCATGGTTTCCACGTCATCGTATTCGGGATAGTCGATATTAACTTCGACTTGGGCCAGGGCATCGAGGATGTCTTGCCGTAAATTTCGAATCAATTTAGACAAATCCCCGTCCAGTTGGTCTAAAGCCACCTTCATCGACTTATCCGTTTTGGCCCGGATCAAGTCCATCACGGACTCGGCCTGAGTCAAATCGATTCGGCCATTTAAGAAGGCCCGCTTGGTGTATTCACCGGGTTCGGCCAACCGTGCGCCATAGCTCAGGCACAGCTGTAAGATCCGGTTCGTGGCCACAATACCCCCGTGACAGTTGATCTCGATGATATCTTCCTTGGTGTAGGTCTTAGGCGCCCGCATCACGGTGACCATGACCTCATCGACCTCTTCATTGGTTTCGGGGTCCATGATGTGACCGTAGTGAATCGTGTGACTCCCAACCTGGGTCAAATCGGCCCCCTTAAATAGCTTGCTGGCAACGGCGAAGACCTCTTCTCCACTCAACCGAATGATGGAAATGCCCCCTTCACCAGGCGGGGTAGAAATTGCTGCAATCGTATCAAATTCTGTTGCGGTGACTGCCATGAGCCATCCTCCTTTTTATCTGCGGGTCAAGCAGGTGCTAACCACCCGTTTGACCTGGCTTGATTATCCTTGTATTGGTTACATGCTTGTTTTCTTATCAAACCTTAACGCACCGGGCGTATCATTTAACGCCATAAAAAAAAGCACCTACTCCACGCCACCTAACTGTGCGTGGATAAAGTACTTTCACTACTTTATCGTAAACTTGATAAGAATGATTGTCTTCACTATAAGGGCTAACGCCTCATTTGTCAAACAGAAACTAAGCTGGCTCGATCACAACGGCGCGGTGGGGTTCTTTCCCTGCCGAATAAGTCGTGACGTAACGGTTCTTTGCCAGGACGGCATGAATCTGTTTGCGTTCAAATGAGGGCATCGGGTCCAAATAGATGGGCTTACCAGTCGCCACAACCTCGCGGGCCGTGTTTTCTGCCAGCCGAGATAGCGTAATCGTCCGCCGTTCGCGGTAACCCGCCACGTCCAACACAGCGTCCACGTGAGCGGCGCCATGATGATTCAAGTACAGCTGGGCCAGGCTCTGCAGGGCGTTGATGGTCCGACCATGCTTCCCAATCAGTAGGCCTTCCTTGTCGGTCGTAAAGGACAAGTGAATCTGCCGGTGCGCCGTGCTTTCGACCTCGAGGGTAGCGTCGATGCCGAGCTGTTCAACGATGGTCGCCAGGTAATCCTGGACACCGTCTATGGCCGCCTGACGCTGCTGACGGCGTTTAGCGGGATCGACCGGTTCCGGTTTAGGGGCAACCGGTTGTGCTGGCTCAGTCGCCGTTTTGGCCGTGACAGGCGCCGGCTTAGTCTTGGGTTCGGTGCCCGCTGACCGTGGCGCTGCTTTTACTGGTGCTGCCTTTTCTGCGGCCATTTCCTTGGCAACGGGCTTCAACGTCACGTCAACCATGGCATCACGCCGGCCGATTCCCAGCCAGCCCTTTCGTGGAGCGGTGACCACCTTGGTTACGACTTGGTCGCGACTCGTATTCAGTGCGGCCAGTCCCGCCGCAATCGCTGCCTCTTCCGTTTTCCCCGTGTAGATCGTCATCGTCCATTCCTCCATGTCTTTTTCGCTAAGCACTAGTATACCATAACGCGTCAGGTCCCCGTTACTCGGATGTTCGTTGCAGAGCCACGCACACCCCACTGAAAGGAGGTGAACCTGAGATTGTTAAGTGGACGCTGGGGGTTCGCAAGAAACACTGCGATGCGTCGGATAAGTGTCAGCTACAACATTAGTGGAACCGGCCCCATAGCTGGGCAGGTTGAATCCGCCGTCGGGAACGAATGACCATTACCCGGTTTCACTAACAACGACAAAAAAGCCGCCCTAGCAAATTGCCAGGACGACTCAGAAATGCATTTTTAATTGATTTACTTACGTTTACTTTGCTTGGCCCGCCGAACAGCTTTCTTAACGGCACGGTCATGCTTGGACGCTTCTCTTTGTTTCTCATCGCGTTCCGCTTGAATCTTCCACGGATTTTGAATGAGTAAGGTCTGGCCCACTTGGAAAATGTAGGAAACCGTCCAGTACAGGGACAGTGACGAAGCCACGTTTAAGGCGGTGAAGAACACCACCACGGGCATTCCGACAACCATCATCATGTTCATGGAGTTGGTTTCCGGTGCTGACTTGGTGGTTAACCACGAACTTGCGAACGTGGCCAAGGCCGCCAAGATTGGCAAAATGAAGTACGGGTCCTTGTGGCCCAATTGTAACCACAGGAAGGTCCCGGACCGCAGAACGGCCGTCCGCCAAATGGCCTGGTACAAAGCCCAGATGATTGGCAGTTGAACCAAGGCTGGCAAGCACCCCATCACGGGGTTGATGCCGGCTTCCGAATACAACTTCTGTTGTTCGGACTGCAACTTAGCCATGGTTTCGCGGTCTTTAGACGAATATTTCTTTTGGAGGGCCTTCAGTTGAGGTTGAACCTCTTGGGTCTTCCGCATGCTGCGCGTTTGGAAGATCATCAATGGTAACAAGATCACCCGAATGATAATGGTGAAGACGATGATCCCGACACCGTAACTGCCGCCGAACAAGTTGGCCAACCAGATAATCGCCCGCGAGAAGTTTAAGACGATTAAACCGTCCCAGATCCCGGTACTTTGATTGGTGATTGGCTTGTTGCTACAAGCAGAGAGGATAAAGACCAAACTCACAATGCCCAGCATAAGTAGGGTACGTTTGTACTTTTTCACGTTTTTCACGTTTATTCCTCGCTATAGTTGGAATCCAGTAGTTTCGCTAACTTTAACACGTGAATCATGCTGCTTTTCGCATCGGGCATACTGATACCGTCCGCTCGGGGCCGCGCAATCACGAGAAAATCCACATCCTGTTTCAGGTATGGCTTCAACTCGAGAAGGCTCTGCCGGATCCGGCGCTTCACCCAGTTACGGTGAACGGCGTTACCAATCTTTTTCCCGACGGAAATGCCGACCCGAAAGTGCTTCTGGTTAGGTTTTTCCATTGAGTAGACCACGAATTGCCGGTTTGCGACTGAATTCCTGGTTTCAAAGACCTGCTGAAATTCCGCTTCTTTCTTAATGCGGTAAGATTTTCGCATGTGCATCTCCAAAATTCTCGATTTACAGTCCGCGCGGGATTGGTGTTCCAGTCTCCCCGCAGATAAAATAAAAAGACCACTGAAGCTTCAGCGGCCTATGCAGACAATACTTTACGTCCCTTTTGACGGCGACGTGCTAATACTTGACGGCCATTGCTAGTGCTCATGCGCTTGCGGAAGCCGTGGACACGGGAACGGTGACGTTTCTTTGGTTGGAAAGTGCGCTTCATCGTAAAATCTCCTCTCTTATCTATGACTATTTTTTATCTGGTGTTGCCAGACAAATACTAAATGCATTTCCTGAACATAATAGCATAAAGAAAGGAGAAATGAAACAGCAACTTGGCATTTCATAAAAAAAGTTGTGCCCACTAAAATTTGTTTCATGCACTTTGCTTGTGGATAACTCAACTTTTTCGAAAAAGTTATTCCGGACTTGCCAACCGAGTTATCCACTGTTCCACAGCCTGTTTATTTCTAAAAATTAGGATTTGTGTGTTCTGTGGATAACTTGTGAAACACTTGTTACTGTCGTGTTTCAAGTCCACAGATGGCTGTGCATAACTATATTAAACGAGTTTTATCCACAGTTTCTCACAACCCTGTGGATAACTCTATTCACTTCCTGTGAAACAATTATGCACACCCCACAATACCCTGTGGAAAACTTTTTTTCTTCATGCTACACTGGACTTACGTTTTCGTTTGGTCGGAGTCCGTCCAAACGTCAAATGAGCATCTAAACTAAAATAGGGGGATACATCAGTGCCAGATATGTTAACTTTGTGGGCTGACATCAAAAAGCTGTTTAAAGAAAACAGCCAGACGACAGCCTACGCGACTTGGATTGAAACAGCCAAGCCGATTGCCCTGAACGGCAACAAATTAACGTTGGAACTCCCATCACCCCTGCATCGTGATTACTGGACCCATCAACACCTGGACCAGCAATTGGTAGAATACGCATACCAAGCCGCTCACGAAGATATTCAGCCCGTTCTTATTTTGGAAGGGGAGCGTCAGCAACAAGCGACGCTCAAGGCCAAGACCGCGACCCCAGGGGAAGCCGTCCCAACCGAACCCACGCCAACCTTTATGAAGGAAACGGCGCTGAACTCCCGCTACACGTTTGACACTTTCGTCATCGGAAAAGGCAACCAAATGGCCCATGCTGCGGCCTTGGTGGTCTCCGAAGAACCCGGCGTGATGTACAATCCGCTGTTCTTCTATGGTGGCGTTGGGTTGGGCAAGACCCACTTGATGCACGCGATTGGCAACAAAATGCTAGAAGATCGCCCAGACACCAAGGTCAAATACGTGACTAGCGAGGCTTTCACGAATGACTTTATTAATGCGATTCAAACTCGGACGCAGGAGCAGTTTCGTCAGGAGTACCGCAACGTTGATCTGCTACTGGTCGATGATATTCAGTTCTTTGCTAATAAGGAAGGAACGCAAGAAGAGTTCTTCCATACATTCAATGCCCTCTATGACGACGGCAAGCAAATCGTGCTGACGTCTGACCGCTTACCCAACGAAATTCCTAAGCTGCAAGACCGCCTCGTTTCGCGGTTTGCCTGGGGATTGTCCGTGGATATCACGCCGCCAGACTTGGAAACGCGAATCGCTATCTTACGGAACAAGGCCGATGCCGATCAAATTGACATCCCCGACGACACGCTCAGCTATATTGCCGGGCAAATCGATTCCAACGTCCGTGAATTAGAGGGCGCACTGGCCCGCGTTCAGGCTTATTCGCAGTTGATGCACCAGCCAATTACCACTGACTTGGCCGCAGAAGCCCTGAAGAGTTTGAACCTGGCTAATGCCAGTGATGCCATCACGATTCCCGTGATCCAAGACCGCGTGGCCGACTACTTTAACGTTTCCCTCAAGGATTTAAAGGGGAAGAAACGGAAGAAAGCCATCGTGATGCCCCGGCAAATTGCCATGTACCTTTCTCGTGAACTGACCGAGGCATCGCTGCCCCGCATTGGAAACGAGTTTGGCGGCAAGGACCACACCACGGTCATCCACGCTTACGATAAAATTACCGAATCGTTGAAGACCGACGCCGAGCTTCAAAAAGATATTGATAGTCTCAAAGATGAACTGCGGCGCTAGGACGGATCGTCCCGGGTCACCCAATTTTGGCAGACTCGCGACGGTCTTTTTGTGACCAACTGCGGTATGATTAATTGGGTCGCACCGACCATGGTGTGGATAAGATTCTAAAAACATCAAAGTTATCCACAAGTTATCCACAGGTGGAAAGACTAGTAACACAGGATGTTCCTCAAAGTTATCCACAGAATACACCGCTCTACTACGGCTACTATTTTTTTCTTTTAATTAAGTTAAACTACCCGCACCACGAAAAGGAGTGTCAGTTTATGAAATTCACCATCAACCGGGCTGCGTTCATTAAGGAACTGAACAACGTCTCCCGTGCTATCTCATCGAAGACCACGATTCCCATTTTGACGGGGTTAAAAATCGTTGCGAGTGACGCAGGGTTACTTTTAACGGGATCCAATGCCGATATTTCTATTGAAACCCTGATTCGGGCCGATGATCCTGATATTGGGTTAAGCATTGATGAACCTGGTTCCATCGTGTTAACTGCCCGGTTCTTCAGTGAAATCGTCAAACGGTTGCCCGAAAAGGAAATGACCGTAGAAGTTAAAGACGGGTTCCAAACCGAAATCACTTCTGGTGCCGCTGCCTTTAACATCAACGGCCAAGATGCCAACAACTATCCGCATTTACCAGAAATTGACGCGGCTGATTCCGTGGTCTTATCCGGAGCCGTCTTCAAAGAATTAATTGGGCAAACGGTCATTGCCGTTTCCAACCAAGAAAGTCGGCCAATCCTGACCGGGGTTCATTTCGTCTTGTCTGAGGACCAGTTCTTAGCCGTTGCCACAGACAGTCACCGGTTGAGCCAACGCCAAATTGCGTTGCCAACGCACAGTGATGCCACCTTCGACGTGATTATTCCTGGGAAGAGTCTGACCGAATTGTCCCGGATGATCGGGGATGACAAGGCTGACGTGAAGATGCAATTCTCAGAAAACCAAGTCCTCTTCTTGTTGGGCGACACGTCCTTCTACTCACGCTTACTGGAAGGCAATTACCCTGACACGTCGCGGTTGATTCCCAAGGAAGCCTCCACGACTGTTGAATTCGAAGCACCAGAATTGTTGTCCGCCGTTGAACGGGCCTCTCTGTTGTCTCACGAATCCCGGAACAACGTGGTTAAGTTAACGTTGACGCCAGCCGATAACCAAGTGACCATCTTCAGTAACTCACCTGATGTCGGGAATGTTGAAGAAGAATTAGCCCCCAAAGCGCTTGATGGGGAAGACCTCGAAATTTCCTTCAACCCTGATTACATGAAGGATGCGCTGCGGTCATTTGGCCAAAGCACGATTCGCGTGGCCTTCACCTCAGCCTTGCGGCCATTCACGTTGGTGCCAACTGAAGATACCAGCAACTTTATTCAGTTGATCACGCCAGTGCGGACGTTCTAAAATTTCACAAGCAGTTTCACAAGCCAATTCACAAGCGCCGTTTCCCGTTGAGGAGACGGCGTTTTTCTGTGCGCTGCTCGTGATGAAGAGAAAAGGAAAGTGGGGTGGCGAGCAGGCGGTATCCTGAGACAAGAGGTTGAAACAATCAGGCAGATGTTCTAATTAGGGCCTATTTTGTTGGCCACAGCCTGTGGTTTCCCAAAATGTCGGCCAGTGCTTCTAAAATTTGTGGACCACGGTCTGGTGCCTGGTTAGGTGCCCTGAACATAGAATCTGTTCCTCCTAATCTGATTGGTGCACCTCACGAGAGACGGCCCGACGATTAGGTTGTTAGGCCCACCGATTTTCTGTCAGACTTCTCGTGAAACCAAGCTAAATTCGCGGCAAAAATAGCCCATTGCGTGCGCATTTGACCGGAGTCAGACGTTACATAACGATTTTTATTGAAATTAAAGCTAAAAATTATGGGATTTCGGCCATAACCGGGCTATTTTTGATTCTGAGCAAATTTACCGGTTTTTTAGCAAAAATATCAAGAATGGTATAAATCGTCTCAGACGGCAAAAATAAGGTTGTTCATCTGTACCTTTTCGTTAAAAAGCGGTATAATATAAGAGAAGAAAATTAAGGGGTGAAATTGTGAAAAAAGAAGTTTTCATTGAGACGCCCTACATGACTTTGGGCCAGATGCTCAAAGAAGAATCCGTTATCAGTACGGGTGGCCAAGCCAAATGGTATTTGCGGGAAAACACCGTAAACGTCAATGACGAGCCAGATAATCGGCGGGGCCGCAAGCTGTATCCAGGCGATACGGTCGACGTACCTGAGGTAGGATTATTTTTTATACGCTCAAAGCAGGGTGAATAATGTATTTGCAAGAGTTGCAGTTGCAGCATTTTCGCAACTACCCGACTGCTGATCTGCAGCTGGGCAAGGGAATCAACGTTTTGTTGGGAGAAAATGCGCAGGGCAAGACCAATCTATTAGAGGCCATTTACGTGTTGGCGCTGACGCGCAGCCACCGAACGGCTAACGACCATGATTTGGTCAACTGGCAAGCCAAAACGGCGAAGGTCAGTGGCCGGGTGGTCAAAGCTGCCGGGTCGGTACCGTTGGAGCTGACTTTTTCGCGGCAGGGGAAACGCGCCAAGGTGAATCACCTGGAGCAGGCCCGGTTGTCACAGTACGTGGGCCAGCTCAATGTGATTCTATTTGCGCCGGAAGACCTGGCCATTGTTAAGGGGGCGCCGTCCGTGCGTCGCCGCTTCATGGACATGGAATTTGGTCAAATGAATCCGCGTTACCTCTACAACCTAAGTCAGTACCGCACGTTGTTAAAACAACGGAACCGCTACCTAAAGGATCTCCAGCACAAGCAAAAAAAGGACCTCCTTTTTTTGTCGGTGTTATCGGATCAATTAGCGGCGTACGGGGCTGAGATTATCGCGCAACGCTTGACCATGCTGCACAAGCTGGAGCATTGGGCCCAGGCGATTCACGCGGAAATTTCACAACAACGTGAGGAATTGACGTTTCACTACGCCACACAGGTGCCTGACGACCAGTTAACGGACGCCAAGACCATCTGTGCCGCGCTGACGGCGCTTTACGCTAAGCAACGCGACAAGGAGCTTTACCAGGGGACAACGCTGGTGGGGCCGCATCGTGATGATTTGCATTTTCAGGTCAATGACAAGAACGTCCAAACGTTCGGATCACAGGGCCAGCAACGCACCACGGCGCTTAGTGTCAAGCTTGCTGAGATTGATTTGATGAAGGAAGAGACCGGGGAATATCCCGTGTTGCTTCTGGATGATGTGCTCTCTGAACTAGATGATGCCCGGCAGACCCACTTGCTGACGGCAATTCAGGATAAAGTCCAAACGTTTATTACCACCACCAGTTTGAGCGGTATCACCCGCCAACTGATTAAGGACCCAACCATTTTTCACGTGGCTGATGGGACCGTGGTGGCCGACGCGTCGCCAGACAACGACGCAGCAACAAAGGAGGATTAGGCAGTGGCTGATTACGAACATGAAACCAAAGCAGAACAGGCGAAGGAATACGATGCCAGCCAAATTCAAGTCTTAGAGGGCTTGGAAGCGGTTCGTAAGCGTCCCGGGATGTACATTGGCTCGACCAGCGCCCAAGGCCTGCACCATTTGGTCTGGGAAATTGTGGATAACGGGATTGATGAAGCCTTAGCGGGCTTCGCCAACGAAATTCACGTGACGGTCAACAAGGATAACAGTATTACCGTGACCGATAACGGCCGGGGGATTCCTATCGATATCCAAAAGAAGACCGGGAAACCAGCGTTAGAAACGGTTTTCACTATCTTGCATGCCGGTGGTAAATTCGGTGGTGGCGGGTACAAGGTCTCCGGTGGTCTGCATGGGGTCGGGGCTTCCGTCGTGAACGCCCTGTCGACTGAATTAGATGCCCAAGTTATTCGTGGTGGCAAGAAGTACGGGATGACCTTTAACCGGGGTCACGTGGTCTCTCCGATGAAGGTGATCGAAGAGGGCTTGCCCGAAGAACAACATGGCACGATCGTTCACTTCCTGCCAGACCCAGATATCTTCCGGGAAACGACGACGTTTGATATCAAGACGTTGCGGACCCGGATCCGGGAACTGGCTTTCTTAAACAAGGGCTTGCGCATCACCATCCGTGATGAACGTCCGGAAACGCCAACCGAAGACGATTTCCTCTATGAAGGTGGGATTCGCCACTACGTTGACTTTTTAAACGAAAACAAAGAAACCCTGTTCGAACCCCCAATCTACGTTGAAGGGGAAGAGAACGGGATTACGGTTGAAGTGGCCTTACAATACACTGATGATTACCACAACAACCTGTTGACCTTTACCAACAATATCCACACCTACGAAGGTGGGACCCATGAAGAAGGGTTCAAACGTGCTTTGACGCGGGTCGTGAACGATTACGCTCGGCAAAACAAGCTGATGAAGGACAACGAACCTAACCTGACCGGGGATGACGTCCGGGAAGGCTTGACCGCCGTGGTTTCCGTGAAACATCCGGATCCCCAATTTGAAGGTCAAACCAAGACCAAGTTAGGGAACTCAGATGCCCGGACCGCCGTGGATCACACGTTTGCTGACCACTTCATGCGTTTCTTAATGGAACACCCTGACGTGGCCCGTAAGGTCGTGGACAAGGGGACATTGGCGTCTAAAGCCCGAGTTGCCGCTAAGCGGGCTCGGGAAGTTACCCGGAAGAAGAGTGGGTTGGAAATCTCTAACCTGCCTGGGAAATTGGCCGATAACACGTCTAAGGATCCCGCTATTTCCGAACTGTTCATTGTCGAAGGGGATTCTGCCGGTGGTTCTGCTAAGCAGGGCCGTTCGCGGTTGACCCAAGCCATCCTGCCAATTCGGGGGAAGATTTTGAACGTGGAAAAGGCCTCAATGGACCGGATTCTGGCCAACGAAGAAATTCGTTCGCTGTTTACCGCCATGGGGACCGGCTTTGGTAACGACTTTGACGTGTCTAAAGCCAACTATCACAAACTAATTCTCATGACCGATGCCGATGTCGATGGCGCCCATATCCGGACGCTCCTGCTGACGCTGGTCTACCGCTACATGCGGCCATTGTTGGATGCCGGTTACGTGTACATCGCTTGCCCACCGCTCTACCGGGTGCGTCAAGGGAAGATGCAACGTTACCTGGACAGCGACGATGAATTGAAGGAATTGCTGGGGCAGTTACCACCAGCACCCAAGCCTCAGATTCAACGGTACAAAGGGTTAGGGGAAATGGATGCCGAACAACTTTGGGATACCACGATGAACCCTGACAACCGACGGCTCTTGCGGGTTGACGCCGATGACGCCATCAACGCAGACCAAGTCTTTAGCATGCTGATGGGGGACAAGGTTGCTCCCCGGCGTGAATTCATTGAAGACAATGCCACCTTTGCTGAGTTGGATGTTTAGTCAGTGTTAGGCAAGAACGGAGGGTAAAAATTTGGCTGATGATCAAGATTATTTAGGTCGGATTACCGACGTTGACCTTTCACAAACCATGCGAACATCCTTCTTGGATTACGCAATGAGTGTGATTGTTCAACGGGCGTTACCGGACGTGCGGGATGGCTTGAAGCCAGTCCACCGCCGGATTTTATATGATATGCATGAACTGGGGATTACGCCCGACAAGCCATTCCGGAAATCTGCCCGGATGGTTGGGGATGTCCTTGGGAAATACCATCCACATGGGGATTCCGCCGTGTACGAATCCATGGTGCGGATGGCGCAAGACTTCTCATACCGGTACATGTTAGTCGATGGGCATGGGAACTTTGGGTCCGTCGATGGTGATGGGGCCGCTGCCATGCGGTATACCGAAGCACGCCTGAGCAAAATTGCGATGGAAATGCTGCGGGACATCAACAAGGATACGATTGATTTCCAAGATAACTACGATGGGTCCGAACGGGAACCTGTTGTCTTACCATCACGGTTCCCAAACCTCTTAGTTAACGGGGCTTCCGGGATTGCCGTGGGGATGGCAACGAATATTCCGCCGCACAACTTGACCGAAGTTATTAGTGCCCTGCACATTTTGATGGACAACCCAGATGCCAGTTTAGCTGACTTGATGGAGGCTTTACCTGGTCCCGATTTCCCAACTGGTGGGATTGTGATGGGGAAAGCCGCCATTCGCCGGGCTTACGAGACCGGGAAGGGCACCATTACGCTGCGGGCCAAGGTCGACATCGAAGAAGAAAAGAACGGCAAGCAACGGATCGTGGCCACGGAAATTCCGTACATGGTCAACAAGGCTAAGCTGATTGAACGAATCGCTGAATTGGCCCGGGACAAGCGAATCGAAGGCATTACCGATGTCAACGATGAAACCGACCGGACTGGGATGCGTATCGTGATCGATGTTCGTCGTGACGCCAGTGCTGAAGTCATTTTGAACAACTTGTACAAGATGACCTTGATGCAGACCTCATTCGGGATCAACATGCTGGCCATTGTTAACGGGGCGCCAAAGGTATTGGGCCTCAAGGCTATTCTGCAATACTACTTGGAATTCCAACTGGAAGTTATTCGGCGGCGGACGCAGTTTGAATTGAAGAAGGCTGAAGCTCGGGCCCACATCCTGGAAGGGTTGCGGATTGCCCTGGACCACATCGATGCCATTATCACGATCATTCGGCAGTCACAAACGGCCGAGGTCGCTAAGAATGAATTGATGACGCGTTACAGCCTGTCAGATAAGCAATCGCAAGCCATCTTGGACATGCGGTTGGTTCGCCTGACCGGTTTGGAACGGGAAAAGGTCGAGAAGGAATACAATGATGTCATGGCAGCTATCAAGGATGACAAGGAAATCTTGGCATCCAAGGAACGCCAACAAGCCATCATTTACCAAGAATTACTCGATATTCAAAACAAGTTTGGGGATGCCCGTCGGACTGAATTAATGGTCGGTGAAGTCCTCAGCTTGGAAGACGAAGACTTGATTGCTGAAGAAGACGTCGTGGTTTCTTTGACCCACAACGGCTACATCAAGCGGTTGCCAACGTCTGAATTCAAGGCACAAAACCGTGGGGGTAAAGGGGTTCAAGGCATGGGCGTGCACGATGATGATTTCATCGAGCACTTAGTCGCAACGTCGACTCATGACATGCTGTTGTTCTTTACCAACACCGGGAAAGTTTACCGGATGAAGGGGTACGAAATTCCTGAATACGGGCGGACTGCCAAGGGAATTCCGGTCATCAACCTGCTCGGTATCAATACCGACGAGCACGTTCAGGCCGTGATCAACGTGGCTAACCCTGGGAACAATGGCCAACGCGACCTGTTCTTTACCACTGTGCAAGGAACGGTTAAGCGGACGCCAGTTGATGAGTTTGCCAACATCCGCAGCAATGGGCTGAAGGCCATCAACTTAAAGGAAAACGATGAACTGATTGACGTCGACATCATTGATGCCGCAGCCAACATGATCATCGGGACCCATTTGGGTTATGCCGTTAGCTTTGCGTCCCAGGACGTTCGGTCCATGGGTCGTTCCGCTACTGGGGTTCGCGGGATTCGTTTACGCGAGAACGATTACGTCATCGGTGCCAGCGTCCTCAAGCCGGACAGCCACGTGTTTGTCATTTCCGAAAAGGGTTATGGGAAGCAAACGGCTGCCAGCGAGTACCCAATCAAGGGTCGGGGCGGTAAGGGTATCAAGACTGTGAACGTGACCGCCAAGAACGGTCCGTTAGCTGGGTTGACCACCTTGAATGGTGACGAAGACCTGATGTTAGTGACCAACAAGGGCGTTATGATCCGCTTTAGCGGGGCTGACGTTTCTGAAACGGGTCGGGCAACCTTAGGGGTTCACCTGATTCGCTTGGCCGATGACACGGCCGTTGCGACCATGGCGAAGGTTGCCAAGGAAGACGAGACGGCTGATGATGACGCCACGACTGCCGGCGAGACCACTGCACCAGCTGAAGATTCAGCTAGTGACGTGGCCACCACGCCAGTTGCGGACGATAGTCAGGCAACGGCGCCGGATTCCGACGCACCAGAAGCTTAATTAAATTGAACTTTAGAGAGCTCTGCCAATTTGGTGGGGCTCTTTTTGTCGTTGCGGATTATGATTAATTCGGGGTGACTATTTGTATGCATCTAACCAATTATTAGCGGAAGTAGTTAATGCATTTAGTTAGTATCTGTAGAAAATAAAAGACCTAATCATTGCTTATATATCAGCAATCTGATATCAAATATTTAAATAATTGTATATGGTTTAATCTGTTTACTTTCTCCTGTCGTTTTGGTATCTTAGCCTTAATGAGGCTTAACGGAAATTAGACTGGAGGAGAATCATGACGTTTGAAATGGTTGGGAGCTACTTACAAAGGTGTCGGCAACAACGGGGACTGGCGTTGACCGCCCTGGCGACGCGGTTGTGTCCGTTAAATGTGTTGGCGGCCATCGAACAGGGGCAACAGACCCCGAGTGTGGCGCAGCTGACGCAACTCTACCGGCAATTGGGCATCGTGCGTAATCAGCCGTTGCCACAGAGCTACCCCATTCAGCGTCTGCCGACGTTTAGTCAGCAACTGCAGTCTTGGTGGCAAAACCAAAAATACAGCGAGCTGGTGGCCAATATCGCCGCTGGCGACGTGCTCCACCGGTTGACGACGGATACGGATCGGCAGGCCGTGCTGTATTACTATGGCCGGTCGCTGGCCATTATTGGGGATGTCGATGCGGCCGAGCTCCATTTGCGCGCGGGCCTGATGTTCATGACGCCCCAGCACCCGAAGCAGTACCGGTCACTGGACTTGTTGCTGATGGCAGCGGAGAATGCGGTGAGTGTCCAGACGCGTCAGACGCCTAATTTTGACGGGTTTGAACGGGCGTGGACTATTATTCAGCAGGATCGAGTACTGGACAATCCGGCCAATTTACCAATCGTTTACTATCAGCACGCGTAGAGCCTGCTACAGAGGAACGCGCCCGCTGAGGCTAGTCGCGTGCTCCAAGCGGGCATTCAGTGGAGTCAGGAGCAACGGTTAGCTTATTTGCTGCCAGACAGCTACTTGTTGTTGGCGTTGGCTTTGAAGATGGTACCTAGTCAGGTGGAAGCGGAATTATCATAGGGATGAGTGCAACGGGGCGTTTACGTCGAGGGAGGTAAACGCCCCGTTTTTTGGATATGCGGGGCTTTCTGTCATGATAGTTGCAAATTAATTGAAAAAATTTCAAAAATAAAAAAACATTTGGCCTTCTTTTACGGAGTTAACCTATGTAACGTAAGCAACCACCCATCGGTCGGCCCCGATTTGCTTAAGATTGCATTCTATGCTATACTACTAGCTTGTGAGTATCTGGCTTACGCTAGTGTCTCTCCTTGCTTCCACATTGCAGTGGGGGCCTGAAGTCCATAAGGAGGTGTAACATTCATGGAAACTACTAAATACGAAATCACCTACATCATTCGTCCAGATCTTGACGATGCCGCTAAAACCGCTCTGGTTGAACGCTTCGACAAGGTACTGACTGACAACGGTGCAGAATTGATCAACTCGAAAGACTGGTCAAAGCGTCGGTTCGCATACGAAATTGGTGGCTTTAACGAAGGTATCTACCACGTTATCACGTTAAACGCTACTGATGACGCAGCTTTAAACGAATTCGACCGTTTAGCTAAGATCAACGACAGCATCTTACGTCACATGATCGTTAAGCGCGAAGATTAATTTAAACTTTAACTATTGAGAGGAGTTATTCAGCAATGATCAACCGAGTAGTACTTACTGGCCGACTGACACGGGATGTTGACTTACGTTATACCCAAGGCGGTGCTGCTGTTGCCACCTTTACGCTGGCTGTTGATCGGCGGTTCACCAACAAATCTGGTGAACGGGAAGCTGATTTCGTAAGTTGCGTCATCTGGCGCAAGTCCGCGGAAAACTTTGCTAACTTCTTCCACAAGGGTTCCCTTGTCGGAATTGAAGGGCGCATCCAGACCCGGAATTACGAAAATCAACAAGGCCAACGTGTTTACGTGACCGAAGTTGTCGTCGAGGACTTTTCATTCCTTGAACCGCGTTCTCGCAACGCCAACAACGACGGTGGTAACTACAATGGTGGTTCCGCGAATAATGCTCCTCAGCAAAATCAGAATCAAAATGCCAACCCGTACACGAGTGGGAACACAGCTTCGGCTGCCCCAACTCAAAATACGAACCCGAACCCGGTCAACAACAATCAGGGGAACGCTGGGAACAATAACTCAGCCGATCCGTTTGCGAACTCCGGCGATTCAATTGACATTTCAGATGATGATTTACCGTTCTAAACACTAATTATCGAGGAGGGAATTCCACATGGCAGGACAACGTCGTGGCGGCCGTCGCCGTCGGAAGGTTGACTTTATTGCAGCCAACCACATCGAATACATTGATTACAAAGACACTGACTTATTACGTCGGTTTATCTCCGAACGAGGCAAGATTTTACCTCGTCGGGTTACTGGCACTAGTGCCAAGAACCAACGTAAGTTAACCATCGCTATCAAGCGTTCACGGATCATGGGCTTAATGCCTTTCGTCAGTGAAGAAGGTTAATTAAAACCGAAATGAGATCAACTACAGAGATGTGGTTGGTCTTTTTTTATGTCCAACAGATGAAAGTTACAATGTAAATAGGTAACAATCTGCCCAATTCTACAGATTCATGCTAAAATGGCGGGTATGAGGAGATGATGTACATGAGACAACGGGGATTTAAGTTAGGTGTGAGTTTGGCATTAGTCGGGGCGGCAGTCGGGCTAGGCATCGGTCAGCCGGCCACGGCCCACGCGAAGAGTTGGTTAAGTGGGACCACAACGCATCAGTTACTGACGCAGCCCAATGGGGACGCCAATTCACCGAGTCTGTATGCGACCAGCGTGACGACGAAAAAAGCCTATATGTGGAATTTAAAGCACACGAAGAAGATTCATAATCTGAGTAACTATCCGAAGACGTCTTGGTATTTGGTGGGCACCGTCACCAAACCGGGGAAGGGCGTCTACTACCAGGTCACGACCTATGACAAGAAGATTAAGGGGCTGGTCTGGAACAAGTACCTGACGGCCTATAGCCAGAAGACACCGCGGAACTTCAAGAGCGCTGCGGCGTATACGAAATTCATTCAGACCGATCCGTCGCAAAAACTCACGCGAGCGGTTCTGAAAGTCTTTCCCAACGTTCCGTTAGATTTCCAGTTGTCTAAGTACACGGCAACGCGCTTTGATTCATTCCCAACCAGCATTAGTGGCTACAAGAATATTGTACCTGTCAGCACGTTCTCGCTGGATTCAAGCGACTTCAAGAACATTCAAGGATACACCGATGAATTTAACCTGGATTCTAGCAACAAGCTGTACTGGTATTGGCAAGTTACCTACGGCCAACCGGTCGCTGGTCGAATTGCCAAGCTGCAGGAGGCTTTAGCCAGTCAGGGGTGGACCGCCGAAAAGATCGCCAGCCTCGATAGTAGTTGGCGACTGGGCGTTTGCCTCGTTGAAAATGGTCAAATCGCGGTAGTTTTGGCGCAAACGACGAAATAAAATCAAAAAAGCAATGCCTCAGCGTGAGGGGTCGAATCCTTCGCTGAGGCATTGCTTTTCTGTTGCCTAAAATTCCCGATGGCCGCCTAAGTAGACTTGCTTGTCGGCTTGTTTGACGTTGGCCGTGTCCGCCAGCGGATCAGCTTTCAAGACCTGGAAATCAGCAAACTTGCCCACTTCTAGTGTGCCGTATTCCTGGTCGACGCCCAGCAGTGCCGCCGAGTTTAAACTCGAGCACTGGTAGGCCTGCGCTGGGGTCATGCCCACGCGCGTCAACAGGCCAAACTCGTCTGGCGTTAGGTCAAAACCATTGAAGGGGGTGCCGGCGTCGGTCCCACAGGTGAATTTGACGCCGAGCTCGAAGGCCCGTTTCAAATTCACGTAGGTATCGTCCAAAGCGTCGGCACATTTCTTCACTTCCCAGTCCGGAAGCACGCCCTTACCGAAGGCGGGAATCGTCCATTCGGCAATGAGGGTGGGCGTGAGGTAGGTGCCCTGCTTAACCATTTGCCGCGCCTCATCCGCCGTCACGTAGAAACCGTGCTCGATGGAATCGACGCCGGCGTCCAGGGCGTTTTGGATCCCCGGGTTGCCTTCCGCGTGGGCGGCAACTAACCGACGCTTGTGATGTGCCTCTTCAACGGCCGCGTGCATTTCTGCCACGGAGAGTTGCGGGTCTTCCATGAAGTCATTGGGCGTCATGACACCGCCGGTCGCCATGACCTTCACCGTTTCCGCGCCGGCCTTAAAGGCTTGGCGGACGGCCTTGCGCATTTCGTCGGGAGAGTCGACTAGGTAGGCGGCGTGGGGTGCATCCCCGTGGCCCCCGGTCATGGAAAAGGCGCGCCCAGACGTCAGCATGTGCGGCGTATGGGGCAGGAGTCCCTGCTGTTGCAGGCGCTTGAGCTTGACGTCGGCGTCGTAGGTGGTTCCGCACTGTCGTACGTAGGTGACCCCGGATTTGAGGAGTGTTTGTAAATTCTCGTAGGCAAAGACGGCGACCTCGGACTCGGATTGACCGAACTGACCACTGAAGGAGTCGGGACTCAGGGTCACGTGGGTGTGGACGTTGAAGAAACCGGGCATCACGTATTGGCCGCCCAGGTCGACCTGATCATCAGCGGTGGCCGGTGTACCTTGGCCGCGGTCAACTAATTTGTGGGTGTCATTATCAACGGTGAACCAGGCATCAGGCACGTTGTGGTCGCCAGCACCATCGAACAGGGTGAAGTTATGGAAAGTGGTTTTGGTCATAGAAATTCCTCCTAAGATTTAAAGTGCATTTGTTATGGGTTACATAGCTGTTTAATAAGTTAAAAGATTACGGGTTAAGCCAGTATCAGCCGCAGGGGTGGTGAAAATGAGCTTAGCCGTGGGAGTTCCCTTGGTGGGTCCGCCACCTAGGGAACTGATAGCTTTGAGACGTGCTCTTTCAGCTCAAAGTAAGCGCGGAGACCGAACTTTGGCTCCGGGCGTTCGCCCACAGCGGACCGGTCTCATTTTCACCGCCCCGGAGGCAAGGGGGTTACCCCTATTTCCAGTAAGCGTATTGGTACTGCGCCTCGTTTAACAGCGAGTAGTGGAGTCCGCCGACCTTACTGCTGATCAGCTTGGCCTCGGATGGCTGGTAGAGGGGCAGGTAACCCTTGACACTCATTAAGTATTTGTCAGCCTTCATCAGCGACTTGTAGCGAGCTAAGCCGGTCTGACCATCGGCGGTTGCGAGCAGCTGGTTGTAAGTGCTGTCGTTCCAGTTGGTGAAGTTGACGGTATTGCCCTTGGCTGCCAAATTGAGGTAGTCGGAGGCGTCCAACCAGTTAGTCGACCAGCCGGTGAGGTTGAGCTCAAACGTCCCGGCAAAGTCGCGAGCCACGTGTTGCGCGTGGGGGATGGCGGTCGTGGTAACGGTCAGGCCTTTCAGGTTCTTCTCCATTTCGGATTGGAGGTAAGTGCCGACCTTCTTATCGTCATCGGTATCATCCGTCAAGAGATTCAGCGTGACCTTGGTCTTACCGGTCTCCTTCAGGTATTTCGCCCAGTAAGTCTTGGCCTGAGCGACGTTGTGGGGGAGCAGGTTGCCGACTTCCTTGGCCATATCCTGCCCGGTCTTCGGGTTCGCCTGGTCGCCTTGTGGCACGGCGCTCAGGGCTGGCTTGGAACCATCCTGGAGCACCTTATTGGTCAATTGTTTGCGGTCGATGACGGCGGAGATGGCTTGGCGCAGGTTCTCGGAGTTCGTCGCGGTCTTGCGGCTATTGACGTACAGGTAGTTCAAGCGGCCAGTCAAATGGGTATGTAGGCTCGCATCATTACTGTTAGCCCGTACGTATTCACCAGTGACCGTGGTCTCCTGGACCTTGTCGCTCTTAAATAGGTTCGCGGCGGTGTTCACGTCCTTGGTGACGGCCACCTTGACGCGCTTGATCTGAACCTCTTTGGCGTTCCAGTAGTGGGGGTTCTTAACGTAGTGCCAGGTGGCGTTACTGCCGGTCCAACCGACCAGCTTGTAGGGCCCGTTGCCCACGGATTTTGCGGCGCTGGTCCCGTACTTCTGACCATATTTCTTGACGGCGGCCGTGTTCAGCGGGTAATACTTGCTGGCGACCAGGTCATCGAAGTATGGGACGGCCTTGCTCAGCTGAAATTGGAGCTTGGTCGTGCTCAGCGCCTTAACGCCCAACTTAGAAGCAGGTAGGGTGCCTTTTTGGACGGCAGTGTAGTTCTTAAATGCCGAGAGGACACTAGCGTACTGGGCCTTGGTTTTGGGGTCGGCCATCCGTTGGAGCGAGGTCACGAAGTCCTGGGCGGTGACGCGTTGCCCGTTGGCCCATTTGGCATTCTGCTTCAGGGTGAAGGTGTAGGTCTTGCCATGATTAGTGGGGGTGACGACCTTCGTCGCGACGCCGGCCACAATTTTATTGGCTTTGTTATAGGTGTAGAGGCCCTCCATCGTCTGGTAAATGACGCTGGCACTGTTGGTGTCGGTGTCCTTGTTGGGGTCGGCGGTGGCGGGCTCACTGGCCAGCGTCACGTTGAGCGTGCGGTTTTTATTGGTCGTGTGACCAGCCGCGCTGCCACAACCGGCTAGGGATAAGACAGTGAGTAAAGCTAGTGGTGCAGTCCAAACAAAATGTTTCATGTGAAACACCCTCCTAGAATTCAATTGATTAGAACATTAGCGGCGGTGGCCAAACAAAAAGCACCCCTACAGAAAATACTTCTCTGTAAGGGTGCTTGCGCACGGTACCACCTTATTTTTGCGACGCGAAAACGCATCGTCTTGACTATGAACGGCGGGCTTCCTAGGAGTCGAGGCCCAAGGGCTAGGATCGATTGAAGCCGCGACTACTCCCGCGATTCACTGCATTGATAACGGATGCTCCCGGTTGACACTTACTTGGATTTCAGCTAACTGCTCCGAAGGGATGTTCACGGCGACTGGCTTGGCCCGCTCTCACTTTACCGGGCTCGCTGACAAGGATGGTCACTGCTACTGGACTTCATCATCACATTTTCATTTTCTAATCAATTGTTAATAATTGCTAGTTTAGCACCGAAAAATTATTTGTCAACGTGAAAATTTAAATTAATTATTCCGAAGACCATTAAAACTGTTGAATGCCGCCCACGTAAACGCCCTTATCCGCCTGTTTCACAGCGGCCGTATCGGCTAATGGATCGGCCCGGAGCACTTGGAAATCGGCGTGCTTGCCAACTTCAAGGGTACCGTAGTCGTCGGCTACCCCCAAAAGTGTGGCCGAGTTGATACTGGAACACTGATAAGCCTGCGCGGGGGTCATCCCCACCTTGGTGAGCAAACCGAACTCGTCGGGGGTCCGGTCAAAGCCGTTGAAGGGGGTGCCGGCATCGGTGCCACAGGTGAATTTCACGCCGATTTCAAATGCACGCTTCAAGTTGTGGTAGGTGTCATCAATGGCGTCGGCAGCCTTTTTGACCTCCCAATCGGGAAGCACGCCGCGGCCTTTTTCGGGGATGACCCATTCGGCAATTAGTGTCGGGGTGAGGTAGGTCCCCTGGGCAATCATCTGATGCGCCTCGGCCTCGTTAACGTAGAAGCCATGTTCGATGGAGTCAACGCCGGCATCGAGGGCGTTTTGAATTCCGGGATTGCCTTCCGCGTGGGCGGCGACAATACGCCGTTTGTGATGGGCTTCCTCAACGGCCACGTGCATCTCGGGCACGGAGAGTTGCGGGTCCTCCATGAAGTCGTTGGGCGTCATGACCCCGCCGGTCGCCATGACCTTGATGCATTCGGCGCCGGCCTTAAAGGCTTGCCGCACGCCCTTGCGCATTTCGTCGGGGGAGTCGACCAGGTAGGCTGAGTTGCGGCCATCCCCGTGGCCCCCGGTCATTGAAAAGGCGCGTCCGGATGCCATGATGTGTGGGGTGTGCGGCAGGAGCCCGTCGCGTTGGAGCCGCTTGAGTTTGATATCGACGTCGTAAGTCGCGCCACACTGGCGAATGTAGGTGACGCCTGACTTGAGGAGCTTCTGGAGGTTCTCGTAGCCAAAGACCGCGGACTCCGATTCGGACGCACCGAAGCTCCCGCTAAAGGAGTCGGGATTACTAGTGATGTGGGTATGCACGTTGATAAAGCCGGGCATGACGTATTGGCCGTGGAGGTCGACTTGCTCGTCGGTGGTATCGGGGTGTCCCGTGCCGCTGGCCGTGATCTTGCCGGTGTCGGTGTCCACGGTAAACCAAGCGTCCGGCGTGTTTTGATCGCCAGTGCCGTCAAATAGGGTGAAGTTGTAGAATGTTTTTTTCGTCATAGTTTGAGTCCTCCTGAATTTTATGAGTTTTAAGTTTGGTAACGGATTGATGGGATTGATGACGCGGTTTCTTTGGGGGATTGATTACGGTTTAGTCAGTCCTTTTGGGCGGTGATTGACCTAATCTTGTCTTAGGTCGTTAAACGGGTTCTGCGCGTGTCTATCCGGAAACCAGCAGCCTTGGAAACGTGCTACACAAGGCAGGCCCTGCGCTTAGAAAGCCCAAGCACTCTTGGTCGTTTAGGGTTACGGTGTCTTAAATCATTTGACTTGTTCTGCACGTATCTATCCGGAAACCAGCGGCCTTGGAAACGTGCTCCGAGAGCCAGACTCCTGCGCTTAACCCCGGTTCAGTAATCCCCCCAAAGACCGGGGGCATCACTGAGCCGACGTTAATGCTCAGAGTCTAAGCGGCTCTCTCCGCACTCTACTTCCAGTAAGCATACTGATACTGGGCGTCGTTGATCAATGAGTACGTCAAGCCGCCGACCTTGTCGCTGATCAATTTGGCCTCTGATGGCTGGTACAGGGGGACGTAGCCCTTGACGCCCATCAGGTATTTGTTGGCGGTGACCAAGCCGTCGTAGCGCGCCTGGCCCGTTTTATTTTCTGCGGTCGTCAGGAGCTGGTTGTAGGTCGGGTCATTCCAGTGGGTGAAATTGACGGAGTTATCCTTGGCCGCCAAGTCCAGGTAGTCTGAGGCGTCCAGCCAGTTGGTCGACCAGCCGATCAGATTGATGTCAAAGTCGCCGGAGAAGTCGCGGGCCACGTGTTGGGCGTGGGGCAGCGCGGTCGTTTTCACGGTCAGTCCCTTGAAGTGTTTCTCCATCACGGATTGGAGGTAGGTGCCGATCTTCTTATCGTCGTCACTGTCGTCGGTCAAAATGCTAATGGTGGCGGTGGATTTGCCGGTCTCCTTCAGGTATTTCTGCCAATAGCCCTTGGCCTTGGCGATGTCGTGGGGGAGCAGGTTGCCGGTTTCAGTGGCCATATCGCCGCCCGTCTGGGGATTGGTTTGGTCGCCACGTGGAATGGCACTCAGCGCGGGCTTGGACCCGTCCTGGAGCACCTGACTGGTCAATTGATTGCGGTCGACGATGTAGGAAACGGCCTGCCGCAAATTTTCGGAGTCGGTAACG
This sequence comes from Levilactobacillus sp. FUA 3915, assembly GCF_044053135.1. Classification (NCBI taxonomy): domain Bacteria; kingdom Bacillati; phylum Bacillota; class Bacilli; order Lactobacillales; family Lactobacillaceae; genus Levilactobacillus; species Levilactobacillus sp. FUA 3915. The sequence goes on along the minus strand of NZ_CP168704.1, from coordinate 1,159,162 downwards.
GTCCGTTTGTGGTTGAAATACAACAGGTTCATGCGGCCCTGCAGGTGAGTGTGGAGCTGTTTTTCATTGCTATTGGCCCGGACGTACTCGCCACTGACCGTAGTTTCCTGGACCTTGCCAGCCTTGAATAGGTTAGCGGCCGTCGTTTCGTCCTTGGTCACGGCGACCTTAACGCGCTTGATCTTAACGTTCTTGGCGTTCCAGTAGTGGGAATTCTTGACGTAGTGCCAGGTCGAATTGCTCCCAGTCCAGCCGACCAGCTTGTACGGGCCATTGGCGACGGCCGTGGTGGCACTGGTCCCATACTTACTGCCGTATTTGGTCACGGCGGCGGTGTTCAACGGATAATACTTGCTGGCCAGCAGGTCATTGAAGTAGGGCACGGCCTTGGTCAACTGAATGCGCAGCTTGGTTTTACTGAGCGCAGTGATTCCCAGCTTGGATGGGGCGGCCTGACTGTGTTGTATGGCGCTGTAATTTTTAAACGCCGACAAGAGGCTCGCGTATTGGGCCTTAGTCTTGGGGTCCGCCATGCGTCGAAGCGAAGTCACAAAGTCCTGTGCGGTGACGGGCTGACCATTGGCCCATTTGGCCGTCTTCTTCAGGGTAAACGTATAGGTCTTGCCGTGATTCGTGGGCGTGACGATCTTGGTGGCCACCCCGGGGATGATTTTGTTGTTGCGGCTGTATGTGTAGAGGCCTTCCATCGTTTGAAAAATGACGCTGGCACTGTTGGTGTCGGTATCCTTGTTAGGGTCGACAGTGGCTGGTTCATCGGCCAAAGTGACGTTCAAGGTTTTATTCTTATTGGTTTGGCCCGCGGCACTACTGCCACAGGCACTCAAGGTTATGGCCACCAGCATGGTGACGGAAATTAGCGCTGCAAAATGTTTCATGTGGAACACCCTCCTAGTTTCAATTGCTTAGAAATAGTGGTGGACACAAAAAGCGCCCCCACGGAAAGAACTTCTCCGTAAGGGCGCTGTCGCACGGTACCACCTTAATTTTTACTCGAACGTGAACGGCGACACTCCTAGAGGCCGGTAACCATCAGCTAGGTCCGATGGGCCAGCCAGGTCGCGATTCACTGCAGGGATAACGGTTGCCACCGGTCGGGCTTACTAAATTTCAGCTGACAGTTCAGAAGGGAGTTCGCGTCGTCAGCCTTGACCCGCTTGCACTTAACCGGGCTCGCTAACAAGGACCAAGGACGTTACTAGTCTTCATCATCACTTTTTAATTTTCTAATCAATTGTTAATGATTGTTAGTTTAGCAGGAATCCGACGAATGTCAACGGAAATTTAGCAAAGAGTGACCGCGGAGACAACCGATTTTTGTGGGTGTCTTATAGAAATAACGGCTTAGAAAAAAATATGGATGAACACCGATCGTGCTGTTGCCAAATAATCAAGCCTAATCACTACCGGTTTTTGCCAGTGATTGGTACACTTAAGCCATCTAAATTGAGGAGATGGTTGTCCATGCAATCCCGTTTGATTCCTAGTTTTGCGTTTGAAAATGCCAAGGAGGCGTTGGCCTATTACCAAGACGTGTTCGGTGCGACCGACGTGTACCGCTTCAGTCCCCAACCCGAGCAGGCGCAACAATTTCACCTGCCGGCTGAGGCTGATCTAGACAGCATGACCATCCATGGCGGCTTTACCGTCTTAGGCATGAGCTTTCAAGTGGCAGACAGTTTCCGGGGCCCGGTTCAATCGTCCAATCAGGTCGATATGATTTTAGACATCGATGGGGATGATGCTGCCAGCGTTCAGGCGGCCGAGGACTTTTACCAGCACCTACAGGCCAGTGGCCAGGTCACCATTGACATGCCGTTTGCCGAACAATTCTGGGGTGGCAAAATGGGCCATTTCACGGATAAGTATGGGATTTCCTGGATGCTGCACGTGATGAAATGGAGTCAGATTAAGGACCCCAATAAGTAAGCAAAACGACCGATACCAGTCCCTTTAGCGGGGTGGTATCAGTCGTTTTTAGTTCTAACTATTTGGCGTACCGTGTAATCACGGCCACCAGTGTTTGCGCGGCGTCGGGCAGCCCAACGTGGTCGTTGTAGTAGTCCGCAAACCGGCTATCGGCGGCGTACATTTGGGCCAGGCCACGGTGAGCTTCTGCGGTGTAATTGTTCCACGTGAAACATAACCATTGCTGGTGTAGCGTGAACACCTGTTGCGCTGCCTCACTAGCTAAGTCACCACTGCGGGTCACCGTGCGGAGCGCTTGAAAGAGTGCCTGCTCAGTGGCCTGCATTTGCTGGTAATCGGCTTCGCTCAGGTTGGCAAATTTCTGTTGACTGGTGGCAAAGCTTTTGGCGCCATAACGTTGCCGAACCTCTGGGCCAAATTGCTGGTCGTTCTGGTCTAATTGTGCTTGCTTAAAGGCGCTAAATTTTTCTGTATTGGTCATTTGGGGACCTCCATTTCTAGCCGCTAGGGTGCGGTCTAGGGTATTTAGCAAGGTCGTCAGGTGGTCGCGCTCAGCGGCTAATCGCTGACGTTGGTCGGCTAAGGCGGCTGTTTGCGCTGCTTTAGGCTGAGCCAATAAGTCTTGGATCGCGGTGAGCTGAAAGCCAAAGGTTTGGAAATAACGAATCACTTGTAGCTGGTCCACAGCGGTCTCTGGGTATTCGCGGTACCCGTTCGTGGGATTGCGTTGGGCTGGCAATAGGCCAATTTGATCATAGTAGCGCAGGGTGCGCGGACTCACGCCGGCGAGCTGGCTGAGGGCTTGGACACTGTAGGTCATGCGACCACCTCCTTTTCTTGCCTAAAACCTACTATAGAGGTTGCCGTTACGTCAAGGTCAAGCACTTATTTACGCTAATCAATCACCCGCACCGCTCGCGGATTCGCGGTTACATAGCCACCCGGTACGCGGTAGCGCCGCGGGCTGGGTTTACTTAGGTCGTGGGGGTGCGCGTAGGACCAACCCAGAACCTTTAGCCGCCGTCCCGGTCGGTAGGTTTGCCGCCGCTCCGTGAGATTTGCCGTGCCGTAGCGGGTCACCCGAGTTTTAGTCTGAATGTGGGTGGGCGATACGAGTTTCCCGGCCCGGATGAGCTGACGATTGGCTGTTATGTAGGTCCCATTGGCGAGCTGCAAGCGCGTCGTGAGATGGCGGTGCTGGATGGCGACCACCTTGAGGACGCTCCCCTGGGCGTAGTGGATGACCGGATTGGCGGTCGTCAGATGGGGTTGCGAGTGCGCATCGATTCCGGCCGGATCAATCACCGTAATCTGGCTAGGCGCCGTTCGATAGTAAGCCGCCGTCACGTAGCCGGTGCTGGCCGTGATGTAGCCCGTTTGCCCATCCGTGCGACTCTCATGATTGATGTCCCGCACGCGGTAACGGCGGCGTCCAGCGTGAGATTTGGTTTCGCCAATAATGATAAATAGCGGCCGATTAGCTCGCGGCTGTTGGACGTATCTGGCTTGGCGCTCCTTGACCCGAAAGGTCGCGTGGCGGTAGAGGTAGAGTGACTTGATGGCGTAAACGACCCGGGGTTGGAAATGCTGGGGATGTTGCTTGGCAGCGGCCTCTTTCCGTGGCGGCTGCGGGTGACTGGTCGTGGTGGGGCCTGGAGTTGGGGCGGGGTTGGCCGGTAGCTGAGGTGTAGGTCTTGGTTTCGGAGCCGGCTTGACTGGCACGGGGGCCTTCGCCCATTTCAGTCGGTAATACTGGAGGCTGTCGGTTAGCAGGATGCTGCCATCGGCGTAGTCGATCGGGGCCGCTTCGGAATAATTGGCGTATGTATGCTTAGGCATGATGATGAGCCACTTGGTCTTGGGATAAATGCCACTCACCAGGGCATCCGTGCCGTCCAGGGTCAAGGCTTTGGAGACATTGTTATAAACCTTCAGGCTATTTTGGATGGGCTCGCCGTCAAGTCCCTTGACCCGCGCCGGTAGACGGACGATTGTTTCGGGAGTGAACGTGGCGGGATCAATGTAGGTGACTTTCTGTTTGAAGTCGACGTACTGGCCGATTCCCAGGACATTGACCTTGCCAAATTTTCTGAAATAGGAGAAGTCGGTGATCCGCTGGTTACTAATGGTCAGGTTCGTGCGGCCGTCCTGATTGTGATATTTTAGACTGCTAAATTTGCTAAGAAGGGGGTCTAGCAGGTGAATGTCCGCATCGGTCAATCCGGCATAGTTCGTATAGCCGCTAATCCCGGTGAGACACAGCTGACGGGGAAAGGTCGACGGGTCTTCCAGAATGTTCACCTGGTTGAGGGCGGTGAAGTCGGTGTTGTGCATGCCATCCTGAAAGACAGTCAGACTGCCCGAGACCGGAACCCCGGCCAGTGGCGCCCAGGAGACGCGTTTAGCAACATCAAACTGAAGAGTGACGCCAATGCCGGTGGGTAATTCGCGTAGACTCTCGAGACCTTCTAGGGAGGTAGCGACTAGAGAACTCGTATAGTCGCTGATATCCGGTTGAACACCGCGGTAGTGGCGGATATCCCCGTACGTGACGGGGCGGCCCTCAGTGCTGAAGGCTTTGGCAACCAACGCGGCTAGGTTGGCATCCGCGAACGCGACGGGGTCCTGATCAGCATGGGCGGGACTAGGCACAGTCTCGGTTGCTTCCGTTTCAGCGGCTAGCACGGGACTGGGGAAGATGACTGGCATCCCGCAGACTAGGGTGAGGGTCGTGAGACTTGCCCAGAATAGCTGTTGGCAATGACGATGTGCTTCCATGACGTGCTCCCCCCAACTGAGCCAATTAGCTGATTCTTCAGTCGGGGTAAGTATAGCATGTTAGAAAGATGTTTCCTAAAGAAAAATGCACAAATGGTTTAATGTGTGCGGCTGATAATTTGAGCATAAATTTGGCAAATACGCTGCGATAAGAAAACTGATAAAAATATAAAAATCCTTATATGGCTGGGGTAATCCAGATTAAGATGAAATGGATACGATTGAATGATTTTAGAAATTGTCAGGTAGAATAGTTCCACGTATAAAACTAAAATCACTGCGTTAGTAATCATCCAATTTCAATCTTCCTCGGGTAATCTATCACAACACCCAACGTCCTTGTCCCCAGAAACACCGCATTCCCCACGCCCAAGTAACCCAACGCCCCGTTTCCCATGAAACACCAAGCCCAGAACGACTTTTCACCATCCCTAAGAATCCGAACCCAACGCCGCCATGCCGGGGTTTCATCCAAGACCGTTGTTTTGTACTGACCCCGAAGTGTGATAAAATAAGGGTATTATTTGTAACTTTCTGACCCCGTCAAAATGATGCGGGTAACCATAACTTTTTAAGATGAAACAGATGAGGAGCAAGTATGAATAAAATATTTTCACGAGACAACGTGCCCGAGTTTTTGCAGAATCGGCGCCTACGGGGAATCGCGGTACTAACGGCGGTCTTGGCCATTCTGGGTATCGTGTTGTCGTTCCTGTTGAACTGGATCTTCGGGATCGTGATTCTGGTGCTGGTGGGAGTGGCCACACTATTTCTGTTCAATACCATGGCAGAGATTGGCGCGGACACCACCCAGTACATATCCGACCTGTCGTTTCGGATTCAACAGGGCGAGCAGGAGGCGCTGATTCGGATGCCGCCTGGTGTCATGATTCTGGGCGACACGGATCAGATTGAGTGGGTCAACCCGTATCTACAACACTACTTTGGCGATACGGATGTGTTGAACCGCACGTTAAGCGACGTGGATGCCGACTTGGCTAAACTCGTGGCGACGACGCCACCGCAGACCATGACCACCGTGAGCTGGCGCGACTACCGCTTTACGCTGTACGTCCAACCGGATTTTCATGCGGTCTACCTCTACGACATCACCCACTATCAGTTGATTCAGGAACAGTACGACGACGAGAAAATTGCCATCGGCCAGGTCTTCTTGGATAACTATGATGAAGTGACGCAATCAATGACCGACCAAGACATTTCCAACCTGCGAAACTACGTGACCAATGAGCTATCGGCCTGGGTCCAACAGTTTGACATGTACCTCAAGCAACTGGACGACGACCACTACTTCGTGCTGGCCTACGCCAAGTCGTTGGCGGCCATCGAAGCGGATAAATTTAAAATTCTCGACACCATTCGGGAGAGCACGTCTAAGCAAAACTTCCCGTTGACCCTGAGTATGGGAATTGCGTACGGCGATGCCAACCTGAATAAGCTGGCCGACCAAGCCCAGAGTAACCTGGACCTGGCGCTCGGCCGGGGTGGCGACCAAGTTGTCGTCAAGGCCGCCGACCAAGAAGCCCGCTACTATGGTGGGAAGACCAACCCGATGGAGAAACGGACGCGGGTCCGGGCGCGGATGATTTCACAAGCCCTGCAAGAGCTGATGAACGAATCCGACCAGATCTTCGTTCAAGGTCATACCCAACCGGATATGGATTCGTTGGGGGCCTGCCTGGGGATTCGGCGGATTGCCAAGATGAACAACAAGACCTGTTGGATCGTCCTCGACAAGGAAACCGTCCACTCCGACGTGCAGCGCTTGCTGGATAATTTGAAAGCCTATCCGGACGTGGATGCGGCCATCATTTCACCAGAAGAGGCGCTGGAGAAGGCGACCGACCAGAGCATGCTCTTGATGGTCGACCATTCCAAGCCGTCCATTTCTATCACGGCCGACCTGTACAAGCGCCTAGAGAACCGCGTGATGATCATTGACCATCACCGGCGGGGCGAAGAATTTCCCGAGAACCCGTTGCTGGTCTACATTGAACCGTATGCCAGCTCGACTTGTGAGTTGATTACTGAAATGTTTGAGTATCAATCACAAGAGGGGGAGCCCATCAACAAGCTGGAAGCCACGGCGATGTTGACCGGGATCTTCGTTGATACCAAGCACTTCTCGCTGCGGACCGGGACCCGGACGTTTGACGCCGCCAGTTACTTGCGGTCTGCCGGGGCCGACGCCATTGAGATGCAACAGTATATGAAGGAAAACGTCGATAGTTACCTGCAACGCAATCATTTGATTGAAATGGTTGAGTTCGTGAACGAGGACATGGCCCTGATCACCGGTGAAGAGGATCAAACCTATGACCCCGTTACCGCGGCGCAAGCGGCCGACGACCTGCTGAACATGTCCGGCGTGGATGCGTCGTTCGTGATTACCCGCCGTGCAGACGGTCGGGTGGGGATTTCTGCCCGTTCGCTAGGTGAAATCAACGTGCAGCTGACCATGGAAGCCATGGGCGGTGGCGGTCATTTGTCCAACGCGGCGACCCAAATCGCTGATAAGACGGTGGCCGAGGTTAAGCAACAACTGTTAGATATCCTGACCCATGCCGATGAGCCCGAGCCAGCAACGACTTAGTTAATTGCTTCTCGCCAGTAGGTAGCGTAGGATAATTATTAGATATGTAATAAGTGAGGAGTGAACGACGTGAAAGTTATTTTTGTCAAAGACGTTCGCGGTAAAGGCAAGCGCGGGGAAATCAAGAATGTTCCCGATGGCTATGCCCAAAACTTCCTGATCAAGCGGGGGCTGGCTAAGGAAGCCAACCAATCCGCCATGAGTCAGTTAAGTGCCGAACGTAAAGCGGAACAACGCCGTGAGGCCGAAGATTTGGCCGAAGCGCGCGACTTGCAAAAGCGGTTAGAGGCCGACAAGACGGTCGTTGAAATCGTGGCAAAGGCTGGGGAAGACGACCGGTTATTCGGGTCAATTCCTAGCAAGCAAATTGTTCAAGCCTTGCAAAAGCAATTTGATTTAAAGATTGATAAGCGTAAAGTTGAACTCCCAGAACCGATTCGGACGCTGGGCTTCACCAACGTACCCGTTAAGCTACACAGTGATGTGACGGCTAAGATTCGGGTTCACGTGGTCGCTAAGCAAAAATAAGCGATTACCTAATTGAAAGTCGATGAAAGGCCACCTGATTGGGTGGCCTTTTTTTCAGGAATGGAATCGGCGGCTTGCCAGTCGATTCGGAAAAGGAAGTCGTTAGCATGCTCAGAAAAATAGTCACTAGTCTCATTGGTGTTTATGGTATTTTGTTTACGGCGTATTTGGGTTTTTATTTTGCGTGGAATGCGCAAGCCATTGATTTTCACGATAGCCCCGCCATCAGCAATGTGCCCCTGGGATTTTGGGTGGTCGGTGCACTGGTGGTGACCGTTAGCTTGGTGTCCCGCAAGTTGAAAATTTTCGGGCTGGTTGCGGCAGTCGTCGGAATCATTGCGATGATGGTGTTTGACCATTGGTTCGATGACTTCGGGGTGATTGGCATCAACTATTTAGTTTTGGTGGCGCTGACGGCGGCTGTCACGTGGCTGCCGCGCCGCTCGGCTACGAAGGGGTGAGGGCCAGATGCTCACGAAATTAAAAGCGCGTTGGCACAAAATTGGACTTGCTCGAAAAATAATCGAGATCATGGTGGCGGTCATGCTGTTGCTCTCGACCAGTCCTAGCTTGGCGGTTCGGTTTTCAATTTTGAACGACGCGGAACCAGCTGTGGCGGTGTCTTGCCATCCCAAGTATGACCCGGATAGTGCGACCATTTTACCAGGCACGGCTATTGGCAAATGGGTCTTTCCGACCTATACGATTTACCCGCAGCGTTACACGGGCTTTTTCCATGAGGACACCGGGACGTCTATCGTGGATTTTCAAATCTACCGGATTTTAATTTTTAATGTGGCGTTACCGCAGGTGTCTCCGGGTCCGTAGAATTCGCCGAAAAAAGCCACACTAAAATCCACCGACTTCTCGCATTCCATGGTAAAATGGAACTCTAGTTTGTCGGGGATTTTCTTTAAAGAGGTAAATACTAAGCATGGATAATAACGTTCTAACAGATCACACACCACCACAGAACCTCGAAGCCGAAAAGGCCGTCCTCGGGGCGATCTTTTTGAGCGCCGACGCGTTGGTGGATGCGCTGGAATACCTGGCCCCAGAGGACTTTTACCGCCGGGAACATCAGATTATTTTCCAAGCGATGATGGATTTAAACGACCGGGACGAGGCCATTGATGTGGTCACGATTACCGACCGGTTAACGTCTAAAAATGAGCTGGATGACGTCGGTGGCGTGACCTACATTGCCGAACTGGCAGGGTCCGTGCCGACCGCAGCCAACGCGACCTACTACGCGAAGATCGTTCAGGAGAAGGCCATCGTGCGCCGCCTGATTCAAACGGCCACGAACATTGTTACCCAGGGTTACCAACAGGACGAAGACGTTGCCGACATGTTAGACAACGCCGAAAAGGACATCATGAGTGTGGCGGAGACCCGGAATCAAACGGGATTCAAGCCAATTCGTGACGTGCTGAACAGTTCCTTTGAAGAGATTAACAAGTTGTCCGAGCAGGGGGATGCCATCACGGGTCTCTCGACGGGCTATGCCGAGCTGGACAAGATGACGACCGGTCTGCACGACGATGAATTGATGATTCTCGCCGCCCGGCCAGCCGTCGGGAAGACCGCCTTTGCCCTGAACATTGCGCAAAACGTGGGGACTAAGACCGACAAGACCGTCGCCATTTTCAGTTTGGAAATGAGTGCCGAATCGTTGGTCAACCGGATGCTCTGTGCGGAAGGTTCCATCGACGCTAATCACCTGCGGACGGGGCAATTGTCCGAAGAAGAATGGCAAAACCTCATCGTTGCGATGGGCAGTCTGGCCAAGGCTAGCATTTATATCGACGATACCGCCGGGAATAAGATTACGGAAATTCGGGCCAAGTGTCGGCGATTAGCTAAGGAAAAAGGGAATCTGGGCTTGATCGTGATCGATTACCTTCAGCTGATTGAAGGGACCAACCACGAAAGCCGGCAACAAGAAGTTTCCGATATTTCACGGCAACTGAAGAAGCTAGCCAAGGAGTTGCACGTGCCCGTTATTGCGTTGTCCCAGCTCTCTCGGGGCGTGGAACAGCGGCAAGACAAGCGGCCCGTGCTGTCCGATATCCGTGAATCCGGGTCAATTGAACAAGATGCCGATATCGTTTCGTTCCTGTATCGTGATGACTATTACGAGCGGGACGGCGACGAAGACGGTGGCGGCAACGACAGTGATCCTCGTGACGAGGGTGACCAAGATGTCGGGGAAGTTGAAGTCATTATTGAAAAGAACCGGTCGGGTCCACGGGGAACCGTTAAACTGTTATTCGTGAAGTCGTTTAACAAGTTCTCGTCAGTGGCTTACACGCCGGATCAATAGAAATAGCGTCTTGAAGGGGTTGTGGACAGTCGTGTTCCGCAGCCTTTTTTGCTGCCTTAATGAATAAATGCATAGATATGTGCATAAACGACAAAATTCGTCCCCCACGGAACGTGGTATGCGTGGAAAATGTCAAAAGTAGTTAACCAGCAAAGCCCTTGCGCCCCTAAGGATTCACCCAGTAACATCGTCAAGCCGGTTAAAATTCATAAGAGTGTGCCAGAAAGTTCACAGTTTCATCATATTTTCCCATTAGTATATGAAGCATAGAAGTTAACCAATCGGTTGCTTCTACCAAAGATTAACAATCTTTTTTCATGTACTCCTCCTCCCCTGGAATAATGAAAAAATAGTTAACGTCATTCTTATAATAGTGACGTTACCCCTACTCCGATGACCATCGCTTTCCCCGAGCGGTGGTTTTTTTTGTGCTTTTTTCCGCGCCTCCGGGCTGGTGAAAATGGGCCGTGACGCTGTGGCATTCGTTCCCGGCGGCGGGCTCAAAGCGCCCTGCTGTGGGGTCGGTTCCAGCCTGAGGGGCGGTCTTCCACCTCAACTTTGCGCCTGAGAAGCGGTCGCAAAGGTTGTCCCATGCTCTAAGCAGAGAGAATCGCTCTGCTAAGACCATCGACACAGCTGGTCACTAACAGCCACCTCGTGACCCATTTTCACCAGCCCTGCGGCTGACACTGGTTCGGGGCAACCACCGCTCGGGGAATGGGTGGGGTCATTGTTGATTGTTTATTTTGAAAGTAAGCGGCAGAAAAGTCATCTAAACCAAAAAAAACAAATCCCGATATACCAACCAGAAATGGCGGTATATCGGGATTTTTGTCGTTAGTTCAGATTTAGAATGTTTCACATGAAACATTATTTAAATGACGTCAAATCAGAATTGACCGCTACGCGTTTTCGTTAGCGCGGAGCCGGCCGCCGAGTTGCCAGAAGCTGCTAGGCATATCGGACATGTTTCGGACATCATCGGGGCCATCTGCCGTTACGGTGGCCGTGCCTTCGAAGCTCATTTTCAACCATTCGCAGGAATGCTGAACGGCCTGGGTGATGCCCAGTGCCTTGGTTTGTGGCTCGTCGGCGCCTACGACTAGGAGGTAAACGTGCTTGTGACTGAAGTCAAAGTCGTTGGTATAGCTGTCAAACCAGCGGTCCATGAAGACCTTGAGCTGGCCGGTCATGGCGTACCAGTAGACTGGCGTGCCCAAGACAATGTCGTCGGCTTGAGCAAAGGTAGCCATCAGTTGTTCGTAGTCATCGGTCAAATCTTGTTGCGGCTGATCGGTGTCCCTTTGGTCGTGGACAAAGTTCAGTGGATGTTCAGCAAGGTTTACGGTGTCGTGTGGAATATCCTGTAAAAAGCGTTCGCCTAGGGCCACGGTATTGCCGTGTAGTCGCGGACTGCCATTAATAAATAAAACGGTCATGTCGGATCACTCCTTTGGTTTCAGTGTACGAGAAATATGGGGGAAAAACAATTAATTGGCGAGTGAGTATTGTCTTCAAGAGGGTGGTAGTTATGGGGATAGTAATCGCCTGTCAGGAAGGGCTAAATGTGTGAAATCAGGTTACACTGGAAAGTCAGCCTGAAAATGAGGCTGGCGCGTGTGGGCTAAACGCGTGTTAGCCGCAGGGATGGTGAAAATGGGTGGTTAATGTCAGTGACCAGAGGTGGGCCAAGATGGCCGGCTGTGTCGGTGGTCTTAACTGAGTGATTTTCTCAGTTTAGAGCACGGGACGACCTTGGAAACTCGCGAACTTCAGCGAGGTTTCAAGGCGAGGTGGCGGACCGTTTCTCAGGCCGGAACCGGTCCCCACAGCAGGTTATCTTGAGCCCACCGGCGGGAACGAACGTGACCATCCGTATTTTCACCGTCCCGGAGGCGGTGGCAACGCCCAGTTTACCCCGCACCAGCTTCATTTTCTGCAAAGCGTATGCTAGAATTAATCTAATTGAATTTTAATCTTTGAAAGAAGGCGGCTTATGCGCGAGATTCGCTTGCGGTGGTTGCTGCTGGGTGCCTTGTTCAGCAGTATCGGTATGAGTTTCATTTGGCCGTTGACCACGATTTACATGCACAACCGACTGGGGGCGTCGTTGACCGAGGTCGGGATTGTTTTACTGTTATACTCTTCCGCGAACGTGGTGGGGAGTGTGATTGGGGGCCGACTGTTTGACCGCCTGAACCCGTATTACCTCACGTTAGGAGGCATCAGCGTGTCGCTAGTCACCCTGGGAACGCTGATTTTCAGCCACAGCTGGCCGGCGTTTCCGATTGCTCTGGTCTTCTTGGGTCTGGCTTCCGGCTGGACGCTGACGATGGTCAACTCCTTGGGGACCACGATTCACAGCCGCGACGGACGATACATTTTCAACATGCTCTACTTCGCGCAAAACCTCGGGGTGGTGCTGGGAACGGCGCTAGTCGGCTTTGTCTATAGCACCAGCGTGACGCTACTCTTCGTGATTGCGTTTAGCCTGTTCATCTGCTTCTTCACGGTCGTTTTGACCTGCTACCACGCGCCAGCCGTGATGCAACGGCAGGTGGTGACCAAACAAGCCCAGGACGTGACGATTGCCGTGCCTAATCGACGCATCATGGCGACATTTTTTATCTCGTTGATCATTATCTGGGTGATGTACGAACAGTGGGTGTCCAACCTGTCCGTTTACATGACGGGGATGGGCATTCCGATGCGTGAATACAGCCTGTTGTGGACGATCAATGCCGGCTTGATTGTGGTGTTCCAGGCGCTATTAAATTGGCTCGCCAACTTCTTTAGCAATCTGTATCTCCAGGTCTACGCCGGGATTTTCTTCGTGGCGTTGTCGTTTGTCACGCTCATCTTTGCCAAGGACTACCTGCACTTTGTGATTGCGATGGTTATCCTGACGATGGGCGAAGCGACGGCGTTTCCGGCCATCCCGGCGATCGTTAACGGGTTAACGCCCCACGCGGTCAAAGGGAAATACCAAGGCATGGCCAATGCGTGGGCCAATGTGGGGAAGGCATTTGGCCCACTCTTTGGCGGTCTGGTGATCGACCACGGATCCTACACGCTCCTGTTTATCATCGCGGCGGTCGCCAATCTGTTGATTCTGGGGCTAAATGGCGTCGTGATTCACGCCAACCAACAGAATGTGGAAACTTATAAGTAAACTGCTTGACCTTTTGGTGTATAATTAACGCAGAGGAAGTTATCTGTACTAAAGGGAAATCAGGGGAAAGCACATGACAAAAAAATTCAGGGGAATCAGCGGCGTTATGCTGGGCCTGGTTGCTGGGGGCTTGCTCTTCAGTCAGGTACCGCAAAACAGCTCAACTGTGACGGATTCGGTTGTTCAACCAACGTCTGGCCAAACTGCAGTGCAACTCGACACAACGGGTAAGGGGCACGTTGCGGTCAAGACGCAGACAACGACTAGTCAAGCGGGGAAGACCGTTAGCCGTCAAACGACGACTGTCTCACAAGGCCATCGGCAACAGGACATGAATAAATAAAAAAGTTTATCGGTAAAATAACGGTTTCTTAACCAGAATATACAAAAGGGCCAACCTACGGCGACGCGGGTTCGCTCTTTTTTTTGCCAATTATTCATAAAATATACAAAGAAATGAATGTTTATAAAAGAATTGACATTTAAAATGGATGATGATAGATTTAGTATCAATCAAGAAGACGTTGCCCAGAAGAGTAGCCCTTCACCGTTTGTTCAGCGAGTCCGGGTCGATGTAAGCCGGATCAAACGGTCGGGGTGAAGCGCATCTGGAGGTCGGCGCGGTGAATCAAGTAGCCGTGCCTGGGTCGTGCCCATTACCGCACGGGTGTGAAATGCACCATGAGAGATAAAACAAGGTGGTACCGCGAATCGTTCGCCCTTGTTAGCCAGAGATGGTTAACGAGGACGGGCGATTTTTTTGTTCAGGCAAACAAGATGAGGGGTCGATTATATGAAGAAATTAATGGGATTAGGTTTTGGGTTATTGGCAGTCGCAGCGTTGGCCGGGTGTGGGTCAACCAAGGCGCAAACGAGTGCGGATAAGGCAGATAAGGCGTTGAGCGTCACCATGGTTGGGAATCCCGCCACGGCCGACCCCGCCATTTCGGGTGACAGTAACAGTTCCAGTTTGATTGCGCAGACTGAAGAAGGTCTGTACACGTTGGATAAGAACGGTAAGGTCATCGCCGGGATTGCTGAAAAAGTAGTTAAGCCCACGAAAAATGGCACCGTTTATACGTTTAAGATCAAAAAGGCTGCCAAATGGGCAAACGGTGATCCGGTGACGGCACAAGACTTCGTAACCTCTTTTGATTGGCAGGTCAATCCGAAGTCCAAGTCGCAGGTAGCCAACAAGCTCAAATACTTAGAGAATTATGATGCCGTTCAGGCCGGAAAAAAATCTCCATCTGCGTTGGGCGTGAAGGCCCTGGACAAGAGCACGTTACAATTGACGCTGTCCAAGCCACAACCCTGGTTGCCAGATATCCTAGCCACGGCGGCGTACCCTATGAAGACGAGTCTCTTCAATAAATATGGCAGTAAGTACGGGACCAGCGCTGAGAAGACGCTCTCCGAAGGGCCTTACAAGTTGGTTGGCTGGAGTGGTGCGGCTGACAGCTGGTCTTACGTGAAGAACCCGCATTACTGGAATGCCAAGAACGTAAAAATTTCCAAGGTCAACGTGCAAGTTGTGAAGGATCCGGGCACGTCAGCTAGCCTGTTCAAGTCTGGCAAGGTTCAAGAAACCGTGCTTTCCGGGCAATACATCAAGCAAAATGCTAATAACCCAGAAATGAATACGACGCTGAACAGTTCCATGCGGTTCCTGGAATTTAATGATAAAAAGACGGTGACGCACAACACCAAGGTACGTCAAGCCTTCTCCTACGTGGTCGACCGGAACGCCCTGACCAAGAATGTGCTGCAAGATGGTTCCGCCGCTGCTAAGAGCCTGATTCCTTCCGGTGATGGGAATGACCCAACCACGGGCAAGGACTTCTCCGAAGATGTGGGTAACCTCTTGAGTTACAACCCTAAGAAAGCTACTGAATTGTGGAACCAAGCGAAGAAGGAACTCGGCATCAAGAAGGCCAATTTGGAACTCCTGACCGCCGACACGGATGAACAAAAGCACGTGGCCCAATACCTGCAACAACAGGCGCAGAAGTACATGCCCGGCCTGAGCATCACCATCAAGTCGATGCCATTGGCCCAACAGATTGCTAAGGGTGCGGCCGGTAACTTTGATATCGACCTCGACGGGTGGACCACGGATTGGCGGGACCCAGCCGACTTCTTACAAATGGCTGATGGAACCAGCTCCGTGAACTTTACCAAATGGGATAACACCCACTTCAGCAATTTAATGAAGCAAGTCGACGATACGGCCAGCCACACCACGCAACAACGGTGGGACCTGTTGAAGCAAGCCGACACCTACGTGACCAAGCAAGCCGGCTTAGTTCCGCTGTACCAACAAGCCAAGGCGCACCTGGTTTCCAAGTCCGTTGGCGGGTTGAAGTACACCATGATGAGCGACGCGCAATACAAGTACGCTTACTGGAAATAACGGTATGGGCTAAACTGGTTTCTAGCAGCGCCTCCGGACTGGTGAAAATGGGCCGTGACGCTGCGGGCGCGCGCCTGGAGCCAAAGGGCGGTCTCCAGACTTACTTTGAGCCGGAGAGCACGTCTCAAAGATAGCAGTTGCCTAAGCGGGTCCCCCGCCAAGGCAACTCCCACGGCTGAGCCCATTTTCACCAGCCCTGCGGCTGACATGGGTTTAGCCCCGTGATTCCGTGAGTAATGGCCAGTAGTGGATTACGGTTAACCGTGTTCTGTTCCATTATATTCGGCCAGAAGGCGAAGGATAATACCGATTTAAACAAACTAATCAGTGAGTGCTTGCCCCGTGAGACAGGGCTCACCGACTAACCTCAAATTTTCGACCTCTAGAAAAGCAGTCGCTCCGCACTTTAGCGGACCGGCTGCTTTTTGTTTTACCGAAAGGGTGGCGTTCACTGATTAAACTGTCGTATGATGAGTGGCAAGAACTATTCCACCGCTTAACTTTGGGGAGACGCAATTGGCGTGAAGTTGGGGGTGGTGGGTAGTCATTGTCGGAGGAGGTACGGGGATGCATTTTCACAAATTATTTATGGACCAAGTTGCACAGACGGTGGATCTATTCGAAATATTTTTGTTCTTATTGGTACCTGTCTTCCTGGTCAAGGGGGCCGTTGATCTGGTGACGCTAGGAGAACTGTTCTGGGTCGATTACGGCCGGTTCTTCCTGGAGGCTATTGCAGGCTTCATCGGGTTGTTCGCGGTGATCGACCTGATTGAGGCCGGACTGCGGTACTTCCATCGCGAGTAGATTTTTTACATAAAAAGCCGTCGTCTCAAGCCTTATGCTGGGGACGACGGTTTTGCTGCCTAATGCAGCATATCTTCGGTATAAATGGTGTGATCTGAGACGTGTTCAAACAGCTCGTGACCATTGCTGGTGTGGGTATCGACGAACATTCCCTGTCCATCATTAATGACGTAATAATTGCCAGCCGCGTTCTTGGCTAGCATAACCACAACTTCTTCACCCTGATGGAGCACTTCGCTGTCGGTAACGGCCATCTTCGTGGTCCCACCCTGGGTAAAGGTGATGGACTTGCCGCTGAGGCCTTTGAAATGTTCATCGATCTTGAGTGTTTGGGTGGTGTAGTAGTTCTTGGGGGCCTTGTGGTGGGCGACACTTTTGGTAATGGTACCCTCCACGATGGTGCCGGCGTCCTTACGAATCGCTTCAACCCCGTAGATACCATTGGAGTAATCCTTGAGGTGGTCGACGGTCAGCGTGGGCTTGGCAGATGAAGCCAGCACCTTTTTCGTACTGAGGGGGGTCGTGTAGACCTTCTTGGCACCGCGGATATCGACGTTGCGCAGGGGATGCACCCGATTGGCCGGATTCATCACACTGATGGAGCCGGACTGATTGTGGCTCAACCCCAGCGCGTGGCCCATTTCGTGAATGGCAACGTTAGTGCGTTGTTTCTTATTGTATTTGTATTTTTTTAGAACGGTGCGGTTGAGGTACATGGCCGCGCCGGTCTGGTGACCGGTCTTGTCATAGGACATGCCGTTGTAAGCCATCCCGGTAGCGTTGGTCCAGATACCGGAATTCTTGGCAACGGTCGTGGTAAACGTGCGTGACTTTTTATTCTTGGTGGCCGACCATTTGAAGGCCTTAGAGTTATTCCAGGACTTCCGGGCAGCCGTCCAGATGGACCGGTAGTAGGCACTGGTCGATTTATTGTAATAGGAAGCCTTCTTAGCGACGTAGCGGTACTTATTCGCCGGCGTAGGGTTCTTGGTGGCTGCACTCGCAGAAACGCCGCCAAGGAGCGCTAAGCAGGTCGTTAGCAGGATGACTGATTTTTGCAAACGAAACGACTCCTCTCCAAATTAGCTGGGGATGGAACCAGTCACTAAAATGCCTTGTTACTAAACTGTCCAACCCGCTTATTACCTAAGCTTAGTCCCGTAGTCAGCGCTTGTCCAGACTGAATTAGGGGATGATGGCTGGCAAAAATTGTGATGCAGTATCGTGTAGGTTGTTCCCGGCGCTTTGGCCCGCCTCTGGTCACTAACATTAAGCTTGTGGTCCAAAGTTCTGTCTGCTGTACGCAGATATTTCTCGCTGAGGCATGGCATCATGCGATTCAGCGGGTGAGTAATTGGCTAATTTTTGATGTGTTTCTCCCTATATGTAGACTAGATAAAATTCAGCCCATGGTAACGCTCCTCATGTTTCCAGGCGGCGACGAGGTCTTGGGCGATGAAGAAGTAGTCGGCGGCGGTCATGTTGGGGCGAATTTCGTGTAATTTTTGGGCGACGTCTTGCGTGGACAGGGACTCCTGACCGAAAGCATGATCAAATAAGTAGGTATCTAGGACTTGCAATTGGGAATCAGTGAAGTGAAAATTCAGGAGTATCAGAGCGCTGGGCTTGATTTTGGTCTTGGCGCAGATGGCGTTCAGGACCTCTAGCAACAAAAATTCGTGAGTCAGTGTGGCATCGTTCATATGTGGTCTCCCCTTTGTCTTGTTAGAATACGGGAAAGCGTCGACAATAGCTAGTGAATTGTCTTATAAATAAACTTGATAAAATATTTAGTATGCGTCATTAAATGATTTGTCAAAAAAAACCGCCAATCAGGTGTGATTGGCGGCGTGAATTCATCTTTAATGGGAAACGCGGAAATTGTGGTACAGGTGCGGCATGATATGTTTGTCAGATGCCGCAATGATGATCCCGTTGAAGAGGATGGAGTAAAGCGTCCCCACGTTCACGGAGTAAATCTGCCGGGTGAACGCGTAGCAGACCGCAATCATGATGATCGGTGGAATGAAGTCGACGAACTGTGACGCCGTTGCCCGACCACCCAGGTACATGAAACGCAGGATATTGGAGGTGTCATCGTTGGGATGCATAATCAGATTGGCCCGCTGGTAGATGGAAATCGAGCAGGCAAAGATGGTGACCCCTAAGATGCTCAGCAGCATGCGCCAAGCTAAGTTCAGGTCGGGAATTCCCCATTTGGTAAACATCGCCACAAATAAATCAATGAAGTAGCTGAAACAGGAAATGAAGACAACCTCACCAACAAATCGGGGGATATCGACCTGATGAATCAGAAATTGGTTCAACAAGGCACTGCAGGTTCCGACAATCAGGAGGATGACCCCCACGTTGCCGTGAATCCAATAGGCGATGTTGACGGCCGCCGCAGTCCAAATCCCACTACCGGCATTGGCGGCGACACTCAGGGCGTTTCCAAAGGCGTTCAGGACCAGCCCGATGATGAGGGCGACGACGCGATAAGACATGTGATTCTTCTTCTGTTGCTGTTGCAAAACGACTCACCTCGACATAGTTTCCGTAGCGTTTCCTCCTATAGATAGCGGCGCGAGAAAAAGCCAGGTGGCGTTATGCATAGATATTAAATGTAGCGGATATTTATTACCTAGTTATACAAAAAAATCAGCAACCACGAAGTTAACCTCGTGAAAGCTGATTAGTAAGTGATGGGCAGTCAGGGGATCGAACCCTGGACCCACGGATTAAGAGTCCGTTGCTCTGCCAGCTGAGCTAACTGCCCATGTGATTGATTTGTTGCTGTTGTATGTCTTCCATATCAACGAGAACTATCATATCATGCGGGTGCAGGGTGCGCAACCCCTTTTCCGAAAAAAGTTGATTTTTATTCAAAAAAACTGGGTATTTTATCAAACGTGAGGAAAACTTATCCCCGGTTTAATGCGGATTATAGGTATTTTTATTTCGCGAAAAAGTTTTTTGAATTTTTTGGCATTTTTTTCGAAATTGCGGTAAATCCGGGGCAAGTAAGTCGG
This sequence comes from Levilactobacillus sp. FUA 3915, assembly GCF_044053135.1. Lineage (NCBI taxonomy): Bacteria > Bacillati > Bacillota > Bacilli > Lactobacillales > Lactobacillaceae > Levilactobacillus > Levilactobacillus sp. FUA 3915. The sequence continues at coordinate 1,139,545 of NZ_CP168704.1, read as the reverse complement.
TTTACGTGGCAAAAAAAGTTGAAATTTTTTTAGTTTTTTTTGAAAAAGGCTGCTTTTTGCGAAAATTGCCGTGTTTTTGACTGAAATCAATCAAAATCACGGCAGTCAGAACTTTAGAAATTTGGTAGTAGTTGATGTCGTTATCGGCGGCAACATAAAAATCAGTCGCTTGACGAAGATGACAGATTGGTCGGAAACGATTTTTCAACTGCACAGCAATTAGGTTAGCTGAGAGAGCCAACGAACCGACCGATTATTTTAGCCGATGATCATAAAAACGCTCCGGGTTATCCCACCCAAGTCTGTCGTTAAAGCAGATGAATCGCCGACTAACCCGTAATCGATTTGACCTGAAATTGTAAAGAACCTCTTACTTGGCCGGCATGGGACGGGGCTTTCAATTGTTTTTCATGAACTTTATTGACAAAATGCAATATTATGTCAATAAAAATAGTGTATTTCCCGGGAAATACAAAGTTAAAACCACCTTAAATCCTTGATACACTAGGACTGAAAGAAACTTCATGATGTGTTATAATTCAGATAGCGTTGCTCTCAACGACACCGGAACCTTATCGGGTCGGACAACGCCCCTTAAAAACACCAGGCGTTCAACAAAGGGACGCCGATATTCCTTGACTTTAAACGATGAAAAAACTGAAAAGAAACTGCTGTGGCCCCATTGTCGGTGGTATTTTGACACCCAACGGCTGGCCTGCCGGTAATCCTGCAATTACCGGATCGCTCGTATTTCCCTTAAGGAGGAAATTTTTACTATGCCTAAGAAAATTCTCGTTGTCGATGATGAAAAACCAATTACTGATATTATGAAGTTTAATTTGGAAAAAGAAGGTTACGAAGTGGACGTCGCCTACGATGGCGAAGCCGCTGTCCAACAGGTCGAAGAGGGGAACCCTGACCTGGTTATTTTGGATTTGATGTTACCTAAGCTCGATGGCTTGGAAGTTGCCAAGTCTATCCGGAAAAAGCATGATATGCCAATCATCATGGTCACGGCCAAGGATTCCGAACTGGACAAGGTCGTGGGTCTGGAAGTTGGGGCCGATGATTACGTCACGAAGCCATTCTCTAACCGGGAATTGGTGGCACGGGTCAAGGCTAACCTGCGGCGGCAAAGTGCTGCGGCACACGCCCAACCCGAAGAACCCGAGAACCAAGACATTGAGATCGGTGATTTAACCATTCATCCCGAAGCCTACTCTGTTTCTAAGCGCGGCGCTAACATTGATCTGACGCACCGTGAGTTTGAATTGCTCCACTACCTGGCCCAACACATCGGCCAAGTCATGACCCGGGAACACTTGCTACAAACGGTCTGGGGCTACGATTACTTCGGTGATGTGCGGACCGTAGACGTCACGGTTCGGCGGCTCCGTGAAAAGATTGAAGATGCCCCTAGCCACCCAACTTGGCTGGTCACACGGCGGGGTGTCGGGTACTACCTGCGCAACCCAGATTCCGACCAAGCCTAGCGGTAACGCTAAATCTCGCATTGAGGAGTATGTGACTTCGTGAATAGTAAAATAAAATTTTTCCAGTCGATTCATTTTAAAATCGCGCTGGTCTTCGCGCTACTCCTACTTTTAACGCTGGAGATCGTTGGCGCTGTGTTTGTCCGTCAGTTGGAACGCCAGAACTTAAACACGTTCAAGGCCCAACAGGTGGTGCAGACCTACATTGTCAATCGACTGTCTGACGAGTTGACCACGACGAATGCCACCAAGAGTGACAAACAGATCAAGTCGACGCTGTCAGAAATCAACAACACCAATAACGCTCAGATTCGGGTCATCGATAACAAGGGGACCATCCGTGGGACCAATGAAGTCGATAACCAAGGAATCGTGGGCCAGAAAACCACTGATAATAACATTAAGAATGCCATCTACAACAACCGTGACGTGGTGCGGACGACCTATAATTCACAGAATAATAGTCGGTACTATACCACCATTACGCGGTTGATTCGGACCCAGGGAAATAACAGCGAGTTAGTCGGGGTTATTTACATGCGGTCCAGTCTGGACTCGGTCTATCAAAATATCAATCAAATCACGCTGATCTACGTATCGGCAACGTTTGTGGCGATTATTTTGGGGCTGGTCATGGCGATAATTATTTCCCGGGCTATAACCCGGCCAATCGATGAAATGAAGAAACAAACGTTGCGGATCGCTCGAGGGGACTACTCTGGCCACGTGCACGTGTATGGGAACGATGAACTGGGCCAACTGGCCAGTGCCGTCAATAACCTGTCCGTGCGGGTGGAAGAGGCCCAAGAGTCTACCGAGTCCGAACGGCGGCGACTCGACTCCGTCATGGCCCATATGACCGATGGGGTTATTGCCACTGATCGGCGTGGTAACGTGACCATCATTAACGAGACGGCTAGCAGCTTCCTCGACCACGACCCCGATGATGCCGTGGGTAAATCCATCTTGGACTTACTGGATATTCGTGACGACTATACGTTGCGCGAACTGCTAGAAGATCCCGATGATTTAGTCTTGGATTTTTCGACTAAAGAACATGATTTGATTCTGCAAGCCTACTTCTCTTTGATTCAACGGGAGTCTGGCTTCATTTCCGGATTAGTTTGTGTGCTCCACGATGTCACCGAACAACAGAAAATCGATCAGGACCGGAAGGAATTCGTTTCCAACGTGTCCCATGAGTTGCGGACACCGTTAACCTCCGTGCGGGCCTACATCGAGTCCCTGTCCGAAGGGGCTTGGAAGGATCCCGAGGTGGCGCCTCGTTTCTTGAAGGTCACCCAGGAAGAAACCGACCGGATGATTCGGATGATCAACGACCTGTTGACGCTGTCACGGATGGATTCCGGGACCCAAAAGGTCGACCTGGAAATGGTCAACTTAAACGAACTATTTAACTATGTGCTCGACCGCTTTGACATGATGTTGAAGCAGGATGATAAGCCCGAAAAGACCTACACCATCAAGCGTGACTTCACTAAGCGGGACCTCTGGGTCGAAATCGACACGGACCGCTTCACGCAGGTGCTGGACAATCTGATGAACAACGCCATCAAGTACTCACCTGATGGTGGGATTGTCACGGCCCGCCTGCTGGAGACGCACAATAACGTGATTTTAAGCGTTTCTGACCAAGGACTCGGGATTCCACGGGCAGATATTCCGCGGATCTTTGACCGGTTCTACCGGGTAGATAAGGCCCGTTCACGAGCACAAGGCGGAACGGGACTGGGTCTCGCGATTTCCAAGGAAGTCGTCCAAATGCTGGGCGGTCGAATCTGGGTCGACAGTCGCGAAGGCCGTGGGTCCACGTTCTACATTTCCTTGCCTTACAAGCCGTACGATGAGGAGGATCTCTGGGATGAAGATAACTAAAGCATTTCTACCACTGGGATTGACCTTAGCCGTGGCAGTCAGTGTGACGTTATCCGCCATGATTTGGACGAATCCCGCGCAGTATGAGCGTAGCCGCCAGCGTAGTTCCAATACGCCGACGACCGAGCTGAATACCCGGCCACAGAAGGATATTTACCTGCCGACCGAGGTGGTGTACACCAACGGTAGTGGCAAGCAAGAACTGCTGAACAACCGGAAAGTTAACCTGACCACGGAGATTCGCGAGGCCCTGACTAAATGGAACCTGGGGAGTATCCGCCGGGTACAACCGGGTTCGCGTTCAGCGTACATGCATTATTTAACCACTAAGAGTAGTTTACTGATGTCCTATTCGGCACCGGTCAATATTAAAATGTTTAATACGATTTTTGGCAGTAAGTTGGCCCGAACCTCCGCGGAATTTTCCCGGATCATGGTGCCGCTAAACGATGCCAAACACCTGTATTTGCTGGACGACAAGGATCAAGAAGTCTATCGGATCAGCGTGCGCAAGAGTGATCTCGCCGCGCTACAGAAGATTTTAAAGGAAAACTTGTTCCGCATCGACGTCCAGATGAAATGGTTCACCAAGTCGGCGATTCCGTACGTCACGAATAGTGTGACGGTTCAGTCGTATAGCTATTTGGTCAACCAACAGTCGACGGATTACTTTACCACCCGCTTGCTTAATAAGGGGGAGTCGACCAACGTTTCGGCTAAGAAGAATAAGGATAATACGATTTATAGCGACGGGGCCTCGCGCCAGCTGACCGTTTACAACAAGAGCGGGACGGCGTTGTACGAGGACTACAGTGCGCTACAATCGTCGTTCAACTTCAGCCAGGCGCTTAGTGCCAGCTATAGCGCGGTCAAGTCCATCGGGATTCCCATGGAAAACCTGCGTTATTACGGCTACAATTCTGGGAAGTCGACCGTGACCTACCGGAGCTTCGTTGAAGGGTTCCCCATTTTTAACCAGAGTAACTACGGGGCGGCGCGGATTCAGATGTTAGCGCAGGGCGTTCGGCGGTACAATTTCTCACTGTACAGCCTGCAAGTACCTGTGCCTAACGATAAGAAAGCCGAGTCACTGCCTAGCACGCAAAGCGTCATTGACCGACTGGTAGCGGCCGGGTATAGTAAGAAGAAAATGGCGACGTTGCAGTTGGGCTACCAGTGGTTGGCCTCGTCCTCATCGGATAAGGTCGTCAATTTGACGCCAACCTGGTACGTGTTCTACAACGGAAGCTGGAAAACTTACGACCAGATGCTAAAGCAGTCATAAACCGGTCAAAAAAGGAGGGCGGTCCGGCATGGATTTTCGCCGCATCGAGTGGTTATTCTTAGTCGCGTTCATTGTTATTGATATCTTCTTGTTCGCCGCCTTTCAGCGCGATACGTCCGGGGAGACCGATACCACGTCCAGCCGCTCGGCCGATAGTGACACGACGATCATTAAGGAAATGCGCTCTGACGATATCACGTTTGACACGCCATCGAAGAAGAGTGGCGAGGGTTACTACATTTCCACGACCAACGACGACAGCATCAAGAGTAGCCTGACCAGTTTGAGCGATCAGACCGTGCGTTACGAAACGGACGGGACGATTGCCTCGACGTTTAAGACGGCCGTCACCGGCGTTGACCCCAAGCATCCGGATAAAACGCTAGATACCGTGGTCAATAATGGCGCGCTCATTTTAAACGGCACGAATTACTTCTATAACAAACAGTTGTCGAGCCGGAACACGGTGGTCTACACGCAACACGTGACGGACGGTCAGATTTATTCGCGCTACGGGGAAATCCGATTCAGCCTGACCAATGACGGCCAGGTGACCGGCTACACCCAAGGGTATCTGACGGACGTCGCGACCTTGCGGGAAAAGACCGAGACCATTTCGGAACGCAAGGCGCTGATCTGGTTGTACCAGTACAATCAGATTGCCAACAACACCAAGATTGTCTGGACCAAGCTGGCGTACACGCGCTACTTCACGTTGAAGAATAGTAGCGTCTACATCCCAACCTGGGTCATCGCGGTCAAGGCCAACAGTGGCAACAACGCCGGCGTCCTCCAGCTGAAGCACGTCAACGCGTTCACCGGGGCCATTCTGACCAACGATAGCAACGTGAAGACAGTCAGCGGGACCTCGACCACCAGCAACTAAGCCACGTTAACTGAAAAATGACGAAAGGCGGCCGCGAGCCGCCTTTTTTGCTGGGGTGAAATTTTTTGCGACGGTCGCTCCCGGCGGTGGAGCCAGGTGCCCTGCTAGTGGGGAACGGCTCCAGCCTGGGAAGCGGTCTTCCGCCTCGCTTTTAAGCCTGGAAGCCCGCCAGTCTCAAAAGTCGTCCCATGGCCTAAGCTGAGAAAATCGCTCAGCTAAAGCCATCGACACAGCTGGCCACCTGGCCCCGCCTCTGGTCGCTGTTGATGGTGGAAAATTTTCTTGATAACACGCTGGCATACGGTGGCGTGTTATCTTACGTGCGTTGTTAATCGGGATTACACCCCAAGAATTGTCGACGAGGATGGAAAAATGGTAAAACACTGGTTGTGGGTTAACCCAGTCTAAGCCGCAGGGTGGGTGAAAATGAGCTCAGCCGTGGGAGTTATCTTAGCGACGGGCTTTGCCGCTTAGATAACTGCTATCTTTGAGACTCGGGTTTAGAGGCTCAAAGTAAGTTCGGAGACCGCCCTGTGGCTCGGACGGGCGCCCACCGCGTCACGGCTCAATTTAGAATGTATAAGATAAGTTTGGTTGCGTAATAAAATACGAGTTGGAGAATTAATGGGTTACCGGAATGTAAGCCGTGAGGGCGGCAAAAATAGGCTCAGCCAGGGGATTCTCTAAGTGATTTTCTTAGAGAATGGTGACTTTGAAACGCGGGCTTTGCGGTTCAAAGCAAGGCCGAAGACCGCACCACAGGCTCCGGGCGTCCTCCCCTTGGCGTTCCAGCCTATTTTTGCCGCCCGGTAAGGCGCATGGCATTCCGGTATAACCCAATTAATATTAGTTACAAGGAAGCTGAAATGCGGTATGATTACGGTATTGAATTTTAAGGAGAGGTCGAATTGAATTTGCGAACGGATACAGCAGTAGCAGATGACCTGCGCATCAGCATTTTATCTAGTGGTAGCACGGGTAATGTGGCCTACGTGGAGAGCCCCAACGAACGCATCATGATTGATGCCGGGTTGAGCGGCAAGAAAATTGAAAAGTTGATGGGCGATATCAACCGGAACATGAACGACGTGAACGCGTTGCTGGTCACCCATGAACACTCGGATCACCGTCAGGCCGTGGGCATTTTGGCGCGGCGGTACGAGCAGCTGAACGTGTACGCCAACAAGGGGACTTGGGACGCCATGGATAGTAAAATTGGCAAGGTCGAGTTGGCCCAAAAGCATTTATTTGCGCCGGATACGGTCCAAACGTTCGGGGACATTGACGTGGAGAGTTTCTCCGTGTCCCATGATGCCGCCGAACCCCAATTTTACGCGATTCACTACCACGGGAAGACGTTTGTCATTTTGACGGACACCGGCTACGTTTCCGAACACGTGGAAGGCGTGATCAAGGACGCCGACGCCTACTTGCTGGAGTGTAACCATGACGTGGAAATGTTGCGGATGGGCGAGTACTCGTGGCCACTGAAGCAGCGAATCCTGGGCGACAAGGGTCACTTGTCAAACGAAGAGGGCGCTGACGCGTTGATGGACGTGCTGGGTAACCGGACCAAAAAAATCTACCTCGGCCATCGGAGCCTGCACAACAACATGCAGTCGCTGTGTCACCTGACCGTGGCCTCCATGATGGAAAACCGTGATTTCGGCGTCGGCCATGACTTCCAGCTGATTGATACCAATCCGGAAGAAGCCACCCCGCTGGTTGCGTTGTAAGGGAAATTGGTGAGTGGCGGATTGTTGGTTGGGGTTAATTGAATCGAGTAAGAATAACTAGACAGATTAACAGAGAGACTACGCAATGTCACAATCTGCGTAAGGTCGAGCAAACCAATCAATAATGCGTAGAACAAAACCAACAACCAAACAAGTAACCACCTAATTTACCAAACAACGACGAACCAGGGCTAAGCCAGTGTTAGCCGCAGGGCGGGTGCAAATGGGCTTAGCCGTGGGAGTTCCCTTAGCGACGGTCTTTGCCGCTTAGGGAACTGCTATCTTTGAGACTCGGGTTTAGAGGCTCAAAGTAAGTTCGGAGACCGCTCTGTGGCTCCGGACGGGCGCCCACCGCGTTCCGGTCCCATTTGCACCCGCCCGGAGGCGACTTAACAGCGCTTAACCCAGGTTCATCGTAAGATTTGGTAAACTTTAGGACTTCAGCACCGAATCATCGAAAAAAATTCATACTCACTCGTTAAGATGAATATAATTAAAAAACGACGGCCAGAGCGTCAAAGTCCCTGGCCGATAAATGAGGAGGGTTCGCGCGTTAGCGCAATGTGATGGATAACAATAACAACAATAATCAATTTGAAAATAATGATCAAAACCAAGCAACTCCAACGCCCACTCCGGAACCGCGGAAACGGCAACGGGGCGGCCTGACCTTGACCAAGGTGGCCGTGACGGCACTGGTCGCCGGGCTGTTAGGTGGGGGTGCCGCTTACGGCGGAATCACTTACCTGAATAATAGTGGCATCAATGATACCGCGGTGCCAGCCGGCAGTAATAAGAGCGGCAACGCGTCGACGTCTAACGTGACGGTCAACGTGTCTAGCCAGTCTACCAAGGCCTTTAACCAGGTCAAGGGGGCCATGGTCTCCGTGATCAATTTGCAAAAGCAAAACAGCAGTAGCAGTACGCTAGGTCAACTTTTTGGCGCCGAATCTTCTAGCTCGAATTCCAAGTCGAAATCCGAACTGGAAGAAGCGTCCGAAGGGTCCGGGGTAGTTTACAAGAAGGACGGCAATACCGCCTACATCGTGACGAACAATCACGTGGTGTCCGGGTCTTCCGCTCTGCGTGTGGTGACCAGCTCAGGTAAGCAGCTGCAGGCAAAATTAGTCGGGAAGGATTCCGTCACCGACTTGGCCGTCTTGAAGGTCAACGGGTCTGATTTGAAGACCGTCGCTTCCTTTGGGAATTCCGATAAGATCAAGGTTGGCGAGACCGCCTTGGCAATCGGGTCACCGCTGGGCAGCCAGTACGCCACGTCGTTAACGGAAGGGATCATTTCCGCTAAGAAACGGACGATTGAAACCACGAACTCATCGGGTACCCAGACCGGGAACGCCACGGTTATCCAAACGGATGCCGCGATTAACCCGGGGAACTCGGGTGGTGCGCTGATCAATGTTGGCGGCCAGGTCGTCGGGATTACCTCTTCCAAGATTGCCAGCGATGCTGAAGGGACTAGTGTTGAGGGGATGGGCTTTGCCATTCCATCAAACGAAGTTGTCAACATCATCAATCAATTGGTCAAGAAGGGGAAAGTTGTGCGGCCAGCGTTAGGGATTACCTACGTGGACCTCGCCAACGTTTCCAGCGCCCAACAGAAGTCGATCCTGAAGCTGCCATCTAGTGTGGAGAGCGGGGTCGTTGTGATGAGCGCCAGCGCCGGGTCACCAGCGAAGAAGGCTGGTTTGGCCAAGTACGACGTGATCACGGCCATGGGCGGTCACCAGATTTCTGACCAGTCCACGTTGCGTGACATCCTCTACAAGTACAAGTTGAACGATACTGTCTCGATGACGTACTACCACAATGGCAAGAAGAAGACGGCCAACGTCAAATTGACCGAGACGTCTTCCCAGTTGAGCTCCTCAACGTCAGCCAACTCAGAAAGCTAATTGAATCTGAAATGAAAGCGACCACCGGAATTTTCTGGTGGTCGCTTTTTGTAATGATAACAAAATTAATGAAAAACCGAAGTTTCCGACTGGCTTGGGGGAAATGAAAACGTGTCCGCCGGTCGGGAGCCCGAACGAAATAGGCGGAACGCCGGGAGGTAATTCAGGGGCAAAAATAAGCCTGTGGACAACTGTGGATAACTTGGGGGATAAATGGCATAATAGAACAGTGGAAAAGTTATGAACAGGGCCAGACCGGCAATGGAACCGGTGCAAAAGTTATCCACAGGCTGAGTGGGAGGCTGTGGATAGAAAAAGTTTTTCGCCCTTTTATAGGTGACAAACCCAGCAGCCATGTAGTTTGTAAGCGGATAGCCCGAACGGACGTTTTGTCTTAAAACGGTGGATAACTTATTTGATATTGACTTTTTAACAAAAAATAAATATGGGGGGTCACCAAGCAGAACCCCCCAATATCTAGGAAAATAGGTTGTGCACCTGTGGATAACTTTGTGGACAACCTGTGTACAGGAGGCTAATTATGAACATCAAATTTGTCGTTGTTGGTAAACTCAAGGAAAAGTATTTTAAACAGGGAATAGCGGAATACGCGAAGCGGTTGTCGCGATTCTGTAAATTTTCAATCGTCGAGGTGCCCGATGAAAAGGCGCCAGAAAGTATGTCCCAAGCGGAGATGGACCAGGTCATGGCCGCGGAGGGGGAGCGCATCCTGAGTAAAATCAAGGACCGCGAATACGTCTACGCGCTGGCCATCCTGGGCAAGGAACGCTCGTCGGAGGAGTTTGCCAAAGAACTGAAGGATTTGACCACCTACGGCCACTCAGACATCACGTTCGTCATCGGGGGTTCACTGGGCCTCACGCCGGCCGTCCTGAAGCGCGCCAATACTCAAATTTCATTTGGCCGGTTCACGTTGCCCCACCAGTTGATGCGGTTGGTGTTGACGGAGCAGGTTTACCGGGCGTTTATGATTAATGAAGGGAGTCCGTATCATAAGTGATGCGGTTTTTTTGGAGAAGTTGATACACAAAAGGCTACTCGTTATGAGTAGCCTTTTGTGCCTAATAAAGGGTAGAGTTCCTTTTTGTATCTAATGGATTATTCTTGTGAATAATCAGCGTTAACGATGATTTTTGTAGTATAGTAATCTTAAAAGTTTTTTTTATGAGGTGACTTCAAAGATGTCATTAGACAACATCCAACCAAAAGTAGATTCCCCAGTAACTAATCGGCAATTAATTCCAACGGATAATCAGTTAATTCATGATATTTTAGTGAATCAATTAAAAATTACTTACATTGATGAGATTACAACGCAGATTTTAGCACAGCTTCAAACCTTTAAAGGAATCGGATTTGCCAAAATTCAATTAGTGAATAGTTGGTTAGACCCCAATTTTGCGGCCAAAAGTGTTCCAGATATGATACCTATAGAAACAGACATAAATCAATCAACTTATTATCCCGAAATTTTGTTACCTACTTTGGCTGAAAAATTAAAAATAGTTACCGATGTGACTGCGCCACTCGCTGGTTTGTCGGATAACGATTATCAAGTGAAACTTTTTTTGAAGCAATTGGGAATTACAGGGAGCACTAGTAAAGATTTAGTATGGGCTTGGTCCTTAGAAGTTTCCCACTATGAAGAATGGAAAACAATCCATGCCGGCGAGAAATTCGTTATTGATCAACTGCAAACCCGATTAGACTTACTAGGATTACGGCTACCAGCCAATACTACAGAATTAATTGTTGATTCTGACGTACGTACCGGTCCGGGCGAAATCCTCAATGAAGTTCTATATCGCCTTGAAACGGTAGCTGATCGATTTACACGGTTTGACGCAGCTTTCCAAAGGGCCATAGATCATAGCAAACACTGGGCAGATATCATTAGATTGGATAAGCTTCTGAACTCCCCAACATTAAATGAAATTGGTCAACAATTAGGATTAACACGTGAACGAGTTCGTCAAATTAAAACACGAATTAATGGTGCTCGAGACTGGTGGTCCCAAATCTATCAGATTCAAGAGGTTATCGCGCTAACAGCCATTATCCCCGATAGAGCCGTTCTTTGGCAAGATTTATCAGCAGATATTCAAGCTAGAATAGACGTTCTTGAAATTCCTAAAATTACAATAGGAAGGTTACCAATACTTGTCATGCCTAATCTTGAAAATGAAATCCGTCAACAATTAACTCGATTAGATTGGCAACTAGTTGATACGACTGAGACATTTTCCACTAAGCGATTGGCTATTTTTAGAGAACTACTTCCTAACTATGACCTTCAATCGGATAATTTGATACGTGATATTCAAAGTGAGTATGATTATCCTTATTTTCTCGGAGATACTTTATGCAGACGGAAAATGACGGATACAACCTATCTCCTGAAACTAGCTACAGACAATCCTAATATGGTTTTTAATTGTGACACGTCAGGAATTAGCCAACTAAAAACGATTTTTCAGCAACAATTTCATCATGATTTATTCCAACATCCTGTGAAGAATGAGTCCCGTGCCCTTACGAGTAAATTTTTACGACTAGTCGATACAAACGAGTTAACTTATCTAGGAAACAATCAGTTCAGATTAGCTAACCATCGAAAACTATCCCCGACCTTGTGTGATCGAGTTGCGTCTACATTGAATGCGAGACTGAAAGACGTCCCCGAGGTGTCACTTAATAGTTTGTATCAACAGTTTAAACATGAGGCCGACTACGCTAATATTGAAAACCGTTATGAATTTTACTATGAACTTCGTTATTTTCTAAGCGGTGAGTTTACATTTGGGCATGCAAATACAATGAGTATTCGTAAGGACGGCGCTGTTATAACTTCCATTCAGGAAAGCCTACAACAGTACTTAACCAACAATGGTGGTTATGCTCGAGTAGAAGAGGTTTGTCAGGCATTCGGCTGGCCAGATTATACCGTGAATCAAACTGTTTTCTTTTGTCCAACTGTAAATATTCATGATAATTGGGTCTTACAACAGGACTTCGTATTACCGCAAAGTCTACAGATTTACTTGCAAGGTTTAATTACTCAGCAAACCAACCAGCATCCAGAATATCTTCTCACTAATGAAATTAAAAAACAGCTTTTAGAGGATCCTATCTGGAAACAACGTCTTTTAGAAGCAACTTCCCATTTACCATTCGCAGAAAAATATTTAACAAACACCAATTACTTTGCAGACATTGTTGTTTGGCTGGATCCTCGTTGGAAGGGACACGCTTTTGTAAAATATCAAAATGATAATTTTGATCATGCTCAATTATTAGCAGATTCTTTCCAACAACAAGTTCTATCGCGATCAATAATTAGCACATTTTATCATGATCTTGGATATAAAGATTCCTCCATTTACGATATCATTCGTCGCTTACAAGATCGTAATCGATTAATAGCGGTTGGTAATAATAACCTCGTGTTAGCTTCCCGCTTATCCTCCCTTTTAGATCGTTCAGAAGTAACCGAAGCTGTAAATCGATTTTTAGGCAAACAGTTACCTTTTTCGCAACCAGATGCCTACGTATCTTTAGTAGATCAATCTACTCTACCATCAAATTTACCGCACTTAACTGGGTTGGAATGGACGCCTGAGCTAATAAGCTACATTGCAACCCAAGATTCGTATTATCGTAAACTGGAGTGGCAAGGACCGGATAATGTTGTCTTACCAATAGACCCCATGATTATGGTGCGTAGAAATAGTTCAATCACTTCTATAACAGCACTAACCCGGATGCTTATGAGTCATTATCAAGGTGAGTGGAACGTATCAGGAGTAGTCAATTATCTGAAAAGCTGCCAGATTTTAATTAATCCTAAGGGAACCCAGATTCCAGAAGTTTTGTCAGACGTTTTGTATATCGATGATTATAAAATGGTTCATCCTAAAAGATTAAAGGTTGAAAGCACCAAAACTGACCATAAATCCTGATGTTAGAGGTCTGTGACTAAAGGTTGAAAGTACTCAAATAGGCTTCAGCCCTTGAGATACTTGAACTGGAGCACCTAAAATTAAATTTTATACTTCATTGAGCCTAACCAAGCAACCTGACCAGGTTGTTTGGTTAGGCTTTTATGAATTCATCGAAAATCGTGTTCAATATCGATGGCGAATTTTATTTATGGAGATATATTTAAAAATAATGACAAACACTACACGTTATATTAGCAATGAATTGGCCCTATTTTGTGTAATGGCTCATAGGAACATAGAAAAATGAGAACGATATTATAGCAGAAGTAGCAGTGACAAGTCCTGTAAGTTTCAAACTTGAGAGGACAGTAAAGTTCAACAAAGCAAAGACTCATCGGTGTGAGTTAAGAATTACGTGGAAGCAGCCAGCCAAGAGATTAGCTATGGTCATCACTAATTTCCGGGTAGTAGTGATGAAGTAGTCGTGGATTTGACAACAAAGCTTTGACCGCTCACATCACCGCGCTGTCCCCAGCTAAATACCGCTCAAGCTTATGATCAATCACTTTCAGCTGTTCCTGCTTATCAGCGATTGCAGCGACGACTTGCTTACGCTGTTCGCGCATTAATTCAATTCGTTGCGGTAAGCTGCTATCGCCTTCACGGACTAAGGCGGTGTAGTGTTGCAATTCAACAATCGACATGCCAGCTTCTCGCAAATAATGCAAATTAGTTATCCAGTGTAGGTCTTCATCATTAAAGATTCGTTGATTGTTTTCATTGCGCTTTTCTGGTGGTAATAAGCCACACTCTAAGTAATACCGGACTGTTCGAATAGTAACATTAGCGGCTTTCGCAAACGCACCGATCCGCATCAATTTATTATTAGCCATTTCGACTTGACCTCCCGTTACGTTAGGCTGATATAGTAAATCCATCATAACAGAAAAGGAAGCTATGGATATGACTATCAAGACATTAATTACCGGTGCTGATCGCGGGATGGGTTATGAATTAGCCCTAGAACTTGGTTTGAAAGGCCAGTCTATCTATGTTGGTTCTAGGAATTTAGCTCGGGGCCAGGCCGCTGTTGCCCAGCTCGAGGCTGCTGGTGTTCAAGCTCAGGCGGTGCAGTTAGACGTGACCGACCATGAGTCGATTGTTGCCGCGAAAATGAGTATCGCTAATTTAGATATTCTAATCAATAATGCGGGTATTGCCGTTGATCATGAGACTAAGCCGTCAGAACTGTCACTAGACGCAATTCGGCAAGATTTTAACGTGAATTATTTTGGCTTGATCGACGTCACGCAGGTCTTCTTACCACTTTTGAAAGCAGCACCGGCTGGCCGGATTATCAATATCTCCAGTGCGGTGGGGTCATTGACGCTGGCCAGCGATGCCAGCACCAGCATCCACAAGCTACAAGCATCTGGCTACCAGGCTTCTAAGTCAGCGGTCAATATGTTTACCATCAAACTCGCCGCGGAACTTGAGGGCACTCCTGTCACGGTAAACGCCGTCAATCCTGGTTGGGTAGACACCAGTTTTGGCGGTGGTGGCGGTAATCGGACCGTGCAAGTGGGTGTGGCGCGGACTGTGGAATTGGCCACTTCTGGTGCGTTAACTGATTCCGGAACGTTTTCGGATATTGATGGTATTGTGCCTTGGTAACCGGCTCAAAGCAAGTACGACAGGTTAACCAGATAAGGTCATCTCCAGAAGAGAAAAACCACTATTTTAGACAAGGTAGCTTAACAACTTCAAACTAAAGTCAATTGTCCCTGAATGAATCCAGAGGCAATTGGCATTCTAGATAGAATGCCATATATTGAAAATTACGGAACGGGTATTAGGCGAATATAAAAATTAGGAGACGTGACTACATGTCTGAAATTGCTGCACTAGAAATTTTAATCAAACTAAAGGACGTTAAACCGGCTGTCTCACGGAAGTTAATCGTTCCCGTGACGATTCGTTATGACCAACTACACGTGCTGCTACAATTGGCCTTTGGCTGGACCAATTCGCATCTATATAGTTTTCAAGCAAAGCATCAAGACCGAGAGTATGTTGGTTATGTGGACGATATGGCTATCGGGCGCGAACAAATCTTAGCCAGCCAAGCCTATGTCTATCCGGACTTGCAGAATAATGAGATTTTGTACACGTATGATTTCGGTGAAAACTGGGAGCACGTGATTACCTTAAAACGTGCGCTAACATTTGACGAGCTCCAGGGCGTTCAGGTGCCAAGCTGTACCTGGAGTCGGGGAGCTAATCGTGCTGAGGATGGGCAGGATGCAGAGGATGCACTGGAATTCAATCGCCAAAGTTTGAATCAGGAACTTGCCCTGTGGTCTCGTGCGGGTGAACAAATGATTCGGGCAGATGATTTGGGATTGATACCTAAGTTCTACTAAGCGGAATAATCCGTCATTATAGAAAGAAACGGGATCGCTCAACAACGGTTGGGTGGCTCTTTTCGTCGTAATTAAAAGCGCCTCTCTAAGTAGACATACATCTACCTAGGGAGGCGCTTTAATTTACTATAGAAGGTTCATTTCAAATCTACGGATTAAACAAGTAACGCCAAATCAATCCCTATCATGCCGACGACGGCGTTCACCAAAGAACCAAGCGAAGGCACCCGCAGCAACGATAGCGGCACCCCAGAGGTAGAATGGCTGCGTGTCGGTCTTCTTATCAGCAATCGAGGTTTCGTCAGCCGCACCTGCCTGTTGCGTCGTTGGACCGGTGCTGTCTGCCTTGGATTGTTTAGCAGACTTAGTTGTGGTTTGAACAGCGGTGCTCTCACTAGCCTTTGGGGATGATGTGGCATCGGTAGTCGCAGCTTGCGCAACGGTCTCACCAGTAACTTGGGTAAACGCTTTGGTGGCAGCTGGAATAACGGCAGTCACTGCGCCCAAGGCTGCTTGCCCCTGGTTAGTCATAAAGGTCAGAACAGCTGCTCCCGGATGATTCCCAGAACGTGAGGTCGTTAAGGTTGCGCGGTGATTGGTTCCCAACGAAGAGTTAGTCGTCTTTGCCGCTGTTGGGGTTGACGTTGTAGTTGCTTGCTTAGATGTTTGTTCAACCGTTGGGGTATTTTCAGGTGAAGGCTCATTAACCGCGGTGGTTGTCACAGCAGTCCCGTCGGTGTCAGTTTCCGTGGCAGCTACTTGGGCAGGTGTCGTGGTACCAGATTGGCCACCGGCACTGTGCGTATCGCCTGTGGTGATCACGGTATCCAGTGCCTTTTGACGAGCGGCAGCTAGCGCTTGGTCAGCCGCGGTCTTAGTCTTATTAGCCTGATTGAGGGTGTCTTGCGCCGCGCTTAATTTCGCTTGGGCATCGCTCAGATTCTGGTTAGCCGTGTCACTGGCGGTTTGGGCGTCCTGAAGCGCCTTTTTGGCTGTGGCGACAGCGGTATCCGCAACACTAGCCGCGCTTGACGCGGTGTTAAACGTTTCTTGAGCGGCACTCGCAGCCTGGTTAGCGTCCGAAGCCGCCGCTTGCGTTTGGGTAACGGTAGCAGCGAGGCTCGGCTGACTGGCCGTGGCTGATTGCGCGGCGTCAGCGGCTGTGGAACTATCTGCAGCGGTACTGTCGGCGGCAGTTTGGTATGCCAGCAGGGCTACGTACGCTTCATAGTTAGCTAGGGCCTGAGCTGATTTTGGGACTTCCACTGCGAGTAGGTCTTGCAGGCCTTTGCGTACGATTTGTGCGGTGTTAAGGTCAGTTGTATGCAACTCGGTTTGGAGATCGTAGGCATTTCCTGAAGCAATCGCATCATTTTCTCTTTGTAAATGGGCGCTGTCGTCGTGGACAACTTGTGCCCAGTCCTCAGACCATTGTTTCAAGCCAACAAGCACGTCTGGCTCTAAGGCACTAGTCTCTTTACTGAGATCTATTTTATTAGTTAAGTACGAATTTTTATTAAATAAATAAGCAGCATCGGATGACGTCGCTGCGGAAAGTGCTGATTGATGTGCGGCGAGGGCTGCTTGTGCCGCTGCCGCAGCGGCTGATGCCTTTTGAGCGGCGGTGATGGATACTTGAGCCGCTGAACTATTGGTGACGGCCTGACTATTGGCAGTGTTGGCCGTTTGGGCGGTCTGGTTAGCGGTGTCTAGCGCTGACTGGGCCGCTGATTTAGAACTCGCGGCTGAACTCTGGGCAGTGGTCGCGTCACTAAGCGTCTTTTCGGCACCGGAAACGGCCTGTGACTGTTGGTTAGCCTTGGCCGCAGCTGCCGTAGCCGCTGAAGAGGCAGCTACAACGTTATTTTTGGCCATCTCAGCGGCTGCGTCAGCCGTAGCGGCGGCACTGCTGGCAGTTTGAACATCGGATGAGGCCTCGACTTGCGGGTTTAAATCGTCCTGTGAGTTTTGATTAACTGTGGTGGCATTATTACTGGTTGGCGTTGTATCAGCGTTAGCGAGCACGTTGTTGGTCATAATGGAACCGGCAAGCACCGCGGTAGTTCCAGCGACAAGTTGAATGGCTTTTTTCATAAAGATGATCTCCCTTGGAAATAAAAGAACCCGAAATTTACGAATAGGACGAATGGTCATCGTCCCGACCAGAAATGATTTCTAAATTGACGTGGCAACGGTTACGAAAAGTGGATAGAAGCCAGCTAACGACCCTAATGCGGTGACAACCTCGTTTTACTTGAATGCCTGAACAAAGCCGATTTAAGGTGATTAGTTAGGGTGACTATCGTCGGTGTACTAGTCATAATGCCGCGATAGCCAGTGCGATATGGTTCTGCCTGAGGTTGAAAACAAAGAGAATTTTTTCTGCGTGGCAAGTCTGGATAGTCTTATTTGCCTCCAGTGTACACCTGTTACCCTTAATAGATGCATGCTAAGTTTTTTAACTAGTGGAATCATCTATATTTGGGTTAGGTTGATAGATGAACAGTGTCACAAATCCCTGTTGTGTCAGGGCTAAGCCTGTTTGTTAACTCTTATGCGACTAGTGCAATGATGGAAGAGATTGTATTTAAGGTTGGGCCCTAGCCCTGTCTGCTGGCCCTGTTTGCTTCCATATAGTGATATTCTGCTTAATCAATTTAACTTTAACCGCATTCATTTCACTATGTAACATAGCAACGGTATTTATATTATTAGTATTTACATATGGTATTCATAAATAATTCAAATTTCGCTGTTATTCTGAAATCACTGAAAAATGACGACTCGCAATCCGCTTTGATATGGAGGTGTTTACGATGAAAAAATGGTTACGAATTATCTTACTAATTACTTGCCTGGTTGGCGTAACTTCACTACTAGGCACGCAAGCACAGAGACACAAGAAAATCATTCAATCAGCGGCTCTCCACGACCAAAGCGGTAGAGTTGTTGAAAGTCTGTCAAGTCACCAACCACAGGACGTGAAAATGGCGTTGACCCTTGAGCTTCCGGTTGGTGACACGGCAATTACACTGGCAGACCAGGACCATGCCAAATTTGTGCCTGGTGAAATCGCTGATCTTCAGCCAACTGAAGACATCACGGCCAAGGTTGACCAACAAAGAAACTTGGTTCTGAACAACAGCCAAGAACAGGTTCAAAAGGTCAAGCTGCTGGTGCCAATCAAGCTGACTGACCCGCTGCTCATTAGTAACGTTCAGCTTAAGTTACTGGTGGTCGACAAGGCGCAGAAGTTCAAATTGGCTCAAACCAAAGTGGCCGCCGATACAGACGAGGCCGCTGAGGTAGATGCTGAAGAAAATGACGGGAAATTAACTGAAGAGGCAACTAAAAAAGAAGCCAAGAAAGTAACTGAAAAAGCAACCGAAAAAACCGTAGATAAAGAAACGAAAAAGACATCCAAGACAGCAACCAAACAGGCAGAAAAAGTGAGTAGCAACGATGACACTAACATGGTCACTTCAAACTCACAGTCAAAGAAAAAAACTACCGTGAGTAAACGCGTAAAGAAAAACCAAACTTCCAGCAGCAAGGAGGACACGGCAGCTGCCGAGAAAGTAACGGCACCTGCCGCTAAGGTGAGTAGTGCTAGTGACACGACGGACAGCAGTCACAACCTAACGGGAGCACCACTCGATATTCATCGTGGCCGGATTCAAATCGACAGCTGGTCAGATGAGTTGGAAATTTCGGGATCTCTCCTGGATGATGATAAAGCTACTGTTGTCGGGCCAAGAGAAAAGAATCGTTGGGTCAACACTTACAAAGGGGACCTTTATAAATACCAGTACTACTATTCCTACCAACAAGGTGAGAATGCGCGGGCATCTGCTGTTGTGTTCAACGAAGAACCTGAAGCAGACGACAGTTTTATGGTTTACTACAAAAATGTGGGTGCCTATACCACTTCTTCCGAATCAGAAGAGCTAGACCAGCAGATGGGCGCAATCGTTAAGGTTTCCAACATTGTGTACAGCCACCATATTCCTGGTGGTACGGATGGCGCAACGAAAGGTGACCGTTACATTGACCTTTCCAACAATTTCTACTCTGGAACACTTTACAACGGGATTAAAGAATTTTACCTAGACATCACGTTTACGGATGAAACGGGCCAACGTCCGCTTAATTTCCCAGAACTAGAAGGCAATGACGACTATAAATCCGTCTTCACTTTCGGCTCATTAAATGGTAACGAGGGTCGACATGAATGGGCGGGGACGCGTTCAGGCCTGAAGGGAATTCTAGCCAAAGGGGCAATGATTATTGAACATGATGATGGTTGGTATGAGGGCACTGGCACTGGTATTTGGGACAAGGACAAGGATTACACGGGTCCTAATCAGTGGGGGGATTTCCTCGGTTCAACGAACTATGAATTAGGGGCAGTGTCCTTCCCGATGGTCGGCGAGACGCAGCTGTTTATGGTACGGAGCAACGATGGCTTTACTTGGCAATCTTTCTCCAGCGGGTACGTGGTGCCACTGGAACCACGTGCTCCGCAGAAAACAGTTCACCGGACAGACGATTTTGGTCCTAGCTACAACGACCTAGATGGTAAAACCATCAATCGTGATACGGATGACCTGAGTAGTTTTTACTACACGATTTACCAGCCGACTTACAGGATTCCGGACGAATCAATTGCCAAGCCTAAGCAGATTATGATTGAGGATCAATTGCCAGCCGGCGTGACGGTCAAGGAAGAGAACATTCAACTACGTAATACGAATGGTGATGTCATCACTGATGGGGGTAAGGCAACCATTTCTCCAGAAGGAAAATTGACTTACACGTTATCGGACAAGGAAATTGAAGACCTAACCTTCAACGGTGATTCGTTTGCGCTTCAACTAGAAGTGACGTTTGACGACGACTTCGTGGGCACGTTTAAGAACCAGGCACAAGTGACGTTTGACTCTGGTGACCCTTACATTTGGCCTAAGAGCACGAACGAAGTGGTTACGCATTTTGAACGGGACACTTACCGTTTCCGAAAAGTTGATGGTACAACTGGCAAGGGCCTTGCGAACGCTGAGTTTGTTGTTAAAAATGATGAAGGTAAATACCTGACGTTTGACGACAATGGCTGGATGAAAGCACTGGTTGACGACGAGGGTCAGGCAACGAAGTTGAAAAGTGATGATAACGGTAATTTCAAGGCTATGGGACTGCCTAACGGCGACTACCAGTTGATCGAAACGAAAGTCCCAGACGGCTATGTCGGTGGCGCGGCACACAACTTTACAGTTTCTGACGAGGGTCAGGCGACGCTAGACAAGATTGAAAACGACCCAGAATACAGCTTACCCATCACTGGGGGCCAAGGCATCATCTGGTTCATCATTGTTGGGCTCACGTTCACCCTATCGGCGCTTGCTATTTGGCGCAAACATCCTAGAGGAGGATAACCCATGAAAATTACAAAATTACGAAAGTTGGCGCTCGCGGTCTTTGCCGTTTGTGGGCTAGCGCTGGGGGGACAAACACTCGCCAACGCTGCCGAATCCAAAGCGCCGGAAACAGTGACGATAAAGCTGCACAAGATGGACAATGCAACAACGATTGAAAACACCGGGGATGAACTGGACTCACTGACCGGCGTTAGCACCTATAATGCCGACCAATATGGTTCAGTGACCTATCAGATCTATGATTTGACCGACTACCTTAAAAGTAAAAACATTGTTAGTGGTCAAATGAGTCACGTGGATTTTGAAGAAGCACGGGAAAAACTAGTTAACGAGATTACCAAAGAGCGTACGGAGCCAGAAGCCGTGCTCAAAGCGCAACGCGACTTCGTGAAAAAGAATAATTTGAAGAGTATCGCGAGAGAAACATTAAGTGACAACAGCGGTATCCTAACGTTTTCAGGTATCCAGAATAAGGGGTTCTATCTGATTTTGGAAACGAAGGCGCCCGTTAAGAACTTGAAGGCAATCTCCGCCCCCATGCTCATCAGTTTACCGCTGAATAACAAGAGCACGATTCACCTGTACCCCAAGAACCTGGTTGCCCGGGACGTTGACCCTACGATTCACAAGGTGGGAAGTGACCCGGAGAACCCAACTAGTGGGGAACCTGTCGCATTAGGTGGCGTGGTGTTCACCTTGGAAAAAGTGGGTAGTGGTGAGACTCCCCGAGAACTGACAACCGATGATAAGGGAGATATCGTCTTTGGCGAATTAGATGTTAGCACTGAGTATCGGCTGACGGAGGTCTCCAATAAAGAGCAACCCTGGTACAAACAGACGCATACCAAGGATGATGTCCTGTCATTGACCTTTATGGTTGATAAAAGAGGGTTCATCGACCCTGTAAAGATGGTCCCGAATAAGGAACACTTCACAATCAAAGAGGACCAAATCGGCATCAAAAACGACCTGATTCTTGGTGGTGCCGAGTTCCAAAAGATTGACGCCAACAGCAAGAATGGCCTGTCTGGTGCGAAGTTTAAGGTCCAAAAAATTGATAATGCGGGCAAAAGGTTCTGGGCTAAATTCGACGGCCAAACTTTTGTAAAGTGGGTGACTGACGAAGGTGATGCTACTGAATTAACGTCCGGCTCTGATGGAAAATTCAATTTCACCGGCGTCCCTTACGCTTACGACCAGCGAAAGGGCGAAGTGACCTACAACCTGGTCGAAACGCAAGCCCCTGCTGGTTACGCCTTGTTAAAGGATGCCACACCGTTTAAAATCGGTGAGAATACAGAGCTCCAAAAAATTAAAAACGAAAGCTACGCGCTGCCAACGACTGGTGGCATGGGCATCTGGCTCTTCCTGCTCATCGGGGCCCTCCTGATGGGTGGCGCCGGCTACCTGTACTACCGGCAAAAGCGTTCAGCATAGATTGGTTAACCACTTAGACAATTAAAGAAGGGAGGAACCCCCTCATGCGTAAATGGCTCATGATTTTACTATTCTGCGTTGGCCTGGGCCTGATTGGCTACCCGGCCGTCCGCAACCAGGTGACCGTTTGGCGTCAGCAGGGGGTTCTGGTGGCGTATAAGCGCCAGTTGCGGACGGCGAGTAAGACACAGCGCAAAGTCCTCAAACAGACCTTACAGCGGCAGGCAACGGACAATCAGACGACCGCCTATGACCCGTTCAAGGAAGAAAATGGCAGTTTCATTGACTCGACGCCCCTAGCGCTGGTGGCGATTCCCAAGATTGACGTGGAACTCCCGGTATTTTCCGGCACGAGCGACCCCATTTTGCAAAAATATGCGGGGCTGGTTCACGGCACGGATATCCCGCAAGGCAAGCGCAATCAGCACAGCCTAATCACGGCGCACCGGGGATTGACCAGCGCGAAACTCTTCACTGATCTGCCCCGGCTCCAACGCGGTGACCGGTTTTATTTAAAAAATGCCTACGGGCTGATGACGTATGAGGTCGCGACCATTCGGACCGTGAAGGCAGCCACCCGCCAACCGATTCTGCGGACGGCGAACCAGAATCAGGTCACACTGATGACCTGCACGCCGTACATGATCAACACCCATCGGCTCCTGGTCACCGGCCAGCGGATTCCGAATGAGACCCAGACGATTCCACAAGGGAAAACGGTGTGGGACTGGTACAAAATTGTCCTGCTGATTCTGGCGGCATTGCTCGTCATTGGGGGCACGTGGCTGGGTTACCGCCGCTACCGCCAAGCAAGGGAGGGAAGCTAAATGGCCACACGAAAACGACATGCCAAAAAGGGCGCCCTCTGGTTGCTGGCGATGTTTGTGATTGGGGCCGGGTTGATCCTGTTGGCCCTGACGCAGACCTTCTCGGTGGAGCAGCTGGGTGACACGGCGAAACGAGAAATGACGGTCGCGAGCATCCAGCGCGCGACCCAGGAAGCGAAGAAACAACCGGACGCGTTCAACTACGCGAAGACGTCACAGCTGAATCCCCTCACGGTAGGTGGTTACGGCTTGCGTGAGCTGACCGGCAGGAGCACGTACGGTGCGGTGGGTCAGGTACGCGTTCCCGCGGTGGGACTGGACCTGCCAATCGGCATCGGCGTGAGCAACTCGGTTCTGGTCCGGGGCGCGGGAACGCTTAAGGCGGACCAGCGCATGGGCCAGGGAAATTACGCCTTGGCCGGGCACTACATGACGCCGCGGCGCCTCCTGTTCTCGCCCCTCGAGGGCGTGCGCAAGGGCAACGGCGTCTACCTCACGGATAAGCGTCAGGTCTACCACTATCGTGTGACCCGGGTCCGGGTGATCGACCGCCACCAGGTGAGCGTCATCAACGATATCCCCGGTCAGAAATTAGTGACGCTGGTGACCTGTGCCTCGGCGAAACGCGGTGAACCCAAGCGGCTGGTGGTGCAGGGAAAACTACAGTCGGTGAGACCGGCGACGATGGCTTGAGTGATAGTTAAATGGATACAGTAAAGGCCCGGCATGTGCCGGGCCTTTTGAGGTATATTGGGATTATTGTAAATTAAAGATTTACCCTTTACCGCCATAGAAATTGATGACGGTCATATGCTTAGTGCTCTTGTAAACAGGATGGTTATATTTCTTCTTGGTTAGAAGCATGACCCTAGACGAGTTTTCACTGACAACTGGGACATAGGCCAGGGCTGGGTGATGTTTGTACGTAACTGGGAGAACTTGGCCGCAATAGAATTGCGAAGACTTGAGATCTGAGCTGGGTTTTAGATTAATGGCGAAGTAGTACCAGCCTTTGAACGGTTTGCGTAAATCAACGTTAGGGTGGTTTTTCGCTTTACGTGACCACATCATTGACTTGGCGTACTTGATGGTACGGATACCCTTAGTCGTCTTCACGGTGAAGGATTTTTTGTTAACGACCAGCTTCTTGGGGTGCTTATCTTGAGAAAGTTCAAACCCGTACCACGTGCCGCGCAGAGCCTTTGGCGCCGTTCGCAGACTGTGTTTCGTGCCAAAGGTCCAAACGGTTTTTGCGTTGGCCGAGGTCGTTGCGACCCCCAGGAGACCTGTAGCGGCAAGTAAGACAAGCAGTGCCTTAATATGTAAATTTTTCAAAATGGTTCCCCTCCTTAGTGGCTTTAGTATACGAAAGTTAAGTGCTTGTTTAAAATGCGGATTGCCGGGAAGTCTGCTTTGAATTGGGTGATAAAATTTGATGCGGAATAAGAATCTGCAGAAATATGTTTCGTCACAACTTTTTAGCTAAAAAATCCTTCTAATTCATTGACTGTCACGTAACGTCATAGTTTAGTATGGCAGATAGTGAGTCAGTTACTGGGTTTGAAAGTGGGGTGGATGTGCCATGAAACAAGAATCACTCTTTGCCGGTCAGCCGGAGAATACGCCGCTGGCGAGTCGCGTGCGGCCCAAGGACTTGGACCAGTTCGTGGGGCAACAGCATTTGCTGGGTCAAGGCAAGATTTTACGTGAAATTATTGAAAATGACCAAGTGTCGTCCATGATTTTCTGGGGGCCACCGGGTGTGGGGAAGACGACCCTGGCGGAGATCATTGCCCGCAAAACGAAGTCCAGTTTTCTGAGCTTCAGTGCCGTCGACAGTAGTATCAGCAAGATTAAAAAGATTATGAAACAGGCTGAACTGGACCGCGAGATTGGCCAGCAGACCATGGTCTTCGTGGACGAAATCCACCGGTTTAACAAGGCCCAGCAGGATGCTTTTTTGCCGTACGTTGAACGCGGGAGCATCATCCTGATTGGCGCGACCACGGAGAACCCGTCGTTTGAAATCAACTCGGCCTTGCTCTCACGCTGCAAGGTGTTCGTGCTCAAGGCGTTGAAGCAAGCCGACATCGTCACGCTGATTGAAAATGCGCTCCACAATCCTGAAGGGTTTGGCAAGCAAACGATTAAAATTGGCGACGACGAGATTCAGGCCATCGCGAATTTTGCGGACGGGGATGCCCGGATGGCGCTGAACGTCCTAGAAATGGCCATTTTAAACGGTGACAAGGGTGAACAGGCCACGACGGTCACCATGGCCGATTTGAGCCAATTGATCACCAAAAAGTTCGTGCTCTACGATAAAAATGGGGAAGAGCACTACAACATCATTTCCGCGCTGCACAAGTCGATGCGTAACAGTGATACCGACGCGGCCATTTACTGGCTGTCGCGGATGCTGGAGGGCGGCGAGGACCCGCTGTACATTGCACGGCGGCTGGTGCGCTTTGCCAGCGAGGACGTTGGGCTGGCGGATACCAATGCGCTCAACGTGGCCATCAATGTGTTTCAGGCCTGCCAGTTCCTGGGGATGCCCGAGTGTGACATTCACCTGGTGGAGGCGGTGACCTACCTGTCGCTGGCGCCGAAGTCCAATGCCATTTATAAAGCGCGGCTCGCGGCGGCCAAGGACGTGAAACAGACGGCCAATGATCCCGTGCCGCTTCAGATTCGCAACGCCCCAACTAAGTTGATGAAAGAGTTAGGGTATGGCAAGGGTTATGAGCTGGCGCACTACGCCAAGGATAAATTGACGACGATGAAGACCATGCCGCCTTCCTTGGAAGGGCATGAATATTATTTGCCAACGAGTGAAGGTCATGAGCAACGGTTCAAGGACCGGTTGGGGCAGATTAAAGCCTGGCATCAACAGAATGGGTAGACACAAAAGGCGTTGCAGAAAATCCTGCAACGCCTTTTGTCAGGGCTTAGACTAAGGTTTTCGTTTGACCAAAGTTCATGTCCATTGGCCGGATGAAGGCCCAAGTGGAGTGGATGACTTTCCAGTCGGCACCCTCGCGTTCGTAGACTTCAATGCAGTTGTAGCGCATGTCGTTCAGCGAGGTCTTGGCGTACAGCTGGTAGGTCAGAACGGCCATATCGCCGTTGATCTGCACCCGGGGATCCTCGAAGTCGTAGGAATCAGCGAAGAGCTTGCCCTCAACGTGAGCCAGGACAAACTGTTTGATTTCGGCGTAGGTGTCGACGCGGTGCGGCTTAGAGCTGTCAAAGTAGGAAAAGTTGGTTGGTGACCACAGCGTGAGGTAACCAGAGGTATCCCCCTTGAACCATTTGTCTAAGGCGCCCTTTTCCAAGGCAATAATTTCAGCGGTTAAGGTATCGGTTTCGTTTGTCATGAGCGTTCTCCTTTGTTTGTTCAAGATAGACTCAGTCTAAACTATGCCGTCGCGTTACAGTCAAGGGTGGGGTAATCGAAATCGGAAAAAATAACGATTGATAATTGGTAAATAGGTGTACAATTTGAATCAATAATAGATTGAATAAAAGGGGGAGTCGCCCATGATATTCGTCGTGGTACTTGTACTGATTCTGCTAGTCCTCGCTATCGTCTATGGCGTGCGTCACCGACAGTGGTGGCTAGTTATTCTGGCGGGGGTGGTCCTGCTGGCAATTGTGTTTTTTGAGATTGCGATGGAGATTGTGATTGTTGTCTTGGATGAATGAGCTTGGTTTTAAAATTAAATCCGTAATCAAATAGACCCACTGCGTAGAAAAAACGCAGCGGGTCTATTTGGGTAACTGTGAATTACTTGGTTTCTTGTCCCAATTCCAACAACCGTTGGCGCAGGTCGTCATCGTAGGCCGTCAAATACAGGCCGTACTTCCCGCGTTTCATCAACACGTTGAGGACGTTGGCAATGAAGTCCTTGTACTCTTCGCGTGAGAATTTCATATCCTTACGCTTCTTGAAAATTTCCTTGTGAGAATATTTTTCGGGGATAATGGTCATGGTGTCGGTCGCTTTGTCGTAACCGAATGAGGGGCCGATGATCATGCCGACGTAGTTCAGGTCGAAGCCTTGCAGCGTGTAGATCGTGCCGACCTGGGTGATGGAGCCTTCCCGTTTGGCCCAGTGGGTCCGTTGGGGGTCCCATTCGTCCCAAGGCAGGCTGAACGAATCCATTTCCACGTTGTGGCGCCCGTCGATGCGAGGGAAACCAGAGGTGGCAACGACCCGGCTCATGCCGACTTCCTTGTTGCGCTTCTTGATATTTTCAAATAACTCGCCCGCGGTGTCGAACATTTTAAATTCGAAGTCGCTGTTGTTGGGGAAAGGCTTCAGGGGCTTTTCAGCCGACAAATCGTCCATCCAGGCGACCTGCTCGTCGCTGGCGACCATCCGGTATTGGAAGTTCATGTTAAATTGCTTGTGGGGATGATTGCCAATGGTCTTGTCGAGTAGTGGCCGGTCCCAGTACATCTTGGACTGGAAGACTTGGTCGAAATCGTAAACGACCACGACAACCTTGGCCAAAGCCATCAAGTCGGTTAACTGATTTTGCCCGCGGTAGTGCGCGTAGGGTTCTGATTTGGAGTAAAGCAGGTGAGCTTCATCCACGAAGATGATGTCGTACTTTTTGTGATTCTTTTGCGCGTAGTTGATCAAAGAGGTTGGCCGGCGAATTTCACTGGCCTTCATGTTGGGGATGGATTCGGCCAGGTCCCGGTAGGCCTTGTACAGCTCGGGATGGTTGACTACCAGTGACGTCCGGTAGTGGCGGTCGGTCATGTACTGACGGACCAATTCCATCAAAACGACGGACTTCCCGGTCCCAGCCGCGCCTTCGATGACGGCAACGGAAGCCGTGTCGCCATTCAGGCCTTGCTTGATGTAGTCGTTGATATTGGTGATGACAGTCTTCTGGTCGTCGGAAAGGTCATCGACGAAGAACTGTTCTTGTAAAATTTTATTCATACTGGAACTCCTTATGCCGTTATGGGATTTATGAAAGACAATTATTAGTATAGCAGTTATGTGGACGGATACCGTTAAATTTGCTGGTAAACTGTCGAAAATGGGGGAACTGCGAACTGAAAAAATGTTTCGCTATAGCGGCAAAGAAATTGATTGTGGTTGGGGGAGGGCTGCTGTATGCTTAGGATACAAGTTAAATGAAAACCGGGTTTTGGTGATTTTCAAAGTGCGGTGTGACGGCGTTTGTTTAGTGTATTCCCCGCGGATGCGGGGGTGATCCTACCCATCGGCGTCCAGTTCTTTGAACACGGCGGTATTCCCCGCGGATGCGGGGGTGATCCTATTGGTATACTAGCCCAGACAGGAACGAGGTAGTATTCCCCGCGGATGCGGGGGTGATCCCCGTGACCTTTTCGAGCGCTACGCCCCAGAACTGTATTCCCCGCGGATGCGGGGGTGATCCCAAAAAGGCCACAATCCCAGTGGATTGAAGCCAGTATTCCCCGCGGATGCGGGGGTGATCCTGGGGAGGAGCTACAGGTCGGTAAGCAGTACTGGTATTCCCCGCGGATGCGGGGGTGATCCTTATCCTCCCTGGATTATGAACTTATTGCCAATGTATTCCCCACAGGTGTGGGGGTGAATCAAAAGGCCAGTTCTCTGCGTGAGAACTGGCCTTTTACAAACAATATTAGTTGGCTTGAGGGTAGAAAATAGCAGTTGGCATGTAATAATGCGTGCCGTTTACCAGATAGCCGCAAGAGACTCGGATGCTGCTGGTTACGTCCTTATTACGCTCAGTGGCGTAAGTTGTCGTGTAAGTTGTATACTGACGCTTAATTACCGTCAGATACTGAGCACTACCAGACTTGCTGACGCGCTTACCAATTGCGCTAGGAACGGCTTGCTTGGTGTAGAGGTAGGTTTTTCCACTGCCTGAAGGGAGTGCGGCTTTGGTAACTTTGACGGAAGTCGTGGGTTTGGGGTCGACGCCTACACTAAAGACAGCGGTGTTTGCGTAGTACTCGAGATAACCATCACTGCTGACGTGAATTCGAGCTGCTTTAGCTGTGCTTTCGTTGTTAGCGTCTGGATACTTCAGTCCGGCAAAGAGGCTGCCATCCTGAGTCGCATTTAATCCAATGTTTTCTGGATAGGATTTTTGTGTACTGTAGTACCGGAGATACTGGGGAACTGAGACTTTTTTAAAATCAGTTTTTTTCATAACGATATTTCGCGTCGAGGTCTCGTTTTTTCCAACGTAACTCTTGCGCAAATGATAGCTGAGCGAATCCATTTGAATATCCATGATGCGTTTTCCTTTAAGCGTGGTGACACCGCTGATTTGAACGATGGTGCCCTTGGGAATAGTGAAGGCCTTTTTGTACTTGGTTTTAGCAAGAACAATTTTTTTCTTAGCTATCAAAAAATTCCCGGATTTTGCGTTGACGTAGCTGGTACTGGCCGCTGCTGTGACGCCACCGGTTAGGGCTAATCCGAGTCCAAGTGCACCTATGGTAACTAGAATGTTCTTAAGTTTCATATGTAACTCCTCCTAAAAATGGTACCTTAACCACTCTAAGTATACGCCGCTGAGGTGAAAAAATCTGAGGTTAAACACTGGGAATTGACGCTGGTTTAAAGTGGCTAAGGTTTTCGCTATAGCGGCAAAGAAACTGATTGTGGTTGGGGGATGGCTACAGTATGCCTAGGATACAAGTTAATTGAAAACCCGGTTTTGGTGATTTCAAAGTGCGGTGTGACGGCGTTTGTTTAGTGTATTCCCCGCGGATGCGGGGGTGATCCTTTCCCGGCAGATCCGAATATGAAAGAGCCAAAGTATTCCCCGCGGATGCGGGGGTGATCCCAACGCTTCGTCCGGTATTTTTGCAGACATTTCAGTATTCCCCGCGAATGCGGGGGTGATCCTTCTTTTTAAAGGTGTAAGTCCATCTAACCTTAGTATTCCCCACGGATGTGGGGGCGATTAATTGTAAGTCCAATTATTTGAATTAATGTGTCATTCAAAAGTAAGAAAGCTAAGTATTTATCTATTTGTAGAATATGAGCACAAAAATATTTTTACATTTTGACAGTTAACGTTGTGCTATAATTATGGTGTGAGTTGGTGAGAACAATCATTTTTAAATGGAGGGATATACAATGAAAATTAAACATCTTGTAGCTGCCGTCGCAGTGTGTTTTGGTGTTGCAGGGATGGCTACGACTACATCAGCCGCACAGCCAGCGAGTGCCGTGACCACTAGTAATAAAAATTTTCGTAAATATAAAACCATGCCGAAAGCTTTGCGTGGTACTTGGCAAACCAAGGGATACACTAAATATCGTAAGGGAATCAAGTCTAATGCTACATATCAATTTAATAAGAACTCATATACCCTAATCATGAAGTTTAAAGGTGGTAGTGTGAAGTCTAAGACCATCCACTTCCCAAAGAGTCAAATCGGTGGTATGTGGTATGAGAAGCAAAGAAAAGTTTACGACGTTTTTCCGGGCGGGAAGATGTCCGATGCCAAGAAGGCCTACGCATCATACTTAACACTAAAGCCAGTCCGTCGTAATGGGAAACGAGCTCTGGCCCTTTACCCAATTGGTGGTACCAAGATGACTTATTTCTACCGGAAGTAGATTCTATCTATTAAGTAACCCATTGGAGGGGAAATCATGAAAATCAAGCATTTAGTACTGGCAGTAGTCTTAAGCCTAGGACTAGTTGGAGCAGTTACTTCAGTCTCTCAACCAGCCAGCGCCGCTACTAATAATGCCAAGAACTACAAGACGTACAAGTCCATTCCTAAGCCATTGCGGGGGACGTGGCGGACTAAGGGATATACCGAGTACAATGGCGAGAGTAATAAAAAGGTGCGCTGGAGCTACTCGTTCAAAAAGCATACGTATTCACAGAAAGTGGATTTTCAAGGGAAGCGGAAGTCCAAGACCATTCACTTTTTAAAGAAAGAAATTCGTGACATTGACTACCGTTACAAGACCAAGCGATACGAGATTTATCCAACGGCGGTCAAGACGAAGAGTAAGCTTGCATATGCCTCTATCCTCTACTTGAAGCCAGTTCGTCATAATGGGAAAAAGGCGTTAGAGATGTATCCGCGAGTTGATAACCACACGACTTATCTCTATAAGCAATAGCATTTTTGATTAAGTAAAGGCCCAATCCACGCAGATGGATTGGGCCTTTGATGTACTTTAGAAGAATAGCTTACTTGTTTTTAGGTGCTAATTTCACTAGAATCAAGATAACTAAAACAGAGTGAATGTTTCATGTGGAACATTTGAGTGGAGGAATGGCATGCTAAAATTAGAAATTTATCAAAATAATCAAGAAGACCGCGACCGAATCGCCAACTACCAGCTAGCGGATGCCACCTTCACGGCCACGC
Source organism: Levilactobacillus sp. FUA 3915 (assembly GCF_044053135.1). NCBI lineage: Bacteria > Bacillati > Bacillota > Bacilli > Lactobacillales > Lactobacillaceae > Levilactobacillus > Levilactobacillus sp. FUA 3915. Next base: position 1,107,876 of record NZ_CP168704.1, on the reverse strand, counting down.
CACAACAAGCTTTGGCGATTGCATTGGATAATCCGGATCGGTTTCCACTGATGGTTTTAGCCGATGACGAAATGGTTGGTTTTTTCGTTCTGATTAGAAATGAGGATGTCCAAGAGGTCGGGGCTGATCCGGCAACCGCGATTTTAATTCGCTCGCTTTCAATTGCAGAGAATCACCGGGGACAGGGTTTTGCTCGTCGGATGCTACAGGCGTTACCGCAGTTTGTACAGGACCATTTTCCGAGTGCAACCAGCTTAACCTTGTCAGTGGATCATGGGAATTTACCGGCCCAGAAGCTCTACGAGAAAGCCGGTTATGAAGACACAGGTCGACGGCGATACGGTCAGTACGGCGAGCAGTTTGTTTTGAGCCAAGAACTACTAAAATAAGGAAGTCCAAGAGTCATAACACATTATGACTATTGGACTTCCTTATTTTTAGTAGTGACAATTAGTGATCTTCAGGCGTTGGGCCGTAAGGGGTATAGAAGGTCTTACCACCTAGTGACATGAGGCCATAGTACGAAGGTGCTAAATCCCATTCCTCGCTGTAGTTGGGTTCAGCGTACGTCTTGAGCTGATTAGTGAGAGACAGCCGGTACTGCTTTTTGCCTTGGTAGGTGACCTTAGTCGTTTTAAAGCCTTTTAGTGACTTAGCCAAGTAGAGGTAACGCGTATGTCCCTTAACTGTCGTTCGCTGAATTTTTACGGAAGCGGTTGGTTTTGCCCGATACTCAGTGGACTTGCCAGCTGGATTGTTTTTACGAACTTCAACGTAACCGTTCGAAGTGATTTGGACGGATTGTTTGGATAAAGCTTTATTCTTGTTCTTCAGTGCCGTGACACCACCTAAGTAAAAGTCACCATGGCTACCGTTCTTTGGCAAGTAGGTTGGACGTTTAACCTTAGTGAAAGCACTCGTTTGGATGGCACTTGATGCCAAGGTGCCGTCAGCGGATGTCCATAGAGTCTGTTGGTAACCGGGGATTAAAATGTTTTTGTTCAAATATCTGGTGGCAATTTCGAACTGGTTACTAAAATGTTGCGCCTCAACGATGGTGCCCTTGGGAAGGGTCACCGTTTTCTTGATAGTGCCCATATCTAAGTAGGTTGTAAAGTCAGTGCTGAGTTTGACCCGCTTCGTGGTGCGGTAGTACGTGTTCTTGGTCAAGCTAGGCGTCGCTTTGGCAAAAGCTGCTTCACTTACGCGCTGGATTTTTGCAGTTCCTGATACCCGTGTCGTAGGCTTGTAGGGAAGAGGCTCATCGTCTTTGGGATCAAAGCCCTTCGTCAGTCCCTTTGCGTAAACGTAACCGTATTGGGTACCGTAGTTATCGGCAACCTTAAAATAAGTTGTCGATTTGCCACTGTGCACCATCGTGTCTTTTTCAAGGACATACCAGCTTGAATATTCCAAAGTGGCCAGATTAGCCATCCGTTTAGTATGGGTCTTGTCCCAAGAATATAAAGCCTTTTGTGGGTTGGCAATGTGATATGGCTTTGGTGTGACGGTTTGCGTGTCCGTCATTTGATAAGTAGTTTTCGCGTCAGCGGTGGTCGTTAAAGCCAGTGATCCGCCAGCCAGTAAAGCGACCGCGACTGTTAATTTAACCCAATTTTTATGCATTTAGTTAGTCCCCTCTATTTCCCTGGATATATGTGTCTAATGCCAATTGTTGCTAAGATGTGTTAATTTCCCCGCGTAATCTGTTAATGCCTTTTCAGTATAGCCCTCTGCTGGTGAGTGTTCAACGGATTCACATTTTGTGTGTGGAGCTCAGTCGGTGTAGGTGATTTTTACAGTGCCCCCAAGTCTTTCGGCTGTGCACCATTCGCCACCAGTCGGTTGAACTCAGCGTGGACGGCCGGGTCGACGTGGTTGGTGCCGGGGAGGTAGTGAATGCTCTCGGTACCGGCTTGAAGTGCCGTCTTGTAGTACCACTTTTTCCAGCGCAAAAAGTCGAGGGTGTGTTGAAGTCGCGCCATCTTGGCTTCCAACTGAGCCTCGTGCTCCGCTAGAAAATCGTAGCGGTCGTGTAACGTGCTGTCGCCGGTCATACACAGATCGATGAAATGGCCGATCTGCTTAACAGGGACGCCGGCTTCCTTGAGGCAGACGATGACCTCCAGAAAATTAAAATCGTTATCTTTAAACCGGCGCCGGCCAGCAGCGTTGCGGTCGACGAAGGGCAGGAGACCCTCCTTATCGTAGTAGCGCAGGGTGTAGGGGCTAATGTCGAGCTTATCTGCGACTTGCCCAATCGAGTATGTCATGAAAAAACCTTCTTTTTAAAATTTAGGCTTGACCTAGAGTTAACTCTAGATTCTATACTTGTGCCATTGATTAAACAAGCGAATATTTAGGAGGAACATTTCATGACTGAACAGAAACCATTAGTTGTTATCACCGGGGCCAGTTCTGGCTTTGGGGCCGAGGATGCCAAATTATTCAACGCAGCGGGTTACCCGTTATTACTGTTGGGCCGGCGTTTAGCCAAGATTCAGGCGCTACCACTCGACTTCACCAATGTTCTGACCGCTGCTGTTGACGTGACGGACCAGGCCGCTTTGGCCGAAGCCATTCACACTGCCGAAGCCCAGTACGGACCGACCGACCTGCTGATCAACAATGCTGGTGTAATGTTGCTGGGAAACGTTACGCGTCAAGATCCCAAGGAATGGCAAACGATGCTCGACACCAACGTGATGGGCGTGCTCAACGGCACCCAAATTGTCTTGCCCGGCATGATTGACCGCCAGCACGGGACCATCATCAACATGTCTTCGATTGCTGGTTTCAAGGCGTTTGCCAATCATGCGGCCTACGTTGCCAGCAAGTTCGGTGTCCACGGCTTGTCCGAAACGATTCGCCAGGAGGTCGCCGGTGATAATGTCCGGATCTCATTGGTAGCCCCAGGGGCGGGAGAGACGGAACTATTGACCCACGTGACCGATGCCGCGGCATTAAAGGATTACGAGGCCTGGAAGCAGACCATGGGTGGCTTGACGTTGGATGCCAAATACGTGGCGCAGACCGTGAAGTTCATCTACGATATGCCACAAGCGGTTAACATCCGCGAAATTGATTTGGCAGCGACCCGTCAAGATAGCTAATGTTCCACGTGAAACACTAGAATTAATGAGTGCCCGGCCACACGGATTTCGTCTGTGGCCGGGCGTTTTTGCCGGGGTCGGGAGTATGGTATGATAGCGGTATCAAAAGCTGAAAGGATGACCCTAATGACTAACCGTGACAAGATGCATACCGGTGACCTGTACCTACCGGACGACCCCGCCATTGAAGTGGAACAGAAGCACTACCTCGACCGGCTCTACGACTACAACCATACCCGGCCGAGCGAGCCAGCGAAGCAGCAACAGATTCTTCGTGAGCTGTTTGCCGACCTGGGTGAGAACTGCTACGTGGAACCGCCATTTCACGCTAACTTTGGTGGGCATCACGTTCATTTTGGCGCCAACGTCTACGCCAATTTTAACCTGACCATGGTCGATGACACCCACATCTACGTCGGCGACCACACCATGATTGGGCCCAACGTGACGCTGGCCACGGCTGGCCATCCCATCAACGCTGAGCTGCGTTCCCGGAATTATCAGTACAACATGCCAATTCACATTGGCCGAAACTGTTGGCTGGGTGCCGGCGTCATCGTGCTCCCGGGCATCACGATTGGTGATAACGTGGTCGTGGGCGCAGGGAGCATCGTCACCAAGGACCTGCCGGACAACGTGGTGGCAGTGGGCAATCCGTGTCACGTGCTCCGGCCAGTCAATGCGCATGACCGCGAGTTTTACTTTAAGGACCGGCGAATCGATCCAGACCTATTTAAAAAATAGAGATGACGTCAGCTTCGGTCATGTGCCGGAGCTGACGTTTTTCAAATGAAATGCAGGGAATTTTTTCAAACGACATCATGTGTCATGCCGGAGGTGTACGCTAATCGTGTAACCATTACATAAACTGGAGGAGAGAAGTATGAAATTAACCCAAGCACTAGCCCTCATCACCGTCACCACTGGATTGGGACTCGCCGGGACCATGACGTTGCCCGGCAATACCACGCAGGCAGCGGCCAAGTCGACTCTGAAGACTTTTCCCAAGGCGTTTCGGCATAATTGGTATACGTCATCGAGAAAGCGTAGTACTGCCATGAAGATTACGGCTAAGACAGATTATATGCGCTACAATATGGGCACGGACTTTGTTAAATTTAACCTGCATGCGCACAAGCTGCCATTTCCCAACAACAAGAATAAATACAAGGGCTTATGGATATACGCCAAAAAGCAACACGGTACGATTCACATTGGGTTGTGGAATAAGAGCGTAACGCTGCCACTAGAAGGCAGCTACCGGGTTAGAACCAAGACTTACAAGAACCGGAAAATTAAGATGCTTCAAGAAGTTTCTGGCGGACACGTTGACAGTACGTACTACACCACAAAGAAATTAGCAGACCACTTTAACAAGTAATGGTCGACCCAAAAACTAGGGATAACGTCGTTCATCAAGGGCGGCGTTATTCCTAGTTTTTTAGGCAGTATCGGTCGTTTTTCACTTCATAAATAAAAAAATATCCCCTTGCTAGTAGCAAACGACATGATGTGTCATGCCATTATTGTACGATAGGTGCATAATCAGTTGGCACAAAGTGAGAGTTGTTAAAACTAAGATGATTGAAGGGAATCAGCAATATGAGCGAAGAAAAACCACAGGTCCGGACTAACGCGGACGTTCAACAGGTTTACCAGGAGGCAGAGAAACTTAAAAAATCACGGGAGTGGCGGATGGCCCAGCACGATTGGACCGTCGACAAGCTGCAAACTCTGCAGGCAATGGCACTGCCGGAATTGATTGAGCATTTACAGACGGTTGTCGCAACAAAAGTGGCGATGGACAATTTAAATACGGCCTATCAACGAAAGACGGACAACTTCTTGAACGCCTTTAATAATCACGTGAGCGATTTAGATGACAAATTTAAACAATACGCCTATTTAAATCAACATCCAGGTGAGATTGCTTATTGTCGAACTCACCATGTGAAGAGCTTACCCACAACGAAGCCAATTAACAATCGGAGCACCAAGGTGGCTAAGATTGGGACGGTTGTGAGCTTTGCGGCGTGCTATATTTTGACCTTCCATAACAATTTCTTGATGAATTGGATAGTTACCGGACTACCACTGCTACTACTAATGATTATTGGCATGGTGGGCTTCCCACTGTTATACATAGCCGCCAAGTTTCATCTGCCTTTTTCTCAACCCTGGGCCATGTACCGTAATTATCGTATCCTAGCCTTAGGCAAACGGATTCGGCGGGCAGATGAACGGTACTGTCAGGAGAATAACTGTGATGACGTATCACTACGCATACGATTCAAGTATGGCGAAAGTTTAGACGCCAATCGGGGACTTTATTTTGAGCAAATGAGTAGTGAATCAGATCAGACCAAAAACTATTTGGCGGGCTATGCCGCAACCTTGAAAACTCACGCCACCTACTTTCCGATGGATGATTTACAGGATGTTCGGCACGCTTTTCGAATTTACAAGTTACTCATGAACGGGCGGGCTTCAAGCTGGAAGGAAGCAACGGTCTTGGTCGATGAGGATGAACGAATCGACCGGCTGAAGAACACGTTGGTTGATGAGATTCGCTCGGCCAAAGGTGACATCATGCGCGCAATTAAACAGGCTAGCACGGAAATTACACAGGCAGTGGCGGCGACAACTGAAGCCATTGAAGGTGTCAAGAGTTCTGTGGACTATCAAACGGAACGTATGGAAAAGTGGAATGAAATTCAATTAGCGGTGATGGATTACCAAACGGATATTATGAAGGACAGCAATGATCGCATCAATCATTACTACGGTCGGGCACATAAGTATTATTAAGGAGAGGTCGTTTATGAAATTAACGCAAGCACTAGCCCTCATCACGATCACCACTGGTTTGGGTCTCGCCGGAGCCATTACGTTACCCGGCAATACCACGCAGGCAGCGGCTAAGTCGACGCTGAAGACCTTTCCCAAGGCATTTCGGCATAACTGGTATACGTCAGGGGGGAAGTTCGGCAATGCTATGAAGATCAAAGCCCAAACGGTTGATATGCGATTCTATCATATTGCCAGTTTTTCTCGGTTTACACTGCATGCGCACAAGCTACCATTTCCTAATAATAAGAATAAATATAAGCCATTATGGATCTACGCCAAAAAGCAACACGGCACGATTCATATTGGGTTGTGGAATAAGAGCGTGACGCTGCCACTAGAAGGTAGCTACCGGGTTAGAACCAAAACTTATAAGAACCGGAAGATTAAGGTGCTTCAAGAAGTCTACCGCGGACACGTTGACAGCACGTACTACACCACAAAGAAATTAGCAGCTCACTTTAACAAGTAATGGTCGACTCAAAAACTAGGAATAACGTCGTTCAGCAAGGACAACGTTATCCCTAGTTTTTTTACGCATCACCAGTGATAATAACCAAGTAGAACCCAACGCAGCCGGCCGTTCATCGTCATTTTAGAAACTTTTCTCTTGACTGTAACGTTACGGTGAGCCTATTTTTCTTATGCTACTCGCTGGCGTTGATTGTGATTCGAATCCTACTGAAAAATTATTTCGATACGATTTCATTTGGCATTTGGTTCTCCGTCTGTATCATTGCCACAATCGGGTATATCATCCTACTCACCATCATGCAAAATAACTTTGAGATGATTTTTGCGGCCGGCTTAATGGCAGTCGGGTTTGGGGTGATGGTGTCGGTTTCCCAATCAACATCGCTTCTGTTAGCACCCATAGAAGAACAGGGGCTGGCGAACGCGACCTACTATTTGGGCAGCGACATTGGGATGTTCCTTGGCCCCATCATTGGGGGAATCCTTCCAACCATTTTTCCGCTCAACTTCTTTTACCCGGTGATGTTAGTGATTGTTCCGCTAACGGCCATTCTTTATCTTTGCAATCGGCGTAAACTTAATTCGGCCGCACAATACAATTAGGTTACTTGAGCTGTTAAAAAGGCCCGCCACTACTAGACTGTACTAGTAGTGACGGACTTTTTAGTCTAACTCAGTATAATTGTGTTTAGCTTCGCCAGTAGCCATTCTCCTGTTCCACGGCCATTTGGCCCGCCAAGTTCAGGTAGTTAAACGGTTCGTTGAAATTAGGCGAGAACAGCATGTCCAGCAGGGCCAGTTGGTCAATGGTCCCGCCATTTTGAATCAGCGCGGACACCGTATTGGCTGCCTGGGAAACGTCGTGCTTGCAGAGCAATTGGGCGCCAAGAATCTGACGGTTATTGCGGTCGTACAGCAGTTCCACCGTGATGGGGTGGGAGTCCGGCATGAAGCCTGGTCGGTACGTGCCGGTATACTCGACGTGTCCGACGTTCAGTTCCGCCGCCTGCGCCTGTGCCAGGGTCAGCCCAGTGCAAGCCATAGTGTCATCGAAAATTTGCATGCCCGTGGTGACCTGGGTGCCGAGCGTCCGTAAACGCCGGTCACCCACGTTGATGCCGGCGACAGTGCCTTGCCGCACGGCGCTGGAGACCAGTGGGGCGTAGGTGACACCGGTCGACGGATTATCGCGACTGAGCACCGCATCGCCGGCCGCAAAAATATCGGGATCGGAGGTCTGTAGGTAGTCGTCAACCAAAATCGCGCCGTTCTTGGCCATTTTAACCTGGCCGGCTAGGAGATCCGTTTGGGGAATCATGCCAGCGCTAATGGCGGCCATGTCAACGTGATAATTGGCGTGGTTGGTTTCAATCAATAGCTGGTCGTTTTCAGCGTCTTGAAAGGAGGTCACAACCGTGTTCGTTAAAACGCGGACGCCCTTGGCCGTTAGAAGCTCAGTAATTTTGTCCGCGATGGCTGGTTCAACGTAAGTGTTGAGCAAGTGGGCCGGCTTCTGAATCAGCAGAACTTGATAGCCGGCGGTCGCATAGCCTTCAGCCAGTTCAACGCCGACGTAGCCCCCGCCAACGATGGCGACACTCTGCTGACCAGCGGCGTAGGTGCACAGGTCGTGGGCCTCGTCGTAGGTTTTACACAGCAGGACCTTAGGATTCTCCACGCCGGAAATGGCGGGAATGGCCGTGACGGAGCCGGTGGCCATGATGAGTTTATCGTAGGTGTCGCGTTCGATTTTTTTGGTAATTAAATCCTGGACCAACAAACAGTGGGTCTTCGCGTTGATGCGAATGACGTCGTGATTGGTGGCCATGTTCACGCCTTGCTTAACGAAGTCTGCGGGCTCGGCGTAACGGGCGTCGGCAAGGGCTTCCACGGTGCCTTCAATATGTAAATACGTGGCACAGGACAGGTATGAGATTGTGTTTTGCCGTTCATAAACGGTGATTTCAGCATCGGGATAATAAGTTAAAATTTGTTTGACCGCAGCAATACCTGCGTGGGTACAGCCGATGACGACGACTTTCATAAGATTAATCATTTCTTTCTATTACTAATTGACTTCATTATAGTATACTGTTCAGTAAGGTAAAGCAATGCAAATTGTTTATGAGGGGGTAGTATTTTTTGGAACCAATCTATCGGTATTTTGTGCAACCACAGATTAATACGGAAACGAAAACAGTTTTTGGCTATGAACTCTTGATGAAGCAATTGACCCCTGACGGTTGGCGTTTACCGGAATCCTTTTCCGCTATCGACCCACAAATTGTGGCAGACTTACTCGTGGCAACCACGAAGGTTCTGTCGCCTAAAGTGCGTTATTGTTCAGTAAACGTTAACCGTGAGCAATTAATGACGACGTCAATTGCGTCCGCCATCACGAAAAGCCAGGAACAGATCTATCCGACGCGCTTGGTCGTTGAACTCACCGAAGATGATGGACCACAAAAGTATGCGGTCCAAGACCTGATTCCCCAGCTGAAAAAATTCATTGATCAGGGGATGGAACTGTCGCTAGATGACGTCGGCACGGGTGATAATTATTTCACAGACATCCAAGATTTATTGCCGCTGGCGTCCGAAGTTAAATTTGCGTTACAAAACTTCAACCAAGGTTTCAGCGACCCCAAGATTCAGCAGCAGGTCCATTTCTGGCGCGCCATAACGGCAGAGTATGGGTTGCGCTTGGTGCTGGAAGGTATTGAGGATCACGAGGACAGTGTGCTGAGTAAGCGGTTGGGCATTCGGTTGAAGCAGGGGTACTACTTCAGCAAGCCACGCCTGCTCAAGCTCCCCGGCGATACGTTTGACGCGGGGTAAACTGGTTGTTGCCTCGCCTTCGGGCTGGTGAAAACTGGGCCGTGACGCTGTGGGCGCACGTCTGGAGCCGAAGAGCGGTCTCCAGACTTACTTTGAGCCTCTGAGAAGCGAGTCTCAAAGATAGCAGTTGCCTAAGCGGGGAACCCGCTAAGGCAACTCCCACGGCTTAGCCCATTTTCACCAGCCCTGCGGCTGACACGGGTTTAACCCGTAAAACGCATCGTCACCTAAGTCTTTTGGCTTAGTTGATACCTTGAGTGTACTCCAGGGGTTTAGTGGTTACTAATAAATTGACCCCGAACAGTTAAAGATAAATATGACTAATGAAACGCGTACCGTATTTGAGTACGCGTTTTTTCTGTGCAGTAAAACGATTAATTGTAGATAATAAAAATATTTTATACCTAGTGGTGGCATTTAATGATTACGGTAACTATAATGGGGCTAGACAAGTTGACTACTGGTAACTATTGCGAAAAACATAATGGGCGACTAACCATTGAATTGAAACAAAGTGGTCAATGATATTTACTTATAATCCAGCAAAACAAGTGATTTATTGAAATTAGTTCGGGGAGAAAGGGCGACGATGGATGACAAGGAAACAATGGCAGGAGCTACTGGTGGCGGCGTTATTGGTGGTATTGGCAATCGGAGTTTTACGTCGTCCACGTTCGCGTGTGCAAGCGGAAGCGGCGACGACGACCGTGCCGGGGAAGGGGACGCCTAGTGCTGCGCCGTTTGGCTTATTTGGGTTCTATTTGAATACGGGATTCAGTTTACAGCCGGAGGACCGCTTCACCTATGTCAATAATGCTAAGCTGTTGACGACTGATACGGCGCACTCGATGTGGGCAATATTTAATCTGACAGCCAAAGACCATTTTCAGTGGTATCAGTCAGTTGATGGCGGGAAAAATTGGACCAAAGCGCAAGATGGCAATAAAGCCTCTGATAAGTATGGGACAACGCCGGATTTGATTGTGACCCCGTCCAAGGAAGGCACCGTCTATTACCAAGCCTCGTTTCAGTACTACACTGTCTTGCCTATTTGGCCAGTGACGAACACTTATTTCTCTAAAGTAGCCGCAGTAACAACCCTACCGGCGCCAATCGATGCCAGTGCGGTCAAAGTTTCAATTGATAATAACTATCTATACAACAATCAGGATGTGGCGGCCTCGACGTTCGTTCACGGTCAGCCGACGCCAGCGAACGCAACGGGGAATATCACCTGGACCAGTAGTGATCCGACTATCGCGACGGTGGATGCTAAAACGGGGAAGGTCACGGCAAATAAATCAGGCAAGGATGGTCAGGTGACCATCACGGGGACCGTCCAAAATGATGGTCTTGCCGACGTGAGCGATTCGGTCACGCTGACCGTTGGTGGTGGATTGGCAGATCAAACGGTTACGGAGGGGCAGTCCGCCGATTTCCACGTACTAGGGAATATCGATCAGAAGCCGGACAACGTTGCCTGGCACCGAGTTGACGCTAAAACTAAGGATGATAAAATTGTGGCTAACACGCAGAGCCTGGATTACCAGACTCCCGTGACTACGTTAACCGACAAGGGCGCCCTGTATTACGCTGAGGTCACGGTTACCATGTTAGATGAACAGGAAAGACCGCAGACCCAGACGATTACGACGCGTCGAGCTGAACTAACAGTTAATCCAAGCACGGTGCCTCGAGTCACCATCACCAGTGATATGAAAAATTTAACGGCCGCGGCGGAAGCGAACACCACTGCACAACAATTGTCTGGGTCCGTTAATCCGATTCGAAACGATGACACTGCCCATAATTTAACGAATATCGTGCAGGGTGATGAATGCAAAATTACAGGGACCATCATAGATGCCAATTGGGTTTATTCGACGATGGCCAGCGGGGAATTAACGTTTGAACTGCCTAGTAGTCTGAGTAATCAGGTAGCGTTTAAACTCAATGATGAGCTACAGGCAGTTGCTAAGCAGACGGTTGGATCAGAGACGATATTTTCACTGGATGGCATTGATTTCAGTCAGGCCCTTTTTGGCAGGAATGACTATGAAATTGATTTCACCTCACCCATCACGACTAACCAGCTCTACACCACCGGCGTGCGGTTGCGGGGAATTGACAAGAACAATCAACCGCTGGGGACTTACAGTGGGCCCAGCCTCAGACTGAACTTTACGGACGGCGTTATCGACGCAACGGCCCATCCCATCACCTTTGGAACGCTGGATACAACCAGTCTAGGTAAAACGGTGGCGGGTCAAGTCATGGACGGTGGGAACCTGCTCGACGTCAGGGACAATCGACGCCGGCGCGACCAGGTGGCCGTTCAACTCCAACAGAGCACCCCCTTTTACAGTGGCGACCGACCCTTGGCGGCAGACCTGTTCTACGACAGTGGCTCGCTGTCCTATCCGCTGTCGAACGTTGCTCAAACCGTTATCAACGCTGGGGCCGGGATTGCGGTTCAGTCGATTGGGGCTAAGGGTGAGCACCTGAATCTGAAGCTGCTATATGCCGCCTACCAAGCTGGTCACTATACTTCAACGCTGAATTGGACGTTTGCGACAGTTCCTAGTGTGTAAAAGTTTCACGTGAAACATCGTTATCTGTGGCGATTAAAAATGCGGCTAGTCTTACTACGCGTAGGGCTAGCCGATTTTTGTCAACTAATAACGGCTATCTTGTGCTTAAATTGTTAAAATATTTTACGATTAAAATGGTATTTGTTAAAAATAAAAAGTATAATAAAACCAGACAGAGTCGTTAATTTGTAACACCAGAAATGGCTGATTGACGAAATCTCACATAGACATCAGATGTTTGCTAAAAACTAGGTTGGCAAACGAATGATCGTCAGGACTTATTGGGTAATGGACTAGGCATTAATGACCGAAAAGTGTGACGGTTTTAACCACTATTTGGTTGAACTTTTTATCATAGTAATTTTAGGTTGAGAATTAAATTGATGGAGTCAATTGAGATAGTGGGTACACGGAAACGTCAAGGCGGCTAATTTAGGAAAAGCTGCCAGGGCACTCTTCGCGTGTGTAAAGGGAGACGATGCTATGACAAAGAAAAAATTAGGGCGTGTGTTGCTGATGTTAGCAGCATTGTTCGTTGCTGGCGGATTTTTCAATAGCGCGAAACGTGCACCGGTCGCGGAAGCCGCGGTCACCGGCTACGGCACACCAACACCAGATATTAGTAGTTTTTTGTTTTGGTACACGGGTACAGGCTTTCGGCTGCAGCCACAAGATGAGTATACGGCGGCGGGGACGTCTAAGACGTTAACGACCGGGGTTGGGTATTCATTTCTGGATACTTTCTTCAATCCCTTGGCTTATAACCATTACCAGTGGTACCAGTCAACTGATTCAGGGGCGAGTTGGCAATCAATCAAAGGGGCAACGAGTTCTAGCTTGACAGTTACGCCGACGAAACCGGGAACGACGTATTATCAGGAACGGTTTGGTTACTACCTTTTCATTCCACCGGTGCTACAGAGCATGTATTACTACTCGCGAGTCGCTTCGGTTACGGCTTTAGGTGATCCCGTCAATGCGACAAGTTTGTCGGTTAAGGCGGATGACAATTACCTCTACAATAATCAAGCCAATGCGGCGACAACCAATGTGCACGCCACACCAACGCCAGCCAATGCGACTGGGAATGTGACTTGGAGTAGTAGTAACCCAAGCCTGGCTTCAGTTGATAAGGATGATGGGACCGTGACGGCCAATAAAGACGGCAAGTCTGGAACAGTGACCATCACCGGGACCATTAAAAACGACGATGGCACGACTAAGAGTGGTTCAGTTGATATTAAAATTGGTGGTGGGTTGGATGACCAAACTGTCGATGCGGGGAAGACCGCGACCTTCAAGGTACAAGGGACATTCCCATCGGCACCTAAGTCTGTTGTTTGGTACCGTAAGGCTCCTGGTAGTAGTTCTGCAACCAAAGTCGCAAGCGGAACCAGCCTGACGTACACGACGCCAACGACGACTTCAGCGGACGATGGTGCGAGCTACTACGCTGACGTGACGATTGCTTCCGATTCGAACTCAAAGACGATTACCACGAACACGGCTAATCTTAACGTGATGTTCAGTACGTCTCCTAAGGTGTCCATTACCAGTAAAATTACGGATTTGACGGATAATACTGGGAACACTGACACTTACTTGAGTAACATTGTGGCGGGTGATAAAGTTGAGGTTTCGGGGACCATTACGGATTCTAACCCAGATTCCACGCTGAAGAGTGGTAAACTGAAATTTAAGGTACCATACGGCGTTGAAAATACAAGTATCATTCTAGATGGTAGGTCTGTTACCAACATTGCGACACCTGAAGTGAATGATTCTGGAGGATATGATTATTATTTGATTCCTGGGGATGTGACAAATCCGGAGCGAATAGACTTTAGTGGAAAACAGACACATACGTATCAAATTGATTTTCAATCGACGGAGGTCACTAATACAGACTTTACGACTAACGTTCAGATGATAGGATATGATGCGAAGAGTTCGATGCTGGATATTTACCAAAGTCAAGATTTAAGCATGAACTTCTCAGCGAATACGCTGACGGCGAAGGCTGGGAATGTTACCTTCGGATCACTCTCCTACGCTAACGTCAATCAGGACATTGAAGGTCAAGTTGAAGGTGGAGGCGACCTGTTGGCCATTTCCGACGATCGGCGGACCAAGACGGGGACAACGATCACGCTGAGTCAAGCAACACCATTTAGAACCAGTGATGGCAGTCACACGTTGGACGCCACCCTGAGTTATTCCAATGGGAGTTCGGCGATGCCGTTAACGGACAAAGCACAAACCGTTCAGTATTCCGGTCCTGGGATGACAGTGGGCTCGCTCAGTTCAGATCACGGGCAGAAATTAATATTGAACATGGCTAGTCAGGCTATCTACACGGGGAGTTATTCTTCGACGCTTGATTGGACCATTACGATGGCACCATCATAAAAAGAATGATATGAAATGGTCGACAGGGATGTCGGCTATTTTTATGGCGTTTTTTGATGGGTAGGACTAATGTTTTCCTAATTAAAAACACAATAAAACACTACCCATCCGACAGCAAATGTCGACCAGCCAATTCGCCACAAACTCCCGAACGATAAGCGTTGACCGCCAAAATCTGAAAGCGTATTCTAAAATTAAGCGTGGCCTCACGACTAACCGGAGCTAGTTAAGGGGCACATTTATTTCAGAAAATGGGGAGGACAAGAAAATGACAAAAAACTGGCAACGCGGCCTGCTCGTGGCGGGCCTAATGGTGGCCGGACTCAGTATGGGGCAATCAACACCGGCCAATGCAGCATCCAAGCTGGCCGTCGTGCCCAAGGCCCTGCGCGGCACCTGGGTGACCCACTATCGCGACAGTAAAAGCTATGGCGTAGAAATTTTTACAGCCACGACCTGGCGGGAACGGATCGGACGGACGAAGACCCAAGCGCTACACGCAAAGAATAAATTCCGGTACCAGCTGCGGCAAACCAAGCCAATCAATCAGCGAACCTTCACTCTGACGGGGACGCGTGGCCATTGGCAGGCCCATTATCGGTTAAACGACATGGCCTTCCCCAACCAAAGTATTCGGCTCAAGCAACGGCGGCTTAAGGGGAAGACTCAGCTCGTGCTAACGGCGTTTAATCCGGCCCGCACAGATATCTTTACCAAGGTCACCAAAAAATAATCATTAATATATTGGAGGAATTCCCATGAAACTGACGACTCTCGTGACCGCGACACTCCTGACCCTAACGCTAGGCGTTGCCGGGGTAGCGCTGACGCCAGCAACCACTGGCCAGGCCAAAGCGAAGATCACTCTGAAGACCTTTCCCAAACAGTTACGCGGCACCTGGTACGCGGATGCCGGGAAAATCGATGGCTATCACTACTACAATGGTGTTCGCTTCACGGCCAAGCACTTCTATTTCCAAGCTAACGTGACCAAAAATTTTGTCGGATTCCCGTTGCATGCCCATAAATTACCATTCACCGGCACGAAGAAGGGCCATTTGGAATGGGCTTACGCGACAAAGCATCACGGCTTAGTAAAGGTGGCACCTTGGAATCGTAACGTTACCTTGCCGCTGGCCGGGTACTATCGGAAGACCACGACGAAAATCAAAGGACACAAAGTCACCGTCGTTCAGCAGGTTTCTGCGAATAAGAAAGAAGTTTACTATCAATACTACGCCACCAAAAAATTGGCGCGGCAGTTTGCGAAACACTAATCAAATAACCTCGTAAGGGCAGTCGATGCGGCTGTCCTTTTTTCTTAGATTGGTCCTAGCAGGTGCATTCTATCGGTAGTTACGGTAAGATTGGCGTAATGACTTTTAACGGTAACGATGTTTTACCATTCGGGAGGGAATCGTATGACAAGTAGTGATATTGAAACGGTATGGTCGACTTTTCGGGCCGCCACGGCATATAAGGTCTTAGAGATATATCCGGAGCAAATTGTGAAGCAAGTTGTGTTTACCTTTACAAGTATGCTCCAGGAGGTCAATCACGTTGATGCTTGCCAATGGGATAACCAAATGGTAGCGGAAGGATTAACTGTTTTGAATCAGCAGGCCCAACAAGATAGTGATCCGCTGGCCCTGACAATTTTGAAGCTAAACTACAGCGTGTTAAAACCGTTCTTATTGTTTTGGGCGAAGGCTAAGGAAAGCCAGCTGCAGGTAAAACCGATTCGTCAATTTCTAAAAGAGTTCGAAGTGGTGACGGGGATGGATGGGAGTCCGATTGATGTGGATGCCCTATCAGTCCAGGATCCAATTCCGGATCAACCTTGGCTAGCACAATGGCAGGAGCGCACGGCGAACGACATTCAGCGTTACACGCAAGACTGGTTAACTGCGTACCTCACCAGTCCTGCATGGGCACAGGATCAAGCGACAGGCGTGACAGAAGACCAGTTGGATAAACTATTAACGTATGTCGTGACGCAGGGGTATGATAAATACCGCAAGACACCGAAAAGTTGGAGTAAGAAAGTGCTGGCCGGGGTGTTGGACGAGGTCGTCGCTAATTTAGATTTGACGGCGGCAGAACTGTCCCTGACAATTCCGGCCATGGGTCATTTGCTAGAATTCGCCGGTGAGCAGGGCTGGTTAAACGCGAAGAAGGCCAGCACGTATCAACGGTATTTGACGGACCTTACACCGGAAACGATTGAGCGGGCCAAGGATGACAGTAATTTCGGCCCGGATAAACAAATCTTTAATGCCATGGTTGCTCAGGGCATCGACATCGAGGACGAAGCGGCAGTCAGAGCCTTTCTAGAACAGATCAAAGCGCAAGGCGGATTGGTAGATAGCAAATACGAGGGTGGTATGCGTCTGCCAGATGGCATTGACCTGACGGCTGACGAATATAACCTCCTGCTGGATGACGATGATCTGCTCTACACCTTTGCGGAAAGGTATGAGCCAGATCCAGGACAAGACTACCTGCGAAAGCATCACGTTATGACCTATGACGGGCGAAAATGGCAGGAAGACGATGCCGATAGTGCGCACGTCTTTGGCATCGTGGTGGGCTTACAAGTGTGGTTACGTCGACAAGACTATCAGCTATCTCAGCAGTGGCAGGTAGCTGAGAATACGCTGGCGATGGTTGCCGGTGTTGCTGATATGTTATATAGTCAGCACCTCATCACGTTGGAGCAGTCGACGCCAGCCATCTGGCAGGAGTTTGGCCGATGGATTCAGGACGCCACGCCAGATCCAGATGGCATGCGGGAGTTGATGCGCGCCATTGCTCACGTCCTGCAAGACGCCGGCTACATGGCACCCCAAGCAGGAGATAAACTGATTGCGGCCCTCACGACGGGGCAACCTAAACAACAGAAGAAGACCGGCAACGTGCTGTCTTTTGCAGAAGCCCGCAAACGGCGCCAACACAAGAAACGTTAAGCTAATAAAAGGAGAACACTAACATGAAACACATCGTAGCGGGAATCGTTGCCCACGTTGATGCCGGCAAGACCACGCTATCGGAAGCGTTACTGTACCAGTCCGGCGCGGTGCGGCAACTGGGCAGAGTCGACAACGGGGATGCCTTCTTGGATCCGGACGACTTAGAAAAACAACGCGGCATCACCATCTTTTCTCATCAGGCCAGTTTGACGCATGACGACCTGCACCTCACCTTGCTGGACACCCCGGGGCACGTGGACTTTGCCTCGCAAACGGAACAAGTGCTCAGTGTCCTGGACTATGCGGTCCTGGTGGTTTCAGCCACCGACGGCATTCAGGGCTATACGCGGACCCTGTGGCGGTTGCTTGACCACTACCAGGTGCCGACGTTTATCTTCGTGAATAAAATGGATGCCCCCACGGCAGACCGCGAACGCGTTTTAAGCCAGTTGCAGGAGACCTTCTCTGCAGGTTGTGTGGCCTTCACGGGGACGAGCTTGCCAGATGAGTCAGCTGAAGACGTCGCTATGCAAGATGACACTGTGTTGACGGACTACCTGGAGACCGGGGACCTTAGCGACGACGCGGTTCGTCACATGATCCAGCAACGAAAAGTCTTTCCTTGTTACTTCGGGGCGGCTTTAAAATTAGACGGGGTAGATGACTTTTTGTCTGGATTATCTTACTGGACACAGGAAAACACCTATCCAGCTGAATTTGGCGCTAAGGTCTTTAAGATTTCTCACGACCAGGATGAACGGCTGACCTGGGTCCGGGTGACCGGTGGTGAGCTAGCGAACAAGGCTGTCATTTTGGACGAGCAAAAGGTGAACCAGCTCCGCGTTTACAATGGGAGCAAGTTCACCATTCAGCCCACGGTGGTTGCGGGGGAAGTTTGTGCGATTCCCAATCTCACGGGCACCCATCCAGGACAGGGCTTGGGACAGCAGGCGGCGGCCCGGACACCAGAGATTCAGCCGGTGCTGACCTATACCGTGGATCCCCAGGGTGCCGACCTACATCATTGTCTGACGGTGCTGCAGGAATTAGAGGATGAGGACCCACAGCTTCACGTGACCTGGTCCAACCAGCTCCAGGAAATTCGGGTCCAGATCATGGGCGCCGTTCAGCTAGAAATTTTGCAACAGATGCTCCATGATCGGTTTGGCCTGGATATCGGATTTGGCGAGGGGAGCATCCTCTATCAGGAAACGATTACTCAGGCGGTCGAGGGCGTTGGCCATTTCGAACCGCTCCGGCACTACGCAGAGGTCCACCTCTTGATGACGCCGGCACCGCGGGGCAGTGGCTTAACGTTTGCGGCCGACTGCTCACTGGAAGTGTTGGGCAAGAACTGGCAACATCAGGTGCTCACCAACCTGCGCGCCAAGAAGCAGTTGGGGGTCTTGACGGGGTCGCCACTCACCGACGTGAACATCACGCTGGTGACGGGGCGGGCCAGCATCGTCCACTCGGTCGGTGGAGATTTTCGGGAAGCCACGTGGCGCGCCGTACGACAGGGATTGATGATGTTGCGCGAGCAAGGTGCCTGCCAGCTGCTGGAGCCCTGGTATCAATTCCGCTTGGAAGTTGGCCAGGACCAGGTGGGTCGGGCGATGAACGATATTCAACGGCTCCATGGGCAGTTTGATACGCCGGACGACACCGCTAGTGCCAACGGCATGGTCGTTTTGACCGGGACCGCCCCCGTCGCTGAAATGCAGGGGTACTCGCAGGAAGTTTTGGCTTACACACATGGTCAGGGCCAACTGGAATGCCTGGTCGATGGCTATCGGCCGTGTCATAATCAGGCGGAAATCGTGGCGGCCCAGGACTACGCGCCCGTCGCCGACCTGCCCAATACGCCGGACTCCGTGTTCTGTGCGCACGGGGCCGGCTATCCCGTTCCGTGGGATGAGGTGCCGGGGATGGCGCACGTGGATTATGCGTATTCGGCCGCGGATTTGCAGGCGTTAGGGTAGTCAACTAACGGTCAATTGACGCGGAATTCAATCCGTGGTAATCTACCAGCAACTAATCATATCGGAGGAATTGCCAGATGTCAGTCGTTCAATAGGCGTTACGCAGGTTGCTAAGAAAGCGGTCAAACACTGCTGACTTTAGTGTGCCCGCAAATGCTTGAATGACGAAATGGACATCTGCGCCCTCTTAAAATTTTTGGGGTGCAGTTACGACTGCGCCTTTTTTGTCGTCAGCCTTTCGGGTACCGTCATGAACGAAAGGATTTGAACGAGTTGAAAACTGATTTAAACGCGTATGGCTTAACTGAGCGAATCGCTCAACTGGCGGCGACGGAACCGACGTTGACCCTGGCCCGGGTGACCGAGCAACATAGAGAAACCTACCAAGTCATCAGCGCCACCGGACCAGTCACCGCTGAACTAGGCGGGAAATTCCGGCACGCAACGAAGGTCGCCGCAGACCTGCCAACGGTGGGGGACTGGGTGTTGACGACCGGGTCCCCCGACAATCAATTGGCCGTGATCCAGCAAGTCTTACCCCGTCAGAGTGTTTTGGAACGGGCCGCCGTTGGCAAAACCGGCGCTGGGCAGCTGATTGCGGCCAACGTCGACACCATCTTCATTTGTATGTCGCTGAATGCCAACTTTAACGGGCACCGCCTCGAGCGGTATCTGACGATGGCCTGGGATAGTGGGGCCGTGCCGGTCGTCGTCCTGACCAAGGCCGATCTGTGTGCCGATGTGGCTGAAAAATTGGCGGCGTTGGCCGACGTGACGCTGGGCGTGGACGTGGTTACGTGCTCCGCCACCACGGGAGCGGGTGTCGCGGACTTGCGGGCCTACGTGACGGGCAATCAAACCGTGTCATTTATCGGGTCGTCTGGTGTTGGCAAGTCCACGCTGATCAACAGTTTGCTGGGCCACGAGACGTTGGTCACCCGAGAGATTCGGGCGGACGATGATAAGGGCCGGCACACCACCACGGCGCGGGAGTTGTTGCGGCTACCCAGTGGCGGCGTGGTCATTGACACCCCGGGAATGCGGGAACTCCAGGTCCAGGGTGGTGATTTGACCAAGGCATTTGCCGATATCACCGCGCTGGCGGGACAGTGTAAGTTCCGTAACTGCACCCACCAAACGGAACCGGGGTGTGCAGTGCAGGCGGCCATTGCGGCGGGTGACCTGGACGCCGAACGCTTAGCCAGCTACCGCAAGCTCCAGCTGGAAATGAGCTATAGTGACATGAGTGCCAGAGAACGGGAAAACGCCAAGATTCAACGGTTCTTTGGTGGCAAAAAGGAAATGAAACAGGCCAGAGACCACATGCAACAGATTCGCCGGCGGTAATGTTTCATGTGAAACATCTAAATGAATAGCTAAACGCCCCCATTTCCAGCGAGAATCCGTGCTGGAAATGGGGGCGTTTTTAGGCTAGGTGTCCTACGGCAGGGCGACCAATGTTGTGGTAAGCTAGGCTAAGTTACCGAGATACATAGATTCGCTGCCAAATAAGCGGTGGCCCAGAAGGGATTGACGAACTAAGATGGACATTCAAGAAGGATTCATGCCGTTTGGCGAGTACCAAACCTATTACCGCGTGGTCGGCGACTTACAGGCCGGGCCAACACCCTTGCTACTGTTACACGGCGGGCCAGGGTCGACGCACAACTATTTTGAATCGTTTGATCAGCTGGCGGTGAAGACCGGTCGGCCAATCGTGATGTATGACCAATTGGGCTGTGGCCAGTCTTCTATGCCAAGTGATGACAGCCTGTGGCAGGCGTCAACCTGGGTGGCGGAATTACAGGCATTGCGGAACTATTTGGGCCTGAAACGCGTCCATTTGCTTGGGCAATCCTGGGGCGGCATGCTGGCCATTATTTACCTGTGCGACCATCAGCCAGCGGGAATTCAAAGCCTGATTCTAGCCAGCACACTCTCTTCGGCCAAGCTCTGGCAACAGGAACAGCACCGGATGATCCGCTTCATGTCTGCGGCGGACCAGGCGGCAATCGCCCAAGCCGAGGCTAGTGGCGACTATACGGGACCAGCGTATCTGGCGGCGAATGAGCGGTACATGCTGGCCCATGCGGCCGGACCTGTGACAGCCGATTCCCCCGAATTCTTGCGGCGGTCTAAGTGCTCTGGTACCGCGGCCTACAGTGTGGCCTGGGGGCCGAACGAGTATTGCCCAACTGGGACGCTACAGGCTTATGATTACACGGCCAAGCTAGCGGAAATCACCACGCCAACACTGGTGACCAGTGGCACCAACGATTTGAGCACGCCATTAGTTGCCAAGACAATGGTCGATCACCTACCGCATGCAGAGTGGTCGCTGTTTGCCCACAGCCGGCACATGGCCTTCATTGACGAGCCGACTGCTTACTTTGAACGATTGACGCGGTGGTTGGCGGCTCATGATTAGTGGATTTTAAATGAAAAACCAGCAACGGCCAATATTAGGCGTTGCTGGTTTATTTGGTTATCGCATTAAATTTTCCGGTTAGTCTTCGTTGACCTTGCCCATTTTCCGGAGGCTTGGAATCGTGAGCATGACCGTGAAACTGATGATGTAGAGTACGGACAGGAAGCCCATGACGACGGTCAGCGTGTAGTGATCCATCAGGAAGCCAATCACAACTGAGGAGAAGCCCCCAACTGCCCGGCCGACGTTAACGATAACGTTGTTGGCCGTCGAGCGAATTTCCGTGGGGTAGAGCCGGCTGATGACCGCGCCGTAGCCACCAAACATGCCGTTTGAGAAGAAACCGATGATGGCGCCGGCCAGAATCAGGGTCAGTTGGTTAAAGGCCAGGGTGATGCTGAAGACGGCGATGGCGGAGGCAATCAGGAAAATCCCAAATGCCCGCCGGGGACCGAAGTAATCGAGAATGGACCCGAACGTCATCATCCCAACGCTCATGCCGAGGATAGTGGCAATCATCCAAACGGAAGAGCCTGAGACCGTTAAGCCCAGCTTTTGTTGCATGATGGCTGGCAACCAGTTCATCAGCCCAAAGTAGCCGGCAATCTGTACGATGACCATAACCATCAAGGCTAGTGTTTGGTAAGCCAGTTGCGGCGTCTTAAACAGGGCACGGATTTGAACCGGCTTGCGTTCGGACTTGGGTGCCCGTTGTTCTGCCAAAAATTCATCACTTTCCCGCAGATGACGCCGGATGAAGTAGGTCAAAGCGACTGGAACCAGGCCGAGGACGAACAAGGCTTTCCAACCCAACGTTGGAATAATCATGGCAGCGGCAACCGCGGCGAGAATGGCGCCCATCTGTCCGCCAATGGCGGCAATCGAGGTCATCTTCCCAATCTTGTTACGTGAGAAGCTCTCGGCAATCAGCGTGATGCCGACACCATACTCCCCACCGGCCCCAACACCGGCTAGAAACCGGAAGATGTAGATCCAGGTGATATTGCTAGCGAAGGCCATAGCGGCCGTTGCGAAGGCGAAGATGAAGATGGTGTGTGAGAAGATGCGGACCCGGCCATAGCGGTCGGCCAAAATGCCGAATAAAATGCCACCCGCCAGCATGCCCAGATTGGTAATTGATGAGATCAACCCGGCTTGCGCACCGCTGATGTGTAGATCGGCGATGATTGAGGACAGGGCAAAGGATAAAAACATGACGTCCATATTTTCCAAGGCGAATCCTGCTGAGGTTGAGGCAATCGTCCACTTCTGGTGCTTACTGAGCGCGTGGTTCTGCGTCGTGGTTTCCATATATTCAGTTCCTCCAAAATGAATGTTCACTGACATTCGTTATTTTTGCCGGTTACCCGGGCGTTGGCAATATTATGGCATGCTCGTCAGGAAAAAGCAACCGTTAATCCTGATATTAAATTAATTATACGGGTTTAACGTTTTCCAAATAATTAGGGAGAAAAATTATTTTGGACATGGATAGGTGAAAATTTATTTTTTTAGGTAAACCGTCTAACCTGAAATTTACGGTTGACGGTTGGTGATTTATCGGCTAAACTCATTACAAACAACAGTTAACTTAGCCCTGTGAGACTAAAACGACGAACGGTATGCCCCCCAGAAACACTGGCAGTGGGCCTAAATCCGGCTAGTCCAACACGGGGCTAGCCGGATTTTTTCTGGAGAAAGGAACAAAACATGCGACCAGTCATTGTGGCACTAGATTTTGAAAATCAGCAGGTCGTCACCGACTTCTTAGATCAATTTCCAGAATCGGAACCGGTGATGGTCAAGGTGGGGATGGAATTGTTCTATGAAGCAGGCCCTAGTATTTTACGAACATTACGTGAACGGGGTCTCCAGATTTTTCTTGATTTGAAGCTCTACGATATTCCCCACACGGTTGAACAAGCCATGCGCCAACTGGGCCGACAGGGCGTGGCCATGGTCACGGTTCATGCGGCCGGTGGCGCGGCGATGTTGGCGGCAGCTCGTCGCGGGTTGGACCAGGGGAGTCAAGCTGCCGGGGTAGCGCCAGCCAAGCTATTAGCCATCACCCAACTGACCTCGACCACCGAAGCTCAAATGCAGGCCGAACAGTTGGTGACTGCCGACCTGCCAACGACTGTTGCGCACCTGGCTCAACTCGCTCAAGCAAATGGGGCGGATGGCGTGATCTCTTCGGCACTGGAAGACCCAGCGATTCACGCGGCGACGAGCTCCGATTTTCTCTGCATCAACCCGGGCATCCGGTTAGCCACCGACGCAGCCGATGATCAAAAGCGGGTGGTCACGCCGGCTAGAGCGGCTGCTCTGGGCAGTAATGGGTTGGTCGTGGGCCGGTCCATTACCCAGGCAGCGGACCCAGTCGCGGCGTATCACCAAGTCTTAACGGAATGGGAGCGAGGAAAATGATGACTTTAACAGATAAAATTGCGGCAGACCTCTTACATATCGGTGCGGTGACCCTAGCGCCCAACGACCCATTCCTGTGGGCGAGCGGGATGCAGGCTCCCATTTACACGGATAACCGGCAGACAATTGCCTATCCGGAAGTTCGCACAGCGATTGCGGATGGTCTGGCAGCGTTGATTCAGGAAAAATACCCGACGGCGACCGTCATTGGTGGTGTAGCAACGGCAGGGATTCCGCATGCCGCCCTGGTGGCCGACCGGCTGGCCTTACCAATGAATTATGTGCGGTCAAAACCCAAAGACCACGGTCGGGGCAAACAAATTGAAGGGCAGTTAACACCGACAGACCAAGTCGTCTTGATCGATGACTTGATTTCGACCGGGGGCAGCGTGTTGGCCGCAGCCAAGGCGGTTCAAGCCACCGGCGCCACGGTCCTGGGTGTTGTCGCGATTTTCTCCTACGAGTTGCCCGACAGTGTCGTGAACTTTCAGGCGGCCGGCTTGACCCTGACACCCCTGACCACGTACAGTGCGTTGATTGACGTGGCCCGGTCCGAGGGGGATATGACCCCGGCCGAGTTTGTCTCACTTCAACAGTGGCGCGAGGACCCGTGGGGCTGGCCCGGCAACTAATGTTTCACATGAAACAGCTAAAAAAGTCTAAACGAAAAGCAGTGATTTGTCCTAACTAGCGGGTAAATCACTGCTTTTTTAGGCCAATTAGGCCGCTGCTTTAATCAGTTTTAAAGGGTCTTTCCACGAATGCGCGTGGGGATTCTGCCAGTCATTTTGGGCACTGACCCAACTCTTGTGGTTGGTGACGCCCAGGTGCAGGTGGCCGGTCGCTTGGGTCGCAATGACCTGACCGACCTTGATCGTATCGCCGATGTGCACGGTGTGAGTCGGATGATCCATCGCAAATTCTTGGTAGATAACCTGGTCACCGTCTGCGGACTCAGTGACCACGACGTCCTTACCTAGTCCTAAGGGATAAGCGTCGGTCACGCCGCGCTTGGTGGGGTTACCCACGAAGATGACTTCACCAGCGTGGACGGCGTGAATTTTACTGCCAACCCCTGCGTTGAAGTCCACGCCGTCATGCCACGGGGAGTCTGCTAGGTCGCGGTCACCGAAGGTTGAGGTGACGTGTTGGCCACCCGTGTAGGGCCAGCCCCATTCAGCCGTTTGCTTGGCTGGTTGGGTAGCTGCGGTTGTCTTAGGCGTTGTGCTAGCTGCTGCCGTGGTTGCGGTGGTGAGGGCCAACTTATGGGTCGCCTTTTCACTAGCCGCAGTCGCCGTTGCTGGGAAATAAGCGACCCGCTTCGGCTGGCTGGTTGCTAGTTCGGTTGGCGTATTGGCAATCGTTAGGGTTTCCGCTTCCGCCGTGCGGTCAGCGAAGAGGGGCAGGGTCAAGAGGACGCCTAACAATAGAAGGAGCGGAATGGCCCCCACGAGTAAGTGACGTTGATAGCGATTTTTTAATGAACGTAAATGATTATATTTTTGATTCAGAGACGACATTGTTTTGGGGACCACCTTTTTTCCGTAATAGAAAGATTGTACCAGTGTTTTGCGGTTTATGCATTAAGAAATTGTGAAGATTTTGATTGGCACGGAAAACAGGAAGCAAGTCAAGTAGTCGTTTGACTCAGAAGTCAGATAGCCTAGTTATCTCGTAGATGACTTAAATAGTGATAATTCGTTTCTTTAGTTAAGATTATTGCTATGTTTGTGGCTAAATACGATAAAAATCACAGTTTTTCGTATTCTTTTAAATTACATGGTAAGATAGGTTTAATCGAAGAGGAGGTGGTTCTGGTGTTAATTGACTTCACGGTAGAAAATTTCACGTCGTTTAAGACAGCAACAACGCTCTCAGCTGAGACTGGGGAACGGTTGAGCCGGTTGAAACAAACGAATACGCTCACGGAAAATGGCTATACGCTGCTTAAAAATTTACTGATTTTTGGTCCTAACGGTTCTGGAAAAACAAATCTGCTCATGGGATTGCGGACGATGCAGCGAATGGTACTCGACAACCCAGCGAAGGTGACTAGTAAATTACCTGCCCGTCCGTATGCGTTGGATGAAGCGGGAATCGGCCAGCCAGTATGCTTTGCGGTCACCTTTAATTACCTACAGGCCACCTATGCCTATACGTTTTCATTTACAACGACGGCTATCACTTCAGAAAAGTTGTGCGTGAAACACGGGCAAAAGATGCAGACTTATTTTGAACGAGAAGGTCAAGAATATCCAGTTCTGCCGGCCAGTTTACGCGCTTTAAAGGCAACCACGAAACAGAATACCTTGCTTCTGTTCAATGCGCAGCAAGTTAATGATCCACACGCGACGGCAGTAATGCAGTGGTTTCAAAATGACCTCTTGTTTGTGGATGACGCCCAGGTTTCCGATCAACTGGTGACGATGCTGGAACAACCGGCAGTTAAAGAAGAATTTTTACACTTCTTACATTTCGCTGACTTCAATATTGTTGATATTCGCCCGCGGCGGGTTGCAACACCGGCAGTGCCACAAGAAGTTTTGCAGCTTCTACAGAGTGCCGACTCAGCAGTGACACTGCCAACGACGATGCCGCAATTATTTACCGTTCATCAGAAGTATAATGCGTCAGGAGAAATTGTGGGACAGGAGGAGTTACCCTTAGCCAGTGAGTCGCGGGGAACCCAAAAGATTTTTGTCATTGGCTTGTCGATTATTAATGCGCAATTGAACGGTAATGGCAAGACCCTGTTATTTGATGAATTTGATGACTCGCTGCATTTTGAACTGACTAAGGCGTTAATTAAAATTTTTAATTCTGAACCAAATAAGAATCAATTTATTTTGACCACCCATGAATTGCAGCTGTTGAATGCTGCATTACGAATCGATCAGATTTACTTAGTAGAAAAGAACTTCCAAGGAACTAGCGACTTGAAATCAATTTTTGATTTTAGTGATGTCCGTACGACTGCTCGTCGAGATGTGAGTTTCATGAAACGGTATATTGAGGGACGTTTCGGCGCGATGCCGGCGGTAAATGCGGATGAGATGTTGTTGGCGTTAGAAGAGGTCAAGAATAACGGTGAGCGTGAATGAGTAGGAAGTCGCGACAACTGCATCAGAAGATCACAGTCATTTACTGTGAAGGGGAGTCAGAGAAAGCGTACTTTGAAATGCTTTCGGCGAAGTACAGTAGCGGCACAAACGTTCACACGGAAAAGGTACGCATTGAAACAATTACACAGTCACGAGGGGTTGACCTCATTGAAAAGGCTGCCAGAAAGCGAGCCCGTCTTCCCCGCAATAAGCAGGTTGACCAGGCTTACGTTGTTTTTGATTGTGATAGCTTAACCCGGGTTGATTTGGAGCAATGTGGCAAGCGGGCACGGGAAAATAATTTACGAATTATTTTCTCCAGCATCAATTTTGAGGTGTGGATCTTACTGCATTTTGAAGCAGTTTCACGCGCGTATACGGCAACCCAACTTAATTTGAAATTATCTGGTGAAAAGTATTTCAATCAAGATTATGCGAGATTTAAGGGCCGTCGCTATGATCAGTATCTATTTGATCGGATTAACTTGGCGGTTGCAAATGGCTGTCAGCTGACCAATCGAAAAGGCAATAACTGGTTGATTAGCAATCCGTACACGAATGTCCATCAAGCATTGACTGATATTTATGGTGTCACCCAATTTTAAGAAGTGACAGTCAAACGACCACCCTAGAAGCACAGCGATGTGCATCCAGGGTGGTCGTTTATTTTTGCTAAATTTCAGAAATATCCATCTCGTTGAGTCGTCCGTGTCGCCGTGCGTAGAACAGAATGCCCATCGCCGAAAAGGCCAAGGCAATGACCAGTAAGACCAACATGTCGGGAATCGCCGAGTTGCCAATCATTAGCGTTTCTCGCAGTCCCGCGACCGAGTAGCTCATCGGCAGGTACGGGTGGATGGCCTGGAAGAAGCCGTTGGTCATCTGTAGCGGGTAGGTCCCGGCCGACCCACCGAGCTGGAGCACCAACAGGACCATACTGAAGAAGGCGCCGGGCTTGCCGAGGGTCAGATTTAGCCAGTAGACGATGCTCATGAAGGCCGCCCCGGTGACCAAGAGCATCAGCAGGGTTGCCCACGGATGAATCGGATTCAGGCCGTCAATGACTGCAAGTAGGCCAGTCATGAAGAGCGCTTCGCCGAGCACGAAGGCACTCATGATGGAGGCCTTACCCAGCCACCAACGCCAGCCACTCCGCGGATACTTCCGGGGCGTGTACATATCAAACATCAGGTTAAACGCCAGCGCGCCCACGAAGAGGGAAACGGACATCATGTAGGGGGCCATGCCCGTGCCGTTGTCGGGCGCATCGTCGTGATCGGTGTGCGTGGTCGTGGTCGGCTGGGCAAATTGGCGGTAGGTCAACTGAGACGGATGCACCGTAGCTTGTTGACCAGCCTGATTCAGCGAGGTGGCGAGCTTGGTGGTACCGGCCCGAACTTTCGCTGCACCGCTGGCCGCCCGAGTGGCTCCCGAGGCCAACTTGTTCGCGCCGGTCGAGACCTGAGCGGTGCCCGCGGTGGCGGTCTGCAGGCCAGCGGTCAGTTGCGGACCATTAGTCGCCAGGGTGGTGAGCCCGGTCGTCAGGGTCGTGGCCCCGTTGGCAAGTTGGGTGACGCCCTGCGTGAGTTGTGGCGTCTGACTGTTCAGGCTGGCGAGTCCGTCAGCGAGAGTCGTGGCGCCCGTGGTCAGGCTAGCGTTCTTGGCAGTTAGCTGGTGCGTCCCGGTCGCCAGTTGTGTGCTCCCGTTGGTGAGCTGATGGGTACCACTGGTCAGTTGGTCACCCTGAGTCGTGAGTTGTGCCGTCCCATTGGCGAGTTGTGCGGCACCATTGGTGAGTTGCGTGACGCCGTCGGTCAGGGTCGGCGTGCTGGCGTGTAGCGTTTGCAGGCCCGTGTTGAGCGTGGTCAGTGCCTGGTTCGCTTGTTGGAGACCGCTAGTCAGCGTTTGTGCATTGGTCGTCAAGGTGGTGAGGCTATTGCCGAGCTTAGCTTGCGCGCTAGCGGCTGCAGTTAAACCCGTTTGCAGGTCGCCGAGAGTGCTGGCTTGGGACCCGAGACTGTCGAGGTCACTGCCGAGCTGTTTAGCAGCTGTTTGAACGTCGGTGAGGTCGGTGTTGTCGCTGGTATCGCTGACGGCTTTGACCATGGCAGCCTTCTGGGTGGCGGTTAAATTTTGCGCGTCGGCCGCCGTTGCCACCTTGTGTTGCAAAGCCATGTTGTCATCGGCGCTGGCAAGGGCCGTGAGCGCCGTCTGGAGGGCGGTTGCATCGGCTTTGACGGTGGTGGTGCTCTGAGCACTGCTGGCTAATTTGTTAACGGCAGTTTTTAGCGCGGTCTGCTGGCTTTGCGAGCTACTGAGGCCGGCTTGGACCTGTTTGAGACCAGCCGTCAGGGCGGCACTACCCGTGGTCAGTTTGGCAAAATTGGTGCCGAGGGTCTGGCTACCGCTCGCCAGTTGATCGATGCTACTACTGAGTTGCTGGGTACTGCCGTTCAGCGTCGTTAGGTGCCGGCTGAGGTTTTGGGCGCCGGTATTAACGGTTGTGACGCCGTTCACGTATTGGCTGGTGCCGGACTGAACGGTGTGACTACCGCTGGCTAACTGTTCTGCCGCAGTATTGATGTGGTTCGCGCCCGTGGTGTAGGCAGTTACGCCGCTATTGAGTTGTTGACTGCCGCTGGCCAGTTGCTGGCTGGCGGTAATCAGGCGATGGGACTGGCTTAGCAGCTGGTCGAGGCCAGTCGTGAGCTGTTGGCTGCCGGCCTGGGCCTGCTTGACGCCCGTGACGTACTGACTGAGTTTGCTGGTCAGGGTGTGCTCGCCGTTGGTTAGCTTGACGGAACTAGCGGCGAGGGTATTGAGCCCCTGGGCAATCTGGCGATCAGCGGCGGTCAATTTTTGACTACCCGTTGCAAGCTTGCGGCTTCCCGTGCCAGCGGTGGTCAGGCCGTGACCCAGGCGTTGGATGTCGGTAAATAGCGTTCGGGCGTAGGTCCGCGTCACTTGAGCGCCCACGGCCTGCGCGGCGGATTGCGCAGCTGAGGCCGTCATCTTAGAAGCCGTAAAATTGTGGCCGGCACTGGTTTGGTAGTGGAGCACCATCTGCTGAGGTGACTTAGCCATTAGCGTGGTCGCGTTGTGGGAAAAATTGTGAGGAATCGTCACAATCATGTAGTACTTCCCGGTGGTCAGACCGTGTTGCGCGGTGGTCTCACTGGCAACTGGCATAAATTTCATGGCGTCGGATGTCTTCAGATTCTGGGTCAGGTCGTGGCCGGCCGTCAAACGCTTCCCCTGATAGCTGACCGGTTGGTCCTGATTGACCACGGCCACGGGGAGGTCGGCAAGCTTGCCGTACGGGTCCCACATCGATTTCAAGAAAGTTACGGCGTAGATGGATGGAATCAACATGATAACCACCAATACTACCAATAGTAATTTGTGCTTAAATAAATATCGCCATTCTGCGTGAATCATCGGCGACGCCCCCAATCTGTGGTATCCTGTGGGCAAGGATATGCCTCACATGTGGCTAAAGGATACCGAGTCGGCCGGGAGTCGTCCACAACAGATGGGACCACTCTGTGGATTAAGCCGCACTTTCGCCACAACTGGGGTCTAACGGGAGGGATTCGATGACGGATAGGCGAGTTGTGAGAACTAATCAAGCGCTGCGGGCGGCCTTCAGAAAGCTGGCGCAGCAGTATCGGTTTCGTGAAATTACGGTCCAACAGCTGACGGCGGAGGCCAATATTAACCGCAAGACTTTTTACCTACACTTTGACTCGATTGATGATTTAGCGGATAGCTTCACCGCAGAAATTTCCGACCAGTTGTTGGGATTGCTCTTGCGGGAGCCCGCCAACCATGATCCCTTCCAACACCCGGGTGTTTGGTTCGATCGGCTGAGTGCCTACTTCGATGAGGCGCCGACATTTTACACGTTTATTCTGACATCGGACGACTATAGTTTCCTGTCGCGGCGGGTCAAGCACCGAGTGGCGGCGGGGTTGGCGGCCGATTTTCAACAGGATTATCAGCTGAGTGCGACCGATGCCAAATTAGGCGTGAATTTCTTGATCGATAGCACGCTGACCCTCTTTCGCCTGTACATCACCAAGCAATTAGGCATCTCGAAGGCGGAGTTTCGCCAGCGAATGGTGACGCTGAACCTAAAGGGGATGCAGGGGTTCTTGGCGTTGACCGGGAGCAAGTAGGCGGAATGGTCAGGTTTGGGGAAACCACTTTACTATCGCAGCTCTGTCGCCAGCCGGTCGCCGATTGCCGCAGTATACTGGCAGCAATCAAGGGGGATGAGCGTATGACTTCCAAGTTTATGACAGCCCACGCAAGGGCTTGGCACTTCGGATTAGCTGTTGGCGTTGTTATCTTAGGCATCGTTGGAATTTATTTAGCGCGGGAACAGGTGGCCCAGATCATCGGCGAAAGCGTTAAGGGGTACTTAGTGGGTAGTCGTTGAACCAATATTTTGGCAAATGAAAGAGGCCGTGGGCAAGTTGTCCACGACCTCAATTTTTTTATTTTTGATAGATGAAAACTAAGGACGTCGCGGTCGACCGGTCCGGCGCAAAGGCCCAGTCAGGGTGGTCAAAGGCGGTGACGTCGGTCGCGGTCTGGGCGTTGTGTTCTGCCAGGTACCGGACCATTTCGCCGCGGGCCATCTTGGCGAGGGTCGCCTTGGTCACTAATTTGCCGTTGACCAAGCTCCCAAAGACCACGGTGATGAGTTGTTCCGGGTGCTGCAGGTAGGGCGTGATGGTCTTGGCGTATTCCTGCGAGGCCAGGTTGATAATGGGCTCTGGACCAGTAACCAGCGCGTGATACAGGTGGTCGCCCCAGAAATCGTACAGGGTGTGGGCGCCCGCAACTTGAAGCTTCGATTGCATTTCCAACCGGTAGGGCACGACGCCGTCAAATGGGCGTAGAATGCCGTAGAAACCTGAGAGGATGCGCAGGTTATCGCGGACGTAGGCCAATGCCGGTGCGGTGAAGAGGTCTGGCGCCATGTATTGGTATTGAATGCCCGAGAAGGCCAAGAGAGCGGGGGTCAGCTGGCGCTTTAGGTCGAGTTCCTGAAGCCACTGATAGTTGGGACGCGCCAGCTTGTCGCTACAGTGCCACAGGGCCTTGGCCGTGGGGTAGTCGAGTTGCCGGAGCTGGTCCAAAATCTCTTGGGTTTGTGCCAGGTACTGGGGGAGCGCGTCAATGCCAAAGGTATCGGGGTCGACGACCATCTTCTTGGCGGGCGCGATGATGATTTTCATGGGGAACCTTCTTTCAAAACGGGATTAGCCAGTGATTGATTACTGATAGTAAGTATACCGCAGTGAATCACCTATCTGACGTCATATTCAGCATTACGCTTTGCGTGAGCGATAAAGTCTTGGACTAATTTTTTTTCATTGCTGGTGAAGTGGTCGGTGTAGAAGCATTCATCCTGTTCGTTGTAACGGGCGAGTAGGGTATCGGCATCCGTGTTTGTAATAGCTTAGAAAAATCGCTGAAAATAGGGCGATGTTGTCGTTATTTTGGTTATCACACGTGGTCTTGATTGCCGCGTTGTCGGTCAATTTGAGTCATGAATTTAACTGTTTTATAGCCTGTTGATTGGGAAGTGTTGCCTTAGTAAGTGCAAACATTATCTTTTCATGGAGCATGTCTGGCCCTAGGCGCTTGCGCCTTGATTTTAGACTTAATTTCAAAAAAAGCAGTCCACATTTGCTCACTTTTCATTAGCGCTAATTGAGTTAAATGTTTTCAGATTTCATGTTGACTTAACTTTTGAGTTGCTAATTGAACATACGCAATTACAAATAACATTATAATCAAATTGTAGATTACAGATTTAACACTTGAAGGAGATGAAAAAATGAAATTGACTTTTAATAATTTTTTTATAAAACGTGGGCGTTTTGGCTAAATCTTGGACTTATTATATTAATAATTTGGCCTGTATTTAAAGGTGAAGCCATACAATCAACTATTTCAAATTGGTTAATCTTAGGAATTGGAATTTTGGGAACATTACGCAGTTTAGCAAAATTTCCCCAAAAAAGTGCATAGGAATACACACCCAAGGTTAACTTTCTATGCACATAATCATTTTTCTTAACGATTTTATTTTCGTCACCAACATTGATATTAATCGAACGGGAAAAGCTTAGGTATCGACATTCAAGTTTACTGTGTTGTCAATTGGCCATGGTATATTTGCACTAGCTGACTTGCTCAGCTTGATTTTGTTTTAATTAAAATTGACTATGATTAGTTCATTAAAAACGTTTGAAGATTGTTACGTTACTGCTTATTCCAAGCCGTCCCCAGACTATTCGAGACTGTTGACGCAGGTCTGCTGTTGTCATTGGTCAGCGCCTTTGCATTCACAAAGGCGAACGTGGAATTTTGTTGAAAATTCAATATCCACAAGGTGACCGCCTGATCGTACAGCACAATTAAATTGTCTCATTGGTTATTAAACACGGGATTGTCAGTAGCTCAAGAAACATCCAATACCTAAGCTGTTACGTATGAATAATACCGGCGAAACTAGTTTTGTTGACTGAATGACGGTCAATCGCCCCTGAATGAATTCAGAGGCTTGTCGCTCACGTGTCTGACGACACAGTAGTCCAACATACCCGTTAAGGCACTCCTACTCGTAGTGGCAACATCATCGGGTAATTGACGGCTACCCGTTTAACTGCCAGGTTTACCCAGCAGTTGTTAGCTTCTTAATCTTTGGGCGCTTGACACTGTTCAACCAGCTTTGCCCAAGCATTGCAATATTCATAGCTCCTAATCTGTCATCGTTACAACGATACTGGCATTGAGCACACCAATACTCGTGAGTTTCGTGATGACGATTAGTCTTCTCAACTAGGCCACACTTCGGACATCTCTGTGAAGTGAATGCTGGATTCACTTTTACAACGGTGCTCTGAATAGCCTGAGCCTTGTACGTTAAGAATGATTCTAGCTGGAAGAAAGACCAGGAACGATGGCTGTTTCGTAAGGACTTAGGCAGATCATCGGTGTTGAATGTTACGTTGGTTAAGTCTTCCAGGACAAAAAGTGTGTGTGAGCCATATCGTGTAACGAGTGTCTTAGCTAACCAATGATTCACATCGGTCATCCAGCGGTTCTCTCGTTGCGCTAGCCGTTTCAACTTTTTCTTGGCAGATTTGGTACCCTTACTTTGTAATTGCCGACGGATCTCTAAGAACTTCTTCCGCTTACGTAAGATTTTTTGGCCATCAAAGAATAGCGTTTTTCCTTCACTATCAAAAGTGGTTGCTAAAAAGCGTAATCCACGGTCGATACCCACGATTTGCGGGTTATCCTTGGGATTGAAATCACTAGTTTCCTTCGTGATACCAATATGCAAGAACCACTTACCACGGTTATGGACCAACCTAGCAGTACCCAGTTTCCAGTCGTCAGTAAAGTATTTTTCGAAGCCCTTGTCGGTAAATCTTAACTTAGTTCGTTTACCTAGAGTGGTTATCGAGATTTCCTGCATGCTATCTACGAAAGAATAGTTACTCTGACGAACTAAATCTGCTTGCGGTCGACGAAACTGGACGGGTTTTTCTAACCAGGCCAAGTCTCTAGGAACTTGAACCCATTTGTTTTCCTCATCCTTGTAGTGGGAAGGATGCTGTTTCATCTGTTCCTGAACTGTCTTGTAACGAGCCACCACTGTCCGAAATACAGACTGGACCATCTGACTATTGAGTGGTGATTCTTGTCTAAATATTTTGTACAGATGGTGATTGATTTTTAACCAACTTAACGGAAACTCATGGTCAAAGATCCATTGACTGACAATATTAGCTAATCGTTGATATTCCTGGGCCATTGCCAAAAATTGTTCTGCTTGATTCGTGTCTGGATAGAGTCTCAGCTTAATTGTCCGCCCTAATTTAACCAATGGATACCTCCCCTGTAGATTGGATTTAGTATACCATATTTAGCTTTCTAGGGGAACATATGTTTCGAGAAAATTATTAAGTTCTGGCATTCATCCCGCGATTAAAATCGCAGGTTTTCTGCTTGGTTTTTAATAAAATGGGTGGATTAGTTGCAAAATCAACCATTTTACGGTTAGCAATCTCTGAATAATTTGTCGCGCAAAAAAACAGTCTCGCGTTCTACTCGAGACTGCTTGTGGTGAGGTGCGGCGACCTTCGGAATGCTTGCGCACCGATCGCGTACCCCCACCGTGGTTTGGCACCACGAGTAGTATCGCACGTGGTTGCGGGTGAGTCAAGCGAAAATTTAATCGCTGTTTCACGTGGAACATTTGCTGGGTTAAGCCTTGCCGATAACTTTCAAACCGGAGCTGGTCCCCAGCCGGGAAGCGCCGGCGTCAATCATGGCTTCGGCTTCTTCTTTAGAGTGCACACCACCGGAGGCCTTTACCTTGATGCGGTCGCCCACGGCTTTCTTCATTAAGACAACGTCCTTAACGCTTGCGCCACGGGTAGAGAAGCCGGTTGAGGTCTTTACAAATTCGGCCCCGGCATTGGCAACCAATTCAGACGCCTGCATGATTTCTTCGTCGCTCAGAAGGGCCGTTTCGATGATCACTTTGGCCAGTTTATTGTGGGCGTGAGCGGCGTCGATGACGGCCTTGAGGTCCGCGGTAACGGCGTCTAAATGGCCACTCTTGAATTCGCCAATGTTCATGACCACGTCAATTTCATCGACGCCATCTTGAACGGCCTGTAAGACTTCGGCAACCTTGATAGCCGTAGTGTTCGCGCCCAGAGGGAACCCAATCACTGTGTCCGTATTGACGTCGGTGTCGGCCAATTGCTTGTGAGCGTAAGCGACCCAGTAGGGATTAATCATGACGGAGCGGAAGTTGTTTTCCTTGGCCTCGCGAACAATGCGGTCAATGTCGGTTTGGGTGGCTTCGGGTGCCAGTAAGGTGTGGTCGATGGTACGATTTAAATTCTCCATGTGAATGTCCTCTTTTCGTGTTTGTCTAATTTACCTTCTTAATCTAACACGTTTTCTTACAAATGTAAAATACTATTTTTAACAAATGTAAAGTGTGGTAAAATAGAGACACGTATTTAGTCCGGTCAAAATAACTATCAGGAGGCACCCACATGGCATTGTCTAAGAAACAAATCGAACGGCTCATCGCGGTCAGCCGGTACTACTATCAGGATGATCTCAGCCAACAGGAGATTGCCCAGAAGATGAACCTGTCGCGGCCAACGGTGTCCAAGTCCCTTCAGCTAGCCCGCGAGAATCAGATCGTCACCATTAAGATTCAGGACCCGTTTGAAAATACCGCGGTCATCCGCGAGCAGCTTCAGGAAAAGTATCACCTGAAAGACGTGGTGATTGCCGAACAGGCCAACTACGATGAACAGGGAATCTTGGAACAACTCGGTGCCGTGACGGCGGATTATTTAGACCGTATCGTGACGGATGGCGTCACCATTGGCATCAACTGGGGGCGGACCATGGAGGCCGTGGCCAATCACCTACACCCGAGCCACAACCGCGACGTGCAGTTGGTGCAGCTCAAGGGAAGCGTGACCAACTCCAGCGAAACCAATTATTCCGCGGACATTACGCAGAAATTTAATCGAGCCTTTCACACGCAGGCGAGCCTCCTACCGTTGCCAATCATCTTTGGCGACGCGCAGGTCAAGCAACTGGCGATGCAAGATCAATTTATCAGTCAGGTCGTTGCCAAGGGAAACGACGCGGACATCGCGCTGTATACGGTCGGCACGACGCGGCCAACCGCGATGCTGTTTCAGTCGGGTTACCTCGATGCGGACCAGATCACGCAGTTGCGCACCGCATCCGTGGGGGACGTGCTCTCCCATTACATTACGGCCGATGGGGCATTGGCAGCACCGAACTTGGATGCCCGGACGGTCGCCATTTCGCTCGATCAATTGGCCAAGAAGCGCTACGCCATTTTGATTGCGGGCGGTCAGGCCAAACTACAGTCGATTCACGCCGCCTTGGTCGGGGGTCACGCCAACGTGTTGATCGTGGATCAGGCGGTGGCGAAGTCCTTGCTGGCGCTGTAGCAGTTAATTGGATAGTAAAATGGGTCACAACTTGGATTGCGGGTTGTGACCCATTTTTGTATGGCGGTTATTGATTAACGTTTGAAAATTGTGGCGCCATAACTTTCATTTCCCGTGTAATTTCCGGCGAGATTGGGCGTATGTTTCTGAACGATATCGAAATGTGACTTGCTAAAAATCTTAATTTTAACGAGTGCAGAATGTTTCTTGGCATAGTGCAGGCGACCATAGTAAGTGGTGGCGGTGTGCTTCTTTAACCCACTGAAATGCCAGTGGTAGCGCAGGTTAGTCCCCTTGACCTTGATGGTGAAGTGGTTCCCCTTGAACGTCGTCTTGTCGTGGAAGCCGCCTTGGCTGCCGTCAGTTAGGCGATACCAGGTGTGGTTGCGGATGGTTCGAGGCAGCGTGGTACTTTTCGCGTTGGCCGTCGTGGGGATGCCAAGTGGAACGAGGGTGATGAGGGCAAGACCGGTGATTGCTAGATGTGTTAGTTTCATTTTTAAGAGGCTCCTTTAGCTAGGCTGATGATTGATTGTGTAGTGCCAGCCTTTGTTATTCATATAAGTCGTGTAGGTCCAAACGTTATAAGGCGCTTGACCGTAACCACCGTGATCGTTTGACGGGTCAAACTCTCCGAGAGTCCAGTGCTTATGGCCGTTGAGGTAGCGCCAACTAGGCTTGACGTAGGTAACATCATCGCTTTCACGAGTGCCAAATTCGTACCAACCATTGTGGTGACGCACGTAGTAATACTTTGCAGCAATTTTACCATGTTTCCATTTAGCGTTACGTTTAGTTTTTGTGGCAATATGAACGCTATGTTTGGAAAAATGTAGACGTCGATAGCCCCATTTACCGGTGCCAGTATAGGCGTTCTGATAGGAATACCAATACTTATGATTCCGGAGGGTCTTACTATTGGTGTAGAGCTTCGTCTTAGCACTAGCGGTGGTGCTAGGTGTCAGCGCCACTAACCCCGTGAGGACGGCGCTGATGGCCAGGGTTGAATAAACAATCTTTTTCATGATGAATCCCCTTTCATGTGTCTCCAGTATACGAGTGTGAGGCGCCGTTTCAAGGGGAGGTTGCACGGTGGTGGGATGTCGATTGCACTAGAAATGAGCAAACTTATAATCTGATATATAGCGAATCTATAAGTGTGAATATAAGTAAATTTGTAGGCTATATCGCTGTTATTTTCGTCAGCACTATGCTGTAATAGATTTGCTAGAAGTTCCAACAGACATTCGGGGAGGTCAAGTGAAATGAAGGCAAAGTGGTTAGTCATCTTAGCAATTATTTTTTCCGTAGTGGTTGGGCTGGAGGTCGCCACGTCAATGGAACACGCCCGCGCAGCCAAGCCGCAACAGACGCTGCGGACGTTTCCACAGGCGTTGCGCGGGACCTGGTACCGGTACAAGTATCACCGGTACCGGCGGATTCAGATAGCTGCGCACAGTCTCAATGATGACGGTTTTAAGGCCGGAATTCACGCAAAAAAGTTGCCGCTAAAGATGTCCGCGGCACAACGCCGAGCTCATCCAACCTGGCTCATTGCTTACCCGGTGCGGTACCAGCACAGACGTTGGACGCGGGTGACCGGCTGGAATACCTGGGATGGGCATGGCGGGTACTTCCGGCAAATCCAGCAGCGCGTTGGTGGCAAGTGGCTACCCCTCCTCGAGATTCAAAGCGGGGCACAGTTGAAGACGGATGGGGTCGCCTTTCGGAGCAAGCGGCTGGCTAAACGATATGCTAATTTAAAAATTAATAACTAATATTTTATTATTAATAATTAAATAGACAGCCACCTGAATTTTAGGTGACTGTCTATTTGTCATTAATACCACCAATGCGGATAGGTCGGGTCAGACGCACGCCAAACGGCATCTTCGCCAAACCAATCGTACGGCGAGGTTTCCAGGTAGATGGGCTGCCGGAAGAGTTTAATTAAACCCCACATAAGAAATGGGAGAAACAAGATGAACGTGACCCGATCCCAGGTCGGACCGGTTTTAACCGTTTTGACCTTGGCGATGTGTTTGCTGATGAAGGGCTGATAGCGGTTGAAGACGGCCATGGTTGAGGCCGCGGTGCCGACCTTGTTCGGCAGGTGCCAGGTCAGAAAGGTCTTATTGAGGTTGGAAACACTATGATAGAGGTCCTCCGAGGGATAGATGACCGTATGCCAGCCATTGTCCGGGTAGACCAAGATAAATGAAATTCGTTGCTGTAATCGTTGTTGCCGTTGGATGACGGCAATCTGGTGGTCGCCATCAGTCGTTTTTCCGGCTAATTGTTGTTGGGCTAAGCGATGTAAAACGCGGTCGCCCAGCTCGTTGCCCGCGGTGTTAAAGGGATCCTGGTAGTCAAAACCGGCGAGGGGCGTGCTGAGGTGGCTGTAAGTATAGACCCAAAGCTGCGGCTGGTGACGGGTCTGGGCCCACTGATGATTGATTCGTCTAATCTCGGTTTTCTGCTGAGGAGATAACAGGTTCGCCTGATCCCGCACGACCGGAGCCGCCTGGGCGTTCAGTAGCCCGCAGATTCCGGCAATGGCCGTGAACCAGATAATCAATAGTGTTTTTATCTTACCCATCGTGCTCGCCTCTTCACTTATTCTGCCACCATTATAGCATGGCGCCGGTGATGTATAATAGATAGGTGAGATTTTTTAGATGAGGTGAGTTTTTGAAAAAATTAGCACCCTTGTTTGTCGGGTTAGGCGCGGTGAGCTTTGGGATTCCAGCATCATTATTTAAAATTGCGGCGCGTGAAGGCGTGGTCAACGGGCCACTCCTGTTCTGGTCGTTTCTGAGTGCCGTTATCATTCTAGGCGTGATTCACTTTGCGCGGCGACAGTGGCTGCGGTATCAGCACACCAATTGGAAACAGATTGGGCTGGTGATTGCGGCCGGCACGGCTTCCGGTTTTACCAATACGTTCTATATCCAGTCGTTGAAATTAATTCCGGTGGCGGCCGCGGCCGTCATGTTGATGCAGGCGGTCTGGTTGTCCGTTCTACTGGGCGCGGTGATCCATCGGCAATGGCCATCGCGGGTCCAGGTGCTGAGCATTGTCCTGGTTCTGATTGGCACGGTCCTGGCAGCGGGACTCTTCCCAATTACGCAGGCATTGTCCCCACTGGGGTTATTCTTCAGTTTCCTAGCGGCGTGTGCGTATGCCTGCACCATGCAGTTCACGGCGAGCCTGGGCAATAATTTGGATGCCTTGAGCAAGACCTGGCTGTTATGTATTGGGGCGTTCATTCTGATTTCCATCGTCTGGGGACCACAGATTGTGACGGCCAAGGTGACCGGCAATACCATTTTGTGGGGCGTGTTGATTGCCCTGTTCTCAATGGTCTTTCCGCTGGTGGCCTACTCCATTTTCATGCCATATTTGGAGCTGGGCATTGGCCCAATCCTGTCATCGCTGGAGTTGCCATCATCCATCACGGTGGCCTTCATCCTGTTGGGGGAGACGGTCGATTGGCCCCAAATCGTAGGGGTACTGGTCATCATTGGCGCGGTAATTTTACCAAACGTTTGGAGCATGCGGCGCCGGGGTCAAATTAATTAAAAGTGTTTCACGTGAAACAAAAGATCGTCTGAATTTTTTTCAGACGACCTTTTCATTTTGAGTCAAGTCATTGGGACTAACCGCGGTAGTGGTGGTTCGATGGGTCAGGACCACACTAGCCGTGGCGCCCAGAATCAAAATAGCAAGAATGATCTTAAGGATTCGTTTCATGAGGGCCGCCCTTCTTTGGCAGTGAGTATACCACGAAAAGGGACCGGTATCCGGTAAAAAGCTATTTTTGATTGGTTAAAGTCATAGAAACGCAAAAGCCTCACCACGACAATGATAAGTTGGGGTGAGGCTTTTTGATTGTGTGGATGGCTAGGCGTTTGGTTTTGATTTCTTAGCGGTTGTCACATTGCCACAACTACCCAACGTCACGAGGGAAACTGTGACAAATAAAGCGGCAAAGGACGCGATGAGTTTAATCAACATGGAATCGGGCTCCTTTCGAGTGGCTAGGAAGGCTTGTTAGTTTTCTTGCTGTGAGTGTAGCACGAACGGCGGCTCAGTGGGAAAAAATCGTTTTACCCGGAAATTGGTCAACAACTCGGACAGCTGACCCGGATAGTCATTATCGTAATATTAAGACTAATCCGTTAAAATAAGGGCACTATCAGCTATTAAGGAGGAACTACCATGGCCACACTCAAGCGAATCGATTCACTGGAACTAGACCTCTTTCTCAAAGGTATCTTCACCCAGCAGTTTGCCGAGAATCATTTTGATTATACTGGCAAGGTGGGGGAGGTCCTCGCTATTGGGGCCTATGACGGCGAGCGTTTGGTCGGGGGAATCCTGATGCGCCGGCGTTACGACCATTTGGACATTGCCAAGCTGGCGGTAGCTCGGGACTACCGGGGTCAGCGACTGGGGACGCAACTGATCCAGGCCGCCGAGAAAGTGGCACGTGACCGGCATATCATCAACATCACGCTATCTACTCGGAGCTATCAGGCGGTCGGCTTTTACGAAAAATGCGGGTACCAGATTTACGGCACACTGGCAGATCTCCCGTTTGCCGGGGTCACCACGACCTATTTCGTGAAGCGGCTGACGGCAAAATAAAAAGCCCTCAGGTGAGAGCTTAATCACTGACGCCATCGTAGCCAATGAACGTGTAGTAGGCCTGGCCGCCGATGCGGTAGAGACTATCAAACGTTCCCGCGGTTCCCGTCTCCGGGTTGCCCTTGGTATGCTGTGGCGTGTGGAGGTTCTTTAAAGTTAATTTGTACTGGGTGTTACCCGAGTGGTGGACCCGAGTCGTCTTGACGCCCTGGATGTCGTGACTAAAGTACAGCGTCCGGTAGGGGTCGTGAAAGTCTGTCTTGGTGATTTTGGCCATGCCAACGGGTTTCTGGTAGAAGCCCAGACCGGTGTTAGCCTTGGCATCATACTGTAAGACTTCCAGGTAGCCATCCGGGGTGATCCGAATACTCTGGCTATCCGGTTCAATGGGACTCAACGCCGCGTCGGCACCGCCGATGTAGAGGTCACCGTGGCTGTAGCCCGGCATGTAGTCCGGGGCCTTGACCCGCTTAAACGCGGATAACTTAGCGGTATCGGTGATGGTGGCCTGGGGATCATAGGCGCTATCGCCGGGATCAATCGTATAGCCGGCCTTGGCGCTGTTGGCCAGTGCCGCGTAACTTAGTCGTGCCAAGAATAACTGAAGGCTAGGAACCAGATAGCTGCCAGACTTCGTGGTCGTCAGGTTACCGGCCACCGTGATGCCTGCCGGTAAGGTGAGCTTTTGCCGAATCGGGTGTCCCGACTTATAGGTTGGAAAGTAGGCAACCTTGACCGTCACCGGCCGGGTCGTCTGATAGTAGGCACTAAGGTTCAAAAAGTCTGTGCTGGCCGTATAGTCGCCGACCTTGACCAAGGCACTCGGCTTTTCAGTTTGGGCGCGAGCGGCTAGTAAGCCACTGCCGATTACCAGGCCTAAGGCTAACAAACCGAGACTACTTTTCATGAGTTTTTTATGGATGGGAACCGGCTCCTTTCGAAAATGCTAATACGCCTAGTATACCTGAAAAATGGGCGAAATGCACCGGAAATACGGGCCAAATCAGCGGGTTAACCCGGGTTATATTTGCCAAAATAACGGGTGATGTTGCTGACAACCAGACGGTTCGGTGTCGTACTAGGAATGTTTGGTATGATGGAGATGTTCAGAGGAG
This sequence comes from Levilactobacillus sp. FUA 3915, assembly GCF_044053135.1. Classification (NCBI taxonomy): domain Bacteria; kingdom Bacillati; phylum Bacillota; class Bacilli; order Lactobacillales; family Lactobacillaceae; genus Levilactobacillus; species Levilactobacillus sp. FUA 3915. The sequence continues at coordinate 1,064,889 of NZ_CP168704.1, read as the reverse complement.
GCATCATCATGAAAATTCGTGAAGCGTTAAAGCAACAACGGGAGCAGCGGCACTGGTCACAAAAGGAACTCGCCGACCAACTCCAAATTTCTCGACAATCGATTTCTAAATGGGAACGGGGCGCTGCCTTACCAAGTTTTGCCAATGTGGTTGCCATCAGCGACCTATTTCACTTGTCCATCGACCAGCTGATTCGTGGGGACGCTGAGTTGATGACCCAATTGACCGTTAAAAAGGAAGAAGATATTGGTCCAGTGGGCCGGATTATCTATGGTGGCCTATTCTGGGGAGCCATTGGTTTCCTGATCACCTGGGCGCTGGGCATTGGTTATGAAGATGCTGAGGAATTGGTCCAACTGCCGCTCGTGATTGTCTTTGTGAGCTTACTACTGACCATTTACGCCAATCAAAAGCAGCACCGGGTCCCACTATCTCGAGCCGTCATTTGGTTAAGCATTGGGCTAATTGCGTTAATGGTTCTACCGGTGATCAGCATGGACGTTTCGGCCGCGATGGCAGCAATTCCGGGGAGCGTCCGGGCTGGGTGGAACGCCGGACAGCATGGGGGCTGGTAAGTTAACCCGGGTTATAACGGTTAAAATCTCGGGAGCCAGTCCGGAAAATTAACCCGGGTTATATTTCTTGCGACACTTAGCATGACAGGTACCGGTCAATCCAGCCTACCGTTCTCGTCGGTTTTAGCGTAGACTAAAGGGAAAGACGACGAATTTTACTTTCTATCGAAAGGAGTTTTTCCTAATGGCCAACGAACGGCGCGAACAGATCATTCAAATCGTGAATCAGCAGCACAAGGTGGCAGTGACCGACCTGGCTCAGCGGACCCAGGTCTCGCTGGTAACCATGCGTAAGGACCTCACGGAATTAGAAGCGGAGGGTCTCTTGCAGCGACAACACGGTTTTGCGGTGGTCAACAACCCGGATGATTTGAACTACCGGTTGGCCCAGCACCACGAAGAGAAGCAGCGCATTGCAGTAGCTGCGGCTAAGTTGGTCGCCGACAACACGACCATCATGATTGAATCCGGTTCGGCCTGCGCACTTCTAGCGGATACGTTAGGCCAACAGGAAAAGCGGGTGACCATCGTCACCAATTCCTACTACATTGCGAACTTTGTGTCGAGCTATCCGAACCTGGACGTCTTTGTTTTAGGTGGTAAATATCAGCCGGAATCACAGGTCGTGGTGGGGTCATTGACCAAGCAATTGCTCCAATCCTTCCACGTCGAACAGCTCTTTGTTGGCACCGATGGCTTTGATCAGACGAATGGCTTCTCGGGCGCCAACATTCTTCGGACTGAGGCGGCCCAAGAGATGGCACAACGGGCTGATAGCCTAATCGTCCTGACCGACGCCAGCAAATTTCAAAAGCCTAGCTTGATTCAGCAGTTTCCGCTGGATACCGTCACGACGGTCATTACGGATAACGGGATTGCCCCCGTGACCGCTGATTTTCTCCGCCAACAATCATTAAATTTAACAGTGGTCTAAGCATCACGTCGACGTGTTTCCTCTCAGGGGTAACACGTTTTTTTTGCCTGAAATTTACGGTAGTTAATAACGGAAATTTTTAACCGCTCGGGGTATACTAATGGCGAAGACCAGTCAACGGAAGTCACTAAAAGCTGAATTGAATTCTCTTGGAGGATGAGAACATGAAAAAGTTGGGACAAATGATGGTGGTTGCCTTAACTACGGTGATGGTCGGCGGTGTTGCGTCTAGTACGGCGAGCGCGGCGGCCTGGCACACCGGTACCCCCAAAGCGCTGCGGGGAAATTGGCAACGGCAGTACCGTGATCAGGGGACGAAGATTGTCATGCACTTCAAGGTAAGTGCCAAGACCATCCACCTGTCACGGGTGAAGTCTGCGGAGACCTCCTGGACAAATCTAAAATACCAAAAGGTTGGTAAGAACACTTACAAACTGAAGGGAATTTACAAAAATGGGGAGCTGACCGATAAGGATGCCCGTCTCCAAATCGTGACGAAAAATAAAAAACTCGAATTCAAAAATGCCTGGTCTAGTAAATATGATTATCTGGGCTGGTACCACAAATAACTAACGAAAAAAGACTGGGGAGTTCCAGTCTTTTTTAGCAGGCCGGAAAAGTGGGCGAGACAAACTTGTTGACTTTAAAGTAACAGGTAACTATACTAATCTCTGTTATTTATAAAGTTACAAGTAAAAGAAAATTAGCCAACAATAAATAAGGAGATAATCAATTATGAAATATGCAATTTCAGCCGCAACCGGCCGCTTTGGTCAGCTAGTTATCAATGACTTGTTGAAGACCGTCGATGCTAGTGATATCGTCGCTATCGTCCGGAACGCCAGCAAGGGGCAACAGGTCTTACCAGCCGAAGTCACCGTTCGTCAAGCCGACTACAACGACGAAGCTGCTTTGGCACAGGCCTTGACGGGTATTGACCGGCTCTTATTCATTTCATCCGTCCCTGGGGGCGAGGTCTCCCGGCAACAGCAACACGCCAACGTGGTCACTGCGGCGCAAAAGGCCGGGGTGGACTTCGTTGCCTACACCAGCTTCGCCCACGCTGACACGGCGAAGTCGCCACTGTCCGTGGATCACGTCGCCACGGAAAAACTTCTGAAGGCCAGTGGTCTGCGCTACAGCTTTCTGCGTAACGCCTGGTACTTGGAAAATGAAACCAACTACCTAAAGGCCGGTGTTCATGGCCAAAACGCAGTTTACGCGGCGGGTCATGGGAAGATTAGCTTCGCACTCGAACGGGAATATGCCGAAGGCGCCGCACGAGTCATGACGATGGCGGACCCCAAGGCCGTATACGAATTCGGTGGGGAACCCCGGACTTACGCGGACCTGGCGGAAACCCTGTGGAAGGTGACCGGAAAGTCCTTCACCTTTAAGAGCGTGGATGATGCAACCTACCGAGAATCCCTGTCGGCAGCGGGCATGGCCCCAGAGATGGTTGAGGTGTTGTCAGCGATGCAAGCCATGATGCGCGAGGGTGAATTGGATGTCGAATCCAGTGATCTGCCCGACGTCTTAGGCCGGCCATTGACGACCTTCCCCGACGCCATCCATGAAATTCTGCGGCGTTAGGCTAGGGTACTCGGTCCCGGACACAAATAAATAGTTAAACACAAGTCGATTGGCCCCGGGTGGTCGGTCGGCTTTTTTCGTATCGTCGCGAACCAATTCCGCCAAAATCAATTCAGTCACTTCCTCAATTACAATTAAATCTTTCTTCGCTGGCATCTGAGGATATCTGTTGTATAATAACCAATGTAAGCGTTTTAAAAAGGAGGAAGACTTTTGAAAGCAGAAATTTCATGGCTGGATGATCCCCAAACTTTTCGGATCAATCAGTTACCCGCTCACAGCGATCACCGCGGTTACGCCACGGTCGCCGAAGCCGCTGCTCAGCAGAGTAGTCTGGTTCAAAGCCTCGACGGTACCTGGGAATTTGCCTTTGCGAAGGACCCCCAGCACCGTCCCGTGGGCTTCTATGAACCCGATTACGACCGCTCTGATTTCGACCGATTAGCCGTTCCAGGTCACATCGAACTCGCTGGTTACGGCCAGATTCAATACATCAATACGGCCTATCCTTGGGAGGGCAAGCATTATCGTCGGCCCGCTTACAGCATGGGTGCCGACCGCCCCGAAAAAGGGATGTTCAGTACCGACCCAGAAAACACGGTGGGGGCTTACGTGAAGCACTTTACCCTGAACTCTGAGCTGGAAGATCAACGGGTCAGCATTGAATTTGATGGTGTCGAACAGGCCATGTATCTGTGGCTGAACGGGCACTTCGTGGGGTATGCGGAAGATAGTTTCAGCCGGGCCGAATTCGACCTGACACCGTATCTGCAAGACGGCGACAACGTGTTGGCCGTCGAAGTCTTTAAGCACAGCACGGCCGCCTTCCTCGAGGACCAGGATATGTTCCGTTTCTCCGGAATTTTCCGCAGCGTCCGGTTGGTTGCCAAGCCGGCCCTCCATGTGGAAGACATGACGATCCAATCCGGGGTCGACGATGCCTTCACGACCGGTAATTTTAAATTAAACCTGAAACTTTCCGCCGCTGATCAACTGATGGGGTCTGTCCATGTCAGCTTAGCGGACGACAGTGGACAGCCACTCTGGACGGCCGAGGCCGCCGCATCAGCTGAACTTGATCTAGCCACGACGGTCAACCACGTTCACCTGTGGAATCACCACGACCCATACCTGTACCAGTTGCAAATTGAGCTGCGCGATGCCACGGGTAAGCTGGTCGAAGTCGTCCCTTATCAGGTCGGTTTCCGCCGGATTGAACTGAAAGATAAGATTATGCAATTAAACGGGCAACGCCTGGTCATCAACGGGGTCAACCGTCACGAGTGGGATGCCCATCGTGGTCGGGCCGTCACCGCTGCCGACATGGCGCATGACATGCAGGTCTTCCACGACAACCATATCAACGCCGTGCGGACCTGCCACTACCCGGACCAGGATGCTTGGTACCATCTCTGTGACCGCAACGGGATCTACATGATGGCCGAAAACAACTTGGAAACCCACGGCACTTGGCAAAAAATGGGGGCCGTTGAGCCTTCCTATAACGTGCCAGGCAGCCTGCCACAATGGCAATTAGCCGTCCTCGACCGGGCCAAGAGCAATTACGAAATGTTCAAGAATCACCCCGCCGTTTTATTCTGGTCACTGGGGAACGAATCCTATGCCGGCGATGATATTGCCGCCATGGACAAGTTCTACCACGACGCCGACCCAACGCGGTTAACTCACTACGAAGGCGTTTGCCGTAACCGGGTCTATGCGGACCGCATTTCCGACATGGAAAGTATGATGTATGATCCGCCACGGGCGATTGAAGAATACCTGCAAAATGATCCCGACAAGCCATTCGTGAACTGTGAATACATGCACGACATGGGGAATTCCATTGGTGGGATGAACAGTTACATTGACTTGATCGATAAGTACCCAATGTATCAGGGTGGTTTCATTTGGGATTACATCGACCAGGCACTTTGGACGCAAGACGAAGTGACCGGCCAACCCGTTCTCCGCTATGGTGGGGACTTTGATGATCGTCATTCCGACTACGAATTCTCCGGCGACGGCCTGCTCTTTGCCGACCGGACACCGAAGCCAGCACTACAGGAGGTGGACTACTACTATGGCCAACACGACTAAATTAAACGTGATTTACGGCGACGTGACGCTAGGACTCAGCGGTCCTGGTTTCCACTATATCTTTGCCTACGACCGTGGCGGCCTCGAGTCGCTGGTTCGCTATGGCAAAGAATGGCTGTACCGGACGCCGAAGCCAGCCTTCTGGCGGGCGACGACCGATAACGACCGGGGGAACGGCTTTTCCACGACCTCGGCAACATGGTTAGGGGCCGACATGTTTAGCACCTGCACCCAAATCGACGTGGCCGTGGATGGTCAAGCTATTCCGCTACCTATCGCGCCGGAAAATAACAAGTATTCTGATCACGAGACGGCCGAGACCGTCGCCATCACCTTTACCTACACCACGCCAACCGTTCCCGCAACCACGGTGACCGTTGAATATGTGGTCGACGCGACCGGGAAAATGACCGTCAACACCCACTACAACGGGGCTGTCGGCTTACCCGAACTGCCCGTCTTGGGCTTGCGGTTCGTGATGCCAACGACGGCGACAGGCTTTGACTACCAGGGCCTCTCGGGTGAAACGTATCCCGACCGGCTGGCTGGTGGCAAGCGGGGGACCTATCACGTGGACTGCCTGCCCGTGACGCCCTACATGGTGCCACAGGAGTGTGGCATGCACATGGGCAATGACTGGGTCAAAGTGACGCGGGCCACGACGCACAACAACGCCGACCCGGATCACCAACCGTTCAGTCTGACATTCCAGCAAAATGGGCATCCATTTGCCTTTAGTTGCCTGCCATACACGCCAGAGGAACTGGAAAATGCGACCCACATCGAAGAACTGCCGTTAGCGCGGCGGACAGTCCTGACTGTTTACGGGGCCACCCGTGGCGTTGGGGGTATCGATAGCTGGGGGGCCGACGTTGAACCGCAATATCACGTTGCGGGGGATATCGACCACGACTTCAGTTTCGCCATTGCTGGCGTTGAATAACTAGACAAATATGAAGGAACCGACCGAGATGTTTGAGGTCGGTTCTTTTTGGTTGTATTTGTTTGGCTGGCAATCACCCGCAAGTCACGAGTGGATGGCCGGTTTTTCTATAAATTCAGAATAAGCAAGTGAGCCCCCAAGGTTGGATGGTAATTTCAACCTTAGGGGCTTATGATTAACCTTAATTTGAAAAATAGGTGGGACGGTAAACGGTCTCTGGAAACGAGTGTGTAAGAATGAAAAGAAAAATCACGTTAGGGTTGATTGTCTTGCTGGCTTTGACGCTAGCGGCGTGTGGGCAGCAGGCGACTAATCGGCAGAGTCAGCGTGCCAGCGGTGATGAAATAGCGTTTGGCAGAACCGGGAAAACGGCGAAGAGCCAGGTTTGGTACGGCATTAAAGGAACCGCGCAACCGAGTTCGAGGTCGACGTTGACCTCGATAACGATCACCCAGAACGGCAAGGCCACATCGTTTCAGGTCCCCGCGTCGTTCACATTAGCGGACGTCGCTAAGTTATCCGTTAAACAGGTGAAGCAAAAGGGCACGGCAATGGCGAAGCAAGCGTTTACCCAAAAACGACGAGCACTGATCATGTCAATTAAGGGGGCAATGGCTGCGGAGAAAAAGATTTTGAAGACTGACCAAAACGCTACCGTTGTTAGTTATGCAGCGGTGAAGATGGATAGACGAATCATCGCCAATTATCAGCGGCTGTTGGCGCGGACGGCGCAGACCAAATTTAAAAAGCCTCGACCCTTGCCATTTGCCGTAGGGGTGGTGAAAAAGACTGGCCGAGTCAAACAGGAAATGATTAAGGTTGAGAGTTATGCTTTTACAGGCGTAGTCAATAACCCCAACAATCAATCACTTAACTACCAAAAAACCAGCCGCAAAATCTTCCCTAGGCCGTATACGCAGACGGCGCCCAAGGCTGTCAAGATTGGTCATGACTATTTTGGCTACTACCATTACGCGGTGGGCAATGATTCGGGGTATGCCCTGACCAAGGTTGCGGGGCCCAACGCCAACGTAAAATTTGATACGGCATCGATTCAAGACTAAACGGGTAGTTAACCCGCGTTTGTCCGGTTTTCACTGTAAGCGGTTGCTGTGAAATTAATCACTAACAAAAAGTAAGTAGAATTACTGGCTTTTCCCCAAACAGTGGACTATGATGTCACTGTTAAGTAAGTTTGAGGCATTTCGACCAGGATTTGTTAGCCGCGATGACCATTAAGGAGTGCGAGTGATTATGGCAAAAATGATTGCAGGACAAGCGCTAGTTAAGGTTTTAGAAGCATGGGATGTGAACCACATTTATGGCATTCCCGGTGGGTCAATTAACCATACTGTAGAAGGTCTGTATTTAGAAAAGGATCACATCGATTATATTCAGGTCCGTCACGAAGAAGTCGGGGCCTTAGCCGCCGCGGCTGATGCCAAGTTCACCGGTAAGATTGGTGTGGCCTTTGGGTCCGCGGGCCCTGGTGCCACGCACCTCTTCAACGGTTTGTACGATGCCAAGATGGATCACGTGCCCGTTTTGGCCCTGGTCGGCCAGGTTCCTCAGGCTGCGATGAACACGAACTACTTCCAAGAAATGGATGAGACGCCAATGTTTAGCGACGTGGCCGTCTACAATCGTACGGCCACCACGGCGGAACAACTGCCTTACGTGGTCAACCAAGCCATTCGTGAAGCTTACCGCCAAAAGGGCCCAGCCGTGGTCATCATTCCCGAAGACCTGGCTGCCACCGAAATTGACTACGAACCCGTCAAGACGCCAAACGTTGTCTCCAACACGTTTAGCGAAACCATCGATCCAGCCGCAGTGACTGCGACCATGAAATTACTCAAGGCCGCTAAGCACCCGTTGATCTACGCGGGCCGCGGCTTACTCGGTGCGCGCGACGAACTGGTTAAGTTCAGCGAACAATTTAATATTCCCGTTATTAATACGGTGCCCGCTACCGGGGTGATTCCCACGAACCATCCGAATGCTATCGGGACGTTTGGCCGTTTGGGATCTAAGTCCGGCTTTGAAGCCTTACAACACACGGACTTGATTCTCTTCCTGGGCTCGGAGTTCCCATTCGCCCAGTTCTGGCCAAAGGATATTAAGATTATTCAAGTTAATGATAATTCTTTTGATATTGGTAAAATGGTGCCGGTCGATTACGCCGTGATCAGTGACGCCAAGAGTTACCTGCAGGCCATGATTGCTACGGGTGAGACGTTGCCAGAAACGACTTGGCTGACGGCCAACCGGCAAAACAAGGCTAACTGGAACCAATGGCTCGATCAACTGGCTGCCGATGACAGTCACGGTCTGGCGCCAGAGGCCGTTACCAAAAAGATTGCTTCCATGGTCGGTCCCAAGGATACTTACGGGGTCGATACCGGGAACGTGTCCGAATGGGCCGTTCGTGGCTTACCAATGGATCAGGACCAACGTTTCGCCTTATCTGGCTTATTTGCCACGATGGGTTATGGTCTGCCAGCCGGGTTAGCTGGGGCATTGAGCGTGCCTGATGCCCAATCCTGGTCATTGTCCGGGGATGGGGGCTTTGCGATGGTCGCGCCCGATATCATTACCGAAGCGCGTTATCAATTGCCTGTCATCAACGTGGTCTTCAGTAACCGGCGTTTCGGTTTCATTTACCGGGAACAGGTCGACACGAAACAACACCTGTACGGGGTCGATTTGACCGACGCCGACTGGGCCAAGGTGGGCGAAGGCCTGGGGGCCATTGGCTTTACGGTCACTAACAACCAGGAAGTCGAAACGGTCTTTGACCAAATCAAGGACCTGCAGGCCAAGGGCAACCGCAAGCCAATCGTGGTCAATGCCGTGATCAAGGACGACGATCCTATCGGCACGGCCTTCATGCCACTGGATGCCAAGCTCTACGGCCAAGACGCCGTGGATGCCTACGCCAAGGAGAATCACATCGACTTGAAAGCACAACCCGCTTTAGGCGAATTACTGCGGGCTCGGGGCGACAACCTGTAATTAAAATCTGAAATGACAAAATGCGAGTTCCCAGATAGTTTGGGCTCGCATTTTTTGCGTTAGGTCACTAATTACGCCATCATCTACTTAAGAAATTTAGACAAATAGCATAGCTAGTAGTCTAACTAGTTGGTAAATGTTATTCTAGACATAGAGGAGTTGAACCTATGATTAACCAGAAAGACCTAACCATCAAATTAAATCACGTCATCTTGATCCAAGGTTTCCAAAAACTACCCATGAGCAAGCTCGCTACGGCGGTCGGCATCAGCCGGGCCAGCCTCTACCTGTACTTTAAAAATAAGGACGACATCGTCCAGGCGGTGGTGGACCGCCATCTGAAATTTATCGCGGAACATCCCGTGCCCAAGCAATTTTCCCCGGCGACCTTTCTGCCAATCTGGCTCGATTCGCTGTTACTGATGGGGTCAACGACCACCACGTTTACGACCGACCTGCGCAAGGGCTACCCGGAATTGTCTGCCACGTTCACGGCGGCCTATCACGACTACTTTGAACAGTTGCACATTTACGTGGGCCAGGCCCAAGCCAGTCAGTTTATTTATGATCTGTACACGCCAGACTACGTGATTTTTCAGGCGGAAACGCTGATTCGCGGGGTGCTGGATCAGGTCCGCAACCGGCAATTGTCGCTGGACCAGGCCGGTGAATACCTAGAGTCTACGCTGCATTTCCAACTGGCCGGCTTGTTGGCTCCTAGCAGTCAGGCGCAACTGGATGTGAAGCAGGTCGCGGGGTTCGAGGCGACGGTGCTACGCGAGTTCCGCGAGACCTACGCTTTGATTGTGTAGCGGCTAAACGGCGCGGTTACTACGCTTTCGGGTTGGTGAAAATAAGGCGGGACACTGTGAGCGAACGCCCGGAGCCAAAAGGCGGTCTCCGGACTTACTTTGAGCCGCTGAGGAGCGCGTCTCAAAGATATCAGTTATCTAAGCGGTAAACCGCTAAGATAACTCCCACGGCTGACCTTATTTTCACCAACCCTGCGGCTCACGCTGGTTTTGACCGCTACGCAATAAGCTGACTACTTTACTACTATTACTTAAATAAGGCGGGACGCTGTGGGCGAACGCCCGGAGCCAAAGGGCGGTCTCCGGGCTTACTTTGTGCCGCTGGAGAGCGTGTCTCAAAGATAACTCCCACGGCTGACCATATTTTCACCAACCCTGCAGCTCACGCTGGTTTTGACCGCTACGCAATAAGTTGGCTACCTTCTATTTGTTACTTAAAAAACACGCTAAAGCACCACAGACTCTAGATTGTTAGGAGCTGTGGTGCTTTTTGCGTCAACGACAAAGTGTCCTTAACGCTTTAAAATTTGACCAATGCCGGTAACCGTTGCACTTAATAATTAAGGAAATGTCATTTATTTTGAAAAAAGTTCACCGTTTCCCTTGCCTTAAAGTGCACATCAAGGGGTAACCTAGGGTCATTCAGTTGTGAGTCACCAAGTTGCCAAGCGGGTTAACCCTCGTTTAGCCCAGACAAAGGAGTCTTAATATGCGTAAAAATGTTATGATTTTAGCTGCTAACGGGCAGATCGCCCGGTTAGTTGAAAACCGAATTTTAACTGAAACAACCTTTAAAGATGTTGACCTAACCCTGTTTCTACGCGATGCTGGCCGCCTCAGTCAGTTGCGGGACAATCCCCGCGTGACCCTGATTGACGGCGACATTACCGATGAAGCGGCTGTGCAATCTGCTATGGCTGGGCAAGACCTGGTCTTCGTGGCGGTCGTCGATCACGATGGGCAAAATCGCCTGACGAAGAACGTCATCAGTGCCATGCAGGCGACTCACGTTGAGCGGGTGCTGTTCACCAACGTTCTAGGGATTTACAACGAAGTCGGTGGGGCGTTTGGCCGTTGGAATCTGGACATGATTGGGGCTGGCATGGCACCCGCACGGCGGTCTGATACGCTTCTAGCCGATTCTGGGTTGGACTACACGACGCTGCGGTTGCCTTGGTTGAATGACCGTGGCATCAGCTACACCGTGACGACCAAGGACCAGCCGTATGGAGGCGTCTCTGGTTCGCGGGCCAGCGTGGCCGACGTCGTTTTGAAGATGATTGCGGACCCGACCCGCTACAGTCGTGATAGTATTGGGATAGCGGACCCCGCAACCGAGGGGCAAGACCGGCCCGTCTACTAAGCTGAAGGAGTTGAAGTGAAATGAATATTAAAGAAGCCAGTGAAAAAACGGGGGTCTCCTCCGCAGCCATTCGTTACTACGAAAAGGAATCCCTGATTCCCGCCATCGACCGGACGCCGGTGGGCAACCGGGATATTGACGACCGAATCATTCGGCGGATTCGCTTCGTGACGCAGATGCGGGCCGCGGGGATGAGCATTGAGAATCTCCGTCGTTACATTCAATTATTTGATGCGCAAGAAGATAACACCAAGGAACAAAAGGCCCTCTTACAGGAACAGCTAGGGGTCATGGAAGAAAAGCGTGACGACCTCCAAGCGGCCATTGACCACCTGAATTACAAGCTCAATCACTTCTATGACCACATGGAATCTACCGAGGAAGAATTGCGGGCATTGGAGCGTGAGCACGCCGATAAGGTTGCTAAGCAAGATGATGTACCGGATGATGAAATTGACCATAACTTCTAGGTTTTCCTTGCCTTCAAGTAACTGTAAGGTCGTATGCTAGAGGTAATAAATTAGAAAAAGGGGATTTTAGTATGGCCACAAAAGTGTTGATCGTTGATTATTCATGGTCCGGAAATACCGCTAAGCTAGCAACGGCGCTGCAACGAGTGACGGGCGCGACGCAGGTTGAGCTGACCGTTCCAGCGGGGACCTTTCCTCAGGATATGTACGCGACTTCGGACGTGGCGAATCAGCAACTTGCCAGCGGTAACTTGCCGAGATTAACCAGCAAACTGCCCGACCTCACGCAGTTTGACACGATTCTGGTTGGCGGTCCCGTTTGGTCGGGCAAGGTGGCCACGCCGGTCCGCAGTCTGTTAGGACAACTCACCGCCTATACTGGCACGCTGGCGCCGTTTTACACGGACGCTGGGACACCGGGTGATTACGAAGCGGACTTCGCTGGACTAGCCCCACAAGCAAACGTGGTCCCAGGCCTCGGCCTGACCGCGGGTGACTTGGCCACGGCGGAACAGCCGCTGACGACGTGGTGGGAAAGTTTTAAGTAACCGTTTGTCTTGAAGGATTAGATTAAACACAGTTAGAAAAATATTGGAGGATGACCTATGAAAACAGCAGTCTTCGTTGAACCGGGCAAAGTGGAAGCCCAAGAATTACCCAAGCCAACCGTGAAGAACCCCACCGACGCCGTTTTAAAAATCGTGCGCGCCTGTGTTTGTGGCTCCGACCTCTGGTGGTACCGCGGGATTAACGACCGCCAAAAGAATACGCCAGTCGGTCATGAAGCTATTGGTATCGTGGAAACGGTTGGGAGTGACGTCACCAACATCCAGCCCGGTGACTTTGTCATTGCGCCCTTCACTCACGGCTGTGGCCATTGTGCGGCCTGTTTAGCTGGTTTCGATGGTGACTGTGAAAATGCCCGGACCGACGATGAAATCGTGGGCTACCAGGGCGAATACTTACGGTTCAAGAACGCCGACTGGGCCCTGGTCAAGGTTCCGGGTCAGCCCAGTGACTACTCCGACGCCCAACTGAACGACCTGTTAACGCTGGCCGATGTTATGGCCACCGGCTATCATGCCGCTGCGACTGCCGAAGTCAAAGACGGCGATACGGTTGTTGTGATGGGCGACGGGGCCGTGGGCTTGTGTGGTGTGATTGCGGCTAAATTGCGGGGTGCCAAGCGCATCATCGCCATGAGCCGGCACGCCGACCGTCAAGCCTTAGCCACGGAATTTGGCGCGACCGATATCGTTGCCGAACGGGGCGATGACGCGGTTAAACGCGTGATGGACCTGACCGATGGCGCCGGGGCTGACGCCGTGCTCGAATGTGTCGGGACGGAACAATCCGTTGAGACGGCTGTGAAGGTGGCTCGTGCTGGGGCTGTGGTAGGTCGTGTTGGGGTTCCTCAGAAAGCTGAAATGAACACCAACAACTTGTTCTGGAAGAACATCGGTCTGCGTGGCGGGATTGCTTCCGTCACCACTTACGACCGTGCCGTCTTGCTGGATGCCGTTTTGAAAGGTGAGATCCACCCAGGGAAGGTCTTCACGAAGCGCTTCGACCTCGATCATGTGGCTGAAGCTTATGCCGCTATGGACAAGCGGGAAGCCATTAAATCATTGTTAGTAATTAGTGAGTAATTCCGACTGAATTAATTATTAATAATACAATTATTAAAAGAGGCTGTGACATAACTAGCCTCTGTAGAACAAAAATAAGGCACGAAACCGAACTTTGGTTTCGTGCCTTATTTCCATGCTCTTGATTCTCAAGCCGTCTTCTCCTGGTGGAGACTAACTTGAGGATATTCAATGCTAGAACGAGGATTCCAGTTTCTTTTTTGACCTTCGCTAGACCACGGACCGAGTAGCGATTGAAATGCAAATAAGCCTTCATCTTGCCAAAAATTGGCTCTACATCAATCTTTCGACGTCCGTAGATAGCATTGTTTTCTGGCTTTGAAAGCTGGGTGCGTTCCTTTGCCTTAAAGTATTCCCATGCCTCATTCACTTTAATTCGGCGAAGCCTTTTCTTTGGTGTCAAAGCCAGTGGAATCACTTCATGATTCTCATTGTATTTTTCGGCTTCGTATTCTTTAAATCCACGAGTAAAGCCATACTTGTCAGTGCTTTTTCGATAAGCTTTAAAGTTGAATCTGACACCTTTCGGGTCAATAAAATAGTCATCTTTTTCGTAGTAATCCCAATTCATTACCTTTCGATCATCACTTTGCCACTTCCGACTATTTTCTTTGAGCATTGTCCCGTAAGGAACTAATACGACGTGTTTATCGAGCTCGTCTTCACAATATCGGTAGTTACTTTCTGAGCCATAACCTGCATCGGCCACAATGACTTTACCAAGCACATTTTGCGATTCCAAACTTGCTAAAAATAGTGGAAAGGTTCGTGTATCGGTTGGGTTTTGGAACAGGTCGAATCCGGTAATAAATTGATTGCTCGTTGCGATTTGAAGATTGTAGGCTGGCTTCAGCTGGCCATTTTGCATGGGGTCTTCCTTAACCCTCATGAAAGTGGCATCATGATCAGTCTTTGAGTAGCTGCTTCGTTGACCGTAGGTTGCTTGTTGCTGCTGATGTTCAATCATCTTGTCCCGCCGTTGGTCTAATTTTCGGCGCTGTGTTTTAAGAAGCCGTCGCTGTTGCTTGGCTGGGTTAGGTGATATTTTTCTTGTTGCCTGAACTTTTTCATCTAAAGTAACCAACTTATCCTCAACTGTTCCAATCACAGCGTCCAACATGCTCACTGTAAGGTCAGAACCAGCTGGGACTTCACCGATGAGCTTTGCTTCGTGGAGTTCGCCCAAAATCGAGACCAATTGGTCCCGATTCATTTTGTCAAAACGGATGGTGTTCTTCCGCCACACAAAGCTATATTTATTGGCATCGGCTAAAATCTTAGTCCCATCAATAAATGTGACATCGTCAATTACACCGGCATCTTTTAAAAATGACGTTAAGTTGTTTAAACTTTGCTGCGTCAAATTAGCCAATTCATCCGAGATACGAAAACGACAAATAGTTCGATATGAAGGAACCTGGTCGGCGATTAGCCAACCAGCGGGCTTATTTTCACGGGCAAATTTCTCGATTTGACGACTACTGAAAATTCCATAGGTATAAGCAAGTAGGACTAGTTTAAGCATGGCAGCTAAATCATATTCTCGAGGACGACCAAACTGATAGGAGTAGTCTAACTTTAGAGATTCAACCAGCGTATCAATGTAACGAGCCGGATGATTTTCTTCTGGCAAATAGTCTAAAGCGATACTCAAAGTCGTTTGGTTCATGTTATAATAATCTTGCATATTGAACATCCTTTCGGGGATAGTTTCGAGGAGTGTCGGGTGCGACCGATGCTCTTTTTTATTTTGATTATACCAAAAAACTGGTTGAGGAAAATCCGAAGATTTTTCTCAACCAGTTTTCGTTTTGGAGACTTATGTCACAGCCTCTTTGCAAACTAGTTATTTAATCAAGATCAAACCCTTAGTTCCCCGTGAAGCCGCCACATATCGGCGATTGTCGCCGAGGGGGTCGTCCGTATAGAAGTTGGCCGTCCAGTCGGTAACCACGGCGAAGTCAAACTCCAAGCCCTTGGCCACGGTCAGCGGCATCACGTTGATGCCCGGGCGAACGGTTCGGGTGCCTTCCCCCGTAAGCAGTTGGGCGGCTGGCAATTGTGCGGCGAGCTCGGTTGCCCGTTGCGGCGAGGGTGTCAGGATGCCAATGCTTTGGCCGGCGGTCGTTGGTAGGTCCGCAAGCACGTCTTTTAAATCAGCATTTTCTAAGACTCGAGGCACTGTGCCCGCGGTCTGAACAGCCTGAATCGTGGTTCGCCAATCACCCGCAAACTGGGCGAAGAACCGCGTGATCTCGCCGGTTGCGCGGTAGCTGGTGGTGAGGTGGCGCACCGCCGTTTGGGCCGGGTCAAAGTAGTCGGCAATGGTGACGGCCTGGCCCTTGAGCCGTTGGCGGTGGTCGCCCACGATGGTGAGGTCGGCGTTGTGGTAAAGGGCCGTCAGAAATAGCCAGGTGTCAGCGGCGTAGTCCTGGGCCTCGTCCACAAAGAGTGCCGCGGTGGTGGTTTGTTGAAAGTTGGTGAAGCGAAGGAGAAGATAGAGTTGGTCATAGGCGGTCAGTTCAGCCAATCCTAGTTCCTGCGCAAATGCTGGCCAGTCGAGCCATTGATTGATGTCTTCCGGCACGCGGTCGACGGCCTGTAGCCAGCGCCAGGCCCGTTGCATGCGGGACAGGAGCGGCGTCCGGTCGTTGGATTGCGCGTACGCCGCTGGGGCCAGGCCGGCTGGCGTTTGGACCAAGGGGTCTTGGATGATTTTGGCCAGTTCGGCGAGGTGGTTGCCAGCGGTGGTTGGGATGGTCATCCCAAACCGTCGACCCCAGGATTGGACCAAATGCAGGTAGGTAGTGCTCAGCGGTTCGGCCTCACCTAATGCCGGCAATACGCCACGAATGTAACGGCTGAAGGCGACGTTAGGCGTCAGAATCAGGATGTCTTCCGGCGTCCAGCTATCGCGGTGACGGTACAGCTGGTAGGCCACACGCTGCAGGAGCACGGAGGTCTTGCCACTGCCGGCCACGCCGTCGACCAGGACGGTGGGCTGGCGACTTTCACGGATAATGGCGTTTTGTTCCTGTTGAATGGTGGCCGTGATTTCCTGGAGGCCACCGCTGCGATTGCTGGCGAGGACGTCCAGTAACAGCGGGTCGCCGATGGCCACGTTGGTGTCGATGACCTGTAGGAGTTGGTCGTGATCGATGATAAATTGTTGGCGTTGCGTCACCGTCACGGGGATGGTGCGCCCGTTAGCCTGATAGCTGGTCGCGCCGGTCCGGTTGGCGTAGTACGCGTCGGCCACGGGGGCCCGCCAATCGTAAATCAAGTCGTTGGTATTTTCATCGGTGTAGCCGACCTTGCCGAGATAGAGGGCCTCCGCATCGCCGTCGCCAAAGTCGAGTTGCAGCTTGGCAAAGTAGGCCTGGGGCAAGAGCAATTGCGCGTGGGCCAAACGGGTGACGGCCGTATCGTGGCGGGCGTTCAGGGTATCAATTTGCCGGTTGCCGGACTCGATACTGGCAAAGGTCTCCAGCTGATCACTGAAAGTCCCCAGGTCGAGATGGCCCTCACCATTGAGCTGTTGCTTCATGGCGCGGGCCGTGGCGGTCAGTTCGGCCAATTGCTGGGTGAGTCGCTGACTGTCGGTCGTTAATCGTTGGTAAATCTCCTGTAGATGGTGCGCCTCTGATTGTGCCATCCAATCACCTCCGAGGCCTCTAGTTTACGCGCTTTGACGGCAATGACCAGTCTGTTTTTCGTGGGACGACCATGGTATAATAGATATGGGGAAAGGGACGGGTGTCCGAAATGTGGTGCCCAGCCTTTAACCGTAAAAATTAATGATTAATAACAAAAAACACGTTGTAACTTTAATTAGTTAGAACGTGTTTTTAAGAATTAAATGGTGAATTTCTGTAGAATGTGTTGCCGCTGAGCCAACGTTTTCTTCTCGACCTGGGCGAAGTTGTGCCATTTGAAATGCCAGAGGCGCGTCTTCAAAAAGGTGCCCCGGAAGAGGAGCTTGGCTAGAGGTGCGCCAAACACCAGACGATAAAGTAGGTTGGGCGTGCTCATGGTCGTGATGATGTCAATCTGCGGTTGCTTGGTCAGCTTGGTCTTCATGGTGTCGACCTGATACAGCTGCCCCTTGGCGTAGACCTTGTCGAGAAAACCCTTGGTCATGGCCGGCATGACTTCCCACCAAACTGGGAACATGAAGATGATGCGGTCGGCCGCGAGCAGGCGTTGCTGGTAGTCGGCGACTTGTGGATCAATGGCCTGTCCACGGCGCCAATTACTGAGGTCGGTGGCGGACATGACCGGGTTGAAGCCATCCGCATGGAGATCCATTAAATCAATTTCATTTTTTTCCTGACGCAACTGGGTCATGACGCGTTGTAGCAGCGCTGCTAAGAATGAGCGGTGATGGGGCACGTTGTTGCCAGCGGTTGCGGTGTAGGGATGATCAAAGACGATAACAGTTTTCATAAGTAAGACCTCGTTTTTAGTTAATACAGTGAGTATAGACGGGATACCCGTCATCGGCATTAACATATGTTAACGGGGTCAGTGAAAGGGGACGGCAACATGGTCGCACCAGCCTACTTAGTCCAAAAATTTCCGGAAATTGGCGCGCACTGGGCAGAACTACAGGATTTGTTTGTCACTAAAAAGGTTCCTGCCGGCACGACGCTACTCGCGGAGGGGGACGTGGCCACCGAAATTTTTATCATCACCCAAGGGGCGCTACGGCTCTGGCACAATAGTGTGGGCAAGGATGTAACTCTCCAATTTTTCTTCGAGAATCAGCTGGTTTCTTCCTTTGAAAGCTTCTACCTGGGACAGCCCAGTGGCTTTTCGATTGAGAGCTTCGAAGACACTGAGGTCCTGATGCTCAGCCGGACGGACGCCGACCGTATTCAACAAAAGTATCCGGCGATTGAACCCGCTGTTACGCGGTTCGTTTGCGAACGGTTCATCACCTACCGCAACATTTTCTTCGACCAGCTTCAGTATTCGCCGGTTGAGCGTTATCAGAAGTTGGCAGCCGATGCCCCGGAGATTTTGGACCGGGTGCCGCTACACCTGGTGGCGTCTTACTTGGGGATGACGCCGGTGTCGTTGAGTCGGATTCGGACACGATTGAAGGCACAAGATTAGCAATGATAGCTTCAAAAAGGCGTGGTTTAGACTTATCCTGAGGGTTCAGGTAAATCTAAGCCACGTCTTTTTAGTGGTTAGTGTTAGGTTCGTTGGATTTGGCTGCGAGAAATTACTGTTCACTACGTCTGATCTTTGCCATTAGAGACGTGTTTGCGGTGATTTTTAGCGTCTCAATCAAGGAATCGTATTCTGGGACTGACAGGACAACGACATCATTTTTACCGCCAGGGGTTGTGACGATGAGCGGTTCAGGATTCTCGTAAACGGCTTTTAGATATGTTTTCAGATTTTTACTGAAACGTGTATAAGTTACGGTTGGCATATCCGAATCACGTCCTTTGTATAGCAAACGGTACAGGACTTGACGGCTGGTTACAACAATAATGACCTGCCTAATGTGGTGTGCGACGCATGAGTTTTGCTAAAAGGAAAGGTGTAATCGGAAGCTTCTAGCTCTACTTGATGTTATTTGTATGTTATAATGATGTCACGGGAGGTGATTCACATGAGTTCGACACCTACAACAATACGGCTAGATGATGATCTCCGTAAAGAGCTTGATAAACGATTGTCAGCGGCCGGAATTAGTTTAAATACCTATGTGACTATGGCTGCAAAGCAATTTGTGATTCAAAATCGCATACCTTTCGAGGTTATTACACCAGAAGAGGCAGAGCCAAATAAGACTACTAAACGAGCGATGGTTCTGGCTGAGGCAAAGGAGCTGGGACTGGTTCCGGATGATGCACCAGTCTTTACAGATGTGGACAAAATGATGAGCTATTTAGATCGCGGGGAGTAGGATGTATCAGCTAAGCTTTGAGCCACAGTTTTTGAAAGATTTTCAAGTTCTCAAACAGCGACATCCCGAATTAATTCGTGAGTTAAGGCAAGCACTTTGGGAATTGCAAAGTTCGGGGAGAGTGCCTGCTATATATAAGCCTCATATCTTAGTTAACCGAGGCGGCAATTATAACGGTTACTTTGATTTTCACTTAGCAGATGGTAAGACGGATGTTTTGGTTTTGTATGCACCGCACAAGACACATCCTAAGATTAGAATGATGAGAATTGGTTCCCATCAAGAGCTGTTTCAAGGAAAGTTAAAATGAGGACTAATGATTTAAAAAATGTGCCAATGACATTGTCTCGAGTTAGAGCAATATCATTGGCATATTTAGGTTGTTAAGCTGTAAATTTATAGCTGTTGGTAAAAAATTCAAATTTCACCTTGCCTTAAAGTCCAGGTGAAGGTCTAAACTCCTAGTCATCAACTTAAAGACGAGGAGCAAAATTATGGCAAAGCAAAAACGATTCGACTGGATTTTATTGGTCATCTTAATGAGTTATTTCATGATTCTCTTGGACAATTCGATCATCTTTACGGGGACGGTCAAGATTGCCCAAGACTTACACTTAAATCAGGCAACTCTGTCCTGGGTTAGCAGCGCCTATTCGCTGACGTTTGGTGGGTTCCTGTTGCTGGGTGGTCGGGCCGGAGATTTATTCGGCCGGCGGCGGGTCTTCGAGCTGGGGTTGATTCTGTTTGGCCTCGGGTCACTGCTAGTCGGGTTAGCCGTTAACGCCCCGATGATCATTGCCTCACGGGCATTTCAAGGCGTGGGTTCGGCCATTCTGGCACCAACCACGCTGGCGATTTTAATGGATACCTACGAGGGTGCCGAACGGACCAAGGCGATTGCGTATTACGGGGCCATGGCCGGTATCGGCGCCAGCGTCAGCCTGGTCATTGGCGGAATCTTCGCTAGTCTGTTGACCTGGCGGGTGGGCTTCTTTATGAACGTGCCAATTAGCATCTGGATGTTCTATTTGGCCGTTAAGCATTTAAACAAGGACAATGGTCAGTCTGGAAAATTAGATTGGCTGGGGACCTTTAGTTCCTTAATTGGGATGAGCGCTTTGGTCTACAGCATCATTGGTGACTGGGCCAAATTTCCGGCCTTTCTATTAGCCGTGCTCTTCTTAGCCCTCTTCATTTACCAAGAGCACCGGACGGGTCAACCCATCATGCCGCTGCGATTGTTCACCGACCGTGAGCGGATTGGCGCCTACGTGGGCCGATTCCTCTACTTGGGCGCGATGATGGGCTTCTGGTTCATCACGCCACAGTTGATGCAAAATCAATTGGGCTTCAGCGCGCTGATGGCCGGCGTGGCCTTCTTCCCGTTGACCATCGTTAATTTTATTATTGCACTACAGGTTGCCCGGTTGACGGCTAAATGGGGCAACGGGGGTCTTCTGGTCACCGGGATCGCGTTGACGGCAGCGGGGATGCTCTGGTTGAGTTTCTTCTCACTCGAAACGGGTTACTGGTGGGGGATTGCTGCACCTATGGTCGTTATCGGTGTGGGCCAAGGATTTTCCCTGAGTCCCTTCACGGCAGCTGGGGTTGCTCATACGCGGGGGACTGACGCCGGTGCCGCTTCGGGGGTCGTCAATGTCATGCATCAAATTGGGGGCTCGGTTGGGCTGTCGGTTTTGGTGACGACACAGAGTTTGTTTAGTGGGCAAGTCGTTGGGTTCCAGCACGCCATCCTCATGGGTGCCGCCTTGCTGGGGCTGGCGCTGTTAGCAGCTATCTTCTTGATTGTTCCGGGAGAACGGCAAAAAAACTAATTTCAAAATAGTGCTTGCCTTGAAGTAACTGCAAGGCACTACACTAAGGTTATTCAAAAACGAGTTGGAGGAAATCAGCATGACAAACATCTTAATCATTGGCGCAACGGGTTCCGTGGGCAGTGTCACCCGGCAATACTTTTTAGACAATACGGACGATCAACTGACCCTGATGGCACGGAGCACGAACCGGTTGGGTAGCCTGAATGCCGACCGCGAGCGGGCTCTGGCTGGCAGTGTGACCGATGCGGCGACGTTGAAGACGGCCTTGCAGGGCCAAGATGTGGTGTTCGCGGCCTTGAGCGGTAACCTGGCGGGCATGGCCCAAAGCTTGGTGACCGCGATGGATGCGGCTGGTGTCAAACGGCTGTTGTTCATTGCCTCCATGGGCATTTACAACGAAATTCCCTCTAGTCTGGGTGCCAGTGGTAACCTGCAAAGCAATCCCATGCTACGCGGTTACCGAGCGGCGGCGGATGTGATTGAAGCCTCCGACCTGAACTACACGGTCATTCGTCCCGGTTGGTTTGATGGCGGTAATGACACCGACTACGAGGTCACTAAGAAGGGTGAACCATTTGGGGGCCAAGACGTGTCGCGCAAGAGCATTGCCGACTTGGTGATGCGGTTGGCTCATGATGTAACGTTGGGTTCCCGTGACAGCTTAGGCATTAACCGGAAATAGTGGCTGGATATCTGGTAGCGGATTTCAAATGGTGAGGAATCCTGTCCTGAATGCAATCAATCAGAAGAAGGTCATTTAGATGAATGAAGAAATTTTAAATTTGTACCGCGCGTACAATACCGACATGGCCGCCGATGACACAACGGCGTTGGACCGTTTGCTGGCGCCGGACTTTACGCTGACTCACATGACCGGCTACGTTCAGCCACGGGCGGAATGGCTACGGGACCTGGACCAGGGCACGATGCGTTACTTTTCCTCTGTGGAAGAACACGTGACGATGCAACCGACCGCTACGGGCTGGCAATTAGTTGGGCAGAACCGCGTCACTGCCAGCATTCATGGCGGTGGTCAGCATGCGTGGCCGTTGAACACGGAGATGGTGATTCAACAGGTTGCTGGCAACTGGCAGATCATGTCAGCCGTCGTGACTACGTATTAGGGTTGACCGACAGAACAGAATGTTTCACATGAAACAATGCCAGCTCAGTCACTAGTGACTAGAATTGGTGAACTGGAAGATGGCTGTTGACGTTGCAAGAAAATTTCTCACGTCTCTTATTAACTGATCGATAGTAATTGCTCAGTTTTAAATAATAGGAATCAGTAGCTTCTCATGGTATACTGAACGCAACAAAGGCGAAGGTGTTGGACCACCCCCGCCAATGACAGAGTCGTTATTCACGACCGACAGTTATGAATCGAACAAAAAATCGTCCTAAACCGTCGTAAGTTTAGAGGGCGATTTTTTATTTGTCCGGATGTTTAAACTCATGCCACGTCTTTTGTAACTTAACGATAGCCTTAACGAGGCTCGTCAATCGTTGCACCAACAGAGTACAGAGCGATATCAAAACGACGCCAAATGCGACTAGGTCAAGTAACGTGACAGCTATCCAAGACAAGGCAACCTCCTTTCGTTTGGTATGGTGAAACTGCACTGGTCTTTCGTTCCCGGCGGCGGATTCAAGCTGCCCTGCTGTGGGGCCGGTTCCAGCCTGAGAGGCGGGCTTTCACCTCAACTTTGAGCCTGAGAAGCGGTCTCAAAGGTTGTCCCGTGGGCTAAACTGAGAAAATCATTCAGCTAAGACCACCGACACAGCTGGGCAGCTTGATCCGCCTCTGGTCACTGACAACTGTCGTGCGATTTCACGATACCCAGATAGGCTTAACTTGTCCTGCCCCTGAATGAATTCTTGTTGATATAGGTAAGGCTCAAGTTTAATGATTGGCTGTTCCAATTGAATAGGTATGCACCAAAAAAGATTGACCTCAGTTCGCTGAGATCAATCTTTTTTTACAACAACGGTCCTCTGAACAGAGCCGAGTTGCGGTTATGTGGATTTCTAAGGTTAGTTATTTTCAGGGTAAACGGGGGTCCACTTCATTGCTGCCACGGCCTGTTTGGCGTCACTAATGGGCTCCTTGTTCAGGCCCTGGTCCAGGACGCTTTGGGCCACAATTTCGGCCAGTGTCTGGGAGAAGGTCGTCAGTTGGTCAACGGGGGGTAAGACCGCGGCACCGGGCTGGCTAGCGTCGACCAGGCCACCCAAAGCATGGCAGGCGGCGGAAAGCGTTTCGCCGTTCAAAACCTTGGCCGTGGCGGCAATCAGGCCGAAGCCCAAGCCGGGGTACATTAGCGCGTTATTGCCCTGACCAATGTGGTAGGTCGTGCCCTGGTAATCCACGTTACCGGCGGGAATCCCGGTCGCAATCAGGGCCTGGCCGTCCGTCCAGTTGATTAGGTCAGCTGCGGTCGCCTCGGCGAGTTTCGTGGGGTTAGACAGTGGGAAAATGATTGGCCGTGGCGTGTGGGCAGCCATGTCCTTGACGATGGCCTCGGTAAACGTGCCTGGCTGCGTCGACGTCCCAATCAGAACGGTCGGATGAATCGTTTGTACCACGGAGGCTAAGCTCGTGAGCTCGTCGGCGTTGGCAAATTCGGAACGGTCACGCGTGAACGGCCGTTGGGCGGCAGTCAGGTCAGGGGTGTCGGTGAACAACAGGCCCTGACGGTCGACGGCGTAGAAATGGCTACGAGCTTCGGCCTCGGACAGGCCGGCCCGCATGAGTTCGTCGAGAATCTGGTTGGCAATCCCCATGCCAGCGGTCCCAGCACCAAACGTCACGAATTTTTGATCAGTGATTGCCTCGTGAGAAATGTTGAGGGCGCCCAGAATACCGGCGAGTACAACCATCCCAGTCCCCTGGATATCGTCGTTAAAGGTGAGAAATTGGTCTTGATATTTGTCGAGAATGACCTGCGCGTTGCCACGACCGAAGTCTTCCCAGTGTAGGAGGGATTCGGGGAACAGCTTGCGTTCGGCGGTCACAAATTTATCAATAATAGCGAGGTAGTCGTCACCGGCCATGCGGCGATGATGGTTCCCCAAGTACAACGGGTCGTCCAGCAATTTCTGATTGTTGGTTCCGGCATCAATGCTGACGGGCAGAACCTGGGCGGGGTCGATACCAGCCGCAGCGGTGTACACCATCAGTTTGCCCACGGCGATGTCGACCCCGTTGACGCCCCAGTCGCCCATGCCCAGAATTCCTTCGGCATCGGTGACCACGACCAAGCGGATGTCCCGGCCGTCAGCGGCGTTCTGCAACGTTGCTTCGATGCTGTCAGGGTCGTCCACGGAAATGAAGGCCGCATTTTGTGGGTCCGTGAACAGGTGGCTGTATTCTTCAATGGCGTCGGCTACTGTGGGGTCGTATACGATGGGCATGAATTCCACCACGTGGTCGGCCATCAGCTTGAAGAACAGCGTCCGGTTTTCGTTGAAGATGGTCATCAAAAAGAGCCGTTTCTCAAGGTTGTTGGCCTTACTTTGATACTGGACATAGGCCTGAGTCGCCTGCTCATCCAGCGTTTGGACATGACTGGGCAGGGTGCCGACGAGGCCAAGGGCTTGGCGTTCGGCCGTGGTAAAGGCGGTTCCCTTGTTTAAGAAGGGGTTATTTAAAATACTAGCTGCTGAATTCATAAATTATTTTTCCTCCAAATTTCAATTTAACGGGTTAAACGTGTCGTTGTTTGCGCCTCCGGACCGGTGAAAACTGAGCCGGAACGCTGTGGGCGCCGCCTGGAGCCAAAGGGCGGTCTCCAGACTTACTTTGAGCCGAAAGTCACGTCTCAAAGATAGCAGTGGTCTAAGCGGTAAACCGCTAAGGCCACTCCCACGGCTGAGCTCATTTTCACCGGTCCTGCGGCTGAAATAGGTTTAATACATAAAGTGGTGTGTGCTGTTTATTTAATAATGATTCATTCGTGAATGTTAATTTAGCTGTTAGTGATTCTAAACGTCAATCACCGTTTCAACCTTACAAGTTCTACTATAGGGGGCCAGGCTAGTTATAGTCAAACATAGCGATTGATATAAAAATAATTTATAATGAAGCTATAAATACCGACATTAGGGGGATTAAAAATGAACACAAAGGACTTAGCCTATTTTTCTGACTTAACCCAAACCAAAAACTTTTCCAAAGTGGCGCAAGATTTTGGGGTGACCCAGCCGACCATTACCATGGCCATCAAGCGGTTGGAGGCGGAATTTCAGACCAAATTGGTGCTGCGTGACCGGACGCGTAACGATTTGGTCGTGACGGCTAGCGGTGAGCAACTGGCGGTCCATGCGCGGACAATTCTGGCCGAACTCGACCTGACGCACCAGGAAATCACGCATCTGACACAGGATCAGACCGTGTTGGGGTTGCCCCCGATTATTGAAAATCACTACTTTCCGCGGGTGGCGGCCCATTTGCAGGCGCAGGGGATGCTGGCCAATCTACAGACACTGGAGGGCGGGTCGGTATGGTTGCGGCAGGCGTTGCGAGACGGTCAGGCGGACCTAGCATTGCTGGGGTCCACGGCGCCGCTGAGCTATAAGTCATTAGTGGCCGAGGCGTTTGACCGGCAACCGTTTCGGATTTTTGTGGCGGCGAGCCACCCTCTGGCCAAACGGCAGCGCATTTACTTTAGTGAATTAAAACACGAAAAGTTTGTTCTATTTAATAGTAGTTTTGTCCACAACTCAGCCTTTAACCAGTTCACGCGGCGCAACCATTTTCGGCCGGAGGTAGTCTTCCGGGCCAACGACACCCACGTCATCATGAACTTGGTCGCCCAAAATGTTGGCGTGACCTTCCTCACAGCGACTGGCGCTCAGCACCGTGATGACGTGGTTCAGCTGGAATTGTTGGATGATGCTCAGCCGGAGTTTATTGCCAGCATTGTTTACCGAGACTCTCACGTGTTGACGCCAGCCCAGCAACAAGTGTTGGCGGTATTGCGCACGACGTTGGGAGAATAGGGTGGCAACCCATAGAGTTGTTCACGTCAGATTTTCTGAGACTTCTTTAAGCATACTTGAAGAACTATGGTGAATTCCTATTTTCTTCAAGTATACTTGAAGAAATACGTTGATTTGTTATTTTCTTCAAGTATACTTGAAGAAAATGGATTAGGGGTGACCCACATGGTCGTTCGGCAACTTTACCTGGATCGATTGAAAAAATATCAAGATACGGAATTTGTTAAGGTTATTACCGGTGTTCGTCGATCGGGTAAGACCTTTGTGCTACGGATGTTTCGCGATTACCTGCAAGAAAGCGGGATTGCGTCCAATCAGATTATCTTTATCAATTTTGAATCCATGAAGTATCAGCACTTACTCACAAAAGAAGCGTTGTATCAGTATGTCACGGAACACGTGGTTGCTCACCGAAAGATGTATTTGTTTTTCGATGAGGTTCAGCGAGTGGTTGGCTGGGAGGATGCCATCAATAGTTTTCGGGTTGATTTTGATGCAGATATCTATGTCTCTGGGTCAAACGCATCCTTACTCTCAGGTGAACTGGCGACCTTACTGACTGGCCGGATGATTGAGATTCCGATTTACCCACTATCTTTTAAGGAGTTTTTACAATTCACGCAAAATACCAAGCCACTTGAATTGGCTTTCAATGATTATGTGACAGAGGGCGGATTCCCAGCAGTGGCCTTGGTTGACGATGCTGAGGTCAAACGCAGTGTCCTCGATGGCATTTACAGTTCAATCCTGTTACGGGATGTGAACGAGCGAGCCGCGATTAGAAACGATGGCATGCTAACACAGGTGGCAACGTACTTACTCAGTGAAATCGGTAATCCAATCTCTGGTAATAAAATTTCAGGTGTTTTGCAAAATGAGGGATGGAAGGTCAATCCGACCTCAACATTGCGCTATATGGGGTTACTCTGCGATGCCTTCATTTTTTACCCGGCCAAGCGCTATGATCTTCGGGGCAAGAATTATCTGCGTTCGACGGCCAAGTATTATGCGGTTGACACCGGGTTACGGAATGTCACGTTGAATCGTAATTATCGCGATAACTTCGGCCACCAGATTGAAAATATTGTTTACCTGGAGCTGCTACGTCGGGGCTACCGGGTTGATGTCGGCAAATATGATAATCAAGAAATTGATTTCGTCGCGAAACGGGGAAGCGAGGTTGCCTACTACCAGGTGACAATGCAGCTGCCCACCAAGGATAATCGTGAGATTGGCAATCTACAGGCTTTGGATGACAACTATCCCAAGACATTGATTACAGCCAACCGGATGGATGTGGGTGAAGTGGCCGGCATTCCGATTGTCCATATCGTGGATTGGCTGTTGAATTAGGTCATGCTTGTTGCTAGCGAAATCGGCAGCGTAAAAATAAGAACAAACAAGAAAACGTCTGGGACAGGGCTCCCAGGCGTTTTCTGCTAGTTAGATTTACGCGATTGCATCAAGTGGCTGAATCTACTTGCCAGATTTAGGGTTTAATTCAATCACCTGCGTTGCCACGTCCGTCACAAACTGTTGGTCGTGCTCCACGAATAATAGCGTGGGACTGGCCGTGGTCACCAGGGTGGTCAGTTGCTCCTGATTGAAGACGTCAAGGTAGTTGAGCGGCTCATCCCAAATGAACAGGTTGGCCGGCGTGATCAGCGATTGAGCGAGCTCGACCTTTTTCTGCTGGCCCATGCTCATTTGCTCGAGGGGGGTGTGGAAAACATCACGTGGCAAGCCCAACTTTTTGAGGGCATTCAACAAGGCATTGCGGTCCAGGTGGTGGGCCGTGGCAAATGCCGTCAGTGACCCGTGATTGTCCGCTGAAAGTTGCCGGGTCAGGCTCAAGGACAGTTGCGGCTTCAACTCGGCAACGCCCGTATGGGTCCCGGTAAAGGTCCCCCGCAGATAGTGGAGGAAGGAAGATTTGCCGCTACCATTGGGGCCGATGATGGCGAGCCGGTCACCCTGTTCGAGGTCAAACGAGATGGGTTGAAATAGCTGCCGGTCGCCGTACCACAAAGAGAAGTCGGCGACGTGGAGGAGTGGCTGGTAGTGGGTCGCAACCGGCGTCAGGGTGAGGGGCGTCACATGTTCAATGTTTTGGCGGAGTCCCTCGGTGGCCTTAAGTTCCCGGTCACGGCGGCGTTCCAGGTTGCGGGCCCGTTTCATCATTTTTGCGGGGAGGGTACTACTGCCGACGGCGCCCCAGCCGCTGTTTTTCTCATGAGGATTGCCATGGGTGCGGCTTTCGGTGATCTTGGCCCAGTTACTGCGGTCGGTCGCGACGTGTTGCAGGCGGTCGGCTTCTTTTTTCAAGCGCGCATCGCGTTCCTCTTCGAAGGCGTCCCGGCGCTGTTTTTGCTCCTCGTAAACGGCAAAGTTACCATGGTAGAGAATGACCTGCTGGCGTTCGATGGCTAACGTGTGGTCGGTCACCTGATTGAGAAAGTGGCGGTCATGACTGACGACGATGAACCCCTGACGCTTGCTCCGCAGATAGGCGGCGACCCGTTGGCGACTGGGCAGGTCGAGGTGATTGGTGGGCTCATCGATCAGTGGGTAGGCCTGGTCGTCGGCAAATAAAATGGCGAGGAGCGCCTTGGTTTGTTCCCCACCCGAGAGCGAGGCAAAGGGTTGTGTGAGCCGTTCGGGGTCCAGGTCGAGCTGGCGGAGCTCACGTTCAAGCTGCCAATCAGCGACCGGCGAAATGGCCTGGAGGACGGCAGTGGCCGACTGGTGAGGGTCAGCGACGGTGGCGGGAAAATACACATAGTGTTGGTTGCCGGTGATGGTGCCCTGGTAAGGCAGGCGTCCCCGCAACAGGTTAAACAGCGTGGTCTTTCCCCGGCCATTGCGGCCGACTAAACCCAGTTTCCATTGGGATTCTAACGTTAACTCAACGTGATCAAAGAGTAAGCTGGCATTCGTATCAAAGCCGAAGGTCAGGTGGTGTAAGGCAATTTTTGGCATATAACGGGACTTCCCATCTAGGTTGACTAAGGGTCTTCAGTAATGGGGTGTTAGATGCTGCGTTCTTCACATTAATCGCATTCTTTCTCGGTTTAGATGGTTCCGCTGGCGGCTAGAAAGAAGCGACTAACGGAACGCTTAAATGAATTTTAGATTAGAAAATGATTAAAATCAAGCAAAAACGGTTAAATTGGCTGCTGTCAGTTGAATTCACTGGGAAACTAGAAGTCGTGATAATTGGGAAGAAAATTGTGAAAGATAACATAATTGCCGGGATTGGTCCGAAGGCATGGTCAACAACTATTTAACCCTCAGATAATTCTAGTTTTTCTTTAATTTTCACAGAAGGTTTGTTATGCTTGTCGAATACTGGAAAAATCTCGGGGCAACTAGCGGCATAGGGCCTAGAGGGAAAGTGGGTTCATATGTCAGCAATTTATTTACGGGGCCTCCTGTTGAGCCTGGCCTTGGTATCCTCCATCGGGATGCAAAATTTATTCGTCTTTAACAATGCCATCAACCAGCCACTAAAGCGGGCCTGGCCCGTCACGTTAATGGTCTGGTTTGCCGATACGGCACTGACTCTGGCCGGTTTCTTCGGCATGGGCGCAATCATCAGTGCCCACGAAATGTTTAAACTAATCATCATGTTTCTGGGTGGATTACTGGTCATCTGGATTGGGTTTGGCATCTTGCGGTCGGCGGCGAGCTTTAAGCTAGAGAGCTCCAATACACCGTTGCCAATGAAAAAATCCTTGATCAACGCGTGGGTCGTGACCTGGGCCAATCCGCAAGCCATTATCGACACCAGTCTGATGTTCGGGGCGATGCGGGGGTCGTTGAGCAACACGCAAGTCACGCCATTCATCTCGGGCGTGGTTTCAGCCACGGCCATCTGGTTCTTCGGTATCACCCTAATTCTGGGACTCCTGAAGGAACGCCTGCCACAACGTTTCCTGATGTGGGTCAACATTATTTCCGGGGTCGTCGTGATGCTTTACGGGGCCTACTTGTTGTACCAAGTGGTATTGATGGTGATTTAGAAATTAGTGAACGGTCCCTGAGACTAGGGGGCCGTTTTTGTTTGTCCTTTTTAAGGTGTAGATTAGAGGGAGAAAGGTTCTCGATTAAAAGGAGGAGCCATGAAAAAATCAGAAATTCTAAATAGTCTTCGGGTTGCGGCCGTTGCCGATGCTTTAGGGGTCCCAGCGGAAATGAAAAAGCGTGGTCAGTATCATCTACTGGGCATGACTGGTGAGGGAACCTGGTCGCAACCGATGGGGAGTTGGTCCGATGATACGTCGATGACCCTGTGCTTAATTCAAAATATTTTGGAACAGGGGACTGCTGATGACCTGCTAAACAAGTTTGAACGTTATATGATGTTTGGTGAATGGACCCCACGGGGGGTGACCTTTGATGTGGGCCGCACCTGTGCCCATGCCGTTCGCCAACATGCCATTAACCACGTTCCCGCGGTTCAGTGTGGGGATG
Organism: Levilactobacillus sp. FUA 3915; assembly: GCF_044053135.1. Taxonomy (NCBI): domain Bacteria; kingdom Bacillati; phylum Bacillota; class Bacilli; order Lactobacillales; family Lactobacillaceae; genus Levilactobacillus; species Levilactobacillus sp. FUA 3915. The sequence continues at coordinate 1,034,200 of NZ_CP168704.1, read as the reverse complement.
CATCAGAAAACGCCAATGGCAATGGGGCGTTGATGCGAATTGCCCCGTTGGCATTTAGCCTTGCGAGACAGCCAATTGATGCGCGCATGCGACAGTCAATTGCCATGACCACGGTCACGCACGGCCATCCGCGAGCAGTCGTTGGCAGCGTCATTTATTTAGAAATCCTTCACGAACTATTGCAAGGACACGCGTTACCAACCGCACTAAAGACAGTGCAGGCACGAGTGCTGACGGTGTTTGCTGCCGACCCGGTAATGGCACAGGAACTGTCAGCCTACCAGCGATTGTTTACGAGCGGCTTTGGCCAGCTACCCGTTTCTGCAATTAAAACATCGGGTTACGTGGTGGACACTCTAGAGGCAGCCGTCTGGGTGGCCTTGAATTACCAGGATTTGCGGACCGGGCTGTTGGCCGCCGTCAATCTGGGTGGGGACGTGGATACGATTGCGACGGTGACGGGCTCACTCATGTCAGTCGCCCACCCGGACCAACCGGTGCCAACGGACTGGTGGCAAGTTACGTTGAATCATGAGCTGTTGGATAAACTGATGTTGCCCTTTGCGGCTACATTTGGCGACTAGTGGGCAAATTAAAATCCCTATTTAACGACGAATAATTGCCGTTAAATAGGGATTCTTTGATTATTTAAAATTAATCTTTCGGTCGAAATGGGACCACGTTATCCCCCGCACCGCCATCGTCCGGGTCGTCGGCCGACATGTCATCGAAGACCGACTGCATGAAATTGTCGAACTCGGCCGGCGTATCCGGCACGTCTTCTGCCGCGTACTCATCGGTAGCGAGCTTGGTAAATAACTGGTGGTGCCGGGCGTAGGCAAAAATGGTGTGGAGCGCCTTGATGTCGGCGGGGTAAGCGTAGAGAGCAAAGGTCAGGTTGGCCTCGTCGAGAAAATACTTGAAGTCGCGCTTGCCCATAGCCAGCTTGGTGGCCTGATAGGCGTCGTTCATGATAATGCCCATCATGGTGTTCTTAAGCGTCAGGTAAACAACGTCCTCGTTGCCGGCCACGTCGACTAGATCAGCAAACGCAATATCATGCGTTTCTCGCCGGCCCGTCCGCAGGTTTTTACCAGAGAGGGTCACGTGGGTGGTCGCTGGTTTTTTCTGGGGAGTTGGGCTCTCCGGTGTCTGTTTAAGGGCCAGTGCCATGAATGCATGGAAGGCCTTGTCATCGGTCAGGTTGAGCTTGTCGCGCATCTCGTTGATCAAGAGTCCGAGCGCCGTGCTATAGGCAGCGGGGTCCTTGATGGTCTGCGTCGCCGCTGCGGCCTTGACCCAGGGCTCGCCGTCCGGACCGATACCTAATGTGAAGAGTGGTGCACCTTCGTCGTCCATGTTTTCCTCCCGTAAAAACGCATTTAGTCCCTCAATTATAACGTAATTCGCCGAGGCGGTGGGCCGTAACCGCAAAAATGTTCCATGTGAAACAGCTAAAGCAAAATGGCGAGACCCACGCAAATGAACAGGAGTGGCGACAACCAGGCGCCGAACCGCGCGAAGAAGTGACTAGCAGCGGGTGACTGGGCGACCCGGTGACTCACAATCAGCCAGAGGCCAATCAGGGTTAGGAAAATGACCAGGACGCCACCAAATTCGGGATGGTTGAGCCGCGTAAAGTAGGGGATGTAGATGCTAAGGTTGTCGCCACCGTTGCCAATAGTCAGCGACCAGACTAATGGCAAGCTGACCACCCGGGTTAGGGCTGGTGGCAAGCCAGTTGTGTGACGGGCGTGCCACCAGCGCCATAGACCGGTAATCCCTAAAGTCAGGGGAACTAGCCCCAACCAGCGCGTCCATTCGGCTAGGTTGTAGTGTAAGACGCCCCGGCTAGCTAACCAGGCGACCAGAATCAGGGTGAGAATCCCCAAATATTGGCCGAGAATAATGCGGTGTCGTTGACGCGTCGTCTCCGCTGCTAACCACAGTAGGAGCAGGACGACCAGGTCGTCGGTGTCGGTAACCAAGAAGATACCAATGGCGGTTAAGGTGAAGACTAGCATGATGGTGGGCTCCTCAGTGTTGTAGAATTAAGTCCATTGTACGCTTAGTCTGACGTGAATGGGTTCTTTAACGGGATAATACGTAAACATAGTTAATTTGAAGCGAGTAGACCATGAAAAAAGGTGGTTCATTCCAGATAAACCGGAATGAACCACCTTTGTGTATAATCATAAATTTAATCAGCCGGAGCGGGTTGGTTCTTGAATACGAGCTTCTTAGATAGGAAGAAGTTCAAAACCAAAGCGATCGCGTGGCCGATGACCTTGGTCATGGTCCCGTTGGCGTTCAACCAAGAGATCCCCATGAATAGGATGACGGTTTCCAACAGGAACGTGGCGATTCGGGTCATGTAGAACGTGCCCATTTCCCGCATTGGCTTGTCGGACTTGTGTTTGAAGACAAATGTCCGGTCTAACCAGAAGGAGCATTGGACACTGATCAACCAGTCGATGAAGTTGGCTAATTGGTAGCCAATGCCCATCGTGTGATAGAACAGGTAGAATAACGTGATGTTGATGACAACAGAGATAGCCCCAAATAACAGGTAACGAGCGGCTTGGCCTTGGACCTTGTCCTCGACTTGTTTGAGTTGCGCAGCGTATTCGTTTTCCGTTTCGGTTAACTCAGCTTCGTACTCTTCTTGCGAGGCCGGGTAGTGATCGTGACGTAAGGGTTGACTTTCCATAGATTCCGGAACCTTTCTGTGACGTTTCACTTAGCTGGGTGAAACCGTCGTGAAAATCCCCTGGCCCCACCTGAGTTATGAAAACGTGTAATTGTAGTTACTAGCTCAATTATACCGTATTTGGCCGGCACTGCAATGGTAATACCCTAGCAATTTCAAATGGTTAATCAGTGACGTAGGCGTGTTGGTAATCGGGACTCCCGTTGAACTTGTTATAAACGACCCCTTTGATTTTGGGGTTGACCAGCGTGTTGGTCCGCGCTTCGTAAAGTGGGGTCACGGCTTGGTCGCGCAGGGCAGTCCGGGCAGCCGTTAACAGGTCTTGGTACCGGGCCGATGGCTTCAGCGCGTCGACACCTTCGGACTTGGTCAGCGCCTGATCATAGGTCTTGTTGTTGTAGTGGCCCATGTTGGAATTGTTCGTCGAGGATAAAATCTGTAGGGATTGAATCGGGTCGGCGTTGTCCATGCTCCAGCCGGTCAGGTTGAGCTCGAAGTTCCCCTTGGAAACGTTGCTCAGCATGGATGGAAATGGCATTGCGGACACGTTGACCTTGAGACCCAGCGTGCTGCTGACGGTGCTCTGGATGAATTCGGCGACGTTCTTGGTGGTGTCATCATCGCCGCAGGTAATCGTGACGGTCAACTGCTTCTTGCCCAACTGTTTCAGCGCTTTTTGGTAAAGCTGCTTGGCCAGGGTTGGGTTGTCATCGGCGGTGTTCTTCACGTAGGCGTCGGTGGTAAAGTCCTTCCCCGTCTTGGCGTTGGTCATCATGTGGTGAATGGCAAACGTTTTAGCTGGTTGTGAGCCGTTCTTCAAGACCTTGTCCGCGAGTTGTTGGCGGTTGATGGCCAGGGAGATGGCGCGCCGCAGGTTCTGGTTGGCGGCAATCTTGTTCTGTTCGTTGTATTGGATGAAGCCGATACGGCCAGCGGCCAACGACTTCAGGTCCGGATTGTGTTTGTTTTGCGTGGTTTGTTCACCGTCGAGGGTGACCGCGTCCAGTCGCTTGGACTGGTACAGGTTGTAGGCCGTCGAGCTGGTCTTGATGACCTGATATTTAATACTGCTGAGCTTGACGGTCTTAGCAGCGACGTAGGTTGGATTCTTCTTTAAGTTCCAGCTGTCACTGGTGCCGTTCCAGTTTTTCAGAACGAAGGGCCCGTTGTAAACGGTCGTGGCCGCGGATGAACCGTATTTCTTCCCGTACTTTTTCACGGCCTTTTGGTTCAGGGGATAGTAGGTGGTGCTAGCCAACATCTGCTTGAAGTAGGATGCCGGCCGGCTGAGGGTGATCTTCAGTTGGCAGGGACCCACGGCCTTAACGCCCAACGTTGCGGGGGATTTCTTCCCGGCCGCAATAGCACTGGCGTTTTTGATATTCGCAAATTGATAGGTGAACTCTGACTTAGACTTGGGGTCTAGCGTCCGCTTCCAGGAGTAAACGAAGTCCTGGGCCGTGACGGGGTCGCCGTTACTCCACTTGGCGTTGTGCCGCAAGTTAATGGTGTAATGGTGGCCGCTATCACTGACGGTCGTCTTGGTTGCCAGGGCATTTTGCGCCTCGCTGTCGGCGTTCAGACGGTACAGGCCTTCGCCAACTTGGCTGAGCGTATTGCTGGAGACGCTGTCGGTGATCTTGGCAACGTCGAGGCTGGAAATGGTGGCCGTTTCGTACAGGTTCAGGTGTTGGGCGACCTTCTTAGTGGATTGCGAGTGACCGGTCACGGCGAAGACGCCGGCGCCGATTAGAATAATGCCGCCGCAAAGGGCGAGTGCTTTCTTGTGTTGTGCTAAACTCATAATTTTTTCCTCCAGAATAATTGAATTTGTCGGTTAGAAAGAATAATGAGCGTTGCCATCGTTTGAACATAGGTGAATCCCCCTCGGAAAAAGTGTAGACAAAAAACCGTCCTCAACAGCCAATGTGTTAAGGACGGTTTTAACCGCGGTGCCACCTTAATTAGACGGGTCCCGAAAAAAAGACCGCGCCCCTCTTCACAGGAAACTAACATTTCCCTGACAACTGACGTATGTCGCACGTCTTCCCGTACTGCAAAATGGTTCGGGGAAGCCCTCGGTGGTCCATTTAACTACCTGCGTTCGGCCGTACTCTCAGCAACGACGGCTCTCTTTACGTGCACGATAATCTTGATCTCCACCTCAATGGTTTGTTTCGGACGATTTATTGAATTGAGGCTAGTGTACCCCTGGAAAAAAGTGGTGTCAACCGGTAATTTTAAATTTGGCGAGTTGGTGGCGCCTTACCAGGCGGTCAAAATAGGCCGGAACGCTAGGGGAGGACGGTAAAAGCCTGAGGAGCGGTCTTTTACCTCGCTTTGAACCGCCTAAACCGCGTTTCAAAGTCGCCATTTACTGATGTTTTTGCTACGCAAATCCACCAGTAAATCCCCTGGCTGAGCCTATTTTGGCCGCCCTCACGGCTCATACTAGTTTGGGTCCCGGTTGTCCCCACTTATTTCGGGTGACATTTTGTGTGGACACTTGATTTGCAACAATTAATAATCAAGAGTACGGCCAACTGTTATTAATAGCTAATTTTTAATAACAGATTGATAACTACCGTCCAACAACTGAAACAGACTAGCCGTGTCGGTGTCTTGATTCAACGCAATGGACAGCCAGTGCTCCTTGTTCATATGGTAGGCGGGGAGGTAGCCCGGTTTACTGCGGAGAATACTGCCAAGCTCGGGGTCAATCTTGACGTCTAACACATCGACCTCTTCCTTGCCTGTTAGGCCGAGTTTCTCCTTGGGCACATTCATCACTAGCCCGAACCATTTACCCTGACGATTCTTGAGGATGGCGTATTTCGGGTAGGAGCTGAAGGTGTATTCAGGCGTGACGCCGTAATTATCTTCCGTATAGGTGAAAATGTCTTTGCGGGTGACCATGATTACATAACCTTTCTATGTAGAAGTTCTGTCTTTATTCTACGCGTAATAGGGGTAGTTTGGGAGGTTTAGGTCACAACGTCGCCATTAGCCAGGTAGTCGTGACTGCAGAGAGGAATCAAATAAATCAAATAAATAGTCGTTCACTTTTCACTCAAGGAATTAATTAGTGAACGGTTATTTGTATGGAGCCAACGAGAAGGTTTGAAAGTAAAATTAGAGAACGATTAAAATGATTTGCTGTTTTTTAGGCGTCATTATATATTACTGACGAACAACCTAGTGACTAAAATATGTATAGAAAGTACTTTCCAGATATAAGTTTTTTAGGATGGGGGAGTTTCGATGTCAACAGTTTTAACAGTTGAAAATATTAGTAAAACTTTTATGTCAGGAAAAAAGCCATTCAAGGCGGTTGTTGACGTTAGCTTTGATATTCAAGCCGGTGAAATTGTCTCTTTACTTGGACCTAATGGTGCAGGCAAGACAACTACTGTTTCGATGATTGGTGGATATTTGCTACCAACTAGTGGGCAGGTAATTATTAACGGGAAAAATCGTTATGCGGACCATGATCGACCGCGGGTTGGGATTGTTTTGGGAGGAGAATTAGGCTTCTATGGTCGTGCGTCAGCGCTGGACAATCTACTTTTCTTTTCGGATTTGTCTCGAATACCGCATCGTCAGCAGCGTTCTGAGGCTGAACGTGTTTTGAATCTGGTTGGACTAAGCAATGTTTCTGATAAAAAAGTACAGTTTTTTTCGAGAGGAATGCGGCAACGGCTCCATATTGCTAGAGCCTTACTTGGAAATCCACCGTTGTTGCTCTTAGATGAACCAACTTCTGGTCTGGATGTTGAAATTGCCAATGATATTCATCAAACGATTAAGGGATTAGCAAAGCAGGGAGTTGCAGTCCTTTTGACTAGTCATACGATGAGCGAAGTAGAATCGCTGGCGGATCAGGTACTGTTGATTGGTGCAGGGAAAATATTTACTACGGGGACAGTTGAAGAAATTGTGAAAAAGTCAGATGTTCACCATATTGATCGACCAGCAACCTTGGAGGAATCCTATCTTGCTATTGCACCGCAACTAAGGAGATCTTAAGATGCGAATACTGCGGTTATTTTGGTTTCATTTAAAGATATATGCGGCCAACCAGTATTTTCTATGGTTAACAATTTCAAGTACGGTTTCAATTTTCTTGATTCAGTATGTTGCGGCATATGTGACACATCAATTGAGCGATCCTAGTTTATGGGTTCGAAGTGGCGTGTTTGGTCTATGGTCTTCAGCCACGACTGCAGCAGGTTGTATTGGATTTCAACGGTTTCAAGGAACCCTTCCGTATTTAATTAATACGCGGATTGATGATCGACTATCGTTGGTTGCTTTACTCCTGCCAGCGTCAAGTTTTGGCCTATTAGCTTTTCCAATCGCTTATGTTATGGCAGTTATGCTGGGAGTTGCCCATGGCAATCTTTCAATCCGATTAGGCTTGTTGATTTTTGCATTGTGGTTAGCCGCTGCGCTAATGGACTTTTTAGTTGCTGCGTTCTTTTTGCTGACGACAAATGCGATTGTTTATGAAGAGTTAATTACAATTCCGCTATTGCTGGCTTCGGGATTATTTAGTTCTGCAGCAGTATTTCAGCCCTTTCTCGCACCATTTCAGTGGTTGATACCATTATCGGCGCCCGTGCATGCTTTGCTTGGGCAATCCGGGAGATTTAACTTAGCAGGTTTTTTAGTTAGCTGTGCATTGTGGCTCGCGGTGACCTGGATTGCAACGAATAAAATTCTTGTAATGGCAAAGCGGACTGGAAATATTGGGGTGATGTAGTATGAAAATTCAAATTTCATCGTTATCTTATCTGCAAAATTGGAAGACGAGATTTGTTTATTTTCTCCTGATACCGTTAATTAGTTTGTGTCTGCTGGTTTTGATTAACGCACAATATACGAATCGCTTTCAATGGTTTGTGGCTGTGGCCACGACCACATTGTCCGGGGGAACATTAGCGATGTCTAGTATGGCCGAGCTGTTTGTGATGGATCGGAATTTAAGAGTGGACCGGGAATTGGTCGTGAATCGGCCATTTTCTGTCAAATATTGGGGATCTAAGACTTTGACCGCGATACTTGCGGGAGTGATTTTAATTATCATTAACTTAGGCGTACTTTGGGTACTGAGGGCACCGTTGTCCTTGCTAGTGAGAGCACTGATTGTTGCACCAGTAATTGTCATGTCAGGAACAATTGTCGGATTTGCAGCAGCCATTGCCGCTTGGCAGCAGAGTAACGCTTACTTTTACTTGAATATTGTAAACGCCTTTGCGATGGTGGTCTCAGGCGCGTTAATTTTAATTGATCAGTATCCTGGATGGCTACGAATGGTTAGCGTTATATTTCCGTTCTCCCATACGATTCGGTTTGTAATTACTGGACAAGGTGGCGTATTGCAAGATTTAATGGTTGATGCCATTTGGCTAGTGGTGGGGCTTACTATTTATGGCGTTCAAGTTCGTATGATTTTGAAAAAGTCAAGTCAAATTTGGTGATAGAGTAGTCTGAAAGATTGCTTTGGATGTTAGAATCTAAAAATCAGCTTCTCACCAACGCAGTATTTGCGTTTAGTGAAAAGCTGATTTTTAGGTTCTATTTCTTAACCGGTGCAGCTGACGGTGTTGCCAGTCCAGTCTTCAAAGCCGCGCCAATGGCGGGAATTTGACCTAGGTCGGCGACGTGATCACTTGGAACGACGACCACGTTAGCCGGTGAGTTAGCCAGGTCACTGAAAGCCGAAATCGATTGATTTTCGAAGAATTCCTTTGTCGCGGATTCCAGACTGGAGTTCACCGTGTCAATCCGATACTTTTCAGCGTCGGCGCGGGTCCGGGTGGCGGTTGCTTGGGCCGTTGCGGTGGCCATTAAGGCATCGTTCTTGGCCTTGGTGGTCAATTCGATGGACTTGGCCTCCCCTTCAGCCTTAGCGATAGCGGCAATCCGTTCCCGGTCGGCCGTCAATTGCTTATCCATGGCGGATTGGATCGCCTTGGATGGCGTTAATTCGTCAATGTTGGTCCGGTCAACGTTGATGCCATAGGTGTCGGTCAAATCCCCGATGGCCGTTGCCAGTTCCTGGTTGATCTTGGCCGTGGAACCCAGCGCTTGGTTCAGGTCCATCCGCCCGATGATGTCTCGCAAGTGGCCCCGCACCAGTTGTGCCATGGATTCCACGGAGTCCGTGTTTTCGTACTGGTATTTCACGGCGTTGGTGACGTGGTAGTTCAGCGTTAGGCTAGCCGAGACGTCGGCGTTATCCTTGGTGATAACTGAATAGTTAGGCAAAGCCAGTGGTGACATTGCCAGACTGACGGTGCGAATCTTTTGGATACCAGGCAGGTAAAAATGAATTCCGGGCAAGACGGTGTGCTTGTATTTCCCCAGCGTCTCAACCAATCCTTCATTATTTTGACGAACAATTCTAATCCCAAACATATCCAATTCCCCCTAGATTTTTTTCAACGTTAAAATATTCCCGTGACTCTCGATGACCGTGTAGTTGGCGTCCTTGTCCGGCTTCTCCGGAGACTCCAGCAGATACCGATAGTAAATGCCGGCGACCAGAACAAGTCCGGATTTGACGTCCAGTTCTTTTCCGGCAATAACGCGACCAATCAACTGCCGCTGTTCCCAGTTCCCCGCTGGGGCCGCGCGCGAAAGGACCTGCGCGATGTAGGCGTTGATGCTCCGACCATCAGCGTCCGCCGCGTCCGCCACCCGTTTGAATAGGCTTTCATCTAGCCGTAATAGAAAACGCTTCTGAGCTTCTTTTGCCATGATAACGCCCTCCTGATGATAGCTTAATGATATCACGATGATATCATTTTTACCAGTCCCCTGAACGGTTAAAGTGGTGAATGTTCGAATTAAAGCGTTAAGGTTGCGGAGCAGTGCCAGCAGCTTTTGCAGGAAATTGCGAGGCCAGAGTCTTGATGCTCGCCTAGTACACGGTCCCTTGGTATACTCTGGCTAGAGAAGCTAAGGGGATGTTTAGATGATGGGGAAGAAGTCACAGGAATCGGCGACGGTTAAGATGACAACTAAGAATCAGATTACGATTCCCAAAATGATTCGTGAGGCACTACAACTAAAGCAACAGGACCACTTGAAGTTTAAGATTTGCGAAAGTGGGGAAGTTACTGTGGAACGCGTAGAAATTGATGATTTTTGGACGGTAGTCACCAGACAGGAAAAAGACTATGGTAACCTTAGTACGCCGGAATTAAACTGGCATACAGATGTAGGCACAGAAAATTTTGATTAACGGCAGTCAGTTGTTTCTTACCTGATGATGACGAAAAATCGGGCCCCATACAATGGCGGGTCCGATTTTTATATTCAATGGGATTAACGGGTAATCTTAGCAGTCACCAATTTCCCCCGGTCGTTGACAATCACCAATTCATTCATCGTAGAATGTTTGGTCGCCACAGCCTTGAAGGTAATGCCACCCTTGGGGGTCAGGGTGGTGGTGTAGATGTTGCCATTTCGCGGATCCTTGAAGCGAGTGGTGGTCCCGAAACGGTAGCGGTAGGATTTCAGACCGGAGCCGTGATTCGTATCGTTGCGCGTGGAAAAGGTGACGTCATAGTACGGTTTGGCAAAGTTAGGCCGTTCCATCACGACCTCCACGCAATCCTGCAGGTTCCGGTCAAATAATCCGATGCGGTGGTCAGCCGTGACGTCCAGCATGAGGTCGGCGCCGTGTTTGAATTCGTGTTCGATTTCAGAATAGTCCCAATAGGTGTAGGTGACGTGGGTCACGTGGCGCTTGAACGTGCCGGCGGTGTTCTTCGAGTGGCCGGCGAGAACCATATAGCCTTCCTGATTCAAGAGATCCTTGGCCTTGGTTTGGTAGTGCGTGCCAATCCGCCCCGTTAACGTCTGACTGCTCCACAAATCATTCGCGGGATGGCCCTTTTTCCCGTACACATATTTCACGACCACTTTTCCGTAATTCTTGGGTAGTTTTCCCTGGTCGTTTTCGGTGGACGACTGACTAAATGCACCGCCGCCAACAATCCCAATCACGATAAAAATTCCTAACAAACTCAACCATTTTTTTAACATCATGTGCGCTCCCCGTGGATAGACTTTAACCTAAGCTTACCACTAATTAAGGGGACAAACTTTTAAATGTGAGCAAACAATTGCGAGCACATAAAAAACCGGACTACCTCACAGGATAGCCCGGTTTTATTAACGAGAATTAAGTCTGATTATTTACCAGGAACGTAGCTGTCATCAATGACCAAAACTGGCTTGATGGTCTTCCCGGAAACGGAATCAGCGTTGGCTTCGTTGATTTGACTGAACTTGTAGAACTTTTCAGTCTTGTCGAAGTCGAACATGCCCAGCTTGTAGAATTCAATCAAACGAGGGATGTCGATCTGTGGAACGGAGTCGCCCATGTTAACACCGATGACGCTCTTGTCGTTGACACAGAGGTCGTTCCAAGTGTCGAGGTCGATGTGTTGGTCGGTAACGGCGATGGCAGCGGAGACCCCACCTTGTGCTAAAGCTTGGATGGAGTTGGAGATGACGCTGGAAACACCGGTCGTGTCGACCGCGTAGTTGACACCGAAGCCGCCAGTCAAGTCTTGAACCGCCTTGACCACGTCGTCAACCTTCTTGCTGTTGATGACGTCGGTGGCGCCGAGTTCCTTGGCTAAGTCCAAACGAGAATCGACAATGTCAATGGCAATAACTTTGGTGCAACCAGAGATGCGGCCGGCCATCATAGCAGCCAACCCAACGGCCCCAGTCCCAAAGACGGCGATGGTGTCGCCAGGCTTTGGCTTCAAGGTGTTGAGGACAGTCCCAGAACCAGTAACGTAGCCACAGCCCAGCGGTCCGAGCTTCCGTAAGTCAAGGTCCTTGTCGACCTTAACGGCGTTCCGTTCCCGAACGACCGTGGTCGAGGTGAAGGAACTTTGGTCGAACATGTCAGCGACATCGTGGCCATTTTCAGTGAAGTGCGCGGTCCCGTCAGGACGAACCCCAGACAGGTTGTTCGCAGCGTAGTTTTCACACTGCGTTGGCATCCCGGCCAGACAGCTCTTGCAGTTCCCACAACCGTAGAAACTTAAGACAACGTGGTCGCCGGGCTTGAATTGGGTAACTTCTGGCCCGACCTTTTCAACGATCCCGGAACCTTCGTGGCCCAAGACGATGGGGTAGTCAATGGTGGCGACCCCGGTACGTAAAGCTTCATCGGAGTGGCAGATCCCACTGGCAACCATGTGGACTTGGATATCGTCCGCACCCATGTCAGCTAGTTCAACGTCATCACGAATTTCAAAATCAGCATTTTGCTTATCAACAACTGCAGCTTGAATCTTCATAATTGGCACCTCGTTTTAAAAGTTATTTACACTTGATAATTATGTCACAATGAGTCTTAAAAGCAAGCGCTTACATGTAGACGCCACTTTTAGGCTAAACCTAACAACTGCTTGCTAGGACTGCGGTCACGGTCCTGAAGGGGGACTGACCCCAGATTTGAAAAATGGTAACGCTTTATTCACAATTACAGAAAAAAGATAATTCGAAAGGGAATTATCTTCTTTCATGGTTAATCTAAGCTTGCGTCTTTTCTGGGTGACCCTGCAGGTAGATAACGTGGGTGTTCAGGAATTCTTCAATCCCGTGCTTCCCGTCGTCGCCACCGATACCGGATTCCTTCCAGCCGGAGTGGGAGCCGTTCATGGCTTCGAAGTTGAAACGGTTGATATAGGTTTCGCCGTCTTCGAGCTCGTTAGCTGCCCGCATGGCGTTCTCAATGTTTTCGGTGAAGATGGAAGAGGTCAGGCCAAAGTCACTGTCATTGGCCATGTCGATGGCATCGTCCAAGGTCTTAAAGGTCAAGACTGGCAGAACGGGACCAAAGATTTCGTCTTGCACGATTTCAGAGTCCTGCTTGACGTTGGTAATGACGGTTGGTTCGTAGTAGAAGCCGTTGGCAATTTTAACCTTGTGGCCACCAGTTTCCAGCTTGCCGCCGGCTTCAACGGCCCGGTCGACCATGCCGGCAACCTTGTCGAGGGCCCCTTGGTTGATCAGAGGACCCATGCCGATGTCTTCGTTCTTCATGGGATCGCCCACGGTAACGGCGGCCATCTTGTCAGCCAATTTCTTGGTAAATTCAGCCGCAACGTCCTCTTGCACGTAGACCCGTTCACAGTTGTTGCAGAGCTGACCGTTGTTGTCGACCCGAGAGTCGATGATGGATTGCACAGCGAGGTCGATGTCGGCGTCCTTGCAGACGATAGCGGGCGCCTTGCCACCTAATTCCAAGGAAACCTTGGCCATGTGGGTGGCTGCGGCCTCCATGACACGCTTCCCGGAGTTCACAGACCCGGTCAAACTAATGATCCCAACCTTCTTGTTCCGGGACATTTCGTTGCCAATGACCGAGCCGGGACCGGTGATGATGTTGACAACACCCTTAGGAATCCCAACTTTTTCAACGATCTTGGCAAATTCCAAGCCTAAGTTAGGTGTATCGGTACTTGGCTTCATGACGATGGTGTTCCCGGTAACCAAGGCTGGCCCCATCTTCCGCGCAATTAAGAAGAATGGGAAGTTCCAAGGCAAGATGCCGGCGGCCACACCGATGGGCTGCTTGGCAATCATGATATTTTCATTGGCGTTGTCGGATTGCAGAATCTCGCCTTCGTAGGTCCGTGATGCGCTGGCCATGTAGTCGAAATAGTCGGCGGAGAACATAATTTCCGTGGTGGCTAACGCCTTGACCTTACCTTGTTCCTCTTGGAGCATGGCAATCAGGTGGGCGGCATCCTTACGAACTTCAGTAGCGACGTCGTGCAGGTACTGGCCCCGGGTTGCGGCAGGCACTTTCTTCCAGGATTTTTGTGCTTCGTAGGCGGCGTCGATGGCTTCCCGGCATTCGTCTAAAGTTGCGCTGGGAACCGTAGAAATGGGTTCCCCAGTGGCTGGATTTAACACGGTGATCAGATTACCGGATGACGAATCCTTAAACTCACCGTTGATATACATTTGATAGTGTTTCAAAGCAACTGAACTCTTGGACATAACAATAAGACTCCCTTCAACATCGTCAAGATAAACTGACTTGACCCCAAATTGATGCCGAGGTGATGACTCGCACCTGACCCAGTAGGCAATTAACTGGCTAGGTAATTTTCTGTGGTGTAGAGGTTATCCCTCAACTCTGTTATACCGCGTTTTGATTGTTAATGTGATTATTTTCACAAATAATCTATTTCGGGAGCGGTGGTGATGCTGGCAACCCAGTCGGCGCGTAGGGACGGGCGGTTCGGTCGGTGACCTTATCAAGTTCTAGAACATTCGGGACTTGATAAGAAAAACGAGCAACCGCGGCAGGGTAGCCACAGTTGCTCGAATGTTTACTTGAGTTAGTCTGTTAGAAATTCCGGATGCTGCTGCAGAAAGGCGTTAACGCCGGGATGTTTCTGGAGAAAGGTTTGGAGGCGGTCGGAATCATTCATGACCGCTTTGAGTGCTGAAAACTCGGACTCACTTTGTTCTCCCACGGGATAGCGCAGTTCGGTCTGATTCCGGTCAGCTACGGCCTGAAGAAAGGCCTGGGCGACGTTGGCCGGTTGCATGGCGTCACTGGTCCCGGAGATGCCCTGGATGGTGATGAGGCCCACGTAAACGGCGGTGTCGGCCAGTTCGTCGGCCAAGGAATACGCGTAGCTACGCAGGGCGGCCTTGGTCAGGGACAGCGTGGTGGTCGCCTTGACCGGGTTCAGGGCCGCACCACCCCCGGTGATCAAAATGTTGCGGGGAATGTCAGTATCGTCTAAATCCAAAAACTGCCGCGTCGTGCGAATCGCGCCAAGCACGTTTACGTCAAAGGCCTGAGCGATATGGGTTGCGGGTGTGTCTCGTGGCCGGTCCAGCTGGGTGTCGGCCACGTTGTAGACGAAGGTCTCGGGCACGCCAAAGTGTTGGACGACCTGTCGAAAGAGGTCGGCGGTCGATTGTGAATTGGTGGCATCGGCCACAAGCCAGTCGGCACTGATGTCGGCGGCGCGTAGCTGAGCGGTCATGTGCTGGAGAGCATTCTCATGGCGCGCGGCCAAGACCACGTGCTTCCCTTGTTGCCCAAACGCCTGCGCGATGGCGAAACCGAACCCTGAACCTGCACCTAAGATGACGACCGTTTTTGTCATAGTGAAGCCTCCAATTCCGTAAATGGCCACGAGACAGAGCCCGTGACATGAGACGCTGTCGGAAACACAACGTAGAATCAGTATACGCTTGACCACGGGGGAATAGCCATTAATTCACCTTATAAATATACTTATGATAAAACTAATTTGGTGCAGGTAGCTGCCGCCCATAGTCGAGCAGTTTGCGCGTATCACGGCCAATCCAAGCTCAATGACTAGGGCCGTAAAGATTGAGCACGACGACGCCAACCACAACCAAGGTAATCCCCAGAACGCTGGCGAAGTTGATGGGCTCGCGCCAGAGGATGACGGCGAGGATCGTGGTGATGACGATCCCGATGCCGGCCCAGATGGCGTAGGCGACGTTCAGGTCGATACTTTTCATGGCTAACGATAGGAAGAAAAAGCAGATGCCGTACGCCGCCAGTGCGCCCACCGACGGCCAAAAACGGGTGAAGCCGGCCGCTGCCTTGAGTAAGTTGGTCCCAATGAGTTCCCCGATAATTGCGGTGCCTAGGTAAATATATGACATCCGCTCACCCCCCCATAGTTTCAATGACTTCTTGGCCATTAGCTTAGCAGTTTCACTGGGGGATGGGCGGAGAAAGTTTGTTGTTCGTAATTTGAGTGCGCAAACGGGATGAAGGCTAATAAAAATCGTGACGAAAACAGACAGCTTCACGTTGGAAAAATTCCAGTGTGAGGCTGTCTGATTTTGATGACTTAATGGTTAGTACATGTTAAGAGGAAATGAGTGACCAGTTAACCGATAGCTAGGTTACTTGATCTTCTCATTAGTGATAGCTTCGATGTCGCCCTTGGCAATCTTAGCCATGTGCTTCTTCAGATGCTTAACATCAGTCTTGTTCGTGATAAAGCCGGATTCGACCAGACTGTAGTCGATGCCCCGACGCCGCAACACGTTGCAGTTCCGTAGGTTGGTCCGGAAACTGTAGCCGTTGTACGCCCGATTCAAGCCAACGTATTTCTTGATGACCTTGGCCAAGCGTTTGTCACGGGCCGTGGGGTGCTTCTTGTGGATGATGACGTGGCCACCATGACCGGCAGGGGCGTCCAGATGGAACATGATGACGGTCGTGTGCTTGTTTAGCTTGTAGCTACCCTTGTGGTGGTAGAGCGTGTCGCTGACCAGGTTGTGCTTGGGATTGTAGAAGGTGATGGTGCTGTGCTTAACTTCCTTGGCGTACTTCCGCAGCTGGGGCAGCATGTGTTGCCGCAAAAAATGGGCTTCGGTCGTCCCATTGCCGCGGGCACCAGGATCACCGGCACCATGGCCCATGACGATTAAATAGTGTTTCTTCGGGGTCGTGCGCTTCGCCGCTTTAGTGGTCTTCGTGGTGGTTGCTTTGGCAGTTGCTGTGGTCGTCTTGGCCGCAGCGGACGTGGTCCCAAAAGTCAATGGCAGTAAGAGTAGGGCTGCTGCTAAACCCAATTTCCAGGTTCTCATATGTAGAACTCCTCATGTTGTGATGTGAATCGTTATCAGTTCAACTGATTAACTGAATTCATGATACGCCAAATGGCGTAAGATTTGTAGGATTCATTTAAAGAAAAAGGAATTATACAAGAGAAAATTCACTGCGACTCAGCATGCAGATTGGAATAATACCTTATGGGTGTAAGGTCGAACACAGTTTTATCGGCCGTACACCTTTGGTACGCTATAAAGGCAAAAAACATTATGGTGAGGAGAATGTTCAATGGGAATGCGGGTTGATTTACTACAGGAATCATACGCCCAACTCTATGAGTTAGTGGGTGAAGAGTTAACCGAGAAGATCTATGAAATGTACCGGGGCCGGCAAATTTCATTTCCAATGCGCCTTTACAACCGCGACAAGGTCGCCGAACAAATCGTTGAGGAATACGACGGTCACAACTTGGCTGAGCTAACGAAAAAATATGAATACTCGCAGCGCTGGATTCGCCAGATCATTCAGAAACATCGCGAAGAACATGGCGAGGAGAAATAGAAAAAGACGTTTGGACTTGAGCCCAAGCGTCTTTTTTGGCGGTATACTAGACTGAACAACATCCACAGGAGGTCCCACCAATGACACCCGAATCCCAAGTCCAAGCCATCATCACCGCCAACCCAGAACTCATGCAGATTCTACGGTTCATCCGCGACTGTCACCTCAAGCAGGGAGCGTTGGCAGCCGGGAGTATTCGCAACACGGTCTGGCAATCGCTGAGTGGGCAACCGTTTCAGCTGCTTAGCGACATTGATGTGGTTTTCTTTGATCCTGAACGACCGGTCAGCGATGACTTGAAAATTTACGAACACCTGACCCAGTTGGCACCGCAGTATCAGTGGCAGGTGAAAAATGAGGTTTACATGGCGCATTATAATTTCAGTGATACGCCCGAGTTCACGTCTGTGGCCGATGCCATTGGTCATTTCGTTGAGGTGCCCACTTGTGTCGGCGCCTACCTGGACGGGGATGCAGTCAACCTGATTGCACCCCATGGCGTGGATGACCTGGTTAATCTGCGGTGTCGCCCGATTCTCTTTTACCAACAGGATGCCGAGCACCTCGCGATTTATCAGCAGCGAATGGCGGCCAAACAGTGGCAACGAACCTGGCCGCGGCTACAAGTTGCGGAACGCTAGTACATCGTCAGAATAAAGATGACCTGATTTTAAGTCCATTCGCGGTTAAACGAATGGGCTTTTTTGCTAGTCACACCCCTTGCAATCCCCACCACGCGCGGTATCGTAGAGGCAAAGCACTGCGAAAGGAAGCACACCTAATGAAAGATACAACGACACTTTACCAACACGGCACGTTGGCCCTGCTGGTACCCGGCCTGTTAGCCGGCACCCTGACCATGGCCGAGCTCTTGCGGCATGGCGACACGGGCATTGGGACTGGGGAAGGCCTCGATGGCGAGCTGATTATTCTGGATGGTCACCCGTACCAGGTTAACGCGCAAGGCGAAGTCCATGAGGTGGCGGGCGACTTCAAGCTCCCCTTTGCCAACGTTCACTACGCCGACTACCAACCGTTGATGACGGTGCTGGGCGCCAGTCAGGCCGACCTCAACCAGCAGATTCGCGCACTGGCTCAGCTGGACAATGCCTTCTTCTCCGTTAAAATTACGGGGCTGTTCACCGCCATCCGGACGCGGGCCGTTGCTAAATCCGAGCCCCCATATCAAACGTTGGCCCAAGCCGCGCAGCAACAACAGATTTTTTCCCGTGGTGAGGTCGAGGGGACATTGATTGGCTACTACGCGCCACAACTCTACGATGGCATTGCGGTCGCCGGATTTCACGATCACTTCCTGGCGACTGACCACAGCTTTGGTGGTCATTTGCTAGACTTCGAAAGCGTCACGGGTGAGGTGGCCGTCCAGCCTTTTAGCACGCTGGCCCAGCACTTGCCGATTGCGGACGCCGCCTACCGCCAGCATGACTTTAGTGGTGACGATATCACCGGGGATGTTCGGCGGGCGGAGCACTGAGTTCACAGTAAAATATAGAAACTAAAATCAGCCTCGACTGCCATTCTCGGCAACCGGGGCTGATCTTTTTCGTTGGCGTGGGACCGATGATTAACCGAAAATGTGACAGACTGTAGAATTCTTAAGTTATTAGTTACTCGGTGGTGTGTCTAACCAGAAAATTAGTGTGTCACAGATTAAATTAAAGACAATGAACCAAAAAAGGACCTCTAGTGTGATGTGCTTGAAATTTAGAAGGATGGCTAAGACGGATAGGATGAAAATAATAATAAACTGTGGCCAACTGCTGGTTACAAATTTTCTTAGTAACTTATTAGATTTGGACAGTTTTAGGATAAGATACCTGAGCGATAGGCCAACGATCATTAAGAATACAGTCGAAAGAAAAGAAAAACTGGTGTGATACATGGGAGCACCTTCAATCGTTTTGGTCAATTTTCTCTGAATGAATTCAGAGGAAATTGATGAATTAAGTTGGCCGTTATTACCAGCTTGAACAGATAATATCCCCAAGGCAGATATACGTCAACAAGTTTATTATATAAATATAATTGTAAATGTACTATTTAAGACTTTTTGAAAGAGTAGGTCAGATATGATTTACGAGGGTGCAGTCGATTGTCAATTTTTATAAATATGGGTGAGGTGGCCGTTCAGTCCTTTAGCACGCTAATCTAGCATTCGCCGATTGCGGACACTGCCTACCATCAACATGACTTTAGTGGTGACGATATCGTCGGGGATGTCCAGCGGGCAGAGCACTGAGTTGCTGGTAATTTCTAAGTGATATGCGTATGCTAGTGGAAAGGGCGGTGACCATGATGACTAGTCGATTCGTAACTTACCCCGTTATCTTAGGGGCAGATGGTCCGTATACATTTGTCAGGGTGCCAGATATTCGTGGTGGATTTACACAAGGGACAGATGATATAGACGCGTTAGCAATGACCAAAGACCTGATTGGTTCGCTGCTGGTGGATGCTAAAGATTTGCCGCCAAAAACACCTGTATCGGCGATTAAGTTGGCGATTGGTGAAAGGGCATTTGTGGTAACCGTTGATTTAAAAAAATTCGAGTAAAAACTAAAAGCAGTGCCAACCGCAAAATTCCGGTTGGCACTGCTTAGTTTTTCGTTGGCGTGGGACAGCGAAAAAAGAAAAACGTCCCCACTACTTGTTGGTAGCGGCGACGTTTAGTTAGTTAATCTTCGACTGATTTGGTTTCTAAGGTTTCGGCTGGGGCGGTCCGCTTCTGCACGGCACCCAGGATAGCGCGGGCGATTGGCCCAACGATCAACAGCTGTAATGGCAGGGCCATGAACAGGTTGAAAATCCAAGTGTGCAGGTAAGTGAGGAAGAAGTTGCTACCGAAGTTTTGGGTAACGACCATCCCGAACAGAGACATCAGGGTGACCATGCCGGCAACCATCATCACTGAGATGGTGAGGGCGATACGAATCTGCTTCTTTTTCATGTAATCGTTAATGATAAAGTGGAAAAAGATATATTTGACGCCGGGGCCGATGATTCCCAGGTCGCAAATGGCGGCGACGATAAGGGCCAGCGGGTAGCCGGTTAGGACTTCACGGATGAAGTGGTGTGAAAATCCGTCGGCTAAGGCGATGTTGTAGCCAGCCATGACCAAGACCATGAGTCCCGCCATAACGGCTGTGAAAAGTAATTCTTCTTTGAAATTTTTAGGCATTGTGTTGCTCCTCGTTTAAATTTCCCACGAGATGCTAGCGTACCATATATTTTTAATTCGTGTAAGGATTATTTATGGAATGAGACATATTTATGAGCCGTACCTATTTCGTCGATACCCTTAACCGAAACGTGTTTTCCGTTCTTTTTTACGTGAATGGTAGTACTGAAATTACCACCGTTTTTGCCAGAATTCGTAGAGATGCCCTTGATTAAATAAGTATTTTTACTAGATTTAATCAGATGCGCTTTAGCGATTCCTAAATCAAGAGATTGCCATTGGTTACTAAATTTAGAGGAAAACGTTTCGTAAATAAAATGGCTTTTAACGTGTAATTGCCGACGATACGTGGCAGTGCCCTTTGTCTTCCAGGTTCCACGAAGTGACTTAGGTATCGGCTTATAAGCCGCCTGAGCTGAAATACCTGGCATGCCTGCCCCAAAAGTTGCGACGATTAAACCTGCTGCCATTAATTTCGTAATTTTCCGCATAAGATCATCCTCCTAGAGTCGCTGGCGAACTCGTCGGCGGCTTTTTAAATTGATATAAAACGCTAAGTAAGTTGGTCGCCCATAATCGTTCATCACCTTGGAGGCGATACAACCTGAGCTAACTCGAGTTTACCGGAACTAAATGGACGTTACCAATCAGTCTGCCCGTGCATTCCCACCTGATTTCTGCAAGGTAAACCGCATTACCCCGAAACCCGAATATTTAGTAGGATTACCCTGTATTCATCGTTTCATAACTAAATAGTTAACCATTCAGGAGGGATTCACAGTGCATAAAGTGAAGTACATATTGAGCGGCTTCTTCGCGCTCGGCTTGATGGTCACGGGATTTGCGGCCCAACCAGTTACAGCCCAAGCCAGCAACACAGCCGACAAAGTCGTTTACAACAAGGTTTATAACAAGACCAAGACGTTGTATCACACCAAGTACGGCTTCTACAAGAAGATGTACAAGACGGGGATGAAGAAATCCGCTTCGGCTAAATACGATTACAAGCACCATTTCAAGGTTAGCCGGATTGCTAAGAACGGTCACGGGGTCTTCTACAAGACTAACCGGGGGTGGATTCGCCAAGATGCCTTTTACAAATGGGTGCGGTATTCCAACAAAATGGATTACACCATGAAGGTCAACAAGAAACATATTTTGCTCTACAATAAGCCTAAGGGACTGAAGGGTGCCAAGGTGACTGGGAGTACCAGCACCAAGAACCTCGTCGGCCACTGGTACCACGTGGATAAGCGGGTCGAATTGAACACCACGCCATCCAAGTCTGGGTACTACCGGATCAACGTTGGCGACAAGAATTACTGGATTCGCGCCAAGTATATGACCATGGACCAAAAGGCCCTCAAGGGGAACATCAAGAAGGTTGAAAAGGCCATCAAGACGGGTTCCGCACTGGTTGGTCAGTCCAAGTACCTGTGGGGCGGCGGCCGGACCAGCTCCAGCATCGCAGCTCGTCGGTTTGACTGCTCATCCTTTATTCACTGGATCTACGCCAAGTCCGGCGTGCGCTTAGGACCAACGTCCAGCTGCACGACTTACACGCTGATCCACATGGGCCGAAAGATTAAGCCAAAGGACATGAAGCGCGGGGACATCTTCTTCTTCAACGACAAGGCCGAAGGGCCTAACTGTCACGTTGCCATTTACTTGGGCAACAAGGTCTTCCTTCACGACTCACCAAGCTCAGATACTGGTGGTGTCGGGATTTCTAGCTTAAACGATAGCCACTGGAAGAGCCGGTTCAACGGTAGCGTTCGCCGGTTGGTGGGCTAAACTGAATGAGATTTAAGGAAAGTCGTCGCCGGTTGGTGGCGGCTTTTTTCGTACTGAGAGTCAATCTCAGGCGCTCAGTACGGCAACCATCTAACGAACCACTAAACGAAATAGACGCCCAGAGACACATAATTAGCCGGGTTGTCCATCGACTGAGCGTCTTCCTAAGGTATTGAGCGCAAACAAAAGAAGGTCCGAGAACACACACGTTCTCAGGCCTTCTTTTACTTAAGCTAATTCACTTACGTTGCGGAAACAGGTATCAAAGGCTAACCCATCTGGTCCTCAGGTTCACTCTTATCCGCGGTATCGTCGTGATGCTTACCGTTCTTATCCTCTTCCTTTTCCGGGAAGAACTTGAACATGATCTTGTTAAAGTAGTCTGATGCGTACCCAATCACGAAGATTCCCATGAACATGGATGCCAACAGTTCAAAGCAGAACATTGGCCAGCTCTTGATGGTGATGTTGGAGATGATCAGCATGGTCGTCCCCCAAGTGATCAGCCAAGCGGGGACTTCCGTGAACGGCAGGATGGTCCCCTGCAGGAAGAGTGCCAGGAAGGTCAGAATCCCAAACATCACTGAGGAAGCGACCAGTCCTGAAATCCAAGAGACGTGCAGCAGTGAGAACGCCATCAGGCCCCAGATGAGACCCAGGCAGAAGCTCAACATAATATTCCAAATTTTATCCTTAGGGAAGCCGGCACCGAAGAAATAGGAAACGGCAATGAAGGCTGCCGCGCCCATCCACAGTGAAAAGCCCGTCATGATTAGACTGTAAACAATGGTAAAGCCACCGACCCCAATGGAGTCGAACCAAACTTTTTTACTAATTTTCATGAGTGTAATCCCCTTTGCTAGTTAGCGCTTCCATTCTACGTATTGCTCTAGTGTACAGAATTACGCAGAACCGCGCAAGGACTTTAGGTAAAACGTTTAAACCCAAAATGGGGCCGAACCCAAACATAACGTTTTGGCCCAGCCTCATTCGGGGTTCGTCACACCCCGCGTTCAATCATTTTCTTAAATCCCCCGGCAAGCAGGCGTGACGCGCTTAATTTTTTAGAAATGAGTCAAGCGTGGTGACTCGATCTTAATGTCTTCTGGATTACCTTCCCGACCAGGCTTCATCACAACTTCACCAGTTGAGATGGCGCCAACCGGGCAGACCAGGTTGCACAGGTGGCAGCCGACACATTTGTCAATATCGACTGTTGGGCGGCGAGCTTCTTCATTCCATTGGATAGCTTGGTGCGCGCCATCGAAGCAGGAAATGTAGCAACGGCCACAACCGATACACTTGTCCCAGTCAATCTTAGGGTAAACTTTGTAGTCCCGGTTCAGAGAGTCAACGGGTACGATGCTCTTGTTGGCAGCGCCGATGATTTCTGACAGGTGATCGATCCCTTGTTCTTCCATGTAGTGCATTAACCCGTTCTTCATGTCTTCAACGATCCGGTAACCATATTGCATAACGGACGTAGTAACTTGAAGGGTGGTTGCACCTAACAGGAGGAATTCAGCTGCGTCTTGCCAAGTTTCGATCCCACCGATCCCAGAGATTGGCAGTTGTTCCATGCCGGCAGCTTCACGTAATTGTTGAATGAAGCGTAAGGCGATTGGCTTAACGGCTTTCCCAGAGAACCCGGAGACGGAACCCTTGCCGTCAACCGTTGGTAAGGCCGTCTTGCGGTCGATGTCCAAGTTGGCGATGGACTTGACCGTGTTGATCGTGGCGATCCCGTCAGCGCCACCGTCCATGCTGGCTTTAGCAGCAGGAACCATGTCGGTGATGTTTGGCGTCATCTTAGCTAAGATTGGTAAATCAGATCCGCGACGAACGGCGGCACAGTACTTCTTAACTAATTCAGGGTTGGTCCCAACGTCGGAACCCATGTCGTGAGAGGTCATCTGTGGGCAAGAGAGGTTCATTTCAATCATGTCGGCTTTGGCTTCGGTGACTAATTGGGCCAATTCTTCCCAGTCTTGTTCGTTAGTCCCCATGATGGAGGCGATGATGATCTTGGTTGGGTAGTTTTCCTTTAACTTCTTTAAGTCATGCAGGTTTTGTTCCAAGGGATGTTCGGCAATTTGTTCCATGTTCTTGAACCCAACGAATGGGGTGCCTTCCTTGGTTAATTCGTCAAACCGTGGCGAAACTTCGTCAACTTTAAAGTGCTTTGGTCCAATCGTCTTGAAGGCAACGCCGGCCCAGCCTTCATCAAAGGCTTTGGCACACATTTCGTAACAGTTGCCTACGGGAGAAGAGGATAGGAGGAAAGGATTCTCAAAATGCACGCCTAAGAAATCTACGGATAAGTCTTTTTTAATCATTATTCGTTACCTCCTACCAAGTCTGCTTCTTTAGTGGAACCCATAATCATTTTGTCGATTTGTTCTGCGACTTCTTTACCTTTACGAACGGCCCAGACAACGGTCTTGTCGCCTTGAGCGATATCACCAGTAACGAAGACTTTTGGATCGGCAGTGCCGTAACCAGCGTAAGGAACTTCTTCGTGCTTGTCGATGGTGATGTTCAGGTTAGCAGCGTTAACGCGTTGCCCAACGGCGAGGATGATCTTGTTGGACTTGATGGTCATTTCGCTGTCAATGTGACGGTGCTTGAAGGTGACTTCATTGCCGTTTACAGCAGTTGGGACGTAGCCATCAACGATAGTAACGCCGGCTTCGCGAGTGCCTTTGAGTTCCTTCTTGGAAGCTTTGAATTCGTCAAATTCTTCGTAAGCCATGTCGGTCACGTTCTTCACGTCTAAGCGGCGTAAGGTCGTGGCAACATCCATCGCAACGTCCCCACCACCGATAACAACGGCGTTTTCAGGTAAGTCGGTGATGTTCCCCTTGGCTTCTTTAACGCGAGCCAGGAAGCCAACGGCCGTTTCAACGTTTTCGTTGTCAGCGAACATAGGAAGAACTTTACTTTCGCTAGCACCAACGGCAACGACAACGGCGTCATTGTTGGCCTTTAGGTCGTCCATCATGATGTCATCGCCAACCGTGGTGTTGTAGTGAATGTTAGCACCCAAGTTGATGATCCGCTTGATTTCGTATTCCACGATATCGTTTGGTAAACGGTATTCTGGGATGCCGTAGGTTAAGTAACCGCCGGCCTTTTCGTTCTTTTCGTAAATGTCAACGGCGTAACCCTTGGTCAGCATAGTCGTAGCAACTTGCAAGCCAGCAGGGCCGCTACCAACGATGGCAATGTGCTTGCCGTTGGACTTGCCTTGCTTCAGGATGTCCATCTTGGCAGCTTGTTCGAAGTCGGTGACGTAACGTTGAATCCCACCGATGTCGATAGGGCAGTCAATGCCAGTCCGTGAGCAAGCCAGTTCACAGTACTTTTCAGTTGGGCAGACCCGGGCACAAATGGCACCCAAGGCGTTGTTTTCCCGAATGGTTTCGGCAGCACCCTTAACGTTGTTGAAGCGCACGCTGCGGATGAAACGTGCTGGATCAGTGTCAGCGGGGCAGGCCTTGGAGCATGGTGCGTCATGGCAGAGCAAGCAACGAGCTGCTTCTTCCATTACCGTAGTCATAGTGTATCCTGGGGCTTCTGTTTCGTATTTTTTAGTCATGCTGATACCCTCACTATCTTTTTTTGATTTAGTTGATTGCTATAATGATGAGGCGCGTGACGGTCGGTATAAGTCTGGTTATGTACCTTGTTATTTCTTTCACGTGCCTTGAACAACTAGAGAATACCATGTCCAGGGGGGACGGTAAAAAATTCCCGGGAATTCTGGCCGATATTCGCGTTTGAGAGCGGTTTTTATATACATTTGTATATAGAAAAAACACCTGCCATTTGGCATAATTGAGGGTTTTGCCTAATAGTTGGGGTGGCGAAAACCTTGCGAAAACGTGAATTACCAGCGATTGCGGTAATTAATGGTGGTTGGGCGAAACTTTTCCATGTGATTTTGGCATAAAATACTGGCGGCGAATTATTCCCGCCAATATGCGCCCTTTCCCCCTGAATGGCATAATTGGGTTTGGGACTGGGGATGGTCGTTGTCAGCGCCTACCGGGCGACAAAAAATGGGTCGGAACGCGGTGGGCAGGACGGCCGAAGCCTGAGGAGCGGTCTTCGACCTCGCTTTGAACCTCACAGCCCGAGTTTCAAAGTCGCCATTTACTGAGCTGACCGCTCAGTAAATCCCACGGCTGAACCCTTTTTTTGTCGCCCTCACGGCTGGGGTGGCGCGGGTTCCAAGCAAAATTGTGCCTCGGGTATTGATGGTGGGGACTATTTCTCAGTGTGCGGTGTTCTACCGGACGGTGAAAATGGGTCGGAACGCTATGAGCGGACACCCGGAGCCAAAGGGCGGTCTCCGGGATGCTTTGAACCTCCTAAACCGAGTTTCAAAGACACCAATTCTCTAAGCGGCAAAGAACGCCACTAAGAGAATTCCCACGGCTGAACCCATTTTCACCGCCCTCTCGGCTTGATTGTGTTAGGGCACGTAACCCAAGTTATGCCACGGTTGTGTTGAATCAGGTTAGGTTTCTCAATAAGATTACGTTTCATAACTCGTGACCACAGATTGTGGCGTAACTTGTAAGTCGTCCTGGCTAAAAATAGACAGTAAACGTGATTTAATGGAAGTAGAAATAAACCAAATCAAACGGAAGTCGGTGGAAGTCTTGTCTGATGAAATTAATTTGCTGGTCACACTCAATTCGGGATACTTGGAGCCGTTGAAGGTCATGTTGTATTCGGCGCACGCCAATAATCCTGGGGAACGCATGCATTTGTGGTTGGTGCATGCCAGTCTGACACCTGATGAAGTGGCGTCTGTGCGGCAACTGACCACGGCGTTTGGCTGGGAGTTGAGCGCTGAACGGGTGACGGCGGACTTCACGGCCGGGGTGCCCTTGATCAAACGGTATCCGCGGGAAATGTATTTCCGCCTCTTGAGCGGTCAGATTTTGCCGAAATCAGTGAAGCGGGTCATCTATTTGGACCCGGACTTGTTGGTGATTAACAATTTACGGCCATTATGGACGCTAGATTTAGCGGGTCACATGTTAGCGGCCGCCGTTCACCGCGGTGTGACCAATCTTATGGACAGCGTCAATCAGTTGCGGCTGGGCACGACGACCAGTTATTTCAACTCGGGTGTGCTGGTCATTGATTTGGACCAAGCGCGGACCAAGATTAAGCTGAGCGACATCACGCAGACGATTGAGAAATATGAAAGTGAGTTAATTTTACCGGATCAGGATATTTTGAACTTCCTGTACGGGCCGGACATTTTGGAAATTCCCGAGGAAATCTGGAACTACGACACGCGAAAATACCTGATGTACCAGACGCGCAGCCTGAATCAGCACGAGATTCACTGGGTCATGGCCAATACGGTGATCCTGCATTACTGCGGGACGCCCAAGCCATGGGACCCGGCCAGCGACGGCAAGTTTACCGGCCTATTCCTGAACTACCAGCAACAGCTCCAACAGCTCCAACGGCTAAATGGTTGCCTCCGAGATGGTAAAAATGAGTCGTGACAGTGGCTGTCCGTTCCCGGCGGCGGGCTCAACCTGCCCTGCTGTGGGGAACGCCTCCAGCCTGTGAAGCGGTCTTCCGCCTCGCCTTGAAGCCTCGCTAAGGTCCGCGAGGCTCCAAGGTCGTCCCGTGCTCTAAGCTGAGAAAAAGCACTCAGCTAAGACCACCGACACAGCTGGTCAGGTTGCCCCGCCTCTGGTCACTTACATGGATGCAATGCGTTCATTTTTACCATTGCTGCGGCTGATGTAGTTTTAGCCAGGTTGCGTGAACAGAAACTTTAAGTGAATGTTGATGACTAACAGAAAAGGTCGTGATCCTTAAAATTAGGGGTCACGACCTTTTGTTGTCTGGAAGAATGTCATCCGATAGGGTATCAGCTTAATCGTAGCATTAATGGAAAAACGATTGATTTTGATTTGTATGGGTCCAACCGTCGCTGGTTATTGAAAAATTGCCGATTTTTTGATTTGAAACGCTTACACGCAGAGGATAATCAAAAAAATAGGTCGTAATTCCATTTGATGAGGAATCACGACCTATAACTATTTGGAGGAAGACAAATTAAGTGGTGATAACAGTAACACAAATGCACTGACCACCAACGATGAAAAGGTACAACCGAAAAACTAGGGTTAGCGTAGCTGGCGGGTGACCGGTGCGGAAGCCTGTGTTCGTGGCGTTTGTCGACGTTCTGGGTCGGCTTACGCCACTGGACGTGCTGGAGACTCTGTACTTTGAGGCTCTAGCGCGAGCGCGAAGACCGCTTCTCAGGCTTCGGGCGGTCCCCATAGGCTGGGAGCACCGGTCGCCCGCCGGCGTAGCGCATTACGACACGTGTTTTTCGGCTTGGTGCTTTTTCAGTTGTTGTTTGGCGGGGCAATCGTACTCGCACGCCGGGCAGCTGCCCTGGCTGGACTTTTTCAAATGCCGGTACAGCACGAACCCAGCGCCACCAATAATGGCAATGACGATAACGCTATTAATCAGGATTGACATGGATAAGCGCTCCTTTTTAAATGAATAGCGACCCGACCTGGAAGATGATCATCGCGACTAGGTAGGCGATCACCGTGTTGGAGACCACGGAATAAACGGCCCACTTGGTCGAATTGGTTTCGGCCTTGATTGTTGCCAAGGTGGCGAAACAGGGTGCGTAAATCAGGATGAAGACCAGGACGGCGTAGGCAGACAACGGGGTGAACAGGGAACTGAAGGTGGCAATCAAACCAGTTTGACCGCTTAAATGGAAGAGCACGATCATGCTGGAACTGATGACTTCCTTAGCCAGAATCCCGGTCATCAGCGCGCTGATCGTTTGCCACGAGGTGATGCCGATAGGGGCGAAGACGGGCAGAACGAAGCGGCCAATCATGGCGGAGAAACTCTGGTCGATGTTGGTCACCATGCCGGCTGGTCCCAGGTTGGACAGCAGCCAGATGAGCACGGTTCCGCCAAAAATGACGGTGCCGGCCTTGCGGATGAAGCCCTTGCCCTTTTCCCAGGTGCCCATGGCGATGATGTCCGGCCGAGGCATGTGGTACTTCGGCAATTCAATAATGAAGACGGAATTTTCTTTAACCTTAAACACCCACTGATAAATTTTGGCCATGAACAGCGCCAGCGCAATCCCCAGAAAATAGAGGGAGAGCACAATCAGCGCCTGGTTTCGGTCGAAGAAGGCGGCAACGAACAGCCCATAGATGGGGAGCCGAGCCGAACAACTCATAAATGGCGAAATCAGCGTGGTGACCAGCCGTTCCTTGGGTTGCTCAATCGTGCGCGCGGCCATGATCCCCGTGACGTTACAGCCGAAGCCGATAATCAGCGGAATAAAGGCCTTACCGTTGAGGCCAATCAGCTGCATCAGTCGGTCGGTCACTAGCGCGGCGCGGGCCATGTAACCGGAATCTTCCAGAATGGAAATGCACGCGAACAACACGAAAATCTGGGGAATAAAGCTGAGCACGCCCCCAACACCGGCAATGATGCCGTCAACAATTAGGGATTTCAGAAAGGGCATGGCCCCAACGCTGGTCAGAAAGTGACTGGCGGTTGCGGACAGGGGTCCGGAGATAAAGGCGTCCATCACGTCCGACAGCGGCGTTCCAATCCAATCGAAGGACAGCTTGAACATTAACAGGAATATACCCACGAAAATGGGGAGCCCCAACAGGGGATGGGTGACGATGCGGTCAATTTTCGCCGTCAAATTGGCATTGGAGACCTCGTGTAGATACTTGGTCGTGGCCGTCAGCGTTTCATCGATGAAGGCCAGTCGCGTTTGAAAAATTTGTTCTTCAAAGTCTTGTTTGTCGTAAGTGTCCTGCTGCGTCAGGAGGGGCTTGAGTTGGTGCTTGCTGGCGTAGCGGCGGACGATTTGGTTACGGTTCATGAACTGAATCGCCAGCCAGTTGGCAAAGGTCGGCGTCAATTGATCGTCGGCGACCAGCTGTTGGGTGGCCGTGGCAATGGCGTCCTGAACCGCGGCGGGATAGGCCAGGTGCAGGGGGGCGGTCGTTTCCGGCGGCGTGGCTAACAATTCTTGGCGGAGTTGATCCAGTCCCGATTTCTTCCGAGCGTTGGTGGCGCGGACCTGACAGCCCAAGCGTTTAGCCAGCTCGTCGAAGTCGTAGGTGACCCCGTTGGCTTTCAAATCATCAATCATGTTTAAGGCGAGCACCACCGGTCGGCCGAATTCCAACAGCTCAATGGAGAGCAGCAGGTTGCGTTTCAGCTGACTGGCGTTGGTGACGTTTAAAATCATGTCGGGCGAGTCGTTTAGCAAATAGTTGCAGGCGACGGCCTCGTCCTTGGTGATTGGCGTGAGGGAATAGATGCCAGGGAGGTCGACCACCACCATTTCTGAGTGGCGAATCTTCCCCATCTTCTTGTCAACGGTGACCCCTTCCCAATTACCAACGTAGGCATATTTATCGGTCAGTTCGTTAAATAGCGTGGTCTTGCCAGTATTTGGATTTCCTAAGAGGGCAACGGTTGTCATGCTAGTCCCCCCCTAAGAGTGCTTCGAAAACGACGTAGCGAATCCCAACTTTCTGCTGATCGAATTCAACGATGACGGGGCCGTGAAATGGATATTGCCGGAGCACGGTCAGCTGGCTGCCAGGGTGAATGCCGAGGTTATGTAGTCGGTGAGCGGTCTGGCCATCAAGGGTCGCCATCTGTTCGACAGTTACGATTGGATAGGCTGATTCTGAATAACGGAGTTGCATTATTATCAGGCCTTTCAAATTAAGTCTTTAGCCGGTTTTTGCTGGTTAAACTTGTGCGTTGGTTTCGCCTCCGGCAGGGTGAAAACTGAGCCGTGACGCTGTGGGCGAGCGCCTGAAGCCTGAGGAGCGGTCTTCAGACTTACTTTGAGCCTCAAGGTGCGAGTCTCAAAGATATCAGTTGCCTAAGCGGTAAACCGCTAAGGCAACTCCCACGGCTGAGCTCATTTTCACCCTGCCTGCGGCTGACACTGGTTTAACCAGCACCGGGTTGATACTTGGTATATCAGTGGCTTCGCCTTCAGCAAGCTGAAACTGGCTTGAAACATGGTGGGCGGACACCCAGAGCCAAAGGGCGGTCTCTGGGATGCTTTGAACCTCTGAGGAGCGAGTTTCAAAGACACCAATGTTTTAACCCGCAAAGAACGCGGCTAAGAACATTCCCCCGGCCGAAGCCATTTTCACCCTGCCTGCGGCTGACACTGGTTTAACCCGGCACCGGTTTGTGTGTCATTTGGTTGTCACTGGTTTTCCGGTTCTCCCGCAATCATATAGGTGAGACAGGTTTAATCAGCAAGCTTATGTTTTACATCATTCAGGTAAACAGCTGCGCACGAGATTAAGTAATAGCTAAGTTGCCATCAAATTATGTGATAGAAGCGCACAGCCAGAATAATGGTTAAGTGATAGAAGAAGTAGCACAACCAACCAATGGCGTGGTCAGCTGCCCATCAACTGCAGAAACCGCCTTGGTGACGGGCCAAACAAGTCTTAGCCGCAGGGCTGGTGAAAATGGGCTAAGCCGTGGGAGTTGCCTTAGTGGCGTCAGCCGCTTAGGCAACTGCTATCTTTGAGACGCGGTTCTTAGCGGCTCAAAGTAAGTTCGGAGACCGCTTTTTGGCTCCGGACGGGCGCCCACAGCGTCACGGCCCATTTTCACCAGCCCGGAGGCGCTGTTAAAAGACTTTGACCCAAAACCAAGAAGCAGGTTAATGCATTTGATGGGTCTAGCTTACCATGTAAGCACTTTCACATATATTAGGGAAATGCCTAATATTATTCCAGGAATATTCTGCCTATAATAATGTCAAGCGCTTACAAAGGGCGGTCTAAAGCGGAATAGCCCCAGGCATAAAATTGCACACTTTCCGGAATATGCGGGCATAATTTGTGAAAACCGCACAAGACCGCAATGAAAAACGCCACAACAGTGAATTTCATAACTAACGGAGGTTGATGGATAATGGCAACACTAGAAATTAAAGACTTACACGTTGAAGTGACCGATGAAGAAAATCAAACGGCTAAGGAGATCTTAAAAGGGGTTAACTTAACCATGAAGACTGGTGAAATCCACGCCATCATGGGGCCTAACGGTACCGGGAAATCAACGTTGTCCCAGACAATCATGGGCCAGCCATCTTACCACGTTACCCAAGGTGATATTCTCTTGAACGGCGAGAGCATCGTGGACATGCCAGTTGATGAACGAGCACGGAAAGGCCTGTTCTTAGGCATGCAATACCCCGCTGAAATCCAAGGGGTCACGAACGCTGAATTCCTGCGCGCCGCTGTTAACGCTCGGCGGGCTAAGGACGACCAGATTTCCGTCATGGATTTCTTAAAGATGTTAGATAAGAACTTAGCCATTCTGGACATGAGTGAAGCCATGACAGAACGTTACTTGAACGAAGGCTTCTCAGGTGGGGAAAAGAAACGGAACGAAATTCTCCAACTCTTAATGATTCAACCATCCTTTGCTTTGTTGGATGAAATTGATTCCGGGCTGGACATCGATGCCCTGAAGGTCGTTTCCAAAGGGGTCAACGCCATGCGCGGCGACAACTTCGGTTCCATGATCATCACCCACTACCAACGCCTGTTGAACTACATTGTGCCTGACGTGGTCCACATCATGATGGGTGGCCGCATCGTTAAGACCGGGGATGCCTCATTGGCTAAGCGGTTGGAAAAGGAAGGCTACGCCGGTTTGCGGGACGATTTGGACATTGACGTGGCACTCGTGGATGAAAACTAGGGGGTGGCAAGATTGGATACCATGCAAACGCAAACACAAGCAGCAACGGCTGTTCAAGCTGCTGCCCAGCAACACAATGAACCCAGCTGGCTGATCAACAAACGGTTGGCAGCGCTAGACCAAATGGCCGACTTACCCATGCCGTTGGTCCAACGGTTCAACTACCGTGACTGGGAATTAATGCCCGGTAACCTGCAGTGGGCCGATTCCAAACGGGACCTCGCACAAGTCGCAGACGGACCCGTTCAAATCGTGCAGGTTGGCCAGACCACGGTACGGGTCAATTTACCAGAGAAGCTCCAGGAACAAGGCGTGGTGCTGACCGACTTCTTCACGGCGGTCAAGGACTACCCGGACTTGGTTCAGGAAGCCTTTATGACCAAGGCGATGAAAGCCAACGAGAACCGCTTGGCCAGCTACCACACGGCTTACTTGAACGCCGGGGTCTTCCTCTACGTGCCAAACAATGTTGTCATCAGTGAACCCATCGACATTCAATTGATTCAAGACAACACGTTGGATCAACCGTTGAACTCGCACGTGCTGGTCGTTGCCGGTCGTAACACGGAAGTCTCCGTCAGCCAACACCTGACCACGGTCGGGGAGAACGCAAACTTGGCCAACTGTTTGATGGAAGTCATTGCCGATGAAAACAGTCACGTCACGGTTGCGACGTTGGATGAACTGGGACGCAAGACGATGGCCTACGTGGAACGTCGAGCCTACGCCGCCGACAATGCGTCCGTTAACTGGGCGGTCGGCTTCATGAACGAAGGCAATACGATTGGAAACTTCGATACCGAATTGAACGGTGTCGGTTCCCGCGCGGATGCCAAGGTGATTGCCATTACCGACCACGACCAACGGATGGGTGTGAACACCAAGATTACCAATCGCGGGAAGCACACCAATGGGAATATCCTGCAACGCGGGGTCATCCTGGAAGATTCCGAACTGGTTTACAACGGGATTGGCGATATCATTCACGGCGCTGCCGGCTCCGAAGCCGAACAGGAAAACCGATTACTGATGATGTCTAGCAACGCCCACGGGAACGCCAACCCGATTCTCTTGATCGATGAAAATGACGTCATGGCCGGCCACGCCGCTAGTGTGGGTCAGGTTGACGAACAACAACTCTACTACTTGATGAGTCGGGGCATCCGGCGGGAGACCGCGGAACGCTTGGTTATCCGGGGATTCCTGGGTGCCGTCTTGAGCGCGATTCCGGCCAAGGCCGTTCGGAGCCAGTTGGTTGATATCATTGAAAGGAAACTTGAAAATGGTCGCTAAAAATTTAGATGTACGCCAAGATTTTCCAATCCTGGATCAAAAAGTAAACGATGAACAACTGGTTTATTTGGACAATGCCGCGACGGCCCAACGCCCCACGGCAGTCACCGATAGCCTGGTCCACTTCTACCAAACGGACAACGCCAACGTTCACCGTGGCGTTCACACGTTAGCCGAACGCGCCACGGAAGATTACGAGAATGCCCGGCGGAAGGTGCAAAAGTTTATCAACGCCGCCGAACCCGAAGAGGTGATCTTTACCAAGGGCACGACCGATGGCCTGAACCTGGTCGCCAGCACCTATGGCGAGGCCAACATTCAGCCGGGCGATGAAATCGTGATTTCCATCATGGAGCATCACAGCAACCTGATTCCTTGGCAACAGCTGGCCATCAAGAAGCACGCCACGCTGAAGTACATTGGTTTGACGGCTGATGGTGAGCTCGACATGGTCGATGCCGCCGCCAAGATTACCGACAAGACCAAGATTGTGGCCATCGCTCACGCTAGCAACGTGATGGGCGTAATCAACCCGTTGGCCGAGCTGGCAAAGTTGGCCCACCAACACGGCGCCATCATCGTGGGTGACGGGGCACAAGCCGCCCCACATGTGCCCGTCGATGTTCAAGCCTTGGACGTGGATTTCTACGCGTTCTCCGGCCACAAGATGATGGGCCCAACCGGGATTGGGGCCCTGTATGGCAAACGGGCGCTGCTCGAAGCCATGCCACCTTACCAATACGGCGGGGAAATGATTGACTTCGTGCACCAACAGGACAGTACCTGGGCGCAGTTGCCCTACAAATTTGAAGCCGGCACGCAAAACATTGCCGGCGCCGTGGGTTTAGGCACCGCGGTGGATTACCTGACGAGCGTGGGCATGACCAACGTCGAAGCCCACGAACAAGCCATTGTCGATTACTTATTACCGAAATTAGTGGCGGACCCCGACCTCGAGGTTTACGGTCCCCACGATTCCGCTAAACATACCGGTGTGATTGCCTTTAACGTAAAGGGCATTCACCCCCACGACATCGCTACGGCGCTGGACATGGAGGGTGTGGCCGTTCGGGCCGGACACCACTGTGCACAGCCGTTGATGACGTACCTCGGGTTGGTTGCGACCGCCCGGGCTAGCTTCTATCTCTACAATACCCAGCAGGACGCTGACCGGTTGTTAGTCGCCCTGGCCGAAACAAAGGAGTTCTTCAACCATGGGGCTGTCAAAGCTTAACAGTTTATACCGGGAAGTTATCCTGGATCACGCGGATCATCCGCGTCACAAACACGATTTACAGACGAGTACGAATACGATTACCTTAAAAAATCCCACTTGTGGTGATGTGATCAATCTTTCCATCAAATTGGATGACCAAGATCAAATCGCAGACATCGGCTTCAGCGGCGACGGCTGTACCATTAGCCAATCGTCCGCCAGCATGATGACCGACGCCGTCATGGGTAAAGACAAAGAAACGGCGCTGCGCATGGCCAAGACCTTTTCCGATATGGTCATGGGCACAGAGCACCCGCAAGCAGACCTTGATGAATTAGGGGATGCCGCCATTTTATCCAGTATCATGAGTTTTCCGGCTCGTATCAAGTGCGCAACGCTTGCTTGGTGGGCCTTACAACGGGCATTACTTGAAGAAGACGCGCCCACAGATGAGGAGGAAGCATAATGTCAGACATGCCAGAAGAAGTGGTCGATGATAAGGACTATGAATTCGGATTCCACGATGATATTCAGCCCGCCTATTCTACGGGCCGGGGCCTGACGGAACAGACCGTGCGGGACATTTCCGCTGCCAAGAAGGAACCCAAGTGGATGCTGGATTACCGGCTGAAGGCTTACGAAATCTACAAGAAATTGCCGATGCCCAAGTACGGGCCAGACCTGTCCGGCTTGGATTTGAAAGATATGCTGTACTACCAAAAGATGACCGACAAGAAGTACCGGGACTGGGACGATGTGCCCGCTGACCTGAAGAAGACCTTCGATCGGTTAGGGGTTCCCGAGGCCGAACGCCAATACCTGGCCGGCTCCTCAGCCCAGTACGAATCAGAAGTGGTCTACCACAACATGCGTGACGACTTCGCCAAGCTCGGCATCATCTTCACCGATACCGACACGGCACTGCGGGAGTACCCCGAGCTGTTCAAGAAGTGGTTTGGCAAATTGGTCAAGCCAACCGACAACAAGTTTGCCGCTTTGAATGCCGCCGTTTGGTCTGGTGGGTCCTTCATTTACGTACCCAAGGGTGTGCAAACGAAGACGCCAATCCAGTCCTACTTCCGGTTGAACTCCGAAAATTCCGGGCAATTTGAACGGACCCTGATCATCGTTGAACCTGGCGCTCGCGTGGATTACGTGGAAGGCTGTACCGCCCCGAACTACTCGTCGGATAGCCTGCACGCCGCGGTCGTTGAAGTGAACGTGGAAAAGGATGCCTACTGCCGCTACACCACCATTCAAAACTGGTCGAACAACGTCTACAGCCTGGAAACCAAGCGGGCTGCAGCTGCCGAGAACGCCACGATG
This sequence comes from Levilactobacillus sp. FUA 3915, assembly GCF_044053135.1. Taxonomy (NCBI): domain Bacteria; kingdom Bacillati; phylum Bacillota; class Bacilli; order Lactobacillales; family Lactobacillaceae; genus Levilactobacillus; species Levilactobacillus sp. FUA 3915. Next base: position 997,704 of record NZ_CP168704.1, on the reverse strand, counting down.
GAATGGGTCGACGGTAACTTAGGCTCCAAGGTCACCATGAAATACCCATCCGTTTACCTGAACGGTGAGGGTGCCCGGGGGACCATGTTATCCATCGCCGTTGCCAGCAACAACATTCACCAGGACTCCGGTGCGCGGATGATTCACAACGCCAAGAACACGTCCAGTACCATCGTGTCTAAGTCCATTTCCAAGACCGGTGGCTCGACCGATTACCGCGGGACGGTGCGCTTTGGCCGCCACTCCGACGGGTCCAAGGCCCACGTGGAATGTGACACGATCATCATGGATGACCAGTCCTCATCCGATACGATTCCGTACAATGAAATTTCTAATGCCAACGTTTCCATGGAACACGAAGCCAAGGTGTCGAAGATTTCTGAGGAACAGCTGTACTACCTGATGAGTCGGGGCATTTCAGAGGCCAAGGCGACGGAAATGATCGTCATGGGCTTCGTGGAACCCTTCACCAAGCAATTGCCAATGGAATACGCGGTTGAATTGAACCGCTTGATCAGTTTTGAAATGGAAGGGGCTATCGGCTAGGCCGGAGCTCAAGCAAAGGAGGTTCACCACAGATGGATGAAGCAAAACAACTGTCACCGGCTGAGGTCAGCGTCATGCAGGCCTTGGAAATGGTGATCGACCCAGAACTGGGCATTGATTTGGTCAACCTAGGCTTGATCTACGGCGTGCACGTCGATGGCGATTCCTGTCAGGTCGACATGACGTTGACCACGATGGGCTGCCCGCTGAGTAACGCGCTGGATGCAGCGATTATTCAGGTGGTCACGGCCGTCGAAGGCATCGAACACTGTGACATTAAGTTGATTTGGGAACCGGCGTGGAACATGGGCATGATGACCCGCTACGCCAAGGTAGCTTTAGGCATTCATGAATAGGGTGAGTTGATATGAATATTGGCATCTTTGTGGCTCGCCGCAAGGCCCTCAAGATTTCGCAGGTCAAGCTGTGTACGGGAATTTGCACGCAGGCGACGCTCAGTAAATTTGAAAATAATAACCGCGTTCCGTCGCTGTCGATTCTTAGCAAGCTTTGCGTGCGCTTGGGGCTCACGGTGGATGACCTCTACCAGGAAAGTGCGGAGACTGCGGTGCAGTTGCGGCACGACCTGGACAATATTGAAAAGGAACTGATGATGGAGAATTATCAGTGCGTTTTGAAACGGTTGGCGAAATTCAAACCCAACCAAATTGATGAGATCAACGTAAAGATGCAGTTCTGTTACCTGCGTGGGTGTGTGAATGCGCTGGTCAATCAACAACCGGACAAGATTCTCTTCGACTTCGCGCAGATCTTAAACGACCTGGACGAACGTCACCAAACGATTTTTACCCAGCTGGCCTTTCTGGGGTCGGGCATCATGTACGCGCGGCACCAGGAGACCCAGCAGGCGGACTTCTACTTTGACAAGGTCTACCAGCATATCAAGGCGTACCACCCGGACGACCATCTGGATGAACCCAATCGGTATTACCTGCGGATGTTGACGCTGATCTTCTTCACGGCGGAATTCTATGCGGGCCAGGAAAAGTATCGGCTGAGCAATCAACTGATTGACACCGGCGTGCAGCTGTGTTCCGACGAGCGGGTCACGTATTACCTGCCCCGCCTGAAGTTCTTGGCCACGCAAAACGCGGTCAATCAGGGCAAGCAACCGGCGACGATTCAACGCCTCATGGATGAGACGCTGGCCTTCACTCGCATCAATCAAAATGAAGTCATCGAAGTTAAGCTGGCGGCGTTGAAGTGTCAATTCAACCGGCAGTTGGCGGAGAATAAATAGGGTTGGTTAGGTGTCAGAACCAACGAACAAAGGTCGACTTTTTGCGAGAAGTCGGCCTTTTTGGTGTCTGAAGATTAAGTTTGTCCGGAAACTGAAAACGCTTCACTGACAGTATGTTATACTACAACTGTAGTAGGTATCCTGCTAAATGATTGTGACCATGACCAATTAACGGCAGTGAACATAATTTAAAGATTGAACCAAAATAGGACAAGGAGGATGGGCTTTGAATGAGAACGAAAAGTGGATTGATCGTTACTTTGAAAACGCCCCCGTTGCCATTATTTTATTCCAAGAAGATGAGATGCTAGCGTGTAATCAGGCAGCGCGGTGTTTGAAAGAAAAATTGAATTTTGATCCACATTACTTATATGAAATTGGCCACGCGGCGGTCAATCAACAGGGACGACCCGTAACGGATTGCCCAACCTGTGAAATCGCCAAACAGGCCCGAGAAGTCGTGGTGCCGGTCCTATCCGCTGAGGATGACTCGGTGGATGCAGGCTACTTGATGTTTTACAAGGCCTTGGACTTGCGACAACATATCTCCTCCTTAACGTTAAAGAGCTGCAGTTCTGTCAATCGGGGACTCCGACTGGCCCAAAATGAAGAAATCAGTCGCTACGTGGTCAAGGCCAACGAGGAAGACCGTCATCAAATTTCGGCGGACCTCCATGACAACGTTGCCCAGGGGCTGTATTTTGCGACGACCGGGGTCAAACGGTTGGCCAACTGTGACCTCAGCCCGGCCGAACGGCAACAACAGGCCGATGCGATTACCCAGCAACTCCAGGCCACCTTGGCCGAGGTCAAGAACATGGCGCTGGCGGTGCGGCCGTCAGTCATGGACGACTTTGGTTTATTCGCGGCGTTGCGGTCGCTGGCCACCCGCCTGCAGAGCACGACTGGCATTGCGATTTCGGTTGGCGGCAACGCTAAGCCGGAACAGCTATCGTCGGCGATTCAGAGTGCCATGTATCGGGTCGCCCAGGAAGCCATCAACAATGCCGTGAAACATGCCAACCCGCAGGAGATTATGCTCTTATTGGTTGAGCATAACCACTTTATTACCCTCCAAATTATTGATGACGGGGACGGGTTCGATGTGGCTAAACATTCCCAATTTAACGGCCACTCCCTAGGCTTGAGCGATATGCACGAACGCATCAAGTCATTGAGTGGGATTTTCCAGTTGGAATCTACGCCGGGCGTGGGGACCACGGTGTCGGTTAAGTTTCCAGTCTGCACGAGTAAGGGGAGCCTTCAACATGTATAAAGTCTTAGTAGCGGACGACCACGCAATCGTGCGGTCGGGCCTGAAAGCTATCGTGGATGATCAGCCGGATTACCAAGTCGTCGCGGAGGCGGCCAATGGTAATGATACTTTTGTGCGCGCCGGTCAGGGCGATATTGATATGATTATCATGGATTTGAGCATGCCGCCGGGTGAAAGTGGCCTGGTGACGACCAAACGGATTCACAGCCAGTACCCGAAAATTTGGATTTTAATTTTATCGATGCACGGCGAAGAGGATTATGTGGACCAGGCCATTAAGAACGGCGCGTCTGGTTATGTCCTGAAGAGTTCGCCGGATAGCGAAATCATCAATGCCATCACGACCATTGTGAACGGCCGGCATTACGTGGATGAGAACGTAATCTTGCTGAAGTCAGACATCAAGAATATCCTCACGGACGTGAACAAGACCAATCTGTGGGGCCACAGTCCGTTGTCCAAACGGGAGCGGGAAGTCATGCCGCTGGTGGCTTTGGGGTACTCCAACAAGGAAGTGGCGGCTAAGCTGAATATCACGACCAAGACGGTGGAGGCGCATAAGGCTAGTATTATGCGGAAATTGGATTTGACGTCGCACGTCGAGCTAGTCCGCTACGCCATCCACCACAAGTTAATCGAGTTCTAAACTGGCGCCTCCGGGCTGGTGAAAACTGGGCCTGGTCGCTGTGGGGACTGTCCGTTCCCGCCGGTGGGTTCAAAACACCCTGCTGTGGGGCCGGTTCCAGCCTGAGGGGCGGGCTTCCACCTCAACTTTGAGCCGAAGAGCGGTCTCAAAGGTTGTCCCGTGGGCTAGGCTGGGAGAATACCCCAGCCAAGACCACCGACACAGCCGGGCATTTTGACCCGCCTCTGGTCACTGACATTGCTCACAGCTAGGCCCAGTTTTACCATCCCTGCGGCTGGCACGGGTTTAGAACTGAAACTTGTGGTTATGGTCAAGGTGTTGGTTGTGGTTTGGTAGGATTGGACAGAATAATATTCTAAAATAACTATCTATGTAAAAAGCGCGTTCAGGTTTGAGCCTGAGCACGCTTTAATTTTTAGGACGATTCCGAATCAAGTATCTGATGATCCTGTAAATGCTCTCGCCGATAAGGGATACAAACCAGAGACTAAAGTAAATGCCGCTGAGTATTGAGGCGATTAGGCTTAAGATGTTCAGCTTGATTGCTACCAGCTCTAATATGGCAAAAGGGATAAAGAGTGCGTTTAGCAGCTTAAACCATTTAGAGTAGGTGTCAAAAATGTTAACTGGTTTCATGTAAACGGCCTCCACTCCGGCTATCGCTACGAAGAGTATAGACCTAGATTAGTGGTGGATGCTGATTTGCTGAAGTTTACGTCAATAAGGTTAGAATCTTTTACAAACGTAAAGGCCCTGAGAAATTTTCTCGGGGCCTTTGTGTTTGTGTCATGTGTGTGTTTAGTTAGTCATCATTCGTAAAGATACAGCGTGAAGGAAATCTGGCCATTTGTCAGATTACCGCTCGCCGTTGGGTATAAAACGTAGGTCGTATCGTGGTTGGCAACTAGTGCCTTCTCGACGCTGGCGACGATTTTGAGGCCCAGTTGGCCCTTGCCCATCGTTTCCAATTTGGCGTTGTGATGCTGGGGGTCAATCGCCGCTGCTAGATTTGTGATAGCTGGGAGATTGACCGTCGTAATTTTCTCGGCGTCTAAGTTCTTGATCCGCACAAGCTGGATGACGGCGGCCATGGACATTTGGTCGGGCGTCAGGTGATTAGACATGTAGTAATCGTACATCATTGCGAGGTGGTTATTGTTTTCGTAACCATCCTTTTGTAACTGCTTAATGACAAAAAGATTGAGCTGATTCTGGTCAGTAGTGTTCAGGGCCGTTGATAGGCTGAGTCCATCGGTAGCGAGCACTTGCTTGCGGTAAGTCCCGGACTTTAGAAAGCCGTGCCAGACCCAACCCGCAGTCCGTTTGTTCTTACTGACCACGTAGTAGTAACGGGCCACGTGCGTGCCGTGCTGGAGTAGCGCCGTCTTTTGGGCGACCCAGGTCGTGTGCGGAAAGTATTTCGTATTATGTAATTTGGCCGTGTGCTGTTGATTCCACAAATAGTGCGTCTGAGTATCCCGGTTATGGTAGTAGGATGGCCGCGACAGGCTGTAGCTGTCGGTCGTCACGTACTGGCTCGCGTGCGCGGCAGTAGGCCATATTAGAATGGCAGACAGTGTTAAAACAGTTAAGATAACGATCTTTTTGAACATATAATCCCCTCCACTGCCTAGTATACCAGTCTGCCGTTTGATGTGAGAGATAATCCAATTAACGTTCAATCAGTCCAGCATATTATGAGTTGCTTTTGAATTTTACACCCGGTATAGTCGGGATTAACTGAAAAAGACACTAGGGGTGCCAGTCGGCTGAGATGGACACGTGCCAATCCCTTTGAACCTGTTGAGCTAAGACTCGCGTAGGAAAGAGGTCGGTCTGCTGGAAATGCCAGGGGAGCCGTCGTCGTGGGGAACGGGGACTTTTTTGGTAAATTTGCAGTAGGAGTGTGACGAGGATGTCCAAGAAAGTGTATCCGATAACGCTGACCGCCATGTTGGTGGCGTTGGCCGTGATTGGTGGGAGTGTGTTTTCCTTTACGATTGGGGTCGCCAAGGTTGCCCCGGTTCAGCATTTGATCGACGTGGTCTCTGGCGTTTTGTTGGGACCGTGGTGGGCTTTGGCGCAGGCATTTTTGACCTCGGTGATTCGCAATATCATGGGGACTGGCACAGTGTTGGCCTTTCCTGGCAGTATGATTGGCGCGTTTCTTAGCGGCTGGCTCTTCCAGAAAACGGGGAAGCTCCTAGCCGGCGTCTGCGGGGAACTACTGGGGTCGGGCGTGATTGGTGCCTTCGTGGCCTATCCCATGGCCGCTTGGTTGATGGGGACGACCGGGGCCGTCTGGCTGTTTCTACCCAGTTTCTTCATGAGCGCCTTGGTCGGGGTTATCTTGGCTTACGCGCTCTTGAAGAGCATGTGGTCGACCGTGATTGCACCACGATTGGATAAGCTTCAGGGCAAGTAAATGGGTGCAAAAAAGAGTCTGGGACAGACAAAACCCCAGACTCGATTTTTGTGTCCCCACTCTTGCCGTATCTTAAGCTAAATCGAGTCCGTGAATGCAATTAGCGTACAACCAGTCTTTCAGTTGTCGACCGTCATTAGTTTCGTAAAATGGCGCTAACAACTCGTTAAAGGTTTCCAATTGCTGTTCGTTGACGGTGATGATACCGACACCCATGGGAATAGCTAGATAGTTGATGGTCAAGAATGCTGTACGCTTATTTCCGTCCCAGTAAAACTGATTACGCATCATCAACAGCAATAGATCCAGCAAGCATTCAGTCTGTGTTTTGTCTTGCGCTAAAGTTACGTTGATCAGCTCCGGAACTTGGTCTGCAACTGGAATGTCTGGGACGTATTCCGTATCATCTAACGTAACATTGACTGTACGGATATGACCGTGGTCAAGCGAATCAGCTTGGGCGACCAAGCGATTGATCTCATTGCTGATAGCCAGTGAATAGGGGGCCTGATTGTCGATAGCGAATTGCCAACCGCGTTTTAAATTAACGATAGTGGTGATGTCGTCCGTTGAGATGCCAGACACTGACATCCCTTCAACAATGGTCCGCGTCTGAGGTAACGTGGCATGCGTGCCTTCAAACTTGGAAGTCGCGTAGATCAAGTTGACCAGGTTCTTTTTAGCAAAGAACTGCGCTTGTTGCTTAGTCATTTTAAATTTATCTGTAAATTGCATGGTGTCACCTCCTGTAAGGCGTACTCGTATAGTAATATTAGCATAGTTAGGCCCGGGTTTGGGAGTGTCAAATTTTTTGTGTAAATGGAAGTCCTCTCCCATTAGCTAGCTTCTAATACATGGATTCTAACGTATCTTGAATTTGCTTGAAACCTCGATGCGTTCGCTCAAAATTTTGGCCGTTGTAGTCACGAATAACTGTGACCAGAACGCGTTCTAGTGCTGGTTCATTTGGAAATTGTTCTTTCTTCTTTGTCTGCCGTTTTAGCTTCTTGTTGAATGATTCAATGAGATTTGTGCTGTAGATGCTACTGCGTATCGCAGCTGGAAAAGTGAAACAGGTCAAGAGATGAGGATTATTTTCTAGCTTGCCCGTTACTTTTGGATACGCCTTTTGCCACTTGTCTATGAAGTCAGCTAAGGCCTGTTTTGCGTCGTCCATGGTAGCTGCTTGATGGATCAGTTTGAAGTCGTTAAGGACCTCTTGTCGGTCCTTAGTTCGAACGTGAGCTTCAATGTTCCGACTGACGTGGATCAGGCACTGCTGGAGCTTAGCCTTAGGGAAGTGGTCACCAATTGTGTTGGTAAGGCCGACTAAGCCATCGGCCACGAATAAGAGGACTTCTTTTACACCACGCTGCTGAATGTCCACGAGAAGCTCTTCCCAAACGGTACTGGATTCAGTTGGAGCGACTTGGTATGCTAGGACCTCTTTCATACCATTTGGTCGAATGCCAATGGCGATATGCACGGCTTCTTTAGCCACTGAGTCCCGGCGCAGAGGTAAGTATGTTGCGTCCACATAAATGACTGCGTAACGACTCGCTAGAGGGCGCGTCTTGAAGGCGTTGACCTGTTGGTCAACGACCTTCGTGAGGTTTGAAACCGTTTGTGGTGTGTAATGAGCACCATACATTTTCTCAATCAAATCCGCGATCTCACTAGTGGTAATCCCTTTTTCGTAGAGCTGGACAACCGTGGCTTCTAAACCATCCGTTTGGCGTTGATAGCTTGGAATAGTTTGCGTATTAAAGGCGCCATTTCGGTCGCGTGGAACCTCCAAGTTTAGTTCCCCATACTTAGTTTTAAAGGTTCGCAGATAATGCCCATTGCGTGAATTGCCGCTGTTAAAGCCTTGGCGGTCGTAGGGTTCATAACCGAGGAACGATGAAAGTTCCTCGTGCATTAAATCATTGATGGCCGTTTCCAAATGTTGCCGAAAAACTTCGTCCAAATCTTGCTTTTGTGCTAGTGCTGCCATAATTTCTTTGTTAAACTGAGTCATGGGGAAAGCCTCCTATGTCCTATGAAGTGAGTGTGGTTGCTAACTATCATAAGGGAGAGGCTTTCCCTTTTCAATTGCTTATTTTTCTATTTACACATAATTATTTAAACACTCCCGGGTTTTAACTGCTAGGCCTGGTTGAAACTAGGCATAGGTCTTGAGTCTACGTATTCATAATCTCTTTTTGGGGGGTTCAGCGCCTTAAGAATAGCAGGGATTGTCTTCTCTGTGTATACATAAGATTCAAAAAAGGACTGTTCCGAGAAATCATCGATTTCTCGGAACAGTCCTTTTCAATACGTGAGTTAGGAGTTTTGTCCCAGGCGCTTTCGCTTACTTGCGGGTCAAAACGCTGACACTTAATTTTGGTTTATATTGCAGTTGATAGGTGTGGCCGGCGTGCGACTTAAAGGCTTTTCCGGTCTTACGTGTCCCGTACTTTTGTAGCTTCAACGTCTTCCCCTGACGCTGGAGTTTGGTGTAGGCCCACGTTTTTTCAACGCTGTCGTAGGACCGCAAGTGGTAGGCTTGACCAACTTTCTTGTAGGCCAGGCGATTGCCGCCATAGTCGTGCGTACCGTAGTCGTACATCACGTACAACCACTTGGGAATCAAGATCATCGCGTTGTTCGTAATCTCAGTGGTGTCGTGGCCCATGTGCTGCACGCGTGGCTTGGCGTACCAGACACCGCGCAACTGTTTCGGTGTGCCGGGCGTCCATTTGGTTTTGGCCTGAGCCTGCGCCATGGTGGCTTCCCCGCAACCGAGCGCTAGCCCCAAGACAACGATGGTTCCTGTTATAAATTTATTCATAAATAATCCCCTCCGATACCGCCTATTATACCAGAGTGACTGATTAACCGGGAATATGAGGGATGGTGGCCTTTTCCGCGTAAAAGTCTTAAACTTTTACGTAGGAGGTTTTGCGGAGTGAAAGAGCAAGTAACGTTGTCAAAAAAGACCATCTTGTTGATGGCAGTCGTGACGGGGGTCATTGTGGCCAACCTGAACTTTATTCAACCGATTGAAAATTTAATTGCAGCGGACTTCAACCTGTCCAAGGCGGTCGTCGGCACGCTGGCGATGGTCACGCAGCTGGGATACGCCTTTGGCCTGTTACTAATCGTGCCACTGGGGGACATTTTCGACCGATATCGGTTGATTCAATTCATGATGGTATTATCTATTCTTTCCTTATTATTAGCACATTGGGCGCCGAACGCCGGCGTCTTTGCGGTCGCCACGGGATTAGTCGGCATCACCTCGGTGGCACCTCAGATCATCATCCCGTATGCCGGGTACTTGGCGCCGGGACTCCAACGGGGAAAGGTCTTGGGCATCGTTTTGAGCGGCCTATTGACGGGGATTCTCCTGTCGCGGTCCTTTAGCGGATTGCTAGGGAGCATCATGCCCTGGCAGGATATCTACCTGGTAGCGGCGGCCATTGACCTGGTTTTTCTGGTCATCGTGCATTTCCAGTTTCCCCACGACGAACGGGGCCATCAGTATTTGAAATACTGGCCGGTCATTCGCACGCTACCCAAGTTATTTGCGAGTCAAAAACCGTTACGCGGCGCGGCCATCAATGGCTTTTGCCTGTTTGGTATGTCCAACGTCCTGTGGTCCACACTAGCCTTTTACCTCGCTGCGCAGTATCACCTGGGCAGTAGCGTGGCCGGATTGCTCGGCCTGTTAGGAATTGCGGGAGTGTTAGCCGCTCCCATGATTGGGACGTTAGTCGATCAGCGGTCACCGCGGTTGACGGTCAGCCTGGGGATGGTCTTCTCTGGCGTCGCGTTCCTGATTTTCTGGTTGGCCGGCCACTGGCTGCTGGGCCTCATCGTGGGGATTGTTCTCCTCGACTTGGGCACCCAATTCAGTCAGGTGTCCTGCCAGGCCATCGTGCAGTCCTTGAATCGCCAACAGAGTAGTCGGAACAACTCCGTCTTCATGTTCAGTTATTTTTTGGGCGGGTCGATTGGGACCTTGTCCGCCACCTGGGCATGGAGTCACGCCGGTTGGCTGGGTGTTTGCTTGGTGGCTTTGGTGTTCCTGGTCATTGCAGTGGCGGGCCACTTCGTGATTGGCGAGCCGCAAAAATTAGCCACCGACTAACTTGAATTGGCGGGGGAAACTTTCGTTGTTGGGTATCGCCTCCGGGATGGTGAAAATGGGCCGTGACGCTGTGGGCGCGCGTCTGGAGCCGAAGGGCGGTCTCCAGACTTACTTTGAGCCGCTGAGAAACGCGTCTCAAAGATAGCAGTTGCCTAAGCGGGAAACCCGCTAAGGCAACTCCCACGGCTTGGCCCATTTTCACCATCCCTGCGGCTGACACGGGTTTAGCCCCGCCATCAAGTTGGTCTGGCTAATTTAGGCGAGCCCCACTCACTAATTGGTGTGTTGGGTGTCTGAAATTATTTAGTGGTGGATTTTAACTTACAATAGAAGTGTTAGAACTCGGCGAAACCTAGCCGAGTTCTTTTTTTTACAACAAAGTTGACACCGTGTCACCCACATGGTATGCTGATGCTCGTAATAAAGTGACATGATGTCACTTTTAACTTGAAAGGAGTCGTTTACATGCCTTCCACAACTTTTAAAAATTTAAATGCTAAAAAACAGGCGCGCGTGATGGCGGCCTTGCTAACAGAATTTTCTAATCATAGCTTAGCCGACGCACAGGTTGCGCGGATCGTGACGGCTGCCGGGATTGCCCGGGGGGCGTTTTATAAATACTTTGATGACCTGACGGATGCCTACCAAACCGTGTATCACGAGGCCTTGGCCGCCGTTCACCGGGACGTTGAGACGACGCCGAGTGGGGTGTTTACGCCGGCGACGTACTACAATGCCGTGGTGGCCTTCGTGGATCAGTTCACCAATAGTCAATACGATGAGTTGATTCGCCGGCACTACAGTGAGAATGAAAGTCTGTTGCCCGACCATCCGGTTCCCGTGACTTTACCGGCGGCGGATTGGTCGGCGATGGTGCTGAGTCACGCGACCATCAAAGAAATTATGTTACGACCAGCTAACCGGGATGCGGCGTTGACGCGCTTCCAGCAAGCCCTACAGTTACTGGCAGAATAGGAGGCACCACCATGTTTTTAGCACTCAAGGAGATTCGCCACGAGAAGCTGCGTTACGGGTTGATCGTCGGGATGGTCGTCCTGATCAGCTACCTGGTCTTCGTGTTGAGCGGGCTGGCATACGGCCTGGCTCAACAAAACACGCAGGCGATTGCGACCTGGGACGCCCAGAAAATTGCGGTGACCAGTGATGCCAACGATAGCCTGGCACAGTCACTGATGACCAAGCAGACGGCCAATAAAGTGACCCTGACCAGCCACGAGGCCTACATCGGCCAGACCGGGGTGGTCGCCAAGGCCAAGGGCCAACCCAAGTTATCCGCGCAGTTCTTAGGGATCAACCGCGACGAATTTATTTATCGCAAGCTGACCGTGACGAGCGGCCACAAACCAACCACGGCCCGGCAAATTTTGGTCGACGATAGCTTCAAGACTAACGGTTACCATCTTGGTGACAAGGTGAGTCTCGGCGCCACCGGCGGAAAATTTAAAATTGTTGGGTTCACCCACAACGCCAAGCTGAGCGTGGCCCCGGTCGTTTACGGGACGTTAGGGACCTGGCGGACGTTGAGCCACGTCACCAGTGATTTCAAGGCCGGCGGTATCGTGTCGAACCGGTCTGATTTTAAGCCCAAGACCAGCGACCTGAAGACGCTCACCATGAGCCAGTTCATTAACAAGTTACCGGGTTATTCGGCGCAGAACACGACCTTTACCTTTATGATTGCCTTCTTGATGGTGATTGCGATGGTCGTGATTGCCGTGTTCCTATATATTTTAACCATGCAAAAGTTACCCAACTATGCGGTTTTACGGGCGCAGGGGATTCCGGCAAAAGTTTTGGTCACGACGACCATCAGTCAAGCGCTGATCCTGGTCGTTGGGGGTCTGGTTATCGGGGCTGCCTTGACCGCGGCTACGGTGCTGGTCCTGCCAGCCGGGTTGCCGATGAGCTTTAACCTGCCGCTACTTGCCGGTGTGACCGGGGGAATTCTCCTGACCGGTGTGCTGGGCGCCTTGATTCCCGTTCGGATTATTTTACACGTTGACCCCGTCAGCGTGATTGGAGGTTAAACCATGCCAGCATTGACATTAGCACACGTAAGTAAGCAATTTGGGCACGACACCAACCAGGTCACCGTCTTAAAGGACGTGAACTTCGAGGCGGAGGCCGGCCAGGTCAGTCTGGTGATTGGGCCTTCGGGTTCCGGGAAGAGTACATTTTTGACGATTGCGGGCGGCATTCAAACGCCCACAGCCGGTGAGGTTCACGTGCAGGACCAGTCGCTTCTACAATTGGCTGGGAAGGCGCGGGATGCCCTGCGGTTAAACAAGATTGGCTTCATTTTGCAGGCCTACAACCTGATTCCGTATCTGTCGGTCCAGGACCAATTTACGCTGGTCGACCGGGTCAAGCCCCACGGCAATTTGACGGCGGCACAACTGGCCAATCTGTTAGACCAACTCGGTATTGCCAACCTGACGAAGCAGTATCCGGGCGAACTTTCTGGGGGCCAAACGCAACGGGTTGCCATTGCGCGGGCGCTTTACCAGAATCCCGACATCATTTTAGCGGACGAACCCACGGCGGCCCTCGACAGTGACCGGGTCAAGGTGGTCGGGCAACTGCTCCACGACCTGGCCAAGCAGCACAACAAGGCCATCGTGGTCGTGACCCATGATTTGCGGCTCCAGGAGTTTGCGGATAAGACTTACGCGATTATGGATGGGCGGATGACCCTCGATTAAAAATATTTTTATAAAAAGGTAGTGGGATTTTGTGCGAAGATACGCAAAATTGGTCTACACCATCGGAAAGGACTGCCTGACTGGCGGCCCTTTTTCTATCGCGTTAGCTGCAGATTTGGTCTAGAACAGTTTCGGACTTTGTGAAGACAAAAAGGGCGATTTAACGCTAGAGTAAGCGTTTACAACACAACTCACCAGCGGTATCATGTATTTGCTGATTATTTATGAAGGGTGAGGAAAGTTAATATGAATCGACATTTGAGTACATTCTTTATTTTCACATTCGGTGCATTAGGTGGCCTCCTATTTGGATTTGATACAGGTATTATTTCTGGGGCCTCACCATTGATCGAAAATAACTTTAATTTAGGCATTGGCCAGACGGGGTTCATCACGTCGTCCGTGCTGATTGGGTCTTCCGTCGGGGCACTGGGCGTGGGTCCGTTGGCCGACAAATATGGGCGGAAGCGGCTCCTGATTTTAGCCGCGATCCTGTTCCTGTTAGGGTCATCGCTATCCATGGTGGCCATGGGCTTCTGGTCTATGGTTATCGCCCGGATCATCTTGGGCTTTGCCGTGGGGTCTGCTTCCGCTTTGACGCCAGCTTACCTGGCCGAATTGGCGCCCGCTGAACGCCGGGGGTCTCTGGGGACCTTGTTCCAATTGATGATTACCTTAGGGATTCTGTTGGCCTACGTGTCTAACCTGGGGTTCTTGAACCACAACCTGTTGGGCATCCGTGACTGGCGGTGGATGTTGGGGTCAGCCTTGATTCCAGCGGCCTTACTGTTGATTGGTGGCCTGTTATTACCCGAATCCCCACGGTTCTTGGCCGAAAAGGGTGACAGCGAACAAGCCTTAAGCGTGTTAAAAATGTTACGGAAGAATACGACTGATGATCCTGAAAAGGAATTGGCTGAAATCGAAACCGTTGCCCATCAACCTAAGGGTGGCATCAAGGAACTGTTCACGATTGCCCGGCCAGCCGTGGTTGTGGCGGTCGGTATCATGTTGCTGCAACAATTAGTTGGGATCAACTCCGTGATTTACTTCCTGCCCCAAGTCTTCATTAAGGGATTTGGCTTCGCGGAAGGCAGTGCCATCTGGATTTCCGTTGGGATTGGGATCGTGAATTTTGTGGTCACGGTGCTTGCCACGTTTATCATGGACAAATTCAACCGGAAGACCTTCCTGATGTTTGGGTCAATCGTGATGGCCGTTTCCTTAGGGATTTTAGCCGTGATGAACTTCACCATGGACATCCACACGACGGCCGTGCCAACCATGATTCTGATTGCCATTTACATCTTCGGGTTCGCCATTTCTTGGGGTCCCATTGCCTGGGTCACGATTGGGGAAATCTTCCCATTGAGTGTCCGGGGAATTGGGTCTTCCATCGGGTCCGCGGCCAACTGGATCGGGAACTTCTTAGTTTCGCAATTCTTCCTGGTCATGCTGGCCTACTTCCACAACAACGTCGGTGGCCCATTCGCCGTCTTTGCCGTGTTCGCCGTCTTATCCATGTTCTTCGTCCACTACTTGGTTCCTGAAACGCGGGGCAAGTCACTGGAAGAAATCGAAATGGAACTGCGGCACAACGATAAGAAAGCTGAAATGTCAGGTAAATAGAACGTTAATCACGAAAGGCTTGGGCGTTGGTCCGGGCCTTTTCGTTTGGGATGGGAAGTAGAAAATGTCAGTTATCACATGGTGAAAAAAGAGTAGTCAAAAAGCCGTCTGAATTAGGCGGCTTTTCTGTCTCCTAGGCGGCATCGGGACCGCCCAGGAGAAGGGTCATAAATTGTTGAATCGTGGTGCGGTCGGCTTTGGCAACGAGCTGGCAGAGCAGCCAGAGCTGTTGGGGATAATGCACATCCGCGACGGGGTCCAGCGGAAATTTTGGGGTCAGCTCTAGGTCCTTGAAGGCGAGGCGGGCCTGCGCCAGTCGCAGGTGAAAGTCGTCGTTTGAGACCCCGGCGATTTGGGCGCACCCTCGCGTGATGTTGTCGGTTTGATTGGTGAAGAAGTAGCGACCATGTTGTTGGCTGGTAAACTGGCGCACACGCTGGTTGAGTAGCGCTGGCGGTAGAATTGGCGTGCCATAGTAGAGCAGGCTCGCGACGAGAAAGTCGGTGTCAAACGTCCACGGGCGGTAAACCCGGTGGCGCACGCCGTAGTTAGCGGCGGCCCGCCCGTCGATGTAGGTCGTTTGTGGATCGGCATTGTGGTGCGTGAGAACGGTTAGGGTTTCTGGAGTCAGGAGGTGTAAGGTCATTGGGCACCGCCTTATTTGCTAAGAATAGTGGCAATCAGTGCTTGCACCTCAGCCAGGGACTTGCCCTTGAGCAGTCCACAGACAATTCCCGTTTGCTTGGCATAATGATCGTAGCCGCGGTCACTCATAGGAATGGTGGTGGTTTGGTCTAAGTCAGCGAAGGCGAAGTCACAGTTGCTCATCCGAGCCGCAAAGGCAGTGGGCGTGACGCCACACACATCTGCACAGACCCGAATGAAGGCATCGAGGTCCGCCGTGATATTAATGGCTTCATATTGGACACCGGAGAGCTTGGTGGCCACCCGCTTCAGGTCCGTAAAATTAAATGCTTGAGGCCCGACCATGACGAGGGCTGCGGCCAGGAACTCATGGTCGTAGGACCAACGCCGGTGTTCATAGTTGTAGATGGCCCGTTTGATTAATCGAATAGGAGAAACGGCACTGTTGGGGTGCTTGGCTTGGAATTTTGCTAACATGTTTAAGATGATTTCGTTAAAGTTGTTCATAGGTATAACCTCTTTTTTTATATTTTTTATAATTTTTCAACAGCGCCGTTGAATTGCTTACTTGTTAACAAAATTAATGGTACCAGCATGATTAGAGACTTTCAACCCCCTTCAGTCCCTGATATATCAACGTTCATTGGCAATTCTGTGTACGAATTTTACTGGGATATGTGCCAGTTGAATCCAAGGGAATAAATGCTGAAAATTGAGTCATTGTCATTTTAAGTGACGCTAACGTTAAATTAGCGTAATCATGGTGAATTTGAAAAATATCCACTTGTTATGAGCATTAGATGTATAAATGGAGCAATAAATCGGGCAATATTTTTTTTTACATTCGCCCTGAAAAGCAAAAAAATCCACCAAAATTCGGTGGATAACGACAATTATTTTAAAGGTAGTTGGTCCAACTGCACCTGACATTCAGTGCGGATGGCAGCAATCAATTCGGTTGGCGCCGTCTGAAGCGTGGCTGCGTGACCCAGGTAAAGAAACCAGCGGGCAAAGTCCTGGAGTTGTTCTGGCGAGGCCGGGTCCAGGTAGCATTCCAATAAGGCCGTCTGCTGGAACGGGTCACGGTATTGAAGCGGCGCCGTGGGGTGGGGATGCTGCTTAAATTGTTGAATGGCGTCGGTCGTCAATTTTAAGCGAACGTTGGGCTGTGGCCGGGCCGCTTTGATAGCGGCGGTGATGGCGTCCGGGTCCAGCGTCTGTTCTTGCGCAACCGGGGTAATGGCCACGATGTCTGTGATTTTTAGTTCGTAGAAGCGGCTAGCGTTCAGATCCCAGGCGTCGACGTACCAGATGGCCTGACGATTGTAGACGTGGCGAACCCAAACGGTCCGGGTGGTCGTCGCCAGTTTGAGACAGAGCTGGCGATTGGTCAGACAGTTATTTAGTAGCGTGCGCAGCATGGGTGGCGCAAAGTCGGTCAGCTCGGTTAATTTGGTGTTGGCCGGATTGGTGTGACTGAAAACTAGCAGCTCCTGGAGCGTCAGGAGGTCATCCTGCTGGGTTTGTGAGGCGATGGCCACGAGCTTCTCCGTTAAGGTGTTGCGGTTTTGCAGGTAGGGAAGCTGGGTATTTAACGTCGCTAGGAAACTGACAAATAGGGCCTTCAGTTCTTCATTGTTGAACTGCACGGCGGGCAACAGGGTATTCTGAAGAACGGCGTAACCGCCATCGCGGCCCACTCTCGACGTCAGGGGCATCCCCAGCTCCTGAATATTTTCAAGATCACGAATGACCGTGCTCCGCGACACCTGAAAGTGGGCCATCAATTCACGAATCGTGAAAAATTGGCGATTATTGATGTACCGCATCATGGTATTGACCCGTTCCGTTTTTGTCATGATTTTCTCCCAATAGCGTCAGTTTTTGAAACCATTAGTGACTATACTGAGTCTATCATCTAAAGGAGGCCACCACAATATGGCAAATTACACGATTGAAACGAAACCCGCATTCACTGTTTTAGGCATCGACACGGTCCTGACCGGCAACTTTCCCGAAATGGGTCAGCAGAAGGCGAACTTCTGGCAAAAAATCAACGCGGACCAAGCGCTGGCAAAGCTGGACGGCATCAACGATTACCCCTTCGCCGTTAACGAAGCTATCAACGGTGAATTTCACTACTACGCCGGTCGGCAAGTGACGACGGCTGCGACAGCCGCAGCGGGCCAACGGTTGATTGAATTTCCCGCTGGCAAATACCTGGTCATTACCGGCACGGCTGCGGATCAAATGGGGCTGTACAACGCGCTCGAAGGCCCCGCATTCGGTGAAATCTTACCCCAATTAACCGACTACGCCTACGTGGGTGGTCCCAACACATCTTATGTGACGGGGAGCGATGACGCCGGTGTTCACGGTGAAATGCTGGTTCCTTTAGTCGAAAAATAAATTCGTGAATCGTCAGTGTAGGTGGCTGACGATTTTTTGTATAATGGAGATAACAACGGGTGTAAATTCTAGATTGGTCACAGGGAATGCGTCCTTGTGAGTGATAAAGACAGACTGAGTGACCAGAGACGAATCAAGATTTCCAGCTGTGTCGATGGTCTTAACTGAGTGGTTTTCTCAGTTTAGAGCATGGGCCGACCTTGGAAACTCGTGTATTTTGCGAGGTTTCAAGTCGAGGCGGAAGACCGTTTCGCAGGCTGGAGCCGGGCCCCATAGCGGGAAGTCTTGAATTCGTCGCCGGGAACGGCACTGATGACACCTAAGTAGCAGTTAATGAGGAGGCGTTTCCATGAAACATGAATGGCGCAAGGCAGAGAAGGACTGGTACTTATCCAAGCAGCCGACGCTGTTAACGTTGCCGTCACTGAACTTTATCACGATTGAAGGCCAGGGTGATCCCAATCAGCCGGACTTCGGGGAGCACGTCGCCGCCCTGTATCCGGTGGCCTATCAGCTGCGAATGGCGCTGAAGCGCGGAGAACTGGGCGAACCCTACGAGTACACGGTTTACCCGTTGGAGGGCGTCTGGACGACGACTGATGGCTCACGCGGGGCCAACCTGAACAAGGCGGCCTTGAAATACAAAATCATGTTGCGCCAGCCAGACCGGTTGACGGCCACGGATTTTGACCAGGCCTTGGCTGCCGTTCAGGCGAAGAAGACCAATCCCTACTTTGACCAATTAACCTGGGAAACCTACGCGGAGGGACAGGTGCTTCAGACCATCCATCAGGGACCGTTTGACGATGAGCCAGCCACGTTTGCCCAGCTCCAGACGGTCTTGACCGAGCAGAACTTGCAGGTCATCCCCACCATGGGCGATTACTGGCACCGCGAAATTTACCTGACGGATGCGCGCCGGACCGCTCCGGAAAGGGCGAAAACCCTGTTGCGGTATCGGGTTCAACCAAAGTAAATCAAAAGTCGCCTGACAATTGTCGGACGACTTTTTTGGTATGATTAAAAGATTACGGGAGCCACTGTAGAACGCTATCCAGGGTAGTCACCATGTGGGTTGGCCGAGCGGCAGCTGTGGGTTGCGCGTTTTCCCGGTTGACCCAAATCGACCGCCAGCCAAGCTGATCGGCGGGGATGATGTCACTGGCGTAGCCCTGCGCGATGTGCCAGTGATTCTCGGGTGTGAAGCCGTAATGCTTGCCCACGGCGTCGAAGAAGGTGTGATCCGGCTTGTAGGCGTGGACGTCCTCAGCAGTCCAAATGTCGAAGGGCACCTGGAGGCTGTCGGCATTGGCGGGGATGATGTCCCAGCTGGAATTGGACATCATAATCAGGTGGTAGCCGCGCTCACGCAGCGTTTTGAGCGTGGCAATCACTTCGGGGAACGGCGTGAGTGCGCGGTGCGCCATTAATACCTCGGGATAGTAGCGTTCAAAACCATGTTGGAGGTCAAATTGTTCGTCCAGGTGGAGTAAATTGTTGCGAGTCAATAGGTCATAGTCTAGGTAGGGATGCATGTTGTTGCGGTCGCCTTGGTAGGTGATGAACCGTTGCCGCGCCAATTTGGCATCGACCCCCAGCTGAAGCGCGGCCCGCACGATTTCGGCGTAGGTGCCTTCCTCCCGTAGCAGGGTACCGTAACAGTCAAAGGTTAGAAATTTTGTCATTGAAAAACCTTCCTTAGTCAAACTAAAAAGCCACCCGCAAAGGTGGCTTTTCGTAGCTGTAATACACAATCAATCTATTTTTAGTGGTGACCAAGAGGGGGTAACCAGGTGGCCACTGAAATTTTCTGATCGGTTAGACGGTTAATTCTAACCGATCGCAGTTGTCAGTCCGTAACATGGTTCACAAGCTGGATAGCGGGGGGCTGTCTGGTTGTGAACGTTGTTGGCGGTTACTAGGGTGGTGTGTCGCAGAGGGACTGGCCTCTGTTATTGGACCCTTGAACCGGTGGGACTGACACTACGCATTTTATATTTCGGAGACGTGCGGCCTCTGAAACGTGCTACGAGAGCCAGACTCCTGCGCTTAACCCAGCTAAGAAAACACCCCAAAACCGGGGGTATTCCCTTAGCTACGTTAATGCTCAGAGTCTAACCGGCTCTCTCCGCACTCTATTTTGCGTCGTAAGCTGCTTGGAAAATCTTAACGATATCTTCTTTAGTCCCTACACGAGGGTTAGAGAAGGCGTTCCCATCCTTCAAGGCGTTTTCAGCCATCAGTTCAAAGTCTTCTGGCTTTGCACCGATTTCCTTGATGGACTTAGGAATACCAACGTCTTGTGACATTTGCTTCATGGCCTTGATGGACAATTCGGCAGCGTCACGCGTTGATAAGCCTTCAGTGTTTTCGCCCATGATTTCAGCTAATTCAGCGAAACGTTCTGGGCAAGCAATGATGTTGTATTCTTCAACGTAAGGCAGGAGCAAAGCACAGCAAACACCATGTGGGGCGTCGTATTGACCACCTAATTGGTGAGCCATGGCGTGAACGTAACCTAAGTTAGCGTTGTTGAAGGCCATCCCGGCTAACATTTCAGCTTCGACCATCTTGGTCCGAGCTTCAAGGTTGTGGCCGTTAGCAACGGCTTCACGTAAGGAAGTTTCAATCAACTTGATAGCTTCGATACATTGTGAGTCGGTGATTGGGTTGTGGTCAACAGAAACGTATGGTTCGATGGATTGAACGAAAGCGTCCATCCCAGTAGCGGCAGTTAAGCCCTTAGGAACGTCCAACATCAAAGTAGGGTCGTTGTAGGAAACCAACGGAATGTTCCGCCATGAAACAACAACGAACTTCAAGTGGGTTTCTTCGTTCGTGATAACGGCGTGACGAGTCAATTCTGAACCCGTCCCAGCAGTCGTGTTAACGGCAATCAGTGGTGGCAAAGCCTTGTCGAGCGTTTCAATTCCAGCTAACTTGGTGATGTCATCACCGTTAGTCAAGATAATGCCGGCACCTTTACCAGTATCATGAGCAGAACCCCCACCAACAGTGATGATGGAGTCAGCGCCTGAATCCAAGTAAAGTTTCTTAACTTCTTTGATGTTGCGAATCTTAGGGTTCGGTTCAACGTTGTTGTACACAACGTAGTCAACACCAGCAGCCTTTAAGGAGTTCAAGGTCTGTTCAACCGCACCGTTTTCCATTCCTTCAAGGAACTTATCCGTTACGATGACGGGCTTCTTCATCCCTAACATCTTTGCACGGTCACCAATCTTGCTAATTACGCCAGGGCCAAAGAAATTGACACTGGGCATAAGAAAGTCATAACTACGTTCAGCCATTATACAAATGCCTTCTTTCGGAAGTTTTGAAAATCATTGGTACCAATTTCACAAAGCAATTATAACTAAAAAAATTACAGTTTGCAACTGCTTTCGGGTAAAAGTTTGTTAGTTGTCCGAGAAAACCAGGGTGTATCACCGATTTGACGGTGTTCATCATGCCCAAAGAAAATTTATTTAGCGCTTACAATAATGGAAACGGGTTAATGAAAAGGTAAACAAATTGTTCTCATTTCGCTGTGAATTTCGGGGGAGACAACTGTTTGCGTCAGGTTTCACCGGGTCGTGAACCCCCTGACGCATTTTCCTGGGTACGGGTTAAACTGATCGTTGTCATGGCCTCCGGGATGGCGGAAATTGAACCGGAACGCGGTGGGCGCACGTCCGGAGCCAAAGGGCGGTCTCCGGACTTACTTTGAGCCGAAGAGCACGTCTCAAAGATAGCAGTTGCCTAAGTGGCAGGCCACTAAGGCAACTCCCACGGCTGAGCTCATTTCCGCCATTGGGTGGTCCGGCTCCAGCCTGAGATGCGGTCTCAAAGGTCGCCCCGTGCTCTAAGCTGAGAATAAAGCACTCAGCCAAGACCACCGACACAGCTGTTCACCTTGACCTGCCTCTGGTCACTAACATGGTGGTGCAGTTTTCCCATCCCTGCGGTTGACGCTGTTTTAACCCGCAGTTACGGGAGGGTGGTCGTTGGCGTGCCCAATTGTCTTAGTCTAGTCTAAATTGGGTTGAAGGGATGGTGGAAATTGCGCCGGAACTGTAGTAGCTATTCCGTTCCCGGCGGCGGATTCAAAACGCCCTGCTGTGGGGTCGGTTCCAGCCTGAGAGGTGCGGTCTCAAAGGTCGCCCCATGCTCTAAGCTGAGAATAAAGCACTTAGCTAAGACCATCGACACGGGGGATTAGTAGCATATTTAAGGCAACAATCTGCGACAATGATTGTCGTTTTTCTTAATTATTAATTGGCCAATCACTATTTAGTGTTAGCCATTGTAGTTGTTGATGGGTTGGCCTAAAATTGATAGTAAGAACTACATAAATCAATTGTGGAGGCAGAAAAATGGCACATAAAAAGCACTGGCTAACGGTCGCTGTTGCGTTGTTGGCAGCGGGGAGTTTGGCGGGATGCACGTCTACTATGAGTAGTCGACAGGCCAAGAATGCGTTTAAGCAAAACCAATCTAGCAGTAAACAGGCGTCAGGGAAAACGGCCAAAGATGAGTCGATTATCGCGGCGGCACAATCCCTGAATGCCGATGGGAAATACAAGCAGTCGAACAAAAAGCTGAGCAGTATTAATCTGACGGATTTAAACAAGAAGGGCTTTGGCGCCCTGAAGACGGAATTTTTCAGTCTGCAAAAGAGCAATGACAAATTTCTGTTGAAGAAGACCCAGTCCAAGGGCAATAGTGCGGCCACGAGTCAGACCAGTGGCGGCAACACGACCACGACGACCACCAACAATAGTTTTGACGGTTACAGCAAGTACGTTGGCGACTATTATTTCTATAATGACGACGATGGCGACCGGCAACAGGAAACGTTGACGATTCACGATAACGGCTCGGTCGTGCAGAACAACAACGACGGTTCCGCCTTCCATGGGACCGCGACCATCAAGGATTCCGGCGCACACGGCGTCTTGTCCTATGACGTGACGACCGGCACCAACGATACCAAGACAATCGATGCCAACGTGGAAATCGACGTGATTTGGAGCAACGGCGAGCACGAAACCTACTATGGCTACACGTCCTATGACGATGATATCGTGTTGACGGATGGGAACTCATACGATGGTGATTTAGTGAACGAAGTCTGGATGCAGTAAATTAAGATCTTTAGTACACGGCAACCCGCATCTAACGGCCGCCGTGTATTTTTAGGTCAGGAGGAATTTTGATGAAAAAATGGGGATTGTGGTTACTGGTCGGTGTCACAAGTTTGGGATTGGTCGGCTGTCAGTCGCGTGGCCAAGCCCATCAGGCGGCGAAAAAACTGACATCTAGCCGCTCGGCATCGGCCAGTTCTAGCGTAACCAAGCCAAAAACACCTAAAGCAAAAACAGCTAACGCCAAGGCCAAGAAGCCGGTTCCAGCCGCGCCATTTAAACAAATTGCGCAGAGCACGATGGGCCACTTGAAGGGGCAAAACGCCGTGTTCATTCAAACAACGGCGGGGCAGACGCTGAGTTGGCACAACCGTTCACAGAAGGCCGCGAGTGATATTAAGTTGTTTATTTTGGCGACAGTCTATCGTCAGGTTGCGGCTGGTAAGTTTGATTTGGCCGCGACCTATACGCTCCGGGAGGCGGACAAGGTGGGCGGCACCGGAAATCTACAGGCGCAAGCCGCCGGAACGCGCGTCACCAATCGCGAGTTGCTAAAGGATATGATGACCGTGAGCGATAACACTGCCACCAACATCATCATCCGCGAGGTCGGGGGATTGGCGGCCGTCAATCAGGAAATCAAGCGGCTGGGGGCCACCCAAACGGTGCTCCGGCGAAAGATGATGGATCAAAAGGCGCTCGCAGCGGGACGGGACAACGAAACCTCTGCTCGTGATTTGGGGAACTTGCTAATGAAAATTTGGCGGCACCAGCTGATTTCACGGTCTGCCGATACGGCGATTTTAAAATTGATGGCGGCCAATACCAATCACACCAAGCTACCCAAATTGGTGCCAGCCAATCGTCAAATCTACAACAAGACCGGTGAGTTCGATACCTATGGCGTGGAAAATGATGCGGCCATTTTTGCTCGGGGCAAGCAGGCCGTGGTGGTCGTGGCACTGTCACAAAATGGCGAGCTTTCCCAGCAGGTTCCGGCGATGAATCAACTGGGCAAACTGGTTGATGCCGCCGTATTTCACTGATTTGGGGAACACTGAAATTCCCTAATCAAACAGAGACTAAACGGCTTATAATGGAGCTATCTAAGCGGATAAGAGGGATTGTGTATGAAAGAATTGAACGAGCATCGGCAACAGGAACAGGCCGAATGGCAGGCCCGGCAACAGGCCGAGTTGGCCAAGTTACGCGGCGCTCAGCGGCACCTATACTTAAATGTGGCGGCTTACCTGGGCATCGCTGTTATCGAATTTTATTTGGCGATTGTGGGGCACTCCCAAACGTTGCGGGCCGATGCGTTTAATAATTTATCCGGGATTATTTCAACCGTTTTGTTATTAATTGGTATCTACATTGCCCGTGATATTCACGACGATGATTTGATGGGCCAGCCGTTACCGGAGGATTACAGCCACAACGGCCAACGCCTCCAGTTGACGCGGTTTCACTACGAAACGGTCTTCACCATGCTGACCGGGATCGTGATGATTGCCATTGCCGCCAGCGTCATCTATAGCGGCATCAAGAGTCTCATGAATCCCGCCGACCAGGAGGTGCCCCAACCGATTACGATTCTGGGGGCCGGTATCGCCACGGTCGTCATGCTGGGAGTGTGGTGGTTGAACCGCCGTGCCGGTCGAAAATTAAAGAACGCCGCGTTGACGGCCGCCGCACTGGATAGTTTGAGCGACGCCATAACCAGTATCGCGACCATGATTGCGATTGGCGGCGCGCTGGTATTCAAGCTGACCTGGCTAGATGGCGTGGCCAGTATGTTGGTCGGAATCTACATTTTGACGGCGGGCATCAAGATTTTCCGCGAGAGCAGCTTGAACCTGGCCGACTACTTTGATCCAGAAGTTGAAGAACAATTTCGGCAAATGGCCGCGGGCTTTGCGGGGGTCAAACGGGTGGAAGACCTCAAGGCTCACTACAACGGTAACGTGGTCACGGTTGATTTGGTGATTGCGGTCGACGCTCACATGGAGGTTCAGGATAGTTACCGGTTGGGCGAGGAGATTGAAGCGGCGATGCGCCACGAGTTCGGCGTCGTCGATACCAACGTGATGGCCGTTCCAGCGGGGTAAATTGATGTTGACTTCGCCTCCGGGCTGGTGAAAATGGGCCGTGGCGCTGTGGGCGCACGTCTGGAGCCGAAGGGCGGTCTCCAGACTTACTTTGAGCCTCTGAGAAACGAGTCTCAAAGATAGCAGTTGCCTAAGCGGGAGACCCGCTAAGGCAACTCCCACGGCTGAGCCCATTTTCACCAGCCCTGCGGCTGACATTGTTTTAACCCATTGGGGCCATCACGGTGTTCCTTTTGTTCTTAAGGGGAATAGGAGTTTTTTATATTGGACAACAGGCTATTTTAAACAAAAAAGGAGTCGCTAATATTGGCGGCTTCTTTTTTGTTATTAATAATTATTATTTTTGATTATTGATTAATAATTCGGTCCGTCAAGAATTCATTGCGTGATCTCCCCAGAAAAGAAAGGTTCCGTGATGGTTAATGTTTTGTCGTCGAAATCAAGTTTCGCGGTTAAACCGTATGGCAGCGCGGTTCGGGGATAGGCGTGGCCAAAGTTGAAGTTGGTCATGACTGGCACGTCGAGGTCCTGGGTCGCCGTTAAAAGGGCCTGGCAGTAGTCGTCATAGTAGACTTCATCTTGCGGTTTTCCCGTGATGATGGCTTTCACGTTGCCCAAAATGCCAGCCTGCTTCAGGTTCTGCAGCATGGTTTGGTAGGCCGCCGGTGTCGGCTTTTCCTCACTAGTTTCGAGGAAGAGAATCTTATCGCGCCAGTCTGCGGGACTAGGGATGAGGCCGTATTTTCTAGCGATGACGGGTTCCTCCGGGTAACGGGTGTCGGTCAGCAGGCTGTTCAGGCTATCGAGGCAGCCGCCCAGGAGCCGGCCGGTGACGCTACCGTGGCCCCGGAGCACCTGATAGCCCCGGGTTTCGGGATGACTGACCCGCGGTGTGTCCAGGGCCGCCGGGGAAAAGTCGGTCCGCTCTTCGTACCAAATGGGACTGCTGGTGATTGGTGTCGTGGCGGTATTTTCTAAGTAATGGGTCAGCGTGCGTTTGGTATACGGCAATAGGTCTGTGTCGAACTCAGCCAAATCGTTGAGTACGTTGGGGCCGTAATAGGTGGTGAGTCCCAGATGATACAGCATCAGGTGATCCACGGTCGTGTCGGAAAAGCCGGTAAAGAGTTTGGGATGCGTCTTAACGGCGGTCACAAATTCGGGGTCGTCCAGGAGATAGGAGGCCAGGCGAAAGGTGTCAATGCCACCGATGGCACAGAAGATGCCGGCAATCGTATCGTCGGTGAAGGCCGTCTTGAGGTCGGCGGCGCGGGCTTCGGGATGGGCGTCGAGGTAGTCGAGTCCCTTCAGGGCGTTGGGCATGGTCACGGGAATTAAGCCAAGTGCACGCAGGCGTTGTTGCCCGCGATGGTATTCGTGAGTGGCAAAGGCCTCACCCATAACGCCGCTAGATAGGCTAACGAGGGCGACTTGATCGCCGGTATGTAAACGATGTGGTTTGATCATTGAAATCCCTCCCAAAATTAAATTAATCTCATTTTACGCTTTTAACGATGGATTGGGGAATTGATTTCATGGTTACTAAAAGGTGCCTACTCCCCAAAAGGTTGCTTAGGCGCTATAATGGGTAAAACTATTGAGGAGGTCATCACGTGAAGAAGTCGTATAACAATGGGGTCGAGGCAACGCTGGGCATTATTAGTGGGAAATGGAAGCCACAACTGCTGTGCCATTTGGGCAATCGGCCCCAAAGAACGTGTGACCTCCGCCGCGAGTTGCCAGCCATTTCGCAAAAGGTGCTGACGCAACAACTGCGGGAGCTGGAACAAGACGGCATCATCATCCGCCACATTTCTGGGGAACGGGCACCGTTTAAAGTCACCTACGCGTTGACCGACCTAGGCCGTTCTTTGGGCCAGATCCTGGTACAGATGTCCGTGTGGGGTGAACGCCGGGCCAGTGAAGTGCCCGACATGGAAATCGCCAATGACCACGGGGGCTTCAGCCATATTTTAGAAAATTAACGAGGAGGTACTTTTAAGTGCCTTCTTTTTTTCTGCCCGGCAAGCGGTTATGCTAGGTTTCGTTGTGGAGGTGGCGCGATGGCGCATTCGATTCGCGGGCTACAGACGACCCAAACGGTGGTCACGCAACCCGTGCAGTGGCAACTACTCCTGTTGCTGGCAGCGGGTCCCCAATCCATGAGGATGATCTGGCAGCGGCTAAATGGCAAGCAACGGTGGGGCTGTTGGTGTGGTTTGTGGCGATTGCAGCGCCGCCAACTCGTGATGTTTCACGTGAAACAACGGCGCTGGGCGCTGACGCCAGCCGGTGAGACCCTCCGACCGATTTTAACGGCAATTCAAAAATGTACCGCAACTCAGAAAGGTGGAAAATCAGATGACTTATAATTTTCAACAGGACTTTAGCTTTAAGAACGGGGTTACGTTAAAGAACCGGGTAATCATGTCCCCAACCACGACCATGTCGAGTTTCTACGACGGCCACGTGACCAACGATGAAATCGACTTCTACGGCGCTCGGGCCGGTGGCGTTGGCATGATCATTGGCGAAGTGGCGAACGTGATTGCTGGCGGTAAGGGCTTTGAAGGCGAACTGTCGATTGCCAATGATACCGACATCGAGGGACTGAGCCGTTTGGCCAACGCCATGAAGCGCAATGGCACCAAGGCTGTCCTGCAGATTTTCCACGCTGGCCGAAAGTCTAACGACAGCATTCTTCGTGGCAATCAACCGGTCAGTGCTAGTGCCGTTAAGGCTGCCTTTCCAGCCGATTCCCAGACACCGCGGGAAATGACGGCGGCGGAAATTGATGAGTTGATCGTTGCCTTTGGTGAAGCTACGCGTCGGGCCATCACCGCTGGCTTTGATGGGGTCGAACTGCACGGGGCCAACACCTACTTATTGCAACAGTTCTTCTCTCCTAACTCGAACCGTCGGACGGACAAATGGGGTGGCGACCGCGATGACCGGATGGCCTTTGCCAAGGCTGTGATTGCCAGTGCCCATAAGGCGATTACCCAGTACGCCGACCGCCCATTCCTGTTGGGCTACCGAATCTCACCTGAGGAAATCGAAACGCCAGGGATTCGTTTAGCTGATAGCTTGGCCTTCCTGGGCATGTTAGGCGATTCTGACGTGGATTACGTCCACATGTCCATGGGGTCTGCCCAACGGACGTCACTGAACGATAAGAGTGACCACGAACCACTGATTAAGAAGTTCGTCGCCCAATTGGCCGGGCGCAAGCCACTGATTGGTGTCGGTTCCGTGGAAACGCCGGCTGACGCCGATGCCGTTCTCGCTATGGGGGCTGATTTGGTAGCCATGGGCCGCGAAATGATTCGCGAACCCCAATGGATGGAAAAGGTATTGGACGGGGATGAAGCCAGCATCCGTTACCAACTCTCACCATCTGAAATGACCGAACTGAAGATTCCGGTGGCTATGCAGTACTACCTGAAGGGCGCCTTCTACTCCGTCATGCACTTCACCACGGACCCCGCCGTTGCGGCTGATTACCAAAACGAAGCAGCGCCAATGGAAGGTTTTGAGAAGAAGATGTAGTCAGTCCCACCAATTATTAATTTCGCGAATAGAAAATACTTGTTTTAGCAAGTAAAGACACGGCCAGGAGGTTCGCCCCCTTGGCCGTGCCTTTTTAGTTTGTGATGCGGATTTGGCCGACCAGAATGAATGGCCATTAGGTAGATAAGAAAAAAGGACCTGTCCGGAAACAGATCCTTAGGATTAGTCATCTAAATCAGGTTGAGCCGACGCCTCAGTTGCTAGGCGCGCCTGTAACTGCTGATCGTAAGCGCGAGCACTTGGCAATAGCCACATGGCGAGACCACAGATCAGGGAGCCGAGGCCGCCGATGATAAACAGCTTTTCGACACCGATGCTATCGGCTAGGGGACCCGCAAAAATCAGGCCAACCGGTCCGGCAACACTGGTCAAGGAGTTGAGCACGCCTAGCACGCGGCCGAGTTGGTCGGCGGGGAAACTCTGTTGAATCATCGCCATCAACAGGGTGCTGTAGAACGGCGTCATGGCACCGGCTAAGGCGTTTAACACCACGAACCAGACGAAGCCGGTTTGGTTGCCCGGCAGAAAGCCACTGCCGCCAAAGGTCACGCCCATGGCGACGGTCGCCCAGAAGATGGGTTTCATCCGGTCGCGCCAATTACCAAAGAGGCCAATGATGGCGCCCCCGGCGAGCATGCCGACGGAGTAAATGACTTCGATCAGGCCGGCTTGGCCAACTGTGCCGTGGAAGTAGCCCATGGTCATCAGTGGGTACAGGCTGGCGGCGGGCATGAACATCAGCGTGAAGGCCGCACCAATCATGGTGATGGCCCAGAGGCCCCGCGTGTTGCGGAGTTTCATCAGCCCAAATTTGGCATCGGCCAGAACGTGGACCTTCTCGTCGATCACGGGATGCTCGGGAATCCGCACGAATGTTAACAGGCTAATCCCAATGATGGCGCCCAGAACGTCGACCAGAATCAAGAAATTCATGGGGACGATGGCAAAGAGAAATGCGCCCAGCGCTGGTGAAATAATCATGTTGGCCGATTGGACCATCCCCAGCTGTCCGTTGATCCGCGTGAGCTCATCGGTCGGGACCATGGTGGGCAGAATCGACTGGATCGTTGGCATCTGAAAGGTCTGCGCAATCGACCGGACCAGTAGCGAAATGAAAATTAGCCACAGGGGGAAGGTCGATTGGAGCGTGCCCGCAATCGATAAAATGATGGCGAAGACGGCGGCTACGATGTCTGGCACAATCAGCAGGGTCTTCTTGTTCAGTCGGTCAACGAATGGTCCCACGAAGGGACTGAGGAGCACCATCGGGAGCATTCCCAGCAGAGTGGCCAGACTGAGCACCGTCGCCGAGCCCGTTTGCTTAGTCAAGTACCAGATGATGGCGTACTGGACCACCATACTGGTGATGCCCGACAGAAACTGACTGGTTAAGAAGAGATAGATGTTGCGCCGCCAGTGCGGCAGGTGTGTGGTTTCCAAGGAGCGGACCCCCCTCATAAAATATTTAATAAATGAATCGCAGGTGGTTAAGCGTAGCATATTAGTTAAGGGGGTGCAAGAAAATTGACTCAACAAAAAACCACCTCGCACACAACGGTGAGAGATGGCTGATTTGGTTGATGAAACTGTGGTTAATGCTAGTGGGAGCCGGTCAAGTTTAAGCCGTTTGGTTGGTGGCCGTGTCGCGCATACTTGCGGGCACAAAACTATCGGGCTGGTGAGTCTTCATAATTTCTGCGTAATGATCAACCTTGAAGTTGATGGTCGACAGGTGTTCCTTAAGGTCAGCGATTTCGCGGAGCGTCCGTTCCTGTTGCGCTTGCATCATTTCGTAGCGTTCGGGCACGGTGCATTCCCCTTGTTGGACAAGATCGAGGTAGTGCTGAATCCGTTCGACGGGCATCCCCGTCCCGCGTAAGCACAGGATGATATGTAACCCTTCCAAGTCGACATCGTTAAACACACGGTTGTTGTTGGCGTCCCGTTTGACGTTGGGCAACATGCCGTGATCGTGGTAATAGCGAATACTATAGGTTGAAATGCCCATTTTCTGAGCAACTTCGTGGATGGTATAAGACATCTAGGTCCCTCCTCAAAAGGTTCGCGTTCGACTAACTCTAAGCAATGTTTTCAATCATACACGTTTGCTGGCATTTGCGCAAGCGTTTGCCTCGATTTAAAATTTAGGCACAAAGGGGTTGCCTTCAAGTAGGTCGAAGGGGGTACACTGCTGATAGATGAGGAGGGGTGATGGTGTGAGACAATTTAATGTGCAGTCTGCGGGTGAAGACTTTGTGCCACGGCTACCTTGGGCGACCGACCCCAGTGCTAGCCTGGCCGCGTTGTTTGGCCCAGAGCCACGGGACCTGTTGATCCAGGATACAGCAACCGACGAGCTCACCATCGTTCCTCAGGTGTCGTTGGAGGACCTGATTGAAAAATTGGGGCACTCCGTCTACGGCCGTCTCGGCAATCAGCTGTTGGCGGCACTGCCAGTCACGACGCCGGCGTGGCAGCCAACCGTCGCCAACTATCTACTATTAGACTTGGCTCAGGTGAGTCATGCCACGGTGCTAGCAGCGATGGGCGCGTTGGTTGGACTCGTCGTGGTTCAGCAGTCGGGTGGCCCAGCAACGCCGGCCAGGTTAGCGGGCATTGCCGGTCAAGCGCAGTGCTGGCTGCAAGAGATCGGCGTGACGGCCCACCAACTGCTCTTGCCAACGGGGGTCACGATTTTGCGAAAACTCCTGACCCAACTGCTCACGCAGAATCGCCAGTACGATGCCTACGCCCCAGCGGGTTGTGACACGCATGCGGGCCAACTTGTACAGGAGGCCGTGGCGTTGGCGCATGGCCAGCTGGAGGCGCTGCAGTTACCGGATTCGTGGCGGTTGTTGCGGGTCGCGGTTCAGGAACGGCAGTTGAAAAATTCTTAACGAGATAATGGTTGTGTGACTCAACGAATGGTGGGTCGCACTTTTTTATGCCCTTAAATATATCCGAAAATAATAACGCAATTTATATCGAATGTTCGTGTAAATGGAAAAATAAGTGGACAATATCATTTGATTAACGTATTCTGTAGAAAGAAAACGAATGTTGAAATAACGGGCAAGAAACGTGTGGAGGGTGGACGTCTGATGCATTGGTTAGCGGATCTGTTGGCAGCAATCGGAGTTGTGTTAAATGGAATTCCCCAAGGAATCATGGCGATGTCACTAGGCTTTGCGATATTTCCGACGATGTTTTCGTTTCTATTTGCTTCAGCGGTCAACGGGGCATTTGGCGCCGTGGCCCCCTTATCCTTTCAGGCAGAATCCTTAGCGCTGACGGGAAAGCTGGGCAGGGATTTACGCGAGCGAACGTCGATTATCTTAGGCGGTTCCCTGGTCATGTTCCTGATTGGGGTGACCGGGACCCTCACTAAAATTGTTGCGCTCCTGGGCAATGGCATCATGGCGGGGATGATGGCTGGTGTGGGAATCATGCTGGCGAAGATTGCGTTGGGCATGGCGAAACAGGAACGCCTGACGGGCTGGACGTCGGTTGGACTGGCCGCCGTGACCTATTTAGTGACCAAAGACTTAGTCTGGACGATTGTTTTGTCCGTCATCGGATCGAGTTTGGCCGCTGTCTTCATTACCCACTACCGTGCCGAGCTCCCGGAACACGTGACGGCTCGCCGATTTGTCTTTACGAAACCAATGATTAATCCCCGCGTGGTCCGTGGGGCGTTGAGTCTGGCCTGTCTGAACATTGGGGCCAACATTTCCTACGGGTTAATTACGGGGGAGATGACGGGGCTTAAGCCCAATCCGGTCAATCTGAACCTATTGACGATCACGCAGTCGTTAGCCGATATGGGCACCAGCCTGCTCGGCGGGGCACCGGTCGAAACGATTATTTCTGCAACGGCCAGTGCGCCAGAACCGGTGATTGCCGGGATCCTGATGATGCTGATCATGGCCGCGATTCTGGCGGTGGGTTGGTTGCCCCGGCTGGGAAAATACGTGCCGAGTGCCTCGATTGCTGGTTTCCTATTTATTCTGGGGGCCGTCGTGATTTTTCCGGCAGATGCGGCGACTGCCTTGCAGGGAAAGGATGCGACCGTGGCCGCGATTACCTTGGTGGTGACGGCCGTGGCCGATCCGTTTGCTGGTCTCTTAACCGGGGGCCTGTTGAAAGGGTTGTTACTAGTTGGACTGGGGGTCTAAGCGATGTTAAAAACGTATGAATTAAAGGTGGGACCCATCACGCGGCAGTTGCCCGTGGTGCCCATCAGTCAAGATTTAGCGATTGCCTCATTTGTGCTATTAGGGGATGCCGAGTTAACCGATTATGCCGCGGAACAATTGGCCCAGTTGGTGCCTAAGAAGTTTGATTATTTCGTCACATTAGAGAGTAAGGGCATTCCGTTGGCCCAAGAACTTAGCCGGCTGACCGATCACCCGCAATTCGTGGTGCTGCGAAAGGCCACCAAGGATTATATGCGGGCGCCCCTCAAGGTCCCCGTGACGGCTATCACGACCAGTGCGCCGCAGGAGTTGGTACTGGATGGCACCGATGCCGATCGGTTGGTGGCGAAGAAGGTCGTCATTGTCGATGACGTCATTAGCAGCGGGGGCTCGTTGAACGCCGCCCAGGAATTGTTGAAGCGGGCAGGAGCCACCATTGTGGGCCAGATGGCCATCCTGGCCGAGGGCGCCGCGGCGGACCGACCAGACATTCAGTACTTGGCCAAGCTCCCCTTGTTTCCCATCGATTAAACGGGTTAAACTGTTTTTGTCAGCGCCTCCGGGAAGGTGAAAATGAGACCGGTCCGCTGTGGGCGAACGTCTGGAGCCAAAGAGCGGTCTCCAGACTTACTTTGAGCCTCTGAAAAGCGAGTCTCAAAGGTATCAATTGCCTAAGCGGCTCACGCCACTAAGGCAATTCCCACGGCTGGGCTCATTTTCACCTTCCCTGCGGTTGACACGGGTTTGACCCATTTATCAGTTGTCGCCCAAGCTATCCGTGAATAAATTTGATCAACGTTAAGTCTCATTACACACAAAACCACCTAGGTTCAACAACGCTCGCAGTCGTTGTTGGACCTAGGTGGTTTTTAATTTGCCTTGATGTCAGTCAGAGGTTTTATTTGAAGAGATAAACTTTGGATTCGTAAGGCCGGAGCGTGGTGCCTTGGTCGTCGGCGTAGTTGCCGATGAGCTTTTCACTGGCGTTGGCTTGGTCGTAGTCGCGGGTGACCGTCTGGTCGGTAAAGTTGCTGATGACCAAGAGGGTTTGCCCTTGATAGTGACGCTTGTAGGCGAAGACTTGTTCGTCGTCGGCATCTAATTCTTCATAGGTACCGTGAACAATCAGGTCACTACTGTGGCGTAAGGCAATCAACTGCCGGTAGTAGTTGAAGACGGATTGGTCATCGTCGACTTCGGCTGCCGCGTTGATCTTGGTGTAGTTCGGGTTTAAAGCGAACCACGGTTGGGCCTTGGAGAAACCAGCGTTCTTGGAATCATCCCATTGCATAGGTGTCCGGGCATTATCCCGGGACATGTGTGACAGGTATTTCAGCATCGTTGGTTGGTCGATGATCTTTTCTTCCTCGACGTTTTGCCGGTAGGCGTTCAAGCTTTCCAGGTCTTCGTACTGGTCGAGTGTGGTGTAGTGTACGTTGGTTTCGCCTAACTCCTCACCCTCGTAAACGTAAGGGGTGCCTTGGAGCATGTGAAGCGTGGTGCCCAGCATCTTCGCGGAGAGTTCCCGATAGGCTGGCGTATCGTTACCAAAACGAGAAACGGTACGGGGTTGGTCATGGTTGTTCCAGTAAAGACTGTTCCACCCCTTGCCATCTAAGGCTTTTTGCCAACGGGAGAGGGCGCCCTTTAACTCGGTCAGTTTGACGGGAGCGTCGTTCCACTTGCCCAGACGCGGGTCGGCGTTGGGGGACAGGCTGACGTGCTGGAACTGGAAGACCATGTTCAATTCGTTAGCTTCAAGCCCGGTGTAGGTGATGGCGTCTTCTGGCGTGGACCCAGGCATTTCACCCACCGTCATGACGTCGTAGTGGGACAAGACCTCGTCGTTCATTTCCCGCAGGTAATCGTTGAGCTTAGGGCCATCTGAGACCAGTGGCTCCACGTTACCGTAAGGGGCACCCGGTGCTTGGGGCGCATCCGGCAAACCGGCTGGCTTGGAAATTAAGTTAATGACGTCCATCCGGAAGCCGTCGACCCCTTTGTCCAGCCAGAATCTCATGAGACTCCAGATTTCTTGCCGAACCTTTGGATTTTCCCAGTTCAAATCGGGTTGACCCGGTGCAAAGAGGTGCAGGTAGTACTGACCACGCTTGGGCTCGAACGTCCAAGCAGACCCACTGAAGTAGGAGCCCCAGTTGTTGGGTTCGTGGCCATCGACGGGGTCGCGCCAGATATAATAGTCTGAGTAAGGATTGTCCTTTGACTGCCGACTTTGTTGGAACCAGTCGTGCTGATCGGACGTGTGGTTGACCACTAAGTCCATTAAAATCTTCAGGTCTTGGTGGTGGGCACTGGCTAATAATTTGTCGAAGTCGGCCATGGTGCCGTAAGCATCCTGAATATTGCGGTAATCACTGATGTCGTAACCGTTATCCTTGTCGGGTGACTTGTAAATGGGGTTCAACCAAATGACGTCGGCCCCTAATTTTTTAATGTAAGGCAGGCGTTGGGTCAGACCAGGGAGATCCCCAATCCCATCGTTGTTACTGTCTTGGTAACTGCGCGGGTAAACCTGATAGACGACGGCGTTTTTCCACCATTGCTTAGACATAGATAAAACCTCCTATAGATATTGCTAACTCTAGTTTACAGAATTTTCAGATAATTTAGGGTGAATAACACTCACAGCGACGGCCCCTAAGAGAAAGGCGATGCCGGCGATGACCAACATCCCGGGCATGGATTGACCAATGGCTGGGAAAATGGCGAAGCTGGCCAGGGAAGCGATGATTTGTGGCAAGCAAATCCCGCAGTTGAAGAGTCCCAGGTAGGCCCCTTCGTTTTTCCCGTTGAGTGATTCGGTGAAGAGTGACATAGCCTGTGTTTGCATGGTCAGGTAGCAGATACCAATCAGGCAGAATGGCAGGATTAATAGCCATTGTGAGTGGATAAAGTAGATCCAGATCATCCCAAGGCCACCCATAATCAGGCTAACCCGGAACCAGAATTTCCGTTGGTTCGGTTTGGTGTGAGACAGAACGGCAAAGCCCCAAACAACGGCGGCTAGTGACTGGATGCAGGAAAGAATGCCGAACCAGTTCCCAGCGGCTTGGTAACCGGCGGAAGCGGCGTTGGCCGTGTGCCAAACGTTGTCGGCGATGGCGCCAGTCCCGTAAGTCCAGAGGTATTGAATGGCAAACCAGTCGAACAGTTGCACGAAGGAAATCTCCCAGAAGGCCCGTGGTGCGGTCTTCACTAAGTGCCAGAGACTGGCCGTCTTTTGCTTGGTTTCCGCCTTGACGTGGTGGAACCGGTTATAGGTTTCGGGGTCGTATTCTTTAACGGAAACAATCGTGTAGACAGAGGTTATTAAGAGAATCGCGGCGCCAATGTAGAAGGCCATTCGCACGGACAGGGGCACAGTACCCTTAGCAGCCACGTTGGATACCCCAAACCAAGTTAATACGAATGGGAAGATTGTTGCCAATACCCCACCCAAGTTGGAGTAGGATTGTTGCCAAGACCAGGCCAAATCCTTTTGGTCTTCGTTGACCATATCCCCAATGATCATCTTGAACGGTTGCATGCAGACGTTAGAGGATAGGTCCATGAAGAGAATGGCGATGGCGCCAAATAACAAGGCGGCCAGTGAGGCGTAACCAAAGCCAAACGACCCGGCATTAGGCAACAGAATCATGACCAATGCGGCGATGGGCGCCCCAATCATGAGGTAGGGCATCCGCCGGCCGAACCGATTCCAAGTGATATCGGAGTACTTCCCAATCAAGGGTTGCACGACCATGCCGGCCAGTGGGGGCAACAGGAAGAAGAAGCCCAGTTTGGTTGGGTCGGCGCCAATCGTTTGGAAAATCCGGCCCATTTGTGAGGACTGTAAGGAAAAGGCCATGTTGACCCCGAAGAAACCAAACGTCATCGCGAAGATGGTCTTCAAGGGTAGTTTCGGTAGTGAGTTTTCACTGGCGGTCGTAGCTACGGTCGTCGGGGCTTGCTCACTTTCTAAGGCTGTATTTTGAGCCATAGTGATTCCTCCTTAAAAAATGAAAGTTGAATAATTGCTATCATCGGTTGAATTAATTAAGTAACCGCTTACAAGATGAATTCTAGCACTTTACGCAAACGTTTACAATGGCTTAAAATAAGAAAAGCAAACGTTTGTGTAAAATTACTGAATTTGTGGCAAATGGTTTTGTTATTTCACGCTATTAACGGTAGAATAGGACCTAGACATGAAAACGAAAAGGTCAGGTATAGAGAAACGACTGGCCGGAACCAGTAGTAGAAAATCAGAGGAAAGTAGGTGGTCGTGATGGCCGCAACGATTAAGGATATTGCGAAATTAGCGGGGGTCTCCACGGCCACCGTGTCGCGGGTTTTGGCCAACAAGTCGGCGTTCTTTAGTGAAGCGACGGCCACCAAGGTGCATGCGGCGGCGACTGAGCTGGGCTACCAGAAGAATACGGCGGCGGCCGAGTTGGTGACACGCCACAGCAATGTGATTGCGGCCGTGGTCAATTCGACCAAGACCAACTTCGCCAGTCAGATCATTGAAGGGATTCAAGCAGAAGCCCACCAGCATAATTTGAACGTGATTATTTTATACGCCGGGGATGCCGATTCGGCCCAACAACGCCGGGCATTGATGACGGTGATTGAGCGACCGGTGATGGGAATCCTGCTACTATCTGTGGACTTGGCGCCGGAAAATCTAACGCTACTTCAAGGTTCACAGGTGCCGTATTGTTTTCTCTCCATCTCTTTTGACGGGGAGCGTTTGCCGTACATCACCTCGGATGACTGGCAGGTCGGTTACCAAGCGACACAAGCGCTGATCAAACAGGGACATCGGCGAATTGGCTTGGCTGGCGTCGATAGGGACTTTCATACCGGCCGCCAACGGGTACTCGGGTATACACAGGCCTTGAAGGATGCCGGCATCACACCCAAGGCCGAGTGGATTCAGCTGGGCAATTACAGCTATGACGCCGGGCAGGCAGCGATGCAGGCGTACGGTGCGCAGACCGAACTGACCGCCATTGTGGGCGCTAGTGACATGGCGGCCATTGGCGTGATGAATCAGGCGCGTGACCTGGGCCTGCTGGTGCCCGCGGACCTCTCCATCGTGGCGATTGACGGCACGGAACTGTGTAGCCTGGTCCAACCGCAGCTAACCAGCGTGTCGCAAAACTTCTATGAAATGGGCATTGCGGGCGTTCAACAATTGCGGTCAACCGAGACGCTACCGCAGAAGATTACGCCAATCAAGTTAGTCAATCGCCAGAGTGTGCGGATGCTGCAGGCAGAATAAATAAATTGAATTGTGGCGTCGGAATGCTAAATTTCCGGCGCTTTTTTTACATCCATTTTAGCAAAACCTGTTACAAGAGTTAAAAATAGTGAGTCCTGATAGATTGGCGTAATATCAGTGCGTGTCATTAATATTTATGTCAGAACAAAAACATCTTGTATTATTAACCCGGTTGGACTATCTTTAAGATAGTTAGTTGGAATAACTATTTTGAGGAGAAAGTAGGGGATTCAGATGAGTCGGAAATTTGTTCAAGGAATCATCGCTGGGTTAGCCGTTGTGGCGTTTGGGGCAGTGGCTAGTCAGAGCATTACGGCACACGCTGCGACGTTGCCAGATAACCTGCAGGGAAATTGGTATGGGTACCTGGGCAATGCGCGTCATCATCACACGAAGTACTACTACGTGGAGCAGATTGCATTAACGGATTCTGGTATCGATAGTGACATTAGTTCGACTAAGAACGCTGATCTGTCAGATTTGACGTCATTTATAACCTCCGAGGCCAAGGTGACATTCAGTGTCAAAACGAAGCACAACCAAACCTTCTATCAGGCCAGAGCTTTAGGTGACCAGAGTAATTTAGGGAAATTCCGGCTGACGTCGGTCAAGGTGAAGGGTGTGAAGACCCCAGCGTTGGCTTGGGACCAGGACGGCGATACGAACTATGCCTTTAGTAAGGCCACGAAGGCGCGTTCCTGGGATATGATGGACTAGCGGAGAGGATGTTTTCTGATGAACAAATGGGTTAAAGGGTTAATTGTCAGTTTAGCCAGCGTCAGCTTCTTTGGCGTGGCCAGCACCATCCCCGTTCACGCTGCCAGCAAGGCGGTCGCCCTGCCAAAGAGTTACCGCGGCAATTGGTACCTTTACGGTGGTGGAGAAGCTGTCGGCAAAAAGAAAGCGCCCATCTTTTCGTATGCGCGCGTGAATTTGGCACCTAAGAAAGTGACGTATGGCGTCTACACTTCGAAGACACCGGCTCTAAATAAACCAGTCTGGCAAGTAGAGTTTGTCGCTCCACTGACCTACACCAAAAAGGTTGCCAAGAAGACCCACAAGGTTAGCTACCGGATGGTTCTGCGCATGACGTCCGGCACGCCGGCAATCACGTTAAGCAAGACTAAGGTTAAGGTCAAGATTCTGGGCAAAAAGGTGCAGGCCTTGCAGGTTAAAATATCTGGCACAAAATTTTACGCCTTCCGCCAACCACTACCTAGTCATTCCGTTGGTGACTTGTTGGATTAGACCGGTCGCGTTTAATGAAAAAATGATCATGGGGATGGCGGTACTGTCGAACGATGACAGCCTTTCGACACACGGTTGCCAGCTACCCCACAGACTTTTACAAATTACAATAAACGCAAAAACAGGTTCCAACCGGGGCGCACTTCAAACGCCGGTTGGAACCTGTTTCTACTATATAAAGAAGACATAGATAAGTCTGACAGATGGTGCTGGCTGATGAGGCCTGCCAACCGGACTACGAGGGGGGTCGTGGTCCAGTGGGACTAGGAGCTAATCAATCGTTACTTAGCAATGTAAGTCGTCTTGAAGTCGTAAGGCACACCGGCTGGGTTGTAGTTGATGTTCTTCACGTTCTTCCGTAACAGTTGGGACTTCGCAGCTTGATACAGGGGAATCGTCCCTTGATCGTTCATCAAGACCTTTTCGGCTGCGACCAGCTTGCTCCAACGCTTGGATGCTTGGTTCCCATCCTTGTTTTCGGATTCGTCGAGCAGTTGGTCGTATTGCTTATTGGACCAGCTGGACGTGTTGTAGCTAGAGTTGGATTCGTAAACGTCGAGGAAGTTGATGGGGTCGGCGAAGACGGATTGCCAGCCGCTCAAGGTCAGGTCGTAGTTCTTATTGTGTTGACGCGTGATCAGCTGAACGTAAGGAATCGTGTTGATGGAGACCTTCACGTTTGGCAGCTTCTGCAGCGAACTCTGGAGGAATTCGGCCGTTTGCTTGCTGGCGTCGGTATCGGAAACTAACAGGGAAACGTCGAGTGATTTCTTACCGGTCTGCTTGAGGCCCTTGGCCAGTAACGTCTTGGCTTCCTTCAAATTGTAGGAAACAGCGGATTTGACTTCGGCTTCTTTGTCGAAACCTTCGCCAGTCTTAGGATTGTTGCCCATGCCGGCTGGTACGAAGCCCTTGGAAACCGTTGAGCCATCCTGGAGCACGTCGTTGACCAGTTGCTTCCGGTCGATGGCCAGGGAGAAGGCCTTGCGGACGTTCACGTTCTTAAAGGCGGGCACGGTCTTTTGGTTCAAGCTCAGGCGTTGCGTCCCGGTTGGGAGGCGTTTAACGAAGTTTTCATTGTTCTTGTTGTTCTTCACTTGTTGGCCGTCGAGTAAGGTCTCGTCGGTCTTTTTGGCGTTAAATAAGTTGTAGCTGGTCGTGGTGCTCTTGGTCACGACTTCGTTGATCTTGTCGAGATGCACGGCTTGCTTGTCCCAGTACGTCTTGTTCTTAGCTAACGTCCAGGTAGTGCTGGTCCCGTTCCACTTGGTCAAACGGAAGGGCCCGTTGTAAACGGTCGTGGCGGACGTGGTGCCGTATTTCTTGCCGTATTTTTGAACGGCCTTTTGGTTGACCGGGTAGAAGAGGGGCCAGGCGAGGAGTTTCTTGAAGTAGGAAACGGGCTTGGTGAGGTGAACCGTCAGCTTGTATTTGCCATCGGCCTTGATTCCCAGGGAGCTGAGCGGCTTCTTGCCACTGTTGACGGCCTCGGCGTTCTTCACCTGGAAGAAGTAAAAGGCATCTTGCGAAGCGGTCTTGGGATCGAGCGTCCGTTGCCAGGAATAAACAAAGTCCTTGGCCGTGACCTCGTCGCCGTTAGACCACTTGGCCCCCTTACGGAGGTTAAATGTGTAGGTCTTGCCGCCGTTGGTCAGCTCGGTTTTGGTGGTCAGCGCGTTGGCTGGCGTGCCCTTACTGTTCAGGCGGTACAGGCCTTCCTGCGTGTTCTGCAGGACCGTGAAACTCAGGGTATCCGTGGCCTTGGCTAAATCGTTGGTCGCCAGTTCGGAGGATTCCGTCCAGTTCAATTCCTGCTTGTCCGCGTACTTGTTGCTGCCGTTACTGCTGCTGGAGCTGGACTGACTGCCACACCCTGCTAATGTTAAGAGGCTCAAAGCCGCCACCGTTAAGATCGTTCCCTTTTTCTTCATTCCAAACATCTCCTCAAAATAAAAATCGTCTTTATGTAATTGCTACATAAGGACGATTTCACTCGCGGTACCACCTTGTTTTATGGGGGACTCACATCCACCATCTCCGTAACTTCTGTTGCCAAAAGTCGGAAGCGGTAACGGGCTTCAACTCGGACAATCAGCTTTCACCAATTGTCAGCTACCAGGCTCATCTTCGCTGCTCCGTTGTAAGCCACCTTTTCAGCTACCGGTGGTCTCTGAACTTAGCGGGAACGGCTACTCTTCCTGGTGATGCGTTCGTGTATTTCTAATATGGCTCTAATAATAACGAGCTGGGGGTGGTTTGTCAACAGGGAAAATTCAATTTGTTTAAAGGCGTGGTAGCGGGGATTGTGGGGGTATATAGAAGAAACGGGATTGGGTGATTGGTAAATATAATTATTTTTATCATGGATTTCACATTTTAAAATTCGGGTATTTATACGGGGTAAAACGTGGTACTTGAATAGACTTCTTAATTGAATTTTACCCGACTGAGGAGCGGAGTAGACCTGACTTTGTGCCGCCATTTAAGTTGGGGAGTAGCTGATGTAGTCGCTGAATAACTAAATTGTGAATTTGATAACTGGTTAGACCACCGCTTACATAACTTACATTAATTACAAAACTTTCGTTATGTATATTAGTGAGCAAAGTCGACGTAAGATGAATTCATCAAAAGGAAAACATATGGAGGCGACACTAATGAATGTCCTTAAAGCAGTTGAATCAACATTCACGAATGCAGCAATTATTAGTTCTATTAC
The DNA here is from genome assembly GCF_044053135.1 of Levilactobacillus sp. FUA 3915. Taxonomy (NCBI): domain Bacteria; kingdom Bacillati; phylum Bacillota; class Bacilli; order Lactobacillales; family Lactobacillaceae; genus Levilactobacillus; species Levilactobacillus sp. FUA 3915. The sequence continues at coordinate 955,737 of NZ_CP168704.1, read as the reverse complement.
ATCGACGATTTTTATTATCTTACTTGGCTTCTTCCTACGGCGACGCGGAACGTTTGGCGAAAACTTCGGTAAAGTTTTAACGAAGGTCGCTTTAACGGTAGCTATTCCAGCCTTAGCCTTTAACTCATTTATGCAACCAATGGACGGCGATGCCTTTAAAGAAGGAATGGGCGTCTTGGTCTGGGGGATTGTGATTTATATTCTTTTGATCTTTGTAACGCCATTTATGTATCAGCGATATGTAAAAGGAGAACGTGAAGTTTTAGCAATCTTAACGACGTTCGGGTCAACCACGTTCTTTGGTATTCCAATTGTTGGTGCGGTTTATGGCGCCAAAGGGGTTATGTACAGCTCAATTTTTAACATCGGTTACCGAATCTTCCTCTACTCATACGCCTACATCAAGATGTCTGGCTTGAAGATGGAAGCCAAGAATATCAAGAAAATGTTTGCCAATCCAATCGTCATCGCCACGTTCCTTGGGTTATTCATGTGGTTGGGACAACATCTAGTGCCACAGATGACAGTGCATGCCGCTGTCAATGGCGTCCAGACCACGGCTTTAACCACGGTTGCTTTTTACCGAATTGATCAGACTGCGCTCTGGTTGTACAAGCCACTCTCATACTTGGCTAATCTTTCTTCCCCATTAGCTTGGTTGGCAATTGGTGTGACCTTAGGATCCATTTCGTTTAAGGATGCCGCTAAGGATAAGACCCCATGGTACTACTCATTAAACAAGGTCGTTATTGTTCCGTTGATTAACCTGGTTATTTTATGGCTATTAAACGTTACTGGGATTTTGTCCTTGAGCTTTGTTGCAGTAGCCACGATTGTTGTTATGATGGCAACGCCAACGGCTTCAGTTGCTTCTGCTTATGCGATTAGTTTTGATCGAGAAGCCGTTATGTCATCGAATGCGGCCTTTATTTCAACAATTTCTGCGGTGGTCATGATGCCAATTTGGATTGCCATCTTACAAGTTATTAGCGGTTTAGGAATTTTCCATTAATCTAGAAAGGGTGTAGTTGAGTATGACAAAAATTACAGCGTATGGCGTTCGGCCGATTGAAAAACCTTACTTCGATAAACTGAATAAATATAACTTTGACATGACCTATGTCGAGGACCTCTTAACGCATGAAAATGCCGACCAATCTCGGGGAGCGGACGCTGTCTTAGTTCGAGGAAATTGCGTCGCTGACCGTGAGAATTTAGAAAAATTTGCAGCATGGGGTATTAAAACTGTTTTTACCCGCTCCGTTGGTTACAATCACATGGACTTACAAGCAGCTGCGGACTTGGGTATTACCATGGCTCGGGTTCCGGGGTACTCACCCTATGCGGTTGCTGAGCTTGCCTTTACGTTAGGTATGAATTTATTCCGTCACGTTAACTTGGGAATCAGCCAAACCCGTCAATCTAACTTTAAAATTTCACCGGCGATGTTCAGTAAGGAAATTCATACGGCAACGGTTGGTATCGTCGGAATTGGACGAATTGGTTTTACTGAAGCCAAGCTGTACAGTGCTTTGGGTGCAAAGATTGTAGCCTACGATCCTTATCCATCAGCGGCTGCACAAGAATTAGCAGAGATGATGTCCTTGGAGGATGTCCTGCAGCAGAGTGACATTGTTTCCATTCACGTCCCTTATTTCCCTGGGAAAAATGAAGACTTAGTTGATGAGACGTTTATTTCTCAGATGAAGCCGGGGGCAGTTCTCATTAATACAGCTCGTGGTGAACTGGCAAACGTAGATGCTATTCTAAAAGGACTGGCTGATAAACAAATTAGTGGTTATGGCGCTGACGTCGTTGATGATGAAGTTAATATCTTAGGCCATAGCTTTGAGAACAGTGCAGCGATTCCAGATAAGGGTGTTCAGAAATTGGTTGAAGCCAATCCGAATGTCTTGATTACGCCACACGTTGGATCTTATACGGAGCCAGCGTTAGAAGATATGATTAGCATCAGTTACGAAAACTTCCACGAAGTCTTAACAACCGGTACGACCAAGAATGAAATCAAGGCTAAATAGCCATAATAAGCCCTCCTTTAAATTTGTTATTAATTTTAAGGGAGGGCTTATTGTATATACTTACGTCAGACGTGTAGTATGACAGGTGAGGTGGAGATATGGCTTTTATTAAAAAATACATCCCATTCTGGGGAATTGTGATTGCGGTCATGGCGGTGACAATTGGACTCTCAGTGCTAACGACAACAATCTTAATCCAACGAGATACGGCGGCGGAAAGTAAGCAGACAACCCAAGAACGGATTGTTAAAGTTGCACGGGCTACCGCGAAGATGCCAACGGTTAAAGATGTGATTCAGGCGTCTAACCAAGGCTCGAGTCGGAATTTACAGCGCTTCTCAAAGCGACTAATTAAACGAGATGATGTTGACTTTATTGTGGTCTTAAATCATGATTTAATTCGGTTGTCCCACCCCAATAATTCAGGCGTTGGCCATCACTTTAGTTCAATGACTGACCCACTTCCTGCCTTAAAGGGGCGCATTCACTATTCGCAAAAGACCGGGGTTCTGGGACCCGAATACCGTGTGTTTTATCCGGTGTATCGTGATGGTCGCGTCATCGGTGTCGTTTGCGTGGGGGTCACGCAGAAGAATCTGCATGACCAAATCATTAAAAGAACCCGGCCTATCTGGATTGGTGGCTTAGTGGGAATGCTGATTGGTGTGGTCCTTTCGATTCTATTGGGGATGTATTTACGGTACCTATTACTGGGAATGGAACCCAAAGAAATCGCGGAACGAACGGCACGCCAAGCATTAATTGATAATTCCTTGCCAGAAGGGATTGTTGCCATTGATAATCAAGGAAGGGTATTGTCGGCCAACCAGGTTGCCCAAGAGCTCTTTGAACCGAACATAATCGTTAATCAGAAAATTTCTTCGCCACTAAATAAGTTGTTATTTAATAGCGACAAACCGCGTTCGGCAGAAAATAGTGTGGAAGTTAATTTTCAAGATAAGCAATTATTAATTTCAACTAATGATTTAAGGGTTCGTGAGCGAAAAATTGGTCAAGTTTCTATGATCCGGGACATGTCTGAAATTTCTGGTCTGTTAAATAAATTAACGGGGACGGAGCATTATATTTCTTCGCTACGGGCCCAAACACATGAGTTTATGAATCAGTTGCAGGTAATCAACGGGCTGCTTGAATTAGAAGAATATACTGAGGTAAAGAAATTCATTCAACAGATTACGAACTCTTACCATGAGGACGTTGGCTATGTGTCTGAAAAAATTAAGTGGTCGGCGATGGTGGGCTTATTACTTGGCAAGAGTAAAGAAGCTAAGGAACAAAAAATTTCATTTGAAATCACGTCGGATTCTTATGTGCCACAATTGAAATTAGATAATCACGTTGAAATTTTAGTATTGCGAATTGTTTCCAATCTTTTGGATAATGCTTTTGCGGCGTTTTCACAGGTTAATGCGAAGAATCAAGTGACTTTGAAGCTAACCTACCTCGCGGCTGAAAGTAGCTTGGAGATTTGCGTTAGCGATAACGGGAGCGGTATTACACCAGAGGTTCGCGATAAAATGTTTGACCAAGGTTTCTCGACCAAGGGAGAAAATCGTGGTTATGGGATGACACTCATTAGCACGGCTGTTGATCGGCTGAATGGGACTTTGGAAGTGACTAGCAATCAACCACGTGGGAGTCAAATAACTGCTCGGGTTGAGGTAAAGGAAGACTAATATATGAATGCTTTGATTATTGAAGATGATCCAATGGTCCGGATGATTAATCATAAGTTTCTTAATCAAGTGCCGCAGTTTAAATCGGCCAATGTGAAAGAATGTGATAGTGCGGTTGCTGCGTTGGCATTGCCAGATTTGGCGGACTACGAACTTGTCTTATTAGATATGTATTTACCACAGATGAATGGAACAGAGTTCTTGGCGGAATTGCTTAAGCGACAACTACACCCGCAAGTGATTATGATGACGGCGGCTAATGATCAACAGACCCTTAAGGAAGCCGTGAATTACGGTGTGCTAGATTTCTTGATAAAGCCGTTTTCGTTTGAACGATTCCAAAAGGCAATAGATAAATATCTTAAAATGATTGTAGTGGATAATAAAATAACGGTTTCTCAAACGGACCTGGACAGCCTGTTCCTGGGGAGTAACCAGCGTGAGCAGGAGGGGAGCCATAAGGCACTGCCAAAGGGTCTAGCCAAACTCTCACTACGAAAAATCGTCCATGTTTTGCAAGACTTTGATGGTGACTTTTCCAATCAGGATGTCGCGGATAATACGGGCTTGTCACGAGTTTCGACGAAAAAGTATTTAGACTTTTTGGGTGGAATCGCCGTTCTATCTTCAGAGGTTGTTTACCAAAAGAGTGGGCGACCATTAACTAGGTACAAGATTGACCAGCAACAAGAACAGAAAATACGCGATTATTTATAAAATATAGCAAACAAAAAACGACACGCAGCCAACCGGCCAGCGTGTCGTTTCATTTCGAATAAGTATGCAATTACCCAGCGTAGGGCACAGGCTTACTGTAATAGTACCCTTGGGTCGTACCGGCGTTGTATTTCTTAGCCAACGCCACGTCGCTTTGGTCCTCGATGCCTTCCAGCGTGAAGCCGAGCTGGTACATGTCGGCAATCTTACGCCAGGAGCTGAGGCTCGGTAGCAATTCTTTTTGACGATGTTGAAGCCGGAAATTTTGCATGGCGAACTTGATATTGTCCATGAAGGGCAGGATGTCTTGCACAGCCGGGCACCATGGATTGTCCGTGCCGACATCATCCAAGCTCAACTTGATATCGAACGCCCGGTACAGGGCCACGTAACGGTGGAGTTCTTCCAGCAGAGGCGCTTCCGTTAACTCGACGATTAACTTCAAATTTTTGATGGATTTCTTCAAGTGGATCAAGTGGCCAATTGTCCGGCGGTCCGTGAATTGTTCACGGTTTAGGTTTAGCGAAATCTCGGGATTATCTTTGTGATCCTTTAAAATGTTCGTGATTTCTTGATAGGACAGTGACACCTGTTGGTCCATTGGAAGCGCTGTGAAATCGGTTGGCGTCACCCAGTAATCGTGACAATAAGAGCGTAATAACAGTTCGTAACCAGCTAACTTCTGCGTTGCCGCGTTTACTTGCGGCTGGACGAAAAATCGATACATTTTAAAAGAAAATCCCCTCTCTGCTAAAACAGTCTAAATAAACAATAGAGATTATTATACATCATTGCGCAATTAATTTACAGCCATAATGGTGCACGACTTTAGCAATTTGGCACCCCAAATTCAGCTGGTCGTCCGCTAAGTGAACGCGAACGACCCGTAAAATGGTGACACTTGGCTAATCTGCTAAATTCAGCTCGTAGGCGTGACGGAGGTTATCGCCGGGTTCGTCCACGCGAATCTCGCCACGGTATTGGTAGCCTAAGCTCCCGGCAATCGCCTGCATCCGCTGGTTCATGGCATGCGTGTCGATGCGGAAGTTGCGGACGCCTTCTTGGTAGGCTTGGCTGATCAGGTTAGAGAAGAAATAGTGGCTCAGGTGTTGCCCAGCAAAGCCAACGCTCAGGGCAATCCGGTGAATCGTCGCGTAGGGCGCCGTCGTGTTGTGCCAGCCCTCACCATCGATTTCGTGGTAGTTCGGGTCGTCACCGACCACCTGTGCGGCGGTTCCAGCCACTTGACCGTCAACCATCAACAGCCAGCTCTGTTGGGCCATGATATCGCGTCTGATGGCCGCTTCGTCCGGGTAGCCATCTTGCCACTGCGGACTGCCATCGGCCTTCAGCAGGGCCTTAGCGTTAGCAATAATGGGCATGATAGCTGGCACGTCGGCCGCCGTTGCCCGTTTCAAATAAATTAAACTCATTGTTCGTCCTCCATTTGGTACGTCTATAAATTCTAGAATACCACTTGCTAGAAAATTTGTGCACGAAAAAAACGGCTAGCATTTCTGCTGAGCCGATTTCTAAAAGGTTAAACGACGCTATTGTACAGCGATTGGACGTAACTTACGATAGAACCCCCAACGATGTTCGTGGCGATAAAGCCAAAGATGAAGAAGGCCACGGTCAGTGAGATCTCAGCTAAAAATACGGTGTAGAACTTGTCCATCCGCGATTGGTCAACGCCATCGATAATGATGAAGACGAAGGCTGCGTTGATCAGCAAGTTTGCTGGGACCATGAAGACCAGTAAAATGCTGAGGCTGGAGAAGTTAGCAGATCCGGTGATGAGGCCTAGTAAGAACGTAATCAGGTTAAAAATTAAAATCAAGTTGGTGACACCAGCGAACTGGTTTACGAAGTCCCAGAAGTTCACGTATTCTTCCGTGATGAGGCGACGGAAGGCGTAACCAATGCTGACGTAGATGGCATAGCCAATGATGACCAGGAAGAAGATGATTAGACCGGATTTGAAGACCAGTCCATTCAGGTTCAAGTACTTAGCCAGTTGCGCTTCTTCGTAGGTGTTGAGCATCTTGGTGACCATGTTGACAATCTTTTGGCCCAGTAAAGTTAGCGTTAAGGCTAAAAGGAGGGCTTCAACGACCATGGAGATGATCCCGAAGAACCGGTTAGCTTCGACACGTGGTTGGCTCGGGTGCTTGAGGGTGTCCAGGTACCAGTTGAAGTAATTGCCAGAGAAGGCTTGCGCATTTTCCGTAGTTGTTGGTTCGGCAACTGGTGCCGCTTGCGTTGGTTCTGGTTGAGGAGCAGCGGCAGGCTCAGAGCCGGTGGCGACCGGGCTTAGCGCGTACCCACACTTGGGGCAGAACTTGGCGTCGGCTTTTAATTCGTTGCCACAATGTGGGCAGAATCTTGGTTGATTAGTCATTTAGTTTCTCCTTAATCGTCTTCGTGGCGGTCAGACGTCTTAACAGCGTGACCGTACTTCAAAATTTGATAGCTTTGTGATGAATCATCACTAGCGGGTTGAACCGTGGCCGTGTACTGGAAGTCCTGCACGTGGTCGTAGTCGTAATCGCTCAAGCCAAACGTGTATTCAACCGTGAAGACCACTTCACTAGTGCCATTCGGGCCAGGCTTAACGTCGGTCACGTCGGTATCCATGCCAATGGCATCGAGATCGTCATTATCGTTGTACCCCTTGGCCATCTTTCTGAGGTCAGCGTAGTAGCTGTTGCTGGTCCCGTTGACAAAGAAGTCGGACATATCGTCGCCATCGTCATCGGTACTGTCGTCACCATTGTCCGCGAGATTTTGCGCGGCTTCAAACAAATTCGAAATAAAGTCGTCCGCGTCACCTTTATCCATCATATCCTTGTAATCCAAGTCGACGTAGCTACCGTCATCATCCTTTTTCAGCTTGGTGGTTGGCGTTGTTGCCTTCCCGGCGCTGGACGTGTAGGCGGCATAAACGCTCATGTCGGACGTCCACGGTTCGTTCTTGATTTGGTAAGTCCCGGTGCTGTCGGCGGTCCCAATCTTCTTGCCGTTTAAGTACACGTTAGAGCCCGCAACGGTGTCTAGTTCCACTGAAATAGTGGTCAGTTCCAAATCATATGTCTTGTTACTGGTGATGTGGTAATCGCTACTGTTGGTCAGATTATGGCCACCAATTTTTCCTTGAGATTGCAGGTGATATTCACCGGGGACCATGGCGGACAGTTTCTTGGTGAAGCTGTCGCTCGTGGCGGTGGCAATCTTGTGGTTGTCCAGCGTAATCACGTTGCCAGTATGGTTGGTTGTGACGGTCGGGTAGACCGGGCTCACGCTGATCTGGTACTTCGGGAAGAACAACAGGTGATGCCCGTTTTGTTCATAAACGAAATCGCCGTCCGTACTGCGACCGCTGTTGTCGAGATCAGCTTTCAGTTTGCTCAAGTCCTGAGAGTGGTCGCTGTAGTAGCGATTGATGGGCAACAACTTAGACTTGCTCAGCGTCAAGTCGGAACTTGCGCTGGTGAAGTCGTCTGTCAGGTGCTTGCCACTCTTGATATCGTTGATGGTCCGGTCTAGCGTTGCCGCGCGGGAGTAATGATTGCTACCCCACACGAAGAAGCCGATGACGGCTACCGCGGCGACACCAATGCCCCACCAGAGGCGTTTCTTTTTCTTCGACCACGGTTGCCGTGGCTTGCGGGCTGGCCGAGTGGGGGCCGTCCGTTGTGACGCTTGCGTCGTTGCTTGAGATTGTTGGGGCGTTTGAAATTGGTTTGTGTCACCGGTAGCGACCTGTAAATTGGCGCCACAGTTGGGACAGAACGTGTCCGTTGCTGAGACGGGTTGGCCACAGTTGGGGCAGAAGTTTGCGGCCCCGCCGCCAGGCTGATCATTGGCGGGGGCTGCGTAATGGGTTAAATGCATAAGGATTCCTCCAGTTATTAGTGCTGAGTGTCGACAATTAAAGCTTCACCGTACAGGCAGAGCTGACTCGGTTGCATGGGTTCCGGTTGGATGGAGACCCGGGCCACACCGTCGTATCCCTTGGCAAGCAAGAGAGCGTAGACGTGTTTCATCAGGTCTTCCCAGGCGGCCTTAGCGCCCGCACGCGGGGCGACGTCGCTTTCGGCAAACATTAGGCCGGCGGAACGGTAACCAGCGGGGATGTCGCGGTCCTCAGTAATTCGGAAATTCTTGGTCTGGGCGACCTCATCGGGGGTCAGTTCCAGGTCAAACAGGGGGAAAGTTTGGTCGGCCGCATGGGGAATCAGCGCATATTCATCTGCGGCTGACAGGGTCGTGCCACATTTCAAACAGAAATTGGCGTCGGCGGCGTTCTGGTTGCCACAGTTGGAACAGATACGGTAGTAGGTTTGTTTCATAGGAATGGTCCTTTCGTTAGTCGTCGGTGTCAACGGTCTCAAATTTACCGGTCGACGAATTATATTCAGCTAAAATATCGTGGATGTCATCATAACGGTACGTGCCGTCGTGATCACCGTCGTCGTCATACAACTTGACCTCGGTGACGTGGTCGTGTGGCATGGATTCCGTGTAGGTGTAATCATTTTCGTCGTCGATGTAATCGGCATAATAAATGGCGTCGACGGCAGCTTGGCCGTCAGTGGAGAGGTCCTCGTAGCTGCTATCGGAATCCGTGTCGTCATCATCATCGTAATCGCTGTCGTCACTGGTGGTGTTGTCCTCGACCTTACCGCCAGTCGCGTCAGAAACGGTGGCTTCATCTTCGTTGTTGTTCGTCACGTCATGGCCTTTCTTGGCGGCCTGGGCGATCAGGTCAACGTGCTTGCTGACGGCGTTGCTGGCGACCAGGTCGGCGGTCACACTGGCCTTGGATTGGCTCCCGGACAGCTTGAACGTGTAGCGGCCGGGGAACAGGGGCCCCGCCTTGTAGGTGTAATGGTTATTCTTCGAGGTGACCAGGGCCTGGTTGTTGGCCATCAAGGTAGCGTTGGCGACGTTGGTCGTCAGCACGGGATGCATGGTGGTGACCCGCAGCTTATAAATCGGGAAAACTAGGAAACTGTGGCCGGCGGTTTCTAACGTAAACGTGTGGTCACGGGTCTCGCCGTTCTTTTGCAGGTCAGCCTTCATGTTGGCCACGTAATTCGGGTGTTTCCGGGCGTAGGTGAACAGTGGCTGGACCGTATCACCGTCGATTTTTAAATTGGGATTGTCGCTAACCAATTTTTTGGCGAAATCGTCACTCTGGTTATCGGTGATGTAATCGGTGATGGTGGCAATCTGTTTTTCCTTGCCGGCCTGCTTATTGTAGAAAGAGCCAGCCAGGACAATCACCACGATGACCGCGACGGCGAGAATGGCCCATATTCCGCGGCTGAACCACTTAGACTTCTTTTTACCGGGCTTAGTGGCCTTGTTGCGGCGGCGTGACCGGTGGGCCTTGGTTGGGGTCGTGGCAGCTGCGGTGCGCAGGTCGAAACCACAGTGCTCGCAGAAAATACTATCGGGCGCCACCTGTTGGTGACAGTTGGGACAAGTTTTCATAGGGTTCACTCCTCAGATTTTGGCTATTAGGGACGAAAAAAGGCCGTAGCCCGCGTACAGTGAAAGCTTGCGCGTTGGCTCAGCCGTTGAGATCAATTGACGTTTGTTACCGCTTGGTGTAAATATGAGCATCGAGTCCGTTCCCGGCGGTGGGCTCAAAATGCCCTGCTGTGGGGAACGGTGCCGGCCTGAGAGGCGGTCCGTCACCTCGCCTGAAAGCCTGGAAAGTCACCAGTCTCTCAGGTCGTCCCGTGCTCTAAACTGAGAAAAACACTCAGTTAAGACCACCGACACAGCTGGTCATTTTGGCCCACCTCTGGTCACTCGCCTGTGCGTCAGTATTTCCACTAGTTACCTGATGAACAGAAGTCAATCGTTATCAAGTGAGAAGGCTGGCGTCCCGGTTAACACTATACTGTCGTTTATTGACTAACGACACTGGTTTTTGCAACAATGAACACTAAGCGGATGAGATTATGTATGACCTGAACAGGCAGTTACTTAAACATTAACTACCCAACACCGGACTAATTTATTAAGTTTTTGCTACGTTTATTATTATACGCCAATCCTTGTTCAGTGAAAGGATAGTTTTAACAAATTAGTTGACACAAAGCTATTCGACAGTATATGGTTAGAGAATTGCAAAAATGACTGATGGTCAATTTTAGAAGGAGGTCAGCCAGTGAGTAATACTTTATCCCCAACCGCCAAGCAGGCCAAGGCCCAGCGGATTGCGCAGGTGGCCTGGCAATTGTTTGAGCAGCAGGCGTTCACCGATATCTCGATGGCGCAGATTGCCCGTCAGGCGGGTGTGGCCAAGGGGACGCTGTTCAATTACTACCCGACCAAGGAGAGTCTTTTCATGACGCTCCTTCTGGCGGGGTACCAGCGCTACTTCACGACGCTGACTGCCGATCTGGGGAAGGGCCCAGCCTTGACGCCCACACAGTTAAAGACGCGTTTGCTGGCAGAGACGCGGACGTTGATCAGCGACCACGCGACCCTAGTCCGGCTGAATGCCTTGCGGGGGCCTGTCCTGGAAGGTCACGCCGACCGTGAACAGACCCAGCAAGGACGCCAAGACTTGTACGCAGCCAATCTGGCGTTAGGCCAGACGGTGGCGGCCAAGGTGCCCGGCCTCAGCGTGGCGACCGCGAGTCACCTCTTTGTGAGTCAGAGCGCCATTATTAGCGGATTAATGAACCTGGCCGGACTAGAACGCTTCAACCACACCAGCCTCGCGACCGATTTCCCAATTTTTCAGATTGATTTAGAAACCGAGGCGTGCCAAACATTTGGCTACTACCTCGACGGCATCCTTGAGGAGGAACTGCATGCAAATTCAAAACGTTCGTAATTTTGCGATTATCGCCCATATCGACCACGGAAAATCCACGCTGGCCGACCGCATCATGGAACAGACCCAAACCGTTTCCGACCGCGAAAGCCAAGCCCAATTATTGGATGATTTGGCCGTGGAACAGGCTCACGGCGTCACCGTCAAATCCCGGACGGTCCGGAACTACTACACCGCCGATGATGGCCAGGAGTATGAATATAACTTTATCGATACCCCGGGGCACGTCGACTTCACCTATGAGGTATCCAAGAGCCTCGCCGCTAGTGATGGCGCGCTCTTGCTGGTCGACGCCACCCAGGGGGTCCAGGCCCAGACCGTTGCTAACTTGCGTTTGGCCCAGGACAACCACCTGACCGTGATTCCCGTTATCAACAAGATTGACGCCGCTGCGGCCGACGTTGAGCGGACTGCCGAACAGATCCGGTCTTTGTCCCCAGATTTTGCCGACGTCACCATGCTTAAGATTTCTGCCAAGACCGGCCTGAATGTCCACGATGTGCTGGAAGCCATTCACACCACGATTCCGGCGCCCACGGGATCGGTGAAGCAACCGCTCAAGGCGCTGGTCTTCGACTCCCAATACGATGCCTTCAAGGGAATCATCGCCTACGTCCGGTTGATGGATGGGCAGCTGAAGCCGAACGATAAGCTGAAATTAATGGCCACCGACCAACCGGTGACCGCCAACGAAATTGGCATTTTCACGCCACAACGGGTCGCTGCCAAGCAGTTGGTGGCCGGCGATGTGGGCTACGTGGTGACTGGGTTGAAGGATCCGCAAGCCCTGCGTGTCGGGGATACGTTGACCAGTGTGGCCAACCCCACAGACACGGCGCTTCCCGGGTATCAACCCTCACAGTCGATGGTCTTCGCCGGATTTTATCCCCAGGGTGATCACTACCACGATTTACAATTGGCCGTGGAAAAGCTGGCACTCAACGATGCGTCGTTCCACTATCGCCCAGAAAGCTCCGACGCCTTGGGAGCCGGCTTTCGGTGTGGGTTCCTGGGCATCTTCCATTTACAAATCATCCGCGAACGCCTACATGACGAGTACGGCCTGGACGTGCTGACTACGGCGCCCAACGTGACCTACCGCGTGCACGTGAAAAATGTTGAAGAACCATTGATTGTCGATAATCCCATCAAGTTCCCCGACTATAGCAAAATCGATTACGTCGAGGAACCCTTAGCCACGGCGACCATCACCACGACCAGCGAGAGCCTGAGCGACGTGATGAAGCTGGCCACTCAGCACAAAGGTGAGCTCCAGGATATGCGTAACCAAGGGGACTTGGTCGTCCTCGAATACCAATTGCCGTTTGCTGAAATTGCCTACGACTTTTTCAACGCGCTGAAGTCAGTTTCGCACGGGTACGCCACGCTGACGACCGAGCTGGCGGGCTATGACATTGCCGACGTGGTCAAGGTGGAGGTCCACGTGAACTACGCCCGAGTCGATGCGCTATCCTTCGTGGTTCACCGCGAGGACGCACCGCTGATGGCCCAAGAGTTGGTTCACAAATTAAAGTTCGTGATTCCGCGTAAACTGAACCCCATGCCGGTCCAATCGGTGGTTGAAGGCAAGGCCCTAGCTCGGGTTGACGTGCCACCGCTGCGAAAGAATGCCGCGGCTAACGGCGAGAAGCGCAGCACGTCTAAGAAGCAGGCGTTGTTGCGGCGGCAGAGCATGAATAAGCGACAGTCGGCGCACAGCGATATCGAGCTGCCCCAGGAAGTATTCAACGCCGTCCTCGACTTAGAAAAATAGGATTCCGATTGCCGTTCCCGGCGGCGGATTCAAGGTGCCCTGCTGTGGGGCCGGTTCCAGCCTGAGAGGCGGGCTTCCACCTCAACTTTGCGCCTGAAAAGCGGTCGCAAAGGTTGTCCCATGGGCTAAGCAGAGAAAAATCGCTCTGCTAAGACCATCGACACAGCTGGTCACCTTGATCCGCCTCTGGTCACTGACACGGTCAACTTTTCTAAGTTGAGTGCGCCGGCCTTTCTGGTGTACGGTGGCTGCTGAATTAGCTGTGTGGCTAATGCTTAACTTTTCTATTGTCTTGTAATCAAATAAGCGAATATTTATCTAAAACCAGTCATTTAGTCGATGGCTGATTTTTGTTTAGCAAAAGCGTTACATAAAACGTTATACGTGGCACAATAACGATTGTTTTCTTTATTTACAACACGTTTACGGTTTCTTAATGTAATCTGTAATATATAAAGTTGTCTATATGATTGATTAACGGTCACAAGTGACTTATACTAAAATTATCTTATAGGTAAAGGGGATTTTCGAATGACTGATAAACAAGAACCAATTCGTAATGAAGACCATACTGGCTGGATCGACCAGGGCCCCCGGAACTATCAACGCGATTTACAAAACCCGGACTTATTGGTGCCACCAACCACTGACCACGGGACGGTTGCGAACCTCCGTTTTAGCTTTTCCGACGTGCATATGCGGTTGGAATCAGGCGGCTGGACGCGTGAGGTCACGAACCGTGAACTGCCCGCTTCTCACGATTTAGCGGGTGTTGACATGTGCTTGAAGCCTGGTTCTTACCGGGAAATGCACTGGCACAAGGAAGCCGAATGGGCCATGATGTTACGCGGAAACGCTCGGGTCACGGCCTTGAATGAAAAGGGCGAAAGCTTCATTGATGACATTGAAGCCGGTGACCTGTGGGACTTCGAAGCTGGGATTCCGCACTCCATTCAAGCGCTGGACCAAGGTTGTGAGTTCCTGTTAGTCTTCAGTGAACCCGACTTTTCTGAAAACAACACCTTCCTCCTGACCGATTGGCTGGCACACACGCCTAAGGACGTGATTGCGGCTAACTTTAAGGTCGACGAAGACACGTTGAAGCCACTCCCAAGCCATGAAAAATACATCTTTAATGGCAACGTTCCCGGTCCTATCGACACGGTGAAGAAGCCTGGGACACCAATGCAGACGCCACTGACGCTGCACATGAAGGACGTTCCCGCCAAGGAATTTGAAGCCGGCAAGGTCTGGATTATTGACCAATCTGTCTTCCCAGCCGCCAAGACGATTTCTGCGGCCATTGTTGAAGTGCAACCTGGTGGGATGCGGGAAATGCACTGGCACCCTAAGTCTGAGGAATGGGATTACTACATTCAAGGTCAAGCCAAGGTGGGCGTCTTTAACTCCAACACGTTGGCCCGGACGTTTAACTTTAACGCCGGTGACGTGGGCGTCATTCCTAAGGAAGCCGGTCACTACATTCAAAACATTGGGACGGAACCGCTGATCTTTATCGAATTGTTCAAGAACCCGGTTTACTCCGACGTTTCCCTGAACAAGTGGTTAGCAACGTCACCATCGCAAATGGTTGCCGATCACCTGAATCTGCCCGTTTCAACGGTTGAAGGTTTCCCAAGTGAAGAGGCTGCGGTCGTTTGGTACAAGGATGCCGCCGGCCGTGAGGTGCAACACCCCAAGAGCGCGCCAGATACCAGTAGCGCTGCCGACGTCTTCAGCGAATAGAAGTGATATTTCATGACGCAAACATTTGAGACCATCGTTATCGGTGGAGGTGTCGGCGGTGCCGGTTCCGCCATGCGGGCCGTCACCCACGGTCAATCCGTTGCGGTTATTGAGCAGCGTGATTGGGGTGGCACCACCGTGACGCGGGGCAGTACCCCGAAGAAGGTCCTATTAGCGGGCGTCGAAGCCCACCGCGCGTTTGCCCAACAGAATGGCCCGGTGCCACCAGTGGACTGGTCACGACTAGCCGCTCACCGGGATGCCGTCGTGGGACAAACGCAGGAACGGTTCAAACAACGTTTCCAAACCAATGGCGTCACCACCTTTGAGGGCCATGCTGAATTTGTGAATGACCAGCAGGTGCGCGTCAATGGTGAACGACTAACAGCGAAAAATTTTGTGATTGCGACCGGGGCACGTCCCCGCGAAGTCGCCATTCCTGGCGGCCAGTTGATTCAACACTCTGGCAGCTTTTTCCGGAGTCACCAACTGCCACAACGCATCACAATCCTGGGTGCCGGCGTGATTGCTTTTGCGATTGCCGGTATCGCAAGTGAGGCGGGCGCCACCGTAACGCTGATCCAACACAACCATGTGGCGCTCCGCGGCTTTGATGGCCAACTTGTCCAAACGCTATTGGCTAGCCTGGCCAAACACAACGTGCACATGATTTTTGATGATGAAATTTCCCGGTTGGCCCAGACGCCGACGGGACTCGAGGTGACAACGCAGCAGGGTGCTCACTGGTCTACCGACGTGGTTTACGCGGCTTTAGGCCGACTGGCTAACGTCGAGGACTTGAATTTGAAAGCTGCTGGGGTGGCCGTAACCCCCCACGGCATTCGCGTCAATGAGTACCTGCAGACCAGCAATCCCCATATTTATGCGGTGGGGGATTGTGCCGTCACCGGAACGCCTAATTTGGCAAACTATGCCATTTATCAAGGCAAATATGTGGGCGACGCGCTGAGTGCGCCCCAAGCTTTTCCGATTACCTATCCGCTTCAAGCCAGTGCCGTCTTCAGTCTCCCCCGGTTAGCGCAGGTCGGTGCCAGCGTTGCGGCTGCGCGCCAAGATCCCGCGCACTATACCCTGAAGACCGTTGACTTGAGTCAGTGGTTAACGTATCAACGGAACTATGATACCGATGCGAAATTACTGTTGGTGATTAATCGTCAGAGTGGTGAAGTAGTTGGGGCGGAAGCCATTAGCCTCCAAGCCGACACAGTGATTAACCAGTTGGCCCTCTTGATCCAACAGCACGTGACACCAGAAGCGCTGCATGACACGTTCTTTGCTTATCCATCCGCTGCCGCTGATTTATACGGCATCTGGACTTAACGAGGGTCTCCGGACTGGTGAAAACCGGGCCAGACATGGGGCTGTTCGTTCCCGACGGTGGGCTCAAAGCGGCCCTGCTGTGGGGCCGGTTCCAGCCTGAGGGGCGGGCTTCCACCTCAACTTTGAGCCAAAGAACGGTCTCAAAGGTTGTCCCATGGGCTAAGTAGCGAAAACCACGCTACTAAGGCCATCGACACAGCTGGTCACTTTGGCCCACCTCTGGTCACTGAGATCCACCAGTGTGGCCCATTTTTACCAATCCTGTGTCGACGCTGGTTTAGTCCAGTGCCACAAGTAAGCAACGGTGGTCGGTTTTAAGTGAATATGAGAATGATAGTTAAAAGGCCCGAGACGGTTGTTGTCTCGGGCCTTTTGGTGTTGTTAGAGGTTATAGCGGTCACCAAACAAATTGGGGTGAATCCACCTATTTTTACCTAGCGTTGGCGTATTCTAAGTCCACTAAAATTGGCTTTAGAATTTGCGAAACAGGGGGATGGTCGCATGAAAACACAATTTAACCGGCATTTTTATCGGACGTTAGTGTTTTGGTTAGGTCTCATTTGTTTGGGTGTTGAGTTTTATTTGTGGCCAGTCGATGATTCATTTTCACGCGCGGTTGGGCTAGGGACCGGTGGCTTCTTAGTGGTTCTGAGTTTCTGGCGTGAGGTTGAGGAGGACTAGGTTTAAATAGTTTGAGGCTATTGTGAAAAAGTGCCCATTACGAGAGTGATTGGTGCGGTGGTCGTCTTTAAGGCAGTGAAAATGGGCGGTCCAATGTCAGCGACCAGAGGTGGAAGCCAGTTTCTCAGGTTGGAATCGGCCCCACAGCAGGGCATCTTGAACGCACTGGCGGGAAAGAAAGTAACCAGCTGTCATATTTAAATTAAAGGGAAACGTTTTGATGGGTTTACGCAGTGTCAGCCGTGAGGGCGGTGAAAATAAGCTACGCTGGTGGATGTCAGTGACCAGAGGCGGGCCAAAGCGACCAGCTGTGTCGATGGTCTTGACTGAGTGGTTTTCTCAGTTTAGAGCATGGGACAACCTTTGAGACCGGTTCTTGGCTCAAAGTTGAGGTGGAAGCCCGCCTCTCAGGCTGGAACCGACCCCACAGCAGGGCACTTTGAGCTCGCCGTCGGGAACGAACAGCACCGCGTTCCGGCCTATTTTCACCGCCCGGTAAGGCGACTACCGCGCCAACCCGTCAAAGTAAGTTTTGGTGGCGGCGAGCATGTCGGCCGTCTGCTGGTTCAACAGCGGCGGTAACTGGTCCAACGGAAAGTATTTCAAATCCAGCGTCTCGTCCGTGGCCGTTTCCAGGGTATGTCCGCCAACGGGTTTCACCAGGTACAGCCGGGAAATAACCTGAGTCACGTCGCCGTTGGGGTATTTGGTGAAGCCCTGATCGAAGAGTCCCAGAGGCTTAACGATTTCAACATCGAGGCCGGCGTCTTCCTTGTACTCACGAATCATGGCGTCGTCGTAGGTTTCACCGTATTCCAGGTAACCGCCGGGTAGGCTCCAGTTGTGGGTGTCGGTCCGCAGGTTGAGCAGTACTTCATGCTGGTCGTTGGCCACGATACCCGCCGCTGCGTTTAAAATTAAGGGCTTGTGTCCCACTAAATCCCGAACTTCTTTGATATAGTTTGCCATTAGTTGTTGACCTACTTTCTCTGAGTTTTGTCCTCAGTATACCGCAAAAGTTGGGGATGCAGGAGGCACTTTGAACGCAATAACTACCCTTGAAGGGTATAATACGTTTGAGGTGATTGCGATGAGTCGAACTGCACAGAACATTAAATTCATCCGCCAGCACTACGGCATCAGTCAACGGCGGTTGGCGTCGTTGCTCAACGTCTCCGTTAGAACTGTCCAGCACTGGGAACAGGCAGATTATGCGCCCAGTGGTCCCGCAGTTAAATTAATTCAACTTTTGGCGAACAATGACGCAGTTTTTACGGAGTTAATTAGTATAGAGGAGGATGAGGCAATTATGTACTTGGCACACGATGATCAAGCTTTCACCATTATGGGCGTTCCGTTTCGAAATGAAGAGGAGTATCGTTCTTCGTTGAATGCAATCATTAACAACATGTATGAGGGTTTTGAACCAACGGTAGACGATATCAAGATGTCCCAAGAGTTTTATACCAAGGGACCCTTAAGTGCGGAAGAGATTTTGAAACGAGTACGCGCAAGAAACGCGGTACCAAATAAGTGAAGACTTGGGCGGACTACCTACAACCAAACGGGACTTTACGTAATAAGTTAGGCATTACTGATGAGGAAGAACTGCACGTAGTAGAATACAATGTGAGTAAGCAAGCTCAGCAGTTGATTCGTCAAAATAACTATTATGTTGGGGACTACCACCTAACCGGCAAGGACGTCACCGAACTAAAACGCGTCAACGCCGCGCTGCTAGGCGATATCTACGACTGGGCGGGTCACTACCGCGAAGTGGATTTCAACAAGACGGCCGATGGCGTTGTCACCCACTTTCACCCCGTCATGTTGTTTGGCAATGCCGAGTGGGATATTCAGCGACAGCTCACGGATTTTGCGACGCTACCGGCGGACAAGCAGGTGGTGGCCACGGCCCTGGGGAATTTGGTGACGGAAATCAACATGTTTCACCCGTTTCGCGAGGGGAATGGCCGGACGTTGCGGGTCTTCACGGAGGTGTTGGCCTGGCAGAAGGGCTTTCGTCTCGACTTCACTCAGGAACAGCAGGAAGCCTATATGACCGCTAGTATTCAGGATGAGCCGGCGTTGATGGCGGCGGTCTTTCTAAAAATTTTGGAATGAAAAATGGCTTCACGTCAGCTCAAAGTGAGCTGGGTGAAGCCATTTTTGCGATTACGTTTACTTATTTACCCGTTGGTAGTTGGCGTCGAAGTACTTGCCAGCACGGATGTCGTCAGGCAGGCCTTGGTAAGGGGCTTCGCTGATGACGTCTTCGTTGTTTTGACCAGCGTCGCCGATGTAAGTGATCGTCGCAAATTCTGGGACGACCATCTTAGGGTAGGTGGCGTACTTTTCGCGGGCAGCTTCCATCACGTCAATGTGTTCGTTTTGGTAAGTGACGGTGATTTCAGGATGTTCTTGAACCCACTTAGGGAAGAAGATGGTCCCGTTGACCTTGTTTTCGTTAGGCAGGAAGTCCAGAGCCACGTCGGTCCCGGTTGGTTCCGTCCAGGCAACCTTGTAGATGCCTTCCGTCAGCATGACGATGTTGGCTTCTTGATCCGTGACCCAACGACCAGCGACCATGCCACCGTGGATTCGGTAGTCAACGGTGTGGTCGTTCTTCGCGTACCATTCGTATTCCCAGCCGTTGTCATAAGTGTAGATAAAGTGCGTTCCCAGGAAGTCATCGAGGGTTTTGAATGTTTTAGTCATGTTAAAAATCTCCTTCTATTCTGCAGGAAAAACATGTAATTAATTACATGTTTTTATTTACTTGATTATCATAGTCACTTCCGCGGGACTTGTCAACGATTTTCCTTGATGTTTTTCCGGGGAACTGGTTCAATTGAGACAGCGCAACGCGTTTGTGACGAGAAAAATTCTCGTAAAATGGAAGGAGGCTGATGATTATCGGTCAGCGAAATCGGCTACAATACATCATCTTAGGCCTACTGAATCAGCGCCCCCAGACCGGCTACGACCTGGCGAAGGCGTTTGAAAATGAGATCGGGGAGTTCTGGCAGGCGCAACATAGCCAGATCTACCCCATGCTCAAGCGAATGGAAACGAGCGGCGACATCACCCACGAGGATACGGTGACGGGCGAGAAGCTGGCGAAGAAGCAGTATTCGTTGACGCCGGCCGGCCATGCGAAATTGGTGGCCTGGGTGAGCGAACCGTCGCCAGAATTGTCGGCGACCAAGGACGAATTTATTTTAAAACTGTACTTTATTAAAACGGCGGCCGACCCGCGGCTTCAGCCCATGCTGCAGGAACAGGCGGCCCTCCACCGCGCCCAGTTGGCCCACCTCAAGCAACGCCGCAAGACGGTCTTTCCGGACCAGGCGGCGATTGATCAGGCCTATGGGCATTACCTGATTTTGGACCACGCGATTGGTCGGGAGCAGTACTATGTGGACTGGTTGGAGAAGTTTTTGCGTTAAGGATTTGGTACGCGAAACTTCCAGAAATCAGAAAAATAGGTAAAAATGGAAGCATACTTCCAAAAATGCTGAATCTGAGTAGAAATGGAAGTATACTTCCTGATATAGCAAATAAATGTCATACATCTGTATACACGAGCGCTTCGTGCTACACCAAATCAAAACAAGGGAGTTGAGGGGTATGGCTAAGATTGTAACTTTGCGAAAGTCTGGAAATAGCCGTGTTTTGACGGTCCCTAATGATTTAGATGTGGATGTAGGAACCCAGTATCAGGTGAAAAAATTACCAGATGGTGGGATTCTTTACCAGCCAATCAAGCGGCAAAACATTTTTGCGACACCTGATTGGCAAGAATATGCTTATCAAGCGGACTTACGGAATGATCCAGAACTGGGACCTGCTAAGCCAGTTGGTAAGGAGTGCGTTGAATGAGAATGCCCAAGTGTGCTGATGTTGTCGTCGTTGATGCAGAGCCCCATTCTGGCAAGGAAGTAGCTTTCTTAAAAAATGCTATCATCAGTAACTAAGGATGGAAGTATGGCACAGTGGTAGCTTGCTGTGTTTTTATTTTGGCCTAAAATTTTCTCGGAGCCAATGACCTTTTCAGATCTAATTCTGCAAGCAGACCAGCAAGTCGCGCGAAATTTTATCGGCCACGAGGGATGGCTATACTTAGTGGTGGATTGTTTACAAAAGGGACAGTTCAAATCAATTGAAAGGTCAAAATTGGCTTTTCACGGGAGGATACATATGAAGTTCAGAATAGTTTTGGCAGCGGTGTTAGCCGTGACAACGTTGGGTGTAACGGCTGAAGTCACGACCCCGGCACAAGCCGCAACCAAGGTTTTACAGACTAAGAAAATGAAGAAGGCGGCCTATAAGATCAGCAACGGCTATTTCTATCGGAACACGAAGCTGACCAAGCGGACACACAAGGCCAGCAAGTACGCCAAAGTTAACTTTTACACGTACAAGTCAGCTAAGATCCGCAAGAGCAATGGTAAAAAGGTGACTTACTACTACGTTAAAAATAAGTCTGGCAAGGTTAAGGGCTGGGTCTGGCACGGCAATCTGACCAAACAACGGACTTACAACCGACAAAAGAAAGATATCGTGGCCATGAAACGTATCGTTCAGGGGATGTCCCCGGATGTACAGGATCGGGCTTTGGGCTTGTTTGCGCATATGAACTATAAGGTAGCCTACCATGATGGGGCGAGTGGTCGAGACCTATCTAACGTGACTTTTCAGATGGAACTAGGAGCGGACTATGATAATTCAACTGACATTCAGGGGATTATTAAAACGTATAAGCTTTTTAAGGGCCGCTATGGGAGTTACAAAGCGCAGATTCTTAATGATTACAATGATCTAGATGATGTGCTTAAGGACCGTAGTGATGCGGGATTATCTGATGTGGCTATCAGTCTGATTGATAATGTTTCATCTGCTGTTGAAAACCTAGATAATCAGAGCGGCAAGTGACAGGATGTGTCTAATTTCAAACGGCTTTAAATACAGCATGGCCATAGTTGGCGTGCTGTATTTTTGTGAGATTAGACAGCGTGTTCAGATTGAGTCAAGAATGATTGAACCGGTTAGTGGGATTAATTAAAATTTGAGGCTGTATTGTGGTGCCACAATACAGCTAACCAATCCATGAGTCGGCAAGGCCTTAAGTGCCGTTGTTACTGCAACTAGTCGTCATTGGTGTCCCAATTAGTTATGAATTTACAAATAAAGTATAATTAATAATTAAATAACAGCCAGAATAATTAATACGCAAAATTTACATAAACCTTGCGAAAAATTTACTTGGTCTTGGTAAAGTTAACTTATTCAGAAAGGGGATTACACTTACATGAAAATTCGTGCCGTTTTAGCTTCAATCAGTTGTGCATTGGTCTTACTCGGGGCTACCGCCGCGCCTGCTCAAGCAGCGACAGCCAAGAAGGATGCAGACCTGCAACCAGCTATTTCCAAGAAGGTCAACGCGCCTATCAAGTTGGCCGGTGCCGAGAACATGCGAGACATGGGTGGTTACAAGACCAAGACTGGTCAACACGTTAAGAAGGACCGTTTACTGCGGAGTGATTCACTGGAAAAACTGACGAAGGCGGATACGAAGAAGTTAGTGAAAAAGTATCACGTCAAGGAAATCTTTGATCTGCGGACTAAGGCTCAAATCGCTGAAAAGCCCGACGTGAAGATTGCCGGCGTTAAATACTTAGGCTCCTCTATCTTAGGAACCAAGTCCAACTACGATAACGATGATGAAGGTATGTACCGCGACATGGCCAACAAGCCATCTGCCAAGAAGAGCTACCACAAATTCTTAGTCGCTGCTGCCAACAACAAGAAGGGTGCCCTGTTATTTCACTGCTCACACGGGATGGATCGGACGGGAACGTCTGCCGCAATCCTCTACACGATTTTAGGGGTAAGCAAGAAGGACATCCAACGCGACTACTTATTGTCTAACACCCAACTGAATGTAACGTGGGCTAAGCCAGCCTTACTGAACCTGTTCTACAGCCAAGTTAAGGAACACTACGGCTCAATGAACAACTACATCAAGAAGGGCTTAAAGATTACCCCAGCCCAAATCAAGCAAATCAAAGCCAACTACCTGACGAAGGCCTAAGCTTAGTGTCACTAGAATTAAACCGAAATGACTGATCTAACAGCCGTATCCGCCATTAACTGGGGATGCGGCTGTTTTGGTGTCTTTGAAACTCGGTTCGCAGAGGTTCACAAGAGTGCTAAAGATCATAAGATTAGTAGTTGGCAGAGCAAGCAGACCAACCAGTGATCCAGAGCTAGAGGGCCACCTGTGTCATGGGTAAAAACCAATCTTAGCCGTAGGAAGCCAGGGATGGAGACGGCTGTGTCGAGGGTGTAGAGCGGGGTTCCTTCCCGCTCTACAGCATGGGCCGACTTTGGAGACGTGGTATTTTTATGGTGTTAAAAAGTATGTGTGTGGAAGAAAAAAGATGAAACTGGAAGTAAAGGCAAGATGGGCATACAACGCCAATTGCTCCTGAGTCAGTGGGAGAACCAGTGTCAGCCGAGAGGGCGTCGAAAATAAACTCAGCTGTGGGAATTCCCTTAGTGGCGGGTTAGGCCACTTAGGGAATTGGTGTTTTTGAAACTCGGTTTTCAGAGGTTCAAAACAAGCCTGGAGACCGCTCTTTGGCTCCGGGCGTCCGCCCTCAGCGTTCCGGTTTATTTTCGACGCCCGGTAAGGCGCTGGCTGTCACTGACCTGGGGCAATTGGTTAAAACTGATAACTAATAAAGCCCCCCAACTACTGATTTTGTCACATATCGCGTATGATAGGGTCGACGGTAACCGTTAGTAAGTCAATTCTGGCTAACTAAGCCTAATGAATGGCTGAGGAGGTTAGAAAAGGTAAGTTGCCAGTCAGAATTTAGGATTACAGATGAGGCCCTTAACCGTTATGCTATATATGTAAGCGGTTACAGATTGCTGGAAATGCGCAAAAACTTTTTGGGGGAGGTACGTATCATGAGTAAAGCACAGTTATGGAAACAACGGTTCTTCTACGGGTCGACCGACCTGGCCGGGAACCTGATTTGGCAAATTGTTGGGCTGTATTTACTGTTCTACTACACCACGGTTATGGGCATCTCACCAGCCTTTGTGGGAACCCTGTTCTTCGTGGTTCGGATCATTGATGCCTTTGATGGTGTGGTCTATGGATTCTTGATTGACCACACGCACTCGAAATACGGGAAGGCGCGGCCATACTTCCTATGGTTCGGGATTCCGCTGGGGATTCTGACAATGCTGCTGTTCTTCAACCCGTCATTTGGCGGCAACAAAGTCTTCCAGTTGGCTTGGATCTCAATTGTCTACACGTTATTTAGTTTAGTTTATTCTGGGGCAAACACGCCGATTACTGCTATTCTGCCTAGCCTGACCAAAGATCCTGACGAACGGACCAACCTGGCAAGTGCCCGGATGGTTATGACGAACATCGGGACCGCTGTGATTGGGGCTATTTCCTTACCGATGGTTGCCAAATTAGGGGGTAAGAACGCCGAAAAAGGTTGGATGATTTGGGGGATCTTTATCGGGATTGCCATCATCGTTCTGTTCTTAGGCGCCTTTGCCAACCTGCGTGAAAAAGATGATATCGTTGATGATTCCGCCGACGCACCAGAAATCAAAGGCCACCTCTCCGTGGGTGAATCTTTGAAGGGCGCGGTTAAGAACAAGCCGTGGGTCATCTTGAGTTTGAGCTTCATCCTGTTACAAACATTCTGGGTTATCCGGATGCAGACGGCCGTTTACTACCTGACCTACGTTTACCGTCGGGCCGACCTGGTAGGAGCCTTCAATGGGCTGGTCATCGTTGCCGTCATCGGGAACATTTCCATTCCGTTCCTGAGTAAATTTATGAAACACCGGAACGTCATGATTCTGGCCATGGCGACCTTCGCTGTGGGTGAAATCATCATGAGCTTCAAGAGCATTCCACTCCTGTTTGCTGGGAACGTGATTGCTTTAGTAGCCATGGGGGCTGCGTTCTCCATTGCCTTCGTCATGATTGCCGACACCGTGGAATACGCGCGTTCCGAAATGCACATTGACGAACCCGGTATCCTGTCCTCCGTGCCAATGGTGGGGGCTAAGCTGGGCATGGGCTTCGGTGGGTTAGTTTCTGGTTGGCTCTTAACCTGGGGTGGTTTCCAAGCCACGGCCAAGATTCAGGGCGCCAAGGCGTTGACCGCCATCAGCACCAGTTTCGTCTGGTTGCCAATTATTTTAGCCTTACTGATTCTGGTCATCCTGTTCTTCGGTTACAAGCTGGACGAAGATGAAATTGCGTCCGCCAAGGCTGTGAAGGATGACGCTGGCAAATTAAATGAAGACGCTTAACTTAACGTTCGGGCCGCCGGAAAATTCGGTAGCCGTGACGTTGTATCAACCGGCCGCCATCGCTGACTTTGACCAGCCACCGCGGCGGCCGTTGGTCATTCTCTTGCCAGGTGGCGGCTACCGGTTTTACAGTGACCGGGAAAATGAAATCGTTGCGTTCCAGTACCTGGCTCAGGGGTATGCGGTGGCGGTCGTGGCCTATCGCTTACTGGACCAGCCCCCGGTCTACCCGACCGTGCTGGAACAACTGGCCCACGTCGTTGCCGGTTTTCACCAGCAGGCCGCCGACTACGCGGTGGACGCTGATCATATCTTACTGGTCGGCTTTTCCGCGGGTGGCCACGTGGCGGCACTTTACGCAGACTTGTGGCCGCAGTTCGCGACGCGTTGTCAATTGCCGTGTCAGGATTGTTCCGTGTGGGCGGTGACCCTGGCTTACCCGGTGATTGGACTGCGATTAGGCTGGCCGGTCGATGCGGCGACCCGGCAAGCCATTGCGGGAAAATGGGCGCTGACGGAGGCCGACCACCTGGTAACGGCCCAGAACCCGCCGACGTTCATTTGGACGACAGCGACGGATGAACTCGTCTCGCCGGTTAACGCGCAGTGTTACGTGAAGGCGTTGCGGCGCGAAGGGGTGCCCGTACGGTTTCACCTGTATCCGCGCGGGCCACATGCGTTGAGCTTGGCCCAGCCGGTCACGGCCTTTGCGGCTGGCACGCATCGCGATGCGACGTTTGGCCAACGCTACGTGCAAGCAGAGGTGGCGGGCTGGTTTACCGAACAGTTACGCTGGCTGCAGCGCCTATGGTGATGGCCATTTTGAAAAAAGAGAAAAAGTCGCTGATAACCCGTTTACACCGTGCCATTTTGGTGTTAAAACATAGCCGAACGTGAAAGACGTTGCCACCATTTTTCCGGAGGCGCCGGCGATGGATGGGGATTCATCTGCTAGTTTGGCTGATGTGCCGGGTTTTCAGCATGAAAGATTCGTCGGAACGACTATTTCACGAGAGGGGTAATCAAAATGTTGAATGATACGACAACCAAGCAGTCTTTGGGGTACAACGATGAGTTGCGACGGCTGCAGAAAATGCGGGTTAGCAGTGTTGAGGATGGCGTGACCAGCTGGATCAAGGAACGTGACCCGATTCATACCTTCGAGCCATTGGTTTGGGAGACCGTGGCCGAAATCGAAGAGAACCCACAATTGCCGACTGACCTGTTTAGCCTGCGGCAAGGGACGGAAACCTCGGGCCAACGGGATTTAACCAACGTTGAAATGAAGGTCGAGATGCAACAAATCGTATCGATGAATCGGCGGGTCCGGGTCATTCGTATCGCCCGGATGGACCATTTGACCGCGGATAAGGCGCTGATCTATTTCCACGGTGGCGCCTACTACGGGGGTACACCGGAAGATGTTTTGCTGGCGCTGAAGTTCGTGGCGGAACAGGCGAACTGCGTGGTCTACAACGTGGATTATGCGCTGGCACCGGAACAGGCTTATCCGGCTGGCATCTTGGACGGGTTAGCCGTAGTGGCGGCCATGACCAAGAGCTACCAGCAGATTTCACTGGGCGGTGACTCGGCCGGGGGTTCGATTGCCTTAGCCGTCAGCCAGCTCTGCAAGTCGATGGGCATCTGCACGATTGCGAGTCACATGCTATTTTACCCAACACTGATTCAGGGTTCCGACTTAAACGGCCCGCTGTGGGATGACCGCAGTATTCCGGTCGTCGATGAGCAACGGGACGCCTTACACCGGAGCTATCAGTTATTTGAACAGCTAGATACAATCATGAGCGGGTACTACGTGGCGGATCAGCCAGTTGACCTGACGGCACCACTCCTGTCGCCATTACTAGCCGACCCAGAGATTTTCCACCGGGTCACCGTGTTGGTCGGGGAATACGATCCGTTCCGTCTTCAAGACGAGGCCTTCATCAAAAAGGTGGGTCACGCCAACGACGACGCCAATTACTTCCGTTACGGCGGCATCAGCCACGCCTTCTTAAACTTCACGGGAAACGTCCCAGCAGTCGAAGACGCACTGGCAACGGCGGCACGATTGATTTAGGACTTCAATAGGAAAAATTTTCGAGCGACAACTGGTAAGACAACTAACTTCAATGAGTTAGTGACTAATGGGCTTGCCAGTGTGAGTGACCAGATGACTCATTGAAAATTGACCGAAGACTTTACGCGACTATCACTTAACTTTGCACGACGTGGCCGATCACCAGCCGGAGTACTTGGAAACCATCTTTTCGCTGGCAAATGGGCACTTCGGCGTGCGGGCCAATGATCCAATTACGGGTAATCCCATCACGGGAACGCTGATCAATGGCTTTTATGAAACCGCCCCCATCACCTATGGGGAGGCGGGCATCGGGTACGCGACGCAGCACCAAACGATTTTAAATTTACCAGACTTCCGGCACATTCATGTGGCCACGGCTACCGGGCATGATTTCACCAACAGTGAACGGACAGCGGTCGATTTGGATTTGACGACCGGCGCGCTGGTGGAGCATTATACCCTGCAAACGTTGCAGGGCGAGACAATTACCATGATTATGAAATCCACAATTGGGCAAACGCAGACGGAATTCTGGGCGGCCAGCTATAGCTTTATGGCGGCCAACTATGCCGGCGGCTTGGTCATCAGTAAATCCATTGCGGTGCCGGCTGAGGCCGAGGCCATTGCGTCCGCCGATCCCCGGAAGACGCGGATGGCGGGGCTTCCCATTTGTGAGACGGAATTCATGGGGCGTAACCTGCAGCGGTACCACGTGAAGACGCGGCAGACCAAGCAGGCGGTGACGATTTATCTGGGGATGTTGACGCCTGGCGCCGGCTTGTTACGGCAAACGGTCGATTTGAGCGACCGCGTGGCCCACGACCTGACCTACGAGGTGTATGTTGGGGCTATCGGCAAACAGAATACGATTGATCCCGCGGCGCCGTTCATGGCGAACTCGCTGTCGGTCTTGTTGGCGGACAGCCGAGATTTCTGGCAAGACGTTTGGAACCGCAGTGAAGTGACGGTCAGCGGCAACGACGAGCTGGATTTGGCGATTCATTACAACCTGTTCCAGCTGAATCAAGCAGCTGGACGGGATGGTCGCACGAACATTGCGGCCAAGGGCCTGAGCGGGTCCGGTTACGAGGGTCACTACTTCTGGGATACCGAGATGTACATGCTGCCCTACTTCATTTACACCAACCAGCAGATGGCTCGGCAGCTCCTGTTGTACCGTTACCAAACGCTCCCCAAGGCGCGGCAACGGGCGCGGACCTTGGGCGTGGCGCAGGGGGCGCTCTTTGCTTGGCGGACCATCAACGGCGAGGAGGCCTCGGCCTACTTCCCAGCCGGCACGGCGCAGTACCACATCGATGCGGACGTGGCCTACGCGGTCGGCAAGTATTACGAAATTACGCGAGACATCGACTTCATTGAGCAGTGTGGTTTTGAAATGGTGCTGGAAACGGCGCATTTCTGGGAAGAATTCGGGTCCTGGCATCAGGAGGGCACCGAAAGCCGCTTTGAATTTCACACGGTAACGGGGCCGGATGAGTACACGGCGTTAGTCAACAATAATTACTACACCAACCGATTGGCTAAACATAACTTTGAGCTAGTGGCCTATTTAGCCAAGGAAATTTTAAAGGATGATCCGCAGGGCTTAGACAAGTTCGGCATTGGTCGAGCGGACTTAGACGTCTTTGAAAATTTGGCCGAACACGTTTATCTGCCGTATAGCGAGGACCTGCACATTAACGAGCAAGACGACAGTTTCTTAAGTAAGCCGCGCTGGCCGGTCGACCGGTCGACACCGGAAAACTTCCCACTGTTGTTGCACTACCACCCGTTGACAATTTACCGGTATCAGGTGGCGAAGCAGGCCGATACCTTGTTGGCAGATTACCTGTTTCCAGAGGACTTGACGGATGACCAATTGAAGCGTGAATATCACTACTATGAAGGGGTCACGACGCATGATTCCTCGCTGTCACGCTCAATCTTTAGCATTTTGGCGGCACGGATGGGTGATCCAGAAAAGGCCTACCATTACTTCATGGACACGGCGCAAATGGATCTGGTCAACCTGCAAAAAAACACGGCAGATGGCCTGCATCTAGCAAATCTGGGGGGCAGCTGGCTGGCATTAGTCGCCGGCTTCTCGGGCTTCTACGTCCAAGACGAGGTTGTCCACTTTGCCAATCATTTACCCAAAGAAATCCACCGGCTGACGTACCGGATGAAGATTGCAGCCAGCGTCTTAGAGATTGATTTAACGGCCACCGCAACCAACGTCACGGTGATCAGTGGCCCAATCCCAACCTATGGGGTTAGCGTGAATGGGCATTTGATTTCTTTGGAGAAGGTTAGTTAGAGAAGAGTGCGGAGCGAGGCGATTAACTGGCGAGCATTAACGGCGTAACGGGAATGGCCCCGGGCCTAGGGCATTTTCGTTACGGTGTTAAGCGGAACCAGTTGCCTCGCGTAGCACGTTTCGGAGGCCGCCAGGACCAGGATTGTTCCGCGTAGAACAAGACAAGCGACCTAAAGCAATCTGAATTGAATGGTTAGTCTAAACGTAAACAATTTTTCAGGTCGGGTAACCTCAAACAGCAAATCAAAAAATGGTTCGCAACAAAATTAATTGTGGCGAACCATTTTTACGTGCTGGTTATTTAACGCGATAAAAGTATCGAATTTTGTGTTCCATGGGCACCTTAGGATTAAAGGTCGGGTAATAGTTACGTAAAGCAACTTTGCCATGATGCCTAACTTTTTTTACCATGAAAGCATCGTTACTCTGGTTCAGGGCAACCGTCCAGTAACCCTTTTTACTCTTGTGTTTGCTGACGTAAAGACTGGGTTCGTACAGGCCCTTCACAGTCTTATTTCCACGAGCAGTAAAAGAGCCAACCTTGTTGACACGACCATTCTTGTGATATCGGGTCACGGTCAACGTGTATTTAGTCATCTTCAACCGTTGTTTAAAATGCTTAGACTTAGCCACCCAGGTACCGCGAACGGACTTGGGCGTGGTGACGTGCTTGGCTGCCGAGGCGGTCGTCGTTGGCAGGGTTGCGCCAAGGGTAAGAGCGGCCAGTAGCATAATGAGTAGCGTACGAATTTTTTTCATCGATGAAGTCCTCTATTTCTTATGGGTATAGTAAACGATATGGGCGGAAGTCTTCACGTCATCATCAACGACGGAAATCTGCCGGGCAATCGCCGCGTGGTGCTTGTGGGTGGTCCGTTTCAGGTACAGATTGGCCCCACCGGAGTTTTGGCCAAGATACCAGAAGCCATGCTTACTGCTAGGTTCGGAAAATATTAAGGTACTAGTTGTTTTCGAAAGCCACTTATTACCGTTGACAGCAACGACCGTTTTGTATTTGCCATGGCGGTAGGTGGACAACCGGAAGCTGTGACGATTGATCTTCAGTCGTTGATGATTTTTCTTGTTCCAGAGATACCAGGTCCCTCGCAGTGCACTGGGAATTGTTGGGGCTTGGCGGGCGGCGCTGGCCGTCGTGGGTGCCAAAACAGTTAGGGTCAACGTTGCTAGTAGCAGCAGTAAAGCTAGCTTGAATTTTTTCATATGTATTCCTCCTCGTAATACGAAAAGTATACCACTGGCAACGAAGGGAAGTTGGTGGGACCGAAATATTCAAATTGTGTATAATTCATGGCGAACTAACCAGTCGGTTTATATAAAATAATGAATAAAAAGTATTCATTGTTTTAACCAACAGTTTATGCTAAATTGAGACGTGTAAGCGTTTTCTAAAACAGCCATTTAGCCATAGCTAAGCCGGCTGTTTCGGGGATAGCGTTTAACAATCTATACATATACGGAGGAGATTTATGATGAAGTTCGGTAAGCAAGTTCTCGGCGTCTTAGCAGTTACGGTTGGGGCCGTTGCCATGGTTGGTGGCACCACGACCGCCCAAGCTAAGAAGAAGACGACCACGAAGCCCGTTACCATCTACTTGACCCGTCATGGGGAAACGACTGGGAACGTGATGGGCCGGGTTCAAGGTTGGAGCGACTTTCCACTGACCAGCAATGGGACCAAAGTGGCAAACGACCTCGGCCGAGGCTTGAAGGGCAAGACTTTCAAGGCTGCCTACGCTGGGAACCTGACGCGGCAACAAGTTACCGCTAAGCACGTTCTGAGTTACTCCGGCAACAAGAAGGTCAAAGTCAACGTTTCTAAGTACCTGCGTGAAGGCGGCTACGGTAGCTTTGAAGGCGACAGTATCGCGACTGACAACGCCTTGATTGCCGGCGTTTACGGCTTCAAGAACGGTGACGAAATGATGGCTAAGCAAGGTAAGAACTACTGGACGAAGCTCCAAGACGCTTACTTCAAACTGGACAAAAAGAACAGTCAGAAGACTAAATTGGTTAAATCTGACCGTGCCGAAAGCTCCAAGCAAGTTGAAAAGCGGATGGCCAAGGAAATGTTAACGATCGCCAAGAACACCAAGAAGCGTGGCGGTGGTAACGTGCTGGTCGTTAGTTCCGGGATGTCCATCAACGAATACCTCTCAACCATGACCAAGAAGTACAAGGGGACGCCATTGAAGAACGTTTCCGTTACGAAGTTAGTTTACAAGAACGGTAAGCTCAGTGTGTCTGGGAATATCGGTTCCATGTACTACGCTAACAAGGGCGCTAAGCTCGCTAAATAGTTTTTGAAGGCAGGCACGGAGAAATCCGGCCTGTTTTTTGTTTGCCAAGTGGTGGAAATAACCGGGAGCTACGGTGGGGTGTTGGCTGCTAAAACGGGTATAATCAAGGTATTCTAACCACGGAGGTGAGCCAGCATGCCAGTCTTTTACCATTTAGTTACGCGCCAAGCTGTTCATGAACGCCAGGTCTTTGATTTTTCGCAGGGACAGACCAATTGGCAGGCCAAATTTTTCCTGGAACACGGCGAACAGCTCCCCTTGGATCACCTATTGAAAACGCCTCGGCTGACGTTAACACCAGCTCAGACCACTCAGTTGCGACGGGACCGTGATCGACAGGCTCACGCGCTACGGGAGAGCTTGTTAGAACTGGTCCGTTTGCGCGATCACCCGACGTATCCGTCACGACTCCGCTGTTTATTTGTGGCCAGTAGCTATCAGCAGGCGTTGACCTGGCGCGACCTCTTTGAAAAGGAAGGTCGTCAGGTGCTTCAGCTGGTGCAGGTCACGACCGATGGGCCGACCTTCGCGGGGGATGCGACGCTGTTGCCGGCTACGGACGGTACGGCTGTCAGTATGAAACTGGCGGCTGCGGCAACGTACTGGAACACCCCGGCGACGGGCGAACGGTTGGGTAAGGTCTTGCTGGGGGGCCGAATTGTGGTGACCCGGATTGTTCGGACATTTTGAGTGTTATTGGGAAGTCAGCAGAAGTTAAAGCTGACTTTTGTTTTATTTTATAACCAATTTATTGCGGATTTATTATAAACATTATGGAGGGCAATGCTTTGCAAACGCCTTTTCAGTTCTTTAGAATGGGAGGAGTTAAGAGCCAACTGCTTCGCCAAAAACTAGCAGACAGGGGAATTGAAGATATGAAAAAGAGATGGCAACAAGTTAGACGATTAATCTTAGTGGGCCTCGTCGCCCTCTTTGTTGGGAACGTCGGGATGGCTACCACCGTACAGGCAGCGACCTGGCACAAAGGGACGCCGAAAGTGCTCCGGGGATTGTACCAATCAACGGCACCCAGGCAAAATTCAGCATCCGGTTTTCCACCAGTCATCGAGCTGGATGGCAAGACATTTTCACTGGGGGTGTCGAATAATCCTGTGCAGATGGTAAAAAGGGTGAAGTACCACAAAGCCCACGGGGTTTACTATTTTAAAGGCCACATGGAACATCAAGGATGGGTCAAGGCCCGAAATGTCCGGTTTGCCCTGAAGAAGACGGGGAAGCAAATTCACTTTGTCTCGGGAAAACACTTCTTCTACCAGTATTCCGGTGAGAAGTTCAAGCAGACTAAGCACGTGACGGGTTACCGCAATTAATCGGGGGAGAGCGGTATACTGGGAGTAATCATACTTCTGGAGGAAAATACTCATGACACTGACCATCACCCCTGCACAACCGCAAGACCTATCGCAAATCATGCCCATTGAAAATGCTGGTTTCTCACCGGCTGAGGCGGCCACCGAAGCCAGTATGGCCGAACGGATTCGGTTGATTGCTGACACCTTCTTGGTTGCCAGAGAGGGCCCAGAGGTCCTTGGCTACGTGGTTGGTCCGGCCTTTGATCAGCGCTATTTGACCGATGAACTCTTTGGCAAATCAACGCCCAACAATACCACTGATGCCTACCAGACGGTCCTGAGTCTAGCCGTCAGTCCAGCCCATCAAAAAGAGGGCCTCGGCAGTCAATTATTGACCGCCTTAGCCCAAGTGGCCCGCCAACAGCACCGACAGGCCATTACGCTGACTTGTCTGGAACGCTTGGTGCCCTTCTATGAACGCAATGGTTATGTGAATGAAGGCGTGTCGGCCTCAGCCCACGCCGGAGAGACCTGGTACAATCTGGTGTTGCCCTTAACTGATTAATTTCAAGCCCATGGTGGCGGCCAGAATGACCGTTACCCAGAGAAGCTTGCGCCAGTCCTTGGATTCGTGGAAGAATAGCATCCCGGTGATCACACCACCAGCCGCACCGATTCCGGTCCACACGGCATAGGCGGTACCCATTGGGAGGGTTTTGAGGGCCAATTCGAGGCCACCAAAGCTGAGGGTGAACGCTAAAATCATGAGTGCCCACAGCCCCCATTTTTTAGCGTGTAAGGCCCAGTTCATGAAGGTGACGCCCAGCATTTCGCTGAGTCCCGCGAAGATTAGATAGAGCCAAGCCATAATTATTTCGCTCCTTTCGTGGTGACTTGTAAGCCACCGATACCAATTAACAAGAGAATAATCAGGCCAACCTTGGCCAGACTGACGGGTTCACCAAACGCCAAGATGCCGACGCTGGTCGTTCCCAGCGTGCCCAGACCGACAAAGACCGCGTAGGCGGTGCCGGCGGGGATGTGCCGGCTGGCCCGAATCAAGAAATAAAAACTCAGATAGACGGCGATGCCGGTTACTAGCCATTCCCAGGGGGTCGTGGCGTGTTTGAATCCAACGACCCAACTAACTTCAAAAATTGCGCCCAAAACGACGATTAACCAATGTTTCCACATAGATAAGTCCTCCTTCTACAGAAAAAGCCTGCGAAACCTTGTCAGTTTATGACAAGATCTCCCAGGCTTTTTCCCTTCCGTGTCTGTGGTAGTTACCACAGGTTCTCTCTCGGACCAGACCCAACGGATTGGCGGAACCCTAGAGAACAAAAGTATTCAGTTTTGCTTGGCGTGGTTAAACGGATCGTTGTCTGCGCCTCCGGGTCGGCAAAAATGAGCCGTGACGCTGTGGGCGCACGCCTGGAGCCAAAGAGCGGTCTCCAGGCTTACTTTGAGCCTCTAGGGGGCGAGTCTCAAAGATATCAGTTGCCTAAGCGGCAAACCGCTAAAGCAACTCCCACGGCTAAGCTCATTTTTGCCGACCCTGCAGCTGACACGAGTTTAACCCGCAAGCAACGTTGCATCTTTGGTTTTTACCACCAGCAGATTGTTGCGAGCACCAAGCTGATTCGATAGCGCTAGTTTAGCACGGATGGCTGACGGGGGTCAACTACTTAGAGACTGTGACAGATTAAAGATAAATCAAATGTTTCTTACGAAATATAAAACTATTTCGTAAGAAACTATTGCAATAAAGCGTTTCCATTTGTATACTGTAGGTGTTGTGAAGGTAATCACACATAGTTGGTCACGATTCCGTTTTTTATTGAGGACAGTGACTTGGCGCTAGAATGAATACAGTTAGGAGCGATTTTTGATGACACAAATGTTTGGGAGTCCCGCTTCATATGTACAAGGCAAGGATGTTTTGTTCGACAGTGTTCAGTACTTAGAAAAATTAGGCCGCAAGCCAATCCTGATGGCCGATACCGCAGTTTACAAAATTGTGGGTGACCAGTTCAAAGACTACTTAAGTGATAACAAGTTTGATGTTCATAAGGTTGTTTTCCATGGTGAAGCTTCACCAGAAGAAATTGACCGGATTACCGGAATCGCGGCTGAATTTGGCGCCGATGTCATCATCGGTTTAGGTGGCGGGAAGACCTTGGATTCAGCCAAGGCTATCGCCGACAACCTCAAAGTGCCAGTGGCTATCTTGCCTTCACTGGCCTCAACCGATGCACCTTGCTCACGGTTATCCGTTATTTACAACGAAGATGGGTCCTTCAAGGCTTACCGCTTCTACGACAAGAACCCTGACCTGGTCTTGATCGATACGCGTTTGGTTGCCGGGGCACCAGCGCGCTTGTTAGCTTCTGGGATCGCCGATGCGTTAGCGACTAACGTTGAAGCCCAAGCGGTTGCCAAGGGTGACAACGACACCATGTTGGGCGCTAAGCAGACCTTGGTCGGCAATGCGATTGCCCAAAAATGTGAAGACACGTTGTTCAAGTACGGCCGCTTAGCATTAGCTGCTGTGAAGCAACACGCCGTCACCAGCGCTCTGAACAAAATCGTGGAAGCCAACACCTTGATGAGTGGGGTCGGTTTTGAAAGTGGTGGGTTGTCCGCTGCGCACGCCATTCATGATGGGTTGACCGCCTTAGACGGCCCGATCCACGACCTGACCCACGGGGAAAAGGTTGCGTACGGCACCTTGACCCAGCTCTTCTTGGAAGGCCGGAGCGAAGAAGAATTCGACCGTTACCTGGACTTTGATCTGTCCTTGGGTCTACCAACGACCTTAGCAGACCTAAAGATTCCAGACGCTACCGATGAAGATTTGCTCAAGGTCGGTGAACAAGCAACGGCCCCAGCAGACACCATGAGCCGCATGCCGTTTGAAGTCACGCCAGACGACGTCGCCCAAGCGATGCGCGAGGTGGATGCTTATAGTCGCGCTTACCAGGAAAGAAAGAGTGCGGAGTAAGAGTGCTACGAAGGGCGGTTAGCTGGCGAGCATTAACGGCGCTAAGGGAATAACTCCGGTCTTGGGTTATTTGCTTAGGGTTGTTAAGCGGAACCAGTTGCCCGGTAGTGGCACGTTTCGGAGGCCGCCAGGACCAGGATATGCTCGCGAAGAACTAGTCCAACGTACTTAAGCAAATCATTGTTCGAGAATTCCTGGCAACCTTTATAGAAGAAAAGGGATGCAGTTTAACTTAGTTTTATCGAAAGGACCTGGCTCCCCAGGTCCTTTTTGCTAGCTAACTTTATATGGCCGAAACGTGGGACAGAAGACAGCCGGTTCCACTTAAAACTGATACCCAAACAATCCAAGCCCAGGATTATTTAGGTATCAGCCTTAATGCTCGCCGGCTAACCGCCTTCTGTCTCACTCTTTTTAGCATGAAATAAAATGTAAGCGCCTCCAGAAAATGATCAATTCGCCGATATTTTGTGCATAAGTGACGAATTTCACGAAAAATGAAATCGATTGTATTTCCGTCAGACCGTGATTTCCTCGGATTTTCTGAAAATTTTAGTTGTGAAAAAGCCTTAAAATTGACCGATGTGGTTGCTATACTGAAAACGATTTAAAAATGACTGTATCAGTCATCATAACTTAGTTAATACGGTGCCGCGGGTCACGGCCCCCGGCGATAATATGGAGGTAGCAAATATGCAACTCGGAAGTATTGAAGCAGGGGGAACCAAGTTTGTTTGTGCAATCGGTAACGAGGATTACCAGACGAAAGACAAGGTGCGGATCCCAACCACCACCCCGGAAGAAACCTTAAGCAAAACCATCGCTTACTTTAAGCAGTTTCCTGATTTGAAGGCCATTGCCATTTCATCATTTGGCCCGATTGAACTGCGTCACAACTCACCTAAGTATGGTTATATCACCAACACACCAAAGCCCGGCTGGGCCGACACCGATTTCATCGGTCGACTCAAGCAGGACTTGGATGTACCCATGTACTGGACGACCGACGTTAACGGTTCCGCTTACGGCGAATACGTGATGTCCACACTCTTCAATGAGAACGTGAACTCGTTGGTTTACTTCACGATTGGGACTGGTGTGGGCGCCGGTGCCATCATCAATGGCAACTTTGTCGGTAGCTTAGGCCACCCAGAAATGGGTCACGTTCGGCTGAAGCGCCACCCCGACGATTTGAATTTCGCCGGCATCTGCCCATTCCATGGCGATTGCTTGGAAGGCTTGGTCAGTGGGCCAACGTTCGACGCGCGGCTGGGGAAACCCGGTAAGGACGTGCCGTTGACTGACCACGTTTGGGACATCATGGCTTACTACGTTGCGCAAGCAGCCTTGCAGGTCACGTTGATGATGCGGCCTGACAAAATCGTCTTTGGTGGCGGGGTTGTCAGTGAAGCCTTCCTGGATAAGGTTCGCAACGAATTTGCTAAGTTATTGAATGACTACGTTGAGGTCGGCAAGCTCACGGATTACATCGTGATGCCCGTCGTCAAAAACAATGGTTCAGCCACGCTCGGCGATTTTGCGTTAGCACTCAACGAGTACAACAAGTAACACATAAGAGAGGGAGAAATTATTTATGAAAGCCTTAGTTTTAACTGGAACCAAAAAGATGGAAATCCAAGATTTACCAAAGCCAGAAGTTAAGCCCAACGAAGTCTTAGTTAACACTGCCTACGCAGGTATCTGTGGGACCGACCGCGCCCTGTACGCTGGCCTTCCAGGTTCAGCCGACGCCGTTCCCCCAATCGTGTTAGGTCACGAAAACTCCGGGATCGTTGCCGCTATCGGTAGTGACGTCACCAACGTTAAGGTTGGCGACCGTGTCACTGTTGACCCTAACATCTACTGTGGCCAATGTGAATACTGCCGGACTGACCGTCCAGAACTGTGTGACAACCTGTCCGCCGTTGGGGTTACCCGCGATGGTGGTTTGGAAGAATCCTTCACGGCACCTTCATCCGTCGTTTACCCAATTCCTGACAACGTGTCCTTAAAGGCCGCTGCCACGACTGAACCCATTTCATGTGCCGTTCACGGGATGACTTTATTAGACGTTAAGCCATACCAAAAGGCATTGGTTATCGGCGATGGTTTCATGGGGCAATTATTCGTGCAATTATTACAAGCTTACGGCGTTCACCAAGTCGACTTTGCTGGGATCGTTGACGAAAAGTTAGCCTTCAACAAGGAAAAATTTGGTGTGACCAACACCTTCAACACGACGCGTGACAGCATTCCCGCTGACTACGACGTGGTTATCGAAGCCGTTGGGTTACCACAAACGCAAGAACAAGCTGTTGAAGCAACTAAAAAGGGTGCGCAAGTCCTGATGTTTGGTGTGGGTAAGCCTAACCAAACCTTCTCGATGAACACTTACGAAGTTTACCAAAAGCAACTGAAGATCCAAGGGGCCTTCATCAACCCATACGCTTTCGAAGACGGGATCGCACTGTTATCCAGCGGCCAATTGGACGTTGAATCATTGATCAGCCACGAAGTTAGCTTGGAACAAGTTGAAGACGTCTTGAACGGTAAGGTTGCTGGTGTCAGCAAGGCTGTCGTTAAAGTTAGTGACTAGTAAAGGTAAGGGATTATTGTGAAAGTAGAAGAAGCAAGCGATTTGAATACGGGTGCCGACGTGACGGTAAGTAGCCAGCGGACGATTTCCATGTCCAAGGCCATTGCCTTCTTTGCACTGTCGCTGGTCATCAACTCGGCTGGTAACGTGTTAACGTTGGTCACGAGCGCCAAGATTCACCCGTCCTTCTTGGGGGCGGCCTATTGGTCCGCAGCCGAAGCCAACTTGGGAACGGCTTTTCACTGGAATCTGTTCTGGGCATTTCTCATCATGGGCTTCTTAACGGCCGTATTGAATGCCATCCTGATTCATCATTGGGATTGGAAACGGATTGCCGGGAATATGATCTTCATGGTGCCGTTCTCAGCGTTGATTCAAGTGTTTGAGGACTTCTTTGACGGCAAATATCCAGCGCTGTTCGCGGGGCTTCCTGATGCCCGGAGCACGGGGATGATTGTGTTGTACATCGCCCTGAACTTCTTAGGGGTGGCGTTCATTGCCGTTGCGATTTCCATTTACCAACGGGTCAACTTAGTATTGCATCCCGCCGATGATTTGATGCAGATTTTGCGGTTCCGCTATTTCAAGGGGAATGCCGCAAAGGCGATGTGGGCTTCCTACATTCCACCGACCATTATGGCCATCGTGGCATTGATCATCACGCGGCAGTTTACCAACTTTGGTCTGGGAACCATCTTTGCCTTCTTGGCACAGGGTGGGATTACCGGGATCGCTGATAAAGTGGTCTTCCCTAAGCTGAAGCACCAGGCCGTTGACGTCGGACAAAAGATTGAATAGGAGCTAATTAAAAATGGCAGTTCAAGATTTTATTACTGGAATTCAACACGTGGGGATTCCCACGGCAGATTTAGACAAGACGATGGCTTTCTACGAATCATTAGGCTTCGAACGGGCCGGGTTATTTCCAAATGGGGAAAACCGGTGTGCCTTCATGCGGTTCGGCAACCTAACGATTGAAACGTGGGAAGGCGACCCAACCAACCCAGAAGCTGGCGCCATCAACCATATTTCCCTGAACACCACCGACGTCGACAAGGCTTTTGCCGCCGCCAAGGAACAGGGCTTAGACATGGTCAATGACGAAGTCCAATCCATCCCATCTTTCTGGGATAAGGGGATTCGGTTCTTCAACATTTTGGGACCTAACCATGAGACGATTGAGTTTTGTGAGATTTTGAAGTAGAGTGCGGAATAAGGCGATTAGGTCCTGAGCATTAGGGAGCTAAAGGGCTTCTGTTCGGCAGCGCCGGGCAGGAGGTCTTTAGCTTTCTAAGCGCAGGGACCTGCCTTATGTAGCACGTTTCAGAGGCCGCCAGTTTCCGAAACAGACAAGTGCAGAGCTGGTCCAAAGAACCGACGCCCACCAAGTCTCTTTCAAAACAAGCAACTCTAAGAAATAAATTAATACAGAATTAGTCAAACTAACCAATTAACTCAATCCCCAGTACGCAACGACTACCAGCCAGTCCAAAACATTTCAGGTCGGGGGAAGTACCGCTATCTGAAATCACAGATCACTAGTAAGTGGGTGTGGCGTACTGAAGATTGTTGGCGTTGGTAATCGAAATCGGTTTAGCCGTCGCAGGCAGGAGAAAAAGCTAGGAGACCGCCTTTGGCTCCCAGCATGCCACCTGTTCCGGTGAGACGGCTTCGCCTGCCAGGTCTCAGATGGAACGGACCAGAGCAAGTCCCTAGCACCAGATCATCTCCTGGCGGTGCATCAAACAGGTAACAATGCTCGCTGAAAGCGTTCGTGGACCAACTCAGAGCACCTCATCAAACTTGCGAATCCCGGCCCGGCGCGTTAGCAAAGGGCCGCTAAGGTTCACGAATAATCAGCAAAAGCGGATGACCCCAGTCAGGGTGATCCGCTTTTTTCGTGGAAACTATTTTGGAACCACTGAAATTCGGTATACTAGAGAAAAATCAACTAGGAGCTGACCAACA
Source organism: Levilactobacillus sp. FUA 3915 (assembly GCF_044053135.1). Taxonomy (NCBI): domain Bacteria; kingdom Bacillati; phylum Bacillota; class Bacilli; order Lactobacillales; family Lactobacillaceae; genus Levilactobacillus; species Levilactobacillus sp. FUA 3915. Next base: position 914,929 of record NZ_CP168704.1, on the reverse strand, counting down.
TGAACGACCCCAAAATTCCAGCGACCCTCGACCCACAGAGCTTCATTAAAAACTAGCAGGAAACCTGCGATTATAATCGCGGGATTAATGCTAAAACTTAACACTTTATAAAACATATGTTCCCCTACCAAGTAACCAAACATGCTATACTTAGACCAATCTTCAGGGGAGGTAGCTATTGGTTAAACTAGGCCGAACGATTAAATTACGACTCTATCCAGACAGCAAACAGTCGGCGGGATTCTTAGCAATGAGCCGAGAGTACCAGCGATTAGCTAATATTGTCAGTCAATGGATCTTTGACCACGGGTTCCCGTTAAGTTGGTTAAAAATCAATCATCAGCTGTACCAAGTTCTCAGACAGGAATCACAGTTGAATAGTCAGATGGTCCAGTCTGTTTTTCGGACGGTCGCAGCGCGTTACAAAACGGTTCAGGAACAAATGAAGCAACATCCTTACCGGTACAAGAATGAGGACAAAAAGTGGGTTCAAGTTCCCAGAGACTTGAACTGGTTGGTGAAACCCATCCATTTTCGTCGACCACAGGCAGATTTAGTTCGCCAAAGAAATTATTCCTTTATGGGTGAGATGAAACAGATTTCAATCACCACCCTGGATAAACGGACGAAGTTATGCTTTACCGACAAAGGCTTCGAAGACTATTTTCACGGAGATTGGAAATTTGGTACCGCAAGATTAGTCCATAGTCGTGGTGAGTGGTTCCTTCACATTGGCATCACCAAAGAAGTTGATGACTTTGACAAACAGGGCTGTCCGAAGATTGTCGGCATTGACCGTGGTTTACGCTTCCTGGCAACAATCTATGATCACCTGGGTAAGACACTGTTCTTTGACGGCCAGAAAGTCTTACGTAAGCGAAAGAAGTTCTTAGAAATCCGTCGACAACTGCAGAGTAAAGGTACCAAGTCTGCCAAGAAAAAGTTGAAACAACTAGGGACTGTCTGAAAACTAAAAATTCAGGTATAATCTGAGGAAAAACGAATCGAGGCATTCCGATGACAACACCTAAACGATACGAACTGGAAGATGCTCAGTGGGACCGAATCAAAGGATACTTCCCGCCATACCGGACTGGCCGTCCATCAAGCCTAGACAACCGTACCGCCCTCAACGCTATCCTCTGGCTCATGCGCAGCGGGGCTCCTTGGCGTGATCTACCTGAACGCTATGGCTCTTGGAAAACGGTGTATAGTCGCTTCCGAGCCTGGGTAAGTTCAGGCTTGTTCGAACAGGTTTTTCTCGAATTGATTGACAATCCCGACATGGAAAACTTGAGCTTAGATTCAACGATCGTTCGAGCGCATCAAAAGGCCACTGGGGCAAAAAAAACGCCGAATGTATGGTCGAAAATCAAGCTATTGGACTAAGTCGAGGTGGCCGAACGACCAAGATTCACGCACTCGTTGACGGATTAGGGAATCCCTTGGGTTTTCGCCTAACAGGTGGTCAAGTACATGATAGCCAAGTTGCCAGTGAGTTGCTGGAAGGCTTCGATATTTCTCAATCAAATATTATCGCGGATAAAGCCTATGGCACCGCGAAACTTCGCCAGTATATTAAAGATAAAGCAGCCGTCTATACCATTCCGCCAAAGGAAAATACCAAAGACAAGTGGACCTGTGATTACCACGTTTATTGTGAGCGCCATTTGATTGAGAACTTCTTCAATCAGTTGAAGAACTTTCGTAGGATTGCAACGCGTTATGATAAGCTCGCTCATGTTTATCTGGCTACGGTTTACATTGCCTCAATTTGCATCTTACTTAAGTAGTTTTCAGACGGACCCTAGCTCAACGAGAGAACCGCTGGATGTCCGATGTGAATCACCGGATAGCCAAGACACTCGTTACCTTATATGGTTCGCATACACTTTTTGTCTTGGAAGACTTAAGCAATGTAACATTCAATGTAGATGATTTACCTAAGTCTTTGCGTAACAGCCATCGTTCCTGGTCTTTTTTCCAGCTGGAGTCTTTTTTAACATACAAGGCTCAGGCTATTCAAAGTACTGTTCTGAAAGTGAGTCCAGCATTCACCTCACAACGCTGTCCCAAGTGTGGACTGGTTGAGAAAACCAACCGGCATCACGATACTCACGAGTATTGGTGTAAACAATGCCAATATCGTTGTAATGATGACCGATTAGGGGCAATGAATATCGAAATGCTGGGTCAAGAGTGGTTGAATGGTGTCCAGCGACCAAAAATCAAAAAACTAACAGCTATTGGGTAGATCCTGATAGTTAAACGGGTAGCTGTCAATTACCCGACGATGTTGCCACTACGAGTAGGAGTGCCTCAAAAGGCATGTTGGACTACTGTGTCGTCAGACACGTGAGCGACAAGCCTCTGAATTTATTCAGGGACAATTGACCTCCTGGCAGAGTGCATCAAACAGCTTAGCAATGCTCGCTGAAACTATTCGTGGACCAACTCAGAGCACCTCATCAAACTTGCGAATCCCGGCCCGGCGCGTCAGCAAAGGGCCGCTAAGGTTCACGAATAATCAGCAAAAGCGGATGACCCCAGTCAGGGTGATCCGCTTTTTTCGTGGAAACTATTTTGGAAGCCTTGAAATTCGGTATACTAGAGAAAAATCAACTAGGAGCTGACCAACATGAATGATCCCAAAATTCCGGGGACCCTCGAACCACAGAGCTTCATGGCCGTGACTCGCGCGGAGGATAATCTACTCGCCCAGGTGAAATTACAACAGGAAACCATTACCGACCAAAGCCTCGACCGGGTGATGTTCGATCAGGCCACACTGACCGGGATGACGCTAATGGCGGATACCATCAGTCGCCTGGAACTGACCGACGTGATTCTGAAAAATTGTACACTGGTAAACTGTGATTTGGCGGGTGCTAGCTTCTTTCGAACCGCGTTTCAAAACTGCAAGCTGGTGGGCACGACCCTTGACCGGAGCATACTAAAAGAGGTCACCTTCACTGACTGTGACCTCTCTTTGACAAATTTTAACGACACAAAATTAACAGATGTCGTCTGCCAGCACAGCAAAATGACCGAGCTGAATTGCCTGGATAGCACCCTGAAAAAGGTCCAGATTGTGGACTGTGACCTGAACGAAGCGGACCTTTCGGACACCAGCCTCAACAAAATTGACCTGAGCACCTGCCAGTTCGACACGCTGCGGGCAACCGAATTTGACCTGCATGGCTGTCGGCTCAACGAGACCCAGGCCGCCTACTTTGCCAGCCAGTTTCTGGGGATCCGCCTAGCGTGAAATGGTGGTTGCGGACAGTCGAATCTCTTTGGGTAAGAGGTCAGGGTCTTCAATCTTGGCCAGGAGCCGGTCAATAGCGGTCTGTCCCAGTTCGGCGATAGGCTGCTTGGCCGTGACGATGGGCTGCGGGAGAAAGTCGAACCAGTCCTGGTCATCGAAGCCCCCCAATTGGAGATGGGGCAGATTCAGGTCTGGGAGCTTGCGAAGCACCTCTTCCATGATGGTGTTGTCGCCAACAAATAAGCCGTCACATTTTTGATTAATTAATAATTGGCGGGTCATCTGTTGTACATTACTATTATCTTCGCGGGCGGTGGCCTCAATGGCGGCGTCGGGTTCTTGCCCAGCCGCGGTTAAGGCCTTTTGATAACCGGTCAACCGTTCACTAGCGGTGAAGGAGACTGCACTATTAATAATGCCCACGCGTTGGGCGCCTTGCTGAATCAGCCGGGTCACGATGGCTTGGGTGCCCTGCACGTTATCGACCAACACCCGGTCGTACGGGGTATCCTGGACGTTAGGCGGCATGCGGTCGACAAATACGGCGGGGGTACTGCCAAGAATGGCGGCGTAGTCGGTGGGCCCACCGGCGCTGGTAATGATAATCCCGTCGACCTGCTTCTCCAGGAGGAGGTTCAGGGCGCTGGCCTCCTTGGCGAGGCTCTCGTCGGTGTTGACCAGCACTACGTCATAACCAGACCGGGAAGCCGCGTCTTCAATTGCCCGGCTCAGGTGGGTGAAGAAGGCGTTTAAGATATCGGGGATGATGACGCCTAGTGTATGTGTTTGCTGGACTCGAATGCTGCGGGCCAGGCCGTTGGGATGGTAGCCTAAATTGCTGGCGATATTCTGAACCTTTTGACGCGTATCCCGCTTGACGCGGGGATTGTGGCTCAGGGCCCGAGAAACGGTGGCTTCGGAAACGCCGGCCGCTTTGGCCACATCCTTAATGGTGACTTTTCCTGTCAAATGTGTTCACCTCTTGTAATTAATAATCGATTATTAATATTAAGAATAAAATCGTCTGGTGGCAGTTATAGGACTTTCAGTAGCTAACAATTGTAGAATTATACACAAGCACAATTATTAGTAGGGGCTAATTTTTTGATAAAGGCACCTTTTTTACAACCAATTAAGCCAACCAAACATAGTGTCTACGGTAATGTTAGCGGTTTACTGGTAAGGACGCAACTATTCATCCGACAAAAAATTCAAAAAAGGGGTTGCGCTACCCCCCTACTTAATGATAAAATTTATTTCTGTTGGGTCAGTGATGACTTAATTCTTGGGCTATAGCCAAGTGGTAAGGCAACAGGTTTTGATCCTGTCATGCGCTGGTTCGAACCCAGCTAGCCCAATTAGAAGTATGTGGATTCTCGTCGATTGCGTAGGCAATGGCGAGGATTTTTTTGTCGTCGGTAGAAAGCGCTACCATTTTCGTTTAGAATGAGGGTAACGATGAGGATGGGAGTTTTCCAAATGACGAAAATTATTTTAGATTGTGACCCCGGTCACGACGATGCGCTGGCCATGATGCTGGCGATTGCCAACCCAGAGATCGACCTGTTGGCCGTGACCACGTCCGCCGGCAACCAGACGCCGGAGAAGACACTAAACAACGCGATGCGGCTGCTAACACTGATGCACCACCAAGAGATCCCGGTAGCTGGTGGGAATCGTACGCCGCTGTTAAAACCGCTAGAAACGGCTGGTAATGTCCACGGTAAGAGTGGGCTGGACGGTGCTGACCTGCCAGACCCCGATTTTGCTGTGCAGGACATGACGGCGATTGAACTGATGGCCCAAACCTTGCGGGCAAGCGCCACGCCCGTCACAATGGTAGTAACGGGGCCGATGACCAATATGGCGCTGTTCCTGCGCGTCTATCCCGAGCTGAAGAATAAAATCAATCGCATCGTCTTCATGGGCGGCGCGATGGGCCTGGGCAACTGGACGCCATCGGTCGAATTCAACATTTACGTGGATCCTGAGGCGGCCAAAATTGTCTTGAATGCCGGGATTCCACTGACGATGGCGCCGCTGAATGTGACCCATCAGGCTCAGATTCTCAAACCAGAAATCGAAGCCGTTGGCCAAATCGACAATCCCGTAGCGCACGCCTTTTACGGGCTCCTGAACTTCTTTGAGCTGTACCACGAGAATCCTAAATGGGGGTTCAAGGGCGCGCCACTCCATGATCCGTGCACGATTGCGTGGTTGCTGCATCCCGACATGTTTGAGAGCGAATTGATGAACGTGGATGTGGAAACGCAGGGCGAATTGGTTCGTGGCGAAACGGTTTGTGACTACTATGAATTGACGGGTAAGCCAAAGAATACCGACGTTCTGCTACATGTCGACCGCGAGGCCTTTATCCGGTTGATCACCACGTCTTTAGAAACATTTAACTAGCCGAGAAATCCCTTGTCCCACTTGACCTAGACACTCACGGTCGGTGGGACTTTTGGCTGTCCTTGGAAAATCTTAAACAATTTCACCTATACTGAAAAGACGAAATTTTTCGGAGAGGTGACAACTTTGAGACAGACTGGTTTTCCAGCTCATGAGGAGCTGTTATGGGGGAGCGGCTTGACGGCCGTTGTCGGCGCGTTAGACGCCTATACCTACCTGGAACATGGGGCGGTCTTTGCGGGCTTTCAAACGGGGAATTTATTACTGTTGGGGCTGAACTTTGGCCACCTCCAACTAGCTGAGATGGGCCGTTATTTAACAGCGTTACTGGCCTTTGGTATCGGGATTGGCCTGGTTCAAGGCTTACAGCGCCTGTTGGCCAAGCGGCGGTGGGACAGTCAAAATGTGGCTCTGTGGCTGGAGTTTGGTGTGCTGATCGTAGTTCTAGCAACGACCGACGTGGTGCCTAACTGGGTGGCGACGGCCTTGCTGTCGTTGGCTGCTGCAGTGGAACTCGAGGGATTCCGGGAGCTCCTGCCCAACAGAAACCCACGGGACATGGCGACAACGTTACTGGCGGTTGGTCATTTTCGCGACCGCGATGCACGGCAACGTGCCAAGAATGGCTTGGCAGTAATGGGAAGCTTTGCCCTGGGTGCTGTGCTGGTAGCGGCTTTTAGCAAGCTACTGGCGGGGTACACGGTCTTAGTCCCCATCTTATTATTGGCTGGCCTGATCTTTTGGCAGTATCAGCAAAACCATCGTCGTAAGTGGAAACACTAGCGTAATCTTGAAATTATTAGACTAAAAAAACTGTGAGTAGTCCAAGTCGTCTGACTGGCTACTCACAGTTTTTGTTCGTCTAAAGGAGAAATGGCCGGCTAAAGCAGTTGATACTGTAGCCGCACCAGGTTGGAGGAGCCCTTACTGGTGAAGGATTCGTCCAGGTTCATTTGCCACAGCTGGTCGTCGATTTTCAGCTGATTCTTTTGGATGTAGGCGGCCAAGATGGTCAATGCCAGGCAGATGTGCTTGGTATCATTCGTGGTGTCGATGCTGACATACTGGCCTGCTGGTTTCTTGAGGAGCGGCAGGTCCTGGGTGTTGGTACGGGCGGCCACAGCCTTCAAAATACAAAATGAGGCGGTCGGGTAGCCGTTGGCATCGCTGCCGGGTAACTGCGTCAAAAAGCCTGAGTCCTGGCGATTAACCAGCTTGAGCTTACCCAATTGTTGATAAAAATCAGCGTAAATTTCGGCGATTTCCTTTTCCGTGCAGGCGACGGATTGGCGGGATCGGCAGAATAAAGTGGCCGTCTCAGTGGCCGTGAATGGCCGGTTTTGCGGGAGCGTTTCCGCGGGTGCCGGTTGATCAAAGCGCGTTGTCAGGGTTTCCTTAAGCAACGTCAGGTTATCGATCTGTTGGTTGATTTTGTCCAGCACGGACTTCAGGTTCGTATTTAGTGAATTCGACGAGTGGCTGGCGTTCAGGGACTTGATTTCTGAAATGGAGAGGCCGAGCTGACGTAATTCTAAAATGAACGTGACCGTGTACAACTGGTCGTAATCATAGTACCGGTAGCCATTTTCCGCGACCTTTTTTGGGTGAAACAGGTCCTTTTGGTCGTAGAAAATGAGCGTTCGCCGCGTTGTGCCGGCTAGTTCTGCAAATTTTTGAATGGTTAACATGAATTCACCCCAATTAATTTCTTGACTGTAACGTTACGTCACACTCTATACTAAGATTATTGATTAAGCAAATCAAAAAAGAAATGGAGATTTTAATTATGCGTGCAATTGTTATTGATAAACCCGGCGATGTGACCGCCATGAATTTGGTTGAACGGCCAATTCCAGAAGTGACGGCGGGCCACTCCGTCATGCGGATCCATGCGTTTGGCGTTCACCGCTACGAAGCACTGACCCGGGCTGGCGGCTCACCATCGGTTAAGTTTCCACGAGTGATTGGGGTAGAAGCCGTCGGTGAGATTGCTGTTCCGGCTAAAAATAGCGCGTTTAAGGTCGGTCAGAAGGTTGTGACCATGATGGGTGGCCTGGGCCGCGAAGTCGATGGCAGCTACCAAGAATACGCGCTGGTCGACGATGCCCACCTGTTCCCAGTTGATTTTGACGGGGACTGGGTTACCTTAGCCGAGTATCCGGAAAACTTCTATACGGCCTTCGGGGCATTGAAGACGTTATCCCTTCACGCCGGTCAAACGTTATTGGTTCGTGGGGGTACGACCGCCGTTGGCTTGGCAGCCGTTCAACTCGCGAAGACCATGGGATTGACGGTTACCGCCACCAGCAGACGACCAGAAATGTTGGCCGCTTTGAAGGAGAATGGCGCAGACTTTGCTGTTCTCGACACCAATAACCAGCTGGATTCTGACCAACAATTTGACGGCATTATCGACATGGTCGGGACGGTCACGTTGACGAACTCCATCAGCCATTTGAACCAGGGCGGCGTGGTCACGGTCATCGGCCTGTTATCTGGTGAATGGATCTTGGAAAACTTCAATCCGTTCATGCTGGCTGGCAAGTTCTTAACGGTCTTTGACTCGACTGAAGTGGACCCCACGATGGTAACGGAAATGTTCAAACTGATCAACGATAATCACCTGTCGATTCCAATTGCCAAGGTCTTTAAGCTGGCGGACATCCGCGCGGCCCACGAATACGTGATGGCCAGCCGCGAGCTAGGCCAAGTCATCGTCGACAACGACTAAAATGTCGTTGGTTACGCCTCCGGGCTGGTGAAAACTGGGCCGGAACGCGGCGGGAGGACGCCCCGAGCCTGAAAGGCGGTCTCTGGACTTGCTTTGAGCCGCCAAGGGCGCGTCTCAAAGTCACCATGAGGCTGTGACATAACTAGCCTCTGTAGAACAAAAATAAGGCACGAAACCGAACTTTGGTTTCGTGCCTTATTTCCATGCTCTTGATTCTCAAGCCGTCTTCTCCTGGTGGAGACTAACTTGAGGATATTCAATGCTAGAACGAGGATTCCAGTTTCTTTTTTGACCTTCGCTAGACCACGGACCGAGTAGCGATTGAAATGCAAATAAGCCTTCATCTTGCCAAAAATTGGCTCTACATCAATCTTTCGACGTCCGTAGATAGCATTGTTTTCTGGCTTTGAAAGCTGGGTGCGTTCCTTTGCCTTAAAGTATTCCCATGCCTCATTCACTTTAATTCGGCGAAGCCTTTTCTTTGGTGTCAAAGCCAGTGGAATCACTTCATGATTCTCATTGTATTTTTCGGCTTCGTATTCTTTAAATCCACGAGTAAAGCCATACTTGTCAGTGCTTTTTCGATAAGCTTTAAAGTTGAATCTGACACCTTTCGGGTCAATAAAATAGTCATCTTTTTCGTAGTAATCCCAATTCATTACCTTTCGATCATCACTTTGCCACTTCCGACTATTTTCTTTGAGCATTGTCCCGTAAGGAACTAATACGACGTGTTTATCGAGCTCGTCTTCACAATATCGGTAGTTACTTTCTGAGCCATAACCTGCATCGGCCACAATGACTTTACCAAGCACATTTTGCGATTCCAAACTTGCTAAAAATAGTGGAAAGGTTCGTGTATCGGTTGGGTTTTGGAACAGGTCGAATCCGGTAATAAATTGATTGCTCGTTGCGATTTGAAGATTGTAGGCTGGCTTCAGCTGGCCATTTTGCATGGGGTCTTCCTTAACCCTCATGAAAGTGGCATCATGATCAGTCTTTGAGTAGCTGCTTCGTTGACCGTAGGTTGCTTGTTGCTGCTGATGTTCAATCATCTTGTCCCGCCGTTGGTCTAATTTTCGGCGCTGTGTTTTAAGAAGCCGTCGCTGTTGCTTGGCTGGGTTAGGTGATATTTTTCTTGTTGCCTGAACTTTTTCATCTAAAGTAACCAACTTATCCTCAACTGTTCCAATCACAGCGTCCAACATGCTCACTGTAAGGTCAGAACCAGCTGGGACTTCACCGATGAGCTTTGCTTCGTGGAGTTCGCCCAAAATCGAGACCAATTGGTCCCGATTCATTTTGTCAAAACGGATGGTGTTCTTCCGCCACACAAAGCTATATTTATTGGCATCGGCTAAAATCTTAGTCCCATCAATAAATGTGACATCGTCAATTACACCGGCATCTTTTAAAAATGACGTTAAGTTGTTTAAACTTTGCTGCGTCAAATTAGCCAATTCATCCGAGATACGAAAACGACAAATAGTTCGATATGAAGGAACCTGGTCGGCGATTAGCCAACCAGCGGGCTTATTTTCACGGGCAAATTTCTCGATTTGACGACTACTGAAAATTCCATAGGTATAAGCAAGTAGGACTAGTTTAAGCATGGCAGCTAAATCATATTCTCGAGGACGACCAAACTGATAGGAGTAGTCTAACTTTAGAGATTCAACCAGCGTATCAATGTAACGAGCCGGATGATTTTCTTCTGGCAAATAGTCTAAAGCGATACTCAAAGTCGTTTGGTTCATGTTATAATAATCTTGCATATTGAACATCCTTTCGGGGATAGTTTCGAGGAGTGTCGGGTGCGACCGATGCTCTTTTTTATTTTGATTATACCAAAAAACTGGTTGAGGAAAATCCGAAGATTTTTCTCAACCAGTTTTCGTTTTGGAGACTTATGTCACAGCCTCATCCCACGGCTGAGCCCATTTTCACCAGCCCTGCGGCTGACACAGATTTAACCCGTTGACTTGCGTTTTATCACGTTATTGATCGTACAGTCTTAGACTGGTGAGAATCGGGCGGTGGCGTTCGTTCCCGCCGGCGGGTTCAAAACGCCCTGCTATAGGGCCGGTTCCAGCCTGAGGGGTGGTCTTCCACCTCAACTTTGCGACTGAGAAGCGGTCGCAAAGGTTGTCCCGTGGGCTAGGCTGAGCAAGAACCTCAGCCAAGGCCACCGACACAGCTGGGCATTTTGACCCGCCTCTGGTCACTGACATCCACCAGCGTGGCCCATTTTCACCAGTCCTAGGGCTGACACGAATTTAACCCGTGGTCATGCCAAGTTAACATAACTTTGTTGCTTGATTTTAGAGCGTGTTACCAAAAACCAAATGAAAAAACACCCGTAAGAGCGACCGTGTTGGCCGTCCTTACGGGTGTTTTGCGTAGTGTTCAAAAATAAATGAGTAGTGAAGTACAAGCTCGACCTCAGCTAGTGTTGCCAGAACGTAGCCGGAGGCGGTCAGGGGAGTCGTGCTGTGATAGTGGCGTTAGACCGGTGATTTTCCGGCCTTACACCACCGGTCGTGTTGGACGACTCACGGTTTGGGTGAGGCGTCTAACCGCCACTAGAGACCGCATTTTGGCTCTAGTGGGTTGCCCCACAGCTCGGCGGACCTGACCGCCGCAGGCGAAGTGCTTACAACCAATTAGCGGGTAGCGTCGAATTGGTAGCTGGAACTGTAGAATGGGACGCGGTAGGCCCGGTAAGCATAAGCCTTAGCCGCCGCACTCTTCATCGTCACGTTGAAGACCTGTTTGCCATCCTTGGTCACTTCGATCACGTTACTTGCGGCCCCGTTGTTCTTGAACCCGAAGTCAATCAGCGTGTTGCCGTTGGCTTGGCGTTCGGCGTAACCAATCACGTAGGTGAAGTTGGCCTTGCCCAGGGATTTACCCCATGACCAGGTTGACTTGATGGTCATGTTCTTGGCGTCCACGTGGTATTGAACGGCTTGCGAGTATTTCCCGGAAGTCTTCTTATTCCCGTTGGTAACGCTAATGTTGTTGTCGTACAGCAGGAAGTCTTCACTGTTGGCCGTGTTCTTGCCGCCGTTGTTCAGCAGGTAGATACCGTGTTGACCACCGGTGATGATGGTGCCCTTCTTGGGCGTCAACAGGTACTTTTGGTAAGCCTTGGGCCACGTGGACTTCTTCTTGCCGGAGTAAATCCATTTGATGTGGCTGGTCTTATAATCCATCTTCATGATCAGGTCTTGGTTCCGGCTAGAAATCACGATGGACTTGTCATTCTTGTCGTAGTCCACGGCGTTTTGGTGCAGCCAGTCGACCTTGCCATCGGCACCCTTAGCAAATTTGGTATACATCGCCTTAGGCATCAATTTCTTCATATCGATGACCTTAACGATTTTCCCAGTCTTGTGGGAAACCTCGATCATGGTGTCTTCTTTGTACTTGGACCCGTCGGAAACGGTGGCCAGGAAGTTGTGATTTGGCAGTTCAACCAGGTCATGGTGAATGACCGTGGTTTCGGTGTTGGCTTTGGCCGCAGCTTTGCTGACACTAGCACTGTCGGAACTACTGGTGTTGTTGGCGAAACTGTATTCCTTGTAGACCCGGCCCAAGTAGTCGGTTTCAATTAAATCGTTGTAAACGTCTGAGTTGACGTCCTTCTTGGACAGCATCATGATGTGACCACCCGTCCACTGTTCAATCGTGTGTTGGGAATAGTCGGTGCTGTACCACCGCACGGCAGCGTCAGCGTCAATCGCAAATGGCTGCTTGGTGGTCCGGTTCATGATGGTCAGCTTGTTCTTGCCAATTTCCATCTTGGACTTGTCAACGTTTTTCGTGGTCAACGTCGCGTCCTTGATATATTTTGGCAACGCACTGGTTTGCATCTTTAAGGTTTTAGTCTTTGTTTTGCCATCCTTGTTGGTGGCGGTAATCTTGACGGTGTTATTGTAGTCGGCGTACAACCCAACCACGGGAACCTGGTGGGTCTTGGTGTAGCCACCCTTAACGGTGTTGGTGATGGACGTCTTGTCCGTCTTACCCACGACCGTGTAGCTGACCTTTTCGGCGTCGCTGGTGGTAAACGTCACCAGGGCGGACAGTGGGGACGTCTCGTACGGGTTAACCTTCACGTAGGGACTGTCCAGGGTGTACTTGCTGTTTTGTGCTGCTGCTTTATAGGTTGCGGTCAAACTCTTCTGACTGTCTTGACGCGTCGTAATGATCTTCGTGTCCAAATTCTTCTTGATTTGGGCGGTCGTCAACACGGCCTTGTTATTCTTGATCTTGTAACTCGCTGCTGATGAGGTCGAGTTCTTGGTAGTGGAACAACCGGCTAGGCCGACCGTCAGAATTGCCAGGGAAGCAACGGCGAGCGTTACCATCCGGGGGTGTTTGAATTGCAAATGAGCCATCTCCTTCTAAAATTGTCGAAAAAAGGGGGACTGGTCACTAAGACCAATCTCCCCCAAATTATCTATGTAACACTTACAATATACGCCTGATATAAACTAGGCATGTTAATAAATTCTGAAAATTGTGTGAACATCCTGTGAATTTTATAAATCCTACCATAACTGACCGCTAATAACGCACAACCTATTTTTTTTGATAATCGGTTGCCAAAGGGCTATCTAAGAAATTCACAGGTTACTTTTAGGAAAGAATCAGGACGTTATGACAGGACAAATGCTATAACTAAAGACAGCTTAATTATTCTGGAAAGGAACGGATGCTCATGTCAAAACTGACGCTCAACTTAACCACCCAATTAAAGGCAAATGCTAACGAAAAAATACTCAGGGATGACTCTCACAACCGGTGGTATACCGGCGCGGAACTCGCGGCCGACGTTGATCAGCTCGATGACCAACTGCGCGGCCTGAACGTGGGCCACGGCGATGTGGTTTACGTGTGTCTGCCTAAGTCGGGGATGACGCCCATTTTGACGCAGGCTATCTGGGGAATCGGGGCGGTGATGAACCCAGTTCCTGCCAATACATCAGTCGCTGACATGCTGGCCGACTTGAACGCACGCGATTATGCTGCGATGATTGTGGGGGATGAATTTGTCGCCGCGGTCTTGGAAAATCGGCAAACCCAACGGGCCGATTTAACGTTAAACACCACAGAGCGGCTGACGGTCATCCGGGATACGGCTGTGTCGGGTCACGTGGCCGCAACGCCCACCGAAGAAGACTTGGCACTGATCCTCCCAACAGGTGAATTCCAACGAATCAGTCTGACACACGATTCGATTCGCCGCAGGGTTCAAGACCGACAGTCTCCCACTGCGGTATACTGGGGGTATCTATTTGAGGAGTGTCGATGATGACTAAAATTATTATCGCCGCGGATTCCTTTAAGGGAAGCGCGACGTCATTGGAAGTGGCTGATTATTTAGCCGAAGGAATTCAGGCCGTCGATGGCCAGGCGGAAGTGGTTAAGGTGCCTGTTGCCGATGGTGGCGAGGGCACGGTTGCTAGTATTTTGACGGCGGTTGGTGGCCAACACATGACCGCTGATGTGACCGGGCCATCCGGACAGCCACTGCAGGCCCACTGGGGACTGTTAGTAGATCACGTCGCCGTGTTAGAGGTCGCTGAGGGTGCTGGAATCACGCAGGTGGCTGGCCAGCTTGATCCGCTGAAAACGACTAGCTATGGTGTTGGTCAGGTCATCAAGGCGGCCTTGGACGCGGGTGCACGAACCATCTACGTTGGTCTCGGCGGCAGTGCCACGACCGATGGTGGTGTGGGGCTAGCTCAGGCCTTAGGGGCCCATTTTTACGATGACCAGGGTGCTGAAGTGGTTCACCAGGGCGCCGGTGTCGGGCAGATTGACCGGTTAGATTGCCAGCAGATGGATTCACGGCTGGCCCAGACCAAGATCATTGGCCTGACGGACGTTACGAATCCGTTGACGGGCTCTGAAGGTGCGGCAGCCGTCTTTGGTCCGCAGAAAGGGGCAACACCGGCTGTCGTTCAGCAATTGGATACCGGGCTACAGCACCTGAACACCCTAGTCTCGCAGCAAACGGGGACGGATTTCAGCCAACAACCGGGTGCCGGTGCGGCCGGTGGGATTGGGTTTGGCTTATTAGCCTTCTTAGGCGGCCAACTCCAACCGGGAATTCAGGAAATCTTGCGGTTGACCCAGTTATCGGACAAGCTCGCTACGGCGGATTTAGTCATCAGTGGTGAAGGCCAAATCGATGGCCAATCCCTGATGGGCAAGGCGCCAATCGGCATTACAAAGTTGGCGAAGGCCCAGGGAAAACCAGTCATTTTGATTGCCGGGAGCCTGGGCGCAGATTTAGCAGCCGTGTACGCAGCGGGTGCGGACCTGGTCCTATCATCGACGGTGTCACCTATGTCGGTCACCGAAGCAATTTCTCAGACGCCTAAGTTATTAAAACAAGCCGGAATGACGGCGATGAGGGCGTTTCTACTAGGAAATAACCCGGGGAATAATGGCCCTGAAGCTAAAGCTTAAAAATATAACCCGGGACATATCAGGCAGAATTGATATGTCCCGGGTTATTTCTGTATAATTGAGAAAACGTGTTTGAGCCCTGTGGACAGGAAACTAGGAGTCTAAAAAGGGTTAAGAAATCGTACGTTGGCACACCAGTTACAAGCATTTAAGCTGAGTGGAAAATTAGGGCAAGTGTAAGTGACCAGAGGTGAATCAAGGTGGTCAGCTGTGTCGATAGTCTTAGTTGAGTGGGCTTGTTTCAACTTAGAGCATGGGACGCGCTTGAAAAATCGTGATTCTCAGCGAGGTTTCAAGTCGAGGCGGAAGACCGTTTCTCAGGCTGGAGCCGTTCCCCACAGCAGGGCACCTTGAATTCACCGCCGGGAACGCCATTAACCAACCTAATTTGAAATAATTTGGCCAAAAGACTTGCTCGTTACGCGGCGTCATCCGCTATAACTAGACTCAGGAGGTGAGATCCATGTCAATCACATACACGACGGGCGAATTGGCTCGGTTAGCAGGCATTTCGGTCCGAACACTACAGTATTATGACCAGAAGAACGTGCTCAAACCCACAGAAATTTCTGACGGTGGCCGGCGCATTTATACGGCAGATGACTATGAACAATTGAAGCTGATTTTGCTCCTAAAGAGCCTTGGCCTGAAGCTGGCCGCCATCCAGGAGATTCGGACCAGTGATAATGCTCAGGAAGTCTTGTCCTTACTGCTGGCGGAACAGACCAAGCGGCTGACACACGACCGCGACGAGGCGGCAAATCAGCTCAAGACGGTTATGGCCGTGCAGAAGAGCCTAACCGATACGGCCAATGTGTCCCTCAAATCCATTCAGGACATGGATCAGTTAATGAATAATCATCAGTCTTTGAAACAGGTGCGCGTCAGGTTACTTGCAGGTGGTCTCACGATGGACGCCATTGAGGTGGCCGGACTGGTTTACTCTTGGCAATCGGGGAATTGGTGGGTTTTCGGCGGCGCAATGGCCCTAGCCGTTGTCGTGGCAACGGTGTTGATGCGGTGGTACATGCGGTCGGTGGCGTACGTTTGTCCCCAATGCCAAACGACTTTTCAGCCGCGATTCTGGGCTGCCTTTTGGGCGGGACACAATCCACGAGCCCGGAAGTTAGTTTGCCCACACTGTGGGCGTAAATCGTACTGTGTGGAGGTATTTGCTAATCCGACCGAAGTGAAATAGACTAAGGATAGTTAGTCATTTCACAAATGGAAGGGTGGGCGTTTTTCATGGATAAGAAGCGAACGATTCGGTTGGTTTTGCCACAGTGGCCGGGGGCTAGTGCGGCCGATAATCAGTTGAGTGCGCAGCTGTTGTCGTTGGTCTTGCCACCAGAAGCTGGTGCAGAAACGATTCAGGTGCCGCTGGCTGAGGGAATCGTGGCTGGTGGGGAGAACAAACCAGTTGTCTTACAGCAGATTGCGGAGACACAAGCGATTTTAGCTGCCAAGCACCCCGACCGCGTGATTACGGCCGGTGGTGGGAGTGTCATTTCCGCGGCACCGGTGGATTACTTGAGCGGCAAGTACGGCGAGCATCTCGGCGTGTTGTGGTTGGGCACACACCCGGACATTGCCGACCCCAGCACGTCATCGCACTTATCCGAAATGGTGGCGGGCAACTTGCTGGGTCAGGGTGATCCAGCGTTGACCGTGCAACAGCCGCTCCTGCCCCGTCAGTTGATGTATGCGGGACTAAACGAGCCGTTGCGTCCCATGGACCAGGCAGTCACGTCGCTAGGCATTCGGCACGCTACCGCGGAGGATATCGCCAGTGACAGCCAGTCCGTGCTGGATTGGATGGCGGCGGAACATCTAACTCAGATTGCCGTTCATTTTGACCTGGATGTCCTGACACCCGCGGACTTCCGGTCGATTTTACCAGCCCAATCTTACACGGAACCAGCAGATGCGAATACGGGTGAATTGGCGCTGCGGCAGGTCGTGCGGTTGATGCAAGATATCAGTGCGCAAGCCGATTTAGTTGGTTTCAGCATCGCCGCGCCATTGCCTCAGGATGCGCTTAATCTGCGTCAGGCGTTGCGTGATATTTCAATTTTTAACTAAAATAAAGGTAACAGCGTGTTACCAACTGATACTGAAAGCGACGACTACTTGTTTTTGTAGTCGTCGTTTTTGTGTGGCTATTTGTGACAATGCGGCATGACGTGTCAGGGACTGATGAGCCTAATCAATGGCTAAATTAAGCTTACTAAAGAGCTTATCGGCGTTGACGTCATTTTTAGGAGCTCGAGAACGAATCAATGGCCGATGTTGCCGGATGAGATGCCGTAAGTCATTTGGCTGGGTCAGAAGACGGAGCTTAATTTCCTGGTCAAAAGATTGTAGAAGAAGACTATTTTCGATGTTGGAGAGAGTCGCAAAACTCATAGCCAGAATCAAGGCGGTTTCACGTAAGGTTAGGCCTAATTGTTCGCGGGCAGCTTTTATCTCTGCTGGAAAAAGAAAACCGTATGTTTCACGATACAGCCGATAGTCTGAAGTGAAATTGGTGTCAACATTATCTAGTGGCTCTAGGTAAGTCTCTGAATCGTGAATATCGCTCCCGGCAGGCACCCAATAGCGGTGCGTATTTTCCAGAGGGTCGCCCCCAATTAACTCCGTTTCCGTGAGTTCAATGACCGTGTATGCTAGATTATTTCCCATAGCATCGGCGGCGGTTACGTGATCAATGATTTTCATATTATGTGCCTACTTTCCATGACGTTTTTAATTAGGACAATGCGTTTGGCGATAGAAGGCGATTGAGGTCGCTGAGATCTATCTGGTAGCGTGTCGCTTGGCGCTCAATTGTTTTCTGGTAGCGATTGACGCTTGTCCGTAATTCTTGAGGGTTCTTCAGTAGGCGTAGCTTTGCGTCTTGCTTACGTGTTTGTAAAAGGTCGTCATCTTCAATGGCACTAAATTGTGGTTCAGAAAGGTTTAGGAGTAACGCTGTTGTCGCGCGGGATAGTCCAAGTGCCTCTCGGGCCTGACGAATTTCTTGTGGCGTTAATAGGTTGAATTGTTGCCGGTACAGTTGGTAGTCCGCATCCAAGTTCTCATCAGGATTGGTGAGGGGCTCGACGTAATTTTCAGCGTCAGCAAGGTTGTCACCAGTTGGGACCCAGTAGCGATGGGTATTTTTAATTTTTTCGCCGTTAATGAGGACCACTTCTTGTAGTTCAATAATTGTGAAAGTAACGGCTTGGTTAGGGAATGAATAGATTGTTTGACCAATGATTTTAGGTGCCATCTCGTTTGCCTCCAATGCCAGTATTGCTTCCAAGTGTGATTCAACGGCTTTTCACGCGGATGGATTCTAGTTGGCTTGTTGTGGGTGATAGATCAAATTTAACGTACATATCACCGTCTAAAATATTTTCGATAAATTCGTAAACGATAAACTCTGTCAGCCAGTGATGCAGGGATGGTCCCCGGTAACTGTGGCTATCGGGTAGTTGGCGGACGGTAAGTCTAAGAACGGTTCTGGCGCGCAGACCACGTGAGCGCAAAAAATCAGTGGATTTCTTGTGGAGGTAAAGTGAAAGTTGCTTTTGTTCGTAATCATGTTCGATACGCTGAATGATTTTGATAATTGGTGGGTCAGGTTTCACGGAAATCACCTCAGAATTCAAATTAGTCGTTCTAAGGGTTAACTCCGTAAAAAGAGGTCAAATATTTTTACGTATCAGCAATTAACTGTACTCGAACCTTACCATGGCCCCACCCCAATAGCAACGAAACGCCACAACAAAAGCGACTAACCCCCAATCGGATTAGTCGCTTAACTGTTGTGCTTAAATTCAATTTTTAGTGGAAGACACGAGCAATTCCGGCGACGTATGAGCGTTGACCGTTCTTGATAGGTTGGACCATGATCCGTGGTGGCCAGCTTTCGATGACCTTGCCCTTACCTAAGTAAATGGCCACGTGCCAGATGACGTGGGTACCAGGTTCGTAGTAGAAGACCAGGTCGCCACGCTTCTTGTGACTGTAGGCAACGTGTTGGAACTTCTTGCTAGCCCAAAGGTTGCGAGAATTCCATTCGTTGCCAGGGTAGGCGTGATGGATGGAACTGATTGGTTTCGTGTTGATACCACCAGCGTACAGGGATTGCATGACCAGACCGGAGCAGTCCGTGCCGTAAATTGGCTTGGATGAAGAACCGACTAAGTAGGGGTTGCCCTTGTACTTATAGGCTTGCTTGATCATGGCTTCGATGTGTTCCTTACGGCCGTTCCAGGCATGTGCGCCAAGGGGAGCGGTGTAAGAATCAATGCTGGTCCAGCTGGACTTGGAGAAGCCCAATTTGACCCAGGTCTTTTCGTTGACGTTCCCAGTGACCTTCAGGTGGTGCTTACGTTGGAAATTCTTAACGGCGTAGTAGGTCGCAGAATTATATTTGTTATAACCGTTGGCCGTGCCTAAACGACGCATGATCTTCCAGGTCTTGATGCCTTCGTAACCACGCTTGACGGTGTAGCCGACCTTACCGTAAGGCTTAACCTTGGTGTAGTTGACTTGGTAGTACTTCTTAGGGTTTTGGTAACCCTTGGTCTTGGCAACGAATGCCTTGTTGGCCGTGACGTACTTGCCGGTATTGGTCTTTAAAACGGGTGCGTGACCCTTGACCGTGACCACTTTAGAAATTTTAGCAAAATGACCCTTGTGAACCGTGGTGACGTGCTTGGTCTTGGCTGCGTCTTTGTAGTAGGCGACGGTCTTCTTGACCCGGATGATGCCGGGATTCTTGGTGTAGTAGTCGGTCTTGGCCTGTGCGGTGGTTGTGGCACCAACGCTGGCAAGTCCGGCGATGACGAGTAAGGCGGATAACCAATGCTTGTTCAATGTATTTCGCTCCTTTATTTTATGTGCACTTATTATGGAAATCTAATTAATAACTCAAAGCCCGGTAGGCGTCCTTCTTACGGTGATTATGTAAGTTGGCAAGCGTCATGCTGGTCTTCTTCTTAGTCCAAGGGTCATTGTAGTAGGCCCGCGTGCTGCTGTAGCCGGAAAGGGTGATAGCGTGGTTGATGAAGCCATCGACGCCGGCGACCCAGATAACGACAGGGTGTCCCTCGTTGATTTGGCCCTTCATTTTGCTAAATGAAGCCCGCGTCATATCCTTGGCAGAACCCAGATGATTCTTCACGGTGCCCATCAGGCCCTTAGGATAGATCCACCAGCCAGAACGAGAATAAGGACTGCCGACAAACCCCTTGTTAGGGTTCGAACTGCGAGGCATTTCCTTAGCCAGAGACATCTTGGTGACCTTGGCGCCCGCGTACTGGAGCATCATTGTCGTGGCGGTGATCTCACAACCAGTTGGTAATTCTGGCCGTTGCGCAATCAGCGGCACGTTTAACCAACGGTAGGACTTCACGGTGCCGTTGCGGTGAATCCAGCCAGTTTGGGTGTGGTTGTAAGTGAATTTCAACCAAAGACCGTCTGCCATGGTTTCCTCGCGAGTGATGTGAACCTTCTTGTTGGCGTAGGCCCGGCCATTTGAAATGGCCTTCATGTTCTTGGCAGAAGACTTAGCACCACCAGTTTTGTAGACCTTGTAGTTGTGCTTCTGGTTGGTCCCAATTTTGGTGTAGTAGTTAACCGTCTGTTTGCTGAGAACCTTACGATAGACCGGTTTGGGCGTTGGCTTCGGCTTTGGTTTAGGCTTGGTTTTAGATTCTGAGCTGGCCGATGATGAAGATGAGGACGTTGATTCTGACGAGCTCACGGAAGATTCAGAGCTGGTCGCTTCGGACTTAGCTGGGTTGGTCTCACCCGTGGCTGTCTTAGTCGTTGCGGTTGACGAAGCGGACGACGTGGCCGTTTTGGCATAAGCGGTGCCGTTGGGGGCCGTCCCTAAGAAGAGGCCCAGGCCCAATACGGCCAGGCTTCCAATAAATCGTTTCATGAAAATTGCCACCTTTATATGTATTTAAATTATTTAACGAACAGATAGTCCGCCATAATAATGGTTTCGATATCTCTCATTGTACCGCTTATGTGAGGGTGAAACAATGATAAAAACAAAGCTAAATGCTGTTGCAACGGCACTTATCGGGAATAATTGCATGCAGGATTCCCTGTAAAAAGCCACGACAATAAAGCGGGAAAGCATGGAATTTCGGGTGAACAACTCGTATGATTAATTATGTAATCACAATAGTAGTTAATACATAGTACTTTGGAGGCGTTAAGAATGAAATCTTGGTTAAAATTTATTGCCATTGGGTTGGCAGCTTTGTCGGTTGGCGGTTTGCTGGGCACCGTACCGGCACAGGCAAAGCACAAGGCAGCTACAATTGTTTCCTGGGAGTCAGAGGGATGGGAGGAACAATATGTTGTCACGAAGGGGTCCATCTATAAAAACTATCGGTTAACGAAGAAGTTAAAAACCAAGCAACGAATCTTTTGGTCTGATTTAAAATTCACTGTAAAGAAAACTAATGGCAAGCGTGTCACTTACCGTGAGTTGCAGAAGAAGAGTGGCCATTTCGTCGGATACGTTGTCGCTAAAAACGTCAAGAAACTAAAAGATAGTGATCCACGTTCAGATGCCTACAAGTCTGAGGCTAAAATCAAGGCTAAATCGACTAAGAAGAATGCAGCTAAGTCGAAGGTTGCTGAGAAGAAGGCCTTTACCGCCAGCGAACGGTCACAAATCGCAGCGTACCGCAAGCAATTCAAGCAAATTGCCAACACGACCAAAGGCATGTATGACCAGAAGCCATCCGTTAAGAAGACATTTACTCCTGGAAAATTGAGTGCTAAGTATATCGATGCCACGGTGGATTCTATTAACTTTTATCGGGAAATGTTCGGCTTGCGTAAAGTGTCCGCTGATGCCAGTTGGAACACGGATGCTCAGTACGGTGCAGCGACATTGGCTGCTGCAAACAAGGGCATTTCCCATGGCCTGGTTGGGCTCACTAAGCCCGGCTTTGTCTCGACTGCCGATTGGAAACATGGTGCTGAGGCGACGAATACAAGTAACCTGAGTGAGGGGCTGACTAAGCCGTACGATAATATTGTGTCATATGTTAATGACGGCAATAATATCAGCGGAGAAATTCCCGGTCACCGTGAATGGGTCCTGGGTGGCATCACCAAGGTGGGGGTTGGCCAAGCCGGTATCTACAATGATCTGAACGTCTTTGGCGGTGCAGGTAGCGGTGAGTCTCCGGCCACTGTAGCCTTTCCTAAGGCTGGTGTGTTCCCGATGAGTGCAGCCGAATCAACGGTTTGGTCCGTTTCGTTTGCACATCAGATGGGGAGCAACGCGCCGACACCGACCGTAAAAGTCGTGGATAACACAACGCACAAGACCGTTAAAGTTACGAACGTCGGCATCAGCAGTGACTCATATGGTGAATTTGGCACGACGGTTTACTACAAGCCGGCTGCGAGTCAAATTAAGCTGAACCATGCTTATACGATTACGGTTAAAAACATTGTGCATCAGGCAGATGTCAGTTATCAGACCAAGTTATTTGATTTGAATGACTAGTCGAATGCGTCATCGAATAATTAGTCTGTTTGCTAATGAAGTTGTGGCATACACGCTA
The DNA here is from genome assembly GCF_044053135.1 of Levilactobacillus sp. FUA 3915. Classification (NCBI taxonomy): domain Bacteria; kingdom Bacillati; phylum Bacillota; class Bacilli; order Lactobacillales; family Lactobacillaceae; genus Levilactobacillus; species Levilactobacillus sp. FUA 3915. The sequence goes on along the minus strand of NZ_CP168704.1, from coordinate 892,446 downwards.
TAGTTTTAAGCAGCATCAACTAGAAAAAATATCAAGATGGCTTCGCAAAATCGTTAAGATTGCGCGAGGCCATCTTTTTGTATGCAGGTAACCAGAACAGCGGGATGACTAGAAAAAAGTTTTAGGGTAACGTTTTCCTAAACGAACACTATGCTGTCACGTTTTCATCTGATTTTCCTAATCTTACCAGGATAAAATAAAACTGAAAGCGGTTGACACAGTTTAGGAAAACGTTTACCATAGCTTTTGAAATCACCAGCTGGATTTTGATGGATGAAATGATGATGGAGGTTCTTAAGATGGCGGATAGAACGGTTATTGATCCGGTGACGTTTGCGCAGGGATTTGCTAGTGCGGCGACACAAGCAGGCATTGACACAAATCAATTAACACCGGCAGCTAAGAAATATTTACTGAGTTATCTCACGGCATTTTACCTCGCCAATGATTTTAATCAGGTAGAAGCTCAGAATTTTGCCACGACCACAGTTAAATTTAAAGACATGAGTTTTGAACAATTACTCGAGCGGGTCAGTCAGCTCAACCAATACTAAAAATGGAGGAATCAATCATGACAGTTATTTTAAACACTTGGGTTTTTGAAGCACTGGTTAAGCAGGGGACTTCACAGGTTGCGTTGACACAACACGTTGCAGATTTAGGGGCTGACGGCATCGAAGTCCGCCGCGAATATTTCACCGACATTGCGCAAGAAACTGCTGAGATTGGTAAGTTGGCCAAGCAGTTAGGGCTAATCGTTAACTACAGTGTGCCAGATGAGGTCTTCACGCCAGCCGGCGAGTTGAACCCACAACTGCCAACTTACTTTGCGGAAGGCCAAGCAATGGGCATTGAAAAAATCAAGTTTAATACCGGGCATTTTGATCGTTTCACCGGCGACTTAGCAGCAGCGTTAGGCCAACTACCTCTCGACCAAATTGAAATGAACGTCGAAAATGACCAGACGCCTGTTTCGGGGACGGTAGCGGCGATTGAAACCTTCCTCACGGCGGCTCATCAAGCGACTTCAGCCGATATTGGTTACGTGTATGACCTGGGTAACTGGGCGTTTACGCAGGGGGATGCGGCAGCGAGTGCCCAAGCTTTAGCAGCGGACACCCACTACATTCACCTGAAAAACACGCGTGAGGAACAAGACAAGCTTGTGACGACGGCCGATTTGGACACTGGGATTTATGATTGGCGCGAACTCCTGAAATTACTGCCTCACGATGTGCCATTTGCCTTGGAATACCCCATGGCAACGGATGCTGAGATTACGCAGCAATTACAGCTGTTGCGCGCGGAAGTAGGTGACTAGCATGGGTTCAACAATTAGCGCAATTTTGCTCTTATTAACATTTGTTGGCTTTATTTATTACATCGTCAAAGGTGGCAACCTGATGATTGGGTTCTTCATCATGGCGATTCTCTGGGCCGTGATTGGCCAGATTCCAGCGGACCAAGTCATTCAAAAGGTGTTTGCCGAACCGGCGCTGAATTACGGTCCCACAATCATCTACATTGTCTTTGGGTCTTGGTTTGGCCGGGTGTTGGTGGATAGCGGGATTGCCCCAGCGATTTCCGAGGCGACGAATCAAGTCGGCAAGAAGCGGCCATTATTAGCTGTTTTATTGGTGATTGTGGTGACCGCCTTCATCTTCGTCAGCGCGTATGGCGTGGGTTCCGTGATTGCCATTGGGGTCATCTTACTGCCAATCATGTTGTCGGTCGGGTTACCCAGAGATATTGCCTTGTCCGCCTTTTCCATGGCCATTGGGGCACCCATGTATCTAAACGTGGTGTTGTACAACCAAATTAAAGCGTTCTTCCCGAAAGCCCAATATGGCGGCACCTATCTCGTCTTTGGTGTTTGCGCCATGTTAGTGCAGTTGGTTGCGGTCATGCTATTTGTTTTCTGGAATCGGAAAAAGATTGATCCCAGCAAGGCAGAGGAAAACTTAAAGATTATTGGTGCGGAGACCCAACAGGCCGCCGATGTCAAGATTCCTAAGCTGGCCTTCATCGTGCCAATTGTACCGGTATTAATGAACATGTTGTTCAAGTGGGATGCGATTCCCGCGCTGACCTTAGCAACGCTATTGGCCATGCTATTGACTGGTAAATTTAAGGGGTATCAAAAATTTGTGACCTTCTTGAACAGTACGATTAAACAAGCGATTAGTGATATTGCGGGTTTAATCATGTTCTTGATGGCATTGATTATGTTCAGTGGCGCGGCCTCGATGGATGCCGTCCGGTTCCGGCCGTTATTTGAAGCGGTCCTACCCCACAACATGTTGATCCTGGCTTTAGCTTTCGGGATCTTGGCGCCATTAGCGCTGTTCCGTGGTCCCTTCCACGTTTGGGGTGCTGGTGCGGCGACCGCAGCCGTGTTGTCAGGAATTGGGCTGTTTAGTGACGCCTTCCTGTTACCACTTCTTTACGTGCCAACCCTGTTAGCCGTTTCGACTGATATTACGCAGTCCTGGAACGTCTGGGGATTGGATTACATGAAGGTTCAGACGCGAGATTTCTTGAAACACGGGGTTCCCGTCATGTGGGCCGTGTCGATTATTAATGAATTATTGGTGTACTACTTCTTTGGCTAGAAATTAAGAAAAGAGGATAATAACGATGAGTGAAATATTAACGATTGGCGAACCGATTGTGACGTTTGCCTCCAAGGAACCAGACGTTTCATTGCGTGACGCCCTTGATTTCCATAAAATTTTAGGTGGCGCAGAACTTAACGTGGCCATTGGTGCACAACGGTTGGGGCATTCGGTGGATTACATTTCTCAAGTAGGGGAAGAACCGCTGGGCGATTACGTCATCAAAACCATTAAGGAACACCAAGTGGGGACCCGCTACATTACCCGCGATGCCCAGAATTGGACGGCCTTCCAACTCAAGGACCGGGTTACCCATGGCAATCCCACGACCCACAACTATCGGCGAGGGTCTGCGGCGGCGCACTTAACGCCGGCGGTAGTGGAAAAGATTGATTTGACGGGCGTTCAAGCAGCCCACATGTCCGGTATCTTCCCCGCAATCTCGGCGACGGCCGAAGCCGCTTTCCGGAAGCTCTTAAGTCGGCTAGAAGCGGAAGATATTCTAACCACGTTTGACCCCAACCTGCGGCCAACGCTATGGCCTAGCCGGGAAAAGATGGCGGCGACGCTAAACGAACTGGCGGGGCACGCCGATATTGTTTTGCCCGGTGTCGAAGAAGGCCAAATCTTGATGGGGTCTTCTGATCCCGAGGCCATCGCCGATTTTTACTTGCAGGGTGAACGGACGAAGGTTGTCATCGTTAAGGTGGGGCCAGATGGCGCCTACGTGAAGACGAACACCGACGAAAGCTATACGGTTAAGGGCTTTAAAGTGGCCGAGGTGGCTGACACGGTGGGTGCCGGCGACGGCTTTGCGATGGGCGTGCTCACCGCATTACTCGAGAAGAAGTCATTGAAGTCCGCCGTGATGCGGGGGAACGCTGTCGGTGCCCTTCAGGTGCAAACGTATGGGGACAACGATGGTTACCCAACACCTAGTGAATTACAGGCATTTTACCAACGAGAAGGAGTTGTCGAAGACTAATGGATTTACAAGTAGCGATTGACCGGGTGACCTTAGATAAGGCCGTTGACCTGGCGCAACAACTGGATGGACAGGTTGACATTATTGAATTTGGGACGTCCTTGATTAAGGATTACGGCTTGGAACAAATCCAGGCCCGTCTGCCCAAGTTGCAGCATGCCAAATTGCTGTTAGACCTGAAGACCATCGATGAAGGTAATTATGAATTCGATAAAGGATTTGCCGTCGGGGATATTTTAACCGTGATGGGTACCGCTTCCCCAGATACGTTGACCAGCGTTTATCAACTGACGCAGTCGCGTGGCAAGCAGATGTTTATTGATATGATGGAGATTACCGCTGCCAAGACGGCCCAAATTGTGGGTTACCCAGACGCGATTTATGGCATTCACCACGCGAAGGACTCACAGGCCGGTTTTGACGCCGCTGCCACTGTTGCCGACTTCCACGAAAGCTTCCCCGAAGTTCAGCACATTTCCGTTGCCGGTGGCATTGATTTGCCAATGGCCCAAAAGTTAGCCACCCAAGGACTGGCTGAGTCGGTTATCGTTGGTGGGGCTATCGTAAAGACGGCTGATCCAGTTGCTGCAGCACAAAAGTTTATGGAGGTTATGCACTAATGACATTGATTGATCAGATTACGCAAGAAGTGAATGAGGTTATGGGGATGATTGACGAAAGCCAATTAGACCAAGCTGAAAAATTGATTCAAAAGGACCAACGCATCTTCGTCTTGGGTGCCGGTCGTTCTGGCTTGATGGCCAAGGGCTTTGCCATGCGGCTGATGCACATTGGCTACACCGTTTTCGTGATTGGCGAAACGATTACGCCATCCGTTCAAGCGGGAGACGTGCTGTTGGCCGTTTCCGGTTCTGGTAAAACGGCCAGCATCTTGGAACTGGCAACTAAGGCCGCAGACAACGGTGTGACAGTGATTTCCGTGACCAGTCATGCTGACTCACCATTAGGCAAAGTGGGCCAGGCAGTTATCGTGGTTCCCGGGGCAACCAAGTCTGGCGATGGCGTTAAGTCCATCCAACTGCTCAGTACCTTGTTTGATCAGAGTGTTCATTTGACGTTAGACGCTCTGTGCTTAAAACTCAGCCGGCGGGATAACGTTTCAAATGCCTCAGCTGCGGCAACCCATAGCAACATGGAATAAACGGCGACCACACCAAAAGACAATGGCTTGAGGCCATTGTCTTTTTTCATACCAAGCTTTTGCGTGGCATGCTAGAATCATGATAAACTAGTGAGCGATGTTATCGATGTGACGACAGCGTTCATACATAAATTAAAAGGTAATGGAGCGAATAAAGCTAATGGCTAGAGCAAATAAAAATGCAAATATTAAAGATGTTGCGGCGTTAGCAGGCGTCTCGATTGCAACGGTGTCACGTTTTCTAAACGGCAATTTAGGCCGCATGTCCGCGGCAACCGCGACTAAGGTTCAAGACGCCATTAAAAAATTGGATTATGTGCCCAATTCGGTTGCCCGACAAATGATTACGCAATCAAGTAAGCTCATTGCCGTGATGGTTGCGAACATTGATGATTGCTTCTCAACAGATTTGTTTAAGGGAATTAGTTCTATCCTGGAAAGTCAGGGGTATATTGGGGTCCTGCTCGATGCCAACGCTGACATTGAACGGGAAAAGACTTTGTTGCGGGCCATTGGTTCGCGCGGCTTTGATGGGTTAATCCTGCAATCCTTCAGTAATCCCCAAACGGTGCAGGAAATCTTGCACCAGCAAATTCCCGTGGTCAGCGTTGACCGGGAAATGGATGCCTGTCCGTGGCCTCAGGTAGTGACGGATAACTTTGAGGCGGCTAAGGCGGCAACGGCACATTTCCAAGAGCAAGGCTATCAGCATGTGGTCGTCTTGACGTCTGAGCTGGAACTCAGCCGTACCCGACAAGAACGGTACCGGGGAATTCTAGCGGCGGCTCAGAATGTGGATGTCTTAGAGGTTTCCGAAGCCTCGTATAACCATAGCGATGTGCACCAGCGTCTAACGCAGTTGATTACCAAGAGTGATGAGAAGACGGTGGTCTTTGCCCTAAAGGAACGTTGGCTGTTGGAATTCTTCCCGAATCTCATTGTCTCTGGTGTCATTGATAATCAGAACGTGACGGCAACGGGCTTTGCGGATACGGACTTTATCCGCCGAATGGAGCCCAAACTCACGTTGCTGACGCAGAATCCCTTCTTGATGGGGGCCAGTTCAGCTGAATTGATGCTCAGACAACTTGCTGGGGAAAAAGTTGCACCGGATAAGATGATTATCCCGGCCAAATTGCAGTAGGTAAATGAATGGATTAGAAAAAGGTATTCGCCGTGGCGAATACCTTTTTTGCTTAGACGGACTATTTGATTGTTTCGCAGTGAGACTCCTGAATGGCCGCGTCACTCAGTTCTTGGCCAATTCCTGGACGAGAGGAGAAGGTGAAGACACCCTCTTGGGGTTGTTGGGCGAACTTCCCAATCCTTTCGTTGTCAGGCTTCAGCGAAATTTCGTGTTGTTCATGAATAAAGCAATTTGGCACGGCGGCCTCAAGTTGTAAGGCCATTGCCGTCGCAATTGGCGTTCCACAGGTATGGAGTTGGACGCCGATGTCGAACGCGGCGGCCATGTCACAAATCTTCTTGGCTTCGCTAATCCCCCCACAGATGGCGACGTCGGGTTGAATAACGTCCAGCAAACGATTGGTAATGAATGGCTGGAAGCCGAAACGCGTCGTAATCCGTTCACCACTAGCTAACGGCATCGCGGTAACGTTCTTTAATTGTTTCGTTAATTCCGGACTCAATGGTGAGCATGGTTCTTCCAGGTAGAAGATGTTCAGGGGTTCAATCAGGGGTAAGAACTGTTTGGCGGAATTGACGTCGAGGCCAGCATGGCATTCGACGATTAAATTAATTTCAGGGCCAACCGCATCGCGAGCAGCTTTTAACCGGTCAACTGGCAACTGGAGTTGGGCGTAGTCCTGCAGGCCGATGAGCTTTTGACCAAAATGACCGTGTTCATCGAGCATGAAGGGGTCAATCTTGATGGTTTTATAGCCCTCGGCAACGGCTTTTTTAGCCACCGCTGCGTAGTCTGCCGGTGTGGCCAAATACCTTGTTTCGGGGTCCCAACCAAACTGCAACTGGCTGGCATACGCCGGAATTTCAGTGCGGGTTTGACCACCTAAAAGTTGGTAGACGGGGACGCCAAGGGCTTTCCCCTTGATGTCCCAGAGCGCCGTGTCAATGGCACTAACGGCGGCGTAGAAAGTGGTGCCACTGCTTTTACCCCAGAAGGTGCGTTGGTAAAACTGTTGCCAAATTTTTTCGGTATTCCGAGGATCTTGGCCAATGATGAGCTGAGAGAGGTCTTTTAGACTTCCCAGCGCACCATATTCCCCGTCACCATAAAAGATACCAGATTCGCCGAAGCCGCTGATGCCATCGTCGGTATTGACCCGAATGACGATGGGATGCCAGGCGCCATACTGTTGATTCCACTTGACTTGAAAGATATCAACACTAGTAATTTTCATAACTATTTGCCCCCTACTTGGTCATGTACATGTACTTATAGTTCCATTGTGCGCCAGTTGTGTTGTGCGTAATGCCATGTAAGTTTGAGCGCTTCAGGTAGTAATTGTAGTTTTGGTAGAGAGGCGTTAAAGCTTGATCATCTGACAGGAGTTTTTCAGCTTTTAACAGTTTTTGCCAACGGTCGGTCGCACTCAGATTATCGGTGGTTGAATCATCAATTAACTTGTCATAGGTCTTGTTCTTCCAAGCGCCGTAGTTTTGCGGATTGGTGCTGAGCATTGGTTGGAGAAATTCGATGGGGTCAGCGATATCGGCGCCACGCCCACCCAGGTAAGCCTCAAATTGGCCTTCGGTACTGCGTTGGTAGGCGATTTGGTCGGGCACATTTTGCAGCTTGATGGTCAAGCCAGGGAGCTGCTTTTCAGCATTGGCCTTGATCAATTCTGCGAGTTTGCTTGAGGTATCGCCCGTTGGGGTCATTAGTGAGAAGGTCAGCGATTTCGTATTCAGTTGACTGAGCCCCTTCTTCCAGTAGGATTTGGCTAACTTGGTGTCATAACGAACGCTGTCGCCACCGGCTTGTAGCTCAGCGAAGTCTTGGTTCTTAGCGTTGTAACCCAGGTAGCGGGTCACCACACCAGTTGGCTCCAGACCAGATCCATTCAGAAGGTCATTAACGATTTGTTTCCGGTCAATGGTTAAGGAAATAGCCTTACGGATGTTGATGTTGTTAAAGGCCTTGTTCAATTCTGAATTCTTAATACCTTGATTATAAATTAAGTAATTCATGTAGGAATAGGGACCCGTGTACAGTTGATGACTGTGTTTGAAATTCTTAAATTGGTCACTGGTTAGAATCGTGAAGTCCAGTTTTTTAGCCTGATAGAGATTTAGACTAGTTTGCGGGTCGACTTCGTAAAGCATGTTAATTCTGTGCATTTTAACTTTGTCTTTGTCCCAATACTTGTTGTTTTTGACAAAGCTCCAGGTGGTGCCCTGTGGTTTCCACTTAGTCATATTGTAAGGACCTGAGAAGACGACTTTGTCTGGGGCTGTTCCGTAATCCTTGCCATACTTATCCACAATTTTTTTGTCCTGTGGGGAGAAGGCTTGGTAGGTCATCAACTTGTTAAAGTAAGCAATTGGATGATCCAGAGTAACGACAAAGGTGTGACTGTCCGTGGCCTTAACACCCAATTTGCTAACGGGGAGTTTACCCGCATTGACCGCCATGGCGTTCTTGATGCCCTTAAAAATATAGGGGTGCAAGGACTTGGTACTTGGTTTCAAAGAACGTTGCCAGGAGTACACAAAGCTCTGCGCGTTGATTGGATCACCGTTGCTGAAAGTTGCGCCCTTACGAATGGTAAACGTATAGGTCTTGCCATCTTTGGAGACGGTCGATTTGGTCGCTAATGCTGGGACAACCTTATGATCCCGGTTGAGATAGAATAGACTATCAAACATATTACCGGCTTGGTCGAATCCTCGTGACTTTGAAATATCCAGCGTTGAAATCACAAAGTTGGCAGATATGTTAGCCGTACGGACTAATTTCTGCTGCGATGCTGCTGGTTTGGAACCACACGCAGAGAGCGTGGCTAAAAGAGTCATAGCCAGGGCCACCACAGCCACCGACTTATGACGCGTTAAACGAAAAGACATAATATTAACCTCCCAATAAAATCTATTAACCAAACTGCCAGGTCAATTCAACCGTGAAAATTAGAAGTGATTTGGCAGAACCACAGCCATTATAACCACAAGGGTGTAAGCGCTTCAACAGATAACTTTTGGGGTAGTTGATTATTTTGAACGTGACTGATGATCTAGAGCATGCTGGTCAAGGGATTAGTGGTCTTTGGGAAAATGAAAATTAATGAAAAACGTTCGCTACTTTCTGAAACCGTGAGAAAGTAACGGACGTTAATTAGTTTGGCTTAAATAACTTCTGCGCCTAGGCAGGTCTTAAAGTGGTTCAACGCCCAAGTATGGCCAGCGGGATCGAAGCTAGCCACCGCATCGGCGGGGATGATGATGTGGTAGCCGAGGTTGTAGGCATCCACGGCAGTATGCAGGACACAGATATCGGTACAAACGCCCGTGAGAATCAGGGTGTCCACGTGGCGTTCACGCAAACGTAGGTCGAGATCCGTACCGGCAAATGAACTGTAGCGGGTTTTATCGAATTGCCACACGTTTTCAGCGATTTGATTTTGGTCAAACCACGTCTTCACATCGCCAAACAACTCGCGGCCCCAACTGTTGCGAACATTGTGGGGTGGGAAGAGCCTGGTTTCGGGATGGTAGGGGTCGTTCGGCGTATGAACGTCGGTCGGTAGGAGTACCCAACCGCCAGCCTGGTGCGTTTCGTCGGCTAGTTTGGTAATGGCCGGTGCCAAGAGCTGTCCCGGTTGGCCGCAAGTCAGTGTCCCAGTGTCTGCCACAAAATCATTGGTGTAATCGATGATCAACAAAGCTTGATTTGTCATGAAAAATCCCCCGTTTTCAATCGTTTTCACCAGTATGTCGAAGCCCACGAGTGAAGTCAAAGGATTACGCTATTTATTTTGTTATATCAACCAACGTGATGTGGAATGATTTGGGAAGACTACGGTGTAGCTAACGGTAATTCTATAAGTCATAACACATTACCCTCTACCTTGTTGTGAGATTAAGATGATTAATAGGACGAAGGTTTCCAAATAATACTATATTGAGTTAGTTCTACATAGATGGAGGAAGCGTCATGAAAAATATGAAACGGATTTTAATGGCCAGTTTGGCCGTTTTAGGATTAGGCATTGGCTTAGTGGGGATGACTCAGGTTGTTGGCACCACAACGGCATCTGCTAGTGTGAAGAAGTTGAGCCTGAAAGAGGCGGTTAAATTAACGAATCACTACAACTTATTTAAAGTTGTCAAAATGGATAAGCTGAAATTAAACAGTCAGGGAAAGATTGCCAAAGATAAGCATTTCGCCGCTGGTGCGGAGCGTTACAAGAACGGCTGGAAGCTCAGTTATGCTGGCCTAGGCGGTGGTTATCGGGCTAATTTGACGTTAGTGCCTAAGGGAAGCAAAAAGATTGCTGTAACCAGAACGTATGGCGAATCATATGAACCCGGAACCACGACCAAGCACCGGACCATTGCGCGTAAACTGTCCAAAAAGGTCTGGCACAAAGGCTTCCCCAAGTTCTTACGGCACAAGTCATTCTACGCCAACATGTATTCCAAGAAGGGCGTTAGCGGCTACTACTTCTTCGCTTTCCGTAAGACGGCCTTAACGGAAGGCCTCGGCCAGGCTGGCGACACGGGTCTGAGCGGCGTACAGTACAAGAAGCGGGGGACAAACTATTACCTCAAAGGTAAGATTGAAGCTCCCGGTCTCACGAAAGTTGAAAAGCACACGTACAAGATCCACAAGCTTTCTAGCAAATCGTTTACGGCCACTAGCCTAACCACGTTTCACGGTAAGAAAGTTCGGACTTATCACTATGCTAAGCACGTCCCTAAAATTATTTGGTAACAGTCAAACTGCTCAAGTCCTTTCAATGGATTTGAGCCGTTTTTCAATTAAATAAAAAATTTACAGTGTTTTTACGGAGTTAACCTATGAACCATAAAAATTCTGTAAAGGTGTGATTTGATGAAACAGGTTAAGCGTAATCAGCTAGTATTATCTAATAGCGTGCTACAATTGGAGTACGATAAGGAAAGGAGGGATACTATGGCAACCACAGCTAGGATTCAAGTCAGAATTGATGCTGATACAAAACGAAAAGCTGAAGCCAAGCTTGCGAATACAGGCTTGACGCTTTCAGATTTCACGCGAATGATGATGACTAATCTTGCTAACGGTCAATTAGATTCTGTTTTAGAAGTTGCTAATGACGAAGTCTTGGCTTCGCTGCAGGAAGTGATTGATGATGCCACTGGTAAGAAAAAATTAAAGCGTTACGATAACTTTGATGAACTGAATCATGATTTGCTTAATTAGATGAGTGATTATCAAGTAATTGCCACCCATCGTTTCAAAAAGCATTTTAAAAAGGTTAATAAAAATTCTCGCTGGCAGGCAATTTTCAATGAAGGTGCTACCAGTTTTCAGTCACCGTGGGAATTTGTGATTCAGTGTTTTATTACTGGGGAAAAAGTTCCTGCGTACTATTACGTTCACGAAATTGTAGTTTCTAAAGAAATTCTGCAAGGATTGCGTCGCCAATATCCACAAGGGCATCTGACGACGAGGGTATTGGAACTTCATCTTGATGGACATAATGGTGACCATCTATTAATGTACGTTCGGATTGAATCTGAAAAAATTGTATGTTTGTTAGATATTGGCACGCATAGTGATTTGATCCGATGATAGTGATAGTTAACGACCTCAGCCCAACGCCGAGGTCGTTTTTACATCCAATCATTCCCACCAAACTCTTGACAACCCCTAACGACTATCGTATATTATTAGTGAATTGATATTATACGTCGTATAGCATTGCAAGGGAGGCAGTCACATGGCGATTCAAGTACCCACGGAGTTGTTGGACGGCAGTGTGCTGGGCCTACTCACACGCGAGGATCATTACGGTTACACGTTGACCCAGGAGGTCCGAGCGTTGATTCCCATTTCGGAATCGACCCTGTACCCAGTCCTTCGGCGGCTGAAGAAAAATGGTTGGCTGGAAACCTACGACGAACCCTTTCAGGGTCGCAATCGCCGCTACTATCGGCTAACGACGAGCGGTCGACAGCGGCTGGCCGAGATTCAGGCCGAATGGCAGGATTTCAATCAAGCAATCACAAAGTTATTAGGGGGCAACCAAGATGAATGAGTACATTCAGACCGTACAAAAGCTACTCGGCCAGTTAACAACGGCGGAGCAGCAGGAGGTCGTGGAATATTATCGCGAATACTTATTGGATGCCGGCATTGAAACCTACCAGCAGGCCGTGGACGAATTGGGCTCACCCCGGTCGTTGGCGCGCAAGGTTCTCGCCGATTATTCCATTAAAATGACGGAACAGGCCGGCGACCACGCACAGTCACGGTCGACCGTTCAAGCTACGAAGAACAACGTGCGGACGGTTTGGCTGATTATTTTGGCCCTACTGTCAACGCCCGTAACCATTCCCATTTTAATTGTTGTCGGTGCACTCTTTCTGGCGTTTGCCGCAGTCGTCTTTAGCCTGTTTGTGGCCGCTCTGGCGGTTTACCTCAGCATCATTGCGGTGGGCGTCATGGGGCTAGTCATGGGCGTTAGCACCATTTTCCAAGCGCCTTGGACCGGAATTTTCTATCTAGGAATCGGGTTCTTCGCGTTGGGGGCAAGCTGGATTGGCTGGCTAATTTTGAAATGGATCGGGAGTAAGGTTGCTTGGGCTCTGTCGTGGACGGCACAAAAGATTTATCACCGCTTCATTCCACGGAGTCGGGCAGAACGGGGGCGGAAACTATGAAACGAACGACAAAAATAGCGTTGACTTTAGTGGTCTTGGGGGCCATTTTGATTGGCATTGGCTGGTGGAATCATGGCGACAAAGGTGTCGTGTGGTCCCACGATTCGCGGAGCTTTCGGGTCATTCGGCGCAGCAAGCTGTCTTACCAGCCCGGCGCTTACGATAAAATTGTGGTGGATGCCCAGGCGCCGGTGACCATCAAGGCCGGCAATACCGATCGGGTGACCGCCAGCTATCTGGACAATACACAGGGACGGCCAACGGCAACGGTTTCCAAAGGCACCCTAACTGTTCGGGGTGGTCGTACCACGAAGCAGATGAGTCAGACAATCGTTGGCTTCAGCGATGACGACTACAGTAATGGGGGCGTGCTGATCACGGTGCCACGGAATAAGCATCTGACTAGTATCGACGTCAAACGGGAGAACAGCGGCGTTTCACTACGAGACTTGACCGTCAAACAGGTGAACGTGAAAAGTTCAGATGATATCAGTCTTATGAACTTGAAGATTCAAAACGGTGTGACGGTGGCGTCCAGCGATGGGGATGTTTGGGCGAGTCAAGTCAAAGCCAATCGCCTACAAGTTACGTCGGATGACGGGGATATCGGCATCAGTGATAGTCGCTTAGCCGCAACGAACAACCAGCTGACAGCCACGGATGGGGACGTCCGGCTCTCGAAAACGAAACTGGGTGGCGGTCATTTAACCACGGCGGATGGCGACGTGCATTTACAAAATAATCGGCTGACTAAGACGTTAACGGCGTCGACGGATGATGGGGACATCAACGCCCACATTGCCAAGGCGGCCGGTGCCAAGGTCGTGGTCAAAGACGCTGATATGGGGGATATCAAGGTCAAGGGTCACGCGCGGCACAGTGGTTATTGGTTACATCCGAATGCCACGAGTCAGTATAAACTGACCACAGAAGACGGCGATGTGACTGTCGGGACCGATTAAAAAATGTGTCTGGGGCAGAACCCCAGACGCATTTTTGCGTACCTGTTTATCTGGCCGAAACGTGCGACAAAAGGCAGCCGGGTCCGCTTAAAACGGCTAACCAAACAATCCAAGACCGGGATTATTCGGTTAGCCGCCTTAATGCTCGCCGGCTAAGCACCTTTTGTCCCACTCTTTTGCTAGCTTTCACCGCCAAACGTGGTAAAATGTATGGACTGCACTAAACCGGACTAAACATCAAATTTACTTACATTAAGGAGACTTTATCGTGTCTGATTCATCTTACTGGCAAACTATTGCGGACCACGCCAAGGCCGAAAACCGGCCGTTCTTTAGCTTGGCACCCATGGAAGCCGTGACCAACGCCATATTCCGGCGGGTCGTGGCCAAGGCCGCTGCGCCCGACGTATTCTTCACGGAATTCACCAACGCTATCAGCGTGACCCATCCCAAGGCTAAATTTACCGTTCAGGGTCGGCTCTACGTGGCGCCAGAAGAGGCCCACATGCCGGTTGCCCAACTCTGGGGCAATGAGCCGGAGGCCTTTGAACGGGCCGCCGCTGACGTCAAGGAGCGCGGCTATGAGGCCATTGATTTGAATATGGGCTGCCCGGATGCGACCGTGATCAAGAACCACGGTGGGAGTGACCTGATCCGCAACTTTGAGACCGCGGGTGCCGTGATTGCGGCAACCAAGACGGCGGGCTTGCCCGTTAGCGTGAAGACGCGGCTGGGCTACAGTCGCCTGGATGAATGGCGTGACTGGTTGACCTTCCTGCTTCAACAGGATATTCCGTTGTTAACGATTCACCTGCGGACCAAGAAGGAAATGAGCCGCGTGCCCGCGCACTTCGAGCTGATCGACGACATCGTGAAGCTACGTGATGAAGTCGCCCCCGACACCCTGTTACAACTCAACGGGGACATCGAAACCTACCAACAAGGTTGCCAGATTGCCCAGGAACATCCCGGCGTCGACGGCATCATGATTGGACGGGGCATTTTTTCCAGTCCGTTTGCCTTTGAAAAGGAACCCAAGGAACACGACATCAAGGAGCTGTTGGGCCTGTTGAACTATCAACTCGACCTGTATGACGACTTCGAAAAACGCTTCGATACGTCCCGGTTCCCTTCGCTCAAGCGGTTCTTCAAGATTTACGTCCGCAACCAGCGCAACGCCGCTAGCCTGCGGAACGCGATGATGGAGACCCACTCCACGGATGAGGTTCGCCAGTTATTGGCGGATTCAGAATTTACCGATTAACCCTTAAAAATGAAGACACCGCTCACCATCAGCCTGTTATGAGGTTGATGGTGAGTGGTGTCTTTTTCTGTGATGGCTCTGACTTAAGGCAAATTCCTACCGGCACCGTCCCCAGAAGTGGTACTTTAGAAGTAAACACTCGGGAGGGTGACGACGGTATGGCACAGATGACGCTCACGGAAAAAATTGCAGGCAACGTTGCGCGTTCGGTGAATCCTTTAGGACTCCAACAAATGATGGCCCAACAGATTGCGACGGTTACGAAACAGGGAACGTACGCGGGGGCCAAACACGCGTTGATTTTGGGTGGTTCCTCTAGCTATGGGCTAGCCAGTCGGCTCACGGCCGCCTTTGGCATGGGCGCGGCGACGCTGTCTGTCGGCTACGAACGCCCACCACGGCCTGATTTTTTGGGAACGGCCGGTTGGTGGAATCAGGTTTTCTTCAAGCAGGCGGCGGAAAAGGCTGGCTTGCTGGCGGAAAATTTGAACGCCGACGTTTTCTTACCGGAAACCAAGCGGGCGGTCATTCAAGCCATCAAGGCCGATTTCGGTGGCAAAATTGATTTCCTGGTCTACTCAATCGCCGCACCCAAACGAAAAAATCCGGTGAATCCCGATGAGGCTTGGCGATCCGTCATCAAGCCGTTGGGCGCGCCCCTCACGGACTATACGTTGGACCTGGAACATGAAAAACTCGTCAGTACCACGTTAGACCCCGCAACGGTGGATGAAGTCGCCGCGACCAACCACGTGATGGGTGGCGAGGACTGGGAACTCTGGGTCCACGCGCTACAGGCGGCCGGGGTCCTTGCCGATAATTTCAAAACGATTCTCTACTCTTACGAAGGTCCCCGGGTCACGGCGCCCATCTATCACGATGGCACGTTGGGTCAGGCCAAGCGGGCAGCTGAAGCCAGCGGCCGGCGCCTACAAGCCGAGTTGGCACCGCTGGGCGGGGAAGCGTTGGTCAGCGTCAACCGTTCCGTGACGACCAAGGCGTCCGTGGTGATTCCGGGATTTTCCCGCTACTGCATGGCGCTTTACCGCGTCGAACAGGACCGTGGCGGCCACGAACAACCCATCGACCACATTGACCGGTTATTCCGGGACATGGTCTACGGTAGCCACCGTGAAGTGGATGGCCGCGGGCGTTTGCGTCCGGATGCGTTGGAATTGTCGCCGGCGGTTCAGGACGTGGTCGAAGCCGTCTTGCCGCAAATCACGCCAGCCAACTTCACCCCGGATTTTCCTGGCTACCAGCAGTTTCGCCAGGAGTTCCGTCAGCTAAATGGATTCGGTATCACCGGGGTACCGAACGTGATGGACCCGGATGAATTTACAAAATTATCGTTTTAATAAGAGATTGATGAGAACGACACGGCTAGTGGTGTCGTTTTTCTGTGTGGTGCGAGAGCGGTTTAATCTGTGAAATACCGGGATTAGTCGGGGGCCTAGTGTCAAATTGGCGTCATCACGCCCAGAAAAAGTTCGCGCGAACGATTGCTTTTTGCTAGGGAAATGGGGCAAAAAGGTCTATAATACTTAGCAGTTTCTAGTGGCGTTAAAGGGCTTCATGACGCGGCTAGTTGAAATCGATTGAGGAGAAATTTAACTTATGACACCATCAATTCAGATTATATTTGCCAGTCAATCTGGTCGCAACCGGGCCATCGCTGGCCACGTGCAAGCACAACTGGCGTCCCGGGCACAGACCGTGATTACTGAGATTTCACAGGCCAACGCCTTTGATTTAGCAGCGAACGATGCCATTATTGTGATTAGCTATACCTTCCATGACGGCGACTTGCCAGACGAGGCCCAGGACTTCTTTGAAGATTTAAAAGAAGTTGATTTGGCACGGACCAAGTTTGCCGTTCTGGGTTCCAGTTCAAAGAAGCACATCCACTTTGGCCGGGCCGTCGACTACCTCACCATCCAGCTGAATTCCAGCAATGGGGAACAGGTCGCTGACTCAGTCAAGATTGACCAGGATCCAGACGATTCAGACTGGGCCCGCGTCGACGCACTAGCCGCCCAAGTGTTAGCTAGCCTGCAGGTTTAGCCAGCAAGCAGATTGTGTAAGCTGCTGCGCCTGCGGCCTCCAGGTACTCCGCCTGCTGTGGGGCCGGTTTCCGCCTGAGAAGCGGGCTCCCACCTCAACTTTAAGCCCTGCGAGGGTCATGCAGGTCTCAAAGGTTGTCCCGTGGTGTAAGGCCGAGAAGAACGCTCGGTCTAACGCCACCGACACAGCCGTCTCCGTACCTGGCTGCCTCCGGCTCCTGATTGTGGGCTTCCCAACAGACTGGTTAAGCTCGGGAGTTACTATAACTGTTGGCACGCCAGATAAATTTAGGCAACAATGAGGGTGGCCGCAGTCAGGTTAAATGCCGCGACCATTGTGGGGCTACTCCCATGTCAGCCGTGAGGGCAGCGAAAATCAACTCAGCCGTGGGAATTCTCTTGCCGGCTCTGCCGGTTAGAGAATTGGTATCTTTGAGACTCGTACTTGGAGGCTCAAAGTAAGTCTGAAGACCGCTCTTTGGCTTCAGACGCCCGCCCACCGCGTTCCGGTTGATTTTCGTTGCCCGGTAAGGCGAAACCAAGGACTAGAATAACCAGTACCAACCAATGTAAGATAAAATTTAAGATGAGGTGAGACCACCATGTATTTACGGAAAGCAAAGATTGAAGAATTAGACCTAGTTTGTGACATTATCGAAGATGGCAAGAAGCAACTCGCTGACGCCGGCATCGACCAATGGCAAAACGAATACCCTAACCGCAACGTGATCAAGGGGGATATTGAAGACGGCCGAGCAGTGATTTACAACAGTGATGACCACGAAACGTTGGGCGTTGCCGCTGTGATTGAAGCCCCAGACCACGCCTACGACACCTTGCAGGGTGAATGGCAAAAGGATACCGATAAGTACGTGACGGTCCACCGGGTAGCTATCTTCTCCCATCACCAAGGAAAAGGGTATGCCTCACAATTGTTCCGTGACTTATTCGACTACATCGCGAAGAATCATCCAGATGCTGAAACGATTCGGATCGATACCCACCGGGACAATGCCAAGATGCAACATTTAATTGAAAAATTTGGGTTCGTCAAGGCCGGGCAAATCGTTGGCGTTTACCATCCAGACGACGTTTGCTTCGTTTATGAGAAGGTTTTGTAAAAAGTTTCGTGAAGACCGTTACCGGCACACCGCCGCTAACGGCCTTTTTTGTATACAGGTCAGATTGAAACAACACTAATTTTGCGGCATACTTGAAAATAGAATTAACAAACATACGCAATTTTTGCATAAAAAAAGATTGCGAAAAGGGCCCAAATCAGGTAACCTTTTCTCATGAAGTTTTAATCATACATGTTTGTGTTCGTTAACCAATGCCAGATTTATATGTAAGCGGGCAGATAGTAACGAGATTATTGTTCATTAAATGAAACGCTTGTGTAGCGGGTAAACCAGTGTCAGTCCCGAGGTAGTGAAAATCAGGGGCAAATGTTAGTGACCAGAGGCGGGCCAAGGTGTCCAGCTGTGTCGGTGGTCTTGGTTGAGTGGTTTTCTCAACTTAGAGCACGGGACGACCTTGGAAACTCACGGTTTTGGTGAGGTTTCAAGGCGAGGTGAAGGACCGTTTCTCAGGCCGGAACCGTTCCCCACAGCAGGATATCTTGAGCCCGCCGGCGGGAACGGATTTGACCACGGTCTCATTTTCACCCTCCCGGAGGCACTGGTTTAACCCGAACCAAGCGTGATCATACGTATAGAAAGAAGGAATTAGATTGCAGAGAAAACTAAGTGCCCGTCAAATGCAGATGATTGCGTTGGGCGGTACAATCGGCGTTGGATTATTTATGGGGTCTGGTTCCACAATCAAGTGGACGGGACCTTCCGTCCTTATCGCGTATATTATTTCAGGGATTTTCTTATACTTAATTATGCGGGCGTTAGGCGAAATGCTTTACGTTCACCCCACAACCGGGTCGTTTGCGACCTTCGCTTCCGAATACATGCATCCCGTCTTTGGTTACCTGACCGCCTGGAGTAACATCTTCCAGTTCATCGTGGTCGGCATGAGTGAAATGATTGCGCTGGGCGGATACTTCCGGTTCTGGTGGCCCAACCTACCGGACTGGATACCGGGTCTGGTGGCCATCACCTTCCTCTGTATCGCCAACCTGATCTCCGTGAAAATGTTCGGGGAGCTAGAATTCTGGTTTGCCCTGATTAAGGTGGTCACGATTATTTTAATGATCATTGCTGGTCTGGGTGTCATCCTGTTTGGGTTTGGCAATGGCGGTCACGCGGTAGGTATCAGTAACCTGTGGACCCACGGCGGCTTCTTCACCGGTGGCGCCAAGGGCTTCATTTACGCGTTGGCCATCGTGTTGGCGTCGTATCAAGGTATCGAGTTGATTGGGGTCACAGCCGGTGAAGCTGAGAACCCACAACACACTTTGGTCGCCGCGATTCGCTCGACGGTTGCCCGGATTTTAATTTTCTACGTGGGCGCTATCTTTGTGATTGTGGCCATCTATCCGTGGGACCAATTGAACCAAATTGGCTCACCGTTCGTTCAAACGTTTGCGAAAATTGGGATTACGGCCGCGGCGTCTATCATCAACTTTGTGGTTGTGACGGCCGCGCTGTCTGGATCTAACTCCGGAATCTACAGTGCCAGCCGGATGGCCTTTACCTTAGCGGACAAGGGCCAACTGCCCCGAAAGGTCACGCTGCTTAACCGTCATGGGGTGCCATTTTACTCCGTCATCGCGATTTCTGTCGGGATTGCGATTGGGATTGTGCTCAACGTGGTCTTGCCCATGTTCTTCAAGGATGCGAGCCAAATCTTCGTGATGGTTTACAGTTCCAGTGTCCTGCCCGGCATGGTGCCGTGGTTCGTGATTCTGATCAGTGAAATCGAGTTCCGCAAGCAAAATCCGAAAGAAATGGCCAACCATCCATTCAAGATGCCGTTTGCGCCATGGTCGAACTACATCACGCTGGTCTTCTTGGCCATCACGCTGATTTTCATGTTCCTGAACCCGGAAACGCGGGTATCCATCTTGGTTGGGGTGGTCTTCTTGGCCATCATGACCATCATCTACTTCCGCAAGTACCAGCCACGCGAAAAGGTTGCGGCTAAGAAATAGATGGGTTTAACGCCTCCGTCAGCCAGGCACGCCGCCTGCTGGGGCTGACAATCTGTGTGTCATTAGCAGCTGGGGGTTCACTCGCTGTATAAAATTAAATGTGTATTGGGGCCCAGTTCGGTAGTTTATGGACTGGGCCTTTCTATGTTCTTAACTAGCCGATTAATCTTTTAATTCATCGCAAGGTTGCGGTATGATACAGTAACTGAGGTAAAAATGTCAGCCCGATTGCACTACCGACAACGAGTTATGGCAACCGAACTACAATAAGAAAGTTGACCAACCATACCGCCACCAGCGACGACTATGACCAGCTCCTGCTTTGGGGTTTTCAAACCAGAGTAAGCAACAACGCCCAACCAAGAGCCGGAGGAAGCCAGGACGGAGCCAGCTGTGTCGAGGGTGTTAGTCGGCGTTTCTTAGCCGGCTTACAGCCTGGGGCAACCTTTTAGACTTGTGGGTTTCAAGGCTAAAAGTTGAGGTGGGAGCCCGAACTTTGGCGGAAACCGACCCCACAGCAGGCGTAGTCCTGGAAGCCGCAGGCGGCCATCACAACCCGCACTTGACCTAAAGCACTAACACAATAAAGAAAACCCCAAAGAAGGAGCAAAAAAAATATGAGTCGACCAGGGAATTACGGCAAATCAAGTCGTCTAAAACAATTACGCCAGCTAAAGCGCCGCAAACAGCGCCAGGCCGGCAACGTCATCGACTGGCAACAGGTGGAGGATTTTCTCCTCGGGCGTTACCATTTGACCCAAGGCAGCAAGCGCTCACCGCTAGTGGACGCCACCATTCAGCGATTCTTCAGTGAATGGTTGACCACCGTGCTGGCACAAGGCGAATCCCAGGTGCAATGGGACATTGCCGCCACCACGGCCACCACGCTGAAACACATTGGCAATCAGGTACCCTGGCAGTTCTACGGCGTCCTGCTGGAACAAGTCATGAACTGGCAAAAGTTTCTGTTGCGGGAGGGGCCAGCCGTGCCACTGACCACGCGCCGTCAAATCGTGAAACCCCTGACGGCCACGGCGTATGCGGCCTTAGTGGCCGACCAACTGGCCGTGAACTTACTAACCGTCATGGCGACACCCATCACGCCCGAGCAACGAGAACGGTTAACGCAGAGTTTCTTCCACGATGGCCAGGTACAGTGGCCCGCGGTGGATGCCCTGTTTAGTCCGTTGGGTTATCAGATTCAGGGAACCCCAGATGACGCTACTCGTGAATGGTTAAACGGGTTGTTGGCCTTAACCGTGGCCGACTTCCATCATTAAATGACTAGGTACGAAAGGCCGGCTTAAAGCTGGTCTTTTTATTTGGAACCGGTTATCATCATTAGTGAATCAAGCAATTGGCTACTAAAGGAATTATTTAGTAAGACCGTCGGCGGACCAAGTGGCCGGCACGGAACAAGTTAGGTAATCAACTTACGGGTGGCTCAGCCATTACCGGGGCTATTCGTTTACTCTAAAACTGGTAATCATGAGACTATGATTGATGGGTAATGGGTTCAAATTCAGTTCGTCAGCAGGTCCCCCTTAACGATGGCAACAGTCGGTGAGGGGCACGGCAACAGGCCTAACTGATCAACGGGATAGTAACCCACGACGATCCAAACGAATGCGGATTGCAGATAGAAAATAGCTAGCAAATGTCAGTGACCAGAGGCGGGCCAAATCGCCCGGTTGTGTCGCTGGTCTTAGCTGAGAATTTTACTCAGCTAGAGCAGGGGACGACCTTTGAGACCGTTCCTCAGGCTCAAAGTCGAGGTGGAAGCCCGTACCATAGGCTGGAACCGGCCCCACAACAGGGCGATTTGAGCTCGCCGTCGGGAACGAACCATTTGCTAATAGATATTTTCAAAGCAGCTCGGAGATCGTAGGACTAACTTTTAGAGGAGTGAGTATGATGACTCGCAGATTAAAGGTTTCGCTGCTGAGTAGCCTAGCAATTTTAGGCCTCGGAATTGGCTTTGCCGGTGCGCTTCCAGCTGCAGCAGCAACTACCGATACCAGCAGTAGCAGCGGCAGTAGTAGCAGTTCATCTGCCACTACCACGGAAAACACGACAACGTCTGCAGACTTTACCATGGATCCAAACGCAGCTGTTTCGCTGGATAGTGCCCCAAACATTAGCTTTGGGAGCAATCCAGCACCTAACGGGAAGGTCAACGGCAATTACTTCTCAACGACCGTTGATAATCCACTTGAGGTTTCTAACCCTGGGGTAGCTACTGGGTGGAGTGTTCAGTTAAAGAACACGCCGTTCACGGATACCGCGGGCGATACCCTGAACGGCGCCGTCCTGAGCTTAGGTGACGCGAGCGTAGATGCAGCCAACGAGGGCAACCCTTCAGCTACACCAATCGCGACGATTTCGCCGCTTGAGGGTGGCAGCATCAATCAGCTAGTCTTCGCCGCCGAAGCCAAGGGTGGCTTAGGTGTGTGGGACGCAAGCTATGCCCCAGCCAAAGTTAACTTGACGGTTCCCGCTGGGCAACTTCCTGGGGACTACACCTCAACGCTGACGTGGCAGCTGAGTGAGACGCC
This sequence comes from Levilactobacillus sp. FUA 3915, assembly GCF_044053135.1. Lineage (NCBI taxonomy): Bacteria > Bacillati > Bacillota > Bacilli > Lactobacillales > Lactobacillaceae > Levilactobacillus > Levilactobacillus sp. FUA 3915. The sequence goes on along the minus strand of NZ_CP168704.1, from coordinate 869,892 downwards.
ACAATGATGATGGTTGACCGGTAGTTAATTTGGTGACTGAGGGGGAGTCAGTGATGAATCGGGGACTAAAAATTTTGCTTGCCATGGGACTGGCCATGTTGACGTTAGCCGGTCACGTACCGACGGCTGCCGCGGATTCCGTGGGGTATACCGTTAAAGCGTCGTTACCCAGTAATCAGTTGAACAAGCAGGCCGGCTACTTTGACCTGCTGACACAACCCCGGGCGCAACAACACCTGACGATTTATATTTCAAACACCAGTAACCGCCAGCAATCATTCAATGTCAGTGTGACCCAAGCCATCACCAACGATAACGGGGTGATCGACTACAGTCAGCTCAAGCCACAGTTGGATCAATCGCTGAAGGTCGGCATCAAAGACATTTTCAGTCGGGCGTCCAACCAGAAGGTCACGGTCCCAGCTAATGCCCGGAAACAAGTGACGCTCACCTATACGATGCCCGCCAAACGGCTCCGGGGAATGATTCTCGGTGGCGTGTATGTGGAACAGATTCCCGGCAAAACCAAGAAGCCAACGGCCCACTTTACCATCCAAAATGCCTTTGCCTACGCAATCGGCATCGAGTTGCAAGAGAGCCGCCAGCCGGTAGCGCCGAATCTGTTACTACATCAGATTCAAGCGACACAGATCAACCGCCGCAACTTTGTGACGGCCAATCTGCAAAACCCTGAGCCAGGCATTATGCAAAAGCTGAAGATCAATGCGCGAGTTACCAAGGTTGGCGCGACCCAGACACTCATCCGGCAACAGCAGAGTGGGCTGGGGATGGCGCCCAACAGTAACTTTAACTTTGGGATTCCGTGGGGGACCCAGAACTTACCGGCGGGGCAGTACACCCTGCATCTAACGGCCCAAGCTGGCAAACGAGATTGGCAGTTTACCCGTAATTTCACCATTGCGAACCGCACCGTCAAGCGGATGAACAAGACCGTCTTGACACCAACTCAGCAGCCTAACTACTGGTTGTACGCTTTATTAGGCCTGTTGATTGCTTTACTGTTAGCAATCATTGGCTACCTGTGGTATCGCAATCGGCACCAAAAATCAGCGAAATAGGAGGGATTGGCGTTGTTGAAATGGTGGCTGAGCGCTAGCTTGATTCTACTAGTCGTTTGCCTTGGCAGCGTGGTCGCCCGCGCTGACGCGGACTACACTAAGGCGCTACAAAAAGTGCCTCAGGGCATTCGCCTCAATCGGACAGATCCATTTGTCACGACGAAAACAACCAGTAAGAGCTCGGCAGCCGTGGTTGAGGGCACCAATCCACAGTCTCCCGGCACCGAAGCGGCCAAGTTGACCACGGGTCCCAATCAGTTTGGGGCGTTGTGGTCAACGATCGTGGGGGCGCTGAACCTGACGCAGAACCAAACGCTACGGATGTGGCTGTACCTGGGTGATCAGGACGCCCAAGCCGGTGATGGGTTAGCGTTTGTCTTGCAAAATGATGAAGCCAAATTGGCAGCCATGCCAGGTGGTAAAGTTAGCGGTCAGATTCCCGGTGAAACGCTGGGGGTCTGGGCCAAAGATACCGACGCCACCGAATCCTCGGCAGTCAACTTGGCTAAGTCCGCCATTCAGAACAGCTGGGCGCTGGAGTTCGACACGTACTTCAACGACCAGCCGGATAATCGACCGGCGGGCAAGGCAAATGCCTTTGATACCAATTATCCGGCGGTACACATCGCATCCAATTATCCCGCCCAACCCACGACTTACGTGCAACACTTTTTACCGGCAACGAACTTCTTTGGGGCGCTTCTCGGACAGAAAGATTATTTTTACAGCATGACGCACAATGGCCTGATTGCCAATGTTAATGAGCCCGATTTCTTGTCGAACGGTCAATGGCACCACCTCACTTTGAAGTGGGCGGCCAAGGCCGAAACCATGACTTATACCTTCGACGACCGGGATCCGCTGACCAATGAACGGCAACCAGGCGTCAGCCAATCGGCGCGTATCATGCCGTCTAAAATTGATCCGGGTAAGACCGGCACAGTCCGCTGGGGATTTACGTCTGCGAGCAGTCGGTATTTTGAAAATAACCTCGTTGTTTTGGAGAATATTCCCAACTTGATCGATGCGACGAGCCAAGCCACGTTAACGAACTTAACGCGGCAGCGAGTGATTCAAGCGGGGGATCAAGTTCTGAGTAACGATCGGTTATCGCTGGAATACCAACTGACCTACCACGGTGGCAACCAACCATGGTCAGATCTTCGCACCGATTTAAAAATCCCCGAAAAATTTGACGTGACGGGTGGTCAAATAATTTACGCCGACGGAACGGCCCAGCTACTAGACTTAGCGGTCATTCAGGCGGGCCGGTTACCGGTTCAACTGACGAAACAGCTGAATGCGGCAAACCCGACGGCGACAATCAGGTTGACTGGGCACGCAGCCAACGCCACCCAAACGCACAAGGTTCCGGCAACGACCAGTACGTTTACCTCTCCGGATCTGGTTAGTGCTGCGGACACACCGGACTTTATCATCAACCCGAGAACCGACCTTGAGCTACGCGTGACGAGCGACAATCCCGTAGCGCTGAAGGTTGGTCAGGATACCACGGTCAGGGGACACGTGGGTATTCTGACGTCAGAAGCCCAGCAGCCTGGGGTGGTCGTCACCCCGGTGCTAAATGGGCAGACGCTCAAAGAACAAGTTGTCGGTCAAGATGGCACGTTTCAGGTACCGCTGACTGCCGCGCAACTCCAAGGCGGAACCAACCGTCTGAAGTTGGTGGCACGCACGGAACAAGGCGATGCTTCACGCCCAGTCACCCTCGTTTTAACGGTGGCGGGTAACTTAACATTTGCGAGTATTTCCCCGAGTGAGAGCTTTCAAGCCGCCCGATTAACTGGCCGGGCACAGCGGGTTAAACGCGCCGGAGAATGGCGGTTCGCGATACCCGGGGGACGAGCGAACGCTGGACGCTATCAGCGCAGGCCTCAGCGTTTACCGCCCAGGATGGTCGGGCTATGGCAGGTTACCCAGTGTACGTGACGCCCTACCAAACAATTCGGCTTGGTCCAACGCCGACGCCCGTTCTGTCACACGTGACGGACGACAGCGTCAACGATGGGCTGGTCGATGTGGCCGGCAGCTGGACGCCGCAAACGGGTGTCTTCTTAGACATCCAGAGCAGCTCCAGCCAAGGTCGCTACCAGGGAACGCTCACGTGGTCACTGGCCAATGCACCAAGCTAGAGGAACCGGATGCCACGTTAAAACCAAACAGTCAACACGGAATGTCGCGGGTACGCTTTGACACCGTAAAGGCAGCCACAGACGACTACCGGTTAACTACTCAGTAAGCAGCTAACTGCCAACGTGACCGGGTGCCCGTCTGGAAGTGGCAAGTCCAATAGTTTATGTTCCAAAAGCAGTCGTCCGTAGAAGGGCGGCTGTTTTTGGTGGTGGAGATAAAAAACAAGTCGGAGACGGTCATCGTGGTGATGAACGGTTTTCGGCTTGTTTTGGGTTAAATGGTTAATTTTAAGGGATCATTGTGACGAAAGATTAGTTAATACCTGGCTGGGTTATCATACCAATTGGTTCAGGAAATCAAGCTATGGCTGTTTAATGGAATAGCCAATTGTACTAACTGGGTCGTAAATGAATCACCTAGAAATAGGTCAAGTAGGTGTCAGTCGTGAAAGCTAACAGCGGGTCCATCACCATTTGGAGTTATGTGCACTAAATGGTGACAGTAGAGAACCCGACCAGAAATAGGTTAAACAAGTGTAAGCCGCAGGGCTGGTGAAAATGGGCTCAGCCGTGGGAGTTGCCTTAGCGGGTTTCCCGCTTAGGCAACTGCTATCTTTGAGACGTGAACTTCGGCTCAAAGTAAGTCTGGAGACCGCCTTTTGGCTCCAGACGTGCGCCCACAGCGCCACGGCCCATTTTTCACCAGCCCGAAGGCGCGAAACAACGACCAGTTTAACCTATTTCAGCAAGGAAGTGATTAGGCGCTCGTAGATGGTGATAAACCGGTGGTACATGTCCAAATCCACGTACTCGTTAACCTGGTGCGCGGTAATGTTACCAGGCCCAAAGACAATCACGTCGATGTCCGGATTGAACGCCAGGAAGGAAGAGGCGTCGGTGCCACCGGGAACACCAATCAATGGCAGCTTCTGTTGCAGCACGTCTTCGGCAATCTGTTTGGCCGTTGAGACGAGTTCAGTATCTTCCATGGTGTGCATTGGCCGTAAGTCACTGAGAATGTCCAAGCTGAGGTCGGCACCCTGCGCGTTGATGTCAGCGATGATTTGCTTGATAGCGGCAGTGATGTCGGCGTTTGGCAGTTCGGGGATGGTCCGAATCTTTACGGATAAGTCGGCACTGGCGGGAACCGTGTTGATTTGCTCGCCACCCTTGATAACCGTCACAACGGGTGTGATGGCACCCAGAACGGGGTTGCGGTAATCCTTGATGCTGTCAAAGTAAGCCTCTTCTTTTTGGTAGAAGGTCATCAGTGGGGTGATGGCGTTCTTGCCGATTTCAGGCATGGAGCTGTGGGCAGCGACCCCTTTAGAATGAACGGTGTAGGTCAATGAGCCCTTGTGTGCCAGTTCAATGAAGTGTTGTTCGTTGGTCTGGTTGGCGGCTAACAGCGCCTTGGCGCCGGCCTCGTCGCTTTGTAGCATGTATTGAATCTGCTTTTGCAGTAAGAGTTGTTTGTGAACCCCACTAGGTTCGCCGACAATCAACGTGTCGAGGTCGTTGGCGTAACCGGCCTCGCCGAGTTGTTGGGCACCGTATTGGCCGTATTCTTCACCAACCGTGGCCATGAAGCGCAGCGTACCGTGTAGTGGGACATTTTGTTCTTTCAAATTGATCATGGCAAAGACGCCGGCCATCAAGCCGGACTTCATGTCGGAGGTTCCTCGGCCAATCATGTTATTGTCTTTGATGGTAGCGGAAAGGGCTTCTACCTGCCATTTAGCAGCGTCACCGAGGGCAACGATGTCTTCGTGACCATCAAAACCAACAACGGGGCCATTACCGTCACCGATTTCGGCAACCAAACTGACCCGGTCAGGTTCGTAGGCAATCAATTTACTGTCGATCCCGTGCTTCTTCAGCAGGTCGGCTAGGTAGTCGGCAACCAACTTTTCGTGGCCGTTGACCGTGTTTAATTTAATAACGTCGCTTAGTGCTTGGACGACTTCATCCATAATATATTCCACCTTAGATTTTTGTTTTTTGAATTAAATTTGCGCATTGGCCTCCGGGCTGGTGAAAATGGTGCGCCGATTGTCGTTCCCGGCGGCGGACTCAAGGTGCCCGCCTCTGGTCACTAACGTTAGCGGTCGATTTTTACCAGTCTTGCGACTGACACGAATCTAACTCGTCGTTATTCGGTTTATTTACTGAAAATGGTTCTGTGAAAAAACTTACCAGCGTGTCTTTATTTCCCGGTTGAAATGGTTGACCCTGATTAATTTAGGGGCAACCTGAAAACAATAGTTGGCAGCTAATTTGGAGATAGTATCCCGGTTGAAGTGGTTATATTTTCAGGTGCAACCCAATTGGCCATCCCAAGCACCAGATACTATGACTGATTAAGGAAAAGAACTATTGTACTCAACTTGATTACAGCACTTTTTGCGGGAGGGGTCAAGAATGTCCGCGATTAAATATCGTCGATGACGTCAATGACCTCGTACGTGGCGAATTTTCCAAGCTCGAGGAGAAAATCGGTGAGGACGTGGCGGGTAGGGAAGGCACCTTCCAGGAGGTAGTCAAACTTGCCCGTTGTGCGGTAGTGATGGCGAAAAGTGTTGTGGTGCCGTTTAACAAACGCCAAATAAGCCGCTTGTTGCGTGGCTTGTACGGCCACCTGAATGAAGACCTGCCGCGGCAATCCCAGTTTATCCAAATCGACTTCAATCGTATATTTAGAAATGATCTTTGCGTCTTCCAACCGTTGAATCCGCGCGGCAACAGCGGGAGCGGTGAGGTGGACGATTTGCGCCAGATGGCTGACCTTGACGCGGCTGTCCTGGTTGAGTGCTTTAATAATGGCAATATCAATTTCGTCTGGCATGGTGAACACCTTGTTTTCTAAGTTTTTCGGGCTAAAAGCCTTTCGTTTCAATATTAACAGTCGTCGCTTTGACGTGTAAAGTAGACGTTATCGCATTTGGAAATTTGTAAGCCGTTTGCTTCGGTAATCCCCGAAACATTAGTATAATTGGATTTACATGTTTGGGCGTTGCCCTCGCCTTACCGGGCGGGATAAATAGGCCGGAACGCGGTGGGGAGGACGTCTAGAGCCACAGTGCGGTCTCTAGACTTGCTTTGAGCCGAAGCGCGCGTCTCAAAGGCACCATTTACTACGCTGCGCTTCGTAAATCCCACGGCTGAGCCTATTTATCCCGCCCTCACGGCTGATGTTAGTGGTGAGGCTGTAAATCCCATTAGACTAATTAGTGGGCTGCGGGAGGACACTAATTGGGATGTATCTGCGGGTGTCACTCTGGTTTGTTAGGTGAAATTGTAAAAGCGAACCGTGCTTAATCAGGCTAAATGGCAGTGATATTAGGTGGCTAAATTAATGGATACGCGCTTAAACAGGAATGAATGAAACAATCGCTGGTGAACGTGAGTGATCAATGTCAGTGACCAGAGGCGGGCCAAAGCGACCAGCTGTGTCGGTGGCCTTGGCTGAGGTTCCTTCTCAGCCTAGCCCACGGGACAACCTTTGTGACCGCTTCTCAGGCACAAAGTTGAGGTGGAAGCCTGTTCCTTAGGCTGGAACCGGCCCCACAGCAGGGCGCTTTGAGCCCGCCGCCGGGAACGACAAATTGATCAGTTTCACCAGCATGAGAAGAGTAGAAGAGGTTGGAGGGGTACTATTGATTGAATTTAAGAACGTTACCAAGCGTTACGCCAAGAACCAAGCCCTGGACGACTTGAACTTGACGATACCGACGGGCGATTTTTTTGTGCTCGTTGGTCCCAGTGGGAGTGGGAAGACCACGACGCTGAAAATGTTGAACCGGTTGATCGAACCGACCGGTGGTGACATCTACTTTAATGATAAACGGATTATTGATTATGACATCAAACAATTACGTCAACAAATGGGCTATGTGCTGCAAAATATTGCGCTCTTTCCCAATTTAAACATTCAAGATAACATTGCGATTCAGGCGGAATCCTTGGGCTGGCCGCGAAAAGAACGGATTGAACGAGCACGGGCACTACTGAAACAGGTCGACCTGGATCCCGACAAGTACGCCACGCGGATGCCCAGCGAGCTTTCCGGTGGGGAACAACAGCGGGTCGGCATCATCCGGGCGTTGGCCATCAAACCCAAGGTCGTCTTGATGGACGAACCGTTCAGTGCGCTGGACCCCATTTCCCGCAAACAGCTGCAGGACCTGGTCTTACAGCTCCATCAGGAACTCAACATGACCTTCGTCTTCGTCACCCACGACATGCACGAGGCCCTCAGACTGGGCCAACACATTGCGGTGATGCGACTGGGCCACATTCAACAGATTGGGACGGGCGAAGCTATCATGCAGCACCCGGCCAATGATTTTGTGCGCGGCTTTTTTGAAAATGAACACACGCCGCGTCCAGCTACGATTCAGGATTTAGTGGTCAAGGGTTATGGTCAAGCGACCACTGCACCGGCCACGCTAAAGAGCACGGCGACGGTGAGTGAGTTGGCGGCGGCCCTACAGGCGGCGGCCACGGTGGTTGTGGCAACGGACCAGGGTGCCCGCCAGCTGACGACTGCGGATGTGATCGCTTATTTAGCCACAAAGGAGGCGGACTAGTTGGCTCAGATTATGCATATTTTGCAAACGCAGGGTGGTGACATCCTTCACGCGATTGGCCAACATATTGGTCTGTCACTGATTTCGCTGCTGATTGCGGCCCTGATTGCGATTCCACTAGCCATCGTCTTGATGCACCACGAACGGTGGGCCAAGGTGATGCTCCAGATTACCAGTGTGCTCCAGACGATTCCCAGCCTGGCGCTGTTGGGAATTCTGATTCCTATCGTGGGGATTGGGACGGTGCCATCCATCATTGCCTTAGTCATTTACGCGGTGATGCCGATCTTCCAAAACACCTATTCTGGTCTGACCACCATCGACCCCAACTTGGAAGAGGCGGCGACGGCGTTTGGCTTGTCGCGGCGGATGAAACTCTTTCGGATTGAGTTGCCCTTAGCGTTGCCGATGATTATTTCCGGGATTCGCATTGCCACGGTCATGATCATTGGGACCGCCACGCTGGCTGCTTTGATTGGTGCCGGTGGGTTGGGGACCTACATTCTGTTGGGAATCGAAACCAACAACAACGCGCTCCTGATTATTGGGGCCGTACTGTCGGCGGCGTTGGCACTGATTATTGGGGCCGGCATCGACTGGCTGGGCAAGCTATCCTTTAAGAAGGCCGGCATCGTCCTGCTGACACTGGTCGTGCTGATTGGCGGCTTTGCGGGTTACCGGAAGCTGGCCAATCCCCAAACGCAAATCACGATTGCTGGGAAGATGGGCAGTGAGCCAGAAATTTTAATTAATATGTATAAGGATTTAATTGAACACGACCATCCCAACATGCAAGTAGCTACCAAGGCGAACTTTGGGGGGACCTCCTTCCTGTTTAAGGCGCTGAAGTCGGGGTCTATCGACATTTACCCCGAGTTCACTGGGACCGTGTTGGAGTCACTGATCAAGGGCGACAAGCTGGCGAGTCACAATCCAGCAAAGACCTATCAGGTGGCCAAAAACGGCTTGAAGTCGCAGTATCAAATGGCTTATCTCAAGCCGATGAGCTATCAAAATGGCTACGACTTGGCCGTGACGAAGCAGTTTGCCAAGAAATACAACCTGAAGACGGTGTCGGATTTGGTCGCTGTTGAGGGGAAGATCCACGCGGGCTTTGACCCCGATTTCTATCAACTCAAGGATGGCTATCCGGGGTTAAGCAAGGCCTATGGGTTGAACTTCGCCAGCGCGAAGACCATGGAACCTTCGATTCGCTACAAGGCCATCGCCAACGGCAAGGTCAACCTGGTCGACGGCTATACCACTGACCCCGAGATTCGCGAATATCACCTGGTCGTGTTAAAGGATAACAAGCACTTTTTCCCACCGTACCAAGGTGCACCGTTGATGACGGAAAAGTTATTGACGGCCCATCCCGAGCTGCGGACCACGCTGAATAAATTAGCGGGGAAGGTTTCCACGACAGACATGCAGCAGATGAACTACAAGGTGACGGTCAAGCACGAAAAGGCCGCTACGGTAGCGCGTGATTACTTGCGGAGCCACGGGTTGTTGGACTAGTAGGAAGGATTGAAAGCAGATTCTCCCTTGACAGAAATGACCGCTAGCCGTAAGATTATCATTAATTTCTAATAAGTCTGTCATAAATAAAGCTAGGAGAAGAGTAGTGGCGTTGTCGTTGCGCAGTGAGCCCGAGTCAGTGCAAACGGGTCTGCGACAAACCATGAAGATGAGCTCCCAATAGCTATCAAGCGGTTCACGCTGCTTGGTCGGTAGGAACCGTTAACTTTCCGGGTATCAATCGGTACCGGTGAGGCAAAGTCTGTGAGGACTTTGTGAATTAGGGTGGTAAAACGACGCGGTCGTCCCTTGAACTAAGCAATTAGTTCGGGGGATGAGCGCGTTTTTTGTTACCGTGATGGACGTTAGAAAATTGGTGAGGACTAACTTGCTGGACTGGCAATGGGCGTCAAGTCACGGGGGCCAGTCGAACGAGTTAGTCGGTGATTAAATTTAGGAGGAAAAAGGTTATGACGACAACGACTAAAACGAACTTTCCATACCGCTACGATGTTGTAGGCAGCCTGTTACGGCCAGCCAAGTTGAAACAAGCACGGGCTGAATTTGCCCAGAGAGCTATTGATGCAGCACAATTGCAGACGATTCGGCACGCGGAGACCAAGCGGGTCGTGCAAAAGCAGATTGATCTGGGGTTGAAGGCCGTGACCGATGGCGAATTTAACCGTAGTTGGTGGCACCTGGACTTTCTCTGGGGACTGACGGGGGTCGGTCACTACGATTACAAGCAAAGTTATAAATTCCATGGCAGCAAGACCCGGACCGACAACGCCGATTTGGTCGGCAAGATTGCCTTCAACCCGGACCACCCCTTCTTTGAGAGCTTCCAGTACCTGCAAAGCTTAGTGCCAGATGATGTGCTGGTTAAGCAGACCATCCCCTCCCCAACCATGTTATTCCGGGATAACCGCAGTGACAACTGGCATGAATTTTATGAAACCTGGGATGCCTACCTGGATGACCTCGCCAAGGCGTACCATGAAACGATTTTGCATTTCTATGAACTCGGTTGCCGGTACATTCAACTCGATGACACGACGTGGGCGTTTTTAATTAGCAAGCTCAACGCGACGACCGACGATGTGACGGCGCACCAGACCTACGTGAACCTGGCCCAGGATGCCGTTCACGTCATCAACACGTTGTTGGAAGACTTACCAGCTGACCTGACGGTGACGACCCACATTTGCCGGGGGAATTTCAAATCAACGTATCTCTTCTCCGGTAGCTACGACGACGTGGCCGATTACCTGGCGCAGTTGCACTACGACGGTTTGTTCCTGGAATACGATAGCGAACGGGCAGGAAGCTTCACACCGTTAGCGAAGATTTGGAATCACGACGCCAACAAGCGCCTGGTCCTTGGCCTGATTACGTCCAAGTTCCCAGAATTAGAGGATAAAGCGGCGGTCAAGGCCCGTATCGCAGACGCTGCCAAACAGGTGCCATTAGACAATTTGGCCATCTCCACGCAGTGTGGGTTTGCCTCCACGGAAGAGGGCAATGCGCTAACGGAAGACCAACAATGGGCCAAGCTAAACTTGGTTAAGGAAATCGCCGAAGACGTCTGGCCGGAAGCCTAAATTCGATAGGTTAATTGATTAAGTGAGCGAAGAAATTACTGATTTCTCGCTCCTTTTTTATGCGGAAAATTATGGAAACGGGAGGGTTAAGTCGTTGTGGTTGGAAAGTAAGGAGGTCAATAGAAAACTAGCAAATCTGAGTAAAGTCGGCCCACGGCATGATTGCCATAACGCCCAATCAGAGCCGGAAGAAGCCAGGACGGAGCCAGCTGTGTCGAGGGTGTTAGTCAGTTCTTGGCCGGCTTACAGCCTGGGACGACTTTGGAAACTCGCGAACTTCAGCGAGGTTTCAAAGCGAGGTGGAGGACCGCTCCTCGGGCCGGAACCGGGCCCCACAGCAGGCGTAGTCCTGGAAGCCGCAGGCGGCAAATCACATCTAGTATAACTATTTTAATGGCAAACCTTGGGGGACTTTACACAGGATTTACAGGGTCAACATCTTACCGTTACATAGGCCGCGTACACTGAATCCAGACTCACAAAGGGGAGTGGCAAAATGTCAATTGAGTTGAAAGCATTAGGGAAAGAGTATACGGCCGGCAATTGGGTACTAGAGGATGTGAGTGCCCACATTGAAAGCGGCGAGTTCTTTGCCATCGTCGGGCCTTCGGGCTGTGGCAAAAGTACGTTACTACGGATGATTGCTGGTTTGATTCCGATTTCTGCTGGTGAATTACAAATTGACGATCAGGTCGCAACGAACCTGCCGCCCAAGGACCGCAAGCTCACCATGGTCTTTCAAAGCTATGCGTTGTTCCCATTTTTATCGGTCACCGACAACGTGGCTTTTGGGCTGAAGGCGCGGAAGTTTCCAGCCGATGAGATCAAGAAACGGGTCGACAAGGCCATTGATCTGGTCAACTTAAATGAGTTTAAGGACCGCAAGCCGCGTGACTTGTCTGGTGGGCAACGCCAACGAGTCGCCTTGGCCCGGGCCATCGCCAGTGACGTCAAGATTTGTTTAATGGACGAACCCTTGTCCAACTTGGACGCCCAACTCCGAATTAAGATGCGGACGGAACTGCGGAACCTCCAGCGGGAGTTGGGGCTGACCGTGATCTACGTCACCCATGATCAGGTGGAAGCGATGACCATGGCCGACCACATCATGGTGTTGCACAACCATGAGATTCAACAGATTGGCACGCCCCTCGACATTTACAATCGGCCCGCCAACACCTTCGTGGCCAGTTTCTTTGGCACGCCACGGATGAACTTATTACCTGCCCGCGTCGAAGCCGACAAGGAACTTTTGTTAGCGAATACGTTGAAATTAAGTGTCCCCGAACCCTTACCCGTGGCGGATTACGTGGTCGGTATCCGGCCCAACGCCTTGCGCCTCTTACCACAAGGTACCGGTGAGCCCAACGCGCAGGTGAAGACCGTGGAGTATCTGGGCTCCGAAATTATTTTGGAGGCCGAACTCGCAGATGGGACGCCACTGGAACTGGTCGCTGCGGCCAAGGACCAGTACAACGTTGGCGATTGGCTAAGCGTGACGATTGCTGGGCAGGCCTACGTGTTCGACCATGACGGTCAGGCCCAATTCATGGTGGAAGGGGGAACGCGTCATGCAACAGGAAATCACGCCAGCGTCCAAGCCTAACTTAAAGCCGAAAACGCTGAATCAAGCGAATGCGAAGGGCTTTAACCTTCACGTCAACGATAAATGGTACGCGCTAGCCTTTCTAGGACCGTCCGTCTTGATCCTGGGTGTCTTCGTCTTTTACCCGATGTTACGAACGCTTTATCTTAGCCTCTTCCTGACAAATAACGTTGGGCGGCCGACCGTGTTTATCGGTCTGAAAAATTACGTAAACTTATTGACCTCAAGCGCCTACCAGGCCAGCCTACAAGCCACCGCTGTCTATGTGATCGGCGTCGTGGCCTTCACCCTGATTTTCGGGTTATTGCTGGCCCAAATGGCCGTCCGCAAATTAGCCGGCATTCAATGGTTCCGGACAATCTTCTCCGCCACTATGGGGGTTTCCGTCTCCGTCGCCGCTATCTTCTGGTTGTTCATTTTCAGCCCGTCGATTGGCCTATTTGACCAGATTGGGACCCTGTTACATTTGCCACTGGTGCAATGGTTAACGACGCCCGGTCCGGCCATGATTGCTGTTATCATTTCGACCGTCTGGATGAACCTGGGCTTCACCTTTCTGATTCTCTTCGGCGCCCTACAAATGGTGCCACAACCGCTGTACGAGGCGGCGGCCATCGAAGGCGCGTCGCCAAGCTATCAGTTCTTCCACGTGACCTTGCCCATGATTTCACCCACACTGTTCTTCACGTCCACGGTCACATTGATTGGGGCGTTCAAGAGCTTCGGGTTGATCGACCTGATGACGGCTGGGGGCCCCAACAACGCAACCAACCTGATGGTCTATCAAGTCTACCGCGATGCCTTTTTAAATGGCAACTACGGTCTCGCCAGTGCTGAATCGGTTATCTTAGCCGTCATCATTGCACTGTTTACCTTACTGCAATTCAAATTCTTAGAGAAACGGGTGACCTACTAATGATTCAGACGAAAACCCGTAAACCATTACGTTATTTGGTGTTGATTCTCTTGGCCGTCATCATTCTGGGGCCCTTTATCCTCGGCTTCTGGACCAGCTTATTACCAACGGCGGATATTGCCAAAGGGGCGTTGTGGAGTACCCATATTTCCTTTGCCAACTACGCCGAGGCGGTTAAGCAAACGGCCATCTTACGCTATTTACTCAACAGTTTTGTCATTTCCACGTTGACCATGGCGGCGCAACTCTTGTTCTGTTCGCTGGGCGCCTACGCCTTTGTTTTCCTGAAATTTAAGGGCCGCGACCTGTTGTTCTACCTGATTTTAGCGACGATGATGTTGCCATTTGAAGCGGAAGTCATTCCCAACTTCGCCACGGTCCGGCAGCTAAACTTGCTGAACCATTACGCCGTCATGGTCATTCCATTTCTGACCTCAGCGTTTGGCATCTTCATGTTGCGGCAAGCCTTCCGACAGATTCCACCGGAATTGAAGGAAGCCGCGGACGTCGAGGGCCTGAACCACTGGCAATTTTACTGGCGGGTCACCCTACCTTACGCCCGCATCAGCCTGTTTACACTGGCCGCTTACAGCTTCTTGGAGAGCTGGAACCAATACCTTTGGCCAATGTTGACCACATTTAGCGATAAATTCCGACCCGTACAAGACGGCTTGCGGCAACTGCAGTCGCAGGAAACGTTTAACAACTGGGGCATGATTCAAGCCAGTGCCGTGATCGTTGTTGTGCCCACACTGATTGTGCTGTTCGTGGGCCAACACTACTTCAAGAATGGGCTCAATGAGGGGGCCACGAAATGACAACCAAAAATGGATCACATCAACGTTTATTGATTCTGGGAGCTATCTTGGTCGCCGTGATTGCCGCCTTTGCTGGGTGGTCGGTCATGAGTAAACCTGCCGCGCAGGCACAGGGCGCTAAACGCACCAAATTGGTCTTCTGGAACGAAATGACCGGGCCCGCTCAGCAACAGCTGAACACCTTTGTGAAGGATTTCAACCAGTCGCAGAGCAAGTACGAGGTGGTGTCGGAGTTTGAAGGGAACTACAACGAGGCCGTGCAGAAGATTATCAACACGCATGGCACCGATGCCTCTCCAGCAGTCTTTCAGTCGATGGACATCTCGACCAGTCAGATTCACCACACGGGCTACACCACGCCCGTCCAGAAGTTCATTGACGAAGACCATTACGACGTGAACCAGATTGCCGCCGGGGCGCGGGCGTTTTACGCCAACAAGGGGACCCAACTCTCCATGCCGTTCAACACCTCACAACCCGTGCTGTACTATAATGCCACGCTGCTTAAGAAATATAAGATCACGCCACCGCCAGTTAATCCGTCATACAGCGACATTACGCGGGTGGCTAAGCAATTGACGGACCGGTCTCACAAGAAAGTTCAAGGCATGACGGTTGAAATTTACGGCTGGCTATTTGAACAGTTCATGGCTAACGCCGGCGTCTCTTTGGCCAACCAGGAGGATGGTCACGCGGGGACACCAACCGCTGTTAACTTCACGAACGCTGCCACCGTCAAGACCATGAAGTGGATCCAGGATAACCTGAAGGCCGGTGACTTTGTGAACTACGGCGCGGGTGCCAACGCGCAGAACAACGAAACGGCCAGCTTCCTGTCCGGTCGTTTGGGCATGTTCATGCAAAGTTCCGCCTCAATCGGGCAATTGACCACCGGCAACCAGGATCAGCTGGGCATTACCTACTACCCACATCCGGACGGTCAGAAGAGTAACGGGGTCGCCATTGGGGGCGCGTCACTCTGGATTTCAAACGACAAACCTAACGACGTGCAACGGGGTGCCTGGGAGTTCATCAAGTACCTGATGACGGCGAAGAGCCAAGCCCAGTGGCAGGTTGCGACCGGTTACCTGGCTTTGAACAAAGACTCACAGAAGGAAGCCGTTCTGCAGAACCTGTACAAGAAGTTGCCAGCGACGAAGGTTCCTGGCGAGCAATTACGGGCCGCCACGCCTAATGCCACCAATTCTGGGATTTTCTTGCAGGGGCTGATTCAAGAGCGAAACTTAACCCAAACGGCGATGGAACAGATTTATAATGGGAGTGATATTCAGAAATCACTGGCCACAGCTCAGAAGTCGATGAACGCGTACATTCAGGGTAATAACCGCGCGAACGGCTACTGAGATAAGCGAAAATAAAACGGCAATAGGGAGCGGTAAAATGACAGTTAAAACGTTAGTATTTGGGCACCGGGGTTACCCGGCCAAGTTTCCAGAAAACAGTTTGGCGGGATTCGCCTACGGACTGGACCATGGTATTGAGGGATTGGAATTCGATGTGCATCTGACCAAGGATCAAGTGCCCGTGATCATGCACGACGAGCGCCTCGACCGGACCAGCGATGGGACCGGGTACATCCACGACTACACGTTAGCGGAGCTCCGCCAGTTTCATTTAGCTGAAAATGAACCGATTCCCACGTTGGCGGAATTTTTAACGCTGGTCGGGACCCACGATGTTCAGTTGAACCTGGAGTTTAAGACCGACAAGATTCAGTACCCCAACATTGAAAAAATCGTGATGGGGATGGTCCATGCGACGCCGTTAAAGCATCCCGTGATTTACTCCTCGTTTCATTTACCCACGTTGAAGATTTGTCAAAAACTAGCGCCTAACGAGGCCTACTGCTGGTTGACGGGCAAGCCGGTCGTGAATGCCGGGGCCTTCGTGGCCAACGAACATTTGGCCGGACTGCACTTGAGCCATTACCAAGACGACGTGCCCGGGGATGAGCGGATTTGGACCGTGGATGATCCAAAGGAAGCGGCGGCACTGTTTCGGAAGGGCGTGGCGGGCATCTTCACCGACGACTTCGTCACCATGACCGCCCTTCGCGACGAGCTTACGGTGGACTAACGTTTCCTTCGCTTCACCTGCGGCTGACAGACACGGCCCCACTGTGGGGTAACCTCTGAAGCCTGAGAAGCGGTCTTCAGAGGCGCCTTGAAGCCTCGAAGTACACGAGTCTCCAAGCTCGTCCCGTGATGTAAGGCCGAGAAGAACACTCGGTCTAACATCACCGACACAGTGGGGCCGTGTCTGTCCTCCTCCGGTTCCGCTGACGTAACGTTAGTGCGCCGGTGCTGGTGGTGGTGGGGGTGGTTGTGGTTTGACGACCAAGTGTGAGGTAAGCAACTAAAATTCATTCCAAACGAAAACGCGCAGGACGTTCCTACGCGTTTTTTGCTTGGAATGGATTGGGGAGATCATTGGCGACTTTTTCTGCTTGGGCGACGGCTAGTTCTTGATTGACCAGCGTTTCTGCTTCTGGGGAGGTGTAGATATTGAGCTTGAATTCAATCTCCTGGAGGTTCTTTTGAATGGCGGCTTGCTTGGCTAGAATTGCTTGTTGGTGTGCCTGCAAAAGTGTCCGGCGTTCAGGAATGGAGCTGGGTCCCTGCATGACGTAGGTGATGTATTGACGAATATCACTAATTTTCATATCCGTATTTTTCAAACAACAAATGGTTTTGAGTAACTGAAGGTCGCCCGTGGTGAATGCCCGGTAGCCAGACGAATTGCGGCTCACGAAGGGGAGGAGCCCCTGTTTGTCGTAGAATCTGAGGGTGTAAATGGAGAGCCCAGTTTTTTCGGCCACTTCTTTGATGGTGTAGGTCAACTTTTTTCCTCCAATCAGTTGCCCTAGAGTATGGTCTAGGGTTTAGACTCATTGTAAATCCAATCATGTAGAACTGACAAGCGAGGAGAAAAGTATGCGCAAACAAATTTTAGTGACCGGGGGCAACGGCTTCCTGGCCTTACACATTATTCAAAAATTATTGGTGGCCGGTTATCAGGTGCGCGCCACACTCCGATCGTTGACGAAGGCCGCCGGTGTCCGGCAGACGTTGCTTGCGGCCGGCACCGAACACGTGGAACGCTTGGAGTTTGTCGTGGCTGATTTGACGCAGGATGCAGGCTGGAACGAGGCCATGCAAGGCATCGATGCCGTGATGAGTGTCGCCGCACCCGTTTTTGTGAACGACAAGCATGTCTCTGAAGATGTGACGACGGCCGCTACGGTGGGGACGCAGCGCATCTTACAGGCGGCATTGGTTGCCGGGGTTCAACGAGTCGTGATGACGGCGAACCTGGGGGCCGTGGGCTTTAGCAGTTTTGACCCACAGCACGTGATTACCGAGACCGATTGGACCGTTGAGAACCAGCGTGGGCTGTCTGCCTACGAAAAATCGAAACTGATTGCTGAGCACACAGCTTGGGACTTTGTCGCTGCTCATCCGGCGCTCGAACTAGTGACGGTCAATGCCGGCGCCATGTTGGGACCAGCGTTGGGCCAGCATGTAACCGGCAGTTTTGGTTTGGTTGAGCGCCTGCTGACGGGGCAACCAACGCCAAATTTAACAGTCAACGTGGTGGACGTCCGCGACGTGGCAGACATTCATGTGCGGGCGCTGGCGACACCGGCGGCAGCCAATCATCGCGTGTTGGCAGTCGAGGACGGGGCCATTTCAATGCAGGAGATGGTCACATTGATTCGCCGGGAGCGGCCCGAGTTAGCGGCCAAGTTGCCCAAACATTTATTGTCTAACGGCCTAGTAAAGGCACTAGCACCGTTCAGTCAGCCTGTACGTGAAGCAGCGCTGACCTTGAAGTTGGGTCATCGGGTCAGCAATCAACGAGCGCGTGACCTATTGGGGTGGATGCCCGTGAGTGATAATCAAACGGCCGTCCTGGCAGCGGTCGACAGCTTGCGCCGAATTGGAAAAGTCTAAAAAGCAGCGGACCCGGAAACTTTCGAGTTCGCTGCTTTCGTATAATTATCAGATTAGTCGGCAAGGATGTGCGCAAATTCTGCGCCTAACTGTTGGGCAGAGAAGGCGTAGGGGGCTAAGGCGTCTTCCGTATTTTTGAACTGACCGTTGTCGTCTAAGGCGTCCTTTTTCAAATCGATGCGGAGGTTGTTGGTCATGATGGGCATCTTCAATCCCCGGACGACTAGTTGCATGCCCAGAGCCGCTTGAAAGCCACCGTGACCGCCGTAAGAAACCAGGCTGACCGGCTTGCCACGCCATTCCCAGTAGAGGGTATCGAGGGCGTTTTTCAGGGGTGCCGGGTAACCCCAATTATATTGTGGGAACAGCAGAATAAAGCCGTCGTAACCTTGAATCAAGGCACTCCATTGCTTGGTGTGTGCCAGTTCGTATTGGTTGTCGGAAGGCATGGCGGTCTCATCTAAGAAAGGCAGGTCGATGGTTGCCAGATCGATGAGATCAATGGTTAAGCCGTCGTGGGCCACGTTTTGTTGGAGCCAAGTCGCGATGCTGGGACTGATCCGACTGGGACGGGTGGAGCCAATGATTAAGCCAATTTTTTTCGTCATAATGGGTCTCCTTAAAGTTAATGGTGCAATATGCACACATCTTAGCATGGTTCTGGTATAATGGCAACATGGATAATGAAATTTTTGAAGCACTCTTTGAAATCGTGACGTTTTTCAATCAGCCCCAGCAAGACCGACGCCTGCTAAAACAGGCCAACATCTCGCTGGAACCGGCCGCCCTGCCGATTATTGTGCGGGTCGGTCGCCAACCGGGAATCAGCATTGGCGAACTGGCCAACCAGATTGGACGGAATCACTCGTCCATCAGTCGCCAGGTCGATAAGCTAGTCACAGCGGGATGGCTCGTGGAGGTCGAGCGGCGTGACCAGCGAATTCGGCAAGTCACGCTGAGCCCCCAAGGTCAACGGGCGCTGTTACAAATCAAAATTGCCAGAGAAGCCGCTTTACGCGATAAACTACAGGACTATTCAAACGCCGACAAGGTTGCGCTACTGCAGGTCTTGCAGCAACTGGCAACGACCTTGACGGGGCCCGGCGAGTATCGCGAATAAATGTAGATGAGATGAGTCGAGTATGAAACAACAAATGTTATGGCAACGGGGCTCCATCATGCTTGGATTTTACGGTCTGTGGTGGTTGCGAACCGTGGGCTGGGTCGCCGTTAACGGCAGCAATAGTGAGTCAGGCTGGGCAATCGTGATTTTGGCTGGCGAGGTCTTGTTGCTTTTAGCCCCCTGGATTCTAATTCTGGGATCATTCGCCTTTTTCTCAGGCGGGTACGGACTAATCACGGCAACCCTATTACCCCTGACGGTTCTTTCCAGTCAATGGGTGAGTGGCTACGCGGCGGTCGTTCTCCCTGGACTCACGCTGTTGACGGGCTGGGTGTTGGCAACCGCTAAGCTGAAATTGGCCTTCGGGCGGTCGACAAAATGGGTCGGCGGTATCGTGCTTGTCCTAACATGTCTGTGTCTTTTGTCACCGCAGGCCAGTGCGCGGCTATTCGTGGCGGGGTACCACTCGCCGTATCCGGCGGTCGTCGGGACGTACAGTGCTGACCGCAGTTCGTTGCGTGCTGATCACTACCTGGATTATGCACCCGAACATCCGGCAGTAGCGGAACCAGGCCTGTTGGGGATGATGGGCTACCCCGTGTCTGATCAAAACAGTTTGGGCATTAAGGTTTACCAGTTAGGCTTTGTGCATTGGCCAATGGAGGACCGCTGGTGGGTTATGTAAGCAAGTAAACGAAAAAGGGCGATCCAGTCAGGATCGTCCTTTTTAGTGCAAAAAAATTAACCTCATTGAATCGAACTGGGATTTAGTCTGATTCAATAAGGTTAATTATTCAATTGGGGACAGACAGAGTTAAGGCATTTTCCGGGTACCTTAATCGCTGTTACCAAAAAAGCTTTAGTTTGTCGTTAGTTTGTTAAGCAATTGTTTACGACATATTTACTATAACAGAGAAATCAAGGCTTGCGGGCGAATTTGACGATTTGTAATATTACAATTTCAGCGGCACTATTCCACAATAGGTTATATTATGAACGAAAAGACTGAATCGACGCTGTTAGTCTCGGTCGAGGGAAAAATACATGAATACATATTCAGAAAAAGCGGCCATCAAAAAGTTTTCAAATTTATTTTGCGAGTGGATTGTTTCTAAATCCGGCCTTTTTTGATGAAATGGCGAAATGAGTTCGGGGAAAGGCGGCTTAATGTTCATCGGTTATAGAATATTCCGACTATTAATCGGAATTAGCTGAATATAAAATAGCTAATAACGAACTATAAATAACATAATCATTGATTCGTTCGTGCTTTATGCTACACTGGAACTTGCTAAAGAAAAACAATACATATTTGAGGAGTGAATGCGATGCATTTGAAGAGTAAGGGGAAATTGCTCTTAATTATGGCAACGCTATTGATTTTGCCAGCGACATTAGCCGCTTGTGGGAAGGCATCCAGTAGCGCAGGTTCCAAGTCAGAAGCTTACGCGCCAAAGAAGTTAACGGTTGAATTTGTGCCGTCATCTAATGCGGGGACCATTGAGGCTAAGGCCAAGCCACTGGAAGGGTTATTAAAGAAACAACTGGGGATTCCTGTAACGGTGAGCGTTTCAACCGACTACAACACGATTGTTGAAGCCATGGGTTCTAAGAAGGTTGATATTGGTTTCTTACCGCCTGATGCTTACGTCTTAGCGCACAAACAATACGGCGATAAGGTTCTGTTACAAGCACAACGTTACGGCGTCAGTGAACCTAATGACAAGGCCACTAAGGAACTGGTGAACTTCTACCGGTCACAAATTTTGGTTCGTAAGGATAGCGGCATCAAGTCCATCAAGGATTTGAAGGGCAAGAAGATTGCCGTTCAAGATACGACGTCAACTGCCGGCTGGATCTATCCTGCCGTTGAAATGCTGGACCATGGGGTCAACATCAACAAGGATGGCATTCAGACTGTCACCGTTAAGGGTCATGACCAAGGGGTACTGTCTGTTTACAACAAAAACACCGATGCCGCCTTTGTCTTTCAAGGTGCCCGCAACATTGTGATGAAGGATGAGAAGGACATCATGAGTAAGGTTGTCCCAATCTACACCACAGGTAAGATTCCAAACGATACGATCACGGCACGTGGTGACATGAGCGAGAAGTGGCAAAAGAAGATTGCGACCGCCTTTAAGGAAATTGCCAAGACCAAGCAAGGCCATGACATTATTTCCAGTGTGTACTCACACCAAGGCTACGCCGATTCTAAGGACAGTAACTTTGATATTATTCGGCAATACGATAAAAAGGCTAAGGGCTTAGATAAGTAGGCGGCTGCCAGCAGCTGAATCTAAACGTCTAGTCGTCAAGGATGGTAAAAAGTAGTGGGGTAGCGCGTTTCTGGCACCTTGCTACTTTTTTACGGGGGAACGAATAAATGGGAGAAGCACCAATTATTTCTTTTAAACATGTGAATAAGATTTATAGCAATGGGACCGTTGGCTTGAAGGATATTAATTTTGAGATTCCACAAGGCCAGTTTTTGGTAGTCGTCGGGTTATCTGGTGCGGGGAAGAGTACCTTATTACGAACGATTAACCGAATGCATGAGATTACTACTGGAGAAATTAAGATTGACGGGGAACCCATTCAAACGTACAAAGGTCAGGCCTTGCGCCTGTTACGACGTAAGATTGGGATGATCTTTCAGGGGTTTAATCTGGTTAATCGTTCCAGCGTCGAACGCAATGTCTTGTCTGGCCGCGTGAGCTATTACCCGACCTGGAAGACGCTCTGTGGGTTGTTTACTCAGGCAGACCGTGAAATGGCTGTCCGGTCCTTACAACGGGTAAATTTAGCCGATAAACTCTACACGCGGGCAGATGAACTGTCCGGTGGGCAACAGCAGCGCGTCGCCATTGCCCGCACGTTGATGCAGGAGCCGAAAATTATTTTGGCGGATGAGCCAGTGGCGTCGCTGGATCCCTTAACGACCAAGGCCGTGATGGACACCCTCCAACGGTTGAACCGGGAGGACAATATCACCGTCATTGTCAATTTGCATTCGGTTCCGTTAGCGCGGCAATATGCGGATCGCATCATTGGGTTACAAGCGGGTCAACTGGTTTATGACCGGCCAATCAGCGAGGTGACGGAGGCTGACTTGAATGATATTTATGTGACGGAGGCGGTCCAGGCATGAGTATTCCAGAAGTCCCACGACGGTCGTGGATTCAGCGTTGGCACATTAAGGGCATCGCTGTGACGGTCTTGCTGTTGGTTTTGCTGGTGGCGTCTTCGCGGATGACTGGGGTCGACGTGGGGATGTTCTTCAGTAATTTCGGGCAGTTTCTGAATCTGTTAGTGCGGATGTCACATCCGGCTTGGGAGTACACCAATGTAATTGTTCGTCCCTTGTTAGAAACCATTCAAATGGCGATTCTGGGAACGACGATTGGGGCGGCGCTGGCCGTGCCATTCGCCATCTTAAGCGCCAGTAACTTGATTCACAATCGGTTCTTACGAGGACTGACCCGGTTATTTTTGGATTTGGTTCGGACGTTACCCGATCTTTTATTGGCTGCCATTTTTGTGGCGGTTTTTGGAATTGGCTCAACGGCGGGGGTCGTGACCTTAGCTATCTTCTCGTTTGGGATGGTTTCCAAACTTTTCTATGAAGTGATTGAAACGATTGATATGGGGCCCCTTGAGGCGTTGACCTCCGTGGGGGCTAGCAAGGTCACCATCATTTGGTATGCGGTGTTACCGCAAATCCTCAATCAGTTTGTGAGCTATTTTCTCTATACGTTAGAAATCAACGTGCGGGCGTCGACCGTTTTGGGGTACTTGGGAGCTGGTGGGATTGGGGTTTTTCTCCAGCGTTCACTCAACGAGTTTAATTATAGCCAAACGGCTGTCATTATTTTGGCTACTCTGGCAGTGGTGTTAGTCATTGACGGCATCAGTAATCACCTAAGGAGGGTCTTGCTCTAATGATAACTACGTTGATTGAAAAACCGTCACGGAGCATCTGGCAACGGTGGCGCTGGCTTCTGTGGGTCGTTGTGATTGGCGCCCTATATGATTGGACGATTAGTGGATTGAAGTTTACCGGTCTCCAGGAATCAGCCGGCGTCGTCTCACGGTCCATTATGGCCGGTTTAGTCCATCCGCAGTGGTCGTACGTGTACGATGGGAGCGGTGAGGATTTGGTTTCTTTGATCCTGCAGACGTTAGCCATCGCCTTTCTGGGGACGATTGTGTCGGCAGTTATCAGTGTGCCCTTTGCCTTTTGGGCGGCTCGCGGCGACCACGAACGGTTCTTCGTGCGTTCTGGTAGTGGGAAAGTCGTCTTGACATTGATTCGGACCTTTCCCGAAATTGTGTTGGCCATCATGTTTATTAAGGCTGTGGGGCCGGGCTCTTACGCGGGGGTCTTGGCCGTTAGCATCCATTCGATTGGGATGCTGGGCAAGCTCTTTAGTGAAGCGATTGAGAACATGAATCGGGGACCAGAAGAGGCTATCGTGAGTGCGGGCGGTCGTTCCGGACAGGTATTTGGTCTAGCGACGTTGCCAACCATTATGCCAGAATTCTTTTCCTATACGTTATATCGTTTTGAAATCGCTGTTCGATCTGCCTCTATCCTGGGGATGGTGGGGGCTGGGGGAATTGGGACGCCCATGATTTTTGCCATTCAAACGCGGAACTGGCCTAAGGTTGGTATTATCCTGTTAGGTATCGTCATCATGGTGCTCTTGATTGACTCCCTGTCCGAACAGTTACGAAAGCGGCTGATTTAAATGAAAGTCAAAATATTATCAACGAGTGATGTTCATGGTTATGTGTTGCCAACGAACTATAGCCGGCGGGATGACCACCAGGACTATGGTTGGTTGAAGGCGGCGACCGTCATTCAAGAGGTCCAGCAACGGGCGACGTCAGATGAGATTGTGATTACCATTGAGAATGGGGATTGGATTCAGGGGTCCGCGTTTGCCAGTTATTTGGTCCAACAGCCGGCTGACCAGCAAGCGTTATTTACCCAATTGACGCGGTCAATTCACTATGATGCCGGGGTTCTGGGCAATCACGAATTCAATTATGGCTTAGATTACCTGCGAAACTGTGAACGTCAACGAAACTATCCGTTGGTGGGCGCCAATATTCAAGGCGGCGTTACGCAAGGAATTTTAGATGCCCCGTACACGATTGTTGAAGAACGGGGGATTAAAATTGCAATCTTGGGGTTGACCACCGCGTACGTGCCTATTTGGGAGCGGGCAGACCACCTGACCGGACTGGATTTTACCTCCGCATTAGCGACAGCCAAGCGCTTTGTTCCGCAACTGCGGGCACTGGCCGATGTTGTCATCGTGGCCTACCACGGCGGCTTTGAGGCCGACCTGGAGACCGGTCAACCAACGGAACGACTGACGGGGGAGAACGAAGGGTCTCAGTTATTAGCAGACGTACCGGGGATTGATGCGTTAGTGACGGGTCACCAGCACCGCCAACTGGCAGGCGTTTACCAGGGCATTCCGACGACACAGCCCGGTGAAAAGGGTGTCGCGGTAGGCGAGATTACGCTCACACTGGATCATGAAAAACGGGTAGTCGACCAGTCGGCAACCCTGCTGACCACGGCTACGGCCAAACCAGATAGTACTTTGGCAGCGTTAGTAGCACCTATCCAAGAGAAAGTTGAAACTTGGCTAGATCAACCGGTCGGTCAACTCACAGGCAAATCACTGGCAGTCACAGACCCCATGGCGGCACGGCTGTGTGGCCACCCATATCTACAGTTTATCAATACGGTCGAGATGGTCGCTGGTCAAACTGACATTGCGGCAACCGCGTTGTTTAACGATGACGTCCATGGTTTGGGGGAACAGGTCTCATTGCGCCAGCTCCTTAATAGCTACCCGTATGCCAATACACTGGTTGTTGAACGGGTGACAGGGGCTGAGTTGCGAGCTGCATTGGAGCGGTGTGCCAGTTTCTTTACGGTCACCGATGATGGTCAGGTTGGCGTGTCACCAGCATTTACGACACCTAAGCTGGCACTCTACAATTATGATATTTACAGCGGCATTGAGTATCACTTTGATTTGACCCAACCGGTGGGTCAGCGCGTAACGCGGTTGGTGTATCATGGTCAACCAGTTGAAGCCACACAGACGTTAGCCGTTGCAATGAATCAGTACCGCGGCAATGGTGGCGGCGATTACCCGATGTTTTCGCCGGATAAGGTCTGCCGCGAGGTCAATGTCGACATGGCGGAACTAATTCGTCAGTATTTTGTAGCACAGCCAGTAGTGGTTGGCCGACCGCAGACGAACTTTACGGTTAACCTTACGGCTGAATAACGTGCCATGAAAAAAGCTCACACCTGCAGAAAAACTGCGGATGTGAGCTTTTTTGTTATGGATTAAGCGATTCGAACGACTAATTTACCCAGGTTATCGCCACGCTGGAGCAATTTCAAGCCCTCAGCCGCATCGTCAAAGGCCAAGACCCGGTCAATAACCGGGTCAAATTCGCCGGTTGCCAATTTCTGACCAATGACGCCTGCCATGAAGCCGAGGTCGGCAATCTCCTGAGGATTATTTGACCGGTAGACCCCGCCAAGTGCGGAACGCGTGAGGCCTAACGCCTTGTCATCTAGATTCAAGTGGGCTGGCATTCCATCACCGATGGCAATGATTTGGCCATTGTAGGCCATGCGGTCGACATCGGCCGCGAGTTCTTCGCCACCAATGATGTTCAGACTCAGGCCAACCCCAAGGCCGTTCGTGGCCTGCAGGACAGCCGTGGTCACGTCCGTTTGGTGGTAGTCAATGATGACGTCTGCACCAACGCGCTCGACCAGTGGCCGTTTTCTCGCGGAGGTGGTGGCGATTGTTTTTAAGTGTAAGTCGTGGGCAAACTGTAGGGCGGCCAAGCCCACGGCGCCACCACCAGCGTGGACTAAGACAGTTGGTAATTCGGAGAGGTTGGCCTTACGATAGAGTGCTTGATAGGCGGTCAGAGTGCCACAAAGACTCGCCGCTGCCTGTTCAAAGCTGACGTTGCTGGGAATCGGCGCCAGACTCAAAGGCGTCGTCACGGTAAACTCGGCCAGGCTACCAGCCCGTCGTAAATCCCCGTGGTACATCACGCGGTCACCCACGGACCAGTCCGTGACGTTGGCACCGACCGTGACAATTTCGCCGGCACAATCCATGCCGACCACGCGGGGGTCAGTGGTATCGCTACTTTCAATAACTTTATAGTCAGCTGGGTTGAGGCCCACGGCGCGCACGTAAACCTTGACCTCATCGTCTTGCGGCGTTGGTTCGGGAACTTCCGTGAATTTTAAGTCATCTAATGTGTGGGGTGCGGGCCCCGTAATGGTCCAAGCTTTCATAATGGTCATCCTTCTTTAAACATTTCAGACGTTAATCATGACTAGTCAAAACCAGTCTCCCTAGTCAGTATACTACACCGAGGAGGGCGGCCAATTTTAGTGTCGAAGGAAGGTTACTTTTGATTGTGACCGTTATCAATTCATCCTATTATTAAAAGTATGTTGCAATCGACTCTAATGGGATGCAATTTTCATGAAAACTTGGTAAAATTAATTAACTAAAAATGAGATTTGGAGGTGGACGCCTTGCACCAACCGTACGCTGCATTCCCGATTCCCGACCGCTAAACTGAATTTTCAAGAATAGAAAGGAAGACCCATTTACATGTCGAAAGACCCTAAAGAAACAGTCACCACACCAACTGAAGCAGAAACCACTGACCCTGGACCCAGCCAGCAGTCGCCTCTATGGCAACGCTCGACTGAGTCCTTACTCGTCGACTTTGCTACCAATGAAGATGAGGGACTGACCACCGCCGAAGCCGAAAAGCGGCTCAAGCAAAATGGCCCCAACGAGTTAACTGCTAAGAAGCAATCCAATTTACTACGCTTCTTGAAGCAATTTAACAACTCCATCATCTACATTTTAGCGGCGGCTGCCCTGATGACGTTCTTCATGCACCATTACTCCGATTCCATTGTTATCGGGCTAGTGATCGTTGCGAACGCCTTTATTGGTTATTTCCAGGAACGCTCAGCGGACAATGCTTTGGACCGCATCAAGGCCCTACTGGTCTCCGAGGCCGTCGTGATTCGTGACGGTCAGAAAATTACGTTGCCGGCACGCGAGCTGGTAACTGGGGACATCGTTCAACTGGAAGCCGGGGATACCGTCCCTGCCGACTTACGGTTGATCGACGCGGATAACTTAAAAATCCAAGAGTCGGCCTTGACCGGTGAAACGGACTCCGTGGAAAAGGGTGAAGACCCCTTGGACGTGGCGGACCTCGCGTTAGCCGAACGAAGCAACCAAGCCTTTGCCTCAACCGCTGTTACCAACGGTTCTGGGCGAGGAATCGTGACCGTGACCGGGGCACAAACCGAAATTGGTCATATCCAACAAAATGTTGCCGAAGTTAAGCAACAGACTACGCCATTGATGAAAAACTTAAACAGTTTAGGTTTAGGCTTATCCATCGCCATTTTAATTGCGGCTGTCTTGCTGTTCGTCCTGGGGATGATTACCCACGTCTACAGTTTGCCAACGTTATTAATTGCCGTGATTACAATGGTCGTGGGGTCCATGCCTGAAGGCTTGCCGGCCAGTACGTCGGTGGTTCTTGCCATGGGGACCCAGGCCATGACCAAGCAAAACGTCA
Organism: Levilactobacillus sp. FUA 3915; assembly: GCF_044053135.1. Lineage (NCBI taxonomy): Bacteria > Bacillati > Bacillota > Bacilli > Lactobacillales > Lactobacillaceae > Levilactobacillus > Levilactobacillus sp. FUA 3915. The sequence goes on along the minus strand of NZ_CP168704.1, from coordinate 841,836 downwards.
TCGTAAAGACGTTGCCCGCCGTTGAAACGCTGGGGGCCGTCGACATCGTTAACACCGATAAGACCGGGACGTTGACCAAAAACGAAATGACCGTGACCGACATTTTAACGCCGCAGGATACCTATACCGTTTCCGGGGTGGGCTACGATGCCGCTGGTCAGATTCAAAATGACGAGGGTGAGGACGTTGACTGGCAAGCCGACACTGACCTAGAGTGGTTGGTTCAAATTGCCGGGCAGACCTCCGACGCCGAATTCCATGAGGAAGATGGCCAATGGGTTCTGACCGGGGAACCGACCGACGGGGCCTTAACCGCGCTCTACCACAAGATGGTCGGCGCCGATCCAGACCCAGCTGAAATTGATTCCTTGCCATTCGACTCAGCCATCCGGTACTCCGCACGGCTGGTCGACCATCGTGGTCAACGCTACCTGTTGGTCAAGGGGGCCCCACAAACGCTGATCCGCTTAATGCAGGAACAAGGTGGGACTGTCGACGAAAATGCTTGGCAAGAACGCTTATCCCAGTTGACACAACAGGGTAAACGGGTGGTGGCCTTAGGGTATCAGCCGGTTGCCGCCGATGCTGATGAGGTCGATGACCTGCCAGTCGGGCAAGACTTCCATTTGGCCGGGATGGCCGGCATCATTGATCCACCCCGTCCTGGAGTAGCCGATGCCGTGCGGCAATTACGTTACGCCGGCATCAAAGTTAAGATGATCACCGGGGATGACCCAGAAACGGCCGCTGCCATTGCCGAACAGTTAAACCTGTCCGAACAGGCGCGCGCCATTACCGGACCAGAACTGGCCCAGATGAGTGATGCCGAGTTGGCTTCTCAGATTGATAAATACACCGTGTTTGCCCGAACGACGCCAGCCGATAAGCTGCGAATCGTGAAGGCCCAACAGTCCCGTGGTCACGTGGTCTCCATGACCGGTGACGGGGTCAACGATGCGCCTGCCTTGAAGCAGGCTGACATCGGGGTCGCCATGGGGATTCGGGGAACCGATGTGGCCAAGGACTCCGCCGACATGGTGTTAGCCGATGATGACTTCACCTCGATCCTGGGCGCGGTTCGGGAAGGGCGGCACGTCTTCGATAACATTCGCAAGACGATTCGCTTCCTGCTCCCAACCAGTTTCGCCGAAGGATTGATCGTGGTTCTGAGTATCCTGATGGATCAGGAATTACCGTTATTCCCAACGCAACTGTTGTGGATCAACATGGTGTCTGCCCTGACGATTCAGTTTGCCTTCATCTTCGAACCGGCCGAGAGCGGCATCATGAAACGGGGGCCACGAGATGTGACGCGCGGGATTCTTTCCAAGCTGGACGTCTTCGAGGTCACCTACGTGTCGTTGCTGATTTCCGGGCTGGGGATGTTTGCCTACGACCTCTTAACGGGCCAAGGCCTCTCTGCCGTAATCGGAAGTACCATGACGCTGAACGTGATTATTTTCGGGAAGATTTTCTACCTGTTCAACCTGCAAAATGACCACCCCGTTCTGTCGAAGTACTTCTTCAGAAATAAGATGAGTTTCGTGATTGTCGGCATCCTGCTGTTGCTGCAAGCCATGATTATTTACTGGCCAGCGATGCAGGGCGTCTTCCACACCACTTCCGTCAACTTCTTCTACGGTTGGGGTATCCCAATCATGGCCGGGGTCGTCGTCCTGGTGGTCACGGAAATTGCCAAGGCCATTCGCCATCGCCTTGACGCCAACACGGTCACTCGCGAACAACGGAATTTCTAATCGGTTTCTACTGGACGAGACGTTGTGGCGATAAAAATAGGTGATCACATGAAACGAAAAATTAGATGGGTGCCCATCGGCATCATGGTACTGGCGGCGGTGGTCGTTGACCTCAGCCGCCACAGCCTACCGGACTGGTTAGTGACGGGATTCACGGTCGTGTGGCTGCTGATTGTCGTTATCGGTCTGTACCGAATGGTTATCCTTAAACGTTAATATGGAAAGGAGCTCAGTCGTTGTGACTGGGCTCCTTTTTCTATGGAATGATGCGGATAATCGTGTTGATTGGGCCGGATGTACCGACTCATGGTTGAAAATTTGCTGAAATTGGCAGAGTACAGAGAACTGAATGTGTGGTTGGGGCTAAACAAATGTAGCCGCAGGGATGGTGAAAATAGGCTCAGCCGTAGGAATTGCCTTAGTGGCGGGCTGGGCCGCTTAGGCAATTGGTATCTTTGAGACGCGTTTCTTAGCGGCTCAAAGTAAGGGGGAAGACCGCCCTTTGGCTTCCGCCGTCCGCCTACAGCGTTCCGGCCTATTTTCACCATCCCGGAGGCGGGAGCAATGCATTTAGCCCCAAGCACACAATCTAGGAATATTTTGGGAAACCTCTGGCTCTAATCAAAACTTAATCCTATACTGGTAAGAAAGGGGGCGGAACAACAAAATGTTGAAGAAGAGTTCCGATTGTACCGAAATTTTAGTGGGTAAGGCCGCCAGTATTGACGGTTCTACCATTGTGGCGCGTAACGAGGATGGTTACGGCCCGATTAATCCAATTAAATTTGTGGTCCACCCAGCGACGGACCAACCGGGCGCATCGTTTACGTCAATTACTACTGGCGTTAACGTTCCCTTACCCGATCACGCTTTCCGCTACACAGGCACGCCACAAGCCGACCAGAGTGATGGCCAGTATGAAGAATCTGGGATCAACGAGTTTAACGTTGGGATGAGTGCCACCGAAACCACGGCCACGAATGCCCGCGTCTTGGGTTACGACCCACTGGTTGACGATGGTATCAACGAAGAAGCCATGGTCACGTTGGTTTTGCCGTACATCAAGAGCGCCAAAGAAGGGGCCCAACGCTTGGGTGCCCTGCTCGAAAAGTACGGGACTGGCGAAAGCAACAGTATCGCCTTTAACGATAATGATGAAATTTGGTATCTCGAAACGGCTGGTGGTCACCACTGGGCCGCAATGCGGTTGCCAGAAGACAGCTACGCCATCGCGCCTAACCAGACGTTGATGCAAGAGGTCGACCTCAATGATACCGACAACTTCTTGGTGGCGACGGACCTGGTCGACTTCGTGGAAAAGAATCACTTGAACCCGACACCGGGCAGCTTTAATTTCCGCGAAATCTTTGGGACTCACGGCGAAGACGATGCTTACTACAACACGCCGCGGACCTGGTACGGCCAAAAGTTATTTAATCCAGAAATTACGGACCAACAACCTACCGACCAAGACATGCCATTTACTCGGGTGCCCGCTAAGAAGTTAGCGATTGAAGACGTCCAGTTCTTCTTGAGTTCCCACTACAACGGCACGCCTTACGATCCATTTGGCACCTACGCTTCCGGCTCGGCTGACGACCAGAAGAAGTACCGGCCAATCGCTATGGATCGGAACCAATGTTCATCCATTTTACAAATTAGAAATGATGTTCCTGCCGATCACGCGGCAATTCAATGGATTGCCATGGGTTTCTTCGCCTATGCACCCTATGTACCATTCTTTACCAACATCAAAGATACGCCGGTGGACTACCAAAACACCACTACTGACGTCGATGTTGAGAATGTTTACTGGCTAAATAAGACGTTATCTGTTATCATTGAACCACATTTCCACGAATATGTGGAAGCCGTCAATGCCTTCCGTGAAGGTTGCCAGTCCTACGCCCGTTCCCGGGTGGCAGCGACCGATGCAGCTATCAACGGCGACGCGACGGACTTCTTGACACAGAGTAACGCTGAAACGGCCGGTGAAATTTCTAAACGGACGCATCAATTGTTCGATGACCTGGTCAAGCACGGCTTGTTATTATCCAAGACGGCTTGGGAAAAGGGGCAGAACCTGTAATTTCTGTTTAGCTTCACTAGTCTATCCTCTGACTAAGGAAAATTTGGCGTTACTCGTGCGTAATAGTTAGCTCCAGCAATGGATTTGACGTAAAAAGGGTGTTGGGTGAATTATCATCCGCGCTCGACGGAGTAGGGACTTAAAAGTTGAGGATAGATATAGGAGGAGACAACCATGAAATGGGCGAAGTTAATTCTGGCTAGTGTGGCGGGGCTAAGTTTATGGGGCGGCGTGACGACTGCAAATGCGGCCAAAAAGGTCACGTTACCCGCGTACCCGAAGCAACGCGTATTTACGTTTAAAGCAAAGGGGACCAAGGTCTACAGTTATCCCCGCGCGGCGTACAAGCACAGTAGCGTCTTGGGTATGGATCAGAGCACCACGAAGCAGTGGACGGTCGACAAGGTGATCACCGTCAAGGGTCAGCGTTACGTGCGTCTGGCACGGGTGAGCGCCAAGTCCTTGCCTCACGGGACGATTGTGCCGAACGCCTCTAAGGCCAATGTGAAATTGGTCGGGGGTTACGTCGCCTTGAATAAGCTGAAATTTCACCAGCAGATTGCTAGCATGAAGTCGGTGAAGAAGACCGCTTACTGGACGCCAACCACCAAGCATGACTTCTGGAACATGCCCGCTCATTCCTTGGGGAAGACGGCGGCTAACCACTACGGTCACACGTATGGCTACCGGACGTTGTACGCGGTTGAATCGTTGACGACCACCAGCAAGAAGTCCTATTTGTACTTCGAAACGGCTGATGGCAAGGCGATTGGCTGGTTGCCTAAGAGTGCCGTGATCAAGGGGCAGTACCCCGACTTACTGAAGCGTGAGCTGGGCCGGAACCTATCCGCGGACTCGACGGCGTTAACCACCGTTGACAAGGCGGGTCACGTGAAGGTTGGCGTTGCCCTGAAGGTTGGTCAAGTCCAACGGGTTGCCCTCCTGAAGCAAAACAGTGAAACGGCGGTCTACGATTTTACTGCCGGCAAAGCCGTTAAACTCACGACGCGGACGTCAACGGGTAAGGTCAAGCAGACCACGGCCGTGACGCAAACCACGAAGAACCTGACGTTCAAGGCCCAGTCGGACTTTGATATTCAGGGGTACACCTACAACGTGAAGGTCACGCCAGCCGGTAAGGTCAGCGTGCTGAGCGTCGGCGGGTGGATGGCTTAAAGGTGAATTAACTGAAATTAAAAAGTGGTCAGGGTGTTTGAGATGAAATTCTCAAATACCCTGACCTTTTTGTATCCTAATCCTGTTTTTATTTATCCTTAAATGATGTGTCACCAAGTTAATTTGCGACCATTTTTGCGAACCTCAGAAGGCGTTGTTTGCGTCCACCGCTTAAATTGACGACTGAAATTGGCAACGTTTTTATAACCTAAGGCATTGCCAATTTCATTGATAGAATACTGCGGTTTGGCCAACATTTTTTTAGCCTCGTTAATTTTTAATTTGGTGAGGTATTCTCTTGGCGAGATACCGTACGTTTTCTTGAAGATTCGGAAGCCATAACCGTCACTGAAGCCGACCTTTTTAATAGCAGCTGATACTTCAACGAGGCTGCCTTCAACCATATAGCCATTCTTTAGATAGTCTAAGACTTGTGTTGTGAGCTTATCCTTCAAGTAATCAGCCATAATTCTCGCGTATTCGGTTGTACTAGTCTCACTGTTCTGGCGGACCTTCTTGCTATCTTGGAAAAAGATTTGGAGCATTTTAGAGAGTTCGATTTGAATGATCATCTTGGTGTCGAAGTCGTAAGACTGGTCAGAAATAAGGCCATCCAGCTTGGATAAGTGCGGTTTTAAGAGACCAGTGAATTGGCTATCTTTTGGATAATGGTAGTCGAGGCCTTCGATGAGTTGGGCCTTGAGGGTCGGGTCATCTAAGTCGAAATGAAAGCAGAAGTATTTTAACGACTTGCCAGCCCAAACGCGATGCAAGACTTCGGGGGGAATCAAAGCAAAATCACCAGAACTAAGCGGATATGTTTTCCCATAAACATTTAAAAATTCCGTGCCCGCAAGAATGTAGATACATTCGAAAGCATAATGTTTCTCAACCGGAGCAGCCCAGTCGTCACGTACTTTTTGCTCATGAGCACCGAAGAAGGTTAAATTCCAGTCCAGTACTGGGAGCTTTTTAGCATTTTCCAAGAAGTCCATAACTAGTCCTCTTTCTTAAGACGTTCTGTACTTAGCAAAGTTATTATATCATATTTGGATAAATTCGAGGCAAATTACCATATATACAATTTTGGCTAAACCTGTGATACTTAGTTCAACGATTAAGAAAGCGTTTTCTTAAAGGATAACGCTGAGAAAGGGCGATTTAAGTTGAAATTCAAAAAAATTTTGTATGGTGCTGCTTACTATTACGAGTACCTGCCATTTGACCGCTTAGATAAAGATATTGAAATGATGAAGGCTGCCAACATTAATGTTGTCCGGATTGGTGAAAGTACTTGGGGAACTTACGAACCACAAGAAGGCGTTTTTGACTTTAGTAAGTTAGACAAAGTCGTTGATGCGATGGCCAAGGCTGACATTCAAGTTATCATCGGAACCCCTACCTATGCGATTCCAACTTGGCTAGCTAAAAAGTATCCAGAAGTCATGCTGACGAATAAGGCCGGCAAACAAGTTTATGGTGCTCGTCAAATCTTTGATATTACAAATCCGACTTTCAGAATGCATGCTGAGAAAATTATTCGGCAGATTATCAGTCGGACCGCGGATAAGCCAAATGTTATTGGCTTCCAGGTTGATAATGAGACGAAACACTTTGATACCAGCAGTGCTAACGTTTATATTGCTTTTCAAAAGTGGCTAAAAAAGAAATTTAATGGGGATTTGGACGCGTTGAACCTCGCCTATGGGTTAGATTACTGGAGTAACCGGATCAATGCTTGGGAAGATTTTCCACCCGTTAATTCAACAATCAATGGGAGCCTGGGAGCAGCATTTGATGAATTTAAGCGTACCTTGTCGACTGATTATCTGCAGTGGCAGGTCAACTTAGTTAATGAGTATAAGCATGATGATCAGTTTGTGACCAATAACTTTGATTTGGAATGGCGGGGGTACTCTTACGGACTGCAACCCGATGCCAATCATTTTGATGAGGCTAAAGCAATGGATGTTACGGCAGTCGATATTTACCATCCAACACAAGATAATCTGACTGGAATTGAAATCGCTTTCGCAGGAGATTTTTCTCGCTCAACTAAAGATACCAATTACATCGTCATGGAAACCGAAGCACAAGCCTTTAAACACTGGGTACCATATCCAGGACAGCTTAAATTGCAAGCGTATTCACACATTGCTTCGGGTGCAAACATGATTAGTTATTGGCACTGGCACTCAACACACAATGGGTATGAAACCTATTGGAAAGGCTTGTTGAGCCAGGACTTCAAACCCAATCCAGTTTACAACGAAGCAAAAACGATTGGTAAAGATTTAGCTGAAAAGGGATCATTGTTTGTCAATTCTCATAAAAATAATCGTGTTGCCTTCGTTGTCAGCAATCAAGCGTTAAGTGCCGTTGACTGGTTCCCATACAAGAACACGGCTTTTGACCGTACCAACGAGCATCAATACAATGATGTCTTACGTTCGTACTACGATGCGTTGTATAAGATGAATGTTGAAGCAGATATTTTAGAAGTTGGTGATGCAAGAATTACCAATGATAATTATGATTTGCTGGTTGTTCCGATGCTGTATTCAGCTTCTGATAGTCAGTTAGAACAGCTCAAACACTTTGAAGAACAAGGTGGTACAGTACTTTACTCATTCCGTTCTGGGTTTACGAATCAGGATGTCAAGGTTCGGACTGATACGCAACCAGCTAAGATTTCTGAGGCGGTTGGGACGACGTATGAATTATTTGTTGAACCTGATCAAAACTTTTCGACTGGTAAGCCAGAACGAGACATGACAATTTCTGGGGTCGCTGGGTTATCTGATTTGAAAGAGCAGCCGGTCAAGTATTGGGCTGAACTGTTAACGCCAACTACCGGTAAGCCACTTGCGATGTACGATCACCCATATTGGGGGAAATATGCCGCAATTACTGAGAATACGTTTGGAAAAGGGCGTGCTTTCTACGTTGGCACTTATCTAAATGATGAGTCTATGCGTGTGTTATATCAATATATCTTGAAGCAAAGTGGGCTGTGGACCAGCCGACAAGAACAGCGTTTTCCGATTGTCAATAAACAATTAATCGAAGAAAATGGCAACGTTCTTGATTTCTACTTTAATTACTCAAATGACAATCAGCAGGTGACGTTTGCGTCTCAGGCTGGAACCGAAATTCACGATGGATCAAAGCAGACAAAAGATGGTCAGTTTACGTTAGCACCTTGGACGGTTAAAGTCTTTGAAGTGAAACGATAACAAGGGAGATTTTTAAGTTGGAAATAAGCAGATGAGCCAGGAATGGCATGCAAGCTATACTGATAAGCAACAACCCAAAGTTCCAGTTCGGGTTGGGGTGGCCGTAGCTATTGGTGTATTACTGTGGTTAGGACCATTTAATGGTGTGAGCTCAATTCTTAATCCAGCCAAGTTGGCCAATATTATGGGTGGTGCCGGTTCAAGAGTCAACAGTTTCCTAGCGGTTCTTGGAACGATTGGTGCCGTTGTTTCAACGTTAACAACGATTATTATTGGGGCTTTATCTGATCGAACCCACTCGAGATGGGGACGGCGGACACCATGGATTGTTGTGGGTTCTGTTTTAACGGCTGCAGTGATGGTCGGTCTGGGAATGATCAAGACGGAACAACAATTACCAATCTTCATTCTGCTATGGTGTGGGATTCAAACCTTCATTAACATGATTGTTGCCCCATTACTGGCAGTGATTGCAGATCAAGTTGCCCCGATGCATCGGGGAACGATTTCATCCATCTATGCGGTGGGATTTGTGATCGGTCAGTATGGTGGTCCTGTTGTCGGCGGTCAATTTTTAAGCAATACAAATACTGGTCTGATTAATACTGGTTATTATATCTTCGCAGCTTTGATTTTACTGTCAGGTCCAGTAGCGGCGATTCTGTTAAAGGAAAAGTCCAGCTTGGGGATGCCTAAGGAAAAACTTGATTTGAGTGGTTTTGTTAAGGCATTTATCTTCCCTATCCATAAGGTGCGTAACTTCTATCTGGCTTTATTCGGTAAGATGTTGATTGTGATCACTACGACTGCATTTGCTACTTACCAAGTCTTCTTCCTGACTAGTGGGATGAATCTTGGAAGTTCTGAGGCGGGGAAGTATATTTCCTTGATGGGGACTGCCACAATGGTTACGGCAATTATCTTTTCATCGACGGCCGGCCCGGTTTCAGATAAATTAAAGACTCGGAAATGGGTTGTTGCATTTGCTGCCTTGCTGATTTCAATTGGCACGGTACTGCCATTTATCTTTAAGAGTCCTGCAACGATGATTTGGTATGGGGTCATTGCTGGTACCGGCTCTGGAATCTTTAGTTCAGTCGACCAAGCATTGAACCTAGAAGTTTTACCTGATCCTGAAACGGCAGCTAAAGACTTGGGAATTCTGAACTTAGCTAACACTGGGGCACAAATCTTGGCACCAGTATTGGGCGCAATTCTCTTTGACATGGTTGGTAAGAACTATATGCCAATTTTACCGGTGCTTGCAGTAGTTGCCCTATTAGGTGCTGGGATGGTCTTGATGATTAATGAACATAAGACGGTTTAGATGTTTAGAATAGTATTTATCATGGTAAATTATGGTGTATCGATATAGACGATAAAAAGGTCAGGGTATCTGAGATGAAATTCTCAAATACCCTGACCTTTTTCGCGACACTTAATGCTGAATTACAGTTGTTCCCCCGCCGCCAAACAATCCGCACGCAACAGCTCGTAAATTTCCGCCTTCAACGGTGCCTGCGTCGCCAGCCAGGCGCGGTCGCGGGTGACCGGCGTCAGGGCGATGTCTTGGACCACGTGGGCCGGTCGCGCCGACAACACGAGAATCCGGTCGGACAGATAGATGGCCTCCTCGATATCGTGGGTGACCAGTAAGGTTGTCCGTTTCAACTCGGCCGGCAGTCCCAGCAACCAGTCCTGCATCAGGCCCCGCGTCATCGCGTCCAGGGCCCCGAATGGCTCATCTAATAGGCGGTAGTCGGCCGGGTTGAGCATGGTTCGTAACAGGGCGACCCGTTGCCGCATCCCCCCGGACAGCTGGTGGGGCAGAAACTTGCGGTAGGGCAGGAGGCCACAGAGCGTGAGCAATTCGGTGACCCGTTCCTGGTCCACGGGTTGATGGTTGATCCGTTGATACAACGTGATATTTTGATCGATGGTGTACCAGGGAAACAACATGTCCTCCTGGGGTAGGTAACTGAACGTGGTGTTGAGTCCCGTAATCGGCTGGTCATCGACCGCCAGACTACCGGTGGAAGGCGTCAGTAGCCCGGTCAACAATTTCAAAATGGTGGATTTGCCCGCACCACTGGGCGCAATCAACGACACGAAGCTGCCGTCCGCAATCGTTGCAGTCACGTCATTTAAAATGTCTAGCTTATCCAGCGTGAGGCTGACATTTTGCAAGGTAATCGGCATGGCTAGTCTCCGACGTACTGATTGGTGTAGAGGGTATCGGCCGGGATGGTCTTCTTGATCAGGCCATAGTCCTTCATGAAGCCGGTGTAGTTGTCCCAAACCTTCGCGTCCATCTGGCCCCATTTGGCTGCGTCATCCGTGTAGTTAGCTGAGAGGAAGGCTTGCGATTCTTCCAGGAAACTCAGGTCGGAATCCTTGGCGTACTTGTGTAAAATCTTGGCGTCGGCTTTGGGATGGGCCATGGCGTCTTGGTAGCCCTTCTTGGTGGCGCTCATAAAGGCCTTGATCAGCTTGGGGTCCTTCTTTAATTGGGTATTGTTGGTGATAATCACGGGTGTGTAGTAGTCCAGTCGCTTATCCAATTTGCGGAGTGGCATGTAGTTCACCTTGATGCCATCATCCTTGGCACGAATCACGTCCCAGCCTTGGAACCACCACTGCAGGTCGTTCTTCTTGCCCAAACTCTTGGGGCCATCGCCGGTCGCACCGACAACCTTCAGGGATTTGGGATCGACCTTAGCCTTGCTCATGACGGCTTTCAACACGGCTTCTTCACTAGGTGTCTGCCAACCGGCGTAGGTCTTGCCCGCAAAATCCTTGGGTGAGGTGATGCCACTGGACTTGAGCGAGACGAACCCGGACGTGTTGTGCTTGATGACGGTTCCAATCGCCTTGACGGGGATGTTCTTGCCGTCGGCGTGGGCGAACGTCACGTCTTCTTGGTAGCTGACCCCGAATTGGGCCTTGTTGGCGCCGACCATACCGATACTGGTGGCGTTGTCGCCGGGCTCAATAATCTTGACGTTTAAGCCGGCCTTCTTAAAGTAGCCCTTGTCCTTCGCCACGTACAGCCCCGTGTGATTGGTATTGGGCACGTAGTCGAGGACGATTGACACATCGGTCAATTTCTTAGCAGATTTAGAATCAGACGATTGATTTTTAGCATTACCACAGGCTGTCAGTGAAAGTAATAGTGGCACCAGGAACCAAAGCTTCGTTAATTTCATGATAATCTCCCTTGGATGAATGTTTTATAATATAATTTTTGAAAAATGCGCGTCACGATGTTTAACCCTAAACTCAGCACAATCACGCAGAGAATGGCGGCGAAGACCTTATCGATTTGGTAGCCGTTCTTCACGCGGATCATGTAGTAGCCCAGCCCCGCCTCGGCGCTCAGCCATTCCCCGATGATGGCGCCGCTGACGCAGTAGGTGGCGGCGATTCGCAAGCCAGCGAAGAATCCCTGCATGCCTTGTGGAATCTTCAGGAGCCGGTAGACTTGCCAGCTTTTGGCCCCCATGGTCTGGAGAAAGCGAATCTGCTCACCGGAGACCTTTCCCAGCGCCTCCGAGAAGGCCACAATGATGGGAAAGTAACTCATGAGAACGACCAGAATAATCTTGGGCGCCATGCCAAAGCCAAACCACAGGCTCAGCAAGGGACCCAGCACCATGACGGGCAGGGTTTGTGAGATGACCAGCAGCGGGTAAAATGACTGGTATAGGAGTTGCCAGCGGTCCATGACCAACGCCGTACAGAAGGCTAACAGGCAGGCGATACCCAAGCCAATCATGGATTCATATAAAGTCACCCACGAATTTTGCAGGAGACCAGGCCCGTCCGCCACCAGCGCCTGACTCACGGCCACCGGACTGGGTAAAATGAACGCCGGTGTGTGCAGGAGGGTGACCGCGAGTTGCCAAGCGGCCAACAGCAGGACCAGGCTGCCCAGCGGGTATAGCTTGCGTTTCATGTAAAACCACCTTTCTTCACTAAAAAAGCCCCATCCGGGGGAGTAAGTCCGCCTGGATAGAGCATCCGCGCGTTTCTCCCTGCGCCAGTGTTAGCTGACAGGTTCAATGGGTCAAAGTTCACAACTTACTCTCGTGCCGTTTAACGGTATCCCCAGAAACTTTTTAAGTTGGACTTAGTATAGCATGGCAATTCTACCGGAACAACTCAATTTACTTGTCCCAAAGTGAATCCTACGAAATTTGATTGTGGTGATTTTTAGGCGCCAATCCCGTGGTATGAAAGGCTTTGTCCGAGGATGTGAAATTAAAATCACGCAATTTTGGCAGGCAAACGGTCGCAATCTTTCGTAGCGATGGGGCAAAATGTCCGAGACTAAAATCGTTTGACACTTAACCAGTCGTTCCCCTTAATTTGCTGGCCAAGCTAACCGAATGACTCTACGGGAGTGCTGGCGGCGAGTATCGTAAAATGAATCCAAAGTCATGGCTAAAGTTATGACGTGACTTGGTTACTCAGCTTTATCAGAGAAATTGTGGACCGTGTCTAGTGACTACCATCAACGTGACTGGCGGGTTCTGAGCTGAGATTGGGGGGGCTTCGCGCATGCGAGGTTCCTTTTTGGTTTGGGGTCTAAACTAGTCGTTGGGTTCGCCTCCGGGATGGGGAAAATGAGCCTGGTCTCGTCCGTTCCCGGCGGTGAGCTCAAGGTGCCCTGCTGTGGGGCCGGTTCCAGCCAAAGAGCGGGCTTCCACCTAAACTTTGGGCCTGAGGGGCGGTCTCAAAGGTTGTCCCATGGTCTAAGCTGAGAAAAACCGCTCAGCTAAGACCATCGACACAGCTGGTCACCTTGGCGCGCCTCTGGTCACTTCCACGACTGGCTCATTTTCCCCAGCTCTGCGGCTAAGACTGGTTTAGCCCCCAAAACCGGACGGACTCTTTGGTTTTGTTGAGTCTAATAGTGTATTGGATACCACCACGTGTGATATATTACTCGGTAAGAATCTGCTTGATATGGGAGGGAAATCTGGTGGAAAAAGCCTATGTTGATGACTTGATTGCAGAATATATGCAGGACGATAACGTTAAGACAGACATGCTGAAAGAAAAAATCCAACTGGACTTGGATGTAAACTCATTGCAGACTAAAGGGACTTCTCTCAAATAATAATTTGAGGCGTCACTCTGATACTAGTTCAAAGATATTTACACGAGGCTAACCGTCAAAGGTGGCCTCGTTTTTATTCGTCTAAAAAGAAAACGCTTAAGACTAAGAATCTCGTGAAAATTTCCTAAAATGGGCGGGACTTTTAATCATCTTTGTTATACTGGTCAGTGCTCGTTAATTTTAGAATGCACGAACGGCGATGGTTGGCATAGCCTTGTCGTTTATAAAATAATGCATAAATCGGCACAAAGAGAGGGAGACTGATTATGAAATTTGGACTGACACGGGTGGGGCGGCTATGACTCCACAACATCATTTACGCGGCGTGTTACTGGCGAGTGTGGCCTGCATCTTGTGGGGCATCTCAGGGGTTGCGGCAAGCACGCTGTTTACGATGAACCCCGAAGTGACGGCACTGTGGCTGACCCAGGTCCGCATGATCAGTGCCGGGATTATTCTACTGGTCTTTGGCCAAGTGATTGGCATCAAGCCGTTTGAAATTTGGCGCCAGCGGGGCACGGCTCTGCGTGTCGTCAGCTACGGCCTATTGGGATTGGTGCCAGTTCAGCTGTGCTATTTCGAGGCGGTTAAGGTCGGCAATGCGCCGGTCGCCACAATTATTCAGTTCCTCGGACCGTTCATCATTAGTATCTATTTCTTAGTATTCAAGCACGTGACGCCGACCCGACCCGAAGCCATGGGGATGGCGATTGCCTTCATCGGGACCCTGTTAATCGTGACGCACGGGCACCTCAACAGCCTGGCTATTTCACCGGTCGTCCTATTCTGGGGTGGACTGTCAGCCATCGGAGTTGCGACGAACACGCTGATTCCGCGGCCACTGTTGCCCAAGTTTGGCGCCGTTTCCGTAACCGGCTGGGGCCTGCTAGTGGCTGGTATCTGTTTAAATGTTTTCGGTCCCGTTTGGCAGGAACACGTGACGTTGTCCTGGGCCGGCTGGAGCATGATTGGCATCATTATTGTCTTCGGAACAGTTATTCCATTCCTGATGTTTGCCCACGCGCTGGGCTACATCTTGCCAACCACGGCCAGCTTGCTGGACGCCTTCGAACCCTTGTCCGCCACGGTATTTTCCGTGATGTTCCTCAATGTTCAATTGACCAAGTTCGACTTGATTGGCGGCGCGCTGGTGATCTTAGCGGTGATGGTGCTGTCGTTAAATGGGCGCCAGATGATTCGTCTAATCCGCCGCTTCCGCACCAATCCGGACTAAATCTGGGACAAACTCCCAGCTCATGTATTGAAAAGGACTGTTTCGAGAAATCATCGATTCCTCGGAACAGTCCTTTTTTGAATCTTATGTATACACAGAGATGGTAATCCCTGGTATTATTTAGGTGCTGAACCAGAAAGAAAAGAGATAACTAACTCTATGCAAATGAATTATACCAGTAATCAAACCACTTTAAAACTCAACTTAACTTGGAAACCACAGCTAAACAGCGTTGCTTGGGCGATTAACGCCATTGTCGATGATATTCCAACTAACGTTATTCAAGCCAGTTCGGCCCCGAATGGCCGTCCGTCATACCCGCCACAGTTACTCCTAAAGCTCTTGTCCTTCGGCTACTTGCGTCGAACCTTTTCGGGTCGAAAGCTTGCTCAAATGGCTAACGAAAACCTCGTCATGCGTTGGTTCATGGGTAATCACTTTGCTATTCCTAGTTATCGAACTTTCAATCGTTTTCGGAGTAATCCCAAAACTCATGGGCTAATCAACGGGCGCTTCCGAGCCTTCCGTGATTACCTAACGATGATCGGTATTTTCAATAGATCTGCCCTATTCATTGACGGTACGAAGATTTTGGCCGATGCCAATAAATACACGTTTGTTTGGCGTAAATCCCTTGAGAAGGCTGAGCCCAGGCTTGATGACAAGACGGCATTACTTTACCAAAACTTGGTTGAGTATCAGGTTTCCGTCCCACATCTTTCGCCACAAAAACAAGCATTAACTAGCTCCGAGCTTGTTGAACTAGGCACCTCGTTGACCCTTGCTATCACTGACTTAACTAGAAAAATCAAACTGGAAAAGCCACACCGTGGTGGATCAACGGCCAAACGTCGTCGGCGAAAGCTAAAACTAAAACACTTTCTCCATGTCTTAACGATTGACTATCTACCACGCAAACAAAAATATGAGTTTGCTGAGGCTACTTTTGGTCAGCGAAATAGCTTCTCAAAGACTGACGTAGATGCTACTTTTATGCGGATGAAAGAGGATCCCATGAAGAATGGCCAATTGAAGCCGGGCTATAACTTACAGGTCGCCAGTCAAAATCAGTTTGCGTTTTATTATCAACTCTTCCAGCGGCCAACCGATACTCGAACTTTGATTCCTTTCGTAACACATATCTTTAAACAAACACCACACGCAGTCCCTTGGTTGGTTGCTGACGCTGGCTACGGTAGTGAATCTAATTATCAAAAACTCACTGATGAATTTCAAGTTCACTACCTGATTCCTTATGGTATGTACGAAAAGGAACAGACCCGTGCCTATCACAAAGACCGCCGTAAGGTCGCTAACTGGCAGTATGATGAGCTAAATGATCAATACACTGATCCAGATGGAATCATCTTTGCTTTTCATAATTATAGTACCCGCCACGACCGGTATGGCTATGAAAAACAGTTTAAGGTTTATCGTACTGTTGAGTACTTTGAAGACCCCAAACGTGAAGCCTTAGCCACGACCCAAAAAGGCAATCGCCGACAGATCAGCCTTAACTACAATTGGCTATATTTCAAGGCTCAGGCCAAGAACCAATTGACTAGTAAAATTGGTCATGCGTTGTACGCCCATCGTAAAATTGAAATTGAACCCGTCTTCGCCGATTTAAAGACTTACCTGAAGTTCAAACGCTTTTCTGTCCGGGGACTGACCGCAACCACCAATGAGATTGGCATTGCTTTAATGGCTGAAAACCTATCAAAACTCTCTAAAACAGTTAAGCAAGAACATATCATGCCAAAGAAAAGTGGTGTTAATTGCCACGAACCGGCAATTAACACCACTTACTACTTCAGATTTTAGAGTTTTGTCCCAGACTCATCATATCGTGGATTCGCCGCCAAGCATAGACGGTCAGTTATTTGGTGCTTACAAATCAAAGGTCACACAAAATCCCTCATTCTAACCAGCAACTGGGCTTAGGATGAGGGATCTTTACAAATCTAAGGGGATTATCAATTATTATCGATGAAGTTTAGTGCGGTTTCCAGGTTCTTAGTGTTCTGCAAATTATTGAATGTGATTCTGCGCGCATCACTCTTGTTGTTGTAGTACTTAAAGAAAATGGCGCTGTTAGAAGTGATTTTGGCGTTTTTAATCACGACGTTGTACCTATTCTTACCTAGTTTTTTCTCTAAAGTTGCCATATCAATGCTTGCAAAGTCATATTCCTTTTTCAATGAGAACTGACGAATCAGATTGTGCACACTCTTATAGGAAGAGTCCGTCTTCCTATAAAAATAGATAGGGAAATCTTTATACGGATTGTAAGATTTAGAATTAACTTGCTTCTCTACGCTAGTAGCACTTACCGAGAAGGGCGTTTCATAATAGCTTTTATAGTTTGGTGTTTGTGTGAATTGAAAAACACACCCGCCTAGAATGACTAACAAAAAGCCAAAGTTAAGCCACGTTTTAACGTCTAAATCTTTAGAGCGAAGATAAAACCAGATCAAATCACTTAAAATCAGGGCACCTACTAAAATCCATAAGATCAAAATATAGTTTTTTAAGTAAGTGTCAGGATGATCCACCCATATGTTCGATAGTTGATAATAATCAGTTGTCTTGACATATAACAGCCCACCGGCAATGAGGCTCAGAATGATCGTCGCAATGTTCAGCTTTCGTTGAGTCCTCATACTAGCATCTCCCTAATATTTTAATAATAAGAAATCCAGAATTCTTCACGCTCAGGACTGGTAGTATTCTTCACACCTGAGAATTTGGTCTTTTTCCCTTTGAGGCTGATAGCCTTATTCTTTCCCTTTCCGTCAACGGTGGCTACTCCTGGTAGAGTGAAGGCCAGTGATCCTAGTGAGTTGTGCAGAGCGGTGTATACGCTATTTACTTTTTTAACTTTCTTCTTAAACTTAAAAGTTGCATGATACTTTACTTTTGAGCCATAAAATAGGTACATACTGTGCGAAAGCTTTTTGTAAGCTATCGGTTCACTCTTTCTAATGATTCCTAGTGGAGCGTAGTAAAGCGGCATCCCAGACTTATTAGTTGTAGAAACAACGACTTTTTTCACAGTAACGTTAGATTTTTTCGATTTTCTAGTAAAGTATGCAGTCATTCTTACGTGGGCGACTAGTCTTATCTTAATCTTCTTGTACTTATGTTTTGTATGTCTAACTTTTTGTTTAGTCACAGCCTTTACGACATAGGACGCTTTTAAAACTGCCTTACCGTGCTTAGCCTTTCTCTTTGTTTGTAAGAGAACGGTGTTGTAAGTTTTATTTTTATAATATTTATCCGCACTAGCAGTGTTGTTAATACCGAACGAAAAGACAAACGCCATTAAGGTAATTATGATCCATTTTTTCATTTTTTTCATGATCTTTTTCTCCATTTCTTAAATAGTCCAACGGTGCTAAGAAGCAGTAGTAGTACATACCCGTAAATAGAGAAGGTTGACTTAGCTTCGGATGTTTGGGGAAGAGTAGTGGTCTGCTCTTGCGTGTTACTTCCAGGATATGTTATTTTCGAACTCAGCAGGTTATTGGTTCCATTTTTTTCTTGAATTGAAGACTTAGTTTGATCGTTACCGCTAATGTATTTATCCCAAAATGATTTGAAAGGGGTACTCTGACTAATTCCTAATGTTTTAGCTACCGCATTTGAACTATAGCTTTTGGAGGAAAGATTGATAGTTTTTACAGTTAGACTTCCAGATTTATTGTCAATTTTCATGACTTTTACGTGGTTACTGTTATAGGCTTTTTCGAAGATATAACTGTATTCCTTGGTGTTGAAGTAGCCAAAGCGGTTTCCAAAATTAGCCATGCCTATGTTGGAAAGGTAGAGTACTTTATCTGCGAGTTTCGGTGATATTGACTGAACAGCGACGATTGATTGACCTTTAGAATTTTTGGTAAGGATTATATCAAAACCATTATCGAAAATTTCAGTGGATTTCACACTGCCATCAGCGTAAGTTACTGTGAATGCAGTTACACCCTTTGAAGTAGACGTATGGACACGGGGGACTTGATAAATGAAAGTGACAGTCTGATTAGCTGAAGTATATGTTCCGGTTATTTGGTCAGCCCCTTTAAGGATAAAGTCTTTAGCGTCACCATCGTCGAAGTCAAGAGCATCTACTGTGAATTTTTCTCCGACATTACCGGTGATGGTTTCTTTGTAGAGTACACCACCAGTGTCCGTCTTATAGTAAACAGTCACGGTTCCTTTTTGAACGGCGTAGTAAAAAATTGCGTCAGATTCGCCGTTATAGATTCCTGAAGTATTGATCTGAGAACTGAGAGTGTAGCCAGTGAATGATTTTGAGGGAGCTGTGTAGGTCTGTCCATCAGTGACCGTCATTACTTCATCGGGGGCCAACTGTTCCGTGGTGCCCTTCTTGTAGTAGTGCACGGTAATTTGATGCTGATTGTACAAGGTTGTCGTTACGTTACCAGAGTCCTTGGCATCCCCATCAATAGTTGTTGTTGAATGCACGGTGTATTGATCGAAAGCAACAGTATCTGCCGGTGCGGCAATCGTTGTGGTGATCGTGTAACGTTGGCCATAGAAGTCTGCGCTCTTTAATGCGTCGGCAGTGGCAGCTAAATCGAGGTCAGAGCCATTTGACTTATTCTCGAAGTAACTCGTCACATCATTACCGGCAGAGTCCTTAACCGTGTAGCTAAGCACGCTTCCAGGCAAACTAGCTGTAATATCAACGTTACCGTAATAGTACTGAGACCATTCGTCTGGGATCAGTTGAGTAATCTGGTACTGGTAGCTTGACTGACCAGCGCTCAAGGTGTTGGTCGTGGTGGCTGTGCCACTATTATCTATTACCTTCAGAACAGGGGCCACAGTTTCAGTTGCAAGCGGCTTTTGAGGAATGTAGTTAACGCTCCATAAAGTCATCTTGGTTGGCGTGGCGGCGTCCTTCCCGTTACTGTATCGGAAGCTTAACGAGCTTTGATTTGAGTATGTGAAGGTGAACATCGCATACTCATCATCATTCTCGCTGAGTTCGCTTGGGGATGAAATAGTTGTATAACCGTTCTCAGTGGTGTAGTGCAGCCAGTTATCAACGGCACCGGTTGTTGGATCTAAGCTAGTGGGGAGATAGAAAGCATCTAAATTTGCAAGCTGATCATCTGAAATTGAGACGGTTTGGCCACCATCAATATCAGTTAAAGTCATTAGACCTGAGACATTGGCTGCCTGTCCGTTATCATGACGGACAAATTGGTATGTGACATCAACCCATCCAGCCCCAGCGATATTGGTGTAAAGCATATTTGTATACGTTTCAAGATAGGCACTGTCCACATCTGATAGTCGGCCCCAATCCGTATAAATGATCTTCAGATCAATACTATTGCCGTCAGCATCATAACCAACGTTAGTATAGATGAATCCAACTTGTCCCTTGACCGCATTAGGCAAGTCAACCGCTACGGTATTGGCCTTGTTTTTGTCTACTACGGTTCCAATAGTTTGGACCTCAGTAGTACCAGATCCTTTAAATTTAGGAATGAAAACATATTTGGAATCTAGTTTGTCGCCAGTGCTAGGAGTAACAGTCTTAGGATTTTCTGATAAGCTAGTGCCGCTACTATAATCACTATCTGCAGTACCGGTAGTGTTATCTGCATTCGTTGCAGAAATATCAGATTTTACTGCATTCTTATCTTGTGCAGTGTCATCATTTGAATCCGTGTCAGTTGAAGAGGTATCAGACGTATTGGAAGAACTATTGCTTGTGTTGTCAGAATTAGCTGTCTCATTGGCTTCCATATCTGTCGATGCAGTGTTGTCAGCAGTTGGGTCCTCAGTTTCTGAAGGAGATGAAGTGTCTGTATTATACGTATCTTCAGTCACAGAACGAGTTGTATTTGAACCATTGTTTTGATTGTCCTGGCCAATCGATGAACTAGTTGATGGCCTGAGCGTTTGAGTGGATGATTCATTGGCTGAAGAGCCTGATGTAGTAGCTACATCAGTAGATGTTGTATCAGCTGACGCTTTTTTTGAGGGACCGTTAATCAATCCAATATTAAGGCTGGCTAAAACTAGTCCCGTATAGAGTAGATAATTACTTTTCTTGTGTAAGCGAGTATTTCTGGACCTATTTTTAGATTGGCTATGTATTTCTTTAGTCATAAAGCATCACTCCAAATTCAGGATATTGTTACATTGCCATTGCAGATATTATTCACATAAATATCACAATAAAACAATAAGTTTTTCTTAATTTCACATAATGGTTGTTTGACTATATACTGGATATTGACTATTGCAATCATAACTAAAATCGGTGTTGCTGTTATTAACTAAATGTATTATTTCAATTTTTGTTAATTATTTAATAATCCAATTGTAAGTATTAGTATGGTGTTTACCGTTTTAGTTATGCGCTTAATTTTTAAAAAGTAAATACACATTGTGATAAGATCATAATTATGATTTACGTAGGAAAAGTATACAAGTGCATATAGTTGGATTTGGCTTTTTTTAAATTTCACAAAGTTTTTTAAACTTTTTCAAGAGTTGTTACCGGCTCTTGTTACAAATATCGTAAAATTCTCGCTTCAAAATATGCTGAATCGACTCGATAATATCGTGGGTAGATTAATGCAAATAGGAGTAAATTCAATAAACAGTAGAGAAAATAGTGTACCTAGTATTTGGGAAAAGTATTGAATAGTATAATTATTTAGAATTAAACGCTTGGTGCTAGTTGATTAGATTTGTACAAAAATAGCCCAACAAGGCTATACTATAGTTACTCTACTAACTAAGAAGTGAATGCCATGTTGGACCAATTACAGTATAAGCAATCAGTCGTTAAAGTTTAATCACCGTTAGCTAAATGGATCAATCTGTTATCGCCGTTGTATCAACGTTTTGTTTCACTATCGATTCAGTTTAGAAAGAATTATCAACACGCGAAATTAGATGACATTACGCTGTTGGCTTTGCTTTGTTGGCAGGTAGAATTAGGTATGACCAACCAACGCCGCTTCTATCGGTTCCTGCTAAGTTTGGGATTCAAAGGTCTACCAGAACGTTCTCGATTCAACCGTGTTAGCGTTAACGCTTTGGAAACTCTTCAGTGGGTTCGTTTTGGTTTAGTTCACACGGTTATCCCCAATCCTAGGTATACCATTGTTGATAGTTTCCCAATGCCCTTGTGTCACCCAATCCGCAACCACCGTGCCAAACGATTACGTTCAATTGCGAATATTGGCTTTAATTCAACCAAAATACAGTGGTATTACGGGCTTAAAGGAAGTTTTGAGGTGACGAACCAAGGCATCGCGGTCGCTTATACGATTACAAGGGCCTCGATTCACGACGTAAATATGGTAGCCACGTTAGTAGACCAATATCCATGTCGTCAAATCCTGGCAGATGCTGGATATTTGAGCCGAAAACTAAAAGCGCAGTTAGCTAAAGAAGGCATTAACTTTTGGGCGCCTAAGCGACGTAATATGCATCGTACGGGGATTGATGACCATTTATTAAAGCGGGATTGGCGCCAGGTAGGGAGTATATTTTCGCGTTGGGTCAGTCTCTTTAATCCAGAAAAGAACCGTGCACACTCAGCAGAAGGATTTCAAACTAGACTAGAACAATGCTTATTGGTAGATACGATAAATCAAATCAACTAGCACCAAGCGTAGAATTAAATACTGATATAGAAACCAAAGAAAAAATTTTTTTGATATGGTAAATTGAACGTGATATGTAGGGAAAGTATCTGATCCTTAGAAGGAGGGATTGAAGTGGGGAAAAGAGTGCTGAAGTATTTGTTGTCCTTGCTCTATGGGGTTGTTTTAATGATGATTCTACTTACTTGGAATACTACAGGCAGTTGGAAGGTTCCTGTAACCCCATATACAACCTGGATATTTCTTAGTTGGTTATTATGTTATCCTTGGTTGAGGGATAAATTAGGATATTTGTTCATTAAGAGTAAAAATAGCAGATTGGCATCAAAAGGTATTATCTCGTATACATGGCAATATTCAATAGGGAGCACTCGAAGTGTTGGCGAAATTTTTAGTCTGATTTACGTGCTTTGTGAACATCTATTGATAAGTTTCTTACTAATACTGTTCGGCCCGCTTGTCACGTGCATACTGATTGTAATCACGTTGTTTCAAAAAAGAAGATCATGAGTATTCGATAGAAAACTATTACGATGCTATTACTACCTGAGCAGTAAGGGAATGGGTTCTTTACAAAAATAGCGTAAGACTTGTCGTGTTATTGACGGGTCTTACGCTATTTTGATTTGTGTGGTGAGATTAAAAGATTAATTAACGCCAACGTTAAAGGACAAACGGGCCCATGGGTTAACGCTGTGTGAGCCGTGAGGTTGGAAAAAATGGACTCAGCCGTGGAATTTACCTATTAGCGTGCAACGCTGGCAGGTAAATGGCGACTTTGAAACGCGTTCTTGGCGGTTCAAAGCGAGGCCGAAGACCGTTCTTTGGCTTCGGGAGTCCTGCCCACCGCGTTCCAGTCCGTTTTTTCCAACCGGTAAGGCGCGGTAAAACCAATCTATGCGGTTGGGACCGTTTTGATCTTTAACGTCATGGCGTTGATGGCGACGATGATGGTGCTCAATGACATCACTACTGCCCCCACCATTGGATTCAACATGAACCCGATTGGCGCCAACACGCCGGCGGCCAGTGGAATGGCAATCAGGTTGTAACCAGCGCCCCACCAGAGGTTTTCGGTCATCTTGCGGTGAGTGGCTCTTGCTAAATCAAGGAACTGGATGACGTCGCCGGGGTCACTCGAAACCAGAATGATGTCGGCGGATTCAATCGCCACATCGGTCCCGGACCCAATGGCCATCCCGATGTCCGCCCGAGCCAGGCTTGGCGCATCGTTCACGCCATCCCCAATGAAGAGGACCTTACCTTTTTGTTGGTATTCTTGGACCAAACGTTCCTTGTCTTCCGGCAAGAGGCGCGCCTGGACTTCGGTGATACCCACGCTGGCAGCGACCTTGTTGGCCGTTTCCTGGTTGTCACCGGTCAACATAACCGGCGTGATGCCTTGGCGTTTCAATGATGTGACCAGCGTCTTGGCAGCTGGCTTGATCTGGTCACCCTGTGCGACGAGGCCAAGGACTTGGTCGCCGGCAACCAGGTAGCTGATGGAGTTTCCTTCGGCAGCGAACTGTGTGAATTGGTCGTGGTCGTAGGTCAGGTGTTTCTGGTCCAAATAGTTGACGGAAACGACGCCATACGTGGTGCCATCGATGGTCCCGAATTGGCCGAGACCGGTTTCTTGATGGGTATCGCTAGCGGCGGTGACCGTCAGGCCGGTTGCCTTGGCGGCCGTTAAGATCCCGGTTGCCAGGGGATGGCTGGAGCCACTTTCGAGGTTGGCTAAGTGTTGTAAGACGGCTTGTTCATCTAAATCAGCGGTTAAACTGACCAGGTGGTTGACCTTGAATTCACCCATGGTTAACGTCCCGGTTTTGTCCATCAGGGCGAACTTTAATTGGTTAACCTGTTCCATAGCGTTCCGGTTACGAATCAATAAACCGTTCTGAGCGGCCAGTGCGGTACTCCGGGAAACAACCAGCGGAACGGCCAGGCCCAGTGCGTGGGGGCAGGCGATGACGAAGACGGCCACGGCCACGGGCAAAGCGACGGCTAAATTAGCCACGGTCAACCAAACGATGAAGGCCAGGATGCCGGCAAAGAGGGCGGCGTAGAACAGCCAGCCGGCGACTCGGTCGGCGAGGTTTTCTGACTTGGACTTGGCATTCTTGGCGTCACTGATCAATTTCATAACTTGGGCCAAGTAGCCGGAGTCCCCGGTTCCCGTGACGGTAGCGGTCAGGGTCCCAGTTCCGTTGACGGCTCCCCCAATCAGGGTGTCGTCCGTGGTCTTCTTAACGGCCTTGGATTCACCGGTAACTAAGGATTCGTTCACGTCGGAGGTCCCACTGAGAATCTTGGCGTCGGCGGGGATTTGTTCACCAGCTCGAATAACCACAGTTTCACCGATTTGTAGGTCACTTAACTTAACGTCGGTAATGTTACCCTGGGCGTCTTGCACGTGCGCTTCTTGCGGGAGTAATTTGCCCAGTGCTTCCACGGCAGACCCGGCGTTCATGACGGTGTTCATTTCAATCCAGTGACCCAGTAACATGATGACGATCAGGGTCGAGAGTTCCCAGAAAAAGTTGTTCACGGTCGGCGTGACGTGGAAGAGGTTGTTGGCAATAACGGCGTAGATGCTGTAAACGTAGGCCACGCCAATCCCCATGGCAATCAGGGTCATCATGGCGGGGCGCTTCATTTGTAGCTCGGCCTTGGCGCCACTGAAGAAGGCACCGCCGCCGTAGAAGAAGAGAATCGTGCCTAAGACGGCGACGACCCAGTCACTGCCGGGAAAAATCAGCTGGAAGGGTAGCGTCATGCCCATCATGGGCGACATCAGAATGACGGGAATCGTCAGGATGAGGGAGACCCAGAACTTGCGTTTCAGATTGCCCATGTGCATCATGTGACCATCGCCCATGTCCATATCCATGTGAGCCATGTCCATGTTGCTCATGTCCTGGTGTTCGCCTTCGTCGTGGCCATTGTCCATGTCCATGTGATCCATTTTCATATTTCCCATGTCATGGCCGTCCTTCATATCTTGTTGCATGTTCATGTGAGACATGCCTAAATCGCGTTCATTTTTCATTCTGCACAACTCCCTTCGCAGCCGTCGGGGAGGCAGTCACAGTGGACAGACTCGGGGGCGGTTGGTAATTTCTTAGCGAGCACGTCGATTAAATTTTGGACGTCGGCGCGGCTCATTTCGGTGTCTTCTAACACGTGAGCAATCGCGGTCCCACGGTGCATCGCACACATTTGACTGATCTCATTGGTCAGTGCGGTATCCATGGCGGCTTGTTCCGGAATCAGTGGGGTGTAAATGAACTGGCGGCCCTGCTTGGTCGTGGCCAGCGCGCCCTTCTTGACTAGCCGGCCAATCAAGGTTTTGATGGTGGCGGGCTTCCAATCGTGTTGTTGTTCGAGTAAATCAATGATGGTGCGGCTGTCGGTCTCTTTTAACGTCCAGACAATCCGCATGACGCGCCATTCTGCGTCGGAAATGGTGACGGCTAATTCTGCTGTGGCCATGGTGAACACTCCTTTTTTAGTGGAACGGTTATTGGTTAGGGAAAATGGTGCGGGTCAGCCGCATTGAAAGCTAGCGGCTGAGGGAGAATCAAGGTGGTGGTTTGAGCCAACCTAACCTTGATTGGTGACTTGAGTTTACAACTGTAAACGTAACCTGTCAAGGAGGAAGTCTCGGGCGGAAAATTGGGGCCGGTCGACACGAAGATGAGTGACGAGGGACCGGTAGTCTTTCTTAGGGTAGCACTTCTGGGTGGTGGTCGATAGGCAGTGAGACTTTTTCTGTTGGAGTGGGTGCGGGGACTTAACAATCAGCCAGTATAAGCTGAACTTATGCTAACTAAATAACTACTTGTTATAAAAATCACAAGAAACGTTTTACAATGAATCTATCAAGAAATAGGAGGAATCACTCATGACAAAACACTTAACAGATAAGGTTACGTTCCGTCACGGTGCCACGACGAATAATCGGTTGGTGCAATCCCCAATGTTAACCAATAGCGGTAAAGATGATGGTTATGTGACTCAGGACACAATTGATTACTACGCTGCCCGGTCACAATCGGCCGGGATGGTTATTGTGGAATACACGTATGTCAGTCATGCCGGTGGTCCCTCACGTTCTTGGGCCGATGACCGCCTTCAGTTGGGGTTATATAAAGATGATCAGAAACCAGGATTTACGAAGTTGGCCCAAGTCTTAAAGAAGGATGGCAACAAAGCAATTCTGCAGTTAGTCCATTCAGGTCGGGAGGCCAATTACCGGGCCAAGCAGGGTGAAAAAGTTTATGCCCCATCATCCTTTGACTTTGGCTTCTTAGACTACGACGTTGAAGCCTTGACGGATGAAGAAGTCCGTCAAGTGATTAAGGACTTTGGTGCCGCCACGAAACGTGCCATTGACTGTGGGTTTGACGGTGTTGAAATTCATGGCGCCAATCACTACCTGTTACAGCAATTCTTCTCTGCTTGGTCTAACCGCCGAACGGATGAATGGGGCGGTCAAACGCTGGACTCACGGATGCACTTTATTTTAGAAGTGACGCGAGAAGTCTTCCGGGTGGTTAAGGCCTATGCGCCGAAAGACTTTATTGTGGGATATCGCATTAGCCCAGAAGAAATTCACGGCGACAGCGTTGGGTATGATTACAAGGAATCTAACCAGTTGATTCAGAAGTTAACGGAGACGTTTGACTTTGATTATATCCATTTATCATTGCCACAATACAATGCCAAGCCAGCGGGTGTTGACCAGACCTACGCGCAATTAACCCAGCCTTGTTTGCCAGCCGAAACCAAGTTAATGATCGTCGGTAATGTGATGTCTGAGGCAGATGCTCAAGCTGCTATGGCCGATACGGACCTAGTCGCAGTTGGTCGGGCAACCTTAATCGATCCCCAATTTGGGTTGAAGATTTGCGAGGGTCGTGGAGATGAAATTATCCGTGAGATTTCGCCAGAACAGGTGAAGAAGTCTAAATTAACGCCTGGCCTCGTCAACTTGTTCTCTGACCCTAAGATGGAACCGCATCTGCCAGGACGGGAATCTATTTACCCCTTGCATGAGGATGGCTCATTGGATAAATCCGTTTTGAAGAACGGGACTAGTGCCGCTTACAATTTGGATGCCTTTAAAAAATAGCGAATGAATCGGGACCGGGAGTCGTCAATGACTGCCGGTCCTTTGCGGTATAATGAAGTGAAAATAGAAGGGCGGTAGGACTGATGAATCTCGAGCAAATGGCTTATTTAGTTGAACTCAAGCGCACACAAACGTTGTCACAGGCGGCCCGGAACTTAAATATTAGTCAGGCGGGACTCAGTCAGTCTTTAGATAGTTTGGAAGCCGAGTTGGGAGTCAAATTGTTTACACGAACACGTAATGGGACGCGACCAACGAAGGCGGGGGAGAAAATCATCGGCCACGCCCAGGAGATTGAAACGCAACTGCAGATGATGCATAAATTTGCCAATCAGCAAAAACAGGTGATTGAACCACCATTGCGGTTAGGGGTCATGAATGAGGTGCCTAGCTCCTTATTGAATTGGCTACTAACCTTTCAGGATGAGCAGCCCCAGTTTCGCGCCTATTTGAAGGAAGCCGACAGTGAACAGATTATCGCTGGTGTGAAGGCGGGGGCGTATGACGTTGGCGTTGTAGCCGTTAACGCCGCGCAGCTGGGTGCATTGAAAGGCATTGCCTTTACTGAAATTGGTCGGGGACAGTTCAAACTCTATATGACGGCTAACCATTACTTGGCTAATTATCCAGACCCGATTCCCTTGTCGCTATTGAAAGAACAAGAATTTGCCCTGTTCATCGACGATTACATTTCAGCATTTGTGGCTGACGTCTCGGCACAGGCCGGGCCGCTAAATGTTATTTTGCAATCGACCTCGTTTCGGGTGGTTCTGGAGACGATGAAAAAGTTTCAGGCCGTCTCCATCATTCGAAACACGCAGGTACAGAATCGTTTATATGATTTTGAACAGAACAGTTTAGTCGAACATGAATTGGGTGGCTTAGGGCGTAATCAGAATCCCGAGTTCAAATACGGCGTCATTCAATTGCCCAATCAGTCGCTGACGCCTGTGCAGCAGCAATTTATCAATGGTATTACGCATTTGTAGATTGCGGATGGACAGGTCGACACACCCCGAAAAATAACACTATGGTAATAATATGACAAATAGATTTGTAAGAAGTTAAAATTTTAGCAAGTTTGGATTTTAGCGCGCTATCGGCCCCTGGGTTTTGTATAATAGAACGTACGAAATTGAAAGGAGCGTTGACGCTCGTGGTTCTATTTAAACATTGGCTTCGGCGGGGTGTGATCCTGGGCCTCATCGCGGTCATTTTAGGTGGCGGGTCCACAACGACCGCGGCCGCTAAAACCGTCACGAAGGTTGCGGCGCGGTCCGCTTACGTGATGGATGCGCAGAGTGGGCAGGTGCTGTACCAGCAAAACGCAGACAAGCGCTACCCCATCGCATCATTATCAAAATTGTTGACCGTCTATTTAACGGTCAATGCCATCAATCAAGGTAAAATTAATTGGGATGATCAGGTACCCATGAGTCACGACCTGTTGAAACTCAGTCACAGCTACGCGTACTCCTCTCTCCGCATGAAAAAGGGCGAGACGTTCACGGTCCGGCAATTAGTGGCGGCGGCAATGATTGCTTCCTCCAATAGTGCAGCGACCGCATTGGGCGAGTACGTTGCCGGCAACAACGCTAAGTTTATTCAGCTCATGAATCAACAGAGCGCTGACTGGGGCATCGAGGCCCACTTTATCAGTTCATCCGGCCTCGACAACACCGACCTGAAGGACTACAACCTCGTCTTGCCAGGCACCGGGAAGAAGGAAGAAAACCTGGTTTCGGCTAAGGCCATTACGATTGTAGCCCAACATCTGATTCAGGCCGATCCCAGCATCGTCCAGGTTTCTGGAAAAAAGGAAGCCAGCGTCAACGGCACCAAAATTTATAATGAAAACTCCTGCTTGAAGGGCCAATCGCATTACGATAAGAACGCAAACATTGACGGGTTGAAGACCGGGTACACGGAAAACGCCAAGCTGTGTTTTACCGCGACTTATACGGTCAACGGCCAGCGGATGATTGCCACGATTTTGGGTGGGGATACCACGTTCACCGCAATGAATAAGCTCATTAAGCAATTGAAAAAACAGTACCAATTGGAAACGACCGCGTTGACGGATCGGCGCATCTCCCTGGCGACGGGGCTGGCCACGACCGTCACGGCGGCACCGACCAATAATCAAGCTGGCGTGTGGTACCAGGACAAGACGGCCGGGTTGACGACCACGGTCTCAACCAAGCTGACGCCCGCCCAGATGAGTTCCGGGACCGTCAATGCTGGCGAACCCGTTGCCCAAGCGACGGTGACGGATACGCAGACCGGCGCCAAGCAACAGGTCACGTACCATTCGCAACAATCGGCGACGCTCTTTGCGGAGCGGGTCGTATTCAAGACCCAGCCTCAGGTGGACCAGCTGTTGAAGACGTTGGTTAAGCCGATGGGCTCGGCGTTTGAAGGTTAAATTTCAAGCAGATTGATGTAAATAAAACAGGTTTTACCCGACTTTTTGGGTGAAACCTGTTTTTGTGTAACATTGATTGTCGGCTTAATGAGATTATTCATGGAAGCTTGAGAAAGCTAATGTCGTCTCAGTCCTGATCCCATTTCAAACAATTTTCTAATCCACCGAAGCCAACGCATCCAACATATTAATATGCTTCAACTTGCGGTGCATGATGGCCATGACCAGCAAACTGAACGCCAGCGTTAATAGGGCCGCGTAGACGTAGCTGATCCAGTGGATTCCCGGCGAGAACATGAGGCTGTCGGTCTCGGCGGTATTTAAAATGTAGCTGTGCAGCCAGTTTCCCAGGAAGCAGCCGAAGAAGATGCCTAGTCCGGTTAGAATTAGATTCTCGCGGAAGATGTACATCGTGACTTCGCCGTCGTAGAAGCCCAGCACCTTGATGGTCGACAGCTCACGAATCCGTTCGGAAACGTTGATGTTGGTCAGGTTGTAGAGCACGACCAGGGCCAGTGCGCCGGCCGCGACCACGAAGATGACGACGACCAGGTCCATGGTGTCGAGCATCTGGAAGTTGTTTTTCTTCTCGGTGCTCAGCAGGGTCACGTTCAGCATGCCCGGCGTCTTCAAGAGGTCATTGGCAAAGGCGTTCTGCCGTTTCTGACTGTGGTGCGTGAATTGAACCAGGTTGCCGTTATAAACGGGCGTTGCCGCAAATAGCTGGTGGTAATAGCTGGGTGAGACATAAATGAAGTGATTGACGTAGTTTTCCGCAATGGCGGCCACCCGCACCCGCTTCACTTGGCGGTTGCCGAGCTTCACGGGGAGGGTGTCACCGACCTGAACGTCATAAAGCTTGGCCAGTTTTTCATCGATGATGGCGCCGCGATTGTTCAGGTGGTAGGCCGCGTGAGTCTGCCGATTGCGCAGGACGACGAATTGCGTGAGGTTCTGGGGATGCTGCGGCACGCTCAATGTGGCCGTTTGGTTGGCGACGTCCGACCGTTCCACGGTAACCTGCGCCTGTTTCACAACCAGGTCCTTCTTCACTAGGGATTGGTTGTGAAGCGCTCGGCGTTGTTGTGCGGTCTGTGAGCCGTTTCGTACGACGATAGCGTCGTAGTGCCAGAGTTGGTCGAATTGTTTCACGCTGATATCGCCGATGGAATCCTTCAGGCCAAAGCCTGTGATCATCATGGCCATACAACCGGCGATACCCAGCACCGTCATAAGGAGGCGCTGCTTGTAGCGAAAGAGGTTACGCAACGTGACCTTGTGATTGAAATTCAGGCGGTTCCAGAGGCCGTGCCAGTGTTCCAGCCACAGCGTTTTCCCAGCCTTGGGCGCTTTCGGTTGCATTAACGTCGCCGGCAGACTGGTGAGGTCGACCCGCAAGACGAGCAGGGCACTGCCAATCGTGCAGGCCAACGCAATCACGAGCGCAATCAGAATGTCGGCCCAGATGACCTGTACGTTGATGGCCGGCAGATTGTACATGCTGCCGTACGCTTGGGCAATGAAGCGAGGGAAGAAGTTGACGCCAAAGCCCACGCCCAGCACCGTTCCCAGTAGGCTAGCAAGCCCACCGTACAGTAGAAATTCACTACCGATAGCGGCATTGCTATAGCCCAGGGCCTTGAGTGTGCCCATTTGGACCCGGAGCTCGGCCACCATCCGCGTCATGGTCGTCAGACAGATCAGCGCCGCAATCGCAATGAAAAATAGCGGAAAGACCGTCGACAAGGCGACGACCCGCTGCGTGTTCTCATGGTATTCGCTGTACCCGGGATTGGCGGCGCGACCAGTGACTAAGTAGGTTGGTCGACCAATCGCGGCGATTTTGGCCTGGGCCTGCTTAATCTGCGCTTGGGCCTTCGTCAAAATTGGCGAGTTGGCCGGTAGTTGTTGGGCCAACGCCTGGACCTTGGCGACCTGGGGCGCCAGTTGCGCGCGGGCCTGCCGCTGCAATTGGGCCTGGCGTTTAGCCGCCTGTGGTTTTAGCCAGTGCTTGAGTTTGGCTGTGTTGGCGCGATTCAACCGCTTATATTTGGCCGTGTAAGGCGTCACACCCCGCAGGTTTTTAAACCCCACGTCGATGCGGCTGGCGACGGTCTGCGTCAGCGTTTCCGGCTTGACCAGCGCAAAGTAATCTAGCGTGCCCTTGCCCACGGTTGTCACGCCGCGGGTGGTCTTCTCGATGTAGCGCGGTGAGTTGACAAAGCCCACGATTTTAAACGTTCGCCGGTTGAACTGCCGGTTCAGCGCACTGGTCGTGGCAATGCGGTAGGTCGACCCCAGCTTGAGCTTCGGCTGAAGCGTCCGTGCCTGCTGGTCCAAGACGATTTCATTGGTCTGACGCGGCAGATGGCCACTCACAACGGTCACCCGATTGAGGGACCCGCTGGGCATTTCCGCGACCCGCACAACCTGATTATTGTTTAGTTGATTGATATCTAAGTATTTTACGGCTTGATAGCTTAATTGATTTCGGTGTTGGTGCAAGACGGCCAAGTCCTTTTTCGTCAGACCCGCCGTGGACTGTACGCTGTTGGTTGCCAAATTCTGATTGGCATAGTAATCCGTTGCGGCCTGGAGCATGTCCGGACCGGTCGCCCGAATCCCAGTGTAGAAGGCCACGCCGAGAAAAATAATCAGCATGATCGAGATGAAACGGGCCTTTGAGTGACCAATTTCACGCCATAAAACGCGCCAATAACTCTTTGTCATGGTCTTTCACCTACCATTCAATGTCGGCAATCGGTGTCGGCTGGGGATTCTGCTGGATCGACTGGACCTGGGCGTCATTGATGTGGATGATCTGGTCGCCCATCTTAGCAATCGCCCCGTTGTGGGTCACGATGATGACGGTCATGTTGGTCTGACGGGCGCCATCTTGAATGACCTGCAGCACCTGTTTGCCCGTTTGGTAGTCTAGGGCGCCGGTGGGTTCGTCACACAGGAGGAGCTTGGGGTTCTTGGCGATGGCCCGGGCAATGGCGACCCGTTGCTGTTCACCGCCGGACAGTTGTGCCGGGAAGTTCTTGGCGCGGTCGGTCAGGCCGACCAGTCCCAGCGTCTCATCCACGTCGCGGGCATCGCTGGTAATCTGTGAAGCCAGCTCGACGTTTTCCTTGGCGGTCAGGTTGGGGACCAGGTTATAAAATTGAAAAACAAATCCCACGTCCTGGCGGCGGTAGGTGGTCAGCTGTTTGGCAGTAAATTGGGCGATGTCGGTGCCATCAATCAGGACTTGCCCGTCCGTGGGGCTATCCATGCCCCCGAGAATGTTGAGCAGGGTGGACTTGCCGGCGCCACTGGGGCCGAGAATCGTGACGACCTGACCACGCTCCACGCTAAAGGAGATGTCGTGGTTGGCGGTGGTGAGTTGGTCGCCTTGGGTGAATTGTCTGGTTTCGTGTTTAACTTCTATGTAGGCCATAATCAGGTCTCTCTTTCTAAATTGATTTTGGGATAAACTCGGTTGGTTGCAGTGCCTCCGGGTTGGTGAAAATGAGCCGTGATGCTGTGGCTTGTGGCATTCGTTCCCGACGGCGGATTCAAAGCGCCCTGCTGTGGGGTCGGTTCCAGCCTGAGAAACGGGCTTCCACCTCGACTTTGAGCCAAAGTGCGGTCTCAAAGGTCGTCCCATGGTCTAAGCTGAGTGAGAAACCTCAGCTAAGGCCATCGACACAGCTGGTCACTTTGATCCGCCTCTGGTCACTAACACTGATCGGGTTGGCTCGTTTTCACCAGCCCTGCGACGAACACTGGTTTAGCCCGAATTTGAATCGTTGATTGGCTGTGTTGGACTGGATTTATGGGTGTTAAATTAGACTTCGTAATAAGTTAATTGTAGGCTGAAAGCTGCTCTAACACAACGGGAACCGGTTACATAAATATGACAAAAACAAGCAATCCTCGTTTGTAAGGGATTGCTTGTTTTGCGTGAATCCATTTAGCGTGTCACACATATCAAAATTGATTACGCACCTCGTTGGGCTAAGTGGCCGTTAGCCGGAGGGCGGGTGAAAATGTGGCCAGCCGTGGGAATTGCCTTAGTGGCGGTCTTGGCCGCTTAGGCAATTGGTATCTTTGAGACACGACTCTCAGTGACTCAAAGTAAGTCCGAAGACCGCTCTTTGGCTTCGGGCGTCCGCCCACAGCGTTCCGCTCTCATTTTCACCCGCCCGGAGGCGCTGAACGTCACTTGTCCTAACGAGGAAGAACGTGGAGGGTGGCGTAGGTGGGGCCTGCCGAAATCATCTTAGGCAGCGAGTTCTGACCATCATACTTGGCCTTGTAGGCTGCGGTAATCTTAGCGTCCAGCTCAGCGGAGTGGTCAGCCATTTCAAATTGGGCCGCAAAGTCGTGGTCGCCGACACAGATTTCGCCTGCGTTTTGGGCAGTGGCGGCCATGAACCACTTGGTCTGGTCGCCGTTCCAGCCGCGGGAGTAGACGTTGCCATCAACAACGACTTCCCAGACGGGAGATTCTTCTTCGAAGGTGGCCATATCGGGGTTAAAAGGCTTCATGATTAATGTTTTGTTGTTTAAAAAGATATCTAATTGTTCAGTCGTCCATTGCGTAGTAGTTGTATCCATAATTAAATTCCTCCATTTAAAAACGAGTTCGAGTCAGCGGTTGATTATCCGCGTCTGCGAGAACACGGAGAACTTTTAACTTTTCACTTACAATTAGTGAGTATATGCCATTTAAATATAATTGCAAATATCCATAACGATTAAAATGACAAACACGAATGGAATATTGAGGGTGATTCAACGGTGAAGTGTGCGTAAGAATCCCGCTATTAAAGGTGTTTTAGCGATTTAGCATGTGATTAGTGAACAGATAGAAAAATTATTTAAATAAATTAACTGATTGCGTGATAAATCAAGAAAAAAAGTTGCCGATTTCTCTTGCCTTAGACCAACACGAAGGTACTATACTCAGAAATATAAGCGATAGGCTTGGTAACCAATTAAATTTAGATTGTAGCTGTTTGGCTAGTGAATAGTGTCAGTGATTCAAAAAATACGAGTTGCTGGACTGTCGAACGAATTAGCATGTTGCTACGGTTCGTGAAAATGATTGCTCAATGTGAGTGACCAGAGGCCGTCTTGAGCCCGCCGCCGGGAACGGCAATATACCGTCACTCATTTTCACAAAAACCAAGCCTATTAGCGTTGAAGGAGGAACTAAATATGCCAACAATTACAGATACGTTTGACTTAAACAATGGCTTAAAGATGCCTAAGGTTGGATTCGGGACCTGGCAAACCAAGCCTGGCAAGGAAACAGTCGATGCCGTCAGCAATGCGTTGCAGGCTGGCTACCGGTTTATTGATACCGCTAAGGCTTACCAAAATGAACAGAGTGTCGGCGAGGCCATTGCCGCTAGCGACGTGGCGCGTGAGGCTATTTTCGTTCAAACCAAGTTGCCCGCTGAATCCAAGACTTACGATGAAGCTATGGCCGATTTTGACAGTAGTTTGGCCGCACTGAACCTGGACTACGTGGATTCTTACATTATCCATGCGCCATGGCCATGGGCCCAAATGGGTTCCAACCATGATGCTGAGAACCGCGATGTTTGGCGGGCCATGCAAGACATTTACAACAGTGGCCGGGCCAAGTCGGTTGGGGTATCCAACTTTAATTCACATGACCTGGAAAACCTGTTGACTTGGGATGGTCTGACAGTCAAGCCAGCCGTTGATCAGATTCAATACTTCGTCGGCCACACGCAGGACAGTATCGTTAAGACCGCTGAAGCCAATAACATCGTGGTTCAAGCCTACTCACCATTGGCTACCGGTGGCTTGGTCGACAGCCCAGAACTGGAACGGGTCGCTGGTAACTACGGCGTCTCAATCCCACAACTGGCCTTACGTTTCGTTATCCAAAATGGTGTCGCACCCCTTCCAAAGGCCCGGGCAATGGCCCACGTCGAAGCCAACGCCCAACTCGACTTCGAAATCAACGACAAGGACATGGCATTCTTGAACCGCTTGACGGACGAGAACAGCTGGCATCCGGTTGGAGATTAGAGAAAAGAGTGCGGAGCGAGCCGCTTAGACTCTGAGCATTAACGTGGCTAAGGGAATATCCCCGAACTTGGGATATTTTCTTAGCCGGGTTAAGCGCAGGAGTCTGGCTCGCGGAGCACGTTTCGGAGGCTGCCAGGACAGGAATAGTTCCACGAAGAACTAGTAAAACGAACTAGGTAGAGCTAAATTGAACGAAAATCCCTGGCGTTAGTTGCTTAGCGTTGTTAAGCGAAAAAAGAGTTCAAATCACTTAACATTATTAAGTGAAACAATCTCCTAAACGCACAGCTAATCCCATCCCGCCAGCCCCCCCAAAAAAATCACCAAAGCCACAAACAAAAGGAAGCTATCAACATCATGCAATACACCAAACTAGGACACACGGGTCTGGACGTTTCCAGACTCTGTCTAGGCACTATGGGTTTCGGCAACGCGTCCACGGGGATGTTTCCCTGGGCCGTTGACGAAGACCAGAGTGAGGCGGTCATTCGCCAAGCCCTTGACCTAGGCATTAACTTTTTTGACACGGCCAATATCTATTCCCACGGGGATAGCGAACGGTTCGTGGGCCATGCCTTAAACAAGCTGGCCGACCGCGACAAAATCGTGTTGGCCACGAAGGTCTTTTTCACGCCCGAAGCCGGTCCAAACCTGGCTGGACTTTCCCGCAAGGCCATTCTGTCACAGATCGACCAGAGCCTCGAACGCCTGCAAACGGACTACGTGGACCTCTACATCATTCACCGGTGGGATTACAACACGCCCATCGAAGAGACGATGGAAGCCCTGAACGACGTGGTCAAATCCGGTAAGGCCCGCTACATTGGCGCCTCCGCGATGTTTGCTTGGCAGTTTGAAAAGGCCCAAGCCATTGCCGAAGCTCACGGCTGGACCAAGTTCGTGTCGATGCAGAACCATTTGAATTTGTTATACCGCGAAGAAGAACGGGAAATGCTGCCACTGTGTGCCGACCAAGGTATCGCGGTGACCCCTTACAGTCCATTGGCTTCCGGCCGGTTGACCCGTGACTGGGCCGGCGACTCCAAGCGCTACAAGACGGACAAGGTTGCCCGGTCGAAGTATGACGACAGCAAGCAATTAGATCTGCCAATCATCAAGCGCGTCGGTGAAATTGCCGACAAGTACGGTGTCGAACGGGTCCAGGTCGCTTTGGCCTGGCTGTTACAGAAGCCAACCGTCACGGCACCCATCATCGGGGCCACGAAGAGCAGCCATTTAACGGGCGCGGTCAAGGCACTGGACTTAACGCTCAGTCCCGAGGACGTCCAGTACCTGGAGGAACCCTATGTGCCCCACGAATTAGTCGGGCCCTTAGCTTCCGATGATATTAATTATCAACGTTAATTTTTTAAGAACGAACGCAACAGGTTTCCCATCAAGAAACCAGTAATAACGACTAACATAACAACCACAGCAGCCGTCCCGACACTCCCCCGTGTTGGAACGGTTTTTGTGTGAAATTAAAAAATCCCTCCTCTGGACAAAGCCAGGGAAGGGATTTTCGATTGCGACTATTGATACCAAACGACGTGATTTTTATTTAATCAATTCGGCGCGAATCCAGGTCCAGCCGCCCAGCGTCAACAGAATCAAATCGATGACGACGGAACCAATCGCTGCTGGAACCCACATCATAAGTAGGGTCCCGGCGATGCCCACACAGAGCCACGTGACCTGTCTAGGCGCGATGGGCGTGACGTTGTACAGCTTGGGTGCGGTCAGTGCCAACAACGCGCAGAGAATCAGAGCGGTCACGATGAGTAGTCCGCGGTAGTAAACTGGATCGTTGGACTCCACCGTTTGGGCAATGAAGAAGGACTGCAGCGTCAGGCAAGCAATCAGGAAGCGGTGCACGCCGCGGAACAGGGAAATCGGCCAGTAGCGGTGGGCGGTGATTTCCCGTTCGTCCATCAGCGTGTAGTAGAGCAGCCAGGTGCCGATGATACAGACCATGGCGATGACAAAATGGGTGTAGTCGGTCAGGTGGGTGTGCTCCTCGGACATGTGCTCGATGATGCCGGCAAGCGATTCGCCCAGCACAATCATGGTGAACAACCCGTAGCGTTCCAGCACGGCCGAGTTGAGTTCAAACGGAATGTCTCGCAGTTTAAATTCACGGTCAAAATTACCGCTCTCGGCCATGACCGTGCTGATGAAGATAAGCAGACTCAGGATGACCACTCCCTGTTGGACGGCCAGACTGGGTGCCCAGATACTACCGATGAATAGCGCTTCGCCGACCACGTAGGCAATCAGGAAGGGTCGCGTCGTCGTGGCGTGGAGCGGGTCGGCAATCATGGTTTTTAAGTACAGATACATATAGATGAGCTGGTTAAACGAGTACGCCAGGATAAACCCGGTGTAATGCCCCGCGAAGACGTCCGGCGTGAAGGTGGCGGTGACGGCCACGGCCACGATTTGCAGCAGGGCGAAGCAGACGTTTCGTAGGTTATTTTCCCCGTGTAGGTCGAAGTACAGCACCATGTTGGTCCAGGTGTTGAAGAAGAACAGGAACAGCACCCAGAACGTCACGAAGCCGTAGAGGTTGAAATGGGCGGAGAGGTTCTCCACGAAACTGTGAATGATGACGACGTAGACCAGGTCCGAAAAGAGTTCGAGCCAGGAGATTTTTCGATTTTCAATGGTATTGGTGATGGTCCGTGGTGCACCCCACCAGGATCGATGATTGGCTGTCAAATGAAGGCCCCCAAAAGTTTTTAGGATATACTAGATATTATACACGTTCCCGCCCGGGAGGCCATACGAGAAGATTGGCCAGGTTTAACCGTTCCCGGTGTAGTCGATAATCTATACAAATTAGGCATAGAAGAAGATTTAATTTAAGTATTGGATATAGCTGGTGTGGGCTTCTATACTGAGAGACAGTCAAAACAAATGGAGGAATCGTGACATGCCAGAACCCCAAATTTTTCAACAGGCGCTAGCCGGCGAGCCGTTAGACTTTAACGGTGAGGACTTTCAAAACATCAACCAGACTGTGCAGCGGACGCAGGAACTGTTAAAAAAGTTCAACCACATTGACCAAACGCCGGAACAACGCCGCGCAACGCTAAGTCAGGTCGTGGGCTACTCTGTGCCAGAATCAGCGGAAATCAACGCGCCAGTCCACAGTGACTTCGGTCCGCACATCTTCATTAAGGATAACGTTTATGTCAATCAGGGCGTGATGTTCGTGGACCTCGGCGGCATTTACCTGGATGAGGGTGCTCTGATAGGGCCCGGTGCCATGCTGATCACGGTCAACCACCTGGAGGACCCGGCGAAGCGCCGCAACGTCCAGGCCAAGGCTGTCCACATCAACCGCAACGCCTGGATTGGTGCGGGCGCCATGATTCTCCCGGGCGTCACGGTCGGCGAAAACGCCATCGTGGGCGCGGGGTCCGTCGTCACCAAGGATGTCCCAGCAAACATGGTGGTCGTCGGTTCCCCGGCCAGGGTATTGCGCCGGGTGAAGGGAGCAACACAGGAATAGGGCTGGAATTATCTTTGCCAGCAGAATAGAAGAATGGAAGTCATTGAATAAAAATGAATGTGCCTGTAACTGATAGTGGATTGAAACCAATCACTACAGACAGCCTGAACAGATTAGACTGAAAGTTAAACCAGTGTCAGCCGTAGGAGTGGTTTAAATGGACCACGCGTGGCAAGTGTCAGTGACCAGAGGCGGGCCAAAGTGCCCAGCTGTGTCGATGGTCTTAGCTGAGTGATTTTTCTCAGCTTAGACCATGGGACGACCTTTGAGACCGCACTTTGGCTCAAAGTCGAGGTGGAAGCCCGCTCTTCAGGCTGGCATGGTAATTGGATGGTAGGTATCAATAAGGATTGAGTCATGGAAGCCAAAAGGATGGTAGAAATTGCACAGAAAATTAAACCAGTGTCAGCCGCAGGGGTGGTGTAAATGGGCTAAGCCGTGGGAGTTGCCTTAGCGGTTTTCCCGCTTAGGCAACTGCTATCTTTGAGACGCGTTTCTCAGCGGCTCAAAGTAAGTCTGAAGACCGCTTCCCAGGCTTCAGACGTGCGCCCACAGCGTCACGGCCCATTTTCACCACCCCGGAGGCGAAAGACAACGCCAAGATTAATTAATTTTCAGTGGGCGTTAGTTCGGCGCGAATCTGCGTCAGCAGCGCCTGTGCCGCCAACGACAGCCGCGCCCCCTTCAGCCAAACCAAGCTAGCCCCAGAAGACGTCCGTGGCGCCAACGGCACGAACGTCAGATCAGATTGGTTGGTATTGACGATGCCGTCGAGTCCCAGCGCGTTCCCAACGCCGGCGGAAACCAGCAGGGAGGCGTTGTACAACAGATTGTAAGTGGCGGCGACATCGAGGTCGTCTTGGTCGAGACCGAAGACCGCGTGAATGCGGCGACTTCCCCCCTGTTGCGGCAAAATCAGTTTGGTATGGGCGACATCGTCGAGGCTGACGG
The DNA here is from genome assembly GCF_044053135.1 of Levilactobacillus sp. FUA 3915. NCBI lineage: Bacteria > Bacillati > Bacillota > Bacilli > Lactobacillales > Lactobacillaceae > Levilactobacillus > Levilactobacillus sp. FUA 3915. The sequence continues at coordinate 801,483 of NZ_CP168704.1, read as the reverse complement.
TGGCCTGTTGGGCTAGGGGTGAGCTATTTTGAACTAGCAGTCCCCAACGACTCTCACCGGGCAGCCGGAGAAAATCGTAATCGGACTTGTCGAGGGGTTCCATCACCACGCCAAAGTCAAAGACGCCGGAGGTCAGGTGCTGGTGAATCTCGGCGGCATCGGTGCTGACGACGTTGATTTGAATGTGGGGATACTGGCGGTTCAGCCGGCGAATGGCCTGGGCAACCGTCAACATACTGCGGGCCTCAGCGCTGCCGATGAAGACGGCGCCGCGGATATCGTTTTCCTGATGAATATTGGCCACCGTTTTGTCCGTCAATGAGAGAATCTGGCGGGCCTGGTTAGCAAAGTATTCGCCGTCGGGGGTGAGCTGAATGGTCCGACTGCCCCGTTCAAAGAGGGTCGTGCCCAGTTCATCTTCGAGTTCCTTAAGCTGGCGTGACACGGTCGGTTGCGAGACGTGTAGCCGTTCCGAGGCTTTGGAAATGTTTTTTTCCTGAACGACCATTAAAAAGTAGCGGAGAACACGTAATTCCATGAGACACAACTCCTTAGTTTGGTGGGGTGACGAGGGAAGTTTTCTATGGTGATTAGTATACCTCAAAAGCATGGAATTTGATTTAAATTAAGCATTAGTCATAGCGCAGAACAAGTCTTATGATAGTCCCTGTAAAGAACAGCGAAAGGTGGTCAGCGACATGCAACAACAGAATAAACAGGATTCACCAGCTTGCCACTGGACGCAACGGCGGGCCCAGGAATTTGCGGTCGCCGATGATTTGCGGGTGTCCCCCTTTTACAGCGACGGCCGGACGTACGGCACGCCGACCTGGATCTGGTCCGTGGTGGTCGCGGGGCGGTTATATGCCCGGGCCTGGCACGGCCAGCAGTCGTCCTGGTACCAAGCGGCCGTTCAGCAACGCGGCGGACGGATTCATTTAAGCGGCCATAATTTCAAAGTGACCTTCGCCGCAGTTACGGGCGACGCCAAGCTACTGGCCCAAATCGATGCGGCTTACCGCGAAAAATATGCGGCGAGCGCCTACCTGTTGCCGATGTTACAGGCCCGACCGCGGTCAGCGACAGTCGAAATTTTACCCACGAACTAGCGTCAACTTAGGATGAGAAGGAGGACTTCACGTGAAAATCAACGAAGCGGCAAAGGCGTTGCACACGAGTGCGTGGACGCTGCGGTACTACGAACAGATTGGCGTGGTTGCGCCGGTGGCCCGAGTCAGTGGGATGCGCGACTACGACGTGGCTGATTTGAAACAGTTGCGCGACATTTTAGACTTGCGAGACTGTGGCGTCACGTTAGCCGAAATCAAACGGTTGATTGCGCTACGGGATAGCGAAGACAACGTGACAGCGCAACGGGAAATCCTGACGACGCAGGCCGACGTCCTCCACGACCAAATCGACCAGCTACAGGAAACGTTGGGGCGGCTGGAAGATAAGCTCGCCACATTGCCGGTCGCGATGGTGGCGGGCAACCATTAATGATTGTAAAATGAACACGAAGTTTACTCAAAAAGGAGCGCTTAAAATATGTTAACTAAAAATCAACCAAAAATTGCTTTAGGAACCTGGGCTTGGGGCGACACGCCGGATGGCCAAGTCTTTGGGAATCATTTGACGGCTACGGACCTGAAGCCGGTCGTCACGGCGGCGATGGACGCGGGCTTAACCCTGTGGGACACGGCCTACGCTTACGGTTCCGGGGCCTCCGAGGATAAATTGGGCGAGCTGCTCCAGGACTATCCGCGCGAGAGCTACCAACTGTCCACCAAGTTTACGCCCCAGATGGCCGCGGGCGACAGTGATCACGAGGTCGCTGACATGCTGGCGGGCAGCCTCAAGCGCCTGCACACGGATTACATCGACATCTACTGGATTCACAACCCGGCCGACGTTGAAAAATGGACGCCCCAACTGATTCCGCTGGTGAAGAGCGGCAAAATCAAGCGCGTCGGGGTCTCCAACCACAATTTAGCCCAAATCAAGCGGGCCAATGAGATCTTGGGCGAAGCCGGCATTCAGGTGTCCGCCGTGCAAAACCATTTCAGCCTGTTGTACCGTTCCTCAGAAGAGGCGGGCATCATTGACTACTGTCGCGAACATGACATCACGTTCTTTGCTTACATGGTGCTCGAACAAGGCCTGTTGAGTGGTCGCTACAACGTGGATAATCCGTTGCCAGCCGACAGTATGCGCGGGAGCATTTACAACCAGGTTTTGCCACAGGTGAGCGCCTTAACGGCCGGCCTGCAGGCAATTGGCGCGAAACAAGATGCTTCGGCCGCCGAAGTGGCTACGGCCTACGCGATTGCCAAGGGCACCACGCCAATCATCGGGGTCACCAAGGACAAGTACATCCCGAGCGAGGCCAAGGCGATGTCCCTGACGTTGACGGACGCTGAAATTACCCAATTAGAAACCCTGGCCCAAGCCGCCAACGTTGATACCAAGGGCTCCTGGGAAACTCCCATGGCCTAAATGGGGTACAATGAAGCTATTGCGGGACTGAATAAATCAGTCACACACTGAAAGACCCATTAAATCAAAAATAGTTGGAGGAATTTTACATGACAAAAATCATGATTATCGGTGCCCATGGCGCTATGGCACAACTGTTGACCCAACGCTTGTTAGACGAAACTGATGTCACGCTGACACTGTTCTTGCGTAACGCAGACCGACTGAATAAACTGGCCGCCAATCCCCGGGTAACCCTGGTCGATGGCGACGTGCATGACACGGCGGTCGTGGCCAAGGCCATGGCCGACGCCGACATCATCTATTCCAACCTGGGCGGCGCGGACCTTGATGTCCAAACCCAAAGCGTGGTTGACGCGATGAAAGAAACCGGTAAGCAACGTCTGATTTACATCAGTTCATTGGGTGCACACCGTGAAGTTCCCGGTAAATTTGGCGAGTGGAACGAACAGATGATTGGCGCCTACCTGCCAGCCTTCCGTCGGACCAGTGAGCTGGTTGAAAAGTCCGGGGTGACCTACACGGAAATTCGGCCAGCCTGGTTGACCGACAACGATGAAGTGGCCTATGAAGTCACGACCTTGGCCGATGGGTTCAAGGGGACCGAGGTTTCCCGGCAGAGTGTCGCGGACTTTGCCTTGAAAGTCATCGCCGACCCCAGCACGTATCAAAACGCTAGCGTGGGTCTGGACAAGCCCGGTACTGATGGCGACAAGCCTAGCTGGTACTAAGGGGGCTTCTCGATGACGGTCATTGATGTCTTTGCGCACGTCTTACCCGCAAACTTTTTAGCCAAAATGAATGCGATTCACCCGAATATCTTAGACAACTTTCCGTACATGAAAAATGATTTGTTGACGGATGTGGCGCAACACCGGGCCAGTCTGCCAGCGGATCATCAACAGATTATTTCCGCGGTCAATTTGAACCCGGAAGACTTTGTGGGTCCGAATCAGGCGGCCGAACTCTGCCGCCAGGCCAACGCGGAGATTGCTGACTTGGTCCGCGCCAACCGTGAGCTTTTTCCGGCCGGGGTGGCCATGCTGCCACTGAACAACGTGCCCGCCGCCTTACAGCTGATTGATGAGCAGGTGGCCGGTAGCGATGCCTTGGTTGGGGTGCAACTATTTACCCAAGCATTGGGGAAGCCCATCACGGACGCGGCCTACGAACCGATTTTTGCCAAATTAGCGGCGGTCGGCGCGCCCATCTGGCTCCATCCCGTTTTCGATACGCACAAGACTGACAACGAGCTGACTTTTAGCTGGGAGTACGAGCTGACGCAGGCCATGAATGGTATTGTAGCGGCCAAATACTTCCGCAAATATCCCGGCTTAAAGGTTATCGTGCATCACGCCGGGGCCATGGTGCCGTACTTCAGCCAACGCATCAAGTACATCCAGTCGGCCGAAAACTACGCGGACTTTAAAAAGTTCTACGTGGACACGGCCATCCTGGGCAATCCCAAGGCGCTGGAACTCGCGGTCGACTTCTTTGGGTTGGACCACGTGCTGTTTGGCACGGACTCACCGTTTGGGATTCCACCGGTCGGACCGACGGCGGTGATCGAGCAGGCGGTGCGGGATATGGACCTGACGGCGACGCAGCAGCAAGCCATCTTCACCACCAACTGGCAAGCGCTCATGGGCTAAACATACGCCTCCGGGCTGGTGAAAACTGGACCTGGCCGCGGTGCTGGTCGTTCCCGGCGGCGGACTCAAGGTTCCCTGCTGTGGGGCCGGTTCCAGACTGAGGGGCGGTCTTCCACCTCAACTTTGAGCCTGAAGGGCGGTCTCAAAGGTTGTCCCATGGGCTAAGCTGAGTGAGGAACCTCAGCTAAGGCCATCGACACAGCCGGCAACCTTGGTCCGCCTCTGGTCACTGACACTGTCCTAGTCAGTCCAGTTTTCCCAGCCCTGCGGCTGACATTGGTTTAGCCCATGGGCTGGCCGGTTTGTTGTGAGTGTGCTGGGATGCTTATAAATTTGTTTATTGATGCCGGCTGGCTTTATCTGGTCGGCATTTATTGGTTGATCGTTTATGTTAGAGATGAATTTTGTTAGAAGAGTAGATTTATATAGATAAAAATTGACTAGGGCTAAATAGAATCGAAGAGCTGGTAATCAGTGCCAACTAGCTATTAACAAGGAATACATTTATGGGTTAAACACATACTCATCAGTGATTTAGGGGTGTGATAATGCCATGGTCGATGTGAGTGACCAGAGGTGGGCCAAGGTGCCCAGCTGTGTCGGCGGTCTTGGCTGGGGTACTTTCTCAGCCTAGTCCGCGGGACGACCTTTGAGACCGATTTTTGGCTCAAAGTCGAGGTGAAAGCCCGTTTCTCAGGCTGAAACCGACCCCATAGCAGGGCATCTTGAGCCCACCGCCGGGAACGGAATTGTCCTTGCATGTTTACTACTCCGGAAGCATTAGCCAAAGTATCTTTAACCCGAAAAGGAGTCTGACTATTTTGAAAACGGAACATGAAAAACTCTTAGCCGGTGAGGATTACGATTACCGGGACCCCGAACTGCAGGGCCTGATTGCTAAGGGGAAAACGTTACTTTCAGTGATCAATACCAGTCAGGACGCCGCCAAGCGGGCCGATGCCATGCAACAGTTCTTTGGTAAAACCGGACAACGCTTCGTGATCAATGGGACGTTTAGCGCGGTCTATGGCGTCCACATTTCGGTTGGCGATGACGTGTTTATCAATGGTAATTGCACGTTTCAGGATTCCAATCGCATCACGCTGGGTGACCGGGTCGTTATTGCGCCGGACGTGAAGCTGTACTGCGGCGCTCACTCGTTGGACGCGACGCAGCGGTTCGGCGTGCGGCCGGATGGCAGTCGCTACCTGATTACGACGACCAAGCCGATTACGATTGGCAGCGACGTGTGGATCGGTGGCAACGTGACCGTGATTGGTGGCGTGCACATCGGTGACAACGTCGTGGTTGGCGCCGGGGCGGTCGTGACCAAAGATGTGCCGGCCAACTCGGTGGTTGCTGGCGTGCCCGCGCGCGTCATCAAGCCGTTGCCCGCACTCAAGTCGCTGTAGAAAGGGAGCGAGCAGATGACCAAACAACCAGGCACCCCCCTGTTTCGCTTATTCAAGTTGGAAATTACCGCGTCGGAACGGGAAAACTTTGCCGCAGTGGGGACCCAAAATTTAACAACGTCGATTCAAAATGAACCCGGGACGTTGGCAATGTACACGAGTCACGTGGACCCGGCCGGAGTACATAACCGGGTGATTGAGGTGTATCGCGATGACGCCAGCTACGACATTCATGCGCATTCACCGCAGTTCGCCGCGTTTCGGACGGTGGCCAAACGGGCTGTGACCCAGCAAACGGTCGTGAACTTGATGCCCAAACTGTTGCTGGAACAACCGCAGCCGCTATACCGTAGTCCGGCGAATGAGGCCTTTATCCAGCTGATTGAATTGACCGTGCAGCCAGGACAGACGGCGGCCTATCAATCGGTGGTCGTGCCGTATTTACAGGCGGCCATGGCGGCCGAACCGGGCTTGCAGGTCAGTGCCGTGGGACAGGTCGTGGATGCGCCAGATCAGTGGGTGATTTTCACGGTTTACGAAGACTTGGCGGCGTTCAAGGCACATTGCCAAACGGCTGGATTTAAACAGTATCAAGCGGCAGCCCAACCGCTGATCCAGACGGCGGATGCGACCGTTTTGACGGGCGACACGTTGGTCAATCACGGTGGTCTGGCATTTACGGCGGATTAAACCGCGTACTTTCCTTTGGGCTGGTGAAAATAGGGATTGGCCGCTGTACTGGTCGTTCCCGGCGGCGGATTCAAAGTACCTGGCTATGGGGCCGGTTCCAGCCGAAGGGCGGGCTTCCACCTCAACTTTGAGCCTGAGGAGCGGTCTCAAAGGTTGTCCCGTGGGCTAGGCTGAGAAAGTTCCTCAGCCTAGCCCACCGACACAGCCAGGCACTTTGATCCGCCTCTGGTCACTGACACTGTCCTAGTCAGTCCAGTTTTCCCAGCCCTGCGGCTGACGCTGGTTTAGCTCGCCGTGACTTGATTGCGTGAATGATTTAATTGATGTGAATATTAACGTAAAAATGGTGTCACCCGATTTTTGTGGGTGACACCATTTTGGCGTTAGGTTTAATTAAGAGGCAAATTACAAGTTTAATCCGAACAAGCCCGGAATCTTTCAATGGCAGTCTGTTGATGATGTATTTTTAATGGTCGTTGATTAATTAGTTCAAGTGCTGCTAGGATCTCATCAGTCGTTACTTGGCTAAAATTGGTCTTTTTCGGGAAGAACCAGCGTAACCGTCTATTAAAATATTCATTGGAACCTCGCTCCCATGGTGAATATGGATGGCAAAAATAAACTTTGATCTGATAATCCTGTTCTAAGGCCTGATAATTGGCAAACTCTTTACCATGATCAACAGTAATGGATTTTACTTGAGGACCGAAGGCCCCCATAAACTTGCCAAAGGCGGTGTTTAGAGCCTTAGCCGTTCTATTAGGGGCTTTGATGGCCCATAGAAGTCGGGTCTTACGTTCTACGAATGTAACCAGACATGATCGTGACTCACTTCGACTAGAAAGCACCGTATCTACTTCCCAATGACCAAAAGCTAACCGTTGATTAACAGTTGTTGGCCGTTGTTCGATGGAAGTCCCACTTGTAAATTTCCCACGATTTTCGCTCACTCGGTGCTGGCGGACATTCCGATTGGGTAGATCAGTCAATTTGAAGGGGAGCCAGCCACGATTAAGCCAATTATAAATTGACGCAGTGCTCAAGTTATAAGCGGCCGCAATGGTTTCTGGTGACCAGGTTAATCGTAAGTGATTGGTAATTAAAGTCGCTAATGCTGCCGTCAGCATCGAACGACGACCGCAATTCCGCCTTTTGCGATCTGCATCTTGCTGAGCTAATTCTGGATCATAAGGTTTAACCCGGTCCAACTCATAGCTAATCGTAGCTTTGGCGACGCCTAAGGCGTCAGCCATTACTTGGTAAGATTTATTCCCCTCATTGACCAGTTGTGCTAGTGCGCCACGTTGAAAACGTGATAAAGTAGATGTACCCAAAGTAATCACTCCCTATATTGGTTGGAATTAGCTACTACCATTGTAAGTGATTGCTTTGGGCTTTTTAATTTCTGTTCGGATTAATTATAGAATTTGCCAAGATACTGATTGTTTATTTAAACGTCTCATTCTTAAACGACTGCACGGTCCCGGTCTTGGCCTGCTTGTTGACGTTGGCGGTCAGTTTGACCTGGTCGCCGGCCTTGAGGAGCGCCGCCTTGGGGTAGTCGCCGGTGCCGACCGACCAGAGGTAATCGTTGCCCTTGATGGCGAACAGCACGCTTTGGGTACTGCCGTTGGGCACGATGGCGACTCGGGTGACGATGCCGTTGACCTTGGTCAGCTTGGTGGCAGTGGAACTGGCCGTTGATCCAGCCGCAGCTAATTGCACGCGGTACTGGTCCAGCGCCTGGGCCGCCGTGGTGGCGTAAGCCTTGACGCTTTGGTCGGCCGCCTTGATGTAGGCGTAGCTCCGGAAGGCTCCGGTGGAGTCTAGCAGGGAAACGACCCAGGTCGGGGTGCCGTCGATGTTGTACATAATTGGCATCGTGGCCGACCATTTCTGAGCGACATATTCCTTTTCGGCAATCTTTTTGGCCCCGTCACTGTCCATGACCCCGATATTTTTCCCGGTGTAGTAGGTCAGTGTCCCGGTCCGCGCATTGATCATGGAGTAACCCATGGTTGAATCGGCGCTGGTCTTGGGCGAGGTGAAGTCGTTGAAGTAGGAAATATTGCCGTGCTTATCGGCAACGGGGGTGACGCCATCCTCGGTCCCGTTGCTGTTGGGGAGCTTAACGCCGGTCTTATTGAAGTAGGCGTTGAAGAACCCGTTGCCGTAACGACCGAAAATCTGGTTCATTTCCGCTGCGGTCGAGGAGGCAATCGATTCGTTGATAAATGCGGGCGCACCGGCAGCCGTGTAGAGGTGAGTGGCACCGGTCTTGGCATTTAGCACGACCACGTGGAGGCTGCGGTAGTTGATCCGGCGGGAAACGCCACGAGCCTTGTAGACGGTTTGGATGAAGAAGGGTTCGCCCTGGTCATTGACCTCGAGTTGGGGCTGGCCTTCCTGGACCCAGCTGGGGAAGCGGTTGTAAATGACCCGTTGCGCGTCGTCGAAGAGGTAGGCGCTCGGGGTGTATTTCATGGATTGCTTAACGAAGTGGGGCTCGGCGTTGACGTTGGTGGCGTCGATGATGAAGTACCCCGGCGTATTGCGGGCCCGTTGCCAGCGCCAGAAGCCATCGAACTCGACCGGCGCGATGTAGACGGTCTTGCCCTTGACAACTTGCGTCTGCAGGTCGCCCAGCTTGTAGTAGGAGGTGTTGGGCACGGTGCTCATCGCCTTGTTCATCTTGTTGCGGACAGTCTTGGGCGAAATGGCGATTGGTGTGGCATTTTTGTCCAGTAGGGGCGCCGTTTTGACCGTCTTGATGCGCAGCGAATTGTAGACGGCCTTGACGCCGAAGCGGGTTTGTAGGGATCCGAACAGGCCGAGAACCACTAAGATGGCCAGCACACCAGCGGCCAGTTTGGTGCCGAAATTAATGCGGGGTAGGCGGAAATTGAAGTTCTGTTCAAAAAGATTGCGGGGACGTTTGGCCTTCCGCTCGACTTCCACCTTGGCCTGGGGACTGCTGATGAGCAGCAGGGGCAGGTAGAGGATGCCGTAGATCAGGTTCATGCCAATCAGGCTGGCGGGCGTCTTGCTGGGCAGCAAGCTGAAGACGATGCCTAGCGCGACCAGGTAAAAGATCACGTAGGTGCTGACCAGTAACTGCCAGCGACTGGGCCGCTGAATGCAGGCCAGAATGGTCATGCCCAGTGCGGTCAGGGTGCCAAATAATGCAACTAAAAGCATAGATAAACTCCTTTGTGAGTGACTGTGAGGTGGGGCAATTACCTCTAGTTTACCGTAGTTAGGGGGTGGGGGATAGGGGAACGGGTTGGATTGTGGGGATGGAGGGATCATTGAAGCGGAGCAAGGCGCTGTGAATACCCCAAACTCAAGTCAAACATAATTTCCGTGTTGATCCTGAAGAATTGTTGATTTGGTAGAACTCACCCTTATTACCATCGGCCTTGATTAAATCACCATCGGGGTCGGTTGAATCGGTGTAAGGGTTAGGGTCAGTCCCTTGCTTAGCGTGACCAACTTGGTGGTACCACTTAGTTCTGTAGTACCAGTAGTGGATTTGCTTGTCGTCACCATTAGGGAACGTCTGATATGCTAAATATTGATAAGACTCTGTAATTGGTTTACCTTTTTTGGTATACCCGACAGTTCTAGTAGCAGTTTTATAATGATTAACAATCTTGATTCTAGCTGAAGTCCACTTCATTTCGGATGGCGTTGCATATGTACCATCCTTAGGACCATGAACAAGCTTGTATAACTTACCATTATCTGGTGCTACTACTTCTGCTGCTGGCGTAATCGTCTTTTGACCTGACGTTACACCTGAGTTATAAATTTGTTTAGGTGTGAAGATGTCATAACCCTTAGCAACAGCATGGTCGTGATGGTCAAAATCAATGAAATACCCCTTGATTTCTTCATTCTTCAGTTTCCATTTTGCTGTGTTTGAGTTTTTTGTCTGCCACTTAGTTTTTGTGATTTTACGTCGTGATGTGACATGGTTGTTGAAACTAGTGTGACGCATAGCTTGGGACTTTGTGGTTGATGACGCAACGTAGAAGTTATACGTATGTGTTGTCTTATAAACATTCTTGGTTGCCTTAAATGTTACTTTATTACCTGAAACTGATTTGGACCAACCAGAAGGTGAGGTTACTGATGAAATTGAAGTTCCACTTGGTAAAGTATCGGTGATGGTATACCCTTTACCAGAGAATTTAGCCTTTTTAGTCTTCTGTACAATCTTCCATGAGAAAGTCTTCGTATAATCAGCTAGAGCTGACGAGGTTGCTTTGTAAGTTGATGGTTTTGAAGATTGAGGACCGACGTACTTCTTGGGAGCGGGTTGAGGTTTTGGCTTAGTACCTTTATATGGTTTTGAGTTGAAATCTAGCAAATCATCATAAGGACCATGTCCGCGCCAACTGATATAAATATCATTCTTCTTGTATTCAGCCATTGCTGATGATGTTGGAAGTGCCCCGTTCAAGTTGTTTGTTTGGTTAACATTCTTAGAAGGGAATACTGTACCTTGACGTACACGTAATACCCCCATCTTGGCATCATTAATTGCTAATGAACTACTCTTACCAGATTTACCATTATAGTTACCAACTGCAACCGGAGAAGTGTAGGTTACGACACGTTGAGCGAAACTAAAGCGTAGGTTACTAAACCTCTTACTACCTGAATAGAACCATGCTGGTTCCATTTCCATGTAACCTAACCCAACTGTATGCTCATCATCGAATACTACTTTTTTACCACTCTTATGATAATAGAAGGATATGGTAAGTTTAGTACCGGATGCGTTTCGTGATACCCAGTTAACCTTATACACTTTATTATTATAATCGGCCTTTGAGTACTCTACGGTCTTAGGTCCTTTCATTGGCATAACACCAAGCATGTTAGAAGAGTATGCTATTTTCTTCTTAGCGTTTGAGTATTGTGAACCAGTCATATCATCCGATTTAACTTTTTCACCAGCTGCACCAATTTTAATTGTCATATCAACCTGTTTACCTTCAAATTTACCAACATTAGTATATTTAGCAATAGGATTATATTTGGCGTAGTACCATTTGAACTTGTTACCATCAAAGTTATTATAAGAATTTGTATCATAGTCACTTCTTGGCACTTTGTGGCCATTCTTAACACTGAATTTAGTGTTCTTAGTAAACTGCGGAACAAAATAGGGTTCAAGTTTACGGTTAAAGTTTAAATCCTTACCACTTTTATCCGCGTAACCACCTTTAGCTAATTCAGAATAATAAGTCAACCAATTACTATTTTGTTTAATCTTAGCTGAAGCTTGTGTTGAAGATACTCCAACAATACCAACAGTTGTTAGTGCTGTTAGTGCAGTGGTTAAGCCAATCTTGCGAATTAATTTGTTATGTTTCGTTGGCTTCATATTTACTCACCTCATTCTTAATTATTGTAGAAATTAACGTTCGTTTATTGATAAAACAACCGGTCATGTTTGTTTTATCATTGCTATGTAGCAATATTTAATACCCCCTCTGAAATTTATTTACAGGAACATACTGTAATGTTGAAGTAGGCTCCACAGTTACAATGAATAATCTATTCATGAGAGCAAAATAAAAAGGACTCGTAAAGAGTCCTTTTAGTGTTTGCTATTTAAAATATTGTTTAATCAATTAAAATCGTTGATTACTTGTAAGCTTTAACGCTTACCTTCTTGGAAGCTGAGAGTAAGTGGAACGTGTAGACAATCTTACCATGCTTCTTAACGACCTTACCGTGCTTCATGTTCTTGGTGTAATACCCTGCTTTAGCCCAAGTATTCTTGGCCTTTGGTGCCTTGATAGTAGCCTTGAAGTTACCATTCTTACTCAAGCGTACGAACTTGTAGCCCTTGTAGGTAGTGATGCGAGCCCACTTAGCATGGTGCTTCTTAGCATTTACTTTATTATTGACCTTAATCTTACCGTTGACCTTGACGTACTTGTTAGACTTAGTTTTCTTTGAGGTCAACTTAGAAACTTTATATGCATATGATTTTGCTTTATTCTTAGCAGCTGCTTTCTTGGCAGCGGCCTTCTTAGCTGCAGCTTTCTTAGCAGAAGACTTTTTTGCAGCAGCTTGCTTCTTCAATACTTGGTTATACTTATAAAGATTCGAGTTTTTATCTTTTAATTGAACGGGGTCATCTGTTTTAGCATCTTCAACAGCTAATTTTTTCTGTTCCGCTGACATCGAGTTCCAAGTTTTTTTATCTAACGCATCCGATTCTTTTTGTGAAATTTCAACAAAACCGTTTTTTGCTGATGCTGACGCTGTTACTCCGTTATTTGCTGACGTGGTAACTAGTGCTAAGCCTAACGTTGCTGACGCTACCATAACTGACATAATTAACTTGTGCTTCATTGATTTACTCTTAAACATTTTAAATCATCCTTTCGATTTTTGTTTCATTATTATCAAATTTTGTTTTGGTGTTTGATTTGATATTTTTGATTCAGTTTTGTTGATTCATTGGTTCGTTGCTCCGTTTGATGTGGTTCTTATTTAGCAACAAAGTTATCATACCGCGTGTTGGTTCTGTTGCAAACCCATTGTTGATTATTTATGTAGTAAAGATAGTCATGAACGTGATGTTGTTCGTGAGAATCTTACATGTGACTAATTTGGAGTGGGTGACGCAGTGCATAGGGTGATGATTGAAGAAATGACACGAAGGTGTCGGGTGTAATACCCCTGTGGTTTGTCAGGGACGTTAGATGACGACATCTTTCACTTGCAAACTGTCGGTTTCGTCGATTGCTAACTCGTCATTCTTTAGTTCGACATCGGATTGTGGGTCGTTATCGTCAGTTAACTCTTCTCGCTCGTTTGTCGCAAATGAATCTGTTAGGTCTTCGACCGTTAAGTTGAAGTCATTGTCATGTCCCAAGAGGTTCAACAGAAGACGCTTACGATTATGATTTGGGTCATGCCCAAAGAGGGTGGTGACTAACTCGTTCACCGTTTGTGTCGTTGGGTCAAACTTGATTTGGACTAGGTTCTTTCGGTGGGTGTAGATTGGATTGACCGTGGTAATCGGGAGATCATTAAGGTCAATTGCTCACATTGGACGATTGTAAAAAACAGATTGATTTTAGTTAAGCACAGGATCAAGATATTCGTCTTCTGAGAGCAAAAATTAAGGAAGATTAGCTAATTTAATAGATGTATTTAGCGATAATGTCTATTATCTGAAAATTACGATTCTCAGATTGCTGAAATTCTTAATTTAAACTGTCATGTAAACGAGAATCCTTCAGATACTGGGCGGTATTGGACAAATCAGGGTAAATCAATTTCCCCTGAATAAATTCAGAGGCTTGTCGCTCACGTGTCTGGCGACACAGTAGTTCAACATGCCTGTTAGGACACTCCTATTTATGGTGGCAAAATCACGGGACGCAAGCGTGTCCTATCAGTACATTTTAGACTGGAATAAGTTCAGTATACCATATTATAATGCAGTTAAAGGTGCGTCCGTCGTTTCAAAACAGGATTCGAAAATAAAAGAGTTTAGCCAGTGTGAAGTGGGTTAAACTCTTTTGATTTGGTTATTAGCGAATGACAACCTTCATCCCAGCAGGCACATGGCTATAGATCCAGTGGGCGTCAGCAACGCTCAGGCGTACGCAGCCGTGACTGGCACGTTTGCCCAGCTTGTGGGCCTCACTGACGACGTACTTGCCGTGCACGTTGACGGGAACGGAGTGGAACAGGTAGGTCCCCCAGTCCTTGAAGGACGTCCAGTAGTTGGCGCCTTCCTTAGAGCTGGCGTTGTAGAAGTGTTTGCCGCGGTTCTGGATGTGAAAGGTGCCAGTCGGGGTCGGGGAGGATTTCTTCCCGGTCGAGCAGACCATGGTGTAGAGCACCCGGTGCTTGCTGGTCTTCACGTAGACGCGTTGCTTGGCGATGGAGACCTTGAGATAGGCGTGCTTATATTTCTTCAAATTCGGGTACGCCTTGCTCTCGGATGGCTGTTTCCAGCTGGGAGTGGTGCTAGCCGTGGCGGTAACCGCGTTGGCTCCAACACCACCCAGCAGACTAACGATGGCCAAGAGGGTCGTGATGATGATTTTTGCACGTTTCAAATGGAATTCCTCCTTGTAGAATACATTATCATTCTATTAGGAGATAACAGACCTGTCAACGCGACAAATTAAAAAGGTTGCCAACTATTTTTGAGTTGAATGGCTGATGGGACAAGTGTAGTAAGGAGTCGGGGTGTTTTACTTTGCCACGCTGGTTCGGTATTCTACAGATAGTTAAAACTGGAGAGTTGCTGCCGAAAGTGCAAGCCATAAGGATTGACGTTAGTTAGCGTTGATCACAAAAAAGGAAGAGGCCGACTTGGCTTCTTCCTTTTGACTTAACAGTAGTTTAATTTATCCTTTAAACATGAAAATTCCCCGAACAATTTCGGCACCAATCAAAACAATCATTGCGGACCAGGTTAATAATGTGGCTAAGCTCCCCATAATGTTGACCTCCTTGTGCACGTTTTAACTAACTTCATTGTACGCCGAAGCAGGAGAACTAACAATGGGTACGCTTACATTTTATCAAACATTCGAGCGGACAGTCGAAATCCGTTCGGAAGAAACGTAACGCTTAGGAAAATGGGTGATCCCTGTAAGTGACCAGCTGTGTCGATGGTCTTAGCTGAGTGTTTTTCTCAGCTTAGCCCATGGGACGAACTTTGAGCCCACCGCCGGGAACGAAATGAGTCATCCGTTTGCCTTAAGAGTTCGTGACCTGAATCAGGTCGGCAAACGTGGCCGTCGTCATGCCCGGCGCAATCCGCAGCCGCGACAGGTTGTAACGGCCCTCGGACAGCTGGGCGAATCCCTCCTGAGTGGTCAGCGCGAGCTTATAGCCGGCCTGTTTAGCCAAGCGATGTGTCGTCTTGTTGGCGCGACCAGCCGGGTAGCACAGCATTTGCGTATCCTGATTGAGCTCGTGGTCGAGCCAGCGTTTGGAATTTACCAGTTCTTGACGTTGTTGCGCGGCTGATAAACTATTCAGGTTCAGGTGTTGGACCGTGTGACTAGCAAAGTCCACGCGACCGGTTGCCTTGAGCGCCTTCATTTGCGCCAGGGACAGGTGGTTGGCCTTGTGGGTGAAGCCCGTGATGGCGTTGATGGTCACGTGCTGGTGATACTTTTTCAGCGTCGGTAAAATTTTCTGATTGTCTTTGTAGGCGTCGTCCAGCGTGATCCAGACGACTTTTTTCTGTGGCACGGTATTCGTGGTCAACGCGCGAATGGCCTGGGCCGTGGTCAGCGTTTCATAGTGGTGCTTTTCCAAATAGGTCAGCTCCGCCACGACCTGTTTCTTGGGCACCCGCAATTGATTGCCGGTCGCCACGCTATGGTACATCAGGATTGGCAATTTTAAAGGATGCTTGAGTTTGATCCATGGCTCGGGCTTTTTTACCGTGACCTCGGTTGCGGTAACATCTTCCTGGGGCACTCGGTTGTGCGTCGCCGGTGCCGTTTGAATGTTTGTCTTGCGAAACTGGGTGAGCGTGACCGTCCCCAAAATTACGGCCACTAACGCCAGACAGCTCGCCAATA
The DNA here is from genome assembly GCF_044053135.1 of Levilactobacillus sp. FUA 3915. NCBI lineage: Bacteria > Bacillati > Bacillota > Bacilli > Lactobacillales > Lactobacillaceae > Levilactobacillus > Levilactobacillus sp. FUA 3915. Next base: position 785,649 of record NZ_CP168704.1, on the reverse strand, counting down.
GCCACCATTTCTTTTTCATTTGTGATTCCCCCAAAAATCTAGTCTTACCTCTATTATAAATAGTTTAATGAAAAAATCTTGGGCTAATCGGCCCGTTGGCTCAATCGCCGGTAATAATCGATGGAATCCGGTGGCAGGTTCAACGCCGCGGTGACTTCTCTGTCGGTCTTTTGCGGGTGGCGCCGGAGATAGTTAACTAAGTAACCTTGATAGAGGACGGTGGGGCTGAGGGCAAAGCCAATGACCGCTTCGTCCGGTTTTAAATACTTGTGGAGGCCGGGCAACGTCAAATGGGGGTCGGCCGCGGCCCGTTGTTTGAGAAACCAGTCGTCACAAAGAAACCGCTGCTGGAGCGGGTCGATGAAGTCCCGGAAGGTTTTGAGAAAGGGCTGGACGGTAGCTGGCCAGTCGTGGGTATCGATTTTTTCCGTCACACCGGGCTTGAGAAAACTTTGCACGGGATAGCCCTGCGACACCAGCAGGAGGGTCAGGCGCGTATAAATGTGGAGCCGCTCATCGGCGAGGTAGTCGGTCAGGTCGTCGACCCAGCGGTAATTGACCGGCTGCGGCGCCTGCTTGGGCTTGCTTTTAAGGTCGAGCGTCGGCAGATAGGGGGTCCAGCGGTGTGAGAACAAAAATTTGAAATAGATGTTCAGGTGCGACAACACCTTGTTGTAGGTCTGGTTCTGAATCTGGCGCGCGGTGAGTAACATGCTGAGGTACTGCTCGACGTCCTGCGTTTGGAGATCACTCACGCGGTGGGTCTTCTGATAAGTTGGGTTGAAATTCTCTAAGTAATGGAAGAAGTCCTTCAACGTGGTCGTGTATTCGTCGCGCGTGGCTTCGGCCATGGCCCGGTCGGTTAGTAACCGGTTGAAGGCATCTTGGTAGGGGTATTCTTGCGGCATCCAACCGCCTCACTTTCTTTAAAAATTGACTTTACCAGTTTCACTGCGTTCCCGGCGGCGGATTCAAGTTGCCCTGCTATGGGGTCGGCTCCAGCCGAAGGGCGGGCTTCCGCCTCAACTTTGAGCCTGAGGAGCGGTCTCAAAGGTTGCCCCGTGGGCTAGGCTGGCACAGAACGCCAGCCAAGACCACCGACACAGCTGGGCAACTTGATCCGCCTCTGGTCACTCACGTTGTGTTAATTTTTGAAGATGTGGTCGTGGGTGGCAAGCGTGTTGGCGGTGGAGTGGTTAAAATCCTTACTCTAGCTAAGAAATTACTGTAAGTTCGCTAAAAAATAATTACGTTAACTTGAGTATACCATTTAGCGGCGGAATACCTGTAATTGGGCGCTTTTGGGCCAATAGAAAGGGCACGCTAGAATTAATCAGCGTGCCCTAATCATTTTATGCAATTATAATCTCTAGGCCGTAACAGTTTCTGCCGCCCGGACCTTGGCGCGGAGCTGTTCCTTTTGGTCTTCGGGGATGAAGGCGCCGTCGATGGCGTTTAGCGTGAGCCGTTCCAGTAGGGACCAGTTCAGGCCGAATTGGTCGTGCATCTTCATGATTTCGCTAGTCAGTGTGACGTCAGAAACAGTGCGGTCGTCGGTGTTTAGCGTGACCTTCAGACCGGCACTGAGGAACTCTGCCAGTGGAAAGTTTTCGTAGCCGTCGATGGCCTTGGTCTGTACGTTGCTGGATGGGCACATTTCAATCGTGGCGCCCGCGCGCTTGGCCTGTTCGATGGTGGCAGGGAAGCCGCTCATGTGCACGCCGTGGCCGATACGCTTGGCACCTAACGTCAGGGAGACCGCCACGTTGTCGACAGGACCGGCTTCACCAGCGTGGAGCGTGAATGGCAAACCTGTTTTGAGACCGGCCTCGACTGCGGGCGCAATTTCCAAAGCTGGGTGATTGAATTCATCGCCAGCAAAGTCTAGGCCAACCACCCCCTGGTCCTTGAATTTTGCCGCCGTCTGGAACACGTCGATGCATTCGTCCAGTGGGCGATCACGCATGGCGCAGACGATGGCGTTGACGGGGATGCCAAAATGAGTGGTGCCGGCATGTAAGCCGTCCAGCAAGGCCGCGATGACTTCCTCAACGGAGAGGCCCTTGGCCGTACAGATTTGTGGGGCGAACCGGGCTTCTAAGTAGATGAGACCATCTTTAGCCGCCGTTTCGACCATGTCATAGCCGGCAATTTTCAGTTGTTCCGGCGTCTGCATCAGGTCGGTCACGATTTGGAATCGTTTCAGGTATTGGATGAGGCTGTCCGTTTCTAAGGGTGCCGTGGTTAAATCGTAAAGCGCGGCATCGTCAGCGGGCAGTTCGGCCCCGGTGACGGCGGCCATCTTCCGCAGGGCGGCCAGAGAGAGTGAGCCATCGAGGTGGCAGTGCAATTCAACCTTGGGGTACTGTTGGACATTTTCTTTAGTAAAAGGTTTGACGTGGGACATTGCTGAACTCCTCCTTCAATATGTAGCGTGCTACGCCATTCTGGGCTAAACTTTGGCGTTGGGTTGCGCCTTACCGGGCGGAAAAAATGAGATCGGAACGCTGTGGGCAGGACGCCCAGAGCCAAAGGGCGGTCTCTGGACTCGCTTTGAAACGCCAAGACCGCGTTTCAAAGTCGCCATTTACGCTGCTAGCGCACCGTAAATCCCACGGCTGGACTCATTTTTTTCGCCCTCACGGCTAACACTGGTTTAGCCCCGATGGTGTGTGGCTGATGGTTTTAGTCATTATCAAATAAAATTTCAGCCAATAGCTTCCTTCCAGTATACCATGTAAGCGTTTAACTATCAGTGTGAATTGGACTGGTTTTGACTGGTTCGCAGTGGAGAATGGGTTTTTGTCTCAGAAAATCGTCAGTATTTGGCGGTAGCTTGTGTGCGCCCCGAGGCAGTTGCTTCGCTGACCTAATTAAGGCTTGCATCAGCCAAAATGTTTTTTGCGAGTGGGCGGTGGCTAGGGTTCCCGTGACCGTTGGCTTGGGGGCTGAGCTGATTTCCCCGTTGAACGATTAAGGGGTGCTATTTGTCGGGTTTCGTGCTAATATTTAGGCTTACCCAACTGTTTTAAGAACTCTTGGTTTGCGATTCTTGCAGGTTAGTTGACAGGATTTATGCAAGCAACTTTACCCGTGAAAATGTCGATTAAGATGTCAAATTTTACATTTTTTTTAAATGGCGCAAAACCATTGTTTCCGCGGGGCAAACATTATATGATTAGTTTAATTAAAAAGGCTAATTTGGCGCGATTTTGGCCGCTGATTAGGCCGTCATGGACAGCTATTAGTTTGGTTGGCAAGTGAATCACCGCAAAACAAATCAATATCATAAATAACATTAGCAACTTAAACAACTTGGCGTACCACCATTCGGGGGAGTATGACCAGTCTTGGCAGTTACTGGTTTCAAAAGAGAAGGAGCAATTAAAATGGATCAATCTTACACGCGGCTTACGCGGGAGCTTATCCGCAACCGGCGCGCGGGCAAGCGGCGTTACATAACCGGATTTGATGGGATTCGGACACTAGCCGTTTTGGGGGTCATCATCTATCACCTGGCGCCATCGACGCTACAAGGGGGCTACTTAGGGGTTCCTATCTTCTTCGTAGTTTCTGGCTATTTAATTACTTATTTACTGATTCAAGAATGGGATTCAACCCACAGCATCGATATTTTAGGCTTTTACGGGCGCCGGCTAAAACGGCTGTATCCCGCGTTGGTCACGATGTTACTGGGAACCACGGCGTATATCACGTTGTTCCAGCGGAGCCTGTTGGCCAACATTCGGGGAACCGTGCTGACCAACATGATCTACGGGTATAACTGGTTTGAAATTAAACACGGTCAGTCCTACTTTGACCGGTTTAGTGGCGAGTCGCCGTTCACCCATCTGTGGTCGCTGTCCATTGAAGGGCAGTTCTATTTAATCTGGCCGTTCGTTGTGCTGGGACTCCTTTGGTTCTTGCGTAAACGGGCACGGGCAGCCGCCATTCTGTTTGGCATCGCCATCTGTTCGGCAATCGCGATGGCTGTGCTGTACGATCCCGCCAACACCAACCGGGTATACTACGGGACGGACACGCGGATGTTTGCGATTCTGGTCGGGACCGCCATGGCCTTCCTATGGCCAGCGCACAAGCTCAATGAAAATGTGACGACCGCCCATCGGGTCATTTTAGATGTGGCCGGGGGCCTGTCCTTACTGACTTTAATTTACATGTTCTTTACCATGAATGGTCAAGCAGCCAGCACGTACCGGGGCGGCATGTTCTGGTTCACGGTGCTGTCCGGCATTCTGGTCGGCACGGTCGCCCATCCCGGGAGTGATTTAAACCGGGTACTGACCAACCGCGCCTTTAGCTACATTGGCCAACGAAGCTACGGCATTTACCTGTACCAATTCCCCGTGATGATTTTCTACGAATCACGCATCAACATTGGCAATCATCCGTTGTTAAACTCACTGATCGAAGTGGCCCTGATCATGCTGGTCACCGAGCTCAGTTACCGCTGGATCGAAAATCCTATGCGGCACTACCACTACGGGCAAATCACCAATGACGTGGCGACTTACCTGCAACAACCCCGCGCGCACCGGCTGGTCAACAGTTTGGGCGTTGTCGCGGCCTTGTTATTTGGGTTAACGGCGGTCGGCTTTGTCCAACAGCCCGCCGCAGCCAAGCCAACGGCCCTGCAACAGACGATTACGCAACGGTCTGCCGCCGCTAAGAAGAAGAACGAAGCGGCCGCCAAGAAGCAGAAGGCCTTAGCCAAGGCTGCTTCCAAACGTAAGCACGAAAAGGCCGTGGCATTCTCCAAGATGTCCAAGGCCAACCAGAAGACGGCGAAGTACTACTTCTTAACGGCCGATGAGTTGATGACCAGTAAGCAAACGCCATTGACGGCGGTCGGGGACTCCGTGTTACTGGATGACTCCGGTGACCTGCAAAAGGTCTTCCCAGGCGCCATCGTTGACGGGGCCGTGGGTCGTCAAGCCGATGCCATGCCAGGTATTCTTAGCAGCTTATCGCAACGGGGCCAGCTCGCCAAGAACGTGCTGGTCAACATCGGGACGAACGGGTACGTGACGCCAGCTCAGGCTGACCAAATCGTGCACGCCATCGGACCCAGCCGGCAGATTTTCTGGGTCACGGCCCACGTGCCAACGCGTGAATGGCAAAATTCCGTGAACAACCGAATCAACAAGACGGCGGACAAGTACAAGAACGTTCACGTGATCGACTGGTACACGACGGCGCAGAACCACAGTAGTTGGTTCGTTAGCGACCACGTACACCCGAACGACCATGGGAATCGCTACTACACCTCCCTCATCGCCAAGACCATCACCAAGGTCACTAACGCCAAATAGTCTCTGGCGGCGCCTTACCGGGCGGTAAAAATGAGACCGGAACGCGGTGGGCAGGACGCCCAGAGCCAAAGGGCGGTCTCTGAGCTTGCTTTGAGCCTCAAGAAGCGAGTCTCAAAGACACCATTTACGCTGCTAGCGCATCGTAAATCCCACGGCTGGGCTCATTTTTACCGCCCTCGCGGCTGAGACTGGTTTGGGTTTAGTGGGCTTGAACTGGACATTGGTCCTGATTTAGAAATATAAATGATCTTTACAACAGGACGTTTTACCCATCTTTTCGGGTGAACGTCCTGTTTTGCTTTGGTCAGCTTTTAGTGAAATTTTGTGCAGTGTGTGAGGCAAAATGGATTCGTTTTCAGGAAAACTGTACGGCTAAAAAACAGTGAAGTCACTGGGCGATGAGGGGCCTTCACTGATTGCTGAATGCCGATCTAACAAGGATTTGGTGCATTTAATTTCCGCCACTTTTTAGCCCCTTAACGTTAGTTGGTTTAATTTACCGTTGGGGTCAGATTTTTACAGTTTTTCAGTCGTTTTTGGGAGATTATCCCGGTCACATTTTGCCGTGCGTGATATGATACCAAGTGAATTCAGGGATGGATTCACCATATAATCTACGGGGGGAATTGTTATGATGAAGAAAGTTGCAATGATTGCTGCGGCAGCTGCGATGGTATTACCTTTAGGGTTAGGCGCCATCGCACCCGCCCAAGCTGAAACGACGGCCTTTGCGGCTACTAAGGCAGCTGCGAAGAAGACGACGTTGACGTTAGTAAGTAGCAAGGCCATCAAGAAGGCGGCCTTCCACGTGAAGAGTGGCAAGCCAGCACTGTATAGCGCGGCGTTTGCGGCCGACAAAGCCAAGGTCACCATGGCTAAGAAGGGGACCTTAGCTGGCAGCACCACTTACTACGCAACCAAGAAGATCGTGGTAAAAACCAAGGCAACTAAGACAGCCAAGGCCAAGAATGTCACTTACGCTTACATCAAGAGCGCTAATGGTAAGGTCAAAGGTTGGGTGGCCCTTTCTAAACTGACCGCGGGCAAGTTTATGGCCGCAGATGGTAAGAAGGTGGCCAAGGCTGCTGACAAGATTGCAGGCAAGACCTACACGCTGGTGAAGGCGACGAACCTGAAGAAGGCCGCTTATCACTTCAAGTCAGGTGACCCGGTTGTCTTTAGCGGCAAATTCGCTGCTGACAAGCCTAAAGTGACTTTAGCTAAGAAGGGCGTTTTACCAAACAGCAAGACCTTCTACGCAACGAAGAAGATCACCATCAAGCAAAACAAGAAGAACGTGGCCTACCTGTACATCACCAAGGAAGGCTGGGTTAAGGCTTCTGCGTTGACTGCTGGCAAGTTCATGGCGGCTGACTAAGGAAAGACCTCAGTAGGTTTTAAAATGGCGCGGGAATGCGGTCCCACGCCATTTTTGTGTGGCCAGCCAGTATAACAAAATTTGTAAAGGGTCCGCCGTGCTATTTGGCCAGTATCATGGTAGACTTAAGCCAATCAAAAAGGGCCGCCGCGTATCAGCACGACCACCCTCCCTGGCTTCGGTTGCAAAACAGTGGCTAGCGACAAATGATAAAGATAACCTTCCGCCGCATGGCTAAATGTTTGGGAAGGTTATTTTTTTTGCGGAAAATTCCGTAGAAAATTAACGGTTACTGTTAGATTAAAGGTAGCCAGAGCGATTACATCCAGCTAATCATCACGGTTAGTCTGCCTGAAATCAGACAAAAAACTGTTGAGCAAACGGCGCCCAATTTGACTGCTGCGGGGTAGTTGTGGTTTAAACCAGTGTGAGGCGCAGGAACGGTGAAAAGGTGACCGCAAGTGTGCGTGACCAGAGGTGGACCAAGGTGGCCAGCTGTGTCGGTGGTCTTAACTGAGTGCCTTTTCTCAGTTTAGAGCACGGGACGACCTTGGAAACTCGCGGTTTTGGCGAGGCTTCAAGGCGAGGTGGAAGACCGCTCCACAGGCTGGAACCGGGCCCCACAGCAGGGCACCTTGAGGCCACCGCCGGGAACAGAATCTGGCCAGGCTCATTTTCACCGCCCCGGAGGCGGAACTTTTAACCCACAGCTAATTATTTAGATAAGCCGGCAATCAAGATTGGACCGTCCAATTTCATCAAAAAATTGTAACACGACCTGTTGCAATTGCCGTTAGATTAAGCTTTCCTAGCGTTTCTTAGAAATGGCTAATTTTCAAAGTAAACGCTTTACAATGCATGACAAAGCAAGCATAATGGAGTCGTAAAAGGCACATGAATCTACGGAGGTGTTTTTGATGGTAAAGACAAAAGCAGTAATGATCGGTGCAGGTTTAGGGAACATGGCCGCAGCGGTTTACCTGATTCAAGAGGCCCATTGGAGCGGTAAGCAAATTACGTTCTACGGGGTCGATATGCATGGGGCCAACGATGGCGGCACGACCGGTGAATTCAATGATGAATACTGGAACAAAAACCATCCTCTAGACAACCAAACGGGGTACGTTGCCCGTGGTGGCCGGATGCTGAATTACCGGACTTACGTTGATTTGATGGACTTACTGGACCGGATTCCTTCTGCTACTGAGGATGGGATGACGGCCGCTGAAGATACCCACGACTTTGATTCCCATCACCAGACCTACGACAAGGCCCGTCTGTTGCAGGGTGGCAAGGGCATCATCGACGGTGGCAAGCTGGGTCTGAACAACAAGGACCGCGTCTTGCTCTCCAAGTTAGTCTTAATGCCAGATGAAGAAGAAACTAAATTAGACAATATTACGATTGCCGAATACTTTAAGGATGATCCACATATGTTCCAAACCAATTTCTGGTACATGTGGGAAACGACTTTCGCCTTTAGAATTGAAAGTTCCGTTCAGGAATTACGGCGTTACATGCACCAAATGATTTATGAATTCACACAAATTGAACACTTGGTTGGGGTCAACCGGACCCGTTACAACCAATTTGAAAGTATTATGCTACCATTGATCAACTACTTGAAAGATCAAGGCGTAACCTTTATTGATAACCGCATCGTCACGGACTGGGAGTTTGCGGACAGTGCCTTACAAGACGAAATCACGGTTACCGGGTTACACATCAAGAATTTGGAAACGGACAGCGAAGACTTAGTCGACATCGATGATGACACCGCCGTGATCTTTACCAACGGCTCCATCACTGACTCCGCTACCATGGGGGACTACGACACGCCAGCCCGGGAAAACATGGAATACGGCATCAGTGCCGCTCTCTGGAAGAAAGCCACGGAACGCTTCTACAACTTGGGGACGCCAGACAAGTTCTTTAACGACCGGAAGAATTCTGAATGGGTCAGCTTCACGTTGACCACGAAGAACCACCTGCTGTTGAATGAAATTACTCGGATCACCACGCAAGTGCCTGGGAACGCGCTGAACTCCTTCCTGTCCACGACGCCAATCACGCCACTGGGCCAAAAGGATATTAACATGTCCATCGTGGTTCACCACCAGCCGCACTTTACGACCCAGAAGCCAAACGAATCCGTTATCTGGGGCTACTTCCTGTACCCACGTCGGACGGGTGAATTCGTCCACAAGCAGTACATCAAGATGACGGGTAAGGAAATGGCGCAAGAATTGATTGGGCAATTGTCCAAGGTCGACCCTGGTCCCGTTAACATCAAGAGTAAGGAACCAGAAATCATGGACAGCATCATCAACAACATTCCAGTCTACATGCCATACGCCTCAGCCCTATTCAACAACCGGGCGAAGACTGACCGGCCAGAAGTCATTCCGGCACACTCCACGAACTTGGCCTTCACGGGTGAATTTGCGGAACAGCCTTACCAAATGATCTTCACGGAACAAAGCGCCGTCCGTTCGGGTGAAATTGCCGCATACCACTTCACGGGCATCTCGATGGATAACTTAGTCGACACGCCACGGTATGACAAGGATCCGAAGACGTTGCTGAAGGCGACGAGAAGAATGTTTAGCTAAAACACTCACGGGTAAGGGCCGGTTAAGTGGGGCAGTCCTCCTTGCGACGGCCGTCACTTATGCTGTGGGCACGACGCCCTTACCCTGAAAATGAAGGAACCGACCTGCTTGGGTTGGCTCCTTTTTGTTGGAAGTTTGGAGGGGCCTGACTAGTATTGTCATGGGAAGGCTGTTAGACTATCCCCAATACAGTAATCGAGGAGGCCCATCGTGACAGAGTTAGACGCACAAAATGATCATCACCAACCAGAGACGACTGATCAGGAACACGAGAAAATGACAGAGTTAGAAGAAGCACTCGCTGATGTGAAGGCAGGACGCGTCACGACATTTAGTAGTGCCGATGAATTTTTTGCTTATTTGAATCACCTTGAAGAGTAGCAGGCCAAATAAAAATGACAGCCCAATCATCTCTGATTGTGGCTGTCATTTTTTGTCAGCAGGGTTAACTCGCCAAGCTATTCACATTGGTTCGATGGCTCTCGGTTCCTTGCCAGAACGGCACTTTGACCACGCCCATGACCTTGTTGGCGCTGACGTAGCCCCAGGCCCGACCGTCTTCGGAGACGCTGCGGTGGTCACCCAAGACGAAGTAGTGGCCCTTAGGTACCCGGTTCCCCTTGTAGGCCCAGTTGCCCTTTTGTGCCAGGGAACTCAGCGTCCAATCGCCGGTGCCCGTGGTCCGTTCATTCTGGTTGATGAAGGACTGATTGATTTTTTTATTATTGACGTAAATGTAGCCGTTTTGGCTGACGACCTTGTCGCCGGGCAGGCCAATCACGCGTTTGACGTAGTTGGTATTCTTGGCCGCAGCGGGGTCCTCGCCGTAAGCGTCGAAGACAATCACGCTGAGGCGTTTTAGCTTAAGCGGCTTGACCACGACCATCCGCTCTTGGTCGACGAGGTTGGGCTCCATGGAGTCCCCCGAAACTTTGACGACCTCAAACAGGAAGGTCCGTACCAGCACCACTAAGACGAGCGCCACTAAAATGGGGATGATCCAACTAAAAACACTGCGTAACACTTTCATGAAGTTATTTCTCCTTGGTTAATTAGGATTAGGGGCCAATCGCCAGTTACCGGTGATTTTGGGGCAGGCAGGATGACCACCACCCACGGCGACCGCTAAATTCAAGTTACGGATATCTGTGGTCAATTCTAGCATAGTGGACCCCCGCGTTAGCCCGTTTAGGCGGCCGTTTAGGAAAAAATTAAGTAAACCCCAAGAAACTTCGTTCAAATGGTAGCGTTTCCAGTGAAAATATGTAACAATAAGGACGTAAACCGTTTTATTAACGAAGGAGGATTCATCATGGCTGATAAACAAGAATTGTTAAAAGTCGCAACTGATATGCTCGACAAGGCGTACACCCCATACTCTCATTTCCACGTCGGGGCAGCAGCGGTCGGTGCCAGCGGCAAGATCTACGGTGGCTGTAACATCGAAAACGCTTCGTACGGTGCCACCAACTGTGCCGAACGGACGGCAATCTTCTCCGGTATCGCTGCGGGCGAAAAACACTTCACGGCTTTGCTGGTGACTGGGAACACGGATGGTCCAATTGCCCCTTGTGGAATTTGCCGCCAGGTCATTTCTGAATTCTTTGATGCCGATGCGCCAATCTACCTGACCAACCAGAAGGGTGCTTTCACGGAGACCACGGTTGAGGGCATCCTCCCCGGCGCCTTCGTCGACTTGAACTAACCCTAAACTGGTCGTTGACCAGTGCCTCCGGGAGAGTGAAAATAGGACCGGAACGCTGTGGGCGCACGCCCGGAGCCAAAGGGCGGTCTCCGCGCTTACTTTGAGCCGAAAAACACGTCTCAAAGATAGCAATGTCCTAAGTAGCCAAGTGCGCTACTAAGGACATTCCCACGGCTGGACCTATTTTCCCTCTCCCTGCGGCTGATACTGGCATCGCCCATTTACGGTTGATGTTCAATCGCGGTTGCTTGCGGCTCTAGTCGATGATAATGTCTAAGCAAATCGCTCCCGACGGCGGGCTCAAGGTGCCCTGCTATGGGGTCGGTTCCAGCCTGTGAAGCGGGCTTCCACCTCAACTTTGAGCCGAAAGGCGGTCTCAAAGGTTGTCCCATGCTCTAAGCTGAGTGAGAAACCTCAGCTTAGACCATCGACACAGCCGGGCGATTACCGTACCCGCCCCTGGTCGCTAACACGGATGTGGGCATTTACGCTTAGTTCAAGGAGCTTGGTTACTGGAGTGTTAGTGGCTGGCCACGGATTGTTAGGTTAGTTAAATTTTTGAATACTTAGAATGTGACGCTCAGTAGAAACTTACTGGGCGTTTTTTGTCGTGGAGTGGGGAGACGGTTATGGATTTGGTGCGGGTTAAACCAGTGTTAGCCGCAGGGATGGTGAAAATGAGCTTAGCCGTGGGAGTTGCCTTAGCGGCGGGCTTGGCCACTTAGGCAACTGCTATCTTTGAGACTCGGGTTGTGAGGCTCAAAGTAAGTCTGGAGACCGCTCTTTGGCTCCAGACGGGCGCCCACCGCGTTCCGGTTCATTTTCACCATCCCGGAGGCGAAATTAACCTCAGAAAATCAAACCCAAAGCGAATTAGCTGAAATCGTAAAATTCAACGCACAACCTGAGCCGGAGGAAGCCAGGACGGAGCCAGCTGTGTCGAGGATGTTAGTCGGCGTTTCTCAGCCGGCTTACAGCCTGGGACGACTTTGGAAACTCGCGAACTTCAGCGAGGTTTCAAAGCGAGGTGGAGGCCCGCTCCTCAGGCCGGAACCGGGCCCCACAGCAGGCGTAGTCCTGGAAGCCGCAGGCGGCCACTCCCACACAATCCGAAACCAATTTTACTATTTCAGATAAATTACTTTGACACACACAGTAGTACGTGATACAGTAGTCTCATCAAAACAGAAAAGGAAGTGGCAGCATGGCTGAGGTTATTTCCAAAGATTTAATCCGGGGCCATACGGATACGATTATTTTAAACATCCTGCAACAGGGGGATAGTTACGGCTATCAGGTGGCTAAGCAGGTGAAGGCGCTTAGCGATGGCCATTACGAGTTGAACGAAGCCACGCTGTACACGGTCTTTCGGCGGTTAAAAAAGAACGGGGCGCTGACGGATTACTGGGGCGATGAGTCACAGGGGTCGCGGCGCAAGTACTACCACATCACGGCGGTCGGCACGGAATTGTTGCAGGCGAACACGGCGGCCTGGCGCGTGGCCAAGCCAATTATTGATGATCTGATCACGGGCAAGATTACTGAGGAGGAAGACTAAGCATGGACGATATCACAATGGAAATTCGCACCCGGCTGGACCAACTATTCAGCCAATACCAACCATCACGCGCACTGACCGAGTTGAAAGAAGAATTGGTCGGCGACCTGACCGAGGCTGTCACGGACAAAGTCAATCAGGGCCAGGACACCACCAGCGCCATCGACGAGGCCATGGATCAACTGGGCGACATCGACACGCTGCTCAAGGAAGTGGCTGGCGATGAAGGCGCCACTGAAAATGCCGACACAACGGAACGTGACGACACGACCGCATCCGGTTCTGACCAAGACAGTGACGATGAAACCATTCACATCGACAACACCGGTGATGAATCCCGCGTCCAAATTGGTAAGCTCCAGATTCACGGCGACAAGGTGACCTGGGGCGACCACGTGCTGGTCGACGGGGACAACGACAAGGTTGATTTCGGCAAATTGGTGCAGGTCGATGGCGACCACGTCACGGTGGCCGATGGCTTGGTCGACGTGAACGGTGACGACGTCAAGATCAACGGCGAGCGGCCCCGGCGAACCTATGTCGAATCCCTGCGGCTGGTCAACACACAGTCATTTGCCATTGAGGACATCAATGAACTTGACATTAACTACCGCGATGCCGCCATTAAGTTGGGACCGGCCAGCGCTGACAAAATTGTGGTCAACGAGTACATGAGCCGCGACAACAGCCGCTACTACCTACGGGCAGCCCGGCACGGTAAGCTGTTGGCCATCAAGCAGGGTGACCGGCCGCGGTTGTGGCCGCTGCACGCCCGTACTGAGATCTTCCTGCCGGCTAGTTTAGCGGGCAAGGTCACGGTTCACGCCGGGAACGGTAGCTTGGAAATCAGCGACTTGCGGGCCGACTTAGCCGTCGATGCGCACGCCACGAACGGCAGTGTGCGGGCCTTCGATGACCACCTGAAGCAGTTGAAAATGCATTCGACCAACGGTTCCGTGCGGCTCGATCAGGTGACGGCCGCCACCGATTTATTTAGCAAGAACGGGAGCGTCACGGTGCGTGAGGGTGCCGGGGACGTGCGGATTGAATCCAGCAACGGCGCGGTCCGGCTCTCCGATCATGTTGGGAATGCCGACCTGCGTAACCACAACGGGGCCATCAAGCTGGATGGCGTCACCGGGCAAGTGCACGCGGCTACGGCCAACGGCGCCATTCGCGGTCGGAACGTAAACGGTGGGGGCATTTTCAGTACCGGCAACGGTAGCGTGAATTTGCAGCTGACGGGCCTGACCAGCGATGTGTCCGTTGAGAGTGGCAGCGGCAGTGCCACCGTGCAGATGCCGTTACTGACGGACTATCAATTTGACGCGAAAAATTTGAACGCCAGTGTGAAGGTACCAATGGAAGCCCAATTAAGCCTCAATGACGACCACCACAAGATTGGGACTGTGGGGGAGAACGCCGAACACAGCGTGACCATTCAGGCCAGCTCTGGTAGTATTCGCTTAAGTTAGAATGCCTTAAAAAAATCCGTGGATAGTCAATCTAATTGACTGTGCACGGATTTTTTAGGGCAATTGGTTTAGGCCACTCAATTAATCAATCTATGTAACTTTCTAATTGTTACCAGTTCACCTAAACTGTGGTCATTCTTTTAGGCCGTGAGGGTTTATAATCTAGGTAGACTAGGACTAACTTAAAAGGGGTTTTTTCGGAATTTGCGGATTGCCGAAAAAGCCAGACGGATTAAATGAAGACAGCGTTTTCTTTAAATTGTAAAGAAAAAGCCAACAATTTAGCAAAAAGGGGTTTATTTTTTGCTGGGGAGAGGCGATACTAGAAGAAGTTACTGACGAGAGCCCTCGTAGAGATGCCACCAAGATTGTAATTGGTGTAATCGCACTTGGCTGATTCCGGTCAGGGGGATTTCCCGCGAATGGCCCGCAGCTAAACCGAGGTAAACGGTGGAAGCTGAAACGTAGTCGACGGTTCCCGTATACGTAACGTTATTGAATATTAGCGTGGTCACTTGATTGTTTTGATAGGCTAGTTGGAGTAGGTGCTTAATTGGCTGGCTAACACGTTGCATGATAATCATCACGTCCTTGATGAAATAAGATTAATTTCATTATAAAACATCCGTTCGCTTTTTGAAACCCGATTTTTAAATATTACTGGATAACTTAATTTCATGGTAAAATGTACGGAGGGTTGTCCATTTGGGAAAAGCTGACCGGTGACGGGCGGAATTTCATCAGCTAGAATTAAGACCCGTAGCTGTGCGCAATCAAAGGACATAAATGACAGCGCCTGGCGCTGGACTAGAAGGAGTAATGGACTGATAATGACAGAATCGACTAATGAGGCTGTAACCGAAGCTGAACTGAAAAAAGAATTTGACGATCTTTACATGCACATTTTCAAATATATTGGTGACTTTGTCTCCATCCCTACGCAGAAGTATAACCTCACCTTCGAAGCGTTTATGGTCATGGACAATGTCGCCCGAAGCAAGAACGGCCAGACTTTGGTTGAACTCGCTAAATTAGAAGGCGTCTCCAAGAGTGCCATTGCTCGCCAGGTCAACGTTTTGTTGAAAGAAAACTACGTGATGCAAAAGGTTGATCCTAACGACCGTCGGGTGAAGTACATTACCTTGACGGCTGCCGGGAGCCGGGTTCAACGGAACCTCTCCCAAGCCACTGACGAACGGTTCCACCGTTGGTTAGAATTTTTCGGTGGCAAGGACGAAGCCGAACGCTTCATTCGCGTGCTTCACCAAGCCAACGAACGGGCCGTCGCTGCCGGCTTCGTCGGTTTCGACAGCCTGCACGACAAGCGCCGGAACTCCAACCGGAGCCACACGAACCACTAGTAAATAAGTAAACTCTCGAAATGGCGTGGGCGTTCCACGTCCTTTCGATTACGTAAAATTAAAAACGGTGTGACCTTGAGAAATTCTTGGGCACACCGTTTTTTGTTGTCGAAATTAGAGTTCTTTATAAATGTTTGTGACGAAAAAGGTTCAGTCAGCGGAATTGATCATTGGGATCAAAGGCAAGGTAAGTGCTAACTGAACCAGTATGACAGTTTTAATACATAACATAACAGAAATCACAGTGTAAATAAACGCCAGTGTAGGGGATGGAGGCGGAGGAGGTCAGGTACGAGTAACGGTGTCGGTGTTCTTAGATTGCGCGGGTTGGGCGCAACCTTAGAACACGGGCCAATCTTCCAGACGTGATTTACCGGCTGGAAGTTGCCCTGAAGACCGCCCCTCAGGCTTCAGGTCTGCCCCACCGTTGGGAAGTACCTGACAGCCGCAGCCGGAATCCCCGGCATAGCTGACGTTTATTTATGGCGTTGGCTCTCACGGGTTAGACGGCGGTAGACCTCCGCCCCCACCAGATCATTCGTGACCATCCACACGATGTGGCCCAACGATTCGGACACGTGCTCTTCCGTTGGTTGGTCCTCAGCGGCGGGCACGGTGCCCATGGCTGGCATGATACCGAGGTGGAAAGCAACCCAGATGGCGAGGCCAAACCAGGTGCCAGCGTCCTTTTTCACGGCCGGAATCTTCTCACCGATGATTTGGTAAAGCACGGCAAACGTGGTCGAGAAGCCGAAGTGAATCACGTAGCTGACCCACGGCAATTGTTGGCCGGAGTAGGTGTAGGTGGCGTGCGTCACCTTAGCGGGGATACCAAATTGTTCCAGCAAACGCTGGGGTGGGTTGGTGGCGTTGCGCTCCTCGGTACGGGGTGGCAGGACGTTTTCCCAGCCGAGCTTAACTAAGCCGGAAACAATCCCGGCCGCACCACCAGCGATGACGGCTGCGCGGAGATTCAATGGATGACGTTTAAAAAGAGACATGGAAGATTCCTCCTTCGGAATAGTTGCTACGACCTAAATTATAGCCTTTCGGGGATAGGATTGTGGCTGATTTGTTTGTGGATTTTGAAGCGGAGCGGTGAAAGAAAATCTAACGTCGCCATTCCCGCACAAAATTTTAGAATATGGTAAGGTGAAACGGTAGCGAACTGATGTCAGGGAAAGTGATTATCTGACTAACAATACAAGACAATCTGTCATCAAATCAGTTAAAGGGTTATCCATGAATTAAGTACAGGCTAACGCCACGCCAGCCGCGGAAATGCTGAAAATAAGCCAACGCGGTCGATGTAAGTGACCAGAGGCGGGCCAAAGTGACCAGCTGTGTCGGTGGTCTTAACTGAGTGATTTTCTCAGTTTAGCCCACGGGACGACCTTTGAGACCGACCTTTGGCTCAAAGTCGAGGTGGAAGCCCGTACCTCAGGCTGGAACCGGCCCCACAGCAGGGCACTTTGAGCCCGCCGCCGGGAACGGACTCGACCACGTATCGACGGCAGCTTTCACCATTTAGTGGCCATGACACAGCGTTAGCCCAAAACCATGAGAGGGGAAGAGAAGATGCAACCAACTTTCAAGCAAGGCTTCATTGACATCAAGGATGCCACGCAAAACAACCTGCAGCACGTAAACCTGCGGGTGCCCAAGTACCAGACGACGGTGTTTGTCGGGCTATCGGGGTCCGGCAAGTCCTCGCTGGTGTTTGATACGATTGCGGCGGCCTCGCGACGGGAACTGAACGAGACGTTCCCCAGTTTCACGCAACAGTATTTGCCCAAATATGGCCAACCGCACGTCGGTGACATTGAGCATCTACCGGTCGCCATCGTCATTGCCCAACAGCGGCTGGGGAAGAATGCCCGGTCGACGCTGGCGACGTACACCGGGATCTATTCACTGATGCGGCTGTTATTTTCGCGAATCGGCAAGCCCTTCATCGGCTATTCCGACAGCTTCTCGTTCAACCTGCCACAGGGGATGTGTCCGGCCTGCCAGGGCCTGGGTTACGTGGACGACATTGATGAAAGCAAGCTGATTGACCCCGAAAAATCGTTGAATCAGGGTGCCATCACGTTTGTCAGCTTCGGGCCGGACACCTGGCGTTGGCGGCGATACGCGACCAGTGGGCTGTTTGACGACGACAAGCCCATCAAGGATTACACGGCCGCAGAATACGAGCTGTTGATGCACGCGCCGCAACAGAAGCTGGACCATCCTGGCGAGGGCTTTCCCCGCACGGCGCTGTATGAGGGTGTTGTACCGCGGATTCGCCGTTCCGTGATTGGCAAGAAGGAAGCCGAACACCACCGTGAGGCCATTGCGGAAATTGTGACGCGCAAGCCGTGTCCCGTTTGCCAGGGCACGCGGCTGAAGCCGGAAGTTCTGACCAACCATCTCAACGGCCACAACATTGCCGAGGTCACGGCCATGGACCTGCGCCACGTGCTGGCGTTTTTGCAGGGCATCACCGAACCGCTGGCCGCCGACGTGGTCCGGGAGCTTAGCACCAAGATTCAGTCGTTGGTCGACATCGGCCTGGGCTACCTGACGCTGGACCGCGGCACCAGTTCGCTGTCCGGTGGGGAAGCCCAACGGATCAAGATTGCCAAATACCTGACCAGTGCCCTGGTCGACATGGTCTACATTTTGGATGAACCCAGCGTCGGGTTACATCCGCACGACATTCAGTTGGTCAAGCAGGCGTTGACCCGGTTGAAGGATAAAGGCAACACCATTTTAGTCGTCGAACATAACCCAGCAATGATCGACTTCGCGGATTATGTGGTTGAGATGGGGCCGTTAGCCGGCAAGGGCGGCGGGACCGTCACGTTTACCGGGACCTATCCGGAGCTGCTGGCCTCGGACTCGCTGACCGGCAACTGGTTGCGCCAGGCCCATCACTGGGGCACGGAACGGCAACAGACCGGGCATTTAGCCTTACGACATGTCACACAGAATAACTTACAAAATGTGGACGTGGATGTCCCACTGGGCGTGATGACTGTCATCTCGGGAGTCGCCGGGTCCGGGAAGTCTTCACTAGTGACGGCGTTGAAGTCGCAGCTCACGGAGGACTATATCGACCTGGCCCAAGCGCCCGTGGGCATCAATATCCGCTCGACGCCGGCCACCTATCTGGGTATTTTGGATGAGATTCGCAAACTCTTTAGCGATGCCAACAATCGGGTCGGCACCAGCCTGTTCAGTTATAACGGTAAGGGCGCCTGCCCGCGGTGTAAGGGGAAGGGCGTCACGATTACCAACATGGCGTTCATGGACCCGGTCGTGCAGACCTGTGAGCTGTGTCATGGCCAACGCTACAGCGAGGAAGCCCTGCAGTATACCTATCAGGGCAAGAACATCGCGGCGGTGCTGCAGCTGTCGGTCAAGGCGGCGACAACCTTCTTCCAGGACACGCCGAAGCTCGCCAGCCAACTGGCCAACCTGGACCGCGTGGGTCTGGGCTACCTGACGTTGGCACAACCCCTGACGACCTTGTCCGGTGGGGAACTTCAGCGGTTGAAATTAGCGGTCGAGTTGGGTAAGCGGGGAACGATTTACCTGCTGGACGAACCCACGGCCGGTCTGCATTTGCAGGACACCGCGCGCCTGTTGAAGCTGTTCAATGAGCTGGTTGCAGCCGGCAACTCGCTGATCATCATCGAGCACAACCTCGCCGTGATTGGCCAGGCCGACTGGTTGATCGACGTCGGCCCGGATGCCGGGCGTTACGGCGGTCACATCCAGTACAGCGGCACGCCGCGCGAGTCCATCAATGTGGCCGATTCGCGCACTGGGGTGGCGTTGAAACGCTGGATCGCCGAAAATTAAAATTTGTGGGAATCCGCTGTCCGGGAGTGTTGGGACGGCGGATTTTTTTAAAGTGGCAGAAATAGCCTGAAATTGACAATTATCAAGTTATTGGACAGTGTTTCGCAGTAAACTAAGTTCTGTTGTTTGCGTGTCGTGTTGGATGAGACGGCGTGAGTCGTGCAAACCAGTTATCGAAACCACCCGTGGTAAGATTCAGGGTGGCCAGTAAATAGACAATCAATCGAAATGTACTTAATTTAATGAATGAGGCGAATGGGTTTGGCACCAGCAAAGACGATTATTATTACGGGCGCAACTAGTGGCATCGGCAAAGCAACGGCGTTATTAGCCGCGAGTCATGGGCATCGCGTCGTGTTGGCCGCGCGTAAGGAAGCGGACCTGCAGGCGACGGCGGAGGCCATTCACCAGGCGGGTGGTCAGGCGATTTTCAAGGTGGCCGATGTCAGTAACCGGACCGAGGTTCAGGCATTGATTGATTTTGCCTTAGCTGAATATGGCCGGATCGATGTTTTAGACCTGAACGCTGGCGTGATGAGCTTTGCGCCAATGAATGAGGGGCGGGTCGCTGAATGGGAAAGAATGATCGACATCAACGTGAAGGGTGTCTTGTACGGCCTGGCTGCGGCGATTCCGGTCATGGAAAAACAGCGGGGCGGTCAGATCGTTGCGACCGATTCAACGGCTGGGCATCAGGTCGGGCAAAATAATACGGTTTACGCCAGCACCAAATTTAGCGTCCGGGCCATCATGGATGGCGTCCGTGCGGAGGAAGCTGGGGCACACATCAGGTCCATGATGGTTTCCCCAGCATTTGTGAAGACGGGGTTCTTTGCGGACCAGCGCAATGCTAACTTGGAATCGGTCCCGAAGTTGCGGCCTGAGGATATCGCAGCCTCGGTGGTCTTTGCCATCGAGCAGCCGGCGAACGTGGATATTAATGAAATTGTTTTGCGACCGACTTTATAAGTGAATACGTGTGTTAGGTAGACCGTTCATCTCATTAGGTAGTTGTGAAATGAACGGTCTATTCTACATAATTAGAGTGGTTGTTGAGGGATATATTCGTAATGGTAGTCGCTTCAAATAGGACTAATCAGACTCCTAGCAGGCAATAAGCCGTACGCAAATGAGAAAGATGACTGCGGGTTAAACCTGTGTCAGCCGCAGGGATGGTGAAAATGAGCTAACCGGGTCGATGTGAGTGACCAGAGGCGGGCCAAAGTGACCAGCTGTGTCGATGGCCTTAGCTGAGTGATTTTCTCAGCTTAGCCCATGGGCATGGGACAACCTTTGTGACCGCCTCTCAGGCACAAAGTTGAGGTGGAAGCCTGTTCCTTAGGCTGGAACCGGCCCCACAGCAGGGCGCTTTGAGCCCGCCGGCGGGAACGGCCAGCACCACCGCGTTCCGGCTCAGTTTTCACCATCCTGGAGGCGGTAGAAACATCAGAATTTAAACATATGTTCCCTATTTTGCGGCGAGTTATGGTAGACTGAAAGAACGCGAATTTGAGACGAAAGGACGTTACGTATGGCAACCACCATTTTGACGCCGGCCGAGAACCGGTTCCTACAACTGAGTCAGCGCGCACTGGCGTTGCCGGGATTGACCCGACTGATGCCACTGCTGCGCGACCACCCCACGATTAAGGACAGCAGTGATTTCCTCCCCCGCTCGGCGCGAGAAGCCTTGTTGGAGCAGCGGGTCGACTGGCTAGTTCAGAGCAGCGAGGCGTGGAAATTATTGGCGGACTCGCCGTACGTGATCAATCCCAGCAATAATCGGCTGGATTGGCGGCACTGTGCGCTCTGCCACAAGCCGGTGCGCTACGAATACCACGTGGTGTTGCGCAAGGACGGCCACAAGATCATTGTCGGTTCCGAGTGCGTGAAGAAGTTCATGAGTGATGAAATGCAATACCTGATGACCATCACCACCGAGGACAACATCCACGCGGTCGCCCAATACGACGATTTGACCGCCCACTACCCCCAGGTGCCAGAAATTTTGTGGGACCCGGAAGCTTTGCCTAACTTGCCCCAAACCCATCAACGGCGCCAGCATTGGGTGCGGCACGGGACCAAGGATACGGTGACGGGGTATTTGAAACGCCCGCAAACGACCTTGCCGGAAACGCAGTTAAAACCGTACCTGACGGAGTATGATGTCCTGACGGGGATTGACCAGAAAGCAGCCACGGCTGCGCAACAGGCGGCTCAGCGGCGGGCTGAACGGGAGAAACGGCTAGCCGAGGAAGAGGCCCAGGCGGCTTGGCAACACGCCGAGCACCAAGAAAGCACGGCGGTCCAGGAGTTGCGGGCGTCGGCACCATATCGAAGCTACTTACAGCGGGTGGCTGACTTGATTACGCGTCACTTGCCGCTGGGTTCGTTTAAGGAAAACGTCGCGGCACTGACCATGCCAGCAAGTTTGAAGAAGCTGGTCAACTCCTATCAACTAGGGGTGATGGCTACGGAATTTGCTCGGACCGGTCAGATTCAGGCAGCGCGGCTCCAAATCGTGCCACGGTACCTGGTAGCGGACTTGAACCGGGCCAGTCGCCAGCGCGCTAACCAGCGTCAACGTGATTGGTGGGATGATCTGTTTAATGCGGCGATTGGCTTTGACCTGACGCCGGCGGAACGGACGGCTAGCTTGGTCAAGCTCCAACAACCCTGGGAGGGTCAACAGGTGCCGGTGAGCGTTTACCGGGACTGTGAAACCTTGCGGAACCACTTAACGGCGGGGGAGGCGTTGCCAGCTACTTGGCCGGCGGAATTGCGGCAGGCGTTCACGCAGCGGCTGGCGGTTCAACCGGCAAATGACTGGGTGCCAGCCAAGAAAAACCACGTGACAACCACCCAACTGCGGGGACTCGTTCACGAGAATGCCGACTTTGACCAGATCAAACGGGCCTATCATCGCCTGTATGCCTTGCCAGCCGGGGCGGAAGCGGCCACGTTGTCGGCGCTCCAGCAGGTTGCCCTGCGGCGGGACGATGCGCGCGAAAAACGCGAAAGTGTTACACAATCGTTGGTTCGGAAATTACTAGATGACTAGCTTGAAAGCCAGTGTTGACGGGAGATGCCGTTGAACTGGCTTTTTTGCTTGGATCAAGAAATAGAGAACTCAGCTGAGGTTAATTAGGAAAGTTGCCAAACAGAATTAGCTTTGAAAAAAGCTGGACATAGTCGACAACCCATGATATTAATCCCGCATTTAGCTAGTATGGCAGGTAACCTTATTTACTGACAAAAAGTCAGAAGAAACTTACTCCGATGTACGATTGAGGTCATGTTACGGTTCCGAAAGCGCTGTCCAAAAGGGCTAAAGTGTCTAGCCGATATAAACCGTAGATAGCTAAAACTGTCATTTTACGAATGACTATAAACGCCTAAATGGCGGTAAATATAGCTTTTTTATCACTTGATTAAATTAATTGCAAATATATCCCCAAAAATGGTTTACAAGCAAATCTTTTGGCCTTATAATAGCTTTGTTACATAGTTAGTGAAGCGTAACATCCTTCTAGGGGGAGTTGCTTTTCCACAACTGGTCTTAATGATTGAGGAGCTCATCATTTTTACCGAAATCATGACGGCCCATAAGATGTGTTGTCCGTCACAGTGTTTTGGGAATCCATAAAAGATAAATCTAAGGGGTGCTTTATTTATGAAGAAGACATTAAGTACAATCGTATTAGCAAGTGCATTGTTGTTAGGTACTGTTGCGCCAGTTGCTGCCAATGCGGACACAACTACTGATCCAGCTCCAGCAACCACTGCCGGTTCTGTAACATTTACCAAGCCAGCTGCTGTAACAACGCCAGTTGATCCTAACGATCCAGGTACAACTTCAGTAACACCTGGTGATAATGGTGGTGCCAAGCCATCCGGCGATTTAACTTTCTTGTACGTGACTAAGACGCTTGACTTTGGGACACATGCTACTTCTACTGGTGCCAAGCAAACCTTTACCGCTGGTACGAACGAAGCAACTGACAGCAAGGCTGGGAAAATCAGTGAAACTACTTTCTCTGGAGACACAGCAAACCCTAACTTCGTTACTGAAGTTGGCGATACCCGTGGGTCTAACGCTGGTTGGCAAGTATCTTTGACCGCTAGTGACTTCACCGATGGTACTCACAATTTGACTGGAGCTAGCCTAGACTTTAATGCTGACCAAGGGAAGGCTATTACCAACTCTTCTGATTCTAGTGCTACTGGTATTTCACAACAGAAGGCTAGTGCCAAGCTTGGTAGTGCCGAAGCACAACCTGTTTACACTGCCGCTAAGGGTAGTGGTGCTGGGTCAACTGCCTTCCAGCTTGATCCTAACAATATTTCATTAAGCGCCATTCCTGCAAACGTGACTGTTACCGGGGACTCAACAACTTACTCTGGTACTTTGAACTGGACATTAGCTGCGCTTCCTGAATCATAATTTTCATTTTCGAGGAAAGGTGTCCATTGATTAATATATGAGCACCTTTTTTCAATACATAAAGTGGTACTATGAACCTATATAGTACGACAAAATGATGGGTATGCAGAGGTGTAACGATGCAAGGTTTAAAGAAGATTCAGTTAGGCTTGTTGTTACTGGTTGGCTTCGTAATCGGTGGATTTGGGCTAGAAAATGCACATGCGGCTGGGACGCAAAATAACATTGGTTATAATGTATCCGCGGTGATTCCTAAGAATCAAATCAATAAGCAAAATTCATTCTTTGATTTGAATATGAAGTCTGGTCAAACGGAAACCTTAAAGGTCCGGATCAACAATATTTCTAATCAGGATGTGACGGTTAAGACGGCCATTCGGACAGCTTGGACGAATTCAACGGGTAATATTGACTATGTTAATCCCGCTAAGTCGTTTGATCCGTCATTGAAGTATAAGATGAGCGATATTAGTCAGATTCAAGGTAAAAAGACGTTAACGATTCCGGCTGGAAAAGCCAGAGTAGTCTCAGCTATTGTCAAAGTTCCTAAAACGTCCCGCAATGGGGTTATTTTAGGCGGTTGGTATTTTAAGAAGGTAGACGACAAAGTCACTGGCAATGTTAAGGGTGCAACTAATGTCCACAGTGAATACTCGTACGTTATTGGTATGAAGTATTCATTGGGGAAGGCTCCTGTAGCTGTTATGAGTTTGGGCAAGGTCGGTGCTGGCTTGAGTAATGGTCACCGTGCTGTCATTGCTAATTTACGTAACACGTCGGCAGTGATTATCCCCAATTTAAAGATGCACAGCACGATTACCAATCGAGATAGCAATACAACTGTCAAGAATATGAAGAAGAGTAAAGTGCAGATGGCACCAAACTCTGATTTCAAATATCCCTTAGTGTTAAATGATAGTCCCCTGAAAGCGGGTAAATATCACTTACACATGGTGGTTAAGAACACTGAGCGGACTTGGGTCTTTGATCGGGACTTTACGATTACTGCGGCACAAGCAAATAAGTACAACCATGACACGGTTGATAATCAAGGATTAAATATCTGGTTATTAATTGGGCTGGGTGCACTGGCGATGCTGATTTTAATCTTGTTGATTCTCTTGATTATCTACTTGATTCGGAGACGACGTCGTGATGATGACGAGGACGAAGCTGAATAAGGACAACGAAGGAGGGCGTTGGTTGTGAAAAGAACACTCATAAGAATAGTTTTAGTGCTTACGTTAGTGCTAGGATTTAGTGCGAGCACACCGGCGTTCGCTGAACATGTTTTTAACATTGGCCAAACGAATGCTGGAATTACATTTGTCGCGAACCCCAATGCCAAGAAGAAAGCAGGCACAGGGGGAGACAATGGTGCTGAAACTGGAAGAGCTGCAGCGATTGCCGATCAACAGATTCCAACTGCAGATAAAGCAACCGTGACGCGGACGCCTGCCAAGGCTAGTCCGGGTGTCTTGGTCAAAATGGCCGCTGCGGACGTAATTGCTGGCCGCTTACCACAGACGAATGAAGCACAAGCATTATTGGTGACGTTATTGGGTTTACTGCTACTGATCGTCATGGCTTTGTTAGCATTGATTTACCGTCAAGCACGCCTATTAAAGGAGAGGGAGTGAGCTAAGATGAAGTTGAAGAAAATTTTGCTACAGCTTGGCTTGCTGCTGGCTTTTGTTGGTGTGGGGATGATTGGATATAAATCGGCTTACGCTCAAGCAGGGACGGATCTTCAATCTGACGCAGCACTTAAAGCGGGAATTATCGGTCGGTCGCCAAGTTTTGTAGACGGAGATAGTAAGGGGTTTACTACAAGTTATCCTGCAGTAACTGAAATTTCTGCAGATGGTGTCCAGAATGGTCGGGTAACAACAGGAACTAGGAATATTTACATCTCGTATGATACTACGGTACTTCCAACAATTAAGTATGGTGCTTATACACAGTTTTATGCTGATGTTATGACCTATCCGAAAGGAAGTATTAAACCTACTTCCCTTAGTTCCAAAGCTCCCCAACTATGGAAGTTATCGAATAGTAATAAAAGTGCTACTCCACCCTACGGTGTGCTTACAATTCCAGTTGACTTTTCACACCTAGGAGCAAACCCTCCGTTCCCAATTTACATTGGGTTTGTATATAGTGCGGCGGCAGGTTCCGGAACGCCAATTACAAACTATTATTACGAAATAACGATTAATGGCGATTCAACAGCTATTTCAAAACTGAAGGATGTTACCATTAATGATGGAAAAGATTTATCTTCATCTGATAAGATAGTTAAAGGTACTGGTGAGCCTGGAATGACAGTGACTTTGTCGGGGGCTTCTAAAGATTACACAAGTACAATTGGGAATGACGGCACCTACGAGTTTGATCTTGATGATACGTTGAAAAATTCGGGGAGCCCATCATCAATAAAGGTTACAGAAAGTAACATATATGGGGATTCTAAGTCAGCAGAAGCGGATGTTAAAGATACGTATCCACTCTCAATTACGGCAACAACACCGAGCGTTGGTGTTTCTCCAGATCAGTTAGCCAGTTTGGCAGGTAAATCCGATGATGAGATTTTGAAGTGGTTAGCAGGTTCTGAAGCGGCTGGATTAGTTGTAACTAAAGAGTCAGACCCGACGTCAGTTATTGATCCCTCTAGTCTGACTTACAATACAACCGAGACAGGACTATTAAGTGAAATCTCATCAGCTACAGAATCAAATCCAGCTACTATTAGTGTGGGTGCTAGTGATGCAAGCGGAGACAAGACGAGTAGCACGACAGCAATTAATGTTTATCCAACCAATGGTATTTTTAAATTTGGTTTATTGTCCGATTATTACTTTGGGACTTTACCAGTGCCTTCGCGCGAGACCCTATTTGCACCAACGAATGAACCATCTGTACCCATTCAGGATACACAAACTGTTGGTAAGGGGTGGCGTGTTACAGCCAGTTCGACAAGAATGCACGATAAGGCGGATAACACTTATTTGAACGGAAAGCTTGTTTACGTTGATGCCAGCGGTAACTTGAATGATTTAACGGGAACATCTCCTGTTCAAGTCGGTTCTGGCACCCGTCAAAGTGGGCAGAATAGTGTTGAAGTAGCTTCAGGTTGGGCTAAATCAGGGCAAACAGTTGATGCCAGTAAATTTGCTGGTGGCGCTGCTGATACTAGTGTGACACCAGGAATCTACTTGGATGCACAGCCTAATATTTATGCGACATCTGCGACTACCGGTTCTAGCTATGTCGGCATACTTTCATGGACTCTCACCAATTCAGTAAGCTAGTACTATAATTGTCATAAAAAGTTTGGAATTTAAAAACGTACATCAGTAGGACCATAGAATGGTCTTGCCGGTGTACGTTTTGTGTTTTAGGCTATTCATCAATTGGACCAGAGTAATCATTGTCACTTTTTACCGCCGCACCAACCGCAGTCCCGCACCAACCAGCATCCCCACAGCCATGCCCCACATTGCCAACATGTCCAAGTGAAACGCTACCAGCAACAGGATTACCGCGTAGTAGCCGGTCGCCACGATGGCACCAGTTTTCTTACCAGCCATCACAGCGCCACAATCTTCCCAACCGCAATCGGCAGGGTAACGTGCGTGGAGTAATGCCCGACCGCACCGGCAACCGTGTCTGGCAGGACGACATCGTCCGTCACACCGTGGATGTAGATGACCCGTTTGTCGAGCGCCAACTCGTTATCGTTAAACGTGGCCTTGAATTTTTCATCCAGCTTGGCCAGCGGCACGACCTTGGTGTAGGCGAAGTAGCCGTTCGCGTCCGCCACAGGGTAGGCGTCGTTGGGGATGTCCATCTCGTGGGGCGCGTCGTTGAACGGCACCATGGTGGTCCCGGAAACCGCGCCCGTCTCGGGGAGGTCCACGAAGCCATCGTGGTTCACGTCCTGCGCGCTCGTGGCGATGTCAGCGGCCTTGCCATCCGGGAAGCCGTGGAAATGTTCCCAGTGCTGCAGGTTGGCCGGGGTGTCAAACATTTCAATGTTAATGGTCAGTGTGTCCCCGTTGATGGTGAACAGCGCCGCCCCGTGGGCCGCGGTCCCGATGACCTGTTCGTTGAGTGGCACGATGGTTGCTTGATAGATTTTCATGTGAAATGACCTCCTCGAAGTGATGGATTTAGTATATAATGGCTTTACCAAATATAAATTGATAAATGTCAAGAAAACGTCAAAAGGAGCGAGAAAAGATGACCCATTCGCCAGTTAAATGTGTGCGGAGTGCCCCCATTTTCAAAGGGTTGGATGACGCCGCCATTGCGGAGCTTGCCAAGATTTCCGTGCACCAGCAGCTATTCAAGAAGGGCACGGTGCTCTACGACCCGACCAGTCAGCTGGACCGGATGATGATTGTCGATTCCGGGCGGGTCAAGGTGTATCAGCTCAACGAAAACGGCAAGGAGAAGGTGCTGTACATGCTGCGGGCCGGGACCATCGACAGTGAGGCCGCGCTGTTTGCCAAGCGCCAGCACTTCAACTACGCCGAGGCCGTGGAGGATACGCGAATTTGTTCGATTGGCCGTGCGGACTTCCAGGACCTCCTGCGCCGGGAGCCAGATGTGGCGTTTAATTTTCTAAATATTCTGGGTGACCGCTTGACCGAACTGGAGTCGGTGAGCGCGCTAACGGGCAATCTGACGGCGAAGAACCGGGTGCTGGCCTACCTCCAGCAGATTGGCCAGGCACAACAGGCCACCGAGTTCGATTTACCCGTGAAGAAAAAAGAATTCGCCAGTTTCCTGGGTATCACGCCAGAAACGTTGAGTCGCCAGCTGGGCCAGTTGGTGGCGGACGGCCTGTTGGAGATTGTTGGGAAGCGCGTGACCTTGTTGGCAGAGTGAATGTGATTGGGACCATGTTGGCTGAAATATTTGGCTGGGGTGGTCCTTTTTGCGTTATACTGGGGATAATTATTCTAAGGGTATACAGTCATTAGTGATAATTATTTTTATAAGACGTTATGACTTGGCCCAATCAATTTGGCATAGGAAGTGGGAGTCGTGAAGACTGGAATTAAGGGAATTCTGGTTAGTGTTTTAGTGGGAGTCGCTTTGTTGATGGTAGTGGGGAAACCAGTTGTCGCACTGGGCGAAGCCGTCACTGGGGAGGACCCATCGGATCAGCCCCAAGAAACGACATCCGGCAGTCAGGTGGTCATTGAGGATGCGACTGGCGGATACGTCACGACGCCAGTAATTGAGATGGGAAATACGGCATGCGTGACTCATCTTTATAATGATGAAGATGAATTGATTGCGGGACGAGCTTTGGCGCAGGGAACGGATTGGTTCGTGAATTCAGAAAAACTGAATCTCATGGATGGTTCCCAAAGCTGGCGAGTTAGTGCGCATAGTTGGGTTAAGAATAGTGATGTGAAATTTCATTTTCCCACGGACTCTACACGAGTTACGCAGAAGTTGACCATTAATTTTGTGGATACCACTGGGAATGTCTTACGGGCACCAGAGAACGTGATGGTGGCCTTCGACTTTACTTCTGAGCTGAAAAAGGCAGTCTTGCCCATTACTGATTACGACTTAGCCCGAACGGATGCCACCAAGCCTGGCGAGTTCACCTACATCTATCAGAAGAAGGCGCCAGCGGAAAACGTTGGTGGAACGGCGGTCACCACGCCACCAACGACAGTCATACCAACGCCAACGACCCCGGAGCCGACTGATCCGGTCAAAGTCGTGCCTAAGGGTCAGGCGGTATCGGCGCTTAAGAGGATTGGCCTTTATCGCACGGTCAACTTTAATCGGCAAACCCGCCTGCACTGGTATGCCAAACGCCCACGGAATCAGTGGCCACAGTTTGTGGTAACGGGGTACCGGCGGAATGCTGCTGGTGTCTTGCGGTATCGGGTCCGCGATGTGAATCACCAGTCCAAGACGGACGGTCTGACAGGTTACGTGACGGCAAGCGATAATGATGTAACGAATACCTATTTCCGCATTAATCCGCGACACGTTCGGGTGCTGAATCCGTTGGGAGTCAACGCGTATCGCCAAGCCAATTTGAGAGGTCGGCGCCTTCAACATTTCAAACGGGGAATGGTACTGAGGGTAAAAGCCATTCGGCATTATCATTTGACGACGCGGTTGGTCTTAACCGACGGACGTTATGTGACGGCAAATAAAACGTTAGTCGTTAAAAAATAAGTGTATTCAAAAACGAGATGATTGGTCTGAAGCGACCGGTCATCTCGTTTTTAGTTAATGAATGGTTTTGATGAAGTGACGATTAGCGGTCACATACCCATGTGCCACGCGATAACGCTTAGTCCCATTGGCGCTGAAGTCCCAGCCCTTCACGGTGAGCGTGGTGCCTTTACGGTAATACTTCTGCCGATGTTTAAAATTCACATCACGATACCGGTTGATAGCGGTCTTAGCTTTGAGTCTCTTCGGCATGGCAACTCGTCCATTTTGCACCAGTTTCTTGTTGGCGGTGATATAGCGACCGTTCGTGAGCACGTACCGGGTGGTCAGGTTGTGCTTAACCAGTTTCTTCACCCGCAGTGTTTGACCCTGACGGTAGTGAGTCGCCTTACCGGTCAACGACTTATTCCGGTAAGCATTCACACCATTAGGATTGATGACGGTAATCTTCTTCGCCGCTTTGCGGTAATAAACAGGCGTCACGTAAGCTGCCTGAGTCGTGATATAGCCTTCATCTCCAGCAGTCTTGGACCGATGGTTAACGTCTTTGACCAAGTACCGTGGCCGGCCAGCGGTCGAGTTAGCATAGCCGGTGACCTTAAACATAGGCCGGTTGATACGTGGTTGCTTGCGGTACCAGTGTTGGCGGCCCTTCTTGGTGAAGTTGGTGCCATTGTAGAGGCCGATTTTCTTGGTGGCGTAGACGACGGTGCCCTTGGGACTGACGGTGTCGGCCGTGTTGGGTGAGCTGTTGCTGGTGGTAGTAGTGGTATTGGCACTAGAAGACGTTGCGGTATTACCGGTACTGGACCAATTCAGAGGGATTTCGTAGTCTTGGGTAAAACCAGGAGTGGTGGTGATACTGGCACCAACCGCCTCAGAATACATAACTCGGAGTTGAACTGATTTTGTGGTTGAAGGAATATTATACATTTTGGTGTCGGTTGAAAGTGGTGTATCGAGGGTAAAACTGTAGTTGGAGTATTCGGCGGCCACTGAGCTTGCGTACTGCTGGGTTGCGACTATTTGGTAGGGGGATTGATCATAATTTAAAGAATTAAAATAGTCTCCACCAATATAGTGTGTTTGATTATTTTCGTCAGGAAAGAGATTGTTTTGTTCCGGGGGAGATAATAAACCTTCGTTATAGTGGTTTGTGCCATTAACGAGTGACGTGGGAGTGGTATCCGTTAAGTCATCAGTCCCATCGGGTTCATTGTGATTACGAGCGCGATAGAAGAAGGCATCTGGCTGAGTAGTGCCGCCGTGTGTGGCCCCCTGGTTCAGTGAATTGAGCTGGTAGGCAAATAGCGTAGCGGGCGTTAACGTGATGGTATTGTTCTTGACGGTTGCAGCTGGCAAGGGAGTCGTTACTTTTTGACCCCAAGCAATAAAGTAGTTTAATAGATTGGTTTCAGGATTTTTGAAGTTATAAATTTTTGAGAGCTGTGAGAAGTCAGTAATCTTGTTTTGAGAAACATTTAAGGTGTCGATTGCACCGGGAGTCGTGATAATCGTCTGGCAAATTTGATTGAAGTCTTGCGTGGTCAGTTCGTCGTTAATTAACCCCAATTTAAGCGGATTTTCGGAATCGATAATCTGTAAAACCTTACTGAGGCCGTTGTTCTGTTTCAAATTGGTTTGATTTCTAATAACTAGAACATTTAGCATACCTTTGAGTTTAATCAGGTCTTGGAAGTCTTGAATATCAGGATTAGAAATATCGAGGGAATTTCGGTTGTTAGCTAGAATGGTTTTCATGAGAGTGTTGGCAGGGTAGGGCTGGCCGTCAGGATTACCAACCGGCTTCAGCACATCTTGCAACAGAGCTTGGTCATTACCGAAAGCTTCTGCAGCCGTCAACTCGCCGGGGTCGGTCACCTCAGCTACCTGGGCCGCAGCGGACGTGTTGTTAGTCGCGGCGTTGGCCGGGGTCGGCGCACTAAAAAAGCCAACTGTGCCACACAAACTAAGTACTAGAGCAGTGAATAATAAACGGTGTTGAATGAGCATGGGGCCACCTCCTTAAGGGATTAAACCAGTTGTACCCCTATTTTATCATGCATATTGTTTACAATCTAATTCATTTGCTGCTTAAAAAATGGAAGCATACACGGATCAGACAGTAAAGCCCCACTTAGCTAGGAGTTCAGCTAAACGGGGTTCGCGGCTATTTGAGCAGGGTCACATAATTTGAATTAGCAGTCACATACCCATGCGCCACGCGGTAACGTTTCGTCCCGTGAGTACTGAAGTCCCAGCCCTTAACGGTGAGCGTGGTGCCCTTGCGATAATGCTTCTGCCGGTGCTGAAAGTTCACATCACGATACCGGTTGATAGCGGTATTAGCTTTGAGTTTCTTCGGCATGGCAACTCGGCCATTTTGAACCAGTTTCTTGTTCGCCGTGATATAGCGGCCATTCGTGAGCACGTATCGGGTGGTCAGGTTGTGTTTGACCAGCTTCTTCACCCGCAGTGTCTGACCCTGGCGGTAGTGGGTCGCCTTACCCGTCAACGACTTATTCCGGTAAGCATTCACGCCTTTAGGATTGATCACCGTCACCCGCTTAGCCGCCTGTCGGTAGTAGGTCGGCGTCACAAATTTGCGATTGGCCGTGATGTAACCGGTCTTGCCCGCCGTTTTCGAGTGGTGGTTGACGTCCTTGACCAAGTACCGCGGCGTGCCGTGGACCGAGCGCGCGTAGCCGGTGACTTTGAACATCGGCCGGTAAACGCGGGGCTGGCGGCGATAGTAGTGTTGGCGGGTGGTTCGTTTGAAATTTGTATCCGTGTAAAGCCCAATTTTCCGGATGGCCGTGACCACCGTTCCTTCAGGCACCCCGCCGTCGCCAGCGCCGCCCGAACTGAGGGATGGGCGACTGGAACTCGTACTGCCGCTGCCACTGGAACTTCCACTCGAACTACTGGACGTCGAGGTGTCGGGCCAGGTCAGGGGGATGGTGTAATCCTGCGTGAAGCCGCGGAACGTTTCGCTGTACATGTAACGAAAGGCCGCGCGGATCTGGACGGACGGCGTGCCAGAGGGGATGTTGGTAATCTGTGGGTCGGCGCGAAAACTGTCGGTGGTCGAGTAGCCATCCGCCACCAGGCTACTGAGACTGCTGGCTTGTTCGGCCGGGGACAGCCAGCGGCGGTAAGCTAAGGGGCTCGGGTTTTGATAGTCGAGCACGCCAAAATTAGCTAAGCCACTCACCGTTTTCGCCCCTTCATCAATCGTCAGCTTGGGCTCCGGTTGGGTGATGGAGATGTCGTTATACTGTAGGACAGGCTGGCCCATCTCCTGGGCCGTCAGCGCATTGGGCACAAACGGGTCCGTCGTTAGCGCGTGGAGACCGTCTTCGTTCAGCTCCGGGTGGACGCGGAACACGGCCATTTGGAATGCGGGATCGTCGAAAGGCTCCGACGGGGTGTGGTGGTACAGTCGCAGCGGTAACAGGTCGTCGGTTTTTAGTGTGATTTGGTTGTGAACAACGCGTTGTGCCGGGAGTGGGTTCAAGTGGCGGGACTGGCCCCAGGCGACCAACGTCCGGATGACCCGACCACCGGGGCGCGTGCTGTCGGCGAGGTCGGCTACGGGGGTCAGGTCGTCGATTTGATTTTCACTCAGGTTAAGTCTGTGAACAGGCAGGGTATCGCCGTCTGCCGGGAGTGTTTTCAAATAGTCAACGAGTACAGCGAGATCCGCGTCGGTTAGCTGATCGTGATAAAGTAAAAACGAGCCATCGGCCTCAGCTGGCAACTGGTTAAGGGCCGCAATCACTTGCCGAAAGCCAACGCCAGATAGGTGTTTTTGGTTAGAAATTCGCACGGACCGGGGATAGGCGGCAAGGTGGCGGAGGTCTTGGTAGTCACGGATGCGGGGATCACTGAGAATCAGGGGGGTGGCGCCGCCAAAGGCTTGGGTCACGCTCACGGGTGAGTCGGCCGTGACCTCGTAGCCGTAGCGCTGGAGGGTGCGAATGATATCTGCTTGGAGGTAGGCGTCGTGGCTGAAGGCCTCCCGGATGGTCAGGGTGTCAGCCGCGGAAATCTCGCGAGTCTGCGTCGCACTGGAGGTTGATTGGGCGTGGACGGGTGGCAGCGCGACTGTGGCGGTGCCGAGCAAACAGCCGGTGAGAATCAAGAGGAGGGAACGGAAGGAATTTGGCATGCGGAACGCCGCCTTTCTAATTAATTGTGTAAACGTTTTATCTAGGAGATATCATAGCATGGCAGCCGGCGTTATCGATACTGCTAGGTCTTAAGTGAGGCCGATTTTCGTTTTACCCTAGTGGATGGTTAAAAGATCAATTGATTAATCTGAATAACTAGTCGCCAAAAAAGCCAGCTCACGGTCTGTGGGCTGACTCAGTAAAAACTATTTCACCTGCATAACCAGGCGCTTGTTAGCTGAAACGTAGCAACCATTGGGCAACTGGTACCGCGTGGTCAGGTTATGGGTGACGAGCTTCTTCACCCGGATGACTTGGTGCTTGCGGTAGTGGACTTTCTTGCCGGTGAGGGCCTTAGTCTTATAGCTGTTTAGGCCGCGGAGAACCTTGATCTTCTTTGCCTGGGTTTGGTAGTAAGCGTGGCTGACAAAACTGTTCTTGGCTGTGATATAGCCGGTTTGACCGTTCGTCTTGGCATTAGGGGCGATGTCCTTGACCTTGTACCGAAGCACACCGTTCTTGGAGCGAGCGTAACCAGTGACTTTGAACATCGGCCGGTTGGTTCGTTTAGCCTTGGTGTACCAGCGAATGCGAGCCTTATTGGTGAAGGTGGGAGACTTGTAGAGGCCAATTTTCTTGGTGGCGTAAACGATTTTGCTTTCTGGCTTGGCCTGGTCAGCCACTTGGTTCGGCGTGTCGACAGTTGTGGATTCACTGGACTCGACACTGGTGGCAGTATTACTTGTCGTAGGTGATTTCAATGGGATGGTGTAATTCTGGACGTAGGTGGTCCACATCTGGGGGGAGTCTAGCCGAACAAGTCTTGCAATCTTAAGGGTGAGTTGATGGCTGCCTGCGGGAATATTATTGATTGTGAGGTGGGTCGTATCGGTTGGGGAAGTGTATTCATGCATGCCATAATCAAGTAGCTTATCGTGGAAAGCTGACATGCTTAGAGTTGGTGTGTAGGTATCTGGGCTTAAACCGATGGTGTACATATCTGAGTAGTCTGTGTCAAGGGAATCATTGATTATGGGGAGGCTCGTATCACCACGAGGAAGCTGATCAGGTACCAATTTAGTAAGAATTCTATCTTGATTATCGAAATGATCAGTCGTGTCAAAAAAGTCTTCATTAGAGGTGAGCGATGCCCGAACCAATGTGTAATCTTTATAATAAAAGTCGGAAAAATTGGTCGTCAGTTCCGGCAGATCTGTGAAGGGAATCTTAATGCTGGTGCCAGTTAAGTTCTGTGCAGGTAGGATAGTCGTAGTTTCAGAATCTTGCATGGGCGCGTTGAATGAGCTGATGGCGTTCTTGTCGTCTGAATTTTTGAAAGCTAACCAGGAAGTAAAATTACTAATTTTGTTACGACTTAGGTCAAGCAGATTAAGATAATTACTTTGTTGATTGGGCGTGTATTCTTTTGCGAGGTCTATAAGCATCTCTAAATCTGTATCAGTTAAGTCATCATTGGGAAATTCAAGGGAGTCAATGTCAGCATGATTAATCATGAAGCTTTGTGCGATGGCGTAAAGATTATCTTCAGACAACTGTGACTGATTGGCTAGGCATAATGAGTGAGCGAGGTTGACCACTTTAATGAGTGGCGCATAATCCTTCATTGGTTCGGTGATGATGACACGGGGAACGCATTTTTGTACGTCCTCCAAGGTACTGGTGCTCTTGATTTGCCCCGCATACTGCTCCGGATAGTCCGCCTTAAGTAGGGCATCTCGGACGATGGCTTCATTTTTATCTGTTTGCCAGTTGGGAAAGGCTTGGTCAATAGTCTGGTTCAAATCAAGGCTAGTGTTGGCATCGGTCGGGGGTGTTGCGGCTTGTGCCGAGGCAGGGTTAACCAACACCAGGCTGGTTAACAGGACGATAGTGCTAAGTATACTGAAGCAAAGTGTTTTAAACAGTTTTCCTTTCATTTGGATTCACTCCTTATCATGTGCAGTTAACTACAAGCTAAGCATACCAGGTAAGCGTGAGGGATAGTGAGACTAGTGAATGGATTGCGGGCATGAAAAATCACCCACCAAAATGATGCGTGGTAAGTGATTATGAAAGCTTGATGTCATAAGGACTTGTTGCTGTTCAGACAAAGCAATTTAGGTAACTCGGTTGGTTAGGTGAAATTACTTATTTAACCTGCATGACAAGGCGCTTGTTGGCTGAAACATAGCGGCCATTGGGCAACTGATACCGCGTGGTCAGGTTGTGAGTGACTAGTTTTTTTACCCGAATGACTTGGTGTTTGTGGTAGTGGACTTTCTTGCCAGTGAGGGCTCTGGTTTTATAGCTGTTGAGGCCGCGGAGCACCTTGATTTTCTTCGTCTGAGTTTGGTAGTAGGCGTGGCTGACAAAACTGTCCTTGGCTGTGATGTAGCCGATTTGACCGTTCGTCTTGGCATTAGGGGTGATGTCTTTGACCTTGTAGCGGAGCACACCGTTCTTGGAGCGGGCGTAACCAGTGACTTTGAACATCGGCCGGTTGGTCCGTTTAGCCTTGCTGTACCAGCGAATGCGGGCCTGGTTGGTGAAGGTTGGAGACTTATAGAGGCCGATTTTCTTGGTGGCGTACACGATTTTGCTTTCTGTTTTAGCTTTGTCTTCCTGTGAGACAACGGTATTAGAGCTGCTGGACGTGTTAGACGAAGAGCCTGAATTATTGGTGGGCACAGCGGCTTTCGGAGCCGGATGGAGCTTGATCGTGTAGTTTTGAATGTAGGTAACTGTCTTGAATGGATTAACTAGGACGCGGAGGTGAAGGGCGGTGCTATGGGCTGGGACGTTGGTGATGGTCAGGTAATCTGGGTCGTTTGGTGGAAGAACTGTGTAGGTTGGGGCGGGGAAGTATGCGCTAACGGAATCTATTTGTTTCTGCGGCAGGGGCTCGTAATAGGTGCTACTTTGCGCATCAATCCGATCAGTCTGTCTGAAATCAATCGTCGTTGGAAAATCGCTAAACTGTTCACGGTACGTCCTTAATGGGATAACTTTCCCAGCGCCAAGAGCACCATTTGGCAGGAAGTTGGTCGGATCATCAAAGAAGTCGGGACTGTTAACCACTTTAAAGGCAATGTGACCCTGACGTAAAATGGGGTCGCCAATTAGGTCTGGGGAAAAAGGTGTTGTGAGTTCATCAAATTTAGTGAAAGGAATTTTCGCGGTGGTTCCATTGAGCACGACATCTGTGAGCAGGGGAGCGTCCGAAGAGATTGAACTTGGGGCATACAAGTGGGTAATCGGACTAGTAGCGCCTTGCGCATTTTTGTAGGCCATCCAGGGAGAAAAGTCGCTAATGTCATTTTGATTGAGATAAAGATTTGAAAGCACCGTGGTTGAGTGAACGCGTTCGGCAGCGGTTAGCAAGGTCGTGAGATCAGTATTTGTTAACTGATCATTGCTCAAATCTAAAGAGTTCACGTTCTTATATTTGTCGGGGCGGGTGGCTAGTAAGGTAGACATGATAGCAGGAAGACTGGCTTCAATTTGGCTAGTTTGATGGGTTAGCGATAATTCATGAAGTACGGGCGTGATTCGGGTGAGGGGCTCATAATTAGTTAGTGGGTGATCAATTGTAATGGCGGGGTACTCAGCTTGGACCTCGGCTAAGGTGCTATCGCCAGAGATGCCGTAACCCTCAGTGTGATAGTTTTGATGGTCTAGCATGGCGTCCTTGACGACAGCGGCATCGCTATTAGTGTCGGCGTCAGGAAAGGTTTCATCGATTGTTTTCGACAAATCAGTTGTCACCACCGGCGTCGTTTCCGCATGAACAGAACGCACATTAACTAGCAATAGGCCAGTCAGCAAGGCAACGAAACTAAGTATACTGAGACAAAATGTTCTAAAGACTTTTCCTTTCATCAGAAGTCACTCCTTTTCAAGTGCGATAATCTACAAGCTAAGCATAGCACCTAGTTAGTTGGGCAGTAATCGATTGGCGGTATGAAAAATCACCCATCGTAATGACTCACGATGGGTGATTATGAAAGCTTGATAGGATAGGATTTGTCGGCTAAAACGATGGCTAGTTAACTGCACTAAATCGTTCGGTGAACTTGCTTACTTAACGACGTGAATGAAGCGAGAATTAGCAGTGATATAACCACCGGCTACTCGGTAGCGTTTTGTGCCCGCAGCACTATAGTCCCATCCCTTGATGGCTATGGTTGCGTGTTTCCGGTAATGCCGTTGTCGTTTAGTGAAATTCACGTCTCGGTAACGGTTGATGGGTGTTTTAGTTTTAATCGATTTGGCCGATTTGATGCGGCCATTTTGGACTAATTTCTTATTAGCAGTGAGGTATTCCCCATTTTTAAGGACGTAACGCGTGGTCAAGTTGTGACGAACTAATTTCTTAACGGTTAGGACCTGACCCTGGCGGTAATGATGGGCCTTACCAGTGAGCGATTTCTGCCGGTAGGCGTTAACCCCTTGGGGATTGATCACCGTAATCTTTTTAGATGCTTGCTGGTAGTAAACTGGCTGGACATAGGCTGCTCGCGTGGTGATATAGCCAGTGTCGCCATAAGTCTTGGAATGGTGATTCACGTCCTTAACTAGGTAGCGTGCTCTACCGGCTGTAGATTTCGCATAGCCGGTAACCTTAAACATGGGACGATAAATTCGGCGCTGTTTGGGGTACCAATGTTGTCGGACCTTTTTAGTAAAGGTGGCGTCACCGTAGAGGCCAATTTTCTTGGTAGCGTAGACGACGGTTTGCTTAGAAACTTCGGTGGTGGCTGTGGTGTTGGCACTAGTGGTACTGGTTGCGGATGCTGGAGTTGACGTGCTAGTTTCTGTTGATGATGAGCTTGGCCATTTTAGAGGAATATTGTAATCCTGTGTGAGGCCGTCATAATAGCCGCTGGCAGTTCGATAAAAGGCAGCTCGGACTTGGATTGATTTGGTACCGGAAGGAATGTTCGTAATCTGCGGATCTACAGGAATACTTTCGTTTGGCTGGTTGTTAGTTAGGGCCATGCTAGAAATTAGTGAGTCTCGTTCAGACTGGGCTAACCATTGACGATATTGCGTTGTTGCATTCATTTGATAATCATAAGTATTGAAATTAGAAAGGCCGGTAGAAATACTAGGGGCGGGTTGTGCAATGCTGGGTTCAGCAAGTGGTTCTCCGTTTGCTTGCCGGTTAATCAAGTTATCGCCACTAGTAACTAGACTATCAAGCCCATCTTGATTAGCTTCGGGATGTAAGCGGAAGTAAGCGCTTTGGGTGTTATTGGATTGAAAAAAGCTAGACATCTTATTTTGATACATCGCCAGAGGCAACAGTTTTTTATAATCAATACTGATTTTGTTCCCAACCACGGTTTGAGGAGATAATTGCGATAGGCCTTTTTCTGATTCATCGTGGTGTTGGCCCCAAGCCACAAATTCATAAATTTTAGCTTCTTGGGGGTCACTTGGTGCATAGAGATTCTGTAAGGAAGAAAAATCGGTGATTTCGTTTTCACTTAAGTTGAGTAGCGAAATTGAGAAAGGATCAAACATTTCTCCATTCAGTCCTTTGATAAAAGAAACGATTTTAGTCAGACCAGAATTTGATATTTTATCATTAAAGAGGGCTAAGGTCAGGGGGGAAGCATAGTAGGTATCTAGGCTCTTAAGAGTGTCTAATAAGTCAGTTAAATTCGCGTTATTATCAGAAAGGTCTTGATTATAAATCACAATATTCGACGGCAGATAACGAAGGCCTTTTAGCTGTTTAAAATCTTGAATTTTATTGCTTCCTAAGTAAAGGAAAGTTTGAGACCTTGCAAAAGTTACCAACTCACTGGCCGGAGATTCAGCTGTTACCTCACTGGTTATTGTGTTGTTATGAAGTGAATTGATAATATCATTTTGTAAATATTTATCGGTGATGACGTCACTGATTTTTTTGGTATTATCGGGGTCGGTTGAAGAGACTTGGTCGGCAGCAGAAGTTGATTGGGCAGAGGCCTGTGTATTACCTACCATGACTAGACCTAAGACTAGACTGATAATTAGTAAATCTATGTATTTTTTGTACCAATGCATAATGACAATCCTCCTTGAGATGTTATCGCTTTCGAATTAAGCATATCACCATTCGCACGTTTAAACGAGCTTATTCGAAATTAAAAGGGCCAGCCAACCGGCTACCCCTTAGGTTCGTGCAAAATATTTCCCAGCGAAATGCCCAACGAGGCCAGTGTTAACGGCCAGCTCATGGTCAGGGTATACAGCCAGAAATGACTGGCATCACTGGGTTTGAAGAATGACAGAATTGATAAATGGGCGCCCGCACTCACAGCCACCAGCAGGCCAAACATGACCAGCTGGCACAACAGGCCGCCATACGTGGAGAACCGGTATTTGTGAACGATGGCCATATCGTGGTCAATCTCCGGCGCCCCGTACAGCGTGGCGTTGATGGTCGGGTTGTCGTAACCGACGTACAGCGTAATCAGCAGAATCCCCACCACGTAGGTCCAGCGCCACGGAATCAGCAGGAGCACGTGCCCCGCCAGCAAACTCCCCTGACTGAGCCGTAGCGCCCGTTTGGTCGACCCGCGTCCCAGTTTATTAAAGAGGGGATAGCCGGTCTCAAACCCGACGAGGTACAGCGCAAAGACCACGTACATCCCCGCATGCCCAAAGTAGAAGTAGGCGAAGAACCCGCTGAACAGCAGCACCAGACTCATCAAGAAGCCCCGGTTTAACAGGCGAATCTTGTAATTGGGCAGCACGTGGCGGTCGCCGTACAGCTCGATGGCGAGAATCACCAGCGCCACGCCAATAATAGCGAGCACCAGTCCATTTGGCAGGTTCAGCGCGGCCTTCCGCAACGTCGTCAGTAAGGCGATGGCCGCAAAGCCAATCAGGGACAACGCCCAGCGCCACCCCTGTTGGAGGCCATGGGGATGCGTTGGTCGGTTCTGGTAGAAGTCGTTGGTAAAGTTGTCCAGCAAAATGCCGCCGGGCAGCGCACCCAAGTACAGCAGCGCCAGCACGCTAAAGGTCAGCGTATAGCTCCACCCAGCCGCCAGATCGATGGCCAGCATGACGCCAAGGCCCAGGAAGATGAGCCAGTACAACCGCTTCATTTTAAACTCACTCGACTGACTGAGATGCAACTTGAGGGTCAAAAAGTACGGCCAAATCGTGGCGGCACTGTACCCCCACAACAAGCTACCGACGACGAGCCAGCCCACGGCGTTCGTCAGGGCAAAGATAAAGCTCCCCAGCGCGCCCAGCACCAGGCTCACGATGAGGTAGGTGCTCGACCGCAGATTTAAGCGTTTGGTATAAAAAATGCTGGCTGCCCGCGAAATGTAGAAGGCCACCAGGGCAATCAAATACGTCTCGCTCTGCGTTTCCTGGTACTTCAACAGCATTAAAATGTAGGGCAACATGAGGCCGATATTTGCTAGAAAGTTTAGGGTGCCGACGGAAAAGTCGATACCCGCTTGCCGTAACCGCTCCACCCGATCATCTCCTTGATTTTCTGTTTTTGGTTGGTTTTAACTTTGCCGCCTGCGTCAGCTAGGTGCTCTCGTCCCATGAGGCACGTCCGAAGCCAAAGGGCGGTCTTCGGACTTGTGGTCAAGCCTTACCAAGCCCGTAAGTCTTGCCCACAGCCCGTGCTGTAAGGCCGAGAAGACCACTCGCCCTAACAACCACCGACACGGGACTTCGCACCTAGCTGACTCCGGCTAAGAGTTGTGCACCAACCCCAAAAAGAAATTCAGGGGAGGATTGTTGGCTTGGCCGGGTGTGGTTGTTCAGGCGACATACCTAAACTTCAGTGTCGTAGTAGTTAACGCCTACGAATATTACTTTACACAGTATAGCATTGATTGCCCGTAAAGGTGGCTGGGGAGCTAGGCCAATTTACGGGCAATAGAAAAGCGCCACCAGCCTCGTTCAACCGAAGCGGGTGACGCTTAAATTATCGAAAGTTAACAACCAGCGTGACAGCCGTCTAGCCAAGCACACTAGCAAATTGACCACGACCACGGCTGCCGTCTAAGACTTCGCCAAACCAACATCGGATTGATGTCACAATCTGAGCCGGAGGAAGCCAGGACGGAGACGGCTGTGTCGGTGGTGTAAGACCGAGCGTTCTTGAAGTGCCGT
Source organism: Levilactobacillus sp. FUA 3915 (assembly GCF_044053135.1). Classification (NCBI taxonomy): domain Bacteria; kingdom Bacillati; phylum Bacillota; class Bacilli; order Lactobacillales; family Lactobacillaceae; genus Levilactobacillus; species Levilactobacillus sp. FUA 3915. Next base: position 743,413 of record NZ_CP168704.1, on the reverse strand, counting down.
AAAATTATTAGACAGAAAGACTAATAATTTTGAGGTGGTTCCATGAAGAAATATACGTTTGAGTTCAAAAGACGAGTGGTCAAAGAATACTTAGATGGTCAGGGTAGTGCTTTAGACTTGGCTGCTAAGCATAGAATGGCTACCGCAAGTCTTGTGGCCCGTTGGGTTAATCAGGTTAGATCAGGAGGATTTAAGGCTCTCCATAATCATGGTTGGATTCGATACCCCCTAGAGTTCAAAATGGAAGTGGTAGACTATTACCTGAACAATCATGTGAGTTTAAGTGCTACAGCTCGGTATTTTGAAGTTGATAATCCTACCATTAGTAAATGGGTTCGCAACTATCAAGAAAAGGGCATCGATGGCCTTGAGCCCAAGGATAAGGACAGGTATCAATCGATGAAAAAACAACCAAGACCAACGACTGAAAAGGAACGTCATCTCCAAGCAGAACAACGGTTAGAACATGAACTATATCAAGTCAAGATGGACCGTGATGCTTTAAAAAAATTGTTAGCCGTAACTCGCAAAAACCATCCAATGGGGACAAAACAGAAGTAGTCTATGAGCTACGGGAAAAGTATCCAGTTCGTCAACTTCTCAAGGTATTACACTTGAAACGTGCGACCTACTACGATCGACTGAAACGCAATGAGAAGCCGGATAAGTATGCACAATTGAAGACTGAGATTAAGAAAATCTTCGTTCAATCCAAACAAACTTATGGCTATCGGCGCATTCAGCTGTGTACAGAACGTGATGGCTTCAAAGCTAGCCCAGATACCATTCTCAAGCTCATGAATGAAATTGGTATTCGACCTAACATGTATTCTCGGCATACGTCCAAGTATCGGTCATATAAGGGCCAGGTTGGGAAAATAGCTCCCAACATCCTTAACCAGCACTTCAACGCGACTCAGCCCCTTTCAGTGCTCCACACGGACGTCACTCAGGTACGATTGGCTAATCAAAAATGGGCTTATATTTCAGCGATTATTGATGAAGCTAGTCGAAGCGTTTTGGCCGTTAAGATCAGTGCTCACCCAGATAAAAAGCTTATTAAGGCGACACTAAATTCACTTAAGCCCAAGCTACCAGATGATACTTTTCCAATTCTTCATTCCGACCAAGGCTGGCAGTATCAGATCAAGAGTTATCGTCACAAACTGCACAAAATGCATATTATTCAAAGCATGTCGCGAAAAGGTAACTGTCATGACAATGCGCCGATTGAAAGCTGGTTCAACCTACTAAAGCGAGAATGTCTTTATCGCCATAGTTTAAAGAGCCTAACGTCTTTGAGAAGACTCGTCTCACGCTACGTCAAATGGTTTAATACGGAGCGCATTACTTTGATTCATGGTGGGTTAACCCCTGCCAAGTATTGCCAGAAGATGCAAGTTGCATAGGTCAGAAAAGTGTCTAACATTTTACTTGCACTTCATCTTCTCGGCCTTACAGCACGGGACGACTTTGGAAACTCGCGATTCTTAGCGAGGTTTCAAAGCGAGGTGGAGGACCGCCCCTCAGGCCGGAACCGGGCCCCACAGCAGGCGTAGTCCTGGAAGCCGCAGGCGGCCAGCGGTAACGCACTTGACCTTAATCCCCAAACCAATACTACCGTTCAGAAGAAGTCTTAGGCGTCAGGCGCTTTTCGATGAAGGAGAGGACCAGGTCCGTGATAATCGCCATCAAAGCCGTTGGCAACGCCCCGGCTAGGATGATCGCCCCGCCATCCGTGGCGTTGGTCCCGCGGACGATGATGTCCCCGAGCCCACCGGAACCGATGAACGAGCCGATAACGGTGATTCCGATACCAATGACTAAGGCGTTTCGAATCCCGGCAATGATCACCGATAGCGACAGGGGAATCCGGATGGTCATCATGACCTGAAAGCGGGTCATCCCCATGCCTTTCCCGGCATCCAGCACGTCGGCGTCGACGCTCAGCATGCCGGTGTAGGTGTTTTTGATGATTGGCAGCAGGGAGTAGAGGAAGACGGTCACGATGACCGTGGTCTGCCCCAAGCCTAAACCCAGCATCAAAATGGACAGCATCGCCAGTGACGGAATCGTTTGGATCACGTTGGCAATCCCAATGATGACGGGCGAGAGGCGCCGGTACTGAGAAATCCAAATGCCCAGCGGAATCCCGACGATGGCGCCCAGTAGCACGCCGTAGATGGAAACGAGGAACGTTTGGTTAAATTGACTGAGGACGTACATCCCGTTGTGGCTAAAGTAGTAAACCAGCTGACTGAATAAACCCATGTCTTTCATAACTAGTCGTTCCCCCCTTCAAAGTAGTGGTGTTCTTTCAAGAAATTGTTGGCAACCGTCTGGGGTTCTTCCAGTTGGTCGTCGACTTGGTAATTCAATTGTTGCATGGTCTTCAGTGAAATCTTGCCGACCAAGCGGTTCAACACGCTGCGTAGTTCCGGATGTTGTTTCAAAATGGCATCGGTGGCAACGGCGCTCCCATCATAGGGTGGGAAGAAGTTTTTATCGTCCTTTAACAATTTCAAATGGTAACTGTTGACCCGGCCGTCGGTGGAGTAGCCCAGAATGGCGTCCATCTTGTCGGCGGATAAGGCGTCGTAGAGCAGCCCGGTCTGCATCGGCAGCACCGTGCCAAAGCTGTAGCCGTACATCTTCTGGAAGGCGGGGTAACCGTCGCCTTGACGGTTTTGCCAAATTTGGTCAATCCCGACTTTCATAGTGGGGGCCAGCTTCTTTAGGTCACTGACGGTCTTCAGGTGGTGTTTTTTCGCGAAGGCCGGCTTGACCATCCAGGCGTAGGTATCGGCGAAACCGTATGATTTGAAATAAGTCATCTGGTAACGTTGCTGAAATTCACGGGTGACGGTCGTGTTGACCTTAGCGGGGTCCCGCTCAAATTTTTCATTCAAGATGGTCGTCAGGTCGGTCCCGTTGAAGCGGATGGACGAGATGTCCGCCTGCTTGTTCTTCAGGGCGTTGAAGCTGACGTTGCCGGACCCCAGGTTATTAATGATCGTCGTGTTTAAGTTCGTATAGTGACCAATCATACCCGCAATGACGTAGGCCATGATCTGTTGTTCCGTGGTATTCTGTGACGCGATTCGTACGGTGTTATTGCCCGAGCCAGACAGTCCCGGCAGCGCGCACCCGCCCAAAGGCAGGAGGACGACCGCAACCAGAAAGGCAGCGAGCCATTGACGTAAATGTTTTCGCATAGCGGCCTCCTATCGTAATTGGCGTGGCGTGACGGCCACTTCCACTTTACCCAATAAATAGTCGACGAGAAGCGCCAACAGGATAACGGGAATCGAGCCGCCAAGAATCAGGTCAGAGCGGTACAGGTTCAGTCCGTTGAAAATGAAATCCCCCAGACCACCGGCACCGATGTAGGACGCCAGGGTGGCCCACGCAATCACGTAGGTCGCGGACAGCCGGATGCCGGCCATGATGACCGGTGCGGCTAAGGGAATCTCGGCCTGAATCATCATTTGCCACCAGGTCATGCCCATGCCTTTGGCCGCGTCACGCACGGTCGGGGAGACGCCTTGCATGCCCAAATAGGTGTTGCGCAAAATGGGCAACAGGGAGTAGATGAACAGGGCGACGATGGCGGGCGTTGAGCCAATCCCGAAGATGGGAATCATCATGGCTAGCAGCGCCATGGCCGGAATCGTTTGGAGCACGCCGGCCAGCGTGATGACAAAGTTGGCGCCGTGTTTCATCCGCGTCAACAGGATGCCCAGCGGCACGGCCACGATGACCCCGAGGGCCAGGGCGGCCGCCGAAATGTACAGGTGTTGGCCGGTCTTGGCGATCAGTTGGGTCCCATAAGTTGCTAGAAAATGCATCATTGTGGGATTTCGCCCCCTTCATCGTGGGTCGCAGCGGCATGGATGTCCGCGTTGATTGGGGAAGCGGGTTCTTCATTGGCTTCCGGTGCGCCACGCAGGGCATCGTAGACGATGTCGACTAGGGCCGTCCGGGTCACGATGCCGACCAGGTGCTTGTCTTTGTCGACAACGGGGACGTTTTTAACCCCCTGTTTCAGAATCCGGTCGACGGTATCGCCAATCAGTGAGTCAGCCTTCACGAAGAAGACTTGCCGGTTGGTGAAATCACCTACGGCCGTGTGGGGGTCGGTGATTCGGTTGATATCTTCCAGGTCAACGTAACCCTGGAGCACGCCGGCGTCGTCGGTAACCAGCAGCGTATCAACTCGCCGGTCATGCATCAGCTCGATGGCATCGTCGACGGTCTTGTCGGGCGTGATGGAAACGGGGTTCTTTAACATGATTTGACTAACGGATAAAATGTTGGGTTGGGCCCGGATCAGTCGTTCCTCACCAATCAGATTGGTCACGAAGTCGTTGGCCGGGTGACGTAAGATATTTTCGGGTGTGTCGACTTGGACCTGCTTGCCTTGGCTCATGATGACGACCTTGGTGGCCAGGTGTAGCGCTTCGTCCATGTCGTGGGTCACGAAGATGAAGGTCTTGCCCAGGTCTTCTTGTAAATGCTTGACCAGATCCTGTAGCGATTCCCGCGTGATGGGGTCCAAGGCACCGAAGGGTTCATCCATTAAAATGATCTCTTGGTCGGCAGCCAGGGCCCGCACAACGCCGATTCGTTGCTGTTGCCCACCGGAAAGCTCGCCGGGATAGCGTTTCAGCATGTCGTCGGGCAGTTGGGCCAGCTCAATCATCTTGTGCGCTTGTTCGGCCCGCTTTTCCTTGGACCAGCCGAGGAGCTTAGGAACCATTTCGATATTTTCCTGGATGGTCATGTGGGGCATCAGGCCAATGTTTTGGATGACATAGCCGATGGACCGCCGGAGCTTGACCGGGTCCATTTTAGAAATATCCTTGTCGTTGATCTTGATGGTGCCAGATGTTTGTTTCAGCATGCGGTTAATCATCCGCATGGTCGTGGTCTTCCCCGAGCCGGACGTCCCGATGAACGCAATAAATTCACCGCGGCCGACTTGCAAATTGAAGTCGTCGACGGCAATCTTGCCATTGGGATATTCCTTACGTAGATGTTCCATTGAAAGTAGCATAGATTAACCTCCTGTATGATGGTGTTGCATATTAAATGGTACGTTGTCAGTGCCTCCGGGAGAATGAAAATAGGCCGTGACGCTGTGGGCGCCCGTCTGGAGCCAAAGGGCGGTCTTCAGACTTACTTTGAGCCGCTAAGAACGCGTCTCAAAGATAGCAATTATCTAAGCAGCAAAAACCGCCGCTAAGATAATTCCCACGGCTGAGCCTATTTTCATTCTCCCTGCGGCTCACACTAGTTTAATACGCCAACGAATGTGTCGGCGGTTAAACTAGTGTGGGCGTGATGGTACTTGTAGGTAACATTGAACTGTAACGAGTAAGCCAGTGCTGTTGTTCTGCGGTCTAAATCCGTGTTGGCCGCAGGGCGAGGGAAAATGAGCTTAGCCGTGGGAGTTCCCTTGGTGGCTCGGCCACTTAGGGAACTGCTAGTTCGAGACTCGGTTTGTGAGGCTCAAACTAAGCCCGGAGACCGTTCTTTGGCTCCGGGCGGGTGCCCACAGCGGACCAGTCTCGTTTTCCCTCGCCCGGAGGCACTGACAACGCGCAGTTTAGCCCGCGTACAAAAATAACGATCGGTGTGCCGGGAGCACACGTCAAGACGGGCAGCCTGGAGACCGGTCGTATTTGGTTTTTTTGTTTCGCAGTTACGTCTATTGTACATGAAACAGTTACATTTACCAAAAGATAACTATTCCTTCTGTTGATAATCTTCTAGTGTAAACGGATTCGGGACGCAACCGTATCGTTGCTCTGCCAGGCCTGCAGGGTATTTCGTTACGTTAACATATTTATATGAGTTTTTAATAAGTAATTACTTATTTATTTCCTCAGAATTTTTTTAAAATAGGGGTTGCCTTCGACCTACTGTAACCCTTTATAATCATTTACATTGGGTTAGGGACACCGCGTTATTTGCTAGTCAAAAGGAGCTGATAACGGGCGTCACTGTGGGATTTTAACCACTGCCAATCACTTGAAGACACACATATTCGCTGGTCATCTGAAACGTAAAGAAAATGGCCAGTGCGTTAACTGATACATGAACGAAAGGAAGTTACGACCTTGAAACGAATCTTACTCGCTGGTGCCCTCGACGCTGCCAGTCAAAATTTTGTCCGTCAATTAAGCCAAAATAGTCAGTTGGACCTGACCGTTTACACCTCCAGCGCGGTGAGTTTGCCCGAATCCGTGATGGCGCTGACCGAAGAAGTGTTGGACGAAGGTGGTCTGAGCGCGGCCATGTTGGATCAAGACCTGGTCGTGGCCTTGGTGCCAACGATTCGCTTGGCCAAGACGGCGAGTACGCTGGCAACGGCGGTCCAGGCCGCAGGCAACCCACAACTGATCATCAGCCGCACGGATGACATCGAAGAGTTGCCGCTGGAAGAACGTCATGCGCGGCAAACCTTAGCAGCGGCCGGTGTGGCGTTCGACATGGTCGACGGCTTTGGCGGCATCAGCAGTTTACTCGGCGTCAGCGCGACGTCGGCAACGGTTTTTGGGCCGGGTGAAGAGGTTCCCCTTGAACGTTTTGCCGGGTAAATAGCCGTTGAAGGTCTTTCTAGGCTACCATGAAATTTATCCACAAGCCAGCTGATGATTTTCACCAGCGCCTTCTAAGTTGTTTTAAAAGCGCAATGTGATTTGCCATGTAAATTAAAATGTCAAAAATCGACAATCTACAAGCTGAAAATTGCTTGAAGGCTGTCGATTTTTTATGTGTCTAAAGATTAGGGAATTTTTCGTGAATGCTAGGTAAGACACCGTCTTCGAAGCTTTCCATAATTAATGAAATGAGCTCATCTTTACGTAACAGTGGTTTTTCAGTATGCTGCCACCTAATTGTTGTTAAGATATTGCCAGCAATTAAGCGGGCATAAAAAGACATAACTTGAACCTGTTTTTCAGAAGCATCAGGTTCTTTGACGTTAAATGCGGTCAGTAGAACTGACTGAAAAACGGTGAGCATGTCATCAAATAAGGTGATGGGCAATGGTCGGTGGAGCAAGATGAGTAGGGCTTCTTGATTTTGTTCAAAGTAATCAATAATGGGTATCAAGTAGGAAGGGTCGCCAGTCAAAATCGTTGGCTCGCGGTCAACTACTTGGATGTAATGTCCAAGCAGATCCGTTGAAATTTTGTTTAGTAAATCGTACTTATCAGCATAGTTTCTGTAGAAGGTCGTCTTATTAATTTGGCAAGTCGTTGTCAGCAACTTTATGGTGATGTCATTAAAATCGAATTGACTGAGTAGCTGAATAAAGTGGGATTCAATATTACGTCTAGTTTTAACGATTCGAATGTCCGTAGCCATGAATTCTCCTCCTTTAAGCAACCTTCTCTATTTTTTCGTTGCTTAAGCAACTTTTTAGGTAGTTCTTGTGATTGTGGCAACAAGTGAATTATAGCACAATGAAAGCGTATTCAAATAAGCGATTGATAAGGAGATCTGACTGATGAAAAGTAGCCATTATCCAAAATTATTTACAAAAGGCAAAATTGGTAATGTCGTTATCAAAAATAGAATTGTGCGTAACTCAATGGGGACTTACTTAGGAAATCCTAATGGGACAGTCACGGATAGACAAATTAAAGCCTATGCCGAAGCAGCAGATGGGGGTGCTGGGTTAATTTTCATGGATAATGCGACACCAGTTCCAATGACATCCTGTGGTTTGCGAGCAGATAAAGACGAATTTATTGCTGGGCTATCATTGTTGGCGGATGCCTTGAAAGAACATGGTGCTGTGCCTGCCATGCAACTGGCCCACCCAGGCCGGGATGCAGGTTTCGTAGGAAGTGCAGATGTGATTGGGGCTTCACCAATCACTTACGAACCCTGGTATCAAGCTGGAGCAAAATTACCACGGGCTTTGAGTGTTGATGAAATTCATGATTTGGTACATAAGTTTGGTGATGCTGCATTGCGATGCAAGCGTGCGGGATTTGAAGTCCTCGAGATTCATGGGGCAGCGGGTTGTATTCCAACAAATTTTTTGTCGCCACACGATAATCAACGAACAGACATGTATGGTGGCTCACTTGAAAATCGGATGCGTCTTTTGCTAGAGATTATTAGAGATGTTAAACAAAAGTGTGGCTCTGATTTTCCGGTTGGCGTGAAATTGTCAACGGACGATTGGGAGCCAGATGGCATTCGATTGTCAGAAACAATTAAGGTTTGCCAGGCGCTTGAACGGGAAGGGGTTTCCCATTTGAATTTGATGGGTGGCACCCACGCTACGGCTTCAATGGAAATGTTAAAACCTAATGCCTTCAATGCAGGAGATACACAGAAAATTAAGGAAGCCGTTCACATTCCCGTATTTGCGGGTCATAATGTTTTTACGCCAGAGATTGCTGAGCAGCTTTTAGAGGAAAATGCCGGAGATTTTGTTGCTTTGGGTCGAGCATTCTTAGCAGATCCTGCATGGGCAAAAAAGGCTCAGAGAAATCAGGCACAAGATATTAATCCTTGTATCAATTGTCTAATTGGCTGTATGGATCGCGGCTTGTTGGCAAATACGCCGATTCATTGTACGGTTAATCCAACACTTTATAAATATGAATCAAATCCTTATGAACCAGCAAGCGTTAGCAAAAATATTGCAGTGATTGGTGCTGGGCCTGCTGGATGTGAAGCTGCCTTGGTCGCGGCAAGTCGTGGTCATCAGGTCACACTCTATGAGCGACGTTCATTTGGTGGAGCCATGGTTGAAGCCGCGGCACCAGAGAGCAAAGCCAATATTCGTAGACTTACAACTTACTATGAAGAGCATGTGACGCGGAGTAAAAATATTAAATTAGAAAAGAAAACAGCAACTTATGCGGATTTAGTGAATCAAGGTTATCAAGCTGTGATTGTTGCAGTAGGGGGTGCCGAACGTAAACTTGACGTACCAGGAATTAATCAAGATAAAGTGATTTCCGCAATGGATTACTTAGGTGGTCGTCAGGATGTACCTGGGGATGATGTTGTCGTTATTGGTGGCGGTGTGACGGGAGCCGAAACAGCTTTGGAATTGAAAGCTGCTGGTAAACAAGTCACAATTGTTGAAATGATGGATGAGTTTTTAGCAAGTCCCGCACAGTCCTCCCTAGTTTATAAAATTGCAATCAAACAAGCACAAGTCAAAGTACTGACAGGTCTGAGATTGCAAGAAGTAACGACCAAGGGGGTTAAATTAGTGGATCGGTTTGGCAATGTAACGACTTTGCCAGCGACGGCGGTTGTGACGGCAGCTGGTTTCGTCCCACAAACTTCATTGGCAGATAAACTTGAAGAACAAACGGATATGGATATTTATAATATTGGGGACTCCGAACGTGTTCGTCAGATTTACGATGCAGTTCATGAAGGTTTTGTTGTAGCTCGGCAATTATAAACATAGTGAAAAGAGAAAACGGACACGACATTAGAAAATTGTCGTGTCCGTTTAATTTATTTTAACTTAAGCTGTTTTAACTCGTGCCTTACGAATCTCTGGGACTAACCACCAGATTAATGCGAGGTTGACCAGCATTAACAAGGCCGTGGAGAAGAAGACCGCGTTGTAGTCGAAGACCCCGGCAATCCAGCCACCGAGGAGCGAGCCCATCATATTGCCGATAGCTTGGAAGGATTGGTTCCAGCTGAAGACGGTGGAGGTCAATTCGACCGGCGAGTTTTTCGTCAGGAGGGTTTGAATTTCTGGGAACAGGGCCCCGTCGGAAATACCGATCATGAACCGTAAAATCCCGAGCATCCAGACGCTGGTGACGAATCCTTGTGGGAGGTACATGAGAAAGGCAAACACGTAACCGAAGATCAAGACCTTACCAGAGCCGTGCTCATCCCCGTAACGTCCGAGGCGCGGGGAAGCAAAGATGTTTGAAATCCCTGGTAAAGCCGCGATGATTCCGGCGACCACGGTGATTGGGCCGACGTTGTGCATTAACTCTTTCACGTACAAACTAATGATTGGTGAAATTGAAATGTTCCCGAATTGAACAATCATGGTTGAAGATAACAGGACCAAAATTAATTTGGGATTGGGGAAGGCGGCCAATGGATTGTGGCTCTTAGGCGCATCCGGCTGCTTGGTGACGGGCTTGAATTTTTCTTCAACCATCACCCAACTCATGATGAACGTGATGAACAACAGGGCGGCCGTGATGAAGAAGGTCAGCCGAATCGAGAAGACTTGCGCCAGTATCCCACCGATGACGGGTCCCAGCAACATCCCGCTGGTCACCCCGGTCATCAAGGTGCTGAGTGACGCCCCACTGTGTTTCCGCGGGGTTTGCGAGGCGACTAAGGCCTGCGCGTTGGAAATGAATCCGGCGAAGACCCCTTGTAAAGCTCGCAAGGCCACTAACTGCCAAACGCTGGTGGCAAAACCCATCAGTGCCATGGCGCCGGCCGTTCCAAGTGAGGCCCGCATCAGCATTAATTTTCGACCCTTCCGATCGGCGACCATGCCCCAAAGTGGGGAAGCAATCGCACTCACGAAGAAGTCCGCGGCGTAGACCAAACCACTATACATGGTCACCTGTGATTTGGTGTAATCGCCTAAACTACTAATATATAACGATAAAAATGGCATGATTTCACTAAAAGCCATGCCGGCAACGAACGTACAGAACCAGAGAACCCGCAAATTCCGCCGCCATGGGCCGGATTCTCTTTCAGACTCGTCCAAAATAGTTCAACTCCCTATTGATTGAATTGATTGGTGAGATTACCCAAAGTAACGCAAACCAATCGTGAATTATCCGTAATGGTAACTCTACTAAGATACGCCCATAATGCCGGAACGTCAACGTTAGCGACTTGATTGTATGCGCTCGCAATTGGTTTGAAATAAGGGATTACGGCAATTGAAAAGTTTCGATTTGGGTCCGTTAACGGGGTGAAAGAAAACAGTCCGCCATCCACGTGAGGGAAAAACACGTGAATGGCGACCTGTTTGGGGTTCTGAGAAATAGGATCAAGTTAGTAAAGAGTTAGCGCGGCTACACGGGGTTAAACTGGCGTCAGCCGTGAGGGAGAAGAAAATAGCTTCAGCTGGGGGATTTTATGAGTGGGTTGCTCATAAAATGGTGACTTTGAAACGCGGTTTTAAGCGGTTCAAAGCAAGGACGAAGACCGTATTTTGGCTTCGGCCGTCCTGCCCCCAGCGTTCCAAGCTATTTTCTTCTCCCGGTAAGGCGAATCAGAGGCTAGTTTAAGCCCCGTAGTTGCCGTCCGCGATGGCTTCGAGGAGGCGACGGGATGGGATAAAGAATGCCGCTCCCGTAATCGGCGTGCTAAAGTCTAACAACCGGTCACTCTGACTGAACATGTTATTCAACATCCGTTGGGTCACAGTAAAGTGACGGGCATAGCCGATGAAGTAGGTGCCGACGATGCCTTGACCCGGTAGCGCATAGGGCACGTTCATCCGCACAATTTTGTGTTCGATGCCGCCCTCGTTGTCTTGCGAGGCAATGTTGTGCGCGTTAGGAAGTTTTTCGTCGTCCTCAAGTTCGCGGTCGCTAAATTTATGCCGACCGATGGATTTTTCTTGGCCCTCAGTCTTCAAGGCGTTCCAGGCATCCATGTTATGCTCGTATTTTTGAGCGAAGGCGTAGGACCCGTTAATAAATTCGGGGTCTTCGTCGCCAATCAACGCGTACTGGGTGGCGTCTGGGCCGGCTGGATTTTCGGTGCCATCGATAAAGCCGATGATGGCACGGCCTTCGAAGTAGCGGAAGCCAGGAGTCTCATCCACGACAGTCGTCCAGTCGCGCAGAAATTCGCGGGCCTGATCCATGACTTCGTAGACGACCGCTGTGTCCTTGGCACGGACGTGCATGAACAAGTCGCCAGGGGTTGCGGGCGCCGTGTATTTGGGTCCTTTGACTTCCTGAAAATCGACGAGTTCCTTGGGTACGTTGGCGTTCGGGAAGAGGTCTTTCCAAGCGCTGGCACCAAAGCCAAAGGCCACGCGGAGATTGGCATCGGGATAACGAATGTCCATGCTCCGTTCAATAGCGGCCAGGCGGTCGGCAAATTCGGCGATGGCTTCGCGGTCAGCCTCGAGGTGATCACGGTCGATGACGTAGGTGGTAAACATAATATTGTCGCCGGCGTCACGGTAAACATCTTGGGCATCAGCTGGGTTGATTGGCATAATAAGCATCCTCCTTTAAGGTCGTGAAAACGATATCAAATTCAGTATAGCACGGGTATCGTCAGGACTCACTTATTAAGTTATCAAATGATAACCTGTTGGCAAAGAAAAAACGCCCGGACGTTAGGTTAGCTAACATTCGGACGCTGAAATTATTTTTGTTCAAAGGTGTGAATGCCCTGGGCTAAGCGGTTCAAGCCATCTTGCAGGCGTTCGGCGGGGCAAGCTACGTTGATCCGCACAAAGTCGTGACCATCGCCACCGTAAACGGCACCGGCGGTAATGAACAGTCCGGTCGTTTGGCGAATGACATCGCATAACGCTTGGGTATCATGGGTCACGTCGCGGCAGTCAATCCAGACCAGGTAAGTAGCATGGCCCTTGATGACGTGCAGGTCTGGCAAGTTCTTTTCAATGAAGGCCGTGAGGGTTTGCTTGTTCGCGGTAATCGTTGCGTTTAACTCGTGGACCCATTCGGCGCCTTGCGTGTAGGCCGCAATGGTCCCAGGAATAGCGAAGGCGTTGGGTTCAGCCAGTTCTTCACTGTTGATACCACGGTCAACGCTGTCTCGCAAGAACTTATTCGGGATGATCAGCGTGGCGGCATGCAGGGCTGCCACGTTAAAGGTCTTGCTGGGAGAAACGGCGGTGATACTGTTGTTGGCAGCGGCATCGCTAACGGAGGCAAACGGGTAATAGCCGTGACCGGCATCCGTAATATCGCCGTGGATTTCGTCGGAGAAGACCGTGACGTGGTTGGCCAGGGCCAGGTCGGCTAAGCGCCGTAACTCGTCTGGTTGCCAAACCTTCCCCACAGGATTGTGGGGGTTGCAGAGAATCATCAGCGTGGTCAGTGGATCGGCTAGCTTAGCTTCAAGGTCAGCCCAATCTACCTCATAGTTGCTGTCGTGAAAGTGCAGGTCGTTGGCTAAAACGTGCCGGCCATTGTTGACGATGGAATTATAGAAGATGTTGTAGACGGGCGCCTGAACCAACACGTTGTCGCCTAGGTGACTCACGCGCCGAACGGCAGAGGAGATGGCGGGAACGACACCGGTCACGAAGCGCATCCAATCGGTGTTGGGTGCCCAGTTGTGTTCCGTGGCGTACCAGTGTTGAACGGCTTCAAAATAAGCATCGGGGACTTCTTCGTAACCGAAGATGCCGGCGTCCGCCTTGTTCTTGATGGCATCGACAATCGCCGGTGCCGTCCGAAAGTCCATATCGGCTACCCACATAGGGAGCTCGTTGTCCTTAACATCCCACTTGACGGAGTTGGTGTGCCGTCGGTCAATCATTTCTGAAAAGTCATAACTCATTGATTCAAGGCCTCCTTGGTCGTGGTAATGGTCGTTTTCTGCGGGTCAATGGCGGGATCATCAAAGATGACTTGGCCAATGGCCGGTGCTGTAATTTTACCATTAACGGGGTTCTTCACGCTATCGATGGCCGTGTTGATAGTGGCGTCGATGTCCGTGCAGTACTCAAAAGAGAGGTCGGTGTTGATCAGAGAACAGTTCTTCAGCGTCAGGTGGTCCACGTAACAGAGACCTTGATCACTTTCGAGCCAACAATTGACGAAGGTAATGTTCTTGGTGTTCCAGGCCAGGTATTCGCCGATGATGGTGGAGTCGTACACGGTCACGTTATCACAGTTCCAGAAGGCATCATGCGTGATAAACGTGGAGTTGTGGACTTCAACATTTTTACTGCCGTCAAAGGCATAGTTCCCGGTAATCTTGAGGTTATGGGCAACGACGTTCTCGCTGTTCATCCCAAAGTAATCACCGGTCGCCGTGACGTTGTCGAGCTGAACATCTTGGCACCACCAAAGGGTTTCTCCGGCGTTGGCGAAGGTCACGTCATCCAGCTTGATGTTGCTGGCATGACGGAATGTCTTGGTGGACCTAACCAGGCTGTGACGCATGGTTAGGTCGTCTGTGTACCAGATACCTGCGTGGGCGTCCGGTTGCCAGGTGGTGTGATCTAGTTGGGCGTGATGGGTGTACCACAGCGGATATTTCCACTTGAAAATAGTGTGGTCGATGGCCACGTTTTGACTGTGCTTTAATGGTGATTCACCATCAACGAAGGTGCTATTTGTAATGTGGAGGTCGTGTCCTTGAAAGAGGGCCCGTTCTCCCGTTAAGGTTTGTTGATTAATTTCTGTTGTCAATTGTTGTTTCGACTCCTTTTTTACCGATGAGGGACTAGAATTCGGGGTCAGTCTGCGACCCTATGAAGATTATTCTAGTACCTTCGAGTGGCCTTAAGGCAAGTGATTTTAACAAAAAAGTTTAAATCCGCCGGCGATACCAGTAGAAACGGTCGATGACTAAGAGTCCGCTCAACCACATGGCGCCAAAGAGGAGCCAGAATTTTCCGTTAGAGAGCACGGGAGCCACACTTTGTTGGGTCACGGCGAACCGCAAATACTGGTCAGGATGGGTCGTGAGCGCTTGTGGTAGGAGTCGGTACGTGGCTGGGGCCGTGGTCAGCGTGATGTCTTTAGGACTGCGATTGGTGACGGTCAGGCGGTAACGACCTGCGGGTTGAAGGGGCAGCGCTTGGTTGAGCCGGAGGTGGCGGCCATGAGACTGCCAGACTGTTTTGCCTGAGACGTTCTTCAAAGCTAGCCGTCCAGTCAGTCGTTCGCCATTGTTGACCGTAATCTGGTCAAAGGGTAGCGTCGCCGTGAAGGGCTGGGTCAGCGAACGATTTGATTTGAGCGTTAGCTGATGATTTTGGAAGTATTGGCCCTCGTTTTGGCTGACAACGCTGACCGGGTCGCTGTTAGAGCGGACCATCAGGTTGGTATTTTGCCAAGCAGCGAAGCCCAGCAACGTAGTGAAGGCCAGGGCCATCCCCAAAGGCAGCCAACGTGAACGCTGTGAATAGCGCAAAATATTGAGGGGTTGACGATAACCCGCGGCCGTGCCCGCAATCAATAGGAAGAGAACCGGGAGCGCATAGCGTTCTTCCGTTTCCCAGAAGATGACGTGAAAACAGATCAAGCCCATGAAGAAGAGACCGCCTAATAAATAAGCTGAGGTCAGATGGTAACGACGAATCTGTTGGACGCCCCAACCTAAATTGACCAAAATCAGTGCCAAATAGCTGATCTGACACCAGTTGGCGAGAAACCAGTCGCTGGTGGCGCGGTGCTGACGATACCAGTTAGGCGCGCGGTCAAAGGCGGGATTGATTTGAAAACTGTCGAAGGTCCCACTGGAAAGGAACAGGCGGGCTTTGCGAAAGAGGTGTTGGAGAATCCCTTGCCAGCCCAGGTCGTGGAGCCGGGTCGTGAGCGTTTGGCTAGCCAGTTTTTGCTTGGCCGTCTTGGTTGGTTGTTGGCGAATGGCATTGACGTCTGCCCGTTTATATTGGCCGTAGGTGTGCGGATTCCAACTCATTGCCACCCAACTCGTTGCTGGCAGTGATTGATTGGCGTCAACGGTATAGCCGTTTGCTTTTTGCCATTTGGTGGTGAGACCACCACCGACAACTAGCGTGGCTAGGAGAACTAGCGTCAACAAACAACGGGTAAAGCTTTGGTGCGGGGATTGGTTAGGACGTAACCAGATGGCCACGAGGACCGCAATCACCAGCACAATAAAGTTGGCTTTTAATAGGTAGGCCGCAACCAGTAAGCAGCTTAACAGAATGCTCCGCCAGGTAATCTGTTCCCAGCTCTGCGCCCGTTGTAAATGACGAAAGGCCGCAATGGCTAGGAGCCCTAGTGGGAGGACGTAGGTATCGCTATACGTATTTAGTGCGTAGGCGTAGAGCGGTACCGTGGTCATGATGATGAGCAAAAATAGATTGGCGCGCGCTGGATTGTGGCGCCGTAACTGCCGCCAGATGGCCAGGAGACCGGCATCCAGCCAGGCAAATTGGATAATATTTAGCCAGACACCAGAATAACTCCCGGTTAGAAGGTGGCCCACCCGCATGATGCCACTGAGGAGTAACGTAAAGGTCACGTTATTCGGGTACACGTAGAAGTAGGATGACCAGTCCCAATGACCATTTAAGAGATTTAGGGCCTGTTGATGGACAAAGTACAAGTCGGCACGGGGAGCCGCCACCCAGGTGGTTGCGACCCATAGCTGAATCACTAAGAAGGCCAGCCAGAGGCCCCCACTCAGCCACTTGCCCGTTCGCGGTTTAATGCGGTGTAGGTAGCGAAAGAGCAGGCCGACACCGCCTAAGTACAGGGCACTAGCCATCAACAAAGCCAGTGGCTTGAGCCAATCGTGGTCCACCCGAATCGTGACGGGCCAGAGGGCCAATAGAAAAGTTAATAAAAGCAGGCAGCTGATTAGGCCGCCCAGGGTTACGGTGAGATAATGACGGATTTTCATGAGCGTTCTCCTGATTTAGTTCTGAGTTGACTTAAGTGTAACGTAACGGCCGCAGAATTGCTCGGTTCCCGGTAAGCCGCTGTAAAACTCGGGGTATAGGTGTCCGTTTGGATGATGAACCGTGGCCGGTGCTTGACCTCCGTGAAGGTTCGACCTACGTATTCACCAATGATACTGATGGCAACCAGTTGAAAGCCACCTAGGAACCAAAGTGAAGCCATAATGGAGCTCCAACCGGTAACCACGGTTCCCCGGAAGTGCTGGATGAGGATCCAAAGAATCATGAGGAGGGCGCCGCCACAGATCGTTAGTCCGGCGACCAGTAACGCCCGAATCGGGGCGACTGAGAAGGAAAGAATGCCATCTAAGGCGAAACGCAACATTTTTCGCAGCGGGTACTTGGAGACTCCCGCCTGGCGGGGTTGCCGCTTGTAGTAGAGCTTAGTGGCTGGAAAGCCTAACTGGGGAATGATGCCGCGAATGAACGGCCGGGTCTCGTGGCAACGCATGAGGGCAACCAGAACGGGATGAGTCAGCAGGCGGAAGTCAGAATGATTGGGAATCAGATTAACACCGAGTTTACCCATGACCCAGTAAAAGCCGTTGGCAGTCGTCCGTTTGAACCAGGAATCTGTGGACCGGTCGTTACGGACACCGTAAACCACGTCGTATCCGGCATGGGCCTGCGTCACCATGGCGGGGATGAGCGTGGGGTCATCCTGGAGGTCGGCATCAATGGTAATGACATAGTCGGCTTGTCGGGCGGCGGTTTCCATGCCGGCCATGAGGGCCGCCTCTTGCCCATAGTTGCGACTGAGTTTCAGTCCGGTGAAATGGGAATTTTGGGTGCGCAAGTGTTCAATCAGTTGCCAGGTCCGGTCCTGACTACCGTCATCGACAAATAAAATGCGGCTGTCTGCGGTTACCAGACGGTCATGAATCAATTGGGTCAAAATATCTGCGAGAATGGGTGCCGTGGTTGGTAAAACGGGTTCTTCGT
The DNA here is from genome assembly GCF_044053135.1 of Levilactobacillus sp. FUA 3915. Taxonomy (NCBI): domain Bacteria; kingdom Bacillati; phylum Bacillota; class Bacilli; order Lactobacillales; family Lactobacillaceae; genus Levilactobacillus; species Levilactobacillus sp. FUA 3915. Next base: position 725,835 of record NZ_CP168704.1, on the reverse strand, counting down.
TATAACATGGGACCACTATAGCCAGTCGTGGCAGTTGCTTCAATGTCATTTTAAATCGTCTCCCCCGAAAAATCTAAGCGTGTAATCCCCTACGTGTCCCAATGATAAGCTAAGCACAGTGTTTTGGGGTGTCAGGGACTTAGAATTGGGTGATTTTTAAGGGTGATTAACTTTGCGTGTTGCATTTGATTAGCGGCCGATAAGTAAATCCGGTATAATTGTTATTGTACATAAAATCACAAAATGGAGGTTTTCCAAGATGGGTAAATTAGATGGCAAGGTTGCAATCATTACAGGTGCCGCTCAAGGAATGGGAGCCGCACACGCGAAGCTATTTGTTAGTGAAGGGGCCAAGGTCGTTATTACTGACATTAAAGAAGCTGAAGGTGAAGCACTGGCTAAGTCACTCGGCGAGAATACCCTCTTCATCAAGCACAATGTGGCGAGCGCTGCCGACTGGGATAACGTGGTTGCCCAGACCAAAGCGAAGTTCGGCCGCATTGATATCTTAGTGAATAACGCCGGCATTACTTTTGCGAAGCGCCTGCAAGACATCAGCGAAGATGACTACCTGAAGATTTTCCAGATCAACCAATTGGGTACTTTCTTGGGCCTGAAGGCTGTTGCCAAGGAAATGGTGGCACAACATTCTGGCTCCATTGTGAATATTTCATCGCTGAATGGATTAGTCGGTGGTGCCGTGGGTTACACGGACACGAAGTTTGCCGTCCGGGGGATGACCAAGGCGGCCGCCCTGGAATTGGCCCCATCTGGCGTCCGGGTCAACTCCGTCCATCCAGGGGTCATTGAAACGCCAATGATTTCGCAACCCGGAACGGAAGAAGCCGTTAAGCAATTTGCTAAGGCCATCCCGCTACGTCGAATCGCTAAGCCAGAAGAAGTTTCTAAGTTAGTACTGTTTGTGGCTTCAGACGATGCTAGTTACGCAACGGGCTCTGAGTTCGTTGTCGACGGCGGGATGTCTGCGCAATAATTAAAATTCAAATATTCTGGTCACAAAAGGCCGTCGCGTAACCTTTAATTGGGTCGCGACGGCCTTTTCTTGTGGCGTCAATTTAGTGGCGGAAGTGGCGGTTGCCCGTGAAGACTAGGGCGATACCGAGCTTGTCTGCCATGGCAATGGAATCTTGGTCACGGATACTCCCACCGGGTTCGGCAATGACCGTGATGCCGTGTTGCGCAGCATATTCAACGCAGTCTTCCATGGGGAAGAAAGCATCGGAGACCAAAACGGCTTGGTCGTAGTTAGGTTTCACTTCGGCTTTACCGACCGCAATATTTACCGCATCGATTCGGTTCATTTGGCCGGGACCGACGCCTAAGGTTTGATCAGCTGTATTGATCAGGATGGCGTTACTCTTGACGAACTTGATGGCCTTAAGACCAAAGGTAATGGCAGCCAATTGATCAGCGGTTGGCTGTGCATGGCTGACGACTTGGAATTTGGCTGGGTCATCGTAAACGTTGTCGCGTTCTTGACGTAAAAGTCCGCCACGGACACTGACTAGTTCATCTTCTTCTGGATCCTTGGCCGTGCTGAAATCAACCGTTAACAAGCGCAGATTTTTCTTCTTAGCCAGCACGTCGTAGGCATCGTCATCAAAGGCTGGGGCGATGATGATTTCCAAGAATAGCTTGTGCATCTTAGTCGCCGTTGCTAAATCTACGGGCCGGTTTAAGACGATGATGCCACCAAAAATAGACATGGAATCAGCTTCGTAGCACTTATCCCAGGCTGTCGAGAGATCAACGGCAGAGCCAATGCCACAAGGATTCATGTGTTTCAAGGCGACAACGGTCGGGTCGTCGAATTCGCGAATCAAGCCTAACGCAGCGTCGGCGTCCTTGATGTTGTTGAAGGACAACGGTTTCCCATGTAACTGAACGGCGGCTGCGATGGAGAAAGGAATTGGTTCACAATTTTGGTAGAAGGTCGCTGTTTGTTGTGGATTTTCCCCGTAACGCAGGGCTTGCTTGCGTTCGTAAGTCAGGGTTAAGGTATCAGGTTTTGCTTCATCCGTTAAGTAATTGGCAATTAGGGCGTCATAGTGCGCAGTGTGGTGGAATACCTTGGCTGCCAAGTGTTTGCGCAAGCGGAGGTCAACGTGTTCCTCGGCAAGGGCGTGGCCAACTTGATCGTAATCGGCAGGGTCACAAACAACCAGCACATCCGCGTAGTTCTTTGCGGCGGCCCGAATCAAAGAAGGCCCCCCAATGTCAATTTGTTCAACGGCCGCGGCTAGGGCGACACCAGGTTGGGCAATGGTTGCGGCAAAGGGGTAGAGGTTCACACAGACCAAGTCGATGGGCGTGATGTCATGATCACGCAATGTTTGCTGATGTTCGGGGTTATCCCGTTTGGCCAGAATGCCACCGAATACCAACGGATTCAGGGTCTTGACGCGGCCGTCCAACATTTCTGGAAAATGGGTGACGTCTTCAATAGGTAGAACGGGAATGCCAGCCTGGGCAAGGACGGACTGGGTGCCACCAGTTGAGACAATTTCAAAGTCATGAGCAATCAGCGTTTGCGCAAATTCAACTAATCCAGTTTTATCAGAAACACTTAACAAAGCACGGCGCATAAGGGGCCTCCTAATAGTTTTTTTGAAGTAACCCCATCATACGTGATTTCATCTGAACAATCAACAAGAATAAATTATAAATATTCGTATATTAGTCTATTAAGAATTTAGAAAGGACAGTTAACAAATATAATTTCATTAATAACGGAACAATGCTTGCTTTAATCAACAAAATTGTTTTTATCTCGTGGTCCGCCCGCCTGGTAGTTGAATAGCGCTACACAAAATGGGGGAATTCTGCATTTTATCGGGGCAAGGAACGAACCGTTATCTGTCCGGATTATCACGACTATCGTTGATTTAGCGGCCTTCCTGTAATAAATATAATCGTAAAATATGGTAACTGAACTGCAATCACCTTGTTATGGCATGCACACTTTAATCGGTTATTGTGGAAAAGGACTGTGAAACGAGGAGGTGGCGCAACGCCAAAAGGGACTCACATTGTGCGAACAGAAAATCATTTTTTAGATAGGGAAGTGTCAACAATATGTCGAGCAAACATCAATGGGCCAAGCGGCTGACACAAGCCATCGTTGCGGCGAGTGCCTTGGCCGGTATCGCGGTGGCGGGCGGCCAGACCGTTGCCCAAGCGAGCACCTTAGCCATTCCAGATATTTCTGAATGGCAAGGAAAGTTAACGGCGAGTCAAGTTGCCAATTTGAAGAGTCAGGTCTCCTTTGTCATCAACCGGCGGCAGTATGGGTCCTCGTACACAGACCTGTATGCCACCAATAACACCGCGCTTTACGTGAAGTACGGGATTCCATTTGGCGAGTACGATTACGCCAGGTTCACTAGCGCGGCGAGTGCCAAGCAGGAGGCCAAGGATTTTTATAACCGGTCGAATAAAAACGCGAAATTTTATGTTTTAGACTTTGAAGAAAATGACGTGACGTCCGGGACCACGAACGCCGCCGTTAAGGCCTGGTACGAGGAAATGAGTGCGCTGACCAATAAAAAACTCGTTTTCTATTCTTACCAATCATTTGCCACAAGTTATGCCAACACCGCTCGTCAAAATTTTGACGCCCAATGGATTGCGAACTACTCCACGACGCCGACAATTTCTTACGCGTTGTGGCAGTACACGGACCATAATTATTTATCTGCGTTGGGTGAATACACCGACAACAGCAAGGCTGTGACGTCCGTGCACCCAATTTCATGGTGGACTAATGGAATTGCGACGTCGCTGGCCAATACCGCCACGACCACGAATTATGCTTACAGTAGTTATAAAAAGGGGCAACACATCTACTTACATAATGGTGCGACCAAGTATGCTGATGGCACGGCCATTGCGGCCTCAGACCGGCAGAAATTCTATGCGATTTCTAAGGTGAAGAGTGTGACGAGTGACAAATCTAAGCAGGAACTCTACATTGATTCGCTGGGCAAATGGGTCTTGTCACAGGATGCCACGGGTTACTGGGTTGGGCAACATGGGTCGTTTAAGCTGAATCACAAACTGAATATTTATTCTGATTCGAGTTTAAAAACCAAAACTGGCGGCTATTACGTCGCTGGTGACACGGTGGCTGGTCAGGTCGTCAAGGCCCCAAGCGGTAAGTCGTATCGCATCAAGACAAAGCTGGGATACTTGTCTGCTAGCACAGCCTATTCGGATCACGCTTACTATGAATCGCTGGGATCGAGCACGAGCGTGAAGACGAAGAAGAAAGTCTATGAATACACCAAGTCTTCCTTTAAGAAGGCCAACCGGTCGACTGCCGTTAAGAAGGGAACCACGCTGAAGGTCACTGGTATCAAGAAGCGGTCGACGGGTTCACGGTACTTGGTCTTAAGTAATGGCAAATACGTGACGGCCCAAACGGCTTACGTCACCAAAAATTAGTGAAAGAAGTTGAATAGATATGCAACGAAAGACGAAAATAATCACGACCGTCACGGCAACCCTCGCATTGCTAGCGTTGGGGTCAGGAACGGCTTTACAAATTCATGCCGCCAATGATGTCAGTTCCGTGAGTCAAACGACGGCGCCAACCACGGCAACGGCGGCTGGCACTAAGCTGACGGCCAATAGCGCCAGCGGAACGAAGCAGAATTATCAAGTGGACTATTCTGCCAGCGATAACCAATCCGCGACCTATAAGAAAACGACGTACGGGAGCCCCAACACGGCAGCGAAACAAGTCGACTACGTGGGTGGCAACACGACGGGGACGACCGTTAAACTGAACAAGCAGACGACGGCGGTGGTTCAAGGTACCATGGGCCATACCTATGTTCACTGGAACAAGGGCGATTGGTCGGTCACGGCCGTCACCAGCAATGCCGATGAGAGTGGGACGCCAACGCAATTTGCCAAGCAGGTCAACCGACGAATTACCAAATCCAGCTTGCCAACCAGCGCAGACACGGGCGCCGTGACCGTCTACAGTCAGACCGATGACGACGAGGCCAATGAGGTGACTTGGCAGGATGGCAAGCAGGTGTACGCCGTCACTGGCACCACCGCCGACGCCACCGTCAAAGTCGCCCAAAACGCGGATAACTAGGGTTGGTGATTAGATAGACCTTTCCCGCGCCTTACCGGACAACGAAAATGAGCCGGAACGCGGTGGGGAGGACGTCTGGAGCCATAGAGCGGTCTCCAGACTTGCTTTGAGCCTCATAGAGCGAGTCTCAAAGCCACCATTTGAGGTGAACCCTCAGAAAATCCCACGGCTGAGCCCATTTTCGCTGCCCTCACGGCTAACACTGGCGTAACTAGCAACTGAGAGTTGCCTGTTGGGCGATTGGACTGTGACTAATAGTTAATTAGTCTGTGGTATTCATATGTGTGATAAATGGTAGTTGTCACTGACGTTAAATTAGTGATGGCTACCATTTTTATTGTGGGGCAATCTTTAAGTTAGAAGCTTGGTGATAAGCTTTTTACTGGAAAGCTACTAAGAAAATAATTTTCCGCTAGGTTAGCGATAGCCGGAGCTGGTCAGACCCGCCCCTTGTGTCGGTGGTGTTAGGCCGGTGTTTTTGTCCGGTCTTACAGCACGGGACGAGCTTGGAAACTCGCGAACTTTAGCGAGGTTTCAAGTCGAGCTGGCGGACCGATTCTTAGGCCGCCAGCGGTCCCCATAGGGGGTGGGTCTGACCAGCGGAGGCGGCAAGCGCCTAGACCCAGGGAAATTATTTTTTGCTTTCCGGTAAAAAGAGCTAGTCACCCGGGTTCGTGAGCCTTAAACTAGAGCTATGCACATTTACGGGAGGGGTCGCATTGAAAAATTTGCGTCAACCAGAATCGGGATTCTCCTGGTTCTACCAACGATTTTTAAATAATCACATTACAATTCTGCTATTAAATATCTTTCTGTTGCTCTTGGTGCTCAATGAACTCATGCAAAACGCTTGGATTCTCACGCCGGTTTGGAAGTTTATTGGGATTACCATGCCAGCGATTGTGGTCGCAGGCATTCTGTTTTACGTGTTGGATCCGTTCGTCCATTTCATGGAACGCCGACTCCACATGCGCACCGGCCTGGCGATTGCCGTGGCCATGCTCGTGACGGCGGGCATTATTGTGTTGATTTTCCTCAACCTGATTCCGTTTCTGACCAAGCAGACGACCGGTATCATTGGCGCCTTACCTCAGTTTACTAACGATGTGCTCCACAACATTAATCACCTGAACCAGGAGCATCACTGGGTGTCCAGCAGTAATTTGGCGGATATCAACGAACGCGTGTCGACCTACTTTTCTAAACGGGGGCTGAACCTGTTGACCGGAACATTGAGTTCGCTGGGCAACGTGGTGACGACCGTGAGCGACTGGGTCATCACGATTATCACGGCGCCGCTGGTTTTATTTTTCATGTTGAAGGATGGGTCACGCTTTCCCCATTACATCAGTCAGGTCGTCCCAACCGCGTACCGGAGTCGATTCATCGTTATGCTGGATCAGATGAACGTCAAAGTCAGCTCCTACGTGCGTGGGCAGTTGTTGGTCGCGCTGTGCGTGATGATTATTTTCACGACTGGGTATTCCATCATTGGCCTACGTTACGCGCTACTGATTGGTTTCTTGGCCGGACCACTGAACCTGATTCCGTATTTCGGGTCAGCCATCGCACTGGTGCCCGCCCTGATCATCGGGGTCGTGACCAGTCCGTCCATGCTATTGGGCGTGGTCATCGTTTACCTGATCGAATGGGTCCTGGAAACACAGGTCCTGTCGCCACTGATCATGGGCAACAGCCTCGCCATGCACCCGATTACGATTGTCTTCGTCCTGTTGGCTGGGGGCAAAATGTTTGGGCTACTGGGCGTTATTTTTGGGGTGCCGGGTTTCGCAGTCCTGAAAGTCCTGGCCACCACGACGTTTCAGTGGTATCAAGAATATTCGGCACTCTACCCGGATGTGTTACCGCCGGACGAGCTCGAGCCTTAACGCTTTATTAACACAGGTATCATGACAGAAAGTTTAACGAAACGGCGGTGCCTCAAGGGGTGCCGCCGTTTTTGCGTCCCCGCGGTTTTGCAAATGAAAACCGGAAACGCCGGAATTTAAGTTTCCACAAAGCCGACTTTGGCATACTCGAAAGCATGATAAGAAATGGAGGCGACCCTAATGAACTTTTTCAAACGGGCCTGGTTAAATGTGTGGGCGAAGAAGGGCCGGTCAGTCTTACTGATTCTGGTCTCGTCCGCCATCCTGATGTTTGTGTTAGCGGGCTTGCTGATTCGAAGCGCCGCGGTTAAGGCGACCGACCAAGCGAAGGCCGATGTTGGTGCGACCGTGACGTTGTCGGCGAACCGGCAGGCGGCGTTTAAGAAGATGCAAAGCAGTAGCAGTTCCACCAGCAAGAGCAGTCGGCCGAAGATGACGCTGACGCCGGTGAAGCTGAGCGATGCGACCAAGATTTCTCAGCTCAGCAACGTTAAGAGCACCAACGTGACTAGCAGTACGACCGTCAATGCCAAATCCTACGACGTGGTTTCAACCAGCACGGGGATGGGCAGCAGTAGCGGTGGTCCCGGGGGCATGAAATCCAGTGCTAGCACCGGTGACACGCAGATCGATGGGGTCACGGCCACGAGTTTGACGACGGCGTTTAGCAACAGTCAAAGTAAAATCACCAAAGGTCGCGGCATCACCGCCGCCGACAAGAATACCAACAACGTGGTCATCGAAAAGGACCTGGCGAGCCAGAATGACCTGACCGTTGGCGACACGATTACCGTCAAGGAGACCGCGGGTGATAAGGCTAAGGTCAAGCTGAAGATTGTCGGGATTTACAAGGCTAGTTCGACCAGCACCAGTGCTAGCCCCATGAGTGCCGACCCGGCCAATACGATGTACACCTCGTACACGCTGGCCAACACCTTTAAGGGCAGCAAGTACGCGAACACCGCGGATTCCGTGACTTTCAACATCAGTAACCCCGCCAAGGTCAGCAGCGTGAAGAAGGCCGGTAAACAACTGATCAATACCAGTAAGTACGCGCTGAGCACGGACGATGCCAGTTACCAAACGGTGAAGGCCTCAATGGCAAACGTGAAGAGTTTTGCCAATAAAATTGTGTGGCTGGTCGCCATTGCCGGCACGATTATTCTGGCGTTGATCGTCATCTTGATGATTCGCGAACGTCGTTTTGAAATTGGCGTTCTACTCTCTTTAGGGGAAGCACGCTGGAAGATTATGGCGCAATTCTTTACCGAGATGTTGATGGTCATTGTCGTCGCCGTGGCGATTGCAGGGGCCGGTGGTAAATTTGTCGGTGACCAACTGGGCTCACAACTCGTCTCGCAAAGCACGACCACACAGACGACCGCGACCAGTTCAACCGGACAACCCGGGGGCAGCGGTCAACCTGGTGGTACCCGTGGCGGTGCCGGGGGTCCTGGTTCAACTAACTCGACCACGAGCGCCAAGGCGGCCGATACCGACCTGGATATTAGTGTGAGTGCGGTAGACCTGGCGGAACTCGGTGGCTTTGGGTTAGCCATCACGTTCCTGTCGATCATGATTGCCTCCGGTGGCATCCTGCGACTGGAGCCGAAGAAAGTCTTAATTTCCTAAGGAGGAACGCGCATGCTGAAAACAGAAGGCCTGGGGTATTGGTACCAGGATAAAAGTGAACCGTTGTTTCAAGATATTAATCTGACGTTTGAGGTCGGCCAGTCGTACGCGATTCTAGGCCATTCCGGGACCGGGAAGACAACGTTTCTGTCATTGATTGCCGGCCTGGATAAGCCGAAAGCAGGCGATATTTTGCTGGATGACCGATCACTGAAAAAGATTGGCCTAACGACCTATCGGCGGCATGATGTGTCCATCGTGTTTCAAGCCTACAACCTGTTTACCTACATGTCCCCGTTGAACAATTTGTTAACGGCCATGGCGATTACGGAGGCGGAACATGCGGGTGATAAACATTTTGCCTTACGGACGCTAAATGACCTAGGGATCAACGAGGACCTGGCGACCCGTAACGTCCAACACCTGTCTGGAGGCCAACAACAACGCGTGGCGATTGCCCGGACGATGGCTTGCGATGCCCAGTTAGTGGTGGCCGACGAACCGACCGGGAACCTTGATGAGGACAACACCAAAGAGGTCATCGCGCAGTTTCAAAAGATTGCCCACGACCGGCAGAAATGCGTGATCATTGTGACGCATGAGCCAGACGTGGCGGCGCAATGCGACCACCAGTATCGCCTCGAAAACAAGCAATTCACCCAGCTCGCCTAAACAGGCGAACCGCGGTGCGGCACCTGCGGCGGCATAGATAGCGCTAACCGCCTACAGCTGCCAGACCTGCCGACCTATGGGGCCCGCCTGAAGCCAAAGAGCGGTCTTCAGGCTCGACTTTGAACCTCGAAGACCACGAGTTTCAAAGCTCGGCCCGTGGCGTAAGCCGACAAAGAACGTCAGCTAACGCCACCGACACAGGTCGGCAGGTCTGGCAGCTTTCGGCTAGGCTGACTAGTCGTCAGTTTAGGCGAGGATGAATTGGGTGAGGTGTCGCGCAATGGCTATGTTAAAGAGCCTTTGCAACTAGCCAGTTTGTTTCAGTAAGTAGAGAATTAATTTTCCACGAAATAGGATGTCGACGTCTAGCCATTTGGGTAGATTTCGGCATCTTTTTTAGGGAGCACGTTAGTTATTTGACGATTGTTAGGTAATTCAAGTCATTAAACCTGTACTTTTATTAATTACGTGTTAGAATGATCACTGATAATGAACCCGTGCTGGTGGCCCTTGTGGCCATTTTTTCAGTGTTATTGACGGTTGGGGCTAGCCGGCACGCGAAATTAATTCTAGTAAAGAAGGTCTTCAGTGTGACAGTTTTTAGTGCTTATTCTGATGAAGAAATTTCGACCTACCTCCAAGACCAAGTCAAGGATGGGACGATCTACACGGACGAGAAGACGTTAAAGAAACAGTCATTCAATCCCAACGCTTCTGGCGGTGAGACCGGCTTGGCACGGGCATTCGTTGAGGCTGCCAGTGTCGAGGATATTCAAGGTGTTTTGCGGACGGCACGGAAATTTCATATTGCCGTCGTTCCCCAAACCACCTTTAGCAGTACCGTGATTGGTTCCGACGGTATCGATGGCGCCATTATTATTTCGATGCGGAAAATGAATCAAATTTTGGAAATTAGTAAAGAAGATTCCGTGGCCGTTGTTCAACCCGGGGTCGTCAACGGGGACTTGGACCAAGCTGCCCGGAAACAAGGCTTGTTCTACGCGCCAGATCCTGGTTCCAAGCCATTTTCATCCGTTGGTGGGAACGTGTCGACCAACGCCGGTGGGATGAGTACCGTCCGTTTCGGTGCGACCAAGGACAACGTCTTGGGCTTGAAGGCCGTGTTGGCTGATGGCCGCGTGGTCAAGCTTGGTGGCCGGACGCTGAAGCAGGCGTTTGGCTATGACCTGACGCAACTCTTCGTGGGGTCCGAGGGGACGTTAGGGATTATCTTTGAAATTACGGTCAAATTAATGCCGATTCCGCTAGGCAAGTCCGTCATGGGCGTGGCCTTCTTCAAGGACATGAGCGCGTTGGCAGCTGGCGTCACGGCGGTTCGGATGTCAGGCGTTTACCCAACCATGTTGGAAGCGCTGGATGGCAACACGGTCAAGGCATTGGACCGGTTTGAAGGGACACACTACGCGGACAACAGCGGGTCCATGCTGATTTTCCGGTTGGACGGGAGCAGTGACGAAAGCGTGGGCGTTTTGAACGACCTGCTAGCGAAGCACGATGCCCAAAACGTTCAGGTCACCACGGACCCCGACGAACAAAAGGCCTTGGAAAAGTTGCGGCAGGACATGTTGCCAGCCGTCTTCTCCGGGAATAACCATTTGATGGAAGACATGGCGATGCCGCTGTCTAAGTTAGCACCAATGATGGACTTCCTGCAGGATCTGGGTAAGGAGCTGGGCATTAAGATCTACACGGCCGGCCATGCTGGTGATGGCAACGTGCACCCAACCTACACGTGGTCCGAAGATGAGGATGAAGTCCCAGAAGTCATCATCGAAGCCTTACGGAAGACCTTCTGGAAGACGCTGGAACTCGGTGGCACTATCTCCGGGGAACACGCCGTGGGCATGATGAAGAATCAATGGAACAACCCAGAATTAGGCGAAACAGTGGACCAATTACAACACCAAATCAAGACGCTGTTCGATCCAATGAACCTGTTGAATCCTAAGCGGAAGATTGATTAAACCTGAAAATTAATTAGCACACGAGCAGCTTCGCCATCAGCTATTCTGGTGGTGGAGCTGCTTTTGGATTTTTTGGGGGGACGTACACTGCATAAATATGCAGAAAAATTGGTCGTTGAAAAACGTAAGTAAAAAGATAACCAGGAATCATTTAGGAGTGGGCTGAACTCGTGTAAACCGCAGGGTGGGTGAAAATGAAGCGACTGTGTTAGTGACCAGAGGCGGACCAAAGTGCCCAGCTGTGTCGGTGGTCTTGGCTGAGGGGTTCACTCAGCCTAGTCCACGGGACGATCTTCAAGACCGGTTTTGGGGCTTAAAGTCGAGGTGGAAGCCCGCTACTCGGCTGGAACCGGCCCCCTAGCAGGGCACTTTGAGTTCGCCGGCGGGAACGACAGTCGGCGCTCATTTTCACCCGCCCGGAGGCGTTAACAAATGTTCAACCCGCAAAAATTAACGACTGAGCATAAAGTTTGCTAAATCAGCCGACAAATTAGATAATTATTGTTACAATTGGAGGCGAATACAATCCCCGGAATACAACAATTACAACCGGTTGCAGTTTAGCAACGAAAGGAAGACAGCAATGGCTGACGCACAGTGGTGGCAACACGCGGTCGGGTATGAGATTTACCCGAAGAGTTTCTTTGATACGAACCATGACGGTGTGGGCGACTTGCCCGGCATCCAAGCGAAAATCTCTTACTTACAATCCCTCGGCATCGACTTCGTTTGGTTGTCGGCCTTTTACCCCTCCAGTCAAGTGGACAGTGGGTATGACGTGATCGATTATCGCAACGTGGACCCGCAATACGGGACCCTTGACGACTTTATGCAGTTGGTTGCGGCGTTCCACGCAGCCGATATTAAGGTGGTTATCGACTTGGCGTTGAACCATACGTCCGATCAACATCCGTGGTTCCAAGCGGCACTGGCTGATGCCACCAGTCCCTACCACGATTACTATGTTTGGCGGTCGGCCACAGTGGATCAAGTGCCCAATAATTGGGAATCCATCTTTGGCGGGTCGGCGTGGACCTATGTGCCAGAGCTGGATTCAGCCTACCTACACACCTTTGCGGAAGCCCAACCGGATCTGAACTGGGAAAACCCAGCCGTTCGTCAGGCGATGGCCGAGACGATTCAGTGGTGGGCTGACCGTGGGGTGGATGGCTTCCGCCTCGATGGCGTGACCCACCTCAAGAAGCGTCAGGACTTTGCGAACGTTGCCCATCCGCGGACGGATTACTACCAGGACGTGACTGGAACGGATGCGTTTCTGGCTGATTTGAAGCCCGTTCTGCAACGGAATCAGCTCTTTGTGATTGGCGAAGCGGGGACCATTGACCAACAGACTGCCCAGCGTTGGCTGGACCCGGAACGGGGATTCTTTAACCTCCTTTTGGAATTTGACCACGTACATTTTTGGGAAAGAGCCGAACCTAAACTGCCGGTTGCCGCGTTGCGGGCCACGCTTTCGAAATGGCAACTGGGCTTAGAAAAGGTCGGCTGGAACGCCTTGTTCATTGAAAATCATGATTTGCCTCGTGCCGTTTCGTATTACGGGAACGCCAGCGACTATCGCCGGCGTTCCGCGAAGGCCTTGGGGCTGTGGTACCTGCTGATGAAGGGGACGCCGTTTGTCTATCAAGGGCAGGAATTGGGGTTACCGAACGCCAATTTCACCCAAATCAGCGAGTACCGCGACCTAGATAGCCGGCTGTATTACCAGCAACAGCGGGCAGCTGGTGTGCCGGAGTCGCAGGTTCTTGGTCAATTAGCCATGAAGAGTCGCGACAATGCCCGGACACCGATGCCGTGGACCCATCAGCAGTTTGGCGGCTTCTCGGACCAGCAGCCCTGGATCGATATGACGCCTGAAACAGAGCAGATAAACGTGGAACGTGAAAGTCACGATCCGCACTCCGTCTTAACGTTTTACCAGCAACTCATTCGCCTGAAAAAATCCGTTCCAGCCTTGGAACGGGGGCGGTATGAGTTGATTGATACGCGGGATGACCAACTGTTTGTTTACCGCCGAACGCTAAACGGAGACAACTGGCTGGTCGTGGTGAACATGAGCAATCAGGTTGCGACCACGCAAGAATTTGATTTAAATACCAGCGAGTTAATTTTTACGAATACGGAAGTCGATGCAGACTCCGACGACCCACAGATTCAACCGTGGGAAGCCCGACTGTATCATTTGCGGAAACTAGAATGAAATGGCGGGAGCCGAAAAACGAATCTTCGGTTCCTTTTTTATACCGTAAACTTTTTTAATAAATTGTGGTCGAATGCTTGCAATTCGGTAGCTTGTTCTTTATTATTAAATATATAGATATTTCTATGGGGTCAACCATTTTGCGTATTGCTAGTTGTGTTAACTATATCACGGGTTAGCAAAGTGAAGATAAGGATATGATAATACTATGAAGAGTAAGGTCGTTCATGCGGAGAGTTTCTTTGAATCTTTCATGGAGCTGAAGCGAGAACTAGAGAAAGCAGCAACCCGATTCCAACGAACCATGGGGATTTCAGTGGATCAATATGCGATTCTGCACCATATTTTAGAGAATCCAGGGAAGCTGACGTCGGCAACGGTTGCCGATAGTCGCGGCATTTCTCGGGACGCTGTTTCTCGCGGAATTTCGCAATTGATTCGGCGCGGCTATGTCGTGCAAAGTTATCAAAGTTCAGACCGCCGGGTACGGCCACTTTCTTTAACTGCTAGTGGGGAGCAATTAGAAATTACTTGTCACGAAGCACTTAAGGTGGCAGCCGATACCATGAGTCAAGTCGATTTGGATGACAGTGGCAGCCAATTTACTGTGGGCCAATTGACCAAGATGTTGGGTGCGCTGACCGCCAAGGAAGACGTCGAAGAATCAGAAAAATAACCCCAAAATATGTTAATAGAAGGGATTAGTCGAACGCGACTAATCCCTTTTCTTATCCACTCAGCCGAATGTGTGCGAATAAAGTCGGATAACCAAAACGTTCACAACATTTGGTTATTTCGGTCTCGCCAATTTTTAACAAAATTTGTTAGGGGACGTGGTACACTTAAGTTAACGACGGCAGAGAAGAGGAATTCCCATGATTGTTGAGCGAAAGATTGGGACGGGGGAGCAGAACCTCGTCTGGGTGATGGCCATGATCGAAGACGATTCTGACAAGGAATCGTTGCAGGTAACGTATGGTCTGACCGATGAAATTTTAACCTACGTGACCGACGTGAACGAACGCTCTCACTATGACCGTGACGAATACTTGAATACGCAATTATTTGTCCTGCACGTGCCGGTGGTGGTCGACCAAGTTTCCCAACGCTATATCACCCGGCCCGTGACTTTTTTATTGAAGGGTAATCAAGTTTTTTCCATCACAACGAAGCGCACGCAATGGGTAAATCAGACCCTGAGTGAGCGAATGAAGTTGGACCAAATTTCAGACACCAATGAGTTCATGTTAATTGGCCTGTTCATTTTGTTCGACCAATTTATTCCACCGATTCGTAAAATTAACGCGGAACAAAATCGACTGGATAAGCAATTGAATCAGGCACCGGACAACAAGGATTTAATCGCGCTGTCCAACCTGCAACAGAGTCTGGCCTATTTCGTTAGTGCCACCCGCAACAATGCGATGATGGTGGTCAACCTGAACAGCACCCCGTTTGGTAAACAGTTGTCGGACAAGAACAACGAACATCTGATGGATGCCGTTATTGAAGCCCGACAAACGTCTGAAATGACCGCGATTGAGGCGGACGTTGTCGATCGGATCTCGAATACATTTAACAATGTGCTGAACAATAACCTGAACGACACGATGAAATTCTTAACGATTTGGTCGTTGGTCTTGACCATTCCGACAATCATCACCGGATTTTATGGGATGAACGTGAAATTGCCATTTGCTAACGACGCCATTTCCTGGATTTTCACGGTGCTGATGATGGTCGGCATCATGGGCGTGGTGGCGCTCATGCTCCGCCACCGGCATTTCTGGTAACCCGGCGTTTGCGCCTCCGGACTGGAAAAAATAAGCCAGGTTGTTTCCGTTCCCGCCGGCGAGCTCAAGGTGCCCTGCTGTGGGGTCGGTTCCAGCCTGTAGGGCGGGCTTCCACCTCAACTTTGAGCCTGAGGAGCGGTCTCAAAGGTTGCCCCGTGGGCTAGGCTGAGAAAGAACCTCAGCCAAGGCCACCGACACAGCTGGTCACCTTGGCTCGCCTCTGGTCACTAACACAATCGGTTTATTTTCTCCAGTCCTACGGTTGACGCAGGTTTACCTCACTTATGAGCGACAAATTGATATTAGTTGGCCGACTGTCAGTTGAGTAGTCAACGTAAGCGTATAAATATACAGTAATTTGGGCTTGGAAGTTTATTCCAGGCCTTTTTCTGTGGGGTTAATTATTGAAGAAAATCGCGTTCCAGCCAAATTTACCCTTGAAATTGTTGAAATAACCCGTTAAAATTGTTAGCTGACTAACAAAAGGAGTGATGACTCGTGCCCGAACGACGATTAGGCGCTTGGCTGCGTGATGCCGAGCACCAGATGAATCTTGAAATGAACGACTTTGCGCGGTCTTATGGCGTAACAGGAATGCAATTATCTGTGATTGATTTCTTAAGCCGGGAACAGACATCTGATGTGTTCCAAGTTGATCTGGAACGTGAATTTCATGTGCAACGGTCCACGGCGTCCTTATTAGTGAAACGCATGGTGGAACGGGACTTGGTGACGCGCGTCGTGGCGGCCAGTGACAGTCGCAAGCGGCAACTACAATTAACCGCGAAGGGCCAGCGACTGGTACCGATTGTTCATGAACACTTGGAACAACAAGATGCCAAGATGGTGGCTGACCTGACGCCCGCCGAAGCCGTGGCGTTCCGGCGTGCGTTAGCGAATGTGAGCCACTGGCAAACAACGAAGGAGTAGATTATGAGTAAAGAAAAAATTGACCCACGGGTCGTTGGTGCGGTCCTGGCGACCGGCCTGATGTCTTTGAGTGGGGTTATCGTTGAGACAGCGATGAACATTACGTTCCCCACGTTAATGAAACAGTTTAACGTGACCACTGGAACGGTGCAGTGGATGACTACCCTGTACCTCTTAATCGTGGCCTGCATCGTGCCAATCTCATCGTATTTGAAACGCCGCTTCAAGTTGAAACAGTTATTTATTGTGGCCAATCTGCTCTTTATTACGGGACTCGTCATCGATGCCTGCGCGGGGAGCTTTACCTGGCTGTTACTGGGTCGGGCCATTCAAGGGTTTGGCACGGGGATTGCCTTACCGTTGATGTTTAATATCATCTTGGAACAGGTGCCGCTCAGTCGCATCGGCATGATGACTGGGGTGGGAACGCTGGTCACCGCAATCGGACCAGCGATTGGCCCCACGTATGGCGGTATCCTAGTCACCAGTCTGGACTGGCGGTACATTTTCTGGATTCTTTTGCCGTTCCTGATTGTCTCATTTTTCGTCGGAATCAAGACCATTAAGCAAGTGTCCACCACGCAACCGGAACGCTTTGATTTTCTGAGTATGTTGGGCGTTATCGTGACGTTTGGCGGCTTGATTTTTGGGTTCAGTTCGCTGAGTGACCAGCCATTCTTGAGTTGGTCCGTTGGTGGTGCCCTTCTGTTAGGAATTTTAGGATTGGTCTACTTTGTCCAACGGACGCGCCACAGTGCGCACCCGTTGATCCATCTTCAGGCAGTGACTAATCCGGCGTTTGCTTGGCATTTATTGGCGTTTTTCCTGGTTCAGATTACGGCGCTGGGACTCTCCTTCGTCCTGCCAAATTACCTCCAGTTGGTCGACCAACAATCCGCCTTTGTGGCTGGGTTAGTGGTCTTGCCAGGGGCCGTGATTGGGGCGGCGTTTTCGCCAATTGGGGGAAACATTTTGGACCGGTTCGGGGCTAAGCGGCCAATCCTACTGGGCTTGGGATTAGTCGTCATCATGTTAGTGGTGATGACTGGAACGGCTCGTGGATTATCTGCTTGGGCTATTCTTGGTCTCTACGTGGGCTACATGGTCGGCATCGGATCGGCCTTTGGGAACATTATGACGGACGGTTTGAAACAGTTGCCGGCTGAGCTGAAGGCAGACGGGAACGCCTTAATGAATGCAATGCAACAATTTGCTGGGGCGATGGGAACGGCGATTGTTTCGGCCGTGATTGCGGCCAGTCAGGCTGGAAACGTTGGTAGCACGGCGGTTAAAACGGCTGCCGGATCACAGCTGGCCTTGCTGATTCTGGTGATTGGTGGAACAGGGGCATTCCTCAGTATGGTGGTTGCATTTAAAAAGAATAGAATCTAGTGCCTTTACGAAAAATTAACGGTCGCTAGAGACTCACGTTGGTAGCGCTACTTTCCTAACTATGGGAGGTGGCGTTATGTTTATTTAAGCTACCAGGTGCTACAATTCACTTCCAATAAAGCCCAAGCTGGCTGCGGAAAGTGAGGCGATTGGCATGAAATTCGATTGGCGATATGCATTTCATTCCTTCTGGTTTCTGATGACCCTAATGGTGTTTCTGAGCTTAACGACAGCGGTTGATAACTTCCACGGCGTTCGGATTGCATTAGGCGTTATTTTAGGATTCTTGATTGTGGATGCGCTCTTAACGTGGCAGTATCCTTACTTTAATCGGTTAGGGCGCCAAGGCGTGACGGCGTTGATTAATTTAGGTTTATTCGCAATTATTGCGGCGTTCACGCTAGCCTTTAAGCAAGAATGGTCGGCAAACATCTGGGGGTTCATCAGTTTCTGGCTCGCGGGTTTCGGTGGCATCATCGATGGGTATTTAGCCCAGCCAACCAAGATTTTAGCGGATCAAACGCGGGGTGACCTACGCAAGAAAGCTGAAATTTTGAAGAACTCTTCCCGATTGTAGAAAAAAGAATTGAATTGATTAGAAGGCGGCTGTGAGGCCGTCTTTTTGTAAGCACCAAATAACTGACCGTCTATGATTGGCGGTAAATTCACGGTAAACATACTAAAATTAACTCTGTAAAGCCGATTTGGGAGACCTTGCAGAGCTAATTTTAGTATGTTTTTTGAGCCTGTATATCGATACGGTCGGCTGTTAGATGCTTACTTTCAACCGTCAATTCTTAGTATTTTAGAGAAGAGAAGTGCTTTACTTTACTTTTGAAAAAGACTGAGTCCCGGCTACTGTCTGCGACCAGACACTTTTTGTACTTCCCTTTAACCTTTGCTTTTCCCAGCTGGTAAAAAGATGAGGCAGAAGTGCTTTTACGCTGTTTAAAGTTGTAAGCCATCTTTCCGCCAACCTTAAATTTTTGGACTTCCAATTTTTTGATTTTTTGGCCAGCGTAGGTGAAAGTGTGCTTGGTGATCTTTATCTTTGTGAATTTTTTGGAGTAAGTATCATAGCTATACCAAGTCCCACGCATTTTTGCGGGAGTAGTATGACCGATAGAGGCGTTTGCTGGTGTAGCCCCAGTCAGTGCCGAGGCTCCTGCGACTGAAAGTAGCGCGACTGCCATCATGGAAAATATTTTTTTCTTCATGAAATTCTCTCCTTAAGGTTTTCTTAAGATAAAGTATAATCTTTTTTCTACTCCTGCTCAACACGAAAAGAGGCCGAATGTCATTAGGTAGACAAGTAAATAATCAAAGTTTTAGGCGGCTGTGAGGCCGTCTTTTTGTGTTCCCAATGGCATGGGTGAAATTTTCTGGAACACAGAAAAGCCTCAACTGCCGAAATGGCAGTTGAGGCTAAGTTAGCATATTTAGTTTTTAACTGGAACACAGTTGGCAACGGTGGTTAACACCGTGTAAGCCGCAAGGTTGGTGAAAATAGACTCAGCCGTGGGAACTTCCTTAGTGGCACGCTTTTGGTGACACTTAGGAAATTGGTATCTTTGAGACTCGCGCTTGAGGCTCAAAGTAAGGTTGAAGACCGCTTTTTGGCTTCAGCCGGCCGCCCACCGCGTTCCGATCTATTTTCACCAGCCTGGAGGCACGGGGCAAAACCACCGTTGTTTACTCGGCGGCGTAAGTCCAGTCATACGACAGCAGCTGGTGGAACCGCTCGCCAACCGGCACCCAAAGCTTGGCCTTGGCGATGTTAGTAATGGATTCCCAGAACAGCGGGTCCTGACGCTCTTGGTCGCTTAAGTTAATGTTGACATAACTTCCAGCTTCCGTTTTAGCAATCACGAATGGGTAGAACACCTTCGTAATCTGCGCGGGCGTAATGGTTTTAATTTGCGGGTTGTCATCAATCAGCATATGAACGCTTCCTTTCACTTGTTGAAATCAGTATACCAAGCAAAGGTTACGGCAACCACCAAGTTTGATTAAGGATTGTCTGAGAATTTCTTAGTTTTTCTTTGGGGGTGCTGGCTGAAGGGTGACGGTGAAACGAGCACCGTGGGGGTCATTATCCGTCACGGCAATGTGGCCCTCGTTGAGTTGCACTAGCCGGGAAACGATGGATAGGCCGAGCCCACTGCCCTCGATTTTAGTGGAACGGGAGGCGTCAACGCGGTAGAAGCGTTCAAAAATGTGTTCGCGGTCCGCCGCTGGAATGCCGGCACCGTGGTCAGCCACGGTCAGCGTGACGGCGTCCTTGGTTTGAGCGACGGTCACGTTGATGGGTTGCTCTTCAGGTGAATATTTATGCGCGTTATCTAGCAATGCCGTCAAAATTTGGTGAAGCATGTCCGTGTCGGCAAGCGCCATGACGGGGGTATCGGGACTCTCAAAGGTCACGGGTTGACTGACCAGTGGTTGGTAATGGGCAACCACGGCCTGAGCCAGTTCACGCAAATTTAGCGGTTGCAGGCTGACGTCGGCGCGGTCGGCACGGGACAGGTGGAGTAAGTTTTCAATTAAGTGTTGCATCCGCAGGGATTCCTGGTCGATAAAGCCGAGGGACTCGGGGATGACCTCTGGATGCTGTTCGCCGCGGCGTTCGATTAATTTCAGATTGCCGCGAATCGTGGCGATGGGGGTCCGTAATTCATGGGAGGCGTCGGAAATAAATTGGCGCTCGCGTTCCAGGCGGCCGTTCTGGGCGGCCAGCAATTGGTTAAAGTCGCGCGCTAATTGCGCAACTTCCACGGGTTCCTCGGGTTGTGGCAGCTCGGCCTGAGTGTTTTCCGGGTTCGCCGCGGCTTGTTGGGCCGCATTTGCTAGGGCCAGCGTCGGGGCGCTTAAACTCTTGGCTAGTCGCCGCACGTAAAGCAGGCCAATCAGGAGACTCAGGCCGATGGCGATGATTAGAACGGCGATGAGGACGTGTAAATTTCCAACCAGGACGTGCATGCCAATATAAAGATAGTAAGTTCGCGTGCCGGTTCGTAGCGTTTCCGAGAAGTACAGCCCGCTTTTTTTAATGTAGACCAAGTGGGTGAACGGGACAGAGACTGTGCTGGCGCTGGCAAGCTGACTCGTGTGCGGCAAGAGCGAGGTGGTCGTGCCATCCGATTGTTTAATCAGGACAAACGTGTTGTGGGAGTTCAGACCACTCCCCTGATTGACCGCGAGCCAGTCTTTAAAATTACTGACTTGTGTGGTTTGCAGGCTGGTGCTGAGTTTTTCCGCCTGATCCTGAGCCCGAAAGAGTTGGTCGACCGTTAGCGTGATGCTGACGGTGAGCACGATAATGAGGCCAATGGTCAGCAACAGACTGGTGACCGAGTGACGAATGATATCTGTGTAGGTTCGGGGGGCGCGTTTAGTGCTCATCGGCGTCATCTTCCTTCAAGCTGTAGCCGACGCCCCGAATCGTGTGGAACAAATGGGGGGCACCAGCAACGTCAATTTTGTTCCGGAGGTAGCCGATATAAACGTCGACCACGTTCTGTTGACCGAGAAAGTCCACGCCCCAGACGTTGTCGAGCAGTTCGTCACGGGTGAAGACTTGGCCGGGATGTTGCAGGAGAAAGAGGAGTAAATCGTATTCGCGTTGGGTCAGCTGAATGGTCTCACCGGCCCGGTCGACTTGGCGGGTCTTGGTGACCAGCGTCAGGTCGCCCAGTGTATAGGTTTGATCCAAGCCGCTTTGATGGGCCGTGCGGCGTTGGATGACCCGGATGCGGGCGAGGAGTTCTTCAATTTCAAAGGGTTTCGTGATGTAGTCGTCGGCCCCGTTGTCCAGGCCAGTGACCTTGTCGCCCAGGTAATCGCGGGCGGTCATCATAATGACGGGTAAGTCATCGTGCTTGCGAATCCGCCGCAGGACTTCCATGCCGTCCATCTTGGGTAGCATCCAGTCTAGCAGGACCAGCAACAGGTTATCTTTTTCCTGTTGGTAGGTCTCCCAGGCGGCTTCGCCATCGGCGGCGGTCAGGACGTTAAAATCTTCAAAGGTGAGTTCCTTAGCCACATAACTGGCCAGACCCTCTTCGTCTTCAACGAGTAGAATTGTATTTTTCATTTTGTAGTGGGCTCCTTCAATAGCGCAGTGAGTTACGATTAGTGTAGCATGTAAACGCATTTATTGCTGGTTAAATTGCGTGCTTGTTTACGCCATCCTCACGGCTTACAGGGATTTAACCAACAAAACCGGACTTGCTAGTTTTTGTCCCAAGTCTGTTTGTGCTTAAACAGATGATCAATTGAAAATAACCGGAACCTAAGAAATTCACAGATTAACCTTAGCGTGCCTTCAAGATTTAGCGGGTAAACGCATGGTATAACTAATACATGCTTAACAACGAACGAAAATCAATGGAGGAGTGGTTGTAATGACTAAAGTAAAAGCAATGATGACGAAAGTAATGTTGGGGGCGATGACGGTGGCAACGCTGTTGGGAACGTCTGCTGGGGCTTCCGCTGCGACGACCGCGACAGCCACGGCGACCGCTCCTCGCATTGAACGGACGACGATTCAGTTTAACCCGCAGCCTGATACGACGGTCCAGGTGGTGAAGATTAAGTTGCACAAGCCCACGACGACCAAGCAAATTTCAAATCAGGTTCAGACGGCCGTTGACGCCAGTGCGCTCAACCTCGACCGGCAACACACAGATAGTCAGCTGAAGTAAGCATACCGGCAGCAGCTTAAAGTTAGCCAAAAAGACCAGCAGCGGCGGGACCGTTGCTGATTTTTTGGTTGCGAACGGGTAGAATCGGACACAAGAAGTGGTTCCTGCTTAGAGACTTAAATGAAGGGGGATATCAGATATGCAGACCGTTAAGTTTCAAGACCTATTGCAGGCACAAATGGCAGATTCTGAATTCAAGATTGGATTTGAACAAAGCTGTGTGAAATTAGAGGTTGCCGTTGCCCTGATGCAGGCGCGCGAAAAGGCGGGGCTAACTCAGCGAGGGCTGGCAGAAAAGGCTTCGGTTCCACAATCCACGATTGCCCGAATTGAGCGAGGAGATAACACAAGTGTCGAAATGTTGACTAGGCTAGCACTTGCGCTAAACAAACAATTGACGATTTCAATTGATTAGGTGAATTGGCACCGTTCAAAAAAGTAGTAGATAGTCCTCGTTGTACCCAAGGGTTATCTACTACTTTTTGAAAAAATCTAATTTAATGGTGGCATAAAAATCTTACTTAATCGCGTCAGCAACAGCCACATCACCATTAACAATAGAAATAATCTGCTTGGATTGGGGATGCTTAACGACGGCCACAACGGCTGCTGCCACGTCGCTACGCGTAATCTTAGAAGAATCGGCGTTAGCGGGATCCACGGAAATCTTGCCCGTTGGGTCGTCGTTCGTTAGAATGCCGGGACGGACAATCGTGTAGTCCAGGTTAGTGCGGTTCTGGAGCCACTGGTCAGCGTAGTATTTAGCCACGTAGTAGGGACGAATCCCAGACTTTTCCCAGAAGCTACGGTCGTCGGTACCCAGGGCACTCACGATGATGAACCGCTTGATACCGGCCTTTTCTGTTGCAATCATCGACTTGATGGCCCCATCTAAATCAATATTCAGGGTCATATCGTCCCCGGTACTGCCACCAGAACCAGCGGAGAAGACGACGGTGTCGACCCCGTTCATGGCGGGTACCATGGCATCTGCCGTCCCCATCAGGTCAAACATGCGGGCTTGGCCGCCCAGCTTGGTGATAGTTTCAGCCTGTTCCGCGTTCCGGATGGCCCCGTAGACGGTTTCACCGGTTGCGGCGAGCTGCTGAACAATGTGCTGGCCAACTTGGCCGTGAGCACCAATAATTAAGGTTGTCATGAAAATTCCTCCTATACGCAGGTTAATTTACTAACTTCCACTGTAACGGTTTTGGGGGCTAATTTCAGCTATTGTGACTCAGAATCGCGTTGGCAAAGGGTGACATCCTTGGCAGAAATGGGAAAAATAACCCAAATGTTTTGACGATTTTTACGGGATAATTACCCGTGAAGACTGGTCTCGCAACGATTCAATTGTGCACGGTTGATTTGTGAAATAGATTACGATAGTTCCGAGCTGGTTTTTCACCTGATAAGCCGTATAATAGAGACAAATATCCCTGACGAGTTAGGTCACCTGCTGGTTCCAAATGGGGGGAGCAGTGAGTGTTAACTAAAATGTAACCGTTTTAGTTGGCCTGAACATTGTTAACTGACTGTACTTAGGGAGAACTTATTTAAATAGAAAAGGGGTCGTTTAATTATGGCAACGATTTTAGTTCTAGGTGGCGGGTACGCCGGTATGCGGGCCATCAAGTTCTTACAACGTGAGGTTCCCAGTGAAGACAAGATTGTTTTAGTGGATAAGACGGGGACTCATACCGAGAAAACCAATTTACATGAGGTTGCGGCTGGGACCATTGCGCCTGACCGGATTACTTACGAGATCAACGATGTGATTGGCAGCCGGGTCGAATTTATTTGCGACACGGTCACCAACGTCGATATCGACCAGAAGCAGGTCACGTTGACGGAGCACGAACCTTTGACCTACGATTACCTGGTCTTAGCGTTAGGCTTCCAGTCCGAAACGTTCGGGTTAAAGGGCGCCGCAGAAAATGCCTTGCCCATGGATGACCTGGAAACGTCTGAAGCTGTTTACCAACACATTGAGGCCAAGGCCAAGCATTATGCCGAAACGCAGGACCCGAACGACTTATCCATCGCCGTTTGTGGGGCCGGGTTTACCGGAATTGAATTGCTGGGTGAACTGAGCCAGTCGTTGCCAAAACTTCAGACGCGCTACAATACGCCAGCCTTTAAGGTGACTTGTTTAGAAATGGGCAAGAGCATTTTGCCAATGTTTGACAAGTCTCTGGCTGACTACGCGCTGGCCTTCATGGACAAGCACAATATTGAAATGAAACTGGGCGCCGCCATTACCGAAATCAAGCCGGGAGCGGTGGTTTACCAGGATAAGAATACGGACGACGAAACGCCACACGAAGTCGCTGCCAACACGATCGTTTGGACCGTGGGGGTCAGTGGGTCGCAAGTCATTGCCGACTCTGGTTTTGACCAACGGCGGAACCGGGTCGTGGTGAAGGATGATTTGACTTTGGACGGCCATCCCGAAGTTTACATTATCGGGGATGTCTCCGCGGTGATGGATCCAGAAAGCAACCGGCCATACCCAACGACGGCACAAATTGCCTTGGCTTGTGGCTCGCACGCGGCCAAGAACATTGGCTTGGCGTTGCGGGGTCATGAGACGCGGCCATTCGTTTATAAGTCTAGCGGGACCGTTGCGTCATTGAGCGACCGCGATGGTATCGGTGAAATCTTCAGCAGCAACAAGAAGATTCACGGCTACATTGCCTCAGCTATGAAGAAGATCATTACCGACCGTTCCTTGATGGAAAGCGCCCACTTGAGCACCACCTTAGCCAAGGGTCGGTTCGACCTTTACCACTAAACGGGTACATGGTCGTTGTCGGCCGCCTTACCGGGCAGTGAAAATAGGCCGTGACGTTGTGGGCGGACGCCGGAAGCCATAGAGCGGTCTTCCGGCTTACTTTGAGCCGAAAAGCGCGTCTCAAAGATACCAGTTGTCTAAGCGGTAAACCGCTAAGACAACTCCCACGGCTGATGTGAATGAGACCAGTAACGATTTGCGTGTGAATTAAATAGCTTATTAGAGGTGTAGGCATTGTCTGGCAATCAGACGATGTCTGCACCTTTTTGCTATGTCGGATGTTGATGTGAGTTGATACAAGTGGACAGAGGACGCCTTTGTCTCAGTCTCTGATGGCATGGACGGATAATTTTAGCCGGAGGAGGCCAGGACGGAGCCAGCTGTGTCGGCGGTGTTGGTCGGGGTTCTTTCCCGGCCTACAGCGCGGGGCGAGCTTTGAGACGCGGGCTTTGTGGCTCAAAGTCGAGGTGGAAGCCCGCTTCTTAGGCTGGAACCGACCCCACAGCAGGCGGAGCTCCTGGCAGCCGCAGACGACATTATTCGTCAATCCTCAGGAGAAATGTGACAAATTGGTAACAGATTGGCCTAGACGAGTGGGCAAGTTAGCCGACGCGCTTTTTTAATGGTAAAATTAAAACAAAAAGGGGAATGACAATGCTACAAAAACGCTTGGAGACGCCCTTGGGACCGGTTACGGTGATGTCGGATGGCCTGTCCTTAACCGGGCTATGGTTTACGGACCAAAAGTATTATGGGAGTACATTACCTAAACTGACTTTAGTTGCGGAACGTCCTATCTTTGCGAAAGTTGAGACGTGGCTGACGGCTTATTTTGCTGGGAAACAGCCAACCGTTAATTTCCCGGTTCGGCCGCAAGGGACGCCCTTCCGTCAAGCTGTCTGGCAACAGCTCCAACGGATTCCCTATGGGCAGGTGCGCACGTACGGTGAACTAGCTGCCGACGTGGGCGAGCAGCTGGGCCATTTCGTTGGCGCCCAGGCGATTGGCGGCGCTGTAGGGCACAATCCCATTAGTCTGGTTGTTCCGTGTCATCGGGTCGTTGCGGGTGACGGTGATTTGACCGGATACGCTGGTGGCTTGCCACGGAAACAGACCTTGCTTCGGCTAGAAGGGTCGTTAAAATCAAACGAAATTAAGGTGAATTTCGAAGAAAACTGATTATTTTTCCCGAAATCTACGGAATTATTACCTATTGCGCGCAAATCTATCGCACAATAGGCCCCTAGTTATGCTATAATCAATCGTGTTCAAATACTGAAGAGTACGATTATTAATAGACATAATCGGTTGATAAAATTACGCGAAAGGGGTTTCTTCTCACCGAAGAACGCGTATAATTTTAATCAGCTTAGGACGTTAGTTAAAGTTACTGACTGCCGGGGGGATAAATCAGCGACGATTAATACTTAAACTTAAATGGTGTGTAAATGATTGGAGGTATCACGATGGCTGCATCGGAAACTAAGGAGCTCATTGCGGAGGCCTTGGCTTCGTTGTTGAACCACAACACGTTCGATAAGATTACGGTCCGTGAAATTGCGGACGAGGCGGAAGTTCACCGGAAGACGTTTTACTATTATTTCGCAGACAAGTACGAGTTATTAGCGTTTGTCTACGAGCACTTCATTGTGGAAGCGCCACGTCGCGAACAACCAATGACGTTGACCTTAGAGAACTGGCGACCAGCAGTAATTCAATTACTGGAACGGATCGCAGACCATTCAAAGATTTTCCTGAACGCTTATCCGTATGACGATGGTGTTTGGCGGCAATCCACGAATGAATTTGTGGCGTCACGACTGTCAATTTTGCTCCACGCAATGCCTGAGTACCGTTACTTAAAAGAAGATGTCATTGACACTTCAGCGGAATTTATCGCTGCCGGAGCGTTAGGCATCATTAACAAATGGGCCAATGATAACTTCACGGCAAGTCCGCGAACGGTTTTGGACCAAATTACGACGGCTAACCGACTGTTCAACGGGATTTTGGATCGTTGGAAGTTGAGTTAACGCCTATATAAGCGTCACCGCGGGTCACTGTCAGCCAGTGACTCTTTTTTTGCGAAAAATTTACCGACTAATTGTCAAATCAAACGATTGGTTGCGGGCCAAAATAGATAAAAACTTACTAGACCAATTACGAAAAATGCAACCGGTTGAAAGCGGTTTAGCTTGCCCGTTTCACTAATAATTTGCTTAAAACGTCACAAACAAAGCACTGGTATTGCGCTATTTTAAAAGGTATAGTAACTCTCGTAAGGGGTTACATTGTGAATTCAGGATGACCCCATAAGGAGGAAATTAGAATGGCCTACCAAACTACCAATCCCTATACCAATGAAGTTGTTAAAACTTATGAAAACGCAACACCAGAATATGTTGAAGAAAGTTTAGCCAAAGCACAAAAGTTATACAAAGAGTGGCGGAATGACCCCGTGTTCACGCGGACCCCAGTTTTGCACAAGCTGGCCCAAATCTTCCGGGACGAAACGGATAGTCTTGCCAAAGTCTTGACGACTGAAATGGGGAAGCTCTACACCGAAGCCAAGGGTGAAGTGATTCTCTGTGCTATGATTGCCGATTACTATGCCGACCACGCTGGCGAGTTCTTGGCACCACGGAAGATCGAGTCGATTGCGGGTGAAGCCCAACTGGAAAACCATCCTCTCGGTGTCTTATTAGCCGTTGAACCCTGGAACTTCCCTTACTATCAAATGATGCGGATCTTTGCGCCAAACTTTGCGGCCGGTGATCCCATCGTTTACAAGCACGCTGCGATTACACCAGCCTCAGCCTTGGCTTTTGAGGATGCTGTTCGCCGAGCTGGCGCGCCAGAAGGGGCCTTAACCAACCTCTTCCTGTCCTACGATCAAGTTTCTGACGTGGTTGCGGACAAGCGAATTCAAGGGGTCGCTTTGACCGGTTCCGAACGAGGCGGCACTGCCGTTGCCGAAGTGGCCGGCAAGTACCTCAAGAAGAACACGATGGAATTAGGTGGGGTCGATGCTTTTATCGTCGCGCACGACGCCAACATGGCTGACGTGAAGGCCATTGCACCACGGGCACGGTTATACAACGCCGGGCAAGTCTGCACCTCATCCAAGCGGTTCATCGTCACGGCGAACCACTATGATGAATTCCTGGAGTCTTTGAAGGCGGCGTTCTCATCCGTTAAAATGGGCGATCCCATGGACCCTGAGACGACGCTGGCGCCAATGAACTCCAAGAAGGCCAAGGAAAAACTCCAAGCCCAAGTGGCAGAAGCCATTGCCGGTGGCGCAACGCCATACTACGTGCACGAACCTATTGATGATGAGGGACAATTCTTCATGCCAACGATTTTGACCGACATCGATAAGAGCAATCCGGCTTACGGCAAGGAAATGTTTGGTCCCGTTGCCCAGGTCTACAAGGTTGCCGATGACGACGCAGCCGTTGCCTTGGCTAACGACGCGGACTACGGTTTAGGCGGTATCGTCTTTGCTGGGAGCCAAGAGGCTGGTGCTAAATTGGCTTCTCGTATCGAAACTGGGATGGTCTTCGTCAACACCTTCTTCAGTTCCTTACCAGAGCTTGAATTCGGTGGGGTCAAGGGTTCCGGCTTCGGTCGTGAATTAGGCCAAAACGGGATTTCTAGCTTCATTAACCAAGAGTTAGTGGTTAAGCGTGATCGTCCAAACGATGACGAAACTGGTGGTTTGATTCTGCCACACAAATTTTAAAAATTAAGTGAGCTTAAGGTGCGTGCCAGGTGGTGCGCGCCTTTTTGCGTACGCCCGTTTTACCCAGTAAGGGTGGTTATCGACAACTGGTTTGTAAGAATAACTAATTATCGATTTACTGTTTCAAATAGCATGCTATATAAATGGTGAATATTCCGTCTGTGACGCAGATTAAACTGTCTAAAGGGTAACTACGCCGGAAATGGGCTAAGACGGCTTAGATGGCCGGATATGTCCATATAATAGTAGAAATTAAAAAAGGTTCAGTTCGGATTAAGCTGATTTTTCTTTCTATTCGATTAGGCGATTTGCAGGTGTCAGTCCCTTCAATGTAGATAGTCAGCTGACCCCCCACACGATTTGAGTGAATTATTTTTTACGGGCGACATTATGTGATATTATGAACGAGAACTAAAAATCAAAAGGGGTGCGTATTTATGTCAGATCGTTTAAAAGGAAAAGTTGCTATTATCACTGGTGGGGTCGCCGGAATCGGCCTGGGCGTTGCGGAATGCTACGTTCGTGAAGGGGCGAAAGTTGTCCTGACTGCCAACCATAACGTGGACGGCGGGCATGCGGCCGTTGCCAAATTTGGTGATGCGGTGAGCTTGTTTGTCCAACAAGATGTTTCTAAAGAAGCCGACTGGCAAAAAGTGATCGATGCCACGGTTGAAAAATTTGGCCGCGTGGATATCTTAGTCAACAATGCCGGTATCGGTGGCGTTAACGGCGCTATCGAAGACTTATCCTTAGAAGATTGGCAAAAGGTGATTGACGTCAACTTGACCGCTAACTTCTTGGGCGAAAAGGCTGCCATCAACGCCATGAAGGAAACGGCTGATGCCAAGGGTTCTATCATCAACGTGTCCTCCGTTGCCGGCTTGGTTGGGTTGCCATTTGCCCCAGCCTACTCTGCTAGCAAGGGTGGTTCACGCCTGTTGACTCACGCCACAGCTTTGAACTTGGCACAACGGAAGATCGACATTCGCGTTAACTCTGTTCACCCTGGCTGGATCGACACGGCCATTGTCCCAGAAGCTGCTAAGCAACAAATCATTGCTGGTATTCCTGTGGGCCACATGGGCAAGCCCGAAGACATTGGTGAAGTTTGTGTTTACCTAGGTAGCGACGAATCTAAGTTCGCTAACGGGGCCGAATTCACCGTCGACGGTGGTCAACGCGCTTAATTTGGTTTAAGGCAGTTGCCGTTCCCGACGGCGGATTCAAGGTGCCCTGCTGTGGGGCCGGTTCCAGCCTGAGGGTCGGGCTTCCGCCTCGACTTTGAGCCAAAGGTCGGTCTCAAAGGTCGTCCCATGAGCTAAGCTGAGTGGGAAACCTCAGCTAAGTTCATCGACACAGCTGGTCACCTTGATCCGCCTCTGGTCACTGACGTTGGCTTAACCCAAGTTAGTGGTTCTTCTTAATTTAATTGTAAACCGGCGTCCTTACTAACTTTAGATGGTTAGTGGGGGCGCTCTTTGCTTAGTGAGGGTTACCTCGCCTACAGCCGAATAAAATTTACGACATAAGAAAGGCGTTACCCGTTCTGTTAATTCGCAGAGGTGGTAACGTCTTTTAATTCGGGTGAAATTCAGATTTGAGTTTGGAGTAAACAACTGCGTCGCTGTACCCATCTCGGGTGGAAATGTGTTGACGCAGAATACCATCTTGGTGGTAATGGTTACGCTCGGCGACATGACGACTGGGCTGATTGTCTGTCGCTGCTAGGAGCTCTAGCTTGTGGCACTTTAGGCGGGTGAAACCAATATTTTCGGCCATGGCGAGGCTACGCGAGATGATGCCCTGACCGCGGAAGTTGCGACCCAGCCAGTAACCAATATCAGCGTGGCCGTCCTTGAATTCGTGGAGGTCGATCATGCCAGCAGGTTGCTGGTCGACCCAGATAACTGCGAGCCACAGCTGTTTGTCGGCGATGCGTCCCTGACAGTAGCGTAGGAAAATGCGCTCGTCCGCTGTCGAAGTGGTTGTGGCGGCCCAGGGTAACCAGCGGGAAAGATTGTCGCGGTCCTGGTCAATCAAAGCATATAACGCTGCGGCGTCCGCGATTTTGGGGTCCTTTAACTGAATATTTGGCGTACACATTTAACCACCTCGTTAACTTTTTTCTTTAGGTATACGCGTGTCTTCGGCGAATGTCAAAGCCTAAAAAAATCCCCGTTCGTTGACAATGACTGCCAGCGAACGGGGATATCAGCGAGGTTACTTCACCAGGCCGACGGTATTAAGAATCAGGTAAATGTTTAA
The DNA here is from genome assembly GCF_044053135.1 of Levilactobacillus sp. FUA 3915. Taxonomy (NCBI): domain Bacteria; kingdom Bacillati; phylum Bacillota; class Bacilli; order Lactobacillales; family Lactobacillaceae; genus Levilactobacillus; species Levilactobacillus sp. FUA 3915. Next base: position 694,686 of record NZ_CP168704.1, on the reverse strand, counting down.
GATAATGAGGATGACCGCGATGATCCAACCGAGAATTCGGCTCCAGGTCCGGTTGGCGAATTCACCCATCAGCTTCTTGCTGCTAGTGAACATGACCAGCGGAATCATGGCAAATGGTAACGCGATACTCAGGAAGACTTGCGACAGCGTCAGGAGATTTTCAATCTTCGCTTCGTTACCATGGTAGATAATGGCGAAGATGATTACTGGCGTTACGGAAAGTAACCGGGTAATCAACCGTTGTGCCCAAAGTGGCATCTTTAAGTTGATGAACCCTTCCATGATGATCTGCCCGGCCAGCGTCCCGGTAATGGTTGAGCTTTGCCCGGAAGATAACAGGGCTAAAGCGAACAGCATACTCAGGATTGGACTGGCGATGGCCCCAACAATTTGACTGTCAGACAGGGCGTTGAACAAGTCAACGAACCGGCCGAGGTCACTGTTGGTGCCGAAGAAGAGGGCAGCTCCCAAAATCAGTAACAGACTGTTGACCACGAAGGCCAGCGTCAATTGGATGTTGGAATCAATCGTGGTGAACTTGATGGCTTGGGCCACACTCTTGCGGTCCTTACGATCAAAGCTCCGGGTTTGCGAGATTGAGGACCCCAGGTACAAATCATGGGGCATCACCGTCGCACCGACAATCCCTAAGGACAGGTACAACATCCCGTGGTTGGTGATGATGCTGCTAGAAGGCAGATAACCCTCTAACACTTGGCTCATGTGGGGTTGGGCGAGGATAACTTCGTACAGGAAGACGAAGAGAATCACGGCAACCAAGGTCGCCACAATGGCTTCAATCTTCCGGAACCCTAACTTCATCAGGACCAACAGGACCAGAACGTCCATGGCGGTGATGATGATCCCGACAATCAGCGGGAAGCCGAATAACAGCTTCAACGCAATCGCGGACCCAATAATTTCGGCGATATCAGTCGCCATAATAGCTAATTCAGTGACAATCCACAGGAAGAAGCCGGTCCGCTTACCGGTATGTTCCCGGGTCAGCTGGGCCAAATCCTTTCCCGTGACGATTCCCAGTCGCGCCGACATGGCCTGTAACAGCATGGCGACTAAACTAGAAAGTAAAACCACGGCAAGTAACGTGTACTTGTACTGGGCACCACCGGCGATCGACGTGATCCAGTTCCCGGGGTCCATATACCCCACGGCAATTAAGGCCCCAGGGCCGGTGTAGGCCATCAGGGTTCGCCAGAAGCCCGCATTTTGCGGGACTTCAACGGTCCCGTTAACTTCATCCAGGCTCTTTTGGTTGCCCCCGGTTGACTGAATCATATGGTGCTTCTTCTCGTCGGTTTCATGATTATTCATAAAATCCCTCTTTTCTATTGGCTTAGAAATTCAGGTAGTCGATTGACTTCTGCCTTTCCTGGTGAACGCGAGTCAGCGTCAGCGTGGCGTAAATGGTGCGAATAATGGCAAAATTAACGAAGCTAACTCTTGTGACGCGCTTCAATTCCATTCGTAAGTATAGGCCATTTAGCCGTAATGTCAACCGTGTTGGGATTAATTTTTGGTGGACCAAAAAAGTTTTTATATGTTTGTAACTATAATTTTTATATTAACTACGGGTGGGGGACCATGAGCAAAAAAGAACGTGGTGACGGTTTCATGGTTGCCCCGCCTTGCCGTGTGAAAAAACCGATAAGTCGGTGGCCGGGTGGCTGTTCAGTGATAACTAGAGGAAGCGGCTAATTACAGGATTAGAATGGACTAAAATTTAAAGACGAAAAATATTTTTTGATTGCATGGTTGTGTCCCACCATTAATGAGAACGCTGGTGACTCAAAGGGCAACTGAAACGGTTCGTTACGTTAGATTTAAAACAAAGTATAGATAACCTAGTTTCCAAAACCAGATGATTGCGTTATAATCTTAGTTATTATTGAAGAGCGAAACTAGGAGAAACGAGGTAACCGTCATGCAACCAGAAAAAATTGCCATTTTAGTCGATTCATGTTCGGATGTGCCGGCTGAAGTGTTAGCCGCCGCTGACATGGCATTGATGCCAATGAATGTGGTCTTCCGTGACCGGGTCTACGAAGACCGGTTAACCATTACCCCAACTGAATTTTATCGACGCCAGGCGACCGAGAAAGCGACCACGGCGAGTCCGACTGGTAAACGAATCTTGGACGCCCTGGAGCGCATTCAGGCGTCCGGCTACACCCACGTGATTGCCGTCTGCATTTCTGCTGCACTCTCTGGGACTTTCCAGGAGACCCAGCTGTTGGCGGAAGATTCACCGTTGACGGTCCACGTGATCAATACCCGCAGTGTCGGCATTGGTAGTGGTTTTTCGGCCATCTACGCAGCCCAGTTACGGGACCAGGGATTAACGTTTGCCGACATCATTAAGGAAGTTGAACGCGTAACGGCACAGACGAAAGTCTTCTTTTACGTGCCTAGTCTGAAATACCTGCAAGCCGGGGGCCGTATTGGCAAGGTGGCCGGCATGGCCGGAACCCTCTTAAACGTCAAACCGATCATTTCCTGTGATCCAGAGGGCGTCTACTACCCGATTGCTAAGGTACGAGGCGCCAAGCGGACGATTGGCAAACTACTAGACTTGGTTGATGGGGCCATTGGTGATGCCACCAAGGTCAACGTGGCCGTATGTGATGGGGCCGACCCGGACCTGCGACAACAGGTCTTGGACCAGTTGAAGGCGGCTCATCCGAACGTCACCGATTGGTATGCCGGGGATGTCTCGCCGGCTTTGGGCGTGCATACGGGGCCGGGCCTCATCGGCGTCGGCGTCCAGGTCTTGGACTAACGGGCTTGATCTTTGGCTTTCGCCTCCGGGTCGGTGAAAATGAGCCGTGACGCTGTGGGCGCACGCTGGAAGCCAAGAAGCGGTCTTCCAGCTTACTTTGAGCCGAAGACCACGTCTCAAAGATAGCAGTTGTCTAAGCGGTAAACCGCTAAGGCAACTCCCACGGCTGAGCTCATTTTCACCGCCCCTGCGGCTGACACTGGTGTAACCCGCGTGTAGTCCAAGTGGGTTTTAACTAATGGTGGTCGATAGGGTCAAATAGTGGAAACCTCAGCTAAGACCATCGACACAGCTGGGCGCCTTGATCCGCCTCTGGTCACTGATACTGTGCACGCTGGCTCATTTTCACCGACCCTGCGGCTGACACAGGTTAAGCCCGCGTGTAGTCCAAGTGGATTTTAACTGTGGTGGGTGATACCGAGCTAGACTTCGCGCTAATTGAGCTGGTCTTGTATCGTGTCATTGCTGGATTTAATTGGCGTAAAGGTTAGTCGTAATATTTGAACTAGATACGCTATCAAACAATTTTTAAGAGCCAAGAAGTATTCGGAAATTACCAACAAACTCGGCTAGAAACTTAGTCATCCTTACAATCTAAATGCGCAAAATTTTTCCACTAAAAAAGCCACGATTCGCGTCGTGGCTTGAGGGGGGATACGAGCAGGGTTAGATACTTTGGGGGAGTGCTAAGTGCTGCTCGTAAAAGAGTATTAAGAATTTGGTACGACTCCGTTAGCAACAGTCTTTGTTACTAACTTGATTGTAGTGTAACCCCTAATCAAATTAGGTGCAATTGATTGGTTTCATAAATTTACTAATAATGGCGTTGGCTGTCAATCGTTGGTTAACTTAATGGCTGTTTCCAGCTGATAAGCTGGGTGCCCACCACTAATTACAAATAAAATCAATGCGGCAACATCCCGGTATGACGGCGATGTGGCCGCGTTTTTAGGCTACCCGACGATTAACATTTAAGGCAGTACTGACAACTGGTAGTTTAGACGTATAATAGGAAACAAGCGTTGGATTGATCGATTATTGACGACACATTTGCTTGGTTGGGCCAAGTCACTTGGTAAACCGGTGCCTGGTCGCCGATTAGCAAGCAGCGACGTAGACCAATTGCTGATTCAATTATCAGTAGATTAAGAAAAAATGGGAAAATAAAGACTTATCACCCGTTAATCATTTATAATGGTTTTATTAATGAAAACGATAGCTAATAAGGAATTTAATGGGTTCGATGGTGAAGCGTCCCGTCACCTAATTAGAAAACCGCAACAACTTTATAGGAAATTGGCCATCTAGGCCAAAGCGTGGCGCCAATTCAAAGTAAATTCACTTATCGTTAAAATAAGGTGAATGATGGCGGCTCGGCGGCCACGACGGAGGGAGACATAGGATGAGTTTAGTAGCGTTGATTTGGGAGATCATTTGGCATCCGCTAACCGTGTTGGTGCCCCTGACGAACCAATTAGGGACGGGCATCTATCCGGTCTTATTCTTTTTAATCTTTTTGGAATCTGGTATGTTGATTTTTTCCTTCATTCCAGGACAATCCTTGTTGTTTATGGTGGGGTCGATTGCGGCCAACCCACATTCACAGCTAAATATTTGGCTGCTGGTCCTCATGTTCACGATGGCAGCGACGGCCGGCTCAGCGGTCAAGTATGTGACGACCTTGAAATGGGGCGAGCATCAGGAAAAACTGATTAAGCGCCTGCCAGAAGACAAGGTCAAACAGGCGACGGCAGTCTTTACCCGTAACGAGGATCAAACGCTGCTGATTGGCCGGTTCATTCCCTTCGTTGGGCTATTTGTGCCAATCATTGCGGGCACCACAGATATGAAATGGCGTCAGTTCCGCCTCTATAACCTGGCGGGCAGCTTCATCTGGGTCTTCAGCTGTTCGGCGGTCGGCTACTTCTTCGGCAACACACCATTCATCCGTCAGAATTTCACGTGGCTATTCATCGGTCTCCTGGCGATTCCGTTCTTGGTGCGCCAAGGCTGGCAATATTACCGCGAAGCGCGGACGGCAAAGACCAGCCGCTAGGTTTAATAGTAAAACAAATATTAATAGGATGTAAAAGAGGCCCCTTACGTAAAAAATGCGTGAGGGGTCTTGTTGTTTAGGTAGTAGGAATAGTTGAGATTAGAAGTAATGCCCAAATGAAACGGGCTAAGCTAGTCTAAGCCGTAGGGCTGGTGAAAATGGGCGGGCTAGGTAGATGTTAGTGACCAGAGGCGGATCAAGGTGACCAGCTGTGTCGATGGTCTTAGCTGAGGTTTTTCACTCAGCTTAGAGCATGGGACGATCTTTGAGACCGTTCTTTGGCTCAAAGTCGAGGTGGAAGCCCGGTCCTCAGGCTTAGTTACGTAAATTCAAAAAAATTGGAATAGGAAAAGGTGCCCAGATGAAATGGGCTAAGCCAGTATGAGCCGTAGGGCCGGTGAAAATGAGCTCAGCCGTGGGAGTTGCCTTAGCGGTTTAACGCTTAGGCAACTGCTATCTTTGAGACGTGTTCTTCGGCTCAAAGTAAGCCTGGAGACCGGTCCTTGGCTCCAGGCGTGCGCCCACAGCGTCACGGCTCAATTTTCACCGGCCTGGAGGCGTCATGCCAGCGCAACCCAGAGAAATTTGGGCATAGAAAGGGCCCTGAGCAACATGCGGATTACTCAGGGCCTCTATTTAGGAATCTGTTAATAAATCACTTGTTTTGGGGGGAGTGCATCTATAGACAGTGATTCCTATCATCTATCACAGTGCTTAAGGTCAGAACGTATCACGAACCAACTACGGGTATAATACCGAGTCTCGTCATTATTCGCAAGCGAATTGTAACTGTTCGAAAAAAATGGTTAGAAAGTCTATGGGGTAAGCGACTTAACGATAACTGACGGGAAATGCCGAGATAAAACCAGGCCAGTCCCCATAAGGATTGCGTTGTTAACGGTTGCGGACAATGGATTGCCAATCGTCAAAATAAATGAAAATCGCTTGCGGAGTAGACGGGTTACGGTATCGACGGTAGGCCTAAAAATCCACAAATGAGACAAACCGCGGACTACCGGCTTTTATAAGCCTATTCGTTATTTTGACGCTATTCTTTTTACGCTTTTTACTTATTGAATAATAAATTAACCGCGAATTATTTTCGTGCAAAACGCACACACTTTCACAATTTTAATGAAAGTGTGAGGAAAACGCCTGATTTACCGGGTTTTCCGAGACGAAGTCATTTATCTTTCGCTAACTTTCAAGTAGACTAGCTTTAGAATCGTTTTTCATGTAGGAGGGTAAACATGAAAGTCATCATTGTTGGTAGTACACACGCTGGAACTAATGCAGCGCTACAAATTTTGCGTGATCATCCGGACACAGATGTGACCATTTACGAACGGCATACGAACGTCTCTTTCCTTTCATGTGGGATCTCATTATTCCTTGATGGGCAAGTCAAGCATCTTGAGGACATGTTCTATTCTTCACCTGAACAACTTGCGGAAGCCGGGGCAAAGGTTTTGACCCGACACAACGTGATTAAGATCGACGCAGCAACGAAGTCGGTCGAAGTCGTTGATATGGAGTCTGGGGATGTGACCACAGACACTTACGACAAGCTGATCATGGCGACGGGGTCAACCGTAACGGTACCACCTATTTTTGGTATCGATGAAGATAAGGTCATGCTTTGCAAGAATTATGAACAAGCAGTTGCGATTAACGAAGCTGCTAAGGGTGTTAAACGGATTGCAATCGTTGGTGCCGGTTATATCGGAACCGAATTAGCTGAAAGTTATGCGCGGACTGGCCACGAAGTTCAGCTGTTACAATCACGAGACATCATCTTGAATCACTACGTTGACAAGGGCTTGTCTGACCATATCGTCAGCATCCTTGAAGACAAAGGGGTTAACGTGTTATTGAATCGGCGAGTGACTTCATTTACGGGGAACGATGACGGCGAATTAGTTATCGAAACCACGAACGGGGACTTCACCGCTGACTTAGCCGTTGTCTGCACGGGCTTTGTGCCCAATACAGAATTGTTGCGGGGCCAAGTCGACATGGATCGGCACGGCGCCATCATCATCAACGACTACGTGCAATCATCTGATCCCGACATCTTTGCTTGTGGGGACGCCAGTGTGGTTAACTTTAACCCAACTGGTAAGCCAGCTTACACGCCACTGGCAACGAACGCTGTCCGGCAAGGGATGTTAGCCGGAATCAATATCTTCGGCAACATTCAAAAGTACATGGGGACGCAAGCCACTTCCGCAATGCAAATCTTTGGGCGGACGTTGGCTTCAACCGGGTTGACCATCGACCACGCGTTGAACGCGGGCTTTGATGCTGATATGGTGACGTTTGAAGGCACTTGGCGGCCAACGTACATGCCATCAACGGATGACCTGACCATCAACTTGGTCTACAACCGGCAAAACCGGCGGATCTTAGGGGCACAATTCTTCAGCAAACATGAAGTGGCCCAATCCGCTAACGCCATTTCGATTGCGATTCAAAACCGTAACACGATTGACGATTTGGCCTTTGTAGACATGCTGTTCAATCCCAACTTCGACGACCCATTCAACTACTTGAACCTGGTCGCTCAACAGGCTGTGGAAAAGGAAACCAAGCGCGGAAACAACCATCCCCGTTTGACGGCCGGCATGGACGAAGATCCAGAATTGACGAAAGATTAACGAATTGGTAAATGAGACGTGGTGCCTGCGGGTGTCACGCCTTTTTTGTCTAGGGTGAAAACAAAAAGCTGGCGTCGTCATACCCCTTGGGGTATACTGATGACACTGATTAAGAAACCGAGGAGGATGAATGAACATGCAAGCAATTACAAGCAAGGATTTTGAACACATTGGTGATGATACCGCGGTCACGGTCGTGGACTTTTGGGCTGACTGGTGTGGGCCATGTAAAATGCAGACGCCCGTCTTGGAAAGTTTAGACGAAGCATACGGCGACCAAGTGAAGTTTGCATCCCTTGACGTCGATAAGAACCAAGACCTGGCCCAATCTCTGGGCATTATGAGCATTCCGTCATTGGTCATCTTTAAGAACGGCATGCCAACGGAAAAGGTTGTGGGCTTCCACCCCAAGGCCGCACTCAAGAAGTACATCGACGAAAAATTAACTGAGGTGAGCGCTTAATGGTCCAAACAACGTCCAGTCAATTAAAGAATCGGCTTCGGCGGGCGGATGGCCAGCTGCAAGGCATCCTGAAGATGGTCGACGACGGTCGGGAATGTCAGGACATCCTGACCCAACTCGCTGCCGTTCGTTCCGGCGTGGAACGCATGATTGGGGTCGTCGTCGCTGAAAACGTCAAGCAGTGCATCGCGGATGACCAGCTCAGCGACGACCAGCAACGTGAATTACAAACGGCGCTCGACCTGGTTGTCAAAACGCACTAAATAAATTGTTGTCAGCGCCTCCGGGCCGGTGAAAATGGGCCGTGACGCTGTGGGCGCCCGTCTGGAGCCTGAGAAGCGGTCTCCAGACTTACTTTGAGCCGCTGAGAAACGCGTCTCAAAGATAGCAGTTCCCTAAGCGGGTCCCCCCCGCTAAGGGAACTCCCACGGCTGAGCCCATTTTCACCAGCCCTGCGGCTGACGTGGGTTTAACCCGTGACAATGTCGTCGTTATTTGACAGTGATTGTCGCTGAATTGACAATTGGTTTGTAATTTGTAATTTGTAATTTGTAATTTGTAATTTGTAATTTGTAATTTGTGTTGGGGATGGATCTAGCTGACTTCAATGTCAGTGGTCAATTCGGACCAACCAAACTAGTTTCACCAGAAGTCGCCTTGATGGCGGCTTTTTTGGTACAATGGAAAGATACTTTTGGAGGAGGCCAGCAAATGGCTAACGTGTTTGCAATTATTGTTTTTGCCTTTCTTGGGGGCAGTGGGCGTTACTTGGTGGGGCAATCGTTGCCCGCGACAGCCGGATTTCCCTGGGCGACGATTTTGATTAACTTGGTCGGCAGTGGGCTGTTGGCTTGGCTGTCACATGCCAAACGCCTGACAGCCCAGTGGCCGGAAGCCGTGACCGTGGGCTTAGGTGTCGGTGGCGTCGGGGCGTTTACGACCTTCTCGACATTTAGTGTCGACGCCGTGCGGTTGGTGAGTGAACAACGGTGGCTAGCGGCCATTAGTTATGTGCTGATCACCGTTATTGGTGGGATGATTTGCAGCGCCCTGGGCGTTTGGATTGCCCGGCGCTGGTGGACATTCCACTTGGAGGAAAAGTGATGGCCGCGGTGGCTGGCCTGGGCGCGACCGTGGGGGCTTTGGGCCGCTACGGAATGACGCGATTGGTGCAGTCCTATCATGGCAATCGGTGGCCGCTCGCCACGTTATTAATCAACTGGTTGGGATGCCTATTGTTAGGCTTTTTAACCGGTTGGCAGGCAACCAATTTGACCGCGGTTTTATTGGGAACGGGTGTCCTGGGGGGCTTCACGACCTATTCGACGTTCAGTCACGAGGTCATCATGCTGGCAGACCAACGCCGGTATGGCGCCATGACGCTGTATCTCTTACTCAGTATCGTCGGTGGCCTGGTATTGGCGGCCGGTGGTGGTTGGCTCGGTTGGCTCTTTCGCTAGGCAGCGATAAATCAGTGGTATTTCAGGAGAAACTTCCCTATCATGGGACTATTGAGTGAAACGAGAGGAGTGGCAATTTTGGCAGAACGCTTATCGATTGCGGAACAAAATCAAGCATTACGCGAGCAACTTTCGCCGGAAAATCAGGCTTACTGGGATGACCTGGTGGCGGCCTTGCGGCAACAGCCCAAGTACGCTAACGAAGATACCCTCCAGCGAAAGTTACGGGAAATATTGCCCAATTTATTAGTGGCGCAGTCAAAAGAGCAATCCGCCCAAGACTTTTTTGGCGCAGACCCGCAGACCGTCGCGGCACAAGTGGGGGCGGCTTCGACGAAACCCACGTGGTTGACCTGGGACTTGCTGGTGCCCGTTTTAATCTTTATCTTAGGGGTTGTTTTACCCGCAGCGATTCTACCAGCCGTGCCGTTACAGGGCTTACTGATCACGGTACAATTTGGCATCTTCGTGATTGCTATGATACTCGGCATCTGGTTGGCCGGGCGGGTGACCTCGCAAATGCAGCTAGTCGGCTGGTTGGTCATCGTTGTGGCGCTGTTTCTCGCGACGTGGTTGGCCGCACGAATCGTCCCGGCGCGGGGGCTCATCTACCTGACCCGGGTTGGCGGTAGTGTGTTCCTGCTGGTCTTTGCGCTGGCCGTCACCGGACTGACCTGGTGGCATCACCGGCGGCACGCGGATTCCTGGTTCCCAGCAATCCTCGGGAGCTTGTGGATCACGACACTGCTGGGCTTACTGGCGCGGTTCCCGTTGACCTCCGGGTTGATGGTGACGTCCGCGGGTAACCTGTTGATTGCGCTGGGGACGGTGCTGGCGGATGCTAGTATCTTAATCATCGGCTGGCACATCTGGCAACTCCGCCAAAATAAATCAGAGTAACGACCATAGTCCGCTCCCGCCAGCGGGTTCAAGATTCCCTGCTGTGGGGCCGGTTCCAGCCTGAGAAGCGGTCTTCCACCTCAACTTTGAGCCTGAAAAGCACAGTCTCAAAGCTTGTCCCATGGTCTAAGCTGAGTGAAAAACCTCAGCTAAGGCCATCGACACAGCGGGGAACCTTGACCCGCTTCTGGTCGCTCTTGGTTGTCTCTAATTTAGTTATCCAGACAGTCAGCTCATCATTAGCTGTAATATTTGCGGTAATATTTGAATAACAATTAAATGTAAATAAAGTAAATGCAGACCGATAATTCCAGGGGAATTGCCAGTCTGCATTTTTTATTTGCCTTTAAGGACCTTTAAAATCCCATCGGGTCCAACGCGTCCGTTTGAAATGTGCTGGTAGTGGCTAAGCCTAGCGCTTGGCGGAGGCCCGTTGAGACCTTGGTGATTTCACTTTGTGGTGCGATTTGGTAGTCGATGCCGTTGATGGTGGCCGGTTGGCCTTGTAGCGTTTGGGATTCGATGTGGCGGCTGGTGTGGCCGTCCTTGGTACGTAGCCACATCAGGTCGTCGAAGGTCAGATTCGTTTGCAGGTTACTGTTGAGCGACTTCAAAACCGTTTGGTAGCGCAGAACCGAGCTCAAGCTGGCTTCCTTTAACACCAGTGCCTTGATGATTTGACGTTGGCGGGCTTGGCGGCCGTAATCGCCGAGTGGGTCCTGGTCACGCATCCGGGAGTAGGCCAGGGCGCTGGCGCCGTTTAGATGAATCTTGACGCCCTTGGTGACGTTGGCCTGTTGATAGTGGAAGGTCAGCAGCGGATCAATCGTGACGCCGCCGACCGCGTTGATCATTTTTTCCAGACCGCCCATGTTCAAGAGCACATAGTAGTGGATAGGGATGTTGACCAGGTGCTCCACGGTCTGAATCGTGGTTTTGGCGCCGTAGAGTGGATAGGCCGCGTTGATCTTTTCCTCGTCGTTTTGGCTACCATAAATATTGACCAGCGTGTCCCGGGGAATGCTGGTCAGCTTGGCCGTCTGTTTCTGCGGATTAATCGTGGCGACAATCATGGTGTCAGTCCGACCGACCTGCGTCCGCCCAAGCGCGCCGGTATCGGTGCCCAACAGGAGAATGGCAAATGGCTTGCCGCTGGTAATGGTGGTATCGCTGGGCTTGCCCACGGCGTGATAGGTTGCTGAAAATGTCTGCTGAGCCGTGTGCCAAGCGCGCCACCCGTAAAGTCCGCCGCCCACCAGGAAGAGCGCGAGCAGGGTCAAAAAAATGTGGCGTCCCCGGTGACGCCGACTGGTAAAATGCCGTCCCCGTGGCGGCAATGGTGCATTTTGCATGATGATTCCTCCCCCTTATACGCTGACAAGTATAGTCATTTACGTGGCAAATGGCGGCGACCTTTACCTAATTAGGTAGTCTTTTAACCAAATCTTATCTGGCGGGTTAGGTCTCTGGCATCGCCTCCGGGCGGGTGAAAATGGGAGCGGCAACAGCCAGCCGTTCCCGGCGGCGGATTCAAGGTGCCCTGCTGTGGGGTCGGTTCCAGACCGAGGAGCGGTCTTCCACCTCGACTTTGAGCCTGAGAAACGGTCTCAAAGGTCGCCCCATGGCCTAAGCTGAGTGAGAGACCTCAGCTAACGCCATCGACACAGCTGGTCACCTTGATCCGCCTCTGGTCACTGACGTTTGCGTACCCATTTTCACCAGCCCTGCGGCTCATGTCGACTTAGCCCACAGGAAAAATTGGTTGGTGGCTGGCATTCAACTCCCCAGTAAAAATGGCGCCTATGACCTAAGGAATCCTATCTGAATGTAGCCAAGTTACTGGCAGGCCGGCGTTTACAAAAATGGTTATAATTCACTAAAAGAAATTAGTGGCCGGTAGCGGTTACTTTGGTGTACAGTAAAGGAAGTATCGTTAACGAGTTTTGTGTGGGTTAAGCCAGTGTTAATCGTAGGTATGGTGAAAATGGCCAACTAGGTTGCGGTTAGTGACCAGAGGCGGATCAAGGTGACCGGCTGTGTCGATGGTCTTGGTCGGGGTTCTTTCCCGACCTAGAGCATGGGACGGCCTTGGAAACTCGTGTTCCTTAGCGAGGTTTCAAGCCGAGCTGGAAGACCGTTTCTCAGGCTGGAAGCGTGCCCCACAGCAGGGCACCTTGAATTCGCCGTCGGGAACGGACGTCACCGTGTTCCGGCCCATTTTCACCATGCCGGAGGCAAATTGAACACGCTAACCCGCACCAAACTGGTTATTAACATATATAATGAAAAGGGAGTTGGCAAATAATGGCAAAAGTTGAAAGTTTTACTTTGGATCACACAGCTGTTAAAGCACCTTACGTTCGGTTGATTACTCGGGAAACAGGGACCAAGGGCGACGTCATTTCTAACTTTGATTTACGATTAGTTCAACCTAACGAAAACGCAATTCCAACGGCCGGGTTACATACGATTGAACATTTACTAGCCGGTTACCTGCGTGATGAAATGTCTGGCGTCATTGACTGCTCACCATTTGGTTGCCGGACCGGTTTCCATTTGATCACCTGGGGCGAACAATCCACTGAAGAAGTTGCCAAGGCTTTGAAGGCTTCTCTGCACCGGATTGCCTTTGATACGGAATGGAAAGATGTTCAAGGCACTGACAAATACAGCTGTGGGAACTACCGCGACCACAGTCTGTTCTCCGCAAAGGAATGGAGCAAGGATATCCTGGACAAAGGGATTTCTAAGGATCCTTTCAAGCGCGAAGTCATCTAGATTAAGTTAAACGCAAACCCCAAAGGAATCTGGCAGGCTGCCGGGTTCCTTTTAGTTTGTCCTATCCAGTTAGTAATGTTGAATGCATGACATTAGCAGAATCTTTGTTTGCCAGGAATGCTTGCGATATAATTAATATAATAAATGCTTTTGGGATTGGTTAAACTGTCGTTGTCAGTGTCTCCGGGCTGGTGAAAATGAGTCGGAACGCTGTGGACGAACGGTTGGCGCCAAACAGTGTGAAGGTTTGTAAAACGAAAAAATGTTGAGGGGATTTGATCATGAAGAAGCTACATTGGGGTTTAATGTTATTGGTGGCCGTCAGCTTGGGGCTAGGCGGCAGTACGACCGCACAGGCCTACGGGACGTATCACCAGAAGTCATCCGCTTTAAGCGTGGGGCGGATGCGGCACGTGAACAATTCTCGCGTGCACTACGTTAAAGCACCCAAAAATTATCAGCACGCCAAGAATACGCATGGCATCAACACCATCAAACGTAGTCGGGGGACAGCAATCACTTTTAAAACGAAATATTTGTTGCCGCTGCCCGGTTACCACAATCAGGCCTGGGGCAATCCGCAGGGTCTGACCACCAACGGCCGTTATCTCTACGTTTTGTACTGCCCCACGGCTTGGCACAATCGCGGACGCATCGTGCGTTACGATATGAAAAAGCTGAATAAATTAGGCCTGACGCCGCAACAATTACAGACGGCCTACACCAGCAACGCCAAGGCGCAACTTGCCAGTCATGCGGCTGTCAAGATTGGGAAGCCCTTTGAAACTGGGCACGGTCAGTCGTTGGCTTATAACTGGAAAAATCATCATCTTTATATGTGGTGTGACAAGGAGAAGTCGGCGGCCACACCCGTCAATCAGTACGGGTACATCAAGCAAATCAAGGCCAACACGTTGACGCCCCGTTATCAAATTCGGTTCCGTCTGAAGCACAAGCGGTTTGCGGTTCCGGGTGGCCACGTGTTAACGTTTGATAAAAAGGGGCACGCTTACTTCTGGAGTCGACCAACGACGCACCAGGCCTACATTTATCAGGGAAGCATTTCCAAGCATCACGTGAAATTCCGGCTGACGCGGCAGATTTTGAAACACGGTCCGGGCACCCACGTGCAGAGTATGGGGTACAATCCACACACCAACCGGGTCTACCTGGTGGCCGACGATTCCATCGCCAGTGTGCCCGTCAGCAAGCTCTCCGGCAAGGGCCACCTGACCAAGAACAATGTGCACTGGACCAAGTTCTCGTCTAAGCGTGAATTTGAGGGCCTGACGTTTACCAAGGGCGGTCACGCCTACCTGTTGACCAATCACAATCCGGAAATTCTTCGGGGCAATCGCGTCAGTTGGTAAGTTTAGCAAGTTGAAAAAATCCTTATCTCCGCTAGTTGGCGGCCGGTGCAGTATACTGGCTGAAAACATTGAGGGGTGAGGGATTATGCGAAGAATTCATTTACTCGGGGCGTTAATCCTCAGTTTGGGATTGATGGGGATGGCGGTTCCCGTACAAGCAGACACGTTGGTGAAGCAGTCGGTCGCGGCCCTGGCCACACCGAAAAATTTGACGTCGTTAGATGATGCGCAGGTGCATTTCGTCACGGTACCCACGGCCTACGCCAATGCCACCAATCCACATGGGGTGAACACGATTGCCAGTGATCAGGGCAGTGCGGTCACCTTTACCACGAAATACCTGCTGCCGATTCCGGGGTACCAACATCAGGCGTGGGGCGACCCGCAGAGTTCCGCCGTGGTCGGGCAATACCTCTACGTGGTCTACTGTCCTACGGCTTGGCAGAATCGTGGCCGCATCGTACGGTTCGATATGTCGGCTTTGGCCCAGCTGAACGCGACACCGCGGCAGATTCAGATGGTCTACACGACCGCTGCCAATCATTCCGCCCAGGAACAGCAGATTCGGGCGGCCATCAAGGTGGGCCCCGCGTTTGCGACTGGGCACGGCCAATCTCTGGCCTACGATTGGGCCACACAGAAGTTTTACATGTGGTGCGACAAGGAGTCGGCGCCACGGGTCAACCTCAGTAAGTACGGCGTGCTTCAACAGATCAGTGCCAGCACGTTGACGCCGGTCCACAAGATTCAGTTTCGGCTGAAGTCCAAGACGCTCAACGTTCCTGGTGGGCACGTTTTGGCCTTTGACCAGGCCGGCCACGCCTATTTCTGGACGCGCCCCGACCCCGTGAACGTTTACCTTTATCAGGGAACGATTCAAAATAATCGCGTGCATTTCCAATTGACCAAGCAGATTCTGGAACACGGCCCGGGCACCTGCGTGCAAAGCATGGCGTACAACCCGCACAACGACCGGTTATACCTGGTAGCCGACGATTCAATCGCCAGTTTGCCGGTTTCCAAGCTGGGCCAGTTGACCAGCGATGACGTGACCTGGACGGGCTTTGACTCGACGCGGGAGTTCGAGGGGCTGACTTTTGGCGACAACGGCCAGGCCTATCTGATGAGTAACCACAATCCAGAAATATTAACCAGCAATTCTTTAAATTGGTAATGATTAGCCAAAATGGCGCCGGTCCGAGGGGAGTGAGCGCCATTTTTAGTGGGAAAATTGGGACTACGTTTTTTGCGGCTCCAGGTGTATCCTTATGGGGTGGTGGTTGAACCAATTGTTGGTGAAATCATTGCCGTACATAATAAATGGGAGATGTTGGGCATGAAAAAATTGTTGATCAGCTTGATGGTCGTTTTGGCCGCAGTTGTTGGCGGCAGTGCGGTGATGTCGGGGACGACGGCGCAGGCAGCTAAAACCAAATTTACGCACTTGAAAGCTACCCCTAAAAAGATGCGTGGAACTTGGTACCATAAGGATGCTAAGCGCGGTATGTTTAAGATTGTTATTAAGAAGCATTCGTTCAATTACAAATATGATGATCAGAATTCCTTAATCAAAAAGCTAGATGTGACGAAGGATTATCAAAAAGGGAAACTTGCTTTGTATGGATTTGATAGTAAAACGGCTCCGAGTGGCGGAACAGTTCTTTTTAATTATACAAAGAAGATTAATGGGAAGAAGCGGCATGTCTTAGTCGAACTTCCTCAAGGTGCTGGTATTAATCCAAACGTCTTCACGAAGACTAAGCCTAAGCGAACTTATACTGTTTCTCAGAAAGTATTGAACAAGCGCCCTGATTCAATTACTCAGTAGGAAGGTCGTTAATGATGAAGAAATTTTTAATTAGTCTCGTTATTGTACTGGCAACACTGATTGGTGGTAGTGCCGTTAACGTAGGCACCACCACTGCACAGGCAGCTACTAAGTATCGGACGGTAAAGGTGACACCGAAAAAGATGCGGGGAACCTGGTACCATTACATGGGCAAGAAAAATGGCATGTACAAAATGGTTATCAAGAAGCATCAGGTCAGCTGGGGCTTTGGTAAGCTGTACAAATTGCCGAGCTTGACGATTACTAAGACGATGCAAAAGGGTAAGCGCAGCATGTACAATTTCAATAGTAAAACGCATCCCGGTGATACCGGTAGTTACTTTACCATGACGATGAAGATTCGTGGCAAGAAGCGGACTGTGATTGCCTCACCCCAACAGGATCCCAGCTTGAAGCCGATGGTCTTTACGCACTTCAAAACGAAACACCAGTATTTTGCCCCACTGTCGATTCAAAAGCATTTAGCGTTCTAAGTTATTTCATAAAGAGAATTCGCCAATAAGTGACGGATTCTTTTTATTTCACAAAAAGTACGCGCCTTGCGAAAATAAGTGGACACCCAAGCCCCAGAATAGTTTAGACTGTAGGTAAGCAAAAATTTTAGGAGAAGGGAGGCTGGACGACATGGCAAAAGATGATTGGCAGGCGATTTACCAAGACTTGGCGGAATTAATTGGTGAGGAGAATACGCTTAAAGTCTTTAAGGATTTTCGGGGAAGTACGGTCAACTTCCCAATGCGGTTGATGCGACGCGAGGCCTTGCAGGAGCGCATTCAGGGGGACTATTCCGCTGGCGCTTCGGTGCATGAGTTGAGTGCCCAGTACCAGTTAGCTGAGCGCACCGTGCGCAAATACCTCCAACACGAAAATAAAAACGACGGTATTTGACGTGCAACTATACAATCAATCCAGCAAATAACTGTGTATGCTATTATAGGTGTCGAAGCTATTACTATTTGCCACTAAAATTTGCTAACCTTTGTTTAAGAATCTTTAAACAACTGGGAAGGCTTGAAAAAACTATGGATATTGATACAGATGCGCTGCAAGGCGTTTATAAAAAGCTCAATGAATTGCTAGGAACCGACGAAATGCTCAAATTTTATCAGGAATTTCGCGGGACTCAATTGAACCTGCCAATGAAGCTTTACGACCGGAATGGGACAGTTGCGGCTATCCAAGAAAAGTATCCACAGATGTCGGAGAAGCAACTGGCCGATAAGTATGGTTATTCACAACGGTGGGTCAAGCGGGTCATCAGCGAGAACAAGAACTAGTACATACAGAAGTGATAGGGAACAACGACAGTGCTGAGACTTGGACGACGAGTGTCGGCACTGTTTGGCAAACGGACGAAAAGATAGGGGAACTAATCATGCAAACGAAAGCGAAGTTACTCGGCCTCGCCTTAGTGGCGGTTGTACTTGTAAGCGGTTGCCGTGCGAAATCCACCACGCAGCAGAAACTGGCCGATCAGCCACAACCATCAAAATTGACGACGTTGTTGCAGCCAGTGCGAAAGCGTTCGGCAGAGGATGCGGGAACCCGTACCAATCAGCAGGTGACTTACTCGCGATTCACGTATCACCAGAACCATTGGCGGTGGGCGTTGACGACTAACAAACGCACCGTGATCAAGGGCATTATCACCGGCGTCAAGTCACAGGATGGCCTTAAAAAGTTAACGGTCAAGTTGCCCAAGAAGCAGACGGCCACGGTTACCTTTAGTTGGCGGGATGACGCCAAGCAGTCTTATAATTTGAAGAGTACGTCACCAAAACTGAACCGTAATTTTATCGTAGGCGATAACGGCAAGGGATGGACGACGGGCGTGCCCGCGGAATTAAAGGGCACCTGGCAAACGGATCTATATGCGGCCAAACGCTATCACCCGGGTGGTCTCGTTGAACCGGCTGGGGCCTATGAATCGTCTAGTGCCGCGTTTATGCGGACGACCTTCTATGTGAGTGCAGACAGGTTAGATGGCCGCAATGATACCTACAATCAGCATAAGGAGTTAGTTTCTGAGGGTGCCGGTTGGGGTGCTAATCACCAGGCTTCCTATAAGAAATTGGAACATAATAATTATTGGTTGAAGTCGTATATCGTTGGGGATAAAACGGGCTTAAACGTTTATCGGGTGCAACTGGCAAATGACCGGTTGAAGTTAATCGGGGTGTTTGGTAATATCCCAGCGATGACCAAGTTGACGACCGCACAGGCCAAGGCCGACCGGACCTATGGGGCTGAGGCTGCGACTAAAGAAGCGGATACCACGATGGCAAGTTCTAGTGAGCGGAGTGCGAGTTCCGCCACGACCAGCACTAGCAGTAGTTCGGCCGCGACCAGTTCGGTGGACACGCATAACTTAACGACGGATCAGGTCAACCAGTGGATCTGGTTACACTTGAAGCAGGATTACGCGGGCAAGCACGTCACCATTCAAGATATGTTCTTCACGCAAACCACGAATGATGATGGCACACTGACGATTCGGGTCAAGGAAAATCACAGCACAGAGAACATGAAGAAACAAGGGGTCACGGAGATTGTGGACCCAACAGTGGGGTGGTACGGCATCAATTCGAAAGGTGAATTGACCGACAACACGACGGGTGACAATAAAGTTATTGCCACGGAATATGGCAAATAAATCGCGCGGACTCACACGAAATTTGGCGGGCCGGCCTTGGAGGAATGAATAAGTATGGTAGGTAAAAAATGGCTTAGATTCGGCATTGTGGGTGCCTTAGCGTTAGGGTTGTTGGGGTCCACGGTACCGGCCCAGGCAACGACGGTTCCGCACGAAAAAACGGCCATTAAGAAGGTTATCAAACGGGACATGGCACCGGTTCACGGCCGGTGGTCGGTCCAGGTCACGCGCTTGGGTCAGCGGCCGCTAAGCGTGACCACGGGCAATCACAAGGTGCAGGCACAGCGGTCGGCCAGTACCATTAAGGTGTACGTGATGCTGACGATTTTCAAACGGGCCCAGGATCACCATTTGAAACTGACCAAGACGGTGAAGACTAATTTGAAACGGATGATTTATAATTCCGACAACACGGCCACCAACGCCTTGATTCATCGGCTAGGTGGGTTCAAATTGGTCAATAAAACCGCCAAACAGTATGGCTTTAAGCACACGCATTTAAAGCGGTACATGATGGACACGCGGGCAATTAGTCGCGGGCATGATAACTACACATCGGTGCATGATTTGACCAGGTTCTTAACGTTAGTCTCGCAACATAAGTTGTTAGGGAAAACTCGGGATAAGCAAATGATGAACCTGTTACATCATTGCAAGAATCATAGCAAGCTACCCAAGTTGGTGACGCACGCCGCCGTGTACAACAAGACTGGCGAGTTTCCAGCCAAGGGTGTCCAGAACGATGCGAGTCTCTTTAAGACGTCTCACGGCACCTACACGGTCGTGGTGATGGCGCAACAGGGCAATCAGTATCAGCAGTATCGCGCCATGAACCGCTTGGGCCGAGACACGGTCACCTATTTGAATCAACATCGGTAATGACTGGTCGGGAGTGAAAGCTCTCGGCTTTTTTTGCGGTCGTATAAATGCTGTTATACAAGGATTGTTGTGCTTTCATTATTGTGAAATTTGTATGTAAATGTTGTGTAAATAGGCTATACGCCGGGGACTTTATCCGTTAACATTGGGGTAATCATTGGTGAGGGGGCGCAATCATTCCCCTGGAAAACGCAACCCGGCAGGTCCTTCGGCCGGAACCGGGTTTGCTGAGCGTTCAGGGGATGACCAGCAACTGATGACGTGTGTGGATCTGACAATGATTGCCAGACGAACGTGGTGCCAGAACTGAGTGACTTAGACCAGCAGCAATGAACCTGGGGAGGGACATTATGGACGCAACGAGTTACGCGTTTTTCCGGAAGAAGTTAAAGCACTACATGAAGCGAGTGACCAATAATCAAGAACCCTTGATGATTACCCGTAAGAACAAGCATAACGTTGTACTGATTTCCGTGGAGGAGTACAGTAATCTGCTGGAAAATCAGTTTATTTTGAGTCACCTAGAAAGCCGCGCTTGGTTACAGGCGACCGCTGAGCAAAAGGAAGCTGCTGCCGTCGTGAGCCAAGAAATGGTGACGGAACCGGCTGAAGTCGAACCGTCATAGGACAAGAACGCCCTCTTCACCGAGTCATCTGGGAAGAGGGTGTTCTTGTCTTAACGGAGGAAAGTGGAAATGGGGGATGAATATGACCGCCAAAATCGTGTATTTGGAACAGACTGTTCCGGATAATACTACCACGCAAGAACACAATCTATTTATGTTAGACTATCCCGTTTATCAGGTCGAAGCCAATGGCCAATTAACGCCGGTGTTAAGCACGTGGGGCAAGGTACTCTCCATCATGATTGACAAGAAAGACCGGTTTAAAATTTTCTTCACATCGGGACGGACCTTTGTCTTAGGGAGCAAAAAAATTATGGCTTACGATACGGATGCGGATGGCTTGGATTCGGTGTCGCGGATTCACAGCCACGGCTACCAGTTTGCCTCGGAACACCCCACGCTAGTTGCCCAGTCCAGCGCGCAATTGCGCTCGGTCTTTCCCAACATTCGGGTGTTGCAGGAGATTCCACGCGAATACGTCGTCATTGACTGCGAGTTTGGAATTCTCTTTCGGACGCAACGAACGGGCGACCACATCGCCATGGATCGAACGACCATTGATGGCGAGAAGGCCGGAATCTTTCAGCTAGCCGCGTTGGGGTATCGGGGGAACCAGCCCCTGGATATCTATTTCAATCGTTATTTTGATCAGCCTGCCTTTGCCGCGGAAATGAAACTGCGTGGGCTCAAGGAAACGGGCACGTCCTTGGCTGACTATGAGGAACAAGCCCGGCCACTGACCGTATTGAAGGACTTTATCCAGCAAGTCTTACGGCGGCAGTTACCGCTTGTTTTCTGGGACCAGGGCAATGATCTGCGCTTACTCCGCCACACGCTGGCGGTGAATCTGCCGTATTTGGCAGAAGAAGACCGGGCGGCATTAATGGCGCCACTCTGCGTGTTTGACGGGAGCCTGTACACCAATCAGGTCATTAATCGCAGTAATCATCAAAAGGATACCCATCATTTTCTGCCGTTAAATGGGATTGCGGGCCTGCTGAACATTTTCAACCCCAAGCAACACAATGCCTTATGGGATGCGCAGACGACCCATTTTGTGATCGATGAGTTGGCCCGTATCAAACAGGCTGATCCGGTGGTTATCCAGGAACCGCGGCCACTAGCGCCACCCATTCTGCAATTGCCAACGGTGGTTCCCGTGCCCATCGCATCCCAGCCAGCCGCCCAACCAGCAGCGACGACCTTACAACAGTTGCGAGCAGCTGGGCAGACCTATCGCGAGATTGCCGACCGCTTCGGCCTCAGTACCAGCACGGTGTGGCGGGCGGTGAAACGGCGTGACGGGGTTCATTAAGTTCTACCGAAAACCAGCATCCCTTTAACATTAGTAAATTTATAAGACCTGGGCCGCCAATTTTTACGGAAAGGCCGTATAATGAAAACAGTTAAAGGGATAAGGGGTCGATGAATGATGGGAAGATGGCAACCGCTACGGGGATTGTGGCGGATTAATCAGCGAATGGAACAGTGGCGAGCCATGCGGGCGATTAAAGAGGCGTTACGAGTAGCGTACCCCTTTATTTTAGTGATGACTTTAGTAGACGTTGTCGGTCAGAGCTTTTTAGCTTCCAGTGGCTTTTTTTACCAAATTTATCATATTGGGAGTTGGCTGCCCGGTATCGACTTGTGGCAACAGTTCTTTCAGGCAATCAGCCTGGTGATCAGTGGCGTAACAGCTGTGATTGTGGCGTTTACCGTGGGACATTATCTGGCGCGAACCTATCGTGGGGATGCCTTAGCCGTTGGTGTGATGAGTGCGCTGGCATTTCTGGCGCTCAACGTGAATTACGATATGCTGGGAATGCCTAACTCTGAGAGTGACGGCATGTCGTTATTTGTTGAGAATAATTTAGGCCCGCAAGGCATTTTCTTGGCCATTGTGGTTGGTCTGGCAGTGGGGTGGCTGGGAAGTCATTTAATGGCGAGCCTAACAAATTGGCAGCAACGCCATCCCCGTTTCGGGCAGATGTCCTGGGCCAGCCGGGTCGCGTGGCCGACCATTTTTGTGCTGATTATAACGGTGGCATTGGGTTATGGCTTCAGTTGGTTCACGGACGGTGGCATGAATGATTTGGTCTACCAGGCGTTGAGCGCGACCGTGGCGAACCCCGGCCACCGGGGGTTCGTGATTTTAGGTGTGACGACGCTGAGCAACGTTCTGTGGTGGTTGGGCTTTATCGGTCCCATTTCGTTGGCTGGGAACAGCTCGGTGACCTCTTTGCAAAATCTGGCCTACGCTGTTCAGCATGGGTCTGGTTGGGGTGCCGGCATGACGTTGGCCCTACTGTTAGCGATTGGATTGGTTTCCAAACAGGCCAGTTACCGGCGGGTAGCGAGCCAGACTTTCTTGCCCAACTTGGTTAATTTGAATGAACCTACGTTACTGGGGTTGCCTGTTTTGTACAATCCAATCCTGCTGATTCCATTTCTGGTAGCGCCCGCAGTGAACATCGTGTTGGCCTGGTTTGCCATTACCTGGAAGCTGGTCCCGCCAATCGTGTATCCGGTACCGCGGACGACGCCAGGACCACTGATTGCCTTTCTGGGTACCGGTGGCGACTGGCGCGCCTTACTGCTTAGTTTGGTGTGTTTAACTATTTCGGTCTTGATCTATGTCCCATTTGTTCGGCTACTGAATCACGAAGGGGGCGAGGACCATGCGGCATAGTTGGTGGCGGTGGCTTATCGGGGTGATTGTCGTGCTGGTGATCTTTCTCCCAAGCGTGGGCTGGATGCAGCAGCGTATCACCCAATATAAAACAAACTATAAAACGCCCTTGAACCCGACCATCATGGTCCCGGGGTCGAGTGCGAGTCAAAATCGCTTTGATACGTTGATTACGCAGTTGCGTAAAGAAACCAAGGCTAGTCATAGCGTGTTAAAGGTCAAAGTGGCTGAGAACGGCCAAATTTCCTATACCGGATCGATTCGGCAGGGAGATAATCAGCCGTTTATTGTGATAGCTTTTGAAAATAATCGTGACGGCTATGAAAATATCAACAAGCAGGCGAAGTGGTTGTCCCTAGCAATTAAGGACCTCGTAAAGACCTATCACTTCAATCATTTTTCGGCGCTGGGTCATTCCAATGGTGGGTTGATTCTCAGCCTATTTCTAGAGAAGGACTTCCCGCAGATCAAGCACGTGGCCATTGATAAACTGATGACCATCGCGACACCGTATAATATGGAATCCGATAGTACAACGACCCGGACGGCCATTCTCAAAGAGTTGGTCGCGGGCCGGAGCAAACTGCCAAAGAAACTGACCGTGTACTCCGTAGCCGGAACGGAAAATTATTCAAGCGACGGTACGGTGCCAGCGAACAGCGTTAACCAGGGGAAATATGTCTTCCAAAATCAGGTGGCGCACTACACCCAAATCACGGTTACCGGGGACGATACGACCCACTCGGACCTGCCGCAAAACAAGCAGATTGTCTTGTTGATCCGGCAATATCTCTTGAAAGAAAACTTACCGGCCAAGGATCGGTATCAACGGCCCAACAAGAACCAGCAGCGTTCCATTACCGGGGAGACCGGTCTGCCTTAAAGGTTTGGTATAATGGAAAAAAACGGTGGGGGTCTTCTCGGTGAATTTTCGACAACTAGAATATTTTTTGGCGGTGGCCAATGCCGGTCAGATTACGGCAGCGGCGCAACAGCTGCATATGGCGCAACCGCCATTGAGTTATCAGTTAAAACAGTTAGAAACGGAAATGGGCGTGACCCTCTTGAACCGCTCCGCTAGTGGGACAACGTTAACGCCCGCGGGACAGCTTCTGCGGGACTATGCGCAACAACTGGTCGATCTCAGAGACCGGGCGGACAGCCAGGTGCGGTCGCTAGGACAAGGGTTAGCGGGCGTGTTGTCGGTCGGCGTGATTTCATCGTCGATTGGGGCGACGCCGAACGCCAAGCTCCGCACCCTCACGCGCCATTACCCCAAGGTCCAGATTCGCTTGTTTGAGGACAACACGTATGGTTTGATTGATCGGTTAGAAAAACATCTAATTGATGTGGCCATCGTGCGGACGCCCTTTACGGCACCGGGATTGGCCAGCAAGGACCTCGCTTCGGAGTCGATGGTGGCCGTGGTGCCCAAGAAGTATGATCACTTTCCAGCGGCTACGTTAAAGGTTGAGGACTTAGCAACCGTTCCCCTGATTATTTATCGGCGGTTCGAGCACCTGTTCCAGGCGACTTTCGCTGAAAAGCAAATGGCGCCATTCATTGCCTGTACCTGTGATGATGCCCGAACGGCGGTCCAATGGGCCGAATCCCGGATGGGGGTGGCGGTCGTGCCACAGTCGGTGGCGGAACAGACGAGTGGTCTGCAAACCAGTGTCCGACAAATTCGGTATCAACCATGGCGCACCACCCTGAAGTTGGTTTGGCCGGAACAAATCACGCCTAGCCCGCTCCTTCAGCGGTTTATCGACAGCTACTGAGGCTAAAGTCGCGGTTGCAGGCGGCAGTCTGGCATATGTTAAATACAAAATAAAAGAAGTTGCCATATGATTTTTGTATGGCAACTTCTTTTGCTTATGAAAGCGATTGTAAGCCTGAACGTTTCCCATTAGTTAAGGGTGGAAATTGGCTGAAAAACATTGGGGTTAAGAAAAACATTATATTTATAGATACACAAAATAGAACAAACAATTTTAAAAACGCTGGTATTAAGCCAATTGTAAATGTGAAACATTTAACAAACAAGCGACGAATTATTCTCTGGCAAACTTGCCGCCATCCCCGCAAAGGTTGATAATCGGTTAAGTAAATTGATGAAGGAGGCATTAGTCACTTATGATTCATACAGCCATTATTATGTTGGCCGTGGGTATCTTCGCCGGAATCGCCGGGGCCATTTTAGGTATCGGTGGTGGGATGATTATCACGCCAATCTTAACCCTCGGGATGGGGTTAAACATTAAATACGCGATTGGGGCTAGTATCATTGCCGTTATCGCCACTAGTTCAGGATCAACCATCGCTTACCTGCGCGATAACGTGTTAAATCTGCGGGTCGCTATGTTCTTGGAAATTGCGACGACCATTGGGGCCATCGTGGGGGCCTTGTTAACCGGGGTCTTGGATCCCAAATACTTGTACCTCTTATTCGGATGCCTGCTCGTTTTCTCCGGGTGGAACATGTACCGCAAGTTGCGGCGCGGGTCCGAAGTCTTACAACGGGTCGAACCGGATAAGATAGCGGCGAAGTTGAAATTAAACGGGACTTACTTTGATAAGGCCGAAATGAAAGATATTGATTACCAGGTTGAAAACGTGCCAGCCGGTTTTTCCGTGATGTTTGGGGCCGGGGTCGCTAGTGGGTTGCTGGGCATTGGGTCCGGTGCCTTCAAGGTGATGGCATTGGATACCTTTATGAAGATGCCGCTGAAACCTTCCAGTTCAACGTCCAACTTGATGATGGGGGTTACGGCAGCAGCGAGTGCCACGGTGTACTTCTTTAACGGCGCGATTTTACCAGGAATCGCCGTTCCGATGGCCTTAGGGATCTTGGGTGGTGCCGTGATTGGCTCACGGATCATGCAAGTTCTGCCAGCACGGTGGATTCGCATCGTCTTTATTCCAATTATTTTGTACATTGGATTTGAAATGTTATTTAAAGGATTGGGGGTTCACTTCTAATGGCACAAAAACCAGCAACGACCGCCAGAGAAATGGCACAGGTCGAAACCATTATTGGGCGAATTCTTCAGGTTGGGGTTATTTTCTCCGCCATTGTCATGTTGATTGGCTTAGCTTTATTCCTGATTACCGGTTACTCCGGCTACGATGGGAATTTCGTACCCCGGCAAATGGGGATGATTCTGGCTGGAACGTGGCAATTAAAGCCCTTCGCCATCATGATGCTTGGGGTGTACTGCCTGATTTTAACGCCCGTCTTGCGGGTCGTCGTTTCCATCTACGCTTTTTATAAAGAAAAGGATCACCTGTACGTGGCCATCACCACGTTAGTGTTAATTATCTTACTCATCGCATTAGCGATTGGGGTTAAAGGATAAGCCACAGAATAGAAGAATGTGTGAAGCTCGAGGGGCGACTCTCGGGCTTTTTTTGCGGGGAAATGGGTTAGCAAAATCAAGTGACAGTTGGCGCGGTTATGCTAAACTAAAAGGTAAGTAGATTTTCAGAAACGAGAGGCGACTCACCGTGGGAACACGCAAGACCGAGCAATGGCGGCGAAATTTAGCCGTCTTATGGTTAGGGACATTTATTGCTGGCATGGGATTCAGTGAAATCATGCCATTTATTTCGTTATACGTCGATGATCTGGGGACATTCACCAAAGGCCAGCTGACTATGTATAGTGGGCTGACCTACGCGGCGACCTTCTTTGTGATTGCCGTGGTGTCACCGTTATGGGGCAAACTGGCGGATCGGAAAGGCCGGAAACTCATGCTGCTACGGTCCTCGCTGGGGATGGCCGCCGTCATTGGCTTGATGGGGTTTGTGACCAACGTGTGGCAGCTGATTGGCCTGCGTTTCTTACAAGGCTTCTTTGCGGGGTACATCCCCAATGCCAGTGCACTGATTGCGTCGGAAACACCGAAGGAGAAGAGTGGCAACGCCCTGGGCATCCTGACGACTGGTTATGTGAGCGGTAATTTGATTGGCCCGGTGTTGGGTGGTATCCTGGCCCAAGTGTTTTCGATTCGCTGGACGTTTATCCTAACCGGGATTTTCCTGATTATCGTGTTCTTCCTGAGCGCAACGCTGGTCCACGAACACTTTACGCCCATCAGTAAGGCGCGCCAGGCTCAGGCCGGCTTTTTCCTGAAACAGGTGAAGAATCCGACCCTCATCGTGGTGTTATTGATCTCGACCATGTTTATTCAAATGGGCAATAATTCCATTACCCCAATCATTAGTCTATACGTCCGGCAGTTGATGCATCATACCGGACCCATCACGCTGGTTGCCGGAATCATCGCGGCCTTACCAGGAATTTCGACGTTGTTGGCGGCCCCGAAATTAGGTGAGTATGGTGACCGCCACGGAACGCAGCGCGTGTTGGTGTTCGGCTACGTCTTTGCCGTCCTGATGTACTTCCCTCAAGGCTTTGTGACCAGCGTTTGGCTACTCGGCATTTTCCGGTTCATGATTGGCATCTCGGACGGGGCCCTGTTCCCGGCTGTGCAGACGATGTTGACGAAGAATGCGCCACAATCCTTGACCGGGACGGTCTTTAGCTGGAACCAATCCTTCCAGGCCCTCGGCAGTATGCTGGGCGCCATGTTGGGTGGGGTGGTCGCCAACTGGTTCAATTACAACGGCGTCTTTATGTTTACCGCCTTGACGCTGTTATTAAATTTCTTATTACTAGCGTGGCTGGTGCCCGAAATGCGGCAATGGCACAAGCGACCCGCTAAAAGGAGTGTAAATTAATGGCTAACGAGAACTTACCCGCGCAGTTTCCCAACGACCCGACTTCACTGAAAGCCATCGATCAGTTTCGCGCGTTGATGTTAAATTATCGGAGTGCAGTCCAGGTGGTTGAAACCAAGATTCACTACCTCGACCAGGAATATCAAATTCAAAATGGCCACACGCTGGTCGATAGCCTGCAGTCACGCATCAAGTCGCCGGAGAGTATCATCGAAAAGGTGCAGCGCAAACACTTGGCACTGAACCTGCAGACGTTACCGGATCAGATGCATGACATTGCTGGTATCCGCGTCATCGTGCGCTTCGAGGATGATATTTTGTCCATGGAACGGCGCTTGGAGAAACAACCGGATATTAAAATTTTAAATCGCAAGGATTATGTCTCAAAGCCGAAACCCAACGGCTATCGGAGCCTCCACCTGATTCTAGCGGTGCCCGTCTTTTTGGCGGCTGGCGTTCAGGAGGTCACGGTCGAGGTCCAGATTCGCACGATTGCCATGAATTTCTGGGCCTCACTCGAGCATGAATTAAGTTATAAGAAGAATGTGCGCCACCAAGATGAGTTGCGGCGTGAGTTGATTGCCAAGGCCGAGCTGGTGCATCAATTGGACCAGGACATGAATGGCATTAAGAATCAGATTCGAGCGGAAGAAAATATTTAGCGTGATTTTAAGCGTGGTCGACAGCCAGTCGAACGCGCTTTTTTACGTCAGAGAGCGTTGCATTTACCTGCTAAAGTAACCGTTTTCGTGATAAACTAAACCTATGAAGGGAGCGGATCATATGTTACGAAATAAAGTGATGACTGTTTTAGCCGTTAGCGCCTTGGGACTGGGGTTTGAAGGCCTCATCCAGGCACCACAACCGGCAGCCGCTAAGCAGAGCGTTTACCAGAAGATTCCCAAGCGTTACCGGGGGACTTGGAAGCTCAAACATTCGACCGGTCGCGTGAAAAAGGGCAGTCAGCTGAAGATTAAGGCGCGGGTCTTTAAGAGTGATTTCGGTACATACAAGGACAAACAACTGGGTGTTCACATTGGTAAGAAGGTTGGCAAGAAGTATGTGTCCGTCTTCCAAATCGCCAATGGGAAGCAGGTTGGCGAGTACAACGTTTTGCGCCGGACGCACTATAAGAACCAGGTCGCGCTGAAGTGGACGTTCAACACCTCAACCGCCTACTACGTCAAAGCCAAGTAACGGGTTAACCTTGTCGTTGCTACCGGGCTGGTGAAAACTGGGCCTGGTCGCGTCCGTTCCCGGCGGCGCGCTCAAGGTGCCCTGCTGTGGGGTCGGTTCCAGCCAAAGGGCGGGCTTCCACCTCAACTTTGAGCCTGAGGGGCGGTCTCAAAGGTTGCCCCGTGGGCTAGGCTGGAACAAAACTCCAGCCAAGACCACCGACACAGCTGGTCACCTTGGCGCGCCTCTGGTCACTCCCACGACCGGCCCAGTTTTCCCAGCCCCGTGGCTGACACGGGTTTGACCCGTTGCTCGGTTAGGTCTTGAGGTGGTTGGTGCTGGCCGGGACGCTCACGCCGTTTGTGTCCTAATAGTGGAACGCGTACCTGCTCCAACGTGCCATTGTTCTCTGCACGTCACGCCAAGTTTCTTTGTTAAGTTACCTTGCCAAACGGTTTCCTAGTGCCCAAACTCTGCTCATCTAGTGATACGCTAAATGGTGAGGGGAGTGGATAGCTATGCTGAAACAATTATTCATGACGACAATTGCTGCGACCACTTTGGGCTTGGGGGCCACTACGCTATTAGAGGCACCCCAGCCGGCCGCTGCGCAGAGCGTTTATCAGTCGGTGCCACAGGCTTATCGGGGGACTTGGAAATTAAAGCATGCCACTTGGTCAGCGAAAAAGAATCTCAAATTAAAAATTACCGCGCGTTCGTTTAAGAGCCAGTTTGGATCTTACGCGGGCAAGGAACTGGGGGTCTATCAAGGCAAGCACAGCATCTCGGTCTTTAAGATTGCCGGGGGCATGCAGGTGGGGGCGTACAACACCCTGCAACGCACGCACTACCAGCAACAGCCTGCCTTGAAGTGGTCGTTTAACGGTCAATCGATGACCTATGTTCGGGCGCGGTAAGCCAGTTGATACTTAGAACGACAAAGCGGCAACCACCCAGCATAACCGGATGATTGCCGCTATTTTTGACGCCAAAAAAGCCTCAGCATCAGCCAAGGCTCCGTTTATCGATCAAGCTTAACGTGACTTTTTATCACTGGAAGCTTGGTTATCACGGCTAAGTAGCGTGATTCCGTTGACCGCAATCACAGCGACTACTGCCATCCAGATCCCAATTTTCATGGGTTCCCAAGTCATTTGTTCCAACGTACCACCGATGTAACCCATAACTTCGCCGAAGATAACGGACCAAAAGATCACGACTAAATTAGATTCAAGCCACTTCACACGTGTCACCTCACAATCGTTATTAGTTTACCACGATTAGTCCTTCAACGGGTAATTAAGTTTGCGCTCGCAGGCAATTTTATCACCAATATATTGCGTAGCCTGACAGAGCGTGGTCGTCTGTGTTGCGATTGGTGGCGTTTTCTAGTATACTGTATGAAATATGAATTAGAGATGGTTGAAGCGATTGCTTTCAAGAACGGCGTCCTCCTTGGGTTGGGGGGACCGTTTTATGGCGGTCGCTTTTTTCGTGCGAGGGAGGAAACTTGTGGAACTATTAAAAGACTTAACGTTAATCTTATTGGCAACAACCGTGGTGGGACACTACTGTACCCGTATCGGGATTCCGGCCGTCATCGGTCAACTGTTAGTGGGGGTCCTAGTGGGACCGGCCATGTTGGGCTGGATCTCACTCAGCCATTCACTGGAAGGCTTTGCGGAAATCGGGGTCATCATCCTGATGTTCATCGCCGGACTCGAAAGTGATTTACAACTGTTGAAACGCTACCTGAAACCCAGCGTGTTGGTCGCCCTCATGGGGGTGCTGATTCCCGTTTTGGGGACGTACGCCGTGGGGATGTTTTACAACCTGGGCGTCACGGAAAGTTTATTCATCAGTGTGATTTTTGCCGCGACCTCCGTTTCAATTTCCGTGGAAGTCTTAAAGGAAATGAACGCGTTAAATAGCCGCGAGGGGACCACGATTCTGGGGGCCGCCGTGGTTGATGACGTGTTGGCCGTTGTGATTTTAAGTGTGCTGGTCAGCACGACCGGGACCGCCGTTGGTGAGAGTGCCGCGCAGTCTAGCAGCCTCTTACTGACCACGATTGAACAAGTGATTTACTTTGCGGCCATTTACTTTGTGGTTCGCTGGTTAGCGCCTTACATGGCCAAAATTGGTGAACGCCTATTGATTCCAATGGGGCCAACGCTGATGGCCATCATTCTGTGTTTCGGGATGGCTTACGTAGCCGAACTCGTTGGCTTAAGCGACGTGGTCGGGGCCTTCTTTGCCGGTATCGCTATTTCCCAAACGACGGCGCGCTCCACGGTCGACCGGCACATTGAGCCCGTCGGCTACGCGCTGTTCATCCCCGTGTTCTTTGTCAGCATTGGGTTGAACATGGACTTCAATGGGTTGGGCAAACAGATTGGGTTCATCCTAGTCTTGACGGCCGTGGCCGTTCTGTCCAAGTTGATTGGTGCCGGGAGTGGGGCCAAAATGGCCGGCTTCTCCTGGGGCAGTTCCGCTGCAGTGGGCGCCGGAATGGTCTCTCGGGGCGAAATGGCCTTGATCATCGCGCAAATTGGGTACGCCGCTAAGCTGATGTCACCGGTCCGCTACTCAGCAATCGTGGCGGCCATCATTATCGCGACGCTGTTGGCACCGTTCCTGTTGCGGTGGACGATGGACCGCGTGCACCATGGGGAAGTCGACCGCTCCAAGGTCCGTCCGTCCGAATAAAACTATGATCTTTGGCGACGCCTCCGGACTGGTGAAAATGGGCCGTGGCGCTGTGGGCGCACGTCTGGAGCCGAAGGGCGGTCTCCAGACTTACTTTGAGCCGAAGAGCGCGTCTCAAAGATAGCAGTTACCTAAGCGGGAAACCCGCTAAGGCAACTCCCACGGCTGAGCCCATTTTCACCAGCCCTGCGGCTGAGACTGGTTTGATTCGTGGTCGCTTGTAGTTGTTTTTGTTAGCATTTGTGTAGTGATTGTGCTGCCTTTAATTAATTGAGAGGGTGGTCCACCGACACAGCCGGGTACCTTGGCGCGCCTCTGGTCACTGCCACGACTGGCCCATTTTCACCAGCCCTGCGGCTGAGACTCGTTTGATTCGTGGTCGGCTGTAGTCGGCTTTCGTGTGTCTAACAAACATTGTTTGGCGACGCGACACTTAATCAATAAGAAACAATGCAATCGAATGAGTCAGCCACAAACAAACTTGGTGGTTGGCTCATTTTTTGTTTCCAATTTTCACCATTTCCCGTCGTTAGGGAATTGCCTACTTGTCGGTAGCGGAAAATGTGATACACTGCAATTGTAAGAGCTTTCACTACAGATTGGAGTGCCCGTCATGTTCCAGACCATTCTGACGGCCGTGATGTTGTATACCGCCACCGCCGTTGACCTGCTTGTCATCCTCTTGATTTATTTTGCCCACGTCAAAGACAAACGCCAGTACCTGGATATTTACCTGGGCCAATACCTGGGATCCGTGGCGTTGATTTTGATGAGCCTCTTTTTTGCTTTCGTACTGCACTATGTGCCCGAAAAATGGTTGTTGGGCTTATTGGGATTGATTCCCATCTACTTTGGGATTCGGGTCTGGTTCGTTGAAGACTCCGGGGAGGCCAAGGCGAAGGAACGCCTGCACAGCAAGGGCCTCAGTAAGTTGACCGAGACCGTAGCCATTGTGACCATCGGGAGTTGTGGGGCGGACAACCTCGGGCTGTTCGTGCCGTACTTTGTGACGCTGACCCGCCAACAGCTCATCGTGACGCTCATCGTCTTCCTGATCATGATCTACTTGCTGGTGTTCACGGCACAGAAAATCTCCTGTCTGCCGGGGGTCGGCGAGTTCATCGAACGCTACAATCGCTGGGTCATTTCGGCCATCTATATTGGCCTGGGACTCTTTATTATTTTGGAAAACGGCACGATTCAACAGTTACTTAAATTTTTGTAAACGAAAAGCTGGCACTAACCTGTGAAGGGTTAACGTCAGCTTATTTTGGTTAGAAATGATGTTGATTTGCTAAATCTTCTTCGCGTTTCTTAAGGGGCCGTTGCCATTCCACCGTGAACCACAGGAGGATGAAGACGACGAAACTGGCCAAACTAATGGTCATGCCCAACTTCAGTCCTGGCGTAGTGTAGTGCAGGACGACGTGATTCTTGCCCGGCTTGAGTGGCACGCCAATCATGCCCGGATAGTTGTGGCGCACGGGAAGCAGCGATTGCGCATGCATGGCCGATTGGATGGCGACCGGTTTGCCGTTAACCGTGGCCGACCAGCCCGGTGTCTTCGGAATCGCAACGTAGAGCAGGTTGCGGTCCGTGGTCCCCGTGACGTCCCCGGATAACCAGGAAACGCCACTGTTGGCCCGCAGCTTGAACCGTTGTTGCTTTAAGCTATCGACCATTTTGACGAATTTCCGCTCGTTCATGGAAGCAAACTGGTTGGTGTAGCCGGCCAGTGGTTCCTGGGTGATGTAACTGATTTTCAGCACGTCACCCTTGGTGAACCAACCCAATTTGGCCAAATACCGGTAGCCATCGGCCTTGATCATGGGTCTGACGGAACGGCCGTTGACCGCCAAACTCGAGTAGATAATCGCGTTAGCCGGTGAGTAGCCGTGCAACAGGCCGGTCGCGTTGACTCGCACCTTAAAGGTTTGGACAAAACGTTGGCTCGGCATATCCGTTGAACCAGCAACCCGTTTCAGGTCATCCTCGTGAGCGCGATGCGTTGTGACGCTCAAGACCTTCACGGGCGCCAACGTATTCTTAGGGGCATCTAAGGCCGCCAGGATACGTTGCTGGTTGATCAGCGCCGCTTGGTCGTCCAGCTGGAGCTTACCAAATTTCTGAGGCACCGCGAAGCCGAAACCGGCGTACGTGTCCAGCAATGAGACAGGGTCTTTGTGCTTGGCATTCAGCCGATATTTAACGCCCATCAGCGTGTCGGTCAGACTGGAATAGCCTTGTGAACTGATTCGCCGCACGTTGGGACTGAAGTAGCCGAGGTCGTGTTGGAAGACCCGGGCCTGCTCGTTCAGCGTGGAACTGTAGTAACTGACGCCAGGATAATTGAACATGATGGCATCGTTGTAGTGGTTATAAACGCCGCTGTAGGCCCGTCCAATTTGGGAATGGCTGAAGTCGATGCGGTGCAGGTTGGGTTTCGATTTGGCAGCCGTCACCCGGTTGAGGTTGGCGGCGTCCTTTTGATAGTATTTTTCAAACTTCGGCTGAGATCCCCATTCCATGCCCTGAGTGGCCATTAGGAAGGTGCCGCCCAGTTCAAATGAAATCAGGACGCCCATTAGGCCTAAGCGAATCGGGCGCCACTCGGTGATGAAGAGCAGCATCGTGTTGAGCAACAACAGGCCCAGTGCCGGCCACAGTAGGTGAAAGGCCGGCTGGCTCATGACGTACAGGTCGTGGTTGTAGCTGGGCAGCAGGTGGTCCCAAACGGTCGGAATCACCTGGGCACTCAGAAAGCCGATGACTAGTAGACCCGCGGCCCAGACCAGAGCGAGGACTTTTTGCGGGTCGTTCATCGACTGGGACGGGTGTGTTTGCCAAGCCCGGTAGGCCGTCGTCAACGCCAGAAACGTAAAGAAGTAGACGTTCCGGTACGGGAAGCCAGCGGGTTGTTGGAACATGTGCCATGTGGTGTTTAATACCGTGACGAATAGGCCCAGTCCCATGACAATTAAGAGCCACATCGTTCGCTTCTTTTCCACCGCGTGAACCTGGGGGGAGACGAAGTAGACGATGAGCAGGAGAAACATCAGTGTGCCCATGAATAACGACGGTGCATGGTATAAATGGGAGACGTAGGTGCTGGTTCCCGGCGCAAACTGGGCAAGCACTTCCGGCCCAAACATCGGTGTGGGTAGGTAATTATTGATGAAGAAATTACTTTTCCCGGTCAGCAGCATCCCCATCGCTGTGGGAATCAGGACAATCATTGACATCCCACCGGCAACCAGGGAGCCAATCGTGAATTGGCGAATGGCCGGCCAGTGCATGTGCCAAACGTCCTTGAATGGCGTGGCGTTAGGTTGATGTTCAATGATTAAGTAGATAAAGTACATAACTGAAAACAGGCAAGTCATATAACCCATATAGTAATTGCTAATAATGGTGGCGGTCAGGCTAACCGTGTACAGGCCATAGCGGTGCAGGCTGACGATACGGTGCAGCCCCAGGGCGACCAGTGGCAACCAAATCAGGGAGTCCAGCCACATCATGTCATAGAAGTACATGCTAACGAACCCGCACAGGCTAAAGGCCGTGGTGAACAGTAACATGGACCAGCCGCTCTTTAAAAAGGCGTGCCGGATGAAAACAGCCATGGTCAGGCCAATCGTACTAATTTTTAAAATAATGATCCAGGTCATCGCCACCGGCAATTTGGTCGCCGAGAAGAGGAAGACCAGGAGATTGAACGGACTGATGACGTAGTAGGTCAGGAGGGGAATAATGCCGCTCCCAGACCCAAGTGAAAAGGAAAATAGGTGAAACTGCCCATGCAGGACGGTTGACCGTAGATTTTCTAGAATGGGGATGTACTGAGTCCCGATATCGCTAAATAGTAAGTTTCGTGGGCCAAACGGTGTAATCTGTAAACGCCAAAAGATTAAACACAGAATGGCGAATGGAATTAGAAATGCTCCCCCATACACCCAGCGGCTAACTCTTAGGGCCGCTAGGGTGTGCCGTTGTTGCTTCATGAATACCCCTCCGTTATTGATCCTGGTTAAATTGTCCGTGGTCTTGGCAGCGCCTCCGGGCTGGTGAAAATGGGCTGCGTTGTGTCCGTTCCCGGCGGCGAGCTCAAGGAGCCCTGCTGTGGGGCCGGTTCCAGCCATAGAGCGGGCTTCCACCTCAACTTTGAGCCTGAGGTGCGGTCTCAAAGGTTGTCCCGTGGGCTAGGCTGGAACAAAACTCCAGCCAAGACCACCGACACAGCTGGTCACCTTGGCTCGCCTCTGGTCACTCCCACAACTGGCCCATTTTCCCCAGCCCTGCGGCCGACACGGCATTTAACCCGCGTCAACCATCGTGGACTGTCTGCTTTTTTGATGTTGTGAAAATGGGTTGTGTCGCGTCCGTTCCCGGCGGCGCGCTCAAGGTGCCCTGCTGTGGGGCTGGTTCCAGCCATAGAGCGGGCTTCCACCTCAACTTTGAGCCTGAGGTGCGGTCTCAAAGGTTGTCCCGTGGGCTAGGCTGGAACAAAACTCCAGCCAAGACCACCGACACAGCTGGTCACCTTGGCTCGCCTCTGGTCACTCCCACAACTGGCCCATTTTCCCCAGCCCTGCGGCTGACACGGAATTTAACCCGCATCAACCGTCGTGGATGGTTTGCTGTTATTATTTCATGGTACGTCGTTTTTCTTTATCGACAATGGCCACTGACTAATTTGTAGCTAGTTGCAAAGCGATTGGTCGTAATCCCGCGTAAACTTCAGCGGGAATCAAACCAACCAGTACCAAATATGTCTGACTATAATAGAATACCATGCAGACTCTTTGGTTAAAAGTCTACCGCAAAAATGGGGGAGCTCTACCAGGGACGCGCTAAACTTCGTAAAAACTTAGCGTTTAGTTAGGGGAACGACTTAAGCTCGTGGTCAGCTCCGGGATTTGTTGCCGGTTTCGGGTGGCTAGAATGGGCGAATGCGCCAGAAAATTTAAGCAAGGTAAATAGGCGTAACCCGACAACTTAAGGTTACGTTATTGTTAATGGTGTAGGCTATAACCTTAATTGCCCTGGTCTGAAACGATCGGACCGGGTAACCACTCCGGATACGCAACCAGTTGTGGTAAAATTTAGCTGATTGACTACTTGAATCTAGTGGTTAATATAATCAGATTATTGCTGAGTAAAGTGAACTGTAAATTAAAGAACTGCCGGTTTGAGACAAATGTTTCAGGCCATTCACGCCGCTTTAATGGATTACGCCGTTAGTGATCAGATGTATCAACCAGCACGCTGGCATGTATACGAAAATAACGGTTGGGATTGGTGCGGGTTAAATCCGTGTGAGCCGCAGGGCTGGTGAAAATGGGCTCAGCCGTGGGAGTTACCTTAGTGGGTGGGTTTCCCGCTTAGGTAACTGCTATCTTTGAGACGTGACTTTCGGCTCAAAGTAAGTCTGGAGACCGCCCTTTGGCTCCAGACGTGCGCCCACAGCGTCACGGCCCAGTTTTCACCAGCCCGGAGGCGCGGACAACGACCAATTTAAAATGAATCAAACCAAACCAAGATAAAATTACTAGGAGGAATGCCCGTTGAGTACTACTGCGAAGGTATTAGTTGTCGAAGATGAAAAGGAATTATCCGCGGACATTGTCGAATTAATTTCGCCAATTTGTGAAACCGAAACCGCCTTTGATGGCGAACAAGGAGAGTTTTTAGCCAGCCAGGATGTCTTTGATGCCATCATTTTGGACCTGATGCTCCCTGGCGAAAGTGGGCTGGATCTGCTTTTACACATCCGAAATAAGGGTATCAAGACCCCCGTACTGATTTTGACTGCAAAGGATACGATTGCCGATAAGTTGCGGGGCTTCAATGATGGGGCCGATGACTATGTCACCAAGCCATTCCACCGGGAGGAATTACTCGCCCGCATGAAGGCCTTATTGAAACGGACAGGCCATCTGAATAGCTCGGACGTGATTACCCTCGGCCAATTGTCAATCAACACCAGCAAGCATTTAGCTACCTTTAACGGGGAACCCTTGACGTTGAAGGGTCGCGAATTTGATTTGCTGGCCTATTTGGTGGCCAATCCGGGGACGATCATTACCAAGGAACAAATTTTCAATCGGCTGTGGGGCTTTGACTCCGAGACCAGTCTGTCTGTGGTCGAAGTTTATATGAGTAACCTGCGTAAAGAGCTGAAGAATGCCGGCAGTGACCTGTCGTTGCGGACCATCCGGAATGCGGGGTACATCGTGGAGGCCCCAGATGAGCAATAAAGTTAATCGCGCCCAACAGTGGCGGCTCTTTTGGAGCAGTTTTATCGGCTTTACCCTGATTTTCGTGTTGCTGGGCGTCATCGTGTTCGTGCTGTTTCGGCGAACGATTCTGACCACGACGGATCAGACACTGCGCGTCGAACGCAGTGCCCGGCTGGCAGGACCGCCACAACAGAAGACGGCACAACCCTTTCAAAAGGATAAGCAGGACGCTCAACAGGCCCTGCACCGAACCGCCATTCATCCGTTCATGACCACGACGGTGGTTTTTAACACGAACGGGAAAATCTTAAACAAAACGCAGTTGGGATCGCGCTACGAGACGTTGAAAAATGTGGTCTTGGACACCTCACAGCAGGGCCAACTCCATTCGATTGTCATCAACGGCAAGTATAATTTCCGAACGTTACTGGTGAAGGTGCCGCAGAGTAATACGGACAAGACGGTGGCGGGCAGATACCTACTCATCATGGAAAATATTGACCCGCAAAAGGCCGCCATGCATACGTTTACCAAGGTCATGTTGATCACCATGGGGGTTTTCTGGCTGTTATCGATCTTGATGAGTATGTGGATGTCACGCTTGACCATGCGGCCGATTCTCCGGTCGTGGGGCCGGCAGACCGAGTTCGTGGGTAACGCCGCGCACGAGTTGCGGACGCCACTGACCATCATCCAAAATAAACTGGAACTCCTCCTGACGAAACCGAACGATAAAATTATTGATCAGGCGGAAAATATTGCGATTGCCA
Source organism: Levilactobacillus sp. FUA 3915 (assembly GCF_044053135.1). NCBI lineage: Bacteria > Bacillati > Bacillota > Bacilli > Lactobacillales > Lactobacillaceae > Levilactobacillus > Levilactobacillus sp. FUA 3915. The sequence goes on along the minus strand of NZ_CP168704.1, from coordinate 655,872 downwards.
GCAGCGAGAGTCAACGACTTCAGAAGCTGACCCAGGATCTGTTGGCACTAGCACGGTCGGATTCCAATACGTTACAAACGAACTTTGAAACGACCCACGTTGCCCAATTTTTGGACCGGACCGTGGAACCGTACACGGAAATCGCTGCTAGCCAAGGGAAAAAGTTGGTCATGGAACCCGTGGCAGATTTCAAGGCAACATTGGATCAGAACTTAATCCATCAATTGATGAATATCCTGATTGATAACGCCATGAAGTATTCGCCTAAGGGCAGTACCATCACGGTGACGGCCAAATTGGTCAACCGTAAATGGCAACTGATTGTCGCCGACCAAGGCATCGGCATTCAGCTAGCTGACCGCAAACGAATTTTTGACCGGTTTTACCGCGTCGATACGTCCCGGAGCCGCCAAACCGGTGGTAATGGGCTGGGCTTGTCGATTGCGCAGTGGATTGTCAGCCTGCATCACGGCACCATTGCAGTCAGGGATAATCAGCCGCACGGGAGTCAGTTTGTGGCCACGTTGCCGCTCAATCCAGAAAATGGTCTGACCAGTCGGCACGAAAAGAAACCCAAGAAAAAGTAAGGCGACTTAACCAAGTGGTCGTCAATCAGGTTCCAGCTAGTTATCTGCGGCTGGAACCTTTTGTTTACCCTGGGCAATGCGTAACCATTCAACCCGGAAAAAGTTTCAATGGCACCAGTTCTATGGTAAGGTTGTTTCATCAAGACAGCCAGCTTGGTGGTCTTTGTCAGTGCCTCCGGGCCGGTGAATATGGGCCGTGACGCTGTGGGCGCACGTCTGGAGCCGAAAGGCGGTCTCCAGACTTACTTTGAGCCTCTGAGAAACGAGTCTCAAAGATAGCAGTTGTCTAAGCGGGGAACCCGCTAAGGCAACTCCCACGGCTGAGCCCATTTTCACCAGCCCTGCGGCGGACAGCAGCTTGGTCCATCAGTAAGCTGGTCATTGTCGAATTTGATGGATATGTCAGTCGATATGATTACTGTAATTAGCTATATTAATAATAAATATGATTGAAATCGTTAGAAATAAACATAATGTCAAAACAGTTTGATTCGAAATGGTGGCTGAGGTGAGTTATCGCCACGGTAAAATGAGTGAATCGGTGTCAGTGACCAGAGGTGGGCCAAAGTGCCCAGCTGTGTCGGTGGCCTTGGCTGGGGTCCTTTCCCAGCCTGGCCCACGGGACGACCTTTGAGACCGGTCTTTGGCTCAAAGTCGAGGTGAAAGCCCGCTTCTCAGGCTGGAACCGACCCCATAGCAGGGCGTTTTGAGCCCGCCGCCGGGAACGACCAGGGCACACATTTTTCCGCTGGTGAGGTGACGAACCAAGCCGACCGGTTCGGATCAACTGATGAATAAGGAGTATGTCAAAAAGATGTTAACTATCCGCGATATTGCCGCGAAGGCCGGGGTCTCAGTGTCGACCGCCTCACGGGCTTTAAATAATAATCCGCGTATTAGCCAGGCGACCCGGGAACGCATCCAGGCGCTGGCCGAGGCGGAGGGGTATTTACCAAATTATAATGCGAAAAATTTAACGGCGGGGGAAGCCAATGCCGTGGGGGTGGTCTTTCCGACCGCGGATCACAGCCATCCCGAGAACCCGTTCTACATTGACCTGTTACGGGGAATCAACGGGCAGCTCACGCAACGACATTACGTGTTGTCCGTGGCCATCAGTAAGACGTCCGAGGACTTGTTGGAGAATGTTAAATCAATGGTCGTCCAGGGGAAAATCAAACGGTTTGTCCTGATGTATGCCCACCACGATGACCCGATTGCGGCTTTCCTGCGTCAGCACCATTTACGGTTCGTGACGATTGGTCAGCCGGATGACAACGCCAACGATTACTTCGTGGACAACGATAACCTGCAGGCCGGAATCGGCGGGGCCACGTACCTGTTGAACCAGCTGGCGGTCAAGCATCCCGTCTTCGTGGAGTCGGCACATGACTGGGCCTACGAACAACAACGGCGTCAGGGGTACGAACGTGTCGCCGCCAGTTTCAACGTGGAGCCGTTGACCTGCAAGTTAGGTGAGGTCAATCGGGCCCGCTTGTTCATTAAGCAACATCCAGAAATTGATGGGATCATGGCGACCGATGACTTTAACGCGATTGAATTTTATCGTTTGGTTCGCGAACAGTCCAGCATCCGTAACTTTCCGGTGGTCAGCTTCAACCACTCGCTACCAACGGGTTTGACGGATGCAGATTTGCATTCGGTGAACTTGTTCCCGGAAAAAATGGGTTCGGCAACGGTGGCTTTGCTGTTTAGTGACCGGGAACCGTTAGACACACCGACCCCTGGACAGATCAGAATTCCGTACGAAATTAAATAGATTGTGAGGGCCTGCACGACTGGCGATAAATCCAGTCGGCAGGCCTTTTTTAATTGTCAGCGGTATAAAAGCGCTTTAAAAAAGTTCCAAAAAAAGTTGCGCAAACGGTTGCATTAATTTCAATCCGGTGCAATAATGATTCATGTAATCGTTTTCAGCAATTATTTAAATGAGATTTGAGGAGGTTTTTCACATGTCAGATGTTGCTTCTGAAAAGGCACCAACAGCTGAAGCCAAGCCCAAAAGTGGCCTGCCTAAACTGCCTGCCAGCACAATTTGGATGATCAACTTTGGTTTCTTGGGGGTTCAAACGGCCTTCACGTTACAAAGTTCTCAAATGAGTCGGATCTTCCAAACCATTGGGGCCGATCCTAACAGCTTAGGGTGGTTCTTCATTTTGCCACCATTGGCCGGCTTGATTGTGCAACCGATTGTCGGGTACTATTCCGACAGAACTTGGGCACCAAAGTGGGGTGGCCGCCGGTTACCTTACCTGTTACTTGGGACGATTGTCGCGGTCATTGTCATGTGCCTGTTGCCTAACTCAGGGAGTATGGGCTTCGGGTACGCGTCACTAGCTGCCTTACTGTTCGGTGCCATTACCGTGGCCTTCCTGGACTTGTCTTCTAACGTTGCCATGCAACCGTTCAAAATGATGGTTGGGGACATGGTCAACGATGACCAGAAGAGTTACGCTTACGGGATTCAAAGTTTCTTATCCAACACGGGTGCCGTTTTAGCCGCCATCCTGCCATTCCTGTTCGCCGCAATTGGGATTGCCAACACCGCTTCTAAAGGGGTTGTGCCCGCAACGGTTAAGGTTGCCTTCTATGTTGGGGCTATCCTGTTGGTCATCACGAGTTTATTCACGATTTTCCGGGTTCACGAATATGATCCAGATACTTATGCAAAATACCATGGCATTACCAAGGAAGATAACGCTGAAGGTGGGAACTGGTGGACGTTACTGAAGTCTGCGCCTAAGGTCTTCTGGACCGTTACCTTAGTTCAATTCTTCTGCTGGGTTGCCTTCCAATACCTGTGGACTTACTCCGCCGGTGCTATCGCTGCCAACGTTTGGCACACGACGAACGCTGCATCCGCTGGCTACCAGGCTGCTGGTAACTGGTACGGGGTCTTAGCCGCCGTTCAATCTATCGCCGCTGTGGTTTGGTCATATGTTTTGGCTAAGTTACCAAACAACGTGCACAAATTGGGTTACGCCGGGAGCTTAGGTTTAGGTGCCCTTGGGTTTATCTCCGTCTTCTTCCTGCACAACCAATACGCTTTGATCGTGTCATTTATCTTAGTTGGGATTGCTTGGGCTGCGATGAACACTTACCCATTGACTATGGTTACCAACGCTTTGTCTGGTGCCCACATGGGGACTTACCTGGGGTTGTTCAACGGTTCAATTTGCTTGCCACAAATCGTTGCTTCCTTAGCTAGTTTCGCCTTGTTCCCACTGCTCGGTGGTGCCCAAGCCAACATGTTCTTGTTAGCTGGTGTCATCATGGCTATCGGTGCCTTCTCCGTCGGCGCCATCAAGGAAACTTACAAGGCTTAAACGGATGTTCAATTCGCCTTACCGGGTGAGAAAAATGAGACTGGAACGCTGGGGACAGGACGCCCGAAGCCGAAGGGCGGTCTTCGGGCTCGCTTTGAGCCTCTTAGACCGAGTCTCAAAGTCGCCATTTACTGAGCAGTGCGCTCAGTAAATCCCCCGGCTGAGCTCATTTTTCTCACCCTCACGGCTAACATCGGTTTAAACCGGTCAGTTCTTTTCCTTATAGATTGCTTCGATTTAATTGAAGCTTTCCGGTATGATGTAGCTTAGCCTTCGGTCCCATTTACAGGCTCCCGGAGGCGGAACCATTTATAACATTGTAATAGACTGGTCAAATAAACTTTGGCTGGGGCGGCCTGAGGGTTTAACCATTTTGGCTGAGCGCTTGGGTCGTTTTTCATTAAACGAAAATAACACACTTAAAAAGGAGACATGTTTACCATGAAACGTATTTTTGAGGTACAACCTTGGAACGTCATTACCCATACTTTTGACCCCCAAGACAAGCGTCTTCAAGAATCCATGACTAGCTTAGGTAACGGCTACATGGGGATGCGGGGTGACTTTGAAGAAGGTTATTCTGGCGACTCTTTGCAAGGCATTTACTTAGGTGGTGTCTGGTATCCAGATAAGACCCGGGTCGGCTGGTGGAAGAACGGTTATCCCAAGTACTTCGGTAAAGTGGTCAATGCCGTTAACTTCATCAAATTACCTATCGAAATCAATGGTCAAGCCGTTGATTTAGCCAAGGATAAGTTTAGCGACTTCACCTTGGACCTTAACCTACAACAGGGGGTCTTGAACCGGTCATTCACGGTTGAACGCGGGGACGTCAAGGTTGCCTTGACCTTCCAACGCTTCCTGAGTGTGGCCCAACAAGAACTCTCCGTTCAAAAGGTCACGGTCAAGAACTTGAGCGACGCCAGCGTTGACGTCACCATCAAGCCAAGCATCGATGCCGATGTGAAGAACGAAGAAGCCAACTATGACGAACGATTCTGGGACGTCTTAGCCGCAGAACAAGGCCAAGACAGCGGTAGCGTGGTTGCCAAGACGACGCCTAACCCATTTGGTACGCCACAATTCACTTCCGGGATGGAAATGCGGACCGTGACTGATCTTAAGAACGTCGCCGTTACCCAACCGAACGACAAAGAAGTAGTCAACGCCTATACCGGGAGTTTAGCCCCACAAGCAACGACTGAATTGGAAAAGCGGGTTATCGTGGTAACTTCTCGTGACTACGACAGCCAAGAAAAATTAACGGCCGCGATGCATGAACTCAGCGACAAGGTTGCCAAGTCTTCCTATGAAGAGTTGTTCGACGCCCACACCAGTATCTGGGGCAAGCGTTGGGAAAAGTCCGACGTGGTCATCAACGGCGACGACGAATCGCAACAAGGGATTCGTTTCAACCTGTTCCAGCTGTTCTCCACTTACTACGGTGAAGATTCTCGCTTGAACATTGGGCCTAAAGGGTTCACTGGTGAGAAATATGGTGGTGCTACTTACTGGGATACTGAAGCCTTCGCCGTTCCCGTTTACCTGGGAATCACGAACCCTGAAGTGACCCGCAACCTGTTGATGTACCGTTACAAGCAGTTGGACGGTGCCTACATCAACGCCAAGGAACAAGGCTTAGACGGTGCCCTCTTCCCAATGGTGACGTTCGACGGGATCGAATGCCATAACGAATGGGAAATCACCTTCGAAGAAATTCACCGGAACGGTGACATTGCCTTCGCCATTTACAACTACACCCGTTACACGGGCGATACCAGCTACGTCCTGCATGAAGGGGCCAAGGTCTTGACCGAAATTTCTAAGTTCTGGGCCGACCGGGTACACTTTAGCAAGCGTAACAACAAGTACATGATCCATGGGGTCACGGGTCCTGACGAATACGAAAACAACGTTGACAACAACTGGTACACCAACATTTTGGCCCAGTGGACGTTGAAGTACACGTTGGAAATCTTGGGCAAGGTTGACAAGGAAACGGCTAAGAAGCTGAACATTTCTGCCGACCAAAAGGCCAAGTGGCAAGATATTGTTGACCGGATGTACCTGCCTTACGACAAGGACTTGAACATCTTCGTCCAACACGATGGCTTCCTGGACAAGGACATCGAACCCGTCAGTGCCATTCCAGACGGACAACGCCCAATCAACCAAAACTGGTCGTGGGACAAGATCTTGCGTTCACCTTACATCAAGCAAGGGGACGTGCTCCAAGGTATCTGGGACTTCATCGACGACTTTACGCCGGAACAAAAGAAGTCAAACTTTGATTTCTACGAGCCACTGACGGTTCACGAATCAAGTCTGTCTCCCGCAATTCACTCAGTCTTAGCCGCTGACTTGCACTACGAAGACAAGGCCGTTGAATTGTACAACCGGACGGCACGTTTGGACTTGGACAACTACAACAACGATACGGTTGATGGCTTACACATCACGGCCATGACCGGTGGTTGGATTGCTGTGGTTCAAGGATTCGCTGGCATGCGGGTTCGCGATGGCCAATTACACTTTGCGCCATTCCTGCCTAAGCAATGGAAGAGCTACAGCTTCCGTCAAGTCTTCCGTGGTCGCCTGATCGAAGTCAGCGTTCACGCTGATGGCCCACACTTCAAGTTGATCAGTGGGGAACCATTGACGATTGACGTGGCTGGTGAAAAGGTCAACTTAAGCGCCGCAGTCACTGAGTAAAAATGGTTGGGAGTGTCCATGCGTTCGTTCCCGGCGGCGGGCTCAAGCGGCCCTGCTGTGGGGTCGTGGGCTAAACGGTTCTGGCCAGCGCCTCCGGCATGGTGAAAATGAGACTGGTTCGCTGTGGGCGCCCGTCTGGAGCCAAAAGGCGGTCTCCAGGCTTACTTTGAGCCTCCTAAACCGAGTCTCAAAGATAGCAGTTTTCTAAGCGGTAAACCGCTAAGAAAACTCCCACGGCTGAGCTCATTTTCACCATACCTGCGGCTGACACGGGTTTAGCCCGTAGGTGGTCGGATTCATCAAGCTTGGTTGATTGTTAATCACACAAAAATAGTTAAAAAGGCAGCGCTCACGTTAGTTGTGGGCGCTGCTTTTGCTGTTGCGCTAGGTTAGGAAGTTCAGCGCGTATCTCCGTGTGTTGCGCTAACGCCTTGAAGACATCGCCAGGTATAATTTACGCAAATTTCAATCCGATTTAAGGGGATGATGGCGGTGAAAAAGCAAGACTTCATCATTGATGCCAACTTCAAACGACTGCGGAACTATTGGCTGGCTTACGCACTGGGCCTGGTTACTTACCTGCTGGGACTTTTGGTTAATTGTCGCTTGGTTTTCGGCCAATTTGTGCCGGTGTGGGACGGTGTTTCCTGGTACCTGACGTTTAACCTAGTGGTACTCTTTCCGGTGGTCTGCATTGTCGGTGAAAAAGTGATTGTCCGCCATTACCGAAGCAGGGTGCCACAGGTTGGTGACGCCTCGACCGCACTTCAGAATCAACATATCTATGTGCACATGGGTGGGCCGTTCTTGATAGGTGGGTCCATGCGTGTTAAACGAACGAACAGTCACACTGGTGATTTTGATTATGTGACTCGCCGGTTGATTGATTTCTTGGGTGTCGTGTTGGCGCCACTAGTTTTAGTCGGGGTGTTGGGGATACTTGGCTGGCAAAAGCTGACAGATAGGTAGGTAGAACAATAGCGCTCACCGCAAAAGGTGGGCGCTATTGTTCAGTTAGGTTTAGCGAATTGCCCGCGTTAACTCGTCCGCTAAGAAACACGTTAGCTGCTGAATGATCGGATCTGCTGTGGTCAAGTGCATGATGGACGTGTCGGTGCGGATAAAGTTAGTCGGCAGGGGCATTAGGTTGTAGCGGCCTGCAGGCAAGTGGCGTTCGGCTAATTTACGGGTCGTGATGGTCGTGGCGTTTGCCATTTGAAAAACAGTCTCCAGAGCACTGGCCGGCGTTGGCAAGAAGAGTTGGTTGCGGGGGTGAATGCCGACCCGCTTGAAGAGATTATCGACGTAGGCTTGAAATTCAGAATGGCCAGAAAGCCCGACGTAGCGGCACTCCGCCATTCTGGTCAGCGTGTCGTCCTCCAATGGCAGATAAAGCGTGCTGGGATCGAACGGCTGACAGGAGTCGGCAATTGGCAGATAAAAAACGGGCGAGGGGAGGTCGGTGATCTCAATGTCCGCGGCGTTCCAGCGCTGACCAATGGTAATATCGATGGCGCCCTCGGCCAAGTCGCTGGCCACGTGGCGGGTCTGCGATTGGGCGAGCTCGATGTTGGCCTGAGGATGGGCGTCCAGGTAGCGCGTAATGGCGTCGATAATATCTTCGGTCAGAAAGGGATTCCCGTTGCTGATGCGGATGGGGCGAGACTGTTGGGCCTTGAGGTTTTCAATGCCGGCATTCAAGCTGTCCTCGGCACTGGCAATTTTTTTCAGGCTGTTAAGGATAAAAACGCCAAATTTGGTGAGTTCGATTGGCTTGTCACGGCGGTTGATCAGGACGACGCCGAATTTGGTTTCCTCGTCCTTTAAAATGCGGCTCACGTAGGGCTGACTCAGGTAAAGACGGTCGGCAATTTCTGAGATGGTGGCGGAAAATTCGACTGATTGCAGAATACTTAACAAGGTTCGTTGACGATTCATGAGATTAGACTCCTTTGAACATAGGTTATTACACTTTGGTTATATTTTGGAAATGAATCCGTATTGGTCAAACACGTTCTTTGCTAATATAATAGCACTTGTGAATAGATTTACAAATTAAAAATAATCAAAAATAACCCAGGAGGTAATAGTCATGACCAATCGAATTTGTGATATTTTAGGAATTGAGAAGCCCATTATTCAGGGGCCACTACTGTGGTTGACGGATGCTAAATTAGTGGCCGCCGTTAGTAATGCCGGTGGTTTAGGGATGTTGGGGTTCAACGCGGGCCAAACCACGGGCACCAAGTCCTTAGATGAGACGATTGACCGGATGCGCGCAGAAATCCACAAGACCAAGGCATTGACGGACAAGCCGTTTGGATTGAATTTCGGACCGACCGGCGATCCTAAGACCGATACCTTTACGCGGCCAACACTAGATCTGATCTACGCCGAAAAGATTCCGGTCGTGGCCTACGTGGGGCCAATCGTTCCAGCGCTGTTCAAGGAATTACACGAACACGGGGTCAAAATCGTCTACCGGTACATCACACCGTCCGTTGAGAACGCCCAAGAAGCCGAAGCCAATGGTGCCGACGTCATTGTGGCCACCGGTTTTGACGAGGGGGGTACCGTGCCCGAAAGAACGGTGGGGACCCTGTCCATCGTGCCATTACTGGTCGATGCGGTTGATCATACCCCAATCATGGCCGCCGGCGGCATTACGGATGCGCGGACGGCGAAGGCCGCTTTTGCCCTTGGTGCGGAAGGCGTGTACTGTGGTACGGCCTTTCTGATGAGTCAAGAATCGCGGATGGCCGAGAACATCAAACAACAAGGTGTTACGACTAATGCCGATGACATGTTGATGTACCGGTCAGAGCCAGCCTACTACCGGTCCTTGCCGGGCGAACTGCCGAACCACTTAATGGAGATGAACCAAGCTGGCGCAACCGGTCAGGAAATCTTCAAGGCCTCTAATGCGTATGATGGTATGCGCCAGGGGATGCTGGTCGGGGACCTCAGTAAGGGGTACGCCTCATTTGGTTTAGGGATTTCAAACATTCACACGATTGATGCCGTACAAACAATTGTTGACCGAATCAGCGCAGGAATTCCTGCATAGAAATTGAAAAGGAGCCGTGACGATTGGGTCACAGCTCCTTTGCTATATCATTTACATTAAAAGTCGTTCGGCATATTTTCCTGTTGCTGTTCCTTGGCCTTGACCATGGGCGCATCTTCTTGCCAGTAGGCCAGCCATTCACCATGCGTGGTCAGGCTTTCCAGGTCGAGTTGGTCCTTAACCAAAAAGTCTTGTTCGAGCCGCTCTTTGAAAGTCGTGAGGAGGTGTTGCATGGTCGCGAGGTTGGCATTCAAGTCGTCGCTACCCAGGTTGGCAATATCCGTTTCAAATTCCGTGCGGATAGCGGTTTCAATTTTACGAAGCTGCCGTTCCTTGTCGCGGGCTAACTTCGGTTGGTTGTGGACGTCAAACGCCATGGCGGGACTCACGCCAACGAATTGGGCGCTGATTTTAGGTAAGTCGAGGCCGTAGGGAACCTGATCCTCATCCCGGTTGCCATAAACGGTAAAGTCGCGAATGACCGTTAAGATTTCTGTCATGTGATTTTCTCCTTTTTAGGAACAATGTTAACTCAAGTTTACGGCATGGAAAAACCCACGTCAAACGGAGCCGCGGGCAGGGTTTGACGTGGGTTGGATTTTGAAATTTTTTGCATGGGATTTGGGTGGTGCGGGGGTAGTCGATGGAAAAAGTTGAGTCAGTTTGAAACGTTTGATTGGCTAATTCCATTTTATTTTTTGGTGCTGAATCCCTTTGAAACGTGCTACGCGGGGCAGGTCCCTGTAATCTTAACTACTGGTTTAGTGAGAGACTTGTGCGTTGACCAGGAAACGGCTTTAGGTCGTTTGACTGGTTCTACACGGCTCTATCCCGTATCTGGCAGCTTCTGAAACGTGCTCCGCGAGCCAGACTCCTGCGCTTAACCCGGCTAAGAAAATATCCCAAGTTCGGGGATATTCCCTTAGCCACGTTAATGCTCAGAGTCTAAGCGGCTCGCTCCGCACTCTGTCTACCAGCTAGCCTTCCGGACCCCGGGAATCTGTCCCTGATGGGCTAATTGGCGGAAGTTTAACCGGGACAACCCGAACTTGCGCATGTAGGCGTGTGGCCGGCCATCGAGGTGGTCTCGGTGGTGCATCCGGGTTGGGGAGGCATCCCGCGGTAACAGGGCGAGTGCTTCGTAATCGCCCGCTGCCTTTAATTCAGCGCGGCGTTCCGCGTACTTTTCAACGGTTTTTTCAATCCGTTTTGCTTTTGCAATCTTTGACTTCTTTGCCATGAATAGATGTCGCTCCTTTATAAATAGTAATAATTACGTTTTACTAACTTATCATAGTGGCCATTTAACTGTCAAACAAAGCGACTCGAGAATTCCTAGTAGGCGTAATCACTTAACGTTGCGAAAAAAATCTGACCGCCCACATCAAGTGGAAAGTCAGATTTTTTTCAACGATATTTAGAAAAACGCATGCAGAAAAACTTTCTGCTAATGTTCGCAATAAGATAAGACGACCACCGCAAGTAAGCCCGTGATGGTGGGCTAAACAAGTGTCAGTCACAGACCTGATGAAAATGCGCCAGCGCGGTAAGTATCAGTGACCAGAGGTGGGTCAAAATGCCCAGCTGTGTCGGTGGTCTTGGCTGAGGTTTTTTCTCAGCCTAGCCCACGGGACGACCTTTGAGACCGCACTTCGGCTCAAAGTCGAGGTGGAAGCCCGCTTCTCAGGCTGGAACCGACCCCATAGCAGGGCGTTTTGAACCCACCGTCGGGAACGGAAAGTTACCGCAGACAAGCGTACTTTTCACCAGGTCTGTAGCGAGGGCAACGACCGTTTAGCCCACCAAAATCAAAGGCTTAGTAAGTGATGTCGTAGATGATTTCGTCGCGCTTGGTCTCGCCTGGCGCCAGCTTAACGTCCCCAAATTCAGGGAAGTTCTGGGAGTCGGGAAGTCCTTGTGCTTCCAACGCAACGCCCATGTAAGGCTGGCCAGCGCCGGTCGTCAACTTCATGTCGGACGTGAAGGAGTTCGCGGTGAAGACCACAAGACCGTTACGCTTAGACTTGATGGTGACGGCCCGGTTGGATTGTGGATCGGATAATTTAGCAACCATGTCGTCGGCACCGGGAACCACGTGGTACACGTCATCGAAGCCCTTTTCGGGGATGTCTTGGAGTCCACGGATGGCCTTGCCTAAGTTTTGACCGTCGGCGAAGTCGTAAGGGGTGCCAGCGTTAGCGACCATCTTCCCGGTTGGTAATTTTTCGCCATCCAGGTCGAGGTGTTCTTGACTGTTGATCTGCAACGTCTGCCCAGAAATCAACTGGTCATCGCCGACGTTAAAGTAGACGTGCAGCGTGGGGTTGAAGAGGGTGAGCGCCGTACTAGTCGCCTCGAAGGCCAGGGTCACACGGTCATGGTTGTCCAGACTGTAGATCATTTTAGCGGTCAGGTCACCAGGGAAGGAGTCGTCGGTGCTCTTGAAGGTGTGAGTCAAAATGATCCGTGCCTTGTCGGGGTCCGTGGTGTCCAGGTTACCGGCCCAGTTGACCGTGTTGAAGCCGTGGGGACCACCATGCAGGGTATTCTTTCCTTCATTAGGATCAACGTGAACGGTTTGACCGTCTAAGTCGAAAGTGCCCCGGGTAATCCGGCCAGCAGTTCGGCCAATGCCCATGCAAACGTAGAACGGATTGTCTAGGTAATCGGCCATCTTGTGGTAAGATAGCACCAGATTCTTATCACCCTTGGCAGTCGGCACCATTAACTGGTGCAACGTGGCTCCCCAGCTCAGGATGGCAAGCTTCACACCATTGTCATTTTCAATGGTGTATTCAGTGACGGCTTCATTTTGGTAAGTATCCCAGTGGTTCGTAGCAGTTTGCATAGCAAGTCCTCGTTTTCTATTTGTCTAAAGCGGTTTCATTTAAGTCTATCATATATTTTTGTCCGGACAATTGTCAAATGAATTTCTAACAAAAACCAATAATTGGTGCGGTTAATCACAAGACAGTCGTGAAGCAACGTTTGTTTGACCAAGATAGGCCATAACTTATGCGGATGAATTTTCGCGTAAAAATGTTAACGGTGACAAATGTTTTGTGAACGAAATTTCACTTGTGTACAATTGAGAGAACTGGCATAATGGATTAGTTTAAGGAGGGTTGCGGTATGTGGCGTAAATTACGTTGGTTGCCAATGGTTTTGGGTGCAAGTTGGTTGGGGTTTCACTGGGCAAGTCGGCAGACGACCCCGGCAGAGCCCTTGCGACGACGGCGACCACGGTTCACTTACACGACAACGCCGACACTCTTTATTCCTGGTTGGGGTGGCAACGCGTGGACCTATAATGGGTTATTGCGGTGGCTGGCCCGAGCCGGATTTGGTCACAAAGTGTTAACGGTGCGCGTCGACCGTCACGGGGAGTTACATGTCACTGGAAAATGGACCGGCCAAGCCGATAATCCACTGATTCAAGTGATATTTGACCACACGTTTACGGCCGACTATCAACAGCAGATTGGCTGGATCACCGCGATTTTGCGGCATTTAAAAAGCCACTACCACGTGCAAGCCTATAATCTCGTGGCTCACTCGTGGGGTGGCAGTGCTGCAGTTAATAGTTTGTTATTGTACGGTGCGGCGGGGGATGTTCCCCGGCTGAACCGGTTAGTCCTCTTGGGAGCCCCCGTTGACGAACATGATGCGGATCACCCCGTTGATGCCACTTTTCAGCGGCTACGGGCCACGCCAGTCGACTGGTCGGCTCTGGGGACGGGAATGATTCACAATGTCTACGGCACGCTTTCTGGCCGACTCACGGACGGGTCCGTACCGGTGTCTCAGATTACCCCACTGCGCCCGCTACTAGCGGACAGTGCGCTTGGGTATCAAGAACACCATGTTCCCGGCGTTGGGCACGGCCGGCTACACAGCTCACCACGGATGTGGCGACTGATTGCCCGGTTATTGTGGGCAGATGAATGAGACAGGCTACCAGCAACTAACCGTTTGAATGGTTTAGTTACTTTTAAACTTCGTCGGCTAAAATGGCCTCAATGACGTCTAGTACGCCATCGTGATCATTGTCGGCCGGGGTAATTAGGTTGGCGACCTGTTTCACGGAATCGGTTCCGTTCTGCATCGCGACGCCAAGACCCACGTGGGACAGCATCTCGCGGTCGTTGTCGTTGTCCCCAAAGGCAGCAATTTCACTGGGGTCGATGTGCCACGTCTTGGCGAGTTCGGTCAGGCCAATGGCCTTGTTCATGTGGGCGGCAACGATGTCGATACTGCCGAAGCCACTGGCCATGGCGTTGATCTGTCCAGGGAAGCGGGCGTTGAGCTTAGCGGCCAGTTGCTGGATGGATTCGTTGGGCCACTCACCGTTGATTTTGTAGATGGTGTCGTGGACCTGCGTCAGGTCGGGCACGCGAACCACGTTATTGAAGAAGTAGGCCTGCGATTTTGCATCGGTGGGCTGGTCCGTCTGGTTGATGTAGGTGCCATGGGCACCGGACAGGCGGAGTACTTGCGGCCGGAGCGTTTCGTCGGCGAGAATGGCGGTTACGACTTGTTTGACGACCGTGTCATCGACCGGTGTTTCTAACAAGGTCTGGCCCTGGTCAACGATCAGGCTACCATTCTCCGCGACGAATGTTTGGACGCGGGGCGTGGGGGCAAACACTTTCTCTAAATGGCCTAAGTGGTTCCCACTGGCCACGACAAAGTGGATGCCAGCGGCTGTCAGGCGCGTGAGTTGTTGGTCAAAGCGGGTGTGATTGTATTGCCGTTGTGAATTCAGGAAAGTCCCGTCAACGTCGGTGGCAATCAGTTTAATACGTGTCATGTTGGTCTCCTTCATGTGTTTAAGAATTTCTAATGTTAATGATAAAGACTTCCGGTTAGGAATTCAATGGTGTAGGTTAACGAGAGAATGAAAATAACGGTTCTAATTACTAGTGTTTTTAATCAATATGCTATAAACTATTAATAAATCGGTAACATAAAGACTGAAAATAAGGGTTATAATAAATGGTTAGCGGGTCAGATAGTAGAAGCCACGCTAACGCAATGTAGAAAGGAAGAAAGATTAATGACGCAAACGAACGATTTAAACCAATCCTTGGAATGGTTCTCACAACTCCAAAAGATCATGCGGCCAGTAACCACGATTAAAACGGAGGATATCACGATTTCGTTGGAACAATTTAACTTGTTGCACGCCATCACTGACCAAAAGGAAGAATTCACGCCAACCAAATTTGCTGGGCAAATTGGCGTTTCCAAGTCAATGATCTCCGGTCAAATCTCTCGGTTACTGCGCGCTGGTTTAATCGAAAGCATCGCCTCACAAGTTGACCGTCGTCAACACAACTTAAAGTTGACGCCAGACGGTGTAAAAGTTTACACCCAAGTTCGCGGTCAAGTTGTCGAACGCCTCAACGGCTTGCACGATGACATTTCACAATTAATGTAGGCAGCCGTGAAAACGAGACCGTTTCTGGATTGACCAGGCGGGGTTCGTTGGCGAAATGTAAACAAAGTACGTTAATTTTCATGTAAAAAATAAGTCCCCTTTACGACCGGAATCTTTCAATCGTGTGACAATTTGGTTAAGATGGCCCAACGCTTTCTTGTCTTAGCTATAATGGAACATGTAGAAAGAATTTGGAACTGGAGGGGATTTTTTGAATTTGAGGAAAAAGCTCGGCCTATTGGTTACGGTTGCCGCGGGAGCAACATTAGTAGGTCTAAGCTCGGTCAATGTATTACCGAGTCTGAGCGCGAACGAGTCAGTTGCCTACGCAGCGACAACGATTAATGCAAAGCACCAGGGGATGGTTGCGGACGCCAAGACGGCGAACAATGACGCTTTGCAGAACATGATCGACAAGTGGAGCGGGAGTGTCACCATCCATGTGCCAAAGGGGACTTACCTCTTTGACGCCGGGAACATTAAGTTACATTCGAACATCACGTTTAAGTTTGATAAGGGTGCCGTTTTCCGGATTACTGAAGGCAACCGGGTGAACTTTGTTTATCCTAGTCCGGAAGCCGGTTACGACGGCGGTATCAGCAACGTGACTTGGCAAGGCGCTACGTTCCAAGGCGACAACACGTCTGACGGGCAAAGTGTCTTCACCCAAAGTATCCATCACGCCACGAACGTTAACTTTGACAAGTGTGTCTTTGACAACGCCGAATCACCGACTGGCCACTACATCGATATCGATGGGAGCCACAACGTAAATATTACGAATTCAGTTTTCACCGGATTCAATGGCTCACAAGATTTCAAGGAAGCCATTCAAGTGGACTACTCCAACAAGAAGGCCATGTCCTACAAGAACAAGGGCGACCAATACGATAACTTACCTAGTTATG
Organism: Levilactobacillus sp. FUA 3915; assembly: GCF_044053135.1. Classification (NCBI taxonomy): domain Bacteria; kingdom Bacillati; phylum Bacillota; class Bacilli; order Lactobacillales; family Lactobacillaceae; genus Levilactobacillus; species Levilactobacillus sp. FUA 3915. The sequence continues at coordinate 639,811 of NZ_CP168704.1, read as the reverse complement.
ACGTGACGGTCGACAACAACCAGTTCTTGCCAGTTTCCAAGAAGTCCGGGCAAGTCTCTTCATACGCGCCTAACCCGATCGGTGAACACGCCATCTATGGCCATGGGAAGGCGGGCATCATTCATGACGTCCACTTCACCAACAACACGGTCGTTGATCCTAAGCCACTGATGGACGATGGCGTTGCCACGATTCACTTTAAGGGCATTTCTAACCTGTGGATCACCGGTAACAAATTTATCAATCAACACGTGTTAGGTTCTGGGAACTACATTTACCTGTTGAACTCCGAACCCGATTACACGATGACCAATCTGAATATCACGGACAACACGTTCACCAACGTTAACCCTACCAAGCAGTACGTTTACTTGGATAGCACGTCCGATGATAACCCGATGACGGACGTCACCATTACCGGGAACAATGCCATCACCCAGAAATTGGGTGCCACGTTTGTGAAGGGAAACTTCCCATTGACTAGCGCCGGCATTGACATCAATGACAACAAGATTACCAAGGGCAGCGTGGTCGACACCAATGTGACCTCGCAACAGACCATCACCGACACGACGGTCAACAAGCCATCTGGTTCCAACTCAACCAGCAAGCCCAACAAAGACAAGCAAAAGCTGAAGAAGCGTAAGCAAACCAACAAGAGTGAAAAGTACGTGGGCGGGTTAGACACCCAACACGCTGAACTCAAGGCCAACTTCGATACTTACTCCCTGTACAACCATATTCGCGGTCACAAGAACTGGAATATCATGAAGTACAACTGGAAGAAGCAAAAGAAGATGCGCGTTTACGTGGATATGCGGGCCACGGCCGACACCGGCGACTGGTACCGGATCCGCTTCAGCAAGAAGTCTACGACCAAGTACTGGATTCGCAAGGGCGCCTTGCAATTCGATACCTTCTCAAACGAAGAATACAGTCGAGACTTAACGCTGATGAAGATTTACCCAGTTTACACGCTGCCATTTAACGATCCGATGTTAGCCAAGCAAAAAGGCACCACGGCAGACATCTCCGAGCGGCGCGTGACGATTACCCACCGAGTTAAGCGGACCGATTCTGACGGCAAGGTCACGACTTATTACCAAATGAGTAATGGGTTGTGGACGCGTGCCTTGGCCTTCGATCTCGATTCATAAACCATTTGCTGCTGGCAAGATCAATCGCCTTACCGTTCTGCCAGCCCAGGGAGCACAAGCCATGGGGCGTTCTGAAGCCTGAAAGTCGGTCTCCAGAAGCACCCTTATGCTAAGCGGTAAACCGCTAAGCATAACGACACGGCTAGGCTCCCAATGCTGGCGCCACTCACGGCTGACGTTGATCGTTGCCAACACATGGTTTGCATCGTCTGTGTGATTATTTATAAAGTGTTTATGAGGTCCAACCTGCTTAATTGCGGGTTGGGCCTTTTTTTGCAATAACAGCATGCAGAGTTGCAGGCAACTCTACTGGTCGGAAATAGTGTTATCGGCCGTTGGGTTTTGCTACGATTGTTGCGGTGCTTGTGAATCGCTTGAACCTTGGACGAGATTCTCAGGCGTCTAATAAAGAGATGTTCAGTGATTGAGCTGACACATCGTGGAGGATATCATAGATGACAAGATTACATAAGCAGTTACTACATGCTGGCCTGGCCTTGATGACGGTAGCAACGGTTGGGGCCGCAATCCCTGGAACGACGGCTAATGCCGCAACGCGGACAGTGCCTCAGTCCTTGAGAAATACCTGGTTTGCCTGGGGTGGCGAGGCCGGTGCTCATAAAATTAAGATTACGGCCAAGACGTATACCAACACGTTTGGGTGGTATAGGCATGGCAAATGGATTGTGAATGGCACGAAGTATACGCTGAAACTAGGCAAGAAGGTAAAGAAGAATAAGACCTTTACATTGAGCAAAAAGGCGGACAAGAATGGTTACCGGACGTTGACGACCAACCTTTCAGATCAGATGGGGAAGACTGTGATGAAGGTTAAGCGCGTCAAAGTTCACAACAAAACCAAGTTAAAAATGGTCATCAAATTTTCTGGCAACTCTAAGGCAACGAATATGTTCTTCCCAGTTACTAAGAAAATCATTAACACGGATATGAATTAGGATAAGTTGCCTTGAGATAGTTGCAGGCACTTTTGTGCGAGACACGAAATGTAGAGTTTCATGTATTCTTACAGGTCGGAAATAGTATTATCGACCGTTCTAGTTTGCTAGGCTTTATACGGTGTTTGTGAAGCGCTTCAATGACAGAATATGACGTAAACACCAAATAAAGATGTGTCCGCTGAGTGTAGATGCATCATGGAGGATTGAAAATGACAAGATTACATAAGCAGATGTTGCGCGCTAGCTTAGCGTTGGTGACACTGACTAGCGTGGGATTAGCTGGGACAACGGCTAACGCGGCGACAAAGCTGGGCAATTCTGTGCCGAAGTCCTTGTGGGGAACCTGGTATGAGTTGAACAGCCAGTCGGGAATCATGCGGGTCAAGCTGACAGCTAAGACCTACAGTATTTCCAAGGGGTTCTTTATTAAAGGCAAATGGACGCCTAACTGGAATGGTGGCAAGACGTATCGGCTAGGGAAAAAGGTCAAGTTGCGTAAGACATTCACGATTACGGCCAAGAACAATAAGAAGGGTTACCGAACGATTACGGCACGACATAACAGTTATTCCTACGTGAAGTCCCAGTATAAACGGACGACCTCTAAGTATTTCAAGCAGGTCGTTTTGGGCCATAGAGCAATGACCTACACCAATAAACATACCCCTACAATGAGTGATACGTATCCATCTGAGTTGGCGCAATATACCAATCCGGCCAAGCACTTTTACGATGAATTTGGCATTGGTAGTCTGAAGTAGGAGAGGTGAAAGAAATGAAACGTGGCGTATTAATTAGTGTGAGCCTGTTATTGGGGGCTCTCGGGTTAGGCATGAGTCTGCCAACATCTGCGGATGCCGCAACGACAATTCCACAGAATATGCGGGGGACTTGGTTTTTCTCTAATGGCGATGAAGATCCAGGACTCACGCGGGTTGTTCTGAAGGCCAAGACTTACGATATAGCTTTTGGGACGTTCAGTCATGGAAAGTTTGTTAAGAAGTGGAATAACAAGCAACCTTTGAAGCTGGCTAACCAATTGACCGTTAATAAGACATTTACGACCAGTAAGCAGGGTAAGAAACTAATACTGAAGACTAAGATGGCAGATTGGGGACTGGTCACGTATACCTATTCGATGAAGAAGGGGCATCTCTATCAACAATGGAGCAAGGATGATAGTGACGCTAAAAACGTTTATTTGAGTGGGGTATTTAAGTATAGCAAGCTAGCTCACCCGGAAAAATATTTGAATGAAGTGTATAAAGCTGGGACCGCTCGCCGGTTATAACGCTTAGCTATTAGTAAAATTGATTAAGGGAGTAATTCTAAGATGAAAAAGTCAGTATCAAGAATGGCCCTTACCCTGTCATTGTTAGGACTGGGGATTGTTGGTGCAACCGGTGTTTCGACAACGACGGCCCATGCCGCTAAGTTGTCAGCCGTTCCTAAAAATTTACGGGGAACCTGGGGCACGTTAGGTGAAAATTTTTATATGGTGACTTTTACTAAGAATAGTTTTTTGTTCTCCAACGTCACACGAACCAAGAATAAAAATTGGGTGATGCAGAAAACACCTGGTGTTTACCAACACTTGAAGCTAGATAAGAAGGTTAAGGTGAACAAGACATTTACAATCAGTAAGAAGAATAAACATGGTTATGTGTATGTTCACTCAAAAAGTAAGGGTGATAGTTTTACCAATAAGTATTACTTTAAAGTCAAAGGTAAGACGTTGAAGTGGAGCAACTATCCGAATGGGAAAAGGGCTGATGAGTATACGAAATTGCCGACGATGGCTAGTCGGAAGGCATTCTTCGGGAGTTTCTAGACAACAAACTGTGCAGCTTTTGTGTGGATGCTATATTTTTTGACAAAAGGAGAATTTTTAAATGAAAAAATTAGTGAAATTAGGCGTTGCAGCGTTAGTTGCTGTGAGCTTTGGCGGATTAACAGTTACGACGGCGGACGCAGCGACCTGGCACAAAGGGTTACCCAAGATTATTCGGAACAAGATGTACCGGACTAAATTTGATATGACTTATCCAAATGATCCGCAATACACTTGGTACAAAGGGACTAAAACGACGTTAATGGAGCGCGCTACGCAAAGTGGTGCGCCATATAAACTTTCTAAGACAAAGTATAAAAAGGTTGGCAAAACTTACATCATTCATGGTTATGACAAGCTCAGTACTGCTAGAAACAAAATGACTGTTGGAAATAAAAAGTTTGGCAAGGTCTATGGTTACGTTCGAGTCCGTAAATTAAGCAATAAGAAAATCAAGATTGCTGATGGTAAGAAAACTACTAAGTATGAGGGGAAGTATGTCACAATGCAGCGCTTTTACCACTTCCCCCGGATAAATGGGCAGGTCAAAAAGTAGGTTATAAATGTAAGTCAATTTGTGCCGCTTTAGCGTAAATGAGATACTTAACGAGGTGAATGGTTGTGATCTGACGCCGGCCAATCAGAATTGTTATGGCACAGGTGACAAGTCGATTTGCCTCGTTTTCGTACATAGGTGATTTTTGAAAATAAGTCGCGCGTACGCGTACGGAAGAGGAGAAATAACAAGATGAACAAATTTATCAAGGCGGGGGTATCTGCCCTAGTTGTCGCTATCAGTGTTGGTGGTTCAGCGATAACCGGTGAGGCTGCGACCTGGCATAAAGGCTTACCGACATTTATTCAGAACAAAAAATTCAAGAGTAAAATCAAAAATGAGATTGGCGTGTGGTCTAAAGCAACTAAGACTACGGTGTTCATGAAGCAGACGCAGGGTGAACAATTGCCAGCCATCAGCCATACTAAGTATAAGAAAATGGGAAAGGTCTATTTAATCAAAGGTAAGTATCACGACCCCCGCATTGGAAAAGGCCTGCACACTTACTATTATCGGGTTCAAAAACTCACTAGTAAAAAAATAAAAATGGCAAGTGGTAAGACTGGCAAGCTAACTACGATGACGAGATTTAAGCACGCACCTAAGAATAGTCAGACTTGGTGGTAGCGGGATGCATGAAATGGGTCATTATCTTTTAGCATACTCAGTTGAAGCGGACATAGGGAGCTAATGAATAGTATGAAAAGAAGAATTTTATGGCTAAGTTTGCTGGTGGCACTTGCCGTCGTAGGTACTGGTTGTGGCCAGCAAGCCAACTCTAGGACCGGTCACAAGGATAATCAGTCAACCAAGGTTGCCGGCAAGGCTGGCAATAAGCAAGCCACCGCGACTAAAGCGGAAACGCCTAAGCCCTCAGCGTTGACGACGTTGTTGTCCCCACTGATGGGGAAGAATGCTGAAGATCCGAGTACCCAATCGCACAACGAATTGACGTATTCTCAGTTCTATTATCAGCATAATAATTGGTACTGGCGGCTATCTTCTAAGGCGCAGAAAACAATTGTTGGCGGAAAGATTACAACCCTAAGTGGGGATTCTAGTGAGTATAAGTTGACCGGCAAGCAGGCCAACGGGGATGATTTTACTGTGACGTTAACGTGGTATTCTTCAAATCAATCTTATTGGCTCAAATCCAGCACGCCCAAGTTTAACCGGGCGTACGTGATTGGCGACACCAATGGGTCCTGGACGACCGGGGCACCGACAGCGCTAATTGGGACCTGGTCGACACATATTTATAAGCCGGCGCCAAGCAAGTACGATGATGCCGAAACGCTAAAGAAGGCGCCTTACAGTCGAACCCGTTTCTTTATAAGCAATCAAGGAATCGATGGGCAAAAGGATAGTTTCACACCGAAGTATACCGTCTATGATACCGGAAATGGTTGGGGGGCCAACGATGCAACCACCTACAAACAACTTAGCGACAAGACTTATTTGTTGCGCACAACTTCAAGTGGACGATTGTTTAACGTCTACAAGGTGACGCTTAAAAATAAACAACTGACCGTGGCGGGGGGCGAGAGCGACCTAGCCAATCTGAACAAGGTTTCTAGCAAACCGGGGCAGGCCTTTGGTTTCGACAATAGCTCGGCACTACACTTAACCTCGAAGCAACTGGATAACTGGATTGCTCGGCACTTGTCGGACTTCAATCGAGACTCGCATCAAGTCAAGCAGGCTTCGTTTATGGCTGACACAGACAAGAAGGGGCGGGTGACCGTCGACGTCTACGATTATGGTCGTGACAGCCCGATTGCCCAGCGGGTTGGTCGGTTCCGGGTCACCGCAATGGGGGTCTTAGAAGCCCAAGAAGCTGGTGATACGATTTGGTGGCCAGTTTCTGATGATCCAACCAATTAACATTTCTGAAGTGGCGTCACTAGGCAAAGGGGTTAAGGGCTGAGGCATAGACAAAATTACCGACAATGGCGAATCGGAAGGCGTTCTGCGGTAACTATTAACACCCCAGTTTGCGCCGCTTTAGTGTAAGTGATATATTTAACGAGGTAAACGGTTATGAATTGACAGTAATTTCAATTCGACCGATTGCCTCGTTTTGTACATAGAGGTTTAAAATAAATTTTCAGGAGGAAAACAAGATGAAAAAGTTTTATTTAGCATTAACCGTTCTGGCCGTTGCGACGGTCGGTTTAAGTGCCACGACCACGCCGGCTGCGGCCAAGAGTGGCGCTAAGGTACTCAGCACCAAGAAGGTCAAGAAGACCGCCTACCACGCCACGAAGGGGACCATTTACAAGACCAATAAGCTGACCAAGGTTGCCCACCACGCCAAGAACTACAAATACACGACGCTGTACGTGACCAAGCAGAGCACGGTTCGTAAGGCTAACCACAAGAAGGCCGTCTACAGTTACATCACCACGAAGAAGGCCCGCGGCTGGATTCTGCGGAGCTATTTGAAGAAGGGGGTTGCGCCTAAGAAGTCGACTAAGACGATCCAGACAACGACCACCACCACGACTACGGCGAAGAAAAACGACGACTCGACCACGACGCAGACCACGGCGGCTACGTTTAACGCCCAAGCGGCCAACGCTGATTTCTTAGCCATGGTCAACAAGGAACGGGCTAAGACTGGTGCCGCACCACTGACGATTGCGACTAAGCTGACGAATTTGGCTAACCAACGGGCCGCTGACTGTGCGAAATTAGGCGATATTACCCACTACGATAGTGCGGGTAACACGGTCTACCTCGAAGAAGGACCCAAGTTTGGCATCAACTTCGACGAGGGCCTGAGCTCTGAATGCCTGTACATGGCCGATGAGGGCTTTGTGGGCGACTACCAGAAGGCTGGCACCAACGCCGCTGACCAGTACCTCTACCACGATGCTGAGTCCAACTGGGGTCACCGGGACAACCTGATCAACCCTGAAGCCAAGACGATTGGGATTGGCTGGAAGATTTCTAACGGCATGATTTACAACGCTGTCGACCAACAAGGATAGTAAATATAAATGCAACCCACCGGAGAATACAAATTTTTCGGTGGGTTGTTAAGTTTTCCTTCAAACTTGATTCACATCAATGACACCGTTTTCCTGAAAATGGTACACTGTTTCCAAGTTCTAGCGAGCATCTTCAAACAATCTTCACCTTTCCACCGTAAAACGGTTGCATTCCCCTGATAGAGTGTATTGTAAGCCCATGAAAAGTGGACGAACAGGCTAGCCAATCGTGAGAATCTGAAGAAATTGTTAAAAGGTGGCCTAGACCGAGTAAAATGGGTTTCATCATTCCAGATTGTGGTGTACAATGAGAAGCATAATTAGCACTCAAACAAAAGAGTGCTAATCCAAGTACCTCATCGAAGATAATCAATTGGAGGGCGATTCTATGATCAAAATGTACTTTCACGCTAAAACGACTGCGGTAACTAAAGCCATGAAATGGTTGGCGAACCACGATGCCATCTTTACCGCTCGTGACATTAAAAAACAACCTTTAACCAAGGATGAAATTCTTTACATGCTTTCTTTAACTGAAGAAGGCACCGACGACCTGATCTCAACGCGTTCTAAGGCTTACAAGGCCTTGCCTGCGTCCGTACAAGACATGGGGATGAACGAACTCGTTGATCTCTTGCAAAAGAATCCGGGGATTTTAAAGAACCCGATTGTCGTCGATCAGAACAAGTTAGCCACTGGCTTCGACCTGGAAACCATCCGGGAATTCGTGCCAGCCGCTTACCGTAAGAAGGAACTGGCCAGTTTCTTCAAGATTTTAAACGGCGGGAACAACAATACCGCTCTGGCTTAACACCAGCATAATAGAAGAGTAGATGACCGAGCACCGACACAATTTTGTGGCGGTGCTTTTTCTGTTTGGTCGCTGATTTTCGCTCCCGGCGGCAACGATCAGAAAGGCACTGCCATAGTTTGTGAGGGTTGGACTTTAATTGTCGATAGTCTGATTGTGCAAAAAAAGACCGCGATTTCCCGCGGTCTTCAGTGATTACGTTTCATCTTAGCTCAAGCTAGCCGGTCGGGAATACCCCACCGTGTGCCACCAGGAAACGTTGGTGGCTTCGTTGACCACGCCGCGGAGTTGGGCGTCAATCATCTTGTTGCCCCCCTTGTAGATGCCGACGTGGCTGATGTTGTTCTTACTAGTGCCAAAGAAAATCAGGTCGCCGGCCTTGGCATTGGCGGCACTCACGTGGGTGTAGGCGTCGTACTGCGATTGGGCCGTCCGGGGAAGCGTCTGGCCAATGGCCTTGTTGTAGACGTACTTGGTGAAGCCGGAACAGTCAAATGAGCTGGGACCATTGGCGCCGTACACGTAGGGCTTACCCAGCAGGGACTTGGCCTCACTGTAAATGGCGCTGTACGTGCCGTTACCGGTCGTGGCGGTGCTGGTGTGGGCGTAGCTCTTCTTTTGCAGGTAACCGTGCCAGATCCAGCCAGAAGCGGTCTTCCTGCCGTTGGTGACGTAGTAGTACAGGTACTTCACGCCATCCTTCTTGACGATGTAACGCTTCTTAGTCGCGTGCCACGTGGTGTTGGGGTAGTTCTTTAAGTAGTGCGTTTTCTGTCCAAATTTCATATCGCTGGCAGTGCCACTCAGGTTGTAGGTCCAACCGGTCGCGCTCTTGCGCGTGTAGGCGGTGTCGGTCATGTTGCTGGTGCTGACAATGGTGTTGGTGCTATTGGCCTGCGCGGTGGTTTGGTGCAGTGCGGGTACTAAGGCAGCGGCGAAGGCCACGGCTAAACTAACTTTTTTAAGTGTTTTCATAAAATTAAATCCCTCATATGTAAGTTATTTGTGGTGCTTGCTACTCCTTCTAAGATAACGTATGGCTGTAACAAATTGATTACGGGGTGACATCATTGCGGTTACCATTGTGTGTATGTCAGTAATGTAACAAGGGTTGGATGACTTGGGTAAAATGACGAGACTAGTTGTCATCAGGCTCTAATTGTTCAAAAAGTTCATGGAAACTAGTCACCAAAAAGTCGACCTAAGCTGTGCCGGGACGGCGGTTAGTTGCGGTAACAAACTTTGACAGAATCCACATCAAATTCTCATATTAAGCAGTTAATCTGTAACCGTTAACATTTCAGTATCTACAATCCTTACAGATTGTGGTAGACTATCCGTAGCGCTTATTAATTCCATTACATATTAAGAGGAGGGTGTTATTTTATGAATGGCTTTATTGGTGAGTTTTTTGGAACCCTGGTTTTGATTCTTTTGGGTGTTGGGACCATGGCTAGTGTTAACTTGAACAAGTCCTACGCTAAAGGGTCAAACTGGACCTACGTGTGTGTGGCCTGGGGTATGGCCGTGACGATGGGGGTCTATGTTGCCGGGTTACTCGGTTCACAAGGCCACTTGAACCCAGCCGTTACCATTGGGTTCGCGCTGTTTGGTTACTTCCCATGGGCGGACGTTGTGCCTTACCTGTTGGGTCAATTCTTGGGGGCCTTCGTCGGGGCCGCGTTAGTTGCAATTCAATATTATCCTCATTTTAAAGATTCTCCTGACGAAGCTAGCGGTAACCACGTGGGAATCTTCTCCACGAAGCCCGCTATCAAGAACCCACTGTACAACTTTCTCTCTGAAACGATTGCCACTTGGGCCTTCGTCTTCGTTCTCTTGAACTTAGGGAACTTCACGGCCGGCTTGAAGCCGTTCGTCGTTGGTCTGGTTATTATGGTTGTCGGGATGGGCTTAGGTTCCACGACTGGGTTCGCTTTGAACCCTGCCCGTGACTGGGGTCCTCGTCTGGCCTACACCATCTTACCAATCCCTCACAAGGGAGCGGCTGAATGGAGCTACGCTTGGGTACCAATGTGTGGCCCACTGGTTGGTGGGATCTTAGCTGCCGGCCTGCAATACTGGATTACTTATTAACCATTTTTCGGTCGAAATCGACTGGTTAGTCGTTGGTTTGGTCACTTGCTTTTCAAAGGCGTGACCAAGTCCGTCCGAAATAAGATTCATTGCTTAAATGCAACGCTTAACAACTAATGGATTAAGGCTTTAAAGCGCTAAAAAGAGGCGACCGGGAATTCCCTGGTCGTCTCTTTTTGTGCTACGAAAGAAATTGCTGGAGGTTTTGGTAAACGTTGGCCTCCAATTCAGCCGGTGCCATGCCCCGTAGATTGGCAATGATACGCAGACTCTGCTTGAGAATCATCGGGTAGTCCGTTACCGTGACCGGGCGGTGCTGGGCCCAGGTCACGGCGGCCAGGCCATCCGTTTCAATCAGGAGGCGGTTGAGGGGGATGGTTTTGGCCAACTGGGCGACGGCCGGATCGGTCAGGACGTCGGGACCAATCGTGAAGTAGCAATCAAGGCGGATATAATCTGCTTGATACTCAGGGGAGGCGTACCAGTGAACCAGGTAGCGGTTGGGATACTTCTGAATATTGGTCAAGACGGCGCGCTCACAGCCCTTGGTGTGGAGCACGACCGGTTTGCGGTGGTCGTGGGCGAACCGGAGCTGGGCCTCGAAGATGCGGGCCTGTTCCAGCAGATTCACGTCCGTCCAAACGCTGTCCATGCCGATTTCGCCAATGATGTTGGTGGCTTCCAGGTAGGGTGTGACCTCGGACCAGCGCAGTTCGGTAGCCTGCCAGGGATGAATGCCAAAGCTTAATGGCTGATGGCCGTCGACGAGCTGGCGATTGGTTTCCCATTCGGTGGGTGACTGACAATTGATCAAGGCTAAAATGTGTTCGTCGCGTTGGAGTGCGGCGAGTTCAGAACTGCCATCCAGATGACAATGCGCATCACATAACATGGTGGAGGCCCCCTCGAGATTTGTTGCATTGAGTGTAGCACGTTCTGACGGCGCCACCTACTGGGAGGGGTTGGTTGGCACGGTATTTTGTAAAAGCGGCCAGTTAGGGAGCTATCGGTAGGAATGGTTAATGGCCTTTCTTTCTACATAATTTTAAATTTGTAACATAACGATTTCTATGAAAAAACGGCCAGACTTTGTGAAAAGGTTAAACCGTATTACTTGCTATAATGACTGTAACGACGGCAATTAAATCACAATTTTATTTTGTGTGTAAATTAGTTAAAATGACGAACACCACTGTTAAACGTTTTGCCCATTTAGTAGATTTTAGGGGGTGAAGTGGCTATAATTATATTTGTAAAGAGCATAGACCGTTTTGCATCAAAAACGGGTGGGTCGACAATTACTCATGCGGTGAGTGAACCACGATAACATGTTTTTAGAGGGGACTGTTATGTATGTTTAATACCAAAGAACACTATAAGATGTATAAAAAAGGGAAGACCTGGATTTTTGCCAGCATCGTCACAGCCACGTTAGCCTTGGGGGCTTTCGGCGGTCAGACGGCCCATGCGGATACTAGTGACGGGGCCACGACCGGCGAAGAGACGGCGACCCAGGAATCGGTGGAACCAGCGAAACAGGTGACGCTCGGTCAGCAGCAACACTCACAGACGCCGGCCGATACGACGGTTAAGGAAGCCACTGGGGCTACCAATGAGACAACAACGCCGAGTGATGGAACGAAGGACCCGGTGGCGGCACCCGCTAAGGAATCGGAAACGACGCCGGCACCGGATGCGACGAGCGATTCAGATGGTGACACGGTGGACAAGAACGGAGACACTGATTTACCGGCAACTCCAGCACCAGACGCAGACAAAGCGGGCGCGACGGACGGCAGTAAGGTGACCGAAAAGCCTGCCGCAGACGCACCGGTCGACCAGACCAATAATGAGGTCACGTCGACAACCGTCGAGCAATCAGTGCCGCCAGTTAATACGGTTAAAAAGGTCAATCCACGGTTACGGTCAATGGCGGCGCCTACACCAACGCCAGCTGTGACGGTAGCCCAACCCGTTGCTGAGGCTGAGGAGTCGATTGATCAGTGGATGCCGAATAAGACATTACAGCAGGTGGTACTTGATACACTTACAGCTAAAAATGATTATTTTAATCCCGAAGTTTCCGCTTCTGGAAAAACCTGGAGTAGTGTCAACGATATTACACAGGCAGATATGTTGTTGCTGAATCGTCTTGATGTGCAAGCACATGCCACTACGTACATTGATGGTAAGACGTCGTTTTCTTTGGAAGGATTGCAATATGCGACTAATTTAACGCACTTGGATCTTGCTAACAACATGAATGCGGCTCCCTATGCGATGCGGGGAGATATTACAGACTTAACACCACTAAGTTCATTGGTTAATCTGCAGTGGCTACAGTTTACCTTGAATCGGGTTTCAGATATTACGCCGATTACCGGATTAAAAAGCTTACGACACTATCTATGAGTAACAATGGTGTCGCAGACTTTTCCGCATTGAATCCGGCGCAATTTACAGGTGGTTTTTCAATTGGCGAACAATATGTGGTGAACAACCTAGTGTTTGTGCCACGGACTGGCTCATATATCGTGACTAATCCTGTGAAAGCGCCGCAAGGGAGTTCTTTTATTGCAAGTACGCCAGGAGGAGCTGTTGCGCTTCCAATTTCAGCTCCGGTTCCGGGTAATGCAACGCCAACAGTTCGAATCTTTTGGGTAGGGGCCGTTTCAACAGTAACTGGTAATCAAATTGCTTATTCAGATATCAAGGATCAAATTATGCCCGGGCAGACATACAACCCGCTGAGTTATTTGTATCCATACCTGGTTCAGGAAGATTATACGTATTTCTTGGAATCGGTTTTTTCTGATTCTACTACCGGTATTACAGTAGCGATGGTAACCCCTTATGTGAAAGCGGATGCTGCCGAAGACGTAACGGTCAATTACGTTGATGAGTCTGGTCAGAAATTGGCTGACCCAGAAACCTTAACCGGACTAATTGGTGAAGGTTACACGGCGCCAACGAAAGAATTTGCCGGTTACGAATTGACCGAAACACCAGCCAACGCGACCGGGACCTTCTCCGACACGGCCCAGACGGTGACCTTCGTTTACAAGGAAGCCACGTCATCCGTGACCGTGCATTACCAGGATGAAGCCGGGACCACGATTCAAGCCGACACGGTGGCTTCTGGTCAGGTAGGGACGACTTATGACATTGCCCATCCTGATATCACCGGGTATACCTACAAGGAAACACAGGGGGATGCCCAAGGGACCTACACGGATACGCCGACTGAGGTGACCTTCGTGTACACCAAGAACGCTGGGACCGTGACCCCACCAGTTGTCACACCAGACCAAACGATCACGGTCACCGTTCACTATCAAACGGCGGACGGCACCACGGTCGCGCCGGATGTGCTGGTAACTGGGAAGGCCGGCGACACCTATACGACGAGTCCAGCGGCTAACGTGCCGGATGGCTACAAGCTAGTGACCACGCCAGCCAATGCCAGTGGGACATTAGGCGACAGCGACTTCTCCGTGACCTACGTTTATGAAGAGACTGGCGGGGATGGCGACAAGGTCACGCCGGATACGGACAAGCCAACGACCAAACCGACGAAGCCAGGAACCAAGCCAGCTACTAAACCAGCAGCGACGAAGAAGACGCCAGCTAAGAAGACTCAGGCTGGTGGTCAAGCAGATGCCGTGACTAGCAAACGTGGGGGCAAGACCATCGCGACTGTGGCCAAGGGTGGCGCGGCCGCTAAGGTGGACTTAACTGACAAGACGAGTACGCAAGCCAATCACCCGGCAGTTTCAAAATCAGCCGCAGCCGATTTGCCACAAACCAACAGTAGTGAACAAACCTCACCATTCTGGGGCGTCGCACTACTAGTTGCGGTCTTAGGCGTATTTGGATTCAAATTAAAGCGCAAAGAACAATAAGCAGAATGACGGAACGGACTGAGCGGAAATGCTTGGTTCGTTTTTTGTTACAGCTTTCTAATGCTGTACCCATGAAAAACAAACTAAATAGTCGTTGGTGAATTGCTAAATTGTTTATTTAGAAGTCAATCTTGATGGTGGTTTCAGTCGCTTACATTTTAGCTATGACTTTGTAATATGCCGTAAACAGTTTTTGGAGTGTGGACATTCTATAAGTTAATCAATATAATGACCTATAGGGAGAGAATTAATTGAGGTGCTAAATTAATAGGTGAGTATGAAGCGTGCGGACAAGTACTTAGGGAGTGAGTATGATGTTGAAACAGTGCGGTGAATCAGAACATTATAAGATGTACAAGAAGGGGAAAACTTGGATTTTTGTGGGAATCCTAACTAGCTTCTTCTTGGTCACGACGGTGGGAACCGAGACGGCTCATGCAGATACGGCTGATAACGATGCGGTACAAAATGATACGCAGCAGGTCGTTCAACAGCCTGCCACCCAGGAACAACAGGTCTCTTTGAAGACGGCGGCCCAGAAAGACGAGACGGTTCCGCCCGTTGCGGATGAACCCGAAGAGAACGTAACGCCGGACGTTGAAAAGCCAGCAGCTGATGCGGCAGAAAAGCAGACGCCGGTGGAACCGGAAACCACGCCGCCCGTTGTCGAAGAGTCGCAAGACAACCCGCATACAGGCGCCCCAGCCGAAGAGCCAGCACCGGTGGTGAATCCTGAAGTGGCTTCGGCCAATAAGGTCACCGCAGTCCAAGACGAGACAAACGACGTCAAACCAGTAACCGAAGTGACGCCGCCTAAGGCCAAAGTTAATCCACGTTTGCGGTCGATGCCAGCGCCACAAGCTGTGACGGCAGCGCCCGTTGCTGCGCCCGTGCAGGCGGACCAGTCGATTGATGAGTGGATGCCAAATAAAATGTTGCAACAAGCCATTTTTAACACCCTTACCAAAGGCAATCCGTTGACGAACCCAGCTGTCACGGCGTCTGGAAAAGTCTGGAACAGCGTGAGTGATATTACCAAGGATGATATGGCGCTTCTCAGTGTGTTTAGCATTCAAGGACCTGACTATACGACATACATTGATGGCAAAACATCGTTCTCACTTGAAGGTCTTCAGTATGCGGTCAATCTAACCTCTCTAGATTTGAAAGGGAC
The DNA here is from genome assembly GCF_044053135.1 of Levilactobacillus sp. FUA 3915. Lineage (NCBI taxonomy): Bacteria > Bacillati > Bacillota > Bacilli > Lactobacillales > Lactobacillaceae > Levilactobacillus > Levilactobacillus sp. FUA 3915. The sequence continues at coordinate 624,331 of NZ_CP168704.1, read as the reverse complement.
TAATAATTGGGCTTGGGGAGGAACGATGGCCAATTATCAGGAGGAAACGGGTCTTGGAAAATACAATGGCGATATTACGGATATCTCTCCGCTGCAGTATTTGACAAAGTTAGAGTTCCTACAGCTAACGATGAACCGGGTGTCGGATGTCACCCCCTTAGCAGGGCTAAAGAATCTAACGACATTGGAAATGACCTACAATCATGTGGCTGATTTTTCATCGCTAAACTATGCGCAATTCACTGGGAGAATGACCTTTGACCATCAATTGATTGTTAATGATCCGGTTGTTGTGAACGGTAAAACTAGAACCTATACGCAACCGATTATTGTTAAAATGCCACAAAATTATCCAGGCGGTTTAACTTCTGACGTTGGTTATGGCTGGATGTATGACACTCTGAGATCAGTTTATGTTTTTGAGTCTGGGGGCCTTGGAACCCTGGATGATAAGGGTAATGTTGTGTTTACTCAAATTAAGGATCAGGTAATGCCGGGTTCCACGGCTCCTATTTCTGATGATTTTAAGACGACGCAACTACCATATAAATATTATTTGTCACGAGTCTTTGATGACGAGGCCGGTGGTCAGTACTTTTCTGTTTACATGCCATACACCATTGGTGAAGAGGGTCAACCAGTCACGGTCCATTATCAGGATACGGCTGGTGAAATGATTCATCCGGATTCGGTTCTCGAAACTGGGTTGGTGGGGGAAACGTACACAACCGATCCGCTTGAGATTGACGGATACACTTTGAAGACAACGCCAGAGAATGCGACGGGAACGTTTGGGGATACTGCGATTGACGTCACTTACGTTTATACCAAAAACGCTGGCACGGTCACGCCTCCAGATGTTACACCGCCAGTTGTCACGCCGGACCAAACGATCACGGTCACCGTTCACTATCAAACAGCGGATGGTACCACGGTCGCACCAGATGTGCTGGTGACGGGAAAGGCCGGCGATACCTACACGACTAGTCCAGCGGCAAACGTTTTGGACGGGTACGAGTTGGTCACGACGCCAGCCAATGCCAGTGGGACGCTGGGGGACAGCGACTTTACTGTGACCTACGTTTACGCTAAGTCAGATGGGGATGCCGACAAAGTTACACCAGACACGGATAAGCCAACGGCCAAGCCGACTAAACCAACCCCTAAGCCAGCTGGTAAAAAAGAGGTGGCTGCTAAGAAAGCGACAAATGGTGGTCAGGCCGCTCAGCTTGTCAGTGGTAAGAAGGCTACGACTGTTGCCAAGGGTGGCGCGGCCGCTAAGGTGGACTTAACTGCCAAGACAGGCACACAGGCAGATCAGCCAGCAGTGAAGAAGTCAGCCGCGGCCGATTTGCCACAGACCAACAGTCGTGAACAAGCCTCACCATTCTGGGGTGTTGCGCTACTGGTTGCGGTCTTAGGTGTATTTGGATTCAAATTCAAACGTAAAGAACAATAGGCACGTAATCAAACAGACAGTCATGGCTCGGCAAAGATACTTGTCGAGCCATGACTGTCTATTTTGGCGTTTATTTAGTCTGATCAAACTTTTTAGCCTGTTCACTCCAGGCTTCTAACTGCGTATAGACCAGTTCAACATCGTTGGCAGGGACGTCGCCCAGAACCTGGTCCCAAAGCGACTGCTTGAGCTGACGAATCGTTTTGCAAGCGGCCCTTCCCTTAGGCGTGATGCGAATCCAAGTGATTCGGCGGTCGCTGTCATCGGGGGCCCTAGTGATGTAGCTGGCGTGTTCAAGTCGCGTCAGTTCGCGGCTCACCAGGCCTTTATTGATGGCAAGCTCGGTCGTGATTTGTTTAGCCGTGACGCCGTCGTGCTCATTGATGAAGAGTAGAAAATTAGCGTTGCTGGCATTGATTTCGGGTAGCGTCAGTTCGTGATTCATGGCAATCTGAAAACGACGGTGGAGTGCGCCGATAAACTTTCCAATCTTGGTGATATCCAAAACAACGGCCTCCTTTTTTGTTTAGTATAGCATAACATATAGTTGACAAATAAACTAAATTCGGTTATTCTTTAATAGTTGATTTATCAACTATGGGAGGATTTTAAATGACTTTGAAACAGCGCTTGATTTTTTCTTTCTTGATGTGCACGGGGATGGCTAGCAGCATGAGCTGGTTAGGCATGGCGAAAAATATGGGGATCAATGCAAACATGTGGCGGGTGTTTGGACTATCTGTTGGGCCAACGATTCTATTTGCGTTTGTCCTCAATGTGTTGGTAGTCAGCAATCTGAGTACGTTGCTAGTCAAAATAGGCACGCGGCCGCTGGTCAATGCGTCTGCTATTCAGCTAAGGGCCGGCACGATTCGTAGCTGGACGATGCTGCTGGTGATGTGCTTTACCATGAGTACCCGCGCGCTCCTGATGAACGGGACGTTGGCCCACATGACGGTGGCGCAGTTCGTGCTGAGCTTCTTTAGTACCTTGACGATGGCCTATTTTGTCCGTGATCTCCTGATTATGCCGGCGATTCAACGGCTGATGGCGCGGAAGCAGCGGGCTTGAAATAGGGGCTATTGAATTTAAAAGACAATGAATTTGGACTTGGTAACTGGGGCTACATCTGCTAAAGTTAAGGACATAACGGGAGGTGGAAGATGAAAATTTCAGTGAAACAATTATGGGTGCTGGGAATTGTGGTTGGGTCGATGATGTCGGGGACGACCGCTACAGCTGCCACTTTGCCCATGGGCGCACAGTATTCTCAACAACGCGCGAATTCAGTTAAATTAGTATGGCGGCGAAGTATGACCCGCAAGGCTTATCATCCAACGGGGGCCGCGGGCGCACGCTACTCCAAACACCTGGGGATTCGCTACCAGGCGGCACTAGACACGTTGACCCACTATACGTTTTTTACCGATGCACATGAAAAGGTTCGGGTGAAAGCTACCGGTAAATCGCGCATCTATTATCATGTTAAAACTTCTGACGGCTTATTTGGTGGCTGGGTATGGCGCGGTTATTTGAAGGCCGGTGTCACACCTGGATTGGGCAATGCGGGGCAAACACCGATTCTGAAGGGCAAACTTGATTTGACCAGTGCCACGAGCACCGCGAAGTTTGATCAGGACGTTGTGGCGTACGAACAGAAGTTACGACCGAATTTTAAATTTAAAGCAAAGGCAAATCAGCTTTCCCAGTTAGAAGCACAAAATTACTTGAATCGGGATGCGGATAGCTTGGCGGCCATTCAGAAGATTGATGTAGGAACGTCTCATATGAATGGGAGCATGGCCTATATAACCATTAGTGATTTTAATCAACGATTGAGTCGGGGGACGAGTTACACCAGTCAGGTCAAAAATATGGCAGAAGTTTTTGACGATTTGCTGTCCAGTTGGCAAGCATCGCCCCAGGTAGGCATTGGTTTTTACACTCTCCCAGACAATCAATTGACCGGGAAGGCACCGACAGATTACCGAGCGTTTTACGCGGTGAGCTATGAGGATGATAACGAGTAGGCAGTTGTCCCAGCCATGATGGCTGTATTAAAATGATTTCAATTTATAAATTACACATGCAATTACGTCAAGACGAGCTGAATGATATTTGGCCCGTCTTTTTATTTGGAATTGAATTAAACCGATAATGATTATTGCTAAAGCAGGACTGGAATATAAAATTAGTTATCAAGAAGAAAGGTTCCACGTATTTACTTGATTGTTATGTGGATGTTTCATATAATGATTTTGTGAGATGGCCGTTATAGCCTGCTTACGAGTTGGATAAGAGAGTAGGGACTGAATAGGGGGAGTTTATATGGATAAAGTTATTAGAAAATATAAAATAATGTATAACACGGATAAAAGATGGTTAGTGATGACCACAGTCGCGGTTTCGTTGGTGTGGGGAATCTTGGATAGTCAGCCGATATCTGCGGATGTTGTGCCGGATGTTGATGCTGATCAGGAGAATGTTATGGCGGACTCTAACCAGGAGACAATTTTAAATCAGCAGAAGACGCAAACGTTGACTGTCACTGAAAAAGAGCCGACAACGGATGAAGCTGATAAACAAGCTGCCAAAGACGGTGAGGGTTTTGTGCAGACACCTGTTGCAGACCCGCAAACGCCATCAGACTCAGTCACTACTAGAAACTCAAATAGTGTGGATTCAGAAGGGACAGAAAATGCTGTCACTTCATCGCAAAAAAAAGCTGACTTAGTGGATGAAAATAGAGTGACCGAGGAACCCACAGCAGTAACAACGGTGGACCAATCTGACAGGCAAGCTATGCTACCAGATAATTCAAATCCTGTGGTAGTAAAAAAGGAGCCTGAGACTCAGAAATTAAATCCACGGTTACGGTCAATTGCGTCAACACCAACATCTGCTGTAACGGTGGTCCAACCAGTTTCTGAGGCTGAGAATTCGATTGATAAGTGGATGCCGAACACTAGATTGCAGACAGAAATCTTAAAGACACTGAATAATATTTCACCTAATGGCAAAAGATGGAAAAATACCAGAGATATTACGCAATCGGACATGTTGTATCTAACCAGCTTGAATGGCAGTGGAACAACGTGGATTGATGATCACACACCTTATTCTTTGGAAGGCCTTCAATACGCAACTAATCTTACAAGTATCGTATTTAATGGGTTAGCTCAAGCGCAAGATTCATTGTCGCCTATCTATTCTGGAATTAATGATATTTCACCATTGAGAAATTTAACAAAATTACAGACGGTTTGGCTTGAATGTAATTCAATCTCTGATGTGACGCCACTTGCAAATTTAAAGAATGTTACTAGCCTGCAATTGGAGTTCAACAAAATTTCGGATTTTTCATCACTAAATCCAAATCAGTATACATATTTCAACTATGAATCACAGTTTATCACGTTACCTAAAATCTACGTTTCAAGCGCAACACGAGCTGCTGAAATGCCATTTAGGGCTTATCTTCCTGGCGGACAGTTGGCACCGCTGATTCAAGGAAAGGGAGCAACGTTTGTTCCTGCCGAGTACATAACGCCCTCGACTGAAAAGTTTTGGTTGTGTGGACGTGGTGGGGATGCAACGGAAACAGATGGCGGCCTAGTTTATACCAATTTGAAGAACAATGGACTCTATCCTTATACTATGTATAGTGGTGCACAGGTGGTACCTAATCAGCTGTTATTTTACATGGTTGGAACGTATGCTTACCCTGCTAACACTAGTGAGCCGTTTATTGTGGTGGTACAGCCGTACGAAATTAGTGATAGCTTAGTGTCAGTCACAGTTAGATACTTGGATGAGCAACGCAAGCCACTTAGGCTGAATAATATAGTTAATGGAAAGATTGGGAAAAAATTTAGTTTTGACGCACCCGATATTGCTGGTTATGAGACACCGTCGACAATCACAGGGATCTTTTCTCCTACACCCAAAACAGTCGATTTCATTTATAAAAAGGCTACGATGACAACCGTGACCGTGTACTACAAAGATGAGTCTGGAAATCCAATTAACGATAGCATAGAAATTTCTGGTCAAATTGGCAAAAACTATAACATAAATCACCCTGATATTGACGGATATACTTACAAAGAAACGCAAGGGGATGCTCAAGGAATTTTCACGGACATGCCAACTAAGGTTACCTTCGTGTACACCAAGAACACTGGGACTGTTACCCCACCAGTCGTCACGCCTGAGCAAAAAATTACAGTCACTGTTCATTATCAAACAGCGACTGGTACCATGGTCGCGCCGGACGTAACTGTCGCGGGTAAGGCGGGGGATGCCTATACGACCAGTCCCGCCGCGAAGGTAGCGGATGGGTATCGGTTATCCGTGACGCCAGCGAATGCGAGTGGCACGCTGGGCAACAAGGATTTTGCGGTCACCTATATTTACGAAAAGACTGGTGGAACTGGAGATAAAATTACACCAGATACAGACAGACCAACGACGCAACTGAATAAACCAACGATTACGTCACCTGGTGACAAGCAGATACCGGCGAAGAAGCCTCAAACGGGTGGTCAGGCGGATACTTTAACTGGCAGTCATGGTAATCAGTCAGTTGCCACAGCAGTGTTCAAGACTGGTAAGCAGACAGACCAGCCAAATATTTCGAAGACAGTGACGGGTAGTTTGCCGCAGACCAATGATGACGAGCAAAGTTCACAGTCTTGGGGTATTGCGCTGTTAGTTATGGTCTTGGGACTATTTGGATTAAAGTTGAAGCATAAAGAGCAATAATCAAAGCATTACAACCCAAAAGGGCGCCAGCGAAATTATCGGCGCCCTTTAGTATGCTCTGAAATAGATGTTAGTCGAACTAATTCAAGTGACAAACTACACCATTAATGTTTTATCCTATGCTGGCTTTTCAAGCGGTAACCGGTTATACTAGGGGTGGTTAAAGATGACCAACTACCACACTAATTATCGATTTCGTTACACCACTGTTGCTACCGGCAATGATGCCGACAAATTGAGGAGGATTAATGTGCTTAAACGGGATGAATCAACACACCGGGTGAAGATGTATAAGAAGGGGCGCACGTGGGTGTTTGCCGGCGTCTTAACGGCAGCGCTTGCGTTTGCGGCGCCAGAGGGTGTCCAAGCGGATACCACTGGTGAAACACCTTCCCCAGCCAAAGCAGAGACGACGACCACGACGAACGCCCATCAGGATCGAGAAGTGACGCTCACGACACCAGACGTTGACGGTCATCCAACCACGACGGAAACAGATACCGTTACTGATACCGAAAATGAAAGCGGTGCCACAAATGATTCAGTAACAGCAGGCGACCTCGAAACTGAAGCCGGAGACAAGACGACCACCACGCCAGAAAAGCCGGCGGCGGATGTCACGACAGAAGACCCACAGACGGCCGAGCCTATCGCGGCCGACACCGTACCGGAAACGGCCGTGCCTATTTCAGAAACGGCCAAGCCCAAGACCCACAAGCAGACCGGCGCAACGACCGAGTTGAAGGCCGTGAAATTGGTTAAGGCCGAGGTTGCCAAGCCGGCCACGGTGAAGTTGGCGCACCAGCAGCGGGCAACCGCTATCAGCGAGTGGATGCCGAACACCACGCTTCAACAGGCTGTTTTGAAAAATCTGAAATCTCAGAATCCAGGTCAGAGCTGGAACAGCGTCGATGACATTACCCAAGCAGATATGGCGCTGTTGAAGACCCTGTCAATCCAGAGTGGGGCCGGCACCTATATCGATGGCAAGACCGAATTTTCTCTGACTGGCTTGGAATACGCCACAAATCTGACGTCGTTAACCATGGGGGGGAATTTGAACGCAGCTCCGGGCGCTTACTATGGTGATATCGCTGATGTGACACCGTTAGCCGGGTTGACCAAGCTAGAAAAACTGGACCTGCAACACAACCGGATCACCGATGTGACACCACTAGCTAATTTAACCAATTTAAAGGAATTGCTACTGGCGTTCAATCGAATTCATGATTTCTCACCATTAAAGGGCATCAACTACACCAGTTTTCATGCGGGCTCACAAATGGTGATTTTAGACCCCGTTAAGGTGAGTGCCACCGACCTGAGTGCCCACCTGAAGATTCAATTTATCACGATCGATGGCGACCTGATTCAGCTGGAACAAGTGCCGGTCCGAATCGCCGACCCCGTCTTCTACTACAACGGCGCCTTTACCTACCGTTTCTACTTTACCGGTGGGGTTGGGGTCAGCGACGGTCAGGGCGGACTGAACTATACGGAATTGCAGCCACAGATTCCGGGTATCACGGAGTATCCGACCGTGACAGTCGATCCACAGGAAAATAACTACTTCTTGACGGGCCGGGCGGATGGCTCGGACTCGTATGGCAGTTACCTGTTCGTGGTTGCCCAGGGCTACGATATCGCGGAGGACGCGGCGCCCGTGGTCGTGCAACATCATGACGAGCAGGGCAACGCCATCGCCAAGGATGTGACGCTGCCAACGGGGATGGTCGGGGAAGACTACACGACCACGCCACTAGACATTCCGGGATACAAGTTGAAAACGACGCCGGAAAACGCCACCGGTCAGTACGGCAGCGAAGCCATTACGGTCACCTACGTGTATGAAAAGGATGGCGGCGGCACCGTGACCCCACCGGTCGTGACGCCGGCTGCGGATGTTACGATGACCATTTACTATCAGCTGGCGGATGGCACCAACATCGCCGCTAGCCAGACGATTAGTGGGAAGCCAGGCACCACGTATTCAACGAGTGCCTTAGACGTGACCGGCTATCGGTTGGTGACGACGCCAGGAAATGCCAGTGGAACCTTTGGCGACGCGGATGGCACCATCACCTACGTGTATGAAAAGTTAGAAACTGGCGGTGGTGGGGACCTCATCACTGATGGCAATGATGGCGACGACGGTGACTTGGCGACCGGCGATGGGGATGATCAGAAACCAAGCGTTTCCGTGACAACGGCCCAGGATGAAGGCGGCGCGGGGGCAACGGCCAGTGGCCAGCCGGTCCAGTTGGCGAATGGTGCGACTGCTGCGACGCCACAGAAGTCCGCGGCCTCAGCGACAACCTTGCCACAAACCAACGACCAAGCAAACTCAGCCTGGTGGGGCGTGGCGTTACTAGCCGCGACGACTATTGGTGGCTGGCTAGGTTTTCGTCGAAAAAGTGAATAAGTGAGTGGATGAAAGCCTTGATGTCTAGGACGTTGAGGCTTTTTTATTGTCAAAATGTAAACGTGGGTAAAAGTAATCGTCATATTATAAATAATTAATATTATAGTAGATTTTCACCGACCACTCCACTATAATAATTGATAACGAAATGGTGGGCGGGTCCCACTATTAACATAATTATTTTCGGTGACACGGCACTAGTTGACGAACTTTAGGGGGAAGACAATTGGGGAAACGACGAAGAAAAAATTGGCAGAAGTATGGGTTATGGACGGCAGCAACGTTGGCTGGATTCGGCTGGCAGCTGACCACGGGGACGGTTGCCGAGGCAGATGAGGTGGCCGATGCCGCGCCGGTGGCAGAGTCGGTGGTGACGGCGGCTGAGGAAGAACCGAAGCCAGTGAGTTCAGAGTTAGAACCGGGAGTGTCCAGCGTTGAATCTAGCCCAGAGGCTGAGACCGCAGTGGAGCCAGAAACTGTTGCGGAGGCGGGGACGATAGCGCCACAGGCCTTAAGCGGTAACGGCGTCGTTTTATCTCAGCCCGGCAAACGCCAACTGCGACGGGTTAAAGCGAATAAGCCGGTGGATGACCAACAACAGTCCACGACCGCAGTGGTTGCGGCGACACCGGTGTCGGAAGTTGTCAGCGAGAAAACCGATGCGTTATCCAAACAGCCTAAGCGTACGGAAGCAGCGATTGATCAGTGGATGCCGAATAAGACGCTACAGACGGCCGTTTTGACGGAGCTACGGCGCGAGCCCCAGGCAGACCATAAAACTTGGGCGGCCGAGAATGAGATTACGCAACAGGATATGCTGCGTTTAGATGCCCTACGCATTACCGGTAATGCAGAATCAAGTGGAATTAGTACATATATTGATGGGCACACGGAATTTTCTCTCAAGGGTATCGAATATGCCAAGAACTTGGAACACATTGCTTTGGGCGGAGGAATGGTTAACAATAGCCCCTATCAAATGTATGGAGATGTCGTGGATCTCTCGCCACTAGCTGGATTGATACACTTGCGGTCGGCCATTCTCGATAATAATCGAATCAAAGATATTTCGCCGCTGAAAAATCTGAATAACCTGGAACAACTCTATTTAACCTTTAATCAAATCTCGGATTTCCGGCCGCTAAATGGCAAAGACTTTTGGCAATTAACGATTACGGAACAGTATATTACGTTGCCTACGATTAAAGTCGACCCGGAAAAACGGACGGCCCATATGCTGGCGCCCTACTATCTACCGAGCGGGGATCTCCCCGGTCTGTATAGTCCTGGGGAATGGGTCGACCAAGATATGGATTTTCATATTGATGAGAATAACCATAATGATTATTATTTCAATCGCTATATCTATCACAATATTCCCAACGATGATGTTTTGCTGGGGGGAGATATTGACGAGAACGATTGGGGAAATCTGACCTACGTTAATATTCCGGACCAGAAGCCAGGGGATGCGGAGCCTTTAGAGGAGCACCAAATACAGCTTCCCAATTATTACTACTTGGTGGCGATGGCAGATGTGGAGCCGGGGGATGTGGTTTCCAATGATTCAGACGTCGAATGGTACGTGATTCAGCCCTACACTACAGCCAAAAAGGCGGGGAAAATTACTGTGCGTTACCAAGATGAAGAGGGGCATTCCTTAGCCAAGAATAAAGAACTTCCCGATGGGTATGTCGATGACGCCTACAGGACGATACCGCGAGAAATCAAGGACTACACGCTCAGCAAAACGCCAGAGAATGCCCAGGGCGTTTATACAGAAATGCCCATCGAAATTACTTATGTTTATCGGAAGAATGCAACGGAAAAGCCTAGTGTCACGCCTCCAGTTGTTACACCTCCTGTCGTGACACCACCGATTGTGACACCGCCGACTGATGGAGGAACACCTCCAACTCCGAAACCGACGCCCGGTCAGCAACCGAATCAGGTGGATACTGGGAATAAGCCGAATCAGGTAAAGCCGGTGCCAGTTAGTGTTGCCGGTAGTGCGGCCGACCAAGTGGATACAGGAACGACCAGTCAGTCGACCGCACCGGCTAAGCAACATCCCAGTAAATTGCCACTCGTCATGCCAACGACACCGCAGTCCAAGGGCAACGCTCTGTTACCACAGACGGATGGGCAAAGTGCCTACCAGCTTCTGGGCGTGATTGGCCTGCTGATTGCCTTTTGGGGATTGGCGCATCGTGGGAAAGATTAAAGAATTAGGGAACTTATATGACCAAAGCCAAAGAACACTGCCGAGTAGGGGTGTTCTTTTTGCGTAAAGTAAAGATAAATAACGAATATAGAGTGTCCTAAAACTATTTAAAATGACGATCCTTGACTTAAACGACAGACCGCTGATTTTGTCCCTAAAAACCGCTGATAACTGGGCATGGAAGTGCTAGCTGATTTTAAACGAAAAATAGGTAAAACCATTGACGAAACAGGGATTCACCATTATCAAAATTAATTATTTTGATGAAAACACGGTTCGAGTGTGATTAGTTTTATCACCTGACAATTAAGCTTGATTTTGTTGTAAATCGGACTACAATGTAGATATATAAATGTTATCCACTTTTACCAAACTGTTACAATTAAAATCGATGACTAGGGCGAACGCAACAACACAAATCAATGAGGAGGAAGCTATCATGCGGAACTTAAAGAGTGAATCAAAGGAACACTACAAGAGCTATAAGGCAGGCAAACACTGGGTTTTCGCTTGCATCACGATCATGAGTCTCGGCTTGGGTCTGGTGGGGGCCAACGTAACGGCACAAGCTGATACCAATGACGCAAGTGAACCAGAAACAAGCGTGGTCAAACCAGCAGCTGATGAGCAAAATCCAGCAGTCGGCGACACAGTTGACACTCCGGCAGTTAACAGCGATTCAGGTTCTTTAGACAAAGGTGATGGCTCTGCAAACGGTGCGGGTGCGGTCAATACCGATAAGGATATTAACAAAGACATCAACACTGACGAGAGCAAAAATGCCAATGTCGAAGATGCTAACAAACCTGTTGACCAAGATAAGGATGTTCCAAATAATGTAGCCGGTGACAAGCAAGGTGATCCTAGTAAGGATGTCCAAAACCAAGGGCAACCAGAAAACCAGCAGCAACTCCAAAACTCAGTAGAACCTGAAAATAAAATTAAACAAGCGCCTTTAGAAACACCAGTGGATGAGAATCTTAATGGGGACAAGCAAGAAGACGTCAGCAATCTTAGCAAGGTTAAGCCAGTGGTTGAAAGTGACTCCCTGTTACGGGATGAAGCACCAAGTATTGATGCTTCGGTTTGGATGCCGGATGCAAACTTGCGGGCCTGGGTTGAAGCGTCCTTGAGCAAAACGAACAAGACGACCGTAGATGACAGCAATCTGGCCACTTATGTCCAAGGAGCGACCGTGCTTTCACCTGATTCATCGCAGACATTTGCTGACGCACAAAGCCTGGAAGGTCTGCAATATTTCACAAATCTGACTAGCTTTACTTACTACGGTTACATCCCGGCTTCTGGCATGATTGATTTTTCTTTTGCGCCTAACTTAACCTATTTGAAACTTTACAATAAAGGCACTGCAACCGGCACTATGGATGCGACAGCGCTCGTTAACTTGCTGGCTAACAATAAGAAATTAACATCGCTGACTGTCAGTAACTATGGCTTAACTGGACAGGTTCCTGACCTTTCGGCGTTTACTGACCTGAAGTCTCTTCAAATGGATAACAATCAACTGACTGGCGCGATTCCTAGTTTGACGACGATGCCTAAGGTGACTTACTTATATCTGGGATACAACCATTTAACAGACATTCCAGACATGAGCGCTTATACTGGGATGTACGATTTCAGCCATAATAATCTGGTTACGGGAATTCAGAAAAACATGGGAATCTTGGGCAACTCCATGTATCAAACGGTTACCGGTAAAGACTATACCATCACCCCAACGGTCCGTTCCTTTGACCCAATTACTGATGTGATCAAAGGTGTTCAGGATGAGAGTGGTCAACTGGATCTCACCGACCCAATGGTTGCGTACAATTTAGGAACTCCGGGAGATCTGTACTTTACGGTTGAGGCCGATCCGGATAATCCAATTGGCTTTAACATTGTGGCTGCTGAAGGGACACCCGATGGTACCTACACCATTGAGGTCTTCAATCAGAAGACCAATCATTACAACTTCGATTTGACCTTCACCGTAACTAACGCCAAAGATCCTGTCGTTGACCCAGGGACTGGCACCACTGACCCTGGCACCGGCACGACAGACCCAGGGACTGGTACCACAAATCCAGATACCAACACCAATCCGGGTACCAGCACCGTGACCCCAGGCACCGACACCACAGCGCCTGATGTCACAGTCGATAATGGCGGCGATGCAGCTCAAGCTGTAACGGACACCAATCCGGACGCTACTAACACGCCACAAACAGGTGGGGATGCGGCGACGATTGACACCACGACGCCTGCTAAAGCTAAGCAAGTTGCCAAGGCGGGACAGGCTGACCAACTGGTTGCCAAACCAAGTCGTCAATCTGCTAAACCAGTCACCGAGTCCAAGGGTCAGGTAGCTAAAGTTGTTGCCCCAAAGGCACTGGCTTCTAATGAACAGCACCAAGCTGCCACAACGGCCAACCAAACCAAGACGACGTTGCCACAAACCAACGAACGGAGCGGCGCTAGTCTGCTGGCTGCGGGGATTGCCTTGATCATCGCCACCTTCGGCATGGGCTTTACTGCTAAGCACCACGAATAACCATAAATGTTAATTATCTGAGGGCTCGCTAAACGGTAGCGGGTCCTTTTCTTGTGAACTTTTTAGCCAAAATGGTCATTGTGGTAAACTAACGGACGATTAAGTAGTTTTTGTTCAAAATATTTTCACCGTTTATATTGATTGTTTCCTTAAGAAGGCCCAAAATGGGGGTGGAGTTTATTTGGGAAAGGTAGGGATTTAATCGATATGGAAACGAAACGGACACACTTCAAAATGTATAAGAGTGGCCGTCGCTGGGTCTTCGCTTGCGCTGTGATGTTAGTCACGTTAGGCGCGGGGGCCACGGTAACTGCCAATGCCGACACGAACACATCGAGCGCCAGCAGCACGACTGAAGTTAAGGCCGCTACAGGTTCTGAGAGTCAGGCAGAATCAACTGGGGCAACCTCACAATCTGAAAGCAAATCTAGTAGCCAATCAACGTCAACGAGCGCATCTTCAATGTCCTCAGAGCAAAACAGTTCTGACGCACAAGATAGTTCAGTTAACAGTCAATCGACCAGTTCATCTTCAGCCAAGACGGTGAAGACGACCAGCGTTCGGCCAGGGACCACCCTGAAAAAGGGCACGTTGAAGCCAGGTCTCAAGGCAAACAAGTTAGTTAAGAAGTCAATCAAGAAGACGGTTAAGAACGCCACGACGACTAAGACGGTCACTTACGCCCACACCAGTGCGGCTAGTGCCAAGGCCGCTGTTGCTAGTTTGGCTAGTTCTGAAAAGACGCAAGCCGCTAAGCAAACGATTACCAGCATGCTCCAAAAGCTTGCCGGAACCGCCACGAAGACCAGTGCGTTTGAACCTTACGCGGATTCTGGGATTCAAGCCGGTGGCAGTGTTTACGATGACTTCCCTGACCTGAACAACATTCTCGGGGTCTCCTCCGTCTTTCACATTTTTGCCCGTGAAGCCGAATTGAACGCCCACACCAACGGGAACGTGGCCGTTCAAAACTTGACTGGGAACGTGAACTTCGGGACTAACATCATTGAAGAACTGCTCGACAAGGATATTTCTTACATACAGAACATTACCAACATTGCCAACAGCTCCTTCGTTTCCGGGGGCTCAACTCGGGAAAACAAGGTTATCTTCGGTGAAGGTATTGAAATTGACATCAGCAACCCGAACCGGCCGATGGTCAACGGCCAATACATTGACCACTTATTGGCTCAGGAAGTTTACCAAGATCAAAATGGACAAACGTACATCGACTTTGACGCCGAATTTGCTAAGCTGAAGGTCTTGAACGAAGCCCTGGCCAATCAAAAGAGTGAAGCCAGCTATTCCAACAGCGACTTTGACGACCAGAACAACCGGGTCATTGATATCAGTGACATGACGCCAAACGCTAACGGCCAGATCGTCATCAATTTGACACCGGACGTGCTCAATAGCAATACGCCACTGACCATCTCTGGCTTATCACCAGACGCTGATGGGACCACGGTCATCATCAACGTGGATACCGGTGGTGCGGCGGACTATGACGTCAACTCTCAAATTAAGATCAAGTACAGTGACGGGTCCGACCGGGACAATCACGAAACGGAAGACTTTGGGGACAACCATCTGCTGTGGAACTTCTACAACAGCGGCGCCAGCGATAAGCAATACACCGGGACGTTGGACTTTAAGAAGGCCTTCCAAGGCAGTATCTTAGCGCCATCTGCCACGGTCGTTGCCAGCTCCAACATTGATGGGAACATCATCGCGGACAAGGTCATCGTTAACGCCGAAACCCACCGTTGGGACTTGCAAGATAACAAGGACAACGAAGGCGACGGGGACGGCGATGGTGAAGAAGACCTCGAAATCCCTGTTCACCCTGGGATCGATGTTGAAATGCCAGAAATTCCTGGTACGGAAGGTCCTGACACAGAAGGTCCAGACACCGAAACGCCTGGGACTGAAGGCCCTAACACGGAGAACCCGAATACCGAGGAACCGAACACAGAAAATCCTGACACCGAGGAGCCTGAAGGCGAACCTAACGGTGGGGACGAGAACTTAACCTACGAGCATGAACACCCAGAATACACGGAAGACATGGCGCAAGACTTTGAAGACGACTTGATCGACTTTGAGGCTGAGCGCAATACGGCCGCTGAAGAAACCTTGTTGAACAAGGTTGACGCTGCCATCGCCGCTGCCCGGGCCAAGGGCGACACGGAATTAGTTGCCCAATTGGAATCCGTTCGGGGCAATATCTTACAGGCCTTGGGCTTGTCCGATGGCTTACCACAAACTGGCGAAGCTAACGATAGCTGGTTGAGCGCCGTTGGGTTTGCACTGGCGGGCACGTTATTAGCCACCGGCATCGCCGTCGACCGCAAGCGCAGGTACTAAACTGGTTTGAGTGCGCCTTACCGGGCGTCCCAAATGGCTCGGAACGCGGTGGGCGGACGCCTGAAGCCAAAGAGCGGTCTTCAGGCTCGCTTTGAGCCGAAAGTCACGTCTCAAAGACGCCAGTTCTCTAAGTGACCTAGGCCGTCACTTAGAGAACTCCCACGGCTGAAGCCATTTGGGACGCCCTCACGGCTTACACTGGTTTAGTACCGTCGTTGGCAGTCTTGTTTCTTGAGACTTTTGACGTGTGGTTTTGAATCGGTGGCCGCTCTGGTATTACATGGATCGTTAATTTTCAGTAGAATAGACAGAAACAGGCTTTGGCCTCACGCTAGTTTGCGTGGGTCAAAGCCTGTTTTTAGTTTGGAAGTCTTTTTAGAGAATCATACGTAAGCCCATGACGAGTAGGAGCACGCCCATGAAGGGTTTGACGTAGTAGTTGAGTTTTTCTGGATTCACGTGCATCAGGAGACGGGGGGCACAGATGGCGCCGAGCACCGCGCCAATCATCAGGCCGATGCCGACGTGCCAGTCGATGTTGTTGGCCGACAAATGGAAGAGGAGACCGACCAACGAGGTGCCGACTAGAACATACGAGGAGGTGGCCGCGGCCGGTAACATATCTAGGCCGAGGACCAGGAGCCCGGCAATAATGGGCCCGCCGCCACTCAGTCCGGCCACACCGACCATGATGCCGCTCAACATGCCATAAATGGCGGCCTGCAAACCTTGATGACGCGCGGGTTTACTGGCGTGCGTCAGGAACCGTTTGGCCAGGACCTGCACACCTAAGCCGGTCAAGATGATGGCAACAATCCACGTGTAGACGTCGTTGGGGATGTAGGGTGCCAGCAACGCGCCAATCACCGTTGCCGGGACGGCCGTCATCAGCATCTGGTTGCCGACCTTAAAGTGAATTTGACCAGTGCGATAGTGGCCATAAGCGCCGACCACTAACGAGGGGAATGCCGTAAATAGGGACGTGGATGCTGCCACGGCTGGGGCGAGACCGAAGACACTGGTCAACAGTCCCAAGTAGATGGCCGCACCACCACCCCCGGTGGAAATAACCAATAGGCCAACTAAGAACCCAATTATTAGAAAGACTAACCACATCATTTACCCAATCGTCTCCTTACCGACTAATCATGTTGATTAGTTTACCGGTTACGGTGGGATACGTCAATTTGGTGAGTGAGTGGGGTGGCGGACTTTTTCTTAGAGGTGCGGTTGTTGTTGATATTGGTTTGGGGCGGTAGATTTTCTCTCGCCTTGATATCCGGAAATATGCGTCCTCTGAAACGTGTTACACAGGGCAGGTCCCTGCGCTTAGAAAAATAAGACGCCCCGCTCGGCCTTGCCGTTGTTGTTAACATTGATTTGGGGCGTTAAACTTTCTCTCGCCCTGATATCCGAAAACATGCATCCTCCGAAACGTGCTCCGCCAGCCAGGTTCTTCCGCTTAGAAAAATAAGACGTCCTGCTCGGCTTTGCCGAACAGACGCCTTATTCCTCTAATGCTCGGAACCTAAACGGCTGGCTCCGCACTCTTTTTTAGTAACTAGTCCACCCACCATCAACCGGCACAACCGTCCCGTTGACGTAGCTTGCGGCGTCTGAACATAAGAACAGCGCCGTTTGGGCGATTTCGTCGCCGGTTCCGGGTTCTGGTGAGAGTGGCATGCCGACACTTTGCCGTTGCATGCCTTCCTTGTCAATACCCTTTATGGATTCGGCGATGTTGGTCTTGATGCCACCTGGGGCGATGGCGTTGGTTCTGATCCCAACGTTTTCGTACATGTAGGCGGTGTTCTTGGTCAAGCCAACCACAGCGTGTTTCGAAGCCGTGTAAGCCGCACCGGCCCGGCCGCCACCAAGTCCACCGACGGACGCGATGTTTAAAATGACCCCAGATTTTTGCTTGGTAAATAGCTTCAGTGCTTCCCGAGTTGCCAGCATGACGCTGGTCGTGTTGACCGTCATAACGCGGTCCCACAACTCATTGGTCAGTGTGCCAACAGGGGCCATGTTGTCCATGATCCCGGCGTTGTTGACCAGAATGTCCAAGTGGCCATAGTTATCGACGGCCGTCTTGACCATGGCGACGACATCGGCTTCCTTCGTCACGTTGGTCACAGCGGCGACGGCGTCATTACCCGCATCGGTGATGGCCTTAACAACCTCGTTTAACCGGTCTTCATTGATGTCGGCGGCGACAATTTTGGCGCCTTCCTTGGCAAATAATTCGGCCATGGACTTCCCCATGCCGGACCCGGCACCCGTGATGATTGCAACTTTACCTGCTAATTGTTGAACCACGTTACTCACTCCTTGTTTATATTGATTTTAGGGTTAATACCTAACCCTTATTATAGTCTCTTTCGTGTTGGAAAGCGCTTAATATGCTGAGACCTGAGACTAAATGTTTGACGTCAAAACGAAATGGTGTAACATTTAAAGTAACATCAAAAAGAAATGAGGAATGAACCATGACAAAGTATGTGATTACCGGGGCCACCGGCCATTTAGGCAGCCAAATTGTGACCGAATTAGCTAAGCGGGTTGCCGCTGACACAATCACTTTGGGTGTCCACACGCCAGCGAAGGCCGCTGCGTTTGCCCAACAGGGGATGACGGTTTTACCGTTGGATTATCGTGACCAAGCCAGTATTGCCGCCAGTCTTCAGGACGCCGATGTCGCTATTTACGTGCCCAGCAAGACCCATACGAGTTTTAGCCGGGTGACTGAGTTTGAAAATGTGATTACTGCGGCTGAGACGGCTCAGGTCAAGCACTTACTGGTCATGGGCTTCATTGCGGACCAAGCGGACAATCCGTTTGACCTGTCCGCGTTCTACGGGTACGTGCCGCGGCGGTTAGCCTCATCCAGCCTGTCCTACACCATTTTACGGAATGCCCTGTACGCCGACCCACTGGTGCCTTATTTACCAGAATTAATTGAACGCCACAACGTCATCTATCCCATGGGCGATGCATCGCTGAGCTTCATCAGTTTAGCAGACAGCGCCGCAGCCTTCGCAGAGGTCGCCGTTACGCCAAGTCTGTGGACGCAACCCATGTACACACTGACACAGGAACGGTCTTACACCATGCCGGCCTTGGGCCAAGTCTTAAGCCAAGTATCAAATGAAACCATCGGCTATGCACCAGTAACGCTCAAACAATTTGAAGAGATGTACAATGAGGGCAACGAAGGGCACATGCTGGCCTCCATGTACGCCGGTGGGGCCAAGGGGTTGCTGGCCACGGTCACGGACGATTACCGCAAAATCATGGGCCACCCAGCCCAAAGCCTGCCAGATTTCTTGGCTACTAGCCTTGCGAACGAAAACTAAATCGGTATAATTGTCGTTATAATAATACTGGTAAATGGTAAGTGCTTTTTGTTCTAAGAATGACTAAAAATGGTGAAGTAAAATTGCCAAATCGGGTTTAAACCAACATGAGCCGTGAAATCGGAAACATTGGCGTCCGCCCCAGCGTTCCGAATCATTTTTGCCGACCGGTAAGGCGTTGTTAGGCTAAGCCAATAAGTGGCGAAATGGTTGCATGAAACTTAAAATGGACGTTAGACATATATGGGTGATTAATTAATATCCAAGCTTATTGTCTAGGTAAAATAACTGATGGGCGAGCCAATCCATTTACGCGCCCCATCAATAAGTGCCGAGAAAATCCAGAAGGAGGGCTTGTTCGTGCGTTATTCGCATAAATTGAGTGATGCTGTTCATATTTTGGCATACATTGATATTTGTCATGATGGCGATTTATCCAGTGCGGCCATCGCATCCAGCGTGGAGTCCAATCCCGCTCTGGTACGGCGGTTGATGGGCGCACTAAGGCGGGGCGGCCTGTTAGCCACCCAACAGGGGTCCGCGACGCCTAAGTTAGCCCGCGACCCGGCTGAAATTAATTTGCTAGACGTCTATCGCGCCGTGGAAGACGACGGCAATCTGTTACACGTAGACGATAAAACGAATCCGCACTGCATCGTGGGTGGCAACATCCAGGATACGCTGCGAGTGGCCTACGCGGAGGTCCAAGCGGCCGCGGAAGCGCAGATGAAAGAAGTCACGCTGGCCCGGCTGATTGGCGACATCCTGACCCGGGAACGACAAAAAAAGCAATAAACACAAACGAACCCGACTGGCGCAATCTACCAGTCGGGTTTGTTGTCTATTCTGTTGGGGGGGTGAACCACGGTTAAGGTCGCGGTTCAATTGGGGAAACTCACCTGAGGGATGGTGAGTCGTTTTTGAGGGGTCGGTTAGTGTTTGGAGGAGGCTAACCGGTTAAGGGGGGGAATTGGGGTAGTCGTGCGCGTCAGTGTTTGGGGGAAGCTGGCCGTAGCGGACTAATCAAGCAAAATTATTTGAGTTGGCTGTCGTGGTGTTGTTGATTCAGGGTCAGTGCGCTGGCATCAACGGCCGTTTGGACTTGGCTCGAAATTTGGCTGGACGTCACGTGCTTGTGAAGCTTGATGGTCATGGGTTGAATCGCGGGTTGTGCCTGTTGTTTCAAACTGATGGATGTTTCCGCAACGGCGGGCGCGGGGGTTGACACCTGGGTGGTCGCCGCGGAAGCCCCGGCGGACGTTGCCATCAGAGTCGTCACGGTCATGGCACCTAACATTACTTTACTCATCATTGATTTAATTTTACTCATATTACTCACTCCTCAGGTTTGTTGGTTTGGCGTATCGCTTTCGATGTATTAGTTATACCATCCGGGACGCCCAATCATCTTGAGGGCGGGATAAGCTTAACCTGTGAATTTCTTAGAATCGATTTAGAAAGTGTTGAGAAATGAGTGTAAATACTGGTGTATCAAGGTTCTAATGGTTGAAAAAGCACACAAAATTAGTCTGAAATTGACCAAATTTTGTGTGCTTTTTATTTTTTGTTGCGGTTAATTTGAGTTCAATGATCTGAATATTGAAACGATTATATTGAAAACGTAATCGGCCATGCAGCCGGGGGACGTTCGGGGCTAAGCGGATGTAAGCCGAGAGGGCAGAGAAAATGGACTCAGCCGTGGGAATCCTCTTAGCGGTTCACCGCTTAGAGAATTGGTACCTTTGAGACGTGTCTTACGGCTCAAAGTAAGCCCGAAGACCGCTCTATGGCTTCGGGCGTCCGCCCACAGCGTCCCGGTCCATTTTCTCTGCCCGGTAAGGCGGACAATATCCGCTCAGCCCTAAACGTCGTCGCGGCTGAGAAGGGTGATCTCTTCGCCCGCAGCCTCACGCCGGTCGATATTGTCCTCGCCCCAAACGCACAGCTCGTGAAGAATTCCCGACAGCGATTCGCCGTAGTCGGTCAATGAATACTCAACCTTGGGCGGCACCTGCTTGTAAACGTGGCGGGCAACGATGTCCGCATTTTCCAATTCCCGTAGCTGTTGCGTCAACATCTTTTGCGAAATCTGCGGAATGGCGCGAGCAAGTTCGCTGGTGCGCATGGTTTGATGGCGGAGATGGCACAGGATAATGGACTTCCATTTGCCACCGATGATCTCCATCGTGGCTTCGACGCCAATATGATAAGTTTTTGTGGGCATGTCAAACGGTCTCCTGTCTAATAGTTACCTTTTGGTAGGTAGGGCACTTTAAAGTCGGTTCTTGTTCTCCGGTTGCTAACCAGTATAATCATTATTTATTACGTTAGCAAACGAAAAACGAGGAGGTCATTATGACTAAGAAAATTTCACCAGCCATGACGTTATTGGCACTGGCTATCAGCGCATTCGCCATTGGCTCAACCGAATTTATCAGCGTGGGGTTGATGCCCCTGCTGATTCAAAGTTTCCACATTAGTATCGCCCAAGCTGGGTTAACGGTGTCCGTTTACGCGTTGGGCATCATGGTCGGGGCACCATTGATGACGCTCCTGACCGGCCAAATTAACCGGCACACGTTGATGATCATTATCATGTTGTTATTTATCTTAGGTAATTTAGTCGCCGCCTTTGCACCGGCCTTCATCGTTCTCTTAGCGGGACGGGTGATTGCGGCCTTGGCGCACGGCATCTTCATGACCGTCGCTTCCGTAATCGCGGCGGACGTGGTGGCGCCTTCTAAACGGGCGTCGGCAATCGCCGTGATGTTTACCGGTTTGACGGTGGCTACGGTGACCGGTGTGCCGCTGGGAACCATGATCGGCCAATTAGGTGGCTGGCGCTGGTCCTTCATCTTCATCAGTGCCATTGGGTTGATTGGCTTGGTGGCCGACTACGTGTTGGTGCCACGCAACCTGCCATTGCCAAGTAAGGCGACGGCTCGGGGGATTCTCCGCGTGCTGGGCAATCCACAAATTTTAGTCGCCCTGTTAGTGACGGCCTTAGGTTATGGCGGCACATTCGTGGCTTATACCTACCTTTCCCCACTCTTGGAACAGAAAATGGGGTGGTCGGCTGGTGCCGTCGTGATCATTCTGGTCGTGTACGGCTTGATGGTGGCCATTGGCAATACCTTAGGTGGCCGCTGGGCCAACGCGAAGCCACTGGCAGCGCTGCTGAAAATGTTTACCGGCTTGTTCGTGACGTTATTAGTCTTGACGTTTACCGCTAATAACCAATGGTTGGGCTTGCTGACCGTGTTAGTGATGGGCTTCTTTGCCTTCATGAACGTGCCCGGCCTGCAGCTGTACATTGTTCAGCTAGCAGAAAAGCAAACGCCGAATGACATTACCATGGCCTCGGCCCTCAACATTTCCGCGTTCAACGTGGGGATTGCGTTGGGTTCCGGTATCGGTGGTCAGGTCACGAGCCAATTTGGGTTAGGCTGGACGCCATTGTTCGGTGCCGGCATGGTGGCCTTGAGTATCGGCTTAACGCTGTTACTAATCCGGTTAGCCCGGCCAGTTAAGCGACTGATTCACAAGTTTAACGAATACTAAAAAATAAGCAAAACAATTAAAGCCAGCGCCAATCTTGTGGGATAAGATGGGTGCTGGCTTTTTTTGCGCGTACTGCTGGCGAAATAACCCAGGGAAAATTGGCGCTGTTATTAGCTGTGGCGCTAAAGAATTAAACCGCCAAATTTATAATGGCAGTCGCGAAGAAGCTAGCGTGAAACTGTTTTTATAAGTGACGTTATATTTAAATAATTATAAAAGTTAACATTGATTGTCATGAACTATCTCATCCTGTATAATCCAAATTATGTTGGTTAATAGGCTTATATTTATTTTGAATCGGACGAGGGGGAGGATGACATGAAACGGTGGTTGATGGGGATGGTAGTGGGGTTAAGCCTACTATTTCCGACGATAAGTGGTCAGGCCAATGCGGACTTGGACCACGCGTTGGCAACGGCGCCACAGGGAGTGCCGTTGGATAATTTATTTTCGATGGCGGGGTCGGATAACTTTACCAAGCTGATTGATTCACCCTTGGTGCCATCCTCAATTGCTCAGATTACGGTGGATAATCCAGATAATAGATTCGTCCAAGCTGGGGCTATCTGGTCCAAGACGGGACTGGCACGGATGAACAATCAGTTTAATATGAATGCGGATGAGCATATCGCGTTGTGGCTGTATTTTGGAGATAAAGGTCAGAACGCTGGATCCGGCATGGCCTTTGTTTTGCAAAACTCGGAGAGGGAAAGCCGGGCAGTTGCGGGGGCTGGTCAATCCTTAGGCGTGTGGGGGAATAATCGGAACGGCCTCGGAGTTGATTTAGTTGTCCAAACAGCTATTCAGAACAGTTGGGCACTGGAATTTGATAGCCATGTAAATAAGAATGATGCCGATAGAGACACCAGCAAGCCCACCAATAATCCCTCATTTTACGGAAAGAATGATGGATTTGATCTTGAAAAACCTGTCAATTCTGGGATGCACATTGCCAGTGGTTATCCGGGAGAGGCTGAAACCTATCATCAATTTGGGAGTGCTAATCGCGCCTACTTCAGTATGAATCACAAGCAACCCAAGATGGTGACGAACTTTGCGGATGGTCAGTGGCATCATTTGACCTTAGACTGGCAAGCTGATAAAAAACAAATGACCTATCACTACAATGATTGTGATCCGGTGACCGGGATGGCACGGCGTGGGGCAGATGTCGTGCAGGATACGGTGGCTGTTGATCCTAGCAAGTTAGGTGCGACAGCAGAAAATGGGAATGTTTACTGGGGAATTACCGGGTCGACCAGTGGCTATAAGAGTGAAAACGCCCTGGCAATGGTTGACAGTTCCGACAGTTTAGGAAATATCATCCCGCACGCCACGCTTTACAATTTGACGACCAAACAGCCGGTCCCGGCTGGTGGTCGGGTGGCCGTGGGCGACCAGGTGCGATACCAATATCAATTTGATTATGATGCTGCGACCAGCAATCAGGATATTCAGCCGTTGACGATGAACCTGCCATTGCCACAACCATTGACCTGGACGGCAGGTGGGGTCAGTTATGATCAGGATGCCATCAGTGAACCATTTAGTCTGGCTGAATTAAATCAACCTGAGATTAAAAAAAACTGGAAGGAAACGTTAGATAAAAGCCGCAACCGGGTGACCGTTTCAGCGACTGGAACAGTCCCAGTGGTAAGTCATGAAACGACTGTTCCGGCCGTGACGGCGCGCTTTTACGGCCCCAACTACCAAACGCAGTTGCCGTTACCCAGCTATCGAATCCAGGCAGGCGTGCAACTGAAGCTGGCCAATTTAGGTGATGCCACGCAGCAGTTGGGTCATCACGAAAATGCGACGGTGCGGGTTCAGTTGACCAACAACGGCGAACCCTTTGCGGTGGACGAGTTGGCGGGGTATCGATTACGGGCCAAACTGAATGGCCAGACCGTCTCTATGACTGATTTAGCGGGTCAATTAGTCGCGGGACAACCAGTCGGCACGGCGCAACTAACCGTGAAATCGGGACTCCTCAAGCCGGGGGACAATCAATTAACTTTGCAGGCAGAAGATAAGGCGGATGCACAGGTCCATTCCAATGAAATTCAGGTTACTTTGACGCGGGGACCCGGAATATTAGGATTTACGGAGGTATCCCCCGAAGCAGACTTTGCGACCACGACCTTGACTGGAACGGCGCAACACATTCAACGCAAGCCGGGGTGGCGGCTAACCGTCTTGGATGAACGGGGACCGCAGCGGCGGTGGAAATTATTCGTGCAACAGCAGACGCCGTTCCGGACTGCTTCTGGCCAGCTATTACGGGGTCATGTGATTTTCATGCGAGGTCATGAAGAACAGCCGGTGGGTGATCAGAGCCAGGCCGCGGTGCTGGTTGCGGAGAAGACGACGGCGAGTGACTCGGAACAGACCAGTGTCAGTGGGAGTTGGCAGGCGGACCAAGGGCCCCACATGCTGGTGAATAGTGATACGCTCGCTGGCAAATACCAAGGGGTGCTGGAATGGCGCCTCCAAGACGCGCCTTAATCCCGGCGAAACGAAAATTGCGTATGAAAAAAGGTTCCTGCCCATGGCAAGAACCCATAAAACTGGAAGACTCAATGACTAGGGCTGTAAAACTTTTTCCAGTTCGGCGACTAAATAGCCGGCTTCAACGTTATCGTCCCACGCCCGATTGGGGAAGAGGACGTATCGATCCAGGACGTAGCCGACAACGACGGCAATCATGTAACGAAAAATTTCGTTAAATGGCCAGTCGATGATGATTTTGTTTTTTTGTAACAACAAAATGGTGTCTTTAAACGCGGCAATCAATTCTTGCCGAGCGGTCTCAATGAATTCGGTCCGCAACGTTTCGTTGTAAAGCAACTCACTGAAGAAAACCTTGATGGCATCCTGGTTATTCGCCGCGAACGCCATGCGGTTACGGACGAAGAAGTCCAGAAACTCATGGAGATTGGCAGCCGGGTGCGTCAACGTTTCGCGCTTGAACTCGGCTTCGACGTCGGGGATGATTTCATGAATGATGGGTTCCAGGGCCGCCCGCAAGATGTTGGCCTTGGATTTAAAATGTTTAAACATGGTCCCTTCGGACTGGTGCGCGGCCTCAGCAATCTGGCGCGTACTCGTATTGGCATAACCCTGTTCGGCAAAAAGACGGATGCTGGCAATCAGCACGTCCTTTTGTTTTTGCGTCAGGTCTTCGTTGGCCTGAATGACATCAGGGAATTCGTCCAAAATTTTCTTTGACATGAAAATACCACCTTTGGTTGAGTCAAATTTGTTTACGGATTAAATAGGTCGTTGTCAGGGCCTCCGGGCTGGTGAAAATGGGCGCCGTCGTATCCGTTCCCGCCGTCGAGCTCAAGGTGCCCTGCTGTGGGGTCGGTTCCAGCCGAAGGGCGGGCTTCCACCTCAACTTTGAGCCTGAGAAACGGTCTCAAAGGTTGTCCCGTGGACTAGGCTGGCCTCTGGTCACTCCTACGATTGGCCCATTTTCACCAGCCCTGCAGCTAACGGGTGATTTAATCGGTAATGTACCGTCATAATTGATAAAGTCACCTGTTGGTTAGGCTACATGGAAAAGCCAAGCCCCACAGTAGCTAACCTTGCCCCCGCGGCCGGGAACGGAACCGATAACACCAGTTTAACCCGTTGCAATCAGGAATACTAGAGCAAAAGAGCCGGTCTGTCTGTGTCCAGGACAGTCCGGCTCTTTGTGTCGTCAGGGGTGAAACGGAAAATCTAAGCGTTGTGGGTTGACCCGACTTTGCGGTAAGCCAGGACTAACTGGATGATGGCTAGGACCACGTTGACCCAGTTAACTGCTGTGAACCAGCCGACCAGAACGGCCACGCTAGCAGCACCGTAGAATACCCAGAAGCCTAGGATGATCGCAATCACGTTGATCCAACCGAACCATTTCATCAACTCCTGGTTATCCGTTGCAAAGCAAGTCCAAACACCGTTAACAACTAACCAAATAGCAAGAATCCAAAAAATAGTGGTAAACATGATTATAATCCCCTTTCCAAATCTTCGAGTGAGTACTTACTCGCCCTCAAGAACAACTTCAGTTTACCACCATTTTTTAAAATGACAACCCTTTTTGCCAAAAATTTTTGGCAATGAAAAAGGCGACGCTGAATCCCCTAGAGTACCAGGGATGGCGTCGTCTTTCTCAGTTGAAATTACATTTGCGGGTTTAAAAATAAGTTTATGGCAGGTAGTTACCAGCAGCGAAGTAGATGTCGTACCATTCCTGCTTCGTCAAGTTCACGTCGGCACCGGCCGCGCTATCCTTGATGTGGTCAGGGTTCATGGTTCCCAGCAAGACTTGAATGTTGGCTGGGTGCCGGAGAATCCAGGCCGTGGCGATACCATTCTTGGAAACGCCATACTTGTCAGCGAGTTCTTGGAGCTTGGCGTTCAGTTCAGGATACTTAGGATCGTTGATGAACATGCCTTCGAACAGACCGTATTGGAAAGGTGACCAGGCTTGAATCGTGACGTGCTTACGCCGTGAAAATTCAAGCAAGCCGCCGTCAGTTACGGCCGGGGCGTCGTCCATGTTGACGCGCAGACCTTCCGTTACCATTTGGGCGTGAGCGGCACCAAATTGCAGTTGGTTGAACATCAGCTTCTGGTCAACGGCTTCTTGAACCATCAGGTATTGTTGCACGTTGAAGTTGGAAACCCCAAAGTGGCGAACCTTGCCTGCCCGTTGCAGGGTGTTGAAGGCGTCCGCAATTTCTGCGGGGTCCATCAGTGGATCTGGCCGGTGAAGTAAGAAGGCGTCCAGGTAATCCAGCCCCATCCGTTCCAAAATGCCATCGACAGAATCCAACAAATGTTGCTTGGAGAAGTCGTAACGTTGGCCAAAGACTAAGCCATCATGGCTGCGACTTTGATCCAACACGATACCACCCTTGGATTGGATGTAGAAATCATCGCGGGAGAGGCCGGACTTAGCCAGCGCTTCCTTGAAGATTTTTTCGGATTGACCATCGCCATAAATATCAGCGGAGTCAATGTAGGTAATGCCAGCTTCGTGCGCAGCTTGTAAAGCTTTAACGGCATCGTCAACGGAGAGCGTCGACATGCGCATGATTCCCAGGGCAACAGCTGACGCTTGCCAGTCGGTCCCGCCTAATTGCAGTTGTTTCATCGGAAAAAACTCCTTTAATTGTAGAATAAAAGCTTACAGGTACTAGTGTACACGACTTTTACCAAAAATTCGCGTGAGAGCCTTCCAGCACTTGGTTGCGGGTGGACACTTGTCTTTGCTTTTCGCCTCCGGGCTGGTGAAAATGGGCCGTGGCGCGTCCGTTCCCGGCGGCGCGCTCAAGGCGCCCTGCTATGGGGCCGGTTCCAGCCTGAGGGGCGGGCTTCCACCTCAACTTTGAGCCGAAGAGCGGTCTCAAAGGTTGTCCCATGCTCTAAATAGAGAAAATCGCTCTATTAAGACCATCGACACAGCCGGGTACCTTGGCGCGCCTCTGGTCACTCCCACGACTGGCACATTTTCACCAGCCCTGCGGCTAAGACTAGTTTAGTCCGCACGAGTGTGGTGGCTCTTGGCTAATTTTTTGCAGATTAGTTGGTGGTTTCTTTAACATTAACCAAGCGGTCGCCGGAAATTGTTTCTGCATTAAATTCTGTCGCAGTTGTGGACCAGTGTAGCCGGAGGAGGCCAGGACGGAGCCAGCTGTGGCGACGGTGTTGGCTGGGGTTCTTTCCCAGCCTACAGCGTGGGACAATCTTTGAGACACCGGGTCTTGTGGCTCAAAGTTGAGGTGGAAGCCCGCTTCACAGGCTGGAACCGGCCCCATAGCAGGCGGAGCTCCTGGCAGCCGCAGGCGACCCAGTCCCGACAATCACGTTTCTAAATTTAATGTTGACAATTTCCCAAGAACCGTTATAGTTAATTACACAAGTAACTAACCAACAGACTAATGAGTGGGGGAACTTAACATGACAACAAACACAGTGGTCAGCGTCAGTGGCCTAGAAAAAACATATGGCAAAGCAAACGAACGGCAGTACACCGCCTTGAAAGGCTTGAACTTCACCGTTGATTCCGGGGAATTCGTTGGCATCATGGGGGCATCTGGCTCCGGGAAGACAACGCTGCTGAACATGCTGTCCACGCTGGACACGCCAACCAAGGGGGACGTGGTGGTCAATGGCCATGACGTCACTCAGATGCGTGGCAACCAGCTCGCTGATTTTCGGGCACAGGAAGTCGGCTTCATTTTCCAAGACTTCAACTTGCTGGAAAGCTTAACGGCTGAAGAAAATATCGGCCTACCATTGGCCTTGAAAGGCACGCCTTCCAAGGTGATGGACCAGGCGATTCACGAGGTGGCCGAGACGCTGTCGATTGCGGACCTGCTGCAGAAATACCCCGCTGAACTCTCTGGGGGTCAGAAGCAACGGGTCGCCGCTGCCCGGGCCATCGTTCACCATCCCGCCATTTTAATGGGGGATGAACCGACCGGGGCGTTGGATTCGACCAGCGCGCGGGAATTGTTGGATCTGTTGACGACCATCAACGAACAACAAAAGATGTCCGTCCTCTTGGTGACCCACGATCCGTTCTCCGCTAGCTTCTGCCAACGTATCCTGTTCATCAAGGACGGGCAGATTGGCTCTGAGTTACGCCGCGGCGACCAGGACCGGAGTACCTTTTATCAAGGGATTTTGAACGAATTAGGCACGTTTAACGAGTAGGGGGACGCACGATGTTAGGAAAATTAGCTTTAGCCGGGATTAAGAACCGGCGGCGAGACTATCTGGTCTTGCTGGCAGGCCTGACCATGTCGGCCGCCATCTTTTACATGTTCGCCAACCTGGCAACGAACCAGGCCTTTCTGAAGGCCAACGCCGCCATCTCTTCTGCCAACGTGATTTTTGGCTTCGGGGCGGTCCTGTTGATCCTGATCACCGTGGTCTACATCATGTATGCCAACAGTTTCCTGCTGAGCATGCGGCAACACGACTACGGGCTGTTCATGATGCTCGGGGCCACGCGCAAACGAGTCGGGGAACTCGTCTTCCTGGAAACGTTGATTCTGGGAACCGTTGCGACGGCGATTGGGTTGGTCTTGGGATTATTGATGAGCAAATTCTTAGTGGGCTTCCTGCTAAATATGTTGGGGCTACACCTGAGCCATTTGACGGCGGTCTACGTACCAGCCATCGTGGCTACCGGCGTGCTCTACGTGGGGTTGTTCATTCTGGCGTCCCTGTTTAACCTGATCAAGCTGACACGGACCACCGTGTTGAAATTGTTACACAGTGATGAATTGGCCAACCAGCCGAAGGTCAAGCCGTTGCGGCAAATGGTCCAAGGCGTGCTGGGCATCGGCTTCCTGGCTGCCGGCTACTGGGCCTTGGCTGACATCAAGGCACTGCAGTTATTAGCGATTCCAATTGGCTTGGTGACGATTACGTTGGGGACCTACCTGTTATTCCGGGCAACCATTTTAATGGTAATTCGGGCGTTACGGCACACGGGTTGGGCTAAGAAACACTTGAACGGTTTCCTATTAGGCCAGTTAAACTTCCGGGTCCACAATTACACGCGGATGTTGACGATTGTGTCATTGCTCTTTGCCATGGCCCTGGGCGCGATTACCGTCGGCTCCGGGTATCACCGCCAATTGCCGATGATGGCCGAGAAGATTGGCACGTACACGGTTGCCGTGCATGATAAAACGGCGCGCGAGCAGAAATTAATCGACCAGTTACACATTGCCCATCAGGCGACCTACACGCAAAAACGCCAGGGCAAGACGGTGTACTACAACGCCAGTGAATTGGCGGCAACACCCGTTGAACTGCGGGCGCACAGCAATTCTGGCAACATGAATGACCAGAAGCTGTACACGGAATCCTTGACGAAATTCAAGAAGTCCGGCATCAGTGATTTAGACTTTCTCAGTTTAGCCTTGGGCAAGGTGGGCGCCTACGCACCGAAGATCTTGACGGCTAAGCAGTTTGCGAAACAATCCGGGAAGGTGGTCACGGTCACCACGGTGCGGGTCAAGAACCTGCAACAGGACCTCCCAGCGCTGAAGAAACTGAACAAGCTGGAAACGGCGCGCTTCAGCCAACCGGGTACCATGACGGTCGGCAATTACCAGAACTATGAAATGATGTTGGCCTTCTTCGGGGGACTGGAATTCATTGGGTACTTCTTGGGAATCGCGTTCCTGGCCATGCTGGCGTCCTGCCTGATGTTTAAGATTCTCTCTGGGGCCCCCGGCGACCAACGTCGTTACCGGATGCTGTACAAGGTCGGCGTGCGTCAAAGCTTGATGCGCCACGGCATTGCAAAAGAAATTGGGATTTTATTCCTGATTCCTGGTATCATGGGAGTAATCGATGTTTTGTTCGGGCTACAAATGTTTAAGCCACTGATGGCCGCGCCGATGAGTCCCTATCTGGGAATTGGCAGTACCTTCCTGATCTTTATCGGGCTGTACGCCATTTATTACCTCATCACGCTGGCCCTGTACTGGCGCATCGTGTTGCCACAAGCACCGAACGACTAGTGACGAAATGCACGTCAAAAGAATGTGGGAAATTGTATGAATTTTAACTTTGATAGTCCGGAACCGATTTACCTGCAGGTGGCCGAGCAGATGGAAGACGCCATCTTTACCGGCATTTACCAGGCAGGCGAACAGGTCCCGTCGACGACTGAAATGTCCAAAGAATTTCATATCAATCCGGCGACTGCCTTGAAGGGCATGAACCGCCTAGTAACGGCGGGGATGATTGAAAAACGCCGGGGGCTGGGGATGTTTGTCACGCCGGTAGCTGAGAGCATGATCCGTGAGAAGCGCCGGTCAGAGTTCTCGGAACGCTACGTGGCGGGTTTCACCAGCGAGGCCAAGAAGCTCAACCTGTCGGAAGACGAGTTGATTGCCATGGTCAAACGGAGTTTTGAAAGTTAATGTCCTAACCGTAAAAGTCGTCAACTGCCGCGTTCATCGGTGGTTGGCGATTTTTTGGTTTGCGTAGGTATCAATGACTTTCCAAATTGACACTGCCTATTTGTAAGCAAAATCGTTTACTTTCAGGCGAACTGGGTGTATAAATGGTTGTGCACAATGAAATTGCTTTGACAAAACAAGCACCTACCGCTGGGAATAGATAATCCCAGAAACACAATCATTTTAACCACGACCTGGAAAGAAGGATTTAATGATGAAAATGATAATTAAAGATGCGGCCAAGACGTATTTAGCCGACAACGTTCAGCCGGAGACAGTGCTCTTATTAACGCTGGATGATGGGTCCAATCAGTACTCCACGTTGGGTGGAAGCTGTGCCATTGGCGACAAGTTCCAGTTCGTGGCCTTGACCCAGCCGGACCCCAAGTACAGCATTCCCGTTGAAAACGATGCCGGTCTAAATCTGTGGACCAATGCCGACACGGAACTGTACCTGAACAACGGCTTGATTCTGGACCGCGTCTTCAACCAACTTTCCTTACGCGATGACACGGGAATCCTCGACAGTGCCGTTGGGATGATCACCTACACGGCCGAAGAAAAATCCGACTTAGATTTGAAGAAAGAAATGCAAACGTTAGGCACCCGAATCTGCTAGGGGCCGGGGCGCTCTCGAGAGTTACTTTCGGGGGCGCTTTTTGAATGCAACCTATCATTTAAGGCAACCTGGCTAGGGACTATTGCCAAGTGTCCGGTGAGGCGCGTATACTCAAACTACGTAAAAGTTATGGGAGGGGATTTTTTTGAGTAAGAACAGTAAAGCTTGGCGACTACTAATTGGACTGCTTAGTTTAGTCTTTGTGTTAGTTGTCAGCCAGACTGCGACACCAGCCAAGGCGGCCACACACAACGGGGCTGATTTTACCACCGCGGCTAGTGTCACGAACGGACCAGACTTCAAACACGCCGATACCGTTGACATTCAGTACAAACTGAACTTTGGCGACACACCAATACATAGTGGGGACACCATCACCCTGGACTTTCCTGAGAATTTAAAGGGGAAGAATCCGGGAGACACCTTTGACGTGAAGGATGAAACTGGAAAGGTCATTGGGACCGCCGTCGTGTCCGACACGGGCGTGGTCATCACCATGAACGACGCGCTTGAGGGCAAGACGAATGCAAAATTAACGTTGAATCTGGCCACCAAGTACCGTTACGATGATTCCGGTGAGAAGGACGTTGTTTTCCCATTGGAGAATAACGGCAGCAGTACCTCGCAAATCAACATCGTTGAAAACGACGCCAACATGTCCAAGAAGGGGGTCCTGCAAGACGATGGGACCATCAAGTGGACGATTTTAGTTGACCGGCGTGAAATTGAAATGAAGAACCTGGACATCAAAGACACGATTGGTGATAACCAAGAATTAATCAAGGGTGTCACCGTCAGCAATGCCCACTGGAACACCAACACGAGCTATACTCGTGAAAAGCCAGCCATGACGGAAGGCACGGACTACGATGTGACCTACACGGACAAGGGTTTTGATTTAAAATTTAACAATACCGTGAACAATCTGGTTACGATTGATTACTACACCAAGGTGACCGATCCTTCACTGATTCATTCCGGCTACAAGTTCCGCAACAATGCCGTGATGACCTGGGGTGGCGGTACTTCCGGTGGAAAGAATTCGGAAGAAGCCAACGGTAAAGTCTCCTCTTCTACGGGGAATAGCGGTTCCGGGAGCGGTGACGTGAACGAAACTGACGAAGAGGAAGAGGACGAAGACACTGGGACCATTGATGTCGATGGTGGTACCGAAACGGACAAGGAAGAAGAAGCCCGCGAGCAAGAGGAAAAGGAAGCAGAAGAGAAGGAAGAAGCAGCCAAAGAAGTTGCTAAAGCCAAGAAGAAAGCTGCTGCTAAAAAGGCCGCTGCTAAGAAAGCTGCCACAGCTAAAGCCGCTGCCAAGCCAGCAGTGTCTAAGGCGACCGCAACACAGACGCCAGGCACGACAACGACCCTGCACCATGCTAGTGCCAACACCAAGTTACCTCAAACCAAGGATGCTAATGGCAATATTGCCAGCCTCCTCGGTGCAACGGTCTTCTTGGCAACGCTTGGCGGTGCCGTGATTCGCCGACATTTCTAAGTTAACTGGGTCATTGATGTGAGACTTGCCGTTGGGCGGGTCTCACTTTTTTGTTGCGGTCAACGGTTGACCGTTCAGTTAGTTCAGCGGTCGAAAGACTGACTCGTCAAGTGTGGCAAAAGTCACAAGCTCTGCTATACTCAAGTTACAAACAAATCAATGGGGAGGGGATTTTATGCAACAACTACGTCAGTACAAACAATTCTGGTTCGTTATCATTCTAGGGGTCATTGCGTTATGGCTCCAATTTGTGAATCACCAGGCGGGTTATGCACAAATTCTGATTACCGGATTGGGTATTTTGCTGGCTTTAATGATGTTCGTTGAAATGGTTAAGACGTTGCGGTCAGGAAAATTCGGGGTGGACCTGCTCGCGATTACGGCGGTTGTTGCCACGCTGGCGGTTGGCGAATACTGGGCGGCCTTGATTGTCCTCCTGATGCTGACCGGGGGTGACGCGCTGGAAGATTTTGCCGCGCGGCGAGCCAACAGTGAGCTGCAGGAACTCCTTAACAATTCGCCCCAGTCTGCGCACAAGGCGGATGGCGACATGATTACGGACGTTGCCATCCAGACAGTCGTCGTGGGTGACCGGTTGCTGGTCAAGCCCGGCGAAGTCATGCCAGTCGATGGGACGCTAGAGACGGGTCCAACCACGGTCAACGAATCCTCACTGACCGGTGAAGCCCGTCCCATTGATAAACAGGCCGGTGACACCGTCATGTCCGGGAGTGTTAACGGGGAGGCCTCGGTCTATCTGATTGCTGACCAGACCGCCGACAACAGTCAGTACCAAAACATTGTACGGTTGGTTAAGCAAGCCGAATCACAACCAGCCAAATTCGTGCGGATGGCCGATCGTTATGCCGTGCCGTTTACCTTGCTGGCTTACGTGATTGCTGGGATTGCCTGGTACCTGTCTGGCGACCCAGTCCGGTTGGCGGAAGTGTTGGTTGTCGCCTCACCATGTCCCCTGATTCTGGCGGCGCCGATTGCTCTGATTTCGGGGATGAGCCGGGCTAGCCGAAACGGAATCATCGTCAAGACGGGGACTACGCTGGAAAAATTAGCGCAGGTCAAAACGTTTGCGTTTGATAAGACGGGGACCATCACCCAAGGGAAATTGGTGGTCGATAAGGTCGTGCCGGTGACGGCCGTTCCAACTGAAACACTCCTGCAACTGGCAGCGAGTGCGGAACAACATTCGGGTCACGTGCTGGCGCAATCCTTAGTGGCCGCGAACACCGAACCGCTTCTGGTGGCGACGGACGTGAAGGAAACCACGGCACAGGGGGTCGTCGCTACCATCAACGGCCAAGTTGTCCGGGCCGGGAAGGCGTCCTTTGTGACCGATGAACCCGTTAAGAAGCCGGACCAAACGGCGGTTTATGTCTCCGCCGCCGGGGTCTATCAGGGCTACGTGAGCTTCAGTGATCAGGTCCGGCCGGAAGCAGCCCAGACCATGAATGACTTGCATCACCTGGGCGTCGGCAACCTCCTCATGATTTCCGGGGACCGCGAACCGATTGCCAAACAGATTGCGGGTGAGGTCGGGATCGACCAAATTCACGTCGAGTGTTTGCCAGCGGATAAGATTCAGGTGCTGGCGGACCTACCCGCGGAACACCGGCCGGTTGCCATGGTCGGTGACGGTATCAACGATGCGCCATCCCTGGCGACCGC
Source organism: Levilactobacillus sp. FUA 3915 (assembly GCF_044053135.1). Classification (NCBI taxonomy): domain Bacteria; kingdom Bacillati; phylum Bacillota; class Bacilli; order Lactobacillales; family Lactobacillaceae; genus Levilactobacillus; species Levilactobacillus sp. FUA 3915. The sequence continues at coordinate 588,834 of NZ_CP168704.1, read as the reverse complement.
CGATGTCGGCATTGCCATGGGCGCACATGGGGCCACTGCGGCCAGTGAATCCGCGGACGCGGTTGTCCTGAAGGATGACTTGACGCGGGTCAGCACGGCCCGGGCGATTGCCCATGATACCATGCGAGTCGCGAAACAAGCCGTGATGATTGGGATTATCATCTGTACGGTCCTGATGCTGATTGCTAGTTTCGGGGTCATTCCAGCCATCATTGGGGCGGTGTTCCAGGAAGTGGTGGATACGGTCACCATCCTCTACGCCCTCCGCGCCCGGACTGACCGGTAAGTGGTTGCCGCCTGCGGTGAGTAGCTATTCCAGCCCGTGGGGCACGACTGAAGCCAAAAAGCGGTCTTCAGCCTCGCCCGTAAGCCTCACTAAAAACGTGAGTCTTACGGACGTCCCATGCTGTAAGGTCGAAGAAACCGACCTAACACCATCGACACGGGATTCCATAGCTACTCACCTTCGGCTACCATTACCGTTCAGCCGTCTGTTCCAGTTGTCTGACTCGACGTAGCAATGTCTAGGGTGTAAGGCCGAGAAACGCTCGGTCTAACGCCATTTTCACGGGTAAGCAGACTTAACCACCTCCGGCTAACGTTCCGGGTCAGTCGTTTGTTCCAGTTGTTGATTAGGGTTGTTGAAATTAGAATTTCAGAGATACCGACTTAACACCATCGACACGGGATTCCATAGCTACTCACCTTCGGCTACCATTACCGTTCAGCCGTCTGTTCCAGTTGTCTGACTCGACGTAGCAATGTCTAGGGTGTAAGGCCGAGAAACGCTCGGTCTAACGCCATTTTCACGGGTAAGCAGACTTAACCACCTCCGGCTAACGTTCCGGGTCAGTCGTTTGTTCCAGTTGTTGATTAGGGTTGTTGAAATTAGAATTTCAGAGATACCGACTTAACACCATCGACACGGGATTCCATAGCTACTCACCTTCGGCTACCATTACCGTTCAGCCGCTTGTTCCAGCTGGCTTAGTTGTGAAAAATTGATAGATTAGGTGGCTGACGGGATTGTCTGCGCCTTTGAAAATTGTTTTGCGTAAATAGATTAATAGGGTAATGAGGCATCTAGACGGAACTGGTCTGGGTGCTTTTTCATTTGCCGACCGATTCTCGGGGTGGAACAGATGCGTTCGTGAGCGGAGACTTTTTCTTCTTTCGTGAATGCGGTATCATTGAGGCAGATACATCTGCTTAAATAATCGAAGAGGAGTCCGAAAAATGACAAAATCAATCCATACTGATTATTTCTTTGATGAAACAGCTTATAACACGCATGATGGGGGCTATGTGCCACTAGAGGAACCCGATGTGCCACAACAACCATTGCGGGTGCCACCTCTTTTGAAGCCGGATAAGGAAACCCCGACGGATACTTATTACACGGTCGTTGCGCAGACCGGTGAAACCCAGTTGTTGCCTGGTAAGAAGACCAAGACCTGGGGCTACAATGGCTCCTTACTGGGTCAAACGGTTGTCTTTGCCAAGGGCAAGACCATGCATATTGATTTGAAAAATGAATTGCCTGAACTAACCACGTTCCACTGGCACGGGTTGAACGTTCCAGGCCCTTATACCGATGGCGGTTGCCACGCCCCCGTTTATCCCGGGAAGACCCGCCACATTGATTTCAAGGTTGACCAACCAGCCGCCACGTTGTGGTTACACGCTCATCCGTGCCCATCAACGGCGGAACAAGTTTGGCACGGCCTGGCTGGCCTAGCACTGGTCACGGATGAAACGGAAGCTAAGTTGCCGTTCCCACACAATTATGGGGTCGATGACATTCCGTTGGTTTTGCAGGACCGCCGTTTCCACGAAGATAATCAGTGGGATTACGAAGCCGACTACGATCCAGATGGCGTTCAGGGCCCAACAGCCATGATCAACGGGACCATCAATCCTTACTTTGATGTCACCACGCAACGGCTACGCTTACGAATCCTAGACGGCGCCAACCGGCGTGAATGGCGGTTACACTTTAGCGATGACCTACCATTTACGCAAATTGCTTCCGATGGTGGTGTGATGCCAGAACCCGTTGAATTCACCCACTTGATGTTGACCTGTGCGGAACGGGCCGAAATCATTGTCGACTTTGGCAAGGTGACCCCGGGCCACACCGTCACGTTGTACAGCGATGATGTGCCGTTGGTTCGTTTCCGGGTCCACGATTTTGAAACGGACGACACCCAGTTGCCAGACCACCTGGTCGACATTCCAAATCCAGACGTGACGCCTGATACGCCAGTCCGCAAGGTCGTCATGTCCGGGATGGATGAAGCCGTTATGATGGATGGCAAGAAATTTGAAATGCAACGGATCGACGCCCGGCAAAAGGTCGGCAACGTTGAGCTTTGGGACGTCACCAACACCAACGACATGGACGCTGGCATGGTTCACCCGTTCCACATGCACGGGACCCAGTTCCTAGTGCTGTCACGGAACGGCCATGAACCATACGCCAACGAACATGGGCTGAAGGATACGGTCGGCGTCAACCCAGGCGAAACGGTTCGAATCAAGGTTTGGTTCGAACACACCGGGGTCTACATGTATCATTGTCACATCATCGAACACGAAGATGGTGGGATGATGGCGCAAATTGAGGCTTACGACCCAGACCATCCACAGACGTACAAGCTGATGGATATGGACACGTTAATGAATGCGGTCGCAGAAGAACGCGGGATTGACGTGAAGGACTTGAAGCTGCCTGGGATGAGTTCTTATGAGAAAATGGGTATGAAGATGTAGAGAGTGCGGAGCGAGCCGTTTAGGTTCCGAGCATTAGAGGAATAAGGTGTTCTGTTCGGCAAGGCCGAGCAGGACACCTTATTTTTCTAAGCGGAAGAACCTGGCTCGCGTAGCACGTTTCGGAGGCCGCAAGTTTCCGGATAGATTGGCGAGAGCAAAATTAACGGGTTCAGATAGCGTAATCAGCAAAAACAACGTCGATCAGGAGCTCTTTCTTTTGCTAGGCGCAGGAGTCTGGTTCGCGTAGCACGTTTCGGATAAGAGTGGTACGCAGGGCGGTTAGCTGGCGAGCATTAACGGCATTAAGTGAATGACCCCGGGCCTGGGTCGTTTGCTTAATGGTGTTAAGCGGAACCAGTTGCCCGGTAGTAGCACGTTTCAGAAGCCGCAAGTTTCCGGATATATTGGTGAGAGCAAGATTAACGGGTTCAGACAGCGTAATCAGCAACAGACAAGTTACTCGTCAGCTAAAAACAAAAGTCCTCCTAAATAATATTGAATACGAATAATACTTGGCGGATAATATACGCCGTAGTAAACAAATATTTGGAGGAGATTTCATGAAGTTGAAACGACGTGGTATTTTAGTGGTTCTGGTTTTATCGATGATATTCGGGGTAGGAATGATGACGAGTTCATCGAATCAGGTGGCGTTTGCTAAGACGCGAAGAACAATGAAGACCTTTCCTAAGCGCATTCGGGGGACTTGGTATAGTTATCAAGATCATAAAATGTATCGGACTAAAATTACAGCTAAAAAGATTGTTGGAGATGGTTATGTAAATCGCGTGCACTCGCGAAAAGAAAACTACAGTGTAAAGGTTGGTACGAAGAGAAAACATCCGACCTGGGTTATTGCCAGAATGGCGACGCTTACTAACAAAGAGCGTTGGGTCAATACTTTGGGATGGTATCAAACAGCGGGGGCTGGTAGTTCCTATCGGAAAACAGTCCATAAATTAGGTGGTCACAAACACGCTGTTTTGCAGACAGCTACTGGCGCTGGATATTGGACATTTAGTCATGGCTATCATAGTAAGCATTTGGCCAAGAAATATGGCAATCATTACTTCAAAGGCGAACGTAAAAACCAATAATCGCAAACAAAAAACCGTTTGGAACGTCCATTCCAAACGGTTTTAATGTCCATGTGTTTTCCCGCGCAACACGTGATCCACGTGCGCTAGGGTTTCGTTAACGATATCTAAAATATGCGGGTCATCGAGTTGGTAAAAACTCTGTTTGCCCACGCGACGTGAGGACACTAACTGTTCCTTTTTGAGCATGGCCAACTGGTGGGAGACCACGGATTGTTCCGCTGCCAGCAAGGTACTGAGCTCACTGACGTTGAGTTCCCGTTGTTCCAGTAAGTAGAGAATTTGCAGGCGCGTCGTATTGCTTAATAATTTAAAAATATCCTGAGACGCACCCAGCGCGGGCTCTGTAATTAAATGCACGTTTTCGGTAATATCCGACATGAAAAAGCTTGCTCCTTTCATATGAACGTGATAACATATGTCATAGATAACATATGTAAGGGGAGGGGTTCATGATGAAGACGATTTTAACCGGGGTGACGGCGTACATCTCCACCGGGTTAGACTACTTAATTATTCTAATGGTAATCTTCGGCCGCGTAAAGCACCAAGACCGCTGGCTGGTCCTAATCGGGGATTTTTTAGGGACCATTGTGCTGGTGGGGAGCTCGTTAGCCATTGCGTTTTTCCTGGGTTTCGTGCCCGCACCGTGGCTACTGGGGTTTCTGGGATTGATCCCAATTTTCTTGGGAATCAAGCTCTGGGTGGCCGGGGATGACGATGATACCGACGCCATTGCGGCGAAGGTGGCTGATCCGAAACGCCTGATTGGCAGTGTCGCGTTGATTACCATGGCAACCTGTGGGGCGGATAACGTGGGCATTTATGTGCCACTCTTTACCACGGTTGCGCCAGCCACGATACCATTAATTTTACTGACGTTTGCGGTGATGGTCGTGATTTTCTGGGAAATTGGGTACCGGCTGGCTTGTCTGCCCAAGGTAGCGGAGGTTTTGGAAAAGGAAGGGCGCTACATTACGATTGCCGTGTACATCCTAATCGGGCTGTACATCCTATGGGACAGTGGGACGTTCCAGCATTTGTTAGCCCTGTGATAGCGGAACAGCCCTCACGAAAAAAGCGACACCCGCAATTTAGTGGGCGTCGCTTTAATTGTGTTGTCGGTTAAAAGAGTGACTAGAAGAATAATTTGCTGGCAATCGTCACACCGGTTAAGAGGACGACAGATGATAGTGTGGCTGCGAGAAAGGCGTTACCCCCGCGCTGGAAAATGACGCGGAAGTTGACGCTCATGCCAAGGGCAGCCATCGCCATGCCCAAGAAGATGTAGGCCAATTTGACCAAGGCAGCTAACGTAGCGGCACCCAATGGAATCCAGGTACCGATGACGCTGGTCAACAGGAAGCCAGCCATGAACCAAGGAATTGGCAGTTTGGTGGGGCCGTCATTGGTCGTGGTGCCGGCCGTTTGTTTCTGGTACCACCAGCCAATAATGAGGGCAGCCGGTGCCAGCAACAGAACTCGCGATAATTTGGTAATGATGGCCGTATCCAGACTGACCGGACCGCCCGCGCTCCCAGCCGCAACGGCATGGGCGATTTCGTGCAGGGAACCCCCGGTCATAACCCCAAATTGGACGGCGGTCAGGTGGAGCAGGGGCTTCAACCCGATTTCAATCAGCGTAAAGACCGTTCCTAAAATAGCGACGATGGCCACGGCCAGCACTTCATTTTCGCGTTGCCGTTCGGCCTTGTCCGGACTCACCTTGATCTGCGGTGACACGCCCATCACCGCGGCGGCCCCACAGATGCTGGTCCCGGTAGCGGTGAGAATCGCCAATTCCCGGTCAACGCCGAGCTTACGGCTGAGGTTGTAGGTCAGAAGCACCATCCCGGTGACCACGACGGCGGCCAGGGTAATCGTCTTGACACCGGCTTGGGCGAGTTGAATCAGGTTCAATTTGAACCCTAAGAGAATAATCCCTAAACGCAGAAATTTATTACTGATGAAACCAATGCCGGCGCGATTGGCGTTGACGGCGCGCGGTGCCAGTTGGAGCGCCATGCCCAGCAGGAGGGCAATGACCAGGGCGCCGACTAGGTTCAGGTAAGGCAGTTGAGCCAGCTCACTGCCGGCGACGGCGCAGATTAGTGTCAGGCCAGCGGCACCCCAGAAGCTGCGCGTTGCCATAGTTGCTCGAATATCCAAATGAAACTCCTCCTCAAATATGTTTTGCAAGTGTGCGTTCCCGACGGCGGATTCAAGGTGCCCTGCTGTGGGGGACGCTTACGGTCTAAGAGGCGGTCCTCCAGCTCGCCTTGGAGCCTGGAAAAACACCAGTCTCCAAGGTCGCCCCATGGTCTAAGCTGAGAAAAATCACTCAGCTAAGGCCATCGACACAGCTGGTCACCTTGATCCGCCTCTGGTCACTCACGGTTGCCAATTATTTAGCTATCGTTCATGCAATCCTATCGCTGGTTTCAGCTGGATTGTCGTTCTTATTAAGCAAGTAATAGTTTACTGGAAACTCGTTATAAGATAAAATTGGGATATTTAATAACACTATAAATTCGGCTTATAATAAAGCTAATTTGGAGGTGTCCCAATGTTAGATAATCGTTATCAAACGTTGCTGGTCCTGGTGCAGACCAAATCGTATACGCAAACGGCCCGGCAGTTGTTTATTACGCAGCCGGCCGTGTCGCAACAGATCAAGAGCTTGGAGACGGAACTAAAGGTGGAGTTGGTGCACTACGAGCGGCCGCATTTAACCATTACGCCGGCGGGACAAGAGCTGGCTGCCTTTGTGCAGCGGGTTCAGGTGCAGGCGGGAAAGGTCGTTGCCAGCCTCCAGCATCCGCAGGTTCAACGGCAACTGACCTTTAGCACAACCCTTTCGCTGAGTGAATTTCTCGCGCCGCAATTGATTCGGTTGCTACAAGACCAGGCGGACTACCGGCAAGTGACCTGTCAGGTAACCAATACCCAGGCGGCATTGACGGCCATCGATGAGGGAACCAGCGACTTTGCCTTAATTGAAGGAAACTTTGACAAGACCCGTTACGACTATCAAATTGTTCGGGAGGAACCCTTCGTTGGCGTCATCGCCGCAGATCAACCGGTCGCCCAGCAGTCAGCCGTGAGCTGGCACGACCTCACGGCATATCCCTTGTTGGTCCGGGAAGAGGGGTCTGGTAGCCGGGAAATTTTGGTCAGTCTGGCTCAGGCGGCCAATGTCACATTAGCTGAATTCAGTCAGTTGATCACCGTCAATAATCCAGCGGCCATTCGGCAATTGTTGTTACGGGGCGCAGGTATCAGTTTCGTCTACCGCTCGGTCGTGGCTGACGAGTTGGCCAGTGGACAGCTGAAGGTCCTGCCTTTACCGGCCGGCCACTTGTTACACGACTTGGACGTGGTCTACGCTCGCGACAGCGTCTTTGCAGCAAATTACCAACGCTGGGCCAGGGCACTGGGTAATGGAACGGCTAGATAACTTAGAAAAATCTAATTTTTTCTGAATGATAAGTGAATAGACACGACTTTGTCTCGTACGCTGACTACCAATAGACCGGGACAACTGCACTCTGAAATACATCATAAGAGTGGCTAGAGAAACGGTGGCAATCGACTACTGGGGCTAAATCAATGTTAGCCGGGAGGGTGGTGAAAATGAGTTCAGCCGTGGGATTTGCTGGGCAGAGCCTAGCAAATGGCGACTTTGAGACTCGACTTTTGAGGCTCAAAGCGAGTTCAGAGACCGTACTTTGGCTCTGGACGTCCTGCCCACCGCGTTCCAATCTCATTTTCACCACCCGGTAGGCGCTGCAAACATTAATAAAATAAAGGTTGCACCCGTTATTCTTTGAGCGTAAGATTAGACAACTGTCATTAAATATTGTTATTATTATAATATTGTTGTCAAAATCTCAGAGAAGGGGTGAGCCACCGTGACGAAAAAAACGAAACGGGCCATTTTTATCTTAATCTTTAGTGAATTTTTAGTGTGTTTAGGAATCAGTTTGATCATACCGGTCATGCCATTCTTGAAGACCGAGCTGCATTTAACCGCAACCGACATGGGGATTATGAATGCTCTGTTTGCCTTCGCCCAGTTCGTGGCGTCACCCTTGATTGGACGACTATCCGACAAAATTGGGCGGAAGCCAGTCCTGACGGCGGGCCTGATTTTATTCATGGTCTCCGAAGTCCTGTTTGCCCTGACCAACTACCTGTGGGTCTTCGACATTTCCCGGCTGATTGGGGGGCTGTCCGCCGCGATGGTTGTGCCAACCGCCATGGCGTTAGCGTCCGACATTACCACGAAACGGCAACGGGCCAAGGTTATCGGCTGGCTGTCGGCGGCCTTTAGTGGGGGTCTGATCTTGGGCCCTGGTATCGGGGGGATTCTAGCCGGTATCAGCTACAAGACGCCGTTCTGGGTGGCCGGTGCGTTAGGCCTGATTAGTGCCATCGTCTTGATTAGCCTCTTACCAAGTGACGTCGAAACTAACCGCGTCGTTGAAGAACCAGCGGTGGATGCGCAGCCTTCCGCTCACCCCATGACCCGGGCGTTTTGGACGGTGCCCATCATCATCTTATTTACGATGATTCTGGTCTCCTCCTTTGGCCTGCAAGGGTTTGAAAGCATCTACAGTATCTACGTGAACGAAGTATTTAACTTTAGTTTGAGCAACATTGCGTTGGTCTTGACGTTAAACGGACTGATTTCCCTGTTCCTGCAGGTGGCCATGTTTGACACGCTTGTTAGCAAATTTGGTGAGCGTCGGGTCATCCGGATGTGCTTCTTCTTGGCAGCCATCTGTACGATTTGGATCACGCAGGCGCACACGAAGATTGAAGTCATGATTGCCACGCTGGTCATCTTCTCAGCGTTCGACCTCTTGCGGCCAGCGATTACCACGCTGCTGACGAAGGCTAGTGAGTCCGACCAAGGTCTGATCAATGGGCTGAACATGTCTCTGACCAGTATCGGGAACATCGTTGGGCCAATCATGTCGGGGATGCTCCTCGACTGGAACACCCACGTGCCATACCTGGTTGTGGCTGGTTTCCTGATTGTGTCCTACCTGATGGCGTTCTTACTGAAGCGACCAGAGAGTTTGCGACCGAACCAATCAACAGAATAGATATAGTAAAGGTCAATCCGATTGGGGATTGACCTTTTTTGAATGACGTATTTAACAAATATGCTTAGGGCAGATGGGAAGTCATAATTATAAGTTGTCAGAATTTTTACAGCTAGTGATAATTGGTGCGCAATGTTAGTGACCAGAGGTGGGCCAAGATGACCAGCTGTGTCGGTGGTCTTAGCTGAGTGAACTTCTCAGTTTAGAGCACGGGACGACCTGGAAGACTGGTGGTGTTCCAGGCTTTCAGGCGAGGTGGAAGCCCGTTTCTCAGGCTGGAGCCGCTCCCCACAGCAGGGCATCTTGAGCCCACCGTCGGGAACGGCAAAATGACACTGATTTTCGCTAGTCCAAAACGAAAAAAGTCACGCCCCCCAAGGCGCGACTTTACTGTTTCCCCCAAAGACTCCGATGGCCAATACCTATCCTGTTGGTGATTTTCTCGGTCGTTTCCCCCCAGAGACGACTGGGAAAATCAGACGAACACGTTGGAAGTGTTGCCGGTTCGGCCGTTGCCCCCACAACGACGGAACTTTGCGGTCTGATTTTCTAAAGGAGAATGATTTGGTTACGGCCCAAATCATTCCAGGTGGGTGGACGGTCGGTTAGGTATTTCCCCTTAAATACTAAACCGATAATCATCGAATCTGGTCAATGGTCAGATACAAGACTTTTTAACGCCCATCCGGATGTTACAAGTTCATTATATCGGGGGGAACACAAATCTATAATCCCGTAATCTGATGATTGGATTACTAAATTTAACCTTATTCTCATCGGACGTGTTATGCTTGTAGCTAAAGAGTGAGTTAAATTGGTATATCTCAGCCGAAAGGACAGAAATGGGGGTATCTGGAATGCCACGGCCGTATCATGAACGTTTAGATTTTACTACTGTCTTGCCACTGCGGGTTATTTCACACGGGACTGGTGGACCAAAAATGGTTTTGCCACACTGGCACCAAGCCGTTGAATTGGCCTATGCCTATCGGGGGCACCCGGGCACCGTACATATCGGGAGCTCATCGTATGAATTGACCGAGGAACACCTGTACGTGGTCAATTCTGAAGTTGTCCACAGTTATGAAACTTTCTTAGACGAGGATAATCAAATCATCACGTTGCTGTTGCCGCAAGCATGGCTACGGAACGTGGTGGCCAATGAGCAGCTGCCGATTTGGGGGCCACTAGACTTAGACCTGCGTGCCGATCCGTACCAGGAGCTGGCGCGGTCGGTGCACACCTTGGCGACCAACGCCGTGATGGAACCGGATGAGCGCGCAGATTATTTAGCCAGCTTAGGTGCGGAATATCAATTGGTGGGTCAGTTGTTAAAACACTTGACGGTTAATGGCCAAGTCAATAGCGACCAGCTGCCGTTACCAGATCCCTTACGCCAAGCCGTTACCGAGATTCAGAACAACTATGGTGAGGCGGTTTCGATTGCCAAAATGGCCGAACAACTGAACTACTCCAGCGTTTATTTTTCCCGCTATTTCAAGGAATACATGGGCGTTTCACCTAAGGTCTACCTGGGGCAGATTCGGTTGGAGCGGGCCACCCAGCTCCTAATGACCTCGCAGGAATCCATCCAAAGTATCGCCATGAAGACCGGTTTCCGCACGGAGAAAAACTTCTTCGTCACCTTCAAGCAACGCTACCAAATGACGCCCAAGACTTACCGTGAAAAGTATGCGGCGGAGCAGTCTTGGTCGTAGGTGGAATTTTTGAAATGGAAAATTCAGGTGATTACGTTAAGTAAAAATATCATGAACAGTGCGTAATCTTTATGCAATTGGTGAGCAGAATTTGTAGTGGACGTTCCGTAGTTAACGTAAACTCACGTGGACAATGTGAGTGACCAGAGGCGGATCAAGATGACCAGCTGTGTCAGTGGTCTTAACTGAGGGGGCTTCTCAGTTTAGAGCACGGGACGGTCTTGGAAACTCGCGAACCTTAGCGAGGTTTCAAGCCGAGGTGGAAGCCCGTTCCTTAGGCTGGAGCCGTTCCCCACAGCAGGGCATCTTGAATCCGCCGCCGGGAACGGACTCGTCCATCGCATTCGGGTTTATGTTCAAGAACCCAGCGGATACGTTGCTTGTCAGTAAGATTTATGGTAAACTACGCTAACATGTCATAACGAATATAAGTCGAAGCCAACGTCGCCGTTAACCAGACACGTTGGTTTTTTACACGCAAATACAGGAGGTATCGTTCATGTTAACCGTCAATAATGTCAGTATGCAGTTCTCCGACCGGAAGCTCTACGACGATGTTAATCTTAAGTTCACCCCAGGAAACTGCTACGGGGTCATTGGCGCTAACGGCGCTGGGAAGTCCACGTTCCTGAAAATCATCGAAGGCAAATTAAAGCCAACTAGTGGGAACGTTTCAATGGGACCAAACGAGCGGATGTCCAGCTTGAACCAAGATCACTTTGCTTTTGAAGATAACTTGGTCATGGACACGGTCATTCAAGGCCACAAGAAACTTTACGATATCATGGTAGAAAAGAACGCCATTTACATGAAACCAGATTTTAGCGACGCAGATGGGATTCGGGCCGCTGAACTGGAAGGTGAATTTGGTGAAATGGGTGGTTGGGAAGCTGAAGCCGAAGCGAGCCAAATGCTACAAGCTTTAGGTATCGACGAATCACTCCACCAAGTGCCGATGAGTGAACTGACCGAACCCCAAAAGGTGAAAGTCCTGTTGGGCCAAGCCTTGTTCGGTCACCCCGACGTGTTACTGTTGGACGAACCGACCAACGGGTTGGATGTTCAATCGATCAGTTGGCTGGAAAACTTCCTGGCTGACTACGAAAACACCGTCATCGTCGTTTCTCATGACCGGCATTTCTTGAACCAGGTCTGCACGAACATGTGTGACGTGGACTTTGGGAAGATTACGCTGTTCGTTGGGAACTATGACTTCTGGATGGAATCTAGCGAATTGGCCGCCCAATTGAAGGCCAACGCCAACGCTAAGAAGGCCGACCAGATCAAGCAGCTGCAAGAATTCGTGGCCCGGTTTAGTGCCAACGCCTCGAAGTCTAAGCAGGCAACGTCGCGGAAGAAGCAATTGGAAAAAATCACGCTGGATGACATCAAGCCATCCTCACGGAAGTACCCCTTCATCAAGTTCAATCCAGAACGCGAATTGGGGAACGACTTAGTGCGCCTGGAACATGTGTCCAAGGCCATTGACGGCGTGACGATTTTAGACGACGTGAGCTTCACGTTGCGGCCAGGTGAGAAGACCGCCTTTATCAGCCGGAATGACGTGACGACCACGACGTTGATGCAAATCGTTGCCGGCGAGTTGGAACCAGACAGCGGTAACGTGGTCTGGGGTCAAACGACCAGCACGACTTACCTGCCTAAGAACGTGAACGACTACTTTGCCGAAAACCAAATGTCGGTGATCGACTGGTTACGTCAGTTCGCTTCCAAGGAAGAAAGCGACAACACCTTCCTCCGTGGGTTCTTAGGGAAAATGCTGTTCTCTGGCGACGACGTGAACCGTGAAGTTGACGTGATGTCCGGGGGCGAAAAGGTGCGGGCCATGCTTTCCAAGATGATGTTGAGCAAGGCCAACGTGCTGTTGCTGGATGATCCAACCAACCATTTGGACTTGGAATCCATCACCGCGTTGAACGATAGTCTGGTTGGGTTCAGTGGCAGTATCCTGTTCACTTCCCATGACCACGAGTTCATTCAAACGATTGCCAACCGAATCATTGAGGTGTCACCAAAGGGCATCGTTGACCGGGCCGACACGACTTATGATGAGTTCTTGGGCCACAAGCAGGTTCAGGACCAAGTTGCTAAGCTGTACGACGAAAAATAAATTTATTTAAAATGAAGGACGCTAACACATGTGCTTGCCGCTGAAGGTAAGGGGATGGGTTAGCGTCCTTTTTGTTATTCATGCGAAAAAAACTGGCAGGTGGTCAAGAGGTTAGGGGGATTTTACCGGCTAATCATTTAGCGTCTTAATGGCGATAGGGCCTAAAACGATAACCATTGTCTGACCCTATAAGTGCATGTTACCTTGGGGTCGTAGGTGGCGGTTAGACGTAAACGATAAAGGAGCGTAATCATGACAAAATTAAATGAACCCACACAACCAGAACACCTTGACTTGACGTTAGACCCGCAGCTGAAGCGGGATGCGGCGGCAGTTTATCAACAGTACGGGATGAGCCTGACGACGGCCATTCACCTGTTCTTACAGCAATCGGTCACGGACCACGACTTGCCCTTCGACTTGGAGCTCACCAAGGATCAACTACAGTCGGAACTTGCGCGGGAAAAGGCCACCGGCGATACGCAATCGTTGGCGGCCGTGGAGGCGTTGTGGCAGGATTGGAAAGATTTGTAGACTAGGAGGCAGGTATCATTAGTCTCAAAAGATTTAAACTAGCGTTAAGTCCACTTCGAAAAACTAAACAATTATTGATCTATCGTCAGGGCATTCAGATTCATTTATCCAATCAGAAGTTCGCCTCATTTTTGACTTCCACGGAAGCCCTGGCTGCCAAGCGAGCGGCAGAGACGGGCAAGCTTAAATCATTTGAGTCGCTTGAAGAACTTTGGCAGGATTTGAACAACTGATAGTATGTTCGAAAGTGAACGTGGTTAGCACTAAGGAAGTCATTAAAAACAGGTAGCGCCCGGATTAATCCGAGCGCTACCTGTTTTTTGACGTTATTATTTAGAACAATCGGATCAAAACGACCCCGCCAATGAGAATCAACAGGCCGAGTAACTGGACGGCCACGACGGGCTTGCGTTTGGCCCCTAGCAGGCCAAACTGATCGACCAACAAGCCACCGGCAATCTGGCCGAGTAGGGCGAAGACCACCGTTTGGCCGGTCCCGATGATGGGAGCCAGGTAGGCATTTCCCAGGACAAAGATACCGCCCATGGCCCCGCCAATCCAGATCCACCAAGGCTTACCGTGACCGGTGGCCCGTTTGATCTCCCGGAAGCCGTGATTGACGACCAGGACAATGAAGAAGAGGCAGAGGGCCCCCACTAGAAATGAGATGAAGGCGGCGTGGAGGGCCGAGTTCAAAGCCAACCCCAGCCGGCCGTTGATGGTCGTCTGCATCGCCCCCAACGCCCCGGTACAGATACCTAGTAGTCGCCAGGGCCACGGGTTACCAGCGCTAGCAGCAGCATCGGACTGACCATTAGCTCGGCGCCGAAGAATGTCTGGCAGAGCGACGGTGATAACGATACCAGCCAGCGCTAGCAGCAAGCCCGCGGCTCTTACCCAAGTCAAAGGTTGCTGCGCAGAGTTGAACCAGCCAAAGTCATCAATGATGGAGCCCATGAAGACTTGGCCCAGAATCGGCATGATAGCCGTTTGAACGCCACCGATGTGGGGGAAGAGGAGAATGTTGGTCGTTAAAAAGATAACGCCCAAGAGACCGCCAATCCAAATCCACCAAGGTTGCGTGGCGAAGATATTTCCAGAGACGCCTAAAGATTCGTGGCTAGCCAGCATCACCACGGCCAAGAAGAGCGTACCAATGGTAAAGGACACGAAGGAGGCTTGATAGGGTGAGCCAATAAAGCTCCGCAACCGAGAATTTACAGCGCTCTGAAGCGACAGGATGATACCAATGACGATACCGATGGTGATGGGAAGCATAGTTTTTCCTCCTCAAAGACAATTTCATAATAGGTGTGGTCAACCGTGACTTATGTAGAGAGGCGACGCAGCTGAAATTAATGCCGCACAAAAAGGAGTAGCCCGTTGACCACTCCCTTAGTATAGCTTATTTATCGGCTAAAATCGCCAGTTCATCGATTCGTTTGAAGAAGGCGTCGTGGTCCACCGTGGTGACCAACGTGACTGGACGACCCTCTGGGGTTTCAAAGGTCCGGCCGCGGCCTGGGCCTGTGGTGAGGACGTCACTGGTGACCTGCTTAGTCGTGACAATGGCTGGGGATTCGCTGGCAACTGTCGCCAGAACATCCCACAGGAAGTAGGTCGAGTTCGTTTCAAAGTGTTGGAGGGCAGGAACTAAGGCGTAACCTTGGCCAATGAAATCAATGGCCGGGTGTTGCCGTTGTAAAGCCCAATTTTGACGGATGGCGGGAGTCAATGGCACTTGGCGGGTACTTTCCAAGCCCACCATTTGAATGGCGATGTCACTATCCCAAACCGTCTTAACGGCTTCCGGATCCCAAAAGGCATTCCACTCGGTCGTACCGTCTTGTTCGGGTTCGGCGACGTTGCCGCGACCGTCAAAGGTCCCACCCATCCAGTAAAGCTTGTCGATTTTGGCCGTGATGCCAGGTTCTAAGATGATGGCACGGGCCAAATCGGTCAAAGGCCCGGTCATGACTAGGGTTGTTTGACCGTCAGTCTGATTAAGTTTGTCAATCAGGTCCAGGTGAGCAGGCTTGGCCGCAACTGGGGTGGTGATGGTTCCCGCTTCATTCAGAATAGGGAGCGCGTCGAGGCTGAAGGCATCTAGCCGCCACTCCTTAGGGAAGGGGTGCACGCCACGTGAATCGGAGGCCGCAACGTCTAGGTGGACACCATGGCCAAACCGGTCGATGATTTTACGACTGGCTGCCAGTGCGGGTTCCAGGTAGGAATCGGCGCCGACAACCCCCACGCCAGTCAGATGAACGTCGGGCATTTGAAGCAGTAACAATAAAGAAACTAAATCGTCGACACTACCGTCATGATTGAAATAAACATTACGCATGGCACAATCGCTCCCTTTTATTACGAACGTTATAATTGATTTGTTCTTCAATAGTTCATATTTTACCGAACCGGTCTGTGAATTGCAAGGGCGTTTCCGAATTAATTTAGCCAGGGTTAAGGAAACTTTCGTATACTTATAAACAGGTTGACGAACAAGTGGTTAATCGAAAGGATGAGTACGGGATGAAATCAGTCCGTCAAGGGCCTAAACATTGGTTAGCACTATTGGTAGCGGGAGTTATTCTCTTTGTCGGTGGTGGCGGAATGGGCTACATGCTGGGCCAACAGCAAGCCAAGTCCGCACAAACAACCCAATTAAAAAATACCCCGAAAGGCATGAAAAATCGGCCGTCTGGTAAGCCTAGCGGTATGCCGGATCAAAGTAGCAGTAGTAGTAATTAACGAACATTAGCGTGATTGTTGCCGGCTTGTCAGTCAGAACCCAACAAAAAATGCGTGCCACCGTCAAAGAATTGACAGGTGGCACGCATTTTTCAGTGTGAGTTTCAGTTATTTCGTTGTAATCTCATGCAAATCAACGGACGCGCTACCCGGATATAGCGCCATGCGTTGCGCGCGGTAGCTCCAGTCGCCGTGTTTGAAATGGGTACGGTTGACGTCGAAGACGATTTGATTCGTCTTGCGGTTGACCTCGACGAACTCGCTGCGTTTCCCGTTGCTGGCATACCCAAAACCAATCAAGGTGTTGTTGCGACCGACAGCGTAACTACTACCGACGATGTTGGTGAAGTTGCGTTGACCCAACGTTTTCCCAAAGCTCCAGGTCTTGGTGACCGTGTGCTCCAGCTGGTTGATCGAAACGATTTCACCGGCCGACCACTTTTTGGATTGCTTGGTCTTCCCGCGGGTAACGGGCACGTTGTTGTCGTAAAATTCGAGGCCAATCGTGTCACCCTTGGTCTGTTGGGGAATGATGTCGACCGCATGTTGGCCACCGTTGTAGCGGTAGTTCTGGGTGGTTGGTTGTAAGAGATACTGTTGATAATGTTTCGGCAGCTTGTCAGGAGCAGCCAGGATCCACTTTAGATTCGTCGTCTTATAGTTAATGGCAAAGATCATATCCTGGTTTCGACCGGAGACGATGAGCTCATCCTTCTTGGCGTCGTAGACCATCGAATTTTGGTGGAACCAGTCAATCTTGCCATCGGGGCGTTTCGTCCCGGTGTACTGGGTGTAGGCCGATTGGGGAAGAATCCGTTTGAGGTCAATGACTTTGACGATTTTGGCCGTCTTGTAATCAATCTCAATCATGGTGTCTTCCACGTACTTGCTACTCCCGTCGTCGACCGTTAACAACAGGTTGTGGTTCGGCAGCTCGATAGCGTCGTGATGAATCACAGTGTTGGTTTCCAGCTTGTTGTGGTCCTGACGCGTTGGAAACTTGCCTTCGAAGTTGTATTGTCGGTAAACGCGGCCGTAGAAGTCGGTTTCACGCAGGGCGTTATATTTATGCTCACTTGCGGAAATCTTGGTCAGAATCAACAAGTGGTTGTTGGCCAGACGTTTGAAAACGTGGGAGATGAGGTTGGTGCTGTACCACCGAATCTTGCCTTGCGCGTCCAGACCATAGGTGATGCCTTGGCTGGAGACGGCAAACGTCAGCCGGTTATTGCCCTTACCCAACGCCATCTTCTTGGGATGGCTGGTCTTCAGCGTGTTCTTGCCGATTTCCTTAGGCGCCTTGCCCGTTTGCATGGTGTACGTGGCGTAGGTCTTTTGGCCGTTTTTCTTGGTAAATGTGAGCGTCACCCGGTTGGTCCGGTTGGCGTAGAGGCCGAGCACCCCAATCGCGTGATTGGTGCGGTACTTGGGCAGGGTTTTCGTCAGCGTGGTCTTCGGCGTATCCCCGTGGACGGTGAGCTTCACCCTCGTGGCGGCCTGGGTCTTAACCAGAATCAGACCGGAAAGGGGGGACGTCTCGTACGGATTGACGATGACCTTCGCGTGGGCAACCCCGGGCGTCAACTGCGCCAGTTGTTGCCGGTAGCCAGCGGTAATCTTGTTGGTCGCCGTGGTGTTTTTCGTCGAAATAGCGGGCCGCAGATTCAGCTTGATCTGGTTGGTCGATAGCACATTTTTCTTGTGGTAGTGCTGGTGAACGAGCAGAACCTTGCGAACGTTGTGTCGTTCGTGGTAGGCCCCAGCGCCACCGATGACAATCAGTGCGAGCACAACGCCCAAACTGATTTTCCAAAACTTCTTCATAATATGCCAAACTCCTTACCTATTTTCCGTGCTAATAACGAACAATTGCTCCTGTTATTTTAGCAATTAATTGCGGCAAAGACAACCGCACCCATAGTAACAAAGATTCCATGTGTGAATTAATGTGCGACCAACGTCAGAAAAATTTGGGTTAGTGGGGGAGTTTTCCTATTGCCTAAACTAAAAATCTTGTATACTAATATTAGCTTCAACGTTAACTGAATAGGGAAACTTTTCGGTTGAACAATGATTAATGGAGAGCGACTGTTGGTCAACAAGTAGTTTGAGGGAGGCTATCAAACTACCAACGTTTTGTTTACTAGGTTAGTGTGAGTGACCAGAGGCGGGTCAAAGTGCCCAGTTGTGTCGGTGACCTTGGCTGAGGGGCTTACTCAGCCTAGATCACGGGACGACCTTTGAGACCGTTTCTCAGGCTCAAAGTCGAGGTGGAAGCCCGTCCTTTGGCTGGAACCGGCCCCACAACAGGGGACTTTGAACCCGCCGGCGGGAACGGACTTTGATCACTAACCTAGGTAAGCAAATTGTTGGACAACGGTTGAGACGGGGCGACTCGTCGGGAGGAGAAAGCATGGACAAACAAGATCGGTTAAACTTTAAGCTGGGGGCCAAGCAACAGGTTACCACCAACTTTAAATTCTATTTGCTATTATCAATTTTATGGTTAGCCCTGCAGTGGATTGGCGGGAGCATGTACGCCCGTGACATGAGCTGGGTAGCGCGTATCAACGAAGAAAACGGGATGGGCCTCAATGGCTTCTTCTCGTTTGCAGGGTTATTCTTCCTCGTTGCCGCCATGTTGCGGATGGGTGCCCGGTTAACCATGATTGATTTGGATCGGGGCAAAGCAACCTTGGATAATCCGATTCAACGCAGTTTTGCGCTGTTCGACAAGGGTCAATATTTCTTAGGCTGGATCTTCATCAGCATTTTAGTCGGGATTTTCACCTTCCTGTGGGCGTTACTGCTGGTATTCCCCGGCATCATCAAGGCCTACGCGTATTCCCAAGCCTTCTACATTTACCGTGACGCGTACGACCGGGGCGAGCAAATGTCGGCGCTCCAAGCGATTACGGCATCACGTCGACTGATGGACGGTAACAAGTCCTTCCTGTTCATCATGGACTTAAGCTACATTCTCTGGTTCTTGCTGGTCTCCATCACGTTCAACATCGCTGGGCTGTTCGTCTACCCGTACTATGATATGGCCCGGGCCAAATTCTACAACCAGCTGGTGGTCCGTCAACAAGACCAACCAGGTGCCACGCAATTTACCGACGATTCTCAATCCGAGGACTAGCTAAGTTGGTTGCTGGTCATACGGGTCGTTGGTGGCGCCTTACCGGGCAAGCCAAATAGACCGTGACGCTGTGGGCGGGCGCCGGAAGCCAAAAGGCGGTCTTCCGGCTTACTTTGAGCCTCGAAGAGCGAGTCTCAAAGATACCAATTCTCTAGTCGGCTTGCGTCGACAAGAGAATTCTCACGGCTGAGTCTATTTGGCCCGCCCTCACGGCTAACGGCAGTGTGACGGGAGCAGCCAGTTTTAGCTGGTCCGCGTCGGTTAGTCTTGGTTGTGGCTGGCGTGACGTCGATTGTATCAAACTGTATGAATGACAAGGAGACTTCTACGGAGGCCTCCTTTTTTGTTGGCATGGTGGAACCCAGTAGTCACGTAAACTCGAAGACACAAGCAAAACCGGCGAGACCGTTACATTGATTTGGCAGGTCCGTTCTTTACGCTGATGTCAGTGAAGCCGGAGACAGCCAGATTCGGATATCCCTGTGTCGATGGTGTTAAACCGGTGGGCTGTCCGGCCTTACGGTATGGGCGATAAGGTAGCATGTGAAAATTTAGTAACTGTATAGATTTGTAGTCGAATCTAAAGAATAGCCAATCCTTTCACTCTGATTTGATAAGTCCTGTCTTTGCGCCAGTGTCAGTGAAGCCGGAGGCAGCCAAGTACGACGCCTGTGTCGGTGGTGTTAGCCGATGGTTCTTCGGCTTACAGCACGGGACGAGCTTTCAGACACTGATCTTTGGTGGCTGAAAGTCGAGCTCGGAGACCGTTTCTCAGGCTCCGGGCGGTCCCCACAGGCAGGAAGTACTTGGCTACCGCAGGCGAAACGAAAACAAAGGCGTAAAGAAAAAAGGACTTGCCAAATCGAGTGTACTAGGTATAATAGTACACACAGGACACGTGGCACACACCAAGGGGTGAAAGAAACA
The DNA here is from genome assembly GCF_044053135.1 of Levilactobacillus sp. FUA 3915. Taxonomy (NCBI): domain Bacteria; kingdom Bacillati; phylum Bacillota; class Bacilli; order Lactobacillales; family Lactobacillaceae; genus Levilactobacillus; species Levilactobacillus sp. FUA 3915. Next base: position 568,651 of record NZ_CP168704.1, on the reverse strand, counting down.
TGCAAACAAACGATTCAAGCCTACCCTACTACGAACAGCTAGTTCTCCGGGTCAAACAGCAGATTGTCCAAGGCATTTTGCAACCGGGTGACCGCTTACCATCCGTACGGGACATGGCGCGGCAGGAACAGCTGAACCCGAACACGGTCAGTAAGGCGTACAAGCAGTTGGAAAGTCAGCAGGTCATCACTACCGTTCACGGCAAGGGCACGTACGTCCGCGAGACCACGACGGCGGCTGGTGATTCGGCACAGGTCGTGGCAAGCAAGAAGCAATTAATGACATTACTCACAGAAATTCGGTATTTAGGGGTCCCACTCGATGAAGTTGTGAGTTGGATCAAGGCGGCATATGAGGGGGCAGAACAATGACCTTGGAAGTGAAAGGGTTAAGCAAACAGATTAATGGGCGCACCATTATCGACGATATTAGTTTCAAATGGGCGCCGGGCGAAATCATCGGGCTCGTTGGTCGAAACGGTGTCGGGAAAACCACCCTGTTTCGGACGATGATGAACCATTACGTACCTGACCGAGGAGAAGTTGTGGTGGATGACCAGAACTTGGCCCAGACCTCCGTTAAGCAGCGGGAAGTCTTCTTCCTGGATACGCAGTACAATTTTTTAAGCAATTATAGTTTAAAGGAATTACCAGACTTTTTCGGGATTGTCTATCCGGAATTTGACCGGCAACGGTACACGGCGCTCCTGAACCAGTTTGACCTAAACGCGGGGAGCCAATATCGGCGGTTATCCAAGGGGATGCGGGCGCTAGTCAACGTGATTTTGGCGCTGACCTCTAACGCGACCTACCTGATTTTGGACGAACCCTTTGATGGGCTGGATGTTATCGTGCGCGAAAATATTGCGACCATGGTGATTGACGAGGTGGCTGAACAACAAAAGGGCTTCCTGATTTCTTCTCACGATTTGAATGAATTAGATGGGTTGAGCGACCGGGTCTTACTGCTGAAGGAAAGCAAGCTGGCCCATGATTACAACCTGGAAGACGTCCGGGCATCGGCGAAGAAGATTCAGCTGGTCCTGCGAGACAAGACGATTCCGGCAGTTCTAAAGGAGCACAGCCAGTTGATTCGCGTTTCCGGCCGGGTATTGGTTGTGGTCATCACGGATTACACGGACGCTATCGATCAGCAATTGCGGGCGCTAGATCCCGTGTTGCTTGAAGAATTACCGTTGACGTTGGAAGACCTGTTCCGGGCAAACTTAGCCCACGACACGGGTTATCAACTGCTGAAATAGGGGGCGGAGACTTTGCAAAAACAATTAAATAAGTTAATCTGGCGGCGTCACCGGCGGCTATTTGGCCTCATCGGCGGGCTGTCCTTACTGGTGGCCCTGTCCAACGTGGTGGTCGTGTTGCATACCTTGAGCAATGAGAACAACGTGCACGAATTAGTCAGCAACAAGATCAACCAGTGGCAGATCTACGATACCAATGAATTTTCCGCTTATTCATTTTGGCTCTACTTTGCTTTCTGGATGTTAGGTTTTGTCCTCATGAATACCGACCTGAAGGACAATTTTAACCAATTCTTATTCAGCAGTGGTTTTACCCGGCGGCGGGTCTATTGGACCAAGCTGGGGATGGGCTTAGGGGCTGCGATTGTCGTGGCTGCCTTGACGATAGCTTTTCAGTGTGGTATTTTTTGGGTCAGTCTCCCGGCAAGCGTGGGCTTCCATTTAGCCTGGCCGGGGCTACTGACCTCGTGGGCGTCCGGCTTGGCCGGCTCCATTGGGTTCTTCGCCATTTGCTGGTTTGCCGCGTTGATTATTGGGCAAACGGGCGCCTTGGCGATTACCGTGATTGGTTTTTCATTATCGTTAACGGGCGTCATGAATATTGTCGAAAGTATTTTCGGCAAAACGGGTATGGGCCTCAGTAGCACACAATTTTCGTGGCTGTGGGCCGGTATCTCACTGGTCGCAGCTCTGATTTTGTTCGTCTGGGGCGCCTACCTGTATCCACGACTGTCACTGGAACACAACGGCGAGTACCTACTCTTCCCGGGGTTGAAAGTGCCAGTATACATCGTGTTCGTCGTGTACGTGACCTCCCTAAATGCTTGGAACGCAGCCGACGGAACCTCCGCCGTGATTGCCTTCCTGGTCTCGGTCGCCTTCGGTTATTTCTGGCTTTGGCGGCCCAGCATCATGGAAAAGTGGCACGAACGACGGTCTAGAAGCTAAGGCTAGAGAGTGAGTCGGAGTAGGCAATTAAACAAGTCATATCGGTGACTACCAGCTTGGGGAAGTTGGGTGGTTGCCAAGGGGAACCGCAAGACGTTGGGGAACGTGGTGCGGTCAAAAAGACGCGGTATCTGTCATTAATTGGCAGGTATCGCGTCTTTTGCGTTGGAAAAATCAGTTAGGCTTGGTGCAGGTACCACTGATAAATGTCGTTCGCGGCGGCTACGGTGAGATAACGCAGATGGATCGACTGATTCTTGTTGCCGTGGCGCACGTTAATGGTCAGGTGCGCGAGCTGGGTCCGCTTCATCCAAATAGAACGTTTCAGCTTCATGGACTGAATCTTATCGACCGGCACGTAGTAGACCTCGCGGGTCCAAAAGTGACCTGTCTGCAAGGCCAGCAACGTGGGTGTAACCAAATTGCCGGCGGTATTGCGTGCGGCGTAACGCCCCTGCATGGCAGCGATGGGCAGCAGAATCAGGCCGACCCAGCCCCAACTGGGAAATAGCCACCAGAGCAGGGCCACCGGGGCGGCCACGGTGAGCATGGCATTACGAATCTGATACCAACTCCGGGGAACGGTCAGCTGGCTGAGGTCGGGCCGTTGGGCGGGCAGCCAGTCAATGAACGGCCGCATGACCGTGTAGACGGTCGGCGTCGGAATGACCGGCATCACAACTAGGTCGTTGTCATCGTCATCACTCGCGGCCTTAGAGGCAATCAGAATCTGGACCGTTTGCAAATGCAGCCACTGCCGCAAAATATTTTGCTTGATGCGAACGGCCTGTAACCGATTGAGTGGCGCGGTGATGGTGTTGCGTTGAAATAAGCCCTTGGCCGTGATCAGATTGTCGTCTCGGCGCGTGAGCTCGAAATGGTAGTAGCGAGTCAGCGTCCAGAGAAAGGCGCCCAGCCAGGCCACGACGATGATGACTAGAGCGCCGCCAATCAACAGCGCCAAGGCCAAGTGACTTGCATCCGCAATCAGGTGGTCGGACAGGGACCGGGGAACCTTATTGTAGAGTCCCAGCAGTACCAGCAGAAACGGAATGAAGATGAGCGATGTGAGCCCAAATTTGATCAAATCACCGTTGTTGATCTGGTAGTGTAAATCTGTTGGGGCAACGGTTGGTTCCGTGGTGGGCGTTGTCTCACTTTCGTCTGCGGCGTCGGTGGCCGGCACCAGACTGGCTTGCCGGCGGCGTTCAATCTCAACGGCCACGCTGGTTGGGACCGCGGCGAGGCGAGCTTCCGGTGCCCGGTCTTCGTGGCTGGCGGTTTCAATCAGGACTTCCTCCAGCTTGAACGGCTTCAGGTAAAACCACTGCTTACTCTGGACCGTTTGAATCCGGGAATAGGGGATGTGCTCATGGTGCCGGACAAAGACGCCGGAGTGAATGATTACGGCATCCGGGTCGACCACGTAGGTTAGGGTCAGCCATTTGGCAAGCGGATCGATGATAAAGGCCATGACCAGTAACGTGATGATGGCCCAGAACCAAATGGAATCCGTCTCACGCTGGGTGAACAACAGAATAATTAAATACCAATAATCCTTAAATGATTTCGCAATATGTTGGAGCAGGCCCAACGGATGGGTGCGCTTAGGCTTGGTCATGGCGGGCCTCCTGCGCCAACCGCATGATTTGTTCACGGAGACGCTCAGCTTCTGGTAGTTCTAGGCCCTCGATGTCGTGGCTGGTGGCGGCCGTGGCGATGGAAACCTTGGTTAATTTCTGCCACTGTAGTAAGGGACCGGCATTTAGCGTGACGTTCTGCACCCGCGCAATGGGGATGGCAACGCGCTTCTGAAAAATGAAGCCGGCCTGCATTTCCACGGCCAGGTCGGTGATCTGATAGCGGGTAAAGCGGTAACGGTAGGGAATCAAGCCCGTTTCAATCGTGGGCTCGATGACGGTTAGGATTAAGAAGAAGATGACCAGCCAAAGGGGCCAGTCCCAGAATTTGTAGGCGAGCCAGATCAGGCCGTCGAGGACCAGTAAGGCGAGTAGGCTGCCGAGGGCGCTAAAGCCCCAGATACGCTTGATGCGGGGTGGTAATTGATGGGTCTGTGGTTGTTCCATGTGTGTGACTCCTCCCTGTGATAATCCCAGTGTATCAAGCCAACGCATGGTTGACAACCTTGACTGAAATGGTTTGGAAATGTCCGGCAGGATGGACGGGTTTGTGGGTAAATATTTTGACGGGATGGACGCATTAGCTCTTAAAAATTAATGCAACAGCGACCGAGGCTACGTCTGTCGGGCGTCAACCGGTTAACCTTACCTGCATTTGTGAAAATGACGATTGACGAGTCATTTTCAAGTCCGTATAATAGCTAGCAACAACCAAATAGTCCTTTTAACTTAGTCCCGTGAGGCTAACAAAGGTCCGGTAGAATTCACTGTTTAAGCAAAATTGTGAGCTAGCGGCCTGACTCCTTGCGGGATCCGGCCGCTTTTTTCATGGCCGGTTGGTTGAAATGAAAACATTGGAGGAATTTTTTCATGGCACAGATTTATGTCGCAAGTCCGTTTTTTAGTCCCGAACAGGTGGATCGGGTCAAACGTCTCGAATCCGCTTTAGCTGCTAATCCGACGGTAACCGATTACTATTCACCCCGGTTACACCAGGATGCTGCCAACGAACAGTTCACGAAACCGTGGGCCACGGAAATTTTCCACCGGGACATGGGTCAAATCGAAGCCGCAGACGTTATCGTGACGGTCATCGATTTTGAAGCCAAGAACTTAGACTCCGGCACGGCCTACGAGTTGGGCGTGGCAACGATGAGCAAGAAGCCCATCCTGGCCTTACAGGAAAAGGACGAGGCAGTCAACTTGATGATTACCGAGAGCATGCACTGGTATACCAAGAACGTGGATGACTTTAAGAGCTATGACTTTAACGAATTGGCCAAGGGCGAGTTCGTCGGCGAAATCCTTTAAAGCAATTTGACTGGTCTTTGACAGAGCCTCCGGACTGGTGAAAATGAGACCGGGACGCTGTGGGCGCGCGCCCGGAGCCAAAGAGCGGTCTCCAGGCTTACTTTGAGCCTCGAATTGCGAGTCTCAAAGGTAACTCCCACGGCTGGGCTCATTTACCCCATCCCTGCGGCGAAGACTGTCTAAGACCCGCAACTAGATTTAAGGATTGTGGGTGATTAGCTGGGGTTGTGCAATAGTTTTTAACTGGTATACAGTCTGATTTTAAACTAGCGCTGCAGCTAAGCCTATTTGGATAGTGGTTTAATTTACTAAGCGTCATTTATGGATAAAATTTAAAACTATTGGTGTGGTAAAGTCGGAGCCTTCAGATGATCTGGTGGCTTAATCATTGCTAGTCACCAATCACTTGCGGGTTTCACCTGAGCCAAACCAAGCGAAAGGTGAGAAACCATGGCACAAGAGGTTAAAACAGTTGCTAGCACCCAGAAGACGCCCAGTTTTGGGCGGGTCGAGGCCATTCCCTTGGCTCATCGGCGGATGTCTAATTGGGATCTATTTGCGACTTGGATTGGCGCTAACGCCAATAACGGAACGTGGTACATCGGTGGGGTCATCGCGGCCTGTGGCTTTGTCACAGCCTCGACGACTCTGGTGATTGTCGGCCTGATTTCCTATGCATTGCTGGCGGTTGCCAGTTACATGGGGTATCGCACCGGCGTACCAGCCATGGCGCTCACTCGCGCTTCATTTGGCTTGCGGGGGAGTCTGATTCCCTCCGCAATTAATGTGATTCAATTCATCGGCTGGGCGGCTGTAAATACGTTTATCGCCGCCACGTCGATCAGCTATATTTTTGGCGAGCTCTTTGGCTGGCCACTTTACGGCAAGCCAGGCGGGACCTTTGGCCTGATTGTCGGCATTCTAATTATGAGTGTGCTGCATTTATTAAGCATTTCCTTGGGCGCACGGTCAGTTCAATTGATTGAACGGGTCGGTATCGTCCTGGTCGTAATTTTTGTGCTCTGGGAATCCGTCGTGGTTTTCCGGACGGTCTCTTTTCACGAAATCTTGGCGTGGCATGCGCCAACGAGTCTCCGAATGTCTTCGGGGATGGCGGCCGATACGTTAGCCGCCTTCAACTTGGCGTGGGTTACGGCGGCCTCGGACTTTAGTCGCTTTACGGCCAAAAAGTCTGCGGCCACTACAGCGTCATTTCTGGGAGCCAACGTGGGGCTCTTCTGGTTTGCTTTCATTGGGTTATTTGCCACGATTGGCACGGCGGTTTCGCTAAACCATTTCGACCCCAATAATTCGGACCCTAGTACGGTTGCGGCTAAATTGGGACTGGGCGTGATTGCCCTGTTGGTCATCGTGCTCACGAGTACCACGGCCAACGCCGTCAACTTAATGTCGGCGGGCTCGGCTCTGACCAACATGACGCACCGCCTGTCGCTGAACGTCAGCCTGTGGTTGGTGACGATTGCGGCCACGTTAGTCACGTTTATTCCGGTGTACCTGGCCAGCTTCCTGGATGTGTTCGAGACTTTCTTAGATGGGATCGGCATGTTCCTCGGACCAGAAATTGCCGTATTCTTAGTGGATTATTTCTTCTTGAAACGCAAGGACTACCGTTTAGACGAGTTCACCAAGATTCGGGGTGCTTACTGGTATGCCCATGGGGTGAACTGGGTGGCAGTTGCTAGTTGGGTGCTCGGCGTTGTCGCGTACTGGGGCTTGAAACAGGTGCCGGTGATCGCGACGACGGTCGGGGCCACGTTCCTGGCAATGGCCATCACGGCGGTCATCTACTGGGCTGGGATGCGGCTAACCCAGAAACAACCGATTCACGCGTAAGCTTAACAGCCTAGTGGTGGGGCAGCGCCTCACAAACGGTGAACTAGGTCAATCAAACAACTAAACCAACGCCTGCCAGTCCTTTGCTGGTGGGCGTTTTGTCGTAGATAGGTAAATATTAAACTAACAGAAAACGCCTCATCCAAATTGCCCTTAAGGCAGGTGGATGAGGCGCTTTTAATCGTTGCTGATTAGTAATATTGAAGGTGTTATATCAATCTGAAGGGACGGTACAAGTCAACCAATTTCAGTGACCAGAGGCGGATCAAGGTGACCAGCTGTGTCGCTGGTCTTGGCTGGGTACCAGCCTAGACCAGGGGGCGACCTTGGAGACCGGTTTTAGGGCTCAAAGTCGAGGTGGAAGACCGGTTTTCAGTCTGGAACCGACCCCATAGCAGGGCACCTTGAATCCGCCGGCGGGAACGACCACCGACCTTAGTTCCGTTGTCCCCGTCTATTTGACAAGCCAGCCGCTGATGGAGGGCCAACTCTCCTGGTTGATGATCAACCGCGGCGTTTCGTTCAGATTGGTTTGGCTGGAAACGATGCCGGAATCCAAGGTAGCGACCCAGTCCAAGTCTTGTTGGGCGAGGAAGTTGTTGATTTGGCGTGTCCCACCACCATAAGGGTAGGCAAAGGACGTGGCCGTTACGCCGGTATGTTCCTTCAGTTCCGTGACCGAAGTGGCAAAGTCCTTTTGGAATTTACCAAACGTATGGGGTTCCAGGAAAACCGGTTGCATCTTGCTGTCTAAATAGTGCATGTTGTGGGTGTGTAACCCCAGGGTCATCAGGTGCCCGGCTTCGTCTTGGGCGCCCTTGATCTGCGACCAGGTGGCCATTTGACTCCCTTCCCGGTAGCGGCCAGTGTTCCCCGTGATCACGAAGGTCGTGAAGGGGAAGTTGTAGTGGCGCATCACGGGGATGGCGTTGTCAATCACACTGCGGTCGATATCATCGAAGGTCAGGACCACGTATTTCCCCTTGATGGGACGGTGTGACTGGACCATCCGGGTCATGGTCGAGGCCGAGATGACCTTGACGTGATGTTTCTTCAAGAAGGCCATCTGCTTGGCAAATTCACTCGCAGGCACGTTGAATTCATGCAGTTGCGAGTTGTTAGACAGCTTTTGGGCGATTTCCGTGGACATCGAGTCCTTCAAGACCCGGTGATAACAGAAGACCATGATGCCATCCTTCATTTCCCGGTAACGCTCAGGTAGGGCGTAGCTTTCTTCTGTTTCGTGTTGCTTGGTGGCTTGACGGTCGTAGGTCCAGCCTAGGGTGAACACCAGGGTCAGGAGCAAGACGACCAGTAAGCCTTGGCGAATGTGACGACTCATGAATGGGCCTCCTTCGTCAATTGATGCCACCGCCAACCGCAGTACACGGGAACGATGAGCAGTAAGATGCCAATCAGAATCAAGAGATTATTGTTGGCGTGGGGCTGCAGGTTGAGCACCAGGTACAGGCTGACTAAGCCATCGCTGTACCATCCCAGGCTAAAGCTGATGTTGGCAAAAACGACCAGGACCACGAAGAGCCACAGGACGATTAAAAGGATGGCCCGGACGACGCGACTAGCGCGGCTCGTTTTGTGCCGAACCACTGGATCAAAATTTTGTAATTTCATATGTTATAACCCCCGGTCTGGACTACGCCAGGTTCCTTTGCGTTGCGGACTGACGAAGTAAGATGCGATAGCGGACAGACAGCTGACCAGATTGATCATCCAGTAGTAGAGCACGTAGATGGGCACTAGCAGCAGTTCTGGGCCAGCGAGTCGCGCGGTCATTTGGGAAGCCAGAAAGCCGACGGTAAATTGGATGCCGCTCAGGCATAGCAGAATGACCAGCAGATTGCCATCTAGTGACAAATCGTGCAAGAACAGCAACTTAATGCTGTAAATCAGGACACTGAGTGCCGTGGAAATGGCCCATAGGTTGCTGACAACGGTCTCTAATAACAGGAAACGTTGGCCCCAAGGGTTTCGGTAAAATCCCCGCCAGTTAGTTACCAGAACTTCCAAACCACCCCGTGACCAGCGCTGACGTTGCTTCAATAATCCCCGCAAACGTTCGGGAACCAGAATCCAGCACATCGCACGTGGTTCGTAGGCAACGCGCCAGTGGTGACGGTACATCCGCCAGGTAATATCAATATCTTCGGTCATCACGGCCGGATTCCAGCCACCCACATCCTCTAAGGCTGCGCGGCGAAAGGCCACGATGACCCCAGAAACTGTGGTGATTGAGCCGGTCAGGTAGGCCTGGGCTTTCTTGATGAGGTCGATTACCCCAATGTACTCTAACAGCTGGAGGCGACTCAGTAAGTTGGAGCGGTTACGAACTACGGGCTTCCCCGTCACAGCACCATAATCGGGCTGTGAGGTCAGCGTGGTCATCAGTTGCGTGACGGCATCGGGTGCCAGTAAACTATCGGCATCGATGCCGACAATGTAGTCCCCCTTAGCGGCTTTAAGCCCTTCGTTTAGGGCGTTAGCCTTGCCTTGATTGACGGGCAGAGCCACAATGGTGATGGCGATGTTGGCCCATTTGGCTTTTAGTTCTGACATGATGCTCAGCGTATTATCACTGCTACAGTCGTCAATGAGTACCAGCTCGTATCGTTCATAGTTTAATTCTGCTAAAGAACGGACGGCGGCGTGTAAAGTCTCCGCTTCGTTGTGGGATGGGACTAGGATCGACACGAAAGGTGCCGTCTTCTCGTTTAAGAGAGTTCGGGACTGACGTCGACGAAATAGCCCAGAAAACAGACAACCCGTGATCCAAATGATGGAAACAAAGATTGGATACCCGATCACGAAAGCGGCATTTAGCTTGTTAAACCACATAACTTATTATTCTCCCCTAGAATTTAACCTTATTAATTAGCGGCTATCAGCATACCACAGCTAGGGATTGAAAATAAAGGTTAAAATGAAAAATGACGAAATCCTAACATTTCATAAATTAAATTTTGAAAGCTAACGGTTGCGAGCGGTACTGAACACTAGTTACTGGCCGCCGTGGTAGAATATAGAAGAAAGTGAAAGAGAAAGGGTGAGCAAAATGATGCAGGAAATGCCGATTTTACCCTTAGTTGAACGGCTGACTGAGGGGGAGAGCGTGACGTTGTCCACGGATAAGGGCCAAGACGTCCGCGTTTCACCAGAAGTCGTTGCCGGTCAACTCACAGGAAACTTTGTGAGCACAATTCTCCCGGGGATTCGTTATGACGATGCCCGTATTATTCTAAAAGAAACTTTAGCGAAATTTGATGAACAGGGCGTCACTGTGACCAGTATCGATTAGATTTACCCGTGATTGCCCCTGAGTCGGTGGGAGATTATTCCCGCGGCTCAGGGGCTTTCGCCATATTATGTAAGAGGGGGAGAGCGCGTTGAAAATTGATTTTGCCATTTTAAATGATCGCGCTATTTTAAAAATTCGGTTACTGACATTTATTCGGGATCACCATGGGTCTTTTAGCCTCACAGACTTTGCGACGCTGGTCGACCTGAGCTATTCGCGGGCCTACCACGTGGTCTTGAGCTTGCGGGAAGACTTAAAGGCGTTGGATCAAACGGCGGTATTGACGAAGGATACGTTGACGACGACGGTCAGCATGGATACCTATCGTCACTGGTTGTATCAACAGAGTCTGCCCTACCAGGCCTTGTTGGCGACCCTCAGGCAACCGGACCTGTCGCTGCAAGCCTTCTGTCAGGAACATGGCGTCAGTTCATCGACCTTTAACCGGCAAATGCGGCCGCTGCGTGATGAACTGGCGCAGTATAATTTGCAGATGGCGGTCAAGCCAATGGGGATGACCGGCAACGAGGCGTTGATTCAACTGTTTTATTTCATGGTGCTGACGTCAACGTTGACCCCCATGACGGAGTTGCCCGTGTTGTCTGAGGACCTGCAGCCGTTGGGGACGGCCGTTGCCCGGACTTACACGACGTCGGGACTGTATCAGGACTCGCCCAGTTTACAACGACGGCGGGAGCTGATGATCACCGTTGCGCTGCTGCGGTTAGGGCAGGGACACCGTTACCGAAAGCTACGCCTGCCACTGGGCCACCTGACGGACTTGCGGCCACTGGCCGAGCTCTTTCAGGAAAGACTGGGGGACACGCCGCTACAGGCCTTAACCGAGTTGGCAACGCTAGATTATTTGTTGACCAGTTCGCCTTACTTCGTGCGGGCTTTGCGACCGGCTGCGTTGGCCCGGCTTTATCGGGGCCTCCAGCAAAGTCACGGGGATTATCAGTTAGCACCCGGGATTGCGACGCTGGCTGATTTTGCGACTGGGAAAAATTGGTTCGCCAATTGGCTGTTCTCGCTGTGTCAATTCATGTTGCTGTTCCGCGTTGACCCGTTGTTACGACCGGAAATCACCGCGCTGTATCAGCCAACGCCGACCTCAACGGCTGCGGCCCGCGAAATTGCCAAGGAAATGGGCAAGCTCTATCCTGGGCAGGTTGGCCCAATGGATCTGCGGCTGGTGCAAAAGTTTTTGAGCAAGTACACGAACGGCCTGACCCTGACGGCTGCCAAGGTGGAAATTCTGGTGACCTACGACATGATTGGTGTGACCACCGACATCTTTAACCGCTTGTTGAGTGGGGTGGTGCATCTGAGTTTGCTAACGAACGAGACGCGGATTGACCCGGATGACCGGGATAAATACCTGGTCGTCTATGGCGTTGACCCGCTGGCCCGGGAGTTCGCTGAGCAACACCAGGTGGAGGTGTTCCACTGGGTCAAGGAGCTGGCTTATGGGGAGAACTTGGACCGGCTGATTCGAAAGCTGCGGCACCACGAGCTGTCCCTCTTCGCCCTCAACTTCGACAACCGTCCACAATGACAGGGGTTTGGTCTTGGTGTTCGCCTCCGGGCTGGTGAAAACTGAGCCTGGTCGCGTCCGTTCCCGATGGCACGCTCAAGGTGCCCTGCTGTGGGGTCGGTTCCAGCCGAAGGGCGGGCTTCCACCTCAACTTTGAGCCGAAGTGCGGTCTCAAAGATTGCCCCGTGGTCTAGGCTGGAACAAAACTCCAGCCAAGACCACCGACACAGCTGGTCACCTTGGCGTGCCTCTGGTCACTCCCACGACTGGCCCAGTTTTCCCAGCCCTGCGGCTGACATCGACTGAGCCCGGTCATTGTGCGGTGAGTGGTGTCTCCTTGGTGGTTGTGTTGGTATTGGTTGTTTATAACGTAACGAATATTAATGGCGCTTTCGATGTCGTTTTAGAGTTTGACTCATTTTGCTACTTTAATGAAAGTAAATTGATTTAATACGCAAATCTGTGGGTAGCTAATTGGTGGACTAGTGGTAACAATCGTGCCGTTTAATCCTACCGATGGATAGATGTTTTTCATGTTTGTCTAAGCTCACCTAAAACCAAGGGCATTTCCGGCAATCGGGGATGTCCTTTTACGTCGTATCAGAATTCAGTGAAATGCGGTAGAATAGGAGTCAATTAGTAACGGGAGGTGGCGCCATGACGCCAGCAGCATTTAGTACGGGACGGGTTCAGGTCAACAAAACCATCGATGAGCTTCGACGGATGGGGAAGGCGGCTCGGATGCAGGTACCGTTTGAACAGTTAGGGTCCTACACCCCAACGGACCGGGATAGCAATCAGATGATGGACCGCATTCGTCAGCTTTTGATTCCGGAACTCTTACCGGAACGGACGCAGCGGATGGGGGCCTCAGCGTTTGCCTTTTTCCGGGGCACGGCCGAATTGATGGAAGCTGATTTGAGTGCCCAGCCGGACTCGACGATTGCGACCTTTATTTGTGGGGATGCGCACATCGGGAACTTCGGGTTTTATGCGTCCCCGGAGCGGCGGTTGTTATTTGATTTGAACGATTTTGATGAAGCGGGCATTAATCCGTGGGAATGGGATCTGAAACGCCTGCTGGTGAGTGTGTTACTGGCGGGACAGGCCAACGAATTTAAGGATAAAAAATTGAAGCAGCTTCTGCCAATGGTGGCGGCCAGTTACCGCAAGAGCATCAAGCAGATGTTTGAGCAGACCACGCTGAACCGCTTCTACCCCATGAATGAAGTGGAAAAGCTGGTGCAGGCGAGTGCGTTGGACGAGGACAGTTCCAAATTACTGACGTCCATCGTCGGTCGTGCCAACAAGCGGGACTCTGAGCAAGTGGTCCGCAAGTTTACGACGCTTGACGTGCGGGGCAACCTATGTTTTCGGGAAAATGCCCCACGGACGACCCACGTGGCCGATGATTTCACGAGCCATATTGCGGCTTATTTCTCTGCTTACCGGCAAACGTTGCGGCCCGACGTGAACCTCTTATTGTCGCAGTATCACATCACGGATGTGGTCCGGCACAGTGTGGGCGTCGGCAGTTTTGGTTCGCGGTGTTACTTGGTCTTGTTGACCAGCATCGACGGCTCGCACCTGGTCTTACAGGTCAAAGAAGCCTTGCCAACGCGGCGTCAAGGAAGTCAGCAGGCGACACGAATCACGGTGGCCTTGGAACAAACGGAAGGCGAACGAATCGTGGATTGCCAAAAGATTTTACAGTCCGCCTCCGACCCATTCTTGGGATATTTTGCCGGCGCCGAACAGAGCTTCTACGTGCGGCAGTTCCGGGACATGAAGGAATCTATCGACTTAACGCAGCTAGACTGGGACCAATTTCAAACGTACGCCAACACCTGTGCCTGGACATTGGCCATCGCACACTGTCAAAGCCCAACCGCAGCCATGATTCGCGGCTACCTGGGAAACGGCAAATTGTTCGACGAGTCCCTGGCTGATTTCGCCTGGGCATACGCGGAACAAGTCCAAAAGGATTACCAATCTTTCGTCAGTTACCGCCTGGCATAATCGTCCACCACACCTCTGTGGTGCGTGGTATAATGTAAGCGGATACATTACTGATGTGCTTGCGTCTACCTGCGTTGGGAGTTCCGCGATTTTCCCAATCAATAGTAACAGGCTTGTCGGTAAATGAGCCATTTGATGGGGGAAAACGTACTGATTAGTTGTTAAGGTAGTGAAAATGAGTGGTCGATGTGAGTGACCAGAAGCGGGTCAAGGTGCTCAGCTGTGTCGGTGTTCTTAACTGAGTGACTTTCTCAGTTTAGAACATGGGACGACCTTGGAGACTCGCGGTCTTTAGCGAGGCTTCAAGGCGAGGTGGAAGACCGTTTCTCAGGCTGGAACCGTGCTCCACAGCAGGGCACCTTGAACCCGCTGGCGGAAACGGACAGAACCATCCCTTATTTTTACTGTCCTGTGGAACGAGAGTCAGCACCTATTGTAGCCATCAAGTGCGGGGAAGGAAGTGGGGAGTATGGCAAATCAGGAACAGCTGCAGCAGCTAACGCAAATCTACAGCCTAGTCACGCAATGCTACAATCAACCGCTAACGGGGCTGGCGGTGAATCTGCCGCAGTGTCAGTTAATGAGTTACGTGGCGGCCGAGCATTTGTCCGTGGCCCAGGTGGCTCAGAAATTAGGTTTTTCGGCCACCCGCACGTCGAATCTGGTGGTCGATCTGTGCAAGCGCGGTTACTTGAAACAACGGGTGGCCCCGAATGACCGGCGTCGACGGTACCTGGGCCTGACCAAGTTGGGGGAAGAGAAGCTCGCACTGATCGAGCAGCAGTTGCCTGAGATTCTCGACCAAACGTTGACGGAACTACGTGGCACCACGCGCGAATTTGGCTAATTTACATAAAGAAAAATCGGTAGACCCACGTGGGCTTACCGATTTTTGGGTTGTTCATGAAGTTGTTGGGCCTGGCGATGGGTCCAGCTGTCTGCCAGCAAGCCGCTGAGCATGACCACAAGTAAGCCACCGGCACCGAGACCAGCGAGGCCGATGACGACCGGACTTAGTTGCCAAGTGAGGAGGGCGGCCAATCCGGCTAATACCAGAATGGCAATAAAGATTGGCGCAAGAATTTCAATAAATACTTTGGTATTTGACATCAAGGTCACCACTTTCTGAAAATTTCTTTGAAAGATTATTATCGACCAAGATTCGTGAAAACACAAGAAAATTTGGTATTTTTGGGATTATTAATTTAATGGGTAATATAAAATTAAAGTTAGGCTCGGTTAAAAAAGGCTTTACAATCACTGACCAGTCAGTATAATAGTGGGATATCATAGAGATAGGGGAGTTGGAAAACATGACAGACAACGTTTCAACGAAGACCAGCTTAACTGGTTACGCGAACGGCCCGTCATTACAAGAAATTAATGGGACCGTGACGATTCCAAAGGAAAAAGGCTTCTTAAAGAACCTATTGGCCTTCTCTGGCCCGGGCGCACTGGTTGCCGTGGGTTACATGGATCCGGGAAACTGGGTGACCTCAATCGGTGGGGGTGCTCAGTACGGCTACCTGTTGATGTCCGTCATCTTGATTTCGAGTTTAATCGCGATGCTATTACAGTACATGGCGGCTAAACTGGGCATTGTGACACAGATGGACTTGGCCCAAGCAACACGGGCCCACACCACGAAACGCATCGGTGCCGTTTTGTGGGTCATGACGGAATTAGCGATTATGGCAACGGATATTGCGGAAGTTATCGGGGGCGCAATCGCCTTGCAGCTGCTGTTTGGGGTTCCTCTGATTCTCGGGGTTTCCTTGACCGTCTTTGACGTTTTATTACTATTACGCGTAGTGCTAGTCTATTCGCAATCCACTTCGGCCACGAACCAGATTACTATGAACTTTGAGTGTATTCCACAAGAACAGTGCTGCTAATCGGCTGCCTAAGCCGATTAGCGTACCGGTTCCTGGATGTTCAAAGTGGCCTACCGTATTGAGATTATTAAAACCAGTCTCAATGTGGCGCCGTTGATTCTTTAAAAACGAAGAGTTAACGTGGCCTGAGTCACGCATGTTCTTTCGTAGTGGGAACCAGAAGTTGATTCCTTGCGTTTTCAGCCGTTGCTGAAGGGGACGGCTAAGATAGCCGCCGTCCGCTAGAACCTGACGTGCTGGGACTTCTCGCAATAATTCTTCGACTGGCTTTCGATCATCAACGTTGGCCGCTGTTAGTTCCCAGTTCACGAAATATCCATTATTATCCATGACCGCGTGTAGTTTGAATCCGTAATAATATAACTGTTTGGTGGCGTTAAAACCTTTATCGGCAACACCTCGTAAGACCCTAGCTTGATTACTACGCCTTGCTGAGACTAAAGTGATTGGTGCACTATCAATGATTTCATAGGTAGTGCTGTGACGATATTGCTTCAATAATTGCCAGCGAATCAGCTTCATTATTTGAAGAAGATTTCGGCACCGGCGGTTGTAACGGCTACGTTCTGGGACGATAATTCCTGCTGCCATCAAAGTTTGGTGGAAGTGCGTTTCTGATGGGTCCCGTAAGTCTATTCGCGTAAGCATGCAGGCGATAATAGTGATATCACTGACTTTTAGCTGTTTGTAATTTTGACGGAAACGAATATATTTTGGCAAAAGTTGGTAAACAGGTGTGATAATTTTGATGAATTTCTGGATAGTCTCTTGAATTAAATTGAATTTTGGGATAGTTTTAAGGAGGCCTTGCATTTACGGTTCTTCTTTCTGGTTTAGTCACCTTAGAAGCTACCGCAAATGCGGGCTTTTTGCATACTATTTGATTTGATTCAAGATTCTATCCAATAAATATTACATGACTAGCACTACGCGTTACTATTGTTATTAACTAAACTGGGCTTCCGTAAAATTGAAGCTATCGTCTTGTGCTTGATCACGGTGATCCTGGTGGTCTTCGCCTACGAAGTCATCATTGCGCAGCCGAACATGGGCGCAGCCGTGGCCAACTTCATTCCGCGGCCAGAAATTGTGCATCCCGGGCAATTAACCATGGCCTTAGGAATTGTGGGGGCAACCGTGATGCCACATAACCTGTATTTACACTCTTCAATTTCACAGACCCGTAAGTTTGACCGAGAAGACCCGGCTGAAATGGCGCGGGCCGTGAAATTCACGACTTGGGATTCTAACATTCAATTGTTTGGCGCATTTGTGATCAACTGTCTGTTACTTTTGCTGGGGGCAGCGATGTTCTTCGGTAAGGGGACGGATCAGTTGGGCACGTTCGGTAACCTGTACGCAGCTTTACAGGATAACCACTTGGCAGGCGCCGTGGCGTCACCCGTCTTATCCACGCTGTTTGCCGTTGCTTTACTGGCGTCTGGGCAAAACTCAACGATTACGGGAACACTGACGGGACAAGTTATTATGGAAGGTTTCATCAATATGAAGATTCCTTTGTGGGTCCGGCGACTGGTTACCCGGCTGATTTCCGTGGTGCCCGTGATTATCGCGACCGTCTTTTACGGGGGAAGCGAACGCGCACTGGATAACCTGCTGGTGAATTCACAGGTCTTCCTGTCGATTGCTCTGCCATTCTCCATGATTCCGTTGACCATCTTTACCTCCTCCAAGAAAATCATGGGGGAGCAGTGGGTCAACAAGCGCTGGGTAACGGTGTTGGCATGGACTTGTACCATTGTCTTAACGATTCTCAACGTGCAGATTGTGCTGACCACGATTAAAGACTTGTTTTAGAACCTCTTTAACGTCTAGCGGGTAAAACCGCGGCCGTCTATTGACTTTTCGGTGCGCGCCCGGTATCATCAAGGGCATAAGCTAAGAAACAGTTCAGTAGTGAGGGCGGCTCCGGTCAAGAGATCTGACGATGCTGAGAGTCAGAACGTCCGTGTTCACGAATTACGCTGTGGAGCGGCCGGATTTTCCGGCGGGTCATTCCGTTAACGATGGCGAGCGGTTGTCAATTGACAACAACTTGGGTGGTAACGCGGATTTTAATTCGTCCCTGATGGCATTAGCCATTGGGGACTTTTTTATGTTGTAGCTAATTTAGGAGGAACGAAATATGTCGATTATTGATGAATTGAAATGGCGCGGCGCCATTAACCAACAGACGGATGAAACGGGTTTAGGCGACTTGGTCAACGAAAAGGCCGTTGGACTGTACGCAGGGATTGACCCAACTGGGGATTCCATGCACATTGGTCACCTGATTCCCTTCATGATTTTGAAACGATTCCAATTAGCCGGTCACCGGCCATACATTGTGATTGGTGGGGCCACCGGGTCAATCGGTGATCCTTCAGGTAAGAAGGCGGAACGGGTCTTACAAACGATGGATCAAGTTCGTCACAACCAGGACTGCTTAACGAAGCAGATGGAACACCTCTTTGGTCAAGATGGGTCCTTCAAAATTGTGAACAACTACGACTGGCTTTCAAAGGTTTCCCTGTTAGACTTCTTGCGTGATTACGGGAAGCTGTTTAACGTGAATAACATGTTGAACAAGGAAGTTGTCGCTTCACGGCTAGAGGTCGGGATTTCTTACACGGAATTCACTTACCAAATCTTGCAATCCATCGATTTTCTTCATTTATACCAAGCAGAAGATGTTCAACTGCAAATTGGTGGGGCTGACCAATGGGGGAACATCACGGCCGGTATCGACCTTATCCATAAGCAAGAGGGTGCGGACGCTAAGGCTTACGGTTTAACGATCCCCTTGTTATTGAAGGCCGATGGCACCAAGTTCGGGAAGTCTGAAGGCGGCAACATCTGGTTAGACCCAGAAAAGACTTCACCTTACGAATTCTACCAATTCTGGATCAACACGGATGACCGGGACGTTGTGAAGTTCTTGAAGTACTTTACGTTCCTGAGCCAAGATGAAATCAAAGAACTGGAAGACGCGGTTGCCACGCATCCAGAAAAGCGCTTGGCCCAAACGCGTTTGGCTGAAGAAGTCACGGCGTTTGTTCATGGTGAAGACGCGGTTGCGGAAGCCCAACACATTACCAAGGCCCTCTTTTCCGGGGATGTTGCTGACCTGACGGCTAGTGAAATCGAACAGGGTTTCAAGAAGATGCCTTCCGTCACGGTTAACGCTGATCAGAAGAACATCGTTGAGTGGTTAGTTGATGACACGAAGATTGAATCCTCTCGGCGTCAAGCACGAGAAGACTTAACTAACGGTGCCATCCGCATCAATGGTGAAAAAGTCACGGCAACGGATATCGATATTGATCCAACCAGTGCGTTTGATGGTAAGTTTGTCATCGTTCGTCGGGGTAAAAAGCGTTACTTCTTAGTCCGGGTTGAAGCTTAATTGCTAAAATAATGAAGCACGCGCAGGCCATTGGCTAGCGCGTGCTTTTTTGTCGTCAAAATAAAGACGAACGGTTGTTGGATAAAAAACAGGAAACACACGGCCGTCAGGTAACTATTTGGAAGCTTTCAATCATAAGATATGCCTTTGAAAAAAGATTGTTTTATTTTCAGTTTTTAGTTGACGGGGTGGGCTGTGGTTGGTATAGTTATATACGTTGTCACGGCGATTAACCAACTAGACCAATTCGAAAGATTGAAAATAGTTGTTGACAAGCATGACAACAAAATGATATATTAACTAGGTTGCTTCGTTGGAAGTAACCGTCAACGAGAAACGTTGTTAAATCAAACTTCTTGTTGACATCAAATCAGTTAAATGATATGATGATTAAGTTGTCTGCGAGAGCAGATAGCTGGTAGACCTTTGAAAACTGAACATTGTTTCGACAAACCAAATATGTGTAGGGCGGTTTGATACTTGGTATCAAACCCAAACAATATTTGCGAAGTCAATTCGCTTTTATAACAAAAAGTAACAACAATCGATGAGCTATTCAAGCATCATCTTTAAGATGAGAGTTTGATCCTGGCTCAGGACGAACGCTGGCGGCATGCCTAATACATGCAAGTCGAACGAGCTTCCGTTGAATGACGTGCTTGCACTGATTTTAACATTGAAGCGAGTGGCGAACTGGTGAGTAACACGTGGGAAATCTGCCCAGAAGCAGGGGATAACACTTGGAAACAGGTGCTAATACCGTATAACAACAAGAACCGCATGGTTCTTGTTTGAAAGGTGGCTTCGGCTATCACTTCTGGATGATCCCGCGGCGTATTAGTTAGTTGGTGAGGTAAAGGCCCACCAAGACAATGATACGTAGCCGACCTGAGAGGGTAATCGGCCACATTGGGACTGAGACACGGCCCAAACTCCTACGGGAGGCAGCAGTAGGGAATCTTCCACAATGGACGAAAGTCTGATGGAGCAATGCCGCGTGAGTGAAGAAGGGTTTCGGCTCGTAAAACTCTGTTGTTAAAGAAGAACACTTCTGAGAGTAACTGTTCAGAAGTTGACGGTATTTAACCAGAAAGCCACGGCTAACTACGTGCCAGCAGCCGCGGTAATACGTAGGTGGCAAGCGTTGTCCGGATTTATTGGGCGTAAAGCGAGCGCAGGCGGTTTCTTAAGTCTGATGTGAAAGCCTTCGGCTTAACCGGAGAAGTGCATCGGAAACTGGGTAACTTGAGTGCAGAAGAGGACAGTGGAACTCCATGTGTAGCGGTGGAATGCGTAGATATATGGAAGAACACCAGTGGCGAAGGCGGCTGTCTAGTCTGTAACTGACGCTGAGGCTCGAAAGCATGGGTAGCGAACAGGATTAGATACCCTGGTAGTCCATGCCGTAAACGATGAGTGCTAGGTGTTGGAGGGTTTCCGCCCTTCAGTGCCGCAGCTAACGCATTAAGCACTCCGCCTGGGGAGTACGACCGCAAGGTTGAAACTCAAAGGAATTGACGGGGGCCCGCACAAGCGGTGGAGCATGTGGTTTAATTCGAAGCTACGCGAAGAACCTTACCAGGTCTTGACATACTATGCAAATCCTAGAGATAGGACGTTCCCTTCGGGGACATGGATACAGGTGGTGCATGGTTGTCGTCAGCTCGTGTCGTGAGATGTTGGGTTAAGTCCCGCAACGAGCGCAACCCTTATTATCAGTTGCCAGCATTAAGTTGGGCACTCTGGTGAGACTGCCGGTGACAAACCGGAGGAAGGTGGGGATGACGTCAAATCATCATGCCCCTTATGACCTGGGCTACACACGTGCTACAATGGACGGTACAACGAGTTGCGAAGTCGTGAGGCTAAGCTAATCTCTTAAAGCCGTTCTCAGTTCGGATTGTAGGCTGCAACTCGCCTGCATGAAGTTGGAATCGCTAGTAATCGCGGATCAGCATGCCGCGGTGAATACGTTCCCGGGCCTTGTACACACCGCCCGTCACACCATGAGAGTTTGTAACACCCAAAGCCGGTGAGATAACCTTCGGGAGTCAGCCGTCTAAGGTGGGACAGATGATTAGGGTGAAGTCGTAACAAGGTAGCCGTAGGAGAACCTGCGGCTGGATCACCTCCTTTCTAAGGAATATACGGAGGCTACACATACTTTGTCGAAACAATGGTCAGTTTTGAGGGGCTTACCTCTCTAACTTGTTCTTTGAAAACTAGATATTATCAAATATTTTCTAATAATTATTTTTATTAATAATTAAACCGAGAACACTGCGAATTTTTTTGAGTTTTTAATTAGTTTTTATCGCTAATACTCAATTAATCAACGATTACGAAGTAATCGTTAGGTTAAGTTATGAAGGGCGCATGGTGGATGCCTTGGTACTAGGAGCCGATGAAGGACGGGACTAACACCGATATGCTTCGGGGAGCTGTACGTAAGCTTTGATCCGGAGATTTCCGAATGGGGAAACCCAGTAGTTTTAACCGACTATTACAATTCAGGGAATACATACTTGAATTGAGGCAGACGTGGGGAACTGAAACATCTAAGTACCCACAGGAATAGAAAGAAAAATCGATTCCCTAAGTAGCGGCGAGCGAACGGGGAATAGCCCAAACCAACAAGCTTGCTTGTTGGGGTTGTAGGACTGAACATTTGAGTTACCAAAGTCAATGATAATCGAAACGTCTGGGAAGGCGTGGCATAGCGGGTGATACCCCCGTAGATGAAATCGTTGGCCCTCAGTTCAGGATCCTGAGTACGGCCACACACGTGAAACGTGGTCGGAAACCGGGAGGACCATCTCCCAAGGCTAAATACTCCCTAGTGACCGATAGTGAACCAGTACCGTGAGGGAAAGGTGAAAAGCACCGCGGAAGCGGAGTGAAATAGTTCCTGAAACCATGTGCCTACAATTAGTTAGAGCCCGTTAATGGGTGATAGCGTGCCTTTTGTAGAATGAACCGGCGAGTTACGTTAAGTTGCAAGGTTAAGGTGTAAAGACCGGAGCCGTAGCGAAAGCGAGTCTGAAACGGGCGTTTCAGTAAATTGATGTAGACCCGAAACCAGGTGACCTATCCATGTCCAGGTTGAAGGTGCGGTAAAGCGCACTGGAGGACCGAACCCGTGTATGTTGAAAAATGCTGGGATGAGGTGTGGATAGCGGTGAAATTCCAAACGAACTTGGAGATAGCTGGTTCTCTCCGAAATAGCTTTAGGGTTAGCCTCGGAATTAAGAATCGTGGAGGTAGAGCCACTGTTTGGACTAGGGGCCCGTCATGGGTTACTGAATTCAGATAAACTCCGAATGCCACTGATTTATATCCGGGAGTCAGACGATGAGTGATAAGATCCACCGTCGAAAGGGGAACAGCCCAGACCATCAATTAAGGTCCCTAAATACATGCTGAGTGGAAAAGGATGTGGAGTTGCATAGACAGCTAGGATGTTGGCTCAGAAGCAGCCACCATTTAAAGAGTGCGTAATAGCTCACTAGCCGAGTGATCCTGCGCCGAAAATTTACCGGGGCTAAGCATGTTACCGAAATTATGGATGTGACCATTAGGTCACGTGATAGGAGAGCGTTCTAAGGGCAACGAAGCTAGATCGTAAGGACTAGTGGAGCGCTTAGAAGTGAGAATGCCGGTATGAGTAGCGAAAGATCAGTGAGAATCTGATCCACCGAATGACTAAGGTTTCCTGGGGAAGGCTCGTCCTCCCAGGGTTAGTCGGGACCTAAGCCGAGGCTGAGAAGCGTAGGCGATGGATAACAGGTTGATATTCCTGTACTAGTTAATTATGTTTGAACGATGGAGGGACGCAGCAGGCTATGGTATGCGCACGATTGGAAATGTGCGTTCAAGCGTCAAGTCTGGTGATGAGTTAAATGCTTATTGCTAAGGACAAGGCGTTACGAGGACCGAATTTTAGTAGGGAAGTGCCAGATGTCACACTGCCGAGAAAAGCTTCTAGTTAGTAATTAATTACCCGTACCGCAAACCGACACAGGTAGTCGAGGAGAGTATCCTAAGGTGAGCGAGTGAACTCTTGTTAAGGAACTCGGCAAAATGACCCCGTAACTTCGGGAGAAGGGGTGCTACACGCAAGTGTAGCCGCAGTGAAAAGGCCCAGGCGACTGTTTATCAAAAACACAGGTTTCTGCAAAATCGTAAGATGACGTATAGGGGCTGACGCCTGCCCGGTGCTGGAAGGTTAAGTGGATGAGTTAGCTTCGGCGAAGCCCAGAAATGAAGCCCCAGTAAACGGCGGCCGTAACTATAACGGTCCTAAGGTAGCGAAATTCCTTGTCGGGTAAGTTCCGACCCGCACGAAAGGCGTAACGATCTGGGCACTGTCTCAACAAGAGACTCGGTGAAATTATATTACCTGTGAAGATGCAGGTTACCCGCGACAGGACGGAAAGACCCCATGGAGCTTTACTGTAGCTTGATATTGGGTGTTGACACAGCTTGTACAGGATAGGTCGGAGCCGTAGAACTCGGAACGCTAGTTTCGAGTGAGGCGCTGGTGGGATACGACCCTCGCTGTGTGAACACTCTAACCCGCACCACTTATCGTGGTGGGAGACAGTGTCAGGTAGGCAGTTTGACTGGGGCGGTCGCCTCCTAAAAAGTAACGGAGGCGCCCAAAGGTTCTCTCAGAATGGTTGGAAATCATTCATTGAGTGTAAAGGCAGAAGAGAGCTTGACTGCGAGACAGACAGGTCGAGCAGGGACGAAAGTCGGGCTTAGTGATCCGGTGGTACCGTATGGAAGGGCCATCGCTCAACGGATAAAAGCTACCCTGGGGATAACAGGCTTATCTCCCCCAAGAGTCCACATCGACGGGGAGGTTTGGCACCTCGATGTCGGCTCATCGCATCCTGGGGCTGTAGTCGGTCCCAAGGGTTGGGCTGTTCGCCCATTAAAGCGGTACGCGAGCTGGGTTCAGAACGTCGTGAGACAGTTCGGTCCCTATCCGTCGCGGGCGTAGGAAATTTGAGAGGAGCTGTCCTTAGTACGAGAGGACCGGGATGGACATACCTCTGGTGTACCAGTTGTGCCGCCAGGCGCATCGCTGGGTAGCTATGTATGGATGAGATAAACGCTGAAAGCATCTAAGTGTGAAACTCGCCTCAAGATGAGATTTCCCATTCCTATATGGAAGTAAGACCCCTGAGAGATGATCAGGTAGATAGGCTGGAAGTGGCAGCGTTGTGAGACGTGAAGCGGACCAGTACTAATCGGTCGAGGACTTAACCAAGTTGAAAAACGTGGTGTTCTCTATAGAAAATAATTTGATGATATCTAGTTTTGAGGGAATAAGTTCTCTTATAGTGTGGTGGCGATAGCCTAAAGGATACACCCGTTCCCATGCCGAACACGGAAGTTAAGCTTTAGCACGCCGATAGTAGTTGGGGGATCGCCCCCTGCGAGGATAGGACGTTGCCACGCAAACGTAAGGAACCCAGTGATTGGGTTCTTTTTTTATTGCCATTTTCTGCGAAGTTCGCGATAATGGACTTATGCCGCTTTAGCTCAGAAGGTAGAGCGTTTCCATGGTAAGGAAGAGGTCGTTGGTTCAAATCCAATAAGCGGCTTATCAGCAAGTTTTTCACATTTTCGTCTAGAAGGAACCGCACTGGAGTCGTATTCCGGTGTGGTTCCTTTTTTATTTGGACTAGGGTTAAAGAAAAGGTTGCGCAGATTTTGCGCGTCGCTTTTGAATCATTTTTGAATTCTTAAATTCGTTGTTGCCAGCTAAGCGGCAAGGCATGGCGTGGTGAAGCGACATCAAAATCTTCTTGATTCACTGGGTGCTGTGCATTGTTCTAATGCGGAACGAAAGGCAGAATACCGTAACAAATGCCACAGGGTGAATAACTTGGGATAAGAGCAGTTAATGTTATGGGAAGCCTTGTCTTCCTTGTGTTACCGGCTGTATACTTTAGCTGTAACTATTTTTAAGGAGGATGAAATTTTGACAACTAAATGGGGAATTGCGGTTGGCTTGTTACTGGGCTTGCTCGGTACGACTACCGGACTCGCAGCCACGACGCAACCGGCAAAACAGATGACCGTACATTACCAATCAACGACGGGCAAGACACTTAAACCTGCCAAGCAAATTACGACGACCGGTGCCACGGTTCAGGCTTATGGCAGTCAGTTTAGTGCTAGTGGGACTGGGACTTTTGGCAATGGCGGCACCGGGTACGTTAAGAAAATCAAAGGCTACGTGCCGTTTTCATTGAAGAAGGCCTACAAATACAGTCAAGTGCCTACCAAGGTGACCGTGACCTATGTGAAGGAGTCCGTCCTCAATAAAAAAGTCGCTGCGAGTTATCTTAAGCAGTTTAACGCCTACCGGAAGAAGCAAGGGGTTCAACCATTGAAGCACCGGAAGAGCCTGCTGAAAAAGGTGAACGTCCGCGCGCATGAACTCTGGATTCGTGACGATCATGTTCGTCCTAACGGTAAATCCTACAACGCCAAGATGAGCGGTTATGCCGAGACCATGGCGGAGTTACCCGCCTACTACACGCCAGCCGGCATGATGGTTGGGGGCCTTGGTGCCACGCTGGTCTATAACGCCAAGGGGAACATCACCTACAAAGGCACTGCCCAGACGGCTGTCAACGAGTTGATGACCGTTGATAAATTGCACCGGAGTACGGAGCTGAATACCTGGGCGCATTACAGCCAAGTGGGCTTTAGCTTC
Organism: Levilactobacillus sp. FUA 3915; assembly: GCF_044053135.1. Lineage (NCBI taxonomy): Bacteria > Bacillati > Bacillota > Bacilli > Lactobacillales > Lactobacillaceae > Levilactobacillus > Levilactobacillus sp. FUA 3915. The sequence continues at coordinate 542,734 of NZ_CP168704.1, read as the reverse complement.
GCTTCTGACGGTTCGGCCATGATGGCGCAATTATTCCAAATTTAAGTTAGGAGATCGCACATGTTTAAGCAACTTAGTTTAGGACTTGCTGCCAGTTTAGCAGTCTTGGGGCTGGGCGCAACCGCACAAGCCGCTAGTAACCAGCAACTTGTTTCACAAAAATCGGTGACGCGGTCTGGTAAAGTGACCGGTAACGTTAAAGGCAAGTTATACGCCTTTAAGATCACTGGGCAGGCGTTAACTTTAACGGCGACTCATCAGTTAAAGAATTACCCGCACACGGCTTGGATCGTTAGCAAGTCTGCGGTTATTCAAAAGGCGAATGGCAAGCAGTATCGGTATAACTACGTGACGTCGACCAGTTCCAAAACTAAAAAGACGGTGAGTGGCTGGGTCTGGGCGCACTACCTCAAGACGCCCAAGACCGTTAAACTTGGCGCTCCTTATGTGAGTCAGCAGGCGGTGAAGGCCTGGATGGGGTGCGAGTCTGCCAGTTTACTTGAGGGTCTACACTACAAAGGTGTCTTGACCTCCACCGGCCTAGTGGCCTTTATGAAACACCTACCTCGTAGTAAAAATAATAATCCCAATAATGGGTTTGCTGGGAGTCCTTATAAGGTCACGCCGGGGGTGTTCCAATCCATTTTCCCGAAGCCGTTAGCTAAGTGGGGGAACCGGTACGAGCCGGTTAAGAATATTAGTGGTGCCAAGTTAGCCGAATTACGCGCGCAACTCCGGCTACATAACCCCGTTGTGGTCTATGTGACCTTGCACTTTGCTAAGGCCCAGTATGGCCATTACTTCTGGGGGACTGGCATCAACAACAGCCACGTCATGCTGCTCGATGGCTATAAGTCTGGGGCGTACCACGTGGCCGACCCGAACCATGGCAAATATTGGGTCAGCGCCAAGAAATTTGCGCGGAGTTATAATTACAAACATTTCGCCGTTGCCGTACAGTAAGAGATAGGAGAATGAACATGTCAAAGTGGCCAAAAATTTTTACCGGATTTGTCGTTGCTTTTGGATTATTGGGACTGAGTCAAGCGGCCAGTGCTAGTAGCTATACCGTCAAATCTGGGCGGACCTACAATTCCCGCATCGTCCGGAGCAAGGGCTGGCGGTTATGGAACCAGCCGTACACCAAGCAAGCTAAAGCGTTGGGCAAGACGGGAAAGTTGAGCGGTCAACTGGTCCAAGTGGATCGGGTAGCCAAGCAAGGGAACGACACGTACTTTCAGATCAGCCGCCGCGGGCACAATTACGGTTGGCTCAACGCTCAAGGATTGAAGACCACCAGTCGTTATGTCTTGCCGTACACCTACACCAGTCAACTTTACCCGTTGTACGCGCCCAATGCGTGCGAGGCGGCTAGTATGAAGATGGCGCTGTCGGTCAAGGGAATTGCGACCAAGACGAGCCCGAAGACCATCATCACTAAGATGCCCAAGGCCAAGACCCCTAGCAAAGGATTCGTGGGTAATCCGTACACGGAGAGTCGTCCAGGGGAGACCCGGACCATTTATCCCAAACCGCTAACGGCCTATACCAAAACGTATGATGCGCAGGCCAAAAATATTACCGGTGCCAGCAAGCAACAGCTGATCACGGAAATCAAACGCGGCAATGCCGTGATTTTCTCAGGGGCTTGGCGCATGCAGGGATTCCGTCCTTATCACGTTTTAGCGCTCGTTGGGTATCAGCACGGTCAATTCTTAGTTGCTGATCCGTACATGAAAAAGAGCTGGCCAAATAAAACTTATTGGACAAAATCGTCAAACTTTATGAAGGTGTACCAATCCCGGCATTCACGGGCAATTACGGTACGTTAATTAAAAAAAGGGAATCACCGTTCGAAGGCGGTGCTTCCTTTTTTGATTGTGCACAACGAATTGTGTTTCCTTCTGCGTATCAACCTGATAGGATATTGGTTATCGGAGAGAGAACAACAGACAATTAAATTTAAAAACTTTGGGGGAAAAGATAATGACACAACACGTACGCACAAGTTTATGGTTAACGGCGGCAGCGACTCTGGTGGGGGCCGGAATGCTGATGACGGATGACCAAAGTAAGCACGTCTTTGCCGCAACATTGGACGCCCAACACCGCGTGGTCGAAACGGGTGATTTAAAACCCGGCGACCGGTTGGACAAGGAAATGACTAACACCTATTTACAAGAAATCGTTTTGCAAGCGCTTAACAACGAAAATCAGAGTCGTAAAAAATGGAAAGATTTCTCGGAAGTTAAGGTTCGAGACGTTGCCCATGTCAAACGGCTGGCCATTACAACCGATAATACGATTTATGGAACGAACATCCCAACCGGAGAATTTACCTTGAATGGGTTGAAGTACTTCACCGACCTGGAAGAGCTTTCGTTAGATGGATCCATTCGGAATTTTGATGATAAGGGTAATTTCTCAGTTGGTCAAAAGCCCATCTGCCAGGCACAAGGGAAAATCACCCGTTTGAAGCAGCTCGAACGGCTCCATAAATTAAAGGCGATTAACCTGAGTAACAACATGATTAAGGATGTTAGCTCGTTGGCTGGCTTGCCCGAACTGTCGGTGCTTCAGCTTGAAGGATGTCGGATCAAAGACTTTTCACCACTGAAGGGCACGAGCTTTGAGATCTTGAAAATTTCCGGCCAGATTATCACCGATAACAGCCGGCTGAAGGGGCAGACAGTCAACGCTCATTTGGCTAACGACTTTATCTGGGTCGACGGTACGAAGAAACAGATGACCGCTGCCCAAGAATTTGGCATCACCTCCTACTACCAAGAATATCGCAACGAGCTGGGGGACTGGCAAGCAACGACGCGTTTCTACAAGCCCCGGTTCAGCGGGGGCAAGGCAACGGCGAATAAGCAAGACCTGGGACTAGACTTTAAGAATTTAGCCGTTCAGGAAAAAGTCCGAGCGACGGATAAAATTGGTGAGGGGAAGGTTGCCAACGTCGGCCAAGATGATCGGTATGCCATGATTGGCGAAGTGCTGGGGGACGACGGCAAACCCATTTGGACGTATATTGACACCTATTCATCAGATGTTTATCCAGCGCCAGTGACGGTCTCATACGTTGATGAAGCTGGGAAAGCACTGAGCGAAGACGTTGTGTTAGCAGATAATCTTGGGGTGGCGTACACGGCAGAGGAAAAGAAAATTGCTGGGTACAAACTGAAGAAGGTTGACGGCCAAGCTAGTGGAACCTTTACCGAAGAGAAACAGACCGTGACCTTTGTTTACGAAGTGGATGAAAATGATAGCGGTTCCAATGGCAGTAATAATAACGGTGATGGCGACACGAACACTGGGAATGGCGACGGTGGTTCCGACAACGGAAATGTCGATGGCGGTTCCGACTCCGGGAATGGCGATGGCGGTTCCGACTCCGGGAACGGCGATGGTGGTTCTGACACCGGGAACGGCGATGGTGGTTCTAGCAACGGGAATGGCGATGGCGGTTCTGACACCGGGAATGGCGATGGCGGTTCTGACACCGGGAACGGCGATGGCGGTTCTGACAACGGGAACGGCGATGGTGGTTCTGACAACGGGAACGGCGATGGTGGTTCTGACACCGGGAACGGCGATGGTGGTTCTGGCAACGGGAATGGCGATGGCGGTTCCGATTCTGGCAACGGAAATGGCGGATCTGGATCAGGCGGGGGTAACGATGGCAATGTGACTGGCCCTGGTGGTAGCGGTCCTGGCAACGGCGGTAGTAACGGTGAGGACAATGGTTCTGACGGTTCGGATGGTTCCGGCGATGGCGGTTCTGGTTCTGGCGACGGCAATGACGGGGATGAAAATGATACCGGTACAGATGGCTCAGGCAATGGAAATGGTTCTGGCAACGGGGACGGTTCTGGCAACGGGGACGGTTCTGGCAACGGGGACGGTTCTGGCAACGGGGACGGTTCTGGCAACGGGGACGGTTCTGGCAACGGGGACGGTTCTGGCAACGGGGACGGTTCCGGTAACGGGGACGGTTCCGGTAACGGAGATGGCTCTGGTAACGGGGATGGCTCTGGTAACGGGAATGGCTCTGGCGACGGGGATGGTTCTGGTAACGGGGACGGTTCTGGTAACGGGGACGGTTCTGGTAACGGGGACGGTTCTGGTAACGGGAACGGTTCTGGCGACGGGGACGGTTCTGGTGACGGGGACGGTTCTGGTGACGGGGACGGTTCTGGTGACGGGGACGGTTCTGGCAACGGGGACGGCTCTGGTAATGGAAATGGCTCTGGCAATGGAGACGGTTCCGGTAACGGAAATGGTTCCGGTAACGGAGATGGCTCTGGCGACGGGGATGGCTCTGGTGACGGGGACGGTTCTGGCAACGGGGACGGTTCTGGCAACGGGGACGGTTCCGGTAACGGGGACGGTTCCGGTAACGGAGATGGATCTGGCAACGGGGACGGTTCTGGTAACGGGGACGGTTCTGGTAACGGGGACGGTTCTGGTAACGGGGACGGTTCTGGTAACGGGGATGGCTCTGGCAACGGAAATGAATCTGGCAACGGAAATGGCTCTGGTAGCGGTAATGGTTCCAATACAGGTAACAACAATGACACCGGCGTTGGCAACGGTAGTGGCTCTGGCAACAACACCGGTAACGGCAACACGGGCGGCACCGGCAATGGCAACAACGGTAGTACCGGCGGCTCCGGTTCCAATACGGGTAATGCTAATGGCAACGGCAGCAACCAGGGCAGTGGGAACACTGGCAACGGTAATGATCACAGCACTGGCAATGCCAACAGTGGCACCGGAACCGGGAACAATACCAGTTCGGGTAATGGCACGACTGACGTTGGCACGGGAGCAACTGACAATGGCACTGGCAGCGGCGTAACCGGCGAAACAGGTAGCGTGACTGGCACTGAGAACACTGATGATACGGGTGACCAAAACGTTACGGGCTCGGCGGCTGATACTTTAACGGGTGGCGTGGCATCGACCAACGACGATGCGCCAACTGGGGTAAGTTACAGCGGGTCAGGTTCAACCGGTGGAACTGGCTCGACTGGTGGCAGTGGATCAGGCAGTTACGGCCACAGCAGCAACCCAACTGGCGGTTCTACCACAAGTGGTGTCTTGCCGCAGGCCAACGAACAGCAGTCATCTGCCGCTTGGCTAGGGGCTCTGTTAACGGTCATCACGTTAGGTGGCTGGAAATTGGTCAACCGGAAACGGCGTCAGAACTAGCAGGGTAACACGCAGAATAGAAGGGTTAGGCATTACTGAAAAGATAGGTGTTGAGCAGAATATAAATCCAATGATTACCTGATGTAGCGAAAGACAAAAATTTTGAAAATTATGGGAGGCTGACGATGAAACCAAAAAATCCGCCGGAACCGGTTGCTGGGATAACGACCGGGCAGCGCGGTGAATCACCACCTAAAGACACACGCGAGTCATTGCGGACTGGGGGAGTCCCGCGACGACAATCAGTAACACCATTGCTTTGGTTAGGAACATTATTGGCAGCGCTGCGACTAGGGCGTTCGCAAACGCCAACTAAGCAAGATAAGCACTAGCAACGCCAAAGAGTAGGGAAATAAAAGGTATGGCCGTCAGTTGACGAAGCCATACCTTTTTTGATGTCACGAATTAATTTGACTGTGCTGCTGGATGTGCGCCCAGGCGCGTTGAAGTTCCTGGGTGTAGGCGTTGAAGCCAATTTGTTTGAGGTGTTCATGGGCGGTTGGCAGATCAAAGTAGGCGACTCGCTGGAGTTCTTCCGTTTGAATCGTCAGTGCGCTTGCTGGTTGGTCTGTTTGAAAGGCGAACCAGGCTTCGATCCAGTGAGAATGGGGCTGGAGTAAGTAGTTATCCGCCGGCGTGACCGGCAAATCGAGTCCCAGTTCCTCCGACATTTCACGGTGCATGGCGGCTGTAATGGTTTCGCCAGCGACCACGGAACCCCCAACAGAGCAGTCCCAGCAATCGGGAAAGTTCAGCTTGTTGGGCGACCGTTTTTGTAAGAGCACGTCGCCGGCTGGATTAAAAATAAATGCGTCCACGACCAGGTGAAATTCCCCGGCTCGCACGGGATTACGTCGCTGTTGTTGGCCGACGCGTTGTAGGCGCCGATTATAAATATCCCAATACTCACTTAAACGATCCGCGGCCATGCCGGTCATCTCCTTACCTTTTAGTCTAGCGTACCACTTTTAGGACAAAACGTTGACTGTTAAATTTACTAAAGGGTTTAGGCTTCGTCGTAGCGGGTAATCTCAAACTGGTGATTCTCGTATTTAGCCATATAGACGTCCCGCACGTTCTGAACGCCGTGTTGCTTCAGCTGCGCCAGAAGCCAGGTTTCATCGTGGCTCATCAATTCCAAAACGTCGTAGTCAATCTGGCCATCCACGATGACGGGATAGCGAATGGAGCCGTCACCCTGCCGAAGCACGGTCAGACTCCCATTTTGCTCGACGATAGCCCGTTTAACATCATCAATCTGGTAAACGCCCGCCGTTCGGAGCTTGAAATCAATTTCCTTGGCGGATAGATTGGCCTTTAAACAGTTATGGACGAGTAACTGACCGTTGCGAATCACCGTGATGGGGCCGCCGTCAATGAATTTACCAATGGCCCGGACGTGAATCTTGAGGTAACGGGTGACCAATATAAGCAGTGACCAAATCAGCAATACCATAATGAACTGGATTAAGGTCACGGCCGAGTTATAGATGACCCCACCAACGATTCCCCCTAAAACATAGTTCTGCACTTGGTCAATAGCGGAGGTGGGGGCCAGATTACCCTTCCCCGAAAAGTTAATCAGGAGAGTCATGAAAATAAAACCAACCAGCAGCTTAATAAAAACGTCTGAATAAACGAACATAGCTTACTCCTTTACAAGTGTGATTTTAGGCCGATGTAACTGGACCTTTTCCAAAACGTAGGCGGACCCATCGGCGTTGTAATCCAACCGGTAGTAGCCTTGCGGGGCCTTGATCAATAAATTGGTATTCGTATTGGTCGCGTTGACCGCCAACTGCGCGGGTTTTACGTGGAGTTGCTTGGCGACGGTCGTGACGGTACTGGTAATCTCACCGGTCTGTTCGGTTGCCGACCGTAGGGAGACCAGACTGTTGATTTGAAACCCCAGCACGAGTAAAAGCAGGGTCCCGGTAATAATACTCATATCTTTATATTTAACGTTCCACCGGTGGCGTAAGTAGTAAACGAACAACCCAATGAAAACAATCAAGAGGGCAATTAATAGGCCGATGCGGGCGTATTGCCAGGTGTTGTGATGATTGGTTAGATACCCATAAGTATAGAATGTCATCGTGTACTCCCTTCAATAGTTACTAGGGGTTATTTTATCACGAAATGGCGATGGCGGGTCGGACCACGTTTGCGGAGAAGTCGTTTCAAGTATTCGATATTAAGCTGACTTGACAACCTAGCAATTAATATTTTAATTAAGAAATGATTAGAGTATAATGAGAATATTTACATTAGGAGGGACCACCATGGACGTTCAAATCACGAATCGCCAGTCGGTCATTCAAATTGTTAAGGCCGCTAGCAGCGACATCATCGGGACGCTTGGTGGTGACACCTTCAGCTTTGCCCTGGGACTCATGCTGTTACATACGACCCACTCTGCCATCAGTTTTGGCTTGGGGTCGATCATTTATCCACTGGTCGGCTTACTGTTAGTCATGCCAGTCGGCAACTTAGTGGATCGCCGGCGCCATAAGCCACTCTTACTGACCAGTCGAGGCGTGGCTTTGCTGGCGTTCGTCGGTTATGCCTTATTAGCAAACCGCGTCAGCAACGTCATGGCATTGGCGGTTGTCGTGCTAACCATCCTGGCCTGCGCAGACAAGGTCACCTCGACGACCTACACCGCGTCCATCCATGAGCTGGTCAACGACGAGCACATTAAAACGCTCGCGACGATTGAGCAGGCGGCAACGGCGGGGATTCAGCTGATTTCGCCGGTGTTGGCCGCTGCGTTGTATGGCTGGATTGGCTTTGAGGGAATCGTCGCAGTTGAAATCGTGGCCGAGAGCTTAACCTGGCTGATTGCGCTAAGCATGCACTTCCATCCGTTAAAAGCCACGGACGAAGATACGGCAGATACGGACAAGACCCAGTGGGAACAATTTAAGGTGGGCCTGGTCTTCATTCGGCGCCACTTTACGCTCTTTACCATCGTGACGATTGGCATTTTTCTGAATTTCTTATTTTCTTCGATTGACGTCGGCTTACCGTATGCCATCGTCCAGACCCGCCACCTGGGCAATGCGCGTTTGAGCTGGATCTTAAGCGCCTTTGCCGGTGGGGTCCTGGTCGGCAATTTAGTCCTGTCGGTGCTGCCCCGGTTTAAAAATGTGCTGGTTGCCGTCTTACGATTAGCCATGCTATTGGGCGTTCTGATTGGCGTCATCGGTGGGCTCTTCCTGGTGCCCATCTCCAGCTTCATCCTGATTGCCAGTCTGATTGGCATCTCCTTCATCATCGGGGGTGTTCTGGCCTTCGTCAACACACCGATGTCGGTCTACATGCAGATGACCGTGCCCACCAAATTACTGGGAAGAGTCGGTTCAACGTTTTCCACGCTGTTGCAACTGGCCCTGCCATTGGGGACGGCGTTTTACGGGTTTGCTTTTCAAAAGGTTTCCGCGGGACCCATTTATTTGGTGACCGGTATCGTCATCGTCTTGTACATTGGCGGCAATTACCTCGCCGTTCACCGGCGTGCCGGCGCGGAGCAAAATACGCCTGATTGACTCATTTTCGTGCTAAACTCGGAAGCGTAATCAACACGAAATGGAGGCGTCTGACATGCAAGAATTTGATGTTGTCATCATCGGTGGCGGGCCCGGTGGCCTAGCCGCAGCTTATGGGTTACACGCGCGGGGGCTGAACGTTGCTGTGGTGGAAAAGGACCTGTGGGGTGGCACCTGTCCCAACCGGGGATGTGACCCGAAGAAGATTTTGATGGCCGCGGTGGAAGCTCAGGGGCGCAGTGAAGCGCTCCAGGGCCACGGCCTCACCAGTGTGCCCCAGTTGGATTGGCCAGCCTTAATGGCCACTAAGCGGGCATACACGGCCAAAATTCCAAGTGGCACCCAGGGCGGGTTACAGTCCGCTGGTATCGCTAACTTTCACGGCACCGCCAGCTTTAACGCCGACGGCACGCTGACCGTAGGGGAGACCCAGCTGACCGCGACGAACTGGATCATTGCGACCGGTCAAGAACCCCATTTGCCCGCTATCAAGGGACAGGAGTGGTTGCGGACCAGCAATGACTTCCTGGACCTGGACAATCTTCCGGCAGACATCACGTTGATGGGCGCTGGGTTTGTCGGCGTTGAGCTGGCAGCCATTGCGAACGCTGCGGGTAGTCGCGTCCACCTGGTGCATCACAGCGACCGGCCATTACGGGCCTTCGACGGTGACCTGGTCACGGACTTATTGGCCCGGTTAACCGCTGAGGGGGTCGATGTTAAATTAAACACCGACATCACCGAGGTAACGCCAGCGGATGACCAATACCGCATCACGACGTCTACGGGTGAGAGCTGGACGTCAGACTTAGTTTTTGCCACGGCTGGCCGGACGCCGGTCATCGCGGACCTGCACCTGGAACGAATTGACGTGGTCACCAGTCGGCACGGCATCAAGGTCAATGGCCAGCTCCAGACGACCAACCACCACGTGTTTGCCATCGGCGACGTGGTCGACCGGCCACAACCTAAGTTGACACCGGTTGCCGGCTTTGAAGGCCAGTACCTGGCGGATACCCTGGCAACGGGGGATGCGGCGGCTATCGTCTACCCGGCGATTCCGTCCGTCGTTTACGGCAAAACGCAACTGGCCCAGGTGGGTGTCACGACCGCTGAAGCGGCGACGGCACCCGACAAGTATCACGTCACGGGCCTGGATTTGACGCACTGGTACAGTTACCAGCGGATTCAGGACCCGGCGGCGCGGATCAAAGTCGTGGTCAATCAGATTAGCGGTGACATTGTGGGCGCGACGATTCTTAGCAGCGAGGCCGAGCAGGTGATTAACTACCTGGATTTTGTGATTCAAAACCACATGACTACGGCGGATATCAACCGGATGATCACGGCTTATCCAACGCTAGCTTCAGACCTCACTTACTTCAATTAAGCGGGGAAAATGGGTGTTTTGCAGCGCCTCCGGGCTGGTGAAAACTGGGTCTGGTCGCGTCCGTTCCCGGCGGCGCGCTCAAGGTGCCCTGCTGTGGGGCCGGTTTTAGCCGAAGGGCGGGCTTCCGCCTCAACTTTGAGCCTGGGAAACGGTCTCAAAGGTTGTCCCGTGAACTAGGCTGGCAAAAAACGCCAGCCAAGGTCACCGACACAGCCGGGCGCCTTGGCGCGCCTCTGGTCACTCCCACGACCGGCCCAGTTTTCCCAGCCCTGCGGCTGACACGGGTTTAGCCCGCTGAATTGTGAGCAGCCGGTCTGAGTTGTTGGCTTTGGCTATTTGGGTAATCATCACCTAAGTTAGGCTACTTACTAGGTTTCTGGTTTTGCCTCTGGTTACTTCTCTACGACATGCCTAGTTTATTTGAGTTGTCATAAAAATATTGGTTCAATTACTTCTGTTGTTGTGAAGTGGTTGGGCCTTTTTGTGGTTGACTTGGGATTAGCTGTTCAGCAGTTGAAGTAATCATTTAGAAAATAGTTGTCCAGTGTCAATGACCAGAGATGGATCAAGTTGACCGGCTGTGTCGGTGGTCTTAACTGAGCGGTTTTCTCAGTTTAGACCACGGGACGACCTTTGAGACCGGTTCTTGGGCTCAAAGGCGAGGCGGCGGACCGTCTCTTAGGCCGCCACCGGTCGGTCCCCACAGCAGGGCAGCTTGAATCCGCCGCCGGGAACGAACTGCCAAATCCATTTTCAGATTGCGCGGTTACCCAAGTAACTGAATGGTTAGTGGCCACTACCCTTTCGTGAGCGTGGTACACTGGCGGCAATTCCAAGAGGGGGACTGGCTAATGTGGGGGTTAGAACGAGAAAAGCGCGTGTGCAGTTTTCTATTTAGTTGGTTTTTGTTGCTGCCCGCGACGAGTTGGCTACTGACTTATCCGCGGCAATCCGCTGTGGATTTGACGGCGGAGGGGCTAGCTATTTTGTGGGGATTGCTGGTTTTAGGCTGGTCTTGCCGGCCACAACATCAGGCATAGCTTACGCAAGCACCACCAAAAAGTTTCCGGTGGTGCTTTTGTGTTGCCCAAATGTGGCGTATGATAGAATTTATTAAATTTTATTGAAGGAGGGATCCGCGTGGCATTTCTAGGAACGTTGTGTTTAATCCTGGTACTGACGACGCTGGCGGGAAACTTAGCGAACCGCCTGGGCGTTCCAGCAGTTATCGGGGAGTTGCTAGTAGGTATCATCGTCGGACCGGCATTGCTAAACTGGGTACAGCTCAACAGCTTAGTTAGTTTATTTGCCGATATCGGGGTGGTAATTTTGATGTTTCTCGGGGGGCTGGAGAGCAATCTGCAGTTACTGATGAAATATCTGCGCCCGGCCATTGTGGTGGCAACCTCTGGCGTCATTTTTCCGGTGACACTAATGGGGCTGACGTCTTGGTGGTGGGGCTTTACACCGTTGGAATCCCTCTTTATCGGGGTGATTTTCTCCGCCACGTCCGTTTCCATTTCGGTCGCGGTGTTGAAGGAATATCACGCCCTGACGACGCGGGAGGGCGCCACGATTCTGGGGGCGGCCGTGGCCGACGACATTATTGGCGTGGTGCTTCTGTCCTTAATGATCAGCCTGTTGGCGAGTCAGGGCATCGAGACGGCCGGGAGTCAGCCAGCGCTGGCCTTGGTCTTGGTGGAACAGGTCGCGTTCTTTGGCGGCACGTACATCCTGGTCAAATGGGTGGCCCCATACTTAATGCATTTGAGCGAACGCCTGGTGATGGCTTCCAGTGTGACCATCATGTCGATGGTCATCTGCTTAGGCATGGCTTGGATTGCTAATTTGGTCGGTCTGAGCGGGGCGATTGGCGCCTTTTTTGCCGGCATCGCGGTGGCCCATACGCCATACCGCGCCGTGTTGGCTGACCACGTGGAACCATTGGGTAATGCCATTTTCATTCCGGTCTTCTTCGTGAGTGTCGGGTTAAATATGACGCTAAACCATTTAGCGGATAACTTAGGCATCATCGCAATCTTAACAGTGCTGGCTTGTGTAACCAAGTTAATTGGTTGTGGCTTGGGTGCCCGGATGAGCGGGTTTAGCAAGGGCAGCAGTACCGTGATTGGCACCGGCATGATTGCCCGGGGCGAAATGGGGTTGATCACCGCTCAGATTGGCCATCAAGCCGGTCTACTCGGTGGTAGCGACTACTCCGCCATGATTCTGGTCATTATTTTAGCCACCGTCATCGCCCCCTTGTTATTGAAACAGGCATTGAAACATATGCCAGAGGGTCAGCTGGAACGGGCGGTCTAACAGGATAGTTGAATAAGTTCGTTAAAGGCCCTGCCAAATTCGCGAAGAATTTAGCAGGGCCTTTTTAGGGTTAAGCGAGCCAAGATGGCGGCAATATTGCCATGAATGCCAGTCAATTAACAAGGCTGAGCAACCCAATCAGAATACAAGGTCGCGTAAAAGCCAGTTTGCTGGATTGGGGGTTCTACGGCCAGTCTGAGTGACCAGAGGTGGATCAAGGTTCCCTGCTGTGTCGGTGGTCTTGGCTGAGTGATTTGCTCAGCCTTAGACCACGGGACGACCTTGGAAACTCACGCTTTTTAGTGAGGTTTCAAGGCGAGGTGGAAGACCGCTTCTCAGTCTGGAACCGACCCCATAGCAGGCCGACTTGAGCCCACCGCCGGGAACGACAAAGAAACCAGCCATAGAAACCCCCAGTCCAGTGAAAGACTTGCTTTATCGGGGGGGAACGCGTAAATTTAGAGAAAGCTAGACGCAGCGCGGAACATTTCACGGGAGGAATAATCATGAAGAAACCCTATTTTTTAATCGGATTGGCAGCCGTCACCCTCGGCTTAACGGCAAACAACGTGTCGTCAGCCCAAGCGGCGACGTGGCACGCGGGGACGCCCAAGGTTTTGCGCCACACCTGGTTTTACAACGGTAAGGACGACAACAAGGCCTACATCACCTACAGCAAGTCAAAGAGTACGGGGAATCTATTTGGCTATGACAGCACCAGCGAACGCTACTACCGGCTGCCCGGGTATGGCTTGAAAAAACTGAAATACCAATCCTTAGGCAAACATGTTTACCGGTTATCCGGCATTCAGTATTCACCTAAGGGCAGTCAGGTCCAGTTTGATGGTCAGCGCATGACGTACAAGGTCAAGGTGACCAAGCAACAATTGCACTTCTACAAGGGGTATAAAAATTATGTTCGCAAGGCGACCTTCGCCACGATGAAGGCACCAGCCGGCTTATCATAGGTAAAAATAAAGTCTCACCAACAATTTCTGCTGGTGAGACTTTTTAATTTCAGTTAATTTTGAAATTCGTGTTCGATCGTTAGGTCTGACGCGGGAATCTTGTTGGAGGCAATCAGCGGGGAGGCCGCGCCGATGCACAGCAGGGTCAGATGGTGCATGGCCCGCGACGCAATCGTATAGAGCGTCCCGGTCAGCTGTTCATCGGGATAGTTCTCCGCGGACACGTTGTAGGCGATGACACTGTCGAACTCGAGGCCCTTAGCCAAGTAGATTGGCAGGACGACGATGCCCTTCGGCAGGGAACGGTCGGTGTCCGTCAGCCGCGTGATATCGAAGTCGCGGTGAAGCTCCTGGTAAACGTACTTGGCCTCCGCCGTGCTCTTGGTCAAAATGGCTACGGTGCCGTTGGTCGCGAGCTCTAATTTCAGCTCGTGGGCCAATGCCTTGAAGGCCGCCGCGGCATCGTAACGAATGATGACCTTCGGCAGGTCGCCCGGCCGGTTGAAGGCCTCAATCTGGTCACCATCGGGCAGGAGCGCCTTGGCAAACGTGGTGATGGGCAGCGTTGAACGGTAGGACCGCCGCAACGTGATCAGTCGAGACCGCTTGACGTTCAACGCGGCGTCCAACTTTTTCAAAATGGCTTCCGGTGCTTCCACGGCCTTGAACAGGGCCTGTTCACTATCGCCCAACAGGGTGAGCTTGGCCCGTGGGAAGGCGTGTTGCAGGTAAATCAGTTGGGCCATCGAATAATCCTGCATCTCATCGACAAACAGGTGTTGCATCCGGTGGTTGGCCCCGCCACCCGCGAGAATGTCCCGCAGGTAAAGCAACGGTGCCGCATCGGTCAGCGCCAGCCGGTGAAATTCGATGTCGTGCTGGTAGGCATCGACGACCGTTTGCCAGTCGGCAGCGGAAACGTCGTCCGGTAGCGGACATTGCTCCAGAAACGCCGTGTACTGGCTGTAGGCGTCCAAAAAGTAGCCGTTGTAAATGGCATCGTCGACCGAGCGCAAGCGCCGCCGAACAATTTGGCGGGCAATAAAGTCAATTTCATCGTCCAACTGTTCGAATTGGCCGAGGTGCTTTTCACCCAACAGATTGTGGTAATCTTCATCGCTGAGTTGGTCGATGGTATCGCGGACCCAGTCTTCCTTGGCCTCATCGGCAATGCGGTGCTTGAGCCGCTTTTCCAGGGCGTTCTTCGTCCGGAGTAGGCGGTCGGCCGGCGCCGTGGCGTCTGGGAATTGGCTGTAAATATCGCGAATTTCTTCCTTACTGAAGAAAACGCGACTCTTGAAGCGAATGTCCGTGAATTTCAAATCGGCGGGCGAACACTGGTAACAGTAGTCCTTGACCGCCGTCATCATGGCCGCGCTCTCCCGGAAATTGCGTAGGGGCAGGTTGACCGGTGTTTCCTGGTCGGCTTCGTAGCGTTCAAATTGCGTTTGCACGTTGAGTCCCTGGAACCGTTGCGTCAGAAATTCTGCCAACGTGACCTGCCGCATGTTCCGCTCACCCAGGCTGGGGAGCACGTCGCTGATGTAGTGACTGAACAGACGGTTAGGCGAGAACAGCACAATCTGGTCAGCCTCTAAGTCGCGCCGGCTGTGGTACAGCAAGAAGGCGATTCGCTGTAAAATGGCGGACGTCTTGCCGGAACCCGCCACCCCTTGGACCACCAGGAGGTCGCTCTTGGTATCGCGGATGATGTCGTTTTGTTCTCGCTGAATGGTCGCCACGATGTTTTGCATGGTGGCGTCGTTTTGCTCGCCCAAGGCATGCTGAAGCATCTCGTCACCCACGGTCTCGTTGGTGTCGAACATGCTCTCGATTTGACCATTTTGAATCAAAAATTGCCGTTTCTTTAAGAGGTCGGTCTGTTGGTCGCCGGCTGGCGTGCTGTAGGCGACCTTCCCCAACACCCCGTTGTAGTAGATACTGGAAATGGGCGCGCGCCAGTCGTAGACCAAGAAGTTCTGGTCATCGTCGACAAACGAGGCGGTCCCAATGTAGAGGGATTCGGACTGCGTTTCGCCCGGATCCTGGATGTCAATGCGACCAAAGTAAGGGGACTTCTGGAGTTCCTTAAAGGTATCCAATTGGTCTTGAATAATGTTTTGGTTTTCAGTCAGCCGGGAGACCAGCGCCCGTTGCTGTTGCAGTTCAGCACTGGTTTCGATTCGGTCATCGACTTCAAACCAGTTGACCGAGGTGTTTTCACTATAATTCTGCAGGACGTTGCGCAATTCTTGGTGCGCGGCGTTGTAATCCGCATCGGTCTTCGCGATGCGCTTACCAATTTCATTTGCCACGCGGTCGACGCGCTGTTGTTCCTGTGCTTCTTCGCTGGTGGTCAAACTGACCGCCTCCTTTTGCTAGGCTAAAGTGCCTAACAAGTTTAGTCATATTCCCCGGCCGTGTCAATCAATCCCACTTCGATTGTCGCCTTTTTTCTTTTGGTCTTTGGTTTCGCCCTTCCGGGTGGTTCAAAATAGGCCGGAACGCTGTGGGGAGGATGCCTCGAGCCTGAGGAGCGGTCTCGGGACTTGCTTTGAGCCTCAAAGGTCGAGTCTCAAAGTCACCATTTCCTGAGGTTCCCTCAGGAAATCCCGCGGCTGAGCCTATTTTGAACCACCCTGCAGGGCTGACGGTGGTGGAGGTTGGCGGCAATCGGAGTGGAATTGGGCTGACGCTTTATCTTTTTTCGGCTGACAGTGGGGGGTGTGGGCGGACGACCGGAGCCAAAGGTCGGTCTCCGGTCTTGCTTTGAGCCTCGAAAGGCGAGTCTCAAAGTCACCAATTCTCTAAGTGGCTAAGCCCGCCACTAAGAGAATTTCCACGGCTGAGTCTATTTAGCCCCGCCCTGCGGCTGACGGTGGCGGAGATTGGCGACATCGGAGTGGGATTTGGCTGATACTTTGTTCTCCTCCAGGTGGATGTGTTTGGGAGGACGCCCCGAGCCTGTGAAGCGGTCTCGGGACTTGCTTTGAGCCTCAAAGGTCGAGTCTCAAAGTCACCATTTCCTGAGGTACCCTCAGGAAATCCCACGGCTGAGCCTATTTTGAAACACCCTGCAGGGCTGACGGTGGCGGGGGATGGCGATAATCGGAGTGGGATTGGGCTGACACTTTGTGTTTTTGCAATTTATTTACTGGCTTGTCAATTTCCTGGATTATAAGTTATCCTTACTATGTAAGCGCTTTTATGATACGATTATCTTGTTCCATTAGTTTTACATTTTGTGGTACATAAGCATTGTTGTCGTTTCTCTGAGATTGGAAAGGATGATTTGAATGCAAGGCTGGCAATTTACGAAGACGCATGAACCACTGCAATTGGTTGAGGTCGCTGATCCTGTTGCGGCGGCTGGGCAAGTTGTGATTGACATCAAGGCTTCGGGGTTGTGTCATACTGACGTGACCATCATTGATGACCCCGGGTGGATGGATTTAATTCAGCCGCCAGTTATTTTGGGTCACGAGTGTGCGGGCGTGATTGCATCCGTCGGCACGGGTGTGACTAAATTTAAACCAGGTGACCGGGTTGGGGTTTGCCCCATTGATCCGGACACGCAAGTCTCAATCGGCGGGGTCGTTGACGGGGCTTACGCCAACAAACTTGTTGTTCCGCAAACCGAGCTGATTCCGTTACCCGACAATGTGTCCTTTATCGATGGTGCCGCGGCAACTGATGCCGGCATGACGTCTCACCGAGCTATCTTTGGCGTCGGTGGTGCGAAGGCGGGGATGAAGGTTGGTATCGTTGGCATTGGTGGCATCGGTGACTTCGGTGCCCAGCTCGCGATTGCGGCGGGTTGTGACGTCTATGCTGCTGACCCGAAGCCAGCCGCTAAGAAGATGGCTGAGGCGATGGGCTGCAAGGGCATCTTCGACGATGTTAGTGAGATGAAAGATATCGCACCAGACCTTATCGTTGACTTCGCAGGCTTCGACAGCACCACGAGTCACGCCCTGTCCGTTGTCGCACCCGGTGGCAAGGTCGTCGTGGTGGGGATGGGGATTCTCCATTCAACCATCAGCACCTGGGATTTGATTATGAAACGCGCTCAGGTCGTCGGTAGCATGGGCGGTGACAGCTCAGACATTGCCTTTTGCTACGACGCGCTGTCCAAAGGCCAGGTCAAGCCAACGTTGTCGACCATCGACTTCAGTAAAATTGATGAGGGGCTGGAAACGTTGCGTCAAGGTGGCGTGACCGGTCGGCTGATTGCCACGCAAGACTAGCTAATTTGAATTTTGAAATCATCATCGGCGGTTAAATGCTGGTGGTGATTTTTAAGTTATCAGGAATTGTTTTGGCGTGTAAGCTGGGACAAATAATTCACGTAAGTCAGCCCAAGTGGGGGCGTAATCGCCAACGCTTTCAGTATAAAAATCTTTGTGGAAGTTACCAGTTTACTTTACCCGAAAAAACCTCTAAAATAAGGAAATAGAACTTGATAAAAGTAGGCCAATATTAGAGAAAAACCGCTCGTGCTGAAACGGTTTTACGGCCCAAATGGGTCAAGCAAGTTTCATTTAATCGATAATTAATTATCGCGGTGTCGCCGTTATTGACGAGAGTGGTGGTCCCAACGACCACAAATTAGGTGGTACCGCGCACGAGCGTCCTATTGGCAATTGGCCAGTAGGGCGCTTTTTCAGAAAGGAAGAACAAAATGAGTAAAAAACACGTTATTTTAACTGGAGACCGACCAACAGGTAAGCTACATATTGGGCATTACGTGGGGTCATTGAAGAACCGGGTCGCTTTGCAAAACACCGGTGATTACGACACTTATATCATGATTGCGGACATGCAGGCCCTGACCGACAACGCCCGAGATCCCGAAAAAATTCGCCACAGTTTGTTACAAGTTGCTTTGGACTACCTGGCCGTGGGTATCGACCCTGCCAAGTCCACGATTCTGGTGCAATCCCAGATTCCTGCCTTGAACGAGCTGACCATGGCTTACTTGAACCTGGTTTCCGTTTCCCGTTTGAACCGGAACCCAACCGTTAAGACGGAAATTAAGCAAAAGGCCTTTGGTGAAAGTGTGCCGGCTGGTTTCTTCATTTACCCAGTTAGCCAAGCCGCTGATATCACGGCGTTCAAGGCCGACACGGTTCCTGTTGGGGAAGACCAAGAACCCATGTTGGAACAAACCCGCGAAATTGTGCGGAGCTTCAACAATATCTACCAACAAGAGATTCTAGTCGAACCTGAAGGCTACTTCCCACCTAAGGGCCAAGGCCGGATCCCTGGCTTGGATGGCAACGCCAAGATGAGCAAGTCCCTCGACAACGCCATTTACCTGGGCGACAGCGCCGATGAGATTCAAAAGAAAATCATGTCCATGTACACGGACCCAGAACACATTCACATCGAAGATCCTGGCCATATCGAAGGCAACACTGTGTTCACTTACCTCGACATTTTTGCCGACGACCATGAACACGTTGAAGAATTAAAGGCCCAATACCAACACGGTGGCCTGGGTGACGTGAAGATCAAGCGGTACCTGAACGAAGTCTTACAAGCCAAATTACAACCAATCCGCGAACGCCGTGAAGCCTTCGCAGCTGATGAGGGCGCCGTTTACGACATCCTCAAGCAGGGGAGCGAAAAGGCTAACCAAGTTGCCGCTCAGACCTTACGTGAAGTTCGGCACGCGATTGGCATCGATTACTTCGGTTAGATTGAAACGGGGGATGAACAATGCAAAACTTAGCCATTGTTGATTTGGGCTCTAACTCGGTCCGGATGGCCGTTAACGAACTGCATGACGACGGTACGTACCGCGAAGTCAACCGCATCAAGGCTGACAGCCGTTTGTCAGAGGGGATGGGTCCCGAAAAGATCCTCCAACCGAAGGCGATGGACCGCACGATTGCGGCGTTGAAGTCGTTTCGACCGTACTATGAGCAATTACCCCATTTAATTGTTAGGGGAATTGCGACAGCGGCCGTGCGCCAAGCCCGCAACCGCGACGAATTCTTGAAACGCGTCGCGGCGGCCACAAACATTGAATTAGAAGTGTTGTCCGGGGACCAGGAAGCCTACTACGACTACCTGGGCGCGGTCAACCGGTTAAAAATTAAGGATTGTCTGTTGCTGGATACCGGTGGGGCCAGCTGTGAACTGGTTCACGTCAAGGATGGCCGCGATGCTAACCTGATTAGCGTGCCGTTTGGTGCTGTTAACCTGTCGGAACAATTTCGGCTCGATGACCGGGTTACGGCGGTAGACTTGTTCTCCGCCCAGGTTTTCCTCCGGGAACGGCTCCAAGATATTTGGTGGCTCAATGATGCCAAACACCTGCCACTGGTGCTCCTGGGTGGTGCCAACCGGACACTAGCCCGGATGAACCGCCAGCAGCAAAAGATTTTGCACGTCGAAAATATTCACGGGTATCGACTCACCACGGGTCAAGTCATGAAGACGTTTGAACGGTTACTGCGCGTGCCTTTGCGGGAACGCAAGCGAATCTCTGGCCTAGAGACGGAGCGGGCTGATATTATTATCGGGGGGATGTTGCCCCTGGTCACGCTGCTCCAAATGCTGGATTCTGACCGGGTCATTTTCTCTGAAAGTGGCGTCCGGGAAGGCATCATCTCCGAGTACCTGAGTCAACGTTAGGAGGGACATCAATGAGCCAACCACCATTTTACCGGCTACCCTATGAGGCGCGCCGGGACCAAATTGCCAGCCAAAGCCATTTGACGGTCGACCAGTTAGTTGAGCTGACCGCCCACCGACAGGCGACCGACGAGAATTTAATTGAAAATTATCTCACGACGTACGGTCTGCCCGAGGGGGTGGCCGTGAACCTGACCGTCGATGGCCGCCCGGTGACGGTGCCAATGGTGACCGAGGAACCCTCAGTCATCGCGGCAGCGAGCAATGGTGGCCGGCTATTGGCCAGCCCAACGGGAATCAGTACCCAGGTTACCCAGCGAGAATTGATGGGACAAATCGTTTTCAGTCACGTCATTGATGCCAGTGATTTAGTGAAATGGTTGACGGCTAACCGCAAGCGACTCCTTAACGTTGCCGATGCGGCGCACCCCAGCCTGATTACCCACGGGGGTGGCGCTAGCAGTCTGCGGATTCGCCAGCTCCCGCCTGATTGGGTATTGTTGGACGTCTTCATTGACGTGGGGGAGGCCATGGGAGCAAACCTGGTCAATACCATGACGGAAGCCGTGGCGGCGGACATCAAGGCCCATCGCGACGAGGATATTTTAATGAGTATTCTCAGTAATTACGCGACGCACAGCCTGGTGACCGCGACCTGCGAGGTACCAGTCGACCAACTGAAAACGTCCACGATTGCCGGGGCTGCAGTGGCCCAACGCATCGTTGAGGCCAGTGACCTGGCTCAGGTCGATCCGTACCGCGCCGTGACCCACAACAAGGGCATCATGAACGGTATCGATGCCGTCGTCCTGGCCATGGGTAACGACTGGCGGGCCGTTGAGAGCGGCGTTCACGCCTATGCTAGCCGTAATGGTCAGTATCAGGGGCTCAGCCAATGGTCAATCGTTGATGGCAAATTACGCGGCGAGTTGACGCTTCCCTTGGCCTTAGGCTTTGTGGGCGGCGCAACGCGCGTGTTGCCGCTGGTCAAGGTGAACCAACAGATTGCGCACGTGACGAGTGCTCGTGAACTCATGGGCATCACCGCGGCAGTCGGACTCGCCCAGAACGTGGCGGCATTGCGGGCCTTAGTGACCGATGGCATTCAACGCGGTCACATGTCCTTGCAACGCAAGTCGTTGGCCCTATCCGTCGGGGCGACCCCCGCGGAGCTACCTGAGGTGATGCACCGTTTAGCGACCATCACCCAGCCAACTATGGCGCAGGCCCAAGCGGCCCTAACCGCCGTTCGTCAAGCAAATTTAAAGGAATAGGTGAAAACAAACAGTATGCAAGCAAAAGATGTCAAATTAAATAAAGAGGTTCAAAGCCTGTTAGATCAAGTTAACGCTATCTATCCAGGTAAGGTTGAAGTCCAATTTATTGGGGAACTGCAAGCCGGTTTCGTCCGGCATGACCAGGCCCAACAGATGCAAATGGGCAAGGATATTGCCATTCAAGTGGCCGATTTGACCGCGCCAAACTACACGGCCTCACATGAACTGCTCCATTTGTTAATGATTCTATCCGGGTTCCCGCAAGTCTTCTTCTCCTTGACGACCGGTCAACCCCAACTCGACGAACAACTGATGATCATGGGCACCGAGCTCTATGATATCGTCAGCCACGAAGTCGTGGTCAGTGAACAGCGCAAGCACCATTTAATCGACGACAACATCAAGGATTTATACTTGAAAGGGGTCACGGCAACCATTAAGCCAGAACCTAACCCAGTTGATGATGAAATGACGTTGCGGACGTTGACCTTGCTGGATGCGTTGGTCTTCTTCGGGACCGACGACCAAGACCTGATGGCACAGTTCACCAAGGACTATCCGATCAGTTTCGCCGCCGCACAAAAGTTGTATAAAGTTATCACGGAAAAGCCAGTCGACTCGCCATTTAGTCTGCGCCGGAACGTGGTCAAACTATTCAAGGCCTTCGATGCCCAACTGGAAGCCTGGAACTTACCAGCCCTGCACAACACTGAGTTCACAACGTTGACCAGTGTCTTGTCCAAGCGACAATTAAGCTTACAGGTCAAGCAAATCTTTGAGCTGTACCACTCAGACATGCACGAAAAGACCACGCAACGCCGTGGCTACGTTGGTTTCAATCACGCCGACGAGCAAAACGCGTTCGTGCTCCCAGCACCAGCACCTAAGGACGATACGCCAGAGTACTTCACGAAGATTTACAGCATGACGGTCGAAGAGCTCTTCAAGCAACTCAAGATGCCATACATCTTACGGTAGTTGCTAGGGTGCGCCTTACCGGGGGGGGCAAAATGAGACCGGAACGCTGGGGCGGACGTCCCAAGCCTGAGAAGCGGTCTTGGGACTTACTTTGAGCCTCCAAGAGCGAGTCTCAAAGATACCAGTTCTCTAGGCGGCACGGCCGCCAAGAGAACTCCCACGGCTGGGCTCATTTTGCCCGCCCTCACGGCTGACACTGGCGTATCCCGCGACAGTAGGATGAATGGTGTTTGTGTGAGGTTGATGGTCAGTTGTCAGATAGTAGTTGGACTCATTTAGCTAGATGTATTTGAACTTTACGAAAAGGATCCGCGACAATCAGATGAAACCGGCATACAATGAGAGCGAAATCTGTTTAGGATTCGATTGTTTCGTGCAAACGTTAATCATTGTGGCATGAAGAATGAGTATTGAAATAAATGCAGTTGCGATAAGACTGATAAACTGAAGTAATGTTAACTTAGATGGACCATGTCAGTGACCAGAGGTGGGACAAGGCGACCAGCTGTGTCGGTGGTCTTGGCTGGAGTCCTTTTCCAGCCTAGAGCACGGGACGACCTGAGAGACTGGTGGTTTTCCAGGCTTTCAGGCGAGGTGAAGGACCGCTTCTCAGGCCGGAACCGTGCCCCACAGCAGGGCACCTTGAGCCCACCGCCGGGAACGGCACAGGTCCATCTAAGTTAAGGATTAAGAAGGGATGATGGGGATGGAAGCGAGCTTGCAAGCAACCTTTGATGACGCCAAATACATCGTGTTTCTAACCGGTGCAGGCGTCTCGACGCCGTCGGGGATTCCGGATTACCGGTCGAAAAACGGCCTGTATACGGGACACCGCAACGCCGAGTATTACCTGAGTCACGCCTGCCTGGTACAGGAGCCAGAGGTCTTTTATGATTATGTGAAACAAAACCTGTACTACCCAGACGCCAAACCCAACGTCATTCATGAAAAACAGGCGGCCTTGACCCAGCAGGACCGGGCGATGGTCATCACACAAAACATTGATAACCTGTACAACGTGGCGCACACTAAGCATTTGGTGGAATTTCACGGCAACATGTATCAGGTTCACTGTCAGCTCTGCGGGGCGAAGGTCGACTGGCAAGATTACTTGCAGGACCCGCACCACGACGCTGACGGTGGCTGGTTACGACCGGACGTCGTGCTTTACGACGAGGGCCTCAACGAGCTGAATATTCAGCGGTCAGTTGCCGCGATGGGCCAGGCCGATTTGGTCGTGATTGTCGGGACCTCCATGCGGGTTTACCCGTTTGCCGGGCTCCTAGATTACCGCAATCAGCAGGCCAAGGTGGTCGTGGTCAACCAAGAGCGCTTGGATTTAGGCTTTGACTACACGATGGTTCAGGCGGACGCTACTGAGTTCTTCAATGAACTCCAAGTTCGGGGGTAAGCCGATGACGCATCAAGAAGTAATCCATCAACTACACGGGCTGGTGAGGCGTTTGCGTTGGTTAAACGTGCTCCAGCTGATTCCAGATACGCTGGTCATCTATGGGATTCTCCAGTTGGCCTTTAGCGGGCAAATCGTCACGCTGTTTGAGGCGAGTTTTTCCCGTAACCAAGCGGTTCTCGTGACGGTGCTCTTTGCGCTGATCGACCTTTGTGTGACCGGGATTCGCTACAACGATCGGGTTGCGGGGAAGCGCCTGATCAGTCAGCTGAGCGGGCGCCTGACTACCCCTGAAGCCGAATTGATTAAGAAGTTTGAACGTTTTAAGTAAGGAGTGGTTTGGCATGATTACCATTGGGTTGACCACCTGGACGGAGCATCCGGCGTTAATTGGCGGCGATACGCGGCCTGTCACGTTACCGGAGTATGCGGGGCATTTTCCAGTCGTTGAGCTGGATACGCCGTTCTACGGGATTCCTCGCCAGAGCACGATTGAGAAATGGCAAGCGGCCGTACCGGATGGGTTTCAATATATTTTGAAGGCCAATCAGGTGATGACCCGGCACGACCGGGACGAAACGTTGCCTGAGACCGAGCGGAACCTGGCCTTTGATCAGTTTCGCACGGCGATTCAGCCACTGGTCACAAATCAGAAATTATTAACGGTGCTCTTTCAGTTTCCGCCGTTCTTTAACCGGACGACGGCGAACATCGAGTACTTGCGGCAGGTCCGCGTGTTGATGGGCAATTTGCCCGTTGCCGTGGAGTTTCGGAGCCCCAGTTGGTTTGCGACGCCCGAGATGCGTGCAGACGTATTGGCCTACCTACAGTCGCTGCGGTTCACCAATGTGACAACCGATGAGCCCCACAACTTAAATGATGGCATTCCCCTAGACGAGACCGTGACGACGCCTGACCTGGCAATGGTTCGGCTCCACGGTCGCAACGCCGAGGGCTGGTTCAATCAGGGCCAGAATTGGCGGAAGACCCGCACCCTCTATCACTATTCGGAAGAGGAGCTACAGGACTTTGCGGCCATGGTCAAGCGCCTAGACCAGCAGGCCAAAAACGTCTGTGTGATCTTTAACAACAACGCGGGCCGTGACGCCGCGCCCAATGCCCAGCGACTCCAAGAAATCTTGGACCTGCACTGGCAAAATTTGGCGCCACAACAATTGGATCTATTTTAAATTGACGAATGAAACGAGCGGGTACGCAACTGAGTGAATCAGTTGGGTACTTTTGTTTTTTCAATGGCCAGTTTCACCACAAAATCCTGGGTTAGCGCTATGGCTAAACCGGGGTTTATGCTATACTTGATTAGAATTTATCATGAATTTTAACCCGATAATAACGGAATAATTTAGAGCGAGGGAAGGCTTTTATTTTATGGCAGACAAACCAAGTTTTTACATTACAACACCGATCTACTACCCATCTGGGCGGTTACATATCGGAAACTCTTACACCACGATTGCGTGTGACACGGTTGCGCGTTACAAGCGTAGCAACGGTTATGACGTTTTCTTCTTGACGGGGACCGACGAACATGGTCTGAAGATCGAAGACAAGGCCCAATCACAAGGCCAAACGCCACAAGAATACGTGGATGGCATGGCTAAGGGCATCAAGGAACTCTGGAAGACGTTGGAAATTTCTAACGATAAATTTATCCGGACGACCGACAAGGAACACGTTGCCGCCGTTCAGGAAGTTTTCGAACGCCTGTTGAAGCAGGGCGACATTTACCTGGGTGAATACGAAGGCTGGTACTCCGAGGATGACGAAGAATACTTTACCGAAACGCAACTCGCTGAAGTCTACCATGATGATAATGGTAAGGTTATCGGTGGGAAGGCGCCTTCTGGCCACGAAGTTTCCCTGGTTAAGGAACAATCGTACTTCTTCAAGATGAGCAAGTACGCCGACTGGCTGTTAGACTTCTACCACAGCCATCCGCACTTCATCCAACCAGAATCCCGGATGACCGAAATGATCAACAACTTCATCAAGCCAGGCCTGGAAGACCTCGCCGTTTCCCGGACGACCTTCACCTGGGGTGTGCCGGTCAAGAGCAATCCCAAGCACGTGGTTTACGTGTGGATCGATGCCTTGCTCAACTATATCACCGCTTTAGGCTACGCCAGCGATGACGAAGGCCTCTTCAAGAAGTTCTGGCCTGCCAACGTCCAAATGGTGGGTAAGGAAATTGTTCGGTTCCATTCCATTTACTGGCCAATCGTGCTGCACGCCTTGGGCATCGAAACCCCAGACGAATTGTTTGCGCACGGCTGGTTATTGATGAAGGACGGCAAGATGTCCAAGTCTAAGGGGAACGTCATTTACCCCGAAACTTTGGTTGACCGGTACGGCTTGGATGCGCTGCGGTACTATCTGATGCGCGCCATGCCTTACGGAAACGACGGGACCTTTACGCCCGAAGACTTTGTGGATCGTTTGAACTATGACTTGGCCAATGACCTGGGGAACCTGTTGAACCGGACCGTTGCCATGATCAACAAGTACGAAGACGGCAAGCTGCCTGAATTCAAGGCAGGCGTGACGGCCTTTGATAACGACCTCGAAGCCACGGCCGAAACGGTTATCACCAACTACCATGACTTAATGGACAAGATGCACTTCGCCGATGCCCTGGCTGAAATCTGGAAACTGGTTTCCCGGACCAACAAGTACATTGACGAAACGGAACCTTGGAACTTAGCCAAGGACGACAGCAAGGCTGATGACTTAGCCGCTGTTATGGCCCACTTAGCTGCCAGCTTACGGGTCATTGCCACGCTGATCAGCCCAGTCATGACCCATGCGCCAAAGGAAATCTTTGCCCAATTAGGCTTAGACCCAGCCACGCTGACCATGACCGACCTCAAGTTGGCCGACTTACCAGCTGGTAAGCAGGTCGTTGCCAAGGGGACCCCTATTTTCCCTCGGATCGACGTGCAAGAAGAAGTTGACTTCATCCAAGGCCAAATGACTAAGTCTGAAAAGACCAAGGGTCGGGCCGCCATGGCAGCGAAGGCCCAAGCCCAACAAGAAGCCGCTAAGGCCGACGTTGCGGAAGACCTGACGCTGAACAAGCCTGAGATTCGCTTCGATAAATTTGAAAAGATTGAACTGCGGGTCGCTGAAATCAAAGCTGTCGACCACATTAAAGGGGCCGACAAGCTACTGAAGTTCCAACTGGATGCTGGGGACCAAGGTAACCGCCAGATCTTATCTGGGATTGCCGAATGGTATCCAGAACCGCAAGAATTAGTGGGTAAGAAGGTCGTGATTGTGGCCAACTTGAAGCCGCGGAAGATGCGTGGGGAAGTCAGTCAGGGGATGTTGTTGTCCGCTGAGCATGACGGGCAAGTCGAGTTATTGACCCTGCCAAGCACCATGGTCAACGGTTCCGACGTCAGCTAGACTTGTGTTAATTCTCTGCCGCGCCTCCGGGCTGGTGAAAATGGGCCGTGACGCTGTCGTGTCCGTTCCCGACGGCGGGCTCAAAGCGCCCTGCTGTGGGGCCGGTTCCAGCCAAAGGGCGGGCTTCCACCTCAACTTTGTGCCTGAGAAGCGGTCACAAAGGTTGTCCCATGGGCTAAGCTGAGAAAATCGCTCAGCTAAGGCCATCGACACAGCTGGTCACTTTGGCCCGCCTCTGGTCACTAACATTGACCGTGTGGCCAATTCTCACCAGCCCTGCGGCTGACATGGTGTTAACTCGTAGCGCACTGACGTAGATGTTGGCAATGGCAGATGGTATTGTCAGCACACCACATATAATTTGTGGGCGCTAGATGTTATGGATTAATTCTTTACTGTGGCTCAGTCTGAGAAGCGGGTCCGATGGGCTAAGCTGAGCAGATCACTCAGCTAAGGCCATCGACACAGCTGGTCACTTTGGCCCGCCTCTGGTCACTAACATTGACCGCGTGGCCCATTTTCACCAGCCCTGCGGCTGACCTGGTGTTGACCCGTAGCACACTGACGTAGATGTTGGCAATGGTAGATGGTGTGGTCAGCACACCACATATAACTTGTGGGCGTTAGATGTTATGGATTAATTCTTTACTGTGGCTCAGCCTGCTGATGCAGTGTTGACAATGGTACATGGTATTGTCAGCATGTTACAGATAGTTTGTTAGCGGTATGGCACCAGTAGCTAGGGCATACAATAAGTCACACGAACAAAATAAAACCATAACCAAAACGTGGGCGGCGGATCGATGAGACGCCGGCTGCGTTTTGTTCGTTTAATCAATCAAATTAGAGTAAAGGAGAATGACGATGAAAATCTTTGATTCGCATACACATTTGAACAGCGAAGAGTTCCTCGACGATGTGCCTGGCTTCTTGAAGCGGGCCGCCGATTTGGGTGTGGTCAAGATGACCAATATCGGGTCGAATACGCAGTTGAACGCCGATGCCATCAAGTTGGCCCATCAGTATCCGCAGCTATACGCCGCCGTTGGTTGGCACCCTGAAGATTCCAAGAACTACGATGCCGCGGCTGAGAAGTTGCTGGAAGAACAGCTTGCCGATGACCGGGTCGTCGCGCTGGGTGAAATTGGCTTGGACTATCACTGGGACACGTCGCCACGTGATGTGCAGCGGAAGGTCTTTGCTCGGCAGATTGCGATTGCCAAGGAAGTGGGCAAGCCGATTGCCGTGCACAACCGGGATGCTTTTGAAGACACCTACCAAATCATCAAGGATGCCGACATCAGTGAAATTGGGGGCGTCATGCACAGTTTTAACGGTGACCCCGAATGGCTGAAGAAGTTCCTTGACTTGGGCATGCACATCTCGTATTCTGGCGTTGCTAGTTTCAAGAATGCCCACGAGGTCCACGACGCTGTTCGCGCGACGCCACTGGACGTCATGATGGTCGAGACCGACGCGCCTTACCTGACGCCGGAGCCTCACCGTGGCGAGCAGAACGAGCCTGGTTTCACCCGCTACACGGTGGAAGCCATTGCTAAGGAACGCGAGACCACGCCGGAAGAAATTGCGGCCGCCACGTTTAAGAACGCAGAGGAGTTTTACAAAATTAATGAAAAAGATTAAAGAGGTCCTCGTCGTTGAGGGCAAAGATGATACCAAACAAATCAACCGCGCCGTCAACGCCGATACCATTGAGACCCGCGGCTCCGCGATTGATGAGGACACGTTAGCCTTGATTCAGAAATTAGCGGATCAACGCGGCATTATTATTTTCACCGACCCAGACTTTTCTGGGGAAAAGATTCGCAAGATTGTGGCCGAGGCGGTACCCAATGCTAAGCATGCTTTCTTACCCAAGAAGGAAGGGCGTCCGGACAAGGCCGGTGGCTCGTTAGGGGTGGAGCACGCCAGTCCCGAAGCCATTCGGGCGGCTCTGGACCACGTTTATACGGAAACGACCGCTGCGCCAACTCTGATCACTCACGAAGACTTGATGGCCGCTGGCCTGATTGGTGGCGCGGGCGCCAAGGAACGCCGGGAGCAGCTGGGCGATCTTTTACAAATTGGCTACGTGAACGGGAAGCAGCTTGAGAAACGACTGCGGATGTTTGGGATTCAGCCGGCTGATTTTGCGGCCGCCCTCAAGCAGGTGCGCGCAAAGGAGGATAAATAATGATGAATGAAGTACCCGAAATTGGTTCACCAGCACGGACAAAGGCGATTCTGAACCGGTATCATCTGGTTGCGAAGAAGAGTCTGGGGCAGAACTTCCTGTCCGACCTCAACATCTTGCGGAACATTGTGGCCGCTGGGGATGTGACTGAGCAAGACAACGTCATTGAAATTGGTCCCGGGATCGGTGCCTTGACGGAACAGATCGCCAAGCGGGCTCACAAAGTCGTGGCCTTTGAAATCGACGAAAACCTGTTACCAGTCCTGGACGAAACACTGATGGATTACGACAACGTCAAGGTCATCAACCAGGATATCCTGAAGGCCAACCTGCCCGAGGTCGTGGCGTCTGAATTTGAACCGGGTCATCCCCTGAAGCTGGTTGCCAACCTGCCGTACTACATCACGACGCCCATCCTGATGGGGGTGCTCCAAAGCACGGTTGATTTCGATGCCATCGTGGTCATGATGCAGGCCGAAGTGGCCGACCGTCTGGTGGCAGAACCAGGGACGAAGGCTTACGGGTCCTTGTCCGTGGTCATGCAGTACCGGGCCCACGTCGAGGTTGCCTTCAGCGTGCCGCGCACGGCCTTCATTCCGCAACCGAACGTTGACTCCGCCATCATTCGCTTAACGCCGCGGGAGTCGTTACCAGTTAATCCGTACGAAGACAAAGCCCTGTTTAGTTTTGTTAAGGGATGCTTCGCGCACCGGCGGAAATCTTTGTGGAACAATTTGCAAGGTATCTTCGGCAAGCAACCGGAAGTGCGCGAACGAATTGAAGTTGTCTTAAATCAAACCGGAATTTCGCGTCAGCTACGGCCAGAACGCTTAACGCTAGTGAATTTCATTGAATTGACGAACGCTTTCCACAATGAAGGGCTTATGTAACCCTTACCAACTGTGGATTCTTGCGGTTTGACGGCTGTTGTGGTATAATTTGCAATTTCTGTGAAACGGTGCTATAATTGTTTCACAGAGGTGAAGTGCATGCCAACAAGTTTAGCGAACATTAAGAACAAACTGGACGATCGTATCGGCGAAAAGTTGATGGTGATTGCCCAGGCCGGTCGTAAGAAAACGACAGAGCGGCATGGAATTCTTCGGGAAACCTATCCAGCCGTTTTCGTGGTGGATTTAGACCAAAACGAAAATTCGTTCGAACGGGTTTCATACAGCTATACCGATATTTTAACTAAAAACATCGAAGTTGACTTTGATGAACAATAATTGGGCCAATTAGGCCTTTTTATTTTGTCTAAATTTTTCAGACTGATCTGACCGAAAAGGGTGTGTCAAGGCCGGTAGTGGCGCTTAATCCCGCTAACTACTTGGCTTTTGACACACTCTTTTTATTTTGGCTAAAACCATAGTATAATAGGCTTAATTAGAATTACGAGAACGGTAGGCAACCTACCTAGTAGAATTCAGGTGAGCACATGCAACTGATTGAAAAGGCGCCAGCTAAGATAAACCTCGGGCTCGACACCCCGTACCACCATCAGGATGGGGCGGAGGAGTGGAACATGGTCATGACGTCCGTGGACTTGGCCGACTATGTCGAAATTCAAACGTTAACCAAACACAAACGCATCCGGGTCGCCTCGGACAGCGGCTTTTTGCCAAATGATCAGCGGAACCTAGCCTTTCAGGCCGCTCATTTGCTGCAAACAAACTACCACATTGATGAGGGGGTCAATATCCGCATCAAGAAAAATATTCCAGTAGCGGCCGGTTTAGGTGGTGGATCATCGGATGCCGCCGCGGTCCTACGGGGACTGAATCAGGCCTGGTCGTTGGGCCTGAGCTGGCAGGAACTGGCCGAGCTGGGCCTCCAGATTGACTCGGACGTGCCGTACTGCGTTTACGGACGGACGGCCCACGTTCGCGGGCGGGGCGAGCGCATCACACCGCTGTCGAAGTTACCGGCAGCCTGGGTCGTTTTGGCCAAGCCCAAGGTGAGTGTTTCCACGCCGACGATTCTGCAGCAGATTCGCTACGACAACCTGGAACACCCAGACATTGAAGCGCTACTGCGAGCCGTCCGGGACCAGGACATTGATGGGATGTGTGCCGTTATGGGCAATGCATTGGAACCGCTCACAGCGCACCGTTACCCCGAAATCACGCAGTTGAAGCAACAGATGATGAAGTTCGGCGCCGATGCCGCGCAAATGAGTGGCACGGGGCCCACGGTCTTTGGCCTGTGCAGCAAGCAGTCCCGCGCCCAACGGGTCTTTAACGGCATGAAAGGGTTCTGTCGTGAAGTGTATTTGGTGCGGCCGTTACCTTAGTTGCTTTAGGGATTAGTTGTTTCTTTTTTAAGTGAATTGATGGTCGTTTAGTACGGGATATTTTGTTTAGGCCTGGTAACTTGCGTGTGCTATATTGAATGCTAAGGAGTCGAAGCTGGTCATGAAACTTAAAGAAATATATTCATCTGATTTTATCAATCAGTTTGGTGAAAATGCTGATGGCTTTGGTCAATTATTATTGCTTCCCTCTTCTCCGTACATTGATTTAAAAAAAATTGCGGAATTACTGGGTATTAAACTCAATTATGTTCACTTACCAGATAACCATTCTGGGGAATTTGACGAAACTAATCAGACAATTAGGATTAATCAAAATCATCCTGCCACACGCAAGCGGTTTACAATCGCCCATGAAATTGGTCATGATGTTTTAGGTCATCATGGGATTTCACTACGTTCAACTGCTCTCGGCTCTTATGAAAGTGTCTTAGAGAAGAGCAATGAGATGGCGGCGAATAACTTCGCAGCGACTTTATTAATGCCAAGAAGGTTATTGGTGAAATTAGTGAAGGAAGCAATTACCCAGTTGGGGTTAGACGATGCTGGGTTAACAAAACAGCAAATTGCTGAAGTGACTAAAATTATTTCTCAAGAATTGGCGGTATCTGAGGAGACAATGACTTATCGTCTTCAGAACGTCAGCATGTTTGTAAAGATGGATGACTAGAGAAATATATGATGAGGTTCAGACGCGATTAAAGGATATTCCGCTCTTCACTGAGGCTGAAATTAAAATTGTTGTGAAACCGGATTTACGAGAAACAGGCGACAGTCAAATTGCGTTAACTAATTTAGCGCAATATGGTGATTTTGACCATTATCATATTGAGAAACTAGTTTATTACCCGAATACTGATTCAGATGTTGCATTTGACCAAGTTGCTCAAACTGTTGAGATGATCAATCGGGACCTAGTGCATGGAAAAATTGATAATTGGCATATCTTTTACTTGTACAAGGAACTAATTCAAAAGTTGGTTCGGGATAGGAGTGAAGGATATTTTAATTATTTCAGAGGCCAATTTGATGATTGGCCGTTGATTCCCAGCTTATTTCGGGGAAATACTAAAAAGTCCTTCATTAGTTCATATGACAGAATTTATAATGACATTGCTAAGGAGTACCCTGATAGCTTGAGTTATATTCCTTACGACGAAGATCAGGCAGAGGTGCGTGCTGAACAATTAGCGATGCTCCAGCATTACGGTATGCGAACAAGTCTGTTGGATATTACGCAGAATCCATTTATTGCCTTGCAGTTTATGGTTTTGGGATTTGAGACAGCTAAGCACTGGCATTACAGTTCGTTTGACATGTATTGTATTGATGAAGAGAAGCATGCTGAGTCTAATATTTTCGTTGCCGTCGTCAAAAATGACCGTAATAAACGCATTAAAGCTCAGAAGGGAGCCTTTTTTGATTATGATTACTTGAATGACATTCGAGTAACCAATATTCAAAAGATACCGCGACTAAAGATTAGACTAGATTACGACATGAGTGCCATAAGTGATGCGTTACAGAAGCAGCAGACAGAGTTCACAGGTTTGGTAGGATTTTTAAAGGAATCTGAGAAGACAGCTGAGGCTTCAACTGTTGGAATGCAAAATCAACTAGCTGAAAATATTAAGATGATTACGGAAATTCGTGAGAAAAGTCCAGAATTGATTAAAGATAGATTGAGTTATTTGCTGAGTCGAGATATCAGTCATAAGTTACGTGAGTATTTTTATTTGGAAAAGAATCTTTTTCCCGATTTCGATAAGTACATTTCGTATTTGCAACAGCGAAATATTGAACCAACAGAAAGATTAAATCGTTAGGAGCGAAGAGCCATCGATGCAGAGGAGATTTTTCAAGCTATTCAGGATGATCCGGCCAACCAACACTTTACCCAGCAGGGGATTTTACCCCTCTACCACGTTGAGCCGCAGGCGGAGATTCTCTTGATCAGTCAGGCGCCTAGCCGACAGGGCCAGGCGTCCATGACCTTCTGGGATGATGCCAGTGGGGACCGCTTACGTGATTGGATGGGGGTCACCAAGGACCAATTTTACAATTCCGGTAAATTGGGCGTGTTGCCCCTGGACTTTTACTATCCGGGCAAGCACGCGCACGGGGGTGACCTGCCGCCACGCAAGGGTTTCGCGGACAAGTGGCACGCACCGCTCCTGGCGTTGATGCCCAACGTCAAGCTGACCCTGTTGATTGGGCAGTACGCCCAAAAGTATTACCTCCCCAAGCACGAAAAGACGCTAACGGCAACGGTCGAGCACTACGCGGACTATTTGCCAGAGTTCTTCCCACTGGTCCATCCGTCACCGTTGAATTACGGCTGGATGCATCAGCACCCGTGGTTCGAGGCGTCGGTAGTACCGGAACTGCAGGCCCGCGTTGGCGAGATTATTTTGTAAAATGGCAAAAGAGGTGTCTGGGAGTTTCCCGGATACCTCTTTTTTAAATGAGGCGTTAGAAAGTCACGCTAGCCAAAACAATCCAAACCAGGATGGCACCGTACAGGAGTCGGTCGCGTTTC
The DNA here is from genome assembly GCF_044053135.1 of Levilactobacillus sp. FUA 3915. Lineage (NCBI taxonomy): Bacteria > Bacillati > Bacillota > Bacilli > Lactobacillales > Lactobacillaceae > Levilactobacillus > Levilactobacillus sp. FUA 3915. Next base: position 508,511 of record NZ_CP168704.1, on the reverse strand, counting down.
GTCAAAGAAATTTGGCGGCGCAGGCGGTCGACCAGGTAAACACCGACAAGCAGGACAAAATCAAAAATCATAACGACGGTCGTTGTAAACGTATTTGGCAGGGCGAACTGGAGAATCATCAGCTTGCTCAGAAGAAACACACCAGCGAGGAGACTGATGAGAACCAGACTATGATGGTATTGATGTAATAGACGCATTGTAATCACGTCCCTTTCTTTGCGTGTATCGACTAAAGCGGTTGTTAACGATGCCTATTATGCCGCCGAAGACCAGCGAATGGCCAGTGGGGGCAACGGTCAGTAAAGGACCCCCGCGCAACTAAAAAATCCCCGTACCACTAACGACTCTCGGGTCCTGGTAGTGCGGGGATTTTCGGTTGAAATTTAAGTTAGAGCGTCACAGTGACCGAGTTGCCGGTTAAGGCAGATTGGGTCACGTGACCATTTTCGTGAACGAGTACCGTAGCTGAACCAGTCAAGCCGGTCGTGGTTACAGCCAATTCGTTGCCATGACGGTCAACGGTGACCTGACCCGCATCCTGGCCTTTTTGATCCACAACAGCAACGGTCGTGGTGCCTTCGTGCATGTCGTAGAGGTGGATGTCGAGATCCTTGGTGAAGTCATAGTCGGCGTGAACGGCCTGAGGATTCCGCAACAGAATCGTGTTGTCGCGGGCCAGAACAGGGAGGGCTAACTCACTGTAGTCCTTGCTGAACCATTTGCCATCGGCGACGTCGTAAACTTCACTGTCGTCAATGATGCTGGTCCACTTGCCGGCTGGCAGGTAGAGGTTGACGTGGCCTTCATGGTTGAAGACGGGGGCAACCAGGATTTGGCTCCCCAGCATGTACTGGTTATCCAGGGTGTGGGCGGTGAGGTCTTCGGTAAAGTCGAACCACATTGGCCGCATCAGCGGATTGCCGTAAGCCGTGTTGTGAGCGGCTTGGGTGTACAGGTAAGGCATCAGGGATAATTTCAGGTTAACGAACTTCCGCGTGTTTTCAACGGCTTCATCATCGAAGTTCCAAGGCACCCGGTAAACGTTGCTACCGTGGTAACGACTGTGAGAAGACAGCAGGCCAAATTGGGTCCACCGCTTGTACAGGTCGGCGGTTGGCGTGTCGGGACCGTCTTCGAACCCACCGATATCGTGGCTCCAGAAGGCGAAACCGGAACTCAGGAAGGACAGCCCACCATGTAAGGTGTCGGCCATGTTCTTGAAGGTCGACAGGGCATCGCCACCCCAGTGAACGGGGAACTTTTGTGAACCAACCGTGGCGGAACGGGCAAAGACGACCGCTTCATCTTCACCCTTGGCAGCGACAATCGTGTCGTAAACGGCCTGGTTGTATTGCAGGGTGTAGTAGTTGTGTTCGCGCTTGGGATCGGAACCGTCGAAGAAGACCGCATCGTCCACTGGAATCCGTTCACCGAAGTCGGTCTTGAAGCAGTCCACGCCCATATCGATCAGTGCTTGGAGCTTGCCTTGGTACCATTTAACGGCGGCGGGGTTGGTGAAGTCGACGAAGGCGTTGCCGGCTTGCCAGAGGTCCCATTGCCAGATATTACCATTTTCGCGTTTCACGAAGTAACCGTTCTTCTTACCCTCTTCGAACATCTTCCCCTTTTGGGCGATGTACGGGTTGATCCAGACACAGACCTTGATGCCACGGTCATGAATCTTCTTGATCAAGCCTTCAGGGTCGGGGAACTCGTCGCGGTCCCATTCCATGTTGGACCATTCAAAGCCCTTTTGCCAGAAGCAGTCAAAGTGGAAGACGTCCAGTGGAATCTCGTGGTCCTTCATGCCGTCGATGAACTTCATGACAGTTTCTTCACTGTAATCAGTGGTGAAGGAGGTCGTCAGCCAGAGGCCAAATGACCAGGCTGGTGGCAACTGGGTCTTACCAGTCAGTTCCGTGTAGCGGTGAAGAATCTCTTGCGGCGTTGGGCCGTAGATCACGTAGTACTGCAGGGATTGGCCCTCGGTACTAAATTGAACGCGGTCAACGTTTTCGGAAGTGATTTCAAAGTCGACGGGTTGTGGTTGGTCCACGAAGACTCCGTAGCCGGCATCCGTTAAGTAGAAGGGGATGTTCTTGTAAGATTGTTCTGAGGCCGTCCCACCATCTTGGTTATCGATGCGGACTTCTTGGCCGTTCTTGATGAAGTTACCGAAGCGTTCGCCCAGGCCATAAACCTTGTCGTCCACGCCAACGTTCAGCTGTTCACGCATGTAGTCGACGTTGGTGTCCTTGTCGTGAATCACGCCTTGGGCCTTGTCCAACGACTGGGTCAATAGGTGATCGCCATGTAAGAAGTCTAATTGGAAGGCTTGCTTAAAGGGGATGCGGGCGGTCAGCCCACCCGTGGTAAAGGTCAGCTCGTCGTCACCCGTAGTGATGGCCACGTCCGGATTCTGATCGGTAATGTGGTAGGAAGGCCCCTGCGTATCCTGATCGAAGTGGGTCAGCTTCACGCCGATCACGCCTTCAATCGGGGAGGTCAGGTCAATCGTACTCATCCCCAAGTTCAGTTCATCGCCACGTTCGTTGATGAATTTGAAGGGGGCGTACAGCGTTAACTGCCGGTCCGTCTGCTTGTAATCGAAAACTTCTCGTGGTGAGTCAATCTGATATTGTGGCCGGTCTAACCAATAGCCATTCGTAAACTTCATGGATAAACACCTCTTAGATTTTTTAGAAAATTGAATTTCTTAATCGACACCAACAGTGTACGTGGATTTGATTTAAATGTCAACGCTTTCATGAGAAGAATTTGGTTAGTCTGGGAGCGGTGGGACGCCTATAGAGGTAAGAAAAAATGGCTGCTGAAACGACAACCGGTTGCACTACCAATTACAAGTAAACAGTTATCGTGTACTAATATTCCGCGATAATAGCCCTAGACCAATTAGCCGTAAAATTTAAAAATTGGCCACTGAACTAGACCCCGCCAGGCTTTGTCCCATGACAAGCACCCGCAAAGTCGTTCAACCCCTAAATTTGTCGTTGACAGCTGAAAGCGGTTACAGTAAACTGTGATTTGAAAATTGAATTTCCTTGAACGTCGACGGTTCAAACGCAAGACAATTGATTCAACCAAATAATGAGGTGTGTACTTATGAGTGAAAATGCTCCTAAAGTCGCGGTTGCCGAGAAGAACATGGTGCCGTGGAACGAACGAATTGCCTATAGCTTTAGTGACTTTGCCTGCAACCTGTCCTTCCAAATGGTCGGGACGTACTTAATGATTTTCTACACGGATACGTTTGGTATCAGTGCCGCTGCCGTGGGGACGTTGTTCCTGGTTGCCCGGATCGTGGATGCCTTTGATGGGCCATTCTGGGGAATCATGATCGACCACACGCATACCAAGTGGGGGAAGAGCCGACCGTACTGGTTATGGTTCTCGATTCCGTTTGCGGTCTTCTGTGTGTTAGTCTTCACCACGCCAAATATGAGTCTGACCGGCAAATTGGTCTGGGCCTACGTGACTTACATTGGGGTCGACGTGCTGTACTCAGCCGTTAACATTCCCATTACTTCGATTTTGCCATCATTAACCAGCAATCCCCAAGAACGGGTCACGCTATCCACGATTCGTCAATTCATGGGAACGGCCGGTGCCACCATTATTACCGGGATCACGTTGACCATGGTTGCCTTCTTCGGCCACGGCTCAACCACGAGTGCTCGCGGCTGGTTCATCTGGGCTTTGATTGTCGGCATCATTGTGGTCATCATCTTTGGGTTCGTCTTCAAGAACACGACGGAACGGGTCCAAACCAAGAGTTCTCGGCAATCCATTCCAATTAAGGAATCTCTGAAAGCCTTGAAGCGCAACTGGCCTTGGGCCATCATCATCTTCATTAACTTCATCTACTGGATGGGGATGCAGACGCGGTCACAAGTGACGGTTTACTTCTTTAAGTACAACATGCACGATGCCAAATTGGCTTCATTTGTCCTGAGTTTACAAATGGTTGCGCTGGTCGCCGTGGTCTTAACGCCATGGACGTCCAAGCTGATCGGTAAGCGGAACACGATGCTCGGTGGGATGATTCTTGCCGTGGTCGGTCAGTTACTTTTGAGCCTGGGTGCCACGCATCTGAGTGTCCCAATGATTATCTTCGCGACCATCGTCGGTTACTTGGGAACTGGGTACGTTTCCGGTCTGATTGCCGTGATGTTAGCCGATGCTGTGGACTACGGGGAATGGAAGAACGGCGTCCGCGCCGAAGGAATTGTTACCTCTTTCTCTAGTTTTAGTGCTAAATTAGGTATGGGGATTGGTGGGGTCATCACCGGTTGGATTCTGACCGGGAGTGGCTACGTTGCCAACCATACGCAATCGGCTGCGGCCTTACACGGAATCGAATTGAACTACATTTGGGTTCCCCTGTTGGGCTTCGCACTTTCCGGAATTGCTTTGATGTTCTACCACGTTGACGGCATTGAAAAACAAATGCAAAGTGAGTTAGCAGAAAAGCACGCCCGTGAAAATGCAGAGGACGGCGAATAACTAGATAAAGTGAGTGAACGGCATGATTATTAACAAGGACGTGATGCGTGATCACAACGAACGGTCTGTCCTGCAGACCATCGTGAATCACGGACCGATTTCGCGGTCAGAAATTTCTAAATTGTTGGGGCTAAACAAGGTTTCGGTGTCAGACATCGTGGGCACGTTTAACGACCGCAAATTAGTTCTGAGTCAGGGTGAAGCCACCTCCAATCAGGGGAGTGGCCGGCGCGCCGAACTGGTGGCCTTTAACGCCACTTACGGCTACATCATCAACTTCAGTATCTCCGGTGAAAAGCTGGAAATGCTGGTGACCCAGCTGGATGGGCGGGCCCTGGAATACAACGAAAGTCCCATTAGTCATCTTGCCGTGAAGGAAATTGTCGCCAAGATGGTCGATATGATCGGTCAATTGCCGAGTTTTAAGGCGGAGAACGGCCTCCAAGCCATCTCCATCGCCATCTTCGGGGTCGTTTATGAAAATGAAATCGTGACGTCGCCCTTCGTGGACTTCGCTGATTTCGACCTGGTCGGCTACTTTAAGCGCCGCTACCACGTGCCCATCATTTTGGAAAACGAGGCCAATCTGGCCGCCATTTTCGAACAAGACTTCAGTAAGCAGGAATTGCAAAGCATCGTTGCCATCAGTATTCATGAGGGTATCGGTGCCGGCATCCTGGTCAACAAGCAGCTCTACCGCGGAAATTACGGCCGAGCCGGTGAGGTCGGGCACATCATGATTCAGGACACGGGGCGGAAACGCCAGCGCTTAGCCCAGCTACCAAGTTTTGATGAGGAGTGGTCGGAAACGGCCCTGCTCAAGAAGGCGGCCCAGATCAAGGGCGTTGATCAGTTTACCCTGGCGGAGCTGGTCACAGCGGCCAATCAAGATGATCCGGAGATTTCCGGGCTGATTGAAGAGTTGTGCTACCACCTGGCCATCGTAACCAGCGATTTGATTGTCGCCTACGATCCGCAGATGATTTTCTTCAACTCACCGTTGGTTGAACAATTGCCAGAAATTTTAAAAAACATTCAGATGAAATTGAGCTTTATGCCATTGGTCCCGCCACTGGTGATGTCCAAGGATGTGAAGTATGCCACCTTACTGGGTGGGGCTTCCTTGGCGATTCATGAGGTGCTGGCGATGCCCGGCACGCGGCTGATTTTTCACCATTAGCACCAGCAAAGTGGTCCGCAAGCTCATTCTTGGGTTTGCTGGGCCGCTTTTCTTTTTTAGACTGGTTTGGTTTGAGGATGGGGTTGTGGAAACTTTGACGCCTGCGGCCTCTGGGTACTCCGCCTTCTGTGGGGCACGCTTGCGGCCTGAGGAGCGGTCCTCCAGCTCGGTTTGAAGCCGGGGAGGACACCCGTCTTCAAACGCGTCCCATGCTGTAAGCCCGGGAAAGTTCGCCCGGACTAACACCATCGACACAGAAGACTGCGTACCCAGCTGCCTCCGGCTCTTGATTGTGGCCCGACCAGTCTCGTTGGTTCGGGGCCCAGCAAACCAGTCTGGTTGGGTGGCTTTGGCTTCAATAGTTTGAGGATGGGGTTGTGGATGACTTGCCGCCTGCGGCCTCTGGGTACTCCGCCTTCTGTGGGGCACGCTTGCGGCCTGTGGGACGGTCCTCCAGCTCGGTTTGAAGCCGGGGAGGGCACCCGTCTTCAAACGCGTCCCATGCTGTAAGCCCGGGAAAGTTCGCCCGGACTAACACCATCGACACAGAAGCCTGCGTACCCAGCTGCCTCCGGCTCTTGATTGTGGCCCGACCAGTCTCGTTGGTTCGGGGCCCAGCAAACCAGTCTGGTTTGCTGGGCTTTGGCTTCACTAGTTTGAGGATGGGGTTGTGGATGACGTGCCGCCTGCGGCCTCTGGGTACTCCGCCTTCTGTGGGGAACGCTTACGGCCTGAGGAGCGGTCCTTCAGCTCGGTTTGAAGCCGGGGAGGGCCCCCGTCTTCAAACACGTCCCATGCTGTAAGCCCGGGAAAGTTCGCCCGGACTAACACCATCGACACAGAAGACTACGTACCCAGCTGCCTCCGGCTCTTGATTGTGGCCCGACCAGTCTCGTTGGTTCGGGGCCAACAAAACAGTTTGGTTGGTTCCTGGATGTGCTGGTTTTGTTGGTGAAACTGAGGTCGGCTGATGGCTGCGTCGTGGATGGTTTTGTGAACCGTTAAATCAGATTAGAAAATTAGTGTGACATGTGATGAACAGAAATCAAAGCTGTGGTGAAAATCAGGCGTCCATGTGAGTGACCAGAGGCGGTCCAAAATGCCCAGCTGTGTCGGTGGTCTTAACTGAGTGGGTTGCTCAGTTTAGAGCACGGGACGACCTTGGAAACTCGCGATTCCTAGCGAGGTTTCAAGTCGAGGTTCCAGACCGCTTTTCAGGCTGAAACCGGCCCCATAGCAGGGCGTTTTGAGCCCGCCGCCGGGAACGGTTGGCCACGCTTAGTTTCACCACACTTGTGTAAGTATTTGCAAGCCGGAAGGGTGCTGAGCAAAGATAGGCGTGAAAATAATTTCCGCCAGCCGTTTTAACCTATAAGCACTATCGTAGCCGTGAGGGCGGGAAAAATGAGCCCAGCCGTGGGATTTCACTCACGCCAGCTCCTGGCGTGAGTGAAATGGTGCCTTTGAAACTCGGTTCTCAGAGGTTCAAAGCAAGCGCGAAGACCGCTCTTTGGCTTCGGGCGTCCTGCCCACCGCGAACCGGTCTCATTTTTTCCGCCCGGTAAGGCGGCAGTAACCGACAATATAACTATTGAAAAAGTATGAACAAGGAGGAAATTATTTTGACGAAGAAGAGTTTTCCAGCTGGATTCCTATGGGGCGGTGCCGTTGCGGCGCACCAAGTTGAAGGCGCTTACGATGTTGGTGGCAAGGGACTCAGCGTGGCCGATGTCATGACCGCGGCAGGGAACCGCGACGAACGGCGTATCACGGCTGGCGTCCAGGCGGGGGAGTTTTACCCCAACCACGAGGCCGTGGATTTCTACCACCGTTATCCCGAGGACGTGAAGCTGTTTGCCGAAATGGGCTTTAAGAGTTTTCGGACGTCGATTGCCTGGTCGCGGATCTTTCCCCAGGGGGATGAACTGGAACCCAACGAGGAGGGCCTGGCCTTTTACGACCGGCTCTTTGATGAATGCCACAAATACGGGATTGAACCCGTCGTGACCCTGTCTCATTTTGAAATGCCTTACCATTTGGTAACCGAATATGGTGGTTTCCGGAGCCGCAAGACCATTGCATTTTTCACCCGTTTTGCTCGCGCCGTTTTCACGCGTTACCAAGACAAGGTGACCTACTGGCTGACGTTTAACGAAATCAATAACCAAACGAACTATGACCGGGCCTTTACGTTGTTCACCAACTCGGGGATTCAAGCCCAACCCGGTGAAGATGCCGAGGCCGTGATGTATCAGGCCGCCCACTATGAGGTCGTCGCCAGTTCTTTGGCCGTGCAGATTGGCCACAGCATCAACCCTGATTTTCAAATTGGGGCGATGGTGGCCTTCTCGCCCGTCTATCCGGCCAGCGACAAGCCACGCGACGTCTTCAAGGCTCAACGCGCGATGCAGGCGCGGTTCTGGTTCTCGGACGTGCAGGTCGAGGGGCAGTATCCAACCTGGTTGACGCAGTATTTCCAGAGCAAGCAGTTTGATCTCGACATCACGGCGGCCGACCTGGCTAACCTGAAGAAGGGGACGGTCGACTACCTGGGCTTCAGCTACTACATGTCGTTTGCCACGCAGGCCAGTGACCATGAGGATGACCAATTTTCCTATAATGAAGCCACTGATTTGGTGACGAATCAATTTGTGCCGCAATCGGACTGGGGCTGGCAAGTGGATCCACAAGGTCTGCGCTACGCCCTGAACTGGATGAACGACCGCTACCACCTACCACTCTTTGTCGTGGAAAATGGGATTGGCGCCATCGACGAGCTGACCGCCGACCACCAAGTGCACGACCAGTATCGCATTGATTATCTGCATGACCACATTGCCCAAATGGCGCTGGCCATCAACGAGGATGGCGTGGACGTCATGGGCTACACACCTTGGAGTGCCATCGACATCGTGTCGGCTAGCACCGGACAGCTGTCCAAACGCTACGGCTTCATTTACGTGGACCGTAACGACGATGGCAGCGGGAGTTTGGCGCGGTATCGCAAAGATTCCTTCTACTGGTACCAACGCGTGATTGCGACCAATGGCGCGGACCTTGAGATGACGGTGGGTGACGCAGATGACCAACCAAGCTGAACCGCTACTGGTCATTGATATCGGCGGCACGACCGTCAAATATGGCGTGTGGGCGGACGACCAGTTACGGCAGAAAGACCGCTTTGACACGCCCGCCAGTTGGCCGGAACTTTTGGCCAAATTGACGGCCGTCAAAACTGGTTTTGCGTTGCCGTTTGCCGGCGTGGCGGTGAGCTTGCCCGGGGGTGTCGATACCGTGGTCGGGAAAATCTCCGGGACCAGTGCCGTGGACTACCTGAATGATTTTCCCATCAAGGCGACGTTGCGGACGGCCTTTGGCGTGCCGGTGACGATTCAAAATGATGCCAACTGTGCCGCTCTGGCCGAGTCCTGGCGGGGCAATGCTAAGGATGTGACCGATACCCTGTTTCTAATCGTCGGTACCGGAGTCGGTGGGGCCGTGACGCGTAACGGCGAGTTAATCGCGGGCCAGGACCACTTTGCCGGGGAGTTCGGCTACATGGTGATGACGCCGGCCAACGAAACGTTGAGCCAGCTAGGCAGTCCCGTGCGGATGGCCCAGCGCTATCAACGGCTACGGGAGTTGCCCACGGCCATGACCGCGGAGGACGTCTTTGATCTAGCCAACAACGGTGATACGCTAGCGCAACAGTGTGTCGGCGATTTGTTGAATTGGTTGAGCCTGGGGGCCTACAACCTCTACGTGGGGCTGAACCCGCAACGCCTGTTGATTGGCGGCGGCATTTCGGCTCGGCCGGGATTCGTGGCTGACCTACAACGCCGAATCCAGCATCTGATGCACCAACAACGCGCTGCACTAACCGCCGATGTTCGGCCTTGTTTATTTTTAAACGACGCCAATTTGATTGGGGCCGTCCGGCAGTTCTATTTGGAAATGGGTGAATAAGTTAACAAGATTAAAAGATTGTATTGGCCGCCGAAGTCGCGCATAGTCTCGGTGGAGGTGAGTATTATGGCTGTAGATAGCCTGAACCTATTGATAGATAAGCAGTTAGCCGACAAAGTAGATGGTATTCTCGAGACCAACAATCTGACGGCAGAAGAACTGGTTAAGACCCTGTACGCGCAAATTGGCACGGAAAAAGCCGTTCCTGACCTAACTGCCTTCGTCAAAAGCCAATTAGCGAGAACTGAAACGAAATAGTTAAGGAGACAACTCACCCTATTTTTTCAAGTGAATTAGTGGCACCAGCGATAAATTTTCGGTACAGTAAGGGTAGAACATTGGCCAGGGATTGTGGCAATTACAGACAGGTGATTAACCATTAAAAGTAACAAATCCTGAACCAATGACCTGAATGAGCGACGACGGGAGAAACAGGCGTTGATCGTAGGAATCGTGGAAATACATAATCAATGTTAGTGACCAGAGGTAGGTCAAGGTGACCAGCTGTGTCGGTGGTCTTGACTGAGTGATTTTCTCAGTCTAGAGCACGGGACGACCTGAGAGACTGGTGGTTTTCCAGGCTTTCAGGCGAAGTGCAGGACCGCACCTCAGGCCGGAACCGTTCCCCACAGCAGGGCACCTTGAGCCTACCGTCGGGAACGACTGATTTGGCCCATTTTCACGATTTCGGAGACAATCCCGGTTTAGCCCGGATCAAGCAGATTAAGTAGAAATGGGGTAGTGATGATGAAGACTTGGCAAAAGGTCGTTGGTGGCGTGGCCGCACTGTCTGCGGTGGGGGCCGTGAGCGTGTTAGGTGCCGCAGCCGGCCTGTATTTATCGGCCACGCGGTCCTATGCCCGCAGCCGGCAACAGTCAAAGGAACGAGCCATCGGTGAGAATACGGCGGCTGACAATGTGTGGTACTTGCGGCACAATCCCGTCGAGTGGACGCAGACCAGTCAAGATGGCCTGTGTTTACGCGCGAGCTGGATTGCGGCGGACCAGCCGGCGACCAAGGTCGCTATCCTGGCCCACGGTCTCGGTCACGCTCGGGAACAAATGATTCCCTGGGCGCGCGCCTTTCATGACTGGGGTTACGCAGTTTTGATGCCGGACGCTCGGGCACATGGTGAAAGCGACGGTCATACGATTGGCTACGGTTGGACGGACCGGCAAGATTATCAAGGCTGGATCAACCAGGTGATCGCACAGAATGGGAACGACAGTCAAATTGTCATGCTGGGTATTTCCATGGGCGCAGCGACGGTCATGGCCACGGCTGGAGAAAACCTGCCAAGTAACGTGAAGGCCATCATCGCTGACTCGGGTTACGCGTCCGTCTTGGGCGAGGCCCGTTTCCGGATGCGGCACGAATTTCACGTGCCGACCCAGCCAACGCTGGCGATTGCCGACCAGTATTCCCGGTTGGGCGATTACCGCTTGGCGGACGGCGACATTGCCGGGCAGCTGAAGAAGAGTCAGATTCCACTACTCCTGATTCAGGGCGCCAAGGATGAGACGGTGCCGATTGAAAACTTGGACTTGCTCTACCAAGCAGCGGCCGGTCCCAAGCAGAAATATCGTGATCCGGATGCCGCTCACATTGCGACGCGAGAGGATGATCCGGTAGCCTATGACCAGTTGGTCGCGGATTTCTTAGCGCCGTATATTAAATAGAAAAAATTGGTGTTGGACGTGTCTGCCCGTGGTTAGGGGAGCACGTCTTTTTTTGCCGCCAAATTTTGGGTTGACGGCCACGCATTTCGGCGGTATTCTACGATTAATTTAATTTCAGTTTGGCCAGAGGTCCAGTGAGACCGGCCAAACGTTTTCAGCAAGACATTAACGTATCACGGGAGGATATTATGTCGACAATTAATGTGCAGTTACCCGGGCTTGATTTGAAGAACCCCATCATCCCAGCGAGTGGGACGGCGGCTTATGGTCAAGGCCTGGCCCAACATTTTGACTTGAATGAACTAGGGGCGCTGGTGATTAAGTCCACGACGCTGGAGCCGCGCCTTGGTAACCCCAAGCCCAACGTGACGGAAACGTCGGCGGGATGGATGAACGCCATTGGGCTGACCAATCCGGGTATCGAAGCCGTGATGGCGGACCGTTTACCGTGGTTGGCCACGCACTACCCAGACCTGCCGATCATCGGCAGCGTGGCCGGCAGCACGTTTGCCGAGTACGTGGCGGTGGCCCAGCGGCTGACCCAGGCGCCCAACGTGCACGCCTTAGAAATCAACATTTCCTGTCCCAACGTGGCGGCCGGGGGCTTGGCCTTTGGCACGGACCCCGAGTTGGTGCAAGACCTGGTCGCCCAAGTGGTGGCAGTAACGACGAAGCCGGTCTACGTGAAATTAACGCCGAACGTGACGGACATCACGGTGATTGCCCAGGCAGCAATCGCGGGTGGGGCCAGTGGCCTGACGATGATCAACACGTTGACCGGACTCCAACTGGATTTAACCACCCGGCACCCGACCCTGAGTAACGGCACGGGTGGCTTGTCTGGCGCGGCGATTCACCCCTTAGCCGTTCGCATGATTCACCAGGTGCGTGCCGTGACGGACGTGCCCATCATCGGGGTCGGCGGTGTTATGCGACCGGAAGATGCCATCGAATTCTTCTTGGCGGGTGCCAACGCCGTGCAGGTCGGGGCGGCCACGTACGGCAACCCCTGTGCCTGTCGCGACATTGCCCGGGCATTACCGGCAACGCTAGCGAAATACCACTTGCCAGATTTGATGACGTTGACGCGGGAACAGGCGCAGCGAAGGTAAGATTTAGATAAAAATAAGGCAGTGGTCTCAGAAATTTCTTCAGGATTTCTGAGATCACTTTTTAATTTGCGAGAAAAAATAGGATTTGCGTGGCATTGCGAATTGGTTATTTATGTAACAATTACAAATATTAGAATGTGTCTCATTGTTTTTTAATAAACAAAAGGTTTACACTGAGCTAAAGTTTACAAAATATTGTCTTAGTAAAAGCTGTGGTTGTGCGTTAAAACTATGAATTATGGTTTTAAGATACAAGTCGAAGACAAATAAAAATGAGAATATCAGAACCTGAGGATGGTGCGTATGATTAATGTCTTGAAGAACAAATCGGTCGAGGTACTATCCTTGGCGAACATATTTGAAACCTTAGGGGTTAGTATCTTCAATATTGTTTTGCTGACGTATGCGAAGACCTACGCTAATCCAGCGATTATGGTGTCGGTCGTTTCAATTGCAACCGTGGTGCCAGGGACTCTGGGATTTGTGATTGGCTTTTTAGCGGATCACGTCATCCACAAAGATCGTATGCTAGTTTTGACCAAGGTGATTCAAGCCGTGTTGTATCTGGTATTGGCCCTGGTGATTGATGCACGCACACTGGTTGTCTTTACGGTTGTCGTGGCCATTAACTTAGTCTCGGATTGTTTGGGATTTCTGAGTAGCAGTCTACGTTTGCCAGTCATTCGCGAACGGGTAGCCCGGGACGACCGCCAGCAGGTCCTAGGCTTAAACCAAAGTATTGCCTCCCTCTTACAGCCGGTCGGCCAGTCGATTGGGGTTTTCGTGCTCGCAGCGACGCATGATTACGCGCTGGCTGCTTTGATTAATGCCGGGACATTTCTCATTGCAGCACTGATTCTCTTCATTGGACGGCGGGCCATTCACATCGCACCGGCTGTTCTCCCGCAACCGCAGACTGAGACGGAGAAGGGCCCCAGCCTGTGGCAAAAAATGAGTACGATTTTAGGCCAGTCTTCGGGAGTCAGCATCGTTCGTTTGTTGGTGGCAGTGGTGATCGTCAATGCAGTGGGGGCTAGTGTGGATGCGGTGATTAACCTCTACTTGTTGGATCAGGGTAAAGCAACTGGGCTACCGTTTGGCGTTGCCATTTTGATTGTGAATATTTTGTTTGTCATTGGCACCGTGTTGGGCAGTACGCTGCGGTTGAAGTTTCTTGACCGCCAGTCGTTCAAGGTAGTGATGGTGGAAACGATTGGGGTGATGGTTGTCCTTTACCTAAACTTCTTATGGATTCAAAATTATGCGCTGCTGGCCATTTTGATGTTCGCTATTGCGTTTGGCTTGGGCAATATGAATCCTAAACTGTATGCGCAGGTGATTAGTATTGCCGACCAGAACTTGGTGGGAACTATTTTCGGCACGGTCAGTTCGCTGGTCACGGTAGCCGCACCGGTCGGGAGTGTCGGCATCGTGTTGATTTACAATGCGGTTTCGCCAGCCGCCGCGTACTGGGTGTCGATTGTGATTTTGGTGCTGGGTACGGTGATTTTACTGACGGGTAAATCAACCAAGCCGGCAGAGACTGTTTAGGCACTCTCAGTTCAACGAATCTGTAGTAGGTGTGCTTGGTTTGGAGTGGTCGGATTAGTAGGGTTCTTCCATAAAGTAATGAACGAGTCAGTCCACCAGTCGGGCTGGCTTTTTACATTTGTGCAAAGTTTCCATCCCGTCGCCCGAAAGCTGTTGACAAGTTTTCAATTTCTGGTAAACTACTAAACGGTAATCATTACTGTTTACATAAAGATATGTTTGTTCAAAGTTCTGGTTAGTGTGCCTATTCGTGTCATAATAATTGTGCGAATGGTTAGTCAGCGTACGCGTTGCCTAGCGTTTCCAATCTAACGGTGAAGAATAGTGCCAGAACTTAAGTGATACCTAACACTAATCTTCGATTGGTGCACTACCGTAGCCGCAGGCAGCCAGGGATGGAGTCAGCTGTGTCGATGGTGTTAACGGCCGTCCTTTGGCCGTTTACAGCATGGGACGACTTGAGAGACTGCTGAACTTTGGCAGGCTTTCAAGCGAGGTGGAAGCCCGTTCTTTGGCTGGAACCGGGCCCCACAGCAGGCGGAATCCCTGGAGGCCGGAGGCGACCAAGTTATATCCGGTTTCCAGTGGTGATCAATGTTAGCAACAAAGTAATGGATATAAAAATGAAGTAAAGATGGGGATGACGGACTTGCGAAAACAAATAGGACGACTGAAAGGCCTCCGGTGGCTAGCACTGGTGGCCAGTTTGGTGGCGGTTTTCACCTTGGCAGGGTGCCAAGCGACGACCCAGCCCAAGCAGTCCGGCAAAATCAACGTGGTGGCGACGCTGGGATTTTACGGCGAAGCGGCGGAAGCGATTTTAGGCGACCAAGGCAACGTCCACACGATTATCAACAGCCCCAGTATCGACGCCGAGAGTTATGAGCCGGACGTGAAGACGGCTAAGCTGGTCGCTAAGGCCAACGTGGTGGTCGAGAATGGTCTAGGCTACGATAGTTGGATGGACCGCGTGGTGGCCGCAAATGAGGGCTCTGGGACGCAGACCTTGTCGATTGGCAAACTCATGGGCAAGACCACGGGGGATAATCCCCATCTGTGGTCGGACCCAACCGTGATGACGCAGGTCACACAGCGGTTGGTCACTCAGTTTAGCCGCATCTCACCCAAGCACGCAGCTGATTTCAAACGCCGTGGGGCCGCTTACGAGAAGCAACTGGCCGTGTTAACGAAAACGGCTAAGCAGATCAAGCGTCACGCCCACGGGCAGAAGGTCGCTGTGAGTGAACCAGTCTTTGATCTGGCGTTGACCGCGATGGGCTACCAGGTCAGCGACGGTCATTTTGCCCAATCCATCGAGGAGGACAGTGACCCGACACCGGCCGACATCACCCAATTACAAAAGCAGATCAAGCACCACCAAATTGCCTTTTTCGTGGAGAATACCCAAAACTCCAGTAAGAACGTGACCGCCATGGTCCAGCTCGCCCATAAGTACCACGTGCCTGTGGTTCAGGTGACCGAGACCATGCCGACCCACCAAACGTACCGGACCTGGATGCTACAACAGTATCGCCAGGTCCAACGGATTCAGGAGGAGAATCGCTAATGACGGAACCAGCCATTTTAAAACTTGAAAATTTAGGCGTGACTTTCCCCAACCACCCGGTGTTTACCAACCTTAACCTGACGATTCATCAGGGGGAGTTCTGGAGCATCGTTGGGAAAAATGGGGTCGGGAAGACCACGCTGATGCGCGCCATCCTACACCAATTACGGCCGACGACGGGGAAGGTTTCCTACCTGCCCAACGCCGCGGGGGTGAAGATCGGTTATGTCCCGCAATTTCGCAACATCGACAGCGATTATCCGTTGACCATCAAGGACTTCGTGGGCCTCAACCTGACCGGCTGGAAGTGGCCATGGTTGTCGCGAAAGGAGCATGTGGAAATCGAACACATTTTAGCGGAAACGGGACTGACGAAATTGGCGAAGCGGCCAATTGGCCAGGCGTCCGGTGGGGAGCGGCAGAAGGCCTACCTCGCACAGGCGTTGGTGGAATCGCCGAACCTGTTAATTTTGGACGAGTCGACGGCCAGTCTGGATCCGGTCACCAAGACCGAGTTGCTGGACCTGGTCATCGAGTTGAATCAGCGGCTTCATCTGACCGTGCTCTTCGTGACGCACGATATTCCGATGGCCCGTAAATATAGTTCACAATACCTGATGCTAACGCCAGCCGGCGCCGAACAGGGACCCATCAGTGGCTTGACGCAGGAAAAGGTCTGGGAGGGCGAGAAGAATGTTTAGTTATGAATTTATGCGCAACGCCTTCGCGGCCGGCACCATTATCGCCATCATCTGCGGGATCATGGGCGTCTTCGTAATTGCCCGGAACATGTCATTTTTGACGCATACGTTGTCTGAAATCGGCTTCTCCGGCGCAGCCTTTGGGGTCTTCGCTGGCTGGGCACCACTGAATGGGATGCTCCTGTTCACGGTCATCAGTTCGGTCATCGTGGGTCAGCTGAGTGCCCGCAGTGAACGGCGTGAGGCGGCCACCAGTGCCATCTCCGCGTTGTTTATTGGGCTGGGAATTCTGTTCCTGTCGCTCGCTAATAAAAACGCCAGCTACGCCACTAGCATCCTGTTCGGGAGTGTCATCGGCATCAGTGCCAGCGACGTCCGGCAAATGTTGTGGCTGTCGATTCTGGTCCTGATTATCGTGTTCGTGATCTACCGGTTCCTGAAATTTGATTCGTTCGACCACACCGGTGCCCGGGTCAAGGGACTGTGGACCAACACGCTGTCCATCACGTTCTTGGTGCTGGTCGCGCTGAGTGTCAGTGTCGCCGCCCAAATCGTGGGTTCCCTGTTGATCTTCATCCTGTTGACCTTACCAGCCGCAACGGCGAAATACTTCGCCCACACGGTCGGCGGCATGATGATCTTGGCGGTCGGTTTAGCCCTAATCGGCGTCTGGGCGGGCCTCACCCTGAGTTACGTGACTAACTACCCCGTGTCCTTCTTTATCGCCGCCATTGAAGCCGTTTTTTACTTTTTGGCGCTGGGCTGGCAGAAGCTGCAGACAGCGGAATAGAGTGCGGAGCGAGCCGTTTAGGTCCTGAGCATTAACGTCGACTAAGTGATGACCCCGGGTTTGGGTCATTGCTTAGTCGGGGTTAAGCGCAGGGACCTGGCTCGTGTAGCACGTTTCAGAGGACGCCAGGACCGAAAAGGGTTCCGTGAAGAACAAGATTGACGACCTAAGCAATCCAATCGTTGCCCGCACCAAACAACACTCAAATAAATTAAGCTAAAAACCAAAGAGCTGGCCAAACTGGTCAGCTCTTTTTCCATACCCAGCGGTAGTCACAAAGCAGTTAATCAATATTGACGGCAAATTAAGTGTGCAAAGAACAAACCCACAGCCAGAAAGTCAACGCCACCAAGAATCACAAAGACAACTGTCAGTGACCAGAGGCGGGTCAAGCAGCCCAGCTGTGTCGGCGGTCTTAGCTGAGGTTTCTCACTCAGCTTAGTCCGCGGGACAACCTTTGAGACCGCCTTTTGGCTCAAAGTTGAGTTGGAAGCCCGTTTCACAGGCTGGAACCGGCCCCACAGCAGGGCGCCTTGAGCGCACCGCCGGGAACGAACTTAACAGTCAGTCCAGTAATTTGTGGGTGGCGTAGACCAATCGCCCAACGAAATCGTCAAAAACATGGAAAATATCCAGCCGATTTCTTAAATTTCCGCAAGTAATGTGAATTCTCACGAAAATGTAACGAAAAACCCGAACATTTATGCTAAAATTGGCTTTACAATTAACTCTAAAGAAATAGTTGAGGTGAAGAAGTTGAAAGTCAGAAGAAGTGACCGGTTGGTTGATATGACCCGGTATTTGTTGGAACGGCCGCATCAATTAGTCTCATTGACATTTTTTGCAGCGCGTTATGAGTCGGCTAAGTCTTCCATCAGTGAAGACCTGACCATTTTGAAACGCACCTTCCAAGCACGGGGGACGGGTCTCCTGGAGACGGTTCCCGGCGCTGCTGGTGGGGCACGGTTCATTCCCTACATTTTGCGGGAAGAAGCCGAACAATTTGTTGATGAAATGCGGACCGAACTGTCCGAAGCTGACCGCTACCTGCCAGGGGGCTACGTTTACATGTCCGATATCCTGGGGCGGCCTTCAGCTTTGCGTCAAATTGGGCGAATCTTAGCGACCCAGTACTTGAATCAGAACGTGGACGTCGTTGTGACGGTTGCGACGAAGGGAATTCCGTTGGCTCAGAGTGTTGCCAACTACCTGAACGTACCATTTGTCATCGTGCGCCATGATTCACAAATCACGGAAGGCTCGACCGTTAGTGTGAACTACGTGTCCGGCTCAACCAAGCGTATCGAGCGGATGGCACTGTCTAAGCGCAGTGTGAAGCCAAACTCACGCGTGTTGATCGTCGACGATTACATGAAGGGTGGCGGGACCGTTGGTGGTCTGCGCTCCTTGGTCGATGAATTTGATTCACAATTGGCTGGCGTGGCCGTCTTTGCCGAAGGCGATTTCGCCGGGCAACGGACCGTTAGCAAGTACACGTCGTTACTGAAGATTCAGACGGCGGACGAACAGATTCGCGTTTCACAAGGGAACTACTTGACCCAAATCTTTGGCGACGAAAATTCCCAATTAAATTAGCTAGGAGATATTTGGAATGACTACCAGAAATACCATTATCCTCGCTGCCGGCAAGGGCACCCGGATGAAGTCGAAACTGTACAAAGTGTTGCATCAGGTGTGTGGGAAGGCCATGGTCGACCACGTGTTGACCCAGGTCGAACAGACCAAGATGGATAAAATCGTGACGGTCGTGGGCTACGGTGCCGACGACGTGGAAGCCACGCTGGGCAAGCGGACGCAATACGCGTTGCAAGCCAAGCAAATGGGAACC
This sequence comes from Levilactobacillus sp. FUA 3915, assembly GCF_044053135.1. Classification (NCBI taxonomy): domain Bacteria; kingdom Bacillati; phylum Bacillota; class Bacilli; order Lactobacillales; family Lactobacillaceae; genus Levilactobacillus; species Levilactobacillus sp. FUA 3915. The sequence goes on along the minus strand of NZ_CP168704.1, from coordinate 489,591 downwards.
GGGCACGCGGTCCTACAGACGGAACCGATGCTCAAGGATGAAGAGGGGACCACGCTGATTGTCAGTGGGGACACGCCTTTATTCCGGGCAGAGACCTTCGATGACCTCTTTGCTTACCACGAAGCTAAGCACGCGGCGGCCACTATTTTGACCTCCGTTGCGCCAGATCCTACCGGTTACGGCCGGATTGTCCGCAACAACATCGGCATTGTCGAGAAGATTGTGGAACAAAAGGATGCCAGTTCCGAAGAACAAGAAATTCACGAAATCAATACTGGGGTTTACGTTTTCGACAACCAAAAGTTGTTCAAGGCCCTTCACGAAACCTCTAACAATAACGCGCAGGGGGAATACTACCTGACCGATGTTATTGAAATCTTAAAGCGCCAAGGTGACATTGTCGCAGCCTACCAAATGACTGACTTCGATGAATCCATGGGGGTTAACGACCGAGTTGCCTTGTCTGCGGCCACGAAGATCATGCGCAAGCGGATCAACGAAGCCCACATGCGCAACGGGGTTACCCTGATCGACCCAGAAACGACCTACATCGATGCCGGCGTGAAGATTGGTGCCGACACCATCATTGAACCTGGCGTGCTGTTAAAGGGAGACACGGTGATTGGTGACGACTGCTACATCGGTGCGCACTCTGAATTACGGAATGCCAAATTGGCCGATCACGTGACGGTCACGTCTTCTCTGTTGGAAGACTCCGACATGGCGACGGGCTCAAACATTGGTCCTAACAGTCATTTGCGGCCAGAATCACACATCGGGCCAAAGGTTCACCTTGGCAATTTTGTCGAAGTGAAGAAGGCCACGATTGGTGAGGGCACCAAGGTGGGTCACCTGACTTACGTTGGGAACGCCGAGCTGGGCAAGAACATCAACGTCGGTTGTGGGGTGGTCTTCGTCAACTACGACGGCAAGAACAAGCACGAGACGGTCGTGGGCGATGACGCCTTCATCGGTTCTAACTCGAACTTGGTTGCGCCATTGGATGTGGCGGATCACAGTTTCATCGCTGCCGGTTCAACGATTACCGACGCCGTAAATAAATACGACATGGCAATTGCCCGGGAACGTCAGACAAATAAGCCTAATTATTATCAAAAACTGCCATATCGTGGCGAAGATTAAGCCGAAGGTCTTGTGTTTCCCGACCCGATAGCATAAAATTGTTGTAGGAAATTCAGGCAGACTATAGGCTATTGGAGGAAATTATGGCTACGCAATATTTTGACCCTAAACTAAAGATTTTTGCGTTGAACTCCAACAAACCGTTGGCAGAAAAAATTGCTAACGAAGTTGGTGTCGAATTAGGGAAAACCTCGGTGGACCGATTCAGCGACGGCGAAATTCGAATTAACATCGAACAGAGTGTGCGGGGCAGTCACGTTTACGTGATTCAGTCCACGTCAGCACCCGTCAACGATAATTTGATGGAACTGTTGATCATGATCGATGCGTTACGACGGGCAAGTGCGGCTACCATCAACGTGGTCATTCCGTACTACGGCTACGCGCGGCAAGATCGTAAAGCGCGTTCCCGCGAACCAATCACGGCGAAATTAGTCGCTAACATGTTACAAACGGCTGGCGTGACCCGGGTCTTAGCATTAGACCTGCATGCTGCCCAAATTCAAGGATTCTTCGACGTCCCAGTCGACCATTTGATGGGCGCGCCGCTCTTAGCGGACTACTTCATCAACAGTGGTTTGGCTGAAAATGCCGTTGTTGTCTCACCTGACCATGGTGGCGTGACGCGGGCACGGGCGTTGGCTGAATTCTTGAAGGCCCCAATTGCCATCATCGACAAGCGGCGGCCAAAGGCGAACGTAGCTGAAATCATGAACATCATCGGTGATGTCAAAGGCAAACGTTGCATCATGATCGATGATATGATTGATACGGCCGGAACGATTACTTTGGGTTCGCAAGCCTTAATGGATGCGGGCGCCAAGGAAGTCTACGCTAGCTGTACCCACCCAGTCTTGTCTGGCCCAGCCATTGAACGAATCGAGAAATCACCAATCAAGAAATTGGTTGTGACGGATTCCATTCAATTGACCGCCGACAAGCAAATTGATAAGATCGAACAAATTTCAGTCGGTCCGCTGATTGGTCAAGCCATCAAGCGAATCAACGAAAACCGGCCAGTCAGCCCATTGTTCAAGAACCGTTTCCGGAGTCACAAACAATAAAAAAGATACGGAGAGACTCAAGTGGCGCGGTGGTGCGTGGCTTGGGTCTTTTTTAGAGTGCGGAGCGAGCCGTTTAGGTCCTGAGCATTAACGTCGGTTCAGTGATGACCCCGAACTTGGGTCATTGCTGAACCGGGGTTAAGCGCAGGGACCTGGCTCGCGTAGCACGTTTCAGAGGCCGCCAGGACCAGAATAGTGCCATGGAGAACCAGACAAATGGTCTAAAGCAATTTAGATGGAATGCTTGGGATCATTGCTTAGTCGGGGTTAAGCGCAGGGACCTGGCTCGTGGAGCACGTTTCGGAGGCTGCCAGTATCGGGATAGTTCCGTGGAGAACAAGTCCAGATCACTAAAGCAATATTGTTGTCTGGGATATTTTCTTAGTCGGGTTAAGCGCAGGGACCTGGCTCGCGTAGCACGTTTCAGAGGCCGCCAGTATCGGGATAGTTCCGTGGAGAACCAATTTAACGCACTAAACGAGTATAATATTAACCACAAACCAGCACCACCAACCGAAAATCACCAAATAACCAAGTCAAAACAAAGGATGAAGCGAATGAAAAACTGGAAAAGAGCGGCGACCGGAACCGTAGCGGCGGGGCTGTTAGTTGCGTTAGTCATGAAAATTTTAGGCCAATCGTTTATGGTCATTGGGAACCTCTTGTTCATGGTGGGCTTGGTACTCATCATGTTCGGTGGCATTTGCGTTTTGGCTAAAGGTCATTTGTTTACCGGATGGCGGCACCTCTGGCATCGCAAGGAAAAGGTAGAGCCACTGCCAGGGGAAAAGGTGCCGGTGCGGCAAGTGGCTAGTACGAAGAACGCGCCCATCGTGGTCAACACGTTGGCCCGCTTCGGACTAGTTAGTGGTGCCTGTTACCTGATCTTAGGGGTCGTTTTTACAATTTAATTTGTTTCGAAGAGTCCTTGGTCGTGATGACTGCGGGCTCTTTTTTTTGACGAAGATTGTTGGCAAAATAAAAAATCGCCCAAATAGTTGGCGATTTTGGCAAAGTCAGTTTAGTTGGTTTGCTTGAGGTGTAAGAGATCGTGCAAAGCTGGATTTTTGTTTTGGGGGTCATAGACCATGACAATTTGATAGTGTTGCGAGTCCAGGGCAAAGGGCCGGTAAACGATGTCCGGGGTGTCGGCGGGACCATTTTCTAAGAGGCCAGCTGGATAGAATGCCACGGCTTGATTGAGGGCTACCAGCAATTGCATGTGTTCGATGCTGGACACGCGTTGCACGTGGTCAGCCTGTTGACCCTGAGGCAGGCTGGCGAGAAAGCTTTCCAGTAGAAAAGTTGAGCTTTCAGGGGTGTAGTATAAAATTGGCATTTCCTGTAGGTCAGCCACGTTGATTTTGGCCTGTTGGGCGAGGGGATTATCCCGGCTGAGGCCCAAGACCATTTCGCCGGTGAAGACGGGGAGTACGGTGAGACCGGTTGTTTCTGGAAGGGCAGCCTTCCCATAGACAATCGAGTAAGCAATGTCCAAGGAGCCCCGGTGAATACTCTTGATTAGATGCTCATTGCTTTCCTCACGAACGGTGACGTGAACGTCGGGATAGTTTTGGCTCAGGGCATGGACATCGTTCTTTAGCAAATGACTCTCAAAAATGGAGAAGTAACCAATCTGAAGCGTTTGACTGGTGAGTCGGTCCAGTCCGTGAAGCTCGTGAACGGCATTGTTGTAATGATTCACAATGTCTTGGGCCTCTGCCCAGAAGAATTGGCCTTGCGTATTGAGCGTGATGGCGTTGGCTTTACGTTGAAAGAGGGTGACGCCTAGCTCGGACTCAAGTTGCCGAATCTGTTTGGAGACAGCACGTTGCGAGATGAAATGCCGGTCGGCAACCTGCTTGAAACTGCCGTATTGCGCGACTTCGAGAAATAAATGAAGATGTTCTAAATCCACGATGCTTCCTCCTAGGGGTCTTATTTGGTTCGCCTGACGAATTCTTTTGTGACTATATTAACATATATTAACAGGTTAGAATGAAGTCATTCGTTAATCAATTAGTTCAACCGATATTTTTTTATAACCTATTGTGTATAAATTCACTAACAAAATGGAGGAATAATGATGTCTATCCCAAATGAAAAAAGTTACGATGTTGTCGTTGCTGGGACTGGTGCTGCCGGTATGTCAGCCGCTTTGACCGCTGCACAACAAGGCCTAAAGGTTTTATTGCTGGAAAAGGGTCACACGACTGGTGGAAGCAGTAACTATACGGAAGGCTTGTTCGCCGTTGATTCTTACTTACAAAAGGACGCTGGCATTCACGTTTCTGGGACGGAAGTCTTAAAGGAAGAAGTCGCCTACTCCAAGTACAAGGCTGATTCCAGAATTTGGCGGAAGTATGTCGATGCTAGTGCCGATAACGTGCAATGGTTAGCCGACCAAGGCGTTGAGTACGAAGGCGTTCAAGCAATGGGCGACGGTGAAGCCACCTGGCACATTTACAAGGGGATGGGGAACCAAGTCATTCACGGTGCCCTGCAGCCTAAAGCCGAAGAAGCTGGTGTCGAAATTTTAACGTCAACCTCAGCCCAAGGTCTGCATCGCAATGACAACGGTGAAATCGTGGCCGTTGATGTGAAGGATGAAGATTCTGGTAAAGTCGTTGAGATTCAAACACCTGCAGTTGTCATGGCCACGGGTGGTTACCTCAACAACCCTAAGATGATGTCAGAGTTAACGGCCTACGACACGGACCGGTTGATTCCCGTTAGTTCTGGTAAAGGGACTGGCGATGGGTTACAAATGGCCTGGGATGCGGGCGCTAAGCCTTCTGGTACGGGGACTGCAATGCTTTTTGGCGGTTACTTGAAAGATCCAGACGAACCTTCATTCAAGTTCATGGGATCACAAATGAACGCAGCAGCCGGCCAACAACCTTTGCTGTGGGTCAACGAAAAGGGTGAACGTTTCGTTGATGAAAGTGTCGTTTACAACTTCTCCTACGCGGGTAACGCTATGTACACCCAAAACGCCGTCTACAGTATTCTGGATCAAGGCGTCATCGACCGGATGGCCACTGAAGGAAACTTCATGGGCTTAGGCGTTTACGTTAAGCGTGGTGAAAAGATGACGAAGCTCCAAGACGAAATTGATGCCGCCGTTGCTGCTGACAAGCCATTTATTTTCAAGGCGGACACGTTAGAAGAGTTGGCTGAGAAGATGGAACTGCCTGTCGCCCAACTTAGCCAGACAATTCACCAATACAATCAATCAGCCGAAAAAGGTGAAGATGACTTGTTTGGGAAGGATGCGGCCTACATGGTGCCGGTCAACCAAGGACCTTACTACGGCTTCAAGCTGAACACGGGGGCCTTCTGTACGATGGGTGGTCTACAAGTGACGCCAGAAAATGAAGTTCTGGATAACGATGGCCAAGTGATTCCTGGGCTGTACGCGGCCGGAAATGATTCTTCTGGTTTGGTTGGGGACACCTATGGTCCGAACATGCCAGGGACGTGTGTGGGTTACGCCTTCTATTCAGGGCGGAATGCCGGCCAAAGCATTGCCAGCTATTTAAAAGTGGCAGAGGAGACGGCCTAATGAAAATTATTGGTTTAGTTGGCAATAACGCCGACTTCTCTTACAATCGCTTATTGCTACAGTTCATGGCCCAGCATTTTACGACGGACGTGACGATTGAGGTACAGGAAATTAAAGAGCTGCCTTTATTCAACGAATCAACGGCCCAACCAACGCCGGCGTGTGTCGTTGCCATGGCAGATAAGATTGCGGCGGCAGACGGCGTGGTCATTGCGACACCAGAATATGACCACTCGATTCCAGCCAGCCTCAAGAATTGTTTGGAATGGCTGTCCTACGCGGCACACCCCTTTGCGGATAAGCCCGTGATGGTGGTCGGTGCATCACTCGGTCAACAGGGGACGTCATTCGCCCAAACGCAGTTACGAGAAATCTTAAACTCCCCTGGGTTGAATGCGCACGTTCTGTCAGGAAATCAATTTATGATGGGCTTCGCAAAACAACAATTCAACGAAGCCGGTCAGTTAACCGATGACCGGACACTGAAATTTTTGACGACGTGTTTTGAAACGTTCCAGCAGTTTATTCAAGCACACCGGTTAGTTCCAGCCGAATAGGCGAGTTAAATAGATCAGCTATATGGGACACTTCCAGTTAGGGGTGTCCTTTTTGCGTGGTCGTCTAGGGGATTAACTAGCCTGATAGCCAATACGATTCCCCTATTCAGCGAACGTTTGTTCTGATATAGTAGGCCATACACCAGAACAAACTGGCGATATTACAGGGTTTATAGGTAGGTTGAAGGAGGTTGTTACATTGGTCAGAAAAGGTTTTCCCTTGAATCGGGATTATGTGTCAAAACCGGGAGAGATATTGGCGGAATCATTAGCGGCTTTAGGAATTTCACCAGGCGAATTGGCCCATCGAACCGCCACATCGCCCGATTACGTTGCGGCGGTTCTGCGCGGGGATGCACAGATAACGGTGGCGTTTGCAGAAAATCTGGCGGGCATCATAGAGATGAAGCCCGCATTTTGGCTGCGACTGGATAAGAATTACCAGTATTTCAGGCAGCATGGCCGTGAAATGCCACCCCATTTGAAAAAATAGGCCAACAAAAAATCGGAGCTTCCCGATGGACACTCCGATATCAGGGTTGCAGCATAGCGGCTATCTCCGCGCGGCACGGGCCACGGTCTCCGGTTAAACGACTTGATCGTCCAACTCACCAATTTCCTCAATCATGGTATCTAGTTCACTCTTGGATAGGGTGGAGGTTGTGAGGGCCTCGGCCATTTGATCGGTCAAAACGGCAAGTTCGGCGTAAAAATGTTGGTTATCAATGAACTGCGCGTGTTTTCCCGTGATGAACCGGAGAGTATCGGCACAGCAGGTGGCACAGACATTGGCCGAGCGTAGGTGGAGGATGTCTTGGATTTCATCCAAAGGCAGGCCCGCGCGTTTGAGACTATGGATGATGCGGTAGGTGGTGAGGTCTTCGACCGTGTATTGGCGGTAATTGCCGTCGGTACGACCTGGCACAAGAATGCCCATTTTCTCGTAGAAACGCAGGGTGTCTGGATGACAGTCCACCTTTTCAGCGAATTCTTTTATATTCATAAGCCATTCATCTCCTCTGATTGCGACAAGATTACCACGTGAGCCAATGATAGGGTTAAGAAATGCTATCCAGGTTGGAATTTTAACCGAGGTTCGGTGAGTTAATTAAAAAATCGACTTATCCGCTTAGCGGGTAAGTCGATAACGGGTCAGATTAGTTTTACTGTAGGGCATACTTCCGAATGGCGGCAGCAACCCCATTTTCGGCGTTCGTCAGGGTGACCGCTTGGGCCGCTTCCTTGACCTCGTCGATGGCATTGCCCATGGCGACCCCTAAACCGGCGTACTTGATCATGGTCAGGTCGTTGCCTTGGTCACCTAAGGTCATCACGTCATCAGCGGTCAGCCCCAACTGGGTAACCAATTCGCCCAGGGTGCCCCCCTTGCTGGCATGATTGTTCATGACTTCGATAAAGTAGGGCGCACTTTGGACCACGCTGAAGCGCTCCTTAAAACTCTGTGGCATGTTGGCCTTAACCCGGTCAATCACAGCAGGGTCGTCAACAAACATGGCCTTAGAAATCGTCAGGTCGCGAGGGGTTTCGCTAACTTCACGGTACCGAATCAACATCCGGACCAGGTAACTTTCCGCGATGGTGTAGGCACTGATGTTTTTATTGGCCGTGTAAATGTAGTCGGGCGTTTCGATTTGAAAATGTGATTGGAGTTTGCGGGACAAACTTTCCAAGTCAATATAGTCGTCATAGGTCAATGAATGATTGGTGAGGACCTTACCCGAAATCGTTTGGGCGACAGAACCATTAAAGGTGATGGCGTATTGGTCATCACCGCTGATTCCCATGGCGTCGAGGTAAGGTTGGACCCCGGTCAGAGGCCGACCGGTACACAGAACGACCTTGATGCCTTGGGCTTTGGCTGCTTGTACGGCGTCAATCGTTTCTTGGGCTAACTCGTTCTTTTCGTTGAGTAGTGTGCCGTCGATGTCAATCGCAATTAATTTGATGGTCATGGATGCGTCTCCTTCAGATGATTAAAGTGATAGTGCGTATTTCAAAATGGCGTTTGCCACACCGTCTTCAGCATTACTGCTGGTAACGGCATCGGCCGCGGCTTGCACCGTTGCCGTGGCGTTACCCATGGCGACGCCTAAGCCGGCGGCCTGGAGCATTGGCAAATCATTTTTGCCATCCCCGATAGCCATGGTCTCGTCAGCGGTAATGTGCAGCCGGTCGGCGAGTTCCGTGAGGGCCGCGGCCTTGCTAACGTGGTGGTTAAGGACCTCGATGAAATGTGGGTCCGTCCGAACCACGTAGAACTGATGGTGAAGTGCGGGTGGTAGGGTCTGCTCGAAGTGGTCAATGATGTCCTTCTCGTCAATGTAGACGAAGGTCAGGAGGTCCTCTCCGGCTGGAATCTTATCGGCCGGCTGATAGTTTAATGGCAAATGGACCAACCGACTCTCACGAATCGAGTAAGCACTGGCCGGCCGATTGGGCGTGTAAATGGCTTGGGGGGTAATCAAATGGTAGTGCACCTCTGAGTGGTCAGCCAGGTCGGCCAGACGTTCGGCGTCATTTAAGCTAAGTGAATGGGTGATCAGCGGGTGCCCACTGGTGGTTTGAATCGACGCACCATCGTGGGTGATGACGTATTGGTCGTCACCGGTTAAATCGAGCATATCTAAGTAGGGTTGCACCCCAGCGAGGGGGCGACCGCTACAGAGAACGACCTTGATACCGGAAGCGGTCGCTGCTTTAATGGCGTCGATGGTGGAGAGTGCTAGTTTGTTATTGGGTGTGAGTAAAGTACCGTCAATATCGAGTGAAATGAGTTTAACCGTCATGCTTAGGACTCCTTGGGTTGAATCAATTGGTTGTTCTGAATGTAAGTGCCGAATTCATCGTAGATGGGCTGGAAGAGCTCGGGGGCATCGTTACCAGGGTTCAACATTTCCTTAGGGAAGAAGAACCGTTGGTCACCCGAGAATTTGCCACGAATGGCGTTGACTAAGTCGGAAACCGTGGACAATTCCAGGAGGGTCCCATCGGGTTCTTGCAGCTCAATCTGGGTCAACGGGTAGGTCATCTTCGGATCGTAGGCGTCATCGTAAGGCAGGTCGTAACTGTTGTCGGTGGCCGTATAGTAGTCCGTGTTAAAGCCCACGGAACGAATCATTTGGCGGAGCTGTGGTAACAGGGCCTTGGTGGCTTCTGAGTATTCAGCACTCTTTAGTGGCTTGCGGTCGAGGAAGCGATGGGCCAAGTCAGCCAGAATCTCATCTGGGGATTGGCGCCAGTGAATGAAGTAGGTCGTCAAGACACCATCATCCAGGTTTAAATAATCTTGGAGGTCGAATTCATGATTGAAGAACGGTAGGAGCAAATGGGGGATGAAACTCTCATCCGTTTCGTTTGCTTGGTACAGTTCGTTGGCCCGGCCTAAGAGGTGGTCTAAGATGACTTCCATGGACCGAGAGACCGGGTGGAAGTAGACTTGTTGATACATTTGGAAACGACTGACGATGTAGTCCTCAACCGCGTGCATCCCGTTCATGGCAAAGGCAATCCCATCCTTGTAAGGTCGCATCACCCGCAGAATTCGGGTCAAATCAAACGTTCCGTATTGGGTGCCCGTGTAGTAGGCGTCCCGCAGAAGGTAGTCCATTCGGTCAGCATCAATCTGACTGGAAATCATTTGGACGACCTGGGGATTCGGATAAGTCTTTTGAATCACGCTAGCCACTTCGGCGGGGAAGGTTGGACTGACCCGGCGGAGTACCTGATTGACCTCGGTTTCTGGTGAGGTCAGGATTTCAACGGTGATGGCTTCATGGTTTGTGTGGAAAATATGTTCAAAGGTGTGGGAGTACGGGCCATGGCCAATGTCATGGAGTAGCGCGGCACATAGCGCGGTCAGCCGCTCGTTGTCATCCCAGCCGCCATCTCCCGGTGTCTTGGTCGGGTAATTTCGTTGAAAATTATCACAGATCTGCCGGGTGATTTCGTAAACCCCCAACGAGTGGGTGAAGCGAGAATGTTCCGCCCCGTGGAAGATCAGTGAGGCGGTTCCCAATTGCTTGATACGACGTAGCCGCTGGAACTCGCGGGTATTGATCAGGTCAAGAATAATTTGGTGTTGCACGTAAATGTAGTTGTGCACGGGATCCCGGAAAACTTTCTCCCGGGGGAGCCGTTGTTGGGCATAAGTCACACTGATTCCTCCTTGCTAGTTTGAAGTGAGCCGTGGTTGGCGGCGGGCCATTTGGGCCGTGGCGTGGTCGAGCGCTGTCGTGAATTTAGGCGTGGCCATCAAGGTAGCGAGCTTTTCACGACCGACGTGCAGGCCAGCCGATTCTGCCGCGGTGATAAAGCGTTGTTCCGCGTCGGCAACTGTTAAGTCTTGGTGCAGTAATGCTGAAGTCGTGGTCATGACGTCAGGGTCGACGTCGGGGAAGCCCCATGTATTCTCGGCATCCCCGAGACCGGCCTGATAAAAGTCTCGAATCAGTTGACCCCGGGCGGGCTGATCGCCGTTCACCCCCAGGTACAGCATGGTGACCAGCGCGTGCGGACTCCGCCGCTGGGCGATTCCCGCAATCTTATGACCGTCGACGCTTAGGTCGTAGTCACCGGGGCAGTAAGACCGGGTAATTTCATAGTGCTTCAAGGTCAGTTCTGGCCAGGCGGCGTCAACCAACGTGGTCATTTGCGCGTAGGCGGCTTCCACACTAATCGGTGGGGTGGTCAGTGGGGCAAACAGTGAGACGTTTAACACCCCAGCATCGCTGACGACGGCCAAGCCGCCAGAATTACGAAGAACGTAATCGTAGTCGTGAGCCTGAACGGCGCTGACAGCCGCTGTCAGGTCGGGAAGCCGTTTATCCTTCAGTCCCATGATAACGGTCGGTTGCATGGTCCAGAAGTGCAGTATGGGCTCCTGAAGGTCAACAACGAGGTCTAGGAGCGCATTGGTGTAACCAAAAGCTTGATTTTTATTATCAGCCGGGATCGGTGTGGTCACGGTTTGAATCGTATCTGTGGGGAGGTCAAAGGGAAACATGGCGCCCGCCTTCTTTCGTTCAGTATCTTCAACCTCTCATTATACTAGAAAACGCTTGCGCCGTCATGGTCCGGACCAGTTCTTACCCGGGGCTTAATCTCGGGGCGGATGGCGGAAAACTGTCCGGAACAGGAAATCAAGATAATTGGTAGGCTTTCCGCTGAAAATGAACTATAATTAACCTAGACAATTCGCGGAAAGGAAGTGTGCAAATGGATCAATTATCTACGGGCGTGCCCGTCATGATTCACTTGGAGACGCACATCAAGCAAGACCAGGACGTTTCCGACTACCGCTTGGATGTGGATGGTCAGTTAGTCCAGATGGGGCACAACCTGTATTTACGGTACTTAGAGCCCAACAAAGAGACCGGTGAACAAACACCCGTGACCATGAAATTCACCCCGGAAGGTGACGTGCATTTGACGCGGAACGCCGAGGCAGAATTACGCCTGCACTTTGTGAGTGGCAAGCGGGTCACGGCCCGGTATAACACGCCCTATGGCATGATGCCGATTGAAACGGTCACCCCTTACTTGGAAACGAGTTTCAAGGAGAAACCGTTTAGTGGCAACGTTAAAATTGATTATTTACTCTACGCAAATGATGATCTGGTCGGAAACTACAAGATTCGATTGCAATTTACGGCATAAACGAGTATCATATTTCGTAGACTGTGGAAAGGACGTGCACCAGTTTGGAATTAAAAGTCTTTGAGGGCCAGAATAAAAAGGAATTATCAATGATCGAAGTTGCTCACGCCATTTTGTCTCAGCACGGCGACGTGATGGGGTTTGCCGATTTGGCTAACGCCGTCCAATCATATTTGGGCGACAGCGACGAAGAAATTCGTGACCGGCTGTCCCAATTCTATACGGATTTAAATGTCGATGGTAGTTTCATTTCTCTGGGTGATAACCTTTGGGGACTGCGAACTTGGTATCCGTTTGAATCCATCGATGAAGCCACCGTACACGCCGAGGAAGATGAAGATCAACCTAAGCGTAAGAAGCGGAAGAAGGTTAACGCCTTCTTGGCTGATACGACCGATGACGATGACGTGATCGATTACGACGATGATGATCCGGAAGATGACGACACCACCAGCACTTACAGTGACGATGATGACGATGACACCACCGGTTCAACGGCGCCAGATCTGGGCAAGCTCCAGACCGGCTTAGGCATCGACGACGATGATGAAGAAGATGACACGGAAGATATTCCGGACGGTATCGAAGACCAGCTTTCCCAAATGGAAGCACCGGACGACGATGACGAGAATCTCGACTTCTCCGCCGATGACGATGAAGACGATGATGATGAAGACGACGAAGAACAGAAATAATTTCTGAACTTCGCTTGACCTCCTGCCCAAAAGCAGGTATTATATTTTTTGGGCTCCTTGCTACTTGTAGCGAGGACAACTGGACGGTAAGCTCCCTATTCGCTATGGATAGGGAGCTTTTTTTATAGTTTTCCGACCCTAAATAATCTTACGAGGAGTTTGCACATGACCAAATATATTTTTGTGACTGGCGGCGTGGTTTCATCACTAGGTAAGGGGATTGTGGCCGCTTCCCTAGGACGGTTGTTAAAAAACCGTGGTTTAAACGTGACCATTCAAAAATTCGATCCTTACATTAACGTGGATCCCGGCACGATGAACCCCTACCAACACGGGGAAGTCTTCGTCACCGACGATGGGACCGAAACAGATTTGGACTTAGGCCATTACGAACGGTTCATCGATAACAACTTGAACAAATATTCGAACGTCACGACTGGTAAGATTTATTCGGAAGTTTTGGAAAAAGAACGGCGCGGCGATTACTTAGGCGCGACGGTTCAAGTCATTCCACACATCACTGGGATGATCAAGGAAAAGATTATGCGCGCTGGTAAGACGCTAGGCGCAGACTTTGTCATTACCGAAATCGGTGGGACCGTTGGGGATATCGAATCACAACCCTTCCTGGAAGCCATTCGGCAAATGAAGGCAGAAGTTGGCGACGAGAACGTGGTTTACATTCACACGACGCTGGTCCCAACGCTGCACGCGGCTCACGAAATGAAGACCAAGCCAACGCAACATTCTGTTCGGGAATTACGGAGCATCGGGATTCAACCAAACATTTTGGTTGTCCGGACCGAAGCCCCAATCACCGACGAGATGCGGCGGAAGATTGCGTTATTCTGTGACGTGAAGCCATCATCCGTCATCGAATCCATGGATGTGTCAACCATCTACTCGATTCCTTTGCGGTTACAAGACCAAGGGTTAGACCAGATTGTCTTGGATCATTTCCAGGTTAAGGCCCCTAAGGCAGATATGACCCAGTGGGCCGCAATGGTGGACCACATGCAAAACTTAACGCGGACTATCAAGATTGCTTTGGTCGGGAAATATGTGGCGTTGCATGATGCCTACATTTCCGTTGACGAAGCCTTACAACACGCTGGTTACCCAGTGGATGCCAACATTGACTTGAAGATGATTGACGCTGAAGAAATTACCGACGACAACGTTCAAGACATGTTGGGCGACGCTGACGGCATCATCGTTCCTGGTGGTTTCGGTGACCGAGGAATCGAAGGCATGATCACGTCCATCAAGTATGCTCGGGAACAAGACGTGCCATTCTTGGGAATTTGCCTGGGGATGCAAGTGGCCAGCATCGAATTTGCCCGCGATATTCTGGGCTACAAGGATGCCAACTCCACTGAAATGGACCCCAGCACGACGCACAAGATCATTGATCTGATGGCCGACCAAGCTGACGTCCACGAAATGGGTGGAACCCAACGGTTGGGCCTGTACCCTTGCAAGCTGAAGCCAGGCAGTGTCGCTGCCGCAGCTTACGACAATCAGCCAATGGTTGAGGAACGTCACCGTCACCGGTACGAATTTAACAACCAATACCGTGAAGAAATGGCAGCCAAGGGCCTGGTCTTCTCAGGAACCTCACCTGACGACCACCTGGTAGAAGTCATTGAATTACCAAAGAAGAAATTCTTCGTGGCTGCTCAATACCACCCAGAATTCTTGTCACGACCAGAACGTCCAGAAGGGTTATTCCGGGACTTCATCGCGGCAGCTAGTAAGGAAGTTAAGGATTAGAGTGCGGAGCGAGCCGTTTAGACTCTGAGCATTAGAGGAATAAGGCGTTCTGTTCGGCAAAGCCGAGCAGGGCGCCTTATTTTTCTAAGCGCAGGAGTCTGGCTCGCGTAGCACGTTTCAGAGGCCGCAAGTTTCCGGAAATAATGGCGAGAGAAAAGTTAGCGGTTTACGCCAGTATTACCAATAACAGCAGAGCCGAGCAGGGCACCTTATTTTTCTAAGCGCAGGGACCTGCCCTGTGTAGCACGTTTCAGACAAGAGCGATACGAAGGGCGGTTAGCTGGCGAGCATTAACGGCTTTAAGTGAATGACCCCGGGTCTGGGTCGTTTGCTTAAAGGGGTTAAGCGGAACCAGTTGCCCGATAGTAACGCGTTTCAGAGGCCGCAAGTTTCCGGATAACGTGGCGAGAGCAAAGTTAACGTTTTACGCCAGTGTCACCAGCAAGTTATAAACAATCACCTGTGAATAACTTAATTCAAGCAGCTTGGCTTAAACACTTATCCCCAAGCCTATCCACAAACGCACATAACCGCAACAAAAAACTGCGCCACCCCCAATTCCGGGAGTGACGCAGTTTTCAATTCATCACTATTTTTATTCAGAACGTAAAGCCGTAGCGGCATCTTTCTTAGCCGCCATTCGAGCTGGGATGTGCCCACCTAACATTGTCAGGACGGTACTGATGATAATCAGCACGATACCGTGAACGGGATTGAGGTGTGCCACGTTGCTCAGGTCGGTGATGCTCTTCAACACAATATTGATTGGGAACGTCAACAGCCAAGCGATGACGACACCCAGAGCACCGGAACCGACACCGAGAATGAACGTTTCGGCATCAAAGACACGAGTGATATCTTTCTTCCGGGCCCCTAAGGCCTTCAGAATCCCGATTTCCTTGGTCCGTTCCAATACGGAGGTGTAGGTGATGATGGCAATCATGATCATACTGGTTACCAGCGAAATTCCGGCAAAGGCGACCAGTACGTAGGTGATGGCATCCATCAGCCCACCCGTCAAGCTGGAAACCGTCCCAGCCATGTCGGTGTAGATCACCTTATCGGACTTGCTCTTCCCCTTGTTGTACTTGTCCAAGTACGTTAACACCTTATCCTTGTTCTTGAACGTGTTGGGGTAGATCAGAATGCTGGCTGGGGTGGTGGAGCCCCCGAGGTAGCTGATCAAGGACTTCTTGGTCGTGCTATCCACGGTTTGGCCCGTCATCACGTTATCGCTAGCCTTCTTTTGAGCCTTAACGATTTTGGAATCCTTGTTGTCTTTAATGATGTTTTGGGTCAACTTATCGCTGTAAGCAATCCCGGAAGCCAAGACGTTTTCGGAAGACTTCGCCTTAACTTTCACAATACCCGCAATCTTGATGGTCGTGTTATGGCTGTTGTTGTACAGGGAGTTGGTGGCCTTGTTTGGCAGGTAGTTCCCGGTTGGCAAGCTTTGGTAGTAATCGTTGTTGTTCACGATCTTCATCTTGGTGCCAACAATCTTGTTGTAGTTGAAGGTCTGGTTGTTCTTCACGGTGTACCCCAGGTTCTTCAACGCGTTGATGTTAGTGGAGCCATCACGGTCAACGATTAAGATGACGTCGTTGGCGCTCTTCGGATAGGTCCCGGACACCAGCTTGTAGTGCTTCTTCAGGAAGTTGGTCCCGCCATCGTTTGCACTAGGGTAAACGGAACCGCCGACTCCGGTCGAGGCACTCATCGCCGTTTGCATGGCGCTGGCACTGCTGGAGCCACTGTTGTCAACATTAGAGAAGGAGACCGTTTTCGTCTTCCCGTTGACTTGGCGCAGGAGGTTCATCCCGGTCGAGTAGGTGTATGTGACGTTCTTACTCAACTTGGTATCCAGATTTTTAACATAATTTAAGTAACTCTTGGTAAGCTTATTGGTGTGGGTCGCCTTGTCTTGCTGGCTGACCTTAGCCGTGACGACCTTTTTGTTGTTCGCCTTGACCGTATCGTTGGACTGTCCCGTGGCACTCGTGGCCGTCTGTGAAATGGTGACGGGGAACTGGGCCAGCGTGTTCGCCTGGGTCTTGTTGATTTGCGCTTGGAATCCATTGGAGAGGGCCAAGACGATGGCAATCCCGATGATCCCGATACTAGATGCAAAGGCGGTCAGCGCGGTCCGGCCTTTCTTGGTCCGAATGTTGTTAAATGACAGCTTCAAGGCCGTCCAGAATGTCATCCGGGTCTTCTTCAATTCAAATTGTTGGGCGTCAGTGTGCTCGTCGTAGGGGTTGGAATCGTGTTGAATCTTCCCATCGGCAAATTCGATGATCCGGTCGGCGTATTGGCGGGCCAGGTCAGGGTTATGCGTCACCATGATGACCAACCGTTCCGCAGAGAGTTCCTTGATCAGCTGCATGATTTCTTCACTGGTCTCGGTATCCAGGGCACCGGTTGGTTCGTCACACAACAGAATTTCGGGCTCGTTCGCAATGGCCCGCGCAATGGCGACCCGTTGTAATTGCCCACCAGACAGTTGGTTAGGCTTCTTGTTGATGTGGTCGGACAGGCCGACGCGGTCGAGGGCCTTCAGCGCCTTTTCCTTTTTCTCGGCGTTGGAGACACCACTCAGCGTCATCCCCATCTCCACGTTGTCCAGGATGCTCAGGTGACTGATGATGTTGTAGCTTTGGAAAATGAACCCGACGGAATTGTTCCGGTAGGCGTCCCAATCTGCTTCAGAGAAGTCCTTGGTGGATTTTCCTTCAATGGCAAGGTCCCCGGAGTCGTAAATATCCAGGCCACCAATGCCGTTCAGCATGGTCGTCTTCCCGGAACCACTGGGACCGAGGATGGCGACAAACTCCTGTGAACGGAACGCCACGGAAACATCGTCGAGGGCCTTCGTGACGGAATCACCCACGTAGTAATATTTCTTAATATGTTTTAGTTCCAGCATTTTAAAATAATCCTTCCATATTTTGGCTTTCGGCTGTTGCTCAGGCTATTTTTCTGATAAAATAAACATTAATGCAACACCGTGTCTAATATCATAAAAATAAATTGTGGTCGTGACAACCGTCAATGTCGACGGATTTGTCGTGAACACAACAAAATCTATGGAAATGTTGTATACATGACGACAGCAATTAGCTGGCTTTTACCATACCATAAAGTGCCTACTTTCGGCACGTAATGTCTCCTTGAAATTGTGGTGACTGGGGATGGGGTGAGTCGTTGCGGCAGTAACGCGTTGTGCAATAGGAGTGAGAATTCATGGCTGGTGTGAAAAACAATCGGCGGGCCCAATACACCCAGCAGATCATTCAAGAAACTGTGCTGGGGTTGTTGGAAAATAAACCGATCAACGCCATTTCTGTGACGGAGGTCTGCGCCGAGGCCGATGTCAATCGAACCACGTTCTACCGGTATTACACCGACATCTATGACTGCGTGGCCAGTATCGAAAAAGCCTTTGTGACGGGGTTACAGCCGTTTGAAGAGTCGACACCGACCGCAGCTTTGGAGCACCTGTTAACGGCCTTTTACGAAGACAAGAAACTCAGTAATCTCGTCTTCGTTGAGGGCAAAACCAAGTTGCTTGAACGCATGCAGGAATTAATGCGGCGCACGGGCCCGGAGCCACCGTTGATCGATGACTACCAGGGGGCCTATATTGGCGCTGGTTTGCAAAGTATCCTTAAAAAGTGGGTCAAGGACGGCATGCCTGAGACCCCACAGCAATTAACGCAAATTATTATCAACACCATACTAGCCAAGAACCTGTCAGAGATTCGGGATGCAGTTTTGTAGCTGCCAAATATTACAATTTGCCCGAAATACCGGGAAACAGTTGTCTTTTTGCCCGGTATTATTTATCATGGTATCTGACTGTATGGAATTACAATGGAAGATAAATTAAGTGAGGAACACATCACAATGAAGAAAATGATTATTCACGGCGGCCGACCACTCTCTGGAGAAGTGACGATCGGCGGCGCTAAAAATAGCACAGTGGCATTGATTCCGGCAGCGATTTTAGCTGATACACCGGTCCGTTTTGACATGGTACCGGATATCCTTGATGTGCACAACTTAATGTTAATTTTGAAATCGATGAACGTACACTCCACGTTTGAAGATGGGGTTCTCACCATTGACCCAACGGAAATCGTTGAAGCACCACTTCCGAGCAAGGCTATCAAGAGCTTGCGCGCGTCTTATTATTTTATGGGGTCCTTGTTGGGGCGGTTCCAACGGGCCACGCTGAGCTTCCCGGGCGGCGATAACATTGGGCCACGGCCAATCGACCAACACATCAAAGCGTTTAAGGCGCTGGGTGCGGCGGTTGACGAGCATGATGGCACGGTGCGTATCACTACCGGTCCCGAGGGGCTACACGGCGCACGGATTTTCTTGGACATGGTCTCAGTTGGGGCAACGATCAACTCGATTCTCGCGGCGGTCAAGGCTGTGGGGACGACGGTGATTGAAAACGCGGCGAAGGAACCAGAAATCATTGATATTGCGACCTTCCTGAACAACATGGGCGCCCATGTCCGTGGGGCCGGGACCGATGTCATTCGGATCGAAGGGGTCCCAACGTTGCGGGCCATGAACACGCACACAATTATTCCCGACCGCATCGAAGCCGGGACGTACCTGTCGATGGCTGCGGCCGTTGGTGACGGTGTCGTGGTCAAGAACGTGATTCCAGAACATTTGGAAGCCTTCACGGCCAAGATGATTGAAATGGGCGTCCCATTGGAAATCAACGAAGACAGCATTTACGTGCCACGGTCTGAGGACTTGAAGCCCATTCAGGTCAAGACGATGCCATTCCCAGGTTTTGCGACCGACCTGCAACAGCCGATTACGCCGTTACTCTTTAAGGCGGACGGCAGTAGCGTGGTCATCGATACCATTTATCCCAAACGCATCAAGCACATCGCTGAGCTGCGGAAGATGGGCGCCCACATTCGTTCTGAAGAGGGCACCATCGTGGTTGACCCAAGTGATGACCTGATTGGGAGTGACGTTCAAGCCGGAGAAATCCGCGCCGGCGCCTCCCTGGTGATTGCTGGGCTTATGGCCGATGGTGACACGGAGATTAGTCAGGCAGATAATATTTTGCGGGGCTATGACCGAATTGTTGAAAAATTAACGGCATTAAACGCCGATGTAGAAATCGTTGATGACAGTTTAGTGGAAAACGGCCAAGATTAGCCATTGCCGCTATGTCGTTTTCATGTTATAATTCAACGGTTGACGATTAAAATCAATCTCTGATTCAGTCAATGGATCAGGGCAAAGGAGCGTATTACATTATGAAGCAAGGAATTCACCCAGATTACCACGAAGTTGTGTTCCAAGACTCAAGTACTGGTTTCCAGTTCTTATCTGGTTCAACGGCAACTTCTGACGAAACGGTTGAATGGGAAGACGGCAACACCTACCCATTGATCCGTGTCGAAATTACTTCTGATTCCCACCCATTCTACACGGGTAAGCAAAAGTTTACTCAAGCCGATGGTGCTGTGGACCGTTTCAACAAGAAGTACGGTTTATCCAACGACTAATTATAAAATTTATGATTTGTCTTACCGGTTACGGGGTTATCCCCGTGGCCGGTTTTTTGTAGAAAAAAGAGTGCGGAGCGAGCCGCTTAGGTCCTGAGCATTAACGTCGACTAAGTGATGACCCCGGGCTTGGGTCATTGCTTAGTCGGGGTTAAGCGCAGGGACCTGGCTCGTGGAGCACGTTTCGGAAGCCGCCAGGACCAGGATAGTTCCGTGGAGAACCAGACTAGCGGGTTGAACAAGTATCATCACAGAACCAGGCAGCGTGTCAAAACGGAACAAATACTAGTCAAAATCGGGTGTTCTCTATAGGAAGAAAATGGCTGAGTAACTTAGCCAAACTGACCAGCATCCTTAATAATGCGTTGAAACCCGCCCACAAGCTCAGCACAACGTTCTGTGGTCTCCCATGAATAATCTTATAAAGTGCTAGTAAAACTGCGTAGTGACGCTCAGAACAGCCTGTGGATCTGCGCACTGTCGTCATTTTTCAAATAAATTTGTTAATTTTATGACACCGTCGAGCCTCAGACTTTGTTTTTGTTAGTAAAAAGGGTAGAATTCAAAGTCGTAGAGACCGAATTATTTGGGGATTGGAGTAACTAATTATGGCAGACAAAAAGAAACAGCAGCCAAAACGTCGTTGGCGATGGTTATGGAGTACGCTGTTTGTCCTCCTGATTGTCATTTCGCTAGGCTTAATCTTTAACGAACAAATAAAAAACTGGTTGATTTCTTCCTATCAACCTAAGATCACGCGTAAGGCCGTTCAGAACAACGAGAAGAAGAAAGCCTCGTATGATTTCAGCAAGGTGAAGTCGCTGGACTTCTCAACGGTGGCCAATGCCCGTTGGAACACGGCAAATATTCATGTGGTGGGGGAAATCCTGATGCCGCAGTCGAAGATTCATTTGCCGATTGCCAAGGGCGTTAGCAATGAGGTCCTGGCGCTGACGGCGGGGACCATGCGGCCGGACCAGAAGATGGGTCAAGGGAACTACCCATTGGCGGGACACCACATGTCTTCGCAATCGATTCTATTTAGCCCGCTGTATTGGAAGACACGGGTTGGCCAGATGATCTACCTAACTAATGCCAAGACCGTCTTCGTCTACAAGGTCAGCGTCCGCAGGTTCATTCCGGCTACGGATGTCGGCGTGGTTGCACAGACGAAACAAAAGCTAGTCACTCTGATCACCTGTGACGCGACTGGCGCGAACCGTTTGATGATTCGTGGGAAATACGTGAAGCAGATGGCCTACAAGGATGCCCCAAGTTCCGTGCAAAAAGGTTTCCATGGTGGCTTTAACAACAAATAAGGTTAAAAAATCAGTGATTTCTGTCCAAAAAGCAGGGAACGCTGATTTTTTTTATTTTTTTTGAAATTTTTTAAAAATATTTTTAGAAGAATCGCGTTAGACGAGTGATTAACGTGAAATCCAGTTGTACCAAGGGTTTAGGACATATAGTATATAGGGTGCCCAATGTTAGTTGAAAGTATCGCATACTGTAAAGCAAAATCAAAATAATCAGTAAAATCGGAAAAATTGCCATAAAATGTAAACTGTTTTCATTGATAGATGTGCCTACAAATGCTGACACGTAGGCATTATAATTGTAATAACGAACACGTTATAAATCAATTAATCGTCCATGAATGGGTTATCGAATTAGTTGTTCTCCCCACAGATGATTAAGAGTGGACAAAGAATCGAAAATGATGTACTATATCCTTGTAAGGTTGATACAGAGAAAACCACCAAACGTTGGGGGTACATGATTAACTAGGGTAATCCCGCGAGGTAGTTAAACGAAGATCAGCCAATGTTGACAGAAATTTATATTTAGCCAAAAAGGCTTAAAGGGGATAATAAATATGTTTAAGAAGACTTTAGGTTTCGTTGCTGTTGCTGCTGCACTGACTGGTTTGGGTTTAGCTTCAACGACGACTGCCAACGCGGATGTTGCCGATGGCGCAACTACTGGGACTACCGCTGCTAATGTTAATTTAACTGCTGATCCTAACGGTGCCGGTGGTGTTAGCTTGGTTCAAGTACCAACATTAAGCTTTGCTGACAAGGTTTTGACTGGGTCCAAGGATACGACTACTCTGGGCGTTGCTAACAACTTGGTTGTTAAGAACGCCGGGGCCGCTACTGGCTGGTCCGTTACTGTTAATGGAACTGCAATGACTGCTGGTACTAACAAGCTTAGTGGTGGTTCTTATGACTTGAAGAGTGCTTCAGATCAGGCGCTTCCAGTTCAGTCAGATTTCACTACGGAAGATACCAGCAACAAGACGACGGCGACAGTTAGTTCTGCAACTGACTCGGTTACCGGTGACACCTTCAATGGGGTAGCCGTTGACACTGGTGTTGATACTAGTGCACAACCTGTTATGAATGCTCTTGCTAATCAAGGGATTGGGACTTTCAGTGCAAACTTTGGTAAGGATTCAGCTTTGAACATCCCTGCTTCAGCAATTGCTGGTAAGTACGAATCAACCTTGACTTGGACTTTGAACAACACACCACTTGCTTAATTTAAATGAATTTGTTTTAGGAGACGGCTGAGAAGCCGTCTTTTTTGTTTGCTCTTGTTTTCAAATGAAGTTGCGTGATTTCTGGGATTATAGTTAATCGTTGTCTCTGAAGTCGGATTGAGAAGAGGACTTGGATCAATGAAGTTATATCATTCGAAAGGTTTTTGCTGAAAATTGACTGTAAAAGATCGCTGAAATAGAGAAAACTGCAGCCATTTTACATATGCCTTTAGTTGATGGGTGTAAAACAATAACAATTGGCTAAAACAAATTAACCAATTGCAAAAAAATGGGATACAAACTGCGAATTAATTAACGAACCAGCTAACCCGATATGGGCCGATTAAGCAGGAACAGAATAGGCTGTTGGTAAGCTAACTAATCGTTTATACACCCCTGACAATACTTGTTATAAAAACATTTGTTACCACAGATGATTAATTGTGGACAAAAGTCAAAAACGGTGCTATTATAACTTATGTAATCAGATGAATTCATCAGATAGCTTCATATAAGTTTCATAATTTAGGTAAGTGTTGCGGTTGTGACAAGGAACAAGGACGTGAGGATGGGACAGCGATGCGATTACGAGATTTAGGTTTGCTGGTACTGAGCCTGCTGATCGTCGGTTGGGGAATACCAACAACTGCTCGTGCGGATGATGTTCAGCAATCACACTATTCGGTAGCGTTAACCAAGCCGCCGGCAACAGGCACATCTGATGTGACTGGCGGCGGTGCGGGAGCCACTATCGATGGTAATGATGGCGATACAGCGACTGGAAACGACAATTCCGGGAGCTCATCAACATCACCCGCCACGAATACTAACGGTGGTCAAGGGGCGACCGTTAGTCCTACGAATGGTAAGGTTACGCAGGCTTCACAGGTATCACATCATGTTTTAGCGGGTCGGTTACCACAAACATCTGAAGTGTGGTTCGGCTTTAGCACATTAGCAGGAATCATCCTGTTACTGATCGCTTGGATTGGAATTTTACTTAAAAGAAGAAAACAACAAAATTAGTTGAGGGAGATCATATATTATGACTAAAAAAACTTTACAATTATTAGCTTCTGCCGCATTGGTTGCGGGCCTTGGATTTACTACTGTAACGGCTAATGCCGATGCTACTTCTGGTACTGGTTCTGTTTCAACGACTGCTAAGGTTACCTTGGATAGCAAGGGCGCTGGCGACAATGGTGATGGCGATGGCGGTAACGTTGCTGGTTCATTAGCAATCACTTCTGCTCCCGATGTTTCCTTTGATGGTGGGACTTTAGATGGTAAGACGGCACTTGATTTGAATGGGACCTTGACTAATGGTACTGAGTCACATAATAAAGATGCTAAGGCCGGTGCCGTTACCGTTGTTGATCCTGGTACTGCCAGTGGTTGGACGGTCCAAGTTTCTAACACCAAGATGGCTAATACAGACTCAACCCAAACTGGTATCGCTTCCTTAATCCAAGGTGGGAAGATTAACTTCTCTAATGCGGCACTGGCTTCTGAGGACAGTGGGGCTGATGCTGGTGTTACGTTACAAGGTAACGGCGATGCCAACGCGGTTTCCCTGAACACCGAAGGTACCGACAATGTTCCTGTTTACAACGCGGCTAAGGGTAGTGGTGTTGGTACTTGGACTGATACTTTCTCCAAGTCTAACTTAACTGTACCTGCTGGTAACGTTAAGGGTTCATACACGTCAACCTTAACTTGGACTTTGAACAACACCCCTCAAGCTTAATCGCTCAGCAGTCTAGAATGAAAAGGGGGGCTGCGCAGTGACTAGATGGACATCGGTTGTAGTGGCTTCGTTAGCCCTCGCAACGTTCACCATGAGTGCAACAGCGACAGCTCAAGCTAACGCTAAAAGCGGCGGCGGAGATCAAACGACAACTGCTAAAGTCACTTTAGTGGGTGGCGATACCTCCAAGCCGGTTAGCCCCAAAGATCCAGACGGGTCTGGCGGTGAGTTTCCGGGCGATAACCTTGATCCTGACAATAAAGGGACCGGGTCGACCGGAGATTTGACCATTGATTATGCGTCGAACCTGGTGTTTGATGAAAATAGTTATGCGGACGGTTTAATTACCGCCACGGCTACCAATAATCGGGCCTTTGTTCAGGTCAGTGATCGGCGGTACACCGGTGATGGTTGGCAATTGATGCTGACACCGAGTGTATTGACGGGGCAATCGGACAACCAAAAAATCTATGGTGACGGCGCCTCAATTGAGATGGGCGTTACCCGATTCTTGGCTTCCGGTGCCACAGTCAGTCAGTATCCGCACGTCACGACGGCCAGCACCACCCGGTTACCCCTGGGTGAGATGGCCAAGGTCGGGCAGGCCGATGCCGGTACTGGGCTCGGAACCTGGATTTATCGCTTGAACTACGACACCACTGCACCAACAAAATTGTTAGTAAACGGCAGTCACGTCTCGGAGACGCAGACCTATACAGGTGAGTTAACGTGGACGCTGACTGATTCACTACATTAAAAATGGTAAAGATTAAGAATGCGGTGGCGACAGCTACCGCATTCTTTGTTACAATGAACATAAAGTTGAGTTTTTATGGAGGTTGGGAGAAACATGAAACGTTGGCTAAAGATTTTAGTAACATTAGGGGCGTTACTGATGGCGTTTGGCTGGTATCAACAGACTGCTCAGGCCGAAAGCGTGGGCTATTCGGTAAGCGCCATTTTGCCAAAGAACCAGGATGACAAGAAGGTCACTTACTTTGCCTTGCGGGTCAAGCCTAAGCAACAGCAAAAGTTGACGATTGTGATTCGCAACACGAGTAAGTCCATGAAACGATTCCAAGTTGGGGTCAATCAAGCGATTACCAACGATAACGGGGTCATCGACTACAGTAAGGCCAATCCAACGCTGGATAGCTCACTGAAGGTCGGTATCAAGGACGTCTTCAGCAAGGACAGCACCCAAAAGGTCAACGTTCCTGCCAAGAGCACCAAGAAGGTCTCCGTATCCTACACCATGCCTGCCAAGACGATTGACGGGATGATCTTAGGGGGCGTTTACGTTAAGCAACTGAACAATGATGACAGTTCTAGCGCGAAGAAGGGTGTCACCATCAAGAACGCCTTCGCCTATGTCATTGGGGTTCGGTTACGGGAAAGCAGCGTTGACGTTGCCCCCGACATGAAGCTTAACGCGGTCAAGGCTGGTCAAATCAACTCCTACAACCAAATCCAAGCAAACTTACAAAACCCGCGTCCGGGTCTGATGAGCGAGTTAAAGGTGAAGTCCAAGGTCACCAAGGCTAATGAAACCAAGACGGTTTTGAGCAACGAGAAGAGCAACATGTCCATGGCGCCTAACTCTAACTTCAACTACTCCATTCCTTGGGGCAGCACGCAGTTAAAGGCCGGCGAATACACGTTGACCCTCGATGCTTACGCTAAGGGTGGTTACCACTGGCACTTCGTGAAGAACTTTAAAGTCACCCAGGCCCAGATCAACCAATTAAAGAATAAGATCAACACGCCACAACAAAAGAGCTACCTCTGGTGGTTCGTGGCCGGCGGGGTCTTAATCGTGTTGTTGTTGATCATCATCATCTACTTGTTAATGAAGAACCGCCGTCATGATGACGACGATGCCGTTACTGACAAGACGGATACCACAAAATAAATAAATCAGATGAAACGCCATCGAACTGACAGCCTGTGCTGTTGGGTCGATGGCGTTTTTTTTGCGTGATAGTCAAACAGGGTATTTCCTAACCTGATGACCGAAGCGTAGGTAAGTTTACTTAACTGAGCAAGGTTAAATTATCCGGACGCCCCTGCCCTGAAAACACGTGGAACCCGCAATGTGTACCAGGAACATCGTATAATGGGATTAGATATTGAAACCGGTAATCAATTTGGCTGACAGTCTTCAATACGTTGATTGCCACGAAACTGTAGAAACGTAACAACATGTTACAGCGGTAAAACGGACTTCATAACTTTGGGGATAAAGTTGGGGAAGGAGTAAGCTTATGCGGCTAAAAGTTAGAATTGCTAGTATGCTAACGTTACTACTGACTTGGGGGTTAGTCGCCTGGCAAACGGATACGGTTCGGGCTGATACCACGGATGCGGACTACGACAGTGCGTTGTCCACGATGCCAGAAGGGCTGAACATCGATCAGTATTTCACGCCGGGAAATTTTACTGGCACAAACTCGGCCTCGGTGACGGCCCCCAAGAGTCCGACCGACCCGACTCAGGCGGTGCGGTTGACCTATGATCACAACCAACTGGGAACCATTTGGGCGAAGGATGATTATGACATTGATTTGACTAAGAACCAAAAGGCGTCGATGTGGATGTATTTTGGCAACAACCCGGCGAATAATCAAATGGGTGATGGGATGGCCTTTGTCATGCAAAATGATCCGCGGGGGACCAAGGCCACGGCGACCACCGATACCGGCGCGACGGCCCGAGGCGAAACGCTCGGAACTTGGGGCTATCCGTACGACTATCTGACACAAGGAAACACGAGTAAGATTTCTGCGCTGGCCATTCAGGACAGTTGGGCGCTCGAATTTGATACGTTTATCAATAATCAAGGCATCAATACGAACCAAGCCAACGCAACCGACTTTGATTACTACACCGCCAATGCCGGGCTGGACGCCGGTACGACCAAGCAGCATATCGCTGCGGGTTATCCGGCCGTCAGTGGGACCTATGCCAAGCGGTACGCCTCGATGAATAATGGGACCACGGATGCCTACTTTACCGTCCTCAAGCACCAAGGCTTAGTGCCCAATCTACCCACGCTGACTAATGGCTCATGGCACCATGTGACCTTAGCCTATACGGCCCCAACCGGCAGCGATGCCAAGGGCCTTATGACCTATACGATTAACGACAAGAACCCGCTGACCGGCGCCACCCAAACTGGGCAAAGCAATTCGTATGAAGTTGATCCGGCTAAGTTGACGCCCACGGGTGACCCCACGGCCACCTCAGCGATGTGGGGCTTTACGGGGTCCACCGGTGATAAATATGAAAATAATCTGGTCGTCTTTGAACAAATTCCTGGATTGGTCGATGCGACCGCCTCAGCAACGATGACGGACGTGACGGCTGGTCAACAGTTGACGACGGGTACGGCAATCACCGGTGGCGACCGGCTGAGGATGACATACAAGCTAACTTATAATGACGGACGGGCCGCCTGGAAGAACATTCAGGCCGTGATGAACGTTCCCGCGAACGTAACGTTACGCACGGCAAATATTGCCTATGCAGATGGGTCTTCGGCAATCATTCCCATTGACGGCTTAAATGGTCGTGAGTTGGCTTATACGTTGGCCAAGACGTTAAACCAGGACACCAGCGATGGCGGTGGCGGAAAAACCGCGACCATCACGTTGAATGGTCAGGCCGACAACGTGAATGCGGCCGTTGATGCTAGCTCCAGTACCTTCCGGGGCAGTAATGCAATTGCCACGGCCGACCTGCCTAGCTTTAGCATTGTGCAAACGACCGGCACCATGGCGCTTGACCTGACCTCGAGCGCGACCGTCAGCATGGCGCCGAGCGATTCGACGACCATCACTGGGAAGGCGACGCTGACCGGGACGATGCCGAGTGATCGGCTGTTTACCCTGCACAGTGTCATTAATGGCGGTGCGGAAACCACCAGTAAATTTATGACCAGCGGTAATAGTGGAACCTTCAGCTTGCCAGTCAAGGGGAGCGATTTGCAGAATGGGGCCAACACGGTGGACCTGTACGTCGTGGACGCCTACGGGGATTCTTCCCCGACCGTGACGGTCACCATCAACGTGGGCATCTTTGGTTTCGGCCAGGTTTCGCCCAAGAGTTCGTTTAAGGAGACGGCCTTGACGGGCCAAGCGCAGACGATTGAACGTAGCAACGACTGGTCGCTGATTATTGACGATACGCGGGGCAGCGGCAGCGGGTGGACGTTACAGGCCAGTGCCACGCCATTTACGGGGACCAATGTGCCAGATAACCAATTGAAAGGCAATCTGGTGTATGTAGATGCTGACCACAATGCCACGACGCTCAATTCGACGGCGACGACCGTTTTGACGCATGAGGACGATGGTAGTGCCACGACGAACGTGGTCGCCGGTTGGTCGAGCGATACAGGCCTCTTGTTAAAGACGCACAGCGATGCTTTACAGGACAAGTATTCTGGCACTGTAACTTGGACTCTGTCGAATGCGGTTCACTAAGAAAAATACAAGATTAAGACCATCACTGTAGGCCTCCTTAGGGGGAGCAGCCTAATCAGTGGTGGCTTTTATTTGACTTAATTTCGGCAAAATATGATGTTATACTATATTTATTAGCGTTGTTAAAATATTGCATAAGGATATTTTAACTCTGAAGTAAGTTTTCCTCCGTTACTAAAGATGACTGTAGGTATATTGGGGGATAAATTGCTAATTTACGAATTTAAATTGGATTTGCGTCGGGGCTCGTTGGTTATTGGCGCGGACACCGTAATTGTGAGGGAGGATTTTGCATGCGCTTACGAGCAAAATGGCTAGTGGTTTTTGGGGTGATTATGACTAGCTTGGGCTGGGGCCTCTGGCACGGAACCGTTGTCGGTGAGGCCCTGGATGCATCACCGGACGATGTGATCAAATCGGCGCCCCAAGGCTTAAAGGTTAAGGCCGACACCTATTTTAACTTGCCACAGAAAATTGGTCCCCAGGATTCGATTAGCAACTCTGCGACGTTCAAGACCAGTGCAACGGGGGATGCCGTGGCACTGACGCAGGATGGCAGTGCCAACCAGGGCGGGGCGATTTGGACCAGTAAACCCGTTTTTGACGCGTATCAGAACCAGCAGGCTTCCATGTGGTTCTATATTGGGACCAGTGGCACCACCCCCGGTGATGGGATGGCTTTTGTGTTGAATAAGGATAGCAACACGGCTTTTTCTGGATTGGGTGAATCCCTGGGTGTCTGGGGCGTTGATCCTAGGACGACCAATGGTACCGTGCAAGATTTGGCAGATACGGCGATTCCTAATAGCTGGGCACTAGAATTCGATACAGGCGTGGATCAGGTAATACCGGCTAATAACTGGATTGTGAACCAGACCACGCCGGACTCGTTTGATGTGGGAAGAATGACAGAGGCCGGTGATCCGCCGGAAAAGCAGTTTTGGGGATCGGGATATAGTTCCACTACTGATAACGATAATGTTGATGAGACTATCAAAGGGGAACATATTGCTTCAGGTTACCCGGGACAACCTAGTTCCTATCTCGCCTATCAACAAACAGGACGGTACTATGCGGGCACGACTGGAATTTTTATTCAAACGCCGAAGTATAACTTCGGAACCTATAATTATTATGGATTGGTTCACCACGGCCTGGTGCGTGATCAATTTGGCGATCGGTTCATGTCAGATGCCAAATGGCATCATCTAACCTTGAATTATCAGGCACCAACGGATGATTCGAATACGGGAACAATCACGTATTCTTTTAACGATCGTGACTTGACGACCGGTGCACCTAAGAAAATGAGTACCGAAACGTTTGCGAAAGAGAAAATCAATCTTAGCAGTTTGGGTGTCTCTAGGGGCGATTCTAAACTCTATTGGGGGCTTACCGGAACGACTGGGGCAACGGACACGGAAACCAGTATGGTCGCTTTCGAACAGGTCCCTGGACAGGTGGATGCGAGTGCTTCGTCTGCTTTAACAGATGAAACGACCAACTCGGCAATTACCACTACGAATCCGACGACGAGTGTGAATGGCAATGATAAAATTAAGGCCACGTATACGCTTAATTATCTGGGTGGTGGGGCCAATTGGACCGGTATCAAGGGAAAGATAGGCTTGCCAACCAACGTTAATTGGACGAGTGGAAAGATCAGTTATCCAGACGGTTCGATTACGCCACTCGCACTGACGACCCAGAGCGATAATCAACTGGCAGTAGACGTTCACGACCTCGGGAACAAAGATGATCTTCCTGAGCAGGCGGTTATCACGCTGGAGGGGACGGCCGCCAATCAGGATGTCAAGTCACCCGGGGCGGTGTCGAGCTTCGTCGGGGATAATGCGATTACCAAGACGGTGACACCGGAATTTAATATCAAGGCTTCCCCATTTACAGTCGCGGTGACGCCGACTACGGCAGCGAATGCCAATACGACGGGAACCGTGACCGGTAGTATCTCCTCGACTGATAAGCTAGTTAACGGGAAAGACACCACGCTTAAGGCGGTTCTGACCGCACCGGATGGCACGACCACTGACATCGCCAGCGATAACGTGAAATTAGACACGACAGCTAATACGCATAGTGGCTACGACTTTAAGGTGACGATTCCAAAAGTGCCGGTGGGAACCTCGACCTTGCAGGTCAGTGCAACCGCACAAACCGCTGGCAATAGCTATCAGGGGAGTGGAACGGGTAAAATTACCGGCGGAACCATGGACTTTGGGACCACCAGTGGTGACCTGACGTTTGACACGACCCAGCTGACTGGACGGGCCATTACGGACGTTGCCCGTGATGAGACAGGCGGTCCGTGGCAACTGAACGTGGATAGTTCCCTGGTTGCCGGTACCAGTTGGCAACTAACGGCGCAGACGGACGGGTTGACTAGTGGTGATGCACCAGGCAAGCAGTTGGACGGTCACCTCATCTATAAGGATCAGGACGGCGGGATAACCCAGCTGACGAGTGGCAACGCTGCTCTGATTGCCAGTGGCACGGCTAATGGTCAGGCGCAGACGACCGATATCGCTGCGGACTGGACGGCCAATACCGGAATCCTGTTGGACTTGAATAGTAGTGCTGCTGTTGGTGATTACAGTGGCAAAATTAATTGGGTATTGTCTTCGGGTCCAAAATAAATGAATGATGGACAGGTGTCGATGGCTGACCTTCAGGGATGGAGGTCGGGCGTTGGCACCTTTTTTTGTTCGACGAAATTAAGATGAGTTTAGCTAAGGTGTGTTTTCAAATCTGGACGACCCTAACTGGGGGAAGGTTAGGGTCGTCCTTTTTTAGGTTGATTGACGGGAAGCGTCGCCCAACCACTGGGCAACCTAAACAGACTTTAAGCTAGCTTTATGGTTCGGTTTGCCTTTGATGACGGGAAACGACTATAATATTTTTTATTCAAATGCGAAATGGTTGCGGCGGGTTCTCATTTAATCGCAATTGCAACCGGTTGTTCCTGGGAACAACGTTTAGAAAAATCACTGAAGACGGTAACGCTCGTAACGTGGTGTTTAGGGTGGGAAAGATTGTTGGGATGACTAGTACCGGCAGGCTTTCGAGCACTAGGAGAGGATCAATATGAAAATAAAGGCAGTCGTGTTAAGCATCTTAACAGTTGGAACATTACTCAGTCTACGGACGGTGCCTGGGCTCGCCTCGACCAAGGAAAATGTGACCGCTGCGTTGGGGACGGCGCCACAAGGAATTGCTATCGATAGCTACTTTGAAAGAGGAACCATTGCCAATAATTCCGCTAAAATTTCAGATACGGATCACGGAAAAAATCAGGCCGTTCAGCTGACGGATGCGACGACCGGCGGGGATGAACTGGGAACGATTTGGACCAGTGATGCCGCGGCGATGGATTTAAGCGAGGACCAGACGGCGTCAATGTGGCTGTACACGGGGGATTCGTTTACTTCGAGTGGTGATGGGATGACCTTTGTCATGCAAAATGATGAACGGGGGATCGGCGCAAGTGCCCGCAACACCAGTGATGAATCAAATCCCACGCCCGCGACAGGTGAAACACTGGGGGTCTGGGGTGATGACATCAATGAAAAGTACAAGAACGCTACCGATTTAGCCGCCACGGGAATTCAGAACAGCTGGGCATTGGAATTTGACACCTATGCCAACAAAAGCCTGCCAAGTACGGATTCAGATGCCAGTGCGGCGGACCAGAAGAAGACCTGGGATAGTTATTTCGCCAGTTCAGCTAATTCGGCGAATCAGTTTGATTTGAATGAAAGTAGTATGCATATTGCTTCGGCTTACCCCGGGGATAAGGATTCTTATGATTTATCGGGAAAGAATATTACGGTGACCACGTACGGAGGCTTTTTAAACCTGACACCAACGAACACGACGTACAATTATCCTTATGCGGTGTTGAACCACCAAGGTGTAATCACCAACGGCTTTAACCTCCTGGGAACCGGGGCCTGGAAGCATTTAACGCTGAAATGGGATGCGTCGAGTAGTCAAATGACCTACACGTTTGATGACAAAGATCCCGACACTGGGGCCGCTAAGACGGGACTGTCGCGAACGGTCACGGTGGATAAGAGTAAGCTTAAACTGGGCAGCGACAATAAGATTCGGTGGGGCTTTACGGGGTCGACCGGGACCAACTTTGAAAACAACCTAGTCGTCTTCGAACAGGTCCCCGGGCTGGTCAGCGCGAGTGCGACGGCCAAACTAACGGATAGCACGCAGAGTGACAAGGAAATCACGTCGACTAGCGATACGGTGAATGCCGGCGACCGGATGAAGCTTGACTACAATTTGAATTATAATGGCGGCCGGGATTCCTGGAAGGACATTCAGTCGAAACTGAATCTGCCCAGCAATATCGTATTTAGCAATGCGACGATTACTTATGCTAACGGGGACACGCAAACGGTGACGGACTTGGATACGCAGAGTAGTACCGGGCAGGCCCTCAGTGAGACCTTGAGTAAGGAACTGTCCAGTGACAACGACGGCGCCACCATCTCGCTGAGCGGGAAGGCCGTGGCTGGCGATAGCAGTGAAACCACGGTTGACGCGACGAATAACAGTTTTAATGGCTCGAATGCGATTACGCAGGCAAGTCTCACGGGCTTCAAAGTTGAGAAGAATGATGACGCCACTGTTAGCATGACGTTGACCGGGGATGACGTTAATTCAGATAACACGACGGCCAGCAAGCGACTGACCAAGGCAGCGGACGTTGCTGTGACGGGGAAAATCTCCTACGTTACGGGAACCGCCGACCCGAATAGCAGTCTGACTCTTCACCCGGTCTTGAACGGTAAAGAACTTCAGACGCAAACGCTGAGTAACAGCGATGCGGCTGGGACCTTTACCTACACCATTCCGGCCAGCGCACTGGTTGCTGGTCAAGATAACGTCCTGACATTGTACGCGACGGATAGTAAGGGGCACGCGACCAATGACGTCAGCGAGACGGTAAATCTGTCGGCGGGGTCCCGGAGCTTGGTGGCTTCCCCGAAGTCCTCATTTAACAGTGATGATCCGCAGAGCATGTCCGGGTCGGAAATGACCCTGACGCCCGATAGTAATTGGGATGTAACCGTTGATGACACCGAGGGTACTGGCGACCAATGGACTTTGACGGCGAGTGCGACGCCATTCATTTCGAAGTTACGGGGGAGCCTTTCTGCAGACATGACTTACGTGACCAGCGATGGCACCAGTAGTAGCCTGATGAGTGGGGCGGTTAACGTGCTGAGTCACACGACCACTTCGGATGATGATGTGGTCAATATCACGAATGAGTGGAACGATTCGCAAGGGCTGTTTCTGAATGTCCATTCCGATGCATTAGAGGGCACGTACTTCAGCACGGTCACCTGGACGCTGGGAGATACGCCGACATAAGCCGATTATCTCGCGGGTTGCCGGCTCGCTAAAAATTGAACTAGTTGTCATTTAGAGGACCTTAGTTGTGAAAACTGAGGTCCTTTTTTGTCTGTAGCTTAGGAATCCCGTTAAACCGCGAATGGTTGTCAGTTTAAATAGGCTGACTAAAACATTTATTGCTTTACGGTTGTGTTTCTCTCGTAAACCGCATATAATCATATTAGTTAATAGTTAGACTGTTCTAGGGGAGTCTTTAAAATGCTGACTAGTGTTTTGAACCTTGATTAGTTTGAAGGGCTGTTAAATTGGCGTTTTTTAGATAGAAAAGTCAGTATCCTTTCACCAATTAAAACTATTTGTGCAATTAATGACTAGGGCGATAAAATATCGGAGCGCGGCGGGATTTCCGCCTAAGGAGTGACTTAAATGAAGTTGAAGCGGTTAGTAACGGGGATTGTGATTGGCTTGGCGGGGGCGACTCTGGGATGGGAGACCTCGGCACAAGCTGACGATTTAACAAATGTATTAAACGGTGCGCCACAAGGCATCAAAATTGGTAGCTATTTTCAGGCAGGCACGACCTCGGATAACTCAGCCGTGTTGGCCAAGACACAACACGGTGAGGACCAGGCAGTTCAATTAACTGATAAGACAAGTCAATTGGGAACCATTTGGACTAGTGATTCGGCTGAAATGAACTTGAACGAAGACCAAACAGCGGCGATGTGGATGTATTTTGGGGATGGCAGCACATCGTGGTCTGGTGACGGGATGGCCTTTGTCATGCAAAATGATACCCGGGGCCTCGGGGCCAGTTCAGTCGATACAAGTGGTAAACCAGGCCGTGGGGAAACCTTAGGTGTTTGGGGGGATGACACGGGGAACGGCTTTACGAGTACAACTGAGTTAGCCAAGTCAGCCATCCACAACAGCTGGGCAATTGAATTTGATACCTATGTGAATAAGTTTGATAAGAAGGATGACACAAGCATGGCGGATGCCATTAAAGGCGGCATTCCTAGTTATTTTGACGTTGATATCACGGGAGCCTATCCCCATATTGCCTCTGCTTATCCTGGGAAGGCCAGTACCTATTCGATTGTTAACGTGGGCTCGACAGGCTACCATTACGCTAAGATGAACCATACGGGGATTTTAACCAACAATTATAGTGGCCTAGCTGACGGATTCTGGCATCACGTCACGCTTCATTGGAATCACACGGCCAAGACGATGACTTACACCATTAATGATAAAAGCCAGACGACGGGTGCACCTCAGGATTCAAGTTACGAAAAGTATAAGACATTTACGACCGCACCACTAGATATGACCGAAATTGATCCACAAAATACCGGGAAAATTCGTTGGGGATTTACGGGATCAACCGGTTGGAATGCTGAAAAGAACTTGGTCATTTTTGAAAAAGTTCCTGGCCTGGTCGATGCCAACTCGACAGCCAAATTAACGGATACGACTAGCGGTAACGCCGTAACCAGTGGCACAACGATTAATTCCGGTGACCGCTTACGACTCGATTACAACCTAACTTATGCGAGTGGTCGGGAAGACTGGAAAAACGTGGTTGCCAATTTGAATTTGCCTCAGGATGTGCGTTTTACGTCTGGCGTGGTTACTTACGCCAATGGGCAAAAGGATACCATCGATTTGAGCGGTCTCAGTGGACAAAGCCTGAAAACGACTTTGACACAAAACTTGTCCAAGACTAACGCGACGGCAACGGTGTCCTTGAACGGTAAGGCCGCCCCGGTCGACAGCGCGGGCAATCCAGCGGCTGCGGGAACCACGACGAGTACGAAAACCGTGACGAGTAACTTTGTCGGGAATAACGCGATGACTTCGGCGACGGTGGATGCGTTTAACGTGAAGGCCGTCAATAGTGCCATGACCCTGGCGTGGACTGGCGACAGTGCCAACGGGGCTAGTAACACGATTGGCGCAACGTCGGTGACCGCGGGCAAATCGGTTACGCTGACCGGGAAGGCCTCGTACGTTACCGGGAGTGCGGATGCTAACAGCAATATCAAATTGCACGGGGAACTGAACGGTGAAGAGCTGCCGGTGACCACGCTGAAAAACACGGATGCTAGCGGAACCTTTAGCTACACGGTGCCTAGTTCGGCACTGACATCGGAAAATAACCAGTTGATTCTGTACGCGTCTGATAGCAAGGGGAATAACAGTAACGACGTGAGTTATACCATCACGCAGGGGTCACTGAAATTGGCCGTGGCGCCGACGATTGCGTTTAGTGGAACGCTGACCGGGCAGCACCAGCAATTGGCGGCTAATGATGATTGGGATGTCGATGTGCGTGACACCCGGGGAACCGGTAGTCACTGGACCTTGCAGGCAGCGGCTTCTGCGTTTACGACCGGCACGGATGGGTCTGGTACGGTGTTGCCAGCGAGTCTGATGTATCAGGATGGAACAACCGCCGCTAACTTAAGTGCGGGGAACCAGGTTCTGATGGATCGCACGACGACCAGCGGCAACGACCTGACCAACGTGTCGGGCGATTGGGATAGTGGTCGGGGCCTGTTGCTAGATATTGGCAGTGGCGCCGCTGAAGGCCGTTATCAGGGGACGGTGACCTGGAGTTTTGTGGATGCCGTTAAATAGAAGATTGATGTGAGAGCTTAGGCGACTAAGCTCTTTTTTTGCATTGAAAATTCTTATCCAGCTAAAAGTGAGTTCTTAAATTTGTCGTCAACCTCTTATAAATATTGTTATATCAACATTTTTACTTAACTTTGGTGGTGAATGTGCTATACTAATTTTAAATAGTACATGAGGTTATTATTACACGGGTGATAATATAATAAATGTTATAAGTCGCTGATAGTGAAAATCAGTGGGCAACGTTAATGGCGGCGACCGGGGAACTACCGTAACGATTGAAATTGAGATTGACGTCTGGTGTTAACCAGAGCGATAGGGTGCGGTAGTCTTGGCCGGTTATGTGGCTGGGCAGATTGATTTAAATTGGGGGAATTGACATGTTTTTGAAACACGTATTGTTAGGGATTGTTTTGGGATTGATGGGGATTAGTTTTGGCTGGGAGATTAAGGCTAGAGCGCAGGGCCTGAGTGATCAAGATCATGTTAGTTTAGATAAAATTGTTGAAAAAGCACCGCAGGGAATTGATATCAGTAGTTATTTTGACGTTGGCAGTATCCCAGAAAACTCGGCTTCTTTGGTGAAGACAAATTATGGGGAAAATCAAGCGGTTTATTTAACAAATGGACCGGATCAGTTGGGAACAATTTGGACAAAGAACGGGGCAGCCATGCCCTTGGATAAGGATCAAACGGCGTCCATGTGGATGTTTTTTGATCGGGGTGGTTATAGCACGGGTTCAGGAGATGGCATGGCTTTTGTGATGCAGAATGATCCACGTGGTAATAACGCTAGTGCACTAGATGAGAATCACAGTCCTGCTGCTGGCGAGACGTTAGGTGTTTGGGGAGATGCTACCGGAAAGGTGCTTCCTGATGCTGAAACAATTGCAGGAAGGGCTATTCAGAATAGTTGGGCACTAGAATTCGATACGTATCCTAATCAGGTTTGGAAAAATGGGCTAGCAGAGAAATTGAAAGCGGGCCAGCAATCTTTATTTGACGAAGGTAGTGTGGGTGATACCCTTAATAAGGGGAAAAATAATTTTGGCGTTGCAATTGCAAAGGGATATCCCCATATTGCTTCTGGCTACCCAGGCATGTCTACAACATATCAAATTAAACAATTTGATGAATGGAAATATGCCACAATGAAGCATGAAGGTGTTCTTAACGAAGGTAATGCTTTTTTAGCTAATGGTGAATGGCATCATGTGACGCTAGCTTGGAAACATGCAGAAAAGAGTATGACCTATACCTTTAATGACAAAGATCCGCAGACTGGCAAAGATACGCCAGAGTCACAGAAAACCTATACAGTAAAAAATATGGATCTACAGGAGCTTGACCCGAAAGGCACTGGGAAGGTCCGTTGGGGATTTACAGGCTCCACGGGAAAGAGTTGGGAAAGTAATTTAGTTGTTTTTGAGAAAGTCCCTGGTTTGGTAGATGTGAATGCTAAGGCGGTCCTGACGGATACGACTGATAATAATCGTGTGGTGAAGACAGATGATAGTATAAAAGCAGGGCATCAGGTCAAACTTGATTACGACTTGAGCTATGCTAGTGGTTGGGAGCCGTGGCGAAAGGTGGAGGCCAACATCGATTTACCCAAAAATCTGAGCTTTACGAATGGGGTCATCACATATTCCAATGGTCAAACGGAAGATCTTAGTTTGAACGATCTCAAAGGACAGGACATTAAGACCAAATTGGCGCAGAACTTGTATAAATCATCAATCAATGAAAATAGTAAAACACCCAAGGATAGTCAGCGCGCAACTTTGTCACTGAATGGGCAGGCGGTGCTACCAGGAAAAGTGGCTCAAGCTGGTTCTACGCGAGAGGCGGCTTCCGTACCGGCAACTACCAGTAAATTTATTGGTGAAAATGCGGTGACAACGGCAACCTTAAATGGATTCAAGGTGAAATCGGTCGATGATCCAATCAGTTTGCAGTGGACAGGCGACAGCGTTACCGGGAACATGATGGTGAGTGACGGCAAAGATGTTACGCTAACTGGAAAAGTTTCTCGGTTATCTGGACTGGACGGAATTAAGTTACACGTTAATTTAGCTGCGAAGATACAGATGGATGAGGAAGGAAACTTTACGCTTAAGATACCAAGTGATCAGCTGCAGTCGAAGACGACTCAGTTGAAGGTTAGCGCATCTGATGCTAATGGCATTAATAGTACCAATGTTTTGGCGTATACGATTACGCAAAGGTTGTTGGAATTGTCTGCTGATCCTGATTTAACGTTTGGTCAGTATGCCCTGACTGGTCGGTCGGATAAAATTTATCCCAAAGAAACTTTTAACGTTAGTGTTGTTGATACCGGGGAATCAAGACCAGGATGGCAACTAACCGCATCGCTGAATTCAGATACACTGATGACTGAAAATGAGGAGCGGGCATTAGACGGGAAGCTCACCTATGTTGCACCAGCCACACAACAGGGGGTGGTGGCGTCTGGCCTTGAGCAATGGAAGGAACTGTCTAGACAGTCTATTGTCATTGCCACTAGTCAGGAGACAAAGCCCGAAACCAAAACTCCAAACGAAACCCTCATCGCAGGTGATTCTGATGGTCCCCGTGGACTCTTACTACAATTGAATTCAAGCGCCATTCCTGGCCAATACTCAGGTCAAATTACATGGGAACTAAAGAATGCGCTCTAAAGCACACAAATAGCCCTACTTGAATCAAGTTACAATCAAGTAAGGCTAAGGGGTAAGTAGCTTATTTGTTCAACGCATCCAACCAGGCAGGTAAGGCTTCTGCCAGTTCCTGATAAGTCAGTTCAAATTTATGGGTGTACCAAGGATCGTCAATGGCCTCGCCCTCACGACCGGGTAAGATATCCAAGCACAACTTGACCTTGGCCTGGTCTTCCACGGAAGGGGCTAACCGTTGTAGGTTATATAGGTTGCTGTGGTCCATGGTAATGATGGTGTCCGCCCACGCAAAGTCGGCGTCTGTGATGGGTCGTGACCGGTGCTGACTGGCATCTAGACCGTGGGCACGCATGGTTTTTAAGGCACCCGGATGGGGATGATTTCCCTCTTCTTCCGGACTGGTAGCTACTGACTTAGCCGCAAACTTATCGGTGAGCTGGCGGTCAATCAGTAGCTGATTAAAGATAGCTTCGGCCATCGGGGAACGGCAAATGTTGCCAAGGCAAACAAACAGAACGTGTTGCATGGGGTAACCTCCTAATTAATGGTAAAGACGGGCGTAGTTGCTGGAGTCCGTCTTGACCGTTTGTTATGATGAGTGTACCAGAAAAAATAGGAGGAGTGCACATATGGTAGCAATTATTTTAGTCATCGTGCTGGTCTTGTTAGTCGTTTGGTACATTAGTTCTTATAACGGCTTGATTCGGACCCGGACGCACGTTCAAGAATCATGGAGTCAGATTGACGTTCAGTTAAAGCGGCGGAATGATTTGATTCCCAACTTGGTTTCGACGACCAAAGGGTATGCCAATTACGAACAGTCGACGTTAAAAAAGGTGATTGCCTTGCGGAACCAACTGACCGAAGTGCCAGCTGGTGATCACCAACAAACAATGGAAGTTTCTAACCAACTTTCGACGACGTTGCGGTCATTATTTGCCTTGTCTGAAAATTACCCAGACCTGAAAGCGAATACGCAGTTTACCCAATTAATGGAAGAATTAACCAATACCGAAAACAAAATTTCTTACTCCCGGCAGTTGTACAACAGTTCCGTGGCTAGTTTAACGGTGAAGATTCAATCCTTCCCAAGTAACATTGTCGCTAAGGTTCACCATTTCCAAGAGAGCGACTACCTGCAAGTTCCTGAAGAAGAAAAAACGGCGCCGAAGGTTAACTTCGATGACTTTGGCCAAGATAAGTAGGCGATAACATGTTGTATGACCAAATTGCCATGAATAAACGGCGAACGGGTTACGTCATGTTTGGCTTCGGGGTGCTGACCCTAGCGATTGGCGCGGCCTTGGGCTACCTTTTCTGGAATAGCTGGCTTTCCGGGACCGTGATTGCGGCGGTCGTCGCGGTCGTGTACATGCTGATTATGATTAGCCAGTCGACGAATGTGGTCATGAGTATGAACCACGCCCGTGAAATTACGGATGTCAGTCAAGCACCTCAGTTGTGGCACATGATTGAAGACATGGCGATGGTGGCTCAGGTTCCCATGCCCCGGGTCTTCATCATTGACGATGCCAGTCCCAACGCCTTCGCTACCGGTAACGACCCGCAACACGCGGCAGTCGCGGTGACCAGCGGCATTCTCTCACGTCTCAATCGTGAGGAAATGGAAGGTGTTATTGGCCATGAGATGTCTCACGTCCGGAACTATGATATTCGCTTGCAGACCATTGCCTTGGCTCTGTCTGCCGCAATCGGCTTGCTGGTTAACTTTGCCAGCAACTGGTTCTGGTGGGGCGGGAGCCGGCGGCGTGATGACCGCGACTCGGGCGGTAATGTGATTGGACTGGTTATCTCAGTCTTCCTCATTATCCTAGCGCCACTTGCGGCTAGCATTGCCCAGATGGCGTTGTCCCGTAACCGTGAGTATTTGGCTGATGCGTCTAGTGTTGAACTGACGCGGAACCCACAAGGCTTGATCAGTGCCCTAGAGAAGATTGACGATAGTGCACCGATGAAAGAGGCTGACCCGAATAGTGCAGCTCTTTACATCAGTGACCCCTTCAAACACAAGCAAAAATTTGCGGATCTGTTTGCGACCCACCCACCAATGGCTGACCGGATTGCCCGGTTGGAAAAAATGTAAAAATAGTGAGCGGTTGTGCCCGGTTTCGTAGTACAATTAGATGTGATTGAAACTAGGGGAAAGAGTGTGCGACCATGCGCGGAAATTTTATTTATTTGAGTCTAGAACCCGTTACGAATATGATCTATTCGTTGGGCATTTCACCAGCTGATTTTTTGAATGGGGTGCCAGCCATCCCCAACCAACTGCTCTTGCTGAACGAAGAATCGGGTAACGATGTGGAAATTAATCCGCACACCCGGTTGCAGACTGTGACGGGGCAAGCGCAGATTCGGCGCTATCTGTTAGCCAAACACGAACACGATGTGAAGTGGCTGGATTACGCGCACGGCGATGACTTGGACTTTCTATTGCCCAGTGAAATCGCTGAGCTCCTTTACCTAGCGCACATGGAAACGCACCTGCGAACCCCATTTTACGCCAAGCTTCAAAATGAGTACGCGTATTTGACGTTGCGAGACGGGTTTTACAAGACTTACTACCGGCACCTGTCAGACTTTGACCACGTGCTCGAGGTTAGCATCAAACGCCACTTGCGGTCGATGCACAATAACCGGTGGGTCTTTGCCCGACCATTGGCTATCTCAGACGTGCCGCACGAGATTTTACTGCAATTGATTCAGGGCTTGCTCGATGGCATGATTGTGGCCTTTGATCAGTTGGTTGAGCGGCACCGCATCTATGTGATTCCGGTACGGGCCATTACCCATCCGGAACGACAAAATACCTGGTACTCACAAGAAGAGGTCTATGCGGACTCTCGTGAAGTGGCGAGTCTGCGGTACGATCTAGCCACGCGTGAATGGGCACTAAGCATTCACGATAACCAAGTTTTTAGTGACGTTGGCGATTTAATTTAAGGCGTGTCAAGGGGAGCTGGACTAGTGTCTGGCTCCTTTTTTGCGTCCACGGCCGGGAAGTTTTTGCAGGACTTTTAAGTTAGCCGATGGCAATCCATGGTATAATGTGACTCAGAATCTAATGCGGAACAAACCGGACGGCCACGCTGCTGTCTGGCTAGTAATTTGAAACCGGGGCGGTCGAGGGGATCGTTTCGTTAATTAGGAGTAGAAAACATGAAGATGCAGCTTGCTGAAATTGCTCATGCGGTTGGAGCAATCAATGATTTCGAACAATGGCGTAGTGTTAGTGTAACGAGCGTGGCTTTTGATAGTCGTCACCTGCAACCGGGTGGCCTCTTTATTCCATTGACTGGTGAACAAGACGGTCATCAATTTATTCAGTCGGCCATCGACCACGGTGCCGTGGCAACTCTCTGGGCCCGCGACCTCGCAACTGCGCCAGCCGATTTTCCAGTGATTCAAGTCGCTGATTCATTAAAGGCGCTGCAAGCGCTCGCGCAATATTACCTATCTAAAATTAATCCCCGGGTCGTTGCCATTACCGGGAGTAACGGGAAAACGACGACGAAGGATATGATTGCCTCCGTCCTGAGCACACAGTTCAACGTAACCAAGACCCACGCCAACTTCAACAACGAGATTGGGGTTCCCATGACTGTGCTCTCCATGGAACCCAATACGGAAATGTTAGTCGTTGAAATGGGGATGGACCGACCAGGCCAGCTCGATTTCTTGAGCAAGCTGGTGTCACCTGATTTAGCAGTGATTACCATGATCGGTGAAGCCCACATCGAGTTCTTCGGGACCCGTGACAAGATTGCGGATGCTAAGTTGGAGATTACCCATGGTTTAAGTGATGACGGTATCTTCGTCTACAATGGCGACGAACCCTTACTGCAGGAGCGGGCAGCCGAATTGACCCAGCGTCAATTTACCTTTGGGCAAACCGCAACGGACACCATCAACGCCACGAGTGTGAATGGGACGTCCACCGAGACCCAATTTACCACG
Organism: Levilactobacillus sp. FUA 3915; assembly: GCF_044053135.1. NCBI lineage: Bacteria > Bacillati > Bacillota > Bacilli > Lactobacillales > Lactobacillaceae > Levilactobacillus > Levilactobacillus sp. FUA 3915. The sequence goes on along the minus strand of NZ_CP168704.1, from coordinate 446,112 downwards.
AACCAATGGCCAGACCTGACGTTCACGATTCCCATGATTGGGACCTATAACGTCAACAACGCCTTGGCTGCGTTAACGGTGGGGAACGTTTATCGGATTCGGCCCGAGAACATGCAGCGGGCGTTGAAGACGGTCAGCCTAACCGAGAACCGGGCTGAGTGGGTGCAGAGTGCCAGTGGCGCCGCTATCCTGAGTGACGTTTACAACTCAAATCCCACGGCCGTCAAGGAAGTCTTAGCAGCCTTCTCGAAGACCCCGGTCACGGGCAAGCGGTACGTGGTATTGGGCGACATGCTGGAATTGGGCGACCAGGCGGATGCCATGCATGCGGGCCTGGCAAGTGCCATTGATCCAGCGGCCATCAGTCACGTGTACCTGGTTGGCCCCCACATGGCCGCGCTTCAAACTGCGCTCGCTAAGGAGCAACCAACATTGCCAGTCTCACATTACGAAAGTGCCGACCTGGCAACGCTTTCAGCCGATTTGCAGGCGCAATTAACTGCCGATGATCAGATTTTATTAAAGGGATCTCACGGCATTCATTTGGAGCAAGTGTTGGCGGCATTACAGGATTCTACTGAAAATTAAACTGAAAAATAAGCAACTTCCACAAGTCGTGGGAGTTGCTTATTTTGTTTCAGCGTTGTATGATGGCTTAGTTGTATTTATGAAACGAACTTATCCCGCCATAGCCAATCACAGTCCGCACCACGGAAAACGGATTTTTTCCAAGAACCCTGAGGCACTATGGCGACGTACCCATTTAGGAGGAAATTATTTTTGAAGTTTAAAGAACTGGGTCTTTCCGAAGACCTACTGAACGCAGTTACGACAGCAGGTTACGAGGAAGCGACCCCAATTCAAGCCGAGACAATCCCCATGGTTTTGGCTGGTCAAGATGTGATTGGACAAGCCCAAACCGGGACAGGGAAGACTGCGGCCTTCGCTTTACCAATCTTGGAAAAGATCGATAAGAGCAACGAAAACGTTCAAGCGTTGGTTGTTTCTCCAACACGTGAACTTGCTATCCAAACCCAAGAAGAAATTTATAAATTAGGCCGTAACGAACGGGCTAACGTCCAAGTCGTTTACGGTGGGGCTGACATTCGTCGCCAAATCAAATCCTTAAAGAACCACCCGCAAGTGGTTGTTGGGACCCCGGGTCGTTTATTAGACCACATTCGTCGTCATACGCTGAAGCTGGACCACGTGCAAATGCTGGTCTTGGATGAAGCCGATGAAATGTTAAACATGGGTTTCTTGGATGACATTGAAGACATCATCAAGCAATTGCCAGAAAAGCGTCAAACGATGCTCTTCTCCGCAACTATGCCTCCCGAAATCAAACGGGTCGGTGTCCAATTCATGCAAGACCCTAAGCACGTGAAGATTAAGGCTAAGGAATTAACGACCGACTTGATCGATCAATTCTACGTCCGTTCACGTGATTTCGAAAAGTTTGATGTCATGACACGGTTCTTCGACGTGCAATCACCAGACTTGACGATTGTCTTCACGCGGACTAAGCGCCGGGTTGATGAAATCTCAAGCGGTTTGCAAGCTCGTGGTTATAACGCTGCTGGGATTCATGGTGATTTGACGCAAAAGCGTCGGACGCAAATCATGAACGAATTCCGTCATGGTAAGTTAGATATCTTAGTGGCAACCGATGTGGCTGCTCGTGGTATCGATATCAATGACGTGACCCACGTTTACAACTACGATATTCCACAAGATCCAGATAGTTACGTTCACCGTGTCGGCCGTACCGGTCGTGCCGGGAAGCATGGTGTTTCCATGACTTTCGTAACGCCTAACGAAATGGATTACCTGCGTGAAATCGAAAAGCTGACGAAGGTGCGTATGCTGCCTTTGAAGCCACCTTCGGATGAAGAAGCCCTGGTTAGCCAACTGGGCGCTGCTAAAGAAGAAGTTGACGCTTTAGTTAGCAAGACGGACACTGAAAAGTATGCTAAGACGGCTGAAAGCCTCTTAAGCCAATACGATGCTGAAGACTTGGTTGCAGCGCTCTTAAACGACTTAACCAAGGACAGCAGTCAGGTTCCTGTTAAGATCACGCCAGAACGTCCATTGCCTAAGCGCGGTGGCAAGGGTCATGGCGGTGGCGGTTACCATCACGGTGGTGGTAATCATCGTCGTGGCGGTAACGGCGGCGGTGGCTACCGTGGCCATCGGAACAACGATTCACGCGGCGGCAGTCGTGGCGGTTCACGCGGCCATGATTCTCGCAACCACGACTCCCATGATTCACGGAGCCATGGCGACAACCGGAGTCACCGTAGCAACGGTGGCAACAGTGGTCGGCGTAACGAAGGTGGAAGCCGCGGCTTCACCATTCGTAAGAAAGACTAGTTTCATTTAAATTGATTAGAGGGGTCCTCACCAGTCGCATACTGGTGAGGATTTTTTTTGTATAGAGAGCGTGGAACGAGCCGATTAGACTCTGAGCATTAACGTAGCTAAGGGAATATCCCCGCTCCTGGGATATTTTCTTAGCTGGGTTAAGCGCAGGAGTCTGGCTCGTGGAGCACGTTTCGGAAGACGCCAGGATCGGAATATATAATTGGATGAAAATCTAATGACCTAAGATAGATTAGTTAAGCGGAACCAGTTGTCCTGTGGAACGCGTTTCGGAAGCCGCCAGAACCGGGATGTATAATTTAGAGGAAAGTCTAGTGACCTGAGATAGGGCTAGGTAAGTGAAAACGAATTGGCTGAACTATCAACTGAATGTTCAACAACAAGAAAGTTCGTGCACCAATCTGCTGAATTCCACGATTTTAACCAGATAATCTCTAGAAAATCACTTAAATCGGACTAAATCTGAAACTTTTTTCAAAAAAATTCACCCAAAATAAAAGCCGGTAAATCAACGTTCATGCAATAAATTCACACTATAAATGTATTTTGATAAAAAACATTAGTTGCAATTCAAAATCGAACATGATATAGTTTCCTTATCGAATTGATACGACAAAACTTATGACAATAACCACGGAGGTTAATTACATGGCAAATCACTTTGACTTACACGCTGCACTGATGCTCGCCACTCAGCCCGGGCCATTCGTTACCATGACTCTACCGGTTACCGGGGTTCCGGCCACTGACCGCACCCAATTCAAGAGTTTGCTTAAACAGGGGAAGGAACGGTTACTCGCCGTTGCACCTGACAGAACGTGGTCGGCTTACGCGGATGCGTTTGACCCCTTTGACCACGGTCCGTTGACTAACGGGAGTGCGAGTGGCCTGCTGATTATGGCGGGAGCCACGGATAGTTATCATTATTGGCTCCACTCACCAGTGTCGGCGACGGTCACGGTGACTTACCAGCCAAACGTCCTACCGATTTTACAGGCACGAGACAAGACCAGTGACTACGACCTGCTCCTCTTGGGACAAAAGTCCTTTGAACTGGCACAGGTCCGGAGTGGGCGACCAGAATTGGTCAATCTTCCCGTTGACGCGCCAGCGACCATGAATCACGCCTTAGGCACCGAGCAGCGTGGGCGGGGTCGTTGGCAACGGTCTGCAGGCGAGCACACCCATTACAGTGGGACGGGTTCCCTAGATACGGCCAAGGCCGCGGACCAACGTAATTACTATATGATGGTTGACAGCTATGTGAGCCAACACTATTCCAATCTGGATCAGGTGCCGCTGATTTTAGTGGCGAGTGCCAGTGACCAAGGCAACTTCCGGAAAATTTCGCAAAATGCCTATCTGGATCCCGCGGTTCGGTTGGTTCAAAATCCCAATTTAGCGGCGGCGAACCAGACCTTAGCGGCATTGACCCTCAGCGTGACTGAGCAACGGCACGTACAGGCCACTCAGATTCGCCACGATGCTTACCAACGAGCACGGCAAGGCGAACAAGTTGTGCAAGACTTGGGGGCCCTCGCGACGGCCACGGTTCAGGGGCAAGTGCTCCGGCTATGGTTACGCGAGGATGCCAGTCAACCTGGGCACCTGACGGAAAAGGGTGAGGTCTTAACCACGACCGCCCTGAGCCGCCAGAATAACCTGTACAACGATTTAGCCCTCTTGGTTAGCCGTTTAGGCGGCCAAGTAGAGGTCCTCCCGGCAGATGCCATGCCGACCCGGAGCCCCGTAGCTGCGCAACTGCGGTTACGTGCGGCGGTGTTACACTAAAAGACGACATAACATAGTTCCATCAGGGAGAGCGGACAGAGAGACGCTTTCCTTTTTTACATATTAAAGGGCAAAATGTTTCTGCAATTAAGTTAAGATTCGGCTTAACCGGTTAAGTTGTGGGGGTCAATGAGGGGGGGCTGTGCTAAAATATAACGTAGACATTATAGGAGAGGTGACGCCATGATTTACGGAACCGGCATTGATATTACGGACTTAGCCCGGGTCAAAGACGTGGTCGCGCGACAGCCGTTATTTTTGAACAAGGTTTTAACGGCTGCCGAGTTGCAGGCGTATCAACGGTTGAGTGGTCAACGAGCGGTAGAATACATTGCCGGTCGGTGGTCAGCTAAGGAGTCTTACAGTAAGGCCATGGGGACCGGAATCGGGGCAACTGTGGGCTTCCAAGACGTTGAGATTCTGGACAACGCTGCTGGGCAACCAATCGTGGTCCGTCACCCATTCGGGGGAGTCGCTCACGTGTCCATTTCACATACGGCCACGCTGGTGATGACTCAGGTCATCTTAGAAAGAGGGAACTAGTCATGGTAGTTGGGGTTCATCGGCCGACACAGTTAGTGATTGATCGGCAGGCATTAAGAGAAAATATTCACGCAGCGGTTTCGCGGTTAGCGGATGGTTGTGCCTTGTTCATGGTCGTTAAGGCCAACGGCTACGGTCACGGGGCAGTTCAGGTGGCGCAAGCGGCTAAGGATGCGGGAGCGACGGGCTTTTGTGTGGCCATTTTAGATGAAGCGTTAGAGCTACGGGCCGCTGGGTTCAACGAACCGATCCTGGTATTAGGCGTCAGTGATCCCGCGGACGCCCCATTGATGGCAACGCAGGGCATCTCAGCCACGGTTGCCGCCCAAGATTGGTTGGTCGAAGCCAACGCGTACCTGACATTGGCGCATCCTGCCCAACCGTTGCGGGTCCACTTAGGTTTGGACACCGGGATGGGGCGAATTGGGTTCAAGACCCCAGCCGCCTTACAATCAGCGGTAGCTTATCTAAATGACAACGATACCCTTGATTTTGAAGGAATCTTCACGCATTTTTCGACGGCCGATAGTGCAGATGACCGCTACTTTAAGCAACAAGTCACAACCTGGAAAACACTGACGGGGGCCTTGGACCATTTACCCCGCTACGTGCACGTGTCAAACTCGGCAACGAGTCTGTGGCATGCGGAATGCAATGCCAACATGGTTCGGTTTGGGGTGGCCGGCTACGGTTTGAATCCTTCAGGAACCGCTGTTAAACTGCCATATACCTTACACCCAGCGATGAGTTTAACCAGTGAACTGGTCCACGTAAAAAAGGTTGCGGCGGGTGAGTCCGTGGGCTACGGTGCGACCTATACGGCCAGCCAAGCCGAATGGGTCGGTACCGTACCGATTGGGTATGCCGATGGCTACGAACGCCGGTTACAAGGCTTTCATGTCTTAGTTGATGGTCAACCTTGTGAAATTATTGGTCGAGTCTGCATGGACCAGCTAATGGTGCGCTTACCCGCCGAGTATCAACGCGGAACCCAAGTCACACTGGTCGGTCGTGATGGTGACGAGACCATCAGTCTTCAGGACGTGGCGGACTATTGTGGGACGATTCATTACGAAATTGCTTGTGGTTTCACGAGCCGGTTGCCGCGGTGTTACCGTCATTAATTTACGGTGTTATTGTGTCCTGAATTGCCGATTCGTGGTAAACTAGATGAGACGAAGTGATTAACTTGAGGAGGGGCAATTCATGGCTCAGTCACAACAATTAAATCAACCACAGTTACGGCTCCACATTACCCGCAATGCGCGGCATGAAGCATTGATTCCACTGCATTCGGCGGCTGCACGCAAGTTAGCTTTGATTGTTGGATACCAAGCGATGGCTCTGATCAACCGGGATTTAGCCCGGGCCTTCACACCCTGTGAAGAGGAAGCCGAACGGCGGTTAACCCAGTTTCGTAGAACCGAGATCAAGAATTAAGAACTAAAATCTAATCAGATAGGGGATGGCGGCCCATGGCCCGTGTTGAAGTCAAACGCGGTGACGTTTTCTTCGCCGACCTATCACCAGTCGTTGGTTCGGAGCAAGGTGGCATGCGCCCCGTGTTAATCATCCAAAACAACGTGGGGAACCACTATAGTCCGACCGTAATCGTGGCGGCAATCACCGCTCGGATCGAGAAGCCAAAGATGCCAACGCACGTGGGCATCTCGGCTGAACGAACCGGAATTGAGCGGGATTCCGTCATTTTGCTTGAGCAAATTCGGACAATTGATAAACAACGGTTGAAAGACCAGGTGACCCATTTGGATGTCAAGACCATGGCAGCGGTAGATGCTGCCCTTGCAACGAGTATCGGCTTGGTGGACAAGGCGCGTAAGAAAAAAGCGAAGTAGATTTAGTACATAGCAGTCATGCACGTCAAAAAACGGTCACGCACAGTTGGTTTGTGGGTGACCGTTTTTTAGTGTAAAAAATAGACCCACCGGCAAATGCCGCGGGTCTAAAAGGTTACGGTTAGTTTTCGTGACGCAGATCTTCAATTTCCGGAACGTGGAATTCTTTGCGTTCCAGTGCCTTGACGATCCGATCAAGCTTTTCTTCGTCAACTTCTGCGGGGAGGGTGAACATGGTCCGGTGAACCAGTTCGCCTTCCTGGGCATCCAGACTGATGACACTGGCAATCGACGTGTACTTGGTGATGATTTTGGCCATCCCAGCCAGGTCACCACGTTCACCGGCTGATACGACGGTGATCACGTAACTCCCAATGTTCACGTTCCAGGATTGTGACAGCATGTCCATCAACCGGGTATGCGTCAAGATACCATAGAAGGCATTCTTGTCGTCTAACACGGCGATGTAAGGCAGGTCCTTGATGGAGAAGAACACGTTGAAGAAGGCCGCGTTAACGGAAATAAACTTCGTGGCATTTTTCAGCAGTGATGTCACTGGGAGCTGCATGTCGCCGCCGCGAGACTTGTGGCGATAGATATGCATTTTGTAGATGTTCCCCCGGAAAATTTGCCCCGTTTCATCTAGAATCGGCACACATCGATAGCCCGAGTCTTCCAAGACCTTTAAGGCTTGTTCCAAGGTGACGTCCTCGCGAACCGTAACTAAGCGTTCCTTCGGTTTCACTAGGGATTTAAGCAGCATAGCAGATGACCTCCTAAAATTAGAAACTTCTAATAATCTCTTCTAATAATACCATATTTCACTCGCCAACGGGTAGCAATTTTCGGGGAATTTCGTGGTAAAATAAAAGAAAGCGTGGTTAAGGAGGGTGGACTCGTGAAGAATACAGATGATCCCGATAACAAGCCGATTATCACGAAGAAGTGGCTTTACTGGACCCTAGCGGCCTTCGTGGCAATCTTGGTCTTGTTGGCAATCGGTATGATTTTCTAAACGACCAAATAAAAAGTTGCGTCACCGTTAAAGGTGGACGCAACTTTTTTAGATTTCCATTAGAAGACAATGACGGGGGTGCCGACCTTCACGTTCGCAAAGACGGACGCAATCTTGGAAGGTGGCGTGTTCACACAGCCGTGTGAGCCATGTGCCTTGTACCAGGTCCCACCGTATTGAGGTTGCCATGGCGAATCGTGAATCCCGACACCGGTATCATCGATTGGCATCCAGTACTTAACCTTGGATGCGTAGCTGGAACCGTTATCGTTTTGACCTCTTAATGTGGTGTTCCGTTGCTTACTCCAGATGACCCAAACTCCGGCAGGCGTATGGTGTGCCGTGGTTGGTAATCCAGTAACAACGTCAGTAGAAACGACGACTTTTCCATTTTTATAAACCCACATGTGCTGATTGACTTTATCAACTTCAACGTAAGACTTGCCAATATCTGTGCCGTTATTGTGGTAGCCACTCCCTTGAATAGCAGGGGTGCGATCCATGCCCTTACCGGCCAGAACCAGTTTGCTAAGCGCTGGCGTCTCGGTTTTCACCTTGATGCTCCAGCCATACAGACCGGCAGGAACTTTAACCGTCCCGCGCTTGGTGGACTTGAACGTCCGTGTCTTATGAATGGTGCCATATTTTGTACTTAACTTGGTCAGGTAAGTCTTGATGGCAGCGTCATCCGTTGCCAACTGACCGCCCTTAAAGGTAACCCAGCTAGCTAACGTTTCGCTAGGGACCGTGATCTTGTGACCACTGAGCTTGTAGACGTAAGTTTGTTGGGTGATGGCTGTAGCCTTGGTCTTAGCGGCCTTAAATGATGCAGAAGTGGTCGTGACCTTAGGCTGAATGTAATCGCCGGCAACGTTGATTGTCGTCGATCCCTGTTCAATGGCCGTCGTGATGGACTTGGCTAACTTATCGGTGTCCAGTTGATTACCCTTTTGTTCCTTGGTCACAGCCCAAGAACCATCTTGGTAACTGAACGTGGCGTCCTTAGCAGCCGTCCGCGTCTTGTTCGCTTTGGTCGCAATCTTGGTGGCCAAAGTTTGGACGCTTTCTTGATTCTCGTCACTGGCGTTGAGCGCAATGCTATCTGCCGTGGCGGTCGTCACGTGAACGGGCCAACTCCAAACGTTTTGTTTACTGATGAGTTGCTTAAGGGCCGACTGTGACGTGACCTTCAAGTCGACTTGGTTCGTTTTGATCGTGGTGACGGTCTTGCTGCCGTCCTTTAACGTGTACTGCTGATCCTTCAGAGCTGCTTTTAACTTGGTGGCCGCTTGGCTCGCCGTGCTCCCACCGACGTTGACGCCGGCAATCTCAGTGTCCTTGAAGAAGACCTGAGCAGAAGAATAGTGTAAGGCTTGTCCCACGTAAATGGCACCGACCGCTACAGCAGCGGTAACGATGCCAATCACGAAGGCTTTTTTCTTTTTCATAGGTGTGACCTCCTAAAATAGCCAGTGGAGGAAAAGTCGTCATGCTTAACTATCACCAATAGCATACCCCAAGCTTACTTCAAACTACCTTAAATCGCAACGTAGAAGCATTAATGTTAACGGTTACATTACTTTCATATCAGCATCTAAAAGAATTAAAAAAATTTCAGGCGTGGGTATTCCGGGCGGTTGACCATTAATTGATTAATAGACCGCAGACATAGATTGACGATTTTTAAAGGTAAGGGGGTCCTAAATAAAATGGGGTGGGTCCGTTGTGGCTAACTTAATTGTGTGCACCTAGTCTTGAACACTAGGTAAACGCCGATTTGAAAGGGTTCTTGTTCGTGAATGATTAAAATAGTCAGTGGGTAAATCGTCAATGAACCAGTAGACCATTAATTTGACCTAATCATTCCACGATTACCGCCTTATGCAAAATAACTGGCAGACCACCTTAAGTCTATCTCAGCTTTTGCCAGCGTGGGTGGTTCCGTAAAAAATGGGACAAAAAAATCGCCGCTCCACAAGGGAACGACGATTCGAAAATTTAAGCTAAAGATTAGCCTTCAAGAGCAGCTAAACCATCAGCAGTAACCTTCTTCAAGGTAGCAGCTGACTTAGCCATCAAGTCTTTTTCTTTGTCTGAAAGTGGCACTTCGATAACCTTTTCAATACCCTTAGCGTTGATGATTGCAGGAGTACCGATGAAGATATCGTCCAAACCATATTCACCGTTCAATGGGGCACCAACAGGCAATACGGCGTTTTCGTCACGCAGAACAGCCTTAGTGATCCGCATCAAGCAGGTAGCAACACCATAGAAGGTTGCGCCCTTACGGTTGATGATTTCGTAAGCTTTGTTACGAGTGTCGTCTTCGATTTTAGCTAAGTCGTCATCAGAGATGCCGTGTTCCTTAGCAATGGTCTTCAATGGCTTTGAACCGATAGTAGCTTCGTCGTAAGCGGCGAATTCGGAGTCACCATGTTCACCCATGATGTAAGCTTCAACGTTCCGTGGGTCAACATCCAGCTTGTTAGCCAGAGCAACGCGCAGACGAGAAGTGTCCAATGAAGTCCCGGAACCGATGATCTTTTCCTTAGGGAAACCAGAGAACTTCCAAGTAGCGTAAGTTAAAATGTCAACTGGGTTAGCAGCGATGATGAAGATCCCGTCGAAGCCGGAATCAACAACTGGCTTAACAACAGCCTTGATGATCTTAAGGTTCTTGTTAACCAAGTCCAAACGAGTTTCGCCTGGCTTTTGTGCGGCACCGGCAGTGATAACAACAACGTCAGCATCTTTGCAATCGTCGTAGCTACCAGAGTATACGTTCTTAGGTGCGGTGAAGACTTGTGCATCTTCAAGATCAAGAGCGTCTCCTTCAGTCCGTTCCTTAACAACGTCCACAATAGCTAATTCTTCTGCTAATCCTTGGTTTACCATTGAGTAGGCGAATGCTGAACCAACAGCACCGTCCCCAACTAAAACAACTTTTTGATGAGTCTTAGTAGTCAAATTCTTCATCTCCAAATAAGTATTTTGACATCAAGGTACGCAATAATACCCGTGAGTTAGTATACCATGTTAAAAGGATGAAAGCCATTGCGTGAGCTAAAATTTTGTGAAAAATATCATTTATCTTTTCAGAGACTGACCAATTAGTGGAAAATCACTCGTGAATTTAGCCGTGAACAGGTGACACTTAATCACTGTAAAGTACTGGTAAAACCCGACATAGAGATATTTGTATTCGGAATGGATCACGTTTGTTTGACTGAGCAAGCCTTACGTGAATAACGCAACCAACCACTCGGCCAATAGGTTAAAGAATAGCCGGTCTACCGCCAGTGGTAGCGGAAAACTTTCACAAGCTCGTTAAAATGGCGGGGTCGTGAATCGTGAAAGCGCCTGAAAATTTTCACATGGAAAACGGGTAAAAACGGTCACACTGGAGTTCTACGCAATTTAATGAAGAAAAATAAATGTGAAAGTTTGTCAAAACGGGGACGAGTCGGTTGGTGTTTCATCGGATCTAGCGGCAGTGATTGTGCCGGGGCATTTTCGGGTGAGCGGGCCGGTCACTGAGAGATCAGAGAAAGCAAGGTTAACGGGGCGGTGGCCACCTATCGTGAGCAAGACGATTGGTTCCTGGCAGTCCTGTCAGGAGGGGAGTGGTAAACCGTTGCGAACCCGGTCAGGATGCGTGAAGTTCGGGGGGGACTATGCTATACTGACAGGTGGTAAATTTGACAAAAAAGATAACCTGAGCGGCTGAACGAGGAGCAATGGCTTCCGTCCAGCTCTTTTGTCTCTAGCTCGGAATACACAGCTTTAAGGGAGAAATTTTAAAAAATGAAAATGATTGTTGGTTTAGGAAACATTGGTCCCCAGTATGATGGTACGCGGCACAACACCGGCTTCATGGTCGTCGATGCCTTTGCCAAGGAACACGGCATTGACCTGACGACGCGGAAGATGGATGCCAAGTACGGCAGTGGCATGGTCAACGGCGAAAAGGTCTTAGTCGTCAAGCCGACGACGTTTATGAATGAATCCGGCCGGGCCGTTCATCCCATCATGAACTACTTTAAGATTGACGTGTCAGACATCATCGTGGTTCACGACGACATGGATCTCCCACTGGGTCGGATTCGGTTACGGGATCACGGCTCTGCTGGGGGTCATAACGGGATCAAGAGCATCATCGCCCACGTCTCGACCGAAAAATTTGCCCGGTTACGGGTCGGCATTGCCCACCCCGAACAACACACCGTGGTCGACTACGTCTTGGGTAAATTTACCAAGGACCAACAACCGCTCTTCAATCAAGCAACGGATAAGGCTGTCGCTGCGTTGGATGACTGGTTAAAGGGCACCGAATTTACTCAGTTGATGAACCTGTACAACTAGGATAGGAAGTTATCGCGTGAATTTAGAAGCATTTATGACGCAGACGACGCAGTTTAAAGACATCAAGCGGACGTTAGCGCCCGGCCAACGCCAACTGGTGACCGGACTCAACGGTTCTGCCGAGACTTTATTCATCGCCAGCCTGCTCCATGATCAACAACGATCAATCGTCTACGTGACGGATACGCTCTATCACGCGGGCCAACTCGTCGATGACCTGGCGAACCTGCTCAGGGACGACGAGTTATTTGAATTTCCAGTAGAAGAGTTATTGGCGGCGGAAGTGGCGACCAGCTCACCCGAGTACCGGTCATCGCGGATCGATGCCTTACGGGCGTTGCAGAGCGACCATCCTGTTGTGATTGTGACGGCGCTGTCTGGCCTGCGGCGGTTCTTACCGGCACCGGCTAACTTTGCGGCGGCCCGGTTTACCGTTAAGGTCGGCGACGACTTTGACCTGGAAGACTTGCAGCAGCGGCTGTTTGCCATGGGCTATGCGCATCAGAAATTGGTGGCTGGCCCCGGGGACTTCGCCGTGCGGGGGTCCATCGTGGACATTTACCCGCTGGCGGCCGATTATCCGGTTCGGCTGGACTTTTTTGACACCGAGGTCGATTCGCTGCGCTACTTTGACCCGGCAACCCAACGCAGTATTGAAAATGCTGAGACGGTTGAGGTCTTGCCTGCCACCGATTTCATTTTAACGGCGGCGGAACGGACAGCGGGCGCGGCAGCTCTGACGGCTGAACTGACCAAGCAGGCTGGCAAATTAGCAGCGGATGCGGCCACGAATCTGACGGATCAGGTCCAACCGCTGATCGATGGCCTGAAAAAAGGGTCCGTCGATCCCCAGCTAATGGAGTTTGCGGATTACTTATTCCCAGAACACAATCAATTGCTGGACTACTTACCGGCTGATGGATTGGCGTTGTTCGGGGACTATTCGCGTCTACAAGACGCCGAACGGCAATTATTAGAAGATGAAGCCAATTGGGCCACCGATAAGTTGAGTCATCACCAGATTTTTGCACACCAAATTTTTGGCGGTGAACTGCGGCCCATCGTGAAGGAAGACAAGCACGCGCAGCTGATGCTAGCCCTGTTCCAGAAGGGGATGGGGAGCTTACGGTTCCAAGCCATCACCAATATCACGACGCGTGCCATGCAACAGTTTTTCGGGCAACTCCCTGTCATGAAGACGGAAATCGACCGCTGGCAGAAGCAAAACCAGACGGTCGTGCTCCTGGTTCAAGATGAGGAACGGCTGGAAAAAATTGAGCAAACGTTGGATGATTTTGAAATCAAGGTCGTCTTGACCAAATCCGCCAACCTCCAACCTAATCTGACCCAGCTGGTTCCCGAACGGTTGCGGACCGGGTTTGAATTGCCCGAGGCCAACCTCGTGATCATTACGGAAGCCGAAATGTTCCAGAAAATCACGAAGAAGCGGGCTCGGCGGCAGACCATGGCGAACGCCGAACGGTTGAAAAGTTATACCGACTTGAAGCCCGGCGATTACGTGGTGCACGTCAATCACGGGATTGGGAAGTTCATCGGGATGCAGACGCTGACGGTCGATGGGGTCCATCAGGACTACATGACCATCGATTACCAAGACAACGCACAGTTGTTTATCCCGGTCACCCAATTAAATCTGATTCAAAAATACGTCTCCTCAGAAGATAAAAAGCCCCGCATCAACAAGCTGGGTGGGTCCGAGTGGGCCAAGACCAAGCGAAAAGTCGCGGCCAAGATTGAGGATATTGCGGACGAATTGGTCGACCTCTATGCCAAGCGGGCGGCCGAAAAGGGGTTTGCCTTCCCAGTCGATGACAGTCTACAGACGGACTTTGAAAATGACTTTCCGTATGCCGAAACACCTGACCAACTCCGAACCGTCGAAGAGGTCAAGCACGACATGGAAAAGCCCCGGCCAATGGACCGTTTGCTGGTCGGTGACGTGGGTTACGGGAAGACCGAAGTCGCCTTGCGGGCAGCCTTTAAGGCGGTTGAAGCGGGTAAACAAGTGGCCTTTCTGGTCCCAACGACCATTTTGGCGCAACAACATTACGACACCATGGTTAGTCGGTTTGAGGGTTATCCCATTAATGTCGAAATGTTTTCGCGGTTCCGGACGACCAAGCAGATTCACCAGTCCATCAAGGATTTGGAAAGCGGTCAGCTGGATATCGTGGTGGGCACCCACCGGTTGCTCTCACAGGACGTGAAGTTTAAGAATTTAGGCCTGGTCCTGGTCGATGAGGAACAACGGTTTGGGGTCAAACATAAGGAACGGTTGAAGGAATTAAAGGCCAACGTGGATGTCTTGACGCTGACGGCGACCCCCATCCCCCGGACGCTCCACATGTCCATGCTGGGTGTGCGGGACCTGTCAGTAATCGAAACGCCACCGGCCAACCGATTCCCTATTCAGACTTACGTCATGGAACAAAACGCTGGCGCCATTCAGGACGGAATTCGCCGGGAAATGCAACGGGGCGGCCAAGTCTTCTACCTGCACAACCGGGTGGATGACATTGAAAAGACGGTCGGCCAGGTGCAGTCCCTGGTGCCAGAAGCCCGGGTCGGCTACATTCACGGGAAGATGACGGAGGCCCAGCTTGAAGGGGTGCTCTTTGACTTCCTGCGCGGGGAGTACGACGTGTTGGTCACGACGACCATCATTGAAACCGGGATTGATATTCCCAATGCCAACACGTTATTCGTTGAAAATGCGGACCGGATGGGTCTGTCACAGCTGTACCAGTTGCGGGGCCGAATCGGCCGAAGCAACCGGGTGGCTTACGCCTACTTCACGTACAAGCCGAACAAGGTCTTGACCGAGGTTAGTGAAAAGCGGCTGGAGGCCATCAAGGACTTCACCGAACTGGGTTCCGGCTTCAAGATTGCGATGCGGGACTTATCCATTCGGGGGGCCGGTAATTTGCTTGGTAAGCAACAACACGGCTTCATTAATTCTGTTGGGTATGACTTATACACGCAAATGTTAAGTGAAGCCGTTGCCAAGAAGCGTGGGAAGCAAACGCAACCGAAGACCGATACCACGGTCGAACTGGGCGTTGAGGCTTACCTGCCAAGCGACTATATCGAAGACGAACAACAAAAGATTGAAATGTACAAACGCATTCGCCAATTGGAAAATGACGATGAGGTCAGTGAGATTCAAGCGGACCTTATCGACCGGTTCGGGGAATACCCGGACGCCGTCAGCCAATTGCTGACGATTGGGCAATTGAAATTGGCGGCGGACTTAGCCTTAGTGGATAAGATTCGCCGAGTCAACGGGGATGTCTTTGTCACGATTTCTAAGCGCGGCACCAATATCCTGGGTGGCGAGGATGTCTTCAAGGCCTTAGCAGCCACGGATCTGAAGGCGACGGTCGGCATTACCGATGACCGCCTCCACGTGAAACTGGTCATTCAACCGAAGATGACGGTCAATGACTGGCTCCCTCAGGTCCAACAATTTATGGCGGCGCTCAGAGATATTGTGGAAGTTACCACGAAACCAAAGACAGATGATAAACAACCCAAGGAACAGGCGTAGGACGTCTGTCTTTTGGCAGGAGGAGGAACCATGGGCAAACGCAACGTAAATACCACCTTGCAGGGAGCCCTGATTCTCTCGGTAGCGGCATTCATTGCGAAGCTGCTGAGTGCGGTCTACCGGGTTCCCTTTCAAAACATGGTCGGCAACACCGGGTTCTACGTGTATCAACAGGTTTATCCCCTGTATGGCATTGGCATGACCTTTGCCCTGAGTGGATTGCCGGTCTTTATTTCCAAATTAATTGCGGAGGCGCCCGACCTGCCCAGTCAGCAGGCTGTGGCCCGGCAAGTCTATCGCTGGGTGTGGGCACTGGCCCTGGTGCTCTTCGGTGGCCTGATGGTGGGCGCACCCGGCATCGCTCGGGCAATGGGGGATGTCCAGCTAGCGCCACTGATTCGGATGGTGGCCTGGATGTTCCTCTTGATGCCAGAGCTTTCAGTTGGTCGGGGATACCACCAAGGGCAGTTTCGAATGCTCCCCACCGCACGGTCACAAGTCGTCGAGCAATTGGTCCGGGTGGTTGTGATTCTGGTGGCCGCCGGCTGGGCAGTCACCCATGACTGGTCCGTTTATCGGATGGGTATGTGGGCGCTGAGCGGGGGCACGATTGCGGCCGTGGCGGCACTGGTTGTGCTCCCGCGGTGGCGGCAACCTGAGGTCCGGACCAGTTGGCGTCTGCCACACTTGGGACGGCGGTTGCTGATCGAAGGGGGGACACTCTGTCTCCTCACGGCCATGATGGTCCTACTACAACTGGTCGATTCATTTACAGTTAAAAATGGCCTGGTAGCTGGGGGAATGGCCAACGCAGCTGCTAAAAGTCTCAAAGGGGTCTACGACCGGGCCCAACCGCTAGTTCAATTGGGTCTGGTCGTGGCGGTCGCCTTTGCCACGTCGCTGTTGCCGGCCCTTAGCGAGGCGCAACATCAGCAGCGGCCCAAGGCTTTCAAACGCCTGACGACGACCATGATGCGGATTGCCTTGATGATTGCGACGGCGGCGACCGCGGGGCTGATCAGTCTGATGCCGTGGATCAATCGGCTGCTCTTTGGCAATATCACGGGGAGCTGGATGCTGGGCGTCTACATGCTGAGCATTATCCTGGCCACTCTGATTCAGACCTATAATAGCGTGTTACAGAGTCAGAACAGCTATCGCCTAACGGTCGTGGCACTGGTTGCCGGTCTGGTGGTGAAGGCCGTGGCCAATCACTGGGCCGTGGTCAACTTTGGCGCGAGCGGTGCCAGTTGGCTGACGGTCATTAGCCTGGCCGTGACCTTTCTAGTAATCTGGTATGGCTCAGCCGTCACGCTCCGCTCCGGTATCTGGACGCGCAACTACATTCGCACCCTGTTAGGCTGTACCATTCTGATGGTTGCCGGGGTGAAAGTGGCGGTGGTCGTCCTGGAACACTGGTGGCCGGTCTTGGCGACGGGGCGGTTAGCGGCTGGCGTGGGTCTCTTGATCACCATTCCCATTGGCGTGGCTATCTTCTTGGGCCTGGCGCTCAGTTGGCGGTTACTCAGTGTGCGGGAATGGCTAGCGATTCCACACGCAGAAACAGTTTTACGATTATGGCAGAAACTTAGCCAACACGGAGGAAAATAATATGCGATTAGATAAATATTTGAAAGTTTCTCGAATCATCAAGCGGCGGTCAGTGGCTAAGGAAATTGCTGACAAGGGCCGAATCGAAATCAACGGTAAGGTTGCCAAGTCTTCAACTGAAGTGGCGCCTAAGGATGAACTGGTCATTAAGTTTGGGAACAAGACGTTGACCGTCCAAGTCGACGAGTTGTTAGAAACCACGAAGAAGGACGACGCCGAACGGATGTACACCATCGTGAAGGAAGAGTACGCCCAGGACTTTCGCCAAGAATAATTAGCGACCGCAAAGGTGTCAGTTGTGGTGGATTAGGTTAGGTCACTGACTTACCAGACCTCGGATTGGCACGGAGCTGGCAAAGGCAATTAGCAGGCGCTTTCTTCGGGGCAACACCGCCAATCCAAGCGACTAATGTGACGAATGTTTTACAATATGCTTAACTAGCTAGACGTCTAATTTGAAACTTGCTATACTCAAGCTAAACGATCTGGTGAACATGGAGGAGTGAGTGGCATGGCTGACGCGAAACCGACGGCAAAAATTAAACGGTTAGACAATGACTATACGCGAAAGATTCAGCATCAGCAGGCGGTGCAGCATCACACCCGCTGGCTGGGTCATCGGCGCGTGCGGCGGGCCACTCGGATTCTAGTGGTCTTCGCAGTCTTCGCGATTATTTTGGGGGTCCAATTGATTCGGACCCACGCGAGTCTGCATCAGGTCAATCAGCAGGTGGCAACGAGTGAGCAGACCTTGACCAAGACGAAGACCAAGAACGCAGACCTCAAGCAAGAGATCAAACAGTTGAACGATAAAGACTATTTGGCCCAGTTGATTCGGTCTAAGTACTACTATTCTAAGTCGGGCGAAACGATTTATAGTTTGCCTGGCGACCACGCTAGTGATGTGACAGCTAAATAATCAGTTCAAATCCGACGGGTTGCTTGTATGAGCACCGTCGGATTTTTTGACTAGTCGTGGAAATCATTCGCGTGACCGACTAATTAGCTTGAAAGTTAATTTAACAGGCTTTGACCGGGGCTCATGAGTTGGTCAAGGGACTTTATTTTTTTCATCTCGGCGTGTGGGATTGGGAAGAATTGTGTTATACTGAAAGCACTTATTTTAAGGAGGAACTTCTTGTTTATGGCAATCGAGGTTGGAGCTAAAGTTACCGGAAAGGTCTCCGGAATTACGAACTTTGGTGCATTTGTTGATTTAGGTGACCACAAGACCGGGCTGGTGCACATTAGTGAAATTTCTGACGGGTACGTTAAGGACATCCATGACGTCTTATCCGTTGGTGACGAAGTAACGGTTAAGGTATTGACCGTGGGCGATGACGGCAAGATTGGTTTGTCGATTCGTAAAGCCACGGATCATCCAGAGTCAGAGCGGCCACATCACAGCCACAATGACCATCATGACAACCATCACGATAACAATAATCGTGGCGGCAACCATGAGTTCCACGGCAACGGTGGTAATCACGGCGGGGAAAGCAACGGCCACGGCCGTCGGTTTGAAAATAACGGTCCCCGGCCACATCACAGTTCAGCTAATGGCCGCTTCTCGGGTCATCACTCGGCTAAACATGAAGAAAGCTTCGACGACTTGATGTCAGGGTTCTTGAAGCAAAGTGAGGACCGCTTGGCAACGATTAAACGTAATACTGAAGGCAAGCGGGGCGGTCGTGGTGGCCGTCGTAGCTAAATGTCTTTAATCAGGACCGCATTCGTGCGGCCCTTTTTCTTAACAAAGGTAAAGTGAGACGGGGGCGAGACAGTGACACTGGCGGCGGATTTTCAGCGGAATTTTCAAGCGCAGGGATGGGCTAATCCCCAGCAACGGGGGCTGGTAGCCGTGTCGACCGGGGTCGATTCCATGGTTCTGTTGAGCCTCCTACTAAGCTTGCCCGCAGACCAGCGGCCAAAATTGACCGTGGTTCACGTCAACCATCACTTGCGAGCGCAAAGTCAAACGGAAGCCGCCTTCCTGGAACGCTGGTGTGCAGCGCATCACGTGCCGCTCGTCAAGACGGACTGGCCACGTGACCAGCGCCCGAAACACGGCATTGAAGCGGCGGCACGGCAGTTTCGCTACCAGTTTTTTGCGGAACAGATGCAACAACAGGGCGCCGCTTGGGTCGCCACGGCCCATCAGGCCGATGAGCAGGCGGAAACCCTGCTATTGAAGCTCATTCGGGGCGGGGACCTGACCCAATTGACGGGGATGGCCCCCAGCAGACCTTTGGCAGGGGGACAGGTGATTCATCCGCTACTGCCATTTACCAAGGCGCAGTTGGTGGCGTACGCGCGTCAACAGCAGATTCCCTGGTATGAGGACCAGACGAACCAGGAGCTGGTGGCTAGCCGTAATCGGGTGCGTCACGAGATTTTACCGCAACTCAAGCAGGAGAATCCCCAGGTCGTTCCACATTTGCTGGCGTACGCTGAGCAGCTACAGGCGACGCTGGCGGTGGCGGAACAGGCTTTGACGGCGACACTTCAGGCGATTGTGGTGACGTCAGTGCCCTTGACCGGGGATGGTACCAAGTTGCTAGCCCGACCGGTTACTGAACAACACCTGTTACTCAGTCGGTTCATCAAGCAGATTGCACCGGCAGCATCGACCAGTGAGTCGCGCGTAACCCAGTGTTTACAGCTGTTAGCCAACCCGCAGCGGCCGACGGGAACGGTGTCCTTTGCGGGTGGTTGGGCCTTTTATAAAGACTATGAAATGTTTCAATTTTTACCAATAAAAAATTTACAGCAAAAATCCGTGGAACATTTTAGATTTATGGTAGACTTAAACCAATGGCGGCCAGTTGGTAACGGCTGGCAACTCGGTTGCTTCACGGCAAACCGCCTTCAGGAACACACTCCCCATACCACCGTGGCATTGACGGCGGACCAGTTACCACTAATGGTCCGACCCTGGCAGGCCGATGATCAGGTGCGACTCGCAACCGGTCATCATCAGTCAGTCCGGCGCGTTTTAATCAACGCCAAGGTGCCCCGTGACCAGCGACCTGCCCAACAGGTCTTGGTCACGGCGACGGGAGATCTCCTGGCGGTGCTTGGCGTGAAGTGGTCGGTTTGGCCACCACGACCGCACACAAAAAACTATCATATTGTTTGGAAGCATGAATAGGCGAAAGGGGAACAGCATGAATAACGATATTTTGAAGGTCCTATATAGTGAAGAAGACATTGCCGCAGCCTGCAAACGGTTGGGCACCCAACTCTCCGAGGATTACAAAGACAAGACGCCCTTGATCATCTGTGTGTTAAAGGGGGCTATCTTGTTCATGACCGATGTGATTCGCGACATGGATATTTACGCTACCATTGATTTTATCGATGTTTCCAGTTACAACGGGGGCACCGCCTCTTCTGGGACCATCAAGTTACTCAAGGACCTGGATACCGACGTCTCTGGGCGCGACATTTTGTTAGTTGAAGACATTATCGACACTGGGCGGACACTGAAGTACTTGGAAGACCTGTT
Organism: Levilactobacillus sp. FUA 3915; assembly: GCF_044053135.1. Classification (NCBI taxonomy): domain Bacteria; kingdom Bacillati; phylum Bacillota; class Bacilli; order Lactobacillales; family Lactobacillaceae; genus Levilactobacillus; species Levilactobacillus sp. FUA 3915. Next base: position 425,476 of record NZ_CP168704.1, on the reverse strand, counting down.
GAAGGACCGGAACGCCAAGTCTATCAAGGTCTGCACGTTGATGGATAAGCCTAGTGGTCGCGTGGTTGAAGCGAAGGCGGATTACGTTGGGTTTAACGTTCCGAGCGAGTTCGTGGTTGGCTATGGTTTGGACTACGAAGAAAAGTACCGGAACCTTCCGTACGTGGGTGTTTTGAAGCCCTCAGTTTATTCAGATAAATAATTAGTCAATGATAGTCAATTGTGATAACATCTTATTTAGTAAAAGGGCATGAGCCCTAAATTTCGTTCCTATCTTAATGCTGGGAACTGTGAGTAAGGAGGCACGACATGAATAATCGACGAAATGGGCTGTTTCGTAATAGTCTATTTTACATTGTGATCTTCTTGTTGGTCATTGGTGTTGTTTACCTATTCAACGGTAACAACAACAGCTCACAATCCCAAGAAATCCAATCGAGTCAGTTCGTTAAAGATTTAAATGCGAATAAGATCAAGAATTTCTCCATTCAACCTTCCGGAGGAGTTTACAAGATTACCGGTGAGTATCGGAACGCGCAAAAGCGCTCGACCAATACCGGCTTCAGTCTTGGCGGTTCTCAAAGTACCGCTGTGACGGGCTTCACCACGCAAGTCTTAACGAATAACTCGACGGTTTCCGAGATTGACAAGACCGCCAAGAATCACAACGTAAAGGTCAACACCAAAGCAGAAGAGTCGAGTGGTTTCTGGATTAACTTGTTAGTCTATGCAGCACCACTGGTTATCTTCATCTTCTTCTTCTACATGATGATGGGTCAAGCCGGCCAAGGCGGCGGCAATGGCCGAGTCATGAACTTTGGTAAGAGTAAGGCCAAACCAGCCGATAGCAAAGAGAACAAGGTTCGCTTCGCTGACGTTGCTGGTGAGGAGGAGGAAAAGCAAGAACTTGTCGAAGTTGTTGAGTTCTTGAAGAATCCACGTAAGTTTGTTTCATTAGGTGCCCGGATACCATCTGGTGTCTTGCTGGAGGGTCCTCCTGGTACTGGTAAGACGTTGCTGGCGAAAGCCGTTGCTGGTGAAGCGGCGGTACCATTCTTCTCGATTTCTGGTTCAGATTTCGTGGAAATGTTCGTTGGTGTCGGGGCTAGCCGTGTGCGGGATCTCTTTGAACAGGCCAAGAAGGCCGCTCCTTCCATCATCTTCATTGATGAAATCGATGCGGTTGGTCGTCAACGGGGTGCCGGCATGGGCGGTGGCCACGATGAACGTGAACAAACGTTGAACCAATTGCTGGTTGAAATGGACGGGTTTACTGGGAGTGAAGGCGTCATCGTGATGGCTGCAACCAACCGTTCTGACGTCTTGGACCCCGCTTTACTGCGGCCAGGTCGTTTTGACCGGAAGATCTTAGTTGGTCGGCCAGATGTTAAGGGTCGTGAAGCGATTCTGAAGGTTCACGCCAAGAACAAGCCATTAGCTAACGACGTTGATTTGAAAGAAATTTCTAAGCAAACCCCTGGCTTTGTCGGGGCCGACTTGGAAAACCTCTTGAACGAAGCTGCCTTATTAGCTGCACGGCGGAATAAGACTCAGATTGACGCTTCTGATTTAGATGAAGCCGAAGACCGAGTTATCGCTGGGCCAGCTAAGAAGGACCGGGTCATCAGTCCTGAAGAACGCAAGACCGTTGCTTACCATGAAGCCGGGCATACCATTGTCGGGTTAGTGTTAAACGATGCGCGAGTCGTTCACAAGGTCACGATTGTCCCTCGTGGTCGTGCCGGCGGGTATGCAATTATGCTCCCACGGGAAGATCAAATGCTGATGTCCAAGAAGGATGCCATGGAACAGATTGCCGGGTTAATGGGTGGTCGGACGGCCGAAGAGTTAATCTTCCACTCCGAATCATCTGGGGCCTCCAATGACTTTGAACAGGCAACGCAAATTGCCCGTTCCATGGTTACCCAATATGGGATGAGTGATGCTTTGGGGACCGTTGCACTGGAAAGTGCTGGCGGCCAACCATTTGCTGGTGCGGGTTACCCTGGCCAACCAAGTTACTCTGAACACACCGCTAGTTTAATCGATACTGAAGTTCGCCGAATCATCGGAGAAGCCCACGAGACTGCTCGGAAGATTTTGGAAGAACATAAAGCAGAACACAAGATTATCGCGGATGCCTTGCTGAAATACGAAACGCTGGACGAAAAGCAAATTCTCAGCTTGTTTAACACCGGGAAGATGCCTGAAAAGGACAGCAACAACGAATTTCCAAGTGAAAAGGCGGCAACGTTTGAAGAATCTAAGCGCGAATTAGAACGGCGCGAAGCAGAACGGCAAGCTTCTACGGAAGCCAAGTTAGCTTCGTCCGCTGCAAGCAGTGAGTCTTCACAGGCTAACTCAGCAGCTAGTTCGGCAGCCGATGATCCAAAGGATACCGACGATTCCGAATAGTCACGTTAGGGGAGCGAGATCACGGATCTCGCTCCTTTTGCTGTCTCCAGATATTAGAAATGGGTGATAGATGCTGGCACCCGAAAAGGCTTCTATTTGCAAAAAATGTGGTTTCTGGTAATGTAGGGCATGATGAATTGAACGAAAGGACGTTTTAAACGTATGGCAGATTATTTAGTAAAAAGCTTAATTGATGATGGGATGTTCCGGGCTTACGTGGTGGATGCCACGGAGACAGTCGCAGAAGCACAACAACGACACGATACTTGGAGCGCCGCAACGGCAGCCTTAGGACGGGCCCTGATTGGGACCATGTTACTCTCAACCTCTCTATTAAAGGGTGAGGAGAGTTTAACGGTGAAGGTTAACGGTCATGGACCCGTTGGCGCCATCGTGGCGGATGGAAATGCTAATGGAACGGTTAAGGGTTACCTCCAGTACCCCCATATCAGTTTACCGTTAAATGAAAAGCACAAAATTGATGTCAAGAAGGCCGTTGGGGTCAATGGGATGCTGATGGTAACCAAGGACCAAGGACTGGGCCAACCCTATACTGGTCAGGTGCCCTTGATTTCTGGCGAGTTGGGTGAAGACTTTACCTATTACTTGGCCAAGTCGGAACAGATTCCGAGTGCCGTTGGGGTGTCCGTCTTCGTCCAGCCCAACAACACGGTCAAGGTTGCTGGTGGGTTCATGATTCAAACCATGCCTGGTGCTTCCGATGAAGCCATTTCTCGGTTGGAAGAACGCCTAAAGGAAATGCCAATGGTTTCTGAATTGCTGTTGGATGGTCAAACCCCCGAAGAGATTCTACAATTGTTGTTTAAGGATGAAAAAATCAAAATCTTGCAAAAGATGCCAGTTAGCTTTAAGTGTGATTGTTCTAAGGACCGGTTCGCGAAGTCCTTGGCATCCATCCAACCCGACGCCCTCCAAGAAATGATCGACCAGGACCACGGTGCTGAAGCCGTTTGTCATTTCTGCGGAACGAAGTATGAATACTCCGAAGATGACCTGCGGACGATTCTGGCACAAGCCCAAGAAAAGTAGGCTAAGCCATGACGTGGAAAATCGGTGATGTAGAAATTCCTAACCGCGTTGTTGTGGCCCCCATGGCGGGGGTGACCAACGTGGCCTTTCGCCAAATCTGTAAAGAGTTCGGCGCGGGTTTAGTGGAATGCGAAATGATTTCAGGACAGGGGATTCATTACCATAATCAACGAACGCTTCATATGATGGCGGTCGATCCCCGAGAGCATCCGATGAGTATTCAAATCTTCGGGGGCACACAGGAGACGTTGGTGCAGGCTGCCCAGTATGTGGATCAAGAGACCCCAGCCGATATTATCGATATTAATATGGGCTGTCCGGTCAATAAGGTGGTTAACACGGATGCTGGGGCCAAATGGTTACTGGACCCACAGAAGGTTCATGACATGGTCGCTGCAGTTGTTGCGGCAGTTAAAAAGCCCGTCACGGTAAAAATGCGCACGGGCTGGGATGATCACCATATTCTAGCGGTCGAAAATGCACTGGCCGCTGAAAGTGCGGGGGCATCAGCGGTCGCTATGCACGGCCGTACTCGGAAACAGATGTATCAGGGTCAAGCGGATTGGGATATCTTGGCTCAGGTTGCCCAGCACCTGTCGATTCCGTTTATGGGGAACGGAGATGTGCGAACACCTCAGGATGCGAAACGGATGTTAGATGAAGTAGGCGCAGATGCCGTGATGATTGGTCGGGCCGTTGAGGGTAATCCATGGCTGTTACGCCGGATCAACCATTATCTGGCGACGGGGGAACTTTTACCGGAGCCCACAGCGGCAGAGAAAGTCGCGACGGCGGAAGAGCACCTGCATAAGCTATGTGCGGCCAAGGGACCAGAGGAGGGACCACGAGATTTTCGTAACCAAGTGGCTTACTACCTGAAGGGTATCCCACACGCTGCTCGGACCAAGGTCGCTTTGACAGATGCCACTGATGAAAACGTGATGGTCGATATCTTGGAGCAGTTTTTGGCTAAGATGGCAACGCGCAGTCAGCGGGCATCGGTCAAGCGGTTTGCTGAGTAGGCACAGTGACCATCAGATTGTTTTTGAAGAACTCAGATTAATTTCTGGGTTCTTTTTTGTTTTTATTGATAAATTCCCTTGACCGAAGTGCAGATAATTGATAAGATATTACCTGTTGCTGATTTGGCAATGTTCATGCATAAATAACAGATTCTTGAATAGTTAATCAGGATTTGAAATTAGTGCTTGACGAGTTAAATCGTAACTGATAGAATAGTTAATGTTGTCAAGGCGTGCTAATCATATTGATTTCGATTTTATGAGTATTGAATAAATATTCAGAGAGTTGAAAAAAGATGTTGACACGATTTAAACGACATGATATACTTTAAAAGTTGTCACGGAGCGATTGCTTCTTACGACAACTTGGTAGACCTTTGAAAACTGAACATTGTTTCGACAAACCAAATATGTGTAGGGCGGTTTGATACTTGGTATCAAACCCGAACAATATTTGCGAAGTCAATTCGCTTTTATAACAAAAAGTAACAACAATCGATGAGCTATTCAAGCATCATCTTTAAGATGAGAGTTTGATCCTGGCTCAGGACGAACGCTGGCGGCATGCCTAATACATGCAAGTCGAACGAGCTTCCGTTGAATGACGTGCTTGCACTGATTTTAACATTGAAGCGAGTGGCGAACTGGTGAGTAACACGTGGGAAATCTGCCCAGAAGCAGGGGATAACACTTGGAAACAGGTGCTAATACCGTATAACAACAAGAACCGCATGGTTCTTGTTTGAAAGGTGGCTTCGGCTATCACTTCTGGATGATCCCGCGGCGTATTAGTTAGTTGGTGAGGTAAAGGCCCACCAAGACAATGATACGTAGCCGACCTGAGAGGGTAATCGGCCACATTGGGACTGAGACACGGCCCAAACTCCTACGGGAGGCAGCAGTAGGGAATCTTCCACAATGGACGAAAGTCTGATGGAGCAATGCCGCGTGAGTGAAGAAGGGTTTCGGCTCGTAAAACTCTGTTGTTAAAGAAGAACACTTCTGAGAGTAACTGTTCAGAAGTTGACGGTATTTAACCAGAAAGCCACGGCTAACTACGTGCCAGCAGCCGCGGTAATACGTAGGTGGCAAGCGTTGTCCGGATTTATTGGGCGTAAAGCGAGCGCAGGCGGTTTCTTAAGTCTGATGTGAAAGCCTTCGGCTTAACCGGAGAAGTGCATCGGAAACTGGGTAACTTGAGTGCAGAAGAGGACAGTGGAACTCCATGTGTAGCGGTGGAATGCGTAGATATATGGAAGAACACCAGTGGCGAAGGCGGCTGTCTAGTCTGTAACTGACGCTGAGGCTCGAAAGCATGGGTAGCGAACAGGATTAGATACCCTGGTAGTCCATGCCGTAAACGATGAGTGCTAGGTGTTGGAGGGTTTCCGCCCTTCAGTGCCGCAGCTAACGCATTAAGCACTCCGCCTGGGGAGTACGACCGCAAGGTTGAAACTCAAAGGAATTGACGGGGGCCCGCACAAGCGGTGGAGCATGTGGTTTAATTCGAAGCTACGCGAAGAACCTTACCAGGTCTTGACATACTATGCAAATCCTAGAGATAGGACGTTCCCTTCGGGGACATGGATACAGGTGGTGCATGGTTGTCGTCAGCTCGTGTCGTGAGATGTTGGGTTAAGTCCCGCAACGAGCGCAACCCTTATTATCAGTTGCCAGCATTAAGTTGGGCACTCTGGTGAGACTGCCGGTGACAAACCGGAGGAAGGTGGGGATGACGTCAAATCATCATGCCCCTTATGACCTGGGCTACACACGTGCTACAATGGACGGTACAACGAGTTGCGAAGTCGTGAGGCTAAGCTAATCTCTTAAAGCCGTTCTCAGTTCGGATTGTAGGCTGCAACTCGCCTACATGAAGTTGGAATCGCTAGTAATCGCGGATCAGCATGCCGCGGTGAATACGTTCCCGGGCCTTGTACACACCGCCCGTCACACCATGAGAGTTTGTAACACCCAAAGCCGGTGAGATAACCTTCGGGAGTCAGCCGTCTAAGGTGGGACAGATGATTAGGGTGAAGTCGTAACAAGGTAGCCGTAGGAGAACCTGCGGCTGGATCACCTCCTTTCTAAGGAATATACGGAGGCTACACATACTTTGTCGAAACAATGGTCAGTTTTGAGAGGCTTACCTCTCTACTGAATGATTTTGGGCGTATAGCTCAGCTGGTTTAGAGCGCACGCCTGATAAGCGTGAGGTCGATGGTTCGAGTCCATTTATGCCCATTGACCGCAAGGTCATCATTTTGGGGAATTAGCTCAGATGGGAGAGCACCTGCTTTGCAAGCAGGGGGTCAGCGGTTCGATCCCGCTATTCTCCATTGATGCGAAAGCATCAAGGAATTTGTTCTTTGAAAACTAGATATTATCAAATATTTTCTAATAATTATTTTTATTAATAATTAAACCGAGAACACTGCGAATTTTTTTGAGTTTTTAATTAGTTTTTATCGCTAATACTCAATTAATCAACGATTACGAAGTAATCGTTAGGTTAAGTTATGAAGGGCGCATGGTGGATGCCTTGGTACTAGGAGCCGATGAAGGACGGGACTAACACCGATATGCTTCGGGGAGCTGTACGTAAGCTTTGATCCGGAGATTTCCGAATGGGGAAACCCAGTAGTTTTAACCGACTATTACAATTCAGGGAATACATACTTGAATTGAGGCAGACGTGGGGAACTGAAACATCTAAGTACCCACAGGAATAGAAAGAAAAATCGATTCCCTAAGTAGCGGCGAGCGAACGGGGAATAGCCCAAACCAACAAGCTTGCTTGTTGGGGTTGTAGGACTGAACATTTGAGTTACCAAAGTCAATGATAATCGAAACGTCTGGGAAGGCGTGGCATAGCGGGTGATACCCCCGTAGATGAAATCGTTGACCCTCAGTTCAGGATCCTGAGTACGGCCACACACGTGAAACGTGGTCGGAAACCGGGAGGACCATCTCCCAAGGCTAAATACTCCCTAGTGACCGATAGTGAACCAGTACCGTGAGGGAAAGGTGAAAAGCACCGCGGAAGCGGAGTGAAATAGTTCCTGAAACCATGTGCCTACAATTAGTTAGAGCCCGTTAATGGGTGATAGCGTGCCTTTTGTAGAATGAACCGGCGAGTTACGTTAATTTGCAAGGTTAAGGTGTAAAGACCGGAGCCGTAGCGAAAGCGAGTCTGAAACGGGCGTTTCAGTAAATTGATGTAGACCCGAAACCAGGTGACCTATCCATGTCCAGGTTGAAGGTGCGGTAAAGCGCACTGGAGGACCGAACCCGTGTATGTTGAAAAATGCTGGGATGAGGTGTGGATAGCGGTGAAATTCCAAACGAACTTGGAGATAGCTGGTTCTCTCCGAAATAGCTTTAGGGTTAGCCTCGGAATTAAGAATCGTGGAGGTAGAGCCACTGTTTGGACTAGGGGCCCGTCATGGGTTACTGAATTCAGATAAACTCCGAATGCCACTGATTTATATCCGGGAGTCAGACGATGAGTGATAAGATCCACCGTCGAAAGGGGAACAGCCCAGACCATCAATTAAGGTCCCTAAATACATGCTGAGTGGAAAAGGATGTGGAGTTGCATAGACAGCTAGGATGTTGGCTCAGAAGCAGCCACCATTTAAAGAGTGCGTAATAGCTCACTAGCCGAGTGATCCTGCGCCGAAAATTTACCGGGGCTAAGCATGTTACCGAAATTATGGATGTGACCATTAGGTCACGTGATAGGAGAGCGTTCTAAGGGCAACGAAGCTAGATCGTAAGGACTAGTGGAGCGCTTAGAAGTGAGAATGCCGGTATGAGTAGCGAAAGATCAGTGAGAATCTGATCCACCGAATGACTAAGGTTTCCTGGGGAAGGCTCGTCCTCCCAGGGTTAGTCGGGACCTAAGCCGAGGCTGAGAAGCGTAGGCGATGGATAACAGGTTGATATTCCTGTACTAGTTAATTATGTTTGAACGATGGAGGGACGCAGCAGGCTATGGTATGCGCACGATTGGAAATGTGCGTTCAAGCGTCAAGTCTGGTGATGAGTTAAATGCTTATTGCTAAGGACAAGGCGTTACGAGGACCGAATTTTAGTAGGGAAGTGCCAGATGTCACACTGCCGAGAAAAGCTTCTAGTTAGTAATTAATTACCCGTACCGCAAACCGACACAGGTAGTCGAGGAGAGTATCCTAAGGTGAGCGAGTGAACTCTTGTTAAGGAACTCGGCAAAATGACCCCGTAACTTCGGGAGAAGGGGTGCTACACGCAAGTGTAGCCGCAGTGAAAAGGCCCAGGCGACTGTTTATCAAAAACACAGGTTTCTGCAAAATCGTAAGATGACGTATAGGGGCTGACGCCTGCCCGGTGCTGGAAGGTTAAGTGGATGAGTTAGCTTCGGCGAAGCCCAGAAATGAAGCCCCAGTAAACGGCGGCCGTAACTATAACGGTCCTAAGGTAGCGAAATTCCTTGTCGGGTAAGTTCCGACCCGCACGAAAGGCGTAACGATCTGGGCACTGTCTCAACAAGAGACTCGGTGAAATTATATTACCTGTGAAGATGCAGGTTACCCGCGACAGGACGGAAAGACCCCATGGAGCTTTACTGTAGCTTGATATTGGGTGTTGACGCAGCTTGTACAGGATAGGTCGGAGCCGTAGAACTCGGAACGCTAGTTTCGAGTGAGGCGCTGGTGGGATACGACCCTCGCTGTGTGAACACTCTAACCCGCACCACTTATCGTGGTGGGAGACAGTGTCAGGTAGGCAGTTTGACTGGGGCGGTCGCCTCCTAAAAAGTAACGGAGGCGCCCAAAGGTTCTCTCAGAATGGTTGGAAATCATTCATTGAGTGTAAAGGCAGAAGAGAGCTTGACTGCGAGACAGACAGGTCGAGCAGGGACGAAAGTCGGGCTTAGTGATCCGGTGGTACCGTATGGAAGGGCCATCGCTCAACGGATAAAAGCTACCCTGGGGATAACAGGCTTATCTCCCCCAAGAGTCCACATCGACGGGGAGGTTTGGCACCTCGATGTCGGCTCATCGCATCCTGGGGCTGTAGTCGGTCCCAAGGGTTGGGCTGTTCGCCCATTAAAGCGGTACGCGAGCTGGGTTCAGAACGTCGTGAGACAGTTCGGTCCCTATCCGTCGCGGGCGTAGGAAATTTGAGAGGAGCTGTCCTTAGTACGAGAGGACCGGGATGGACATACCTCTGGTGTACCAGTTGTGCCGCCAGGCGCATCGCTGGGTAGCTATGTATGGATGAGATAAACGCTGAAAGCATCTAAGTGTGAAACTCGCCTCAAGATGAGATTTCCCATTCCTATATGGAAGTAAGACCCCTGAGAGATGATCAGGTAGATAGGCTGGAAGTGGCAGCGTTGTGAGACGTGAAGCGGACCAGTACTAATCGGTCGAGGACTTAACCAAGTTGAAAAACGTGGTGTTCTCATAGAAAATAATTTGATGATATCTAGTTTTGAGGGAATAAGTTCTCTTATAGTGTAGTGGCGATAGCCTGAAGGATACACCCGTTCCCATGCCGAACACGGAAGTTAAGCTTCAGCACGCCGATAGTAGTTGGGGGATCGCCCCCTGCGAGGATAGGACGTTGCTACGCGATTATTCCGGCATAGCTCAGTTGGTAGAGCACCTGACTGTTAATCAGGTTGTCGACGGTTCGAGCCCGCCTGCCGGAGTCGGGTTAACCTGGTTAGCCAGTTGATATGCCGGCTTAGCTCAGCTGGTAGAGCATCGGTATCGTAAACCGAGGGTCGGGGATTCGAATTCCTCAGCCGGCATCAAAGTAGTCGTTGGTCGTAGACCAGCGGCTTTTTTTGTGCTTTCATAAAACAAACAGTCAATTGAAAGCCAAAATGGCATTAACGTGTATTGCACAATTGGTATAGTCATCTGAAAATAATTGGTATAGAACTGAAAATGCCGGTTTGAAGCTGATTAGGATAATAAATTAAATATTGATTTATTTGATAAACCTATTGTGGTCTACTCATGAAAGTGCTATCCTATATTTATCGAATAGAGATACGAAAAAGGGAGAGGTCATCATGAAAAACGTCTTATTATTATCCGGAAATGAAAATTCAAGTCATTTATTTTTAGGTGAAGCCAAACGAACTGCAGAAACTCGGCAAGCACCGTTGTGCTTTAAGGCGGCTGTGATGGCTGACTTGACTCCTGAACTGTTGGCAGACCAAGACTTGATCCTGTTGGCCCCACAAACGGCTAACGCTGCTGATACTGCGGCTATGAATACCCAGGTCCCAACCGTTGATATTCCTAACGACATCTATGGTTGGTTAAACGGTCAGGCCTTGGTTAAGTTTGCTTGTGGCAAGTTAAATTTAGTACCAGCCGCTGCCATCTAAATTAGAATTCCGCGTGGGACGCCTTGTGAATCTGCAGGGCGTCTTTTTTTATGTCGACTGAACACCTTATTAGGGGCACAGAGGGTAATTAAAACGAATTTTATACATAAATTTCTTAATATTTTGAATGAGGCGGAAATGAATAAAAAATAAGAGGATTGCATGAGACGACTAATAATTTCATCATTGTTTTTTGTCGGACGCCAAAGGAATGAAGACGTTTTTATTCGGAAAACCGTTGCGTAACGGGAGTTCGTGCAGTATAATTACTACTATGTTTTATTAGAGGTCTATGAGACACCGTCGCCATCAGCTTTTAGGATGTGCATTGCGGAAAATAAAATTATTCATTTTCAGAAATGCAATGGAGGTATTATCGTTTTGAATAACAAACCAGAACCAAGCACCACTACCGACCGAACATTCTTCGGTCAACCGCGTGGGTTATCAACGCTGTTCTTCACTGAAATGTGGGAACGGTTCAGTTACTACGGCATGCGGGCTATCCTGATCTACTACATGTACTACTCAGTGACTAAGGGTGGGTTAGGTTTTAGTCAAGCAACTGCTGCTTCCGTAATGTCCATTTACGGATCCATGGTTTACTTATCCTCAGTTCTTGGGGGCTACATGAGTGACCGTGTCTGGGGAAGTCGGAAGACCGTCTTCATCGGTGGTGTCCTGATTATGTTCGGGCACGTTGCCTTGTCTGTTCCAGCCGGTTCCATGGCACTCTTCATCTCAATCCTCTTGATTGTTTTGGGGACTGGGCTGTTGAAGCCTAACGTTTCCGAAATGGTTGGGGGACTTTACGATGAGGGCGATACGCGGCGTGATGCTGGGTTCACCATCTTCGTCTTCGGGATTAACCTGGGTTCCTTGGTCGCACCGCTCTTGGTTGGGTGGTTAGGCCTGAAATACAACTTCCATTTAGGGTTCTCCTTGGCCGCTATTGGGATGTTCTTAGGTCTGGTTCAATACTGGATCGGTGGGAAGAAGTACTTGAGTAAGGATAGTCTTTACCCAACTGACCCACTGGAACCCGGTGACATGAAGAAGCTGACCGTTCGTGGGACCATTGGTTTGGTTGCTTTCGGATTGATCATTATCTTGATGTACCTCTTAGGTTCACTGAACTTAAACAACTTCGTGCTCTTATTATCCGTTATCGCGATTGCTGCACCAGTCGTTTACTTCACGATTTTCTTAACGAGTAAAAAAGTTACCAGCACTGAACGGAAGCACGTGTGGGCTTACTTAGGCCTGTTCATCGCTGCCATGATCTTCTGGGCAATTGAAGAACAAGGGTCATCTGTGTTGGCCTTATTCGCTGCCAACCAGACGAACAACCATTTCTTAGGCATTCACATTTTGCCATCTTGGTACCAAATGTTAAACCCACTGTTCATCTTGATCTACACGCCATTCTTCGCTGCAATGTGGAACCGTTGGGGTAAGAAGCAACCTAGCTCTCCAGCCAAGTTCGCAACTGGGATGCTGTTCGCTGGGGCTTCTTACCTGATCATGGTGATTCCTGTTGTCATGTTCGGGACGGATGCTCGGGTCAGTCCGCTTTGGTTAGTTGGTAGCTGGGCAGTTGTTGAAATTGCCGAACTGTTGATTTCACCAATCGGATTATCCGTGACGACCAAGTTAGCACCAAAGGCGTTCCAATCTCAAATGATGAGTATGTGGTTCTTAGCCGATGCTGCCGGACAAGCCGTTAACGCGCAAATCGTTAAATTATACACGCCAGAAAACGAAGCAGCTTACTTCATGGGCGTGGCCATCGTGGCCATCGTCGCTGGGCTGATTATGTTTGCCCTGGTTAAACCAATTAAGAACTTAATGGCCGGAATTAAATAATTTGTTTCTGGCGAAAAAGTGCTACTCTATGATGGAGTGGCATTTTTTTGTGCGACTATATTTGAAAGGGGGCGACGACGTGGTTAAGGTGGCCATGATCAGTGACTTACATTTAGACATCAACCAGCAGGACGCAGAGGCCGTTGCCCAACAGCAGGCGGCGTACCTGACCCAACGGAACGTGGGACTGTATTTAATCGCCGGTGACGTGACCAATTACTTTAGTCAGTCGCTAGCCTTCGTCACCCGGTTACAAGCGCTCATGGCACCAGCCAAGGTGCGGTTTATTGCGGGGAATCATGACATGTTGCACGATATCACGTATGCGGGCCTAGAATCGTCGCAGACGCCCGTTTACTTCCATCGTGGGTCTTTAGACCTTCCGGGGACTAACTGGCGGGTAATCGGCAATAATGGCTGGTATGATTATCAATTTGCTAATAACCTGGTCGGCCGGAATTTTTTGAGCTGGAAGCGGGCCTTTTGGATCGACAGTAGCATTGAACAACCCCAAAGTGATCCGGAACGGCTGAATCAGGTCGTGGCACAGATGACCGATCAATTGGTACAGGCACAGGTCGCCGGCAAACGGGTCCTGTTTATGACCCACTTTGTCCCACGCCAGGACTATATCCGGTATACGGATGACGATCGTTTCTGGAACATGGCCAATGCCATGCTAGGGAGCCCGCGGATTGGGGCCGTTTTGGAAAAATATTCAGTGGCTGATACTTTATTCGGTCACGTCCACAGCCGCTTCGCCCCCGCAACCTTTGGCCCGACTACCTATTACAATCAGGCAGTTGGGTACCATAATCGGCGAATCGACGAGTGGTCCCAGCCCGATTTTTTTGTTGAATGGCAGCGCCAATTAAGGATTTTGAATTTAAAATAAAAAAAACTGCAAAAAAGTCTTGACGATTTATGCAGTTTTTTGTATGATAGTGTAGTTGATTCGTTACGACGATTCACGTTTTGGTGGGGTAGCGAAGTCTGGCTAAACGCGGCGGACTGTAAATCCGCTCCTTCGGGTTCGGTGGTTCGAATCCACTCCCCACCATTTTTATTATTGGGCTATAGCCAAGTGGTAAGGCAACAGGTTTTGATCCTGTCATGCGCTGGTTCGAACCCAGCTAGCCCAACTAAGGAACAGTCACGGTGTGTGACTGTTTTTTTATGCGTTCATTTATATTTTAGATTATGGCGCCCGAGGAATTTCTCGAGCGCCTTTTTGTGTATTTCACGAAATTATTTTAAAATTGGACATTTTGGGGCGGTCGTCCTGTAAATGAGTCAGTGGCTAGACAAAAACGTGAGAAAACCGGTGCACTAATCCGGGTTCTGGCGGCGTCAACTGGGTATAGAACATGGCACCAGCAAATTATAGGGACAATCGTTACCCCAGTTTTCAATTTATCAGCGCTGACAAATAGTTCGTGGGGTGTTAGGATAATCTTAAAAGGGGCAGTCGGTGCTCGTGAAAGGGGTGGCAGTTGATGTTTAAAGAAAAATGGCAACATCTTAGTCAAGTTCAGCAACCTAGTTGTCGGTGGATCTATGCCGGTGTCACCTTAGTGAGCCTAGGGGCGGGGGTCATGCTCGTCACGACGCCGGTCTTTGCGGATACCCGAGAAACGACTGCTGGTGACGGTGAGCCCCAAACGGAGAATGTGGCGACCACCCAAGCGACGAGTTCGGTCACGCCGGCTGATGTGTCGCAGTCTGGACAAACAGGTACCGGTGCTGGGACTGGTTCCGCTCAGAAAGGTACTGGGACGTCAGACGAGACGGTGACACCGGAAGAGCCGGCTAAACCCGTGATACCGAGTTCTGAACCGACAACGAAACCAGCACCAACGACTGGGACGAAACCAATCACGCCAGTCACGCCGACACAGACGCCGGTGACGCCCAAGCCAATGGTTTCATCCGAGAAAACAACACCAACGGCAATCAAGCCATCGCTGCGAGCGACTCGGTATTTACTGTTAAGAGACGTGGAGCAGCCAACGGGACAAGACGAACCATCGACTGAAGACACAACGAATTCAACACCTGATGCGACACCTGCGAGCGGTGTGCTGACAGCGCCGACCACGACTCCCGATGCTGATACGCAGTCGGCACTGGCCTACACGTTAAATGAGGGCAAGGACGGCTACGTGGTGACGGGTTTTGCCAATCAGACGCACGGCACGCAGATTACGATTCCGGATACCTATTTGAACTTGCCGGTCACGGAGATTGCCGCGAACGCCTTCAATGGGGCGGGGCTAACGGATGTGACGCTGGGCCAAAATCTACAGGTCATTCGGGACTATGCGTTTACGAATAACCAATTAAAAACGATCAAATTTACGAGCGGTATCTGGTCCGTGGGGGCCGGGGCGTTTGCCAATAACGACTTGGTGACGGTTGATCTGGGGAACTTGCAGCAGATCAACGCCGGGGCCTTTCAGAGCAATCAGCTTCAGCAGTTAGTCATTCCCAATTCGGTGACTAGCATTGCGGACGATGCCTTTGAAAATAATACGATTCAGTCGCTGTCGTTGAGCCAAAACGTGGTCTCAATTGGGACGGCGGCCTTTGCGAACAACCAGATTCAGGGCCACTTGGTATTACCTGAGACACTGACCGCGCTGGGGGATCAAGCCTTTGCTAACAATCAGCTGACTGGATTGACCTTGGATGCTGGTTTGAGCCTATTGAACACCGGCGTCTTTGCCAATAATCAACTGACCGGCACGTTAACGATTCCCGCGACCATCACCAGTATTGGGGATGACGCCTTCGACATGAACCAGTTGACTGGCTTGCAGCTGGACGACAGCGTGACGTCGATTGGAACGGCGGCGTTTGCCCATAACTTATTAGCTGGGTCACTTAACTTACCAGCCAGTCTGACGCACCTGGGAGACCAAGCCTTCTGGGATAACCGGCTGCGTCGCGTGACGTTGAATGACAAATTGACGGAGATTGGGCCACAAACGTTTGCCGATAATCAGCTGACGGGTACCCTGAATCTCCCCGACAGCATCTTGAACGTGGGGACGTCGGCCTTTGCCAATAACCAACTGACCGTTTTGACTGGCGGGACTAAGCTGAACACGATTGAAAAATATGCTTTCTATGGGAATAAATTGACCGGGACCCTGACGTTGTCGGATCAAATGACGAGTATTGGTGAGTATGCCTTTGCGGGTGGCAACCAGTTGACTGGTTTGACTGGCGGGACCAAGCTAAACACGATTGAAAAGTATGTCTTCTACGGGAATAAATTGACCGGGACGCTGGCGTTATCGGATCAAATGGCCAATATTGGCGAGTCGGCCTTTGCGGGTGGTAACCAATTGACGCGACTTGAGCTGGGGACGGCCCCCTTGTCAACGATTGAAGCCAATGCGTTTGCCAACAATAACCTGACGGGCACGCTGCATTTTCCGGATACGTTAACCAACGTCGGGGCTGATGCATTTGTGAACAACCAATTGACCGGTTTGACCTTTGGGACCGGCTTGGTGACCGTTAACGATGAAGCGTTTGAACATAATCAATTAAGTGGGACCCTGACGCTGGGCGACAACGTTCATGATGTTGGGAAATATGCGTTTGCTTATAACAAGCTGGCTGACCTCGAGATGGGGTCGAACATGAACAGTCTGGAAAATTATTCATTTGCTTATAATAGCTTGCAGAAAATCAATGCTAGCGGTCAGATTGGAACCATCGGGGACTATGCCTTCGCTGGACAAACCTTGTTGAACGCCGGTGTTGCGGGTGCGATTGTGGCTAATCAAAACGGCACGATCACCACGGTTGCCTCTGGTGTCCAGCAGGCAATTCGAGATGCCTTGGGAATGAAGAATCTTGATATTGCGGGATTAACCTTCATTTTCACTGACAATCAAGCCCAGCTGATCTACGACCCGGTTACGGATACCCTGACGTTGCCGAATGTTGCTGATAGTGCGACGTTGCCGGATTGGGTGAAGAGTGGCAAAGTGGTTCTGAGCCTGACGACTAACAGCACTGATACCGGACGTTATGGCGTTGAAAACCTCAGGCTGGATTTAAACCGGTGGGTGACAGACGACGTGGCGATTCCGAGCAACCTCAGCCGCGACCCTGGTATGATTGGCATGCTGCAAGGGATGCATGCGGATAAAGCGTGGGGAATTACCGACCGCGTGGGTAATACGCAGGTGGTTGTGACGGTTCCGGTGGTTAGCGGGTACACCGCGAACAAGAAGACCATTACGGCGACGGTCAACCCGAACGGTACCATCACGCCCAATGAGGATGTCTTGTATACGCCGGACCTAACGCCCGGTGGTGGCGGCCATGATACTGGGACGCCGACTGGACCAACGCAACCTGGTGACACGACTGGGGGAACGACTGATCCAAGCACACCGGTGACCCCTGTAACACCAGTTAACCCGGGAAATACGCCCGGTGGTGATCCGGCGGTGACGCCAACGACGCCCGTGATTACGCCGACGACTGGCGGGGATGAGGCCATTCCTTATCCACCGGACTTTGATGGCAGCAACTCGCAGACGGGAACGCGCGGCAATGCACAGCGGACGGTCACAATTACCCCGAAACTCGCGGTTACGGGTCCTAACTGGCAGCTGAAACGGGTTGTGCCGCGGCACTTGCTGACAACCGTTATTCAGCAGCAAACCCTAACGCGGACAAGCGTTACGACGTCAGCGTACGTGGTTGGCTCGCCAATTAAGGCAGGACACTTTACACGTGACGGGCAGCCGGCAACGGGTAATCCGCAGGCAGCTGTCCCGTCACAGGCGACGGTTACCCAGCAACAGTCATTACCGCAAACCAATGAGCAATCAACTGGTTGGCAGTGGTTAGGGACAATATTGTTGGCTGGATTGAGCTGGTTAGGTTTAGCTCACAAGCGAAATCACAATTGAATTTAACGATTTACGCGTACGATTGACACGCTTTCTGTGTGTTGACCGTACTTTTTTGTGAATTTTTTTAATTTTCAGAAAAAAGTTTTTTTACCACACTTCTCTGATTATGTCCCATGATTGTGCCGGGTGATTCGATTGTGCCCAAGCAAATAACCAAAGTCACCAATTGTAGTAGGTGTGGGACAAAAATAGTTCGATAAGAAATATCTGCATATAGCGGTAATCGTTATCCCCCTTGGCAATTAAGTCACACTGGTGTTTTGGTTAAGTCGTGATAGTATGAATATCATAGAATATTTTGCATAAGCAACTAATGCGAAACGAAACGGTCTATAAACTAATCACTCAAGGACACCAGCGAAGGGAAGATAGTATGCGGAACAATAAGGATAGGGGAGAACAACTTACTCCTACACACAGTAAGTGGCTGTTCGTTAGTCTGACGATTGCGGCACTAAGTACTGGAATCGCCATTGGCAGTGAGACGGCTAACGCTGATACGGACCCCGCGACTTCCCAAATTAGTGATGAATCAGCTCAGAATGATGTTGATTCAGCTGTGAAGATACCAAAAGTAGAAGCTGAAGATACAGTGAAAGATGATAGTTCTGACGATGGTTCGGATAATCAATTAGATGTTGAAAAAGATGATAATTCCAACCAGTTAGACAATGAAGAAGATAATGGTGAAGACACGATTGATGAGGATGAAGAAAAGTCTGAGGATGAGACCGAAGAACCTGTCAGTCCAGCAGATACGCCTGATGAAACGGTGACACCCGCTCCAACGAATGAGCAAACCCCAAAATCTGATTTTACCTTTCACCAAACTAGTGAGAACACAGTTGAAGTGACTGGGTATACGGGTGCGGCACAGCAACAGGCTGATGGATCAGCACCAGTTTCAGGGTATAGTACCGAGATTACGATTCCGGATATGTATGAGGGTAAGTATGTTTCTGGTATTGCAGATAATGCGTTTAATAATGACGGCTCGGCTAATGATCACCTAACGATTGTTTCTGCATTGACCAAGGTGATCCTGGGGAAAAACTTAAACTACATTGGTCAGAATGCCTTTGCCAACAATGCGTTAACGTCTTTGACATTGCAGGGAGCCACCTGGATCAACATCAAGACAGGTGCCTTTAAAAATAATGAATTGACTAACGTTGAATTGAACGGCGCCGTTCAAATTGAACAGGACGCGTTTAAGGGGAATCAGTTGACGACATTAGTCTTGCCAGACACGGTGAACGCTATCGGCGCATCAGCATTTGAAAATAACCAGCTGACTGATTTGACGTTGAGTGCCGCACTGGAAAGTATTGGGACTTCAGCTTTTGCTAACAACCAAATTGGTGGAACACTGATTTTGCCAGCAAAATTAACGACGTTAGGCGAGTATGCATTTGCGGATAATCGCTTAACGTCAGTGACCCTTAATCAGGTGTTGACTGATTTGAACACGGGAACTTTTGCCAATAATCAGTTAACCGGACTATTAACCATTCCAGACAATATTGTTCGGATTGGGGATAGTGCTTTTAGCAACGACAAAAAGCAGGGGGCTGGCCTGACCGCGCTCCATCTGGGGACCGGTGTCCAGTACATTGGAAATCAGGCGTTCACTGATAATGCACTGACAAACTTAGAAATTCCTGATACGACAGATAAAGTTAGTGTTGGGGATGAGGCGTTCAGCGGTAATCAGCTACGGACGCTCAAGCTGGGGAAAAATGTCAGCGCGATTGGAAATTCTGCGTTTGCGGACAATCAGTTAACGGAGACGCTTAGTGTTCCTGATGCGGTTGAGAAAATTGGCAATCGGGCTTTCATTGGTAATCAGTTGACCGGGCTGAATTTAGGGAGTCAGATTACCGCGATTGGTGATTTTGCCTTTGCGAATAATCAGTTGGGTGGTACGCTTATCTTGCCTGAAAAGGTTAGTTTGGTGGGCGAATCAGCTTTCGAAAACAATTTATTAACAGGACTACAGTTAGTCAATAAAGAGGCCTCTTTAGGTGCGAATGCCTTTGCCCAAAATGCGTTGGAAAAAATTAATTCAGCTGACATGACCTGGACAAATGGGGGGAATGCCTTCAGTAATCAGAAAGCATTAACACTCGCAAATGTGCCAATGTCGACAACGTCAGCCCACAATATTAAGGCGCTTTTAGTTGAACAACTTAACATGAAGCCTAGTGACATTGGGGAGTTAACGTTTACTCTGAGTGACGGAACTAGTTTGAATTATGATAAAACGACTGATAGTTTGTTGCTACCCCAGGGGTTTGACACCAGTCATGATGGCAATTTGACGGTTACGCTCACAACGAACGCGGCATATACTGGTCAGCTGGGCTTTCAGGCCCTGACGTTAGATTTACGGGTATGGACTTTTTCGGGCCAGGTTGATATACCAGTTGCTATCAAAAATATTAATAGTAAGTACGTCTTTAAGAGTATTTGGTCTGCTGTGATTAGCGGTCAGGTAGGCTCAACGCAATTGGTTGATGCGCCAGTGATGGCTGGCTATCGGATTCTTAATCCGGATACGCAGCAGGACATAACCACTTTTACCGCCATCTTTGGTCCCGAAAAGGTAACGACGCGAGATACAATCGAGTATTTGCAAGTTGAACCTGATGACAACGATTCAGGGGAGACAACGCCCACAAAGGAAACGGAACCGGTTGACCCCGAAACGGGTGAGACTGTGACGCCGTACGCGGGTGGCGAGGCTGAAACGACGACAACGTCGAATACTACTGGCAACACGCCAGATAAGTTATCCGACAAAACAGTGACTGATGGAACAACTAACACGTTAGGTGAATCAGCCAATTATCAAATTAACCAGGAACAGAAAAAACAAGTACAGGCACAAAAAGCGTGGGCGCAAGTTCAGTATCGGTTAGCAAACGCACCGGTGGGACAACCGGACAAGCGGACACATGCCACTTATATTTCTGTTCAACCGAAGATGCAGCACCCAGATTGGACAAGTCGTCAGGCAGGGGTACCGGCTGACACAGTTGACGGCAACGGTGCCATGACTGAACCGGCATCAATCCAACGCATGGGGCAAGCTAAGATGGTCATGACGGCAACATCACTGCCACAAACGAACGAGCAAACCAGTCAATGGCACTGGCTTGAGGCCATTGGATTGCTGGCCGCCAGTTGGCTGGGATTTACGAAGAAAAAACAAGATGATTAATAGCAACGCTGAAATGGGACAGATTCCAACGAATTTGACCCATTTTTTTCAGGAGAGGATGGGGTTCCAACGACAAAATTAATGACGGAAAACCGGCCGTTGACGGCTGGACAGAAGAAATGGTTGTCAACCGGTCTAACGGTGATCAGTTTAAGTGCAGGGTTGGCGTTGAATGCCAACATCCTCAAGGCACAGGCGGCAGACCAACCGGCCACGGCCGCCAGCAGCAGTTCGGTGACCGCGGTCACCGCTAGTGAGCCGACGACCGCTGACACAGCGGATAAGACTAAGGAATCTACAGCGACAGAACCGGAAATGGACGAAACCAAGGTCACTGAGAAGCAGTCAGTGGAGGATGAAGACGCCGAAAAGGACCAGTCGACGGGGACTGATGAACAGTCTGATGACAAAGTGCAGGCAGATACGGAATCGCAGACTGATGCGAAAGAAAAGACGCCGGCTGAACCTGTAGCGCCACAGAATCAGGAGTCATCGTCATCTGAGTTAAACGATGATGAGAAGACGGCCGGGAGTGGTGAGAAAATTTCGGAACAGCCCGATCAGTCTGAGGTAGTTAAGACAGTTCAAACGCAACAGGTGACGACGGCAGATAACGATGAAAAGCAGACGGTACCACCTGTAGAAACGACTGATGAGAAGACTGATCAGCAGAAGTTTGTGGTGGCTGACAGCCAATTGTTTAGTCCGCGGTTATTTTTGTCACGCATGAATGTACCTATGGCTGCGAGTTTGCTGGCTGATACGGCCGCTACGCCGACTACCGAGAAGGATGCGGATGGATTTATTTATCAAAAGGTTACGAGCGATAGTGGTGACTCATATACTATTACCGGGTATGAGGGAAGCCAAAAAGATATTACCATCCCGTCTGCTTTCAATGACATTAATGTCACAGCTATTGGGAGTGGTGCTTTTGCTAAAAAAAGTTTGACCAGTGTGATATTTAGTGACAATATTTCTGCAATTGGCGATAGTGCTTTTCAAGGCAACCAGCTAACTAATGTGGTTTTGCCAACCAGTTTGGGTGGGGTTATTGGTGCGCACGCCTTTGAATCAAATGCTCTGACTAATGTGACGTTTGGCCAAGGGACATGGTCTTGGGAGATTGGAGACGAGGCTTTTGCCCATAATCATCTAACGAGTTTGGTATTACCTAATAGCATAAAAACGCTTGATGAAGGGGCATTCCTAGATAATGATTTAGCAACAGTAACGTTTGGCAATCAGACAGAGACAATCGGAGAAAAAGCGTTTGCTGATAACAAATTGAGTGGGGCACTATCACTTCCTGATACGGTTAAGACTATTGGTGTTTCTGCATTTGAGAATAACCAATTGAGTTCGGTTCAGTTGGGCAAGAGTTTAACAACTATCGGGAACAATGCTTTTGCCAGCAATCAGTTAACTGGTACATTGACAGTTCCAGATGCCGTTACAACAGTGGGTGTTTCTGCGTTTGAGCATAATCAATTGAATTCGGTTCAGTTGGATGAGAGCTTAACAACTATTGGTACAAGTGCTTTTGCCAATAATAAGTTGACCGGGGCATTGACATTTCCGGATGCCGTTACAACAGTTGGGGTTTCAGCTTTTGCGGGTAACCCTGATGGTACTGGTAATCAGCTGACAAGTGTGACCTTTTCTGGTGGGCAACTCCAAGAGATCTTCGATGATGCCTTTATGAATAATGCTTTGAAGACAGTTAGCTTTACTAAACCTGATAAGAATTCTCTGATAATTGATGATTCTGCGTTTGCTGATAATAGCGATTTAGCTCAGTTAACTTTGAATGATGGTCTTGAAAATATTGGGCCAAATGTGTTTGCTGGGGATAGTCTTTCTGGTACGTTAAAATTGCCCAACTCGTTAGAGACAATTGAAAAAAATGCGTTTGCTGATAATGACTTAAGCGGAATAACATTGGATACCGTTGAAAGTAAGTTAAGTAGCATTGGGGAAGATGCTTTTTCTGGTAACCATATTTCTGGCACGTTGTTATTGGACGATAATTTAACGACTCTGGCGACAGCCGCTTTTCAAAGTAATCAGATTAGCGATGTCCACTTTGGCAATGATTCTTCATCAAGCAAGTTGACATCAATAGGAAATTATTCGTTTGCAGATAATCCTCTTAACATCACGGCCGATGGCGATGGGCTGATTATTCCCAATAAGGTAACATACGTTGGTATCTCATCTTTCAGTAGCAATGATGAAAATAAAGCGAGTCATGTAGCCAAGTTGACGTTGGGACCAGCCGTGACGGATATTGGGGCTTCAGCCTTTGAGAATGATGGGCTGACTGGCGCGTTAGTTATTCCAGATAGCGTCAAAACAATCCGTGCTTCAGCTTTTAAAGACAATACACTGGATAGTGTGACTCTAGGAAATTCAGTCACTTTGATTGATGATTCTGCGTTTGAGAACTCGGGTTCAACCAGTTCAATGTTCATTCCAAATAGTGTCGAGACAATCGGTTCATCGGCTTTTAAGAATACGCAGTTAAATAATTTAACGCTGGGTACCGGTATTACCACGATTGGTTCATCAGCCTTTGAAAATTCGGGATCAACCAGTGCAATCGTTATTCCAGATGGTGTCACGACAATTGGCGATTCTGCGTTTAAAGACAATCAATTAACTGGGATAACTTTGGGTAATGCTGTCAATATAATTGGTGATTCAGCCTTTGAGAATTCAGGCTCAACTAGTTCAATGGTCATTCCAAGTAGCGTCGAGACAATTGGTTCATCAGCCTTTAAGAATACGCAGCTGAATGATTTGACGCTGGGTACCGGTATTACTACGATTGGTTCATCAGCTTTTGAAAACGCCGGATTAGCTGATAGTTTAGTCATTCCAGATAGTGTCAAAACAGTTGGCCCTAGGGCGTTCACTGGTAACAAGCTAAAAGATTTAACTTTAGGCAAAGGTCTAACTGGTAAAGATGGTAGTGTTGGCAATGAGGCCTTCGCTGAAAATGATTTACAGACGATTCATAACACTGCAGAAGAAATTGAAAATGTAGGTGATGATGCGTTTGCAAACCAAGAAGAATTGACCGTTGAAGTTAGTCGTGAAGGAAATCGATTAACTGGCGTGAAAAAAGCAATTGAGGATAAGCTAGGTTTAACATTGACTTCACCAGTGTTTACCTATAAGGGCACAAAACTAGGCTATGTTGATTCAGACGGCGGTACGTTAACTCTGCCTGAAGGATTTACTGGAACGAGTCTAGTATTAGCGGTAAGTTCAGGAACGACAGGAACTAGTACGGATCATTCTGGGAATTATGAAACTCAGAAGTTGACGTTAAACTGGCCCACGACCAGCAATCCCGGCACCAGCACCACCACGCCAGATACACCAACGATCTCAACAAATCCTGAAAATCCTACAACCCCAGGCACATCGACGCCAACCACATCCACGCCAGCCACATCCACGACGCCTAAGAACAAGTCGCCAAAATCCAAGGCACCAAAAACCAAGCACCCAACGACCAAGTCCAACCAAACAACGCCCAAGCAGCCAGCAGGGAAGCGAAAACGGCAAATAGCCACGCAATATCCCACCCAGGCGCAAGGACACCGGGCAACCGCAACCGCTCGACGGCCACAATCGCTGAGCTGGAACCGGCTTACAGCGACGCGTACAAACGGAACTTCGACCCCGACAACCGGCTGGCACTACAGCCAAGCCCAGGGCGTCTGGGTGCGGTCCGCTGGCACGCTAACGCCAGCCACCTCGGCGACGCTGCCGCAAACTCGGGAACAACCCGCGACCGGCTGGCAACTAGTCGGCCTAGCTCTCTTATCCGGCCTCAGTTGGTTCGGGTTACGGCGCAAACACAACTAAAATAAGCAACTCAAATAGGACTGCGCCCCTCAGTGCAGTCCTATTTCGTGTGCCATCGATTACGCAGCTAACCAACCTGAATGAGCGACCATTTGGCAGTCAAACGGTTCACCCCAGCAATATCCCCGGAATCACCCGAAAAAATTGACATTCACCCCTAACTTCGCTAAAGTCAAACTAATAATTGCTCCAGACCATTTGTGTATTTGATAGAGAAAGTGGGGTCTTATGATGGCAACAATCGTGAAACCGGAAGACCTGTTCGCCTTGCGTCCGCTGGCTCAACCAGTGAGTGATGGGCAGCGGGTGTACTACGTGGAGAGTCAACTAGACCAGCAGAAGAATACCAGTCAAGCCGCTATTTATTCCGTCCAACTGGCGGATGGCAGTGATCGCCGGCGGTGGAGTCCGGCCGATGTGAGCGTCAACGAACTGGCACTAAGCCCGAGCCACCGCT
The DNA here is from genome assembly GCF_044053135.1 of Levilactobacillus sp. FUA 3915. Classification (NCBI taxonomy): domain Bacteria; kingdom Bacillati; phylum Bacillota; class Bacilli; order Lactobacillales; family Lactobacillaceae; genus Levilactobacillus; species Levilactobacillus sp. FUA 3915. Next base: position 400,236 of record NZ_CP168704.1, on the reverse strand, counting down.
ATTTAGCCTTCAGTGGGGTGGTCAATGAGCATGCGCAATTGTTCCTGGTTCCGCTCAACGGTGGGGCGCCGGAACAGATCACGCGCGGGGATGCCGACATCAGCCAGCTGACCTGGGAAGCCAACACCGACGTGCTCTACTTTCAAACGACGACCGGCGCCAAGCAACCGGCAAAGGATGCGCTCCCTAGCGTCCAGGTCGTCGACAAATTACAATACAAAATGAACGGCCGCGGCCTCTTACCACAAGGGCTGACGTATCAATGCATTCGTTACCAGTGTGCCAGCCGCGACCAATCCGTTGTGCTCGAACGCACGGCCCCCTTTACCGTGACCGCAGCCAACGACCAGGGCCTCTTATTTTCAACGCAACGGCTGCCCGAAGACGAGCACGACTTCAGTGAGGGCGTTTACTGGCATCCCTTCGATGGGACGGCTGACCGGCTCTTAAATGAAAAGCTGCCCGCGGGGTCATTCGACCAGGGACAGCTGAATGAGGATGGCCAGCACGTGTTGATGTGGGGGCAAGACAATCACATCCCCAACGTCTCGCAATTTCACGCGTGGCTGGGCAACCTCACGACTGGCGAATTGACCGACCTGACCGCGCCGCGCGACGTGGAGGTCGGTGACATGCTAGCCGTCGACAGTCAACAGCGGCAGTCCGGCCAGTTTGTGGCGTGGCTGACGCACAACACCTTTTTAACCTTGGAAAATGAACATGGGCGGTTAAGCCTGGTCAGTCAAAGCCTCGACGGCGATGCGCAACCGCGGACGTTGTTGGGTGGCGACCGGGCCATCACGGACTTTAGCGTGGTCGACCCGCAGACCATCGTCTTCACCGAGTCGACCATGACCAGTGTGAGCCGGTTAAAGGCCCTTAACGTTGCCACAGGCGAGGAACGGGAGCTGATTAACCCCAACGCCGTCTACGAGGCCAAACACGCGCTGGTGGCCGGTCAGCGCTTCACCTTCAAGGGGGCGGCTGACTGGGACATCGAGGGCTGGTATTTCCCACCCGTTACGCCAGCGCCCCAACATCCCGCCGTACTCTACGTTCATGGGGGACCGCAAGTCGACTTTGGCTACGGCTTCTACCACGAGCTACAATTCCTCGCGGGCCAGGGGTATGGCGTCATCACCATCAATCCGCGTGGTGGCAACAGTTATGGCCAGGACTTTGAGACGGCCGTCATCGGCCATTATGGCGAGGGCGACTTCGAAGACCTGATGCTAGGGACCGACGCGGCGTTGAAATTGGACCCGACGATTGACCCCAAGCAGCTGTGCGTTACCGGTGGGTCTTACGGTGGCTTCATGACCAACTGGATTGAGACCCACACTAACCGCTTCGCCGCGGCCGTCACGCAACGCTCCATTTCCAATTGGATCAGTTTCTACGGCACCAGCGACATCGGCTACTTCTTCACGCCGTGGGAGCTCAAACAGGACATGCACAACATCGACGTGCTCTGGAAATTCTCGCCACTGGCCTACGTGCAAGACGCCACAACACCTATTCTGGTGCTCCACGGCGAGGAAGACCTGCGTTGTCCGACCACGCAAGGTGAGGAGTTCTTCGTCGGCTTAAAGGAAGCCGGGGTGGAAACACAATTGGTCCTGTTCCCGAAATCTAATCACGAACTATCCCGTTCCGGTCTGCCCAACCTGCGGATCGAACGGTTGACTCGCATCAATCAGTGGTTCCAAGACCACTTACCAGCCAAGGAGGAACATTAAGTTATGAAAATTGGATTTATCGGCGTCGGCGGCATGGCCCAAGCCATTATCGGCGGACTGCTCAATGCAAAAACGTTTGCCCCTAGCGACATCATCGTGCACAGTCATCGGCTTGAAAGCTATGGCCCTTATGCCGAAGCGCACGGCCTTCAAACGGCCACTAGCAACGCGGATGTTGCGGCGGCCAGCAATTTAGTCGTCTTAGCCGTGACCCCCAACGTGGCCAGCGACGTGCTCCAGGAAATTGAAGCACAACTGGTTGACGGTCAAAAGACGTTAATCTCCATCGTTGCCGGACTGTCCCTAGAAGACATGGCCAATGTGGTGGGCGAGAACGTGCCAATTTTACGGACGTTGCCTAACGTGAACGTTGAGGTTGGCGCGGGGATGACCGCGGTGGCCGCCAATGCGCATTTGACCGGGGATGACCTGGCCGCAGCGTTACGTGTGTTCGACACGATTGGGTCCACGACGACGTTAGCCGAAGACCAATTTGGGGTCTTCAGCGCGCTGGCCGGGAGTTCACCAGCCTACATCGACTTCTTCATTGACAGTCTGAGCCGCGCCGGTGTCAAGCACGGCTTAAGCAAGGACCAGGCCACAAAGATTGCGGCTCAAGCGACTTTAGGCTCCGCTAAAATGGTTTTGGAAAGCGACAAGATTCCGTTTGCCCTGATCGACCAAGTCGCCTCACCAGGTGGCAGTACGGTGGCCGGGTTACTGGCGATGGAAGAGGCTGGGCTGATGACGGCGGTGGTCAAGGGTATCGACGCCACCATCAAGCGCGACGCCGGCGGTCCAGCTTAAAGCACCTTTGCGTGTCTGGTCTTTCCGTTCCCGGCGGCGGGCTCAAGGGGCCCTGCTGTGGGGCCGGTTCCAGCCTTAGGGGCGGGCTTCCACCTCGACTTTGAGCCTGAGAAGCGGTCTCAAAGGTCGTCCCATGCTCTAAGCTGAGTGAGAAACCTCAGCTAAGACCATCGACACAGCTGGGCACCTTGGCCCGCCTCTGGTCACTTTAGACGGGTTTGGTGCTTTAAGCGTGACTGCACAGTTGTCATGGGAATGGTTGTCTGATTCTTTAGATTTAGTGCAGACACTATCCTTAAAAGCTAGTGCTACCAAGGACACGGACAACGGTAATACGTGATGTTAGTCGGTTAGTTTGGCTGGGGTTCGGAGCCGGAGACAGACAAAATGAGACCCGCTGTGTCAGTGGTGTTAGACCGGAGAGGGATTTTCCCCGGCCTTACAGCACGGGACGAGCTTGGAGACGCGGTTTTTGCGGCTTCAAGTCGAGCCGTAGGACCGCTCCTCAGGCCGAAGGCGGTCCCCATAGCGGGTCACGTTTTGGCGGTCGCAGGCGGAGAACCCCAGCCAAAACCATAACAGAATAAATATCGCGTTTTGCAGTCTGGTGAGTTGCCTTTTTGGTCTATACCGATTATAATAACAGTGTTGACTGAAGGTATAATTGATGAGGAGGAGACTCATGAGTATTGTTTTAAAGCACGCGAAGATTTACACCGGTGACGAGGTTATTCCAGACGGGTTTATTCGTTTTGATCGTGAAATTGAAGCGGTTGGTCCCGTGGCCGATTTTCGACCATTGCCTGCCGATGAAATCCACGTGGTGACTGGCAAGACGATTGTTCCCGGATTTATTGACGTTCATAGCCATGGGGGCTACGGATATGATAGTATGGATGGGGACCCCGACCAAATTGATAAGATGGTTAACTTGATGTCCTTAGAGGGTATCACGTCCATCTTCCCAACCACGATGACCCAGTCTAACGAAGCTATTGACCATGCGATGCAGGGGATTGCGGTGGCCGCTGAACGGAACCCATTGATTCAAGGCGTCCATTTGGAAGGGCCATTTATTGCGGCCATTTTCAAAGGGGCTCAGCCAGAAAAGTACATCAAGGATCCCGACGTTGCGCTGTTAGACCGCTGGAACAAGCTGTCCGGTGGTCGGGTCAAACTGATTACCTACGCGCCAGAAGACGATGGGGCTAAGAAGTTTGAAACCTACTGCTTAGCTAATGGTATCGTGCCATCCGTGGGACATTCTAACGCCACACGTGAACAATTATTGGAAAGCCGGGCCACCCATGTGACCCACTTATACAACGCACAACGGGGCTTACGGCACCGTGAACCCGGGGTTACCGGTCACGCCATGCTGGAAGACAGCCTGTTCTGTGAAATTATTTGTGATGGGTTCCACATCGTGCCCGACATGATTAAGCTGGCTTACGAACAAAAGGGCCAACACCGGTTGGAACTAGTGACCGATTCCATGCGGGCCAAGGGTATGCCAGAAGGCGTCAGTGAACTGGGTGGCCAAAAGGTAATCGTCAAGGACCGTCAAGCGCGGCTCGAGAGCGGTAACCTGGCTGGCTCCGTGCTCCGTTACGATGAAGCCTTCCGCAACGTCATTGCCTTCACCGGCTGTGACGTCAACGAAGCCGTGCAAATGAGTGCTGTGAACCAGGCCGAAGAGTTCGGCTTGACACAGAAGGGTAAACTGGAAGTAGGCCGCGATGCCGACTTGAACCTGTTGACCCGTGACCTGCACGTGGATACGACCTTCAGTTTAGGCCGGAATATGCAGGAATTAGTTAAATAAAAATGTAGTTATTTTGAGAAGGGACGTTGGGTGCTGTGAGTTCACCGATTTATATTCAAATTCATAATGACATTAAACGTGCAATTGAAGCCGGAAAATGGGCGGTAGGCGATCGAATTCCGTCCGAACGGGAGCTGTCTCGTGATTTTGATGTGAGTCGGATGACGCTCCGTCAGGCCATTCAAACACTGGTAGATGAAGGAATCTTGGAACGCCAAGTGGGTTCTGGAACCTATGTGGCCAATCAAAAGGTTCAAGAAAAAATGTCTGGGGTGACCAGTTTTACCGATTTAATGTTGACCCAGGGTAAGCAACCCACCAGTAAGACCATTTCGTATCACGTGATGAATCCATCCTTGAGTGAGGCCGAAAAGCTGAAGCTCAACGAAGATGATCAGGTGTTACGGATGGAACGGATTCGTTACGGCGACGATGTCCCAATTTGTTTTGAAGTGGCCACCGTGCCAGAAAAACTGGTCGACGGCTTGAACAAGAAGGAAGTCACGAGCTCGCTGTACCGGGCCTTGGAAGATAAGAAAAAGTTGAATCCGGGCAAGGCCCAACAGACCGTCTCGGCCATGTCCGCCTCAGAACGGATTGCGGAATACCTGAATATCAAGCGGGGCGACGCCATTTTACGGTTGCGTCAGGTGACCTATCTCCAAGATGGCACACCGTTTGAATATGTTCGGACGCAATACGTCGGCGAACGTTTTGAATTTTATTTGGAAAAATAAGCAATGAATGCGAAAAGTGCCTCACAAAGGTTAGCTGAAATGCTAACGCGTTTGTGAGGCACTTGTTGTAAGCGGGGTGATGTGATGGTCACGATTCGATTGGCCCGAGCCGATGATGATTTTCAGGCGGTTGCCCAACTCTACTGGACCGTTTGGCAGGACACCTATCGGGGGCTGTTGCCGGCAGAATTCTTGGCCGAGCTAACACCGGCGACTTGGCATCCCGAACGGCACTGGCGTCGTCGGTTACTCGCGTTTGATGACAAACACCAGTTAGTGGGGACCTGTGCCTTTGGTCCGGCCCGCGATGCCCAGTTTGCTGGGTGGGGCGAAATCAATTCAATTTATCTATTGCCAACGGTGCAGCACCAGGGCCTTGGCCGTCAATTCATGCAGCGAGCCATGACAGCTCTGCAGGACCAAGCGTTTGACCGCCTCGTCCTATGGGTCCTGGCGACCAATGAACCGGCGCGCCAGTTTTACCAGCGCTGTGGCTTCGTGGCCACGGAACGCGTGAAGATTCAGGGACCTATCCGCGAGGTTGCTTACGTTTGGCCTGCTGCCGCACGAGATGCAGGTAGCGGGGAATGACCGCGATGCGCTTGAGACGCTTGGGTTCCTTCAGGGTCCGGTAGAACCATTCCAAATGGTGGTCTTGCCAGAACTTGGGTGCCCGAATCACGGCGCCGGCCAGAACGTCAAAACTACCGCCAACTCCCATCCAGAGGCCTTTGGTCGTGTGCCGGTACTGGTGAATAAACTGTTCCTGCTTGGGGAAACCCAATGCGGCGAAGACCATGTCCGGTTGTTTGGCCGTGATGTCAGCGACGATGGGGGCTTCGTCTTGGAAGTAGCCATCGTGAATGCCGGCAATCTCTAAGCCCGGGTAGTCCCGCGCCAGAATCGGTTTGAGCTGGGCGATGACCTCGGGCTTGGCGCCTAGGAAATAGGCGGAGCGGTGTTGCTCGCTGCCCCAGGCGAGCAGATCCTGTAAGGTATCGAACCCGGTGATGCGTTCGGGAAGAGGTTGCTTTAAAATTTTAGCCCCGTCCAGGATGCCGACGCCGTCTGGTGTGATGAAGTCTGCGCCTAAGATCAGGTCGCGGTAAGCCGCGTGTTCATGGGCGTACATCGCAATTTCCGGATTGGCGGTCACCACGAAGGTATTTTGCTGCTGGGTGATGCGCTGTTGTAAGACGGGTAGTAAGTCCGCCGCGGTGGTCTTGACGAAGGGTAAGTCAAGCACGGTGACGGTGGGAAATGTGGTTTGCATAGGGGGACTCCTCTCAAGATTGGCACGAGAACGAATTAAGCCCCCGATACCGCATTAAATAGTATGACGCTCTGTTTGTTTCATGCTAAAATAAACGTATTGAAATTAAAAATGAAACGTGATAATTCAGTTCGAAAACCAGCTAAGGAGTAGCTATTATGACGAATTTGTATCCTGACGACAGTATGACTCTGCATACGGATGCCTATCAGATCAATATGATTCAGACTTATTACGAACAAGGCATCGCTGACAAGCGCGCCGTCTTTGAAGTCTTTTTCCGAGACATGCCGTTTAAAAACGGTTACGCGGTATTTGCTGGCTTGGAACACATTGTTCATTATATCCAAAATCTACATTTTTCCCAAACAGATATTGATTACTTACGGGAAGCTGAAGATTATTCCGAAGATTTTCTAAACTATCTCGCCAATTTTAAATTCCGCGGCTCGATTCGCTCGGCCGTTGAAGGGGAACTGGTTTATGCCCATGAACCCTTGTTACAGGTCGAAGGGCCACTGGCCGATTGCCAATTGGTTGAAACGGCCATTTTGAACATCATTAATTACCAAACGCTGATTGCCACTAAGGCCGCGCGGATTCGTTCCGTGGCCGGCGATGACGCCCTGATGGAATTCGGGACACGGCGGGCTCAGGAATTTGATGCCGCTATCTGGGGCACCCGGGCGGCTTTTATCGGTGGCTTTGATGCCACGTCTAATGTCCGTGCTGGGAAGATTTTTGGGATTCCCATTAGTGGGACCCACGCGCACGCTCTGGTCCAGACCTACGGCAACGATTACGACGCCTTCATGGCCTACGCCAAGACTCACCGCGACTGTGTCTTCCTGGTCGACACCTATGACACGTTACGCAGTGGGGTGCCCAACGCCATTAAGGTGGCCAAGGAACTCGGCGACCAGATCAATTTCCAAGGGGTCCGCATCGATTCCGGGGATATGGCCTACCTGTCCAAACGGGTTCGGCAAAAACTAGATGAAGCGGGCTTCCCGAACGCTAAGATTTACGCGTCTAACGATCTGGATGAAAAGACGATTCAAAGTCTCAAGATGCAGGACGCTAAGATCGATGTCTGGGGGATTGGGACCAAGCTGATCACGGCCTTTGACCAACCCGCTTTGGGAGCCGTTTACAAGATGGTTGCCATCGAAGACGAGACTGGCAAGATGAAAGGGACAATCAAGCTGTCGAACAATGCTGAAAAGGTTACGACGCCAGGCAAGAAGCAGGTTTGGCGAATCACCAAGAAGGCGGATGGCAAGACCGAAGGGGATTACGTGGCCTTGGTCAACGAGGATCCGCGGAATGAGGACTCGCTGTTCATGTTCCATCCCAGCTTTACCTACATTAACAAGACCGTGAACGACTTTAATGCGCGGCCCATTTTGCAAGATATCTTTGATCAGGGTGAACTGGTTTACAAGTTGCCGACCTTATCGGCGGTACGGGACCGGTGTCGTGGCGCCTTAGCGAACCTGTGGCCAGAGTACAAGCGGGACCTGAACCCACAAAAGTATCCCGTGGACCTGTCGCAAGATTGCTGGGACCACAAGATGGCCATCATCAAAGACATTCACAGTTACGTTCAAACCATGCCCGAGTAAGCCCGAGCAAATAAATTAGGGGGCAGAGTTATGCGTGCCATGCAAAAAGAAATTATTGCGGCGTTGAAGGTGCAGCCCACCATTGATCCGGCGACTGAAGTTCGGCGGAGCGTGGACTTTTTAAAGAGCTACCTCCAACACTATGATTTTATGAAGACCTTGGTTTTGGGAATTTCCGGCGGTCAGGATTCAACGCTAGCCGGCATTCTGTGTGAGCAGGCGGTCACGGAGTTGCGCCAAGAGACGGGCGACAGCGATTACCGCTTCATTGCGGTGCGGTTGCCTTACGGCGAACAGGCCGATGAGGATGATGCCATGATGGCTATCGATTTCATGGGTGCTGACGAGGTAGAACGGGTGAACATCCAACCAGCTACCGATGCCATGGTGGCGGCCGTTTCAGCCAACCATGAAAACGTGAGTGATTTTAACAAAGGCAATATTAAGGCGCGGCAACGGATGATTGCCCAGTATGCGATTGCCGGGGCTCGCTCCGGTGCCGTTGTCGGGACGGATCACGCCGCCGAAGCCGTGACGGGATTTTACACCAAGTATGGGGATGGTGCCACGGACATTTGCCCAATTTGGCGGCTGGATAAGCGTCAGGGGGCGGCCATGTTGACCTACCTCGGTGCGCCAGAACACCTGTACAAGAAGATTCCAACGGCTGATTTGGAAGAAGATCGCCCAGCTTTGCCCGATGAGGCAGCGCTGGGCGTGCGTTACGAAGACATTGACGACTACCTGGAAGGCCAGACCGTCAGTGACACTGCGGCAGAACGCATCGAGAACTGGTACCGGAAGACCGCGCACAAGCGCCACTTACCGGTCAACGTTTACGATACATTCTGGCAAGACTAATTTGGAGGCACCAAGACTATGCAAAAAAATAATATGAACGGCTACATCAAGATTCTCTCGGGCGTGTTACAAACGACCGAAGAGGGTGCTGGCACCATGAATGATGATTTTGAAAAAATGCGCAACGCCATCGACAACGACACGGTCGGTGAGTTAAGCCAAGTCGACCTGCAAAAGGTGGCCGATAATTTCCAACGCGGAACCGACGCCTACGAAGACAACTTGAACAAGCTTGAACAGGCCAGTGTGCCCGTTCGCGTTTTGGGCAAGCACAAGTCCTTAGTGGCCGCTTACCGGACCTACACGGACGCTTGCCAATCCATGACGGACAGCATTGACGTGGAACACCAAACGGTCAACGCTGACGCCTTCAACGCGGCAGAGTCCACGCAAGAAAACGCCATGGAAAAAGTCACGGCCGCGACACAACGGATCATGACGAGTCCCATGTAATGGCATTAAATGAAAGGGTCGCTTCACAGCTTGTGGGGTGACCTTTTTGCTTGCGGTAATTCATCGTGGCCAGCGGCTAGCATGGTATAATGTAGCAAGACTATACCGTTCCCGGCGGCGGATTCAAGGTGCCCCGCTGTGAGGAACGGCTCCAGCCGGGTTAAGCCATCGTTGACAGTGCCTCCGGGATGGTGAAAATGAAACCGGTTCGCTGTGGGCGCCCGTCCGGAGCCAAAAGGCGGTCTCCAGGCTTACTTTGAGCTGCTAAGAAACGCGTCTCAAAGATAGCAATGACCTAAGTGGTTTCACCACTAAGGTCATTCCCACGGCTGGACTCATTTTCACCACCCCTGCGGCTGACGCTGGTTTAGCCCGTAGTATCGTCGGATTCCTATGGCTTGGTGTTAGCTGTTTTATCTGGTAATACCCTCACTAGGAACTTACAAAACTGAATACCAAATAACTTAGAGACGCTTACTAAAAAAATTAGAACGGAGGGGTTGCATGGCAACTACCCACGAAACAGCACTAAGCGACCTGGCTAAACCGGTTCAGCAACAACTGAGCCAGTACCGGGTCCAACAGATTCAAGCCGTGTTGACCCTGTTAGACGAGGGCAATACGGTGCCCTTCATTGCGCGGTATCGGAAAGAACGGACGGGCTCACTGGATGAAGTGGCCATTCGCGACATTGAAGACGAAGCACACCGCCTGCTGAAGTTGAATCAGCGGCGGCAAGAAGTTTTAAAGATTATTGCTGAGCAAGGAAAATTGACGCCTGCACTGAAACAAAATTTGGCCCACGCCACGGTTCTGCAACAGGTTGAGGATCTTTACCTGCCTTACAAGCAGAAGCGTCGGACCAAGGCCACGGTTGCGCGGGAGGCCGGGTTGGCGCCGTTAGCACAATGGTTACTGACTTTTCCGGCATCCGGCTTAACCGCCAAGGCCCAACAGTTTGTGGCGCCCACCAAGGAATTGCCGGATGTCGCAGCCGTTTGGGCCGGGGTTCACGAAATCCTGGCCGAAACGTTTAGTGAACAGGCGGCGTTTCGGGAATGGATTCGTAAATATACTTGGCAACATGGTGAATTGACCAGCAAGCTCAAACGAGGTGCGGCGGACGACGATGAACAGCAGGTTTACGCCACTTATTATGATTTCAGTCAGAGTTTGAAGCAGTTACCACCATACCGGGTCTTGGCCATCAATCGGGGTGAACGGGAGAAAATTTTGTCCGTTGGCATCTCAATCGACCCAGCATCCATCTTGCAGTACGGGCACTTCCGCCTGGTTGGGCAGCACCAAGGTCCAGCCGTGGCCAAGGTTAAGGACGCCTTTGCGGACGCCTACAAGCGATTCTTGGGTCCCGCCATTGAGCGGGAACTCCGCCGGCAATTGACGGATAAGGCGGATGAACATGCCATTCAGGTCTTTGGCAATAACCTGTATCACTTGTTGATGCAGGCCCCACTGAAGGGGAAGGTCGTCATGGGCTTTGATCCCGCGTACCGGACGGGCTGCAAGCTGGCCATTATGGACCCCAACGGGCGTTTCCTCGCCAAGCAAGTGATTTATCCGCACAAGCCAGCGAAGGCTAAGGACCGGGCAGCCGCGGGTCCCGCGTTTAAGAAATTGCTCGAAGACTATCACGTTGAAATGATTGCCATCGGGAATGGGACTGCCAGCCGGGAGTCCGAGGAGTTTGTGAGTGGTATTTTAAAGACGCTGGATCATCCGGTCTACTACGTGCTGGTCAACGAGGCCGGTGCGTCGGTCTACTCGGCCAGTGCCAATGCCCGCGCAGAATTTGCGGACTTTCACGTCGAGGAACGGTCGGCCGTTAGCATTGGCCGGCGCCTGCAGGACCCACTGGCCGAATTGATCAAAATTGACCCCAAGGCAGTCGGCGTTGGCCAGTACCAACACGATGTGCCCGAGAAGTCCTTGGATGAACAACTGGATCGGGTCGTTGAAACGGCGGTCAACCAGGTCGGGGTCAACGTGAACACGGCGAGTCCGGAGCTGTTGACCCATATTTCTGGGCTGACGGCGACGACCGCGCAAAACATTGTGACCTATCGCAATGACAACGGGAGCTTTGCGGCCCGACAAGAGTTGAAGAAGGTCCCACGGCTAGGGCCGAAAGCCTACCAACAGGCGGTTGGCTTCCTACGAATCATTGATGGTCGCGAACCACTGGACAACACGGATATTCACCCGGAAAGTTATCCAGTGGCCCGACAATTGTTGCAGGAAATGGGCACGGACCAAGCCATTGGTCAGCCGAAGTTGCAACAACAGTTGGCCCAATTCAATCAAAGCCAGTGGGCAGACAAGTTAGATGTTGGCGCGGCAACCCTGAGTGACATCGTCGCCAGCCTACGGAAACCCGGTCGGGACCTGCGGGATAGCATGCCAGCGCCACTGTTACGCCAAGATGTGTTGACCATGGCCGATTTGAAACCCGGGATGGAGCTGCAAGGCACCGTCCGCAACGTGGTCGATTTCGGGGCGTTCGTGGATATTGGCGTCAAGCAGGATGGGTTAGTTCACATTTCTCAGTTGGCCGACCATTACGTGAGTGATTCCAGCACGGTCGTGACGATTGGGGATGTGGTCACGGTCTGGGTGCTGAGTGTTGATGAGAACCGGCAACGGATTCAACTGACGATGCGAGCTGAGAACCATGACTAATGACGACTTACAACGGTTGGTCGAACAGATCTCGCTGGCCAGTTTCGGCAAACCCTTTCGGCACCACGCCACGTTTAACGCGCGGCTACGGACGACGGGGGGCCGCTACCGGTTGACGGATCATGATATTGAAATCAACCCTAAGATGTTGACGGAACACGGTGAGGCCGTTCTGATTGGCGTGATCAAGCATGAGTTGTGTCACTATCACTTGCACTTGGCGGGCCAATCCGGGCAGCACCGGACCGTGGCATTTAAAAAATTACTGCAACAGGTGGGGGGCCTCCGGTTCGCGCCGGCACCGCCTCACCGCCAACCCCGGATGCGCCGCTGGATGCTGTATGAATGTGTTCAGTGTCACCAGCGGTATTACCGGGCACGACGCATTGATGTTTCCAAAATGGTTTGCGGACGGTGTCACGGGCATTTGCGTTGGCAAAAGACCGTGATTGCCGAGGAGCGACCACAATAACGTAAGGAGGTCATCACTGATGGGTAAAACCATTATTCGGGTTCCCGCTACGGCGGCTAACCTGGGCCCCGGAATCGATTCGATTGGGGCGGCATTACATTTATATTTAACGGTTATCATTGAAGAAAAAACGGAGGCTTGGCGGGTCAACCATGCGTTGGGCACCGAGATTCCCCGTGATGAGCACAACTTGATGGTGGAAACGGCTTTGAAGGTCAACCCGGATTTGCCAGCGCACCAGTTAACAGTCATGTCCGATATTCCCGTCTCACGGGGGTTGGGGAGCTCGACCAGTGCCATTATCGCTGGGATTAAGATTGCCAATGAATTGGGCGATATGAAATTGACGATTCCCCAACAGTTGAACTGGGCCGTCAAGTTAGGCGGGACGCTGGATAACGTGGCACCCGCCTTGATGGGCCAAGCCACGGTTGCCACGGCGGAGGGCGATGAGGCCCACGCCATTAAGCTACCATTGCCTGACTTGCAGGTGTTGGTCTTCATTCCAGGACAAAAGCTGTTGGCCCGCAAGAGTCGCGCGGTCTTACCGGAAAAGTTGCCCCTACAGACGGCGGTTCATGCCAGCAGTGTGGCCAATGTGTTGGTTGCCGCATTACTCAAGGGCGACTGGGACCTGGCCTCAACCATGATTGAACGTGACGAGTTCCATGAACAAGCGCGTTCCCAACTGGTACCGGAGCTTAATCAGATTCGGGAAGCCGCTCATGAGCTAAATATCACCGGGACCTACCTCAGCGGGGCCGGTCCAACCGTTGTGACCTTCGGAACTTCGCCACAATTAACACTTTTGCGCGCGAAGCTGGCAAAGCTCGATATGGCCGGTAGCTTGCGGATTATCGACCTTGATCAGGACGGTGCGACCGTCTTAACGGATGCATAAATAAAATTTTTTTGAATTAACTTGCAAAAAATATTGTCAGGTGCGGAATCATTTGTTATACTATTTCTTGTGAGTTAATGCGGCCATGGCGGAATTGGCAGACGCGCAAGATTAAGGATCTTGTCCGGGTAATCCGGGTGGAAGTTCGAATCTTCTTGGCCGCATCAGAGGTTTACAGAAAGTACCGACCTAATGGGTTGGTGCTTTTTTGTTTTTATTAGGGTGGTAAACGTGTAGGTTGCAGATACTTTAGGACCATATTTTAAAAGACCAATTGTTCGGTACTTGCCGTCGAATTGGTCTTCTAATTTGGGATGTTTTAAAGTTAGTAGTAAAGGATACAAATATTATTCAATAGCTTTGTGATGACTCGTGTAAGTCATTCCGTATCCATTTTGAATGACTCGAAGAGTATGTTTAGTACGTTTCATAGTGACTACATGGTATGAGGTACGAGTGTTTAAATAATTATGTGTAAATAGAAAAATAAGCAATTGAAAAGGGAAAGCCTCTCCCTTATGATAGTTAGCAACCACACTCACTTCATAGGACATAGGAGGCTTTCCCCATGACTCAGTTTAACAAAGAAATTATGGCAGCACTAGCACAAAAGCAAGATTTGGACGAAGTTTTTCGGCAACATTTGGAAACGGCCATCAATGATTTAATGCACGAGGAACTTTCATCGTTCCTCGGTTATGAACCCTACGACCGCCAAGGCTTTAACAGCGGCAATTCACGCAATGGGCATTATCTGCGAACCTTTAAAACTAAGTATGGGGAACTAAACTTGGAGGTTCCACGCGACCGAAATGGCGCCTTTAATACGCAAACTATTCCAAGCTATCAACGCCAAACGGATGGTTTAGAAGCCACGGTTGTCCAGCTCTACGAAAAAGGGATTACCACTAGTGAGATCGCGGATTTGATTGAGAAAATGTATGGTGCTCATTACACACCACAAACGGTTTCAAACCTCACGAAGGTCGTTGACCAACAGGTCAACGCCTTCAAGACGCGCCCTCTAGCGAGTCGTTACGCAGTCATTTATGTGGACGCAACATACTTACCTCTGCGCCGGGACTCAGTGGCTAAAGAAGCCGTGCATATCGCCATTGGCATTCGACCAAATGGTATGAAAGAGGTCCTAGCATACCAAGTCGCTCCAACTGAATCCAGTACCGTTTGGGAAGAGCTTCTCGTGGACATTCAGCAGCGTGGTGTAAAAGAAGTCCTCTTATTCGTGGCCGATGGCTTAGTCGGCCTTACCAACACAATTGGTGACCACTTCCCTAAGGCTAAGCTCCAGCAGTGCCTGATCCACGTCAGTCGGAACATTGAAGCTCACGTTCGAACTAAGGACCGACAAGAGGTCCTTAACGACTTCAAACTGATCCATCAAGCAGCTACCATGGACGACGCAAAACAGGCCTTAGCTGACTTCATAGACAAGTGGCAAAAGGCGTATCCAAAAGTAACGGGCAAGCTAGAAAATAATCCTCATCTCTTGACCTGTTTCACTTTTCCAGCTGCGATACGCAGTAGCATCTACAGCACAAATCTCATTGAATCATTCAACAAGAAGCTAAAACGGCAGACAAAGAAGAAAGAACAATTTCCAAATGAACCAGCACTAGAACGCGTTCTGGTCACAGTTATTCGTGACTACAACGGCCAAAATTTTGAGCGAACGCATCGAGGTTTCAAGCAAATTCAAGATACGTTAGAATCCATGTATTAGAAGCTAGCTAATGGGAGAGGACTTCCATTTACACAAAAAATTTGACACTCCCTGAGGTACCACCCATGGTTGTTTTTACATGTACTTTATAGAGGCCGTGACCCTTACTGATTACGTAGCGAACGGTGCTGGGATATGTATCGGATTGAGTCATACCGTCCCAAAAGCTATGTTTATGGCCAACGTATGTATGGTAGATTGCAAATTTAATCCGAATTTTTGGACAAATTTGTCAGCATAACCTGATACGGTGTTTGCCAGTCGAGTATTTTAAGCGGTCGCTGGTTAATTTGGAGTAACGTCGTCGTTAAATCTTGAGCACTAATGTGCTCAAAACGAGTCCCTTTAGGATAAAAATAACGTAAATTCCGATTAAAGCGTTCATTACTACCACGTTCAGCTGGCGTATAAGCATGGCAGTAATAGGTCTTAATACCATATTGTGATTCAAGTGATACTAGCCCACTAAACTCAGTGCCACGGTCCACAGTAAAGCTGTGCACCGGACCATTAAAAGTGGTTAGGAACTTAGTTAGTGCTTCATTAACAGTCGCTGTCGTCCGATCTTTTAACCGGTATGCCCAAAGGAACCGTGATTTTCGATCGATTAAAGTTAATAAAACTGCCTTACTATGCCCACGAGGACCAACGACTGTATCTAGTTCAAAATCGCCGATGCGATTACGTTGATTAATCATCATGGGACGCTGTTCAATTGATCGCCCCAAAGATTGATTATATTTGGATCGTTGGTCAACGTTACGCCGTTGGCGTACGCCATGTTCAGGTAGATCATTCAAGGAGAAATCAATTCTCCCCTGATTTAGCCAATTATAAATAGATTTAGTAGCTAGTTTAAATTCGTGAGCAATCATTCCTGGTGACCAGCTTAGACGTAAATGGTTGAGAATTTTTTGCTTTAACTCATCGCTCAGCTTAGTTTTCCGACCACATCGTGATCGCTTGTATTCGGCATCTGTTTGTGCTAATTCAGCCTGATAAGGTTGACATCGAGATAATTCATAAGAAATTGTTGACGGTGATCGGTTCAGCCGAACGCCCATTTGGATATTGGACAGCCCTAGTTCACAAAAGGTTTCGATTTTAATTCGTTCGGAATAGGTTATACTAGACAAAAGATCAGCTCCTAAAAGATGGGTTTGTGGTAAACACCATTTTAAAGGAAGCTGATCTTTTTTGTCCGAACAGCGTTCGGATTAATTTTACAATCTACCGTATAAGCTTTTTCCCAGGTGTTTTGTTTGTAATGTCCCCAGCCTAGGTGTTTCTTCCAGTTTCCTCGTAGAGCTTTAGGCAAAGTAGAGAGAGTTTTGGCTTGGGCATTTATTGGTGCATTAGAGACACCGAGTCCAAGTGAGACAGCTGCAAGGACTGCCACTAGTAAATGTTTTTTCATTGAGTTGCGCCTCCTGTATAGATATCAATTAAATGATATCACTGTAGAAAATAAGTTAGTAGGGCTCAACTCAATGAATTGATACTTATTTGTGGTATTGCCTAGGAAATTGGTGAAAGCTACTTTTCAATAAAGTAAAGGTAAAACTTCAAACCGTGTTAGCCAACAGTCATGGCCAGCACGGTTTTGATTTAACGATGAAGCCCCGAAACAATTAAATTACCCCCGAAAAATGACAAACAGATAACATTTTCACCAAGCAATCGTTTTCATGAAAATAGGCCTTCAAAAATCCTTAAGAAGAGCGTAAGATTGAAAATTAAATCAACCACTTTTCATCTTTTCAGGCAAATGTACTGACAAGTGGTGGTGAACGCGTTATAGTAGTTCTCTTGTGTCAATTTAATTGACCATAATTTTAGAAGGAGGTCGGCGTATGAGCGACTTAACCAAGGGCAATTCCCTCAAACTTATTTTCTTTTTCACGATTCCATTGTTGATTGGTAATTTATTTCAGCAATTATATAACGTCTCTGATACTGTAGTTGTGGGGCAAACCCTTGGTGTGAAGGCGCTGGCTGCCGTTGGTGCGACCGGTTCGATCAACTTCTTAATTATTGGCTTCGCGCAAGGCCTGACCGCTGGCTTGGCCATTATTACGGCCACCCGGTTCGGGGCCCGCGATTACAAGGGTGTGCGGCGGTCGTTTGCCGCGAGCATCATCATTTCAATCTTAATGACGATTGTGTTGACGGTCCTGTCGTTGACCTTCGTTGATCCCATCTTGAAATTAATGCAAACCCCAGCGTCCATCTTCGACAATGCCCGGATTTTCATCAGTACAATCTTTGCTGGAATCTTTGCGTCGATGGCGTTCAACTTACTCTCTAACATTATTCGTGCGCTCGGGGATTCCCGGACGCCACTGATTTTCCTGGTCGTCGGGACCGTGGTTAACGTGCTTTTAGAATTACTCTTCATCCTGGTCTTCCACATGGGCGTCGCCGGTGCCGGTTGGGCAACCGTCATCTCTCAGGTGGTCGCTTCACTCCTCTGTGTGGGGTACATCATCCGGTCCATTCCGCTCCTACACATCACTAAGGAAGATTTTAAATTCGGGTTCGATGAACTCTGGCAACATTTCTCCACGGGGATGCCCATGGGCTTTCAACTGTCCATCATTGCGATTGGGACGATGGTCATGCAGGCAGCCTTGAACTCCCTGGGAACTGACTCCGTTGCGGCTTCAACCGCAGCATCCAAGGTCGACCAACTGTGTTCACTGCCCATGTCTTCCTTCGGGGTCACCATGGCAACCTTTGCCGCCCAGAACTTTGGTGCCGGCAAGTACGGTCGTATCATGGAAGGGGTCAAGAAGACCCTCTGGTTATCCGGGACCTTCGCCGTTTTGGCGGGGAGTCTGGTTATCTTCTTCGGTAAGCCAATCGTGACACTGATCATTGGAACAGCCGACGAACACGTCATTCAATTGTCGCAAACTTACTTCAATATTATTGGGAGCACGTACCTTTTGTTAAGTGTCCTCTTTATCATCCGGAACACACTCCAAGGTCTTGGTCGCCGAGTTCTGCCAACCTTGGCAGGTGTCGGGGAACTGACCATGCGGGTCTTTGCGGCGGTATTCCTGGTGGGGACGTTGGGTTATGCCGGGGCCGTTTCCGCCGAACCGTTGGCTTGGTTGGGTTCCTGTGCCATCCTGGTACCCTCTTGGATTCGAGCCGTGAAGCAATTGCGGAACTTACAACGTTCAGAAGATATCGCTGCTGGGAAGAACCCAGAGGCCGAAGCGTTGGCTGCATCAGTTGCGCACGCCGAACCTGTGGGTGAAACAATTTCATCAGCACCGGAATTAGAGTCTTACCGTAAAGCGTGATAAACTATGGTGTGGTCAATGATGGCCGCACCATTTTTCTTTACCTAAAAATGTAAAAAACGCACAAGGAGACCTTGCGAAATGAAAAATTTTATTTTTGATATTGACGGGACCTTACTGGACACCGAGGCCATGTATATGAAGTCGCTCCAGGCCGTTCTTCATGAACGGGGGATTGAGCGGGAATATGCGACGCTGGCAAAGACGTTTGGCATTCCCAGCCGGGACGCACTGATTCGCTTGCAGTTACCGGATGTAGATGACATCTTGGCCGAGTGGGGCCCCCGGACGCAGGATTACCGAGATACGGTGGCCATTTACGCGGGGGTCAAATCGGCGCTGGCCCAGCTTAAGGCAGCCGGCGCGGGGCTCGCCATCATGACCTCCAAGCAACGATTTGAATATGACCGTGATGTGGTCAGCATGGGGCTGGATAGCTACTTTAGCCAGGCCATTGTCGCCGAAGACATTGCCCATGGCAAGCCGGAACCGGATGGTATCTTATTGGCCATGGACCGACTGGGGGCAAAGCCAGCGGAGACCGTTTACGTGGGGGACACGGTGTATGACGCCGAGGCTTCGGCAGCGGCCCACGTGACCTTTGGTTTCGCGGCGTGGAATGGCCGAACACCAACTGATTTTACGCCGGACGTTAGTTTTATCACGCCAGCGGCCATGCTAGACCACCTGTAAATTTAGCTGAGGGAGTAGCTGGAACCGCTTTTTTATGCTATATTTAATTCAGACGCAATTTACGGAAAACCGCTGAATAGCGGAATTGATGAAGGGGTGGCAGGATGCTCGCCATAATCGTCACAAGCCACGGTGAATTTGCCCGTGGAATTTTACAGAGTGCTGAAATGATCTTTGGTAAAGCGCAAAAAATTATTGCCGTTACACTGGCGGCCGACGAAAGTGTCGAGGACTTGGCAAATCACTACCAGGCGGCGATTCAAGAAATGGCCCCGGTAGACGAATTGTTATTTTTGGTTGATCTATGGGGTGGCTCGCCCTTTAACGCGGCTAGTCGGGTCGTTGCCCAGCATCCGGACCGATATGGTCTCGTGGCTGGCTTGAATCTGCCAATGCTGATTGAGGCACTGTCGATTCAGAACCAGACTTTGGCTGAGGTGATTCCCCACTTAGAGCGCGCAGCTCAAGGGGGCATTCGCCATTTAGATTTACAAGCGAACACGGGAGATGACGAGTTACTATGACGATGACAATTAAATTAGCGCGGGTCGATAACCGCTTACTGCACGGTCAAGTTGCGACGGTGTGGACCAAGACGGTACGGCCTAACCGGATTTTGGTCGTCTCCGATGACGTGGCCCAGGACCAACTGCGCAAGACGTTGATCGTTCAAGCGGCGCCCGCTGAAGCCAAGGCCAACGTCATTACGTTAGCGAAAATGGCGCAGATCTATCAGGATGCCCGTTTTGATGGTTTTCAGCCGATTATTTTAATGGAAACACTGCCGGAAATGGCCAGTCTGGTGGACCAAGGTGTTGACCTGACTGCGACCGGTGTGAACGTGGGTAACCTAGCTTATACGGCGGGGAAGACCCTATTGACGGCTAGCCTGTCCGCCGATGAAGCGGACGTTGCGGCTGCCAAGAAGTTGGTCGCAGCCGGCGTCGACGTCTATGCGCAAACGGTTCCAACGGATCGAAAACAGGATTTCTTAAAGTTAGCAGCTAAAAAGGGTTTGTCGTAACACCTCACTCGGTGGTCACCCCACCTGAGCGGGGTGTTTTTGCGGTACATATTAGAAAGTAGAAGGGAGTCAACGGGTCATGAGCATTTGGGGAGTTTTGATTATTGCCTTCTTAGCGGGGATCGAAGGTGTGATTGATGAATGGGAATTTCATCAACCCATCGTTGCCTGTACGCTGGTCGGCCTAGCAACCGGGAATCTCGTGAGTGGGATTGCTCTCGGGGCTTCACTGCAGTTAGTGACGTTGGGGTGGATGAACATTGGGGCCGCTGTTGCCCCTGATCCGGCGTTAGCCGCCGTTGTGGCCGCATGGTGGGTCAGTGGCCCAGCGCACTTGCCCGTGGCGGCAGGGGTCATTTTAGCCATTCCCTTAGCCTTGATTGGGCAGGGATTGACGCAGGGCCTGCGCAAGCTGATTATTCCGTTGGTGCAACAGGCCGATGTGGCCGCTGCCAGTGGTAATCTCCACCGCATCGACTGGATTTTGCGCCTCAGCGTGGTCTTACAGGGCCTACGCGTTTTGATTCCGACGGCGTTTTTGATGTGGATTCCGAGTGCTTGGGTCCATGCGAGTTACCACCTGCTACCGCAAGTTATTCAGGGTGGGTTGCGGGTATCCGCAGGCTTGTTAGTCGTTGTCAGCTTTGCCATTGTCATCAACATGATGGCGACTCGGCAACTCTGGCCGTTCTTCTTCATTGGTTTCGCGCTCGCGACGGACGGCCATTTGAGCTTAGTCGCCCTAGGCTTAATTGGCGTCGGACTGGCGATTCTTTACCTGCGCTTGCAGGATGGTGGTCACCACGATAATGGTGGCGGCAACAATCAGACTGAAGAAGACGAATTGGACCGAGAACTGGATGATCTTTAAGGGGGCGTGACGAGTGGCAACTGAACAAACAAAACCGCGCCAACTCACGCTGGGGGATCAGTTCCTGATTTTCGGACGATCCGGTTGGGAACAAGCAGCGTGGAATTATCCGCGGTTACAAAATTTAGGCTTTTGTTATTTAATGATTCCAGCGATTCGGCGACTCTACCCGGATAAAGCGGATGCGGGCGCCGCAGCGGAACGGCATTTGGCGTTATTTAATACCATGCCCTACATGCAGTCATTGATTACTGGGGTGACATTATCCCTTGAGGAGGACCATGCGAATGGCAAACCGGTCTCGGCTGAAGATATCAGTGCCGTCAAGGTTGGCATGATGGGGTCCTTGGCCGGGGTGGCCGATCCCGTTTGGTGGGGGACCTGGCGGCCGATTCTGAGTGCCTTTGCCGCTAGCTTAGCGCTGAGTGGGTTTGGTATCGTCGGGCCCTTAGTCTTCTTTATTGGCTGGAACGTGGTGCGGTTGGCCTTTCGGTGGATTGCACAGCGGTGGGGCTATCGCCAGGGACTCAAGGTCGTGACGGCCCTGAGCAGCGGTATGCTCCAGAAACTAACTCTGGGAGCCTCCATTGTGGGGATGTTTGTCATGGGTGCCATTGTCCCGCGATGGACGCGGGTCACGCTGGCACCCATCATCGCGACGAGCGCTCACGGGAGCTTGTCCTTGCAGGGGATGCTGGACCGGCTACTGCCGGGACTGGTGCCCTTACTGTTGACGTTGGGCTGTGTCTGGTTATTGCGCCGCCACGTGAAACCCTTGTGGCTGTTAGTCGGCGTCTTCGTCATCGGCCTGGGTGGTTACTGGTTGGGCATTTTCCGGTAATCGCGGCGGGTGTTTGGGTGGGATGCGCAACTGCTGTGGTGAGACGTTGAGAAGCCGTGACTGAGCCAACAAGCGTGGTAATGGCAGACAACGTAAGCACAGGGAACATCGAAACACCGCCTATCTTCTGATTTGGTAGCCTTACTATAGCATGACCAAGACGATGGTTCACGCCGTTTACCTTATAACCTTTTCGATAAAAAATATCAGTTAAATTGTATTCAAAAACGCGCCTGAGAAAAAATCCCAGACGCGTTTTGTGTTCTAATTTTATATCGCTATCCCACGGTCACTTGATCCCGACCGTTGCGTTTAGAGTAGTACAAGCTCTGGTCGGCTCGTCGGTAAACGTCCAACTGTTCTTCGTCGGCCGTTTGGAGCTGCGTCAGACCAACGGAAATGCTGACGCTGATTTGCTGGCCGCCGTGCGAGAAGATAGCCGACCGGACACTCTCGGCAATATCGTCGACGTGTTCCCGGGCCTGATCCGTTGTGTAATTTTTAAAGAGAATCGTGAATTCCTCGCCACCCGTTCGGTAGAGGACGAGGTTGGGGTCGACGCGCCGGAGCTGATCACTAATCAGGGTGGCCGTGTGTCCCAACACGTAGTCACCCGCCAAATGGCCATAGGTGTCGTTGACGTGCTTGAAGTGGTCGATATCGAACAGCATCAGCGTCAGCGGCTTGTGAGTGACCTTACTGTTGTCGAAGGCCGCGCTGAAGTCATTTTTAAAGGCAAAGTAGTTCTTCACGTGGGTGAGGTCATCGTAGTTCGTGGTGTAGGTCAGCTGTGCCAGGGTGGCCGCGCCGCTCATCAATGAATCCACGTAGATGTACATAATGGTGAGCAGGAAGAAACTGAAAATGAGCTCCCACATCATGATGGAGGAGGAGAGGCCAAAGCGTTGGCCGACCACCCCCCAGAGAATCGCGGAGAGGAGCAACGAGGCGACAGTGTATTCAATGTAGTCGAGCCACATGTGGTGCCGTCGACTGCGAACAAACTTCATCACGTAGAAGTAGGCGATGAAGACCACCGCGAAGACCCAGGCGAGTCCCAGTCCCAGCGTTTGGTTGACGACCATGAACAGCAGGATAGCGAGGGCCAACTGCCAGAACTTAATTTCCAACATCAAAAAGTAACTGACAAAGACAATCGCGAAGATTTGGAAATTGGTGAAGGCCCAGCTATAGGGGGTGTGGTTGACGGCGAGTTGCACGCCAACGTTGAGCACAACCATATAAACGAGACCGACGTCGGTGCGGACCTTGTCCTCATTGGGGTGTTTGCCACGGGTTTTAAACCACCGAATAATCCGGTTGGTGAGGTACCAGTATAGCGTTAACACGCCCAGCAGGAAGAACAGACTCGTAATTGCCGGGGTCACAAACCAGTGAGACCAAGTCATTAAGGAACACCATCCAATCTATATTCAGCATTTATTTGTACCTACCATACATGTTAACTCACCAAACTTAAAAGTGACACATGCAGTTCACCCATTTTGGGCAAAAAGAGGGAGCCTCAGAACCGAAACCGGCTCCGAGACTCCCGTTAAATTTAAACTAAGCTAGGTTTACCGTACAAGTAACCTTGATGTAGGGTGATGCCGAATTGCTTGGCCAAGGCCTGGTCGTCCGCATCTTCGACCCCTTCAAGGATCAATCGTAACCGGTATTCCCGAGAAATTTGGGCCCAGAAGGCGAGGCTGGCGGGAATCAAGTCGGCTTCCCCGCTCATCCGCAGGTTTTGCATGGCAAACTTGATTTCGTCCACGTAAGGCAACAGGTCGCGAATATTTTGGTACGTGTTGGACCCCGTGCCCACATCATCTAAGACCAAACCAATACCATATTGATGAACAGCCAAACTGAACTGCTTCATTTCCTCGAGGGTCGGGGCTTCGGTTAACTCAATGGTCAATGCGGCTGGGGCAATGCGTTTCTTTAAAGCAATCACCGTCCCCAACGTGAGGGGATTGCGAAGCTGTTGATTATTGAGGTTAAAAGCGAGTACCTGATTGTTAACGGCTGTGTGTAACGAAGAAGCCGTGTCCTCAAGGAGCTTAGCCTGATCGGCAACAGAGATGTCCGTAAAATGATGCGGCAAGACCCAAGCGTCCTCTTCCTGTTTACGTAACAAGACTTCATAGCCGAAGACTCGGTGGTCATCTTGATTGATCTGTGGTTGTACAAAGAAACGATACATAACCGATCCACTCCTTTAGAATCTTCCTACTCATGACTTTAAGTCTATTCTACCGCAATCTTGAAAAAGCACAACGACATATATCTTTCAGTGTGGTAACTGCGGGAGGCTATGACTTGCTTGCGACGCAAATCGTTGGCCAGTCACACTAACGGACGGGTTCGTGATTAAGGCGACTGCCGCCAAAGCTAGTTCGGCTGGTTTCCTTACTGAGAGTAGCCAAGTGCGTGATTTTAGCCGGAATAGGTGATGTGTGTATTAATTAGCGAATGATAACCCAGTCCAACTGATTTTAAGTAAAAATGGGGTAAAATTTGCGTTGACAAATGGTCAATTTTTTTAGGGATAGCCTAAAATTGATCAGTTTTATCAAAATTCATGGGCAAGCGATTTGCCAATTTTACCGGGTGTTTCAAAAAATTGCAAGAAGAAAATACCGGGGACCGTAATCTTAAGAATTAGCCGACTGTTGCTAACAAAAAAGGCGCCCGGAACTTTCCCGGACGCCATGTGGAGCTTTTTAAATTAGTAGCCGTATCCGCCGCCGTTCGTCCCGCTATTGTCATAGGAAGAGTAACCGGTCGTACTGGTATCAGCGTCAGTTGTAAATTTCTTGGTGTTGGCCAGGCCCAGCGTCTTGCGAATGTGGTTCGAGACGCGTTTCAGCTCGGTCGTGGTTGGTACTTGATAGGAGAGCCCATCAATCATTGCGTCTTGTCCCTGTAAGGTTTCGGACTTGATGTGGTGGGAAGCATTCCCGTACTTGGCCCGAATCTGCATCAGGTCATCAAAGGTCAGGTCAGTCTTCAGGTTCCCATTCAATGATTTCAAAATGGTTTGGTAACGGGTAATGGAGGACAGGCCGGCCGCCTTCACGACCAGTTTCTGTAAGACCTCACGTTGTCGCTTTTGCCGACCGTAGTCACCCAACGGATCATCATGCCGCATCCGCGAGTAGTCCAGCGCCTGTTTCCCATTCAAATGGGTCTTCTTACCCTTGACCACGTTGGCAGCACCGTACTGGAAGGTCAACGGTGGCTTCACATCGACCCCACCCACGGCGTTGACCATCTTTTCAAGGCCACCCATGTTAACGATGGCGTAAAAGTCAATCGGGATGTCCAGCAGGTCTTCCACGGTCTTCACGGCCGTCTTCGGCCCGCCAATCGTGTAGGCGGCGTTGATCTTTTGAATCGACGCGTTGGCTCCGGAACCGACCGTGACCCGCGTATCCCGCGGAATACTCGTCAGGTAGGCGGTTTCCTTGGTCGGGTTGATGGTGGCGACCATCATGGTGTCGGTCCGGCCGACGTCTGAACGGCCCAGCGCCCCGGTATCGGTTCCCATCAGGAGAATCGAGAAGGGCTTGTTGGACTTCAACACGGCGGAAACGTTCCGGCTCTTGGCGGCGTTCGAGGCCTCGTAGGTCTGGCTAAACGTCTTCTTCGCGGACATCCAGGCTTGGTAGCCATACGCCAGGCCGCCCCCCAGCATGAGCAAGACGAACAAGACAATCGTCCACATGATGGGGCGGTGTGGGTGAACCTTAGGTGTTTTAAAGTGTGAGTTACGGTCGGCACGGCTGTCGTAGACCTGCTCGAAATCCTCAGGCTTGTGCTGCCG
This sequence comes from Levilactobacillus sp. FUA 3915, assembly GCF_044053135.1. Lineage (NCBI taxonomy): Bacteria > Bacillati > Bacillota > Bacilli > Lactobacillales > Lactobacillaceae > Levilactobacillus > Levilactobacillus sp. FUA 3915. The sequence goes on along the minus strand of NZ_CP168704.1, from coordinate 374,533 downwards.
CTTAGGTGTATTATCGTTTGGCATAATTATTTCCTCATCCTCATCAAAAACTTTGGCTGACGCACCGGGCCAGGCGCACAAGTAACGTGGCGGCACCAGTGATACAGATTTGTTAATTCCCCTGGAATCCCATCTGTAGACTCAATTAATTCATTAGACCATAAAAATCGTCATTCGTAAATGTTTCTTCCGGCTAAATCGGCTAGTTTGGGGAGCCGTCTAGACCAGCTAAAGCTAGATTTACTAAGTTGTCAAGGTGACCTAAAGTGTATTATAGCGCTATTTGTAAACGGTTGCGAAGGGAGCCGACGGTGGGGACGTGCTATAATAAGAAGCGTTGCTTAAGAAACTCTAATTTTTGGTAATGTTTAAGTGGGGAGGGACGCCGATGGCCGTCTTTATTCGAAGCGTTTCGGGTGTTTTGATCATCCTGGTCATGATTGGCCTGGGCTACGTGCTTTCCCGGCGTGGCTGGTTTGATGATCAAGCGCCTAAGTTGATTGCCCGGTTGGTCACGCAGATTGCGTTGCCCGCCTACATGATTAGTACGATCACGGCAAAGTTCTCGGCGGAAACGCTGAAGAAGACGCTGCCGGATCTGCGATTTCCAATCGTCTCAATGCTGATTATGTTCGGCCTCTCCATCATTGCCTTCCATGCGTTTCGCATTAATCCCAAGCACCGCGGCCTGTTTGAATCCATGTTTTTGAATTCCAACACCGTGTTCGTGGGGTTGCCAGTCAACGAAGCGTTGTTCGGCCCCAAGAGTCTGCCGTTTGTGCTGGTCTACTATATGGCCAACACGACTTTTTTCTGGACGTTGGGGGTCTACCTGATTCAACGCGACGGGCAGGGGGCGGCCAAGTTTGATCTCAAACAAACGCTGCAGAAGATTTTCTCGCCGCCGTTACTGGGATTCATTCTGGGGGTTCTGCTGGTTCTGCTCGACATTCAATTGCCCGGGTGGATCATGCAAGACTTCCAATATATTGGTGGCCTCACGATTCCGTTGTCGATGATTTTTATCGGCACAGCAATTGCGGGGGCGGGCTTACAAAATGTCCACGTCGACCGCGACAGCCTGGGAATTCTCCTGGGACGCTTCATTGTCGCCCCGGTCTTGATGGGCTTGCTCGTCTTACCAACTAGTATGCCAATTCTAATGAAACAAGTCTTTATTTTACAAGCAGCGATGCCCGTAATGACGAACGCGCCGGTGGTGGCCAAACTCTACCGCGCCGACGCCGATTACGCGGCCATCATGGTAACCGAAACTACCCTCCTAAGTTTAGTGGTCATTCCGATTCTGATGGTCATCGTGCAACACGTTGCCTGATTGATGCCGTTTGACTTAATAAGGAGGAACATTTTTTCGTTTTGAGAAAAACACTATTGTATATCGCGTTTTCAACGTTAATGTTTAGTTCCATGGAAATTGCCCTGAAGTCTGCTGGAAATGCGTTCAATCCGATTCAGCTGAACCTGATTCGCTTTTTCATCGGGGGCTTGATCCTATTACCGATTGCTTTACGAGCCTTACATAAACAAAGTCACCGGTTAAACCGCAGTGACTGGGCCCTGTTCTTCTTGACCGGGCTGGTCTGTGTCATCATCAGTATGACGCTGTACCAATTGGCCATCAGCGTGGACGAAGCTTCAACTGTGGCCGTTCTGTTCAGCTGTAACCCCGTCTTCGCCTTGATCTTCTCTTATCTGATCTTGCACGAACGGTTAGGCCGAGCAAACTTGATTGCCGTCATCGTGTCAATCATTGGGCTGGTCGTCATTGTGAACCCCGCCCATTTGACCAACCCCGTCGGTTTGACGCTGGCCATTGCCTCCGCCTTGACCTTTGGGTTGTACAGTATCGTGTCCCGGTGGGGTTCCGTGCGTCACCACTTCAACGGGATTGTCATGACCTGCTTCACGTTCTTGGCCGGGTCATTGGAATTGTTCGTGATCATGATGATCACCCACATCCCCGCCGTTGCGAGTGGCTTACGGCAAGCAAGCTGGTCTCGTCAATTTGCGGCGATGCCCATCTTGCAAAATATTAGCTTACAATACTTCTGGATCCTATTCTTCATTGGGGTCTGTGTTACCGGTGGTGGGTTTGCCTTTTACTTCTTAGCCATGGAACGGTCCGACGTTTCCACGGCGTCTCTGGTCTTCTTCATCAAGCCAGGGTTGGCACCCATCATGGCCGCAATCCTGATTCACGAAAAGATTTTGACCAACACGATTGTCGGAATCGTCATTATCCTGATTGGGTCGGTCATCACCTTCATGGGGAACCGGGTCAAGGCGCGCGAATCTGCTTTGGCAGAAGAAGACGCCAGCGACTTCCAGGAAGCCGACGACCCAGTGGCTGCGAAATTAGCAGCGCACTCCGAATCCTCAGCTGACTAAGTGGTTAACCTTTAAAATTGTTATGAGGCGTTTCTCAGAACTTCTGGGGAACGTCTTTTTTTGTGGCTGGCATCGGTGTTTCCAAAAGGTTAGGGGCAGGAGAAAAATACGTGAAAATAGGCACAAATTGCGCGAAGCCACGGCAAACCTATGTTATGATTATTAGTGAGAATTGCAAAGAGAGAAAGGGAGCATGATCAATGGCAACGCTGGTCATTTTACGGCACGGGGAAAGTGTCGCGAACCGAGACAACATTTTCACGGGGTGGAGTGACGTGCCGCTGACGGCTAAGGGCCGTGAACAGGCGGCTGCGGCTGGCAAATTGGTGGCGGCCACGGGCTTACAGTTTGGGGCGCTACACACTTCCATGTTGCAGCGCGCCATTGTGACTTCGAACATCGTGCTGGAAGCCATCGACCAACTGTACATCCCCGAATACAAGTCGTGGCGGCTGAACGAACGTCATTACGGCGCGTTACGCGGGAAGAACAAGGCCGCGGTCAAGGCCCAGGTCGGCGAGGCGCAGATCAAGATTTGGCGGCGAAGCTTTGAAACGGTGCCGCCCTTACTGGATCACGTGAGTCAGGACCGGCGTTACGACCAATTTGGACCGCACGTGGAGCCCCGTGGTGAGAGCCTGGAGATGGCCTATCACCGGCTGCTACCTTACTGGACGGACCAGATTGCCCCACGGTTATTGGATGGGCACAATCAGTTGGTCGTGGCCCACGGTAGTACGTTACGCGCATTGATTAAGTACTTGGATCACGTGGCCGATGCGGATATTAGCAAGGTTGAAGTTGCGAACGGTGAACCCATTCGTTACGACTTTGATGACCGGCTGAACGTATTAGCCAAGCAAACCCTGTAAGTTTTTAAAGTAAATAATAAGTTACCCCTGTCGGCGAAGACATTCATTGTCTTTGGCCGACTTTTTCGTATAATCAAGGTATGACAGTTAGGTCCGACCGTTTAGGCGGTAAAAAGGCAGTAGGGGAATCTAATTGGGGGAGAGAAAATTGAATAAACGAAACTTACGCCATTGGGCGGTATTGTTCGTCGTCATCTTGGGGATTGGCGGCGTGGTTTTTGGCATGCACGCCATTGACCAGCAGGATAAGCGGGAGGTGGCGATGAGCAATCGCCAGCACGCCCAGCAGACCAAAGCAACACTGGCGGCGGATGCTGCGGCCAGCAAGCGTCACCGGGATTTAAGCAAGACGGCCTTTGACCGCACGAATAAAGGCCAGAAGCACCCAAAGTTTAGTGCCCATCTGACCCAGGAACTGAAGAACAAAAAGTTCGTGGGGACGGCGCTGGTCGTGAAAAATGACCGGGTCGTTTACCAGCGGGCCTTTGGGTTTGCGAACGCCAAGAAGCACAAGAAGAACAAAGTCACGTCGCAGTATTTGATCAATTCCGTACAGAAATCCATGACCGGGTTCTTGGTCATCAAGGCGGCTCAGGCCGGTCAACTTCAGCTGACGGACCGGTTGAATCAGTATTATCCGGGCATCAAGGGCAGTAACCGCGTGACGATTCGCCAGATGCTCAACATGGAGGCCGGCATTACCGGGGAGCTCAAACCGGGCCGGACACTGACGGAAAATGAGGTTTACCAGTACGTCAGTCAAAACGTGCGGATCGACCCTAGTAAGATCGGCCAGTTTGACTACCAGCAGATCTGTTTCACGTTGCTGGCGGGTATTTTGCATCAGGTGACGCATGATTCTTATTACGATTTATTTTACCAACAAATGGTCACGCCACTGAACCTGAACCATACCGGTTTTGCCCAGTTGCGGTCCAAGACCAAGGGGATGACGACGGGCTATGCCGGCGCCACGCCGCGGGATTACAGTGACCCGCACAAGCCATCGGCAGCCAGCATGGCCGTCCAGGTAGCCACAGGAAACGCCACGATGAGCACGGGTGACGTGTTCAGAGCGGAACGGGCAATTGTCCAGGGTAGCCTGCTAAACACGCCAGCGGGCGCGCAGGTGCTGCATGAGGCGGATGCCACGATTCATTACGCCGGTGGGGTCTACCACCTCGACCAGGGCAACGGGTATTACGGTCACGGCATGGGCGATTACTACGAGAGCACCTTTGCCATTAGTAAGAGTGGCAAGAACGGCGTCGTCTTCCTGTCGAACAATTTCGAGAAGAAGACGATGTACCCGGACTGGTCAACGGAAGACCTGGCCTTACAGACATTCCAACAGATTAATACAGCGAAAAAATTAAAGTAAGTAACGGCTGCCTGGTCGTCTGTCCATTTAGGGGAGACGATTAGGCAGTTTTTTAGAGGGAAAATTTGTCGGTCGGCAGGTCGCGTCGCCGATGCACAAATGCGTCAGTGGGGATGATTAGTCAGCCCATCATTAAGTCGTTGCGGTACACTAAGGTAAAGGGGGCGGAACCATGCTCGAAGTTGGGTTCAATCACCAGTTATCTGGGGTGTACGGCGTGTCACTGGCCGTCATGGTTTTGTTGGCGGTCATCGTGGTGCCGCTGGTGCAGAAACGTTGGCACCGGCGCTGCCCCGTGCTCAACAGCATGTGGTGGCAGTTGGCGCCCATCCTGGCATTTTCGGCGGTCCAAATGGCTTATGTGAGGTTTAATCTTGTGTTGGGTGGGCTGTTTTTGTTAATTGACCTGATGCTCATTTTGGATGGGTATCAACGCCAGGTCGCCAGGCAGCGGCATGACCAGCAGGAAAGTAAACAGCATCAAAAAAACGTCTGAGACTTTCATCTCAGGCGTTTTTTGATGATCAATTAAAATAAGTTAACCGGTTAGCTGTTCTCTGAGTTTATAAAATACTTAGAGTTCGAGATTTTGCGAGAAATTATTTATTTTATAAGTAAAGGTGGATAACGTGGTTAAACGATTAACCATAAACGGATCAGTGTGAATTCTTTAAGTCCTAAACACAGTAGGCGACTATTCTTTCATGGTAAACGTTACATTTGATTTTTTGAAAACGATTATTGTATTGAACTCGAAATTGCTTGTTTAAACTTTAATAAGTTGGATAAAAGCTAAATGCAGGTACGAAGCTGGGATGAATGACGGATTAACGCTGACATAAAAGGGAATCGTATAGGACGAATTTGTATGAAAACACCTTCGAAAGATGGCAGTAATGAATGCTCGTGATTGCTTAAACAAATAAAAAATCAAAAAAACATAATATAGTAGGAAAAAATAAATACCGGATTAATGATTGACAAATAGATTGTAAGCGAATACACTTTGTCTTGTAAGTTCAAGTTAAGCGGTAAACCAATACTCAAACAAAGAGATGAAGAAAGCCGCTACAGCTACATTTAATTTTTATAATGCAGTTTTCTTCTTAGGTTTATCGGTTAACAAAAGTGGAGGTGTGTATCATCAATACGAAGACGGAGTTTATCTTGAATACAATTGCCTTTGCTGAGCAGTTGCAATCGGGTGTTTCTCAGTTAGAGGTAATCCCAGCTGTTACACGGATGGGGTTTCAAGCCGTTGAAATCAGAAATGAATTTTTAGCAGGCAATGTAGAAGAGTTACATCAAATTCGAGATGAGGCTCAGAAAAACAAGCTCAATGTTTACTATAGTGTTAATGATTCGTTATTTATCAATCAAGGTATTAACCGGAAGTTGACACAGTATATTGCAGAGATGCATGAATTGGGGGCTGATCACCTTAAACTTAATTTTGGGCAAGTTTCTGAATTTAACGATGAGCTTGTTAGCAAATTGAGTGAGTATTTGGATGGCAGCTTCGAACTTAATGTTGAAAATAATCAGACAGCATCCGAGAGTAAGCTGATTGATATTGCAAAATTTTTCAAGGTAGTGCAGAATTTGAAAATTGATATTGGTTTTTGTTTTGATTCGGCCAATTGGTATTGGACTGGTAGTACGCCTGAAGAAGCAGCAGTGCAGCTGGCGAGTGTGACGCGTTATCTCCATCTTAAGAATAAGCGTGGTAGCGATGAAAAGCTTAGTGTTACCCCCTTAATTGAAGGCGATATTGACTGGAAAAAACTTGTAAAGAGCTTTCCTGATGTTCGTGAGGTGGCTTTAGAGTATGCAGGTACACAGGATGAGGTTCAGCAAGGGCTACAGGCAATAAAAAAAGAATACTTGAATTGATAATTGATCAATGAAAAGAGGATGACAGTCAAATGTTAGAGATGGTAAACCAAGTATTCCAGACTTTTGGTGCGAGCGTAGTTGTGCCAATTATGATTTTCATTGTTGCACTTTTTCTGAAAGTCAGAGTACGAACAGCAATGATGAGTGCTTTCTACGCTGGGGTGGGGTTGACTGGTTTTGGTTGGATTATTTCGGCCTTTACACCAGTTGTCACGAAAGTTATTAAGCAAATGGTTAACAACACTGGAATTAAGTTGCCGATTGTTGATATTGGTTGGCAAGCAGGATCATTAGCTACTTTTGGTTCAACGGTTGGTCTGAGTTTCTTTGTTTTTGGATTGATTTTAGAACTAGTATTGTTTGCTGTAGGGGTCACGAAAGTATTTATGCCCTCGAATTTATGGAATAATTTCGGATTTATGGTTTGGGGAACGATGGCCTACTATGTAACTAGAAACTTCTGGCTCTCGTTAGGTTTATCGTTCTTCATGTTACTTTACACTTTAGCTTTAGCTGAAATTCAAGCGGATCGTTGGTCTGACTATTATGGTGTTAAAAATGCTACGGTTAGTTCTTTACATAACATGGAACAAGCTGTTCCAGCAATCTTATTAGATCCCCTATGGAACCTAATTGGGTTGAACAAAGTTAAGATGACGCCTGAATACTTTAAAAATAAGTTGGGAGTATTTGGTGAGCCAACGACCTTGGGTGCTATTTTGGGGCTTATCATCGGGATTCTTGGGAATCTTAAGAGTTTAACCACAATGGCTGCCTGGGGACAGATTTTAACCTTTGCCATTGAATTATCAGCTGTTATGACTATTTTCCCACTGGTAACTGGCGTCTTCTCAAAAGCCTTTTCACCATTGGCCGAGGAAATTGATCGGAATAGTCATCGTAATGATGATTCTGATGATGAAGAAGAGAACAAGGGCTATGATAAGAAACGGTGGTTCTTGGGTGTCGATGATGGGGTTGGTTATGGTGAACCAGCAACGATTATTTCTGGTGTTATCTTGATTCCAATAATGGTTTTGATTGCATTTATTTTACCTGGGAACAAGACGTTACCTGTCGTTGATCTGATTTCAATTCCATTCATGATTGAATCAATTGTGGCGGTAACTCGTGGAAATATTTTAAAAGTTATCTGCAACGGGATTGTTTGGTTCAGCTTAGGATTATATGCAAGCAGTTGGTTAGGCACAATTTACACTGGTGCAATTTCGCATTATGGCGTTGCAATTCCAGCTGGAGTTGTTCTGATTACTAGCTTTAACTTGATGGCACGTCCAATGAATGCTGTTGTGTTTGCTGCTTGGATTTCTGGTAATTGGGTCTTTATTGGATTAACAATTATTGCTTACCTAATTGTCGAAGTGTTACTACGTACTCGACGTGAACAGATTTGGGCTTACTTAAAACGCATGTCAGAAAAGAACGCTGGGTTTACTGGTAGCAAAGAGAAAATTACGTACGACAACGATTAGCTAAAAATATATATGGAGGGTTTTATTATGAAAAAAATTCCCCAATTGTCAAATCAAGTGCAACACAGGACAGTAAGGCGTAAGCATAACAGGATGCATGTTCTTGAAGACCTGTGTTTTGAAGACCTGGGCGGCGCTAGCATAGCCCAGGGATTTACGTAATCGATGGTTAAGTGCGTTTTGAATGGCTTGGATCGTTGGTAGATCAAAGTTCTTGAGAGAGATGCCCTTCGGAATGTACTCACGGATGAGACCGTTGAGATTCTCATTAGACCCTCGTTCAGAGGGCGTATAAGGATGAGCGAAGTAAACTTTGGTTCCTTGGACCTGATCTAGCTCGGCAAACTCACTGCCATTGTCAAATGTGATTGACTGGAAGTTCTTAGGACCATAGGCCGTAATGACCCCTTGAAGTGCCTGGCGGCAAGTGTCAGCGTGGTAGTCAGGAATCTTAACGATGATTTCAAAACGACTGACACGCTCGGTCAATGTCATCAGTGCGGGTTCGCTAGTAACCCGCTTGCCCTTAACTAGATCTCCTTCCCAGTCGCCCACCAAGATACGTTGGTCGACGATAGCTGGGCGCTCATCGATTGAGCTGCCCAATATCTTCTTATTCTTTCGGGAGCGAGCTCGACGAGTGCTCTTTACTCGACGACGTAGTTTGACTGGTAAATCAGCGTTACACAGATTCAGATAGCCTAAATCAATGTATCGATAAACAGTAGGTGTCGATGGGCAAGGCTTGTCAGGGTAAAGCTGATGGAATCGGTGGACGAAGCTATCGACACTATCGACTCTAATCTTCGTTTTAAGCGCTTCGACTAATAGCTTGAAGAAGAGCCAGCAACGCTTTAGCAAGCCCTTAGAATGACATTTAAGGCGGTCTTTTTCATAGACAGCCTGTCCTGCTTCAGCAAAATATTGATAGTATGGCAGATAGTCGGAGTTAAGCTGGCGAACCGTGCCACGCTTGATTTCGCGTGAGATAGTACTGGGATTTCGATGAAGATTACGAGCAATTTGGCGAACAGATTGGTGGTCCTTCAAGAACGCTTCAATTTGGCCACGCTCTTCGGCAGAGAGTTGTTGGTAAGTAATGGTAGTGGTATGATTTGACTGGGTCATGGAGATACCTCTTTCTTTTTGGTTTGGTCGCTTAAAAGTATAGGTCTCCATGGCCTATTTGTTTACCCTCAATGTCTTAAGGGGTGTTGCACTTCAATTTTAAATCGGGCTATGAAAAAAATTGATGGACATTTGCATTTAGTTCGTTCTATTGCTGGGTTTAATGGTAAAGGCCGGATGACACCATTAGGTGATGGTCGGACAATTTGGGATGATGGGACTGCAATTAAGTTGATTCCAGATGGCTGGGGTAGTGATGATTTCACTGCTGAATCAGCACTTAAGGTCATGGAAGAAAATGGTATTGACAAGGCTGTCTTGCTGCAAGGAAGCTTAAATGGTTACCAGAATTACTATTCATACCAAGTTGCTAAGAAATACCCAGATCGGTTTGTTGCCGCCTTCTCTGTTGATCCGTTCTCAGAATTTTATATGAAGATTGTTAAGCGTCATGTAGAAGACTTAGGTTTCAGAAGCATCAAGTTTGAAATCAGTCAGGGTGGTGGGATGCATGGTTACCACTTCACTACGCCATTTAGATTAGATACCGATCCACGAATTGGTCGTATTTTCCATTTCCTGAGTGATTACCCTGGATTCTCCGTTGCTGTTGACTATGGTGATTATACGCAATTTAGTCATCAACCAGAGGCAATTGCTAACTTGGCAAAGACGTACCCACAACTTAACTTTGTCGTTTGCCATTTGTCATTTCCGAATGCAGATCATCCAGATCGCTTAAAGGCTGAATTAAACCAATGGGCTGGTATTGATAACATCTATACTGATATTTCAGCTATTCAGGATATTGACGGCGAAACTGAATTCCCATTCCCTCGTTGCCAAAAAGATGTCAAAATTGCTAAAGATATTTTGGGCGCCGGACATATTATCTGGGGGACGGATTCACCATGGTCTTCAACCTTCAATTCTTACAAGAATTTATCTACTTGGCTTGAAGCAACTGATATCTTCAATAAGAAGGAATTGGAAGATGTCATGTACAATAATGCAGAAAAAGTGTACTTTAATAAGGCTGCTGTCCAAGCAATGAAGGACGCAGAAGATCCTGTACTCAAATAGTATAAAATCTACCCTGAATAGGTAAACGAAAAGCCTGAAGGAGCTGTAATCTTAAGTAGATTACAGCTCCTTCAGGCTTTTTAGTGAGGTTAAAAACTTTCGCGGATAACCATCTCCGTTGGGACTACTTTAACTTGTGGAGCAGGTTCATTAGTAAAAGTGGTTTCCAATTTATCCTTCAGCAAGTTCATGGCAGAGCACCCAATAGTAAAAGAATCTTGGCGAATGCAACTAATGCCAGGGTTTAATAACTGCATCCACTCAAACTCTTCATATGTGGCAACTCCGAAATCAGTTGGGTAGGTATAGTCTAGCCGTTGAGCAGACTTTAGTAACTGTAGAAGAACTCGGGAATTCATTGTAAAAAAGCCAATCTTTTTATGGGGGTTAGTCATGATTTTTTGCAGAATTTGATCGAAACCGTTACTTTTAGTTAGCTCGGTATTATAAGGAACGGTTAACAAGTGTTCATCGTCAAGATAGTTAGTAGCGAGCTTAAATCCCGCATAACGATTTACCCGGGTACTAAAACTGTCGAGTGGCCAACTAATGAAGTATAAATCTTCATAACCACTAGCTTGCATTTGAGCAACCATGTTTTTTACGGAGTCTCGGTTATCAGTAACAATAGTGTCGATGACGTTACGTCGAGGTTGTCGGTCGACAATGACTGTATAAGCATTGGAGAGCTGATTGTAGATGTTACTATCTGGATTGACTGGATCAATAATTAATCCAGCTACTTCTTCTTCGCGCATACGGTTAATGTTCTCAATTTCACGTTGTTCATCATTGTTGGAGTTCGTAAAGATAACCTTGTAGCCGTACTTCTCACAGCGTTCGGAAATTCCAGAAATGACGGGTGTTGTAAACGGATTTGTGATGTCAGCAACCGAGACGCCAATAGTTTTATTTTCGTTTTTTGCAAGATTCCTAGCTGTTGTACTAGGGTGATAATTGGTCTTATTGATAATGTTAGCTAACTTTGTCCGTGTGTTATTAGACATTTTTGCATAGTTACCATTCAAAAAATTAGACACTGTTGCTGTGGAGACTTCAGCTAGCTTTGCAATATCTTTAATGGTGAATTTATCCAAAATAGGCCTCCGAAATTCTTAGATTTATAATTTGATTTTAGCATGTTTGCAGACAATTGGGTCAGGTATTACCCTAGTATTTATGTTAATACCTTAACACTAAAGACAGTTGTTTTGTTCTTTCTTTGGGAAAAAGGTGTGTGATTTCAGAAGAAACAATTATTTGAACGCCATTTTAGCCTAACCTATTGACAAAAGAAAATGATAGCCTTAGAATTTGTTTATAAGGTAGTTAAGCGGTTAACCTTCAATCTCTAATCAGTTTGAAAACATTGGGACCGTTTTATTTTTAAATTTAGTTGGAAACGCTGTCAGCGATGGCGTATACCGTCGAAATCATTTTAAAAATAAATGTAAAGTGCATGTCTTAATAGTCTGTTAACCGAATTACTTAACTCCCGTTTTTTAAATGAATAATAAGTCAGAATCTTAAAAAGGAGATTATAAAATTGGCTAAAGCAAAAGTATTAGTGACCGGTATCATACCAGAAGAAGGATTGACGGAGTTACGAGAAGTATTTGACGTTACCTATGAGCCAGAAAAGGAGACCCGTGAGTGGATTTTATCTAATCTGGATCAGTTTGATGGTCTATTGCTGATGGGAACTAAGGCTGACCGTGAATTAATTGATGCTGGTAAGAACTTAAAGATTATCACCGCTAATGGGGTCGGATTTGATCACATTGACATTGCATACGCAAAGGAAAAAGGTATTGTGGTGTCAAACTGCCCGATGGGCGTTCGAGTACCAACATCTGAGATGACCTTTGCATTGTTGCTAGCTACTGTCCGGCGCCTATCATTCTATGATAAGGTCGTTCGTAACGGGGGATGGCTGGACGTTTCCGAACAGAAAAATATGGGGATGAGTCTGCAAGGGAAAACCTTAGGTATTTACGGTATGGGGAGAATTGGCTCTGAAGTTGGCAAGTTCTGTCAGGCACTGGGTATGAAGGTTATTTATAATGATGTTCATCGATTAGACCATAGTCTTGAAGAAAAGCTGGATGTCAACTACGTTAGCTTTGATGAGTTAGTTCAAAAGGCTGACGTAATCACGTTACATGCACCAGCTTTGCCATCAACGAAAGGCATTTTTAATGCTAGTGTATTTTCAAAAATGAAGAATACGGCTTACATTATTAATGCTGCTCGTGGGGTTCTGATTAAGGAATCCGACTTAGTTGCCGCTCTCAAGAATGGTGAAATTGCAGGAGCAGGACTAGATGTATTTGAGAATGAACCCAATGTTTCTGCTGAGTTGCGTTCATTAGATAATGTCATCATGTCTCCCCATGCAGGGACGGGAACGTTAGAAGCACGGACCGCAATTGCGCAAGAGGCTTCTAAGAATTTAATCTCATTTATTCGCGATGGGAAAGTACTGAATCACGTTAATGCTTAAAGGTCTCTAAGAACGGCGAGTGTTTCTTAAAGATACTGTTACGATAACCACTTCTTTGAAGGGAGTGGTTTACTTTTAGCACTTTTGTTAACCGGTTAACTAGGAGGCAAATTTTGGAATTTGAAAAAGTTTTCAAAGATGAATTGGATCACTGCTATGCAATCATGCGACTGAAGCATGATGATTACGACTTTATTGTTGTTGCTTCGGAAGAAAATAAGCCCTGCTATGCGTATGACTTAAATGATGATTATCGACGAGTAACCGTCTGGCCAGATGTTGGTGGAACCATGACAATGGTTCAGATTCCAGGGACACTAAACTTTTTAGCCACACAGCGATTTTATCCGGGATTCAATTCTGCTGCTTGCAGAATTGTGAAGGAAACATTTAATGGAAGCGAATGGGACCAAACGGTTATTGGTGACTTCCCGTATATTCACCGATTTGATATCTTGCCTAAATCTGATGGCAAAGGCTATTGGTTCGTAGGTTGTTCGATTGCTAACTCTAAAAAGGATACCGACGACTGGACAGATCCTGGAAAAGTTTGGGTTGGCGAGTACAAAGACAACGAAAATCGTGTCGATAAGTTACGGGCATTACCAAACTTCACACTGACTAAAAATCACGGTTATAAACGAATGAGTGGTTATTCTTTAATCACTGGTGTTCAAGGAATCTTTAAGTTGACGCCACCAAAAGAAGCTTCTGACTGGAAGCTAGAACAGCTTTCAGACATTGAAACTTCCGATATTTTTAGCGCTGACGTCAACCAGGATGGACGTCAAGAATATTTGACGATTGAAGGATTTCATGGCCCATACTTGCGTGTTTCAGATGATAATTTTAAGTCCATTACCCGGAGCAAAGCTGATACACCATTTGGACATGCAATTTGGGGTGGTCGCTTAGGGAATCGTGATTACTTTATCTTTGGTTGGCGATCAGGGAAACAAAATCTGGAACTCATTTCTAGTGAAAATTTGGATGCACAATTAATTGATCAACAGGTTGGACCAAGCAATGTAACAGTGTACGAAAAAAATGGGCGAACTTATTTGTTATCAGCTAATCGAGAAGCCAATCAGGTCGCAGTGTACGCTATCGATTTGGAATAGGAGTGTGGGTGAATATGTCCAACAACTTTTTAACCATTGATAATGGGGGAACTAATACGAAAGTTGCCATCTTTAATGATCAAGGACAGCAGCTTGCAGTTGCGGCGTTTCCTACAAAAAATCGTGAACGGCAATCAGGTTTCCATGAGGTTAATCTGGCAGAACTACGTCAGGACTTAGGTAAAACTATTCAGAAGGCGTTAAAAAAAGCGCATTTGTCGGGTAGCCAAATCAGCGGCATCTCAACTGTAGGCCATGGAAAAGGTCTCTATACGTTAGATTGTGAACGGCACGTTTTCATGGATGGGATTCTTTCGGCTGATAGTCGGGCGGAGGAATATGCTGAGGGATTTGAACAGCGAGTCCACGAGATTTTTGATATTAGTCATCAGCATGTCATGCCTAGTCAGGCACCGGTGATTTTGCGATGGCTGAAGGACCATGAACCGCAGAATTATGCGCAAATAGGTTTTGTACTCTCGAATAAAGACTTTATTCGTTTCTTGCTGACGGGAGAAGTTTTCCAAGAAATTGGAGATGCCTCAGGAAATAATTTAGTAAACCTGAATACGAAGACTTATGATGACAAATTATTAGATTTCTTTGGTATTCCAGAAATGACTGACAAATTACCAAAGCTTGTTCAAGCAACTGACCAATGTGGAACAGTTTCCACTAATGTTGAGGGTTTCACTGGATTAAAGGCTGGGACACCAGTCTTTGGCGGTATGTTTGATATTGATGCCTGTGCGATTGCAACAGGGGTGCTGGATAATGATAAGTTTAGCTTAATTGCGGGAACTTGGAATATGAACATTTTTCCTAATGACCACATGGCCCCTGAAGAGAGTGGATTAATGAATTCAATCTTTCCAACCGGGAAGAAGCTTATTGAAGCATCCAGTCCGACTTCGGCAGGAAATCTAGCTATCATGATCAAAATGTTGATGACAGCAGAACAGAGAGATGCGGAAGCTAATGGTAAGTCAATCTACGACAATCTTGAGGTCTTTCTTGAAAATACAGATGCGACATTCTCAAAGATGATTTATTTTCCGTTCTTGTATGGTAGCAATGCTGACCCAGAAGCTTCTGGAGCATTTATCGGTTTGCGTAGTGCAAGCACTAAATCTGAAATGATTCGTGCCGTATATGAAGGAATTGCATTCGCCCATCGTTATCATGTTCAGTCTTTACTACGAGTATTAGGGAACCAACCACAAGTCATTCGTATGTCTGGTGGTGGTACAAACTCGCCAAGTTGGGTTCAAATGTTTGCTGACGTTTTAAACTTACCAATCGAGTTGGTTGAAGCTAATGAGCTTGGTGGTTTAGGTGGGGCGATAGCCTCTGCTGTTGGAATTGGACAATATTCCAACTTAGAGGAAGCGGTTGCCAAAATGTCACGGGTTAAGACACGTTATGAACCCCGACCAGAACAGGTAGCTATCTACAATCAAAAATATCAGGCCTATGAGTCGCTCTTGACTGCCTTAGATGGTCATTGGAATCCCTTGAAGAGCTTCCAGGAAGGAGTAGTGCAATGACAGTAAATGCGTTAGGAATTTACGAAAAGGCTTTGCCACAGAATCTTAGTTGGGAAGAAAAATTTAACTTAGTACATGAATTGGGCTTTAACTTTTTGGAGTTTTCAATTGATGAAAGTGATGAGCGGTTAGCACGATTGGACTGGAGTAAAGAGCAACGCGCCGAGTTTAGGCAAGCAATGTGGAATACGAATAGTCGAATTAACACCATGATGTTGTCCGGGCATCGTCGCTTTCCGTTAGGCTCAGCTAATCCAGAAATTCGGGCTAAGGCTTTGGATATGATGCAAAAGGCAATTAACTTGGCGGTTGATTTGGGTATACGTAATATTCAGATAGCTGGATATGATGTTTATTATGAAAAGAAAACAGTCCAATCACGAGAATACTTTGCTGAGAATTTAACGAAGTGTGTCCGAATGGCTGCCGAAAAGCTTGTGACGCTATCTATTGAAACCATGGATGATCCATTCATCAATTCGATGAGCAAAATTGTTCACTACAAGACGATGATCAAGAGCCCATTCTTGCAAGGATATCCAGATTTAGGAAATATTTCTGCTTGGCCAGAAAATGATGTTTCTGAAGATTTGGAAAACAATATTGAGCACGTTGCGGCTGTGCACTTAAAAGACACATTACCGGTTACGCCAACGTTTAAGGGGAAGTTTAAGGAAGTTCCTTTTGGTGAAGGCTGTGTCGATTTTGAAGGGTGCTTACGACTACTTGAACGCTTAAATTATTCTGGTAGTTATACGATTGAGATGTGGACCGGGACCTCTGAGGATGCCGTAGCAGAAGTTAAAAAAGCCAAGCAGTTTTTTGATGATCTTTTTCAAAAAGTCGGGATTACTCAAGAGCCGGTATCGGTTGCAAAATAAGGAGAATAAATTATGCTTGAAAGTTTAAAACAAGAAGTTTATGAAGCAAATATGCGCTTGCCGAAACTAGGGTTGGTGACTTTTACTTGGGGAAACGTTTCAGGAATTGACCGTGAAAAGGGGCTTTTCGTGATTAAGCCCTCTGGAGTTGATTACAATGATTTAAAGCCTTCTGATATGGTTGTTGTGAATTTAGATGGGAAAGTCGTGGAAGGTGAATTGAATCCGTCCAGTGACACGCCTACGCATACTTATCTTTACAACCATTTCCCAAAGATTGGTGGAATTGTGCATACTCATTCGCCTTGGGCAGTTTCATTTGCTGGAGCTAAGATGGACGTGCCAGCGATGAATACCACGCATGCCGATACATTTTATGGGGATGTTCCGGCCGCAGATGCCTTAACTGAAGAAGAAATTAAGGAAGACTACGAAGGTAACACAGGAAAAACCATCGTTAAAACTTTTAACGAACGTGAAATCGATTACGAGGCAGTTCCGGCTGCATTGGTTAGTCAGCATGGTCCATTTGCTTGGGGGCCAACTCCTGATAAAGCGGTGTATAACGCTAAGGTACTAGAGGTTGTTGCAGAAGAAGATTATCACACGATGCAATTAACACGTGCCAATAGCGAATTGCCACAATACTTGTTAGATAAGCATTACTTGCGTAAGCATGGAAAGAACGCCTATTATGGCCAAAACAACGCGCATTCTAAAGATCATGCTGCACGAGAAAAGTAAAACTTTCATTTTGTATCAGTTTTAGTAAGTTTTAATACTAGTTGACAAAGAGCCAAAATTTTTGACTAAAGTACGCACTAAAAAACGTCTGAGATAAAAATCTCAGGCGTTTTCTAGTGACCAACAACTTAGGCTAAGGCACCCATTGGATCCCAAGGGGCCAAAACAGTTGGTTCTTCAGTTTCTTGGATTTGCTTCAAGTCGTCAGGCAAGAATTGCTTGTTCACAACAACTTGGTAGCAGTATTCGTCCATCCAGGCGTCGCTCATCACGAAGTAACCCTTCGTGCCGACCTTTTCACCCCAGGAGTTTTCAACCTTCCACTTGGTTGGTTGGCCGTCGACTAAATCGACACCAGTCAAAACCATGGCGTGGGTCATCATGCTTTCCCCGTAGTCCAGGCGTTCTGCCTTGGTCGTGGAGAAGTCGATGTTGAAGAGGGCATCCTTGTCGTAGTACTTGGTGTCCATGATTCCCTTTTGACGTTCGGAAGATTGACCAACATCACAACCGAACCAAACGGATTGGCCAGCCTGCAATTGCTTGATGGCTAATTGTTTGAAGTCCTTCATCGTAACGTTCAAATGCTTCACTTGACGGCCACTGACCACGTTACCCAGCATTTCAACGGTGTAAGTGTGGTTGTATGGCTTGTCAGCGGTTGGGGCGTTGATGATGGACACGTAGTCGGTCAAGTCCCAGTTGATGTACTTGTCGAAGAATGACTTTGGCGTTAAGTCCTTGTCGATGTGGTATTGCTTGTCATCGTCACGGTATTCAAAGTCAAACTTGCTGACGGGTTCGCCGAGGGAGAAGCTCAGTAAGCGGTAAACTTCGCCGAGCATCTTGTCTTTGGCAGCGGCGATATCATCGGCACTAGCCTTGTCAGCGACCAGCTTACGTAAGATAACGGCATCCTTACGCAGCTTCAGGTTCAACGTGCTGTTGAGTTCGTTAGACTTGGAACTGTTGTAAGTTTCAGGCATCACGGACTTTGGCACGATCCCGTATTTTTGAATGATGGCACACAGCATGTCCCATTGCCCACCGTCTTGTTGAGGGGTCGCCATTAAGAAGGCAACCTTCCGGCTAGACGTAGGTTGGTCAGCGGTGGCCAAGACGTTTTCGTAGAAGTAGTTCGCTTTTTCAAATTTGTCCCAGAAGTTGGTGTAGTTTTGGGATAATTCAAAGTCACTTAAGTTAAACAGGTCGGCTAAATGATGACGCATGGTGTTCAATGCGGCAAACATCCAGCAGCGGCCACTTTGCTTTTGGTTGGCAACTTTCCCGGTGTCCAAGTCAATGGAGAACACGGGAGTCATGTCGGTTTCGGAAGCGTAATCGGCAGACGTTGCTAAGATACCTTGATGACTGACGGCGCGTTCTAAGACCTTCGCGGTTGGGTCAGTAGCTAAAGCTTGTTGATAACGGGCGGTTTGATCCGCCGTGATTTCTTTACTCAATGACGTCACTCTCCTATCTTATTCTCTCATTGTACTCCAATCTTCTCATTTTTTGTATAGAATTGGGCAAGTTGGTGAAAAATGTGGTGACAGGCGGGGATGGTTTGTGGATACTAGGACTAAACGAAGTGAAAAGGGGAGTGTTGACGTGGCTATTGCGGATAGTATTTTTTACATTGTGGTTTTGGGCGCTGTTGGGGCGACGGTTATTGGGTTGGTGTGGTTGTTGCTGAAGCGGCGAAAGTAAATGGAAAGGACGTCCTGCCTCAGTTGTTGAGGGGACGTCCTTTTGGTAATTAAATCTAAAGGTTGAAAGTTAAATCAAAGTGTTTCAGACTAGCGCCAGTTAATCACTTTCAGCAAACCAGCCAGTTTAGTCGTAGTTCAAATGCTTGTCCTGATCCAACCCATTAATTTCAGCAATTTCAGCGTCCGTTAAGTGAAAGCCGGAAATTTCAAAGTTTTCGCGCACCCGGGCTGGCTTGGAAGACTTCGGAAAGACCACGAAGCCCGTATCGATTTGCCACCGCAAAACGATTTGCGCAGGGGACTTGCCGTATTTGTCAGCCAATTTCGAAATGACGGGGTCTTCGAGAATCAAGTGGCCGTGACCGATTGGGGAGTAGCCTTCGTTGACGATGCCATTGTCCGTATCGAACTTGCCTAAGTCGGCCTGTACCTTGTAGGGGTGGCGTTCGATTTGGTTGACCATTGGCTTAACCTTGGCCATGGCAAAGACCTGTTCGAGCTGGTCCTTGGAGAAGTTAGACACCCCGATGGCCCGAACCTTCTTTTGTTGGTACAGGGTTTCTAAGGCACGCCAAGTATCCAAGGTTAGGTCGAAGTTTTCTTCGTTAGGCCAGTGGATCAGGTAGAGATCCAGGTAGTCCAGCTGTAAGTCGGCTAACGTCTTGTCAAAGGCGGCCAGGGTCGTGTCGTAGCCTTGATCGGCGTTCCAAACCTTAGAGGTGATAAACAGGTCAGTCCGGTCAACGCCGGAAGCCTTGATTGCCGCGCCAACGGCTGGTTCGTTGCCGTAAATGTGGGCGCAATCGAGGTGCCGGTAACCAGCATCTAAAGCTGTCTTGATTGATGCGGGAACGTCCTTGCTATCGATTAAATAAGTCCCGAATCCTAACATTGGAATAGTCACGCCGTTGCTTAACTTTGTCGTTTCCATGTCTTTACCTCGCTCTACAAATATTTAATGCATAAGTTAATGATACACTACCGAGTCATTAGTTTCATGGGTGGGGTCTTAACGACAGCAATATATTGATAGGTGTACAAAAAACGCGTCTAGGAGAAAACCCCAGGCGCGTTTGCTATTACAATATTTATATGGCGGAACCAGCTAACCGCCCTTTGTCCCACTCTTGCAAAAATTAGTCGCGAGCGTTCAGGACTTCTGGCCCGTCTTGACGACCAACGATGACCGTGTTGACCGTGTCCAGGAATAAACCGTGTTCCACGAGACCCACGATGCCATTTAACGTGTTGGCTAATTCGTGGGGATGGTCGATGCGGCCCAGGTGCAGGTCGATGATGTAGTTCTTGGAGTCGGTTAAGACGTGACTGCCGTCTTCTTGCATCCGGAAACTAGGGTTGAAGCCCATCTTGTCTAATTTTTCCAGGACGTGGCTGGAACCAAAGGGGATGACTTCCAGTGGCAAGGGGAACTTGCCCAGGTGGTGAACCATTTTGCTTTCATCCACGATCCACATGTTCTTGGTGGAGTTGATGGCAACGATCTTTTCCCAAAGGTGAGCGGCACCGCCACCCTTGATACCTTGGAAGTTGTCGTCAATTTCGTCGGCGCCATCGATGGTCAGGTCGAGGTGGTCGACTTCATCTAATTGCTTGATGGTAATGCCGAGGGATTCGGCTTGCTTAGCGGAACGGTCGGACGTGGCCACACCAATGATGCTGAGGCCTTCATTCTTGACCCGTTCGCCGAGGGCGTCGATCATGTAACGGACGGTCGAACCGGTCCCGATACCTAAAATCATGCCGTCCTTAACGTACTTAACGGCTTCTTGGCCAACAAGGGCTTTTAATGCGTTTTGATCCATCTTAACTACTCCTCTTCTGTGTGTTCTAGATGTAAAGCAACTGGCTTGACCGCCGCGTCACCGGTCACGGGTAGCTGATTAGCTGCCAAAATGGCCTGTTCCTCGGGGTGCTGGCTGAAGTACCGTTTGGCGTACGGATCAAGCAGTTTAACCGTCACGTTCGCGGTCGTTGCCAGTTGGGTAAAACGATTTATCAGCTGGTCAGCTAGCGTCGTGGCGGACTGTGATGGGCGGACAAAGATTTGTTCAAGCACCCAGCTGGTGTCGCTCAAACACAGGTAGTGTAGGCTTGCCAGCAGCTGCTCGTCTTGGGTAATCTGCAATTGCCCGGGTTGTTCCGTAATCGTCATGGGTAAACTCCTTTCATGACCAGTCTCGCCTCTAATTCTGTTCTATCGGCCGGTCAATGTCAACTCCTTTTCCCCGGCAAAAAAGTTTGGCGCTGGCCAGACTTTTGCTGGTAATCCCGGGGGAGGTTGCTTACACTAAAGTAGGCATTGCGGGGATGGTCGAATTGGCATGTCTATAGTGTCTAAATCAGAAAACCTAATAGCTAAAGAAAGGCGCTCGACCAATTCGCCCTGCTAGTTCGGATATAATCGTTGCGAATGCTGGTGTAAATGGTAAAATTAATAACTCACGGTAACTAGGCCAATCAGAAATTAGCTGGCTGCCATCTGTGTAAAAGTCGTTGAATCAAGAGACAGGGATATATCGATGAAGTTCTCCGTTGCTCTAGCCGTTATCAGGTTGATTGAGATGATGGGTGGAAGACAGTGGCAGATGGACTAGTTGAATACGGGCTAAGCCAATGTAAGCCGCAGGGCTGGTGAAAATGGACTCAGCCGTGGGAGTTACCTTAGCGGGTCTCCCGCTTAGGTAACTGCTATCTTTGAGACGTGGTTTTCGGCTCAAAGTAAGTCTGGAGACCGTCCTTTGGCTCCAGACGTGCGCCCACAGCGTCACGGTCCATTTTCACCAGCCCGGAGGCGCAATGAAAGCTAAACTCGCATAAAAGCAAGGATAAAAGACTATCAAAGGAGTGTTTTGACATGCAACGAGGATTTGAAATTGTCAGCAAGTACGCCAACCAAGGACTAAAACTGCCGTACCGAACCACCCAGCAGGCGGCTGGCTACGATTTTGAGTGTGCAGCAGACTTTACCCTGCCATCCATTTGGCGGCACGACTTGCTCCACGCGTTTAAGCGACTCCGGCACCAGAATGAGCTGACGACCGATGAATTACTGGCCGGTCAAAGCGACCTGAAGCCCTGGCTGGTACCAACAGGTGTTAAGGCCTACATGCAACCAGGCGAGGTCTTGATCCTGGCCAACCGGTCCAGCAGTCCGTTGAAGCACAACCTAATTTTACCAAATGGTATTGGGGTGATTGACGCGGATTACTACAATAATGAAAAGAACGAGGGCGAAATCTTCGTCCAGTTAATCAATGTTGGGTTAAAGGACCAGGTCATCAAGAAGGGCCAACGGATTGCGCAGGGCCTGTTCATGCCGTATTTGTTGGCTGATGATGAGCAGGCGCCGCAACAACAGCGGACCGGTGGATTTGGGTCGTCTGACCGTAACTAAAACTTTACAATTGACGCTGATAGACTAGTGGGGGATTACCCGCTAGATATGCTAAAATATAGGTATTCAGACTAAGAAAAAGGGGGATCTCCGTGGCTAAACCAAGAACGACTTACGTATGTCAAAATTGTGATTATAGTTCACCGCGTTATCTCGGGCGTTGCCCGAACTGTGGTGAGTGGAATACCATGATGGAAGAAGTTGTCACACCTACGGCCGCAAAGGCTAAGCCTCAGTCAACGCGGACTGCGGTAGGTAGCGAACAATCTCATCCCCAATTAATGAAGGACATCAAGCATTCCTCAGAGGCTCGAACCAAGACCAAGATGGAAGAGCTCAACCGGGTCTTGGGTGGCGGTATCGTGGCCGGTTCTCTCATCTTAATTGGTGGGGACCCCGGTATCGGGAAGTCCACGTTGCTCCTGCAGGTCTCTGGCCAACTGAGTGAGACCGGTGGTAAGGTGCTGTACGTTTCCGGTGAAGAAAGTGCCTCACAGATCAAGATGCGGGCCGACCGATTAGTCGTCAACAGCGATAACCTCTACCTCTATCCCGAGACGGACATGGCTAGCATCCGGGCCAACATCGAGCAGATGCAGCCGGATTATGTGGTGATTGACTCCGTCCAAACCATGCAGGCACCGGGTATTGAGTCCGCCATTGGTTCCGTTTCACAAATTCGGGCCGTCACTGGTGAACTGATGCAGATTGCCAAGACCAATAACATTACGATTTTTGTGGTGGGTCACGTGACCAAGGGTGGCGCGATTGCCGGTCCTAAGATTTTGGAGCACATGGTGGATACCGTGCTCTACTTTGAAGGAGACCTGCACCACACTTACCGGATTCTGCGGGCGGTCAAGAACCGTTTCGGCTCAACCAATGAACTGGGGATTTTTGAAATGCGCGAGGGTGGCCTGTACGAGGTCGCCAACCCGTCGGAAATCTTCCTGGAGGAACGGCTCAAGGATGCGACGGGTTCCGCTATTGTGGTTTCAATGGAAGGGACGCGGCCAATTCTGGTCGAAGTTCAGGCCTTGATTTCACCTTCAGTCTTCGGAAATGCCCAGCGGACCTCCAGCGGCTTGGATCGTAACCGAGTAGCCTTGTTGATGGCGGTTCTGGAAAAACGGGCCAACCTGATGCTCCAGAACCAGGATGCCTTCTTGAAGGCGGCTGGTGGGGTTAAGCTGGATGAACCAGCGATTGACTTGGCCATCGCCTTGTCCATTGCCTCCAGCTATCGCGATACGGCCACGGCACCAACGGACTGCTTCGTGGGTGAAGTCGGTTTGACTGGTGAAATTCGCCGGGTCAACCGGATTGAATCCCGGGTGGCCGAAGCCAAGAAGCTCGGTTTCAAACGAATTTTTGTTCCTAAGAATAACCTCCAAGGTTGGACGGCGCCCAAGGGTATTGATGTCGTTGGGGTCTCCACTTTGCGGCAAGCGTTAAAATTAGCCCTCGGCGTGTAAGCGACAGGGACCTTTGAAGGGAGGTGAACAAATATGCGTAAAAAAACGGTTGTGTTAATTATTTTCGCCATCTTAGGTGGGGTCATGGGAGCCGCTTACTTCTCCCGACTCTGGCTACTGATGGGGGTGACCAGTCGGTTACTGAACAACGTTATCGTGGATATTTTGCTTGGTGCCATTATTTTCCTTATTCTTGGAGTCCTCTTCGCGGGCGTGATTCTCCGACTGATCAACCGCATTGAAACGTACCTGAACAAGCAAAATCCGATGACCATTATCTTCGGTAGCCTGCTGACCATTGTCGGTCTGGCCTTGGCGCTGCTGATTTCGCAGTTTCTATTCCACGTGCCGTCATTTTTCATTGGCACGGTGATTCCGTGGATTCTGATGTTGTTGTTCGGTTACTTTGGATTCCGTATCGGGGCTCGGCTCAGCAAGATTCGGCTGGAGGAGTGGCGTAAGCTGTTCCAATCCCGCGGGAAAAAGGCTGAGGAAGAGGCCGACAAGAAGGTCTTGGACAAGGAAACGGAACCTAATTTCCATCACTACAAAATCTTGGATACCAACATCTTAATCGATGGGCGGATCTATGATTTAGCCAAGACGGGTTTCCTGGAAGGCACGTTACTGGTGCCGAACTTCGTGCTCTACGAACTCCAGTACATCGCGGATTCTAGCGATTCAATCAAACGGGTTCGTGGTCGCCGGGGATTAGATATCCTGAACAAGTTGCAAAATGAACATATCATGCCAATTGAAATGTACGAAGGCGACTTCGAAGACATTCCTGAGGTGGATAGCAAGTTGATTGCGTTGGCCAAGCAAAACGGCGGGGTCATCGTCACCAATGATTACAACTTGAACAAGGTCATCCAGTTCCAAAATGTTCAGGTGCTGAACATTAACTCCTTAGCTAACGCCCTGAAGCCACGCGTCATTCCTGGAGAAAACCTCCACGTAATGGTCGTGAAGAACGGGACGGAACGCCAACAAGGGGTCGCTTACCTCGACGACGGCACGATGGTCGTGGTCGAAGACGGGCGGTACTTTATCAACAAACAACTGGATGTTGTGGTCACCAGTGCCATTCAAACGGATGCTGGGCGAATGATTTTTGCCAAGCCACTGCATTCTAGCAAGAACATTGAAGAACAAGCCGATGCCGGTAAGAAGGGGTCTAACGAGTCCAAAAACGTGAAACGTTCACGGTAATGGACTAGACAATTTCACATTTCTGGAAAGGATTGAGGCTCACGCCTTTATTTTTCCGCGACGGCATTGTAGAATTAAAGCATTGCGTCATAAAATTATGACGAGGTTTCACCAAATTAACGTAATAAAATTTAGAAAGAGGCGCAAACGTTTTGGCGAAAAATTCAATTCGGGTTCGGTACGCTCCGAGCCCAACCGGTCATTTGCATATTGGTAATGCCCGGACGGCCATTTTTAACTATTTATTTGCCCGTCACAACAAGGGTAAGTTCATCATTCGGATCGAGGATACGGATACGAAACGGAACATCGCTGACGGTGAACGGAGCCAATTAGAAAACTTGAAGTGGCTCGGTTTGGATTGGGACGAAGGTCCTGACGTCGGTGGCGACTACGGTCCTTACCGTCAGTCTGAACGCCGCGACATTTACACGCCACTCATCCAACAATTGTTGGACGAAGGCAAAGCTTACGAATCATACCGGACGGAAGATGAATTAACTGCCGACCGTGAAGCCCAAAAGGCACG
Source organism: Levilactobacillus sp. FUA 3915 (assembly GCF_044053135.1). Taxonomy (NCBI): domain Bacteria; kingdom Bacillati; phylum Bacillota; class Bacilli; order Lactobacillales; family Lactobacillaceae; genus Levilactobacillus; species Levilactobacillus sp. FUA 3915. Next base: position 349,132 of record NZ_CP168704.1, on the reverse strand, counting down.
TAAGGAAATGCCACATTACGAATACGAATATGCTGGGATGAACGAAGAAGAAAAGCAAGCTGCCATTGACGCCGCTAAGGCTAAGGGCTTGAAGCCTGTTATTCGTTTCCGCGTACCCAAGGATGAAGTCTTTGAATGGGACGACATGGTTAAGGGTCACGTGGCCTTTAACTCCGACACCATTGGTGGGGACTTTGTTATCGCCAAGCGCGATGGGATGCCAACCTACAACTTTGCCGTTGTCGTTGACGACCACAAGATGGCCATCAGCCACGTCTTCCGGGGCGATGACCACGTTGCCAACACGCCAAAACAATTGATGATCTACCAAGCATTCGGCTGGGAAGCCCCAAAGTTTGGCCACATGAGCCTGATCATCAGCAAGGACACCGGTAAGAAGCTGTCCAAGCGTGACGAATCTGTCTTACAATTCATCGAACAATACCGCGACCTGGGTTACTTACCAGAAGCCATGTTCAACTTCATTCTGTTGTTGGGCTGGTCTCCAGTCGGTGAAGATGAAATCTTTAACCGCAAGCAATTTATCAAGATGTATGATGAAACGCGTTTGAGCTCTTCACCAGCCACCTTTGATAGCGACAAGCTGGAATGGTTGAACAACCGTTACGTGAAGGATGCTGATGACAGCACCATCATGGACTTGGCCTTGAAGCAATTGATCAAGGCCGGCAACATTCCTGCTAACCCAGACAACATGAAGTTGGAATGGGCGCGTCAATTAATCAATTTGTACAAGCGACAAATGAGTTACATGGCCCAAATCAATGACATGGCTTCGGTCTTCTTTGAAGAACCCGAACAAGTCAGTGGTGAAGCCTTTGACGAAATCAACAACGAAACGGCACCCGTCGTTTTGAAGGAATTCGCTGCCCAAATTGAAAAGCTCGACCTCTTTGATTCCGTAGAAATCTTCCACGTGATCAAGGCCGTTCAAGCTAAGACCGGCATTAAGGGTCGTCAACTTTGGATGCCAATCCGAATTGCCGTGACCCACGAAATGCACGGACCAGAATTACCAGAATCCATCGAATTAGTTGGACGGGAAACCGCCTTAGAACACATTCACCAGACCTTAGCACAATTAGAAGGCTAATGATTTGGTAAAGAAGCCGGATGAGGGCCAATTGGCGCTCATTCGGCTTCTTTGTTATCGGGTGAATATGCTACAATGGAGCTAACTCATTTGGTCCTGCTTGGTTTGCCTGATTTAAAGGGTCTCGTCGGCGTGTCAATTCGTCGCGTCGATGTCAGCCTGATCGGGGGCACAGGTAACTAGCCGCCAGCAGGATTAATTTAACCTATAATTCAACTAATGACGTGAAAGGAGCTTCGGCATGCTCAAAGTTTTTAATACCATGACTCGCCAGAAAGAAACATTCGAACCGATTACCCCGGGAGTGGTCAACATGTACGTGTGTGGCCCAACCGTTTACAATTACATTCATATTGGGAATGCGCGGAGTGCCATTGCCTTTGATACGATTCGACGGTACTTTGAGTATCGGGGCTATCAAGTGACCTACGTGTCTAACTTCACGGACGTCGATGATAAAATGATCAATGAAGCCCGCAAAGAAGGCGTTACCGTGCCTGAATTGGGGGACAAGTTTATTGCGGCCTTTAAGGAAGACACGGCAGCTTTGAACGTGGAACCCGCCACGGTCAATCCTCGGGCAACCGACCACATCACTGAGATTGTGGCCTTTGTTCAGGACTTGATCGATAAGGGCTACGCCTATCCGGTTGATGGGGACGTCTATTATCGGGCACATAAGTTTGCCCATTACGGCGAATTGGCCCATTTGAACCTGGATGACCTGGAAGAGGGGGCTTCTCAGCATACCAATGATGAGGAGACCGCCCGCAAGGAAGATCCCGTCGACTTTGCCCTGTGGAAGGGTGCTAAGCCGGGCGAAATCTCCTGGCCATCTCCTTGGGGCGCCGGTCGGCCGGGCTGGCACATTGAGTGCTCGGTCATGTCGACGCACTACCTGGGCGATACCTTCGATATTCATGGTGGTGGCGAGGACTTGATCTTCCCTCATCATCAAAATGAAATTGCGCAGAGTGAAGCCAAGACTGGCAAAACCTTTGTTCATTACTGGATGCACAACGGTTTCGTCACGGTGGGCGATGATGACGAAAAGATGAGCAAGTCGCTCGGTAATTTCGTCACGGTCCATGATATTTTGAAGACCGTGGATCCCCAGACGTTGCGCTTCTTCATGGCAACGACCCAGTATCGTCGGCCTATCCAGTACACGCAACAGAACCTGGATACGGCGGAACGCAACCTGGAACGGCTCCAGACGGCGTACAACAACATGGGTTACCGACTGAAGGATGCCGAAGACGGCAATGATCCTAAGGTTGAACAGGAAACCCGGCAAATTGTTGCCGACTATATTGATGCCATGGATGATGATTTTAACGTGCAAAATGGGGTGGCCGAAGTCTTTGAGCTGTCTCGTCTGGGCAACGTTTATGCGGAACGGCCCGTGGTTTTTGCTGGGACGCTAGAATTCATGCGTCAGACGTTGGCTGACCTGCTCAGTGTCTTTGGCGTGAAGTTGGCCGAGGCCACGAGTCTAGGCGACGAAGGGATTCAAGCCTTGATCGATGAACGCTTAGCTGCCCGGAAGGCCCGGAACTTTGAACGCAGCGATGAAATCAGAGAACAATTGAAGAACCAAGGAATTATTTTGGAAGACACGCCCCAAGGGACGCGTTGGCGAAAGGAAAATTAATGACAGCGACAGTAGATTATCAACAACTGAATGGGGTGGCACTGGCCTACATGGGCGATGCTTCCTATGAAGTCATCATACGGCGGCACCTGATTGCGGAAGGCTTAGCCAAGCCTAATCATTTACAAAAGAAAGCCACCCATTACGTGTCGGCCAAGGCCCAAGCAGCCTTGATCAGCCTAATGGAACAAGACGGCATTTTAAGTGAGGACGAGTGGACCATGTTCAAACGCGGGCGTAACGCCAAGAGCTACACCCACGCCAAGAACACGGACGTTGTGACCTACCGAATCTCAACCGGTTTTGAAGCCTTAATGGGCTACCTGGCCTTGAGTGGGCGGCAGGACCGCGTGGATGAACTCGGCCAATGGTGCATTGAACAAGTAGAAGCGGGGCGGACTGAATAATGACAGAACAAGCAAATACCGAAACCAGTAACGATTTCGTGATTGGCCGGCACCCAGCCGTCGCCGCATTGCGGAGTCAACAAACAATTAACAAGGTCTTTCTCCAAAGTGGCTTAAAGGCTGAGGCCATTGACGAAATTCGCCAATTGGCCAAGAAGCGACACTTAGTGATTTCCGAAGTGCCTAAGCAAAAGTTGGACCTCTTAACCGACCACCAAAATCACCAAGGGGTCGCACTAGGGGTGGCCGCGTTTGAATACGCCACGGTTGATGACCTCTTCGCCAACGCCAAAAAGGCCGGCGAAGAGCCCTTCTTCTTGATTCTAGACGGCGTTGAAGATCCCCATAACTTGGGGTCTATCTTACGGACGGCCGATGCCAGTGGTGTGCACGGGGTGATTATCCCTAAGCGCCGGGCCGTGGGGTTGACATCAGTCGTCGCCAAGACCTCGACCGGTGCCATCGAACGCGTGCCCGTTGCCCGGGTGACCAACCTGGTCAACACCGTGCATGACCTGAAGGACCGCGGTGTCTGGGTCTTTGGGACCGACATGGCCGGGACCGACTACCGGGACTGGAACGCTAAGGGCGCCAGTGCCCTGATCATCGGGAACGAAGGCAAGGGCATTTCCCGTCTTCTGAAGGAAACCGTCGACCAAATGTTAACGATCCCCATGGTGGGTGAAGTGCAGAGCTTGAACGCGAGTGTCGCTGCGGGACTGTTGATGTATCAAGGATTCAGTTCACGGCACCCGGTTCAACACTAAGGAACGGTGACGAGCGAGGGGTAAGTTGTAATGAAAGAAGACATTTTAATTGTCGATGCCTACAACATGATCGGCAACTGGCCCAAACTCAACCGGCTGAAGTTAACGGACCGGTTACCAGAAGCGCGGGATGAGCTGTTGAACATGCTGGCCAACTATAAAAAGTTGCGGGATGCCAAGATCACGGTGGTGTTTGATGCCATGTACGTGCCCGGCATTTCCAAGAGCTATAAGCAGTTTGATTTGGAGGTCGTCTGGACGAACCGTGATGAGACCGCCGACAGCTATATTGAAAAATTAGCGAAGGAACGGCAGACGCGGTTCACACAGGTGACCGTTGCCACCAGTGACCAGGCAGAGCAGTGGACCATCTTTTCGGAGGGGGCCCTGCGAATTCCAGCCGGGGAACTGTTGACGGACATCGAGCGGGCGCAAAACGAAGTGAAACAGACCGCCCGTGAGTTTGCGGACAAGGGTATCGTGCGCAAGTCGCCGTGGAATGACCAACAGCTGTACAAGTTGGAAAAGCTTCGCGACCAGATGATGGCCAAGCCAAAACGAAAAAAGAAACCGTAAGCCTCAATTGTGGGGGATGGTGTGGGTGCTTGATGGGCTCGCACCATTTTTATTTGGCCAGAAAATCGATTGCATAACAAAATAAATTGCGCAGAAAACGTTCGTTCGCTATGGCACGTGGCGGGGCTCCTTTAGACTTAAGTTATTACCTAAGGGGAGGCGTTACCCGTGTCTGACTTATCCGACCATGCGTTAATCGAATTGCTCCATCAGAGCCTGGATTCACCCGCGTTGCCCGTTTTGTTTGAACGTTACCGACCCGTCTTGCAGCGACTGCAGAACCAGTATTTTATCCCAGAATTTGAGCAGGGGGATTGGGAACAGGAGGCCCTGCTAGTGATGTGTGAAACGGTTCGACGGTTTGAGAGCCAACGACTGCGTAGCTTTGGGGCTTACTACCGACTCCGCTTGGCCCACCGGATTTTCGACTTGATTCGCCAAGCCCAGGCCCTCAAACGGCAAATGACCCGCAACGCCATGTCGATTGAAACGGAAGCCGAGTACATTGCGGATACGGTGCCAGATCACCACTGGTTATTGCGGGAACAGCTGGAGACCAAGGAGGCCATTTATCAGGTGTTGCCCAGGCTTTCGGGAATCGAGCACACGGTGTTTACCGGGCTACTGCTGGGACAGACGCTGGCGAGTATTAGCCAACAGTATCAGCTGAGTGATCAGCAGGTGCGGGGCGCTTGCCACCGGGGACAGGCGAAGCTGCGACAAGTCCTCGCCGAATGATTGACGGCAGGGGCAAAGGATGGTAAGCTACTACAGTATGAGTTGGATTGGATAAAAATAAAGGTGGTGGAAAGATGGCTCAACGGAAAATTGCCCTGGCCTGTTCAGTTTGCGGGTCGCGGAATTACACCATCACTGCGAGTGCAACACGGACACAACGACTTGAGGTTATGAAGTATTGTAAGTACTGTGGCAAGCACACGTTACACCGGGAAACCCGTTAATTTGACTGATAATCACGACAAACATTAATTTTAGGGAGGCAACACCATGCGTTTATTCCGTTTCTTCAAATCGGTCGGTGCCGAAATGAAACAAGTTTCTTGGCCCGGCGTTAAGCAGACTCGTCACGACACGGGCACTGTGGTCGGCATTTCTGTCCTGTTCGCAATCTTCTTTGCGGTCGTCGACTGGGTCGTGCAATACGGCTTAAAGTTCCTTTCCTAATCGGAATTGTCGGTGGTCAAATCACTTAAAATATGCTATATTAGTTGGTAACAGGGAACTTCGTGTATGCGGAGTTTTTTTATTTTGCCCGAAAAGTCAATGAAAATTAAAGGAGTGCACCAAACATGGTTGAGTCAGCTGAAAAGCAATGGTACGTTCTGCATACCTACGCAGGTTACGAGAACAAAGTTATGGCGAACTTGGAATCACGGTCCGAATCAATGGGGATGCAAGACAACATTTTCCGCGTTGTCGTGCCCGAAGAAGAGGAACACGAAGTTAAGAATGGTAAGGACAAGGTCTCAATGGAAAAGACTTTCCCTGGCTACGTCTTAGTTGAAATGGTCATGAGTGACCAAGCTTGGTACATCGTTCGGAACACGCCTGGGGTTACCGGGTTCTTGGGTTCCCATGGGCAAGGTAGTAAGCCAACGCCACTATTACCTGATGAAGTGGAACGGATCTTACGTCGTGTCGGGATTTCTGCCCGTCACGCCGACCTGGACGTTGCGCCTGGCGATTCCGTAACCATTGTCGACGGTGCCTTCAGTGGCTTAGTCGGTAAGATTACCGAAGTCGATGACGAAAAGATGAAGTTGAAGGTTAACATCGACATGTTCGGCCGGGAAACCAGTACTGAACTGAACTTTGACCAAGTCGACCCGATCTTAGGCTAATTCAAAAAGAACTTGTTGTGATTAGTAAAGTGTGGTATGATTCTCAGGTATGCGTGACGCATATGTACAAAGTGGGAGGGGCAAACTAACAGCCCCACTTACCACACACGGACTCAAGGAGGTATTGTCTCGTGGCTAAAAAAGTAGCTAATGTCGTTAAATTACAAATTCCTGCGGGTAAAGCAACCCCAGCTCCCCCAGTTGGACCAGCTTTAGGTCAAGCAGGTATCAACATCATGGGCTTCACTAAGGAATTCAACGCTCGTACCGCTGACCAAGCTGGTATGATCATTCCTGTTGTGATCAGTGTCTATGAAGATCGTTCCTTTGATTTCATCACTAAGACTCCTCCAGCAGCAACGCTGTTGAAGAAGGCCGCTGGTGTTGAAAGCGGTTCTGGCGAACCTAACACGAAAAAGGTTGCTACGGTAACCAAGGATCAAGTTAAGCAAATCGCTGAAACTAAAATGCAAGATCTAAACGCAGCTGATGTTGAAGCAGCTATGCGCATGATTGAAGGTACTGCCCGGAGCATGGGCTTCACGGTCGAAGGTTAAGCTCAGTTTTCGGATAGTCGGACACTTCACGAAAATGAAATGTGTCAAGTGGGAGGTTTATCCGTTACAACCACATTTGCAAGGAGGAATACACAAAAATGGCTCACAAACGAGGTAAGAATTATCAAGACGCTGCTAAAATGGTCGAGGCTGACAAGGTCTACGGCATGGGCGACGCGATTGATTTAGTTAAGAAGATGGATTTCGCTAAGTTCGATGCAACTGTTGAAGTTGCCTTCAAGCTTAACGTTGATACAAAGCAAGCGGACCAACAACTCCGTGGCGCATTAGTATTACCAAATGGTACCGGTAAGGAAACCACGGTAATCGTATTCGCTAAGGGTGACCAAGCTAAGGCTGCAGAAGCTGCCGGTGCTGACGTTGTTGGCGAACAAGACTTAGTAGAACGCATCCAAGACGGCTGGTTGGACTTTGACGTTGCGATTGCAACGCCAGACATGATGGCCCAAGTTGGTCGTTTAGGTCGGGTCTTAGGACCTAAGGGCTTAATGCCTAACCCTAAGACGGGGACTGTTACGATGAACGTCGAAAAGGCTGTTTCCGATGCTAAGAACGGGCAAGTTACTTACCGGACTGACCGGGACGGTAACGTTGCTGTTCCATTTGGTAAGGTTTCCTTTGACGCTGACAAGCTTGCCGGCAACTTGAAGACCATTGCCGAAACGATTGCACGTATCCGCCCAGCCGCTGTGCGTGGGACTTACGTTCAACACGTTTCAATCGCTTCAACGTTCGGCCCTAGTGTCGACGTTGACTTGGCTTCTTTATTAGCCTAAGTTAAATTTTAAATTAAAAAAATCCCCTGCAATACGTTGACAGTGATGCTGAAGTATTGTATGCTATTGAAGTTGTATTTAATAGATCTACCTAAGACTCAGGTGGCCTAATGGTCTTAATTTCCTGCCGAGGAAGAAGTTTACTTAAACTTTTGACTCCTTATGTCTTGGTGACATGGGGATTTTTTTATCCCACCAAACTACTCCGGGAGGTGAATTAATTTGAGTGAACAAGCTATTGCAATTAAAGCTAAAAAGGTTGATGAGGTTGTTGAAAAATTCAACAACGCCACCAGTGCTATCGTCGTTGACTACCGTGGTTTAACTGTTGAAGAAGCAACTGACTTACGGAAGCAATTGCGTGACGCCGGCGTTCAAATGAACGTTATCAAGAACAAAATTTTGGTTCGGGCTGCTGAAAAGGCTGGCTACAGTGATCTTAACGATCTCTTTGCAGGCCCTACTGCCGTTGCATTCTCTAACGATGATGCAATTGCCCCAGCTAAAGTTTTGAAGAAGTTTGCTGACAGCGTTGACGACCTTGAAATCAAGGGTGGTTTCATCGAAGACAAGATTGTCTCCGTTGACGAAATCAACACTTACGCAAGCTTGCCTAGTCGTGAAGACCTGCTCTCTATGCTGGCTAATGTCTTACAAGCACCAGTACGGAACGTGGCTTACGCCGTTAAGGCTATTGCTGAAAAGGGTGACGCAGGCGATGCAGCCTAAGTCCCTGATTCAATTTGAACCATAAAAAATAAAACCCAATTATTGGAGGAAAATAACATGGCTTTTGATAAAGATGCTATCATCGCTTCTCTTAAAGAAGCATCCATTACTGACCTTAACGACTTAGTTAAGGGTATCGAAGACGAATTCGGCGTTTCTGCTGCTGCACCAGTTGCTGCAGCCGGTGCTGCTGGTGGCGACGCTGCTGCCAAGGATTCATTCGACGTTGAATTAACTGAATCTGGTGACGCCAAGGTTAAGGCCATCAAGGCTGTCCGTGAAATCACTGGTTTAGGTTTGAAGGACGCTAAGGGCCTCGTTGACAACGTACCATCTGTCATCAAGGAAGGCGCTACTGAAGACGAAGCCAACGACATCAAGGAAAAGCTTGAAGCCGTTGGTGGTGTGGTTACTCTTAAGTAATCATCTTCACTTACGAAATGAAAAACCGTTGCCCTCGGGTGACGGTTTTTTTGCGCCCAAATTTTGAGAACCGGCTAGATCACCGTGCCACTGGTCGGTTAATTTCTTCTTATGTTTGAGACGGTCCAATAGCTTTTTGGGGGCGAAATGATTAAGCTAAGGAAGAAGTTAATTTGAACGGAGTGAGTAGATGGCTGGGACTATTTTAATTGTGGAAGACGACGAAGCGTTGTTGGCGTCGCTGACCACTGAATTACAATTTGAAGATTATACGGTGTTAAACGCGATGGACGGCAAACGGGCCTTAGAGCTTTATGAATCTAATCGGGGTCAGTTGGATTTGATCTTGCTGGATTGGATGTTGCCGGAATTGGATGGTCTTGGCGTCTTGCGCCGGATTCGCCGGCATGACAGCTTACCGGTCATCATGATGACGGCCCGTGATTATGTGGGGGATAAGGTTGCTGGGCTGGATACGGGGGCGGATGATTACATCACGAAGCCCTTTGAAATTGAGGAACTGTTGGCCCGTATCCGGGTTATTTTACGACATCAGCAGCACCAGACGACCACGGAAAGTCAGCTACATGTGGCGGATGTCACGCTAGATATGCGGGCGCGGCAGGTTCAACGTAATGGCCGACTGGTCCAATTGACCCAACGAGAGTATGAATTATTGCTCTGCTTGATGAAAAATGCCGGGCAAACCATGACCCGGGATGAGTTGTTAGATGCTGTTTGGGGTGTTGATTTCGAAGGACAACCCAACGTGGTGGACGTGTACGTCCGGTATTTGCGGCATAAGCTGAACGAAGAAGAAAGTCAGCCCCTGATTCACACGGTCCGTGGCTTGGGCTATGTGTTGTCAGCTGACTACCGTGGGTGATGGCGATGGCAAGAAAAAAGCGTCGCGTATCGACGGCTCAAGAGATTCAGCACCGGTTTATCTGGATGTTGGTGCTGGTGATCATTCTCATGGGAGGCACGATTGTGACCACGGTCGGTTATCAGCTGGTCAAGCAGAGCGAACAGTCCTCCGTCGAGCTGATGGCGAGTCTTAAACGGTCGATCATCGATGACAAACCGGATTGGAATCACTGGCGGAAGAACAGTTCGATCAACACGAAAAATACGATGGTCCGAGTCTATAACAGCAAGATTGGGGAGGCCCCCGCGACCTTCTATTCCCCCAACACGCAAAAATTTATCCGCGCTAGACACTATCAAATGCCCATCTTTTCTGCGGTGGCGTACACGCCGGGTTACGGTTTTACCTATTACCGGTCAGGCGTCCGGTTAGGTATTCGGTCGGAAATTTGGCTGAGCCTACGGCCGATTACGAACGTCTTGTTATCAGTCATTCTGGTCGTCGTGATTATTATGATCCTGACGGTGATGATTGGCTGGCTGTACATCCGGTTGACGGCCAGAAAAATTACGAAGCCGTTAGCGAGTCTGAATGTGGCCGCACAGGAACAGTCTCAGGTGCGGACGACCAAGGCCATTTTGCCAGTGCCGGCCCAGCCTAGTGAAGTGACCGAACTGGCCCACAGCTTCAATACCTTATTGACCACGATTAACGACCACGCCAGTCAGGAACGGGAATTCATTTCCAATGCGGCCCACGAGCTACGAACGCCAATTGCGGCTATTCGCGGGCACGTGCGCCTGATTGAACGGCGTGGGGCCGAGCATCCAGAGATCATCCCCCGATCCGTCAAGTTTATTGATGACGAATCGCAGCGCATGCAAAAATTGGTGAACAGCTTGCTGACACTGTCGCGGGCCGACCGGGGAACGCTGCAACTAGATTATTTCGATTTGGCTGAGGCGTTAAATGAGACGGTCGAGGAAGAACGCACGGTGCTGAAGCAGCCGTTAGAGGTGGACGGCGTCGTGTCGACCGTGATTTATGGCAACGCTGAAAGTGTGCAACAGATTGTGGCAGCGTTGCTAGATAACGCTGGCAAGTACTCGCCGGTGGATCAGCCGATTACGGTGCGCTTGGTCAAGACGGCTACGGCGGTTCAATTGCAGGTGGTTGATCACGGACTGGGGATTGCGGATGTAGACAAGTCCCACATCTTCGAACGGTTTTATCGCGTAGATTCTGCGCGTACCCGGCAGATTGGCGGGACCGGGCTGGGGTTAGCGATTGTGGCCCAGCTGGTGGTTTTGAATCGGGCGACCATTACGGTCCAGGATAACCACCCACAGGGGAGCCAGTTTATCGTGGCGTTTCCGCTGAGCCAACCCAATTCTGATAAACTCTCAGATTAATCTCTTTTGCGACCTATATTAGATTTTGCGGCACTTAACTATCATGGACTTATCAACTGCCATGAGAGTTAAGTGCTTTTTTGTGCAAAGGAGGGTGTCAGATGCAGCTCATTTCAATTGTCGTGCCTAGTTATAACGAACAAGAGAGTTTACCATTATTTTATAAACGTGTGGAACAAATTATGACCGATTTTAATCGTCACCGGGATCAATTTCAATGGGAGTATTGGTTCGTGAATGATGGGTCAAGTGATGAGACGTTACAACAAATTCAATATCTCCACGCAACAAATCCAGAGGCCGTGCATTACGTGAATTTTTCCCGGAACTTTGGCAAGGAAGCCGCTTTATTGGCGGGGTTAATGGCTGCGCAAGGGGATTACGTCGCAGTGATGGACGCGGATTTGCAGGACCCACCGGAGCTGTTGCCGACGATGATTCAGATGTTAGTGGAAACGGACGTCGACGTGGTTGCTACGAAGCGCGCCGACCGGCAAGGCGAACCCTGGTTGCGGTCGAAACTATCATCGGCCTTCTACCATGTAATCAATGGCATCTCCCAGGTAAAAATCGTCCCTGGGGCCCGAGATTACCGGTTGATGCGCCGGTCCGTGGTGCAAGCCATTATCGAGATGCCAGAGGTCAACCGGTTCTCTAAGGGCATCTTCAGTTGGGTCGGCTTCAAGACGAAATACCTGAGTTTTCGGCATCAGGACCGGGTTGCTGGGAAAACGCATTGGTCCATGCGGCAATTATTGGATTATTCCTTAGAAGGCATCATGGACTATTCAGAGGTTCCCCTGGCCATCGCATCTTAGCTGGGCGGCCTGTCCTTTATCGGCGCCATCCTGGCGATGATTTGGATTGTGGGACGGGCGCTATTGTTTGGTAATCCAACGGCGGGGTGGCCCTCACTGGTCGCCATTATTTTAATGTTAGGCGGTCTCCAGCTTCTGTGCTTGGGGATTCTAGGCAAGTATATTGGGCGAATCTATTTAGAAACGAAGCACCGGCCCCAATACTTGATCAAGGATAAACGGTAGGAGGAGAACATGATTAGACAAAAGAATCAGCAGGCCGCGTTTGGCTGCTTGGGACTATTTCTGATTTTGGCCATTTTGGTTAAAACACAATTTGCGCCGTTGATGCGCTTAGATCAACAGTGGTTGACTAGTTTTAGTGCCAGTGCACTGGGTCAGCACGTTCGGGTCTGGGAATGGTTGACGCTATTTGGGAGTCCACTGGTCATGAGTGGCCTGGCGGTAGTCTTGGCGCTCTTCCTCTGGCGCATTCGGCAGCACAGCTGGGCAGGGGTCACCCTGTTGGGCGTTATCGGTGGGGATGGCCTGCTACTGGTGATCAAGCAGCTGGTTGGTCGGCTACGACCGCTGCATCAGGTCGTCGCGGATACCGGTTTTAGCTTTCCTAGTGGGCACGTCTTTGGCACGGTGTTACTGGCCGCAATGCTGATTACGCTATTGCACCGGTTTCTAAAGGGCAACGCTGTTTTCTGGTGGGTGACGGCCTTGATTATTCTTGGCGTCATCGGGGTATTGTTGGCGCGATTGGGCCTGCGGGCACACTATCCGAGCGACGTTCTGGGGAGCGTCCTCTTAGCTAATGGCTGGTGGTTAGAAATGATCAGTGTACGAGAATGGGTCGTCCACAAGCGGCAAAAAAATTTGGTTAAAGAGTAAGGATGAGGTGGCAACATGGCAGCATTATCGGCAAAAAAAGTTTGGCAAAATACCGGGATTGCGTGGCTACTGGCACTGGCAATCGTTTCGGGGGTCTTCCTGCACGCAGGCGTGGTGCCATTTGGACCGCATAGTCTGTTGATGAGCGATATGGGGACCCAATACATTCCGCTATTAACCGCCATGCAACACGCCTTAAAGTATCAGGTCTTTCATTTATATTCGTTCTCACAATCATTAGGGAGCGTCGTGGTTCCCACGGTGGCCTATTATTTATTGAGTCCGTTTAACCTGATTGTGGTCTTTTTCAGTGCGGCACAGGTCCCGATAGCGGCTAGCCTGATTGTTATGACCAAGATTGCGACCATCGCGGCAACCATGACCTGGTATTTGCAGCATCATTTCCGGACGACCCAACGTCTCACCGTGATTTTTGCGCTGACATTCAGCTTTTGTGGGTTTGTCGCAGTGAATTACTTTGACTTCATGTGGTTAGATTCCTTAATCATTTTACCATTGGTGGCAGGCGGTATTGACCGCTTGGTGCGGGAGCAGCGTCCGGGGATGTTTTTCGGCTGGCTATTGGCCAGTATCGTGACCAACTATTACTTGGGGTACATGACGTGCCTGTTTGCGGCGCTCTACTTTGTTTACGTGCTAGTTAACTGGTCGGCGACACGCGATGAGCTCACCCGTCCGGCCGACTGGTATGGCCGGCTGAGTCAATTTGTGCTGACAGCGATGTTCAGTGGGCTTAGTGCCGCGGTGATCTTGATTCCCACGGGGATTGGGATGCTCCAGACGGCCAAGTCCGCGACCAGCGCCATCAATTGGCGACCGGTCCCAGAGTTCGGCCTGGAAATTTTCTCCCAGTTTGGGGTGGGGGCCACGACCTATTCTCAGCGTCTGTGGCACGCACCGACCGTATTTGTGTCGAGTGTCGTGGTTGTGTTAGTGCTCACGTACTTTGTCCATCCCCGCATCACGAAGCAACGTAAATGGTCGGCAGCGGGGCTTTTGCTGGCACTGTTCCTGGCTATGTGGGTGCGGACGTTTAATACAATTTGGCACATGATGCAGGCGCCGGCTGGGTTTCCGTTCCGCAATGTCTTCTTCCTTAGTTTTATCATGGTTGAATTGGCCTTTGCTGCCTGGCAAGCGGAGCCGCGACAAATCAAGCGGCACTGGCAGTGGGGGCTGCCGGCGATACAGGCTGTGAGTGTGGTCGTGGGCGCGTTATTTATCAAAGGGATGCTGAAACTCGTACAGGGACACTCTGCGAAATTGGCGACCTACTATCGGCACATTCAGACGATTCACTGGACGAGCGTTGGCTTGTCGGTATTGTATATTGGCTTAGCGGCTGCGGTCATCTTTGCCACGCAGAAAATTTGGCGTAAGTGGCTCATTAGTTTGCTGGTCATCACCGAGGTCGGGGGAAACTTTATGCTGGCCATGCGCGGTAGTGCCTTTGGTCATGCGCAGGCCTATGCCGCGGCTTATCAGGCCGAGAACCGACAAATGGGGCAGGTCAATGATCCAGACGGGCAACTCTACCGGGTTCAAAATGACAATACGTTAATTAACCGGGCTTACACGGGCCATTACAACAACTACAATGATAGTCTGTTGTTTAATTTCCATGGCGTGGCGGCGTACAGTTCGACCTTAAACGAACAAACGCGCCAGACACTGCAAAAGCTGGGCCTCTTCAGTGATAACGTGCGGCGCATTGGCGCGACGGGGTTAACCCCACTGAGCGAATTGTTGCTCGGAGTCAAGGATTCCGTCCATCTGACGGGGAACCAGTCCGTGACCACGCCCTCGGCCAGTTACAGTGGGATGGGCTTTGCCGTCTCACCAGCGTTGGCGGCCGTGCAACTGAGTAGTGATGCGTTACGGAATCAAGAAGCCTTGATGCAGGCACTTCGACCGCAAAAACAGGCGTACCTGGCGCAAGCTAAACTCGTCAGTGATCACGTCAAACACGTGGGGCACATCCATGGGGTGAAGACGACTTATCCGGAACATCACGTGTTGACCATGCGAGCCACGGCGACCGGCCCCGTCTACTTTTGGGCCGTGAACGGTGGCACCAAGTATGCAACGATGCAGGTCAACGGCCGGTCAATTAAGCCGGCGACGAATAGTAATGGCCAGGCCGTCTTACTCAAGCTAGGGGACTTCAAGCGGGGTCAATTGCTGACCTGTCGCTTTGCAGCCACCTATCCCGTTGCTCTCTACAAGACCCAGATCATGAGTCTTCGGCAGAGCGACTTTACCAAATTGGTTCAGGACGTGCGCCAACAGAAGTTAACGCTGCGAACCCAAGAGAGTCGGTTCCAGACCAAGCTTACGGGGCACGTTCAGGGATCCGCGCAAAAGTCTGAGTTATTCCTGAGCATTCCGTACGATACTGGCTGGCAAGCACGGGTCAATGGCAAACGGGTGACCGCTCAGCGGCTGGTTAATGGCTTAATGGGCCTGCCAATTCAACCGGGACAAAACCGGATCCAGTTGACCTATCACGTGCCAGGCGGCCGTTTAGGGCTGGGTATCAGCCTCGCGTCGCTGTTGGGATTCACTGGTCTCAGCTGGTATTGGCGCAACCGGCGTCAACCAACGGCTAAACATACCAAACAAAAGTAAAGGAGCACAATCATGGGATACCTCGTCGATTTTGTGTTACACATTGACAGTCACCTTGTTAATCTCGTCAGTACGTTTGGTGGCACGACCTACCTCATCTTGTTTGCGATTATCTTCATCGAGACGGGGGCGGTGATCTTGCCGTTTTTACCGGGAGATTCTCTCTTATTTGCGGCGGCCGCTTTGGCTGCTAACCCGGTGTATCAACTCCACATTTGGCTCTTCGTGCCGCTGTTCTTAGTGGCGGCGATTGCCGGGGATTCGTTGAACTTCTATCTGGGTCGGCGAACGGGGATGGCGCTAAGCGGGCACTCCTGGTTTGACCGGTTACTTAATCGGAAACGATTGGCGCAATCGGAAAAGTTTTTCCAACGCCACGGACCGATTGCCATTTTTCTGGGGCGCTTTCTCCCAATTATTCGGACGTTCGTGCCGTTTGTGGCGGCCGGATCGCAGGTGGCTTATTCCCGCTTCCTCAAATATAACGTGAGCGCGGCGATTGCCTGGGTGGCTATTTGTTGTGGCGGCGGGTATTTCTTCGGCAATATTCCCGTGGTCAAGGCGCATTTCTCAGCAGTCGTGCTCGGCATCATTGTGATTTCCCTGTTGCCGGCACTGATTGGCTGGGTCCGCATGACGCTTCAGGGCCGTCGCGCGAAATAGTTGGTTAGCTTGAATATTCCGCAAAGCCTTAAATTTAGAGTAAGCCCGCCACAAACACTGGTCGGGGCTTGCTCTTTTTTGCTATGCTGGGTATTAGTGAGAAGCTGTTAGGTTGTTAAATTAACCAGCGCTTTGTATAGGTTAACAATTGTTCTTCATCGAATTGGTTGCGATAATGAAGAACTACGGGGAGGTAAGCGACTATGGGGAAAAGATTGTGGGGGCGAATTCAGAAACATTTGACCCTGATCAAGGGGCTTTTTATATTTTCAATTTTGATTTTTGTGATTCAAATGGTCGGCCGAGTGGCCCACGAAGTTAATGGGGAACAACTGCGTGCGGAGCTGGCGACACTAGATACGGGGACCTTTCTCCTGTTACTGGTCGGGGGCTTTGTGGCCGTCTTACCGATGCTGGTCTATGATTTTACGATTGTTGAATTTCTCCCGGGAAAGTTTTCGCGGGGCTACGTGATTCGCAGCGGGTGGACCACCAATACGTTTACAAATTTAGCCGGCATGGGGGGCTTGCTGGGGGCCAGTCTCCGCGCCAACTTTTATGCCAAATCAGCGACGAAAAAACAGGTGGTGTACGCCATCTCGAAGATTGCCTTGTTCCTATTGGCGGGGCTGTCGCTGTCCTGTTGGGTCGCGTTGATCTTGTTGTTCGGCTTTGATGTCGGGCAACCATTCCGGGGATACTGGTTCTGGTTACTAGGCGGGGGGCTCTATTTCCCGGGGATTTTTATCTTCACCCGCGTCAGCGACGGCGAGTTCTTTAAGGACCTCACGTGGCGTCGTGAATTCAAACTGATCTTAGGGTCCAGTCTGGAGTGGGGGAGCTGTGCGCTCTTCTTCCTGTTGATTGGTTGGGCCTTGCGGTTACCCATTCCGTTGGCCGCGGTCTTTCCGATGTTTGTGGTGGCTTCGGTTGCCGGGGTCGTTTCCATGATTCCTGGGGGACTGGGTTCCTTTGACGTCTTCATGATTATTGGTCTGGGCTTTTTGGGTGTCAGTCGGGCGGACGCCACGGGGTGGTTGCTGCTCTACCGGCTCTTTTACTACCTCTTACCGTTTGGCGTCGGCGTGGGCTTCTTCATCCACGACGTTGGGCACCGACTGAATCAATTCTTAAATGGTCTACCGGTGGCCACGTTCCGGCGAGCCGCGCATTTATTTGTGACGACCTTTATGTATTTTTCCGGGGTCATGATGCTCTTATTTGCGACCATTCCCGACGTGGTTTTGGCCAATCATTTTTACCTGCGATTAGTGCCCTACATGTTTTATTTCCTGAGTCAGATTACCAACATCGTCATGGCCTTTCTACTGATTGGCCTGGCGCGTGGCGTGGGCTCCCGGGTCAAACGGGCCTACTGGCCAACACTCGTGGTGTTGGTCGTGGCGATTGGCAACACGCTGTGGCGGGAGAACTTCCCGGTTGGCTTAGCAATTCTGCTAGGACTGGTTTTAGCCTGCCTACTCTTTGCACGACCAGAGCTGTACCGGACGAGTTTTCACTACTCGTGGGGTGGACTCCTGGTTGATGGGCTCATCTACGTGGGCACCTTTGTGGTGTACACGATCATTGGCATCTCCAGTTTCCCGAGTCACCATCACCGACCATTCTTGCCGGAATCCTGGCTGTTACCATCCACGCAGGTCTGGTTGACGGGTCTGGGGAGCCTGTTGGTGGCGCTGCTGATTTTATTAGGTATCTTCCGGTATCTAGCGGCTGGCAAGCCCGAGTGGCTCCAGGCGCCTTATGATGCCCCGAGAATGCGGGCGGTGATTCGCCAGTTTGGGGGCAACGAGGTCAGTCATCTGGCCTTTCTGCGGGACAAACGCGCGTACTTCTATCAGGAGGCGGGGGTCGACCAGCTCTTCCTACTCTACCGGCAAAAGGCGGATAAGTTACTGGTGATGGGCGAGCCCATTGGGAATCAAGATAAATTGGCGCCGGCCCTGCAAGCCTTTATGCACGATGCCAATCAGGCGGGCTTACGGCCGGTCTTCTATGAAATTAGTGAAACACTGACGCTGCGCCTGCATGAAATGGGGTTTGACTTCATCAAGGTGGGTGAGGAGGGTCACGTTCGCCTACAGGACTTTACCTTAGCGGGGAAGGCCCACCGTGGCGAACGGGCACTGATCAACAAGTTTAAGCGGGAGGGGTATCGCTTTGATCTCTTGCAACCGCCACTGAGTGAGGACCAGTATCAAGCGTTAAAAACAATTTCCGATTCCTGGTTGGGTGACGAAACGGAAAAGGGCTTCTCGATGGGCTATTTTGACAGGGAATACCTGAATGAAGCGCCGGTCGCGGTGGTCGTTGACGCCGAAGGCACCTTGGTGGCCTTTGCCAATCTGATGCCGACCGGCGACCATCAGATGACGTCGATTGACCTGATGCGTACCCGGCGAGATGCCCCCTCGGGGATTATGGACGGCCTCTTCGTCTACCTGTTTGAGACCTGTCGTGACCAGGGGTACGCCAGCTTTAATCTGGGGATGGCGCCCCTGGCTAACGTGGGGGTCTCGGAATTTAGTTTCATTGAGGAACGGGCGGCACACTTGATCTACGAGTATGGTTCGAACTTCTACAGTTTCCAGGGCCTGCGGGCATATAAGGAAAAATACGTGACGGACTGGCAGTCGAAATACTTGGCTTACCGTCGTCGTCAATCGTTGATCTTTACCATGCTCCAACTGGTCCTGGTCATCAATCAACCGACGACACCGTTGCCCCGACTAGCCCCGCGCTGGTTGAGCGGCTGGGTCACGGATGAGGTCCACTGGCAAAATCACAATTAAAAAAGGCGCCACGGCTGGCAGTTTCTTGCGGGTCGTGGCGTCTTTCGTCTAGTTCGTGTATTTGAATGGTAATTGGTGTTTGAAATTGGCAAAGCCGGTAAACATGTCGTCAATCGTGGCGGCATCGATGAAGAGGTTCATGTTTTCTTGGGGTGCAAAGCCTTCATCACAGCTCTTCTGCATCATGGCCACCAATTGATCGTAGTAGTGGTCAATATTGAAGAGGGCGATGGGCTTCTGGTGAACGTTGATCTGACTCCACGAAAGCATGGTCGTGAATTCTTCAAAGGTCCCGAATCCGCCGGGGAGCACGATAAAGGCATCGGATTGGCGCATCATTTCATCCTTACGTTCGTCCATGGTGCTGGTTTCAAGCAACGTAGTGATGTCCGTTTTGGCCAGGCCCATTTCGCTCAGAAAGGTTGGGATGATTCCGATGACCTCACCGCCAGCATCCATGGTTGCGGTGGCAATGGCGCCCATGAGGCCTTCCTTACCGCCACCGTAAACCAGTGGATGGTGATTGTCGGCCAGGTATTGGCCCAAAGCATTCGTTTCTTTTAGAAAATTCGGATTGTAACCGTGGTTGGAACCACAGAAAACACAAACATTTTTAACAGTTGGCATAGGATTACCCCCAAAGTTTTTAGTCTAAATAATTATACCGCAAAATGGTTCTATCCTGGTGAATAAAGTCACTTAGTTAATGTCCGACCTTAACATTGTAGTTTTGATTGTCGCCGGCTGGCTTGCTGAGTAAGCTAGGGGTAATCAAAATGAGTCGGTGTTAAGGAGGATGAACAACATGGCATTTAAAAGAATTGTCGTCGCTGGTGGTGGGACCCTGGGCAGTCAGATTGCCTACCAAACAGCCTATAGTGGGTTTCAGGTGACTATCTATGATATTAACGCAGCGGCCATCGCGGCGGCCAAGCGGCGCATTGCCACCTGGGACCAGGCCTACGCCCAGGAAATGAATGCCACGCCAGCCGTGATTCATGACACGAATGACCGGTTAGCCTTTGCGACCGACCTGGAGACGGCGGTGGAGGACGCGGACCTGGTGATTGAGGCAGTGCCCGAAGTCGTGGCCATTAAGAATGACTTTTATGCGGCACTGGCCAAGGTCGCACCCGCTCGCACCATCTTCGCAACGAACTCCTCAACCATGGTGCCCAGTCAGTTCGCAGCCATTACCGGGCGGCCAGCCCAGTTCATGGCGCTACACTTTGCTAACCACGTGTGGGAAAACAACATGGCGGAGGCCATGGGCCACCAGGGCACGTCGCCTGAGGTGTACCAGCAGGTCGTGGCGTTTGCCCGGCAAATTGGGATGGTCGTCATCCAGCTACACAAGGAGCAACCCGGCTACATTCTCAATACGATCTTAATCCCATTCATGGATGCGGCACTGGTTTTATGGGTCCATGAGGTTGCCGACCCCCAGACGATTGACCGGGCCTGGATGGTGGCCACGGGTGCGCCCATGGGACCCTTTGGCATCCTCGATGAGATTGGATTACGGACGGCCTACAACATCATGTTAGCGGCCAGCACGGCGCCGGGAAAGGGCACGTTAGTCGACGTTGCCCACAAGATCAAGTCAGAAATGATTGATCAAAATAAATTGGGTCAGGAAAGTAACCAGGGATTTTACAGTTATCCGGCACCGGCGTTTGCGTCGGCGAAGTTTTTGAAGGATGATGGCAAAGATTAATGGTAGAGAGTCGGAGTCTGGTGAGAGATTACCAGACTTTTTTGACGCACTCTTTTTTCGGGTTAGGTTGAATCTTACGCCAATCTGCCGAGATTACAAGTGAATAACGGGTATAAAATTAACTGGGGGTGTACCATAAGTGATCGATGAGATTTCCCATGAAAATCGTTATTTCCACCATTGAAATAGTTATTTGCACAGTCGCCAACGGGTCATGGCCGACTAAAATTTAAGCGCAAAAAAACCGGCAACGCCAACCCTCTGAGGGCTGTGCGTTGCCGGTTTCTACGTTTATTAATGTTGGGAATCGTCTGGGTCGGCGGGTTCGCCAATGTTGTAGTCGTCGTTGCTCATGGCTTCAACATTCCCCAGGAGATAGCCGTTACCGACTTGCGAGAAGAAGTCATGGTTGGCGGTCGACGTGGAAATTCCGTTCATGACCACGGGGTCGACGTCTTCAGCCGTATCGGGGAAGAGCGGATCCTGACCAAGGTTCATCAGCGCCTTGTTGGCGTTGTAGCGAATGAAGGTCAAGACCTTGTCGGACCAGCCGATTTGGTCGTATAACGTGTGGGTGTATTGTTCTTCGTTGGCGTATAGCTTGTACAAGAAGTCGTACATCCAGTCCTTCATTTGTTGCTGCTCATTGTCGGTCAGCTCTTTCATGCCTAATTGGAATTTGTAGCCAATGTAGGTGCCGTGAACTGATTCATCTCGCAGAATCAATTTGATGATTTCGGCGACGTTGTTCAGCTTGTTGTGCCCCAGGTAGTAGAGCGGGGTGAAGAAGCCAGAGTAGAACAGGAAGGTTTCCAGAAAGACACTGGAGATCTTTTTCTTCAGGGGATGCTCATCGTCGTGGTACAGGTCATAGATGCGCTCCGTTTTGTTTTGTAAAAATTCTTCCGAATCACTCCATTGGAAAATTTCATCAATTTCGTCCGGGGTATTCAGCGTGGAAAAAATCGTCGAGTAACTCTTAGCGTGAACGGATTCCATGAATTGAATGTTGTTCAGGACCGCCGTTTCGTGGGGCGTCCGAACGTCGCGTCTCAGGGCGGCCATGCCGTCTTGGGATTGCAGGGTATCTAGCAGGGTCAAGCCCCCGAAGACGTGACCCACGACCCATTTGTGGTCGGTATCCAACGTCCGCCAGTCGTCCAAGTCATTGGAGACGGGGATCCGGGTGTCTAACCAGAATTGTTCCGTTAATTTTTCCCAGGTGGCCTTGTCGATCTCATCGGAGACCTGGTTCCAGTTGATTGCGTTATAATTTTCAGTTCTTGCCATGTGCGGGCACTCCTTTTAGTGTGCGTCTGTTTGTTCCCAAAACAAGTCGTCGGACCGGTCTAAATGACACAGCTTTCACACTGGTTGGCGCCGACTTCGTTGTTGTCGTCGGTGAAGGTCCGAACGTAGTAGAGGGACTTGATGCCCTTGTGATAGGCGTAGTTCCGCAGAATACTCAGATCCCGCGTGGTCATCTTATCGGTCCGGCCATTCTTCCATTCGTACAGCCCGGTTGGCATCGTGGAGCGCATGAACAGCGTCAAGCTCATCCCTTGATCCACGTGCTTCTGGGCGGCCGCGTAAACGTCAATGACCCGGCGCATGTCGGTGTCGTAGGCGGACTTGTAATACGGCATGGTGTCGTTGCTGAGGTAAGGCGCTGGGTAGTAGATCTTCCCAA
Organism: Levilactobacillus sp. FUA 3915; assembly: GCF_044053135.1. Classification (NCBI taxonomy): domain Bacteria; kingdom Bacillati; phylum Bacillota; class Bacilli; order Lactobacillales; family Lactobacillaceae; genus Levilactobacillus; species Levilactobacillus sp. FUA 3915. Next base: position 326,737 of record NZ_CP168704.1, on the reverse strand, counting down.
TCGTCTTTTCCTGACGTTCTTCGATCCGGTTGATGATGGGGTGCAGGCTCGCAGTCGTGTCATTGATGTAGGAAATGGACCCGTTAGGCGCAACGGCCATCCGGTTTTGATGATACAGGCCGTCCTGCATGACAGCGGTCTTCAAGGCTGCCCAATCTTCCGGCGAGGGGAGCCACACGTCGGCAAACAATTCCTGAACCTTCGTGTTGGCTGGCCGCCAGTCGGTCGTGGTGTAGCGGTCAAAATAACTGCCATCGGCGTAGGCGCTCTTGTCAAAGTTGTGGAACGTTTCGTGGCGTTCCTTGGCAATTTGGTTAGAAGCTTTCAACGTCCAATAGTTCAGCAGCATGAAGTAAACGCTGGTAAAGGCGATGCTGTCCTTGGAACCGTACATCATGTGGTTCTTGGCAAAGTAGCTGTGTAAGCCCATGGCGCCCAAACCAATCGTGTGGGCCAATTGATTACCCTTTTGAATAGAAGGCACCACGTCGATGTCGGAGTGGTCGGTAACAAAGGTCAGGGCCCGCACCATGGTCTCGACGGAATGGCCAAAGTCGGGAGCGGCCATGAGGTTGACGATGTTCGTTGAGCCCAGGTTGCAGGAGATATCGGTGCCCAACTGGCTGTATTCTTGGCGATTGTTGACAGTGGAAGGCGTTTGGACCTGCATGATTTCTGAGCATAAATTACTCATCACGATGCGCCCGTCAATCGGGTTCTCACGGTTAGCCGTGTCGATGTTCACAATGTAGGGGTAACCGGATTCCTGTTGGAGCTTGCCAATATCGGTTTCCAGGTCCCGCGCCTTCAGTTTCTTCTTATGAATGTCAGGGTTGGCGACCATGTTGTCGTATTCCTGGGTGATATCCACGTAGGAGAAGGGTTTGCCGTAGATGCGCTCAACGTCGTAGGGACTGAACAGGTACATGTCATCGTCGGCCGCACAGAGCTCGTAGAATTTATCGGGCACGGTGATGCCTAAGGATAACGTCTTCAAGCGAATCTTTTCGTCGGCGTTTTCCTTCTTGGCACTCAAGAAAGCCACGATGTCTGGATGGAAGACGCTCAGGTAAACGACCCCGGCGCCTTGACGTTGGCCTAGTTGATTAGAGTAGGAGAAACTGTCTTCGAGTAATTTCATGACGGGCACGACGCCGGATGCAGCGCCCTCGATGTGCTTGATGGGATCACCGGCCCCCCGCAGGTTGGAGAGGCTAATGCCGACCCCACCGCCGATACGGGACAGTTGCAAGGCCGAGTTGATGGTCCGGCCAATCGTGTTCATGTCATCGGTCGACTGGATCAGGAAGCAGGAGACCAGTTCGCCCCGGCGAGAACGACCGGCGTTTAAAAAGCTAGGCGTGGCCGGTTGGTAGCGTTGGTGAATAATTTCATCCGCTAAATCGTGTGCCAGTTGTTGGTCCCCATCGGCGAAGTCCAGGGCGTTCATGGCGACCCGGTCGATAAAGTTTTCTAAGTAGTAGTCGTTGTCATCCGTCTTCAAGGCGTATTGAGCGTAGAACTTATAAGCGGCCATGAAGGATTTGAAATGGAAATTCTGCGCACGCATGTAGGCGTACAGGTCTTCAATAAAGCTCATGGGATAGGCGGCGATGACGGTTTCTTCAACGTAATTGTTGGCAATTAGGAAATCAAAACGTTCCTGTAAGGAAGCAAATTTCTTGGTGTTGGGAATCACGTTTTCCTTCAGAAAGGCTTGGAGGGCCTCTTGATCCTTGTTCAACGGAATTTGACCGTCGACGGGGATGTTGATTTCGTTATTTAAGTCGTAATACGTCACGTCGGTTAAGTCTTTTAAAGGCATACTGATCAACTCTTCCTTCTCTTAATTTGCGTAAAATTCAAACAAAAATGGCGGCACCGTGAACAAACACGACGTCGCCAAGACGGGTTTGTGCCGAACTAAAAAAGGCTTAGCCCGCGATTTGTGTTAATTGGTCTGGACGGAAGCCATAGAAGGCTGGCATGCCCGGTGCTTCAACAACGGGAACGGCTTGGAAACCCTTCTCCTTGAGGTACGTCACATATTCGGGGTTTTGGTTAATATTCCGTTCTTCAAAATCCACGTTATGTTCGCTCAGAAAACGCTTTGTCATCTTGCACTGCATACAATTGTTCTTTGAATAAACTGTTACTTTCATGGTCGACACTTCCTCGTAAAATTCATTATCAATGTGTTCAGTGTACACCAGATATGGAAAATTACAATCAAAAAAGACACTATATTTGGTAGTTGAAACATACAATAACTACCAAATATAGTGTCTGAACTGATAAACTTTTTTTATTAGCCACCAACGACTAACTACGGTAAAATAGTCAGTAAAGGTGGCGGAGAAATTGACTAATCACTATTATACACAAAATCCAGACGTTTTACACGAGGAACATCATTGGCCGTTTACCCTCTTAGGCAACGAATTGTTGTTTACCACCGACAACGGTGTTTTTTCTAAAAACCGGGTGGACTACGGCTCACGGGCGCTGCTGAATGCGTTTAACGCCGACAAGACACCGGCTGGTCCTTGGTTGGATCTTGGCACAGGTTACGGCCCAATCGGCCTGGCACTGGCGAAGAAGTGGCCTGATCGCCAGGTCACCATGGTCGATGTGAATGAATTAGCTTTGGATTTGGCCCGGCAAAATGCGGTGGCCAATCAAATTGAAAACGTGGAGATCAAGACCTCAGACGTGTATACCCACGTCACGGAGCGTTACGCGGCTATCATTACGAATCCGCCCGTTCGTGCCGGTAAGCAGGTGGTAACGACCATGTTGACGGGGGCTAAGGATCATTTGCTTCCAGGCGGGACGTTGACCGTGGTCTTACAGAAGAAGCAGGGTGCACCGTCGGCCGAGAAGACCATGAAAGAAACGTTTGGCAACTGTACAAACATTAAGAAGGATAAAGGCTACTATATCTTAGAGAGCACACTGACAGCCGATTAGCTGAAAGGAGGGGTCCCCGTGCGCGACCAGAGTTATACCGGATTACAACGTCACTATATGGAAGAGGCCCTCTTTGAAGCGGATCAGGCCGCCATCATTGGTGAGGTGCCCATTGGGGCCGTCATTGTGCATGATGATCACATCGTGGGGCGGGGGCACAACCTCCGCGAGCACGGCAACGATGCCACGATGCACGCCGAGGTGCGGGCCATCGAAGAGGCTTGTGGGACCTTAAAGAGTTGGCGACTAGAAGAGTGTCAGCTGTACGTGACGATTGAACCGTGCCTGATGTGTAGCGGCGCGATTATTAACTCACGGATTCCCGAAGTCTTTTATGGCGCGCGTGATCCGAAGGCGGGCGCAGTCGATAGTCTCTACGAAACGTTGACGGACACGCGGTTGAATCACACCGTGAAGGTCCATGAAGGCTTACTGGCCAAGGATGCTGGTGAGCGAATGGTCAGCTTTTTCCAGGCGGCTCGCAAGCGGCAGAAGGCAGCGAAGAAGGCTCGGCAAGCGGCCAAACGCGCAGAAGCTAACAAGACGCTAGACAGCAAGAATAAATCATGATACACTAGTATTTGCCGTAAAGGCCTTGGAGCAAGGGTGGGCTTACGAATCGTGTCAGGTCCGGAAGGAAGCAGCACTAAGTTCGTTTCGCTTTGTGCTTCAAGTTTATGTGATAATTCCAACTCCTAGTCCGTGGACTGGGAGTTTTTTCGTGTCCAAATTTAGCTAATTAAGTTCCCAATTAAGTTCCGGTAAATCTCCGACCTGAGTCGTGACAGGACCCGGTCAAAAAGGCTATAATGTTAATCAGTGAATTTAAGCAAAATGGGTAAAATTAAAAGAACGTTTGCGTCACACGTAAAGAAATTTTTCGACTTATTTAATGATATAAGCAGGTCGATGAGGCCTAGACGGCAAAGTTGATGAAAACACCACTGGAAAATAAATAGATAGTATCGTGTGTCTATTGAATGGGTTAGCGGGTTAAGTCGATGTAAGCCGCAGGGCTGGTGAAAATGAGCTCAGCCGTGGGAGTTACCTTAGCGGGTTCCCCGCTTAGGTAACTGCTATCTTTGAGACGTGTTTCTCAGCGGCTCAAAGTAAGTCTGGAGACCGCTTCTCAGGCTCCAGACGGGCGCCCACAGCGTCACGGCTCATTTTCACCAGCCCGGAGGCATGAAACAACGACTAAAGAAAGGAACAGATTGCATGGCTTATCAAGCACTTTACCGGGTCTGGCGGCCCCAGCGATTCGAGGATATGATTGGGCAAGAAGTCATTACCCGTACCTTGAAAAACGCCATTACGACCAACCAAATCAGTCACGCGTACCTCTTTGCTGGTCCGCGGGGAACCGGGAAGACCTCGGCGGCTAAAATCTTTGCGAAGGCCATCAACTGTCACCATCAAACGGACGGCGAACCCTGCAATGAATGTGAGACCTGCAAGGCCATCACTGAGGGGACGCTCAACGATGTGATTGAAATCGATGCGGCTTCGAACAACGGGGTCGAAGAAATTCGAGATATCCGGGATAAGGTGAAGTACGCGCCGACCGTGGCCGATTACAAAGTCTACATTATTGATGAAGTTCATATGTTATCGACTGGAGCGTTCAACGCACTGTTAAAGACGTTGGAAGAGCCACCGGCTAACGTGATTTTCATTTTAGCCACCACGGAACCCCACAAGATTCCGGCCACGATTATTTCGCGGACCCAACGGTTTGATTTCAAACGAATTGCGGCCAATGATAGTTATGCGCGCATGACTTATATCTTGGACCAAAAGGGTGTCACTTACGATGAACAAGCCGTTAAGGTGATTGCCAAGGCGGCCGAAGGTGGTATGCGGGATGCCCTGAGCATTCTCGACCAGGCGCTGTCCTTTGGGGATAATGAAATTACCCTGGATAACGCGTTGTTGGTGACGGGGAGTGTGACCCACGAACTGTTAGCGACCTACGTGCAACAGGTGCTGGCCGGAGATACCAAGGCGGCCTTAGCCACGCTCCAATCCGTTTTGGAAGCTGGCAAGGATGCCGAGCGGTTCACCGAGGACGTCATCAGCTATGCCCGCGACCTGTTATTATACCAACAGGCGCCTCAGCTGGTCGAAGAGGCCGAGATGGGCAGCGTGAGCGAGGACTTCCAAGCCTTAGCCAAGCAAACGCCAGCGCAGACCATGTACGCCATGATCAATGAGTTAAATGCCATTCAACAACAGATGCGGTTTACGACCCATCCCGACGTTTATCTAGAAATTCTGACGATCAAACTGGCCGAGATTGGTCGGCAGGTGGGGGCGGCCCAACCGGTAGCACCCACAGCGGCAGCATCCGCTGCGCCACAGGCAGCCGCTAGTTCAACTGAGCTGACCTCCCTGCAACACGAGGTCGACCAGCTACGTAACACGGTCAAGCAGTTGGAACAAGCTCCGGTTGCGGCAAAACCCGCAGCGGCTAAGCCACGAACGACGAAGGCGGCCCCGGTTAAAGAAGTTAACCTGGCAAAAATCTATCCCGTTCTGGGGTCGGCTACGCGGGAGAAGTTAAACCAACTTCAAGAAGTTTGGCCCGACCTGCTGGATACGTTATCTATTACGCAGCGAGCCGTGATGAAGGTGTCGCAACCGGTAGCGGCAGCGGATTCCGGGGTCATTGTGGCCTTTGATTATTCCTTCCTATACCAGCGGGCGACGACCGATCACGAGTTGACCGATGCCTTAGAAAATGGGTTGGATCGCATGATTGGGACGGCCTTACCCGTCGTCTTCGTGCCGAAGGATGAGTGGCCAACGATTCGAAAGAATTATTTGACAGATCACCGTGATGAGCTGCAAAATAACGCTGAGTCACCGGAACCAACTAAGCCAGCACCTAATCCCGTCGTCACCAAGGCGGAAGAACTGTTTGGTAAAGATGTTGTTGATGTTAAAAATGATTAAAACCTTGAAAGGATGATTAATGATGCGGAACATGGGAAATATGGGGAACATGATGAAACAAATGCGCCAAATGCAAAAGAAGATGGAAGAGGACCAAAACAACTTGAACGCCCAAAGCTTTACCGGCGTTTCACCAGATAGCATGGTCCAAGCCACCTTTACCGGTGAACGGAAGATGACCGACCTGACCATCAAGCCAGAAGCCATCGATCCCGATGACCCTGATATGTTGGCCGACTTAGTCCTAGCCGCCGTTAACGACGCCCTGGGCCAAGTTGATGCAGCAACGAAACAATCCCTGGGCAAATACACGCAAGGCATGAACATTCCCGGGATGTAATTTAGAAAGGACGTTGTGACCATGCAGTATCCAGAACCGATTGCCCAACTGATCGACAGCTACATGAAGCTGCCGGGTATTGGGCAAAAGTCAGCGACGCGGCTGGCCTTCTTCACGATTGATATGCAAGAAGATGACGTCACGGCGTTTTCCAAGGCATTAATTTCAGCCAAAAAAAACCTGCACTTCTGTTCCATCTGTGGGAACATTACCGAGAGTGATCCGTGTGTCATCTGTACCGACAAGACGCGGGACCAATCGCACGTCTTAGTGGTTGAACAGGCCAAGGACATCATGGTGATGGAAAAGATGAAGGAATATCATGGCCTGTATCACGTTTTGCAAGGTGTCATGTCACCGATCGAAGGCAAGGGGCCGGAAGACCTGAACATTGCCAGCCTCATCAATCGGTTACAGCAGAATCCATCCATTAAAGAAGTTATCATCGCGACCAACGCCACGCCAGAAGGTGAAGCCACGGCCATGTACCTGTCTCGCTTGATCAAGCCAGCGGGCATCAAGGTTACGCGATTAGCCCACGGCTTGTCCGTCGGCAGTGATATCGAATACGCGGATGAAATGACGCTGTTCAAGGCGGTTGAAGGTCGAACGGAAATGTAGAGGAGGGTTGCCACATGTTTGGACGAAAGAAACGGCAACTCCCACGGTTAAAGGCCGCGTACGATGAACAACTCCTGTTGAGCATCGACGACGCCAAGGACCGTTGGGACCACGCCAAGCAAACGGAAGAGGCCATTGCGGACGCCGACAATCAAATGACGGCCAACACCGCGCTGGCCCGGCAGACGTACCTCTTCTTGTACCGCGAAGCCCGTCGCCGCCACGTCAGAGGAAAGCACATCTCTGCCGCAGTGTTCCGCGATTAATTTAATAAGTAGTAAGGGAAAGGCGAAAGCGTTAAGCGGTTCGTCTTTTTTTGTGCTCGCATGTTGACGGCGCGTGTAGAATTGAGGAGAGTGAAGTTGAAGAAATTTAAGCAACGCTATGGTAGTTGTTGAAATTGGTTTTGTGTTCTCTAGTTACCGTGCGTATAATAGAAAAATTATTATGTCAGTCAGACAAGCATAGTGCGTGAACGTGAATGACAGCGTTGGTGAAAAGTCCACGCAATGTCAGTGACCAGAGGCGGGCCAAACTGACCAGCTGTGTCGGTGCTCTTGACTGAGTGAACTTCTCAGTCTAGAGCACGGGACGACCTTGGAAACTCGCGACCCACAGCGAGGTTTCAAGGCGAGGCGGAAGACCGTTTCTCAGGCTGGAGCCGGCCCCACAGCAGGGCGGTTTGAGCCCGCCGGCGGGAACGAAGTTGAACGCAGACATTTTCACCAACGCCAAGTCGTGAACTTTTGGTAAGAAACAGGCGAAAGCTAGCGATGCAAATAGACATCAATTCTGAATTCAAGTACAATATAACTATCAAACAAAAATGGGGTCGAGTATGTTGTCAGGAACGTTTATTAGTTTTGAAGGACCCGACGGCGCCGGGAAGACTAGCGCGCTGCAGGCCATTACCGCACAAATTGCGCCTGTGTTGGGTGACCGACTCACGATTACGCGAGAACCCGGGGGCAACCCGATTTCTGAAAGTATTCGGGCCATCATTTTAGACCGCGCCAACACGGCGATGGATTACCGCACGGAAGCCTTATTGTACGCAGCGGCTCGGCGGCAACACTTAGCGGAGACCATTTTACCCGCACTAGCCGATGATAAATTGGTGCTGTGCGACCGTTACGTGGACAGTTCCGTTGCCTATCAAGGTGCTGGCCGTGAAATCGGGGAAGCCGCCGTTGCCCAAATGAATGAATTTGCCACGGACGGGCTGTTGCCCGAATTAACCGTGTATTTCGATGTCCCGGCTGAAGTGGGGTTACACCGAATTCAAGCGCACCGGGACCCCAAAAAGGTCGACCGGCTAGACGTTGAGCAGGCGGCCTTTCACGACCGGGTCCGGGCTGCTTATTTGCGCTTACAAGCTGCGCACCCGGAACGCATCAAACTGATTGATGCCACGCAGGCACCTGAAGTCGTGGTGGAACAGGCGTTGGCACTCATCAAGCACACGGCCCAAGCTTACTTTTAGCACCGGCATTGAGGGAGGAAACCAGTTATGAAATTATTAATCGCCATTGTCCAAGATAAGGATGCAAACCGTCTCAGTAATGAATTTATCGATCACGATATTCGCGCGACCCGGTTATCCACGACCGGTGGTTTCTTAAAGTCTGGGAACACGACGTTTATGATTGGGTTGGAAGATGAGCGCGTCGATGAGGTGCTGGACATGATCAAGGAAGCTAGCCACACGCGCCAGCAGTTCATGACGCCACCCGTTAACCTGGATGCCCAACTCGATAGTACTTCCGCCTACCCGGTCGAAGTGCAAGTCGGCGGGGCCACGGTATTCGTGATGCCCGTTGAGCAGTTCCACCGTTTTTAGGAGGAAAATATGACCGAAGAATCCGTGGTCGCCACGGCCCAACGGCTTCAGCCGCAACTCGTGACCCACTTTATGCAACTGATTCAAACCAATCATCTGGCGCACGCCTACCTCTTTAATGGTGCGGACGGGACCGGCCGACAAGAGGTTGCGCGGACCGTGGCCATGCGGTTATTTTGCCAAAATGTCACGGCTGAGGGCTTGCCCTGTGGGACCTGTGCCGAGTGCCGGCGCATCATGGCGGGCGACCATCCCGATGTAGTCAGCGTGGTTCCGGACGGCCAGCGTATCAAGGTCGACCAAGTCCGCTACTTAAAGGCGGAGTTTACCAAGAGTGCGGTGGAGGGGAATCAAAAGATCTTCATCGTCGACCAGGTCGACCGGATGACGACTGGGGCCGCCAATAGCCTGTTAAAGTTTATTGAGGAACCCGTGGGCAACACGGTGGCGTTATTGTTGACGGCCAATAAAAACCTGATTTTACCCACGATTTTGTCGCGGACGCAGGTCGTTGACTTTCTCCGGGTGTCGCCACGAGCCTTGACGGATGCCCTAGCCACGGCCGGCGTCGTTCCCAGTCAGCGTTACTTATTGACCACCTTAACCGAAAGCGTCAGTGCCGCTTTGGAACTGACGGCGGATGACTGGTTAAAGGACGCCCAAGCGGCGGTGGGCCAATGGTTAGCCGCCTGCTGTGCCAAGGATGAGCGGGCCTTTGTCCGCGTGCAAACGGACCTGGTCCCACTGGGCAGTAACCGAGATCGGCAGGGGATCATTTTAGACATGGTCGTGCAGGCCTGGCACGATGCCTTACGCCAACAGTCGGGGACGGTCGGTCCAGATGACCTGGCCTATCCGCAGGTGGCGCAGGCGAGTCGTGAGGTGGGTCAACGCCTATCCATCGACCAGCTGGTGGCCATCATGACGCTGACGCTCGCCACGCGCGGGCAGTTGGCCGGGAACATGAATTTTCAAGCAATCTTAGAAGCCTTAACGTTACAGATTCTGGCGCAAATGCGCTAAGACTAGTCAGCATTGGAGGGGTGGCAGCTTTGGATAAAGAAGAAGTTTATGATCAATTCAAGAGTCTTGAGGGTCAGTTGCAGCAGATGCTCGCCCAATTCTCTGACTTACAAACGCAGATGACGCAGGTGTTTGAGCAAAATGCCGAATTGGAAATTGAGAATCAGCACTTGCGGGACTTGGTGCGGGAGCTACAGAAGACATTGCCCGAGGATCCCGAAACACCCCAAGGGCTCTCCAAGTCGCGACAGATTCTGGAGAAACTTTACGAGGAAGGCTTTCACGTTTGCCGGGAATTCTACGGAACCCGGCGCAAGCAGGATGAGGAATGTGCCTTTTGCCTGGAAGTTATTTACCGCGATCAGTAGGAGGCCACATGATGGAACGAACACGGAGTTTTAAGGACGATGCCCAGGGTCATTTATACCTGGTGCCAACGCCCATTGGGAACCTGGACGACATGACCTTTCGGGCGGTTAAGACCCTGAAGGCCGCCGATTTAATTGCCGCCGAGGATACCCGTAACACCCAGAAATTATTAAATCATTTTGAAATTACCACGAAACAAATCAGCTTTCACGAGCACAACACGCAGGAACGGATTCCCCAGCTGGTCGCCAAACTCCAGCAGGGACAAGACATTGCCCAGGTCAGTGACGCGGGGATGCCATCCATTTCGGATCCCGGCCATGAGCTGGTCAATGCCTGCATCGCGGCGCAAATCCCCGTGGTTCCGCTACCTGGGGCCAATGCAGGGTTAACGGCGTTGATTGCCTCTGGTTTACTACCCCAACCGTTTTATTTTTACGGTTTCTTGGATCGCAAACCCAAGGATCAACGGTCTGAAATCGAGGGCTTGGCGCAACGTCCAGAAACCTTGATTTTCTATGAAGCACCACACCGGTTGAAGAAGACCCTGCAGAATCTGGCAACGGGCTTTGGGGATGACCGGCCCGCCGTACTTTGCCGGGAACTCACCAAGCGCTACGAAGAATTTCTCCGCGGGTCCTTAGCCGAATTGGCTGAATGGGCCGCCACGGACACGGTTCGAGGCGAATTCGTGGTGTTGGTTGGCGGCAACCCCGCACCCACCACCACGGCAACGACGGCGGTCGATTTGAGCGAACCCGTCGAAGTCCAGGTCGACCGGTTGATTGCAGCGGGAGAAAAGCCCAACGCCGCCATCAAAGAGGTCGCCAACCTGCGTGGTGTGAAGAAACAAGCAATCTATAATACCTACCATCATTTAGACAAGGAGTGACCTAGGTGGCCGCAAATGAATTTACCGAACCCCATCGTGTCGTTTACTATGAAGCAGACGACACCGGCCATTTAACTCTGGCCATGCTGATTGACCTCTTCGTGCTGGTCTCTGAAGATCAGAACGCTGCGCTGGGATTGACCACAGAATTTGTGCAGTCCCACGGGGTCGGCTGGGTCGTGACCCAGTACCATATTCAAGTGACCCAGTTACCAGCGATTGGCGACCAGGTGACGCTGAAGACCCGGGCAACGTCGTTTAACAAGTACTTCGCCTACCGCGAATACTGGTTGTTCGATGCCAATGGCAATCAGTTGGCCTACGCCGAGGGCATCTGGGTGACCATGAGTTACGCGACCCGCAAGATTGCGGCGATTCCTGCCGAAGTCATGGCACCTTACGAGAGTGAACCGAGCGTACGCTTGCCGCGGTTGCCCCGGCCAGACCGCTTACCTGAGGAAACCACGTTGGCGGATAAACCCTATACGGTCCGTTACTTTGATATCGACGAGAACGGCCACGTTAACAACGCGCACTACTTCGAGTGGATGTTGGATGCCCTGCCGGCAGACTTTTTACGCCAGCATCAGCCCACGGATATTCGAATTCGTTATGAAAACGAAGTCACGTATGGCCGGCAAGTCACCAGTGATTACGTACAGCCGGATGACGCGTTGGTTAGTCAACATGCCATCTACAGCGGCGACGTGTTAGCTGCCAAGGCAACGATTCAGTGGCAAGTACGGTAGTCTTTTTTAAGAAAATTCAAGCAGAGAAGGTGTCGCGTCCGTCCGTTTGTGGTAGTATAATAAACTGATAAAGACAGTAAACGGGCGCAACAACCGAGACAGATGGTTAGCGGTGGGCGAGTTCGGCCACCGCTTTTCACTTCCCGGCAACTCACCGGCTTGGTGAAGTCCAGTAAAGGGGAACGCAAGTAATTATGAAGATTTTAGCAATTGATACATCGAATCGACCTTTGAGCGTCGCCGTGTTAGATGACAGCACGGTGTTAGCTGCCATCACGGTCACCGTTCATCAAAAACACGCGGAGTACCTTTTACCAGAAATTGAACGACTTCTGGAGATGGCAGATCTCAAGCCGACGGACCTTGATCGGGTCGTTGTTGCCGCAGGACCCGGTTCCTACACGGGCATCCGGATTGCCGTGACGACCGCCAAGACACTCGCCTCGACGCTCGACATTGAGCTGGTGGCTGTTTCCAGTCTGGCAACGCTCGCAGCTAACGTGCCGGTGGAAGGTGCGCTGGTGGCGCCCTTGTTTGACGCCCGGAACCAAAACGTCTTTGCTGGGTTGTACCGGATCAAAGATGGCGTGCCAACGGTCGTCATTGCGGACGCTCACACAAACATCACGCGCTTCTTAGAAGCCGTGACGGAGTACGCTGAACCCGTTTGGTTCCTGGGGGATGCCAGTCACTTTGCTGACCTAATTAACACGACCGTGTCAGCTGCAACACCCAAGATCAGTCCCTGGTTGAACCTGCCTCAAGTCGCCACCATTGGCTTACTGGGCCAAGAGATGGCGCCCGTCAAGGATGTCGACCGGTTTGTGCCAAACTATTTACGTTTGACGCAGGCTGAAGCAGAATGGCAAGCGAAGAACCCGAATAATAAAAAGGATAACGACTCATATGTTGAAAAAATTTAAAGTCTGGTATAAAAATGTTTTTGGAAGCCGGCGTGAACAAGTGCGTGAGGAAACCATGGACGTCAAGAACCACCGGGTAGACATCCGAGAGGTCACGTATTTTGTGGCCAAAGCCCTTTTCACGGACATTCCTGAAATGATTGAAATTGAACGGGCCGTCTATGCTGGCAAGGCCCCATGGGATTCCACGGCCTTTGCCAACGAGCTGCGCCGTGAAAAGGATCGGCTCTACCTGGTTATTCGTAAGGAAGATAAGCTGTTGGCCTTCATCGGCTGTACCTTTGACGAACGGACCCGGGACGCCCATATCACCAATATTGCTGTCCTACCGGAGTACCAGAACCGGGGACTCGGGCGGTTTTTATTGGCCATCATGATCAAAAAGGCGCGCAAGCTGAATTACAAGTCTGTCAGCTTAGAGGTCCGCGTCTCCAACACCAATGCCCAACGGCTCTACCGGGACTTGGACTTTGAACAGACCGGCATCAAGCGGGGCTACTATTTAGGCGACCACGAAGACGCAGCGGATATGAAATTGTATTTAAACGATGACACCGTTGCGGACGCAGACGAGTAGGCGTTTGGCCACTCGTCTTTTTAATTGAATTAGTAAATCAGATTGATAACAGAAAAGGGAGTGGGTCCAACGGATAAGCGAAATTTAATTTTAGCGTTCGAATCAAGTTGTGACGAAACGAGTGTGGCGGTCATTGAAGATGGCCACAAGATTCTGTCAAACATTGTGGCAACGCAAATCAAGAGTCACCAACGCTTTGGTGGCGTGGTGCCCGAGGTTGCGAGTCGGCACCATATTGAAGAGGTCACGCTGTGTATCAAGGACGCGCTGACCGAGGCCGAGGTCGGGTATGACGACCTGGATGCCGTGGCGGTCACGTACGGTCCCGGCTTGGTCGGTGCCCTGTTGATTGGGGTCACGGCGGCCAAGACGGTGGCCTTTGCCCACAACTTACCGCTGATTCCTGTTAACCACATGGCCGGTCACATCTATGCGGCCCGTTACGTGGAACCAATCGAGTTCCCCGCGATGGCCTTACTGGTTTCCGGTGGTCACACGGAACTGGTCTACATGCCAGCTGAAAATGAATTTGAAATCATCGGTGAAACGCGTGACGACGCCGCTGGTGAGGCTTACGACAAGGTCGGCCGGGTAATGGGCGTGAACTATCCTGCCGGGAAGACCGTGGACGAATGGGCGCACCAAGGCCACGACACGTTTAACTTTCCCCGCGCCATGGAGAAGGACGACAACTTTGACTTTAGCTTTAGCGGGTTGAAGAGTGCCTTCATCAACACGACCCACCACGCCGACCAGATTGGCGAAACGCTTAGCAAGCAAGACTTAGCGGCCAGTTTCCAACAGGCCGTTGTCGACGTCTTGGCTGAAAAGACGCAGCGCGCCCTAGCCGATTACCCCGTTCACCAGCTGATTCTGGCCGGTGGGGTGGCGGCTAATCATGGCCTGCGAGACCGTTTAGCCAGTGATCTAGCCAGCAACCCAACGACACATTTGGTCAAAGCCCCTCTGAAATTGTGTGGGGACAATGCGGCCATGATCGGCGCCTTTGCTAACGTGGCCTATCGTCACGGCGTCTTCGCTGACGCGACGTTGAACGCCGACCCAAGTTTGGAATTCGACTGGGCGGCTGACTCAGCCAAGTAGGGGACACGCGAAGGGAGCATGCGCATGACGCCAGCAGAGCTTTTGGCTTATCGGTTATTTCAGCAGGGCGTGTTAACGGTTGACGCGCCAATTCTACAGCCGTTTACCCAAGTGATTGGGATTCAGGCCCAGAATCAGCGAGTTGCCGAACTGACTGTCGCGCTACAAACGCAGGCTAGCATGGCCGAGTTGACGGCGCTGTATCAGACGCGGCAGCTGGTTCGCTCCTGGGGGCAACGGTGGACGCTCCACCTCTATACCGCGGCGGACTGGCAGTTGATGATCAATGCCCGGCAAACGGAGCGGCTTCCCAAGGCTTATTTTGTCGGTCAGTCCGAGCAGGTTCACGCCGTGGCTGATGAAATTGCGGCAGTCCTGCAGCACCAGGAGTTGTCCAAGGCAGATTACCTGGCTTGTGTGGCCGAGTTGGTCCCTGGCCTGAAACGCTCACGAAACTTTGACTACGCGGTGCTCCAGGTGTTGGAGGCGCAAGGTCGAGCCGTGATGCAGGGCCAGCCAGGGCAGAGTCAGTTTCACCTGTTTCGACCGGACTTTTCCCGGGTCGACCAGCAGCTAGCGACCCAAGAACTGATTCGCCGTTATCTTACGGGCTTTGGTCCGGCGACGTTGACGGACTTTGTGAAATGGTCGGGCGTTAAGATTGGTAAGGCCCGGCCGGCCTGGCGCGTGGTCGGACCCGAGTTGACGCCCGTGACGGTCGCGGGCGAGACACTGTGGTTAACGCAGACGGTGCCGGCCCAACAGTTACGGGAAATAACGGCAGAGGTGGCCGACCGCACGCTGATAGCGCCGCGGTTCAGTTCACTGATGACCGGCTATCAGCAAAAGGCCTGGTTAGTCGATCCTGCCCTGCAATCGAAAATGTGGACCGTGAATGGCATCCTGATGGCCCCAATTATTGCCAATGGTCAATTGGTTGGTCACTGGAATTATCAGATTTCGGGGAAGCGGATGCGGTTTATGGTAACCCGTTGGGGTGAGTTTGATCAGGCGGCGGTGGCGAAATTCTTCGAGCGTATCGCTGAGTTCTGCCAGTTAACGTATGATGGCATTTCGTTTACGTAAAATCGTTTTGAAGGTGTAATCACCTTTTGGGAATCACGATGTTGTACGCACTTAAATTAAATGAAATAACTAAGTCGTTGCCATTTCAAGTGGGAACGGCTTTTTTGTAACCGACTGAAATAGCCATTATCGCCAATGAATAGTAGTAACTAGTTAACTGATGGGGAAAATAAAAGCGGCCGTGAGTGACCAGAGGCAGGCCAAGGTTCCCAGCTGTGTCGGTGGTCTTAGCTGAGTGATTTTTCTCAGCTTAGAGCACGGGACGACCTTGAAAACTCGCGGTTCTTAGCGAGGTTTCAAGGCGAGGCGGAAGACCGGTCCTCAGGCTGGAGCCGGGCCCCACAGCAGGGGACCTTGAGCCTGACGGCGGGAACGGATGGAATCGGTCTTATTTCCCCCCACCCGGAGGCGTAATTAAAACGCTTACATGTTAATGCTGATTTGCAGTATACTGGACGCAAAGGAGTGATGTGTCATGGGTAAGCTAGAGAACAAGGTAGCCGTTGTCACAGGTGGCTCGTCCGGAATTGGACTGGCGACCATTCAAAAGTTTACGGCCGAGGGCGCGACGGCGGTGTCCGCTGACGTGACGGCTCCTGCCGATGATAGTGTGGCGTTTATCAAGACGGACGTCACGGACGAGCAGTCTCTGCAAGCGATGGTCGATCAGGTGGTCAGTCAGTACGGGCACCTGGATATTTTGGTGGCCAATGCCGGGGTTGCCGAGCAGAAGGCTGGCGTGGCCGACATGGATATGGCCAACTGGAACAAGGTGATTGCAATTGATTTGACCGGGGTCGTCTTGACCAACAAAGTCGCCGTTGCCCAGATGGTGAAGCAGGGGAGTGGGAGCGTCGTCAACATGAGCTCGATTCTCGGGGTCGTGGGCGCTGCCAAGTCGCAGGCCTATTCCGCAGCCAAGGCCGGTGTGGCTAACTACACCAAATCCCAGGCCGTTACCTATGCGCAACAGGGTATCCGGTTCAACTCGGTAGCACCAGGCTACGTGGCGACACCGCTTCTGAAGACGTTGCCACCAGAGGTGACCGGACCGATGGTGGGTAAGATGCCAATCGGCCGGCTAGCCGAACCAGCAGAAATCGCCAACGTCATTGCCTTCATCGCTAGTGATGAGGCGTCATTTGTGACCGGCGCCACGATTAACGTCGATGGCGGATACACCGCTTTATAAAAGGGTAAATTAAAACCGTTTCACTCGCGTCCCTTAGGGGATAACGGGTGAAACGGCTTTTTAATTAATCGTTAAAATCTTCTAAGGCTAAACTCTTTTCCGTCCATTCTTCTTCGGTGGCGTCGAGGTCCGTGGTGACCGCAGTCAATTGTGCCTGCAGGTCAGCTAGCTTCTCGGCATCGTTGAAGTTGTCCGGTGAACTCATGTCCGTTTCGATAACGTTTTTTTGTTGTTCGAGGTCACCGAGCTTGGCTTCCAGCGCCTCGACCTGGCGGCTTAATTTCCGCTTGGCCTTTTGCTGCTCCTTTTGTTGCTGGTAGTCGACCTGCGTTTGCTTCGGGGCAACCACGGTTGGGTGGGCTTCCTCGGCTTCGGCGGCTTCCTTGGCGGCGTACGCATCCTGTTCCGCCTTTTTCTCCATGTAGTAATCGTAATTACCTAGGTAACGAATCGTGCCGGTTGGGGCCAATTCAACGACTTGTGTGGCGACCTGATTGATGAAGTACCGGTCATGGGAAACGAAGAGGATGGTCCCGTCGAAGTCATTCAGGGCATTTTCCAAGACCTCGCGGCTGTCGATGTCCAAATGGTTCGTCGGTTCGTCCAGCATCAGAAAGTTATCGTGCCGTAACGCCAGCTTGGTCAGCAGGAGCCGGGCCCGTTCACCCCCACTAAGACTGTGGACGCTCTTGTCGACGTCGCTCCCGGTGAACAGAAAGCTTCCGAGAATAGAGCGAATATCGCCTTCAGGGGTCGTGGGATGGTCGTCCCACAGTTCATGCAAGACGGTCTTCTTCTCGTGCAACGTGGCTTGGTCTTGGTCGTAGTAGCCCGTGTCCACGCCGGTACCAAAGATGATTTGGCCTTGAAGGGCGGGAATGCGACCCAGAATCGTTTTCAACAGGGTTGATTTGCCGATACCGTTGGGGCCAACGATAGCGACGGCTTGGTGTTTCTTGATGTCGAGGGTGACCGGGGCGCAGAGCACCTGTTGGTCGTACCCGACAGCACCGTTGACCACGTCTAACACGACGTTCCCACTTTGGCGGTGGGGCGTGAAGGAGAAGCGGGCGACCTTTTCATCCCCCTCGGGCTTCTCCATGCGGTCCATCTTGTCCAGCTGCTTCCGGCGAGCCTGGGCCCGTTTGGTCGTTGATGCGCGAACAATGTTCTTGTTCACAAAGTCTTCGAGCTTGCCGATTTCAGATTGCTGCTTGTCGTATTCCTTCCATTCGCGCCGTAGCCGTTCGGCCTTAGCGGAAATGTAGTGAGAATAGTTGCCCGGATAGTGGACCAGGCCGCCGTGCGCCATGTCGTAGACGTCGTTGACCACGTGATCCAGGAAGTACCGGTCATGGGAAACGACGAGAATGGCGCCAGAATAACCTTGGAGGTAGCCTTCGAGCCAGGTCAACGTTTCAACGTCCAAATGGTTGGTAGGTTCGTCCAAAATGAGCAAGTCGGGCCGTTCCAACAGCAGTTTGGCCAAGGCCAATTGGGTCCGTTGTCCACCCGAGAGTTCATTGATGGGCTTATCGTAGTATTCCTCGCCAAATTCAAAACCGTGAAGAACACCGCGAATCTCGGCCTGGTAGCCGTACCCATTGTGGTCGCTAAAATCTTGTTGTAGCTGATCGTAGGTTGCACTGATTTGGGCAAATTGTTCCTCGTCGGCAATGATGGCGGGGTCACTCATCTGTGTTTCAAGTTCGTGAATCCGTTTCTCCGTCGCCCGGACCTCGGCGAAGACCTCCAGCATTTCGTTCCAAACCGTTTTAGATGAGGCTAAGCCGGCGTTTTGCGCTTGGTAGCCCAGGGTAAGTCCCCGTTTAGTGGTAATTTGACCGACATCCGGGGTGGTTTCGCCGGCAATCATTTTGAGCAGGGTGGATTTCCCGGCACCGTTGCGGCCAACTAGGGCGACGCGACCGTGTTCAGGGACATCCAGACTGACATTTTCAAACAGGACGGTGGCGCCGAATCGGCGGGTAACCTGTTGCACTTGTAAAAGTATCACGGTGAACCGACCTCCTTATATTTTTTAGTTTAATTCATGTTGATGGTTAATTAGTTATTCGTTGGTCAGCTGAAGCGAAAGCCACGAAAAAGCAAGTGGCGCGACGGCTCCCGGCTATTTTGGCCACCTACAGTGAGGGGCTGACCTGACCAACGCAGATACGTCTATTTTAGCATATTCTGGGATTAGACCGAAATTAGTAAAGAATTGTGAAAAATATTTGCAAATTCTTTCACAAGACCAGTGGTTATGCTATAATTTGTAAGAAAGTCAATTTCACAATCAGGATGTCATTTAGAGAAAGTGTTATCGCCGACTGGTGGTAACTCGTAATATTGATTAGGAGGTCTCGTTTTTTGACTGAACAAAAGATTCCCCGCGCTACAGCAAAGCGGTTACCCATTTACTATCGTTACTTAAACATTTTGTTGGATGCAGACAAGACACGTGTTTCTTCGACGGAATTGTCAGAAGCCGTTAAGGTTGACTCTGCCACCATTCGTCGTGATTTCTCGTACTTCGGTGCCCTCGGTAAACGGGGATACGGTTACGATGTTGAGAGCTTAATTAAGTTCTTTAAGAAAATTTTGAACCAAGATCGGCTGACGAACGTTGCCTTGATTGGGGTCGGGAACTTGGGCCATGCGCTCTTGAACTTCAACTTCCATCAAGACGGAAACGTGCGGATCAGTGCGGCCTTTGACGTGAACGCAGATATTGCCAACACGATTCAAAGCGGCGTGCCGATCTACCCCATGTCAGAGCTGCGGACACAGCTGGAAGAACAACAGATTCAAGTGGCCATCTTAACGGTCCCAGCCGACGTAGCCCAATCCGTCACAGATGACGCCGTTGCCGGCGGGGTGAAGGGTATCTTGAACTTCACACCACTGCGGGTCACGGTGCCTAAGGATGTCCGTGTGCAAAACGTTGATTTGACCAACGAATTGCAAACGCTGATCTATTTCTTGGAACACTACAACAAAGAATAATCAGGGAGTCGTAATCTATTCGTAGGTTGCGGCTTTTTTGTTGCCATTTGTGAAAGACTGCGGTCAAATTTGCCGAAATTGGTGAAAAAAGCCTTCACTTTGACGACTTTGTGATTGTGTACTTAAAAACAACTACGTTAACTGTGTCGACGGTCATCAGATTGGGGGCCTAGTCACTCAGGGGGCAACAGGGCCATACCCCCGCATGTTAGTGCTGGAAGCGACCGCTATCTTGGCCCGATGCCAAACTGATTGGTTTACCGAGCAGGGGAGCATATCAAATTAATGGCAATTTGTCAGGAGGTCGGTATGATAGGAAACAACGAGGATGGTCAGTCCAGCTGATGGGGACTTGAAAGTGGCGGGCTAGTGGCGCCAAGTTGGCCTAATTGCCGGCCGGTGGTGCCAGTTGCGCCCTGCCGCCCACTGGTGGATTTCCGTCTGACTGGAGGCGCTGCCAACGAGATGTTGCCGGTCTTCGTCTATGAATAAATTCATACAATGTGCGGTCATCCTTAGGCCCACAAGGCATCAGTGGACTGACCAATTAGCACTCGAGAATTTGTTTGCCAAATTCCTTGATTTTTACGAGGAAAAACCATATATTAGATATTGTGATTAGCACTTATGTTAGTCAAGTGCTAACAGTGCTAAAAAGTAAGTTTATTGGAGGGATTCAAGTGTTAAAACCATTAGGAGACCGCGTCATTTTGGATCAACCACAAGAAGAAGAAACTACGGTTGGTGGCATTGTTTTAGCAAGTAATGCTCAGGAAAAGCCTTCAACGGCCAATGTCGTTGCTGTCAGCGATGGCCGTGTGTTAGACAATGGCGATAAGGTAGCCCCAGCTGTTAAGGTTGGCGACAAGGTATTGTTTGATAAGTATGCCGGTACGGAAGTTAAGTACGAAGACAAGACTTACCTTGTTTTACACGAAAAGGATTTAGTCGCTGTCGTTGACTAATTGCTTTCCCACTAATACGTGCAACTATTTAAAAAATTTAGTATGAGGTGAATGTAAAAAATGGCTAAAGAATTAAAGTTCTCTGAAGATGCACGCAGCAAGATGCTTGCTGGTGTTGATAAGTTAGCTGATACGGTCAAGACCACCTTAGGGCCTAAGGGTCGTAACGTGGTTTTGGAACAAAGCTACGGCAACCCAACCATCACGAATGATGGTGTTACGATTGCTAAGGCAATTGAATTAGACGATCACTTTGAAAACATGGGTGCGAAGTTAGTTTCCGAAGTTGCTTCCAAGACCAACGATATCGCTGGTGATGGGACCACGACGGCCACTGTCTTAACGCAAGCCATCGTTAACGAAGGGATGAAGAACGTCACTGCCGGTGCCAACCCTGTTGGTATCCGTCGCGGGATCGAAAAGGCTACTGACGCCGCTGTGGATGCTTTACACAAGATGTCCATCGACGTGAAGACTAAGGAAGATATCGCCCAAATCGCTTCTATTTCATCTGCCAGCAAGGAAACAGGTAAGTTAATTGCTGACGCCATGGAAAAGGTTGGAAACGACGGGGTCATCACCATTGAAGAATCTCGTGGGGTTGATACCAGCTTGGACGTTGTTGAAGGGATGCAATTCGATCGTGGGTACATGTCACAATACATGGTTACCGACAACGATAAGATGGAAGCAAACCTCGACAATCCTTACATCTTGATTACCGACAAGAAGATTGCCAACATTCAAGACATCTTGCCATTGTTACAATCCGTTGTTGAACAAAGCCGTTCACTCTTGATCATCGCTGATGACATCACCGGTGAAGCTTTACCAACCTTGGTATTGAACAAGATGCGTGGGACCTTCAACGTGGTTGCTGTTAAGGCACCTGGTTTTGGTGATCGTCGTAAGGCCCAATTGGCTGATATCGCGACCTTAACTGGTGGGACTGTAATTACCGATGACTTAGGTCTGAACTTGAAGGACACGACCATCGATCAATTAGGTCAAGCCCAAAAGGTTAACGTGACGAAGGATGACACCACCATCGTTGAAGGTGCTGGTGCTAAGGACCAAATCGCTGCTCGGGTTGCTGAAATCAAGGGTCAGATTGACGATACGACTTCTGACTTTGACCGCGACAAGCTGAAGGAACGTTTGGCTAAGTTATCCGGTGGGGTTGCCGTCGTTCGTGTCGGTGCCGCTACGGAAACTGAATTGAAGGAACGTAAGTACCGGATCGAAGATGCCTTGAACGCTACCCGTGCGGCCGTTGAAGAAGGCTTCGTTGCTGGTGGTGGGACTGCTTTGATCAACGTCATCAAGGACGTTGCCAAGGTTGAAGCCGAAGGCGACGAACAGACCGGTGTGAACATCGTGCTGCGTGCCTTGGAAGAACCTGTTCGTCAAATCGCTCAAAACGCCGGGGTCGAAGGCTCTGTTGTTGTTGAACATTTGAAGAGTGAAAAGCCTGGTGTTGGTTACAACGCTGCTGACAACACCTACGAAGACATGGTTAAGGCCGGTATCACTGACCCTACCAAGGTCACCCGTTCTGCTCTGCAAAACGCTGCCTCCGTCTCAGCTCTGTTGTTGACGACTGAAGCCGTTGTTGCTGAAAAGCCAGAAGACAATCCAGCACCCGCTGCACCAGCTGCTAACCCAGGAATGGGCGGCATGATGTAAGCGACTGCTTCATTAAAATGATTATCAAAAAACGAGAAGATTGCGATCTTCTCGTTTTTTTGCGTCTAAATTAGGGCTTTTAAGGGGAAACTTAACCAAATTTCAGCGGGTAAAGAGTCGGTATATCAGGGATTAGGGGGTAGCAACAAAACAAAGTAAAAAGAAAGTCTTTATTTCTCTTAGCCTTTGCCGGATAATGGATAAGTTCGTTGAGAAATTCTGGTGTTGCTAACTGCTAGAATTGTGGTAATGTGGAGCTAGTTGTAGTAGACTTACCACACATTCGGATTCAATCTGAAAAGCACTTATTAACGGGCATAGACCCGTTTTCATTATTTATGGAGATAAGGAGTAAATAGTCATGTGGCGTTATTTAAAGCGGGTTTTAATTGGTAAACCCCTCAAGACCATGGACGAAGGCGGTCAGGCGTTAACCAAGTTTAAAGCGTTAGCCTTACTCTCGTCTGATGCGTTATCTTCCGTGGCTTATGGTACTGAGCAAATTACGACAGTTCTGATTACCTTATCAGCAGCCGCTTTGATGTATCAATTGTGGGTTGCTGCACTGGTCTTAGTTCTGTTATTTGCAATCACGCTTTCTTACCAGCAGATCATTCACGCATATCCTTCCGGGGGTGGCGCGTACGTGGTTGCTAGCACTAACTGGGGCCAATCGGCCGGGTTAGTCGCTGGGGGTTCCTTGCTGGTTGATTATATGCTGACCGTGGCGGTTTCAACGACTTCTGGGACCGAGGCGATTACCTCGGCGATTCCAGCGCTGTATCCGTATTCCGTATTGGTATCAGTCTTAATCGTTATTGGGATTATGCTTTTGAATTTGCGGGGAATGAAGGAGTCGGCGGCATTTCTGACGATTCCGGTCTACTTGTTCATTGGCATGATCATCGTGATGATTGGTGTTGGCCTCTATAACATCGTGAGCGGAAATATCACGTATCACGCTGCGGCAACCCCATTGGGCGATCCCGTAAAGGGCATGACGCTGTTGCTGTTCCTGCGGGCGTTCTCGTCTGGGTCATCTTCATTGACTGGGGTCGAAGCCATTAGTAACGCAGTACCAAACTTCAAGGAGCCGAAACGGCATAATGCGGCGGCAACGCTGGCCATTATGGCGGGTATCCTGGCCATCTTCTTCGCTGGGATTACGTTCCTGAGCTACTACATGGGCATTCGGCCACAGAGTAGCCAGACCGTGCTGTCACAAATTGGGACGGCGGTCTTTGGCCATGGTGTGCTGTATTACATTTTCCAACTGTCAACGGCCATGATTTTAGCCGTGGCTGCGAACACTGGGTTCTCGGCCTTTCCAATCTTGGCCTACAACTTAGCCAAGGATAAGTTCTTGCCACACGCGTATCTTGACCGGGGGGACCGGTTAGGGTATTCCAACGGGATTATCTCGTTAGCCGTTGGGGCCATTGTCTTGATCCTGATTTTCCATGGTCAAACGACACTGCTGATTCCCCTCTATGCAATTGGGGTTTTCGTGCCATTTGTCCTGTCACAGTCTGGGATGATCATTCACTGGTTCAGAACACGCGAAGGCTGGTGGATTGGTAAGGCGTTGATTAACTTATTAGGGGCCTTGATTTCACTGGGATTGGTCACCGTCTTACTGTTGCTGCGCTTTGGCAATGTTTGGCCATACCTGATCATTATGCCATTGATTCTGTTGCTGTTTTATCGGATTAATGGTCATTACCATAACGTCGCGAAACAGTTGCGGGTCGCTGAAAAGGAACGGGCTGACATCCACGAGTATGACGGGGCAACCGTCATCGTGCTGGTCAGCAACATCACCCGGGTGACGTCCGGCGCCATCAATTACGCGCGGTCCATTGGGGACTACGTGATTGCGATGCACGTGTCTTTCGATGAAAATCCAGAGAAGGAACACAAGACGGCTCAGGAGTTCAAAGAAGAGTTCCCCGATATCCGGTTCGTGGATATCCACTCGTCTTACCGTTCCATTGCCACGCCAACGTTGCGGTTCTGTGACGTGATTGCCAAGCGGGCAGCTGAACGGAACTTTACGACCACGGTCCTGGTACCGCAGTTCGTTCCGCGGCACCCCTGGCAAAATGTCTTGCATAACCAAACGGCGTTACGCTTACGGACCATCCTGAATTCACGGGAAAACATCATCGTTTCAACTTATAACTATCACTTAAAAGAGTAGTTTCACCAGAAAAGGCGTTCCTCAAGCAGCCGGTTACACGGTTGTCGGGGGAGCGCCTTTTGTGGTACCTGGAGTTTCAAGTAATGTAAATTCTGTATCCAACTTTAAAGGTTCACTTCAAAATTGAGAGACGACGTAGTATTTAGACTGCTAAAAGGGTAACACGCTGTTAGAGGTACTCATCCGCGTGAGTATTGAATTTATCGCGGATCGTTCGACCGTTTTTGACCGATAACATTCAAGGTATGCCAACCAGCTTGAATATTTTTAAAGATTGTTTGTGCCATATAAGCAAAAGTGATGACTTTTTGATGGAGATGATCCCGTGTTTCGCAAAGTGATATTATGGGTTTTAGCATGGGGTGCCGTTGGTCCTTTATGATCTGGCGGGCATGGCGATTACCTTTGTGCTATTGGTGTTCAATGGGAGTGTGTGGCTCGCACTATACTTTTGGCTACTAGGACTAACCTCCATTGTTTTCGTGTCCTATATCTTCTATGCAGCACTGAAGAAAACGGTCTATAAACCCATTTTGATTTGTGGTGGACTAATGATGTTAGAATACTTCCACTATTTCTTTTTAAGCGGCAAGATTGCGTCGCCATTCTTGGTGGTCTATGTCTTTGTATACACTGGGGTGGGTCTAATTGTCCCATTTGTACTAAGAAGGTATGGAAAAAATCGTCTGAATTATGACGAGGGTTAGTTATAGCGTAGAGTATATATTTCAAATGAGAACGCGTGCCGTTTGGTAGGTGTTCTTTTTTTGGCGTGATGGTACGTTGAATGAAAACGCAATTTGATGGTAAAAAGATCGACAAGCTAGAATATCAATCAATAAGGTAAGTGGGTAGCTGAATTTCAATGCTATTCGGCACTGTCAGAGACTTTAGCCGTTCATGGGTAAGTTTACCAACTCGCCAGTAAAGTCACGGAGAATGATATCTAGAAGGGCAAATTGCGGGTTGTGTGAAGCAGCTTATGTTGGAGAACTGTTTTTACCCCCAAATACAGTAGAGTGGGGGAATTGAGAGTAGCTAATTGGGGAACCAACGAGCCTCCTATTGCTGCTTAACCTGAATTCAGACATGTGGCGGCCAATCGCAAGTGACTTGACGGGTTTGACTTAAAGCCCTTGACTCAAACCTAAGACCGGAGACCCAAGAGCGCAAAAAAACACCGAACCCAAATGGATTCGGTGTTTAGCAAGCTAGTTTAAGTTAGCTTAGATTAAGCCCATCATAGAAGCAAATGGTGGAACAACGATATCAACAACGATAGAGATAACAACAACGGCGATGGATGCCATAGACCCTTGGATAGAACCAAGTTGTAAGGCCTTAGCAGAGCCAACCGTGTGTCCGGCAGTACCTAAACCAAGTCCGGCACCAATTGGGTCGCTGTTAACATGGAAGAACTTAACGAGCCAGTCACCCAAGGCGTAAATGATAACGGCGTTGAGGATGCAGGCCATGGCAGTAACGGCAGTGTTACCACCGATAGCACCGGCAATAGGCATCGCGATGGCGGTCGTGGCAGCTTGTGGCATCATTGAAGCAATACCAACGTTGTCCAAACCGATAAGCTTTGAGACGTAGTAGATAACGAACAAGGAAATAACTAACCCAACGATCAGGGAAAGCACGATTTCCAACCAGAACTTCTTAACAACGTCATTCCGACGGTACAGAGGAATAGCGAAGGCGATAGTAGCTGGGTTCAAGAACCAGAAGATAATGTTACCACCTGGTAAGTAGGCTGACTTGTAGAAGGTAGCCGTGTCCGTTCCGAATGCCTTAGCAAACAGGAACAGAATGAAAATCCCTAAGACCATCCCAACGAACAGAGGTTGGAATAAGAAGAAACCTTTACCGATCTTGAATAACCATTGACCGAATAAGTAAACAATTAATGATAGAAAAATACCAAATAAAGCGTTACCGGCAGAAGCACCAGCGGCGTTAGTTCCTAACGCGTCACCGAGCCATTTGCCCCAAACTGCCATATGGGCGGTTGCAGTTAAAGTCATCATAAATTTTCATCCTTTTCTAGTGAAAGTAGTAGCAGTCGACGAATTTATTCTTCGACGTTAACGTCACGATGGAAGACGTTCTTCCGAAGCCAGATGAATCCGGCGGTCGTGTAGGCCACAACAACCAGCAGGACAATCGTTGCAATTAAGATAACGACAACCAGTTGAACCCCTTGAGCCTTTAAGATGTCCAGGCTAGCAGCCAATTGGATACCTGAAGGAACGAACAAGAAGGCAATCAAACTGATCATGAAGTCCCCAAATTTTTCAACGTTACGTAACTTAACGATGTGGGAAGCCAATAAGATGTAAAGGATTACCAAACCGATAACAGGCGTTGGAACTGGGAACGTTGCTGGGAACAGTGGGGAAATTAGGCTGGAAACAAACAGGATGGCGGCGAAGATCCCCATTTGAATTAAGATGGGTGAAGCTTGTTCTTCTTTAGCCGTTTCTGTCTTTGTTGCTTTATCATTAGCAGCCAATAGAAAAATCTCCTTTCAAAATACAAACCAAAGTGACGGACGACTGGAAAGGTTTCACAAGGAAATAGGATAAATAGCTTGGACACAAATGAAATGTGAAACCTTTCTCAATGGCACAAATCCATTATATGGCTTTTGCCTGATTTGCACAAGAAAAATCTGTGAATTTTAGGCTTTTGTCTGTACACTTGTGCACGAAATCGCCCAATTGGATAGAAAGGAAACGCTTACACAAACTTTATGAATTAATTTTTAATTCACAAACCCAGAGCGGGGTACTTTGTGAATTGTGTTAGTTGACTGAACAAAGCTTATTTTTCTCTGATGAGTCCGAAAAGGCGGTTGTGTTTAATTTCATAGATTTGTATAATTAGCAAAAGAGTTGAATGAAAGAAAGAGGACACTTTAATGAAATTTGAGATTATTGTTAGCTTATTTGCTACCATGATTATCTCCGCGGTCCTAACCCCGTTTGTACGCCGCTTTGCGTTTCAAATTGGTGCGGTGGATAAACCGAATCAACGCCGGGTCAACAAAGTTCCCATGCCGACCCTGGGTGGCCTAGCCATCTTCATTGCGTTTACATTTTCAACCATGTTTTTGTTACGTGACCAAATGCCAACGCAACAGCTGTGGGGGTTGTTCGGTGGTGAATGTATTATCGTTGCTGAGGGCATGATCGATGATGTCTTCGAGCTTTCCCCCAAACAAAAGATTTTAGGACAACTGCTGGCAGCCCTGGAAGTTTATTTCGTGGCCGGCGTGCGGATGCGTTACCTGACCTTACCCTTCGTGGGCGTCTGGCACTTTGGCTGGTTAGCCCTGCCAATCACGTTGCTGTGGATTGTGGCCATCGTGAATGCCATCAACCTGATCGATGGGCTGGATGGGCTAGCGACCGGGGTCTCAATCATTGCGTTGACGACCACTGGGATTACCGGCTTGTTCTTCTTAAACGTAGCCAACACCTGGGTGGCCATTATGATTTTCGCATTGGTGGCTGCCATGGTTGGGTTCTTACCTTATAACTTTTTCCCAGCCCGGATTTATTTAGGGGATACCGGGGCCCAGTTTATCGGGTTCATGATTGCCTGTTTCTCCCTCTATGGGTTAAAGAACGTCACGTTTATTTCCGTGATCATCCCCGTGATCATTCTCGGGGTGCCCATCACGGATACCGTGTACGCCATGATTCGCCGGATCTTAAATCGGCAGCCAATCTCGCATGCGGATAAGCACCATTTGCATCATCGCTTGATGCAGTTGGGCTTAACTCACCGGCAAACGGTGCTGGTCATCTACGGCATTGCGCTGATCTTTTCCTTTATTTCCTTGCTCTACCCGTTGTCTACCATCTGGGGGTCCGTCCTGTTGACGGTGGCCATCCTGATTGGACTGGAACTCTTCGTGGAGGCCATTGGCCTGGTCGGTTCGGATCGACAGCCCTTGCTGCACTGGATCAACCGGGTTGTTCAGAAGCTCACGTCGAAGAATTCTGACGAGTAGGACCCAATTTGAAGTTTAAATCTAAAAGGTGTGTCGCCAGAAAATTCTGACGGCACACCTTTTCGTTTACCAATGTATTAGTAGAAGAATTAATCCGTTTTGTCATGACTGCTGGCGTTGATTTCCACCGGGACCTCGTTGTAGGCAATGTCGCCCAGGGTAACCGTCAGTCGGTCGCTTAGCAGGTTAGTGATGGCGGCCTGGGTGTCAGCAACAGTGGCCAAATCGACCGCAATCGTGACGGCGACCTGGTCCGTATAGTTGGTGGCCAGGATGCTGATGGCGTTTTCAGTGAGGTAGTGGTTGAGCCGGTCGTAGTTGGGATAGTCGACGGTGAGGGTCAGTGCCTGTTGCCGGACTAATTTGACCACGCCAACCGCTTCGATGCCGGTTGAGGTGGCGTTACTGTAAGCGCGAATCAAACCACCGGCGCCCAACTTGATGCCGCCGAAGTACCGGGTGACCACGGCAATCACGTTGTGCAGGTGATTGCGTTGCAGGACGGTCAAGATGGGGACACCCGCGGTTCCGGAGGGCTCACCGTTATCACTTTCCCGTTGGATTTCGTCGTGCTCACCAATCAAATAGGCCCAGCAATGGTGGGTGGCCTTTGCCTCCCGGGCCGTCACGTCCGCCAAAAAGGCCTTGGCGTCCTCTTCCGATGTGACCCGGCCAAGATCGGCGATGAACCGAGATTTTTTAATTTCGAGCTCGTGGTTGCCGCTCGTTTGGATGGTTAAATAATCTGTTTCCATTTAAAAAGCACCTTTCAAAAAAATAATCGGCCTTCTTTTACGGAGTTAACTAGTAGAGTCACCGTAAGGAGGAGTAGCCGTGCAAAATGATGAAGACTTTTTTGGCCGCCAGTTACCGTTGCGAGGCGCGCCCGCGAATGGGGCAGTGGGGCAACACGCGTTAAGAACCGTGGGTGAACGGCGGCAGTGTCAGCGCTGTGGACAGTGGTTAGCGGTCACGGACCGGTTGGCCAACGGCGACTGGTATTGTCGCCAGTGCCTACAGCTAGGCCGATTGACCTCGCAACATGAATTATACACTATTCCGGAGCCCAACCGGTTTGTGCGCGTCAAATCTGGGGGATTGACTTGGACGGGGCAGTTGAGTGCCCAACAAAATGTGGCGGCACAGGCCGTGTTACGGCACGTGAAAACGCGAACGAACCATTTGCTGTGGGCGGTCACCGGGGCGGGAAAGACGGAAATCGTCTATCCGGCGCTGGCTTGGGCGTTGGCGCAAGGCTGGCGGGTGGCCTGGACCTCGCCGCGAGTGGACGTGTGTCTGGAACTTGCCCCCCGGTTACGCCAGGCATTCGGTGGGGTTGCACAGGCCTTACTGTATGGTGGTCAGGCTGACCCGTACGCCTATTGTCCGTTGACGATTTGTACCACGCATCAATTGTTACGGTTCAAGGCCGCCTTTGACCTGATTGTCGTGGATGAGGTGGATGCCTTTCCATTGGCGACTAGTCCGATGCTGCAACGGGCCATCACTAACGCTCAGAAGCCCCAGGGCTGTCATCTGTTATTGACTGCGACGCCTGGCAACGACTTGCAGCAACGGGTCCGTCGGCGACAGTTGGCGGTGACCTACGTGCCGCTCCGCTATCACGGCCATTTGTTGCCACAGATTGATCTGCGGCTGGCGTGGCGGTGGCGGGAGGGGCTTTTACGCAATCGCCTGCCGAACGCGTTGATTCACCAGTTGCGGGGGTATTTGGCCAAGCATCAGCGGTTCCTATTATTTGTGCCGCACGTGGTGGACCTGCCGGTGATCAAGCAGACCCTGCAACTGGCTGGGATTCAGGGTGGGGTGACCGTGCATGCGGCGGACCCAGAACGACCGGCCAAGGTCCAGGCGATGCGCGACGAGACGATCCCATTTTTGATCACGACCACGATTTTGGAACGGGGGGTCACCTTTCCCAATATTGCCGTGGTGATTTTGGGTGGGGATGATCCGGTCTTTTCGACGGCAGCCTTGGTGCAGATTGCCGGGCGGGTTGGCAGAAGTGCAGACTTTCCTAGTGGACAGGTCACCTGTTACTGTCACAGCCATACCAAACGGGTGCGGCTGGCGCGCGGGATGATTGCGCACCTCAATCTTCAGGGCAGACGCCAGGGTGGACGGCCATGAGGGCCTGCGTTTGGTGTGGCCGTCAGTTACAAACGACGCTGACGTTAGCCCAAATTTGGCAGTTTACTCCAATTGTGCAGGATACCGTCTGTGACGCCTGTCGGCACCGATTTGCGGCCATTACGAGTCAGCACTGTCCGGCGTGTGGCCGGCAACAAGGGGATGAGACCGTCTGTCTGGATTGCCAGCGCTGGTCGGGGAATCGACTGACCAATCATGCCGTTTACGTGTACGATTCGGCTATGAAGGCCTACATGCAGCAATATAAATTTCAGGGGGATTATGCATTGCGGGTCCTGATGCAGGCCCCATTGGCGGCGGCCCTGCAGCGGGAGACCTATGATGTGTTGGTACCGATTCCGGTGGATCAGCTGACCTGGCGGACGCGGGGCTTCAATCAGGTCACCGGCTGGCTTCAGAATCAGCCTTTCCAGCAAGCCCTGCTGGTCCGAACGACGCACAAGGAACGGCCGCAATCAGCCAAGGACCGGGCCGACCGACTCCGGACACCCCAGCCATTTACCTTGGCGCCCAATGCCGGTCAGATTCTCCGCGGACAACGCGTTTTGCTGCTGGATGATGTGTACACGACGGGGCGGACCCTGCGTCACGCCGCTGACCAAATTTATTTAGGAGGGGCGAAAGCGGTTACTAGCCTGACTTTAGCGCGTTAAGGGGTGGGTAAAAATGATTAGATTAATTGTTTCTGGTAGGGCTTTCTATTATAATAAGTGTAAGCAAAGCATATTAGAAGAGTGGTCCTTCTAATGCTGAGCAAGCCAAGGAATTCTTGGCTGAAGGGAGAGAAGTTTTATGCTCACATTTAATATTCGTGGTGAAAACATCGAAGTTACTGACGCAATACGGGATTACGTTGAAAAGCGTATCAGCAAGTTGGAGAAATATTTCGACAACAATGTTGAGGCAATTGCGCATGTCAACCTGAAGGTCTACCAAAACAAGACAGCGAAGGTTGAAGTAACAATCCCACTCCCATACTTGACATTACGGGCAGAGGAAACCTCTCCGGACTTATATGCAAGTGTTGACCTGGTAACGGACAAGCTGGAACGTCAAATTCGTAAGTACAAGACCAAGGTCAACCGTAAGTCCCGGGAAAAGGGTTACAAGAATCTCGACTTCTCACCGGACGCTGACAGTGAAAAAACGGCTGACAGTAACGAATTAGAAGTTGTCCGCACCAAGCGGGTTTCATTGAAGCCAATGGATAATGAAGAGGCCGTTCTGCAAATGGACATGTTAGGCCATGACTTCTTTATCTACGAAGACGCTGAAACCAATGGTATCAGCATCGTCTACCGTCGTAATGACGGTCGGTATGGCTTGATTGAGGCCGATGACCAAGATTAAGTAAATTTAGTTTCCGAAGCGCTGCGAGTTCTCGCGGCGCTTTTTTATATAAGAGTGTGGAGCAAGGCGGTTTGCTGGCGAGCATTAACGGCGTAACGGGAATGTTCCCGAACCTGGGACATTTTCGTTACGGTGTTAAGCGGAACCAGCTGCCTTGCGGAACACGTTTCAGAGGCTGCCAGAATCGGGATTGTTCCGTGTAGAACCAGTGAAACGATTTGAAGCCAGCTGAAATGAATGTTCAGTCTAGGGCTATTGCTTAGTCGGGGTTAAGCGCAGGGACCTGGCTCGTGTAGCACGTTTCAGAAGCCGCAAGGACCGGAATTGTTCCGTGGAGAACCAGTGAAACGATTTGAAACCAGCAGAAATGAATGTCCAGTCTAGGGTCATTGCTTAGTCAGGGTTAAGCGTAGGAACCTGCCTCGTGGAACACATTTCAGTCGGGCGAACTACGCGTGACGCACCGACTCAAACAATTCAACCGGCACAAACTACCAGCCAGTTTGGCCAGTGAAATCACAATTTAATTTCCACGCAACGCAGACTTAACGCAGAACTGTTATACTTAAGACTCGAATCAGTGTGTCGGGGAGACCGCGATGCACGCTGGAAGTCTGTGACCCCCTTGAATATCGCAATAGATTAATTGTTAAACTAATTTTGTTAACCCTATTTTAGGTTGGTGCCAAGCCAAAGAAACCGCTTCACCAAGCCGCCAGTATGGAGATTTGTTTCATCTTGGTCCGGATAGTGGTAAAATGTAGGTTGATTTATTGTAAACAAATGGGTAACTTTAAATAGACTTACTAAATGTACTGAAGGGAATTCTCACATGGCAAATATTTTGAAACGATGGGTCGAAAGTGATCGCCGGACTTTACGACGCCTCAGTAAATTAGCGGACGAAGTTGGTGCTTACGCCGACGAGTACGCACAACTTTCAGACGATGATCTGAAGGCAAAAACGCCGGAATTTAAACAGCGTTATCAAGACGGCGAAACGTTGGACGATTTACTGCCTGAGGCTTTTGCGGCTGTCCGTGAAGGTGCCAAGCGGGTTCTCGGCCTCTATCCTTTCCACGTGCAGATCATGGGGGGAATTGTGCTTCATGAAGGGAACATTTCCGAAATGAAGACTGGTGAAGGGAAAACCTTGACCGCCACAATGCCCGTGTACCTGAACGCTATTGCCGGTAAAGGGGTTCACGTTGTAACGGTTAACGAATACCTGTCTGCACGTGACGCCACTGAAATGGGTGAACTGTACACCTGGATGGGCTTAACGGTTGGGTTGAACTCAGCTGAAAAGTCACCAGAAGAAAAGCGGGAAGCCTACAACGCCGACATCACTTACTCAACCAACGGGGAAATCGGTTTCGATTACCTGCGTGATAACATGGTTGTTTACAAAGAAGATATGGTTCAACGACCATTGAACTTTGCGATTGTCGATGAAGTTGACTCTATCTTAATTGATGAAGCCCGGACGCCACTGATCATTTCTGGTCAGTCCGAAGGGACGAGTGCGCTTTACCAACGGGTTGATCGCTTTGCGAAGACCTTACATGAAAAAGACGACTTTAAGATCGACCTGGAATCCAAGACGGTTGCTTTGACCGATACTGGGATTGAAAAGGCCGAAAAGTACTTCAACTTGAAGAACTTGTATGACACCGACAACACGGCCTTGACCCACCATATGGACCAAGCCTTGCGGGCCAACTTTATCATGCTTCGTGATAAAGACTACGTGGTTCAAGACGGTGAAGTCTTAATCGTTGATTCCTTTACTGGGCGGGTTATGGACGGTCGTCGTTACTCTGACGGCCTGCACCAAGCCATTGAAGCCAAGGAAGGCGTCGAGATTCAAGAAGAAACCAAGACGATGGCCAACATCACGTACCAAAACTTGTTCCGGATGTACAAGAAGCTTTCTGGGATGACGGGTACTGCCAAGACCGAAGCCGAAGAATTCCGGGAAATTTACAACATGGAAGTTATCACCGTGCCAACTAACAAACCGGTTGTCCGGGTCGATGAACCTGACCTGTTGTACCCAACCTTGGAATCCAAGTTTGATGCCGTGGTTAAGGAAATTAAGTCATTACACGAAAAGGGTCAACCGATGTTAATTGGGACCGTTGCCGTGGAAACGTCTGAATACCTGTCCCAACGTTTGGATAGTGAAAACATTCCGCACGTGGTCTTGAACGCCAAGAACCATGCCAAGGAAGCCGATATCATTCAAAACGCTGGTCAAAAGGGTGCTGTTACCATCGCCACCAACATGGCTGGGCGGGGGACCGATATTAAATTGGGACCCGGCGTCGTTGAAATTGGTGGGTTAGCCGTTATCGGGACTGAACGTCACGAATCACGGCGGATTGATAACCAACTTCGTGGGCGTTCCGGTCGTCAAGGTGACCCTGGTATGACCCAGTTCTACCTGTCTCTGGAAGATGATTTGATGCGGCGGTTCGGTTCTGACCGGGTCAAGGCCTTCCTCGAACGGATGAACGTTGATGGCGAAGACGCTGTTATCCGTAGCCGGATGATCACCAAGCAAGTGGAATCCGCACAAAAGCGGGTTGAAGGGAATAACTACGATTCCCGGAAGAACGTTCTGCAATACGATGACGTTATGCGTCAACAACGGGACGTTATCTACGGCGAACGGAACCAGGTCATTAACCAAGACTCCTCATTGAAGTGGGTCTTGATGCCAATGATTGAACGGACCGTTGACCGGGTGGTTAACCTGCATACGCAAGGCGACCAATCCGACTGGGATTTGGATACCTTACTAGACTTCGGGATTTCCGCAATGGTTTCACCAGATAAGATTAGCCTGGATGATTTGAAGGGCAAGACCGCTGATGAAATCAAGGCCTTCTTCATGGGCTTAGCTGAAGAGGTTTACGCTGACAAGCAAAAGCAACTCTACGATCCAGCGCAAATGTTGGAATTCGAAAAGGTTGTGCTGTTACGTTGTGTCGACTCTCACTGGACCGACCACATCGACGCCATGGACCAATTACGTCAATCCATTGGATTACGGGGCTATGGTCAGTTGAATCCATTGGTTGAATACCAACAAGATGGGTTCCGGATGTTCGGCGAAATGATTTCCGACATCGACTACGACGCCACGCGCCTGTTCATGAAGTCTGAAATTAGACAAAATATTACCCGTTAAACGGGAACGAACGAGGCGGAAGCAATTCCGACCTCGTTTTCTTTTAGCTTCAAAAAATGCTAAGTAGTGGCGAGGACAAGACAGTCTTAGTCACGAATAAGGTTAAGACAGAGTTATTGGCGGCACATGACTGATAAGTGTGTCATACTAGTAGCAGTCTTGGTTATGGGTTAAACTAGTGTTAGCCGCAGGGCTGGTGAAAATGAGCTCAGCCGTGGGAATTGTCTTAGCAGCTTGTCTGCTTAGGCAATTGCTATCTTTGAGACTCGGGCTGTGAGGCTCAAAGTAAGTCTGGAGACCGTTCTTTGGCTCCAGACGGGCGCCCACAGCGTCACGGCTCATTTTCCACCAGCCTGGAGGCGAAAAATTGATTTAACCAGAAACAAATAGAATAACTAAAAAGGAGCCAACTAACATGGAATTAAGCGATGCAAAACGTGAAATTACCACCATGCGTGAACAACTAACCGG
The DNA here is from genome assembly GCF_044053135.1 of Levilactobacillus sp. FUA 3915. Taxonomy (NCBI): domain Bacteria; kingdom Bacillati; phylum Bacillota; class Bacilli; order Lactobacillales; family Lactobacillaceae; genus Levilactobacillus; species Levilactobacillus sp. FUA 3915. The sequence goes on along the minus strand of NZ_CP168704.1, from coordinate 291,023 downwards.
CTTTAGGGGGTCGCTTTGACTTTGATGCCCTGAACGAAAGCATCAGTGTCAATGAAGGCCAGATGGTCCAACCGGATTTTTGGGACAATGCCCAAGCCGCGCAAAAATTAATTGATGAAACCAATGAAATGAAGAAAAAGGTCGAGGAATACCAAAACCTTTCCGATCAAGTCGATGACCTAGAGGTTGCTCTGGAGCTATTACAGGAGGAACCCGACGCTGACATGCAGGCGGAGTTTGAGGCTGATTTTGCCAAGGCCAAACAAGCTTTACAGCAGTACAGTCTGAACATGTTGCTCAACCAGAAGTATGACCGTAACAATGCAATTTTAGAAATCCATCCCGGCGCTGGGGGCACTGAATCCCAGGACTGGGGTGACATGCTGATGCGGATGTATACGCGTTGGGCCGAGCAGCATAGTTTTAAGGTCACTATTTTGGATTACCAACCGGGGGATGTTGCGGGCTTAAGCAGCGCAACGTTGCTGATTGCCGGGCACAACGCCTATGGTTATCTCCGGTCCGAGAAGGGGGTTCACCGACTGGTTCGGATTTCCCCATTCGATTCGGCCGGGCGGCGACACACGTCGTTTGCTTCCGTGGATGTTCTACCAGAACTGGATGACTCGGTCGACGTTGAGATTAACCCGGCTGACTTGAAGGTGGACGTTTACCGGGCTTCGGGTGCTGGGGGCCAACACGTTAACAAGACGTCTTCGGCCGTACGAATCACCCACTTGCCAACCGGTATCGTGACGCAGAGTCAGGCGCAGCGGTCACAACTGCAAAACCGGCAGACGGCTTTGGGAATGTTGCGGGCCAAACTGTATGAACGCGAAGAACAGAAGAAGGCCGAGGAAAAAGCCAAGCTCGAGGGCGACCAGATGGATATTGGCTGGGGGTCTCAGATTCGGTCATACGTGTTCCACCCGTATACGATGGTCAAGGATCACCGGACGGACTACGAAACGGGGAACGGTCAAGCCGTCATGGATGGCGACCTGGATCCCTTCATCGATGCTTATCTGCAATGGCAACTGAGCCAGAAGAATCCAGATTAAGCGTCAGGTGGCGTGGTTAAACGTTAGCACAACTAACAATCGCAGATGGCGCGAAAGTTTTAGCGGAGCTGCCGGCTGGCACGTCCGGTTAGCTGACTGATTCACAAAAATAATGATTGCGCGGGTAACACGAATGTCGTGTTGCCCGTTTTTGTTTCATGCTATACTGGGGACAGCTATTTTTTCAGGAAAGGTGTCGATTTCATGCGGACATTTATTGCTTGCGGCAGTTATTTGCTGCAACCGCTAGTTTGGCTGGCCGTTCTGCGGGTCTGGCTGACTAGTCGCGCGCGGATCAAGTCCGAGCGTCATGACTTTGGGAGCGCCGTTTACGGTGACCATTTTGAGTTGCGTCATCTGCTAACGCAGGGGATTTTACTAGGATTAGGGCTCTCCCTAATCAACTTCTTAATTGGGTTCAGTTTACCCATTATGTGGATTATTGTTTATGAAGTGTTGGCGTTTATCACGTTGATCATTTTTCCAACCACTGTTTTACCGCTGACCTTAATTGTGGTGAGCACGTTAATCACTTGGTGGGGCAGTGCTTACATACCAATCAAGCCCGATCTATCAGCTGCCGGTCTCAGTTTTGGGCCCGTAGCGGGGGCCAACTATCTGTGGCTGGCCGTCATGTTCTTCCTGTTGCTGGGCCACTGGGTTGCCCACTATGGGGGCCGGTTCACGAGTCCTAAGATTTACGCGAAACAACGAGGGAAGCGCATCGCTGGCTATCCCTGGCGTGAACTACTTGTCATTCCAATGGTGACACTGGTTCCTGGCGACTGGTTTACCAGTCAGTGGGCCTTTTGGCCGGTCTTTCACATTCAAGGGCAAAGCTTTGCTGTCCTAGTTTTACCGTTACTGCTAGGCCTACGGTTTACCATCTTTCGGCAGGCCCCTCAGCTGGTCTACCGGCGTTTAGCGAAGCAATTCGTGTGGTTAGGCGTGGTCGCCGCAGCTTTTGTGGGCTGGACAACGTTTCGGCCACAAGATTCGCCATTCCTATTAATCGTCCTGTTAGTTGGTTATGCTGTTATCCTATGGCGGGCTAAACGCTATGACGAACACCAACAATTCTGGTATTCTCAGGTGGACGACGGCGTCCGGGTACTGGCTATCCGGCCACGAACACCAGCCGTGAAAATGGATCTGGCTGCTGGCGATATTATTTTGGAATGCAACCATCGTCCCATCAATAGTGAAACGAGTTTTTATGAGGCGCTGCTGGCCAATCCCGCGTACTGCCATTTACGTGTTCGGGACATGAACGGTGAATTGAAAATGACCGAGACAGCCATCTACTCCGGCGCACCGCACGAAATTGGGATCGTTTTATTCAGAGATCAGGAGGGGTAACCTATGAGTCGAGTCCTAGTCGTCGATGATGAACCCGCCATTGTGACGCTGTTGCAGTACAACTTGGAACAAGCAGATTTTCAAGTGGTCACAGCAATTGATGGCGAACAGGCGTTGAATTTAGCCCTACACGAAAAGTTTGATGTGATTTTACTGGATTTAATGTTGCCTAAATTAGATGGCGTTGAGGTGACCAAACGTCTTCGCCAAGAGAAAATTCAGACACCCATCATTATGGTGACGGCCAAGACGGGGGAATTTGACACGGTCTTTGGCCTAGAACTAGGGGCGGATGATTATATCACCAAACCTTTCAGTCCCCGCGAGGTGATTGCCCGGATGAAGGCGGTCATGCGGCGGTATCACGAGGATGAGCCACAGGAAAAGGCGCCAAGCAAGGCAGCCCACCGGCTACAGGTCGGGGACCTGACCATTGATCAGGATAAGTTCCAGGTGAAGCGGGGCGACCAGCCGATTGAGCTGACCCCCAAGGAATTTGAACTGCTGCTGTTCTTTGCCAAGCGCCCCGGCAAGGTCTGGAGCCGCGAGCAATTGCTGGAAGGCGTCTGGGGCTTTGATTACAGTGGGCAAACGCGGATGGTGGATATTCATGTGTCCCATCTCCGAGAAAAAATTGAGCGGGACCCTAAGCATCCGACACTGTTGAAGACGGTCCGGGGCTTTGGATATACCTTTGAGGCCCAGCCATGATCCGGCAATTGCTGGTGGTCTTTCTCGGCTTGGGGGCGGCCAATACGTTACTGGTGAGCGTAGTGCGGGCCCCACATTTTGCCTTAGCCACGTTGGTAGCTTGGTCGCTAGCCTTACTGGAAACGGTGGTCGCTGGCTACCTATACCACTGGGCTGAACAGCGAATTACGATTCTGACGAAGAAGGTCGAAGGCATCCGCCACGAGGAGGCCCCGGCCCACGTGTTATTATCGCCACACGACCCGTTTTACCAGCTGGCCTTACAGATCAATTATCTGCAAACACAGCAGCGTAAGGCCCGGCGGCAAATGGCGGGGCAAAACCAAGAGTTTGCCACCCTGCTGGACTACTTGCCCATCGGGGTAATGGTGATTGACCGGTATCGTAAGGTCGAGCTGGCCAATCCCGCGATGGAACAGTTTCTCCAGCACCGCATCTCACCACGGCGACATCCCTTCACCCAAGATATTCGGCAGTTTGAGTTGGCCAGTCTGATCAATTCAGCGTTGAGTGACCGCGAGACCCAGCACCGAACCTTGAAGCTGCCAGGCGTGGTCAATGAGCGGACCGTGGATGCTCGGGCTATTTATACGGCGACGTCGCAGGATTATTTTCAAGTGTTGGTTCTGCTGTACGATGTGACTGAGGTGTATGCGGTCGAGCAGATGCAGATGGACTTCGTGTCCAACGCTTCCCATGAGCTGAAGACACCGGTCACGGCTATTTCGGGATTTGCCAAGACCCTGTTAGCGGGGGCCAAGGATGATCCGGAAAAGTCGGTCGAGTTCTTAAAGATTATTGACCAGCAGAGTGAACGCTTAGTGGAATTAATCAATGATGTCTTAACCATTTCGCACATCGAATCGGGTAACGCCGTCGAGGTGACCGAGGTCCCCGTGGGCCAGATGATTGCGAGTCAGGTGGCGTTGTTAACGCCCTTGGCGGCAGTTAATGCCGTGACGCTGATCAATCAGGTACCGACAGACTTAATGGCCGTCACCGACCAGCGTAAGTTTGATCAGGTGCTGAAAAATGTATTGAGCAACGCCATCAAGTACAATCGGCCACAGGGATCTGTGACGCTTTCGACCCGCATTTTAGGGCACTCGTGGGCGTTGGCCATTGCGGATACGGGGATTGGGATTGCCCCGCAGGATCAGCTCCGGGTATTCGAACGTTTCTACCGGGCCGACGTGTCCCATTCCAATCAGTTGGTTAGTGGAAGCGGCCTCGGTCTCGCCATCGTTCGAGAGCTGGTCGAATCGTTGAACGGTAAGATTGATTTACAAAGCACGCCAGACGTGGGGACTAAGGTTACGCTGACGTTCCCGTTGGCTGAAAAAGAATAGATTAAGTGCGTGGGTGCCTGGAATTTATTTTCCGGGCACCTTTTTTTGTGCAGAACGAGTGGACTGGTGAGTGACGGTGGCTTGGTCGCTGAAGAAGATGGCAGGCATAGGCAGTGGAGGTGGCGCAACGCGTGGTCGTAGACTAATTAGCTAGTTGTGGGGCATGACCGCTTAATCAAAAAAAATACCCATAACGGGATATATTTACATAACCTTTACAATACGTCTACACGACATTTACATTCGTTAGGTATACTTATTTTTGAAATGGTCGGGCCGCAAAGCCTAGCCAATTAGGAGGTTAACGGTATGTCTAAAAAGCGCTGGGTGCAGGGCCTGGTCTTGGTTGTTCTGGTTGCGTTAGGGTTTTATGCTTACCAAACGCGTCAGGTCAGCCATGCGGGTGAATCCATCACCGCGGTAGGGTCAACGGCCCTCCAACCCTTAGTAGAAGCAGCAGGCGAACAGTATACGGGCGAACACCTGGGGACGTTCATTAACGTTCAGGGTGGGGGAACCGGTACAGGATTGAGCCAAATTCAAGAGGGCGCAGTCCAGATTGGAAATTCAGACCTCTTCGCTGCAGAACAAAAGGGGATTCGGGCTAAGGAATTAGTCGACCACCGCGTAGCCGTCGTGGGCATTACCCCTATCGTAAACAAAAAAGTGGGTGTCAAGAATCTGTCGACGCATCAGCTGATTCAGGTCTTTACCGGCCAGGTCACGAACTGGCGGCAGGTCGGTGGTGCTGACCTGCCTATCGTTTTAATCAACCGGGCCCAAGGAAGTGGGACCCGAGCAACCTTTGAACAATTTGGCCTGGAGAAGCACCGTTCCAAGACCTCACAGGAACAGGATTCTTCCGGGATGGTCCGGTCCATCGTCGCCACGACGCCCGGTGCCATCAGTTACGTGGCTTTTTCTTACGTTGATAAAACGGTTCAGGATCTGTCCTTGAATCACGTGGCGCCAACTGAGGATAACGTGACAACGAATCGCTGGAAAATTTGGTCCTACGAGCACCTGTACACGAAGGGCCAGCCAACCGGTCTGACGAAGGCCTTCATTGCGTACGTTCAATCGCCAGCGGTCCAAAACACTTTGGTCCGCCAACTGGGCTATCTTTCGCCCAACCAAATGATGGTCGAACGGAATGCAACCGGTCAGATTACGCAGACGGAGGGCAACTAACATGAAAACAACTGAACAATTAGAAGCCAAGCTGAAGCGTCGTTCCAAGGCCGCCAAGTTAGAAATTTGGGGGCGCCTGGTCAGTCTAACGGCGCTGATGCTGATTGTTGCGGTCGTCGTGGCCATCATTGGTTTTGTGGCCTCCAAAGGGATTGCAACGTTTACGAGTAACCACGTGAGCCTCTGGGACTTTTTATCCGGCAAGAGCTGGAACCCCGGGGTCAACGGGGCCAACGGCAAGCCTGAAGTTGGGGCATTACCCATGATTGTCGGGTCCTTCTTAATTACGATTTTATCGGCCATCGTGGCCACGCCATTTGCAATTGGCACGGCGGTCTTTATGAATGAAATTTCACCCAATAAAGGGGCCAAGATTCTCCAACCGGTGACGGAACTCCTAGTGGGGATTCCTTCCGTGGTGTACGGGTTTATCGGGCTTTCCGTGGTGGTTCCGACTACCCGGGCCATCTTTGGCGGCAGTGGTTTCGGGATTCTTTCCGGAACCTGTGTGCTCTTTGTGATGATTCTCCCAACAGTGACGTCAATGAGTGCGGATGCCTTGCGCGCCGTGCCCCGTTACTACCGGGAGGCTTCCTTAGCCTTAGGAGCGACGCAGTGGCAGACCATCTACAAGGTGGTCTTGCGCGCAGCGACCCCCGGGTTAATGACAGCGGTCGTCTTCGGGATGGCGCGGGCCTTCGGTGAAGCCTTAGCCGTGCAAATGGTGATTGGGAACGCCGCACTGATGCCAAATAGTCTGGTCTCACCGTCGGCCACGTTGACGTCTGTTCTGACGACGGGTATCGGGAACACCGTCATGGGCTCGCTGCAAAACAATGCGCTGTGGTCCCTGGCACTGGTTCTGTTATTCATGTCATTAGTCTTTAACTTAATTATTCGCTTGATTGGTCGAAAGGGGCGCTTACAATAATGAATTCCAAAACGCAAAATAAGATTGCCATTGGCGGTCTCTACGGAATTGCCGGATTGGTCGTTCTGATTTTGTTAGCCCTGCTTGGCTACATCTTGGTCAGTGGGGTGCCACAGTTAAGCTGGCACTTCCTGACCGCACCGGGGAAGGCGTTCCTGAAGGGTGGGGGCGTTGGGATTCAACTGTATAATTCCTTTTATCTGTTGATCCTCGCCATGCTGATTTCCTTTCCCATTGCCTTGGGTGCTGCCATTTACCTGTATGAATATGCCAAGGATAATTGGGTCACGACCACGATTCGAACGGCGATTGAAATTCTGAGTTCGCTGCCTTCCGTTGTCGTTGGGTTGTTTGGCTTCCTGTTCTTCGTGGTCAAGCTGCACCTAGGTTTTTCCATCTTGTCCGGAGCCTTTGCACTAACCTTCTTCAACTTGCCGCTGCTAACCCGGAGCATTGAAGATTCCTTACGCACCATCAGTGACGTGCAACGAGAAGGGGGCCTGGCACTCGGGCTGTCTCGGTGGGAGACCGTTACTCGGGTAATTTTACCCGCCGCGGTACCCAGTATCCTGACCGGAGTCATCCTGAGTGCTGGCCGGGTCTTTGGGGAAGCCGCTGCGTTGATCTACACGGCGGGCCAGAGCGCCCCGGCCTTGGACTTCACCGACTGGAATCCGTTTAACATTTCCAGTCCACTGAACCCAATGCGGCCAGCAGAAACCTTAGCCGTTCACATTTGGAAAATTAATTCGGAAGGCATCATGCCGGACGCCAAGGCCATTTCATCCGGGTCATCAGCCGTCTTGGTGATTGCCATCCTACTGTTCAACTTTGCGGCCCGTTACCTGGGTAAACGTTTGTATAAGCGCCTGACGTCGGCGTAGAGGAGGAAAACCATGTTTGTGAATAACGATGTAAAAAATGCGATGGCCATGGAAGAGCGACACGTGATTAAGCTCAATGATCCGGACCATCCCGTCATTCTCTCCACGGAAGACCTCCACGTGTACTATGGCAAGAAGGAAGCCTTATTTGAAGGTGACCTGGAGTTTGCCAGCAATCAAATCACGGCCTTGATTGGGCCTTCCGGTTCGGGGAAGTCGACCTACTTGCGGTCGTTGAACCGGATGAATGATCGCATCGCCACGGTGACGGGAAAAATCATGTACCGCGGCGTTGATATCAACCAGCCCAGCATTGACGTCTACGAGATGCGGCGTCGGGTGGGGATGGTCTTCCAACGACCAAACCCGTTTGCCAAGTCAATTTACGATAACATCGCTTTTGCTTTACGACTCCGGGGGGTAACCGGTAAACATAAGTTAGATGAAATCGTGGAGACGTCGCTCAAGCAGGCGGCACTCTGGGACCAGGTCAAAGACGACCTGAATAAGAGTGCGTTGGCGCTTTCCGGTGGTCAGGCGCAGCGGTTGTGTATCGCCCGCGCCATTGCCATCAAGCCAGACATCCTCTTGTTGGATGAGCCAGCTAGTGCGTTGGATCCGGTGTCGACCGGGCAACTGGAAGACACGTTGTTGTCACTCAAGGAGCATTACACGATTATCATTGTGACCCACAACATGCAACAGGCCGCGCGGATCAGTGAATATACGGCATTTTTCAATCAGGGACGGGTGTTGGAGTACGACACCACGAGCCATATCTTTACCAATCCGTCGGTGCAGGTGACCAGTGATTACGTGTCGGGGAACTTCGGCTAAGAGGAGGAGAAATAATGAAAGAAGAAATTTTGACGACGCAGGATCTTCACTTATACTATGGTGATAAGGAAGCCTTGAAGGGCATCAATTTAAACTTTGATGAAAAGGGCATCACCGCATTGATTGGGCCATCGGGATGTGGCAAGTCCACTTACCTGCGGACCCTTAACCGGATGAACGATTTGATTCCAAACGTCACGATCACCGGGACCATTAAGTTCAAGGGCGACGACCTGTACGCCCCCAGTGCAGACACGGTGCAGATCCGCAAGGAAATTGGCATGGTGTTCCAACAACCTAATCCATTCCCATTTTCCATCTACGACAACGTGATCTATGGTCTGCGGATTGCTGGCAAAAAGGACAAGGAAAAGTTAGACGCCGTCGTTGAAAAATCTTTGCGGCAGGCGGCCGTGTGGGATGAAGTCAAGGACCACCTGCATGAAAGTGCCCTGGCTCTTTCCGGTGGGCAACAGCAACGGGTCTGCATTGCGCGGGTCTTAGCCGTGTCACCAGAAATCATCTTGCTAGACGAACCAACGAGTGCCCTGGATCCCGTGTCCAGTAGCCAAATTGAAGCAACCCTCTTGAATTTACGGCACGATTATACGATTATTATTGTGACCCATAACCTCCAGCAGGCGTCCCGAATTGCGGACCGGACCGCGTTCTTCATGAACGGGGAGCTGATTGAAGTGGATCAAACGAAGAATATTTTTATGAACCCAGCGAACAAGCAGACAGAAGACTACATTAGTGGTCGTTTCGGGTAAGGAGGCAGGATATGCGCAGATTATTTGATGATGAGTTAGCTGAATTAGACGCTGACTTTACTGAAATGGGGATGCTGGTCAGTGAAACGATTGAGCAGGCGGTGAGTTCCTTTACCAACCGGGATGCCGTTGCCGCGCAACAGATCATTGACCACGACCATGATATTAACGAACGTGAAATTGCTCTGGAAAAGAAAACGTTTGAAATGATTGCCTTGTACCAACCCGTCACCACGGACCTGCGAGAAATTGTGACGATTTTAAAGGCCGTGTCGGAGCTGGAACGGGCCGGGGATCACGCCCGGAACATTGCGCACGCCACGATTAAGTTTGGCACGAAGCAAAAGATTCCCGTCTTAGAACAGCTACTGAACCAGATGGGGTTGATGACGACTCAGATGGTCAAGGACGTCTTGGCCGCATACGTGGATAAGAACGACCACGAAGCGCGGAAACTAGCCGATGTCGACCGGAAACTTGATCAGCTCAACCACCAGGTGCGGGCTGATAGCTACGCCCAGATGCGTAGCGACCCGGCGTTTGAAACAGGCGCGTCCATTTATTTGAACGTGGCCCAAGACCTCAGTCGGATTGGGGATTACGTGACGAACGTCTGTGAATGGATCGTTTACCTGAAGTCCGGGCAGATCATCGAATTGAACACGGCAAGTCAGGATGGCGAAACGGCGTAATCCGTTGCAGCCAGCGTGAAAGCTTAATCTAAACTGAAGATTGATGAGAACGGCCACTGAAGACTTGCTTTCAGTGGCCGCTTTCGTTATTCTTGCCCTAGTGAGCCTGAAAAACAGCAATCAATCGCGAGATTACTGGATTTACTAAGGTAATTTCGGATATGATAGAAGCACTTAATCGTAAGCCGTGTGTTGTGCGTTGTGCAGGCCTTCGGGAGAGTGAAAATGGTCCGGAACGCTGTGGGCGAACGCCCGGAGCCAAAGAGCGGTCTCCGCGCTTACTTTGAGCCATCAGGATGTCTCAAAGATATCAATTGCCTAATCGGCCTAGTTCGCCGATAAGGCAATTCCCGCGGCTGAGACCATTTTCACTCTCCCTGCGGCTAACGTTGCTAACCCACAGCTAACGTGGTCGCCTAGCCGATGACTTAGTGGGTTTATAGGGAGTTTGTCAGTTAATATATTTCAAATGTTTATGAGGTAATTAAAAAGGAGTGTTCGCCTATGGCAGCAAAGAAACGTTTCGTCCGTTCCCGTACTAACCGCTTAGTTGGTGGGGTATTGGGCGGCATTGCAGAATATTTTAATTGGAACGCCAACCTCTTACGGTTGATCTACGTCTTGGTTTCACTCGCGATTCCCACTCACGGCGTCTTGGGCCTATTGGTCTACGTGGTCGTGATGACCTTCATGCCGCTGGATGATTCACAGCCAGCAACGCCTAACTTCCGGGATCTATTCCGGGGCGGAGGCCAACAGGAACCCGAGCATACCGGGCGTAAGGTGATTCACGACGTCACGGAACAGGACGTCAAGGATTCTCACAAGGACGGTGAGTAGGGTGCGGTTTTGGCCAAGAATTTTTGTGAACGCGTTAATCTTCCTGGCATTAGCCGGCTTTTTCCAGAGCTCGCTGGCCGGGTCATTTCAAAATAGCTTCTACGTCTCCAGTGTCTGGATTGCCTTACTGGCGAGCTTCGTGCTGGCCCTGTTGAATGCGGTGGTTAAGCCGATTCTCTTCGTGTTGTCGCTACCGATTACCATTTTGACCCTGGGCCTGTTCAGTATTGTGCTGAACGCTGCTATGCTCGAGTTGACCTCAGCGTTCGTTGGCGCCAACTTTGCCTTCAGCTCGTTTGGCACGACCCTGATCATTGCGGTGATCATGTCGTTATGTAACGCGATTATCAGCGACCACTTTGCCCGAGGATAACTTGCGGTCACCGGTTTAATTTGGTGGGAGTTCCTACGGGAAAGTGCTAAAATTAAAGTAGTTTACTATGCAGTAAGGAGGAGCGCCCATGACAGAAAGTGTCACGGTTGCCGAACTCGTCAAAGCCAACCGCTTAGATGTGTATTCCGGCGAAGAAAATCTAGACCGTCAAATTACGACCAGCGATATTTCCCGGCCGGGATTGGAATTGACCGGTTATTTTAATTACTATCCAGCAAAACGGGTTCAGTTACTAGGAATCACCGAAACGTCATTTGCAAAGGGCATGAGTCACAAGAAATTGCTCGATGTGATGCGGAAAATGTGTCAACCTGAGACACCCGCATTTGTGATTTCCACGCAACTGGATCCGCCAGAAGAACTCAAGGAATCTGCTGCTGAGGCGGGAATCCCTATCTTAGGGACCAAGCTCACCACGTCGCGGGTTCTCAGTAACATGACCAACTTTTTGGAAGGCAAATTAGCCGAACGTCAATCCGTTCACGGGGTTCTCGTGGATATCTACGGGGTTGGGGTCATGATTACCGGTGATTCTGGTGTTGGGAAGAGTGAAACCGCGTTGGAACTGGTTAAACGGGGGCACCGGTTGATTGCCGATGACCGGGTCGAAGTTTACCAGCAGGATGAACAGACCCTAGTGGGGGCCGCCCCAGCCATTTTGAGCCATCTGCTTGAGATTCGGGGAATTGGTATCATTGACGTGATGAACCTCTTTGGTGCCGGCGCCGTCCGGAGTGAAACGGACATCGATTTGATTGTCCACCTGGAACTCTGGAAGGACGATAACCACTTTGACCGTCTTGGTAATAATGATGAGACACAACGCTTCTTTGATGTCGTGGTGCCCAAAATCAGTATTCCCGTTAAGACTGGGCGTAACCTGGCCATCATCATTGAAGCCGCAGCCATGAACTTCCGGGCACGGTCAATGGGCTACGATGCCACCAAAGTCTTTGATGAAAACTTAAAGCGCTTAATTAAGCAAAACGGAAATAAATCATAAGGGAGATGGGCGTTATCTTTTCACCTATTGTGGCGGCGCTGAACCCCATCGCCATTCACCTCGGACCGATTGCAGTCCACTGGTACGGCGTCATTATTGCAACCGGGGTCATCATTGCGGTGACTCTGGCAGTGCGTGAGGGCGACCGCCGGGGAATCAAATCGGATGATATTTACGACATGATTCTCTGGGCATTGCCAGCTGCTTTGATTGCGGCCCGCGCTTACTACGTTATTTTTCAGTGGTCGTACTACCAGCACCATCCCGGTGAGATCATTGCAATTTGGGATGGGGGTATCGCCATCTACGGCTCGCTGATTGGGGCCGGACTGGTCGTGTACTTCTTCTGCCGCTCCCGGTTCATTCCGGTGTGGTTGATGCTGGACGTGGCCGCGCCGACCGTTATTTTGGGCCAAGCCATTGGCCGGTGGGGAAACTTTATGAATCAGGAAGCCTTTGGCCGTATCACCAGTCTGGCCTTTCTGCAGGGGCTCCATCTGCCTAACTGGATCATCAATCAAATGTTGATCAACGGGGCTTACCGCCAGCCCACCTATTTGTATGAGTCAACCTGGGATCTGATGGGCTTCGTCATTTTGATGAGCCTGCGTCACTATCCCAAGCTCTTCAAGCAGGGTGAGGTCTTCCTGGGCTACGTGATGTGGTACTCATTTGGCCGGTTCTTTATTGAAGGCATGCGGACGGATAGCCTGATGTTGTTGGGCGTCATCCGGGTGTCACAAATGTTGTCGATCATCTTGTTTGTGGGTGCCCTGATTCTCTGGGTATCCCGGCGACGGGCGGCCACACCACCAATCGCTTACCTTGACGGAAATCCGTTTCAAGAAAAAACTAATCTTTCTAAATAAGGAGAATCCATTACTATGTCAGAGAAAATTGCAGTACTCGGTGCCGGTTCATGGGGATCAATCTTAGCGAGCGTTTTGGACGAAAATGGTCATGACGTCCGCCTCTGGTCGTACAATCCCAAACAAGTTGAGGAATTAAACCAGCAGCATACGAACACGCATTACATTAAGGACTTTACTTTCTCTCCGTCGTTAGTGGCTTACTCCGACTTGGCGAGCGCCCTGGATGGCGTGGATGCCATTTTGTTTGTTGTGCCAACCAAGGCCATTCGTTCCGTGGCGGGCCAAGTTGCTGAAATCTTAAAGGCTAAGAACTTACAACCTGAACTGATTCACGCCAGCAAAGGGATCGAACAGAAGACTTACAAGCGGCTGTCACAAGTGTTGGAGGAAGAGATTCCCGCAGCTAACCGCAAGGCCGTAACCGTCTTGTCTGGTCCTAGTCATGCAGAAGACGTTGCGCGCAAGGATATTACCCTGGTCACGGCGGCTAGTGTGAGTCCCGACGCGGCTAAATACGTGCAAAAACTGTTCATGACACCTTACTTCCGGGTTTACACCAACCCCGATATTATTGGGGTCGAAATTGGGGCCGCACTGAAGAACATCATTGCTTTGGGTGCTGGTGCCTTACACGGGTTAGGCTACGGCGACAACGCCAAGGCTGCCTTGATGACCCGGGGCCTGGCCGAAATTTCTCGGTTAGGGACCTCCTTTGGGGCTGACCCAATGACCTTCATTGGGCTGTCAGGTGTCGGTGACATTATCGTGACTGCCACGAGTTCTAATTCACGGAACTGGCGGGCCGGCGATGAACTGGGCCGCGGTGAGGCGTTGGATGACGTCATCAACCACATGGGCATGGTCATCGAAGGCTTGGCAACGACTAAGGCCGCTTACGAACTTTCTCGTGAACGCGGCGTTTCCATGCCAATCACGGAAGCCATCTATCAAGTTATTTACGAAGGCAAGGATATTCGTGCCGCTATCTCTGATCTGATGCAACGTGAGGGTCGGTCTGAATTTTAAAAATTTCTGGGGATACGAGGAAGGATCTTATTACTATGAGAAAAGTTAGAAAAGCAGTGATTCCAGCGGCGGGTTTGGGAACCCGTTTCTTACCTGCAACCAAAGCGTTAGCGAAGGAAATGTTGCCCATCGTGGACAAGCCAACGATTCAATTCATCGTTGAGGAGGCCCGGAAGTCTGGCATTGAAGATATCGTGATCGTGGATGGCAAGTCTAAGCGCTCGATTGAAGATCACTTTGATTCCAACCCGGAATTGGAAGCGAATTTGGAAGCCAAGCATAAGGATGACCTTTTACGTCAGGTTCAAGAAACCACGGGCATGAATCTCTACTTTATTCGCCAGCCCTATCCACGGGGCTTGGGGGATGCCGTATTGACGGCCAAGGCCTTCATCGGCGACGAACCTTTCGTCGTGATGTTGGGTGACGACATGACCGACAGCAAGGTACCCTTGACCAAGCAATTGATCGACCGGTATGAAGAAACCGGGGCGTCTACGCTGGCTGTGATGCGGGTCCCACACAAAGATACGGCGAAGTATGGCGTGATTAATCCTTCCGAGGAAACGGCGCCAGGCCTGTACAACGTCACGAATTTTGTGGAAAAGCCCCAACCGGATGAAGCGCCTAGTGACTTAGCCATTATTGGCCGGTACCTATTCACTCCAGAAATCTTTGAAGCCTTGGAAAACACGCCAGTCGGCTTGGGCAATGAACTCCAATTAACGGATGCCATTGATAACTTAAACAAGACGCAACGCGTGTTTGCCCACGAGTACACGGGCAAGCGGTTTGACGTCGGCAATAAATTCGGTTGGATTCAAACCAACATCGAATATGGGTTGAACCATCCGGAAACGAAAGACCAACTCCGGGCCTACATCAAAGAGTTGGGCGCTAAGTTAGCCAAGGCTGACGAGAAGGCTCCCAAGTCGAAATAGGTGACAAACTTACTTTTTAATAGTAAAGTGGTCTCTATCATCAAGGCAAGAGTGGAAGGGAGCGTTACGCTTGAAGAATTATGATGTGATTGTAATCGGCGCCGGCCCCGGTGGGATGACCGGAGCGCTGTACGCCTCACGGGCCAACTTATCCGTTTTAATGTTGGATCGCGGCATCTATGGGGGCCAAATGAACAACACGGCTGCCATTGAAAACTATCCTGGGTTCAAGTCCGTTCTCGGACCCGACTTGGCCAAGGACATGTACGAAGGCTCAACGCAATTTGGCGCTGAGTTTGCTTACGGTAGTGTTGAAGCTATTGAAGATCATGGCGACCACAAGGTGGTTAAGACCGACGACGGTGATTACGCTGCCAAGGCAGTCATCATCGGTTCCGGTTCCGAATACAAGAAGCTGGGCGTGCCTGGCGAAGATAAATTCGGTGGCCGGGGTGTCTCCTACTGCGCGGTCTGCGACGGAGCGTTCTTTAAGAACCGTGAAGTTGCCGTGATCGGTGGCGGGGATTCCGCTGTCGAAGAAAGCATCTACCTCTCTGGATTAGCTTCTAAGGTCACGGTTTACGTTCGGCGTGACCAATTGCGGGCCCAAAAGGTTATCCAGGATCGGGCATTCGCTAACGACAAGATCGAATTTGTTTGGAACACCAGCGTGACCGAAGTGTTGGGTGACGACATGAAGGTGACTGGTGTGGCCACGAAGAACAACGTGACTGGTGAAACTGGCGAAAAGGCTGTGAGTGGGGTCTTCATTTACGTGGGGAACTTACCAATGACCGATCCGTTCAAGGACTTGGGCATCACGGACGACGCTGGTTGGATCAAGACCGACGAACACATGCGGACATCTGTTCCTGGCATCTTCGCTATCGGCGATGTGCGGCAAAAAGATTTGCGGCAGATCACGACGGCGGTCGGCGATGGTGGTATCGCGGGCCAAGAAGCCTTCAGTTTCATCGAAGACTTAAAAGCCGCTGCAGCTAAATAAAGATTGAATGGAAACGGGAACGCCTTCGCGGGTGGGTCCCGTTTTTTATTTGGTACAATAGGTGAATTGAAACCGAAAAGAGTGGTAAGCTAACTTTAGAATCTGTTGGGGCAACCACCCCGACGGTAATCACTGACTTGAGGGAGCTGAACTGAATTATGGGCATGAATCAATTTTTGCAAAGTTTGAGTGACTTGGAAACAATCGACCGGGCACCGGGATACTTTAAATTTGAGCAACACTCCGTGGCCGCCCACTCGTTTAAAGTGGCAGAAGTCGCGCAATTTTTAGGCGACGTGGAGGAGCAAGCCGGGAATGATATCAACTGGCGGCTGCTGTACGAGAAGGCCTTGAATCACGACTACACCGAGCGCTTTATCGGCGACATCAAGACGCCCGTGAAGTACGCGACGCCGCAATTGCGCCAGATGTTAGCCGACGTGGAAACGTCCTTGACGGCTAACTTCATTCAAAATGAGATTCCCGAACAGTTTCAAGCTGCCTACACCCGCCGCTTAGGTGAGGGGAAGGATGACACGCTGGAGGGCCAGATCCTTTCCGTGGCCGACAAGGTGGACTTGCTTTACGAATCCTTTGGCGAAATTCAAAAGGGAAATCCGGAACCCGTCTTCACCGAAATTTACCGGGAAAGCCTGAGCACGATTTTGAAATTCAATCAGATGGCTTGTGTTCAGTACTTCTTAGCCGAGGTATTGCCAGAAATGTTAGCAGCAGACTTTAGTGACCGACAGAAGTTGGCGCAGTTGACGGATAAATTATTGGAGGATAACGCCTAATGAAATTAGCAGAAGTTTGGAATCAACGATTGGACGGCGCCAGTGTGCGGCCGTTAACGCATGACGATGACACGCTGATCTACCAATTTCAGGCCAGCCATCCGGAATACTTTGCCCATTTTCAGGAGCATCCCGTGACCCGGCAAGAGGCCATTCAAGACGTGACGGACATCCCACTGAACGCACAGCCGGAGCAGAAGGCCTACTTGGGCATTTTCCAGGATGGTGAGTTGCAGGTGCTGGTCGATTTGATCATCGACTACCCGCTACCAAGTTTGGTTTGGCTGGGTATGTGGTTGCCAGCTAAGACGGTCAGTGCGGAACAGTCCGCGGCCTTTTATGCGAGTTTGGTCGAGACGTTAAAGGCCGCTGGTGCGGTGCAACTCCAGTTAAGCGTCTTCATGGGCGACCGGCAAATGAAGCAATTCTGGGAAGACCGCGGGCTAGCCGCGATGCAGACGACCGCCCTCGTGAAGGGTGACCGGGTCGCCAACGTGACGATTTACCAGGACAAATTTTAAGTAGGTCGCCAAACTGGCGAAAGTATGTTCGGTATGGTAAAATATTTTAGCGTAATGAGTTTGGATTTACGTCCAGACTCTTTTTGCGATTGCAGGCATTTCCGCCGCGCTGGCGGGGCCTGGCAACAAATGAAACTGGCGCGTGGCGGCGAGGAAAGCGTGACTGGTGACAGTCAGGATTTCCAGCCAGCACAGTGAAAATAACAGTAGCAGGGAGGTTACCATTCATGATTGATCGACAAACGGACCGTAAGTTTGATTTGGTGTCCAAGTATCAACCTACCGGGGATCAGCCCGAGGCCATTAGCAAATTGACCCAGGGTATCGAGTCTGGTGAGAAGGCCCAGATTCTGTTGGGGGCTACCGGGACCGGGAAGACGTTTACCATTTCTAATGTGATTAAAAATGTGAACAAACCAACACTGGTGTTGTCCCACAACAAAACGTTAGCGGGACAGCTCTACGGGGAATTCAAACAGTTCTTCCCGAATAACGCGGTGGAATACTTTGTTAGTTATTATGATTATTATCAACCGGAAGCTTACGTGCCCTCGAGTGATACCTATATCGAAAAGGATTCATCCATCAATGATGAAATCGATAAACTGCGTCACTCGGCGACAAGTTCGTTACTGGAACGCAACGACGTGATTGTCGTGGCGTCTGTCTCGTCTATCTTTGGTTTGGGTGATCCAACCGAGTATAAGAATCACGTGGTTTCCTTGCGGGTCGGCCAAGAGATTGAACGGGACGCCCTGTTACGTAAATTAGTGAATATTCAATTTGAACGCAACGACTACGACTTCCAGCGGGGCCGGTTTCGGGTTCACGGGGATGTCGTTGAAATTTTCCCAGCGTCTCGGGACGAACGGGCGCTACGGATCGAGTTCTTCGGCGATGAAATCGACCGGATTCGTGAGGTGGATGCCCTGACCGGTGAAATCGTGGGCGACCGCGAACACGTGGCCATCTTCCCAGCGACCCACTTTATGACCAACGATGACATCATGGCGAAGGCTACGGCGGGCATCGAAGGCGAGCTCAAGGATCGGGTCGAAGAACTCGAGAACGGTGGGAAGTTGTTGGAAGCCCAACGGCTGAAGCAGCGGACCACGTATGACCTCGAAATGATGCGGGAAATGGGTTACACCAGTGGGATTGAAAACTATTCACGCTGGATGGACGGTCGTAAGGAAGGGGAACCGCCTTACACGTTACTGGACTTCTTCCCCAAGGACTTCTTGATGGTCGTCGACGAATCTCACGTCACCATGCCCCAAGTGCGGGGGATGTACAACGGAGACCGTGCCCGGAAGCAACAGCTGGTGGACTACGGTTTCCGGCTGCCAAGTGCACTGGACAACCGACCATTGAAGCTTAATGAAGTCGAACAGCACATTAACCAAGTCGTTTACATGTCAGCCACGCCAGGCCCCTACGAACAGGAGCAGACCGACCACGTTGTGCAACAGATCATTCGGCCAACCGGTTTGTTGGATCCAACCATCGAGGTCCGGCCAATCATGGGCCAAATGGATGACTTGGTGGGTGAAATCAACGCTCGGGTTGAAAAGAATGAGCGGACCTTTGTGACGACACTGACCAAGAAGATGTCCGAAGACCTGACGGATTACCTGAAGGATCTGGGTATCAAGGTGGCCTATTTACACTCGGACATCAAGACGTTGGAGCGGACCGAAATTATGCGGGACCTGCGACTGGGTAAGTACGACGTGTTAGTCGGCATCAACCTGTTGCGGGAAGGAATCGATATCCCAGAAGTTTCGTTGATTGCGATTCTGGATGCCGACAAGGAAGGCTTCTTGCGGAACGAACGGTCGTTGATCCAAACGATTGGGCGGGCCGCGCGGAACTCCCACGGGCACGTTATTTTGTATGCCGATAAGGTGACGGAGTCCATGCAAGCTGCTATGGATGAGACGGCCCGGCGGCGGAAAGTTCAGATTGCTTATAACAAGAAGCATGGGATTACCCCAACGACTATTATTAAACCAATTCGTGACTTGATTGCGGTCACGAAGAAGAACGATAACGCTGACGAGAAGGATGACTTCGTGGCCAGCGACTTTGAAGATATGACTAAGGAAGATCAAGAAAAACTGATTGTTCGGTTGGAAGACGAGATGCGGGCCGCTGCTAAGAAGCTCGATTTTGAGCAAGCCGCTTCGCTCCGGGATACCATCATGGACATGAAGACTGAGATCGGTGATTAGGTTAGTGAGGAGATTTCAATTTGGCAAACGATAAAATCGTGATTCACGGGGCGCGGGCCCATAACTTAAAGGATATCGACGTGACGATCCCGAAGAACAAATTGGTCGTCATTAGTGGCCTGTCTGGTTCCGGGAAGAGTTCATTGGCGTTCGATACGTTGTACGCGGAAGGCCAACGCCGTTACGTTGAGAGTCTGTCATCGTACGCGCGGCAGTTCTTAGGACAGATGGACAAACCAGACGTCGATTCCATTGATGGGCTCAGTCCGGCCATTTCCATTGACCAAAAGACGACCTCAAAGAACCCCCGGTCGACGGTCGGAACGGTGACCGAAATCAATGACTACCTGCGCCTACTGTGGGCCCGGGTCGGGACACCTATCTGTCCCAACGACGGTACCCAGATTACCAGCCAGAGTGTTGAACAGATGGTCGACCAAGTCCTGGCCTTGCCTGAACGGACGAAGATGCAGATTTTATCGCCCATCGTCCGGGGTAAAAAGGGCCAGCATAAGAAAATTTTTGAAAAGATTCAACGCGAAGGCTTCGTTCGGGTTCGCGTAGATGGTGAAACCATGGACCTGTCCGAAGTCCCCGAACTGAACAAGAATCAGAACCACGATATTGCCATTGTGATTGACCGGGTCGTGGTCAAGAAGGGCATTCGTTCTCGGTTATTTGACTCATTCGAAGCCGCCTTGCGCCTGAGTGGTGGCTATGCCATCGCCGACCTGATCGACGGTGACCCCATGATTTTCTCCGAACACTACGCCTGCCCGGTCTGTGGGTTTACGGTGGGGGAACTCGAACCCCGGCTGTTCTCCTTTAACGCGCCGTTTGGGGCCTGCCCGGACTGTGATGGGTTAGGGGTCAAGCTGGAGGTCGACCTTGATCTGGTCGTTCCCGACAGAACTAAGACGCTGCGCGAAGGCGCCTTGGAGCCCTGGAATCCCATTAGCTCACAGTACTACCCAGCCTTGCTGGAACAGGCTTGTGACGCTTTTGGCGTGGATATGGATATCCCATTTGAAAAGCTCTCCAAGAATGACCAAGCCCTAGTGCTCTATGGGTCACAAGGTAAGGAATTCCATTTCCATTATGAAAACGACTTTGGTGGCGTGCGTGACGTGGACGTTGAATTTGAAGGGGTCATCCCGAACATCGACCGGCGTTACCACGAAACTAACAGCGACTTTACCCGTGATGTGATGCGCAAGTACATGACCGAATTAACCTGTCAGACCTGCCACGGCTTCCGGTTGAACCGCCAAGCTTTGAGTGTCAAAATCAATCACCAACATATTGGTGAAGTCTCTGAGTTACCCGTTGAAAAGGAATTGGCTTTCTTCCAGGACCTTTCTTTTGGGGAGCAGGACCAAGTCATTGCCCAACCCATCCTGAAGGAAATTCGCGACCGGTTGACGTTCTTACGGAACGTGGGGCTGGATTACCTCACGCTCAGTCGTTCGGCGCGGACCCTGTCCGGTGGGGAAGCGCAACGGATTCGGTTGGCTACACAAATTGGCTCGAACCTGTCCGGGGTGCTCTACATCTTAGATGAACCCTCAATTGGGTTGCACCAACGGGACAATGACCGGTTGATTGCCTCACTCAAGCAAATGCGCGACCTGGGGAACACCCTGATCGTCGTTGAGCATGATGAGGATACCATGCGGGCCGCCGATTACATTGTGGACATTGGTCCTGGTGCGGGTGAGAACGGGGGCCACGTAATGGCTGCCGGCACGCCTAAGCAGGTCATGCGTTCACGCAAATCGTTGACGGGCCAGTATTTAGCCGGCAAGCAGTACATTCCGGTACCGTTGGAACGACGCGCTGGCAACGGCAAGTCCATCGAAATTACCGGTGCGGCTGAAAACAACCTGAAGGATATTACGGTCGACTTTCCGTTAGGTGAGTTCGTCGTGGTGACCGGGGTTTCTGGTTCGGGGAAGTCGACGCTGGTTAACACGATTCTGAAGCGGGCCTTGGCCCAGAAGTTGAATCACAACTCCGAGAAGCCCGGTAAGTACAAGAGCATCGCCGGGGTCAAAAACATTGAACGACTGGTAGATATCGACCAGAGTCCCATTGGCCGGACGCCCCGGAGTAACCCGGCGACCTATACCGGGGTCTTTGACGACGTGCGGACGCTCTTTGCGCAGACCAATGATGCGAAGCTGCGGGGCTATCAAAAGGGCCGCTTTAGTTTCAACACCAAGGGTGGTCGGTGTGAAGCCTGTCACGGTGATGGAATCTTGAAGATTGAAATGAACTTCCTACCCGACGTCTACGTGCCTTGTGAAGTTTGTCATGGGACGCGGTACAATTCCGAAACTTTGGAAGTTGAATACAAGGGGAAGAACATCTCTGACGTCTTGAACATGACGGTCAGTGAAGCCCTCAAGTTCTTCGAAGCCATTCCTAAGATTACCCGGAAGCTACAGACGATTCAGGACGTTGGTTTGGGTTACGTTAAATTAGGCCAACCAGCCACCACGTTGTCCGGTGGGGAAGCCCAACGGATGAAGTTAGCCTCCGAACTGCACAAGCAACAGAACGGGAAGAACTTCTACATCCTGGACGAACCCACAACTGGGTTGCATAGTGATGATATCAAACGCCTGTTGGTCGTGCTGCATCGCCTGGTCGACAAGGGCAACACGGTGTTAGTCATCGAACATAACCTGGACGTCATCAAGACGGCCGATCACCTGATCGACCTGGGTCCTGAAGGTGGGGAAGCCGGGGGTAACGTGGTTGCGACCGGGACGCCCGAAGAACTGGCCGAGGTCAGTGAGAGCTATACGGGTCAATACCTGAAGCCGGTACTGGTACGCGATACCGCCCGGACCAAGGAAGATCAAGCTTAACGAAATGCCAATCAGTAGCAGCTCATGACTCACGCCTTTGTGCGGGTCACGAGCTGCTTTTCTAATCCGGTCGGTTAGTCATCAAATTGTTATAAAATGGGGTAACGTTGACCGTTCACGGTTTGCCCGGCATTTAGGTGGGGGTGGAACTTGTCGACGGGCTGAAAAACCAGTACAATGATTGAAAGCCGGTCGCCACTTGACCGGAATTGTGAGGAGATGCAGACTATGTTTAATATGAATCGATCCCGTTGGGGTTTTGACTGGGGCGAGTTCATTCTCGGTATTCTATTCATCGTTGCCGCGTTTGGCTTAATGCGCTCACCTAAGATCGGGCTAACCGGATTAGCCATTATTTTTGCCTTCATGGCACTGTTGAGTGGGTTGACCACGATTGCGGGTTATAAAAAATTGCATGATGCAACCGGATTACGGGCTAACTTTGCGTTAGTTTTTGGTGTCCTGGATATTCTGATTGCGGTGGTGTTCTTCTTTGACATGAACAGTGCCATCGTCACATTGGGCTACTTATTTGCCCTGTGGTTTATTTTTGACTCCATTGAACGCCTGCTGGTCGCCAGTCACCTTCGAGATTTTGGGGGCGTTTGGTTCTGGCTGTCGGTCGTTTTAGATGTCGTGACCTTAATCGTCGGCATCATGCTCTTCATTCACCCAATTGCGGCCGCCTTATCGTTGAACGTGTTGATTGCGTTCTTCTTTGCGGTCTTTGGCGTGAACGCCATTTGGATTGCCATTGCGCGCAGTCGGTCTTAATCCTAGTTGAGTCGGTAAACGGAAATCGTTTGCCGGCTTTTCTTTTATACTGATTGGCAAAATAGTTGCGCCCGCTCATGGGTCGGCTATACTGAAGAAAGTTACATACCTGCGGGGGTATCTCGAAAGGAGCTTGAATATGAAAATTGTGATTGTTGGGGGCGTGGCCGGTGGTATGGCCGCTGCCACACGACTACGGCGGTTAGATGAGACGGCAGAAATTGTGGTGCTGGAACAGGGGCCCTACGTGTCGTACGCTACCTGTGGCCTGCCTTTTTACCTATCCGGTGAAATCAGTGACCGGGAAGATCTCCTAGTTCAAACGCCCGAAAAGTTACGGCAACGGTTCGCTATCGATGTCCGGACGAATCATCGGGTAACGGCCGTTGATCCAGAGCAGCATACGGTGACCGTGGTCAGCCAGGGACAGGAACGGGTCGAAGCTTATGACCGTCTGATTTTAGCGCCCGGCGCCGTGCCAGTCGTGCCCGAATTAGCCGGGTTGGCCGCCGCGAAAAACGTCTGGGTTCTGCGCAATATTCCGGATTTAGACCAAATCATGGCGCAACTCAACGCCACAGCCGCCCAGCGCGTCACGTTAGTGGGTGGTGGCTTTATTGGCTTAGAAATGGCCGAGGCCCTGCGTCAACGGGGCCTGGCCGTGACCCTTGTGGAACAGCATCAACACCTCTTGCCACCGTTGGATGAGGAAATGGCAGCGGGCGTTCAGCGGACACTGGCGGCCCATGACGTCCGGGTCATCACCGGGCACGCAGTCCAGGGCTTCCGCCACGCGGGTCGGACATTGGTCTTGGATGATGAGACTGAACTGCAAACGGATCTGACCTTGTTGACGGTCGGTGTGCGGCCGGCCACGGACTTCCTTGCCAGCAGTGGCATCAGGTTAGGTGACCACGGCGGCATCGTGGTTGACGATTATTATCAAACCAGTGCCGCTGACGTTTACGCGGTGGGGGATGCCATCCTGGTCAAGCAACAACTGACTGGGCAGAACGCGCTCATTTCATTGGCATCACCAGCCAATCGGCAGGGCCGCCAGGTGGCAGATAACGTGGCCGGCCATCCCCGGCGGAACCGCGGGAGCATCGGCACGGCTATTGTACGGGTATTTGAGCAAACTGCGGCGATGACCGGGCTGAACGAAGCCGACCTACGCAATCAAGGCGTGCCGTTTCGAGCGGTTCACGTGCGCGAAGACAATCACGCCAGCTACTTCCCCGGTAGCCAGTCGCTCTTATTAAAGCTCCTTTTTGCCCCGGATAGCGGCGAAATCTACGGCGCACAGGGGGTTGGGCCGAGTGGCGTGGACAAGCGCATCGACGTTTTGGCCACGGCCATCAAGGGACATCTGACGGTCGCGGACCTACCGGAGTTGGAGTTGTCCTATGCGCCACCGTTTGGCTCGGCTAAGGACCCCGTGAACCTGCTGGGGTACGCCGCGTTAAACGTGGTTGAAGGCTTCAGCGACAACATTCAGTGGTCTGCGCTCAAGGAAAATGAGGTGGCCGGGCGCCAGCTTATCGACGTGCGTAATCCGGATGAATTGGCGCAGGGGTACTTCCCAGACTCCCGGAACATTCCGCTCGACCAGCTGCGTGACCGGCTAGGGGAATTAGATCCGCAGCAGGCGTACATTGTCAGCTGCCAGAGCGGTCACCGGAGTTACGTGGCCGAACGGATTTTGAAGCAGCATGGGTTTGATGTGGTTAACTTGGATGGGGGCTTTTCGCTGTATCACACGGTCCGCCCAGACGAGCTCCTCTACGACTAACTATTGAAAATTAGCCACGCGTCCGTTCCCGGCGGTGAATTCAAGGTACCCCTCTATGGAGGGCGGCTCCAGCCTGAGAAGCGGGCTTCCACCTCGCCTTGAAACCTCGCTGAAGGTCGCGAGTTTCCAAGGACGCCTCATGTTCTAAGCTGAGAATAAAGCACTCAGCTAAGAACATCGACACAGCGGGGAACCTTGATTCACCTCTGGTCACTCACACTTTCGATGGTTACCGGAAGTAGGTAGACTGGTGTGGTCGTCCCAAACTTTAGGGACGGGCGTCTTAGCTTCAGCAATAGAGGATACAGCTGCGTTAGGTAAGCCAGTTAAAAAACACGAGGAGGACCGCCGTCCTAACCTCGTGTTTTTAAATCGCCTCAAGTCATGGCGGTGTCGTCGCCCTGACCCCATCCAACGTCCCCCATGAAAAGCCGGTAAGCTTCCAAAAACCGGTGAATTTAAGAGAATCGTTAGGAAAAGACACACCCGGTGTGTTATACTGCATAAAGATTGTTTTCGAAAAGGAGCAAAGGAGAGCCATGACAGAAGATATTCGCCTGGTCATTATCACCGGGATGAGTGGGGCCGGCAAGACCGTCGCCATGCAAAGCTTTGAAGATTTAGGCTACTTTTGTATTGATAACATGCCGCCTTCGTTGCTACCGAAATTTTGGGACCTGGTTCGCGAGTCGGGGAAGCTGTCCAAGATTGCGTTAGTGATTGACCTGCGTTCACGCGCACTTTATGACGAAATTGTCCGGATGCTGAACGATGTGGCGGTTCACGGGACCATGAACGCCCAGGTGCTTTTCCTAGACGCCTCGGACGAGGAGCTGGTGTCCCGTTACAAGGAGACCCGGCGTTCCCATCCGTTGGCGCGAAATGGCCGGGTGATGGAGGGAATTCAGCGCGAGCGCACCTTGCTGGCCCCCATTCGTCAGGCAGCGCAGTTGGTCATTGATACCACAAAATTAAGCCCGCGGAAGTTGCGGGAAGAAATTTTTCATAACTACGAAACGGAAACCACCCACACGTTTCACATCGAGATCATGTCGTTTGGCTTTAAATACGGCCTGCCCATCGATGCCGACATCGTGATGGACGTCCGGTTCTTACCGAATCCGTACTATCTTCCCGAGCTACGGGAACAAACCGGGCTGGATCAGCCGGTCTATGATTACGTGATGAGTCAACCGCAAACGGAAGACTTCTATCAGCGTTTCGTCGGCCTGTTGACGTCCATCGTGCCCGGTTATAAAAAAGAGGGCAAGTCGAGCCTGACGATTGCGATTGGCTGTACCGGTGGGCAACACCGCTCGGTCGCCTTGACGCAACGCATTGGCAAGGCCCTCGGAGACACGTACCCCGTGCACGTCACCCATCGGGATATCAACAAACGAAAGGAGTCCGCTAATCGATCATGAGAGACCTAACAAACAGCCGCCGGCCCAAAATCGTGGTCATTGGCGGGGGCACGGGGCTACCAGTCATCTTGAGCAACTTACGCGATCAAGATGTTGATATCACGGCAGTCGTGACCGTTGCTGATGACGGGGGTTCCTCCGGCATCATCCGGCATTACGTGAACGTTGTGCCGCCTGGAGATATCCGTAACGTCATGGTGGCGTTGGCGGAAGTCCCAGACATTTATAAAGACTTATTCCAGTACCGGTTTGAAACGACGGACGATTTCTTTGCGGGTCACGCCATTGGCAATCTCATCATTGCCGCCCTGTCAGAAATGCGGGGGGGTATTTTTGATGCCGTGCAGGAATTATCCCAGTTGATGCGGGTCAACGGCCACATTTACCCGGCCGCGGACGAGCCACTGGAATTGCATGCGCAGTTCGCTGATGGCAGTACGCTCAGTGGCGAGTCAGAAATCACGGCCGCGCACAAGCTGATCAAGCGAGTCTGGGTCGAAACCAGTGACCACCATGACCAGCCGCAAGCCGTCCAACCCGTGATCGATGCCATCATGAACGCGGATCAAATCGTGTTAGGGCCCGGGAGCTTATTTACCAGTATCCTGCCTAACCTGATGATCAAGAGCGTGGGGGATGCGGTGCGGGATAGTTCCGCCGAGGTCGTTTACATCTGCAATATCATGACGCAGAAGGGCGAAACGGAAAACTTTACCGACGCCGATCACGTGCGCGTCTTGAATGAACATTTAAACGCAAACTTTATTGATACCGTATTGGTCAACACCCGCAAGGTGCCCGACCAGTACATTGATTACCAACGTTGGGATGAAATGTCTCAACCCGTTCGGCATGATTTTCAGGGACTCCGTGATCAGGGGTGCCGGGTCATTTCGACCGACTTTTTACAATTACGCGATAACGGGGCGTTCCACAACGGGCAAGAGGTCGTTCATGAGCTCTTGAACCTGAGTGGGCAACCGCGCTATCGAATGAAACGGAGGCCTTAACGGTGTCATATGCCAGTGAAGTCAAGAAAGAATTAACCACCCTGGAGGTCCACCGAGACAACGCTAAAGCCGAATTGGTCGCGTTGATCCGGATGAACGGTGCTTTAGGGCTCGCGAACCACCACTTTGTCTTGAACGTCCAAACGGAAAATCCAGCGATTGCCCGGCGGATGTACCAGCTGCTCAAACAGTTCTATGATTTGGAAAGTGAACTGTTGGTCCGGCGCAAGATGAAATTAAAGAAAAATAACCTGTACATCGTGCGGGTCAAGACCGGCGTCACGGAAGTCTTATCCGACCTAGGGATTTTCGACGGCATGCAATTGCTAGAGTCCGTGCCCGATGACATTTTAAACGATGACATGCGGGTGCGGTCATACCTCCGCGGGGCCTTCCTCGCCGGTGGTTCCGTCAATAATCCCGAGACCAGCCGTTATCATTTGGAAATCTACTCACTATACGAGGAACATAACCAGATGATTGCGGAGATGATGAACCGTTACGACCTCAATGCGCGGACCATCGTGCGGCGGAGTGGGTACATCACCTACCTGAAGGGTGCCGAAAAGATTGCCGACTTCCTGTCACTGATTGGCGCCACGACGGCCATGCTACGGTTCGAAGATGTCCGGATCATGCGGGACATGCGTAACTCGGTCAATCGCTTGGTCAACTGCGAGAACGCCAACATGGATAAGGTGGCCAACGCCTCGACTCGTCAACTCGATAACATTCAGTTCATTGATGCGACGGTCGGCTTGGGCCAACTGCCCATCAAGCTGCGGGAAGTTGCTGAAGCACGGATGGCGCACCAGGAAGTTAGCTTGAAGGAGCTAGGCGACCTGGTACCCGGCGGTCCGATTTCCAAATCAGGTATCAATCACCGGTTGCGTAAAATTAATGATTATGCCAAACAGCTGCGCGAAGAAGCGACGGCTTAGGCAGTAGTGAAGAGTCCAGGACTATTTCCGGGCTCTTTTTTTCTGGCCAATTTTACGCTGAAAAAATGAGCGCAAAAAAATAGCACCGGCCCGAGGGCCAGTACTATCTATCGTTAAAACAAGTTTACTTCTTTTGTTCACTACTATTCGTCATGATGTGGTCGATTAAACCATAATCAACGGCTTCTTGGGCACTCAAGTAGTTGTCCCGTTCAGTATCTTGGTTCAGACGTTCAACGGGTTGACCAGAGTTGTCAGCCAAAATCTTGTTGATCAATTGACGCGTCTTCAAGATTTCGCGAGCAGCAATTTCAATTTCAGTTTGTTGGCCTTGGGCACCACCGGATGGTTGGTGAATCATCACTTGGGCGTGAGGCAAAGCAAACCGCTTGCCCTTAGTCCCGGATGAAGCCAAGACACTGGCCATGGAAGCTGCCATCCCCAACGTAATCGTTTGCACGTCGGATTGGATGAAGTTCATGGTATCGTAAATGGCTAAGCCGGAAGAAACGACCCCACCTGGTGAGTTGATGTAAAGTGAAATGTCCTTAGTGGAGTCTTGGGCATCCAAGAAGAGCAACTGCGCAATGATGGCGTTTGCCATGTCATCTTCGATTGGACCAGACAACATAATGATCCGGTCTTTTAAGAGTCGTGAATAGATATCATAGGCCCGTTCGCCACGGGATGATTGTTCGATAACTGTTGGTACTAAATTCATGACAAGATAGCCTCCCTTATTAACAATTAAATGGCTAGCGTTTTGCTAACATGTTGTTAGTGTACCGCTATGGTCAGAGTAGGTCAAACGAAAAGACTCGCTGATGAACCCTGAACCTTTTGACTAAAACTATCATAACAGAGTTTGGCCAAACGTCACGTATTCTGTCAGTCAATCGGTAGAGTGCTAATGCCATCAAGCGTGAGTATTCAGTCAGTTGTGACCACTTGCGCCGGTTAAATAACCAGTTGCGACCAGTCTATTTATTTTTCAATTGGGATATGTTTTACTAAGAACAACGAAAGGGGGTGGCAGATTGAAAATTCACGTGGAAATCGACGACACGGTAAGCGAACCCGAGGTGACGATTCGTGCGGCGGCTAATACCGATCTCAGCCAAGTGATGGCGGCACTCAACACCGTCGGCACCACGCCCAAGCGGTTGACGCTGCGGCAACGTGGGCAGAACGTGCAAGTGGCCGTAGCGGACATTCTTTTCTTAGAGGCGGCAGATCACCAGGTCATGGTCCATACGGCCGATGCGGTCTTCGTGACCCGGCAACCGCTGTATGAGTTGGCCGAAAGCCTACCGGTGACTTTCCAACGAATTTCCAAATCAGCCATCCTCAATCGCAACCAAATCTTGTCGCTGACCAAGTCGGTGACCGGAAATTTGGTACGATTTCAACAGTCGCATAAACAAATTTACGTGTCGCGCCGGTATTACAAGGCGTTGAAGGACGCATTAGAGGAAAAGGGGTAAGTGCTATGCATCGAAATTGGTTTTGGGGTGTGTTCCTAGTGTTAGCCGCGGGCATCTTAGTGACGAGCCGAATGGGAATCTTCACCTATCAAATTGGGTTCTGGACATTGTTAGTGGCGGTCTTCTTAGTGGCTGCGTTCGTGGAAAGTTTGGTACATTTAACGGTGGGAGGGATGGTCTTCTCGCTAGCGTTCCTGGCGATTATCTTTGCCAAACCGTTGGGTATCGCGGCGTTAGCGCCCTGGACGATTCTCGGGGCCGCCATCTTGCTGACAGCCGGGTTGTCCCTGATCATCAAGCCACGGTGGCGGTGGCACCATCATGGCCCGCGCGTCATCGTCAATGGTCAGGACTGGCATCATCGGGGACAAGATTGGACGGAGGAAGATGTTCAGGACGTGGATGATCCCGAACTGACCGTAGACGTCAACATGAGTAGTAGTATTCGGTACCTGCAGTCACAGGATTTCAAACGGGCGATCATCAAGGTGTCCATGGGCAACGCCAAGGTTTATTTTGACAACGTGAAGGTCAATGACGCGGGTGCGGATATCTACGTGGATGACTCGTTTGGGGGCGTCGAACTCTACCTCCCCAAGACGTGGAACGTTAAAAATGATATGAATACTAGCTTTGGCGCAATCGAGGAAAAAGGTTTCCAAGAGATTGATCCGAATGCGCCGGAAGTCCGGGTTCACGGGAATATTTCCTTCGGTGGCATGACCATCATTTATGTCTAAGTAAAAATTTTGCGACGGCCCCTTGAATTTATATGCAGTATCAGGTATAGTAATTAAGTACTCAAAAATACTGATGCTGTTATGCGCCCGTAGTGTAATGGATCGCACGTAAGATTCCGGTTCTTGAAATGGGGGTTCGATTCCCTCCGGGCGCATCAGTTGGTCGTAACCCTTGTGGTTGCGGCCTTTTTTGTTTAAACAAGCGGATTAAGTTGGGGTATTTGTGGACAAATGTACACCAGAATGTAACCATAGATGGATATTTTTTTGTCTAGCAGGCCCTTCGCAAGTCTAAATAACGACAGGAAAAAAGCCCAGGATTTAATCCCAGGCTCTGAATATAACCTTAAGTTAGCGACGAATCTGATCCCAACGTTTCCGCAGGGGCAGGGCAATCAATGGCGCCACAAGCACATCTAATAGTAATTCTGGGACGCCGTTAGTGAGCAACGAAATCATTAAGACGTAGCCTAAGGTTTGGTTGCCTTGAGCGCCGAACGCGGTGGCCACGGCGGGTGTTTGGTAGAAGATGAAGACCAATCCCAAGACTAGCAACGTGTTGACCAGCGCCGCACAGCCGGCAGCGACCTGCATGGATCGGCGTTGGGACCAGTGACGCTTGAGTCCCCAAGCATACAGGCCACCCGCCACCAGTCCCATCAATAGGCGGGGCAGAATAGAAATAAAGGGGTTGGTAAAGATCAATGGAGCTACCGGACTGGACGGCCAGGTGAAGGCCCGAATGAACGTGATCAGTCCCCAGAAACCACCAATGGCCATACCATCCTTCGGTCCTAAGGCGGTGCCGGCGACGATGACGGTTAACCCAATCAACGTCATACTGAAGGGCCCAAAGGGGATGTAGCCCAAAAATGGAATGATATTTTGTAGTAAAACAATCGCCATGAGGAGCGCGTCCACCACCAGGCGGAAAGTCTTATGTCGCGTCATTTACCGAAACCTCCACGTAAGTTAATGCCGTTATTATAGCATGATTTTTCACGAAAACAGTCAAACTGACTTGTATTTTTATCCAAAATCAGTTATAGTAATTGAGGTGTTGTTCATAACAATTTTTATGCGCCCGTAGTGTAATGGATCGCACGTAAGATTCCGGTTCTTGAAATGGGGGTTCGATTCCCTCCGGGCGCATCACTAACAACACGGCATCTCATACCTTCGGGTGTGGGATTTTTTTATACCGTGAAATCAGTTTGTGGCTGTTGTAACGGGGGAGTTGGGGGACGTCACGACTAGCTAAAGTCTTCTGAACGATGACTAATTTATGCGAGAAAATCACCAATCTAGGGGCTGCCAGTGAAACCCAGTTTTCCTGTTCCTTCTATTGTAAGGGCTTACATAAATTAACAGACTGAATCACTTGCTAAAGCGCTTGTGGTGACTTATACTATTAGTCGTAAAAGGTTGGCTCTGGTTGGCCTTTAAATTTTTGACCAGGGTGGGCGTTTATCAGCCACCTCTGGTCGAATAACGTCCCACTAGGAGGTAAGCAGGATGCATGAAGATTGGCAGTGGGTCGAGGCAATTATGCCCCAGATGGTTGGGAAACTGACCAGCCGCTTCCGTGTTCTGCAAGGAATCGCCAACCTCCAACCCGTCGGTCGACGGACCCTCGCCACCAAGCTAGCTTGCTCGGAGCGCACCGTGCGGACAACGACGGATGCCTTAGCGGGACTGGGATTTGTTCAAATGTCCGTGAAGGGCATGCAGATTACGGCCACGGGTCAACGCGTTCTACAGGGGTTAGCCCCCGTTATGAATGACTTGGCTGGGCGGCAACAGCGGGAACGTGAACTGGCACAACGGTTGGGCATTGCCCACTGTACCATTGTACCCGGTGATAGCACCGCGGCGAATGGCTCGCTCAACGGCTTAGCCCAGGCAGCTAGTCAGGTGTTGAATGATCAGTTACCGCAGGGGCAGAGTACCGTGGCTGTCATGGGGGGTCACACGTTGGCCACCGTGGCGGATGCGTTGACCCCGGCATTAGCTGTTAACCGGCAGTTACTATTTGTTCCGGCCCGGGGTGGTGTTGGTGAATCGCCAACCATTCAGGCCAACGCGGTTAGTGCCGCTATGGCAGAACACACCAACAGCGAGTTCCGACAGCTGTATGTGCCTGAGCAATTAAATACGGAGACCTACAAGCCGCTCTTTGCCGAGCCAGCCATTCACGAAGTTCTCCAGTTGATTGCCCAGAGCAATGTGGTGATTCACGGTATCGGCCAGGCATTTGTCATGGCCGAGCGGCGCAACATGGACCCGCACGTGATCGCCGATTTATCTGCGGCCCATGCCGTGGGTGAGGCCTTTGGTTATTTCTATGACGACCAGGGCCACGTCGTCAGCAAGTTCCCCCGTATCGGGCTGGAAATTGGCGACTTAGCCGCTAAACAATTAGTCATCGCCGTCGCCGGTGGTGCCGAGAAGGGCGCTGCGATTGCGGCGTACATGCGTTTAGCGCCAGCACAGACTTGGTTAATTACCGACGAAGGTGCTGCTGACTTTGTTTTAAAGAAGTGATACAATGAACATGTATTGCTTTTTAAAAAAATTATCTTTGTTTGCTTCCTGAAGGAGGAAATCACAGTATGACTGTAAAGATTGGTATTAATGGTTTCGGACGTATCGGCCGTTTGGCTTTCAAGCGGATTCACGAACTCCACTCAAGTGACATCGAAGTTGTTGCCATCAACGATTTGACGACACCTTCAATGTTGGCTTACTTGTTGAAGTATGACTCAACTCATGGTCGTTTCCCTGGCGAGGTTTCCGCTACGGACAAGGGCATCGTGGTTGACGGTAAGGAATACCCTGTTTACGCTGACCCTAAGGCTCAAGACATTCCTTGGGTTAAGAACGACGGTGTTGACTTCGTTCTCGAATGTACCGGTTTCTACACTTCCGAAGAAAAGGCTCACGCCCACATCGATGCTGGTGTTAAGCGGGTATTAGTATCTGCTCCAGCCGGTGCCGTTACGACGGTTGTTCCTGGTGTTAACTTGGACGTCTTAAGCAAGGACGATGTTATCGTTTCTGCTGGTTCTTGCACCACGAACTGTTTAGCACCTATGGCTTACTTCATGAACGAAGAATTCGGGATCAAGGCCGGGACTATGACCACGATTCACGCCTTCACTGCTACCCAACAAATCTTGGATGGCCCTCGCGGTAAGAAGATGCGTAACAACCGTACTGCCAGTGTTAACACGATTCCTCACTCAACTGGTGCCGCTAAGGCTATCGGTTTAGTTATCCCTGACTTAAAGGGTAAGTTACAAGGCCACGCACAACGTGTTCCTTTGACTGACGGTTCTTTGACGGAATTAGTTACTGTTCTGGACAAGAAGGTTACTGCTGACGAAATCAACGACGCTATGAAGAAGCATGCTGAAGGTAACGATGCCTTTGGTTACAACGCCGACGAAATCGTTTCTTCAGACATCATCGATGATGACCACGGTTCTGTCTTTGACCCAACCCAAACTGAAGTTACGACTAACGGTGACACCCAATTAGTTAAGACTGTTTCATGGTACGACAACGAATGGGGCTTCACTTGCAACATGGTCCGGACTTTATTGCACTTCGCAACTCTCTAATCCGACCGTTGTAACAGTAGCTTATAAATAGACTCACGAACGCGGCGGAGGGAGGAATTTCTTCGCTGCGTTTTTTGTAAGTCGTTAAAAATTTGCACAAGTCCTTTGAAATTCAGAGGTAAGTGCTGTATATTGTGAAAGTAATCATTTAAAGATAAAAACTCAAGGAGGATTTCAGAATTGGCTAAATTAACAGTTTCTGATTTAGACTTAGAGGGCAAAAAAGTCCTGATGCGGGTCGACTTTAACGTCCCAATCAAAGATGGCGTGATTGGTAACGATAACCGTATCGTTGCTGCATTACCAACGATCAAGTACGTAATCGAACATGGTGGCAAGGCTATCCTCTTATCCCACTTAGGTCGGATCAAGAAGGAAGACGACAAGCCAGCATTGTCCATGCGTCCAGTTGCTGAACGTCTGTCCAACTTGTTAAACAAGCCTGTAACCTTCGTCCCAACGACTGAAGGCAAGCAGCTTGAAGATGCCATTGATGGCTTAAACAATGGCGACGTCTTAGTAATGGAAAACACCCGTTACGAAGATGTTAAAGACGGCGAATACGTTAAGCGTGAATCCGGTAACGACCCTGAATTGGGCAAGTACTGGGCTTCATTGGGTGACGTCTTCGTTAACGATGCTTTTGGGACGGCTCACCGTTCTCACGCATCTAACGCCGGCATCGCTGCTAACATGGCCCAAACGGCTGCTGGTTTCTTGATGGAAAAGGAAATCAAGTTCATCGGTGGCGCCGTTGACAACCCAGAACACCCATTTGTTGCTATCTTGGGTGGTGCTAAGGTTTCCGACAAGATCGGTGTGATCGACAACTTGCTGGCTAAGGCTGACAAGATTCTTATCGGTGGTGGGATGACTTACACGTTCTACGCTGCTAAGGGTATGAAGATTGGGAACTCATTAGTTGAAACCGACAAGATCGACTTAGCCAAGGAAATCTTGGACAAGGCCGGCGACAAGTTGGTTCTGCCTGTTGACTCCGTTGTTGCTGAAAAATTTGACAACGATGCCGCTCACAAGACGGTTGACGGTGACGTGCCTGATGGCTACATGGCCTTGGACATCGGACCTAAGTCAGTCGCTGAATTCGAAGACGTTCTGAAGACTGCCAAGACGGTTGTTTGGAACGGCCCAATGGGTGTCTTTGAAATGAGCAACTACGCTGAAGGAACTTTGGAAATTGGTAAGTTCTTGGGGACCTTGACGGATGCTAAGACGATTGTCGGTGGTGGTGACTCAACTGCTGCTGTTCAACAACTTGGTGTTGCTGACAAGCTTTCCCACATTTCTACTGGTGGTGGGGCTTCTCTCGAATACCTCGAAGGGAAGACGTTACCAGGAATTGCCGCAATTTCTGATAAGTAAATTAATAAAGAGCTGTGGTGGTTGTCATCACGGCTTTTTATTGTGATAGTCGCCGATTATTAAGGGTCTTCGCTGGCTAATCCAGTGGGAATTCGGTAAGATGATGGGCGTAGTCAATTTATTTTTAGGAAAGGGTGGATTAGGTTGCGGATACCACTCATTGCGGGTAACTGGAAAATGAACAAAACGGTCGCGGAAGCGCGCAGTTTCATTGAAGCTGTGCAGGGCAAGCTACCGGCTGCGGACGTCGTGGAAACGGCGATTGCCGCACCAGCGTTATTTTTACAGACCATGTTAGAGGCAAATACTGAAGATGTGCTGCGCATTGGCGCGGAGGCTTGCTACTACGAAGATGACGGGGCGTATACGGGTGAAACTAGCCCACGCGCGCTTCACGAGATGGGGATTCCGTATACCATCGTCGGTCACTCCGAACGGCGCCGCTACTTTAACGAGACGGATGATGTCATTAACCGGAAAGTCCAAGCGGTTTTCCGAAATGGTATGACCCCAATCGTCTGTTGTGACGAAACCATGGGACGACGCGAATCCGGTGAAAAAATTCACTGGGTCGTCAATCAGGTGACCGCCGCATTAAAGGGTGTCAGTCCAGAAGATGCTGCGAAGATCGTGGTTGCCTATGAACCCAGCTGGGCGATTGGCAGCGGGACTTCCGCATCGACCGACCAAGCCGAAGAAGGCTGCTACCTGATTCGCCAAACGTTGGCAGACATTTACTCGGATGATTTAGCCAATGGCGTTCGAATTCTCTACGGTGGGAGCGTCAAGCCCGACAATATTGCTGGTCTGATGGCCAAAAATAATGTCGATGGCGTGCTCGCCGGGGGCTCTAGTTTGGATGAAAACTCTTTCATTCAGCTGGCGAACTACCAAAATTTGTAATTCGAGCAAAATGTGATTGAAAGTTCAAAGTTAAACTTATAGAATAAAGCATGGGATTGTTGTTTTGTTCCCGTGAAGCCAAACACTCATAAGGAGAGAATACAAAAAATGTCTATTATTTCTGATATTTACGCACGCGAAGTCTTAGATTCTCGTGGTAACCCAACTGTTGAAGTTGAACTTTACACTGAAGCCGGTGCAATGGGCCGGGGGATCGTTCCTTCTGGTGCCTCAACTGGTGAACATGAAGCCGTTGAACTTCGTGATGGCGACAAGAGTCGTTTCATGGGTAAGGGTGTTACTAAGGCTGTTGACAACGTAAACAACATCATCGCCAAAGAAATCGTTGGCTACGATGTTACCGACCAACGTGCCATTGACCAAGCTATGATCGACTTGGACGGTACGCCAAACAAGGGTAAGTTAGGTGCTAACGCTATCTTAGGTGTTTCCTTAGCTGCTGCCCGTGCTGCTGCTGACGAATTAGGCCAACCTCTGTACAACTACTTAGGCGGGTTCAATGGTCACGTCCTTCCTACGCCAATGATGAACGTTATCAACGGTGGGAAGCACGCCAACAACAAGGTTGATTTCCAAGAATTCATGATCATGCCTGTTGGTGCCAAGACCGTCAAGGAAGCTATCCGGATGGGTTCAGAAACGTTCCACAACTTGAAGAACTTGTTGAACGAAAAGGGCTACTCGACTGCCGTTGGTGACGAAGGTGGTTTCGCTCCTGACTTGAAGAACAACGAAGAACCATTCGAAATCTTAGTTGAAGCTATCAAGAACGCCGGTTACGTACCTGGTAAGGACGTTGCTATCGCCTTTGACTGTGCCTCATCAGAATTCTACAATGCCGACACCAAGAAGTACGAACTTAAGGGTGACGGTAAGGAATACACTGCTGAAGAATTTGTTAGCTTGCTGGAAAGCATCGTTGACAAGTACCCAGTTGTTTCCATCGAAGATCCTTTGGACGAAAACGAATGGGCTGACTGGCAAATGGCTACTGAACGCCTTGGCAAGAAGGTCCAAATCGTTGGTGACGACTTATTCGTTACGAACACGGACTACTTGGCAAAGGGTATCAAGATGGGCGTTGCCAACTCTATCTTAATCAAGCTGAACCAAATCGGTACTTTGACTGAAACTGTTGAAGCCGTTGAAATGGCTAAGCAAGCTGGTTACACGGCCGTTATCTCTCACCGTTCTGGTGAAACTGAAGACACGACTATCTCTGACTTGGTTGTTGCTTTGAACGCCGGCCAAATCAAGACTGGTTCAATGAGCCGTGGCGAACGTATCGCTAAGTACAACCAATTAATGCGGATCGAAGACCAATTAGGTAAGACTTCCAACTACAAGGGTATTCACTCCTTCTACAACTTGAGCGAAGATGCGCGTTTAGCCATCATCAACAAGTAGCTTAAAAATGAATTTCAAGAAGCAAGTCCAGTGATGGGCCTGCTTCTTTTTTTACATATTTTTTTGAGCGAAAAAGAATGGCGAAAAAGAATTTGAAAAACTTGCGCGAAAAATAAAATAATCGGCGATTTCTTACGGAGTTAACTTTAACGAGGGGGAATTACAATGATGAATTTTACAAGATTGCGCGTCATGCTGTTGATGGTTAGTGGCTTTACTGTGGGGATGGGGAGTGTTGGGGCTTTTGGGGGTTCGGTAGCGTTGGCTAAATTGGTAACGGTAGAGCACAAGATAAATGCTTTTAGTGAAGGTGATACTAAACCCCAGACAGTGCTTTATAAGAAAGAGAAACAGGATCTTCAAACTGAAGATGACGTGAAGACATTACCAGCGTTGGAACATTTTACGTCGCAGCATTATTCGGAACATAAAGGACAAGTAACGGTTGCATATAACGGTTCTCAAGCCTTGGCACATGTCCACCTAATTTTTGAGATTGAGAATGGGAAAATAATTTCTAAACGAGAATCTAAACCAGAATTAACTCTCGGCGGTCGGTTAGTCTTTGATGTTCCGGTAGGTTATAAGTTGGTTGATGTTGGGGATGCTGAGCGCAGGGTGCTGTCTTTATCTGAAGAATGGCGTGTTAAGGTTAAGGCCATTTCCACGGGGGAACCTGGTGGGCAAGTGGCTGGTTCTGAACCAAACGGCGGACCGAATCTGCAAGTACCTGATACGAAACCAGAACCGAAACCAGAACCGAAACCAGAACCAGGTAAACCCGCAAAGCAACCAAACGCTGGTGACAAGGACGTAGTGGCCATTCCTAAGCCGCCAGCACCGTCGAAGCCCCAAACTAAACCAAGTACACCGCAATTACCAACGCCGCATCCTAAGCCTGTTCAGGTGCCAATAACGACACACCCAATTGGGCAGCCGGCCTTGGTCACTGTTTTACGGCCAGGCAAGAAGCCGGTGCCCACGCTGACCACCGCACCCAGCACCAGTACCTTGCCCCAATTACAGGTGGCTAATCATCCGTTGAGCCATCAGTGGGCAGCGGACTGGTGGCAACCGGTAACGGCGACCGTTACGGCAGACAAGCCAGTCAAACGACCAACTCAGCCAACACATCAGCCCCAAACGGCTCATCATCGTCCGGGTACGACCCAATCGACTAGTGGTCAACGGCCAGGGCACATTATGAAGCCATCCTCATCGGTAAAAACGTCGCAGTTACCCCAAACAGATGAACAAACGCTTCCATTGGCGTGGTACGGCGCTAGCGTCCTTCTAGGCCTCACCGGTCTGACCGGGTACCGGCGGATTCGTCGTTAGTCTGACAACATTTTGTGCTAAACTAGTTGTTAGACTAAAAATACCGGAGGAATCGCCTAATGAAACGTCAGCACCGTACCCAACATGATCTCACACGACTCAACGCCATCTTTTTCGGTAGCGTGGTCGGCCTACTTGCTGGGGTCGTCGTCAGCACGTTTCGTTTGGCCATAGAGCACCTTCTCAAGTTTATGCAAGGCATGTACGGCTGGTTCGGTCAGAA
Source organism: Levilactobacillus sp. FUA 3915 (assembly GCF_044053135.1). Classification (NCBI taxonomy): domain Bacteria; kingdom Bacillati; phylum Bacillota; class Bacilli; order Lactobacillales; family Lactobacillaceae; genus Levilactobacillus; species Levilactobacillus sp. FUA 3915. The sequence goes on along the minus strand of NZ_CP168704.1, from coordinate 251,665 downwards.
CCCGTGGTGGCTCATTCCGTGGGCAATTTTACTGGTTGCCGTGGCCGTTTTGATTGGTCATTGGACCAAAGAGTCACCTATGATCAAAGGTTCTGGGATTCCCCAAATTGAAGGGCAACTAGCCGGCGAAATGGACTATGCTTGGTGGCCAGTGCTGTGGAAGAAGTTTGTCAGTGGGATTCTGGGCATTGGATCCGGGCTGTTCCTTGGCCGAGAAGGACCCTCCATTCAACTGGGTGGGACCGTCGCTCAAGGGGTCGCCGAAGGGCTACATCTGAAGGGCAGTCAACGCCGCTTGTTGATTGCGGGTGGGGCTGCCGCTGGTCTGTCAGCTGCGTTCAATGCGCCTATCGCGTCAACGTTATTTATTTTGGAAGAGGTTTATCATAATTTCTCGACACTGGTTTGGCTCACGTCGCTGACCAGTGCCGTCGTTGCCAATTTTGTCTCGAATGAGTTCTTTGGCTTAACACCCGTGCTACACATTAACTACCAACAAACGTTACCGTTACGATATTATTGGTTATTACTGATTTTAGGTGTCGGCCTAGGTTTACTGGGCTACGTCTATCAATGGGTCACCCTCCGTGGTGGTAGCTGGTATGCGAAGCTCACTTGGTTACCGCAACACCTTGATGGCATCATTCCTTTCCTGCTGGTTATTCCCATCGGTCTTCTGTGGCCGGTTGCCTTAGGCGGTGGGAACCAGATGATTGTGCTATTTGCTAAAAACACACCGCTACTTATGCCGTTGATCGGTTACTTTATTCTGCGATTCTGTTTTTCAACGATTAGTTATAGTTCAGGCTTACCTGGTGGGATTTTCCTGCCGATTCTGACATTAGGGGCCTTACTCGGGGCTATTGGCGCCCGGTCCTTTGTGTTAGTGGGCTGGTTACCGAAAATCTACGTGGCTAACCTGATCATTTATGCCATGGCTGGTTACTTTGCTGGAATTTCTAAGGCCCCATTCACGGCGATTCTACTGATTACGGAAATGGTTGGGACCTTACAACATTTGATGCCATTGGCGGTGGTCGCCATTGTGGCGTACATTACTGTCGATGTTCTGGGTGGCGCGCCTATCTACGAAGCGATGCTCCAGCAGATGGTGGCGCCGGCAGAGGCCAAGACGGCTGGACCGACGGATCGGATCGAGTTTGCGGTGAGTGAAGGTTCCGGCCTAGCTGGTCGGCAGGTCCGTGATTTAGTTTGGCCTAAGGGGTCATTGCTGGTCAGCGTTCAACGGGGCGAGCGGTCCGTGATTCCTCGGGGAGACACCATTTTACGGGCAGGCGATACGTTACTGATTTTCACGTATCAGCGGAACCGCGCGTTCGTCCGCCAACAGCTTACCCAGTTAAACGATTCTCACCCTCATTTGGCCGATTAACCAAGCAGGGGGCTGGTAAAAAGTGGCTGACTATGATAAATTGGTAAGGTATAGTTAGACCTATTAGACCTATTCGATAGGTAGGAGGCAAATTCGTGTATAACTTTTTAATGACCTGTATTTTAATTGTTGCTGTTTTGATTATCATTGCGGTAATGATGCAGCCTGCTAAGACCAACGACGCGTTATCCGCTTTATCTGGTGGTGCGGACGACTTGTTTGCAAAGGCTAAGCCACGTGGCTTCGAAGCTTTCATGCAAAAAGTGACCGTTGTTTTGGGTGCCTTATTCTTTGGGCTAGCAATGGCTTTAGTTTATTTATCTTCACACTAGAGTAGAATGTGGGCCTCCTGTTTGTTAGTTACAGGGGGCTTTTTTACAGACTACCCGAGTCAAAAATAGCGGAAAGTGGTGGTTTTACATGATTCGAAAACCAACCCCGCTCTTTTTCGAGCAGGGGCCTCAAGCAGTGATTCTACTGCACGCTTATTCCGGGAGCTCCAATGACATGCGTATTTTAGCGCGCCGGCTACAGGGTGAAAATTACACCGTGCTGGCGCCAATCTTTACTGGCCACGCCACGGGGGACCCAGCCGATGTTTTGCGACTGGGCTCACCGAAGCAGTGGTGGCAGGACACTGAGGACGCGATTGCCTTCTTAAAGCAACGTGGTTACGAGCGGATTGCCATTTTTGGCCTGTCGTTAGGTGGCTTGTTTGCGACACGAGCCCTACAGGAACATCCTGAACTTCTCGGTGGTGGGACGATTGCCTCCCCCGTGATCTACCGGGGACAAACCAACGTTCCGGCGTCATTTATTGAAATGGCTCGTGCCAGCTACCGGGAACAGAACATTACGGGGGATGACCAAGAACAACGCGTGATTTGGCTGAAAGATCATTTGAACGCGCAGTTGATGGCCATTCAAGCGTTTGCTGATACCACAGCGACGCATTTAGACCGGGTGAAGCAACCCGTCTTCATTGCCCAGGGGGATGCAGATCACATGATCGACCCCCGTTCGGGTAAATGGTTGGCGGAGGCTTATCCGGCCGACCAAATTGATTTTCACGAATACGCAGGAGCGGGTCACGTGTTAACCGTGAACACCGCGCACCGCGCATTAGAAACGGACATTTTAGCTTATCTACAAACAATCTTTTAAAATAACGAGGAATCGATAGTGCAAGAAAATACATTGAAAACAGATTTAACAGCTTTCTTCCGGTCTCATTCGGAACAAAGCTACACAGTTGAAGATATTTCGGATGCACTCCACTACCACGGCTCAGCTGCTTTTAAGCTGATCGTGCAGGAGTTAGCACAGTTGGAACGCGACGGTCTTGTCCAAGTAACGGACCACGGTCATTTTCAATTGGATCCTAGCCAACGGACGTTGACCGGGATTTTCCACGGTAACGACAAGGGCTTTGGCTTTGTCGCATATGATGAAAACAAGATTGAACCAGACGCCTACATTGCCCCTAACAACACGTTACGGGCTCTGAACGGCGATACCGTTAAGATTGAAATCGTTCGCGCGGGGGATCCTCGTAGCGGCAAAGGTCCTGAAGGTAAAGTCACAGAAATTGTGGAACACCACTACGAACAAGTTGTTGGTGAATTCTTCAAGACCGAAGACGATAACGGTTATTTGGGGCAGGTTCGTTTAACGGACAAGAAGGTCATGAAGTACAAGTTCTACGTGACCGCTGTTGGCTTGAACCCCACTCCAGGTGAAGTCGTCACGGCTGAAATCACCGAATACCCAAGCGATGCGCATCCAGATGCCATGGTTGGGATTGCTAAGCAAGTTATTGGGAGCGTTGATGATCCTGGTATCGATATTTTACAGATCGTGTACCAACACAACATTCCTTCTGAATTCCCAGAAGAGGTCATGCAGGCCGCTGATGAGATTCCAGATCACGTGCTGCCTGAAGAAATGGCTGGCCGTGAAGATATTACGGACCAAGACTTGGTCACCATTGATGGCGAGTCTTCAAAAGACTTGGATGATGCCGTTACCGTTTGGAAATTGCCTAACGGAAACTATCATTTAGGGGTCCACATCGCGGACGTTTCCCACTATGTTCAAGAAGATTCAATTCTGGACAAGGAAGCCTACAAACGGGGGACCAGTGTCTACCTGACTGACCGGGTTATTCCAATGTTGCCACGGCGCTTATCTAACGGGATTTGTTCCTTAAACGAGGGCGAATTGCGGTTATGTATGAGTTGTGACATGGAAATTGATGACTCCGGGAATGTCGTTAAGCACCGGATTCACCCATCTGTCATGCGTTCTAAGGCGCGGATGACCTACACGGCCGTTAACCAAATCTTGGAAGCCCATGACCCATTGACCATGGACCGTTACAAGTCACTCGTCCCAATGTTTGAAGCTATGGGCGAGTTGCACAAGATCTTGGTTAAGCACCGTAAGCGTCGTGGGGCCATTGATTTTGATGACCGCGAAGCTGAAATCATTGTTGATGACAAGGGCCACGCCGTAGACGTTAAGTTACGGACCCGTGGGATCTCCGAACGGATGATTGAATCCTTCATGTTGGCTGCTAACGAAACGGTTGCGGAACACTACTTCCGTGCCAAGGTGCCTTTCTTATACCGGGTTCACGAAACGCCAGATGGCGACCGTGTCCGGAGCTTCTTTGAATTCTTAACGGCCTTCGGGATCAACGTTAAGGGTGATGCCGATCATTTACGGCCAAAGATGTTACAAGGCATTCTGAAGCAGGTTGCTGGCAAACCTGAAGAAGCCATGGTTTCTGTGATGATGTTACGGAGCTTGAAGCAAGCCCGTTACGCTGACCAGTCCTTAGGTCACTTTGGGTTGGGTGCTGAGTTCTACACCCACTTTACGTCTCCAATCCGGCGGTACCCAGATACCATGGTTCATCGGATGATTCATTACTACGAAGACCACGGTACTGGCGATAGCAGCAAGGAAAAGTTTGCCCCAATTTTGGAAGAAATCGGGATTCATACGTCCGAAGCTGAACGTCGCGCCATCGATGCTGAACGTGATACCAACGACATGAAGATGGCTGAATACATGGCTGACCACGTCGGTGAAGAGTTTGACGCCGTTGTTAGTTCTGTCATGAAATTCGGGATGTTTGTCGAATTGCCAAACACCATCGAAGGGTTGATCCACATCAGTCGGATGCAGGATGACTACTACGAATACGTTGAGAAGTATCTGGCCTTAGTTGGACGCAACACGCGTCGGACTTACCGGATCGGTCAAGAAATTCGGGTTAAGGTTATCCACGTCGACAAGGAACAAAGTGAAATTGATTTCGAATTATTAAATCCAGAAAAAACACCAACTAGTGATTTATTACCACACCGTGAACACCGCTCTCGTGGGGGCAACTTCCACGGCCGGAGCAACAATGGTGGTCATAGCAATGGGAATAATCATGGCGGTGGTAACCGCAATGGTGGCAATCACCAGAACGGGAATCAACGATCATCGAACCAACGTGGCGGGAATAACAGCCAACACCGGAGTAACAACAATGGTGGCGGCCAACACCGCAACAATTCACAAGGTGGTCGGCACTAAGCGAGGTGACTGAACTTGGCGAAAAAAAAGTCCAAGAAAACACCAGATAACGTTTTAGCTCAGAACCGGAAGGCGCGGCATGACTATGCGGTCACGGAAACAGTTGAGGCGGGACTCGTTTTAACGGGGACCGAAATCAAATCGTTGCGTGAACGGCGAGTCAACCTGCAAGACGGGTTCGCTCAGATTCGGAACAACGAAGCGTGGATGATGAACGTGCACATCAGTGAGTACGTTCAGGGAAACCGATTCAACCACAATCCGTTACGGAACCGGAAACTCCTGTTACACAAGAAGGAAATTCGGCGGTTAGGTCAAGCGACAATGGATAAAGGGGTTACCCTGATTCCGTTGAAGATGTACCTGAAGCATGGATTTGCGAAGGTGTTAATCGGTGTTGCCCATGGGAAACGAGAATATGACAAGCGGCAAACAATCAAACGGCGGGAACAAGACCGAGAGATTGAGCGGGTTATGAAGCGTTACTAGTCATTTATAAGGGGGACAGCAGAACTTGGTTGGTTCGGCTGTCCCTTTTTACATAAAATTGGGATAGGTTTTTATTGGGAGGTTATTTAAATGACAACTGCACCAAAAATTCGGGTCAAGGACCTGCACAAGGCCTTTGGGCAAAATGAAGTTTTGAAGGGCATCACGCTGGATGTCCAGCCCCAGGAAGTTCTCTGCATGATTGGACCCTCTGGTTCCGGGAAGAGTACCTTTCTCCGTTGCCTAAATGGGTTGGAACAAATCACGAGTGGTGAAGTCTGGGTAGAAGGCCAACGGGTTGGTGACCCGAAAGTCAATCTGAATCAGATTCGTGAGAACATCGGGATGGTGTTCCAGCATTTTAATTTATTCCCACATCTCTCCGTGCTCCAGAACGTCACACTGGGGCCCGTTCAGTTGAAAGGCCTGAGTAAAGCTGCCGCTAAGGAGCGGGCCGAAAAGCTTCTCCAGCAGGTTGGCCTGGAAGATAAGGCTGAGGCGATGCCCCATTCCCTGTCTGGTGGCCAACAGCAGCGGGTGGCCATCGCACGAGCACTAGCCATGGAACCCGAAATCATGTTGTTCGATGAACCCACTTCGGCATTGGACCCCGAAATGGTGGGAGACGTCTTACAGGTCATGCAGGACCTAGCCGAAGGTGGGATGACCATGGTCGTTGTGACCCACGAAATGGGCTTTGCCAAGAACGTGGCCGACCGCGTGGCCTTCATGGATGAGGGGATTATCCAAGAGGCGGGAACACCTGCCGAGGTGTTTGATCATCCGCAGAATCCGCGAACGCAGGAATTCTTAAATAAGGTGCTTAACGTTTAGACAAAAAATCCGTTCTGGTTAATTCAGGAACGGCTTTTTTTGTGGTTTCGACAAGTGACAAAACTAACGTAAACGCTGATATAATCATGTTTGTAACGAATATTTTAAGACTAAAAAAAGTTGCGGATGATAACGGTTTCATTAATTTCTATTATGTGCTATTATACAGCTGGTAAATATACTCAATAACTCATATGATTCGAAAGTAAATTAAAGCATGGGTTACTAATTTAAGGCTGGACTGGCAATGTAGCGACGTATTTTAATCATTGCTTTTTTTGACGGGTGATTCACGGCCAGAGGGACTTTTGAACCAAAAGTAAAACGATAAACGAACCTTGAGGAGGGGAAGACTTATGAAGTTACAAGCGACGATTTTATTAGCAGGATTGACCTTAGGAATGGCCCAACCCGTCAGTACAGTTGTTTTGCCACAGGCAGCACCGATTGTGACTGCACGGGCCGCGACGACAAAGGATGACATTCAGTATGAAGGCGACTATGGCGTTCACTGGACGTTATCCACTAGTGGGGTCCTCCATTTAGGTGCCGGCACACTAGCCGATGAACCGATGCCACCGGCTAGTGGAACGGGCACGAACGATGGGCAGTTTGCCAAACAGATTGCGCTAAAACAGGGGTTCACGACGCCCAGTGAAGCTGAGCTTACGGCCGCCGGGAGTCTAGTGACCAAGGTCGTGTTAGATGGGCCGATTAAGACCTCTGCCAACGCTGCCAATCTGTTTGCACAGTTACCCAACGTGACGGATTACGAGAATTTGAATTTACTGGATACGTCTGCGGCAACCACTATGAAGGGCATGTTCCTGCAGATGAACGGCAACAAAGTGTTGACCTCGCTGGACGTTTCTCATTTCAACACGAAAAATGTGACGACCATGTGGGGAATGTTTTATGGTCTGAAAGGAGTCAGTGAGCTGGACCTGTCGAGTTTTGATACCGGACAGGTGACGGCCGCAACGTCCATGTTTAATGGCGCTTCTAGTTTGCAAACCATTAACTTGGCCAATGCCACGTTTGCTAACTTGAAAGATGCAGGCTACATGCTCTCGGGGTCTGATTTACGGACAATTCGCTTGGATTCCTTTGCGCCACCGGCAACATTTTCGGGGTATAGCATGTTTGCCAACAAGACCACGATTGGGCAAGTGACGTTTGGTCCGAAGACCCATTTCGCTGGGGATCCGAAATTGAATGATGCTATAGCAACTCCGGATGAATTCACGGGATTGTGGCAAGCTGTGGGCAAGGGGACGCTTCAAAATCCCCTCGGCGATGAATTCGCTCATGGTAAGGATATTACTGACCTGTATAACGGGACGGATAATCCAAGTGGTATCGTCACCTACGTGTGGCAGCCGGTCAATCGGGTAATCGAACCGACGACCCCACCCGTGGTCACGCCACCTACCGTCACGCCACCCGCTGTGACGCAGAGTCAGCCGGTGACCGTTCGTTACCTGGATGAAAAGGGCAATCAGCTGGCCAATAATCAGGTGTTAACTGGCGACGTTGGGGCAATCTATCAAGCCAACCAGTTGCGCTTTGCTGGGTACAAGTTGAGCCGGACCGAGGGCCAGGTCAGCGGGACGTTTAGTAATCAGGCCCAGACGGTGACCTTCCACTATGCACGCAACCTGATGTCTGGTGGGGATGCCGCCACGGTGGCACCGATTGCCAGCGTCGTTTACGCGACGAAGAAGATTGGCTTGTATCAGACCAAGAACTTCTCCAAGAAGACGGTCAAACACTGGTACAGCAAGCAGAAACGGACCAACCGGCCGATGTTTGTGGTGACCGGCACGGCCGAGTCCAAGCAGGGCAATCTGCGCTACAAGGTCAAGGATGTGAATCATAAATCCAAGACGGCCGGGAAGACCGGGTATATCACGGCGAAACCGAGTTATGTGACGGGCGCGTACTATGCGACCAAGCAGGCTAAGGTCAAAGTGATTGCGAAGAACGGCGTCAATGCCTATCAGCAAAAATCGCTGAAGACGAAGCGCGTTCACTATAAAAAGGGCCAACAGCTAAAGGTCAAAAAGATTGTCGCCTATCATAAGACGACACGGTTCCAACTGACTAATGGCAAGTATGTGACGGCTAATAAGAAACTCGTGTTAGCCGTGAAATAGTAAAATCGGTATCAACCATGAAAACTGGCTGATACCGATTTTTTTATTTCTTTGTAAATTGCGCAATGTCGCCAGCAGCCGGCGCCCAAGCGTGGCTTCGCAGCGGGGCCAACGCCTTGTGTTGATGCTTGGCCCAACGGTCGAGAATGGCAGCCAGACAGATGACCAGGGCTTCATGGTCGGGCTGATCCACGGCCAGAGTCGTGGTGCCCCCGCCGGATTGACTGACCTGGTCGATCGTGGCAATCAGCTCACGCCCGTGGGTGATTTTGAAATGGCCACTGTTGATATTGCCCATGATGATCCAATTGAGTCCGCGGACAAACAGGACTTCACGGATCACGCCGAAGGTCTTGCTGACGCGACCGACCGTTTGCCGGTGATAGACCAGGCGGAATTTTGGCAGCAGGCCCAGGGATTCCTGTTTGACCTCGGCTTCCAGTGCGCCGGCAATCGTATAGACCGACAGCACGTCCGCTCTGAGCCCCCATTTACCCACGAGCAAATAGCTGGATTGATTATTCGTATCGCGAATGACCGTCGTCGCCTTGGCGGACAGCGCGGCCTGGTTGAGATACAGTGTTCGCATGGGGCGCCTCCTTTGCATCGTTCTCGACTTTGTTAAACCCATTCTAACATGTTTCACCAGAAGCTGTTCGATAATATCATTTAGCCGGCCGTTATGATAGAATAAAAGGCGAGGTGTTGGGAATGAAACCGTTTATTCATAATGACTGGTGGCCGGTACTTGAGCCCGAATTTGAGCAGACCTATTATCAGGAATTGCGCAAATTCTTGGTCGGCGAGTATCAGCACTACCGGATTGATCCGGACATGTATCATATTTTTACCGCGTTCGATTGGACGCCGTTTAGTCAGGTCAAGGTGGTTATTTTGGGGCAAGACCCGTACCACAATCCTGGCCAGGCGCATGGCTGTAGCTTCTCCGTTCGGCCGGGCACACCGATTCCACCGTCGTTGAAAAACATTTACAAAGAACTCGAGAGTGACCTGGGCATCAAGCCGGTTAACCATGGCTATTTGGAAAAATGGGCCAAGCAAGGTGTCTTGTTACTCAACTCCGTTCTGACCGTGCGTGATGGCAAGGCTTTTTCCCATCAAGGGCACGGCTGGGAGCGGTTAACGGACGCTGCGATTGCGAAATTGTCGGAGCGACCCGAACCCGTGGTCTTTATCCTATGGGGTAGCGCCGCGCGGTCTAAGATCAGTTTGATCGACACGCAAACCAACATTGTGTTACAAGCACCGCATCCCAGTCCGCTATCCGCTTACCGGGGGTTCTTTGGCTCCAAGCCATTTTCCAAGACCAACATCGCATTGACATCATTAGGGGAGACGCCCATCGACTGGCAACTACCAGAACACGTTACCGAAGATGAGCCGTCCCACCCAGCATCCAACCAAGCATAGACAGAGAGAGAATTGATTCGTGGGATATTTTATGGAGGTCATTATCTATGGAACTTTTTGATAGTCTCAAGCAAAAGATTAATGGACAAAACAAAACCATCGTTTTCCCTGAAGGGGAAGATGCTCGGGTCTTAGGTGCCGCTAGCCGCTTAGCCGCTGATGGCCTGATCAAGTCCGTCGTTTTAGGCAAGCAAAGTGACGTTGAAGCCACTGCCAAGGACAACGACATTGATTTGAGCCAAGTCACGTTGTTGGACCCAGCTGCCATTCCAGCCGACCAACACAAGGAAATGTTAGATGCCTTGGTTGCACGGCGGAAGGGCAAGAACACGCCTGAACAAGCTGCTGAAATGTTAAAGGACCCGAACTATATCGGGACCATGATGGTCTACATGGGCCAAGCTGACGGGATGGTTTCTGGTGCCGTGCACGCTACTGGCGACACGGTTCGTCCTGCCTTACAAATTATTAAAACTAAGGAAGGCGTCCGCCGTATCAGTGGGGCCTTCATCATGCAAAAGGGTGACGAACGCTACGTCTTCGCCGACTGTGCCATCAACATCGAATTGGATGCTGCCGGCATGGCTGAAGTCGCCGTTGAAAGTGCCCACACCGCTAAGGTCTTTGACATCGACCCTAAGGTTGCCTTACTGAGCTTCTCCACTAAGGGCTCTGCTAAGGGCGAAATGGTCACCAAGGTCCAAGAAGCCACGAAGATTGCCCATGAAACGGCCCCAGATTTGGCCGTTGATGGTGAATTACAATTTGACGCGTCCTTCGTCCCAAGTGTTGCCGCCCAAAAGGCGCCAGATTCTAAGGTTGCCGGTCACGCCAACGTCTTCGTCTTCCCAGAATTACAATCCGGGAACATTGGCTACAAGATTGCCCAACGCTTCGGTGGCTTTGAAGCCATTGGACCCATCCTGCAAGGTCTGAACAAGCCCGTTTCTGACTTGTCTCGTGGCTGCAACGAAGAGGACGTTTACAAGGTTGCCATCATTACCGCAGCCCAATCAATTTAAACTTTTCATTTCATGGACACAAATGAATCGTGTTAAATAACGATACCCGAATTGCTATTTGCTAGCAGTCCGGGTATTATTTATTCTGGTGAGTTATGAGCGGTCCGGAGACGGACCCGGTCATGGCTAAAGGATGAGAAATCAGTTTTGAAAAAAGGGGAATGGCAGTATGTTTGAAACGACCGTAACGAGTCCCGACCAGACGATGGCCTGGGGCCAAGCCTTAGCGCCGAGTCTACAACCGCGCGATGTGATTCTACTGGACGGTGATTTAGGTGCCGGCAAGACCACCTTTACCAAGGGATTGGCGCTCGGCTTAGGCATTAAGCGCAACGTGAAGAGTCCCACGTTTACCATTATTCGCGAGTATCAGAGTGGCCGCATCCCCCTGTACCACATGGATGTGTACCGCTTGGAAGATGGCAGCGGGGATGAGCTAGGCTTGGATGAATACTTCAACGGGGATGGCGTGAACGTGGTCGAATGGTCCCAATTCATTGAAGATGAGCTACCCGCCCAGTACCTGCGTATCGTGTTCAAACGCGACGATGAAGCCGGTGAAAACCAGCGGACATTGCGGTTTGAGCCCGTGGGTGCCCGCTTTGAAAAAATTGTGCAGCAGTTGGAGGACAGTCAAAAATGAGTGAAGAAGTCGCCATTCGTTTGCCAGAACCAGCCGACGCCGAAAATTTATTAGCGTTGTTAGACCGGCTCCAACAGGAGAGTGATACGTTCAGCTTGGCCGACGCCGACGATCCCGTCAGTGCCGCGCAGGAAGCCGACCAGCTCAATCAAATCGCTGGCAGTCCGCGCCACTTGCTGTTGGTTGCCAGTCTGGGCAAGACGCTGCTGGGCGTCTGCTCAATCGCGCCGACACCCCAAGGTAACGTCGGGGAGCTCGGCATTGCCGTTGAGAAAAAATACTGGCACATGGGGATCGGCACGGCTTTGGTCGACGAAGCCCTGTATTGGGCCCAAACGGCCAGTGAGTTGCAGGCAGTCGGTCTGATGGTTCAGACCCGCAACGTTGCCGCCATGAAGCTGTATCAGAAGCTAGGGTTTACTCGAACGGCCACGCCGCCGACCAAGGTCACGGATGATGATGGCGAACGGGTGACCGCGGTTGAGATGGTTTATCAACTGGCTGCCGATTAGAGCGTGCCTTTTGACACACGTTTCAGCCATAGAAAATCAAACCAACAAGCGCGTCTGGGAGTTGTCCCGGACGCTTTTTTCATCGCCAAATTTAGACGAGTGGGGACGGACCACCGCTTTCTTTGTCTCCGTGAAAGCGGTATCCTTGAAGCAGGACATCACTTTGAGGAGGATGCAGGATGTATCAGGCAAATGAACAACGTTACGATAAAATGACTTATAATCGAGTTGGCGACAGTGGGTTAAAGCTCTCAGCCATTGGCCTAGGACTATGGAACAACTTTGGCAGCGTGGATGATTACGCTACACAAAAGGCCATCGTCCACCAGGCGTTTGACTTAGGCATCACCTACTTTGATCTGGCCAACAATTACGGCCCGGAACCGGGCAGCGCGGAAACGAACTTTGGCCGCATGTTGGCGACGGATTTGAAACCGTACCGGGATGAACTGGTGATTGCCAGCAAGGCCGGTTACGTGATGTGGCCCGGTCCATACGGTAACTGGGGCTCACGCAAGAGCATCATTGCCAGTGCCGACCAGAGCTTGCGGCGAACCGGCCTGGATTACTTTGATATTTTCTACAGTCACCGGGCGGACCCGCAGACCAATCCGGCCGAAACGGCGTTGGCCCTGGACCAACTGGTACGTGAGGGCAAGGCCCTGTACGTGGGGCTATCCAACTATAGTGTGGCGCAGATCAAGGTCATGGCCGGTATTTTCCGCGAGTTACATACGCCGTTTATCATTGATCAACCGCGCTACAATCTCTTGAACCGGCAAATCGAAGACGACGTTTTGCCAGAACTGACCGCCGAGAAGAAGGGCGCCGTGTCTTTCAGTTCGCTGTGTCAGGGACTATTAACGAATAAATATCTGCACGGTATTCCCAGCGATTCCCGCGCTAAGAAGGCCACGATTCCGTTCCTGCATCCCGCGCAGGTTGAACAAACCTTGGGAACGATTAAAGCTTTGAATGCCGTCGCCGCCAATCGCAATCAAAGTTTGGCGCAGATGGCTCTGGCCTGGAACCTACGGCAACCCGCCATCGCCAGTGTTCTGATTGGTGCCAGCCGGCCGGAACAAGTCGTCGACAATGTGGCGGCGTTGGACAACTTGGCCTTTAGCCCTGAAGAGTTTGAGCAGATTGAAACCATTTTAGCCACCCAATCGCCAATTGACTGGGATGCTAAGTAAATAAAATCGGACTAAACATTTACAGAAATGCTTAGTCCGATTTTTTGTGTTCGTTCGTTAGTTGATGATCATTCATCGACATACTTTAGAATATCCCCGGGCTGACACTCAAGCACGTGGCAGATTTTACTCAGGGTACTAAAGCGAATGGCTTTGGCCTTGCCAGTCTTTAGGATTGAGAGGTTGGCTGGCGTGATGCCAATGGCCTTGGCCAGTTCTTGGCTGCTGATGTTGCGTTCTGCCATGACCACATTTAAAGTTAATTTCACCACAGTAGGTAGACCTCCTAAACAGTCAAATCATTCTCAGCTTTGACCCGCATCGCGTGGCGGTAGGTTTCGTAGATGGCTGCTAGCATAATGATGAGAAAGGCATCGTGAAAACAGGTTTCCCAGGTCTCCGAGAAAGCTCCGTTGTTCACTCGCAGCAACCAGCTTTGGGACAGCTGATTTCCACCGGCAACTAGCAGATCACCCAACAGCATCACGATTTGCGCCTTGATAATCGCGGTTAGGGCCAATTCGTTTGAGGTGGAAAAGTAATCCTGGTCCCTGATATTTGTGAGCAGCTTAATTAAGGCCTTAAAGAGTTTAATCGATGCCCATACCGAGAGGACAATCCCCAGTGCCATAAGCAGCGCATACGGCCAACTGGGGAAACTCTTCACGGCGCCCAGTGTGGCTTGGTGATTACTTGAGAAGCGCAGAAAATCAGAACTAGTGAGAATGACGTGAGTGGTGCGGTTTTGAAACGCGTCGGCCAAATAAATAATTGGATAAATGAGCGTGACGTAACCGGCGACAATCCCAAATCTAAAAAACATGATGACAACGTTAATTCCAAACTTTAACCATTTCGACATGGTTAACATCTCCCCTGAAATTTATTACGACTCGATAATACAATATCGATAAACAATAATCAATAGCTGATAATCAATAAAATGGGTTTCACTAAAAAAGACTTAGCCGCCATCCCATTTAGCGGGTGGCGACTAAGTCTGATAATTTGGGAACGATTCAGGTTTAAGCATTCACCGTAACGAAGGACTTCAACGGCTGCGTGCCGAAGTGGTTGGCTTCATACAATAGAATATTGGCACAGGCCAAGCTATCGTCGAGCGCATTGTGGTGATGGTGCAGATCAATGTTTAACTCGTCGCAAACGGTGTTGAGTTTATGATTCGGAAATTCCGGGAAGAACTTCCGACTGGTCTTCACGGTGTCCAGCGTCAGGTAACGGGCAGTCGGCAGGTTGTAGTGCTCCAGACTGCTGCGAAGCACGCCGTTATCAAACGGGGCGTTGTGGGCAATCACTAACCGGTCACGCTGGAAGAAGGGGGACACGTGCTCCCAAACTTCCGGGAATGTGGGGGCATTGGCGACGTCACGTTCATGAATCCCATGAATCTGGACGTTGCGCCAGAAGAAGTCGGTATCGGGTTTGATCAATGAATAAAACTCATCAACGACTTGGCTGTCGCGCACGATGGTCAGCGCGAGGGAACAGGCGCTGTAGCGTTTGCCGCTAGCCGTTTCAAAGTCCATGGCAACAAAATTCACAGGGACATTTTCCTCTCTTATGGGTTGACGATTAACAACAGTGTTAGACGGTCAAATCCTTAACGTCCAGTTCAACGGGGCAATGGTCCGAGCCCATGACCTGGTCTAAGATTTCGGCCTTTTCTAGTTGGTCTTGCAGGCGATTACTGGTGATGAAGTAGTCGATCCGCCAGCCAGCGTTGTTGTCGCGGGCGTGGAATCGGTAACTCCACCACGAGTAGCGCTCGGTGGCATCTGGGTTGAAGTAGCGGAACGTATCCGTGTAGCCTTCGCTCAGGAGGTGCGCCATCTTTTCCCGTTCGTCGTCGGTGAACCCGGCGTTCTTGTGATTGGTCTTGGGATTCTTCAGGTCGATCTCCGTGCGGGCCACGTTCAGGTCGCCACAGAAGATGACCGGCTTCTTCGCGTCTAGCTTTTGGACGAAGGCCAGGAAGGCTTCTTCCCAGCCCATCCGAAAGTCCAGCCGCTTCAGGCCGCTCCCAGAGTTCGGCGTGTAACAGGTCAGCACGTAAAAGTCGGGATATTCCAGCGTAATCGTCCGGCCCTCGTGGTCAAAGTCTGGGGCGTCGATGCCGTAGAGGACGTTCAGTGGCTTGTGCTTGGTAAACAGCGCGGTCCCCGAATAGCCCTTGCGTTCGGCGTAGTTCCAGTATTGATAGTAGCCTGGCAGGTCGAGGTCAATTTGACCTTCCTGTAACTTGGTTTCCTGAATCCCAAAGAAATCGGCGTCGAGGTCCTTAAACGTCTCGACAAAGTCTTTTTTCACAATCGCCCGTAGGCCATTCACGTTCCAAGAAATAAATTTCATAACGCACCTCCAACTAACTGATTTTAGTATACCAGAAAAGTTAGAATTTGCTGTAATTGAAGCGTTCTCTCCCGGTTGGCTGGCGTTTCATGGTAAAATAATTCTATTGACGACAAAAATGGGTCGACCGCAATGACGGTTGGCCCAGTGACTAACAAAACCAAGTTTAAATTTTTGCGGAACGAGAGGAAAATCATGATGATGGCAGATATAGCAACGGCATTTCCAGCAATTGAGATCTTACGTGACGAGCCTTTGGCGCACTACACGTATACCGAGACTGGGGGACCTGCCGATTACTTAGCATTTCCAACGAACATTCAAGAAACCAAGTCCTTATTGGCCTACGCCAACGAAGAAAAGTTGCCGGTCACCGTGGTTGGTAACGCCAGCAATCTCATCGTCCGTGACGGCGGCATCCGGGGACTGGTCATGATTCTGACAAAGATGAATCAGATTACGTCCACTGGCAACACCGTGACCGCCGAAGCCGGCGCGTCGCTGATCAAGACGACCCAGGTTGCCCAGACCCAGGCCCTGACTGGTTTTGAGTTTGCGGCCGGAATTCCTGGGAGTGTCGGGGGTGCCGTCTTCATGAACGCCGGCGCTTATGGCGGTGAAATCAGTGAGGTGGCGCTTTCCGCTGAGGTCTTGACGCCAGCCGGTGAGATTCGGACGCTAACCAAGACTGAATTCGATTTCGGTTACCGGCACAGCTCAATTCAAGATTATGATGATATCGTGCTGACGGCGACCTTCGCGTTGACGCCCGGCGACGGGGAAGCCATCCAAGCAACCATGGACGACCTGAATGCCCGGCGAGCAGCCAAGCAACCGCTAGAGCTGCCATCCTGTGGGAGTGTCTTCAAGCGGCCAGAGGGTCACTACACGGGTCAACTGATTCAAGAGGCTGGCCTGCAGGGCCTGAAGTGGGGCGGTGCCCAGGTTTCCACCAAGCACGCCGGCTTCATCGTCAACATCGATCATGCCACCGCCACCGATTACCTGGAACTGATTCACCACATCCAGGCCGTTATTTGGGAAAAAGATCAAGTTCATTTGGAAACAGAGGTCCGCATCATCGGTGAAGAACCGACGACCACGGCCTAAGCACACGAATTTTTAAAAGGGGGAACCTTATGTGCCTATAGTTGAAGCAGTGATCCTGTTGATCGTGTTAGTTTTGTTCTCTAATATTATCAGTCACTACCTCACGTTTATTCCGGTCAGTTTGATTCAAATTGCGCTGGGACTCCTCGTTGCCTTAATCTGGAAATTCGAGGTCCCACTGGAAACTGATTGGTTTTTGCTTTTGTTCATTGCCCCGTTGCTGTATAACGATGGGCGGCGCTTCCCCAGAAAAGAACTCTGGCGTTTGCGTGGACCCATCTTTGCCAACGCCATCTGGCTGGTCTTCTTGACCACTATCTTGGGCGGCTTTCTGATTTACGAGTTGATTCCCAAGATGCCCTTTACCGTGGCGTTGGCCCTGGCGGCCATTCTGTCGCCAACCGACCCCGTGGCGGTGCAGTCGATTTCCAAGCAGGCTAAGCTCCCAGATAGCCTACTGCACCTGGTGAGTGGGGAAAGTCTGATCAACGATGCCAGTGGCCTGATTGCCTTTAAATATGCGATTGCGGCGACGGTGACCGGGGCCTTCTCCATGGGGACGGCCGTCGGTGATTTCTTCTACATCAGTATCGTCGGCTTCCTGTCCGGGCTGATCTTCATGACGGCCATCCAGCTGTTGATGGATATTTTGCGCCGACAAGGAATTGACGACGTGATTTTTAACACCGTGCTGCAGATTGCCACGCCATTCGTGGTTTACCTGGTAACCGAAGAGATTACCCACGCATCAGGCGTTATTGCCGTCGTGACGGCCGGGGTGCTCTATCACGCCCGGGAAAACCGAATCGTCGAAGATTCACCAGAATTAAAATTGGTGACTGAAAAAGTTTGGGATATTATTATCTATTCATTGAACGGTATCGTGTTCGTGATTCTGGGGATCGAGTTACCCGTGGCCACGTCGAAGGTCATCAAGGGTGGTCAGTTCAACACCTGGCAAGCCCTGTTCTTTGCCTTTATGGTCTGGGTAATTATCGTAGTGATTCGGACGGTCTGGACTTACGGGTACGTCCTGTTTGAACGGCTCAATCACAAGGAACGTTCCGAACGGCCCGGGATACGGATGTCTATCTTATCCGGTCTCTCTGGGGTCCGGGGGGCCGTTACCATGGCCGGGGTCTTATCCGTGCCCATGACGGTTGCCTCCGGGGCCGGCTTTCCGACGCGGTCGCTGATGCTGTTCGTGGCGTCCGGGGTCATCATCATCAGTCTGGTAGCGGCGACGATTACGTTGCCATTGATTTCCACGTCGCGGCAACCCCTGCAGACGCGGGCGAGTGCCAGCGATGAGAATGCCAATGAGATTGACTTGGACGAGGACGGCGAGGAGATTCCCGCCGACACCGTACGCCAAATCAGTGAGGATGAGGCCCGCGCGTACATCATGCGCTTGGCTATTTCTAAGATTGAAGAGCTGCGGCGCCCGAACAACCAGCGAGCCGCGTATGACTTGATCCTGGATTACCAATTTGTCATTCGCCGTTTGGAAATGAACTACCGTGCCGATACCGCGATGCAGAAGGTTTTGGAAGACGAAATCAAGCTGCGCGAGGTCACGTTGGCCGGTGAGCGGGCCTCCCTCAAGGAACTGCGAAAGGGTGAAAAAATTACCCAGACCAGTTACGTGGGGGCCATCCGGCGCATCGAAAACTTTGAGAACCGGCTGACCCAGGTCGCGGGGCACACCATGCCGAGCGTGCTGCGTTACTGGCGGGTCTTCTTCAAGCATATGTTCCGAAACGCCGCCTACTGGCTGCATTCGGAGGATACGGACCGGTTACACGCCGAGAACAACCTGATTGAACGGGAAACGGCGAAGGCGGCCATCAAGGCGCTGTCACAGTACCTGGCCAGTTCCGACGTCGACGAGACCCAATTCGACAACCAAGCCGTGTACCACTTGCTGGTCCAGTACCGGAATCGAATCGAACGGGCTAAGGCCGAAACAGCACCGGACCACGAGGAACTCTACCAACACCAGATCAATAAGTTACGGGTGCGGGCACTGGGAGCCGAACGGACCGGGATTCAAACGTTGCTGGAAGCCGGCAACATTACTTGGAACATGGCGTCCCATCTCCGGCAGTACGTGAACTATTCCGAGAACGTGCTGGTCATGTCACTGAACAGCGAAGAGGGTTAGGCGTTCAAGTCGTGTGTTTGCTAAAATTTTAAAACGGGTCGCTCATTCTGAAATTCTTCGGAGTGGGCGATTTTTTCGTTTCCAAATAAAAATGGCAGCCAGCAGTCACGAGGACTAACGGTTGCCATTGCGGGTTATTTATTAGGTCAAAACATCATACAGTGGGTGATGGACAGGGAGCTTAAACCCGCTAGTCCGTCACGTCACGGTTGTTCATGATGAGGTACAAAATCCAGTAGCAGAACAGTTGAATGAACGTCATCAGGACCACGAAGATCCACATGTCCGGTGTCCACATGGTCATCAACGGCCGAATGAACTGCTCGGGATTTAAGAATAGGTAAATCGTGTGGATCCGCAAGAAGCGGCCGATGTACAGACCGACCGACGTCAGGAAGGTCAGCAGTAAAACGACAATTAGTCGCGCGAGGCCGTTGCCCTTAGCCAGTCGCGCAGTGATGGCCTGGCTGACGTGATTGAGGCTCCAGAAGCCCAGAAACGAGCAGCTGATGGCACTGACAATCATGTAGGTGAAGTAGATCCACAGATGCGGCGTGACGCGCAGCAGGCCGCTCATGGCGTAGGGCTGTAGGAGTGACAGGTGAAACAGGTCGGTCAGCAGGTAGGGCGCGTTGGGATAGAAGAGTAGCCACAACAGGACGAGTGGCCAGAATAGCCAGCCACGCGGTCGTTTGGCCCCGAGGTGAAAGCTGATCTCGATGGGGATGGCCCCTAGAAAGGTGTTGAGCACCAAGAACGAGAAGGGGTCCTTCGCGCGGAAATAGAGGAAAATGAGCCACGCCACAAAGAAGACGCGGATTTCCCACCGGGCTCGCCGATTCATAGCCATCACCAATCCTTTCCCAAAGTACTACCCTCATTCTACAGCGCGGGGCCGAAATCGAACAGAATATGACTTCTATATTAGCAGATTATTTTCATTTAAATAACGGGTGAACCTGACCTTAAGAAATCTGTAAGCTTTGCGACCATTGGGGCAGAGTTTCGCGGGATTGTCGGCAATCGGGGCGAAATGTCAGCGGTGCCGTGCTATAATAAAATTTGAATTCAATTTGGAGGGAAAGTCATGAACCTGGATTGGGGAAATCTCCTAACTATAGGAAATTTGGTCAACCTCCTCGACATTCTTGTGGTGTGGTTCGTCATCTATGAATTAATCGTGATGCTACGGGGAACCAAGGCTATCCAGCTCTTCCGTGGGGTTATTTTAATTCTGATTGTCCGCTTTATCAGTGCCTACCTGGGGCTGAACACGGTGTCGTGGCTGGTCGATCAAGTGATCAACTGGGGCGTTATCGCCATCATTATTGTTTTTCAACCAGAAATCCGGCGGGGGTTGGAGCACCTCGGCCGGGGGTCCTTGTTTGTCCGGGTGCGGCATGAAAATGAAGCCGCCAACAAGATGATCGAAGGCCTCGATAAAGCCATCCAGTACATGTCCAAACGGCGAATTGGGGCGTTAATGACCATTCAACGGGACACCGGGCTGGAGGACTACATTGAAACGGGGATCGACCTGGATGCCGAGTTGACCGGTGAATTACTGATCAACATCTTCATCCCCAACACCCCGTTGCACGATGGCGCGGTCATCATCCGTGATAACCGTATCGCCGTCGCCGCGGCTTACCTGCCCCTGTCCGAGAGCAATCTGATTCCCAAGGAATTGGGGACCCGGCACCGGGCAGCCGTGGGAATCTCCGAGGTGACGGATGCGTTGACCATCGTCATTTCAGAAGAAACCGGGGAAGTTTCAATCACTAAGAACAACGAGCTGTTACGCGGGCTGACCCAAACGGACTACCTGAAGTTCTTGCGCAACGAATTGGTCAATGATGAAGCCACTGACAACAATAACGTGTTCTTACGGGCACTGGATTGGTTTGATCAACGGTTTAGAGGGGGGCGGCGCTAATGAAAAACGAGCGTTATACCACGTGGTTGTACCGCATCCTCGCCTTGATCCTAGCCGTGCTGTTGTTCTTCTACGTCAACAGTACCAAGTCCTCAAGTAGTGGCTCGTCGACCAGTTCGACGGGCAATACGACATCGCTCACGGCCACCAAGACCATGACGGTGTCGGTGCCGTTACAACTGAACGTGAATAGTAATAAATATTTTGTGACCGGCTACCCCTCCAAGGTCAAAGTTAAATTGAAGGGACCCTTAGCCTTAGTCACAACCACCGCCAACACGCAAAATTTTAAAGTGTACGCGGCGCTCAGTGACCTGGGTGTCGGCAAGCACACGGTCACCCTACACCAAGAGGGCTTGAATCACGAAATTGAGTCGAGCATTGATCCGGCAAAAATCAACGTGGACATTGAACCCCGGCGAACGGTTTCATTCCCGGTCAAGGTTCGGTATAATAGTCAAAACATTGCGGCGGGCTATTCCGCTGGCAAGGCCACTTCTGACGTGACGACGGTCAAGGCGACCGGCGCGGCCAACGAGATTTCGCGGGTCAAGCAGGTCATCGCCCAGCTGACGGTGCCGGCCAACACCAAGAAGACCGTGAATAACCAAGCGGTCATCGAGGCGCTCGACAGTAGTGGCAAGACGGTCAACGTCATTTTGACACCGTCGACCACGACTGTGAACCTGCCAGTGACGTCTGACGGGGAGAGCCAAAAGGTCAGCGTGAACCTGAACGCGAAGAACGGGTCATCGGGAACGTCCTATAAGCTGAGTACGACCAGCAATAAGGTCACGGCGTATGGGAGTGCCTCGCAGTTAAAGGCCCTAGGTAACAGCGTTGACGTCGACGTTGACGTGAGTGATGTGAAGAGTAAAACGACCAAGACGGTCACGCTGGACACCAATGATAACGATGTCACGGCATTTGACCCGTCAACCATTAAGGTCACGGTCACAGCAACAACCAAATAAAACCAACAAACAGATTGAGAAATGAGGAAATTTGACATGAAGTATTTTGGAACTGATGGTGTTCGGGGAGTTGCCAACCAAGATTTATCTCCCGAGTTAGCGTTTAAAGTCGGCCGGTTCGGTGGGTATGTCTTGACCCAGCACGCTGATAGCGACAACGCGCACCCCCAAGTCTTAGTGGCCCGCGACACCCGGATCTCCGGTCAATTGCTGGAAAATGCCTTGGTTGCCGGCTTGCTTTCCGTGGGAATCGAAGTTCTCCGCTTGGGTGTGATCTCAACGCCAGCCGTTGCTTACTTAGTCCGGACGCAAGGCGCCGCAGCCGGGGTCATGATCACGGCTTCCCACAACCCCGTTGAATATAACGGGATCAAGTATTTCGGGAACGACGGCTACAAGCTGTCTGACGAAATGGAAGAAGAAATCGAAGCCCTGCTGGATGCCCCAACCGACGACTTACCACGGCCAACGACTGATGGCTTAGGCACGGTTGAAGACTACTCCGAAGGTAGCCAAAAGTACATTCAGTTCCTGGAACAAACGATTGCCGATGACCTGGAAGGGTTACACATCGCTGTGGACTCCGCTAACGGGGCTACCAGCGGCTTGGTTTCTCGCTTATACGCGGACCTGAACCTGGACTTTGACACGATTGCCACCACGCCTAACGGGTTGAACATCAACGATCAAGTTGGGTCGACCCACCCAGAACAATTACAAAAATTTGTTGTGGAAAAGGGTGCGGCCATTGGGTTAGCCTTTGATGGTGACGGTGACCGGTGTATCGCGGTTGATGAAGAAGGTAACATCGTTGACGGGGATAAGATCATGTACATCTGTGGGAAATACATGGCTGAACATGGGCGTCTGAAGAAGGACACCATCGTGACGACTGTCATGAGTAACCTGGGGATGTACAAGGCCATGGAGGTCCATGAACTGAAGTCCGTGAAGACCAAGGTCGGGGACCGTTACGTGGTTGAAGAAATGCGGAAATCCGGGTACAACCTGGGTGGCGAACAGTCCGGCCACATTGTCTTCTTGGACTTCAATACGACCGGTGACGGCTTGTTGACGAGTTTACAATTACTCCACATCCTGAAGGTGACGGGCAAGAAGCTGTCCGAATTGGCCGCTGACGTGAAGACCTACCCACAAAAGTTGGTCAACATTAAAGTCGCTGACAAAGAAGCCGCTTTGAACAACCCCCAAGTCCAAGCCATGATTGCCACGGTTGAAAAAGAAATGGCTGGCGACGGCCGGGTCTTGGTTCGGCCTTCCGGGACTGAACCTCTGTTACGGGTGATGGCTGAAGCCCCAACCGAAGAAACGGTTGCGGCTTACGTGGACCGGATTGCTGACGTGGTCCGCGCCGAAGTCGGCGTCGACTAGCACTCTGGGTTAAACTGATGTTGGTGGCGCCTTACCGGTCGGCGAAAATAAACCGGAACGTGGTAGGCGGCCGCCTGGAGCCAAAAGGCGGTCTCCAGGCTTACTTTGAGCCTCTGAGAAACGAGTCTCAAAGATACCAGTTTCCTAGGTGGCAGAGCCACCAAGGAAACTCCTACGACTGAGTTTATTTTCGCCGACCTCACGGCTGACACAGGTTTGAACCTGTGCTAGTCTTGCTAGGCGTCTGTTTTATACTGGCTGAGGCACTTTGCCAGATAACAGCAAACACGCAATCGGGTAACATCGGACCAATACTAAATTAATTAGAAGTTCAAACAGGATTGACCACTCATAAACTGAGCCGCCAATCCTGTTTTTTCTTGGGCTATTTGCTGGTGAATGGAAATTACGACCAGTCATGAATGACCAAATTGCCCAATGGCTTACCCCATAAGTAGGCAAATAGGTGCGTGTTTTTTAAGATTTCCTTGTATAAATATTTCGATATACCGGTTTTGGCTTTTCTAATTGACAACCCTGACGGAACGCTGTAAAGTATAGTCATTCAGAGATGATTTTCAGGACGTTTCAGTCTATACCAATTTCTGAGAAAGCTCATTCATTTAATTAATCAAATTATCCGACCCGTCCGGTTTACCGGAACCGGTGTCGAGCAAAGGAAGATATAAACTATGTGTGGAATTGTTGGAGTTACGGGTAACGACAACGCCGTTAAGATCTTAGTTGACGGCTTACAAAAACTGGAATACCGGGGTTACGATTCAGCTGGTATCTACGTGAACGACCAAAAGGGACAGGACTACTTGGTTAAGACCAAGGGCCGAATCTCACAATTACGTTCAAAGATTACCCCAGACGTACACGGTTCTACTGGGATTGGTCATACGCGTTGGGCAACCCATGGGGTCGTTAGCGTGGACAACGCGCACCCACATTTCTCAAACGACGACCGGTTCTACTTGGTCCACAATGGGGTCATCGACAACTTCCAAGAACTCAAGGCTAAGTACTTGAGCGACGTGCCTTTCAAGAGTCAAACGGATACCGAAGTTGTTGTACAATTGATCGATAAGTTTGCCGTTGAAGACAATTTGGACGCTAAGCAAGCCTTTCTTAAGACGTTGAGCCTGTTAAAGGGTTCCTCTTACGCCTTCTTGATGATGGACCGCGACCAACCAGACACGTTATTCGTTGCCAAGAACAAGAGCCCACTGTTGATTGGGGTCGGCGATGGGTTTAACGTGGTCTGCTCCGATGCTTTGGCCATGTTACGCGAAACCCATGACTTCCTGGAATTAATGGATGGTGAAGTGGTGACCATCACCCCTGACAAGGTGGCCATTGAAGACGCTGACGGGAACGCCGTTGAACGGAAGACCTTCCACGTTGACATGAACGCCGACGAAGCCGACAAGGGGACTTACCCATTCTACATGTTGAAGGAAGTCGACGAACAACCTAACGTGATGCGCAAGTTAGCGCAAACTTACCTGTCAGAACACGGCGAACCAGAAATTGATGACAAGCTGTTGAAGGCGATGCAAGCCGCTGACCGTCTGTACATCGTGGGTGCTGGGACCAGCTACCATGCCGGTTTGATTGGGAAGCGTTTGTTTGAAAACTTAGCGCACATCCCAACGGAAGTTCACGTTTCTTCTGAATTTGCCTACGAACAACCAATGTTGTCAGAGAAGCCATTCTTTATCTTCCTGACGCAATCCGGTGAAACGGCCGACAGCCGTGAAGTGCTGGTCAACGTGAACGATGCCGGCTACCCAAGCCTGACCATCACGAACGTCCAAAACTCCACGTTGTCTCGTGAAGCGACCTACACGTTGCTGTTACATGCCGGTCCTGAAATCGCGGTTGCCTCAACCAAGGCTTACACGGCGCAAATCGCGTTGGAAGCCATCCTGGCTAAGGCCTTAGGTGAAGTGACGGGCCAAATCATCGCCCAAAACTTTAACATCCGCCAACAACTTGGGTTAGTTGCCACGGGGATGCAGGCCATCGTTGACGAAAAGGATAAGTTGGAAGCCATTTCGAACAACTACCTGTTGAAGACCAACCGGGCCTTCTACATTGGCCGGGGGATCGACCACGCCGTTTCTCTGGAAGCTGCCTTGAAGTTGAAGGAAATTTCTTACATTCAATGTGAAGGTTTTGCTTCCGGCGAATTGAAGCATGGGACGATTGCCTTGATCGAAGAGGGCACGCCAGTCATTGGTTTCATCACCCAGGAAAAGACGGCCGGCCTGACTCGGAGTAACTTACAAGAAACCATGGCGCGGGGTGCCAAGACGTTGACCATCGTTCGCGAAGGTTTAGCCGTTGACGGCGACGACTTGATCCTGCCAGATGTTGATGAAATGTTAATGCCATTGCTGAGCGTTGTCCCAGCACAACTGTTGGCTTACTACACTAGTCTGAACAAGGGCTTGGATGTTGATAAGCCACGTAACTTGGCCAAGAGTGTGACTGTTGAATAAAGTTTCACCTGAGAGCTACCCACTTGTTGGGTGGCTCTTTTTTTGAGTTTGGGGTTCGCTCCCGGCGGCGGCTTTCAAAGTGCCCGGCTATGGGGCCGGTTCCAGGCTGAGGGGCGGTCTTCCACCTCAACTTTGAGCTTGAGAAGCGGTCTCAAAGGTTGTCCCGTGGACTAGGCTGAGACAAAACCTCAGCCAAGACCACCGACACAGCCGGGAACTTTGAGCCACCTCTGGTCGCTGAGACTGGTTCGGTGCGCGCCACTCAACAAGTGGGTGGATTCAGCCGTCTTTGATGTCTACTACAGGTACAATACAACTTCGGCCGTTGCTCGCTGATTGTTTCCCGGCACGCCACCACGAGAAAGTTGAGTAGCTTAGTTGGCTAATGGCCCAGTAACGCGGCGTTTGTGACTGTCTTGGTGCTCGCCAGGGAACGTCTTTTTCTTGCGTTAACTTACTTTTAGTTGTATAGTAATTGCAAATAATCTATGAAAGCGGGAGGTGAAAATGATGAAATATACGAAGCGAGTCGATAGTCATAAAAACCAGAAGCAAAAGGATGCCACTTTTGAAAAATTCCGGAAGCAACAGAACGATTTAAGCGCCAACCGGCGGGGAATTCGGCGGAAGTAGTGGGACGGTAGCCATTTTGGCGGTCGTCCTTTTTGTTTTCAAAAATTTTCAAAATCCCGAGCAAATGACTTGCAAAACTGGTCTAGAGCATTTATAATTGGACTATACCATTAAGAGAGGGAGACTGAATGATATGAAACAATTGACGAACATGAAGGTACAAATTGTTAGCGACAAGCAAGCAGGGGGCCAAGCCGGCTTCCGGGTCTTTGAAGAAGCGTTACAGAACGGGGCCAAGGTTTTGGGCTTAGCAACTGGGAGCACGCCAGTCACCATTTATGAACAATTGGCTGCGAGCGATTTGGACTTCAGTCAATTAACGTCGGTCAACCTGGACGAATACGTTGGTTTGAACGCAGACCATCCACAAAGCTACCATTACTTTATGCAAGAACACTTATTCAACGCTAAACCTTTTGCACATTCATATGTCCCAGATGGGGCTGATTTGGATGCGGCTAAGGCCACTAGCGAATACGATCAAATCATTGCGGAAAACCCGATTGATTTACAACTGTTGGGCTTGGGTAAGAACGGCCACATAGGCTTTAACGAACCCGGGACTGACCCCGACTCAACGACCCACAAGGTGACGTTGACGGATTCGACCATTGACGCCAATGCGCGGTTCTTTGACAATGCCGATGAAGTGCCACGTTACGCTTATTCCATGGGTATCGGGTCCATTTTAAAGGCCAAGCAAATCCTGATTGTTGCCTACGGTGAAGCCAAGGCTGCCGCGGTTGCTGCCATGATTCAAGGTCCCGTAACGCCAGACGTGCCAGCCAGCTATTTGCAGACTCATCCGAACGTGACCGTGATCTTGGATGAAGCCGCTGCAAGTCAGTTAGATTAAGTCTTTGTTTCAACCGCATTTTCTCTTGAATTTTCCTTTCTGCACCCGGGGCACATATGGTATTCTTGTCCTGGAAGCGATTTTAAGGGGGAAACCGGTAAAATGAAGCGAACGAAACGATGGCTGCTAGCCGCGCTCGTCTTGGGTGTCGGCGTCGGTGGCTTTACCATTAGTAAGGGGACGGGTCATGCGGCGACCACCGACCCACAAACCTTTATCTCAACTTTAAAGAGTCCGGTCACGACGGTGGCAAACAAGTATAAATTGTATCCGTCCGTGATGATGGCTCAGGCTGCCTTAGAGAGCGCTTGGGGGACCAGTACGCTCACCACTACCGCCAATAATTACTTCGGCATTAAAGGCGCCTATAATGGCCAATCCGTGACGATGCAGACGTCCGAGTACGATAGTAATGGACAGTTATACTATACCAATGCCAACTTTAGAAAATATCCAAGCGCCAAAGCCTCAATGACGGACAACGCCACGTTGTTACGCAATGGGACCAGTTACAATCCCACGATTTACAGTGGGACCTGGCGGGAAAATGCGGCGACTTACAGTGACGCAGCCAATGCGCTGACCAACACCTACGCCACCGCCCCGACCTATGGTAGCAGTCTTATCTCGATTATTAAGACGTACAGTCTGAGCTCGCTGCTAGATGGAAGCTCGACAAGTTCATCCAGCAGCTCCTCTAACAGTAGCAGTGCGGATACCGCGGCACCTAAGCCCAAGCCGGTCGTGTATGATAAGGCGACGTACTTTGGTGCGAGTGGGACCCAAACAGCTCGGTTAAACGCCCAATACACCAGCTACTGTCTGTACAACCACATCAAGGGGACCCGCGAGAAGGTCACGAAGACAGCTTGGAACAAGGTTAGAGCGGGCCAGGATGTTCAGGTTTACCTGGATATGCGTGGGGTCAAGAAGGCCACGACGACTGGCAAGAAGACCACTTGGTACCGGCTGAAATTTACCAACAGCAGTTCAGCCAAGAAGTATTGGGTGTACGGCAAAGCGTTAACCTTGCCTACCGTTAAGTACACCAAAGGGTCGGCCACGGTCAAGGTGAATAGTGCATTGAGTGGGAGTTACTATAACCACGTATTCAATTCGCCGTACCTGGCCAAGTCCATGGGCACGCTGAAGAAGTTAACGGCAAAGTCCTACACGGCTGATAATCAGGCGGTGAAGACGCAGGATGGGGTCAAATCGACCTGGTACCGGCTCAAGGTTGGCGACGGTAAATACTGGATTGCGTCAACGGAAACGGCTGCCAGTCCCCAGTATGATTACGTTGTGTACTCAGCGGCCAGTGGCACCAAGAAACTGAGCGCTAAGTACAAGAAGTATACGCTTTACAATCACGTGAAGAAGACTCATTTTAACCAGGAAAGCTATAAATGGCCGAGTGGGAGTAAGAAGGGCGCAAAAGTTACGGTGAACTATAAGGGACTCAAGACGGCCTACGGGACGACTTGGTACCGCATCCAGTTCAGCGGCAACAAGACCAATTACTGGGTCGATTCACGCGCGTTAGCTTAATTAAATAGAGTGATTCGAAGGTTTGGTAGCCGTAGGGCTGCTGAACCTTTTTGCGTTTGGAACGTCGCGGACACCTTAACAAATCGCTAAGGCTGACTAGAAAGTTCCCACAAGTCACAAATATTTGGTATAATACAACAGACTGAGCCCGGTACGTTTACGGGCCGCATAAGGAAACGTAAAAATTGAGTTAGGAAGTTTAATTCATGGATAATTCTTACAAAATTAAAGTACAACACGTTACGAAGGAATACGATCTGTACAAGAGCCAAGCGGAAAAACTGCGCGCGTTCTTCTCACTGAGTAACTCCACCGTGCCACATTTCTGGTCATTGATGGGTATCTCCCTGGAAGTAAAGCCGGGCGAAACCCTGGGCCTGATTGGGGTCAACGGTTCCGGGAAGTCGACGCTGTCCAACATCATTTCCGGCATCATTCCCCAAACGACGGGGACGGTCGATGTTCGCGGGGATACCTCAATTATCGCCATCGGTGCCGGTTTACGGGGCAACCTGACCGGATTGGAAAACATTCGGTTGAAGGCCTTGATGCAGGGACTAACCAATCCCGAAATTGATGCGTTAATGGATGACATCGTGTCGTTCGCTGATATTGGTGATTTCTTATACCAACCAGTTAAGAGCTACTCTTCTGGGATGAAGTCACGGCTGGGCTTTTCCATTGCCGTGCACGTGAACCCAGACATCTTGATTATTGATGAAGCGTTGTCCGTTGGGGATGATACCTTCTACCAAAAGTGTGTGGACAAGATTTCCGAGTTCAAGGATGAGGGCAAGACCATCGTCTTCGTTAGTCACTCCCTGAAACAGGTGGAAATTCTGTGTGATCGAGTCGCCTGGATTCACTATGGAACGCTCAAGGAAATCGGTGCGACCGCTGACGTGGTCAAGCATTACCGCGAATTCACCAAGTGGTTCAAGGGCCAGACCAAGAAGGAAAAGAAGCACTTCCAACGTCAAATGAAGACCAACCAAAAGTCCTTTGATATTGACGCTTACCAGAAACAGGTCACCGAAGAACGTCAAGCGGCGGCACCGGATGATCCAAACGTGGCAGCCGAGGTCAAAAAGGACTTCTATGGCTCAGTCATCAGCGAAAAGATGAGCTGGGGCAATCGTCTCCTAACCTTCGGGGTTGCCATCGTCTTTGTCCTGGCTTGCCTGGTCAACGTTTCGGGTCACTCAGTGAGTGAAGTCCTGCAAAACCCAGGGAGCATTGTGCACCCAGAAACGGTGCTTCACGATTCAAACAAAACAACAAATGTGAAATAAATTAGAAAATAATAAGAATACGGATAGATTTTTATTATTTTTCGTGGTATCTTTAAGTTACCATTTATTTACCCCTTTATTTGATTTCCCAATGAACCGAATAAAGGTTTATCTCTCATTTGGTGAAGACTAAATGGCGGGGCCGAGAAGAAATTCTCGGTCTCTTTTTGTAGAGTGCGGAGCGAGCCGGTTTGACTCTGAGCATTAACGTGGCAAAGGGAATATCCCCGAACTTGGGATATTTTCTTTGCCGGGTTAAGCGCAGGAGTCTGGCTCGCGTAGCACGTTTCAGAAGCTGCCAGTACCGGGATAGTTCCGCGAGGAGCCAAGCGAACGACCTAAAGCAAGATAAAATTTAAGGACTATGCCAGGTTTGGGTCATTGCTTAGTCGGTGTTAAGCGCAGGGACCTGCCCCGCATAGCACGTTTCAGAAGCCGCTAGGACCAAGATAGTTCCGCGAGGAGTCAAGCAAACGACCTAAAGCAAGATAAAATTTAAGGACTATGCCAGGCTTGGGTCATTGCTTAGTCGGGGTTAAGCGCAGGAACCTGCCCCGCGTAGCACGTTTCAGAAGCCGCCAGTATCGGGATATTTCCGTGAGGAGCCAATCAAACGACCTAAGCAAATATAACGCCAACCAAGAACTGCCAATACCAAGGCGGTTCTTTTATTTTAAAAAGGAATCAAAATGCACACAAATAAAACTCACCAACCCAACCGCACCCAAATTAATACCGTCGCAAAGCACTTGCAGTAAACTAGCCCCAACCAAAAAGGGGAGGCAATCCACATGAACAAAACTAGTCGGCGAATTCTCATTGAAATGATCAGTGGTGGTTTAGTCACCGCAGTCGCGATGCTACTGTGGGGCGGATTTGATGCCTGGATTGCTCGGGCAGATGATATCACGCCACTTAGGGTAGACTTTTTTCACATCACCTTTTACCGGGTCACGCAGGCGATTGGTCAATTTCACGGTCAAATCTTTCCCGTGAATGCTGGGATTCTTCTGGTCATTGGTGCGGCCTTAGTAGTGGGTTTAGTTGAACTCTGGCGCAAACTGAGCCACACCAACTAGCGGCCAAGTTACAGACCATTTTCAAATGCAACACGAAATATAAATTTTTTAAAATAGCCGTCAATCCGCTCCAACCCTATGTAGGAGTAGGGAGTAACTGGTGAGTACCCAAACTGATAACGTAAAATAATAGTGAAAATCACCAACTATTTTTTGAAAGCTATTGACAGCGCTTACAAAAACCGGTATATTATATCTCGTAAGGTATTAATAATTACCTTCTAATCAATTCTCTTTCTCTCTTATGCCGACCACTGCCATTCCCTGGTAGTGGTTTTGTTTTGCCCAAAATCACGGTATAATAGAGGCATTGTGCGGAGGCGATTTAAAAATGAAAAGTCACGAAACATTTACACTGATTGAGGAAATTACCCGCCTCGATGGCAGTAAATATATGGAAATCAGCGACATGGTCCAAAATGGCCGGGCAGAACTAGCGGTGGAACGCAAGCTGATCAAGCAAGTACGGATCCTGCAACTAAACATTGCCCACACGCCTCACGTCCAGGCCTACGAAGACTACGTGAACGAAAATTACACGATGCCAGAAGAGGCCTTCACTGAATTTCAAGAATGGAAACGCACCCCAGAAATGGAAAAGGAAGTTGCGGCCATTCTCCACGAAAACCATATTGGGTAATTTTAAAATTATCTGTTAGCAAACCACGTCCAAGACAATGAGGATGTGGTTTTTTCTTTGTCCTCGTTTGTGGCTAAATCACTTACGCAACAGGTGATTGCGGAGAGACGATAGTTAGCCAATTTAGCAAACTATCAAGGCTTATGGGGAAATAACAAGGGAACACCGATAAGTGACACGCAAACAGAACGGTCAGCTGCAGGGATGGTAAAACTGGACCAGCGAGGACAGTCTAAGTGACCAGAGGCGGGCCAAGGTGAGCAGCTGTGTCGATGCTCTAAGCTGAGCGAATTTTCTCAGCTTAGAGCATGGGACAACCTTTGAGACCGCCTTTCAGGCTCAAAGTTGAGGTGGAAGCCCGTTTTTTCATAGCAGGTCAGGTTGAATCCGCCGCCGGGAACGAACTGTCATCGACATCCAATCCAGTTAACCACCCATTTAACCCCAAGGAAAAACTAATCGGCCTATCAGTATATAAACAAAATGACAATTTGATTGGCTACAAAATTGTGGTACTCAACCAATAATCGTGCTACCATGAAAGCGGATTCATAAATAATCAACAGTTTGTTTTGGGAGGGTTTATTTTATGAAAAAATCTTTAACGATTATGAGTGCCTTATTGATGGTTACCAGTGCGGGTGCCGGTATTTCCTTGAACCAAGTCACAGCGCCAACAGCGACGGCTCAGGCGGCTGCTTTAAACGCGGCTAAATTGGCAAATGGTAAGTACAGCGTGAAGTACAATCTGTACAAGACCGGGACCACGACGCCATCCGAAGCGGCTGGCTACTTCACCACCGCAACGGTCACGGCTAAGAACCAGAAGGCTTCCGTGGCGTTGAAGAGCACGGCAGCCGCTAACCAATACCTGGATGCCGTCACGTTAGGTGGTCAGGCGGCTAAGGTCACGAAGGCGGCAACGGGCAATACATACACGTTTAGCAACGTGAACTTGAAGCAAGACCAAACGATTGGCTTCACGGTCGCCGTTCCGGGCATGCCACAAGCCATGAAGGAAACTGCGACGTTGGCCTTTCAAACCAAGACGTTGAAGGCCACCACGAAGGCGAAGGCTAAGAAGGCCGTTAAGCTGAGCACCAAGGCAGTCAAAGCCAAGGCCAAGAAGGTCAGCGGCACGACCACCAAGGGCGCCAAGGTAACGGTCAAGCACAACAAGACCACCCTGGGCAAGGTCACGACCAAGAAGCAGGCCTACACGGTCAAGCTGAAGAAGGCCGTTAAGAAGAGCTGGAAGCTGAAGGTCACCGCGACTAAAGCCGGTTACAAGACCGTGACCAAGACCGTAACGGTTAAGTAAGTGGAAAAATCACTACCGGTTTCGGTGGTGATTTTTTGGTTTTATTAAAAATGAGAAACGGGGGAGCACAAGATGAAACATCTACAGCAATTTTTCCGTGTTATCGCCTGTCTGGTCGTGGGTCTCGTCTTTCTTGGCTGGACCCAAACGACGGACGGCCATGCCGCGACGTTGAGCAATGGCCTTTATCAAGTTCCCATGAAAATTATTAAGGCGGATAGTAGCGCCACGTCCGATGCCAATCAGTTCTTTGGCAAAACGGCCGTGGTCCGCGTGAATCACGCTCAGGTGACGGTTCTGATCACCTCGAATGGCGCCAAGTACATTAAGAAGATGACCGTGGCTGACCAAGCCGTGACGCTGGTCAAGACGGTGGATCACCAGGCGTTGTATCAATTTAATCTGACGGCCCAGACCAGTCCGCTGACCACGGCCTTTAGCCTGACGACGCCAATGGGGGCCATGAAGGAACAGGCCCGCCTGACCCTGAACTGGGCTAAAGCCAAGTCCGTCAGCAAAAGTGTCGCGACCACGGACCTGATTGCCCAGGCCGAAACGCTTGCCAAGGCCAATGCCAGCAGTCAGAGGGCTTCCGTAACCATGCCGAAGACGACGACTAAAGCGAAGACCGCCACTTCGACGGCTAAAAAGACGACAGCGGCCACCGAATACTGGCGCTACCAGGTCTTACAGGGCACTAAGATGACCAAGTCCGAGGCCGACCAATACTACACGGATGTGGCGACCGTGACGCCGAAGGGTACCGGGTATCAAGTCACGCTCCACGTGAAATATGCCAAGTCCCTGAAACTCGGGGCCCGGGCGGTCGTCCCTAAGCGTATCAACGGCGTGCAACCGCAAAACGTGACGTACGGTCAGAGTGGTCGGAACTATACCATGAATTACACCTTTACTGTGGCCAAACGGTCCGCGTTGACACAGAAATTGATTCCGGGTCAGATTCACGTGACGGTACCCGCCATGAACATCAGCGAGACATTCCCGATTCGTTTCCGGTTTGCCCGGAGTGGGGCGGCTGATCAGGCGACGGCCGCGACGGTTGCGGCGTTGCCACATACCACGGTGACCGCAGCTAGCGCTAGTGCCAGTCCGACGGCCACGTTGACCACGACCAAGCCGCATCAGGCAACACTGCCACCAACGGGTGAAGCCACGAATGATTGGGCCGTCCTGGGCCTCGTGGGCTTAGCACTCAGCGGATTCATTTGGCGAGGAGGTCGCGCCCATGACTAAGGGATTACGCAGTCTCATCCTAGCAATCGTCATGACCATCACCGTCTGGTTCCTGCCCACAGCGGCCCATGCCCAATCACTGGACTATTCGGCGCTCAAATACGGCACCGATCAAACCTCGATGGCCAGTGGCTACTTTGTCCATCCGGCCAAGGTGACGGTGAAGAATCACGCCTACGTGGTCACCATGGATATTAAAACGGCCAAGAAGTTAACCAGTTGGCCGGTGAAGGTTTTATCAATTGATGGGCAATCGCCCGAAAATGTCCGTAAGATCAAGGATTCAGCGGGCAATTCCCATCTGTATTACAGCTTTACCACCACGAATTTAAAACGCGCGGTGAACGCGAAGCTGTCGATCTATGTGCCGGACGTGTACAAGGCCAAGCACCTGATCACCTTTAAATTTAAGACGGGGAATTTACCAGCCTTGAATAAGCAGACGGCAACGACGCGTGCGAAGCGGACACAGTCCAGCATGGCAGCCAGTTCCACGGCCAAACCGGCGACCACTAGCGCATCATCGTCGGCGACCACCGCGTCTAAAGCGTCATCGCAGGCCCAAAGTAGTTCCATGAAAGCAAAGAGCCAGGCTAAGTCATCAGCCAAAGCCAAGTCCAGTCAGTCCACCAGCAGCCAATCGTCCAGTAGTGCCGACAGTCAATCGGCCACTAGTGCGGACCAGCTACCGGCGCACCAGACTCATTGGGGCGCGCTGATTGGTGGTGTGGTAGCCATCGTTGTCTTAGTCGGTGGTGGTAGTTGGTGGTACTTTGGCCGACACTAGGAGGTAAGTGCACATGCAAAATCCAAGAAAAATCGGTCTGATCACGTTGGCCGTTTTGGTGGTGCTGGGCCTCACTGGTGGTGGCATTGCCTGGCACCAGCAGCGGCAGAAGCAAAGCCAGCCGCGCATCGTGGCGACGACGGTCGCTATCGTTCAGATTGCGGACAAACTCCATTTACCTCTGGTGGGCGTGCCGACGACGGCCAACAAGCTGCCACAACGGTACCATCAGGTCACCAAGGTGGGGAGCCCGATGAATCCCAGCGTGGAAAAGATTGCGGCGTTGAAACCGACTGTCGTGTATTCCGTGACGACGTTGGACGACCAATTTGGCAAGGCCTTCAAGGCCCAACACGTGACGCCACACTTTTTAGATTTAACCAGTGTGGACCACTTACAGAAAACGTTAACGCAGCTGGGCAAGCGGTACGACCGCCAGGCGGCTGCGGCGAATCAAAATAAACTGATCAACCAAGCCAAGCAGCGGGCAACGGCCCGGGCAGGTCACCGGCAACGGCCCCGAGTCCTGGTGTTAATGGGACTGCCTGGTGCGTCTTACATGGTGGCCACTAATCGCTCGTACGTGGGAGATCTGGTGCGCCTGGCCGGAGGCAAAAATGTCTTCACCAGTCGCACACAGGAGTACCAAGCGCCCAACGATGAAGCCATTCAGAAGGCGAATCCACAGGTCATTTTACGCCTAGAGCACGCCATGCCCAGCATGGTGACCCAGCAGTTTAATCACGAATTCAAGAGTAATGCCATGTGGGCGCAGACTGCGGCGGTCAAGCACCACCGAGTCTATGACCTGCAGGAGCCGACGTTTGACGCGACCGCGAACATGCGGGTCGCCACGGCGCTCAAGCAGGTCAGCCAGTGGCTGTATCCGAAGGGGGCGGCCGTATGACCAAACACGCTGGCTGGTGGTACGGTGGTGTCTTAGCACTGCTGGTGCTGACCAGCCTGATTGCGCTCATGGCCGGCACGGAATGGCTGGGACTGTCTCAAGTCACATGGGCGGTGAGCCATCCGGCCAGTCGTGCCTTCGTGACGATTTTTTCACTCCGACTACCCCGAATCCTGAGTAGTCTCATCTGTGGGGGGAGCCTGGCGGTTGCCGGTGCGCTGTTTCAGGCCGTCTTCCGCAATCCCATCGCCGACCCCAGTATCCTAGGGATTAGCTCCGCCGCCGATTTCTTTAAAGTGGGTGGGGCACTTCTCTTACCCTGGTTGCCCGGTCGCAACTGGCTAATGGCGCTGGTCGGCGGGCTGATTGCCCTGACCATCCTGACCAGTGGCCGGGCACTGACCGATCCGTACCGGTTGATCATCGTGGGGGTCGCGCTCGATGCCACCTTTGTTGGCCTGCAACAGCTGCTGAGCAGTGGGGCTGCTGCGGTGAGCCACAGCACGTTTAATGGGCTCACCTGGAGCGATACCGGCACCTTGCTCGGACTGGGCGTCGTGGGGCTCGTGGCGGCCCTAATACTGGCTCCCTGGGCGAACTATTTAAAATTAACGGATAGTGCGCTGAAAAATGTGGGTGTGCCGGTCAACGTGCTCCGTTGGACGTTGCTGTTACTGGGGATGTACCTGGCCGTCAGCGTGACGGCGGTAGTTGGCACGATTCCCTTTGTCGGCATCGTGATTCCCAACGTGGCGCGGCGGCTGGTCGGTCACGATTACCAAACCGTGCTCCCGTTTTCCATGCTCGCGGGGGCCTGGCTGATGCTCGCCGCCGATACGCTGGGACGAACGGTCATCGTGCCCAGCGAGATTTCAGCGGCAACCATGATGGCAGTCATCGGTGGGCCATTTGTCATTATTCTCTTACAACGGGGGCGAGGATTTCATGGAATGTCAACACGTTAGCTATCAGTATCCTCGCCAAACTCGCGGCCTGAGTGACCTGACGGGGGTCTTCCCACCAGGACAGGTCACGACGATCATTGGGCCAAACGGTGCGGGCAAGTCCACGCTGCTCCAGCTATTGGCGCGGCGGCTGCCGGCACAGGCGGGACAGGTCGTGTTAAATGAACAGCCGTTGGACCAATTGACCACCAAGCAGTTGGCCCAGCAAGTGGCCGTGGTGACGCAACATCATCAGCTGTACGACGAGCTGACGGTGCGCGAGGTCGTGGCGACGGGCCGCTTGCCGTATCACGGGTTGTTGCAGGCGGTCCCGGCAAATGAGGTGACGCCATACCTAGAAATGGCGGGGCTGACCTCGCTGGCTGACGAGCTGATTCAAGACCTCTCCGGTGGCCAACAGCAGCGCGCCTGGTTGGCCGCGGCCTTGGCCCAGGAACCAGCCGTGCTCCTGCTGGATGAACCGACGACCTACCTCGACGTCCACTACCAACAGCAGTTGATGACGCAGCTGCGCCAGTTGGCGGCCAAGGGCCTGACGGTGATCCAGGTGCTCCACGACATCAACCAGGCCTTTCGTGTGAGTGATTGGCTGTGGCTGTTGCAGGACGGCCAACTGGTCGCCAGTGGGCCCCCGGATGATCTCCGCGATGCCAAGTTGTTGGGCCGGACGTTTGCCACGCCGATTGAGATTGTGACGGTGCCGCATCTGGGGCCGTATATTGTTCAGGTGCCGGATTAAAGACTAATAAAATTATTGGCGTCTCTGCTGTGACAGAGGCGCTTTTTATCGGCCAGACATAATAGGAAAGCCTGTTTTTGGGGACATGAAAGCTAACAACAAGCAAACTATAATGATTGATAGACTTTATGTGATTGGCGTAAATAATTTAAACGGCTTTGGTATTTAATCTTGCTTTTAGTTTAGGGGAAGTTCATTATTAAAATTAACTTAGCATCAATTTTCAACTGATAGGGCGTTCATGAATTCAGAATAGAAAACTTGTGGGGACAGTATTTTTACCGAATGCTGGCGAAATCTATATTTCCATGTGAATCTTATATCAAGCTCAATTCATATCCATAAAGTTAAAATTGTGAGTTTGATGCAGACGCAGTTGAAGTCAGGGAAATTCTATTTTTAAATTCATTTCAGATTAGGCTATACATAGCGGATTAATAAAAATGATTAGGGGCACAGGGAAATGAAGAAAACGGTATTGTTAGGTTTGACGGTATTGGGGTTACTGATGGGGGGCTGTGCGACTCAGAATAATCAAGCTAATAAAGTTTCCGCTAGCACCACCAGTAAAAAGGCAAATGTGTTGCCCGTGGGAAAGGTTATCTCGAATGAGAGTATGAATCCGGACATCGCCTACAAAGTTGCCAATAAAAAAGCAAAATTTTACCGGAGCTTAAAGGAGTATGGCACTGAAGATGGAGTTGTGTCGGATAATGAGACGGCTCAAGGCGCTTTCTTTGGCAGTGTGAGGAAAGTGAAAACAGCTACTGGTGTGTATTACCATGTTTTCAGATACTACGCTAATGGATTTAACAACAAGTCAAATCCTGAGGGGTCGGCTGGTTATAACGAGGATGCTGACTATGGGTACGTTAAGGCTGTAAATATGAAGCGGGTTAAGACGATTAAGTCGGAATGGACTTATAAATCTAAGCAGTTATATTACGTTGGCAATCCTTATGCTTATCATATCTGGTCTAATCCG
Source organism: Levilactobacillus sp. FUA 3915 (assembly GCF_044053135.1). NCBI lineage: Bacteria > Bacillati > Bacillota > Bacilli > Lactobacillales > Lactobacillaceae > Levilactobacillus > Levilactobacillus sp. FUA 3915. Next base: position 212,936 of record NZ_CP168704.1, on the reverse strand, counting down.
GTTAATACGAAACACTACGTCTACGTGACGCACGTCTTTGATCGACTTACGACGACGCAACTGTATGCCACTAGGGAAATGATTAAGTCTAACGGAGATCATTACGTCTATCTTAAGACTGCCAAGAGGTCATTAGGGTGGGTCTACAAATCACCTAAAGCTTTAATTGCTGGTCGTTATAAAGGATTAGGTCATCAGCTATTGAAGATTAGAGGAAAAGAAAAAATGGTCTTGAAAGTGCAGAGTAAGCGTTCGACTGGGAATCGGGTTGACGTGAATGACAGCTCTGCACTGCCACAGAAGGTCTATTTGATTAAAAATGGCCGTCAACATCGACTGCGTGTCTTGGCTGTTGGGATGGATAATCGCCCAATCCGATTTGATTTTGACCGGGGAGTTGCCACTCGTGTAAAAGCATATGAATATTGGCGTAAGCCTTGGAAGACAATCTCAAGTCAGAAAAAATTGCGGAATCATTTTACGATAACGCATGAATTTTCTGAGCCGACCTATACTAATGTTCATTTCTTTTCCAAAAATAGTAAGAAGTTAGTTCGGGTAAAAACGTATGGTACCAATAGTCAGGGGACAACCTGGATTTATCGAAATGGTCAGGTGAAATTCAAAACGCATATTGATCACGATATAACTACTTATCCGATAAGCGACTTTAAGTAATTAACGTTTTGTTGTGCTGAGCATGTATTGCTGAGGAGTCAGTCAGCACGAACATCAAATGAGAAGGAAAACAAATCATGAGAGTTAAAAAGTGGGCATTGGCAGTTTTGATTTTATCAGGTTTTATTGTTGGTTGTTCAAGCCACGACAGCGAGGCAACAGCAGAAAGTTCCAGTAAACAGTCAGAGGCCTCAAAGGTGTCAACCAGTAGTAAGAGCGAGTCAAAACCACTGGCTATTGGCCAAATTTATTCAACGAAGAAGGCAGATCCAAATATTGCTTATAAGATGGCTAACAAGCACGTCAAATTCTACCGAAGTCTAAAAGAGTTTGGGACAGGGGGTGGCGTGTACTCCTATTATCAAATGGAAAAGGGTGGGATTTTTGGCATTACCCAGGTTATAACGGCCACTCGGGGAATTTATTATCATGTGGTTGAATATACTTCTGGCGGGTTTAATCAGAAAGGTCATGCGGATAATTTGGGCTATGTTAAAGCAAGTGATTTAAAACGCTTCTCGACGATTAAGTCTAAATGGCACTACGCTAGAAAAAGGCCTTACTATGTTGCTAATCCTAACAGTCACCGCATTTGGAATAGTCCGGTGTCAACAGTCCACTACGCCCACGTAACTCATGTTCTTGATCGACTAACAACAGTTCAGTTATATGCAACCAGCGAGCTTATTAAGTACAACGGACAGCATTATGTCTATTTGGAGACCGCAAATGGACGAAAGCTAGGTTGGGTAAGAAAAAGTAAAAAGACGTTGATTGCTGGGAAATACCGAAATGTGGCTCGACAGTTACTGAAGGTTAAAAAGGGTGAAAGGCTGCTTAGCCAGAAACAAGCAAAGCAGTCCACTGGTAATCGGATTGGTGTAAATGATAGTTTGTCTCTCCAGCAAAGAGCTTATGTCGTCAAAAAGGGCAAACAAATTGTACGGGTTTTAATTGTTGGCATGGATAATCGACCGACCAAGATTACTTTCAGTAACGGCAAGGCAATCAAGGTAGTCAGCTACACGTATCGGCGCAAAGCTTGGAAATCGACCACCAACGCGAAAAAGCTACGGACGCATTTTACGGCGGACCATGAGTATCTATCTGTAGATTCAGCGAAAACTTATTTTTACGCGAAGCAAAGTAAGAAATTAGTTAGAGTTGAGACCGATGGATATGATGGATTTGCAAGCGTGACGGTTTATCGCAATGGACACGTTAGTTTTGCAACGCTTATTGAAAAGCGCGTAATCACATATCCGTACGATGATTTCAAATAACAATATTTTAGTGGAGTGGGTAGTCATTAAGGCACAACCAAGTAGTGATTTAAAAATGTGGACAAAGGGGAGTGTCAAGTGATGTTTAATGTTCATTCGAAGATGAAAGTACTAGTGATAGTCTTGATTACTCTTGGGCTCCCATTAGCGGGGTGCATGGGTGGTTTAGCAAGCTCAAGTGTACAAACTAGCTCAAAAGTTGGAATTGTAAAATCAGTTTCAAAAATGGATCCAGACAAGTCATTCCAAGTAACAAATCGGCACGCTAAATTTTATAAGAGTTTGGCCAAGTATGGAAAAAAGGATTGGGTGATTGCTGATTATGCCGATGCTAAAATCACTACTTTAGGTGCTATTAGCAAATATGTAACGGAAAGTGGCACGTACTATCATATGGTTGCGTATGATTCGGGGGGATTTGAAAAGTTCAAGGATGCTATGACGTCAACTGATTATGATGCGTTTGATGATTTCGGTGTGATTAAAGCTGAGGACGTAAAGCAAGTTAACGGTGTTAAGTCGCAATGGACTTATAAGAAACGGCGACCATACTATATAGCTGATCCATTTACACATCGTATTTGGGACAGTCCAATATATACGAAGCACTACACTTATATTTCGCACGTGTTTGATCGGCTAACCCAGACGCAACTATATGCGACTAAGGAATTGATTAAGCGTAATGGTATTCATTATGTTTTCTTGGAAACGGCAAACAAAAAGTTGGGTTGGGTTTACAAGTCTCCCAAAGTTCTGATTAAGGGGAAGTATTGTGATATCGGGAAGCAACTATTGAAAGTGAAAACTCATGATAAGCTCATTAAAAAGCAACAGAGTGCTGAATCAACGAAGAGCAGAGTGGGTGTTAATGATAGTTTGTCAGTGCCGCAACGTGCTTATATTGTCCGGAATAATAAGCGGAAAATTTCTCAGCTATTGGTGGTGGGGATGGACAATCGACCGATTAAGATTGCCTTTAAGAATGGTCGGCTAACTAAAATGGTTGGATACACATACCGACGTACGGTGTGGAAGACAATAACTAATCGGAAAAAATTAACCTCAAGCTATTATTTGGCCCATGATTCATTAGACATCGCAACAACTGATGTTAAATTCTATCCCAAGTCAAGTAAGCTCCTGGTACGTGTCAAGACTATTGGCGGCGGTGATGGAAGTGCTAAGACACTTATTTACCGAAATGGAAAGGTTAAGTTTAGTACGCATATTTACAAACATGTATTGACTTACCCATACGCTAATTTCAAGTAACCACCTCCTGGAGGAGTAAGTGGTAACTGAACACCCAAGCAATCAAACAGCACAAAAAAATCCCAACCACTCAGAAAATTCTGAATGGTTGGGATTTTTATTTTCCAGTAAGCTTACTTCACCGCAGCCTTAATCTGGTCAATGCGGTCATACAGGATACCATCCCGCAGACCAGCGTTGGAGAAGGTGATCAGCTGTGAATCTAGCAGGCGCATCAACAGGGCCACTGGAATCAGGCCACCGACGATGATGTCGGCGCGGTCCTTGGACAGGCCCGGCACCTTCTTACGGCCAGCCAGGTCGAGCCCTAGCAACTGGGTCAACGTGCTGTACACGTCGGTCGCACTGAGCTTGTAGCCGTGGACATCCTCGACGTTTAAGAAATTCTTGTTCCGCCGATTGATCTTGGCCAGCGTTCGGTTGGCGCCACCCAGGCCAATGACGGGCAGGTTCGTCGCCTCACGCAGCCACCAGACGTCGTTGAAGACGTTGTTGACGAAGGTCATGGCGGAGAATAACGAGTCCGCCTGGACCTTGTCGCTTTCCAGGTAGGCCTGTGACAGGGTCACGGAGCCCAGCGGAATCGAGACGACGTGTTTCATCTGGCGATTTTCCACCAGAATCAGTTCGGAGGAGGCACCACCGGTATCGACGATCAAGCCGTTCACGATGGGTAGCGTGTGAACGACGCCAACGTAATCGTAGCGGGCCTCCGTTGCCCCCGAGATGACGTCGAAGTCGAGGTCAAATTGGTCCTTGACCTGCTTCAAGAATTGTTTCTGATTGGCTGCCTGCCGCACGGCTGCCGTGGCGACCGCGGTAATCTGCGGGTCGTCTAATTTGTCGTAGATGGCCTTGAATTCCGCTAACGCCGCCAGGGTCCGTTCAATGGCAGCGGGTTGGAGAAGCTGCTCTTCACCCATGTTTTCCGACAACCGGACGTAGCGCTTTTCTTCCGCCACGGTTTGGTGATTGCCGGCTTCGTCAATTTCACTAATGGTCATGCGCACTGAGTTGGAACCCAGGTCGATGACAACTAAGTTTTCCATTTAGTCAAGACTCCGATCAATAGGGGATTTTGGTTGGTTCTTAGGACTTAACATTGGTTTGAATTGGTGCGGCGCGTTGCTGTCCTGTGGGGCGTGCGTGGCGTTCGCCTTGATTTTCGCCGTTGCTTGGGCCATGAAGGTTTCCTGGGCATCCAGGGGTTCGAGGCCCCGCCGGTCGACGCGGGTGTAGGTCCGGTCGGCTGTGAGCACCCGGGTCTTCACGTTATCGTGCCACAGCGTAGAGAAGATATCAAAGACCTTTTCACGCAGATTATCTTTCAAAATTGGGAAGAGTAATTCGACCCGCCGATTCAGGTTCCGGGTCATCAGGTCGGCACTGGACAGGTACAGCTGTGGGTCACCCGCGTTGGCAAACGCGTAGATCCGGCTGTGTTCCAGGAAGCGGCCGACGATGGAGTGGACCTCGATGTTTTCACTGAGTTCGGGGATGCCCACGTTTAAGCAGCAGATGCCCCGGACAATCAGCTTGATCTTAACGCCGGCGTTGGACGCCTCGTAGAGCTTGGCGATCATGGCCGAGTCGGACAAGGAGTTCATCTTCATTTCAATCCAAGCGGGTTGGCCGGCCTTGGCGTTGGCAATTTCCTGATCAATCTTAGCCGTAATAAAATTGCGGATGCCATCGGGTGACATGTGGAGCTGGTGGAAGTAGGGTGGTTCGGAGTAGCCGGACAACATGTTAAAGATGTTGGAGGCGTCGATCCCCATATCCGTGTTGGTGGTCATCAGTCCCAGGTCGGTGTAGAAGTGGGCGGTGACGTCGTTGTAGTTCCCGGTTCCCATGTGCATGTAGCGCCGGATGCCGTCGGGTTCCCGCCGAACGATTAGGGTCAGCTTACAGTGGGTCTTCAGGCCAATCAGGCCGTAGATGACGTGACAGCCCATCTTTTCCAGCTGTTGGGCCCAGTGGACGTTGTTTTCTTCATCGAAACGAGCCTTAACTTCGACCAGAACCGTGACCTGTTTGCCGTTCTGGGCGGCATTCCCCAGGTACTTGATGATTGGGGAGTTGGCGGAGACCCGGTACAGCGTCATCTTAATGGCCAACACGCCGTCATCGCAGGCGGCCTGGCGAATCAGTTCGGTCACCGCGGCGAAATCGTCGAAGGGGTGGTGAACCAAGACATCGTGCTGGCGAATGGTCTTGAAGACGTCATCGTCATGTTGCAGGCCTGGCGTCCGGGCAGCGGTAAACTTCGGATAGCTTTCATCGTCGTGACCACTGATCTGCTTGGTCAATTTCGACAGGAAGGTCAGGTCGATGGGCCCACCAATTTCGTAGACCGCGTAGTCGGCAATCTTGATGGAGGTGGCCAGGCGGTTCTGCAGCGACTGGCTGATGCCAGCCTCGACTTCCATGCGGACGGCGCCCCCGTGCTCCCGTTTCTTCAGTTGTTGTTCAACTTCTTTCAGGAGGTCGGACGTATCTTCTTCGGCGACGTCCAAGTCCATGTCCCGGATGACCCGATAGTTGGCGGCTTCCTTGACTTGGTAGCCAATAAACAGGTTGCCGATGAAGGTCTTGATGATGTCTTCCAACATGATGAAATCGTTGTCGGCACCCGGCAGACGCACGGTCCGTGGGAAAATCTCTGGGACCTGCACGGTGGCGAAGCGCTTATCCTTCTTGTCGCCGTCCTTGTACAGCCGCATCGCAATGTTTAGGGTGTTGTTGCCAATGAACGGGAACGGCCGTGAGCTGTCCACCGCCATCGGCGTCAGGGCTGGCGAAATTTCATCGTTGAAGTATTTTTCAATAAAGCGTGTCTGTGGCGGCGTTAACTCGTTGGGTGTCAAAATGTGAATATCTTCCGCAGCGAGGGCCGGTAGCAGCATCCGGTTCAACGTGGAATATTGCTTAACGACTTGGTCGTGAGCCTTGGCGTTGACCGCGAGTAATTGATCCTCGGCCGTCATGCCGGATGCGTCTGGCTTCGGATAGTTGACTGCGGCCAGCTTCGAGAGCGAGGCGACCCGGACCATGAAGAATTCATCCGCGTTGCTCTGGGTGATGCCCAGGAACCGCACGCGTTCGAGTAACGGATTGGCCTTGTCACGGGCTTCCTCCAGGACCCGGTCGTTAAAATCTAGCCAACTGAGTTCCCGGTTGGTGTAATATTTTGCTTTTGTATAATCCAGGGTCATTTGTGTAACCTCCTCTGTTTTAAGACTGGTTGCAGGCCGAAGACGTCAGTGAAGAAATCGGCCTTGTAGTTAAAGGCCCAACGAATCAGCGAGAGCTCGTCGTCGCTGAAGGCCGTGATGACGACCTTGTTGGTCCGCACGGAGACGGAGATGCGCTGAATCGTCTGTTGATGCGCATCGTCGAGGGCGTCCGCAATCCGCAAGATGGCGGAGAGTTTGGCAACCACGACACGCTTGTCGCTGTCTAACTGGCGGAAATGAGCCAGGTCTTCGGCGGGCGTCCGGGTACTGTGGTAGCGGGAAACGGCGGCGATAATCTGCGTTTCCTCGGTCGACAACCCCAGAATTTCAGATTCCTTGAGCACGTAATCCGAGTGCAGGTAGTGCTCGTGGGTGTCGATGAAGCCCCCAATATCGTGGACGATGGCGGCGACCTCGAGTAACAAGCGGTCGCGCGGCGTCAGGTGGTGCAGTGGCTTCAATTGATCAAAGAGGTGTAGGGCAAAGCGCCGGACCAACTCCATGTGATTGGGTTCCACGCGATACCGGTCGGCCAGGTCGTTAGCGGCGGCTAAGATTTGGTCTTCGAAATGGTACTTGTGATAGCCCGCCGTGATGGCTTGGTTGGTGGTCAGACCGTCTAAGGCGTTCAGGTTGACCAGGTGGAGCTTCTCAGCGTGCACGACCGTCAGGAGCTTCCGGACCAGCAGGACCACGGGTAAGACGATTTCCACGTTTTCCTCGGTCAGGTGGAGTCGCTCCATTAAGTATTGGTTGGAGGCCCCAGCGACCTCATTACAGAATTTATTAAACGATTTGACGGATAGCGTGTAACTCACGTCGCCCTTGGGGATGAAGTAGGTGTTGAGCGGGGAGGCCCCAATCAACATCACCTGGTTTTGGGTCGTTTGAAATTCTTCCGGCAAGAAACGGTAGAAGTCATCGACTTTACTATTGATATAATCGTCCAGGACGTCGACTGGGTTGGGCGCGGTGGCCCGCAGCGTTTGCAGGACTTCCTTGATCCGAATCGGGCCCAGTTTCATGTTATGTGACGCAATCAGGTCTTCGTGGGCAAAGAAGGACAGGGTGGTGCTCCCGGAGTTCATGCCAATGATGGCTGCGTGGTCCTTGACCAGGTGATGGTAACGGTCGTACTTCAGGGCAATTGCCTCGTTGCGGACGAAGGATTCCTCCCCCAGGGAGAGCCATTCGATGTGGAGACCGGTCCGCACGTAGAGTTGATCACGAATGAACTCGGCGTTGGGTGCCGACGAGAGGGCCTGTGAGCCCCACAGTTTATACCGGGTCACGCCGTAATCCTTTAAAACCTGGAGGAAACCGCGCAACGCTTCGACGGCGTCACCCACGGTTTCAAAACTAATTTCTTCATGGTTGTAAATATTTTCCCCAATGGCGACGGCCGATTTGACCCGTTCCGTCTGGGCGCCGGTTTTAAGGTTCACAATCGACAATTCAATACTGGACACGTTTACGAGCATAGCGCCAAAATAATCATCAGCCATAAAATTCATCTACTTTCTTCAATATTCTTGGTTTGGGGTTAAACCTGTTCTTATCAGCGCCTCCGGGCTGGTGAAAATGGGCCGTGGCGCTGTGGGCGAACGCCCGGAGCCATAAGGCGGTCTCCGGGCTTACTTTGAGCCGAAGTTCACGTCTCAAAGATATCAGTTACCTAAGCGGGGAACCCGCTAAGGTAACTCCCACGGCTGAGCCCATTTTCACCAGCCCTGCGGCTGACATCGGTTTAACCCCAATTGGGTGGTTCGTTCGGTGGTTGGGCAACGGTTCTGTTGCGGTTACTTAGAATCAGTGTCCTGGGTCAGTTAAAAGTGAACTGTCAACACAGCCGGGCACCTTGGCGCCCCTCTGGTCACTCCCACGACCGGCCATTTTCACCAGCCCTGCGGCTGACACCGGTTTAACCCCAATCGGGTGGGTCCGTTCTGTGCTTTGCCAATGAGGCTAATGGGCTTCTTGTTGTGGCTACTGTGAATCCGTTAATCTGGTTTAACTTATTGTGAAAATTAAACGTATAATCACGGACGGTTTGGTCGGGCCAATGGACTCAGGTTGTGGGCCATTGAACGGGTTGGTTCATTGCTGGATGTAAACCGGCTAGCCCAACCTACGTTTTACCACTTTAGTTATTGTCACAGATTGTGTTTATTATACTAAAATTGGTCTGGACCATGTTGCTGGGGGCAAAAATAATGTGAAAAACTTCGAGATTTGACTTGGTTTGTCAGATGGCTAATCTAATTGTTAACGCTTTAATTTAATCGGTAAATAATTGATTGTCCATGATGACTAGGTCAAGATGCTTTTCTGTTTGCTGGTTTTCCGGTGGCAATTCGTGATAGTCGCCGTATAGCCGCGTTAAAATCGTATCATATTGTGACGGCGCCTGAACAGTTAACTGCTCAAATGGCACGGGGGTTAGGTCAGTTAGTTCCGCAACACTGTAGATTTCCTTGTCATAAGCGTACTGGGACGCTAAATTTTTGACTTGAGGGAGGGTCTCATCGTCTTGGTACTGGGTCATGACGGCCTCACGTTGGGCCTTCAATTCATTGACCGCAGTGACCTGCTCAGGCTTGAGCGGGCTTTGAAGCTTGCGGAGGGGATTGTCCACCAGGTGGTAGCGCAACTGTAGGAGAATCCGCGTATTAAGCAGCTGAAACTTTCCGAGCTGCTCGCGCTGGGCGGTAATATCCGTGGGGATCCGATCCAAGGGAAAAATGTCGATGAAAATGCCCTTCCGCGCGTTGTTCACGTTGCGTTTTTCCTCAATATAGGTGTTGCGGTCCAATAGCTTGGCGTAACTCAGCGCATAATTTTCATCGCTAGTGGGCGTCTGCAGAAAGTAATGGCTACCAGCAAGCAGGTCAGGCGCGGCGGCCAAGAACCGGTCATAGTCGGCGCGGAGCAGGCCAACGTCCACGTCGTCGTCCCAGGGAATGAACCCCTGATGGCGAATCGCGCCGAGAAGTGAGCCCCCCATTAAAAAGTAGGGGAGGTCTAGTTGCTGGCACAGATGAGCAAACTGAGCAAGATTTCCCAGCTCAACTTGGTGAATGCGTTCGATTAAACTCGGCATAGGCAATTCCTTTCTGGCGCTGAAATAGATTTAGGTGACAAAACTGAAAATATTTGATAATGGTTGTCATGGTGAAAATTTGTTGTTCACTAAGGTTGATTGTCGGCTAGATAGACAACACGCCGCAGAAACCCCGGGGCTAGACTAGTGTAAAAGCCGTAGGGCTGATGAAAATGTGGCAAGCGGTGGTCGATGTGAGTGACCAGAGGCGGGTCAAAATGCCCGGCTGTGTCGATGGACTTGGCTGGGGTATTTTCCCAGCCTAGCCCATGGGACAACCTTTGAGACCGATTCCCAGGCTCAAAGTTGAGGTGGAAGCCCGCTTCTCAGGCTGGAACCGACCCCACAGCAGGGCTCCTTGAGCTCGCCGTCGGGAACGGATGCAACCAGACGTATTTTCACCAGCCCGGCGGTGAAGAAACCCTAGTTCACCGGGTAAGTGCTGGTGTGGACGGTCTGGCCGTGCGTATCCTTGAACGTCACCGTAATGTTTTGACTGCCCTTAGGCTCAAACATCGCCAAGCCACTAACCGACTGCCCAGCCTTAACCGGCATCACGGTGCGGTTCAACTTGTTGTTATCACTGGTCTGACTGGTGGTGAAGGCCAGGTTGCCGGTGCCCAGCTTATGGCCATTTTGCGTGGCGCTCACGGCATCTTGCCAGAGATCACTCGGGATAATGGATGTGTTCTGGTGGTTCGTTACGGTATAATAAATAACAAATAGGTTGCGATTGGCCGTTGCACTGGCCGTGATCTTAGACCCGGTCAACTTGAACGCCACGTTCTTAATCGTAAATGTTTGATTGCTAAACGTGGCCGTCTTGGCAACACTAGCCGCGCTGCTGGCGCTGACCGATGACTTGGCATGACTGGATTGTACTGACGATGACTGACTCGACCGACTGCTGGCCGGTTCCTGTTGACTGGATGGCGTTTTGGCCGCGGACTTGTTACCGGCACCGCATCCTGCCAGCAACAAGACACTCCCCAACACGGCGATTAATTTGACGTGTGACATGGAAACTTCCCCCTCGAAAGTGAAAAATTAGAACTGTGGTGGCTCGCCAATGAAAACGGGGAGTCGCTACCTTCATTTTAGCATAGGACGGGGCGGACAACCGCCTAATTGGGTAGGAAAAAGCTGGTATTTGCCGGGCGTAAATGCTAAGATAAAAATCGTATTTTGAGAAATGTAGGTGGGTAATCATGGCTGAGCAAGAAGAGCCTTTGTTAGACGCATTTATCGACGTCTACATGAATTCGCTGAAGTATTTAGATGAGTTTGTTTCCGAACCAGCTAAGGCGTTTCATTTGTCATTTGAACAGTATTTGATTTTGCGAGAAATCACGCGCAACGAGAACGTCACGTTGATGGACATTGCCAGCAAGCGGCAGGTCACGCGCAGCGCCATTTCTCGGCAGATCAAGGTCCTGTTAAAGCAGGGCTACTTGCAACAGCAGCCGGATGAAAATGACCGGCGGCGGCTGTATCTCTTGGCGACGCCAGCTGGCACTAAAGCTGAACAGGCAATCCGGCAACGTATCAACCACCGTTTTCAAGGGTGGGTCGACGTTTACGGTGATGAGCGGGCTCACGAAATCTTGAACTTTATTCGAGATTTCAGTCAGGTTACCCGCATGAAAAAGTAAGTGAACGTCGTCTTTGGACGTTTAGCCACCGGAGAATTTGCGATGGAGAAGGAGAATGGAGCCAATGAGCAAAAAGCGCATGAGTACTGAGGAAGAGAAGCGCTGGCGCAAGATTGTCTTCATGGATGATGACCACGATGCCAAGCGGTCGCCACGCCAATCACGGTCGTATGTGTACGGGGAACCCGTGAAACGATCATGGTGGGACCGACTGACCCGGCATCTGGGCCGGCGCTAATTAAAAATGGACCACACGCTCCCGACAAATTTGTCAGGGCGGGTGGTCCATTTTTTTGACGGATTAATCCACAACCGCCTCAACGGGTGAGAATTCTTTTACCAGTTCAACACGCACGTTATCACTGCCATTTAGGAGCTTGGCAACGGGACAACGGCGTTCGGCGAGGTCTGCCATGGCCTCGGCTGTCGCCTGGTCAACACCGGGAATCCGAATCTGGGCGGTCACGTAGAATTGGAGGCCGCGGGTGTCACGCGCCATTTCCACAATCGTGTGGACCTGTGACGTGTGGGGAATCCCTTTACGTTTCTCAATGGCTTCCAACGTGGCGTTCAGACAGGTACTCAGGGCCAGCCCAACAAATTGTTCGGGGTTTGCGCCCGGCTGGTCGGAGAGCGGATCAGTGGTTAAAACGTCCAGTCCACCCGGCACGTAGGAGTGGCTTTCGAGCCCATCGTCGTTGATGGCAACGGTTCGATAGCGGGGTGGAAATTTTTTACGGTCAATGGCCAAAAAGAATTACCTTCTTTCGTCTAGTCTACCCCTAGATTACGCCGATTGAGACTAAAAAACAACGGAAACGCCACGTAAGTGTAAGGGCTTTCCTAACGGCTAAACCAATGACGGTTAAGCCATTAAACAATTACGGCAAGTCAAGGTGGGACAAGCGTTCAACCGTTTGCACGTGGCAACCATACCAATTATAGATTAAATGGTCTGAAATGCGGATTATCATGAAAGTAAACGTTGGGCAAAAGCCCGCTAATCCGGGGAAAGTACGTAAACGGTTTTATGTAAAAGTTTTGTAATAATTGCGTAACAGGGGTAGACCACACCGGATTTTATGTTTATAATGTAGTCATTAAGTAGCAGACACTGGCGAACAGTTTGGGGGGAGCCAAATGTTAAACGAACAGCTATTAGATGAACGCAAGAAGTTCCAGATGATTACCTGGCGCGCGAAACAACACGGCGCCGAGGTGGTCGAGAAGAAAATGATGCAACAGTTTGCGGCAACCGTGGCAGAACAAAAAGCCATTGTTGCGGCGGCCCAACGGCGTGAGACGTCCGCGGTTAGTTAGGTAACTGGGGCTACCAAACCCTTTTTGACTAGGTACGCGGTGATTCGTGGTACGCTGTGACGAATTAGGGGGCTAGAAGATGAAACGTCCAATGATGTATTATGTTTATTACCTGAGTGGATGGTTGTTCATCGGCATCATGGCGGACGTGATCTACCACATGATTGTGTTGTGGATTACGGCTAGCCACATGTAAGTTAGCACGATAAACGCTAAAATGACCAAGCCTGGATTTATGGGCTTGGTCTTATTTTTGAAATTTTAGGTAATAAAAAAGCTAGTTACGTCGGACGCAACCAGCAGAATAGAAGTATGTGTACGGCTTCAACGGTGTTAATAATGGCTAAATGTCAATTAACTCCTCCAACGATTGAAGTCCCGTGGCAGGCTCTCACCTGAATATGTACCCTTATTATAACGTTGCTGCGGGGGTCTGTAAACCTCAAATTTAAAGATTCACTTAAAGGAATTGTGTTAGTAAAACGAGAAACGTCACTAATGCCGGCATTCCTTGGAGCCAAAAAATCGACTTTTTTACGGTGAGGCTGCCATAAATGGCAACTATCACAATGTAGACCAGTAACAGGGCCGTCGTGATCAGCCGGGGTTGACCGGTGAGGACCCACTGACTGACGAGTAAGACGACCGCCAACATCCCATTGTAAATGCCCATATTGCCAAGGGCAGCTTTGGCGGGGGCCTGGTTGACGAAGCTCAGGGGCATGTCGAATAACTTGGCTTGTTGTTCAGGCTTACCAAAGATTTCCAAACCCATAATCACGAGATGTTCAACCGCGACAAGATAAATTAAGAATGTTAAAATTATAATCATTATAATTGCCTTCTTCTATCTGAGTTAGTATAGTGGTAATGGATAACGGTGTGGGTAATCATCCATTCAGATCAAAAATATTTGCAACTTTAAGCTAATTTTTAGTTTGGCGTGTAGAATAGTTAAGTGAGGATAAATTTACCAGGACACCTGGGTCATTCACGGGGAGAATGGCGTCACACCAAGACTTTTGAAATTATGAATGGAGGAATTCCCATGAGACTCCTAGACTTAAGTGGACAACAATTCGGCAGACTGACGGTTATCCGTCGTGACGGTACGGCTAAGAACGGTAACGCGACGTGGCTGTGTAAATGTAACTGTGGCAACCTGGTCACAGTTGATAGTTATCGGTTACGGCACGGGATTACCGTGAGCTGTGGCTGTTACCGGCGAGATGTTAGTAAAGACCGGCTCACCAAGGATCCCCGGACCCGTAAGCAAATTGGTAACGCCATGAACCTGCCATTAGTGAATGGTAGCAACGTTGCAGCCTTGACAAAGATTAGCTCTCGGAACATTTCCGGTGTTATTGGCGTCAGCTTCGACAAACGTTCTGGCAAATGGGCTGCACGTCTATTCTACCATGGCCGCTACATTTTAAACCAGACTTTTACCGACTTTTATGATGCTGTTGACGCCCGGAAACAGGCTGAGAAACAGTTGGCTAAAAACGACGAATTGAAGTTAAAGACCCCTGCTGAAGGTTAAATCAGCACGCTTAACCAGCAAAGAAATAGAAGCCAAAATGAGTCGTTTCCGATCAGTCGGGAGCGACTTTTTTGGTGCACTAGAACCAAACCAATTGTCGCCGCCGGGCTGGCAAAGATGAGCTGCGTCGCGTCCGTTCCCGACGGTGAGCTCAAGGGGCCCTGCTGTGGGGTCGGTTCCAGACGAAGGGCGGTCTTCCACCTCAACTTTGAGCCTGGGGAGCGGTCTCAAAGGTTGCCCCGTGGACTAGGCTTGCAAAGAACGCCAGCCAAGACCACCGACACAGCTGGTCGCCTTGGCTCACCTCTGGTCACTCCCACAACTGGCTCATCTTCACCAGCCCTGTAAGTTGAAATTGGTTTAGTTCTGGGTGCGTTGAAAGTAGTGGTGAGTCCTAAAAGCTTCTAATTGGTTTGTGATCGGCCACTCGATTAAAATTTCTGTATTCCTTGATTTCTATGAGGTAGAAGGGACAAGAATATTTTTTGATTTATGACCAGATTGCTTGTGGAAATATGCGGTGTATTTGAGAAAAACATGGTAAGCTTGATGCAATTAAAAGTGGTGAGTGATATTGAGCAGAGTTAATGACTACATAACCACAGTGAAAGATTATTGCGTCGGTGAATGGGCACAAGCCAGGTCAGTGACCAGAGGCGAGTCAAGGTTGCCAGCTGTGTCGATGGTCTTAGCTGAGTGAATTTTCTCAGCTTAGAGCATGGGCCGACCTTTGAGACTGGTGGTCTTCCAGGCTTAAAGTCGAGCTGGAAGACCGGTTCTCAGGCTGGGAGCGGGCCCCATAGCAGGTAACCTTGAACTCGCCGGCGGGAACGACGGGCAGCTGTGCACATTCACCAGAGAGAATTTTTTGGGAGGAAATTAAACAATGACCTATCGAGAAGAAGCAGATACGTTGGGTACCGTCAAAGTGCCCGCCGACGCCTTGTGGGGCGCACAAACGGAACGGAGTCGGCACAATTTTACGACCGGGCCCTTGATGCCCCTGGTGTTGATTCGGGCGTTGATTCAGCTGAAACGGGCCGCCGCGGTGGCTAACCGTGATTTGGGCGAAGTCCGCGAGGCTAAGGCGAACCTGATTATTCAGGCGGCGGACCAGTTGCTGGCGTTGCCCGATGACCAGCTGCAACGGGACTTTCCGCTTCACGTCTACCAAACAGGGTCGGGTACGCAGACCAACATGAACGTTAACGAAGTGCTGGCGCATCAGACGGCCAAGCTCGACCCGACCAGCGGGGTGCTGGCCAACGATGATGTCAATCACAGCCAGAGCTCCAATGATACCTTTCCAACAGCCATGGCGATTACCGCGCGGATGGCTTTACAGCCAGTGTTGGCGGCGACACAACATTTGATTGCCGAGCTGACGGCGAAACAAACGGCGTACTGGCAGGTCGTTAAGATTGGCCGGACCCATTTGCAAGATGCCACGCCGCTCACCTTTGGCCAGGAAATCAGTGGCTGGGTCAGCATGCTACAACACGACGTCGACTATCTCGAATCGCTCCAGGACACCCTCTTGGAACTCCCAATCGGGGGCACGGCCGTGGGAACCGGACTGAACGCGGCACCCGGTTTTGATGTGGCGGTTGCCGAGCAGCTGAGTGAAGCCTACGGGCAACCCTTTACGGCCAAGACCAATAAGTTCTTTGGGCTGGCCGCGCATTCGGGGTTGACTGTGGTACATGGCGCGTTGAAGACGTTGGCCGGCGACCTGCTGAAGATTGCCAACGATGTCCGCTTTCTAGCGAGTGGCCCGCGGGCCGGTTATGGCGAACTGAACATTCCCGCTAACGAGCCCGGTTCGTCTATCATGCCCGGCAAGGTGAACCCGACGCAGGCGGAGGCCTTGACCATGGCGGCGACGCGGGTGATGGGTAACGACGTCACGATTAGTGTGGCGGCCTCCCAGGGGAATTTTGAAATGAACGTGTACAAGCCAGTCATCATTGCCGCCTTTTTGGAATCGACGGACCTCCTGACCGGCACGATGCAGAGCTTTGCAGATAAGCTGATCCACGGGCTGACGGTCAATCAGGCACGGATGACGGCGTTGGTCGACCGTTCACTGATGACGGTGACGGCACTGTCGCCCCACATCGGCTACCACGCCAGTGCGGCGATTGCGCAAGCAGCGGAGCAACACGGCTGGACGTTGCGTGAGGCGGCGTTGAAATCGGGAGACGTGACCGCTGAACAATTTGATCAGTGGGTCGATCCGTTGGCCATGACGAACGTGAATCGACCAGAATAGAAAATGTTGAAGGGTCGTCCAGGTGGGCGGCCTTTTTATGCGCCAATGTTTCAGTGATCCCCAACTTTCGGTATAATGCGGCCAGAGAAACTTTTTTCAGAAAAAACGTTACCTTTGGGCGAGTCGTTCGTTATCTCAGTGAGAGGGGGAGGCAGCAGGATGCAGCTACAAGCGTACCAAAAATTAGTCGCCCAGCTGGCGGTCGAGCTGCAGCGCTACCTGATCAGCCGCGGGGCACAACGGGAAACGGCGGAAGACATCGTGCAAGACGTGTTCGTCAAGATTTTGGAAATGGAGCTAGTCTTGCCACCGGACAAGCTGCGGCCATACCTGTACCGGGTGGCGTGGTCCACCTACCTGGATCAGTATCGGCGTGACCAGCGTTATCGGGATTTGGTCGAAAAATACTTACGTCCGGAAATGGTGACCCGGCAACCACCCGTCGAAGATTCTTTGGGACCAGCGCTGGCGAAACTGTCGGACAAGGAACGCCGCTTGTTACTGTTGCGGTACGATCAGGAGCTGTCGATGGCCGCCATTGCCCAGGAGTTACGGATTCGCCCGGCGGCCGTGAAGATGCGGCTGCAACGCGTTTATCGCAAGTTGGAAAAAATATTGAGGAGTGAGGAAGCATGAATGAGGAGCAACAATTTCAAAAGCTAGCGCGTCGGGTCAAGTGGCGCCGCTGGGGCATCACCATCGGCTTGATTCTGGTGATTATGGTCGGTGGGGGACTGGCCTTTATCCAAATGACCAGGGTCAGAGCCAAGCAGGCATCCGATGAGATCAATCGGTCGTTTGACGTGATCAACGCGGTGCTATCCCCCAACGTTCAAATCAGTGATCAATTCTTAGAGAATAGCGATTTCTTTGGGGGCACCGTGGTCAGTCACCGCTATAAGGATATTGACGGGGCCCGCGAGAATTGGTCCGCCAATCGGGGGCCGTATACCTGGTTGCTGGGACGTGGCGGCGGTTTTTCCAATGCCACGGACATTTCCGATACGGCCGCTTATGACCGGGTCACCCAACACAAGATTCCGCTCTTCTACAACGTTAATCGGCAGAAATCCGAGGTTCAGCCCGCTCACGAGGTCCGGCAGGTCGTGCGGCAAAAGCATTACCTAGCCGAAGTCGCCCTGACCTTTGACCACCGCCTGACCCTGAAGCAAATTAACGCCAAATTACCGGCTGGGGTTCACGCTAACTGGTATTGGGCCGGTGTTTCTGGTAAGGCCGACGCCACCATCATGGACAACAATTTTGTCGGCTTCCAGGGGGCTAGTCAGGCTAAATTCACCGCGGAAAACTACCGGTGGTTCCGCCACGAGGCCCTGTCCACTGCGAGCGGAATGACGTACAACGGCTTTGATGTGCTCGCGTACGCCAACCACTTTGCCAAGCGTTACCCCAAGCTGGACCAGGCCAAGTTTGCCGGCGTCATCGTGACCGGGAAGAGTGGCGCGTTTAAACCCCTGACGCAAGCTAAGTGGATTACGACCAGTTCTGTCGGCTATTTTCAACCGGACACGGGCATAAAATGAAAATTAGATTAAAAAACGCTTGACTTATTTCTCATCAAAGTCTAATCTTATCTCCAAGCTAGATTGCAGGTAAATAATTAGCGTTGATGAAGACGATTAGATTGGTGCGGCACTGACCAGCGACTCCCGTTTGGTGTGAGGGGAGACAGGGCCGCCAGTCGAAAATCACTTCGGAGTGAAGTGGTGAAGAAATTTTTTCTAGTAACCGCGTTGGTGGCACCCATTATCGTGCGAGCGGATTGTCCCGGGCAGTCCGTCAAGTGACGACTTAAGGTCGTAAATGAGGTGGTACCGCGCGTTGAGCGCCCTTAGCAGAAGCAAAATTCTGTTGAGGGCGCTCTTTTTTTACCACGGCAGCTAAAGGCTTACCAAAAGTTGAAAAGTTTGGAGGGATTCGATGGATAAGAGATTTGGATTAGGATTGTTGGGACTAATGGTGGTTGGTACCTTAGCCGGTTGTGGGTCAAGCAAGTCGGCGACCAACCAGAACAAGGCGTTGAACGTTACCATGCCAGCCGAGCTACAAACGGCTGACCCCAATAAGGCCACAGATGCGTACTCATTTTACATGATGAAACAGACCACTGAAGGGTTATATCGCCAGAACAATAACGGTAAGGTGGTCGCAGCGATTGCGACTAAAGTTGTGAAGCCCACGAACAATGGGAAGACCTATACGTTTACGCTGCGCCACAATGCTAAATGGAGCAACGGCGACCAAGTCACGGCCCAGGATTTCGTCGAGTCTTTCCGCCGGCAGGTTGATCCCACGACCAAGGCCCAATACGCCAACCGGTTTGCCACATTTGTGAATTACGATGCCGTTCAAAAGGGCACGAAACAACCGTCCGCCTTAGGGGTTAAGGCATTGGGCAAATACAAACTACAAGTGAACCTGACTCGCCAGAACCCGTCCTTCAATTACGAAGCGGCGACTGAATATCTGCCAGTCAACCGGAACTTGGTCAAAAAATACGGCGCCAAGTACGGGACCAACTCCGACCGCGTTGTGGCCAATGGGCCTTACGTGCTGAAGAAGTGGAACGGGACCAAGGACAACTGGGTCTACGTGAAGAACAACAAGTACTACGATGCCAAGAGCGTCAAAATCAAGAAGGTCAACGTGCAAGTGGTCAAGACCGACTCGACGGCTGAAAAATTATTCGCCGCCGGCAAGGTTCAAGAAACTAAGATTTCTGGGACCACGGTCACTGGGACGGCCAACAACGCCAAGCTGAAGAAGCAAATGCGCAAGACGCTAACGACCGCCGTTTCCATCCAATACTTCAATACCAAGACGAAGTTGGGGGGCAACCAAAACTTCCGGACCGCTGCTAGCCTGGCAATTGACCGGAAAGAATTAACCACCAAGGTCAATCAGGATGGCTCCGTGCCATTGAAGAACATGGTGGCTCAGGGCGTTGCCAAGGACCCGAACAACGGCAAGGACTTCGCCGTCAGCACCGGGAACTACACGCCACACAACGATGCCAAGGCCAAGCAACTCTGGAACAAAGCCAAGCAGGAATTGGGCGGGGGTAAATTTAACATCACGCTCTTGACCAACGATTCCGACGGCTCCAAGAACGTGGCCGAATACATCCAAAGTCAATGGCAAAAGGACATGCCGGGACTGACCGTCACGATTTCCTCAATGCCACTGACACAACAGATCAACAAGATGTTCAAGGGTAACTTTGACGTTTCCACGTTCGGTTGGACCGGGGATGAACCAGACCCAACCACCGACCTCGACCTGTTCATGAAGGGCAATTCCATCAACTTCTCGAACTACGTGGATAAGAAATACAACCAGTTGATGTTGGCCGCCCAAACGGAAACCAACGCCAAGAAGCGGTTTGCACTCTTGAAGGAAGCTAGTCAACGGTTGTCTAAGTTGGGCGTCTTCAACCCACTTTACCAACAAGCCCAAGTCAACCTGGTCAGCGACAAGGTCGGGGGTGTGAAGTACAGCACCTTCAGCACCGCCGCGCAATACCGCTACGCTTACTGGAAATAACGAGTTTGATTGATGATGCTGGTCGTTCCCGGCGGTGGGTTCAAGGCTGCCCTGCTGTGGGGAACGCTTCCAGCTCGACTTTGAGCGTGAAGCTCGGTCTCAAAGGTCGTCCCGCCATCTAAGCTGAGTGAGAAATCTCAGCCAAGATGACCGACACAGCAGGCCAGCCTTGACCCACCTCTGGTCACTGATGTTGGGGGTGATTGCCAGTTGTGTGTTGGAAATCCCACCTGTTCTATTGGCCTCACATATGTGGATAAGTAGTGTCATACCGAGTAACAAGTTAATTGAAGAATAGATTAATGGATTCGTTAGTTGTGGGTTAAACCAGTGTTAGCCGCAGGGATGGTGAAAATGAGCTAGTGAGGTCTGTGTTAGTGACCAGAGGCGGGGCAAAATGCCCAGCTGTGTCGGTGGTCTTGGTTGGGTGAATTTTTTCCAACCTAGTCCACGGGTCAACCTTTGAGACCGTTCTATGGCTCAAAGTTGAGGCGGAAGCCAGGTCCTCAGGCTGGAACCGACCCCATAGCAGGGCGTTTTGGCCCCGCCGGCGGGAACGACCAGAACCGCGCCACGGCCCATTTTCACCATCCCTGAGGCGTAATAAATACTAAGTTTAAACCAAAAAATATCGAAGGAGTGGTTTCATGGCAGATACAGCAGCAGAAACGTTACAGAATGCCGTCAATCAGGCCCTAGCCGAGGATCGGCAACGGCTGGCGGACTACTTACATTTGGAAACGGTCTCCGCGCAGAAACGGGGAATCCCCGAGACGGTAGCGTTCTTGGAACAGGCCTTTCGGAAGTTAGGCGCCAACGTCGAGGTTTGGCGGGATGTGGCTGGAAGCAATCCCTTTGTGTTCGCGACGTTTGCCGCCGGACCGACCGGTAACGCGGACAAGACGCTGTTGTTCTACAACCATTATGACGTGCAACCACCGGAACCCTTAGATGAATGGCACACGGAACCCTTTACCCTTACAGAGGTTGAGGGGAAGTACGTTGCCCGGGGCGTTTCCGATGACAAGGGCGAGTTGATGGCCCGGTTGTCGGCGGTCAAGGCCCTACAAAATAGTGGCGGCTTACCTTGTAATTTGAAGTTTATCGTCGAGGGTGAAGAAGAAATTGGCAGTGTCCACATTGAGCCAATGGTGCGGCAACACGCAGCGGATTTAGCGGCTGACGTGGTGGTGTGGGAGACCGGCGGCAAGGATGCGGACGAGAATTTCAACGTCACCTGTGGCGTGAAGGGCATCATGAGCTTCGAGGTCAGCGTCCAAACGGCTGAAAACGATTTGCATTCATCGCTGGCGGCTTACGCAGACAACGCGGCTTGGCGACTGACCCGTGCATTGGCGTCGTTGCGGGGGCCAAACAACGAGGTGTTGGTGGATGGCTTCTACGATGACGTGCGTGCCTTGACGCCCGTGGAGCAACAGGCAACGGACCAGTTAGCCTTCAATGAAGCAACGACTCGCCAGAACTTTGGGTTGAAGCGGCCATTAGTCACGGAAGAGCCAACGACGGCGCTGGTCAACGCGACGACCATGACCATCAACGGCCTGACCAGCGGGTACGAGGGGGATGGCGTCAAGACCGTCCTGCCTAAGTTTGCCAAGGCCAAGCTGGATTGTCGGTTGGTGCCGAATCAGGAGCCACATAAGATTGCGCAATTGATTCAGGCTCAGCTGGACCGCAACGGCTTCGACGACGTGCATGTGACCTATTTATTAGGTGAAAAGCCATTCCGTTCAGACTTGACCGATCCCTTCGTGCAAATGGCATTGACCACGGCGAAGGCCGCTTATGGGGACCACGTGAAATTGGTGCCCAACGCTGCTGGAACCGGGCCACAGGCACCATTTGATGAAGCCCTGCACACGCCTATCGTGGCCTTCGGGTCCACCTGGGCGGGGTCGGGTCCCCATGCACCCAACGAAAACGTGCGGGTCGCCGATTACCAGCAGGACGTGGCTTACACGGCGCAACTGTTGCAGGCGTTTGGTCGTTCTGAATAAAAAATAGAATATTTAAGAACACCAAAATGGTTCGAGACAATCACTGTCCCGGCCCATTTTGGCGTTTCGTCGTTAGGTAACTGTGGCTGTCGGTTGTTGGAAATTTTTCACGCAGAAATGTACTGATCCGGTGAGTGACTAAGTGTGTGAATCGCTAGAAATTGGAAATAATTAGCCAATGAAAATGGCAGTTACGCTAGACAAATTGGCTGCGAATTCGCTTAATGGGTGGTGACGAATGTGATAGGCAGGGGCCACTATCCATGGTAGGATTGAGCTTATCAACTTAATATTTTGGGGGTAGTGGGCATGAAGACCTTTGTATTTGACGTGGACGGCACCTTGAGCTTTGATGGGCAAACGATTGCGGCAGAAATCTTAGCCAGCATTCAGGCATTGGTGGAACGGGGCCACCGGATAATTTTTGCTTCAGCGCGACCCATTCGCGACTTAATGCCGATTATTCCAGGGTTTAAGCACGCCCAACTGATTGGTGCCAATGGAGCCCTCGTGGCTCAGAATGGTCGCGTCGAAGTCGTTGCACCTATTCAGACGGCAGATTTCCACCGGCTCCGTGGGGTCATTGCCCAGGCTAATCTGGATTACGTGGTCGATGGCCGCTGGAACTACGCCGCGCGGGTCACCCCGACGCATCCCCTGGCCCAACGGATTGATCCGGCTCACTTGGCGCAGCGGGTCTCTTTAGCAGAAATTACCACGGCCGTGAAGGTGGTACTCCTCGGGTTGCCACCGCGTCAGGCCACTGACTTGTCCCGCACGTTGGCCGCTCGGAAAGGCTTAGCAGTGGTCAGCTATGCCGGGGAGGGCAACTTAGACATTACGGCCCAAGATATTAACAAAGCAACGGCCCTGCAGCACCTGGGCGTGACCGACTACATCGCGTTTGGCAATGATCAAAATGACCTGGAAATGTTGGCCGGCGCACGTACCAGCGTCTGGGTTAGCAGCAAAACCCAACTGGCGCACCTGGGCCAACGGGCATCCGTCACCTGTCAAGCGACCAGTCAGGCGGTGGCGACACAGATTGCCAGTTTGGCCTAGACTTCACGCGCGTTTTTAAGCTGCACCGAGAAATTTCAGTTGTAACTCGGGGCAACTTGTGCTAATCTGACAACAGTTGCATAAGCTTAAAGACAATAAAAACGGCCAACGCCCAACCTGCTACGACGGTTAGCGAACTAAGGATAGTGAGAGCTTAGTCACTCGTCAGGTGGGGATAACCCCGTTTTCGTTGCCGGCTGAAATTTCGAGAGTAGGCCGCGCCGTGATCCGCCACGTTATCAAGCGGAACGTATGATAGTACGTTTATTTAAAGTTGGTTTTGATTACTAAAACAATTTGGGTGGTACCGCGGAAAGATCTTTCGTCCCTTGATTATGGGGATGTTGGGTCTTTTTTTAGTGCTCAAAGAAGGAGAATACAAATGACAGAAGCGTTAGTCAGAGATTTATTCGGCGAAACACACTTTGCCGAAAGTGAAGAAGTTGTCTTACACGGTTGGGTGAAGACGGTGCGGGGGTCTAAGCGAGTTGGGTTTATCGAACTCGGCGATGGCTCAACCATCAAGAATGCCCAAATCGTGATGAAGAGTGACATTGAAAACTATGCAGAACTGACGAAGTTACCACTGAGCTCAACGATCAAGGTCGTGGGGACGGTCGTTTACACGCCAGACGCTAAGCAACCCTTAGAAGTTCACGCCAAGTCCATCACGTTGGAAGGGACTTCCGACAACGATTACCCGCTGCAAAAGAAGAAGCATTCCTATGAATACTTGCGGACCATGGCCCACTTGCGGCCACGGACCAACACGTTCTACGCGGTCTTCCGGATTCGGTCATTGGCAGCCTTTGCCATTCACCAATACCTGCAGGGCCACGGCTTCACCTACGTGAACACGCCAATCATCACCAGTAGTGACAGTGAAGGGGCCGGGGAAATGTTCCGGGTCACCACGCTGGACATGAACAACCTGCCTAAGACGGACGATGGCAAGGTCGATGACCACGAAGACTTCTTCAAGAAGGAAACCAACTTGACGGTCAGTGGTCAACTGCCCGTTGAAGCCTTTGCTTTAGCTTTACGTGACGTTTACACGTTCGGCCCAACTTTCCGGGCAGAAAACTCACATACGGCCCGGCACGCGTCAGAATTCTGGATGATCGAACCAGAAATGGCCTTTGCCGACCTGCAAGACGTCATCAACGAGTCCGAAGGGTTACTGAAGTACGTGGTCAACTATCTGTTAGACAACGCCAAGGATGAGTTAGACTTCTTGAACGGCGCCGTTGACGAAGGCCTGTTGGACCGGTTACACCAAACGACCAACGAAAAGTTTGCCCAAGTCACTTATACGCAAGCCATTGAAGAGTTGGAAAAGGCCCCCGTTAAGTTCGACGTTCCCGTTTACTGGGGCCTCGACTTACAAGCCGAACACGAACGCTACCTGTGTGAACAGGTTTACAAGCGTCCAACCTTCTTGACGGATTACCCTCGAGAAATCAAGGCCTTCTACATGCGCGATAACGACGACGGTAAGACCGTTGCCGCTGCTGACTTGTTGGTTCCACGTATCGGTGAATTGATCGGTGGGAGTCAACGTGAGGAACGTCACGCTGAAATGGCCAAGAAGATCAAGGACAACAACTTGCCACAAGAGGAATACCAATGGTATCTTGATTTGCGGAAGTATGGCGAAACGCCACATTCCGGTTACGGTATCGGGTTCGAACGGTTACTGATGTACGTGACGGGGATGGAAAACATCCGCGACGTGATCCCTTACCCACGGACGCCAGGTAACGCTGAATTCTAATTTTTTGAAATTTAGGGAAAATGAAAAGGGCTGTCAGCCGCTAGCAATAGCGGTTGACGGCCCTTTTGGCGTCTGGAAAAGTGTAAAAGAAAACCCGTTAGCCGCGCAACTAACGGGCAATTGACCAGTAGCAAAGTGGCGCACAGGCTCAAAGAGTACAAGGTTGATCCCAAAGCAGTTATTTTAACCGTTAGACATTGATGTGGTTTCGGACGCAAAGCATTGCAATCCTAGTTGTCATACCTGATAATAGAGAAGTTGCCTAACCCACACTAGCAACAGTGGGGAGGTGAACTCTCATGTTTCAAAATCTTTTTGCGCCACTTGTTGTTGGCATCCTAGTCGCCTTATTTGCGGACTGGTTAGACCGTAGACGGCATAGGTAGTTTTAGGTAACTTCTAACCCACCCGTTTATTTACATAGACGTACAAAAAAGGCTCTGACTACTCCAATAGTCAGGGCCTTTGGTGAACTCAATGTTCCAAAATCTTTTTGTACATTCAGTATAACACAAGTGTGTTATACCTCAAATGTAATGAATTACATTTGAGGTAGTGGCAGGCGGAATTGGAGGGCAATAAAAGCCGCTAACCAATTAAGATACCAGTTTCCACCATCCTTGCATGATGAGTCTTGTGTGCTGTTTACCCAGAAAGCCTACTATACCCACGGACGCCAGGTAACGCTGAATTCTAATTTTTTGGAATTTAGGGAAATTGAAAAGGGCTGTCAGCCGCTAGCAATAGCGGTTGTCACCCCTTTTGGCGTCCAAATTAAAGGTTAATTGTCAATTGAAAATATGATGACTTAGCGTTAGGGGAGCGATAGCTGATGTAATGAAGTCGCTGATTAGTGATCAGCCATAAACTTGAATGCTTTATTTAGGTTTTCAGAATCTTGTAGATTGTTGAACGTTATTCTACGGGCATCACCATTATCATTATAATACTTCATAAAGAAAGCACTGTTAGAGTTTATTTTGGCGTTTTTAAGAACGACGGTATACCTTTTCTTACCCAATTTTTTCTCTAGTGTTGCTAGGTCAATACTTGGTATATCATTTTGCTGTCCCAATGAGAATTGCCGAATTTGGTGGCGTACACTTTTATAGGCAGAATCTGTTTTTCGATAAAAGTAAATCGGAAAATCTTTATAGGGATCAAAAGACTTGGCGTTTATTCGTTTCTCCACTGTAGTAGCACTTATGATGTAAGGTGTTTCATGATAGCTTTTATAATTTGGCGTTTGGGTGAATTGTAAAATACATCCCAACAGAACGACTATCAAGAACCCGAAGCCACTCCACGTTTTAAAATCTAGATCTTTAGAGCGAAGATAAAACCAGACCAAATCACTTAAAATTAAAGCGCCTACTAAAATCCATAAACGCAAAATATAGTTTTTCAATGACGCGTCGGGTAAGTCTACCCATACATTCGATAGTTGACAATAATCAGTTATCCTAATATATAATAAACCACCGGCAATTATACTAAGGATAATCGTCGCAATGTTAAGTCTGCGTTGCACCTTCATATGACATTCCCCTGACAATAATGGATTCTTCGCGATTTCCACCGCCCTACATGATGATTCTCGTGTGCTGGTTACCAGAAAGAGTCCCATTGGCTACCATATCTTGATGATTAA
Source organism: Levilactobacillus sp. FUA 3915 (assembly GCF_044053135.1). Taxonomy (NCBI): domain Bacteria; kingdom Bacillati; phylum Bacillota; class Bacilli; order Lactobacillales; family Lactobacillaceae; genus Levilactobacillus; species Levilactobacillus sp. FUA 3915. The sequence goes on along the minus strand of NZ_CP168704.1, from coordinate 186,508 downwards.
TACATTTTGGACAAAATAAAAATGCCGTTTTACCGGCATTTTAAGGGGTTATAACAATCCGTTTCTGGTGCTTTATGGAGCCGGCGGGGATCGAACCCGCGTCCTAGCATATTGCCAACTTAACGTCTACACGCATAGGCAGACTACTTAAAGTTTCACTGAATAACTTGCCGCCTGTCAGGGCCCACATACTCAGCTAACCTGATTCATCTCTTCTAACGTACTTCAGGTGGGAGCCGTTAGCGTAAGCCCGTTAAATTTAGGACCCAGATCTAGACCGCGGGCAAGCCTAGGAGGATCTACGTTAAGCGCCTATTAAGCAGCTAAAGCGTAAGAATTGTTATTATTTTTTGCAGTTATAATAAACTGGACCTTTTAACGTAGATGCCGCTACGACGCGCAGTCAAGCTTCAACCTATACCAGTCGAATCCAGAACGGCCCCATTTCGATACTGATATAGTGTACCATACCTGAGCCCGTCTGCAAAATATTTGACTTGAATCAGCCGTAACCGACGTAAAATTTTGGCCGGGTCGGGGATGGATGGGGAACTAAACGGGTGACTGGTCAATCCGCGTAACCCGTTTTAAGCTAAAGAGTGTACGCTTAATAAGAGACAACGGTCCGTGGCAAAAATCGGTCACCCCATGTGGTATTCAGAATCCTGATTGAACGGTATAATGTGAGAGTGAGGCCATTTTCAAGTCCCACCGGGATCGTCGAACACGACACTGGCACCCAATCCGTGGACAGTGTCAGTAGTTCCCAGCCTGAAATTAGTTTATACTGACAGCAGTGACCAGCACAACTATTTTAAGTGATTCAAGTGTTAGGTGCGTTATCAGCCAGGATGGCCCTTAAATAATAGAAGAGAAACCGGTTACCGGCTAAAAGTTACAGAAACTTCATAGTTCTATCACCACCATTTCTGATTAACTTGTTAACTTCAGGATAACTATGATCGACTAACTTTTTCGCCGGCACCGAATCCAGATAACGTTGGAATCAGTGGAGGTAACGATGAAGCTTTTAATGATAGAAGATAACCATTCAGTTTCGCAAATGATGTCGATGTTTTTTAAGAAGGAACAGTGGGACGCGCAGTTTGCCTACGATGGCAACGAAGCGGTCGAAATGTTTTCCGCCGCACCCAATGATTGGGACATGGTCACGCTTGATTTGAACCTGCCCGGGATGGACGGGATGCAGGTCAGCGCGGAGATCCGTAAGATTTCGCCGACCGTGCCCATCATCATGTTAACGGCCAGAGACTCCGAAAGCGACCAGGTCTTGGGATTGGAAATGGGGGCGGACGATTACGTCACCAAGCCATTTAGTCCCATTACGTTGATTGCCCGGATCAAGGCCCTGCACCGGCGCGCCGAATTGGGGCCCGTTTCCAAGCCGACTGAAGACGATACCGCCAATGATACTGAGGCGTTTGACGTGGTCACGGAAAACTTCAAGCTCAACACCAAGACCCGGGAAGCCTACCTGAACGACCGGCAGATTGAGGACCTGACGCCCAAGGAGTTTGACCTCCTGAAGACGTTGGCCCAGAAGCCCCGGCAGGTCTTTTCCCGGGAACAACTCCTCCAGCTGGTCTGGGATTACGAGTACTACGGTGATGAACGGACCGTGGACGCCCACATTAAAAAGCTCCGGCAGAAGATTGAAAAGGTTGGCCCACAAATTATTCAAACGGTTTGGGGAGTCGGTTATAAATTCGATGATAGTGGAGCAAACAAGCAATGAAACTCATGTATCAACAGATGTTAGGGTTCTTTGCGGCAATCATGATTATTTTGGTCATCATGGGCGTGTCGTATTCGCAGATGACCCGGCACATGGTGTACAGTAACACCTGGAACTCGCTGGAAAAATATTCCAACAGTCTGATTGAGCAGTCGCTGCGAATCAGCTCGCAGAAACCCAATACCGTGCAATTCGATACGACCTCGCTCGAGAGTAGTGAGCAGTTGCTCCAGAACCAGGCTATCAGCACAACCATCTACAGTGCAACTAATAAAATCGTTTTTCCCGCCAATGTCTACCAACAGGCGATTGATAAGTCTGATTGGAAGAAATTGAAAAATAACCAAATCATTCACAAAGTCGTCGATCGACGGGTCCGTAACAAGAATGGCCGAGTGAGTCCGGCGATGACCGAAGTCATGAAACCTTACTTCTATAATCATAAATTAGTGGCGGTCGTGGTGATGGGGGCCTTCGTCTCGGACATCAACACCAACGTGAACCAAATCAACCGTAATTTAATTCGGGCGTTATTGGTTTCATTCCTAGTGGCCGTAGTGGCGAGCTACATTTTAGCCCGGTACTACACGTCACGAATCAACCGACTGCGGACGGCGACCAATCAGGTGTCTAAAGGAAACTACGACATTCAAATGGCCAGTCGCAATCGCGATGAAATTGATGATTTGATCAATGATTTCAACGGTATGGCCCACTCGTTGAAGGATTCACAAGAAGAGATTCAACGCCAGGAACAGCGGCGGCGAGAATTCATGGCCAACGCGTCTCACGAAATGCGAACGCCATTGACCACCATCAACGGCTTGCTGGAAGGCTTGGCCTATGATGCCATTCCCGAAGAGAGTAAGGAAGAGAGCATCGACCTGATGCGGAGTGAAACCAGTCGCTTGATTCGGTTGGTCAACGAAAACCTGGATTACGAAAAGATTCGGTCCAACCAGATTGCGCTGAACCTGCACGAGTTTAACGCGGTCGACGCGCTTCACAACATTGTGGAACAGCTCAAGCAAAAGGCCGATGACTCCGGCGATATTCTGGAGTTGCAGGCGCCCAAGGAAATTGCCGTGTATGCCGACTATGACCGGTTTGTGCAGATTATGTTTAACATTACGCAAAACGCCATTCAGTTTACCCAGCAGGGACACATCACCATTTCGGCCCAACGTGGCTATGAGGAGACCATCGTCAAGGTGGCCGACACCGGGATGGGAATGAGTGACGAGCAGCTGCAAAACATCTGGGAACGCTACTACAAGGCCGATCCTTCGCGGAAGAATACCAAGTACGGCGAGTCCGGCTTGGGACTGTCCATCGTGCACCAGCTGGTCCAACTGCACCATGGTAAGATCAGCGTGACCAGTAAGGAAGGGGTCGGCACGACCTTTACCGTCATCTTCCCCGATCAGCACCAGACCAACTCGCAACGCGCAAAAACCACGGAATAGGGAATTCGCGGGAGTGTTTTGGGGCTAAACATGATACAATGAGGGAACCATTAAGGAGGAAACTTTTGAAACGAGTACAAATTACCGGGAAGTCCGTCCGTAAGTTTGAGGACGGCTATCCCATTGTCGCTTTAACCGACTTAGAAAATAACAAGGATTTTGACAACGGCGCCTGGGTCCAATTGGAAAACCATGGCCATTTCGTGGCGACGGCTTACTTCGCCAAGCAACACCGGGGCATCGGCTACGTGCTGAGCCTGAAGGAAAATGAACCAATCGATGAACGCTTCTTTACCGGCAAGTTCCGGGCCGCCGCTGCTAAGCGGAGCGCCTTTGCCAACCAAGAGGCTTACCGGTTATTTAACGGCACTGGTGACGGCCTTGGCGGTTTGGTCGTAGATGTTTACAACGGCATCTACGTCTTCCGCTGGCAAAACGCCGCACTGAAGCAACAAGCACGGTTGATCTACGCGGGCTTTGAACGCATCATGGGCAAGGGCCAGACCATTGTGGCAGCCATGCCTGGGCAAGAAACCACCCAATTGATCAGTGGCGACCTGGGTCAACAACCTAGCAATGTTTTGGAAAACGGCATCACTTATCCCGTTGACCTGACGTTGAGCCGGCAACAGTTAGCCCTAGAGTTCCGGGATGTCCGGGACTGGGCTAAGCAAAATGGCCAACAAAAGCGTGTCTTGAACTTATTCAGCGCGGAAACTGGTTTAGTTGCCGCTGCCATGGTCGGTGGGGCCGTTGACGCGGTCAGTGTTGACCCCACGAACCGGGCCACGACCACGTTGCAAGCTCAATTGGCTGCCAACAACCTGGAACAAGCGCCCGTTGAAATGCGGACGATGGACGTGACCAACTACCTGGATTACGCTAGCAAGCATGGGCTGACCTTTGATATGATCATGATCAACCCACCTGCCTTTATCCGTGGTAAGAAGCGGACCTTTACGCTGGAACAAGACTTACAACCACTGGTTGAACAAGCCTTGAAGGTGGCGACGACGGGGACGAAGATCCTGGTCACGGCTACCGCCCCAACGTATTCCATGAAGCACTTACAGTCAACGGTTAACGCTGCGGTAGAAAATTATACCGGTCATGTAACTGCTTTCAATACGTATGGCTCGCCAAATGACTTTTTGACCAACGTTGCCGACCGTCATAGTGAATCGTTAAAGGGTTTACTCTTGTCGGTTGATTAATGAAAACGATTGAAAATAAACACAAGAAGGACTACTTGGTTAGATAGACCACTGACCAATTGGTCCTTTTTTTGCACAACAATGGTTTACTTTTCGAAAAGAAACATTTACACTTACTAATGCTAATTAAGAAGCGCTTACAGAGAGAAACGACAGAGATGAAACGAGAGTTGAGGTTTGCATTATGGGTATATTATTAGCTTTGATCCCCACGGTTTGTTGGGGAAGTATTGGATTGATCAGTGGCCGTCTGGGTGGGACTTCCTATCAACAGACGTTAGGGATGACCGCTGGGGCCGTTTTATTCGGGATCTTCTCATTGGTCTACTTCCACAGTGCCTTAACCGGCATGTCCATGCTGGTCGGAATTGCTTCCGGGCTGTGCTGGTCAGTGGGGCAATTTGAACAATTCCAGTCCATGAAGTTCATTGGGATTTCACGGACGGTGCCCATCTCCACCGGGTTACAACTCGTGGGGACGGCGCTGGCCGGGGTCTTACTGTTCCACGAATGGAAGACCACTAAGATGATCACGATGGGCACGATTGCCGTTATCGTTTTGATCATCGGGGCAGCCATGACGTCCTTGCGTGACAAGCGCGCCGCAGCCGGTTCGAGTCAACCCGTTGAAGCGGGTCGGGGCTCAATCGCCATCGTGATTTCTACGATTGGTTACGTGCTGTACACGGTTATCGTCACAGCATCTGGCTTGGACTCCAAGACGATTCTCTTCCCACAATCTTTGGGAATGATTTTAGGGGCCTTGATCTTCGTGATGTTCTCTCGCCAAAAAGTTTGGCACAAGGCAACCGCCAAGAACGTCATCACCGGTTTGGTCTGGGGCATTGGGAACTTCTTTATGTTCATGTCCATTCCAACGGTCGGCTTGGCCATCAGTTACTCCCTGGCACAATGTGGGATCGTTATTTCCACGTTCGGGAGCATCTGGTTACTGGGTGAAAAGAAGACTGGACGCGAAATGGTCTACATCACAATTGGCTCTCTGTTAGTTGTTGCTGGTGGGGTTACGCTCGGTTTAATGAAATAGTTATAAGGGACGGCTAACGTGGGTTGGCGTCCCTTTTTATTTTCTTAAAAAGTGTGGACTAGACCATTTACTTTTAAGGGGAATGCGTTATAATGGACTAGTCAAAACAATAAAAGTGAGGTTATCTAAATATGGCACATATCGCCTTCGATCGTTCCAAACTTGATCCGTTTATTCATGACAACGAACTTGGAGAAATGCAAGCGCTTGTCACCGCTGCAGACTCTGAATTACGCCAAGGTACCGGGGCCGGTAGTGACTTCCGTGACTGGTTGGCACTGCCCCATGATTACGACAAGGAAGAATTTGCCCGCATCAAGGCTGCAGCAAAGAAGATTCGTTCTGATTCTGAAGTCTTGATTGTGATTGGTATCGGGGGCTCCTACCTGGGTGCCAAGATGGCCGTGGACTTCTTACACGACACCTTCTTTAACTACTTACCAGCAGAAAAGCGTCAAGGACCCCAAGTCTTCTTCGCTGGGAACTCAATCAGTCCGGACTATGTTCATGACCTGATCAACTTGGTTGGCGACCGTGACTTCTCCGTGAACATCATCTCGAAGTCTGGGACCACGACGGAACCTTCCATCGCCTTCCGGATCTTCAAGGACATGTTGATCAAGAAGTACGGTGCCGATGGGGCCAAGAGCCGGATCTACGCCACGACCGACAAGCAACGGGGGGCTTTGAAGACTGAAGCCGACGCTGCTGGTTACGAAACGTTCGTCATTCCTGACGGCGTTGGTGGCCGTTACTCCGTCTTGACTGCCGTTGGTTTGTTGCCAATCGCCGCTTCTGGCGCTGACATCGACGAATTGATGAAGGGGGCCGCTGACGCCCAAGACGCCTACACCAACCCTGATTTGACCAAGAACGAAGCTTACCAATACGCTGCCTTACGGAACATCTTATACCGCAAGGGTTACACCACTGAATTGCTGGAAAACTACGAACCACGTCTGCAGTACTTCGCAGAATGGTGGAAGCAATTGATGGGTGAATCCGAAGGGAAAGACCAGAAGGGTATCTACCCATCATCCGCAAACTTCAGTACCGACTTGCACTCCTTGGGTCAATACATCCAAGAAGGTCGCCGGAACTTGATGGAAACGGTCATCACCGTCGACAAGCCTCAAAACGACGTTGACGTGCCTAGTGAATCTGATGACTTAGATGGCTTGAAGTACTTGGAAGGCAAGCAAATGAGCTTTGTCAACACCAAGGCTGGCCAAGGGGTCGTCTTAGCTCACACCGATGGGGGTGTTCCTAACATGGGCGTCCACATCCCTGACCAAACGCCATACACGTTGGGTTACTTGATCTACTTCTTCGAGGTGGCCGTTGCCATTTCTGGTTACCTGAACGGAATCAACCCATTCAACCAACCCGGTGTTGAAGCTTACAAGGTGAACATGTTCGCCCTGTTAGGCAAGCCTGGTTTTGAAAAGTTGGGTAAGGAATTAAACGCTCGGCTCTAAACTTAAACTTTAAATGAAAGCATCGCTGCGAATTTCGTGGCGGTGCTTTTTTGCTAGCCGTGGGTAAAAGTGACTTACTGGTCTAGCCCTGAACGGCTAACGACCCATCAGTAGCCGTTTTAGTGTCCTAGGACGCGTTTGGTGGGTGAAAACGTCTGACTATACCAATTTTCACATGCGACGCTCTCACGGCGATTTTAGACGCTATTCTGGGATGGTGGTGAGGGAGAGTGGATTTTGAACAAGTGGACCGGTGAATTGTGATAATGAAATATAGGCACGCAAAAGATAAAATCCGTGGGTCTTTGGTAGGGTAAATTGCCAAGGACCCACGGATTTTTACGTTGGAAATAAAAAAGTTGCTATTTTATTTAGCGGATGATACCAAACGACATAATGTGACATCCCCAACGTGTATGATTACGAGTGTCTGGTGAAACGGTACCCAGACAGTTGTGCCGGCAATCGGGGAACCCGAATTGTCGGGCGAAGGAGGATGTACATATGGATATAGTGAAAGGCGGATTCGCCGGTTTGCTGGTCGCGTTGAGCTTAGGCGGGGCCTTAGCCACGGTATCAACGACGGCCCAGGCCAAGCCACAGCCAGTCCAGGCCACGGTGACGGAGGTCAATGGCAAGAAAGTCGTCATGTATAACGGTAAGCAGTACACGTTAAAGCAGGGCGTTGAGCTGGGCCTTACCAGTGATAGCAGCGTTAAGGCTAAGGAAAATCGGTGGACGTATAAGCTGACCAACGTCAAGGCCAAGCGGACCAAGTCTGGCAAATCGGTGAAGGTCAGCGGCAAATTAGCCGTCACCAACATTCCGTTGAGCGTATTTACGCCGGCTAAGAACGTGCAAATCGTGACAGCCAATGGCGTCAAGCTGGCGAAGGTCACGAAGCAGTTAACCTTTAGTCAGGTCGTGAAGACCAAAGCGAAGAAGCTGACACTGCGGGCTGGCTACAACGGCAAGGTCAATGGTCATCAGTCGTTTTTCGTTTTATCGGCCAACAAGAGTTTCAAGGTCAAGGCTTACAAGTAACACCTAATCTAAGTGAGAACAACAAGTTCTAGAAAGTGGGATCAGAATGAATAAATTGATGAAGACGGGGCTGTTAGCCGCCCTGAGTATTGTGTTAGTTGCGCCAAGTTTGACGACACCAGCCAGCGCGAAGAGCAAGGTCAAGGTACTGTCGACCAGTAAGGTTGCCCCCAAGACCTATCACGGGAGCATGGGGAATATTTACAGCAGTGCCAAATTGACGCACCGCAAGTACAAGATGAGTAAGTACCGCTACACCACCTGGACTGCCACCAAGAAGGCCGTTATTAAGAACCACGGCAAGAAGGGGACGCTGGCTTACATTAAGTCCGGCAGCAAGTCTGGTTGGATCTACAAGAAGTACCTGCGTTCTGGGAAGGCACCGTTTAACAAGCAGAAGCGGTTGAATGATACTTATACGGCTTACTTAGCTGCACTGATGCATGCTAGTTCTGATAGTCAAGCTAAGCCTTACAGCAGAAGCTATGAAGATTTAGCTGGTTCAATTAAAGACAATTGGGAGTCCAATTCTTTTAAATCACGTGCTGATGACGTGAAAGCTGCTACTAAAGATAAAGATTCTTTAATGGATGTATATGGCGTATTTAAGAGCCGTTTCTCTGGTTCCCAGCGGAAGAACTTGGATGCCATGGCTAAGCAATTAGATAATCTGGAACCCATTACGGATAACCTGGATGAAGTTAGCTCAACTATGGAAACTTTTTCTCAAGCATTAAGCACGGCCGTTGGTGATTTAAGCTAATTCAGTTGAAGGTGAAGTCTTAATAACTGTAAAAGGAGCAAATCCAGAATGAAATTAATGAAACTTATCAGCGCAGTGATGGTCGCCACGACTATGGGTGCTGCAGTCGCTGTTACCACACCAGGCGTGACGGCAGACGCCAAGGCTAAGAAGTCGTTGAAGACTTTTCCGAAGTCCTTGCGGCGTACCTGGTATCACTATGAAAAAAATGATAACGGGAAGTTCACGTACAGTAAGCTGACCTTTACCGCTAAGAGCCTAACTATGAAATGGGCAGGGTGGGGAACCACCAAAGCCAACACGGCGGATAAATACGTGCTACACCAATACAACTCAGCTAAAAAGCTACAAAAGGGCAAAGATAGCTGGATCTTTGCTTATAAGGCGGGAAAGTCAACTAAAATGGGCGGTTGGAACACCACTAAAAGTGCGATGACGGCTAAGGATGCCCTTTCAAGCTACAAGGTTGTCACGGCTAAGGTGAACGGCAAGAAGGTTAAGGTGCTACATGATAAGCATTTGTCTTCGTTACCCGTTGATATCCCGTACTACTACACCAGTAAGCAACTGGCTAAGCAAACGAACCCTAAAGGTTACAACTACACCAATCTATATGGCGCGAAGAAATAGGTTGTAAAATCATTGCTACTTTCACCTCCAGAGAAAGTGGCAATGGGGGCTGTTGGCTTGTGAGCTAATGGTGAAAGGGGATGTTCCCCGACTGCGGTCTTTCTACACAAAAGTTCCCTGGAGTCGGGGGATGTTCCAGAGAATAAGCAAAATACGTCTGATTATTTGTCCTCTTAGGACAAGTAGTCAGGCGTATTTTAGAATCGACAGTCTTGAGCTATTTGAAGACAAGAAGGTCAATGTCACGCAGGAAGTATCAAACAACTAAACCAATCAAACACGATTGTTATTAGTTGATGAGAATTACGGCAATTCGTTTACAAGAGCCTGAGTTAGCAGGTATACTACCGGTAGTCGTTGAGATGCAAGTGAAAGGGGTGGGAGCCGATGACCGATGTGTTCAAAATTGTTAATTGGTTTCGAGTGACCAGTAATGCAGAGATGCGAACGATTCAAGCCGATGAGTTAACACAAATGAAGGTCATGAAGCTGCTATATTATGTTCAGGGAACGCATTTAGCAGCCTATGGCGAGAAGGCTTTTGCCAATGACCTCTTTGCTTGGCAGTTTGGACCAGTGGTGCGTGAGATCCACGAAAAATATCAGGGTCGACGGGGAATCGTTGGGAATCTAACTGACGATACAACGGCAGTCGATGACTATCAAAGTATTTCTGAATATTCCCAATTAGGTATCGTATTGGCAGCTGTATGGACGGCTTTTGGGGACCAATCAGCAACCGAGTTGATGCGGCGAACACATGAGGAACGGCCGTGGCTGGAAACACCTCAAAATACCGTCATCAGTCCTGAGCTAATGAAAGACTTCTTTATTGCTGAGGTTGTTGCTCAGTGACCAAACTTCGGTTGACATCCAAGTACGAGAAGTCTGCGAGAAAAAAGGTCGAGTTGCGAAAGCGAAAAATTCGCCCGATTTAAAATTGAAGTGCAACACCCCTTAAGACATTGAGGGTAAACAAATAGGCCATGGAGACCTATACTTTTAAGCGACCAAACCAAAAAGAAAGAGGTATCTCCATGACCCAGTCAAATCATACCACTACCATTACTTACCAACAACTCTCTGCCGAAGAGCGTGGCCAAATTGAAGCGTTCTTGAAGGACCACCAATCTGTTCGCCAAATTGCTCGTAATCTTCATCGAAATCCCAGTACTATCTCACGCGAAATCAAGCGTGGCACGGTTCGCCAGCTTAACTCCGACTATCTGCCATACTATCAATATTTTGCTGAAGCAGGACAGGCTGTCTATGAAAAAGACCGCCTTAAATGTCATTCTAAGGGCTTGCTAAAGCGTTGCTGGCTCTTCTTCAAGCTATTAGTCGAAGCGCTTAAAACGAAGATTAGAGTCGATAGTGTCGATAGCTTCGTCCACCGATTCCATCAGCTTTACCCTGACAAGCCTTGCCCATCGACACCTACTGTTTATCGATACATTGATTTAGGCTATCTGAATCTGTGTAACGCTGATTTACCAGTCAAACTACGTCGTCGAGTAAAGAGCACTCGTCGAGCTCGCTCCCGAAAGAATAAGAAGATATTGGGCAGCTCAATCGATGAGCGCCCAGCTATCGTCGACCAACGTATCTTGGTGGGCGACTGGGAAGGAGATCTAGTTAAGGGCAAGCGGGTTACTAGCGAACCCGCACTGATGACATTGACCGAGCGTGTCAGTCGTTTTGAAATCATCGTTAAGATTCCTGACTACCACGCTGACACTTGCCGCCAGGCACTTCAAGGGGTCATTACGGCCTATGGTCCTAAGAACTTCCAGTCAATCACATTTGACAATGGCAGTGAGTTTGCCGAGCTAGATCAGGTCCAAGGAACCAAAGTTTACTTCGCTCATCCTTATACGCCCTCTGAACGAGGGTCTAATGAGAATCTCAACGGTCTCATCCGTGAGTACATTCCGAAGGGCATCTCTCTCAAGAACTTTGATCTACCAACGATCCAAGCCATTCAAAACGCACTTAACCATCGATTACGTAAATCCCTGGGCTATGCTAGCGCCGCCCAGGTCTTCAAAACACAGGTCTTCAAGAACATGCATCCTGTTATGCTTACGCCTTACTGTCCTGTGTTGCACTTGATTTGACAATTGGGGAAGCGAAAAATTCTTAACTTTGAGCCGGATCGATTGGCGTTTAACTTTTCCTTCATCACACGAGATAGAAAGTATGGCTTTGATGGTAAGGGATTTACCAAAGTCGTCAAGGGCCAAATGTTTGATAAAATGGTTCGACTCTCGTCAGAACGCTACAATGCGATTCTTGGATGGCCTAAACGACTTGGATTAGAAAATTTGCCGGAGAAAGAAGTTGCGGTAGCTGTTCATCCTGATTTTACGCGATCGTTACGACACTTAGACTGTCTACCGGGTTTTTGGATTTTTCGTATTTCAGATACGGGACGAATTATTGGGAGAATTCAGGAGAAAACGTTTTATATTCTCGCTGTGGACACAAAATTTAAATTATATAAGCATTAAAAAATGAGGCTGTGACATAACTAGCCTCTGTAGAACAAAAATAAGGCACGAAACCGAACTTTGGTTTCGTGCCTTATTTCCATGCTCTTGATTCTCAAGCCGTCTTCTCCTGGTGGAGACTAACTTGAGGATATTCAATGCTAGAACGAGGATTCCAGTTTCTTTTTTGACCTTCGCTAGACCACGGACCGAGTAGCGATTGAAATGCAAATAAGCCTTCATCTTGCCAAAAATTGGCTCTACATCAATCTTTCGACGTCCGTAGATAGCATTGTTTTCTGGCTTTGAAAGCTGGGTGCGTTCCTTTGCCTTAAAGTATTCCCATGCCTCATTCACTTTAATTCGGCGAAGCCTTTTCTTTGGTGTCAAAGCCAGTGGAATCACTTCATGATTCTCATTGTATTTTTCGGCTTCGTATTCTTTAAATCCACGAGTAAAGCCATACTTGTCAGTGCTTTTTCGATAAGCTTTAAAGTTGAATCTGACACCTTTCGGGTCAATAAAATAGTCATCTTTTTCGTAGTAATCCCAATTCATTACCTTTCGATCATCACTTTGCCACTTCCGACTATTTTCTTTGAGCATTGTCCCGTAAGGAACTAATACGACGTGTTTATCGAGCTCGTCTTCACAATATCGGTAGTTACTTTCTGAGCCATAACCTGCATCGGCCACAATGACTTTACCAAGCACATTTTGCGATTCCAAACTTGCTAAAAATAGTGGAAAGGTTCGTGTATCGGTTGGGTTTTGGAACAGGTCGAATCCGGTAATAAATTGATTGCTCGTTGCGATTTGAAGATTGTAGGCTGGCTTCAGCTGGCCATTTTGCATGGGGTCTTCCTTAACCCTCATGAAAGTGGCATCATGATCAGTCTTTGAGTAGCTGCTTCGTTGACCGTAGGTTGCTTGTTGCTGCTGATGTTCAATCATCTTGTCCCGCCGTTGGTCTAATTTTCGGCGCTGTGTTTTAAGAAGCCGTCGCTGTTGCTTGGCTGGGTTAGGTGATATTTTTCTTGTTGCCTGAACTTTTTCATCTAAAGTAACCAACTTATCCTCAACTGTTCCAATCACAGCGTCCAACATGCTCACTGTAAGGTCAGAACCAGCTGGGACTTCACCGATGAGCTTTGCTTCGTGGAGTTCGCCCAAAATCGAGACCAATTGGTCCCGATTCATTTTGTCAAAACGGATGGTGTTCTTCCGCCACACAAAGCTATATTTATTGGCATCGGCTAAAATCTTAGTCCCATCAATAAATGTGACATCGTCAATTACACCGGCATCTTTTAAAAATGACGTTAAGTTGTTTAAACTTTGCTGCGTCAAATTAGCCAATTCATCCGAGATACGAAAACGACAAATAGTTCGATATGAAGGAACCTGGTCGGCGATTAGCCAACCAGCGGGCTTATTTTCACGGGCAAATTTCTCGATTTGACGACTACTGAAAATTCCATAGGTATAAGCAAGTAGGACTAGTTTAAGCATGGCAGCTAAATCATATTCTCGAGGACGACCAAACTGATAGGAGTAGTCTAACTTTAGAGATTCAACCAGCGTATCAATGTAACGAGCCGGATGATTTTCTTCTGGCAAATAGTCTAAAGCGATACTCAAAGTCGTTTGGTTCATGTTATAATAATCTTGCATATTGAACATCCTTTCGGGGATAGTTTCGAGGAGTGTCGGGTGCGACCGATGCTCTTTTTTATTTTGATTATACCAAAAAACTGGTTGAGGAAAATCCGAAGATTTTTCTCAACCAGTTTTCGTTTTGGAGACTTATGTCACAGCCTCTTTTAATTACCATTAAGAAGCCACAGAAGCCGAACTGGCCACCACAGTAAAGTGGGTGACGACAAATTGTTTACGTTGGTTCAGATGCCCGTAAAGTGCAACCCGTGCCCCGGACGTGGCCTGGTACAGGAAATTCAGCCCATGCTGGTGAATCAGGCAGTTGTGAACGTTACCGGCCTCGTCAGCAACCTTCGCAAAGATGAGTAGGGGACTGAGCTTGAGGACTTTCGGGTCAGCGATTATTTTTCCGTTGAATGCGCGTTGTTCCATGATCATCACCTCAAATAGCATTATACGAACAAACGTTCGATAACGCAAGCAGAATTTTTCGCGGATGATTGCAATTAAGAAATAGCAAATTTTAGCCGCGTTCACTTGTTCAAAGGTGAACAGAATAAAATTCTACCGCTCGCCTTTGCTAAGATAGAATTGCCAGTAAAAATGGTAATACTTAGAAAAGGTGGGTGTCAATTTTGAATGGATTTATCGGTGAGTTTTTTGGGACCATGGTTTTAATCCTTCTCGGAGCCGGCACGGGTGCTGGGTTGAACCTGAATAAGTCCTATGCTAAGGGATCAAGTTGGCTGTTTGTCTGCACTTCCTGGGGATTGGCCGTGACGATGGGGGTCTATGTGGCCGGCGCATTGGGTTCAGATGGACATTTGAATCCAGCCGTCACGATTCCATTTGCCCTGTTTGGCCTCTTTCCCTGGTCACATGTTTTGCCTTACTTAGCCGGCCAATTTCTCGGTGCTTTTGTGGGTGCGGCAATCGTCATCTTACAATTTGCCCCCCACTTCAAAGCCAGCAAGGGTGAAGCAGAAGGCAACACGGTCGGCATCTTTGCAACGCGGCCAGCGATTAAATCGCCATTTTATAATTTTATTTCTGAAACGGTTGCGACCTTTGGGTTTGTCTTTGTTCTGCTGAACCTCGGGAACTTTACCCAAGGACTGAAACCATTCATCGTCGGAACACTGATTCTGGTCATTGGGACTGGCCTCGGGACGACCACGGGCTTCGCGATTAACCCAGCCCGTGACTGGGGTCCACGGTTGGCGTACACGATTTTGCCAGTGCCAAATGGTGGCAGTGGTGAATGGTGGTATGCCTGGGTACCAATGTGTGGCCCACTGCTGGGTGGCACGATTGCGGCAGCGATTAAGGTTGCCCTTTGATGTAATTAGGTTAGACAGACAGAAAACTATCCATCGGCAGTTACTTACCGGTGGATAGTTTTTAATTTGGCTAAATTACGGATTAAGCGGCTGAACCCGAACATAATTTACGAGACGCGACTCGTATAGATCCATTGAATCACTGCGTTATTGGCACTAACAATGTTGCTGGATGGCTGCGTGGGCTGCTGACAATTAACCGTGTAAAGCCAGCCCCGCGCCCCAGAATCCGTTAAGGACCCAATTTGGTTGACATAGGGGTAGCCATTCGTGGTCTGCATGGAGAAGTCACAGTCTAATTGTTTGAAGTAGCGGCGGGAAATATCAAAGATGGTATCTTGATCGTTCCAAGTTAAATCACGGGGAATGGTCAAGACCTTTTGAACGGCCGCGTGGCTTCGACGATAGGCCAGGGGGGACATGCCAGTCGCACGTTTGAAGACTTTGGAGAAGTAACTATTCTGGGCACAACCGACTTGTCTGGAAATGACGCTGACTTTATTGTTGGTGAGCATTAAGTATTTGCAAGCGATGGCGACCCGTTGGTAGTTGACATAGTCGATGAAATTCACGTGAAGGTACCGCTTAAAAATCCGACTGAGATAGGATGGCGAGAGGAAAACGTTCTGTGAGACTGATTCCAGGGAAATCGGATTACGAATATTGCTTTGCACGTAGGCCAGAATGTCATCAATGCTCGAGGTCTTCTTGATGGTCAGAGGATGCGTGCGATTGGTGGCCGGCTGTTGATCAATCCGATTGAGGGTTGGTTTGAACAACAGAGCAAATTTTCTCATCTGAGAGACGCTATGGGCACTGAGTGGGTTGAGAATCTTTATGTGGGTATGCAGTAACTTTCCTAAAGTATCGTTGGAGATGCTCTCTATGTAAGTCTTGGCCAGGTGAGCACGTTCTTGGGAGACCCCGGTCGCGTCACAGATGACAAAACCGATGATATTGTCGGCAGCAATTACCGGAAACAGGAGGGTGATTGCCGAATCCTTCAAAATGAGATTGTGTTCAACCTCACTTATCCCGTGATAAACGTGACCATCTTTTAATAACGTATCGCTGAAGTCATAAAAGGAGGTCCTTATTTGACTTATTTTTGAAAATAGTTGAATCGAATCAGATAATCCAGTGTAATCGATAGTGACGGGAGTACTAATAGGCATAGTGATCTTCCTTCCGAAGGTATCCAAGTTTCGAAAACATTATTAGTAGAATCTTATCTATGGGTAATTTTAAACGGGTTATCAAGAAAATGCAAGGAAGCGCTTACAATTTTGTTTCAATCTTGTCATTTTGGAAAAAGCTTACCTTTTATCAGTGAATTATTGCAGGCTTTGTGAATTTGTTCATTAAGATAATGACGGTCGACTTCTCTATAATGAAGGTGTTTTAAGAATAACAGGCGGCTTCAAACCGAATTGAAGCGGCTTGATTCTATACTTTATGGGAGGTCTCACCTTATGGAACAAGAAGCATTAGGAATGATTGAAACCCAAGGGTTAGTCGCTTCAATCGAAGCAGCCGATGCGATGGTTAAAGCTGCCAATGTATCCTTGGTTGGCCAAGAAAAGATTGGTCACGGATTAGTCACGGTAATGGTTCGTGGAGATGTTGGTGCGGTTAAGGCATCTGTTGACGCAGGTGTTTCAGCAGCGGAAAACATCGGCGAAGTTGTTTCGAACTACGTCATTCCACGTCCACACACGGATGTTGAGAAGCTGTTACCTAAGCAAGCAACAGACGCAGCCAAATAAGGATTAGTGGTTGATAAAGATGGCAGAAAATAATGAAGTGATTCAGAAAGTTGTTCAAGAACTTTTGAAGCGCGGTATCAATATCGATCCTAAGGAAGCAATGAGTTCGTTGGGAGGAAAGAAAATGGAAACCAAGGACCTTTTGAACTCAACGAGTGTCGTTCCTGAGTTTGTCGGGACCCGAGAAATCGGGGACACCATTGGGATGGTGATTCCAAGTGTTGATCCATTATTACTTGATCAATTACATGTATCCAAGAAGTACCCCGTTTTGGGGATTCTGAGTGCCCGCTCTGGTGCGGGTCCTCACATCATGGCCATTGATGAAGCGGTTAAGCAAACGAATACCGAAGTTATTGACGTTGAATTACCCCGGGATACCAAGGGTGGCGCTGGCCATGGTTCCTTGATCATTGTCGGTGGTAACGACCCATCGGATGCCCGTCAGGCAATCAATGTGGCGTTGGATAATTTGAGCCGGACGTTCGGGGATGTTTATAATTCCGCCGCCGGACATTTGGAATTCCAATTCACTGCCCGGGCTTCAGGTGCCTGCAACTTTGCCTTCGGTGCGCCTGAAGGTAAGGCTTACGGCCTGATTTGTGGGGCGCCTGCCGGAATTGGGGTTGTGATGGCCGATACAGCTGTCAAAACAGCTTCCGTCAACGTGTTATCCTTCGCGTCACCAGGTCACGGAACGAGCTTCTCAAACGAAGGGATGGTTCACATTAGTGGTGAATCAGGTGCCGTTCGTCAAGCTGTCATGGCCGGACGTGAAGTTGGTTTGAAATTATTAGCCGAATTAGGCGATAAGCCAGTCAATGATTTTCCATCATACATTAAGTAGTTGGGAGGATGATTTTAATTGAAGCGGCAAAAACGATTTGAAAAGCTTGAGAAGCGTCCAGTACATTTGGACGGATTTGTTAAGGAATGGGACGATGAAGGTCTGGTTGCGATGCACAGCAAGAACGACCCAGATCCAAGTCTCAAAGTTGAAAACGGTGTTATTACCGAACTTGATGGCAAGAAGCGCGAAGACTTTGATTTAATCGACCAGTACATCGCTGAATATGGGATTAACATTGCCAATGCTGAAAAGGCCAACGCGATGTCCTCACAATCCATTGCAAAAATGCTGATTGATCCCAACGTTTCGCGTTCCGAAGTGGCCAAGGTCACGACGGCATTGACGCCAGCCAAAGCCTCCGATGTCATCAATCAATTGAACTTCGCTGAAATGATCATGGCGGTTCAAAAGATGCGTCCACGGCGGACACCATTTACCCAAGCACATATTACGAACACGTTGGATAATCCAGCAGAAATTGCGGCCGATGGTGCCGAAGCTGCCTTGCGTGGTTTCCCTGAACTTGAAACGACCACGGCGGTTGCCCGTTATGCCCCATTAAATGCGATTTCATTAATGGTCGGGGCTCAAGCGGGTCGTCCCGGGGTTATCACCCAATGTTCCGTTGAAGAAGCGGTTGAACTGGGATTAGGGATGCGTGGTTTCACGGCCTATGCCGAAACGATTTCCGTTTACGGGACCGACAAAGTCTTCACTGATGGTGACGATACGCCTTGGTCCAAAGGCTTCTTGGCTTCCTGCTATGCCTCACGTGGCTTGAAGATGCGGTTCAGTTCCGGTTCTGGTTCTGAAGTGCTGATGGGCTACACCGAAGGGAAATCCATGCTCTACCTGGAATCTCGTTGCATTTACATCACGAAGGCTTCTGGTGTTCAAGGCCTGCAAAACGGGAGTGTTAGTTGTATCGGGGTTCCTAGTGCGGTTCCAAGTGGTCTGCGTGAAGTCTTAGGTGAAAACCTGATGTGCATGATGATGGATCTGGAATGTGCTTCCAGTAACGACCAAACGTTCTCACACTCTGATATTCGTCGGACTGAACGGATGTTAGGTCAATTCATCGCCGGGACTGACTACATTTCTTCTGGTTATGCCGGTGAAGAAAACTCCGACAACACCTTCGCAGGTTCCAACATGGATGTCTTGGACTACGATGACTACGAATCCATGGAACGTGACTTAGCGGTTGACGGTGGGATTTTGCCAATCACTGAAGATCAAGCTATCAAGATTCGTCAAAAGGCTGCCAAGGCGGTTCAAGCGGTCTTCGATGGTTTAGGATTACCAGAAATCACTGATGAAGAAGTTGAAGCTGCAACCTATGGGAGCACGTCAGACGATATGCCAAAGCGTGACATGACCCAGGATATCAAAGCGGCTCAAGACCTGATGGATCGTGGCGTCACGGTTTCCGACATCATCAAGGCGTTGGATGACCATGGCATTGACGATACTGCCCAAGCCGTCTTCAAGTTGGCCCAACAAAAGATCTGTGGGGACTACCTGCAAACCTCTGCCATCTTCGACAAGGATTGGAACTGTATTTCTGCGATCAACGATAACAACGATTACATGGGTCCAGGAACTGGCTACCGTGTTTGGGAAAACAAGGACCAGTGGCAGAAGATCAAGGATATTCCTTGGGCCTTGGATCCTCAAAAAGTTGACTTCTAGTATCAGGTAAGGAGGTAAGTTCAGTGAGTCAGGAAATTGATGAAACTTTACTCAAGAGCATTGTTCGCGATGTTCTTGGAGAAATGAAGAGCGCTGATACCCCAATTTCATTTAAGGGCGGAGAAGTTGCAACGGACGGCCCCAGTCAAGAAAGTAGTGTCGATTGGTTCAAGCCAATGGGCCTTGCGAAGCCGGGACGTTCTAAGAACGAAGTGGTCATTGCCGTTGGACCTGCATTTGCCACGGTCATGACCCAAACCATCATCAAGCAATCACACAAGGATGTTTTGCGGCAACTGATTGCCGGAATTGAAGAAGAAGGCTTGAAGGCCCGGGTCATGAAGGTTTACCGGACTTCAGACGTTTCCTTTATCTCAGCCGAAGCCGACAAGCTTTCCGGTTCCGGAATCGCCATTGCGGTGCAATCCAAAGGGACGACCATTATTCACCAGAAGGACCAAGATCCTTTGAACAACTTGGAATTATTCCCACAAGCACCTGTTCTGACGTTGGATACGTTCCGGGCAATCGGGAAGAACGCGGCTCAGTATGCGAAAGGCATGTCCCCAAGCCCAGTACCAACGGTTAATGATCAAATGGCTCGGCCACGTTACCAAGCACTGGCAGCTTTGATGCACATTAAAGAAACGAAGCAGGTTGTGGTTGGTAAACCAGCTGAAGAAATTGATGTGAACTTTAATTAACAAGTACGTGATTGGAGGCAGTATTGATGAGTAGTGAAGTAGACGATTTAGTTGCCAAAATTATGAAAGAGTTAAACGGCAACGGTGGGACAGCGACTAAGGTACCAGCTCAAGACACGACTAGTGCTGATCCTGATTTGACGGCCAAGGACTTCCCACTGTTCAAGAAGCACCCAGACTTAGTTAAGTCACCATCTGGCAAAGAATTGAAAGCGATTACGTTCCAAGACATCGTGGATGGCAAAGTGGATTCGAAAGAATTACGGATTGCCCCATCAACGTTAAGAATGCAAGGGAAAATCGCTACCGAAGCCGGTCGTTCACAGATTCAAAACAACTTCCAGCGAGCAGCTGAATTGACCAGTGTGCCAGATGATCGGTTACTTGAAATGTACGGGGCTTTGCGGCCATACCGGTCTTCCAAGCAGGACCTGTTAGACATTGCCGATGAACTGGCAGACAAGTACCATGCACCCATTTGCTCCAACTGGTTCAAGGAAGCCGCAACTAACTATGAAAAGCACAATAAGCTGAAGGGTGACAATTAGACAAAGGTAGGGGTTTTAGCATGACACGTGTGATTGGTGTAGACATTGGTAATTCCTCGACTGAAGTTGCTTTAGCGGATGTGTCAACGGATGGCAAGGTTAACTTTCTTGGTTCTGGAATTGCGCCAACAACGGGAATTAAGGGAACGAAGAAAAACTTAATTGGGGTTAAGGATGCGATTCATCGCGTGATTGCGACCACGAAAACTGACTTAAAGGATGTTGATTTGATTCGCATCAACGAGGCCACTCCAGTGATTGGCGATGTTGCCATGGAAACCATTACGGAAACGGTGATTACCGAATCAACGATGATTGGGCATAACCCGGGAACTCCTGGTGGCGTGGGGACTGGTTCTGGTTATACGGTCGACTTACTAGATTTGCGTGAGCAGACGGATAAACAGCGGTCTTATATCGTGATTGTGTCGAAAGAGATGGACTTTGCGGATGTTGCCCAGCTGATCAATGCCTATACTGCTAACGGCTACCATATTACAGCGGCAATCCTTCAAAGCGATGATGGGGTCTTGGTTGATAATCGGTTAACAACGAAGTTGCCGATTGTGGATGAAGTCGCCCGGATCGATAAGGTGCCACGTCATATGCTGGCCGCGGTTGAAGTTGCGCCGCAAGGGCAAGTGATTTCGCAATTGTCCAACCCATACGGGATTGCTACGTTGTTTAATTTGAACTCGGAAGAAACGAAGAACATCGTGCCGGTTTCGCGGGCACTGATTGGGAATCGGTCAGCCGTTGTGATCAAGACGCCTAAGGGTGATGTTAAGGCGCGGGTCATCCCGGCTGGGGCGATTACCATCGCCGGGAACAAGGGCCACCAAAAAGTCAACGTGGCGACGGGTGCGCAAAGCATTATGGATAAGATCAACGTCTTTGATCAAATCGATGATATCACTGGTGAAGCCGGCACCAACGTGGGGGGGATGCTCGAAAAGGTTCGGCAAACCATGGCTGATTTAACCGGCAAGACGAACAAGGACATCGCTATTCAAGACCTGTTGGCAGTGAACACGTCTGTGCCCGTCAAGGTACGGGGCGGGTTAGCCGGTGAATTCTCAATGGAACAGGCGGTCGGGATTGCCGCGATGGTTAAATCAGACCATTTGCAAATGCAATTGATTGCTGACTTGATCAAGAAGGAACTTCGCATCCCCGTTGAAATTGGGGGCGCCGAAGCGGAGTCGGCCATTCTGGGGGCGTTAACGACGCCCGGAACGACCAAGCCGCTGGCCATCCTGGACTTGGGTGCCGGCTCGACCGATGCGTCCATTGTGAATAAGCAGAATCAGAAGGTCGCCATTCATTTAGCCGGTGCCGGAGATATGGTCACGATGATCATCAACTCCGAGTTAGGGCTCGACAACATTTACCTGGCAGAAGATATCAAACGTTATCCGCTGGCCAAGGTTGAGAACCTCTTTCAACTGCGGCACGAGGATGGGTCGGTTCAGTTCTTCGAGGATCCCTTGCCCGCAGAACTGTTTGCCCGGGTCGTTGCCCTGAAGCCGACCGGTTATGAACCGATTCCGGGGAACTTAAGCATTGAAAAAATCAAGCTGATTCGGCAAACGGCTAAGAAGCGGGTGTTTGTGACCAACGCGCTTCGGGCCTTACGCCACGTCAGTCCAACGGGTAACATTCGCGATATCCCGTTTGTGGTTATCGTGGGTGGCTCGGCGCTTGATTTTGAAATTCCTGGATTGGTCACCGATGAGCTGTCGCATTATGACTTGGTTGCCGGACGCGGGAACATTCGGGGCATTGAAGGTCCCCGGAACGCCGTCGCAACGGGACTGATTCTCTCGTACGCTGATGAAAGTAGGCGACAATGACCATGGCTGAAGATTTAGATCGTCCAGCAATCGACATTGCCCTCCTGCCAGAGGATGGCACCACCTTACCGGAACGGTTGCAGCCGTTGCTGTTGGGAATAGAAGAGGAACAGATTCCTTTTCTATTTCTACCGAATTCTGATCAGACGTCGCCGGACTTAGTCACGCGGGCTTACGATGCTGCGGTTGCTTCGCGGTTGTCGGTAGGCATTGCCTATAGTCACGACCAGATCGTGGTGCACTACAAGAATCTGGCACCGAACGCCCCGCTCTTTACGGAGGACGTGACCACGGCCAAGGCCATCAGAATCATCGGCGCCAATGCCGCCCGCTTAGTAAAGGGTGTGCCATTTAAGCTGTAAGGTAGGTGAACGAAATGGAGTCAATTGGATACGTTGAAGTGATTGGACTCACCGATGCCATCATGGTGGCGGATCATATGCTAAAAGCCGCTTCGGTAGGCATTAAGAATATTGAGAATGCGACCGGTGGGTACATTACCGTTTCTGTGACGGGGGATGTCGCTGCAGTTGAAGCCGCGATTGAGGCTGGAACAGCCGACAGTCGGGTGACCGTCGTCAGCACCACCGTCTTGGCCAACCCAGCCGAAGGTGTTCCTGAATTGGGACAGACGGATGCGTTTAGCAACGATTTGCCAGAAAGTGAGTCTGGGGACGCCGTTGCTCAGCCCAAGAAACCGGTAACGACGCAGAAGGTCGAGACGCCCCCAGCCGTTAAGAAGCCACAGGTGCCGGCCGTACAAACGACCAAGGCCAAGGCAACACCAACGACTACGAAGCCAACGACCACCAAGCCAGCCGCAAAGAAGCCGGTCAGTCGTCGTAAACCGAGTCGTAAACCAACGACTAAGCGACCAGCAACAAACAAGTCGCAACCAAAGAACAAACCGGAAAGCTAACCTCGATGAGAGCTTGGCTCCTGGGAGCAAAATTAGGAGGAATGAATGATGAACAATGCACTTGGAATGATTGAAACTAGAGGCTTAGTTGCGTCGATTGAAGCAGCGGATGCCATGGTCAAAGCTGCCAATGTTTCCATGATTGGACAAGAAAAGATTGGGAGTGGACTGGTCACGGTCATGGTTCGTGGTGACGTGGGTGCCGT
Organism: Levilactobacillus sp. FUA 3915; assembly: GCF_044053135.1. Classification (NCBI taxonomy): domain Bacteria; kingdom Bacillati; phylum Bacillota; class Bacilli; order Lactobacillales; family Lactobacillaceae; genus Levilactobacillus; species Levilactobacillus sp. FUA 3915. Next base: position 163,083 of record NZ_CP168704.1, on the reverse strand, counting down.
TAAAGCCGCAGTGGATGCAGGTGTGCAAGCTGGGGGCAATGTCGGTGAAATCGTCAGTTCCTACGTCATTCCTCGTCCACATTCTGAAGTTGAAGGTATTTTACCAAGCGGTAAATAAGCTGAAGAGATTGGATGATAACTTATGGAATTGACTGAAGAAAACTTACGGACTCTAGTTCGCCAAATTGTGACTGAATGTGCCAGCGCAGTTGCCGATCCAAATGCGATTCCAATTGGCATTTCCAACCACCATATTCACTTAACTCAAGCGGACTTCGATAAATTATTTCCAGGACAAAAGATGGAAAAATTTAAGCAACTGAAGCAACCCGGAGAATTTGCCTCTAAGCAAACGTGTGATGTGATTGGTCCCAAGGGAACCCTGGAGCACGTGCGGGTCTTAGGCCCTTGCCGGTCGCATTCACAGGTTGAAATCGCAAATTCAGAAACCTTTAAGCTAGGGGTCCCGGCACCCATTCGGTTGTCGGGTGATCTGGCGGGGACACCATCGGTTAAGCTGCGCACAGCGGCTGGTGAGGTGACCGTTCAGGGTGTGATTGTGGCCAAGCGACACATTCACATGAGTTTAATGGATGCCCAACGATTTGGCGTCAAGCTGGGCGATACCGTGACGGTTGAAATCAACTCAGCGGGCCGTCGAACCATTTATGATGATGTGATTGCCCGGCCACGGAAAGACTTTACGCTAGAAATGCATCTCGACACGGACGAAGCCAGCGCCGCGAACGTTCAGTCGACCACGGTTGCGCACATCATTCCGAAAGTTCAGTCAACATTTTAAGCATGAAAGTTGGTGACGGTGAATGGATCGGGTGATTGCCGAGGTACTTAAACGAATTCAAGAGCGCCAAACTAAAATGAAAGCGATTCCTTATTCGGAACAAGCGCCAGTTCCCAGTGAACGACTCCTGATTGATTTTGGTCAGGTCACGCTACAAGGCATGACGATTGACTTGCTGTTAAATCTATACCAAGTTAACGAAGCGAATGCCTGGGTTGCCTGGTTGCTGAAGGGAATGAGTTACGATGTACACTTTACGTTTCAACTTAATCGCAATCTAATCAATTTCATCCCGCTCAAAATGCTGCGGGATTGGCCGGTCACCTTTGAGGTCGGATCCGCGCAGGTCGTTAAGGCCGACTACCAGAGCAGCATTGGTCGAGCGGAGATTGCTGCATTACCGGATCAAGCGATTCTGATTGTCTCACCCAAGCAACGGTTGACGGTTGAGGCTGTGACTGCGATGGCCCAAAAGCACATCACGAAGCAGGTAAGGACTGATGAAGATTGTATATGGCAAAAGTAATTGGTAGCGTTGTTGCGACGCAAAAGGACGCCTCGCTGGTTGGTCGCAAGTTAATGATTGTGCAACCCATTAACGCGGACGGCAAAGCGATGCGCTCCGAGGAAGTTGCGGCCGATATGGTTGGTGCCGGGATTGGCGAGCGGGTCTTACTGGCGCGTGGTGCTGGTGCGCGGCACGCGACGGTGAACAATGTGCCTAACGATGTGAATGACTGTTCAATCGTTGGCATCATCGACAGCGTGGATGTCTAGCAGTGGGAGGTGATTGCCATGCCAATTTATACCAAAGGCGGCGACAAAGGGTCGACGAGTTTGTACGATGGGCAACGGGTTTCGAAGGATTCATTACAAGTTGAGGTCTACGGCACCTTTGATGAGCTGAACGCGAATGTGAGCCTGGCCGATAAGTTCTGTCAGGTCCCCAAGAATGTCGAATGGCTGCAGTGGGTCGAGTATCATATGTTCTTCCTGCAAGGAGAGCTAGCCACGCAGCACGCAACCACCTTCCAGCAGAACAGTCGCATGATTACTGAGGAAGACATTCAGTTCTTGGAGCACGTCATTGACGCATACACCGCCAGTCTACCAGCCGTCGACAGTTTCATTCTGCCGGGTTCTAGTACGGCCGGTGCCCAGTTACACGTTTGTCGGACGGTTTGCCGCCGGGCAGAGCGGTTGCTAGTTAAATTCATGCAGACGCATTTTGTTCGACCGGAGATTGAAAAGTATGTCAATCGGTTATCAGACTTCTTCTACATCATCGCCCGCTCAGAGGATCACGAACGTCAACTGCGCGTCATTGAAGATCAAGTCATCAAGCGGTACTGCCAAGCAGTGAAGGGGGATCAATAGGATGGATGCACAACAGCTAAATCAGATTGTGAAGGATGTCCTGTCCAAGCAGGATGCCGCCCAACCGTTTGCGCGCAAAAAGATGGAGCGCGTGATTGATGCGGCGGTTGCCAAGGCGGACGATCTCGGTGTTGGCGTCACCATTTGCCTAATGAATCGCGCACGGATCGTCCAAATGCTGTATCACATGCCGAATGGCAATTTAGTGGGCTCGTTGCTCGCACCGAAGAAGGCGTGGTCAGCAATCGCCATGGAAGAGCCCACTAAAGACATTAGTCGTGATATTCAGCCGGGCGGCCCCTTGTATCAAATGGAAACGATGCTTGATGGCAAATTGGTGTCGTTTCCGGGTGGCATCCCGATCGTGATCGATGACAAAATTATCGGGGCGATTGGGGTCAGCGGTGGCCTGGTCGAGGAAGACCAAGCCATCTGTGAAGCAGCCATTCGGGAATTTTTAAAGGAAGTGTGACGAAGATATGCAGACCGATGAGTTAGAGACAAAAATCAGAGAGATTTTACACCAAGAATTAGCGAAGCAGGCGTCCACTGACGCCGAACCGTCACCACAGCTGGCCCAACCAGAGGGCTTAGGCAACGGGATTTTTCAAACGGTCGATGCCGCGGTTGCGGCCGCTAAGCAGACCCAAGTTGCCTATGCGGACAAGCCGTTAGCCTTTCGGAAAAAGGTTATCAAGGCGATTCAAGACGGTTTTGGTCCCCACCTGAAGGAAATTGCCCAGGCGATTTGGGATGAGACCGGCATGGGAACCGTTGAGGCGAAGGAAACTAAGCTGAAGGATGCCCTGTACAACACGCCTGGCGTTGAGATGCTGGATCCCGAGGTTCAAACGGGTGACGGCGGGATGACCATGTATGAGTACACGCCATTTGGCGTCATTGGGGTCGTTGGACCAAGCACGAACCCCGGTGAAACGGTGATTAACAACTCGATCATGATGCTCTCCGGCGGGAACACCTTATTCTTCGGGGCCCACCCAGGTGCTAAGAACATTACGCGTTGGATGATCGAACATCTTAATAAGTATGTTGAAAAAGCAACGGGGATGAAGAACATGGTCGTTTCCCTGGACGTCCCTTCAATTGAGTCCGTCCAAGAAATGATGAAGCATCCAGACATTGCCATGCTCGCGGTGACCGGTGGCCCAGCGGTGGTCCATCAGGCGTTGATTAGCGGGAAAAAGGCTGTTGGTGCCGGTGCTGGGAATCCACCAGCCATCGTTGATGAAACGGCCAACCTGGACTTGGCTGCCCATGATGTGGTTACCTCTTGTGCCTTTGACAATAACATCTTGTGTACCGCTGAAAAGGAAGTTGTCGTGGAAGCCAGCGTCAAGGATGACTTGATTCAAAAGATGCAGACTGCCGGGGCCTTCTTAATCACCGATGCCGACCAGATTGCCACGTTAACTAAGATGACGATTCAAGAGAACGGCACACCAAGTCGGACCTATATCGGGAAGGATGCCACCGTGATTCTGGATGCGGCCAAGATTCCTTACACGGGTAAGCCGAAAGTGATTACCTTTGAAGCCAAGAAGGATCATCCCTTAGTCACGACCGAAATGTTAATGCCAATTCTGCCAGTGGTTTGCTGCCCAGACTTTAAGTCCGCGTTACAAACGGCGGTTGAAGTTGAAGGCGGACATCACCACACGGCCTCAATTCATTCCGAGAACTTGCCACATATCAATCAAGCGGCTCATCGGATGAACACCTCCATCTTTGTGGCTAACGGTCCAACGTTTGCTGCAACCGGGGTTGGCGATAACGGCTACTACACGGGTGCTGCGGCCTTTACGATTGCGACCCCAACCGGTGAAGGGACCACGACGACCAAGACCTTTACGCGTCGTCGTCGGTTCACGAGCCCTGAAGGATTTTCACTGAGAAACTGGGAGGTTTAGACCATGGAAGAATTTCAAATTCCAACCAAGATTTTTTCCGGAACAGATAGCCTTGATTGGCTGAAACAGCTGTCTGGTAAAAGTATCTTAATGGTCTGCGATGCCTTTTTGCCAGGAACCCCTACGTTAAAGGGGATTCAAGAACGGATTAACCAGTCTAACCAAGTCAGTCTCTTTTCAGACGTTAAGCCCGATCCACCGTTGAAAACGATTATGGCGGGGGTTGCCCAGTTTAATCAGGTCAAACCCGATGTGATGATTGGCATTGGCGGGGGCTCAGCGATTGATACTGGTAAGGCCATTCGCTTCTTCGGTGAAAAGCTCAATCAGACGCAGCTCAAAGCGTTTATCGCCATTCCAACGACCAGCGGGACCGGGTCAGAAGTCACCAGTTTTGCGGTCGTCTCTGATACCGAGAACCATACGAAGATTCCGTTGAGTGAGCCTTATTTGACACCGGATGTGGCGTTATTAGATCCGCAGTTGGTCATGACGGCGCCCAAGAGTGTCACCGCTTACTCCGGACTGGATGTGTTGACCCATTCACTGGAATCGTTAGTCTCCAAGGGTGCCAACACGATTACGGATGCCTTTGCCGAGAAGGGCATTGATGTCATCACCCATGATTTAGTCGATTGTTATCAGCACGGGGACGATGTCGCCAAACGTCAGACGGTCCACGAAATTTCGTGTGCGGCCGGGATGGCCTTCACCAATGCGGGATTAGGCATTTGCCACGCTTTGGCGCATCAACTTGGGGCTAACTTCCAGGTACCCCATGGCTTAGCCTGCGCCATGTTGTTGCCACACGTCGTGGCGTACAATGCGGCCCATTCTGAGCTGGCACTGCATAAATATGCCGAGGCCATTCGCAAGGCGGGTTTAGCCTCTCGTGGGTTGAGTGATCGGTTAGCGATTCAACGCCTACTGTCACGCATCCGGCAGATGATGCTCCAGATGGATTGTCCCCAAAATTTGCGGGCATTTGGCGTTGATGCTAAGGACGCCGAAGCCAAGCTGCAGGTCGTGGTGGATGATGCCAAATTAGACGCAACGTTTGCGGGGAACCCGGTTGTGCCAACCGATGAGGATTTAAAGGCGATTTACCGTAAAGTGATTCGGTAAATCAGTTGATGATAGAAGGAAAGATGACGTATGCCAAAGATTTTATCCGTTAACGCGGGGAGTTCCTCGCTGAAATTTAAATTGTACGCCATGCCAGCAGAGACCGTTATTATCAGTGGCTTGGTTGATCGAATCGGCCATTCTGATGCCGTCTTCACTTATGATTATCAGGGAACGCACTACAAAAAGGCCCAAGCAGTTCAAAACCATACCGAGGCCGTCCAACTCGTCACGGATGCCCTGTTGGCCAGTGGGGCGGTTCGAGATAAGCAAGAGATTGTTGGTATCGGCCATCGGGTGGCGCATGGTGGCCGTGAATATACCCAAACCACCAAGATTACGCCAGTTGTCCAACAAAAAATTGCGGATTTGGCAACGATTTCGCCGCTGCACAATCCGGTTAACTTATTGGGGATTGAAGCGTTTGAGAAGTTGTTGCCAAGTGCTAGTGAAGTCGCGGTATTCGATACATCTTTCCACAGTACGATTCCGCCAAAGGCCTATATGTATGCGCTACCATTTGAATATTATGCCAAATATGGGATCCGGCGGTACGGCTTCCATGGGCAATCTCACCAGTACATCTATAGCGAGGTTAACCGGCGCTATGATCAAGACTTTTCGCGGAAAATTATTTCCTGTCACTTGGGCAACGGCGCCAGTGTTTGTGCTATTCGGGACGGCAAGTCGGTGAACACCTCGATGGGGTTCACGCCACTGGCTGGCCTGGTGATGGGGACCCGCTCTGGGGACGTGGATCCCAACGTTCTGCCATTCATCGCGGAGAAAGAGAACTTTAGCGCTGCTGATATTCGGCAGCTGCTCAATCATCAATCGGGATTACTAGGGATTTCCGGTGTGTCCAATGATGTTCGTGATGTCTTACAGGCAGAGGCTGACGGCAACGACCGCGCGAAGTTAGCTTTACAGATCTACGTGCACCAGATTCAGTCCTACATTGCCGCCTATACGGCCGACCTGGGGGGCTTACAAACGTTGGTCTTTACGGCCGGTGTGGGCGAGCATTCCGCGCCAATTCGTGAACGGGTCTGTGCCGCCTTTGGTTACCTGGGCGTCAAAATTGATGCCGAGGCGAACCAGGACAATGACCTGGATATTTCGGCCGCTGACAGTCGCGTCAAAGTGCTGGTTATTCCGACCAATGAGGAACTGGTGATTGCCCGGGAGACTGAGAAGGTTTTGGATAGTTAGGAGAAGGTGAACGGAATGGCTCGCGATATTGCACGTTCAATTCAAGAGTATGTGCCTGGTAAGCAGGTGACGCTGGCACATATTATTGCTAATCCAACGCCAGATATCTACGTGAAACTGGGTATCCAGACGAATCGCAATGCACTGGGAATCTTGACGATTACGCCCAGTGAAACGTCCATTATTGCCGGCGATATTGCAACCAAATCTAGCAATGTGGAATTGGGATTTATTGACCGGTTTAGTGGGTCGGTCGTCATCGTCGGTGAGGTCTCAGAGGTCGAGGCGGCGTTGCGGCAAGTGGTGACCACGCTGAGAGACTTGCTGGGATTCGATGTCACCAATATTACACGAACATAGTGGTGTGGTGAGAAATGATGAAGCAACAAGCGTTACCGTTAGTAGGCGCGGTGAACGTCCGCGACTTGGGTGGTCTGGAGACATTTGACCACCGGCGCGTTCGGACGCATCGGTTGCTGCGGGCGGATAGCCTAGCCAATTTAACAGTAGCAGATCAAGAGAAGCTAGTAGCCTACGGCGTGACAACGGTGATTGACACGCGTTCTCACGCGGAGTGGCGTCAGGCACCGGATAAGCTACCCGAATCGATTCAGCTGACGCACATTCCGCTGTTTGATAACGATGAGACTGAGAGTGTCCAAATGATTCAGCGACGCAATCAGTTTTATGCGAGTGACGCCCGCAATGGGTACCGCAGAATGCTCCGCGTTTACCGCCGCTTGGTACTGAACGCCCAACCGCGCCAGGCCTACCGGCAGTTCTTTGACCTATTGACGCAGGACAAGCCGCAGACGGTGGTGTTCCACTGCACCGCTGGTAAGGATCGCACTGGTATGTGTGCGCTGCTGCTTCTAGGGGCGTTGGGCGTGCCCATTTCCCAGATCAAGCAAGACTATTTGCGTACGAATCAGTATTGTTTAGCAAGGGTCGTGCGGCGACTCATCGCGGCGCGTGACTATCAAATGAATGCCAATTTTCAGTCCTCAATTATTGACCTATCGATAGCCTCACCCGATTATTTTGACCAGGCCTTAACCTTGATTGCTGGTGAATTTGGAAGCATCAGTGATTACCTGGTCGACTTTGTGGGGGTATCTGCGTCAGTGATTCGCCGGTTACAGCAAATATACTTAACATCAGAATTGGGTTAAAAAAGATCCCCGATGACTAGGTATTTTGGCACCTAGGTTGTTGCGGATTTTTTTGAGAAGCGTGGGTCATTAGTGAAGGAGGCACGATTCTTTTGAAACGAATTGGGTTATTGGCAGGGAGTCTCCGGGCGGAATCCTATGCACGAAAAGTTGTCCGCAATTTAGGCTTGATGGGCCCCAATACCGTCATGGTTGAGCCGATTTCACTGGCCCACTTGCCCTTGTTACATGATCAAATGAGTAGTCGAGAACAGGCGATTTGTCGGGCGTTCAAGGCACAGATCAAAGAATTAGACGGCTTTTGCATAGTTACGCCGGAAATTAACCGGGGGATGCCGGGCTGTTTAAAAAATGCCTTGGATATCGCGTCGGTATCTGATGACGGTAATTTGTGGCAGGGGAAACCCGCCTTAATTGCCTCGGCCTCGACCGGTAAACTGGGCGGAATGAGCGCGAATCAGCAGCTGAAACAGTTAGCTTTGGTGCTGGGGATGCAGGTCATTCAACCCTCAGAAATCTATCTTAGCGACGTGGAACAGTTATTTGCCAAGCATGACTTGCTAACGGATGAACCGACAATCACATTTTTGAAGCTAGCGATGGCGCGGCTGGTTGCGGCGGTTCAAGGCGCCGAACTGGCGTCACCGGCGTTAACGTTTGCCTTTGCTCCAGACGACATTCAGCTACAGCAACAAGGGCAAGCCATCGGTCAGGCAACCTTTGATTGGAGCACGGGCCTGCTAGTGATCACTGAGGTCACCATTGAACCGGACTTTGCCCATCAGGGGCTGGCGGGTCAGTTGATGCTAAAACTAATTATGATGGCACGACTATTTGATCTAAGTATTGTGGCGGGTTGCGGATACTCGCAGGCATTCTTTAAGCAGCATCCGTCAATTGCCCAACGGTTATGTCTGCATTAGTGAAGTCACTTGATGATGAGGTGTTCAGTATGATTGCGGAAAAACAAGATTTAGTCACGGCGGCGAACCAAAAACTTGATCAGTTTGCGCAGGTCGTTAACGGCGATCAAGCGACGCGGCCAGTGACGGACCAGGAAACGCTAAAGGTGGGCGTCGACTTAGGAACCTCGTCCATCGTGATGGTGGTTTTGGACCATGACGATAACGTGCTTTATGGAAATTTTGAATATGATCACGCGGTTCGTGATGGCTTAGTGGTTAATTTCATGGATTCCGTACGGATTTTAATGCGGTTGAAACAACAGGCAGAAGAGATTCTGGGTGTGTCGTTGACGACCGCTAGTGGCGCCATTCCACCTGGCACGGGTGAAGGCAGTGCTAAAATCGTGGCCAACGTGATTGAGTCGGCGGGCTTCACTTGCAGTGCAGTGGTCGATGAACCCACGGCCGCGGCTAAGTTTTTACACTTGGAAAATGGTACGGTCGTTGATATTGGTGGTGGCACCACGGGGATCAGTATTTTTAAGGATAATCAGTTAACCTACGTGACGGATGAAGCGACGGGTGGCTCGCACATGACCATGGTCTTAGCAGGGCACAATCACTGGGACATGGCTCAAGCCGAGACCTTCAAACGCGATACCACAAAGGAACTGGAAGTCTTCGCGACTATCCGGCCAGTTGTCGAGAAGATGGCGGCGATTACCCGCTCGGCGACGCAAGGTCAGCCACAGGAACCCGTTATCGTGGTTGGCGGGGCGATTAACTTTAAGGACTTCATTAAAACGTTCAGTCAGGCACTGGGAACGCCGGCAAGTAAGCCGGACTTCCCGCAATTTGTTACCCCGATTGGCATTGCCATGTATGATTAGCGTTATGATGTGGTGAAGGGAGGTTGGTTTGCGATGAGAAAAGCCATGTTTGTCGGCGCGATTGGGTGTGGCAAGACCACCCTGATTCAGCGCCTACATCACGAGAAAATTAGCTATGATAAAACCCAGGCAGTAGAGTTTCGGGGAGAGATTATCGATACCCCCGGTGAGTTCGTTGAGCACCGTTACCTGTACCCGTCACTGATGACGATGTCGACCGGGGCCAAGCTGATTGTGGCGATTCAGAGCGGGCTTGACCAGCGGGCGGTTTTCCCACCGGCCTTTACCACCATGTTTCCGGTTCAAACGATTGGCGTCATCTCTAAGATAGATGTGGCAACGCCGCAACAGGTCGACTACGCTCGAGAGCAGTTGAAAAATGCTGGTGTGCAGCAGATCTACTTGTTGTCGGCGGTCACGGGTGAGGGTGTCGCTGAATTTGAGCAGGAGCTGAATCGCTTAACGGTGAAAGATCCAGCTAAATTGTGAGACAAAAAAGAACGGTTGAAGTTCCTTTGATTGGTCTAGTCCACGAACTTTTACCGATTTTTTGTGTCCGGAAAATTTAGACAAAGAAAAAGTCCACAAACGTTGTTTTACCAACGTTTGTGGACAACTGATAGCCCGTACGGGGCTCGAACCCGTAGCTCCGCCTTGAGAGGGCGACGTCTTAAACCAGTTTGACCAACGGGCAATAATCCCTACTAGCAATATCTAATTTAACCTATTCGCTAAAAAATGTCAATCCTTCTCTGCATAAAATTACATTCAAATGGGACTTCATGCAAGAATTCGGATTTTTTAGGTGAAACTGGTTGACACCAAAAGCTGAACAAGTTAAGATTAAATAGTTGTCCAGGCAACAGAAGTCTTATTGGGTATTCGCCAAATGGTAAGGCAGCGGACTCTGAATCCGTAAGTTACTGGTTCGAGCCCAGTATACCCAATAGTAGTTTTGCATTAGTCGCTATTAGACCTCACGGGGGTTGATATAGCGGCTTTTTTAGTACATTGGGCTTTGCATGGGTATCTGTGAAATACCGCTGAAAGACATTCAAAAGACATTCAATTAGACATTCAATTTAGACATTCACACAGACATTCACAATGCGGGGCAACTTTCCTGCTCGCTGTAGATCTACACCAACTAGAAATTTAAATAGCTGGCAAGTTTCTCTGTTGCCTCGTTCTTTTCCTTATCCGTGACGGCCGTGTAAATATCTAAGGTGGTCTTATAACTAGAGTGTCCTAACTGGTCTTGTACTGACTTGATAGAGGCACCGGCCTCAAATGCTAACGTAGCATACGTGTGACGGAAAGCGTGCACTGTGACGTGCTTCAAATCATACTTGCTGAGAGTATGCTCTAACCATTTACGCGGCTTAGAGGGTTGGCACATTTCGTTATTTTCGTTGGCAAAGATAAGGTTGTGTCCCTGATTAACGTTGAATCCGTATTGCAGTAGTTGGGTTCGCTGTTCAAGTTTCCACTGCTGTAGAATATGGCACGTTTTGGGGTCAAGGTAGACGGTTCGATTACTGCGGGCAGTCTTAGGGGATTGCACCAGCAAACGCGCGTTGTCGCCTCGTGATTGCGTCTTAGAGACGGTTACCGTGTTCTTACTGAAATTGATGTCCGACCATTGCAGGCAGAGCATTTCAGATTTACGCATGCCACTGAAAGCCGCTAACCTGAAAAATACGTTGGCCTGCGGGTCGTTATCATCATCGTTCAAGCACTCAAAAAAGTGTTCCAGTTCGGCCCGGTCGAAATAGTTTTCAAGGTTGTGCCCTGAACGATTATCTTTATTAACGGGGATGATTACAGAGGATACGCCTTAGATCTATGAGAGGTAGCATGTCCCGGGTGAGAGTTATTTGCCATCTTAACTGTAGTGGGGCAGGTTAGGTCTACGCAGGTGAGACTTATAATCTGGGCTTGTTTTGGGGATGACGGGCACCAATCTGAGAGAAAAATAAAAGGCCACCTGCCATGGGTGGCCTTTTTGGTTGGCTCTAGTATAGTCCTTGAATATAATCAGCTGCCACTTTAGAATAACGGGCAGTCACGGTTTCATAACCGGTTACGCTGTTTACGTAGTCTTCTGCAATATCGCTGAATGCTAGGAAAAACGTCTGCTTGCCGTTCTTGACGGAGAGGTTGAATTCACCCGGATCAGAATCGATCATATCGTTTTGATAAATGTGACCTAACTTGAGAGTCATCTTATAACGGTACGTTTTACCTACCTTGGTCTTTTTGGTAGTTACACCTTTAACAGGCTTGCTAAGATAGTAGGTAAGCGTTGAATGAGACCGCTTAAAGCTCTTGATTTTAGCATAGCGAGTTGCCGTGTATACTGTGCCCTTACTGTGATAGACAAGTTGGCTGTCCGCCGTGACAGTAATAAATGGTCGCGTTCTTTCATCACCGTTATGGGGTGCTTTGTTATTCTTGATTGGCAAGGCGGGAACACTAGCCAAAGAATTATAAGAAAATGCAGTGCTACGTGTGTATGGCTTAACTGCTGCACCGTTTGCCTTAGTCATGAGAAAACTATATTTCCAGTTGCCTAGATTGCTGAATACTCTTTTCTGATTCTTAATGCTTAGAGTAGTGTTGTCTAGGGAGGTCAAATTTCCATCTCCGTCAGCATATCCTGTCACAACCGAACCTTTTGGCAGGGTAACGGTTTTATGTCTAAACTCATTGGTTAATGCAGTGGCCGTTGTTAATTTATACGTTTGGCGATAATTGTATGTATCAGGCTTCACTGTAGCAGCCGTCCCAAAACCGTAGTTGTCGGAAACACCGAATGCTTTACTAATATCTATTTTGTCAAATAGAGCATCTAACTTTTTTTGGTTTTTAGCTGTTTGTGCGGGCGTTACAATGGGTGTCACTGACGCATGTGCTGTAGGCGTTCCCATAGCAATTCCAACCCCTGTAACTGTTCCTAGAAGCATGAGAGCAGCAGCGTATTTACCTGTTAACTTAATCATTTAGTTACCCCCTAATATATCTGTTCCTTGTAAAATATTGTAAACCTGCTGAGCGTAAATTAAAAACCATCCCCTGAATAAGAAAGATGGTTAGTAGTTGACCTATTTTAAAATTGCCTTTCCCGCTAAGATGATGAAAGCTAGTGCAAAGGAAATAACGGTCAGTGTATTCATGGTTCGTTTACTCATTGTAATGCCCCCTTAGATGCCGGTGTGCTTATTTGAAAATGTGGGTAGGGGTAGGAAACTAATCACACTACTTGCCATACAGTAGCGCAGTTGCCTTTTTACTTTTCATTTTGATACCCTTTTGATTACTGAAATAATATATTGGCAACTACTAATACCATGCCAACTGCAACGGCAATTCTTAAATAGATCCATTGATGCTTAATCTTTTTCTTTAGAACCTTATTACTCATGACACTGCCCCCCTTAGAATAACCGTAACACTAGTAGAACTAGCACGAGTGCGATACCAATGTTAGTAGCAACTTGCGTTTTCTTTTCATAGTCAACTTTCTTTTGTTTATTCATGCCGCATCACCTTAACGAAGTTTCGTATTGCTAGGACTAGTCCAATAACGGAACTAGCCAGTGCAGCAAGGGTGATAGCGTGTGGTAAGTTAGCCATAGTATTTCCCCGCTTTCTACCTAATAAAATACACCTAACCTGCAAAACATAAAAGGGGCAAAAACTAATAACCTCTGTTGCCGAATGCTCTGTCCGAATAGATTGAGTAGGGCTCTTTTGGTACATAATGGCAATATAAAAACCGTTAGCCGTTACGCTAACAGTTCCATTGACCTGTTGAAATTGGGTCTCATTTATGTGTGTTATTGTGAATGGAAGCCAAAAGGGCAGCCACTTTTCAGACAACCGAAACGCCGGGCAACTTTCCTGCTTACACCGTTTTGAATCACACTTTCGTGGACAAGAGGCTAGAACTATAAAGGGCGGCAATAGGTAGCTAAATTGTTCTTCTTAGTTTGCGAAAAATTTCTCCCTATACCCAAACCAAAAACAACATTAAGCAGAAAACAATTATTCTAACGATGTGGTGTTTTAAATGAAAATTATTAATCGCAATTCCATGCATAATGGCAGCACCGATAAGAATGATAGCAGCACAAGTGACAGCAATTTTAATTTCCGTTGAAGTGCCTAGAAAAAGAAATACAGCAATAAGTAATGGGCTAAGTAAATTAAAAGCTCCGGACACTTTCAGCAAACCATTACCACTGACATACGCCTTAAAGTTTGCTAATGTTGCAATCCCCATCAAAATTGAAAATACTAAAATTGCGTACTCAGCTATAACATTTAACATGTAAAGTCCTCCTCATCAGGATGAGCAGAATGCCATTTCTAGCCAATAAAACAAACGCCACTAACATTAAAAAGAGTATACCCCAGATCAACAGAAATCACTGGAATAGTGGTTTCTATAGTTAAGAAACCAAATAAAAAGACCATCAAAGGGCCTAAACAGCAGCAACCTTCAATCGCCTGTAAAATAAATAATATCATGATCCAAAAACTATAGCTTAAATAAATGGGGCTTACCGTAGTACCAGCCTTGACGCAGATCCAGTTCTAGGTCGTTAGCCATTTCGTCTTCCTCGGCGTTTTCCACACCTTCAAGAATGAGCCGGAGCTTGTATTCTTGGGCAATCTTCTTCCAAAATTTTAAGTGTTCTGTAATTTCATCGGCACGGCCCTCTGCCCGGAAGTTTTGCATGGCAAATTTAATCTCACTGGCGTAGGGGAGGACTGGCTTCAAATGCTCGTAGGAATTGACCCCGGTACTGATGTCGTCCAGACTCAGTTGAATGGCGTGGTCATTGAAAAAGTGAACTTGTTCGATCAGCTGTTCATTGGAAACGGCCTTGTCAGTCTCTTCCTCGGTCACTTCGAGAATCAAGTTTACGGGGTAGATTTGCTGTTGGGCAGCGACAATGGCTTTAGCAATCGTGCAATCGATGAATTGGCGCTGATTGACATTAAATGAAACGGAGCCAATCTTAAGCCGCAATTTTTGCGCGGTCCGTTTCATCAAGTCGGCCTGAATGTCGATGGGAATGGATTCGAAGTCTTTGGGTAGGACCCATTTGTCATCGACCTGTTGGCGAATCAATAATTCGTAACCAATTAACGAATTGTTGGAAACATCTAGCTGTGGCTGAAGAAAATAACGGTACATAGTGCTAAGGTCCTCCTTCCAAAGTGTCTGCTCCTATCATACTTTATTTTGACGAAAACGGATAGGGGCGATTTACAAAAATAATCGATAGGGGCTGACTACAAAAACCGCTAATCGTTCAACCCATGATATATTTATTTATATAAAGCCCTATGGATTTATTATATAAAATGTTCTATAGTGGGTGCTATGAATAAATTATTGCGTTATACTTAAGCGTAAGATAATTTATCAGCAGAGGCTGGCTTTGTTGCCAGTTAATTCATTGAAAACAAGGAGACTGATTCCATGTCATGGACTATGTGGCTAGTGCCGCCGATCATTACTAGTATTTTCTTTGTCTTGGGAATCATCACTCTCTACTGGTCCATCTTCACCTGGGTGACTGCCAAGGTGGAGTCGAGCAGTAAGCCCTATAACTTAAAACGGGTTCAGGTGCTGTTGGGGACGACCTGTGCGGTGGTCTCCGTCTTCGCCTTGCAGTTGATTGTGCGGGACACCCACCTGTCGTGGACGTTCACCAATTTCCAACTCCTACTGCTAATCTTCGTCGCGTACTTCCTACAGTTGAAAATACCTAACTGGTTGATTCTATTGGCCGGGGTCGGGTTCATGTTAATGAATGGTAACGTGACGGCCATCCTTTCTTGGGGATACACGTTCCTGTTTGTCCTTTTCTACATGATTTCCTACCAACAAAGTACCCATCTGTGGCGCGCACCGTATACCCGCTACATTACAGTGGCATTGGGCTTTGGGATGGCATTGTGGTTATTTGTTAAATTCCGGTTCCATCTTCCATGGGGCACGTATTGGATTGAGATTGCGGACTACGCCGTGCTAGCGTCATTAATGTACGGGTACTTCCGGATTCAGGACAAGGACCGTCGTATCAAGGATCGGCTGTTCTAGTCCGCCAATTGGGATGCACTAACTCACGTTCAGAATTACGCAGCATATGACCACGCTATCGGTTATCACTTCCATCAAAGTGTTGCCCACAAGAAAAATTTGGCGATGGTCATGTTTGATATCGATCATTTCAAACGGGTGAACGATACCTACGGGCATTTAGCTGGTGACGAGGTCTTGAAGCAGGTCGCCAGTACCGTGGCCAGCACGATTAAGAGCATCAATCCGGAGATTATTCTCTACCGGACCGGGGGCGAGGAATTTAATATCCTCTTGCCAGGCTACGACATCAATCGGAGCCGGCCGGTGGCTGAGGCAGCGTTTGACGCGGTCAAGGCGCTTAAAATCCCATATAACGAGGAAATTTTACAGGTAACCATTTCCGTTGGGGTTTCCGTGCTACACGAAGGTGACCATAATCCGTTGGACTTTTACAAGCGAGTCGATGCCAACCTGTACCATTCCAAGAAGAATGGTCGGCAACAGATTACCATTGGTTAACGAATTCAGACAAGCGAGCGTCCCTACAATAGTGGGGGCGTTTTTGTTTGATAGTCGTTCGGACCCTTTATAAATATTTAAATATCAAATCCATGCGAACCTGAATAAAATCGTGTAAAATACGACTTAACCGGGGGTTCCCGGGCAGAATGGAGCGATCATCGTGATCTTTTTACTATTACTATTGTTACTACTATTTCCCATCTTGCGACTGGTCTTTGGTTTGGCCGGCTGGTTGTTAGGCATCGTGGGAACGTTAATTATCGGCGCCATTGTTTTGGTAGCCTTCGCGGCCCTGTTCCGCTTCTTCATCGTCGCGGTCCTGGTCATCGGTGGCGGCCTCTGGGCCTCTCACGCGCTATTCAGCTAGTATTTTGGTGTGTGTGCGTTGCGCCTGCGGCAGTTCAGGAAGGCCAACCTGTGGGGAACGGTCGAAGCCAAAGCGGTCTTCAACCTCGTGGGTGAGCCTTGAAAAGCACAAGTCTCACCCACGTCCCGTGCTGTAAGGCCGGGCAAAACTCCCGACCAACAGCACCGACACAGGCAGGCCTTCCTGACTGCCTCCAGCTACACTCGGACTAGCTGGGAAAAAATGGGCCGGTCGTGGAAGTGACCTTGGCTGGAGTTCATTTCCATCCCAGATTACGAGAAAACCTTTGAGACTGCAACCTGTTCCACCCGGCTTCAGCCACATTCAGACTGACTAAATAGCGTCGCAACTAATTAACAGATAATGTTATAACGACAACAGAAAATGACGAATGGCATTGTGGGCTAAACCCGTGTCAGCCGCAGGGCTGGGAAAACTGGGCCGGTCGTGGGAGTGACCAGAGGTGGGCCAAGATGGCCGGCTGTGTCGATGGTCTTAGCTGAGGTTTCTCACTCAGCTTAGCCCATGGGACGACCTTTGAGACCGCCTTTTGGCTCAAAGTCGAGGTGGAAGCCCGTTCCTCAGGCTGGAACCGACCCCACAGCAGGTTATCTTGAGCCCACCGCTGGGAACGGACACGACCAGGCCCAGTTTTCACCAGCCCGGAGGCGATGAGTACACGCGTTTAACCCGTAAGCCCATAAATGAAGACAAAACAAAAACGGATGGCCAGCTTGTACTAGGGTCCGTCTGAAAACTACTTAAGTAAGATGCAAATTGAGGCAATGTAAACCGTAGCCAGATAAACATGAGCGAGCTTATCATAACGCGTTGCAATCCTACGAAAGTTCTTCAACTGATTGAAGAAGTTCTCAATCAAATGGCGCTCACAATAAACGTGGTAATCACAGGTCCACTTGTCTTTGGTATTTTCCTTTGGCGGAATGGTATAGACGGCTGCTTTATCTTTAATATACTGGCGAAGTTTCGCGGTGCCATAGGCTTTATCCGCGATAATATTTGATTGAGAAATATCGAAGCCTTCCAGCAACTCACTGGCAACTTGGCTATCATGTACTTGACCACCTGTTAGGCGAAAACCCAAGGGATTCCCTAATCCGTCAACGAGTGCGTGAATCTTGGTCGTTCGGCCACCTCGACTTAGTCCAATAGCTTGATTTTCGACCATACATTCGGCGTTTTTTTTGCCCCAGTGGCCTTTTGATGCGCTCGAACGATCGTTGAATCTAAGCTCAAGTTTTCCATGTCGGGATTGTCAATCAATTCGAGAAAAACCTGTTCGAACAAGCCTGAACTTACCCAGGCTCGGAAGCGACTATACACCGTTTTCCAAGAGCCATAGCGTTCAGGTAGATCACGCCAAGGAGCCCCGCTGCGCATGAGCCAGAGGATAGCGTTGAGGGCGGTACGGTTGTCTAGGCTTGATGGACGGCCAGTCCGGTATGGCGGGAAGTATCCTTTGATTCGGTCCCACTGAGCATCTTCCAGTTCGTATCGTTTAGGTGTTGTCATCGGAATGCCTCGATTCGTTTTTCCTCAGATTATACCTGAATTTTTAGTTTTCAGACAGTCCCTAGTCCCTGTCAAGTTGACGGATGAAATACTATAATTTTTGTAGATGTGTTTAAGCGGCTTCACCGCGGTACTCAACCGCGGTGGAGCCGTTTCTTTGTGCTGTACGGTCAATATAGTTGAAGTAGTGAATACCTTCCTCAATAAGCTTAATTAGCTCCTCCTTGGTTTTAGGCATTGGGTGGCTGTCTAGCCAGTTTAACTTGAATTCATTCCACCAACGTTCCATTGGGGCATTGTCATAAGGCGTTCCCGGTCGGGACATGCTCCGAACGACTTTGTGTTCGGTCATTAGATTATTAAAATCTTTGGAAGTGTAAGCCGAACCACGATCGGTATGAACCATTGGATGAACTTCTCCAGCTTTGCTAAAGGCTCGCTCAAAGACTTCAACCATTGCGTCACTGGTCTCAGTAACACTCAGATTGTAGGATAAAAGATATCTGCCATATAGATCTAGTACACCACACAAACGAGCCTTGTACTCGCCATTGATACCGTAACGAACTTCGGTGGCGTCCGACAACCACACTTCATTTGGATTATCTGCCATATTAAACCGTTGATTTAATACGTTGTCTCGTATTTCTTGTTCGGCTTGTTTTACTCGATGGTGTTTCTTCAGTCTGCTTTGACACTTGAGATGCAGGAGAGTCATAATCCGCTTAACGCGCTTAAGCGAGACGTAAAAATCAAGATCTGAATCATGATCTAGATAAATCTTCAATTTTCCTGCGCCGATTCTCTGACGATGTGCATTGAAGTACATGAGTATCTTTTGCTTAAGCTGCGCTTCTTGTTGCTCCCAAGGGGTTTCTTCACGATGAAGCCATTGATTAAATGCTTGGCGAGATAGACCCACTTTGCGAAGAATAATGGTTTGGGCGCCATGAATCTGTGGACTGAGTTCCTGGATTGTCTGGAATATTAATTTATGTTGGGCGTTCACTCCTTGTTCTGTAGTTCCCGGATTTTTTTTGCGAAGAGCTCCATTACCTCCTGTTCTTTGAGCTGGGCCTTTAGTTGACGATTCTCTAGTTTTAAACGTTCAACTTCAGTCATTTCTTCAACTGGTTTAGTACGTCCACGGCCATCCTTTAATGCTGTGTACCCACCATCTTTGGACTTGAGAACCCAGGCTCTTACCTGTTGGTAAGAGACGTTGAAGTGTTCGGATGCCTGGGAGTACGAATGCTTTCCAGCTGTGACATACTCCACAATTTTAATTCGTTCTTCGAATGTTGTTTTACGACTCATAATGCGGACCTGCCTTCTTGACGGGGTAGCCATCAATGATTTATTGGTCCCATTATACTGGAATTTCTTAATCCAGTCGCGAAGTTGCTTGTCGCTTCTCAATCCAAAACGATTGCTGATTTCAACTAAACTACCTTTACCATTTAGATAGGCTTCCACGGCTTGCTGCTTGGTCTTTGCACTATAACGTGTCCAGATATGGCGTTCTTCTAGGCCGTCGAGGCCATCACGCTTGTAAAGTTCTCGCCACAAACGAATAGTAGAGCCATAAATACCATATTGCTCAAGGTATTTGCTTCTGTTCAACTTGGTCTGTGATAGACCAGTCAAAATATCCAGTTTCTCCATAGCTGTAAATCTTGTCCTAGGCATAGAAAAATCCCCTTAAAGTTAACAGATGAATTATAGTTTTTCATCTGTCAACCTTAAGGGGACTATAGCAAGCTGGCCGTCCGTTTTTCAATACGTGCGTTATTCAAATGACATCTCCACCAAATAGGTCTGCTCAGCCGGAATGTGGCTGGTCGTGATCCAGACTTCCCGATAGTCTAGTTTAGAACTGCGGGTCCGCTCGAAGAAATCGTTGAGGAGGTCGCCGTTCATTGCCAAGAAGTCATCGTCCATCCGGTTGACCAGCAGGTGGCCAACGGGGAAGTAGAGCTCTGGATTGGCCACGGAAACCGTGTCCGGCACGCCAATCGCGATGACGTTGCTGTTGCGCTGCTGGATAAAGCGCACCCGGTCTTGGTGGCGATGGATAAAGGTTAGGACGTTATAGATTGAATCTGAGTTGCTCGCCATTATCTTTCTCCCTTCGGTGACCCCATTGTAACAAATTCTGCGGCGTTTGCCAGTCTCAAACGCTTGCCAGAAGGGGCTTTACTCAGCAATTCGGATTGTGATGTCTGGCCAAAAGTTTGCTAGGACGTGAATGAAAGCGGATACGAGTTTTCTATAAAAATGATGATTGAGCGACAATAAAAATCTTAATTTCCCATACTGACCTTACCGTGGTCGCGGATGGTGGACAGTAACTTGGTAAAAGGTGGCACCGCTGGGTAGCTTAACCACCGTTAGTCAGGGAACGCCAGTGGTTTCCGGCTAGTTAAAATTTGCGGAAATCATTTATTGCAAACCTATTTCAGGCGAGTATAATTATCGCATATGCAATTTTGATGTTTTATAGAGTAACCTTAGAAGAAAGAAGGCCAAATTTCCTATGATGCGACTTGCCCGAAAACACTTGGACTGGTGGGCAGTAGCCCTTGCTGTTGGGTTTATGATTATACAAGTTGCCTGTGACCTTTCCTTACCGACGTTGACTTCGGACATCATCGATAAAGGGATCGCCAACAACGATATCGGCTACATCTGGCGGACTGGTGGGCAGATGCTCCTCTTGAGTTTCATTGGGGTGTTAGGTGCTGCCGGGAACGTCTACTATGCGTCGACCCAGTCACAAAGAATGGGTCAACGAATCCGGACTGATTTATTTAAGAAAGTCACGTTTTCTTCCACTGAAGAGTTTGAAACGGTGGGGAATGCTTCCTTAATTACCCGGACGACCAACGACGTGGTGCAGATTCAAAACGTCATGGTCCAAATGTTACGGATGATGCTAATGGCGCCAATCATGTTGGTTGGTGCGGGTGTGCTGGCGTACGTCAAGAGTCCCCGGCTGACCATGGTTTTCCTCGTGGCTCTGCCAATCTTGGCGTTTTTTACCGGCTTGATCATGTACTTTGCGGTGCCGCTGTTCAAGAGTCTGCAAAAGAAGATTGACCGCATCAACTTGGTTTTCCGTGAAGGACTAACCGGAGTGCGGGTCATTCGGGCCTTTAACCAGGACCAATTTGAACAGGACCGTTTCGAAGGGGCCAACCAGGACTACACCAAGACTGGGATCAAGGTCTTCATGATTGTTTCCTTAATGTTCCCGGTCATCACTTTGATTGTCAGTGGAACCAATATTGGAATCGTTTGGTATGGGGGTCAATTGATTGGCCACCAAGCCATGGAAGTGGGTAACTTAGTTGCCTTCATGACATATGCGACCCAACTTTTGATTAGCTTTATGATGGTTTCCATGGTCTTCGTTTTCCTCCCTCGGGCGCAAGCCTCTGCGGCACGAATCAATGAAGTCATGGACCTCAAGAGTAAGATCAACGATGCGGATCAACCACTTGATTTGAACACCGATGCAGCCAGCTTGACCTTTGATCACGTGAACTTCCGGTACACCGGCGCTGAAAAATTAGCGCTGACGGACGTGAACTTCACGGCAACGGCCGGCCAGACGGTAGCCATTATCGGGGGGACCGGTTCGGGTAAATCCACGCTGGTCAACCTGATTCCGCGGCTATTTGATCCCGAAAGTGGTCAAATTAAGCTGAATGGCACGGCATTGACGGCGATGAGCCAAAAAGCCCTACACGATGCCATTTCTATCACGCAACAAAAAGCTGTTTTGTTCTCCGGAACCGTGCGAAGCAACATGACCTTTGGGATGCCGGATGCCACGGACGAACAGATCTGGCATGCCTTAGACGTGGCTCAAGCCAGCGACTTCATTAAAGAAGAAGGCGGCTTGGACGGTGTCGTTGAACAAAACGGGGATAATTTCTCCGGTGGACAACGGCAACGGCTGGTGATTGCGCGGACCATTTTGAAGCGTGCCAGTGTCTACATCTTTGATGATTCCTTCTCCGCCTTGGACTTCAAGACTGATTCCTTGTTGCGGCAAGACTTGCGGAAGGATGAACAGGTTCAAAATGGGGTAACCGTTATCGTTGCCCAACGGGTTTCCACGGTTGCCGATGCCGATTTGATTTTGGTTATCGACGGTGGGAAGATCGTTGGTCAAGGGACCCACGATGAACTGAAAGAA
Source organism: Levilactobacillus sp. FUA 3915 (assembly GCF_044053135.1). NCBI lineage: Bacteria > Bacillati > Bacillota > Bacilli > Lactobacillales > Lactobacillaceae > Levilactobacillus > Levilactobacillus sp. FUA 3915. The sequence continues at coordinate 140,946 of NZ_CP168704.1, read as the reverse complement.
AGTAACGAGACTTACCAAGAAATTCTCGATTCACAACTGCGGAAGGGGGATACCGTCGATGCGTAATGGACGTGGTGCCGCAACGAAACAGCGGCCACAAAAATTCTGGGGAACGACGATCCGGTTGTTCCGCTACATGAAAGCCTGGATCCCCGGTATCCTCGTCGTCTTGGTCTTCGCCATCGTTTCGGTAGTCTTGCAAATCAAGACGCCCAAAATTTTAGGTGAGGCCACGACGGAACTGTTTAAAGGTGTGATGAAGGGGACGGCCGAACTGAAGGCCGGGATTCCGATTCACAACTTACCCGTCGACTTTGGTAAAATTGGCCACATTCTGTTAGTCGTTGGAATCATGTATGCCGGTGCCGCGGTGTTTGGCATCGTGCAACAGCTGATTATGAGCTGGATCTCTCAGAAGGTGGTTTACCGCTTGCGGCGCGACCTGAAGGAAAAGATGCAACGGTTGCCAATCAGTTACTACGATACCCATAGCAACGGGGACTTGATGTCCCGGATGGCTAACGATATGGATAACATCGGTGGGACGCTGCAACAGACGCTCTCCCAAATGGTGACGAGTTTTCTGACGTTCTTCGGTGTGCTTTACATGATGCTGACCATCAGTGGCTGGCTGACGCTGGTGGCCCTGGTATCCGTCCCACTGAGTATTTTAGTGGTCGGCATCGTGGCTCCCAAGTCACAACGCTTCTTTGCTAGTCAACAGAAGAACTTGGGACTCCTAAACAACACGGTTGAAGAAACGTACGCTGGCCATACCGTGGTCAAGACGTTTAACCGTGAAGGTGCGACGCAAGAAGAATTCGAAGAACACAACCGGAAGTATTACCAATCGGCTTGGAAGGCGCAATTTGTTTCCAGTCTGATTTTCCCATTGATGAACTTCGTGAAGAACTTGGACTACCTGGCTGTCGCCGTTATCGGTGGGATTCAGGTTGCCAACGGGACGGTTAGTTTGGGGAACGTGCAGGCCTTCCTGCAATATACCAACCAATTCTCCCAACCCATCACGCAGATGGCTAACCTGACCAACACGATTCAGGCCACGATTGCCTCCGCCGAACGGATTTTCTCCGTGCTGGATGAAGACGACATGACTGACACCACCACGGCTAAATTGCCAGAGCAGACGGCCAGTGAAGGCAACGTCATTGAATTTGATAACGTCGCCTTCAAGTACGTGCCAGACAATCCCTTGATTGAAGACTTCAATCTGAAGGTCAAGGCGGGCGAAATGGTTGCCATCGTTGGGCCAACCGGTGCCGGGAAGACGACCATCATTAACCTGTTGGAACGCTTCTACGATGTCGATGCTGGTCAAATCAAGTACCGTGGGCAAGACACGCACGCCGTTGGGCGGACGGACTTGCGCCGGCACTTTGCGATGGTGCTTCAGGATACCTGGCTGTTTACCGGAACGATTTTTGATAATATCAAATACGGTCGGGAAGATGCGACCGAAGAAGACGTCTACTCAGCTGCTAAGGCGGCGCATGCGGACACCTTCATTCGGCAACTGCCTGACGGTTACGACACGATTCTGAACGAAGCGGCCACCAACATTTCTCAAGGGCAACGGCAATTGTTAACGATTGCTCGGGCCTTTGTGGCTGATCCAGATGTTTTGATCTTGGATGAAGCCACGAGTTCTGTCGATACCCGGACGGAAATGTTGATTCAACACGCGATGAAGCGGTTGTTGGCTGGGCGGACCAGTTTCGTGGTTGCGCACCGATTATCCACGATTCAGAATGCCGAAAACATTGTGGTGATGAACCATGGGCACATTGTGGAAACCGGGAATCATGACAGTTTGCTGGCGGCGGATGGTTTTTACGCCGATCTCTACAACAGTCAATTCACCGGCAACGACTTGGCTTAGGGTTAGGCCGTTGCATTGCGCCTCCGGGCTGGTGAAAATGGACCGTGACGCTGTGGGCACACGTCTGGAGCCTGAGAAGCGGTCTCCAGACTTACTTTGAGCCGAAGATCACGTCTCAAAGATATCAGTTGCCTAAGCGGTAAACCGCTAAGGCAACTCCCACGGCTGAGCCCATTTTCACCAGCCCTGCGGCTGACACACGACTAACCCGTAAGCTGAGTGGTTGTGTTTATTGGCTGCTTACTTGGGCTGTGTGTCTGGTGTGTTTTGGATATTAAAAAATCAAATTATTAGTGCTCTGCCCGTTTTGGGTGGGGCACTTTTTTGAGGATTAGACCTGGTCGCGCCCGTTTCCGGCGGCGAGCTCAAGGCACCCTGCTGTGGGGCCGGTTCCAGCCAAAGGGCGGGCTTCCACCTCAACTTTGAGCCTGAGAAGCGGTCTCAAAGGTTGTCCCATGGACTAGGCTGGGAAAATACCCCAGCCAAGGCCATCGACACAGCTGGTCACCTTGGCTCGCCTCTGGTCACTGCCACGACCGGTCCAGTTTTCCCAGCCCTGCGGCTGAAACACGACTAACCCGTAAGCTGAGTGGTTGTGTTTATTGGCCGCTTGCGTGGGCTGTGTTTTGGATATTTAAATAAAATTATTGGTGCTCTGCCCTGTATTGGGCGGGGCACTTTTTGTTTTATATTGCGCACAGTCCGTGCCTATTCAGTACTTGTCCAAGTCTTAACCGAATCTTGGATTGCCAAGGCGAAAGCCAAACGGGTACAATGGGGGCTAGTAGAGAAGAGAGAGGTGCGGTCCATGACGTATACGCAAACGAAGGCGGCCCTACAGCGGCTGGTTCAGGAGAAAGTGGTGCCAGGGGTCAGTTTTGCGCTGATCGATGGCGACCGGGTGGAAACGGGGCAGTACGGGAAGGCCGCGCTGGTGCCCGCTCCCGAACCACTGCGGCCGGACATGCTGTATGATGTAGCTTCGTTGACCAAAGTGGTCGGCACCCTGAGCGTGGTTTTACAGCTGTTGGCGGAGGACCGACTTCGATTATCGGACCGGGTCAGCGATTACTTGCCCGAATGGCAGGACACACGGGTCACAATTCAACACCTGTTGACGCACACCTCGGGCATCACCGGTTACATTCCTAACCGAAATCAGTTGGCCGCGCCGGAGTTGACCGCCGGATTGTTGGGATTGCATGTTGGGCCCACCTTTAATCGGAAAATGGTATACGCCGACGTGAACTACATTTTCCTGGGCTGGATCGTTGAAAAGATTCTCGGCGATCCGATTCAGGTGGTTGCACAACGCCGCGTGTTGACACCCTTGGGCATGGTTCACAGCACGTTCACGCCAGCTAATCCGTTGGCTTGTATTCCCACGGCTCAAACGGTTGAACGCGGGCTCGTGCGTGGTGAGGTCCATGACCCTAAAGGTTACGTGTTGCAACGACGGTGTGGGTCGGCGGGGTTATTCAGTACGGTGGACGACTTAGCCCGGTTCTGCCAGGCCTATTTTCAACCGGAAAAGGTTGCCGCAGTCTTACCACCGTTGCTGGTTAACCATTTGGCCCATGACCTGACGCCCACCGGTCATGCCGGGCGCTCGCTGGGGTGGGCACTGACCGCAACCCAGTGGCCGACCCCGCACCGCGTTATCTGGCACTCGGGTTTCACGGGGACGTACTTGGTCATCGACCAGGCCGCCAAGCAGGCGATGGTTTTTCTGACCAACCGGGTCCATCCGGTGGCGCCCAACGAACCGTACCTGGACCAACGCAACGCGGTGATTGGCACGTATCTGGCAGAGAAGAGCCGCTACGATGCCCACGATTTTAGTTGTTAAATGAAAGTGTAGGCGGGATTTATCCGTTCCCGGCGGTGGATTCAAGGTTCCCTGCTGTGGGGCCCGGTTCCAGCCTGAGAGGCGGTCTTCCACCTCGCCTAGGAGCCTCGCTTAAGGACGCAAGTCTCCCAGGTCGGCCCATGTTCTAGGCTGAGGAAGGGCAATTCAGCCAAGAACATCGACACACCAGGAAACCTTGATCCACCTCTGGTCACTCACGCTAGTCGTATCGTTGATTCGTTGATCGTGATTGGCAGCTTTTAACTGGGTTAGCCGAGACCACTCTGCAAGATAGAGTCATGAACTAAACCACAAAAATAGCGTCCCACCAACATCCAGATTACATAGATGTTAGTGGGACGCTTTATTTAGTCAGTTAGAAAGTTGCGGGAATCGGTAAGGCTGCCTGTTGACTGAAGTCAGCGTCCGGATATTTCCGTTGCAACGCTGCGACCAGCAGGTGCTTAGCGATGTCGCCGTTCCGGGTCAGAATTGGGCCGTGGAAGTAGGAGCAATAAACATTTTTGTAAATCGCGCCTTCCGTGCCGTCTTCACCGTTATTTCCCTTACCGGAGACGACGTTGCCCAGTGGGCGTTCGTCCTTCCCCAGATAGGTTAACCCTTGGTGGTTTTCAAAGCCGTGGTAGGTCTCGCCAGTTTCCTGGTTTTTGATGACGATGTTGCCGATGAACCGGTTGTGGTCCTGGGCCAGCGTGTAGTGGTCCAGTGCGCCGATGCCGGGCAGCTTTTCGCCGTCAGCCCCGATGTAGTAGTGGCCGAGCAGTTGGAAACCGCCACAGATGGCCAGCAGGGGACCGTCGGATTCGATAAATTTCGTCAGTTCCGCCTTTTTCGTTTGGATATCTTGGGAAACGATGGTCTGTTCAAAGTCCTGACCACCACCGAAGAAGGCGAGGTCGTAGTCATCTGACTTGAAGTCTTCTTCCAGACTAACGACCTTAACGTTTAAGCTAACGTCCATTTGTTTGGCATAGTAGTTCAACGCCAGAATGTTCCCGACGTCACCGTACGTGTTCATCAGGTCGCCGTACAGGTGGGCGACGTTTAGTTCGTAGCTCATAGTCCGAGTCCCTCCTTGACGTAGCCTTTATCGGCTAAAATCTTACGCATCTGGAGCATGGCGGTGTAGGTCGCCAGCACGTAGACGCGGTCGGTCGAGACCTTCTTGATCTCATCGACCACTTTTTCCAAATTCGGTTCCACGATGTGCCGGTCGTCAGGAATCCCTGCGACCTTCAGGCGGAACGTGATGTCCTTGTAGCGTTCACCACCGGTAATCACCGTTGGGATGTCACGGTCGGCCAGCTGTTCAAAGTCGCCGTCCCAAATCCAACTGGTATCGATTCCGTCGGCGTAGTTGGCATTTAACAGCCCAACCAGGGAGAACGGATGCGTGTCGGTGCCAATCATATGGAGCACTTGGTCCAGCCCCACGGGGTTCTTGACCAGGATAATCGTGACCAGCTTGCCATCGACGTCGATGACTTCTTGGCGACCGAAGACCTGTTGGTTGGCGTTGAACGCGTTGCTGATTTGCGTAGGGGTGACGCCCATGAAACGACCCACAGCGTAGGCAGCCAGCGCGTTGTAAATGTTATAGGTCCCGCCAACTTGAATCTTGAAGGGGTGACCGTCGATTTCAAATTTAGACGAGGTCGGCGTTTGTTCCCCCAATTTGGTCAGGCGGTAGGTCAGCTCTGGCCGGGAGAACCCACAGTTCGGGCAGAAATACTTGCCTTGGTTACTGTAGGTCAGGGAATGGTAATGCAAAATGTGCTCACAGTTGGGGCACAGCACGCCATCAGTGTTGGGCTTGGCCTTCATGTCCGTGTCGGGCTGGTCATCGAAACCATAATATTCAATTGGGTTCGGTAACTCTTTGGAATGGAAAATGGGAGAATCCCCGTTGGCGATAATGGTTGCGTTAGGTGCCAGCGCCACCCCATCCAAAATCTTTTGGTAGGTGGTGTAAATTTCACCGTAGCGGTCCATTTGGTCCCGGAAAATATTGGTGAAGACAAAGGCTTTGGGCTCAATATATTGCGTGACCTTGATAACGTTCGCCTCGTCAACTTCCAGCACGGCTAAGGGGCGGCCGGTCTTGGGGTTCTTAGCGTTTAAGAAGGTCGTGACGATTCCTTGTTCCATGTTGGACCCAGTGGGGTTCGTCAGGATAGTGGGATACTTTTCGTGCAAAACGGAGACGGTCAACGCCGTCGTCAACGTCTTCCCGTTGGTTCCCGTGATGACAATGACGTCATACTTGGCGCCTAACGTGCGTAAAATGTTGGGGTCGAGCTTTAACGTAATTTTTCCGGGGAGAGAACTTCCCCCGTGTAGAAACGTGTGGAGAAACCAGTAAGAGGATTTCCCCGCGAAGGTGGCAACGCCGCTTCTGAATGACATGCAATTCGCTCCTTAATCGCGACAAGATTTTTTTAATGTCGGTTTCCTGAATATTCAAGCCTTAATTTTAGCATTTTTTGCGCGTTTAGGGGAGTCCAACGCCCCATCTTTCCCAAAACGCAAGGAACACTGGGGTTTGGCCGCTCGGCTTTATGCTGTCTTAGTGATGGGGGTGGAGAATTTGCCGCCTGCGGCTTCCAGGGCTACGCCTGCTGTGGGGCCGGTTTCCGCCGAAGGGCAGGCTCCCACCTCAACTTTAAGCCCTGCGAGGGTCGTGCAGGTCTCAAAGGTTGTCCCATTCTGTAAGCCGGCAAGAAACGCCGACTAACAGAATCGACACAGCCGTCTCCGTCCTGGCTTCCTCCGGCTCTAAATTGCGGGTTGACCACTAAGTTAGTGGGAGAGCAGTCAACCCCCAGTGTTGGGTGCGCTGGTCACATTGTCTTGGTGATTTGGATTGTGGATAAGTTACCGCCTGCGGCTTCCAGGGCTCTAGATTGCAGGTCGACCACTAAGTTAGTGGGGGAGCAGTCAACCCCAGTGTTGATTGCGCTGGTCATATTCTGGTATGACTTGTTACTTGCGTGTGACACTAGAATGCGAGGGAGAAACCTTACGTAAATTAAGGCAGCGTGTCGGCCCGAGCGGATGGTTTAATTCGGGGTCAGTGTTAGTGACCAGAGGCGGATCAAAGTGGACAGCTGTGTCGGTGGTCTTGGTTGGGGTTCTTTCCCAACCTAGAGCACGGGACGACCTTTGAGACCGGTTTTGGGGCTCAAAGTCGAGCTGGAAGACCGCTTCTCAGGTTGGAAGTATTCCCCACAGCAGGGCGCTTTGAATCCGCCGCCGAAAACGGTGAATGACAAAAGGGGGGACGTCCCCTAGAAAATAAACTGACGTTAGCCGGAGGGATGATGAAAATGGGCCCAGCCGTGGGAATCCCCTTAGCGGTGGGCTTTACCGGTTAGGGGATTGGTGTCTTTGAGACGTGGGCTTACGGCTCAAAGCATCCCAGAGACCGCCCTGTGGCTCTGGGTGTCCGCCCACCGCGTTCCGGTCCCATTTTCATCATCCCGGAGGCACTGACAACGACTGTTTAATTTTCTAGAGGAATCGGCTATAATAGATAGAAACTGTCAAAAAGGTGGGAGTAACGTGGCGCAGCTATTTTTTCGGTACGGCGCAATGAATAGCGGGAAGACCATTGAAATTTTAAAGGTCGCCCATAACTATGAGGAACAAGGCAAGCGGGTCATTATTATGACCAGTGGTTTGGACACGCGTGACGGGGTGGGCCAAGTTGCTAGCCGCATTGGGCTCAAGCGCACGGCGCACCCAATTTATAAAGACATGAACCTGTACGACGAGATCCAACGCTTGGATGCCCAGGCAAACTGTGTACTGATTGACGAGGCCCAGTTCATGACCAAGGACCACGTGTTCCAATTGGCCAAGGTCGTGGATGAGCTGCACATTCCCGTGATGACGTTTGGACTGAAAAATGATTTCCGTAACGAACTGTTTGAGGGTTCTAAGTACCTCTTGCTGTATGCGGATAAGATTGAGGAAATGAAGACCATCTGCTGGTTCTGTACCAAGAAGGCCATCATGAACTTGCGGTTCCACGACAACAAGCCGGTCTACGAGGGCGAACAGGTCCAGATCGGTGGCAACGAGGCCTATTACCCCGTTTGTCGGCGCCACTACTTTAATCCACCATTGGATCAGATTGGGAAGTCCCGGCCAAAGTAGCGACCTGGTCAGCACTAACCCGTTACAGTGACCGCTAGCTATGGTACACTGTAAGTTCTGGTCGAGAAATGACTGGGAACTTTAATTTAAACTGAAATGGTGTTGGCCGATGTGTGTTACACACGATATCGGTAAGGCAACGATGGTTTTTCAAAACAACCGGTCAACAGCACCAATTAAACGCGCACGCTAATTTGAAACGAGGTTAATATCGAATGGATGAAATGTTTGACAAGCTCCAAGCCGTGGCCGACCGTTACGACGAGCTGAACGAATTGATCAGTGACCCTGAAGTCATTGCCGATACGCAAAAATTTATGAAGCTTTCCAAAGAAGAAGGGGAACTGCGGGAAACGGTGGACAAATACCACCAATACCAAGACGTGACCCAACAAATCGCCGATGACGACGAAATGTTACGCGAAAAACTCGACGACGACATGGATGCCATGGTCAAGGAAGAATTGAAGGACCTAACCACCCAAAAGGAACAACTGGAAGACGACATCAAAGTCTTACTGTTGCCCAAAGACCCCAACGATGACAAGAACATCATCATGGAAATCCATGGGGCCGCTGGTGGGGACGAAGCCAGTTTATTTGCGGCGGACCTCTTTAGCATGTACTCCAAGTACGCTGAACGCCAGGGCTGGAAGATTGAAATCGTTGACGAGAACGCCACCGAAGTTGGTGGGTTCAAGGAAATCGTTCTGATGATCACCGGTGACAAGGTCTATTCCAAGCTGAAGTATGAAAACGGTGCGCACCGGGTTCAACGGGTACCCGCCACGGAATCTGCCGGTCGAGTCCACACCAGTACCGCCACGGTCGGGGTCATGCCTGAAGAAGAAGACGTGGACATCGATATCGACCCGAAGGATATTCGGACCGACGTGTACCGGTCATCTGGTGCCGGTGGGCAACACATTAACAAGACCTCTTCTGCCGTGCGGATGACCCACTTGCCAACCGGTATCGTGGTTGCCATGCAAGATGAACGGTCACAACAGCAAAACCGGGCCAAGGCCATGACCATCTTACGGGCCCGGGTCTACGATTACTACAAGACCCAAGAAGAAGACGCCTACAACGCCGAACGGAAGTCAGCCGTGGGGACCGGGGATCGTTCCGAACGAATCCGGACCTACAACTACCCCCAAAACCGGGTCACTGATCACCGTATTGGTTTGACGTTAAACAAGTTAGACCGCGTGATGAACGGGGAATTGGATGACATCATTGATGCCCTGATTCTGTCCGATCAGGCCGCCAAGCTTGAAAATTTAAAGAATAATGGCTAAAACGACCACCATTTTGATGGCGTTACGAGCTGCCGAGCAACAATTAGCGGCGGCCGGCCAAGCGACCAGCGTTGCCCAGTATTTACTACAAGAGGGGCGAGGCTGGTCCTTTACCGAACTGGTCCAACACTACCGTGAATCGGCCACCCCAGCGTTCCTAACGATGTATCAGGCGCAGGTGGACCGCGTATGTGCGGGCGAGCCGGCCCAGTACGTGCTAGGTCACGCACCGTTCTTTGGCCGGGAGTTTCAGGTGACTGCGGCCACACTGATTCCCCGCCAAGAAACGGAGGAGCTGGTCGAATGGATCTTGGCATCCGTGACGACGCCCATTCGTCTGTTAGATGTGGGAACCGGGAGCGGTGCCATTGCGGTGTCGTTAAAGGCTGAACAACCCGACTGGACCGTGACGGCGACGGATATTTCCGCCGCGGCGGTCGATGTCGCCCGGGCCAATGCACAAACGCTGGCGGCCCCCGTAACGTTTGCGGTGGGCGACCTGTTGGCGCCGGTCAGTGGGCATCGGTTTGACGTGATTGTGTCAAATCCCCCCTACATCGACCACTCGGAGTTGCCGGAGATGGATGAATCCGTGAAACGTTTTGAACCCCAAGGGGCATTATTTGCGGCGGACCACGGTCTGGCTTTTTACCGGCGATTTGCGGCCAGCATCGGGGACTTCCTGGTGCCCCACGGCCAGTTCTTTGCCGAAATCGGGTACCAGCAGGGGCCAGCTGTTAAGGCAATCTTCGCGGCGGCCTACCCGCAAGCCACGGTAACCATTAAGGCGGACATCAACGGTCACGACCGGATGGTGCGCGTGCAATTGTGAATTTAGGATGGGAGCGTAGAAATCAGTATGGAAACAAAGATTTTTCAACCAAACGAAATTGATGAGGCCGCGGCCGCGATTCGGGCGGGGCAGTTAGTGGCCTTTCCCACGGAAACCGTCTACGGCTTAGGGGCCGATGCGACCAATGAGGCCGCCGTTAAGCAGGTTTACATCGCCAAGGGACGTCCAAGTGACAATCCCTTGATTGTGCACGTGACCGGTGAAGATACGGTCAAAAAGTATGCCGAACCCCTGTCAGATAAGGCTGAGGCGCTGATCAAGGCCTTTTGGCCCGGCCCATTGACGCTGATCTTTAAGCTCCAACCGGGCGCCTTGTCCAAGGCCGTCACGGGTGGCTTGAATACGGCCGCCTTTCGGAACCCCGCGAACCAGGTCACGTTAGATCTGATCAAGTCCGCTGGTGTGCCGTTGGTGGGACCATCCGCTAACACGTCAGGCAAGCCCAGTCCAACCTTAGCTAAGCACGTCTACCATGACTTGAATGGCAAAATCGCTGGCATCCTCGACGATGGCCCAACCAAAGTCGGCGTCGAGTCGACCGTGCTGGATATGTCCACGGATATTCCCACCATTTTACGGCCGGGTGGCGTGACCGAGGAACAGCTGGAAGCCGTCATCGGGACGGTGCAATCCAACCATCACAAGGTCGGCAAGGGTGAGATTCCCAAGGCACCGGGGATGAAGTACAAGCACTACGCGCCAAACGCGCAGGTCACCATCGTGGATGACGAAGCCGATTGGCCAGCTGCTTTAGCCTGGGCCGCACAACAGGCAGGCACGATTGGGGTTATGGCCCTTGACCACACGTTAGCCAACGAAACATTACCAGCCAACACCGAAGCCTTCTCGTTGGGCGCCGACATGGCCAGTGCCAGCCACCGCTTGTTTGCGGGACTGCGGCACTACGATTTGGAATCACCCGTGACCGGCATCTTAGCCCAAGGCTTCGCGGCCGAAGGATTGGGTGCGGCCTACATGAACCGGTTGAACAAGTCGGCTGGGCAACAACACTTTGAAAAATAAATTTTGATTAATAGCTGGGCTCGAGACGCGATAAACGTTTCGAGCCTTTTTTTGTACAATCTTCTAAGTTAGTTGGGCGGCTATCAAAACCAGGAGTGAGCAGTTGTTTCCTGAGCGGGGAGAGCTTACGCTGATGATTGGGGCGTTGCGGGTGAATGAAGTCGTTAGTCAGGTCACACTTGCCAGTGGGCAGAACGCCGCGTTATAAAATAATAAATAGTGCGAAGTAGTCCCGTTGGCGGTCAAAGTTTGGTAGAATAAAAACAATCACAGTTCAGGAGGGAACGCCATTGAATTTTAAAGAAAAAGATCCAGAATTATGGGGCGCCATTGCGAAGGAAGAAGAACGTCAAGAAGATACCATTGAATTGATTGCTTCCGAAAACATCGTGAGTGAGGCCGTCCGGACGGCGCAAGGTTCCGTGTTGACCAACAAGTACGCCGAAGGTTATCCGGGCAAGCGCTACTACGGTGGCACGCAGTACATCGATGTTGTCGAACAATTAGCCATTGACCGTGCGAAGAAGTTGTTTAATGCCGAATACGCTAACGTGCAGCCTCATTCTGGTTCCCAGGCCAACCAAGCCGTCTATGCGGCCTTCTTAAAGCCTGGCGACACCATTCTGGGGATGGGCCTGGATGCCGGGGGCCACTTGACGCACGGCGCCAAGGTCAACTTCTCTGGGAAAATTTACAACGCCTATAGTTATGCCCTCAATCCAGAGACCGAACTCCTGGACTATGATATGATTCGCGACCTGGCCAAAGAGGTGAAGCCCCAGATGATTGTGGCCGGTGCTTCAGCCTACTCGCGTATCATTGACTGGAACGCCTTCCGTGAAATTGCGGACGAAGTTGGTGCCTACCTGATGGTCGACATGGCCCACATTGCCGGGCTAGTCGCTGCTGGCCTGCACCCAAGTCCCGTGGGCATTGCGGATGTGGTCACGACCACGACGCACAAGACCTTGCGGGGCCCTCGTGGGGGACTGATTTTGTCCCAAGCTGAAAATGCTAAACGCATCAATTCTGCCGTCTTCCCTGGGACTCAGGGTGGGCCGCTGGAACACGTGATTGCTGGGAAAGCCGCCGCATTCTTTGAAGACCTCCAACCGGACTTTACCGATTATGGCAAGCAAATCATCGAAAATGCCCATGCCATGGCCGATGAATTCAGCAAGGCCCCAACGGTGCGCGTCGTTTCTGGGGGCACGGACAATCATTTGATGACCCTGGACCTCTCAGCAACCACGCTGAACGGGAAGCAGGCACAAGAATTGTTGGATAGCGTCATGATCACAACCAACAAGGAAGCCATTCCGAACGAAAAACTCAGTCCATTCAAGACTTCTGGGATTCGGTTAGGGACGCCAGCCGTGACGACCCGTGGGTTTAACGCCGACGAATGCCGCGAGGTAGCCCGTTTGATTGTCCAGACGGTCTTACATCCAGACGATGAAGCCAGCCTGCAGGATGTGCGCGAAAAAGTTCACGCATTGACCAGTGCCCACCCGTTATCAGTGTTAGACTAAAAAAAATTGCAATAAAAACGTTTTCATTTCAAATTAGGCGTTTTGGTAGCGGAAATCCATGGTACAATTGTAAGAAATCATAAAGGAGCGCTCATTCATGGGAAAGTTTCAAGTACTTGACCACCCGTTGATTCAACACAAACTGACAATTATCCGGAACAAGGACTGCGGTACCCGCAGCTTTCGGGAGGTTGTCAACGAAATCTCGACCTTAATGGCGTACGAAGTGTCACGCGACATGCCATTGAAGGATAAAGAAATCGAGACACCAATGGGCAAGATGACTGCCAAGGAACTTTCAGGAAAGAAAGTTGCCATTGTTCCAATCTTACGTGCCGGTATCGGTATGGTTGATGGAATTTTGGAATTGATTCCAGCTGCTAAGGTTGGTCACATCGGGATGTACCGTGACGAAGAGACCCTGCAGCCTCATGAATACTTCTTCAAGATGCCTTCTGACATCAATCAACGGCAAATCTTTATCGTTGATCCGATGTTAGCAACCGGTGGCTCAGCCATGATGGCAATTGAAGCTTTGGAAAAGCGTGGTGCCGATCCTAAGAACATGAAGTTCGTGTGCTTAGTTTCCGCACCAGAAGGGGTCAAAGCCTTACGTGAAGCTCACCCAGACGTTGATATCTATGCTGCAGCGTTGGATGATCACCTGAACGAAGATGGCTATATTGTCCCAGGTCTCGGCGATGCCGGTGACCGCCTGTTTGGAACGAAGTAAACGTCAAAGAGATTCGGCCTTTTGGGCTGAGTCTCTTATTTGTTTGGAAGAGTGCGGAACGAGCCGCTTAGATGCTGAGCATTAACGTAGCTAAAGGAATAACCCCGGGCTTGGGTTATTTTTTAGCTGGGTTAAGCGCAGGCATCTGGCTCGTGGAGCACGTTTCAGAGGTCGCCAGGGCCGAAAAAGTTGATTCGAGAGACTAAGTAAGAGCGCCAAGAAACCAAGAAATTAAAGGCTTGGGTCGTTGTTGTTACGGTGTTAAGCGGAACCAGTTGCCCTGTGGCGCGCGTTTCAGAGGCCGCCAGGGCCGAGGATAGTAGACGCGGGGAACTAGTCCAACGCTCTAAAACAGTCGTAAGTGAAGCATCTTGAACTGTTTTTAGCTGGGTTAAGCGCGGGCGCCTGCCACCCTTAAACGAGTCAAAACGGCCCACAGCAAAACAGCCCTAAAGTCGTCACTAAGCGACTTTACCCGTAACACCTATCATTATGGAAGAAACTGGTTAAAAGCGTCAGTTAAGCCCCACAACTGCTCTGGACACGATGTCCATCAGTTTAAGGAGGCGCAGTGACAAGCTGCGCCTTCTTATATGGTAGAACGGTGGTAAAATTGTTTGTTTGGCGAGTCATTTAACGACTAGATCCAGTCGGTCCGCTGAAGCGACTGATTGGCAAATAGTTTTGGGAGAAAAATGGTCTAACCAGAAATTTTTTTATCCTGGCGAGTGCGCACGCAACTACACGGTGAAACCGATATCAATCCTTTTATAGTCTGACTCACAGCTCATTTCACATGAATGTTCAGACTATGAAAAATTGTTTTGTCTTTTATCTGAATTGGTGGTATCATTTCCAGTGTATTTGAATGGAGCGCTCGCTTCGTTCACTATTCCGCGTTTCTTGCGAGATACCTGGCTTTGTCGAGGGATTTAGCTGAGGAAATGCGTTCATATAGTGTGGAAAAGAGGTGATATTCGGTGAATGGTGATCCAGTTTCGACCTTCCAATTTTTGGGGCTGACATTTAGCACTGCCAACGTTGTATCCGGCCTTATTGTTTTTGCGCTGATCGTTGCAGTTGTTTTTTTCTGTTCCAGAAAATTGGCCATGAAGCCATCCAAAGGGCAAAACTTCTTGGAATGGCTGATTGATTTTACCAATGGAATTTTGAAGGGGTCCATTCCAGCCGACGATGTCGGTAAGTTTGGCTTGTGGGGATTCACGTTATTCTTCTTCCTCTTCCTGTCTAACGAATTGGGATTATTCATCCAAGTGGCAACGCGTGGGGGTGCGACAATCGTTCGTAGTCCAACGTCTGACCCAATTGCGACATTGACGTTCTCGTTGATGACCATGATGGTTGCGCAATTCGCAGGTGTTTGGAAATTAGGATACAAGCGACACTTCACAAACTACCTGAAACCTTTCGTGTTCTGGCTTCCTATCAGTATTTTTGAGGAATTCACGAACTTCCTGACGTTGGGTCTCCGTATTTTCGGGGTTATCTTCTCTGGTGAAATGCTATTAGGGGTAATCTGGGATCTGGCAGCTTCACACGGTATTGCAACGATGGTGGTTGCGGTACCAATTGAAATGGCTTGGCAAGGGTTCTCTGCTTTCTTAGGGGCTATCCAAGCGTTCGTTTTCGTTACGTTGTCATCAGTTTATATTTCTCAAAAGCTTGAAGTCGAGGAATAAGTTTTATCTAATTTAAGGAGG
This sequence comes from Levilactobacillus sp. FUA 3915, assembly GCF_044053135.1. NCBI lineage: Bacteria > Bacillati > Bacillota > Bacilli > Lactobacillales > Lactobacillaceae > Levilactobacillus > Levilactobacillus sp. FUA 3915. The sequence continues at coordinate 125,855 of NZ_CP168704.1, read as the reverse complement.
AAACACAGATTATGGGAGCTATTGCAGCTGGTATTGCTATGTTTGGTGCCGCCGTTGGTGGTGGTATCGGTGACGGTATCGTTATTTCAAAGATGCTTGAAGGTATGGTTCGTCAACCAGAATTATCAGGTCAATTACGGACGAACATGTTTATTGGTGTTGGGCTGGTTGAAGCCATGCCTATCATTTCCTTCGTTGTTGCTTTGATGGTTATGAACAAGTAGTCACAATCACAACGAACAACCGGTAAAAATTGTAATTATCTGATAGCAAAAGGAGGTGTCAATAGATGCTCTCACATTTAGTGATTGGTCAGGCGCTTTATTTTGGAGATTCACTTTTCTACATTGTTACGTTCTTACTTTTGATGTGGATCATTAAGATTTTTGCTTGGGGTCCAGTGACGAAGATGATGCAGGATCGGGCTGACAAGATCAGTAATGATATTGACTCAGCTGAACAATCCCGTAACGATGCCGCTGACTTGGTGCAACAACGCCAAGCAGCCTTAGCAAATTCTCGTTCAGAGGCGCAAACGATTGTGAACGATGCGAAGACCAATGGTCAACAACAACGTGAACAAATTGTCACGGCTGCGCAAGCGGATGTTCAAACAATGAAGCAAAATGCCCAAAAGGATATCGAACAAGAGCGTCAAGACGCTTTGTCCAATGCCCGGAACGATGTGGCGGATTTATCTATTGAGATTGCTTCCAAGATCATTCAACGAGAATTAAAAGGTGACGACCAAAAGGCATTAATTGATTCTTATATCGAAGGGTTGGGGAAGCAACATGAGTCTTAATAGGGCAACGGTAGCAAAGCGCTACTCCAAAGCATTATTTGAATTGTTGTCCGAAAAAGACCAACTGGAGTCAGGCTACACAGAGCTCGAAGAACTTCGGCGTATCTTCCAGGACAACCCACAGTTGAGCACGATGCTCTCAGACGCTAGCCTGCAGGTTGCTGAACGTCAAGCCTTGATCCAACCATTGTTGGACCAGGCTTCACCGTACATCAAGAACCTGATTCAGATGGCTTACGACTACGGTCGGATGGAAAACTTAGTCGATATCATCGACGCTTTCCAAAAGCTGTATGATGAGGCCCACAACACGGTCTATGCTGAAGTGACGACGGCAGTCGAATTAACGGCTGATCAGAAGTCACAGATCCAATCCGTCTACGCCAAGCGCGTAGGGGCTGACAAGGTGATCTTGAGCAGTAAGATCGACCCCGCCGTTATTGGTGGCGTCGTGATTAAATCTGCTGATACGGTTCTTGACGGTAGCTTACGAACTAAAATTAATCGTTTACGGCAGCAACTGCTAGCATAACGAATTCGGTGATAAAGAGGTGAAACTTTCATGAGCATTAAAGCTGAGGAAATCAGTGCTCTAATTAAACAACAATTAGAAAGCTATAAGGATGAAATCTCAGTTGAAGAAACTGGTACGGTTACTTACGTTGGTGATGGTGTCGCTCGGGCCCACGGTCTGAACAACGCTTTGCAAGGTGAGTTACTGTTGTTTGACAACGGGGTTTATGGAATGGTCCAAAACCTCGAAGCCAGTGACGTTGGTATTGTTATCTTGGGTGATTTCACTGGAATCACTGAAGGCGATACGGTTAAGCGGACTGGCCGAATCATGGAAGTTCCCGTTGGCGATCAATTGATTGGCCGGGTTGTTAACCCATTAGGTCAACCAATTGACGGTAAAGGGGACATTTCCACGGATAAGACCCGACCAATTGAACATAAAGCACCAGGGGTTATGGACCGGCAAGGGGTTAGTGAACCTCTGCAAACCGGGATCAAGGCCATTGATGCCTTAGTTCCAATTGGACGTGGCCAACGGGAATTGATCATTGGTGACCGGAAGACTGGGAAGTCCTCCATCGCCATCGATACGATCATTAACCAAAAGGGCCAAGATATGATTTGTATCTACGTCGCTATTGGTCAGAAGGCTTCTACGGTTCGTGCACAAGTGGCTACGCTGGAGAAATTTGGCGCCATGGACTACACCATCGTCGTAACCGCTGCACCATCTGAACCAGCCCCAATGCTGTACGTGGCACCATATGCCGGTGCAGCCATGGGTGAAGAGTTCATGAACAACGGCAAGCATGTGTTGATCGTCTATGATGATTTAACTAAGCAAGCCGATGCTTACCGTGAACTTTCTCTGATTCTGCGGCGTGCGCCAGGTCGTGAAGCTTACCCTGGTGACATTTTCTACACCCACTCTCGTTTATTGGAACGGGCAGCTAAGTTAAACGATAAACTTGGTGGCGGTTCAATGACGGCCTTACCTGTCATTGAAACCAAGGCCGGTGACGTTTCTGCCTACATTCCAACCAACGTTATTTCCATCACCGATGGTCAAATCTTCCTGAACAGTGATTCCTTCTATTCAGGTGTTCGGCCAGCCATGGATGCCGGGACTTCTGTTTCCCGGGTTGGTGGGGACGCTCAAATCAAAGCCATGAAGAAGGTTGCTGGGACTTTACGGTTGGACTTATCTGCCTACCGTGAACTGGAATCCTTCGCCCAATTCGGTTCTGATTTGGATGCCGCTACCCAAGCGCGGTTAGCACGTGGGGCCCGGACCGTGGAAGTCTTAAAGCAAGGCTTACACGAATCCGTTCCTGTTGCTAAGGAAGTTATTATCTTGTTTGCTTTGACACATGGTCATTTGGACAAGCTCGAAGTTGAGGACGTTTTACGTTACCAAAACGAGTTGTTTGATTACATGGACGCCAGCCATCAAGATCTCGAAGACACAATTACCACGACTGGGAACTTGCCAGAAGGCGACTCCCTGGAAAAGGCCATTGCTGAATTCGATACGACTTTCCAACCAACTGCCAAGGCCGACGACTCGGCTAATTAAGATACTTGAAGGAAGGATGGTGAGAAATAATGGCTGAATCAATTCATGACGTTCAACGTCGAATTAATTCCACGAAAGCAACCCGTCAAATTACGGCGGCGATGCACATGGTTTCGACGGCGAAGTTAAATAAGATTCAGAAACAAGCAGTCGGCTACCAAGACTATGTTTCTAAGGTTAAGGCTGTCGTCATGCATCTTTCGCAGTCTCATCTGTTGGATAATTCCTCAAGTAGCCTACAGTCGAACCGTCCAGTAAAGAAAACCGCATATTTGGTGATCACCTCCGATCGTGGTATGGCGGGAAGCTATAATAGCAGCGTCTTACGGGATGCCAATGCGTTCATTAAAGAACGGACGCCTAACCAAGACGACTACATGATTTTAGCCGTCGGCGGTACGGGTGCTGATTTCTATCGGCACCGGGGCGTTAACGTGGCCTATGAATATCGTGGGGTCAGCGATGTGCCTGAATTCAATGAAGTTCGGGAAATCGTGAAGACCGTAACCACGATGTTTAACAACGAAGTGTTCGATGAACTCTTCGTGTGCTACAACCATTTTGTTAACCGAATCTCATCTCGTTTCCGGGCTGAGAAGATGTTGCCAGTCGACAAGGAAACAATGACGACTGATGCGGCAAACGATACGCAAGCATCGCCCTTAACGGCTGAATACGATACGGAGCCTTCTGATGAAGCTGTGCTCCAAGTTGTGTTACCGCAATACGCGGAAAGCTTGGTTTATGGTGCGATCTTGGACGCAAAGACGGCCGAACATGCATCAAGTACCAATGCGATGCAGTCTGCTACTGATAATGCCGATGATTTAATCGCGACGCTGCAACTGCACTACAACCGTGCACGTCAAGCGCAGATCACGACTGAAATCACCGAAATTACCGGTGGTCAGGAAGCCTTAAATAATTAATGACGGGAGGAATTAACGAATAATGAGTGCTGGTAAAATTGTTCAAGTTATCGGACCTGTTGTCGACGTTGAATTCCCGTTGAATGATGAATTACCTGACATCAACACTGCCCTAAACATCAAAAAAGATGATGGTAGTGTCCTTGTAACCGAAGTTGCCTTGGAATTAGGTGACGGGGTTATGCGGACCATTGCCATGGACGGTACCGATGGTCTTCGTCGGGGACTGGAAGTAGAAAACACTGGTGCTTCTATTTCTGTTCCTGTCGGTGACGACACACTGGGTCGGGTGTTCAACGTTCTCGGAAATCCAATTGACGGCGGTGCCGAATTTGGACCAGACGCAGAACGGATGCCAATTCACCGTGATGCACCTAAGTATGACGAATTAAACCCTTCAACTGAAATCCTGGAAACGGGTATCAAAGTTATCGACTTGCTCGAACCTTACGTTCGTGGTGGGAAGATTGGGTTGTTCGGTGGTGCCGGTGTTGGTAAGACCGTTTTAATTCAAGAATTGATTCATAACATTGCCCAAGGCCATAACGGGATTTCCGTCTTCACCGGTGTTGGTGAACGGACTCGTGAAGGTAACGATATGTACTGGGAAATGAAAGGCTCCGGGGTTCTGAAGCAAACGGCCATGGTCTATGGTCAAATGAACGAACCTCCTGGTGCCCGGATGCGGGTTGCCTTGACTGGTTTAACAATTGCGGAATACTTCCGTGATGTTAAAGGCCAAGACGTTCTGTTGTTCATCGATAACATCTTCCGGTTCACGCAAGCCGGTTCTGAAGTTTCTGCCCTCTTGGGTCGGATTCCTTCAGCCGTTGGTTACCAACCAACGTTGGCTACTGAAATGGGTCAGTTACAGGAACGGATCACGTCGACGAAGAAGGGGTCTATCACCTCTATCCAAGCCGTTTACGTGCCTGCCGATGACTATACCGACCCTGCTCCTGCCACGACTTTCGCCCATTTGGATGCTACGACCAACTTGGAACGGTCTTTGACCCAACAAGGGATCTACCCAGCCGTGGACCCATTGGCTTCAACGTCAACCGCTTTGGCTCCTGAAATCATCGGCCAAGCGCACTACGACGTGGCGACGGAAGTTCAACACGTCTTGCAACGGTACCATGAATTGCAAGATATCATCTCTATCTTAGGGATGGATGAATTATCCGATGAAGAACAAACGATTGTTAACCGTGCTCGGCGGATTCAATTCTTCCTGTCACAACCATTCTCCGTGGCTTCACAGTTTACGGGTATGGAAGGGAAGTACGTCAAGCTCGACGACACGATCCGGAGTTTCAAGGATATCCTCGATGGTAAGTACGATGACCTTCCAGAAGATGCTTTCCGGAACTGTGGTCCTATCGAAGATGCTGTGGCCAAGGCTAAGCAAATGAATGACGCCGTTGCCAACAATTAGGGAGGGATTCTAATTGGCTGATAATCAATCAGTGTTATCTGTTAGTATCGTTACCCCTGATGGCCAAGTTTACGAAGGTAAGAGCGACTTATTAGTTGTGAAGACCACGATTGGTGAACTTGGGATTATGTATAACCACGTGCCGCTCATCGCTTCCTTGGAAGTTGATGAGACGCGGATCAAGTTAGGTGAAAACGAAGATAAAATTGCCGTTAACGGTGGTTTCTTGGAATTCTCTGACAACGTGGCGACCATTGTTGCAGACAGTGCGGAACGTCAAGACGATATTGACGTCAATCGGGCTGAAAGTGCTCGTAAACGTGCTCAAGCAACGATTGAAAAGGCCCACGCCGCGCATGATGCTGACTCCCTTGCACGGGCTGAAGTAGCATTGCGTCGAGCTGTTAACCGGATCAACGTCGCTAAGCACTAAACTCTTAAACAAATTCTTGTTTGAACGGTCCATCGCCCTCGGCGATGGCCGTTTTTTTTTGCTTTGGTTTACGCTCCCGGCGGCAATCTTTGCTCCCGCTGCTGTGGGGAACAACTGCACTCCCGGCGGCAGCTTCAAGGTACTCTGCTGTGGGGCACGGTTCCAGCCTGAGGGGCGGTCTTCCACCTCGCCTGGAAACCTCGCGAAGGGCGCGAGTCTCCCAGGTCGTCCCATGCCCTAAGCTGAGTGAGGGACCTCAGCTAATGCCATCGACACAGCTGAGAACCTTGAGCCGCCTCTGGTCACTCACATGGCGTAAAAAAATGGTCACGTGGGAGGGGGGCATCCTAGGTTTTAGCGATTGTTGTGGGAGATGGTTACGACTGTTGTTTAGTGTTCTTAAGGCTGTTTTGATTGTGCATAGTACGTCAAAGAAAATGGCCGTTGAATTTGTCTTTTGTGTGCTGGGTTTACTAACAATGAGTGGGTGATTTTAGTTTTAGTTGTGTTGGACGGTTGTTGATTTTCCTCTTACGATGATTTTATATTTTGTCTGTGTGGAAAAATAAAGAGAATAATTAATCTTCAATTGACTGATAATTAGCAGGGGGGAGGTGCCATAGCCGAGAAAGGCGGGGACTTTCTGGCAGAATTCTGCGTTTACCTGGAAATTTATTTTCAGTTGCAGCGTAAAATTGGTAGCACTAGAAAAAAGTGATTGAGGCATGTGCTGATTGGTCGTAGTTTGGGCATGAGTGTCAATTTTCAACGACTAGCCAATGAAAATTGCAGACATCTTTTTAGCCGACGCTTTTTCAGTTTTAGCTGTGGGCCTTCACCAAGTTATTTCGGGATTGATTTTGTTGTGAAAGGTTATGCAAATCACAGATGGTTTAAAGTATGTACGGCGTGGCTAGCGGCGCTTTCAGCTAGTGAAGCAAATTGGCGGTTTAACGGTTTATCCGGTGATTTAACCAATAGTTTGTTCAGTTTAATTGGTCAAATAAAAAAATTGTAATATTACAAACGCCGATTTTATAGGAATCTCGGGGACAAGTCCGAAAATTTATGCTATAGTTAGTGAGAATGTTTAGAAGGGATTGAGGGAATGTCACTCATTGGGTTACAGGGAATCTTAACGATCATTAGTCATTTGTTTTTTATTGGGATTGCATTTTGGGCAATCTCTGCGTTACACATTGAACGATTAATGACGTTCTATCCCCGGCAGTCACGGGTCTTGATCGTGATGCTGTCCGTTGCCATTGGCTTCGGGTGTAGCTCATTCTTTTTGGACTTCATCGATAACGTTCGTAACCTGGGCTATCTGTTACGGTAGACCCATAAAAATCTCTGGAGGTATCCCATGGAAAAAATTATCGTTCATGGTGGGAACCGCTTAACTGGTGTGGTCCACATTGAAGGGGCCAAGAATGCTGTATTGCCAATCCTGGCAGCATCTATTCTGGCCGAAGATGGACTCACTCATTTAGCAAATGTTCCGGTTTTGTCTGATGTTTATACGATGAATAAAGTCTTACGCTTCTTGAATTTAGGCGTCGATTTTGATGAAGCCAAACGAGAAGTCACGATTGATGCAACCAAGCAAGTTTCTAGCGAGGCGCCGTTTGAATACGTCTCCAAGATGCGGGCATCAATTGTTGTGATGGGGCCACTGTTGGCCCGCTTGGGTCATGCTAAAGTGGCGCTGCCTGGTGGCTGTGCCATTGGGACCCGACCAATCGATCTGCATTTGAAAGGTATGGAGGCCCTGGGTGCCCGCATCGAACAACACGATGGGTACGTTGAAGCCTTTGCCGATCACCTCAAGGGAACACATATCTACTTAGATTTCCCAAGTGTGGGGGCCACGCAGAACATTCTGATGGCGGCCTGCTTGGCTGAAGGCACGACTGTGATCGATAACGTTGCCCGTGAACCGGAAATCGTGGACCTTGCTAACATCCTGAACAAGATGGGTGCGCACGTCCGTGGTGCCGGGACCGAAACGTTACGAATCGACGGCGTTAAGAAGATGCATGGGACCGAACACAGTGTGGTTCAGGACCGTATCGAAGCCGGCACGTTCATGGTGGGTGCTGCGTTAACACACGGGAACGTCTTGATTCAAGACGGCATCGTGGAACATAACAAGCCTTTGATTTCTAAATTACAAGAAATGGGTGTGCAAGTGACTGAAGAACCCGCTGGTATTCGGGTCATCGGCCCAGATAAGCTCCAACCAACGGACGTTAAGACCTTGCCTTACCCGGGCTTCCCAACGGACATGCAACCGCAAATGACCATTTTGCAGCTGGCCGCTGAAGGCACGAGTACGATGACTGAAACGGTCTTTGAAAACCGTTTCATGCACCTGGAAGAATTACGCCGGATGAACGCCAATTACCAAGTGAATGGGCGGACCGTCGTGATGCATGGACCAACCGATTTCAACGGCGCCGAAGTGGCTGCCACTGATTTACGGGCGGCCGCAGCCTTAGTTCTGGCCGGCTTAGTTGCCGACGGATACACGCAGGTCACGAACCTGAAGTACCTGGACCGGGGTTACTACGACTTCCACAAGAAGTTGACGGCGCTGGGTGCTGAGGTCAAGCGGGTCACTGTCGATGACACTGACGCGGTGGTCTTAAAGAACTCGCACGTGAATAACTAGCAATTATCGGGGGTGGCAGTGATGCCACCCTTTTGTTATCCTTGAAGCTAGGTTGTCAGTTTTGGTGGCCAGGGGACGGGGGAACACCCGTGATATTTTGAGAAACCGTTTAGAGTTCACGCGGTTTATGGTATAATGAAATGTTGAAAATTGGCATTAAAATTCAGGAGGACGCATAAGTATGGCGAAAGACATTGGCATTGACCTAGGTACGGCGAACGTTTTAATCTACGTGGTCGGCAAAGGAATCGTATTAAATGAACCATCAGTCGTAGCAATTGACACGAAGACTGACAAGGTATTAGCAGTGGGCTCCGAAGCCTACCGGATGGTGGGTCGGACACCTGGTAATATCCGGGCGATTCGTCCGTTGAAGGATGGGGTCATTTCTGATTTCGACATTACCGAAGCCATGCTCTCCTATTTCATCAATAAATTAAGTGTTAAGGGCTTCTTATCCAAGCCAAACATCATGATCTGTGCCCCAACCAACATTACCGAGATTGAACGAAAGGCCATCATTCAGGCTGCCGAAAAATCCGGTGGTGCCAAGGTTTACTTGGAAGAAGAACCTAAAGTGGCGGCCTTGGGTGCCGGCATGGATATCTTCAAGCCTAGTGGTAACATGGTGATCGACATGGGTGGTGGGACTAGTGATATTGCCATCCTTTCCTTGGGTGACATCGTCGCTAGCCGCTCCATTCGTGTCGCTGGTGACCGCATGAACACGGAAATCGTGAACTACCTGAAGCATAACCACAACCTGATCATTGGGGAACGGACCGCTGAAACCATTAAGATCAAGATTGGGACAGCTTATCCAGAACCAGGCAACGAAGAAAAGACCATGGAAGTTCGTGGCCGGGACTCCGTGAGCGGGATGCCAACCACGACGACCATCAACGCCGCCGAAGTGGAAATTGCCATTCATGATTCAATCGAACAAATCGTGTCCGCTGCCATGGCCGTGTTGGAAACGACACCCCCAGAATTGGCTGCTGACATTATCGACCGCGGCATCATGTTGACCGGTGGGGGTGCCCTGTTAGACGGCATCGACAAGCTCTTCTCCGAACGATTGACGGTTCCCGTCATCATTTCAGAAGACCCATTGGATAACGTGGCCAAGGGTGCTGGTGTGCTCCTGGAACACATGGACACCAAGACGGCTAAAGAAAATAACTAATTACGCTTAAAGCAAAGGGGGCCTGGCGTTGCGCCACATTCTAACTTGGCTCGTTCGCGGCTATCAACGATGGATTTCACCGCTGTTTCCGCCGAGCTGTCGGTATTACCCGACGTGCTCGAATTATATGTTGCAGGCCTTGGCAAAACACGGGGCGCTTAAGGGCGGTCTAATGGGCATTGCCCGGATTTTACGCTGTCATCCGTTCGTACGGGGGGGCGTCGATCCGGTGCCGGACCATTTCACGCTGAAACGCAACGTGGCGGCTGAACAAGCCTACCGCCAGGCCATGAAGTTAGACGAGGAACACCCAGAATTCCTCAGCAAATAAAGGAGAGTTGGCATGAGCAAACGAGAAAAATCTGTACAGGTAACCATTGATGAGCAAAAGCTCCCAGACGGTGGCACCATGTCCGTGCTAAAGATTGGCGACGAGACCATCGGCACGGTAACCCCAGTTGAAGACCGGCTAGAAGCCCAACTGAACGACGGGGACGTTTACCGCGTTAAATCCGTCGATGAGGGTGTCGAGTTGCTATTAAAGGACTACCACCTGCACCGCGGTTAATAAATTTTGGTAAAGTTGGTCGGAGTGAAACGTCGAATTTCACTTCGGCCTTTATAATTAAATCAAAACCTAGTTTGAATTAAGGAGCAATCATTGTGGCAAAGAATGCGACAGAAAAACGGGGCGAGACGGAATCACGCATCGACTGGGGCATTATCTTCTGTGTCCTCATGTTGGCGCTGATTGGTGTCGCTTCGATCTACGTAGCGGCGACCCACGATAGTAGCGCCACCAGCATTACCTCAGCGGTGGTGTCCCAATTGGCTTGGTACGTGATTGGGTCGGTCGCCATCATTATCATCATGCAATTTGATTCGGAGCAACTGTGGAAAGTAGCGCCCCTCTTATACGGCTTGGGAATTTTCCTACTGCTGGCGGTGCTGGTCTTCTACAGTCGGGCTTACTATATCAACACGGGTGCCCGGAGTTGGTTTGCGATTGGGTCGCTGACCTTCCAGCCATCCGAAGTGATGAAGCCAGCGTTCATCTTGATGCTGGCGCGGGTCGTGACGGAGCACAACAATGCCAATCCGATTCACACGGTGCACACCGACTGGATTTTGATTGGCAAGCTGATTCTCTGGACCTTGCCAGTGGCAGTCCTGCTGAAATTGCAAAATGACTTTGGGACCATGCTGGTGTTCTTCGCCATCGTGGGTGGGGTCATCCTGGTTTCCGGAATCACTTGGAAAATCATTGCCCCAGCCTTTGGCGCGATTGCCGTTGTCGGGGGGACCGCGTTAGCGCTGGTCACGACCGATGGCGGGCGGAAGATTTTGGAAAAGGTCGGCTTCCAGGCCTACCAATTCTCCCGGGTCGACACCTGGCTGCATCCCGCACAAGATACCTCAAACAACGGGTATCAATTGTGGCAAAGTATGAAGGCCATCGGTTCCGGGGGTCTTACTGGGACAGGCTTCAACGTCTCACACGTGTATGTGCCCGTGCGTGAATCCGATATGATTTTCTCAGTGATTGGGGAAAACTTTGGGTTCATCGGCGGCTGTATCTTAATTTTCCTCTACTTCCTGTTGATCTACCAAATGATTCGGGTCACGTTTGATACCAAGAACGTGTTCTACGCCTACATCTCAACCGGGGTCATCATGATGATTCTGTTCCACGTGTTTGAAAACATTGGGATGAGTATCGGGCTGTTACCACTGACCGGTATTCCGTTGCCATTCGTTAGCCAAGGGGGGTCCGCGTTGATTGGGAACCTCATAGGTATTGGCTTAATCATGTCAATGCGTTATCATTATAAGAGTTACATGTTTAGTCGTAACGAATCGTTTAAGTAGAAGGAGATTATTTTCATGAGTGAAATGGTAAAGTACTTCTGGACGAAAGCAGTTAACGACGGCACTCGGATCGGTTTAACCACCGAGGGTCAAGACGAATTAGGCACCATCAAGTTTGCCAAGTTACCAGCCGTTGGCGATGACGTTAAGAAGGGTGAAAACCTGTTGAGCGTCGAAGCTGACAAGGCGGTTTCTGACATTCCTAGTCCCGTTTCCGGTAAGGTAACGGCCGTTAACGATGCTTTGGCCAACGATTTCGATGCTTTAAACGGTAGCGATACTGATGCAGCTTGGTTTGTCGACGTTCAAGAAGACTAATCCTCGCTGAAATACCAGCCGGTTCAACTCCCCACGGAGTTGAACCGGCTTTTTTTATGGGCTGGCTGGCGTTAGGTCGTTGTCATCGCCTCCGGGAGGGTGAAAATGGGCCGTGGCGCTGTGGGCGCACGTCTGGAGCCGAAGGGCGGTCTCCAGACTTACTTTGAGCCGAAGTTCACGTCTCAAAGATAGGAGTTGCCTAAGCGGAGAACCCGCTAAGGCAACTCCCACGGCTGAGCCCATTTTCACCATCCCTGCGGCTGAGACTGGTTTGGCCCGTAAAAAAGCGGGTTCACTCGGTGGGAGTGTTGGGCTGGTAGGCAGGAGGTTAGTTGTGGTCACTAACACTGAATCAGTGGTCTAATTTTCACCAATTCCGTGGTTGAAATTGGTCCGAAAAAACGGGCTCACTCAGTTGTGGAGGTGGGCTGTGCCTTATCGGTAATTGGTTTTAGATGTAGCTGTGTCATATGTTTGGGAGATACAATTGATTTGGATTGCGGCGAATAGATAATAGTTGTATGTGGCAAGATTGCGTAATATCAGCAAGTATGTAACTAGGCTTAGCTTGAGACAATTACGTGGATAGCCCATCAGAAAAGGCTAAGTTAGTGTGAGTGACCAGAGGCGGGTCAAGTTGACCAGCTGTGTCGGTGGTCTTAACTGAGTGAATTTCTCAGTTTAGAGCACGGGACGACCTGGGAGACTAGTGGGTTTCTAGGCTCCCAGGCGAGGTGGAAGACCGTCTCTCAGGCTGGAACCGCTCCCCACAGCAGGGCTGCTTGAACCCGCCGCCGGGAACGGCCATTAAAAGTTAGCGGTTTCTTAGGGGTTTAGGGGCTAGTCGGGTATAATAGAACTATTAAGGGGATTGGAGTGAGTTTCATGGAAGAAAAGAACGTTTTTCACATTAACGGTTACTTGGGTCTGATTTTAGTCCTGATTGTTTTGGCTGGTGGGGTTTACCTCAGTGTTGCCGGGATGCCCGTTTTAGGTGGGTTGTTAGTCATCATCGCCGTTTTAGGGGCTAGCAGTTTAACGATCATCAGTCCTAACCAATCCAAAGTTTTGACCTTCTTTGGCCGTTACATCGGAACGATTCGGGAGGCCGGGTTGTACCTGACCGTGCCACTGACCAACAAGTCGACGGTGTCCTTACGGGTCCGCAACTTTAACAGTGCCATTTTGAAAGTTAACGACTTACAAGGGAACCCCGTGGAAATTGCGGCGGTCATCGTGTTTAAGGTGGTCGATACCAGCAAAGCGCTGTTCGCGGTGGAAGACTACGAACAATTTGTGGAAATTCAAAGTGAATCGGCTATCCGGCACGTGGCCTCTGAATATGCCTATGATAATTTTGGCGATGGCAAGGCCCTGACGCTGCGGAGTAATCCGACCGAGGTTTCTAACCATTTAACCGAAGAACTCCAGGCACGGCTGAACGTGGCCGGGGTTGAAATCATGGAGACGCGGCTGACACATCTGGCTTACGCCACGGAAATTGCGTCCGCGATGCTGCAACGGCAACAGTCCCAGGCCATCTTATCGGCACGGAAAATCATTGTCGAAGGGGCGGTCTCCATTACGGAAGGCGCCATCGAACGGTTGGCGGCCGAAACCAATTTGGAATTAACCGATAGCCAAAAGATTCAACTGATCAACAACATGATGGTCACAATCATTAACGAACGGGGCTCTCAGCCCGTCATCAATACTGGGAAAATGGTCGAGTAGCAGGCATTAACCCAGTTAGCATTTTGCTGAGCAGGGGGTGCTCGCAAGCGTAACTGGCAGAAAAAAGATTGAACGATGGAGGTTTCTTGATGGATGAACAGGTAGCACAGGTGTTGCAGGAGCTCAGCGACTTGAATACGCAGGTGCGTAATGGCGAGGTATACCAGTCATTGGGTACCCGGTTGGGTAAGATTATGGACGACATTCACCGGCGTCGGCGGACGGCTGTCCAGTTGCCAGACGATGGGGATGATATCCAGGACATTTTAGAAGAGCTGCGGTCGCAACTCAACGACAATGTGCCGGTCACCTTGTCGCGCGCGCAAATGACCAACCTGATCGACCACCTGTCCTCCCTCGACCCCGGTCTTCGTTATCAGGGCATCAATTTCTCGCTGTATGATGCCTTGCAACAAAATGCCTTGGACAGCGGTCAGTTGACCTACCTGTTCCAACAGCTGCGGGACCCGGAAGCCTTGTTTGACCACATTCTGGAGCCGGCCAACGCCGCCGTGTTTGGTCGGGCCGGGCGCGTGGCGATGTTAGCGGTGCTGTTGCATTTCATCTCGCCAGACAAGGTGCCGGTCGACCCGGACCTTCAACCGACCGTGGTCTTGGCGGCCGCTTACCTTTGCTTGGAAACGGACACACGGGGCTTCGTGAACCACTACGGGTGGGCGCACGCCTTTACCGCCGCCACGGATCTCTTGAGCGTGCTGGCCGGTAATCAGAATCTGACGCGGGCCGACAAATTATTTTTGATGATGACCCTGATCGAACGAATCAAGCGCCTGAACACGCCGCTGATTTACGGGGAAAACGACCGCATCGCCACGTTCTTAACAGAACTGGCGAACCGTCACGACTTATACGAGGAAACACTGTTGCTGGCACTCAAGAGTTGGCGGCAACAGGTCGCCTTGCATCGCCGGCCGGATACGATTGCGGGCTGGAATCGGTTCTTTAACCGCAAGCGTTTATTGGATTCCTTGCGCCTGCAAGAGAGTCTCCCCCAGTCGCTTAAAAAATATTTAAACTCGACCATCGATTTTTTAGGCTGAATCGATTCTCAATTATTTCGAGAAATGGTATACTGAAGGCTAACCGAAATATATACGAATAGGATGAGTGACAACATGGAAACGAAAAGCAAGTTACACGTAGGTCTATTATTCGGTGGCAATTCCTCGGAGCATGACGTCTCTAAGCGTTCAGCACACAATATTTATGACGCAATGGACAAGGACCGTTACGATGTTAGTTTATTCTTACTGACCCGGGACGGCTTTGTTTTGAGCGATGCCGCATCTCGTCGCGTCTTTGATGGCGAGGACGAATTAACGGTGGCAGCCGAGGAACAAACCAAAGTAGACGCATCCAACCCATTGGCACCCATTTGGAATTTATCTCAAGCAAAGGACATCGATGTTTTCTTCCCAATTATTCATGGTAACTTGGGTGAAGACGGTACGATCCAGGGGCTTTTCCGGTTACTGAAAAAGCCTTACGTGGGGAGTGGCGTCTTAGCATCGGCCGTGGCCTTTGATAAGGATATGACGAAGCAGGTCTTGACCGCGCACGGCATCCGCAATACCAAGTACTTGGTCTTAACGCCGGAAAACCGCGACGACTACGATTACGCGACCGTTCAAGCAAAATTGGGCGACAACGTCTTCATCAAGCCAGCCAACCAGGGTTCATCAGTGGGGATTCACAAGGCAGGTAACGAAAAGGCATTCGACGAGGGCATCGCTGACGCCTTCCGGTACGATTACAAGGTCTTAGTGGAACAAACCATCGACGGTCCTGAAGAAGTCGAAATTTCCATTTTGGGTAACGAAAAGCCACAAGCTTCCAAGCTCGGGGCCATTCGGGTACCAGATTCAGACGTCTTCTACGACTACAACAACAAGTTCGTGGACGCTAGTGGCGTGACCTTTGAAGTGCCCGTTAAATTATCCGCTGACCTGACCGCTGAAATCACGCAGATGGGCTTAGACACCTACGCTGCGCTTGGTTTAAAGGGGATGGCCCGGATTGATTACCTGGTCTCCAAGGATGGCGTCCCCTACGTCGGTGAGGTCAACACCTTACCTGGGTTCACCAACATTAGCCTGTACCCACAATTGTGGCAAGCAACGGGCATCAGCTATGCCGACTTGATCGACCGTCTGATTCAATTGGGCTTAGATGAGTTTAAGTACCAAGACGAATTGGCCTATGACTTTATTCCGTTGGATGACCATTCAGCGGCATCAACTTACAAGCCAAAGAACTAACAGATTTTATGAGAAAGTCGGCGGAGCGGAAACGTTCTGACCGGCTTTTTTTGATGGAAAGGGGTGGACCGGTGTGCGGTCTTGGCGAAATGAACTGAAACGGGCGTGGACGGTTGGCATTCAAGGCCCAAACCTGGCGTTGGGGTGGGGACTCGCCGTTCTGCTGTTTACCGGGTTGCGGTTACTGGGGCAAGTGCCGGGGTGGAGCGTTGCCGGTATCGTCTTGATTTTACTGACGCTGATAGTGGGCGCCTGGCAATTAACACAGTTGGCCCTGACCCTAATTGGTCGCCGACCGGCCGCCTGGCAAAGCTGGCAACTGGTTTGGCGCAACAAGGGGACCTGGTTGTTCGTAGAACTGGGCCTGATCATCCTGACGGTACCGTTTGGTCTCTGGGGACTGAGCAGTCGCCTGCTGGTTCGCTTGCCGGTGCCCGCCATGTGGGTCAACGCTGTCGGGTTACACCGCCGGCCGGTGGGTATCGTAGTCATCATTATCTATGTGGTCGTGGCGGGGTATTGCCTCCTGTGGGGTCCACGGCATTTTCGCCGGTTGACGCCGCAAATCAGCCATCCCGGAACCCTACGGCAGATGGTGGGTGCACTATTGATCACCGCGGGGTTAACACTGACCTGGCTGATTGGGGCAGAACTACTTGTCGGCTTAAATTGGTGGTGGGGCCGGCACCTAGGTGCCGGGAGTGCGCGTTTTCTCGCCTGGGGGTCGCTCGGCCTGATTTTATTGGGCTTGTTACTGGTCACCGGTTTGAGCATCATCACGTTGGTGTGGAGCTGGTGCGGGCAGCCACCCGTTACCAGTCCCTGTAGTCCCCGTCGACAGATTGGCGCGCTGGTAGGCGTGACCGTGTTTGCCGCGGCCTGCGTCAGCACCCAAGCCATTTATCAAACACCCCAGTTCTCCCAGATGGCCCTGATCAGTCACCGGGGGGTGGATCATGGTCACGGCGTCCAAAATACGTTGGGTGCCCTGCGCTATGTCAGCCGTCAGCACCCGACCTACGTGGAAATGGACCTGCACGAGACCCGGGATCATCAGTGGGTGGTGCTTCACGATGAAAATTTAGCCACTCTCGCGGGTCGTAACGTGACACCACACTCGTTGACCCTAGCCCAACTGCAACGGCTGACAGTCCACGAAAATGGCTATCACGACCACTTGGTGAGTTGGTCGACCTACCTCAGGACGGCAGAACGCTTGCATCAGCCCTTGTTGGTGGAAATTAAGACGACCCCAGCGGATTCCAAGGGGATGGCGGCACGGTTTGCCCGGGCGTATGGCCCACGGCTGGCGGCGGATCACTCGGCGGTTCATTCGCTGGATTACCGGGTGGTGACCCAGGTGAAGCGGACCACGCCACAGTTACGCGTGGGCTACATTACACCGTTTAACTGGGTGGCGCCGTCGTCGATTCCGGCCGATTTTTACTCCTTTCAACGGATCTCCGTCAGCCAGCAGTTTATTCTGGCGGCACATCAATTGGGGGCGAAGGCCTACCTGTGGACGCCGGATTCCCGGAGCGCTATGACGCGCATGTGGGCGTTGGGGGCGGATGGTCAGATCACCAATGAGCTGTCCCGGCTGCGGGGCGTGTCTCAGCAACGGCCAGCGGCCAATTGGTGGGCGGTACTGCAGAACTTTGTGTTCAGTTACCTGTAGTGGGTGAGGCTAGTTCTAGTTCGGCCAGTGTCGTGCACAAGCGTAAGCATTAAGCTGATTAACGGCTATTGTGCGAAAAGAGTTATTGACGAATAAACGAATGAAATCAACTAATTAGAGAATTATATCCGGCTAAAGATGCCGTTTATAATTCTTTTTATATTAGAATGATAAAATGGCCTAGACAGATTAGAGTTCCTTAATAAACTGGCATATTTCTTGTATTCCGTGATAAATCCCTTATTATTAGTATTAATGATAAAGGAACCGGACTAGGCCATTATTTTTCCAGGGGAAGAGTTCTAGTTAACGAGCGTCGACGGCTAGAGCTCTCAGTCAACGCGATTCAAACGTAATGTTCGGCTTTATCAGAATTGGCAACTGACCAGCGTTACAGTACGTGAGGGAGAGAGCAGATGCGGTTATTAGGGAATAAAGTTAAGCAATATCGAAAACAAAAAAACATGTCACAGCAAGAACTGGCTGACGGAATCTGCACGCAGGCAACCGTAAGCTTGATGGAAAAGAAGAACAAGATTCCAAGCATTAAGATCATGTTGCAGGTTTGCCGCCGACTCAACGTGTCTTTAACGGACGTGTTGGCCGGGGTGGGCAGTAGCATGGACGAACAATTTGATGAAATCTCCTTGGCAATTCGGCGGAGTGACTATACCGCGGCGGCGGATTCCCTAGAAGAGATCGATATGAATGAGGTCGCCACGGCCTTTGATCGTGAACGGTACCATTACTACCGCGGGTTCATTGAACTCGGGGCGCATGGCCGGCCAGACGAAGCGATTTTTCACTTCAACCTGTTACTGCACCGGTCTTACCAGATGCCTTGGGACCTGTACGCCATCGTGGGCAACGTGGGGATGGCCGCTGCGTACTTGAAGCGTGAGGAACTGGACAAGGCCCGTTACTACTTAGGTGAGGCCGTTAGCTACCTTGATGATTTCGAGTGGCACGATGAGATTGATTTCAAACGCCTGGTTTGGGCGCGTTATCAGATTGCCCAAATGTATTTGACGCTCCAACAACCCCAACTGGTGGTTGAAAGTGTTGAGTCCGCCTTAGAGGCCGTGAAACGCCAAGCCTCGCTTTACCTGATCGATGTCTTGTACGAGGTCAAGGGACAGGCAGAACAGGCTCTGATGGCCAAGACGGCCGCCAAACGCAGTCTGATGATTGCCAAGACGTTGGCCCTGGTGACGCACAACATTCCTTTACAGGAACGGTTGGCACCGGCCGCAGGTTCATCCGTGTTCGCAGATTAAGTTAAAATTTAGCAGACCAGCAATCGGAGGAATTCGGTAGCCGGTCTTTTTTTGCGCAAAAAAACACGCCGCTGATCAACAGCGACGTGCGGAATCATCAAAAATTAAATTAAGCTTCGGGGTGGGTAACCTTAGCCGGTTGGTTATTCAGGTCGGTCCGAACGACGATAACGTCGCAAACAGCGGTCCGAGTAACGTATTCGGTAACGGAACCAATCAAGAGGCGTTCAACGGCGTTTAAACCAGTTGCCCCAATCATGATCAAATCAGTGTCATTATCCCGAGGAACGTCCCGTGCGATAATGGTCTTAGGTGCCCCATACTCAATGGCGTAGTCGATGCTTTGCAGGCCATCAGCCTTCGCATCAGCCACGTACTTGTCCAGCGTCTTCTTTGCCGTTTCCGTGACTTGTTCAACCATGCTGGTATCGAAGCTGGAAATGTTTTGGAAAGCCCGCGTATCAACAACGTGAACGAGATGTAAATCAGCATCGTTACGCTTAGCCACAGCGACCGCTTTCTTGAAAGCTAATTCGGCTTCGTAGGAACCATCAACTGGGACTAAAATGTGCTTGTATTGTTGTAACATATTGTTCACCTCTCATTACTTTATACTCTTATCATACGTTATTTGTCGGCAAATAAAAAGCGAAATGGTGAAAAATCGTAGAAAAGTGTAACCGGTTACCCCTTGGGCAGCCAGTGGGCGAGGATGAGTTGCAGCGTGATCACCACGATGACCCCCACTAGCAAGACACCGGAAATAAAAATGGTATTATTCATAATTGTGGCAACGGCGGAGACGATCCCAATCAATATCATCAGGATGCCGCCGACGTTGAGAACCCGGCTGAGTGCTGGGGATGATTCGGGATGGAAAACTAGGAAAGCTCGGTTCCGGTGACTGTAAAAGTACCAGCCGATACCAAGAGCGAGCAGGGTGTAACAAATCATTAAAATCGTAATGGCCAAGAGATGGGTCCTCCTTAAAAATTCGGTACTGTGTGACTAAGTATACCCGATTCAGCCCTTAAAATCACCACGGGTTTGTGGGGATTACTTTGGTTTTTTACCGCGCCTTACCGGTCGGCGAAAATGTGCCGGAACGCTGGGGAAGGACGCTCCAAGCCAAAGAGCGGTCTTGAAGCTCGCTTTGAACCACGAAAAGCACGTGTTTCAAAGACGCCATTCTTCGAGTGGGTCCCTCGAAGAATCCCACGGCTGAGCACATTTTCGCCGACCTCACGGCTGATATAGTGGGTTAACCACAATCACGTGGTGTTTTTCTTCTGGGGAAGCTGGATTTTTACCACGCTTTACTGGGCAGAAAAAATGGACTGGGAAGCGAGGGGCGGACGTCCCGAGCCAAAGAGCGGTCTCCAGACTTGTTTTGAGCCTCATAGAGCGCGTCTCAAAAACACCAATTTAATCTGTGGCGAGTCCACGGATTAAATTCCCCCGGCTGAGTCCATTTTTTCTGCCCTCACGGCTGAAATTGTGAGCGCCACAACCGTGAGGATTTTCTTCTGCGTAAGTTGGTTTCTCAACTGATGTTGCTGAGTTCCCGGAGGTTACCACATTTGTGTGATGGGATAATGAAACTTTATGTTATGCGAGGGCATACTATATACTGCTGATTAGCAGTGGTGATTATACATGCGTTCCGAGTAAAAGTCTGATGCGACTGGTCCTTTGACGGCTATGACGCTCGTCTGGTCAGGTGCTGGGGTCCGTGTAACCGGAGGAGGTCAGTTACGCAGCTGCCTGTCTCGGTGGTGTTAGTCGTTACAGCACGGGATGACCTTTGAGACACGTGAACCTTGTTGATTCTACGGCTGTTAGGGTGGTTACCCTAACGCTGTGGGTGGATTGGAAAAGATACTTTAGTTTTGAACTATGGAAAGTTTTTTCGTCATTTAAAGAAAGCTAGAAGGATAATCTCAATGCGGTGAAGCTCGCTGGATAATCAGCAGAGACTTAGAGAATTGAAATTGACTGACTGTTTTAGTGCGTGGTTCCGGGTTACCGGAGGAGGTCAGACATGGAGTCAGCTGTGTCGGTGGTCTTGGCTGAGGGGGTTACTCAGCCTAGAGCACGGGACGACCTTTGAGACCGTACCTTGGGCTCAAAGGCGAGGTTCCAGACCGCACCACAGGCTGGGACCGTTCCCCATAGCAGGCGGAATGCCTGACAGCCGCAGGTGACCCGGAACCGAACCAGTAGAACAGGTCAAGGACAACGAAGACAAAAGAAAAAGGCCATTCAAAGGAATGGCCTTCAAAGCAGAGCTTTGGATGATCTAAGTGGTGCCGTTAATTGTCTAGTCATGTTGACCCGCGATGACAATGCAGGGGGGAAAGCTAGCTAGAACGTCTGACTTCCAAGTGAAAAGGCATGTCATCTTTTCCAGCATTTTGCGATCCCGTTTATAGATTACTTGATCGGCAACTTGTAGTGAGACAACGCGTACACCTTAGAACCATCTGTATAGTAGCATATAAATATTAAAATTTCAATTAGTCACTGTCGGTTTGCTTGCAGAAGACGCCGATATTGTTCGGCCAACTGACTTTCAAAACGGCCATTAGTCTTGGGGTGATAGTATTCAGCGTGCTTAAGGTCGTCGGGTAAATATTGTTGTTTGACCCAGTCACCCGGAAAGTCATGGGGGAACTGGTAAGCATTGCCGTGACCTAATTTTTTTGCGCCGCTGTAATGCGCATCCTTCAATCGGTCGGGGACCGCGCCGTTGTGTCCGTTCATCACATCGGCCAGGGCGGCATCCACGGCCGCAATCCCGGAATTGGATTTTGGTGACAGACAGAGCTCAATCACCGCGTCGGCAAGGGGGATGCGCCCCTCTGGCAGGCCTAATTGTTGGGCTGCCTGTACGGCTTGAACCGTACGGGCGGCGGCTGGCAAATTGGCCATGCCAATGTCTTCGTAAGCAATGACCATCAGGCGCCGACAGATAGACGGGAGGTCGCCAGCTGCCACCAGTTGAGCCAGGTAGTGGAGCGCGGCGTCGGTATCACTACCCCGAATGGATTTTTGAAAGGCAGAAATGACATCGTAATGGGCATCACCATTTTTATCGCCGACCAGGGCCTTACGCTGAAAACAGGCCTCGGCGACTTCAAGCGTCACGTGAATCTCGCCATCGTCGGCTGGAGGCGTCGACTGGGCGGCCAGTTCGAGACCGTTCAATGCGCTCCGCAAGTCACCATTGGTGGCACCGGCCATGAAGTTCAAGGCCTCGTCGTCAACGTTTAGGTTGAGTTTGCCGAGTCCGCGAACCTCGTCGGCCATGGCACGATGAAGCGCGGTCTTGATGTCGTCTAGCGATAGCGGGTGGACCTCGAAAATTTGCGTCCGGCTCCGAATGGCCGGGTTGATGTTGATGTAGGGATTTTCGGTGGTCGCTCCAATCAGGATGATGCGTCCACTCTCCAGGTGTGGCAGCAGGAAATCCTGCTTGGTCTTATCCAGTCGGTGGATTTCGTCCAGGAGCAGGATGACGGTGCCGCTCATCTTGGCTTCTTCAGCCACGATTTGGAGATCTTTTTTGGAATCGGTGGCCGCATTTAATTTGCGAAAGGCATACTTCGTCGACCCGGCAATCGCGCTGGCGATGCTGGTCTTCCCGGTGCCCGGCGGCCCGTAGAGAATCATAGAAGATAGTAGTTTAGCCGCCACCATGCGGGCAATGATTTTGCCGGGACCGACTAAGTCCTGTTGGCCCACGACGTCTTCGAGGCGCTGGGGCCGCATGCGGTAGGCTAAGGGTTGTTGTGCCAAAAATGAGACTCCTTTCTTAGTGGCCGAGTAGTTTATCGAACCAATTTTTCTTAGGTGCAGACGTTGAATCGGTTGGTGTTTTGGCCGGATACTTTTTAGCAAGGCTGATGGGATTTTGATTGATGGCCTCGTCACTGGCCACCACTAGGCCAAGGTCTGTATCATTGACGCCGTAGATGGTGTCCTGTTTGATCGTAAATTTGAGGTTGTGTTGGCTCGCCAGCTTGAGGTAGGGCGCGAGGTCGGTCTGGTTAATGTGACCATTAAAAATAACCTGGTAGTCCGGGTGCGCAGAAATTTCCGTGATGAACGCATCCAGGCTTTGCCGGTCGGTGACTTCAGCAATCGTCATGGCCAGTGAGACTCGCTCACGGAAGGTGCCCAGGTAATGGCGTTGCTCGTCAGGATTGATTTTCGGTGTCCCATAGACAGAATTTTGTAAATGTTGTTCCATTTGACTCTTCTCAGCCATTGGTTTCCCTCTTTTCAAGTTAGTCCCATAAGTATACCATGGAATAGAAAAGACGTTTAGGAAGGGGGCTTCAGCATGTATCAGGACCAAGATTTTCACGTGTGGGACGACCAAACGCTACCCGGACGATTGGGCAAGATTCGGGCGCAGATCGACCCGAAGTTTACGGCAACGGTGGCGGACCTCGCACCCGTTTTCGCTGAACTGGCCGTGCCCATCTACGATCACATCTCGTTGCATCGCCGGCGGTCTAAGAATCCACCGCCAGACACCTGGGTGGCATTTAGTACGTCCAAACGGGGGTATAAAATGTTGCCGCACATTGAGGTAGGGTTCTGGGACGACCGGTTCTTCATCTGGTTGACCGTGTTGCAGGAGGCCAAGAATCGTCAGGCCTTACTGAGTAGTCTCAAAGAGGATACGGTGATGCAGTTGCCCGCTGGTTTTGAATGCGGCGGGGACCACACGGATAAAAATTGTGGGCAGCCGTTGACGCGGGAGACTTATCAAGAACTGATGCGCATGCAGCCGCAGAAACACGCGGAGTGGCAGGTTGGTCGCAACTTTCTGCGTGGCAGTGACTTCTTCACGGGGACGCCCGCGCAACAGGTCCAGACGATTCAGGATACGGTGCGCGCACTGTTGCCGCTGTATGATCAATTGATTCGGATTTAGTTTAGCGGTAAGCTCAAAATAATCGGAGTTTACCAGGGGATGCGCCAGTTGGCGGCATGGCCCCAGCTTGAAGGGGGAGTTTTTGTGGTAGCGTTTCTAAAACGGGTGTGGCAGAACCCGCTGACGATGATGTACATCGCGTTAATCTTGCTGATTTTTATTGCGTGGCAGGCGCACGCCTTTTTGTCACTAGCCTTGTTTACGGTGATCTTCATTTATCTGGGGAATGCCGCAATCGTGGGCATCGAGCGGCACCTGCACCTGCATCACTTGTGGGCGACACTGCTGGTGTACGTGTTGTTTCTGGGAATTTTGGTGGCGGCCTTTTCACAGATCATTCCGCCGCTGGTGTCGGAGGCCTCAAACCTGCCGAACACGATTGATAAATTAATTGATACATATCCCCAGTTGCAGAGTGAGTTGACCAGACTGATCAAGAACCTGTCGCAAAATGCGTCGGTCATCAGCAATGGAAAAAACTTACTGACCAGTGGGATGGGGCAGTTGTCTCGCTTCAGTTCGGGCGTTGAGACGATACTGTTAGCGTTCTTCTTCGGGTTTATTTTTAACCTGACGAAATTTCAGCTGCAGACCTTTGTCCACGCCTTTACCAAGAGTCGTTTTGCCAGTCTATTTGTGCCGATGGGCCAGTTGATTCTGAAATTCGTGAACATTTTTGGCACGGTATTGGAAACGCAGCTGGTTATCTGTACCATCAACACAATTCTGATGGTTTTGGGCTTGTGGATCATTGGGATGCCTAGCTTACTGATTTTAGGGATTATGGTCTTCTTCCTGGGACTGATTCCGGTTGCCGGGGTGCTGATTTCCCTGATTCCGCTGACCATCGTGGCCTTCCTGACTGGTGGGCTGATTCGCGTCGTCGAGGTCTTAGTGCTGGTCATCTTGATTCACATGTTTGAATCCTACTTCCTGCATCCCCGGTTAATGGCCAACGCCACGAACCTGCCGATCTTCGTGACGTTCATTGCCTTGATTGTCAGTGAACAACTCTTTGGCGCCTGGGGTCTGATTGTCGGGGTGCCACTGGTGGCGTTCTTCCTGGACGTGTTCGACGTACAGTTGAAACCGAAACGGGTGACGTCGGCAGAGAATGCTGAGAAATCGTAAAGCGAAACAATTATAAAATTTATATAAGCGATAACCAGACTTTTAAATTTGAGAAGCTGGTCATCGCTTTTTGATTATCTTTGAAAAATATCATTTCAACACGGTGTTACCAGCAGTATACTTAACCCATAACAGGATGGAGGAAAGATGATGAAAATTGCTAAGATGGTCATTGCATTAACTATCCCATTGCTAGGGGTGGGACTAACCGTGCCAACAACGGTTAATGCATCTGCTTGGAAAAAGGGGACGCCCAAAGCGGTTCGGGGAGACTGGTATAACAAGGGCGTTCAAAATAAGCATGTCAATATCGGATGGACTGATTTTTCTGCTACTAAGCATGAGTTTGGCGTTGGTCATATGGGGATGCCGACCGTGACGGTTTATCATCCTTTTTATAAGCACACGAAGAACACCTACTTTTTAAAAGGGTACGCGAAGAAGATTGGCTTGTGGCCTGGTAGAAACATTATGTACAAACTGGTCAGAAAAGGCCATCATTTTCAACTCAAAGGAATTAAAGGGGCATTCGATGATGTGCCAGTCTACAGGCAGTCATCTCACAAATAAATTTCCAAAATAAAAAGGCCCCGCCAAAGGCGAGACCTTTTCTAAACCAGTCAGAATTAATCTTAACGGTTGTAGTATTCAACGATAAGAGATTCGTCAAGTTCTGCATCTAATTCTTCACGTTGAGGGAAGCGGGTAAGGGAACCTTCCAGCTTGTCAGCGTCGAATTCGACGTATTGTGGACGACCAACAACGGCTTCAACAGCGCCCTTGATGATAGTCATGTCCTTAGACTTGTCACGAACGGAGATGATTTGGCCAACTTCGACTTCGTATGAAGGGATGTCAACGCGCTTACCATCAACGGTGATGTGACCATGGTTAACCAATTGACGAGCTTGACGACGAGTCGTAGCCAAACCTAAACGGTAAACCATGTTGTCCAGACGACGTTCGAGCAAGATTAAGAAGTTCGTACCATGGGTACCTTCAGAGATCTTGCCGGCACGCTTGAACAAGTTGTAGAATTGACGTTCAGTCATGCCGTAAGTGAACCGGAGCTTTTGCTTTTCACGCAATTGCGTACCGTATTCAGAAAGCTTCTTTTGACGTCCTTGACCATGATCACCAGGTGCGTAAGGACGACGGTTTAATTCTTTACCAGTGCCGGAAAGGGATACCCCTAAACGACGAGAAAGGCGCCAGCTTGGGCCAGTGTAACGAGACATAGATAGTTCCTCCAATAAAATATTATTTGGAGTAAAATAAGCTGTATATAAGTTTAGTATTCGTGCAGGTTGCTTTGCAGGTTTCACCGTATGCAGCCGCAGGTTACTTCCTGAACCAATGTAACGGCAACAATCTGTTGACGAGCTTACCACTTATCGCTGCATTATTTTACACAACGAGCAGTATAACCTGAAGTACTATGCTTTGTCAACGTGTTTCAACAGAACCCGGGCGAATTCTTCCAAAACGGCCTGATCTGCCGCGCTGAACCGGTCGATGCTGGGGGAGTCGATGTCCATGACGCCCAGCTTCGTGCCATCGGCCAAGGTTAAGGGAACGACGACCTCGGCATTACTGGCAGAGTCACAGGCAATGTGGCCAGCAAATTTGTGGACATCGGCAACTCGTTGGACTTCCTGGGTCGCTAACGCGGTGCCACACACGCCGTGGTTATTTTCAATATGAACGCAGGCGACGTTGCCCTGGAAGGGGCCAAGAATCAAGTCGTCCGTGGCCGCCTGATACAGGTAAAAGCCCGCCCAGTTCACGTCCGTCAAGGTTTGCTTGAGGAGTGCAGCGGCGTTGGATAGGTTGGCGACGAGGTTCGTTTCCTCATATAACAAAGCGTCAATTTGTTCGGTGATTAATGGATTAATTGCATCACTCATAGAAAGGCCTCCAAAGTTTAATGAATAAAATGTTCGAATATAGGGAAAACGTTAAGGGAATCGTGAAAACGTAGTGAAGCCTAGGCGTGACTTATGCTATAATCGAAATTAGATTAAATTGTAAAATGAACCGAGTTATTTTGCAACTCGTTAAATGATGAAATGCTGATGAAGGATGGGGTCAATTATGGTAGGTGTGTTGATTGGAATCGTGATACTTGCGATTGTCGTCTACGTGGGTGTGCTGGTTTACCAGCAGCGTATTCGCAAACAAGTTGTTGCGTTAACCACAAAAAAGGCGTCGATGGTGGCAATTCCCTTGGCGGATGAACTGAAGCTGGTTGGGCAATTAAGCCTGACGGGCCAGTCTTTGGAGCAGTTCCAGCAACTACAAGCGGATTATCAGGACATCACTGAGAACCGTTTCAAGCGCATTGACCAGGAATTGACCCAATTACTGAAGGACTCACGTGGTGTGAACCTGATACAACTGCGCCAGCGGCTGACCAAGATTACGTTGCTGGTTAAACAGACTGACGAGTTGGTGCAAGACGTTCAGGCCAAACTGGCCAGCTTACAGGAAGTTGATAAGCAACACCGTGAAGCCGTCCGCGACTTGGAAAAGAAGTACCAAGACCTGCGGAAAACGTTGTTGGCTAAAAACTTTGCGTTTGGCCCCAGCATTGATGGCTTAGAGGAACGCTTAGGCCAACTTGAGGGGAACTTTGATACGTTTACCCGTTTGACCCAAGAAGGGGACCACGAGCGGGCTGCGGACGTGTTGACCCAACTCCAAGAGGATACGACAAACTTGGAAGACTTGATTGCAGCCATTCCGCCATTATATAAGGATTTGACCGTAGTTTACCCGGATCAAATCAAAGAACTAACCGGTGGCTTCCAACAGCTGAGTAACGAACATTATCAATTCGGTGATCAAGATGTTCCCGGCCTGATTCATGACGCTGAAGAACATGTCAAAGATAATTTAAACACATTAAATGATTTGCGGCCCGAGGATGCGAAGGTCGTCAATGACCGGATTGCTAAACAAATCGACCAAATTTACGACCTGATGCAAACGGAAATGGACGCCAAGGACCCGGTTGAAACGAATCTGGACCGCGTTGCCAAGTTCATTGCCCACGCGCAAAACCAAAGCCACTCCCTGTTAAATGAGTTGGATCGGTTGAGCCAGAACTATACGTTGGACCACCAGGAGTTGGAAACGGCCCGGGAGTTGAACGAACAGCTGCGGGGCATCGATGGCATTTACCAACAAGATGTTCAGGCGTTGACCGGTAAGACGGCCACGTTCTCCCAGGTGCTGGAACACCAGAATCAACAGGAGAAGGAACTCAAGCAAATCGAAGAACAACAGGCAGACATTTTGAAGAGTGTGGCCGGGTTGGCCGACGAAGAGCGGCAGGCGCGTGACACCTTACAACAGTTTGACTTCAACCTCCACAGTTTGCGGCGGCAAGTTGAGAACCTGAATCTGCCCGGCATTCCCCAAGCCTACTTGGATTATTTCTTTGTAGTGCGGGATGAAGTGGCCCAACTGGCGACCGATATGGATCAGCCCCAGATTGACATGGAGCGGATCACCAAGCAGTTATTGATCATCCAAACGGACCTGGACACGCTCCAGGAAAAGACGGATGATTTGATTGACAGCTCACAATTAGCCGAACAACTGTTACAGTATGCGAACCGTTACCAGACCAGTCACGATAACGTGGCCGAGGCTAGTCAAAAGGCCGAGAACTTATTTGAAAAGAAGTTCGAATACGCTCAGGCCCTGGAAACGATTGCGACGGTCTTGAACGAAGTTGAACCCGGGTCATACAAGCGTTTAGAAGACGCCTACTACGACCGTAAGGGAACGGCTAAGCCCAAGCGACGGTTAGAAGACAACAATTAAATCGAGAAAGCCTCACTCGGACCCCATCCAGTGAGGCTTCTTTTTTCGGTCAAAGTGAAACCCCTTTCAACGAAATGCCCAGGGGGCAAAGGCTTGTGGTTCGCTGGATTTGTGTTTATAATGAGAAAGAATTTCTATCGGAGTCGAACCAATAGAAGAAGATAAGAGGGTTCAGCATGATTTATTTTGATAACAGTGCAACCACCAAGGCAGCGCCCGAAGTGGTTGATACTTACGCGAAGGTCAGCCAGAATTACTGGGGGAACCCATCAAGTTTGCACAAATTTGGTGAACAGGCATTCAACCTGTTAGAACAATCCCGCCAGCAAATCGCTGACCTGGTTGGTGCCAAGCTGAGTGAAATTCTCTTCACCAGTGGGGGTACCGAAGGCGACAACTGGGCCATTAAGGGTACCGCGATGGCTAAGAAGGAATTTGGGAACCACCTGATCACCACCGAAGTGGAACATCCAGCCGTGCACAATTCCATGGAACAACTGAAGCAGGAAGGCTTTGAAGTCACTTACCTGCCCGTTGATGAAAATGGCCGGGTGTCCGCTGCGGACTTACGGGCCGCTATCAAGCCCACCACGATTCTGGTGTCCACGATGGCCGTCAATAATGAAATTGGGGCCATCCAACCCCTCGATGAAATCGCCGATGTCCTGCGGGACTTCCCACGGATTCACTGGCATATCGATGCGGTTCAAGGGATTGGGAAGGGCTTAGCCGACAAGATCTTTAACGACCGGGTCGACTTTGTGACGTTCTCTGGGCACAAGTTCCATGCGCCTCGCGGTATCGGGTTCATGTACAAACGCCAAGGTCGGACCATTACGCCACTGATGGCCGGTGGGGGTCAGGAACGGAATCTGCGTTCCGGGACCGAAAACCTGCCCGCCATTGCCGCTATGGCCAAGGCTTTACGGTTGTTATTGGCCGATGAATCCGCTAAGGTCAAGCGCCAACGTGAGATTCGGTTGGCCATCTTACACCACGTCGAGAGCTTCCCGAACGTGACGATTTTCTCTAAGGATTTGCCCGTCTTCGCTCCCCACATTCTGTGCTTTGCGATTGCCGGCGTCCGGGGTGAAACCATCGTGCATGCTTTTGAGGAACACGACATCTACATTTCAACGACCAGTGCTTGCTCTTCTAAAAAGCACGTCGAATCCAGCACGCTGCAGGCCATGAAGGTCGACGATGGGATTGCCACCAGCGCCGTGCGGATTTCATTGGACGAACACAACACCATGGCGGAAGCCGAAAAATTTAACCAAGTCTTTGATGAACTGTACACGCAGTTTGCCAAGTTAAGCTAAATCACGAAAGGGGTCGCGCAATGGAATACAGCGAAATTATGGTCCGTTACGGCGAGCTGTCAACGAAAGGGAAGAACAAGAAAGACTTTATCAAGCAGCTGGGGCAAAATGTCCGCAAGGCGCTCAGCACGTTTGACAGTCTGGAAATTCGGGCCCAACACGACCGCTTGCACGTTACCTTAAATGGGGCGGATTCAGAAGCCGTTATGAACCGGCTGAAGGGCGTTTTCGGGATCGAAAACTTCTCGCCTTCGGTCAAGGTTGATAAGGATATTGACGAAATTAAAGCCACGGCGATTGCCATGGTCAAAGAAGTCTTCAAGCCAGGCATGACCTTTAAGATCAACACCCGGCGGCAAGACAAAGAATTTGAATATGATACCTACCAAATGAACGGGATCCTTGGGGATGCGGTCCTTGAAGGCGTTCCGGGGTTGACCGTTCAAATGAAGCACCCCGACCTGGAGTTACGGGTCGAAGTGCGGATGAACGGGGTCTTCCTGTCCGGCGAAACGATTCATGGTGCCGGCGGGCTGCCCGTTGGGACCGGTGGTAAGGCCGTCATGATGCTTTCTGGTGGGATCGACTCACCCGTTGCGTCTTACTACGCCCTTCGTCGTGGGGTCAAGATTGATATGGTGCACTTCTTCAGTCCGCCATACACTTCTGAACAAGCTTTGGCCAAGGCCAAGGAACTGACGGCGCGGTTGGCCGGCTACTCTGGGGGAATTCAATTCATCCAGGTGCCATTTACCAAGATCCAAGAGACCATCAAGGAAAAGGTGCCCGAGGGTTACCTGATGACGGTCCAACGTCGCCTGATGTTACGGTTGACGGCAGCGATTGCGGAGAAGCGGCACGCCAAGGGAATCTTTAACGGGGAGTCTCTGGGCCAAGTGGCTTCACAAACGTTGGAAAGTATGGCGGCCATCAATGATGTGACGTCCATGCCAATCCTGCGGCCACTGCTGTCCATGGACAAGACGGAAATCATCAAGGTTGCCGAAGATATCGACACCTATGACCTGTCTATCTTGCCATACGAAGACTGCTGTACCATCTTCACGCCACCAGCACCCAAGACGCATCCCGACTTGGAAAAGTCCCGGAAGTACGAAGGGTACATTGACGTGGAGGGCTTGATGCAGGAAGCACTCGACGGGATTACCGTAACGGAAATCCGGCCAGGGGACAACTACCTGAACCAAAACGAAGATGTCTTCGCAGAATTACTTTAACCAGAATTTGAGAGGGGCTGTGCCGGTTGGCATGGTCCTTTTTTTGTTTTTGTAATGATTTTTGGCGAATGACATTAGTGGTTTTGTGAACGGAAATTGCTATATAGAAACTAGTGCTGGAATCCTTGTTGGGATTAGCAATGGATTAATCAGATGAAATTTATACCTTCAAAAGGAGGGGATATACTTTAAGGTGTTATAGTCTGATAAAGGGGATTACGTTAACAGTTGTTTTCTATCAAAACGGAGGCGGACAAATGACTAGTAGCGTTCATTTAGTACAACAATTTCAACCGGAACATTATGATATTCGGCTGGACATCAGCCGTGAGGCCAAGAAAATTAATGGGACAGTTATCGTGCAAGGAAACGCCAGCGAAAATCAGCTTTTGCTTAACCAGAAATTCTTGAAGATCCTAACAGTCACGGAGAACGGTCAGTCGAGAGCTTTTGTCACTGATGATGAAACCGAATTATTACAGGTGACATTGGACCATTCTGGACCGGTGTCGTTAACTATTTCATATACAACACAGCTGACTGATACGATGATGGGGATTTATCCTTCTTATTACGAAGTAAATGGCCAGAAGAAACAACTGGTGGGGACGCAATTCGAAGCAACCGCCACTCGGCAAGCATTTCCTTGTGTCGATGAGCCAGCCGCCAAAGCAACCTTCAGTCTGGCCATTAAATACGATGAACATGCGGGCGAGACGATTTTGAGTAACATGCCCGAGCTTAAATGTGAGCAGGGAATCCATTATTTTGAACAAACATTACGGATGTCAACTTACCTGATTGCGTTTGTCTTCGGCGATTTGCAAAAGAAAATGGCGACAACCAAGAGTGGTGTTCAAGTAGGTATATTTGCGACGAAGGTCCATCAACCGGCCGAACTCGATTTTGCCTTGATGATTGCGACCCGTACGATTACGTTTTATGAAGATTATTTTCAAACACCCTATCCCCTCAAACACTCTTGGCACGTGGCCTTGCCTGATTTTGCGATGGGGGCGATGGAAAATTGGGGATTGGTGACCTACCGAGAAGAGCTGATACTACTCAATTTGGCTAACGTCACATTTGATAGAAAAATGTTTGTGGGAACCGTGATTACCCATGAGTTAGCTCATCAGTGGTTTGGCGACCTGGTCACAATGTCCTGGTGGGATGATTTGTGGCTCAATGAAAGTTTTGCAAATATGATGGAGTATGTGGCGCTCGACGCACTGGAGCCGGAGTGGGACGCTTGGAATATGTTTCAGACGGATGATGTTCCGATGGCGCTGAAACGGGACGCGACGGATGGTGTTCAGTCGGTTCATTTTCAGGTTGCAAATCCAGCTGAGATTGAATCTAGTTTTGATTCTGCGATTGTGTACGCCAAGGGTGCACGTTTGTTGACGATGGCCCGTCAGCTGATTGGAGATCAAGCGTTGCGCACAGGTTTAAAAGATTACTTTGCGGCGCATCAGTATGCTAATGCCATTGGCGCTGATTTGTGGTCAGCATTGAGTCAAGCCTCTGGTCAAGATATTGCGGCAATCATGGTGCCGTGGTTGGAACAGCCGGGGTATCCGGTTCTTTCGGTGACATTGCGCGATAATCAAGTACACATCACGCAACAGCAGTTCTTCATTGGACAAGGGGCCGACCATGGTCGTCAATGGAAAATCCCGTTGGCAAGCAATTATCCAGAAGTACCAGCGCTCATGGCGCAAAAAGAAATTGCTGTGGCTGACTATCAGGCTTGTCGACAGGCCAATGGACAACCCTTGCGTCTGAACGTGGGTAATCAGTCACATGTCGTTGTGAAGTATGATGAGACACTGATGGCGGATATTTTAGCAAATGTGGCGTCACTGGATGACACGGCCCAGCGCCAGTTGTTACAAGACTTACAGTTGTTGGCGCAAGGTGGTCAACTTTCCTATGCTGAGTTAGTGACCCTGTTACCTAGGTTTGCAGATAGTCGTGCAACCAACGTGTTGACCATTCTTTACGACATTGCGAATAGCTTGAAACGATTTGTCACACCTGGTTCGCCAGAAGAGCAACAGCTCAAATCGTATTTTAAGAAATTAAGTACGAAACAGGTCACACGATTGGGCTGGCAGCCGAAAGAAACAGACACGCTGGATGACCAAGTCGTGAGATCGATGGTGATTCGGGCGGCCTTGTATGGGGAAGACGGAGAAGCCATTGCCACAGCGCACCAGTTGTTTGACAAAAATCATGCGCATTTGATTGATTTACCGGCGACCACGCGGAAGCACATTTTAAGAAATGAAATGGTTAATTTCTGCCGTTCAGAACTTTTCGAGAAATTCCTAACTGGCTATCAAAAAGCGACTGAGGCCAATTATCAAAAGGACCTGGGGGCTGCATTATTGGCGACGTCAGACAAAAAAATGTTAGCGCAATTGGTGACCTATTTACGGGATGTTAACGTGGTCAAGCCACAAGATAGCTTGTTTTGGTATAGCGGCTTATTGTCTAACCCACAGGGGGAACAACTGGCTTGGGACTGGTTACGAGAGAGCTGGTACTGGCTAGCAAAGACTTTAGGTGGGGAGGCGCAGTTGGCCTACGTGATTACATTAACGGCGGAGACCTTCCATACGGCCAATCGCTTGGCTGAGTTTAAAGCGTTTTTTGGTTCTAAGCGACAACATGCAGGATTGGCCCGAAACATTACGATTGGGTTCACGACGATTGAAAGTAGTGTGCAATTGGTGGAAGGCGAGCGAGAAGCGGTTAATGCGGAAATCTCTAAGCAGGTTAATACATTAAGGTAAATACCCAAGCGCTCTGGGCACAGTCTTAGGGCGTTTTAGTTTGAATTAGGATAGAATTTAACAGTGTTAGTGACACCTATAAATATAATTAACTTTATACTATATTTATAGGCGAAATTACTTTGAGATGAGCTGTTAGCATGGTAAGCTGAACGAGTAATCTAAAGAAAATTTTGGAGGAGTCGACGGTGAACCACCAGAAGGCCAAATGGCTCATTAATCTAACGTTATCATTGATTTTACTGGTAGCTATTTTTATAGTGAAGGGAAATTACGGCCTGTTCTGGGCAATCGTCTTACTGGTCTACGTGGTTCAGTGGGGACTGTTCAACTGGCTCAGCAAGCGGTAGCGAATCACGGTTAATCATAAATTTTCTGTCCTTGCCACAGCAACGATATTCCCGGTTCGGTCTAGGTTAAAACGCAATTTTGTCTTTTTCGTGATTTTAACTCAAATCGCTTGTCAGGACCCCCTATGTTGCGTGATAATTGAAGCAATCAATCGGCGTTAGGCCGATAAACAACTTGAAGGGGTTGATCTGCGTGGAAGTCACACGACTCGGCGATACATTCTCACTGTCCGGCACCTTGCCAGCAGTCGGGGATCAGTTACCAAAGTTTAAGGTATTCGATCAAGACAATAACAAAGTTAAGACGGCTAATTTAGTTGGGAAAGTTACTTTGATCAGCGTTGTGCCTGACCTGGATACACCAGTATGCACGATTCAGACACGGAAGTTTACCCAGCAAGCGGATCACTATCCAGATGCCCGGTTTGCCACGATTTCAAATAACTCAATCGCGGAACAGACCGGCTGGTGTGCCGCTCAGGGCGTTGAGAACGTTGATTTGTTGTCTGACGAAGAATTGTCGTTTGGCTACGAAATGGGTCTGTACGTTCCGAACCTGGGGAACCTGGCACGGTCCATCTGGATCATCGACGACGCCGGCAAGATTGTTTACCGTCAAATCGTCAAGGAACAAACGGAAGAACCAGATTACCTGGCCGCCATCGATGCGCTGGAAAAATTAGTCTCACGAGTTGACCTTTAGGCTAAAATTGCGTAAACTATGTGAAAGTAGCGTTGAACAAGTCAGTAGCGTTAGAACATCCTCGCAGAGAGCCGGAATTGCTGGAAACCGGTGGATGGCTATACGTGAACGTAGCTTGCGAGCTGCCGGGCTGAACCAACAGTAAGCCCGGACCGGAGCACTCTCCGTTAACAAAGAAGTTAAGTGGGGCATAAACGCCCAATTTAGGTGGTACCGCGAAGAATCTTCGTCCTAATTTTTTAGGACGGAGATTTTTTTGTCCCGTCAAACGTTAACTTCGCCAGAAAGAAAGGAATTGATTTAAATGGCTGACAAGCAAATTGATATGCCAACCAAGTATGACCCAACCGCCGTTGAGGCAGGTCGGTACCAAACTTGGCTTGATGAAGATGTTTTCAAACCCAGTGGTGACAAGAAAGCCACGCCTTATTCCATTGTTTTACCGCCACCAAATGTTACCGGGAAGCTGCATTTAGGCCACGCCTGGGACACGACTTTACAAGACATGATCATTCGGCAAAAGCGGATGCAGGGCTTTGATACGCTCTGGATTCCGGGGATGGACCATGCCGGTATCGCTACGCAAGCCAAGGTGGAAGCCCGCTTACGTGAACAAGGCATTACCCGTTACGACTTAGGTCGGGAAAAATTTGTCGACAAGGTTTGGGAATGGAAGGACGAATACGCCGCAACCATCCACAAGCAATGGGCCAAGATGGGGCTGTCCATGGACTACTCCCGTGAACGGTTTACCTTGGATGATGGCTTATCTGACGCCGTTAAGAAGGTCTTCGTTACCCTCTACAAGAAGGGCCTGATCTACCGGGGCGAATACATCATCAACTGGGACCCACAAGCCCGGACCGCGTTATCTGATATCGAAGTTATTCACCAGGACGACAAGGGTGCGTTCTACCACGTCAAATACCCATTTGCCGACCCAGACTACACGTTTAACGGCAAGCATTACATTGAAATTGCCACGACCCGTCCTGAAACCATGATGGGTGATACCGCCGTTGCCGTTAACCCCGACGATGACCGGTACAAGGACTTAGTGGGCAAGAAGGTTATCTTGCCATTAGCCAATCGTGAAATTCCCATCATCGCTGACCAATACGTTGATATCAACTTTGGGACTGGGATGGTTAAGATTACCCCAGCTCATGATCCAAATGACTTCTTAGTGGGTAACCGTCACAACCTCGAACGGATCAACACCATGAACGAAGATGCTTCGATGAACGACCGCGCCGGCAAGTATGCTGGGATGGACCGTTTCGACGCGCGTAAGGCCATGGTTGCGGACTTAGACGACCAAGGGTTAATGATCAAAATTGACCCAATCGTCCATTCCGTTGGGCATTCTGAACGGACCGGGGTTCAAGTCGAAGCCCGGCTGTCTACCCAATGGTTCGTGAAGATGAAGCCACTTGCCGAAGCCGCTATCAAGAACCAAGAGGGCGACAACGCGGTTGATTTCGTGCCAGAACGGTTCGAACACACCTTCACCCAATGGATGGAAAACGTCCACGACTGGGTTATTTCCCGTCAACTCTGGTGGGGCCACCGGATTCCAGCCTGGTACAACAAGAAGACTGGTGAAGTCTACGTTGACGAAGAAGCGCCTAAGGATATTGAAAACTGGGAACAAGACCCTGACGTCTTGGACACCTGGTTCTCCAGTGCCCTGTGGCCATTCTCCACGATGGGGTGGCCAAACGAAGACAGCGCTGATTTCAAACGCTACTTCCCAACCGACACGTTGGTGACCGGTTACGACATCATCTTCTTCTGGGTTTCCCGGATGATCTTCCAAAGCCTTGAATTTACCGGTAAGAAGCCGTTCAAACACGTGCTCTTACATGGGTTGATTCGGGCCGAAGACGGTCGCAAGATGAGTAAGTCTTTGGGCAATGGGATCGATCCAATGGACGTTATCGACAAGTACGGTGCCGATGCCCTGCGGTGGTTCTTATCTACCGGTTCAACGGCCGGCCAAGATGTCCGGTTCAGCTATGACAAGATGGACGCCGCCTGGAACTTTATCAACAAAATCTGGAACGCCAGTCGATTTGTCATCATGAACTTGGGCGAGAACACCAAGCCCGTTGTGCCAGCCGCTGACAAGTGGGACCTGACCGACAAGTGGATCTTAAGCCGCTTGAACGATACGGTTAAGCACGTTACGGAAATGTTTGACAAGTTTGAATTCGGTGAAGCTGGGCGTTCACTCTACAACTTCATCTGGAACGACTTCTGTGACTGGTATATCGAAATGAGTAAGGAAGTCCTGACCGGCGACGATGACGCTGCTAAGGCCAACAAGCAAGACATGCTGGCTTACGTCTTAGACCAAACCTTACGTCTGCTGCAACCAATCATGCCATTCGTGACGGAAGCCATCTGGCAAGCCATGCCACATGACGGTCAATCCCTGGTCACGGCGGCTTACCCAGTCGACCACCCAGAATTTGACAACGCCACGGCAGAAAACGACATGACGAGCCTGATCGACTTGATCAAGGCTGTCCGGAACATCCGGGCCGAAGCCAACGCGCCAATGTCCACGCCAATCGACCTGCAGATTAAGACCAGCGATACCCAATTACAAAGTGTCTTTGAAAACAACCGCGACTACATCGACCGGTTCGTTCACCCAAAGGGCTTTGAAATGGGCGCTGATGTGACTGCACCAAAGCTGGCCATGACCTCCGTGATCTCGGGTGCCGAAGTTTCCGTGCCATTGGCCGAATTGGTCGACTTGAACGACGAAGCTAAGCGCTTGGACAAGGAAGTTGCCAAGTACACGGCCGAAGTTGACCGGGCAACCAAGAAGTTAGGCAACGAACGTTTCGTGGCTAACGCGCCAGAAGACGTGGTTAACGCTGAACGGGAAAAGCAAGCGGATAACGAGAAGAAGTTAGCCGCCACCAAGCAACGCCTCGCCGACATCAAGGCCCAAATCTAGATTGGTTTTTGCCAGCGCCTTACCGGGTGGCAAAAATGGACCGTGACGCTGTGGGCGGACGCCCGAAGCCAAAGAGCGGTCTTCGGACTTGCTTTGAGCCTCTAAGTTCGAGTCTCAAAGACACCAATTCTCTAAACGACTACGCCGTTAAGAGAATTCCCACGGCTGAGTCCATTTTTGCCACCCTCACGGCTTACACTGGCGTACCCATCTAGTTTGTTCCTTATGTTGACTGATTGCTCTGGGGGTTTTGTTTTCAGAACAGTTCTTAAATCACTAAAATTTCCGGCACCAACGACTCTTCATGAGTAGTTGGTGCCGGTTTTTGTTTTCTGTAAAATTGATTAAGTACGGTGAACTAACTTACTACGTTGCTTGGTGAAGGGATTAGATGTTTTACAGCCAGACTAGCGACGATGCTGACTAGAGTCATGAGTTTATGTTTTGTGTGACGGATATTTCGTATGTATTTGTGATTTAAGAAGTAAATTTTTAAAGCTGGAAGGGGCGAAAAACAGTGAATGGGTAAATAACTGTGTAAGCCGTGAGGGTGGGCAAAATAGGCTCAGCCGGGGGATTTCTCAGCGGGCTTAGCTGAGAAATGGTGACTTTGAGACTCGGTTTTGGAGGCTCAAAGCAAGCTCGAAGACCGCTTCTCAGGCTTCGGGCGTCCTGCCCCCAGCGTTCCGGCCTATTTTGCCCACCCGGTAAGGCGACAAACACAATCAATTTATCCGTTCACACCCGGGGGAAATCTGCTACACTGGGAGGCAATGACTACTACTCGGGAGGTTTTTAACTTGATTGAAACGTACGCCGAAGCACTACAATTTATTCACGGCCGGGACCGCTTCAAAAAGAAGCCCACGTTGGACCGGATGCGTGAGTTCATGGCGTTGCTGGGGAACCCACAGGAGCAACTGACCATGATCCACGTGGCCGGCACCAATGGCAAGGGCTCCACCGTGGCCTTTTTGCGGGACCTGTTCATGGCGGAGGGCAACACGGTCGGGACCTTTACCTCGCCATTCATCACGCGCTTCAATGAACGCATCAGTGTCGACGGCGAGCCCATCAGTGATGCCGACCTGTTGGCCGACGTTCAACGCATCGAACCGGTGGTGGCGCAGTTGGACGCGGAGCTAGGGGCCGAGGGACCTACTGAATTTGAAATCGATACGGCTCTGATGTTCAGTTACTTTGCCAGTCATCCGGTGGACATCGTTGTCGTTGAGGTTGGCCTGGGCGGCTTGTACGACTCGACCAACATTATCACGCCGGTCGTCTCGGTGATCACCACGATTGGGATGGATCACATGAAAATTTTGGGTGACACGATTCCTAAAATTGCGGCACAAAAGGCGGGCATCATTAAGCCCGACGTTCCCGTGGTCGTGGGTCGGTTGACGCCGGATGCCTTAGCGGTCATGGACGATACGGCCGCGGCCAACCACACGCAAGTCTGCGCGCTGAATCGGGATTACAAGGTGAAGAATCAACCGGAGGACGAGTGGGGCGAGCGTTTTGCCTATGCTTGGGGTGACCGACGTTGGCGGCATCTTCAGATTGATTTGTTAGGCCCGTATCAAATTGATAACGCGGCGACGGCTTTAACGGCCTTCATCACGTATCATCTGGTCAAGAAGCAACGGGTCAACATTGCTGAGATTCGGCAGGGGCTGGCGCACACGGCTTGGCCCGGTCGGTTCGAACGACTGAATACCGAACCGTTGATTGCCATCGATGGGGCCCACAACGAGCCCGCCATGGTCGAGATGACCCAGTTGTTGCGGCAACATTTTAAACAGCATGACGTTTACATTATCCTGGCGGTCTTAGCCGATAAACAGTACGATCAGATGGTTCAAACGCTGCTCAAGGTCCGCAACGTCCACATCGTTGTGACGCAATTCCAGGGACCTGGGAAGCGGGCCGCCGCGACGCCACAGGCTTTGGAGGACGCAGTGACCTCCAAGCGCGTGACCATGGCACCAGATTGGCCGACCGCGTTGAAGACGGTGCTGGGGACCATTTCAGCCGATGACTTGGTCTTATTAACGGGATCGTTATACTTTATTTCCGAGGTTCGCCAATATTTTAAAGGAACCGACGAATAATTCGCCTTCTTTTACGGAGTTAACCCGTAGAGGGGTGAAACGCATGCAACGACCAAAATTATCGACGCGTAATGAACGTCAGTTACTGAACCAAGTATTAAAGAGTCTTGGCTTACCGGCCGCCACGGAATGTGACCGGTTCTTTCACTATTTTCATAGCATTGCGGATGTCCGCTACGCCAGTCACCGGCAGTGTCGGGCCTACGTGGGGAACCGTCCGCAGCGACGAAGCCTATTAACGGCCATCGAGCTGGGACGGTGGGTCCAGCGGGCACCGCGGCCCATTCTGGGGGAGGTCCTGGCTAGCAGCCAGTTGGGGCAGAGCCTGATGGACGACCTGCGCTATTTGCCACAGGAACAGCTGGAAGTCTTGGCTTTGGATGCCAAACACCAGATTATTGCCCGCCAGACGGTCTTTCAGGGGACGCTAGACAGCTGCCCGGCCCATCCCCGGGAAATCTTCCGGGTGGCGGTCCTCAATGGCGCCGCGGCCATCGTGGTGGCCCATAACCATCCCAGTGGCCTGCCGGAGCCCTCCCACAACGATTTGGCCTTCATGATGCGCTTGGCCGAGTGTGGCCAGCTCATGGGAATTCCACTGCTGGATGGCTTTGTGATTGGCGTGCACAGCTATTTTAGTCTGCGGGAAACGGGACATTTGCCACTCGAGACGACGGCAGTCTCTGGATAAGTGGTTGCCAGGAAAAGCGGGTAAAGTGGCCCCAACCATTAAAAACTGTTTAAAATCACTTTTAGCTATTTCTTTCTCGTTAAAAGTTCGGTATTCTTGACATTGACGACGTGTTCTCACGCTGATAGGTATGTTATAATACGTCTATCAATGTATAAAAATAAAAATCAATTAAAGTTTTGTTGACAATGAAGGGATGAAACACAGTGTTCGGATTAGGAACGAAAAATATTGGGATCGATCTTGGTACCGCCAATACAATTGTCTACGTTGACGGTAAGGGTATCGTTCTACGCGAACCTTCCGTTGTCGCCAAGAACACAAAGTCTGGGGAAATTGTGTCCGTTGGTGAAGACGCACGCGCAATGATTGGTCGGACGCCGGCTAGTATTGTTGCCATTCGGCCCATGAAAGACGGCGTGATTGCCGACTACGATACAACTGTTGCCATGATGAAATACTTCATCGAAAAGACGGTTGGTAAGTCTAGTGGTAAGCCATATGTCATGGTTTGTGTACCAAGTGGTGTGACTGAAGTTGAAAAGCGGGCAGTGATCGACGCAACCCGGGTTGCCGGTGCGCGCGATGCCTACGTAATTGAAGAACCATTTGCTGCTGCCATTGGTGCCGGTTTGCCCGTGATGGACCCAACCGGTAGCATGGTCGTTGACATGGGTGGTGGGACCACCGACGTTGCCACCATTTCCTTAGGTGGGATTGTGTCCAGCCGCTCAATCCGGGTTGCCGGTGACAAGTTGGACGATGCGATTGCAACTTACGTTCGGAGTAACTTCAACCTGTTGATCGGTGAACGGACGGCTGAAAAGCTGAAGATGGACATTGGTTCCGCTTCCGTGGAAGAAGCCAGCAAGATCGACGGTGCCACGATTCGGGGCCGTGATTTAGTCACTGGTTTGCCTAAAGCCGTGGAAGTTTCCGCTGTTGATGTGGCCAAAGCCATCCAAGAACCCGTTCAAGACGTCATTACGGCTATCAAGGAAACCTTGGAAGAAACGTCACCAGAAATCGCTGCCGATGTGATTGATCACGGTATCGTGTTAACTGGTGGGGGTGCCTTACTGAAGAACCTTTCTGAAGTCATCGCCGACGCAACCAAGGTGCCGGTTTCCATTGCAAACGACCCATTAGATTGTGTGGCCGCTGGTACTGGTGAATCATTAAAGAGTATCGATGTCATGAAGAAAAAATAGGGACTAGCGGGAAGGCAGCTTCCCGCTTCTTTATTGTGACGGTACGGGCCAAATAAACCCGACCCACAAGATGGAGGTCAAACATGCAGAAATTTTCTCTCAATCGGCGACTCGTCATTATCATTGTCTGCGTGATTGTTAGCTTTGCTTTGATGACGGTGTCCGTGGCAGTTCGTAACAAGAAAGCAACGCCACCCCTAGTTCAACAGTTTGGTAACGACATTGTCGGCTTGGTCGACCGCGTTGTTGCGATTCCAACGAACGGGTTGAGCGGCTCCGTGAGCTCCATTTCCGAGCTACTGAATACGTATCAAGAAAACCAACAGTTAAAGAAGCAGGTCAGTGAACTCGCCCAAACCAAGGTGCGTGATCAGACTTTGGCTAAAGAAAATAAACAACTGAAAAAAGAAATTAGTTTAAACAGTTCATTAACGGACTACACGGCCGTGACGGCTTCCGTCATCACCCGGACGCCTTCGTCATGGCAGAACCAAGTCGTGATCAACAAGGGGGCTTCGGCTGGTGTCACGAAGAACATGCCCGTGATGTCCGGTTCCGGTTTAATCGGTCGGGTGGCCGAGGTCAACAAGACCAACTCGAAAGTTGAACTGATTACGGATAACAATGACACGGCTAACCGGTTCGCTGTGCAAATCAGCACGAAGTCCGGCAAGACGGTCAACGGTGTCCTGAGTGGCTACAATGCCAACACGGGTCAGGTAACCATGAACAACATCACCACCAAAGCTAAGATCACTAAGGGCGACAAGGTCGTGACGAGTGGTCTGGGTGGCGTGACGCCTAAGGGCTTGTATGTTGGAACGGTTGCGAAGGCCAGTGGGGATGACTACGGTCTGTCTACCAAGCTGTACATTACGCCAGCAACGGACTTAAGCGACCTGAACATCGTGACCGTTGCCGTAACCAAGCAGTAAGGGGGAACCAATCGTGTATCGCTTATCGAAATTACGTTTTGGCTTTCCTGTCTTCCTGTTCTTGGCTTTATTTCTAGACGGGGCAGTGAGCCAAGTCTTTAGTGTTCAAATGTTTCGTTACCCAACGACCATGATCAGCCATTTGGTTGTGCTCTGGTTAGTTTGCGGGGTCATCTTTGAAGCCGATGGGGCTTTTGATATGCCACTCGCGCGTTGGGCAGCGGTCGCCGGCGCAGTCTTCGATCTTTACTATACGGGAATTTTTGGCGTTTACGTCTTCATCTTTCCGTTAGTGATTTACGTGACCCGGCAGTTGGTGGCGTGGATCAGTCCAAACTTTTTAAGTGGGTTACTGATTTATTTCATCGATATTGCTGTGGTTGAAGGATTGGGGTACTTGGCGAGTCGTGCCGTTCACCTCAATGATGCCGCTGGGAGCGCGTTTCTAGTGAACACGCTGGGACCAACATTGGCTTTTAATCTGGCCATGTTTGTCATTTTATATTTCCCCATTCGTTGGGTGTATAATTGGTTAAAATAGGTGAAGGGAACGAACGCTATGCAGGCTGCCGTACTACGCGGAACGCAAAACGGCTATGATTTAGTCCTCAAGCAATCAGCGAGTCTGGACCAAATCTTGGTTGACTTAAAAACATTGTTAGAAAATCTCAAGGTGGATCCTCAAGCTTTGGAAAGTTCCAAGGTTTCTTTGGACGTCCTGACTGAGGACCGGATTTTGACGGCGGATGAGAAGAGTCGCATCGAACAGATGGTGGCCCAGTATCCGCGCTTTGAAATCCACAAGATTGCTGCGAACGTCATGACGATTGCCGATGCAATCCAATTGCGTGAGCGGGAGAACGTTCACCTGTTAAGTAAAGTGATTCGTAACGGGCAGGAGGTCGCCATGAAAGGGGACGTCCTGTTCTTGGGGACGATTCACGAGGGTGGTAAGCTCCGGACAACGGGCAACATCTTTTCCATGGGGGATGTCGCTGGAATTCTTCAGGCGGGGTATCCCGATGACGAATCTAAGCTGATTATGGGAAATCTTCAGACCGCGCAACAGGTCCGGATTGCTGAGCAGTTTGATATTGTTGAGTCAGATGAATTGACCGACTCACGGCAAACGATTGCCTACGTCAATGACCTTCACGTCTTGTCGTACGGAAAGCTCGGGCAATTGAAGAAGATTAATCCGAAGTTGTATAACCAGATTGGAGGAATTTAGAAATGGGAAAAGCAATTGTGATCACCTCCGGTAAGGGTGGCGTTGGGAAAACCACGACCAGTGCCAACATCGGGACCGCGTTAGCCTTAATGGGCAAGCGGGTCTGCCTGATGGACTTGGACATTGGGTTGCGGAACCTAGACGTCGTGTTAGGCCTCGATAACCGCATCATCTACGATATCGTGGATGTGGCTGAGGGTCGCGCCAAATTACCACAAGCTTTGGTTAAGGATAAGCGGTTTGATGACAAGCTCTACTTGTTACCAGCTGCCCAAAACACAGATAAAACGGCCTTACAGCCAGAACAAGTTAAGGAAATCGTTGACGAGTTAAAGCCCGAATACGATTACGTCTTGATCGATTGCCCAGCCGGTATCGAACAAGGCTTTATCAACGCTGTTTCCGGTGCCGATGCCGCTATCGTGGTGACGACGCCAGAAATTTCTGCCGTTC
This sequence comes from Levilactobacillus sp. FUA 3915, assembly GCF_044053135.1. NCBI lineage: Bacteria > Bacillati > Bacillota > Bacilli > Lactobacillales > Lactobacillaceae > Levilactobacillus > Levilactobacillus sp. FUA 3915. The sequence goes on along the minus strand of NZ_CP168704.1, from coordinate 81,213 downwards.
GGGATGCCGACCGGGTCGTTGGTCTGCTGGAACAACACCCCTTGACTGAAGCCCCACGGCTGTTGATCAACCGGATTCGCCGGAACATGATGCAAGACGGTTCCATGATGGATATCGATGAGATCACCCATCATCTTGGGATTGAATTGCTTGGCATTATCTTCGATGACGATGCCGTCATCACGACCTCCAATCAAGGGGAACCCGTGGTTATGCAAACGGACAATCCTGCTGGTCAGGGTTACCGCAACGTTGCTCGGCGTTTAGAGGGCGAAACGGTGCCATTGATGAAGATTGAGGAACAAGAGGATACGGGCTTCTGGCACAAAGTCAGCAGCTGGTTCCACCGCGGCTAGGCACCACTGCCGCGCCTTACCGGGTAACGAAAATGGCTCGGAACACGTTTCAAAGTCGCCAGTTGGATTTCAGCTTTCGAGCTGAAATCCAACTCCCACGGCTGAAGCCATTTTCGTTACCCTCACGGCTTACACAGTGGTGGTTAGCCACGTGGAACAGCTCCGTGATGCATATTGTTATTACGGAGCTGTTGTTAGGGGAGTTAGGCAAAATTTATTTGGGTCGATGAAATTGATCATTGAAAATAATTTTGTGACAACTGGTCTTGACAGCGCCGTGAAAAAAACGTAGTATACTGTCAATGAATGAAAAAACGTTGAACGGAAGAGTAGAACGGTTAAGGTTCTCCAGAAAGCCCCGATGATGGAAACGGGCGGACTTAACGATTCGAACCACATCTGTGAGTTGGCTTTCTGAAATGAGTAAGAAGGTCCGGGTTAGCCCGTTATCGCTGGAGTTGCTAGCAACTCGCTGAGATTTTCGTAGTGATACGGAAACAAACAGAGGTGGAACCACGATGTGATCGTCCTCTTAGGTCTTAGGACCTAGGAGGGCGTTTTTTATTTCCCGCCAAATCTCTCAGCGCTTGTCGGCAACTCGTTGAGTCGGCGTGGCGTGAGCCCGTCGAGAACATGAGGTGGCACAGCGTTGAGACGCCCTCTTGAGAAGGTTATTTCTCGAGAGGGCTTTTTTGTCGTTAAAGGAGGAGAATTGTTATGCACTATGTAAGTCAGATTTTACCATCGTTAATTTCCGGGACCGGAATGACGCTATCGATATTCTTTTGGACGATTATTATTGCGATTCCGCTGGGAATTCTGGTCGGCCTAGGCATGACCACGAATTTCAAACCGTTGACCTGGTTGATCAATATCTACGTGTGGTTGATGCGGGGAACGCCCTTGTTACTGCAATTAATTTTTGTTTTTTACGGGCTCCCCATCATCGGCGTGGTGTTCCAACGGTATGACGCCGCCTTATTCGCCTTCATTTTGAACTACACGGCTTACTTCGCTGAAATCTTCCGCGGCGGCCTGCAAGCCATTCCGGAAGGGCAGTACGAAAGTGCCCGGGTTCTGCGGCTGACCAATTGGCAGACGTTACGGAAGATTGTGATTCCCCAAGTGGTCAAAATTGTCTTACCTTCCATTGGGAACGAAGTCATTAACCTGGTTAAGGATTCGTCCCTGGTTTACGTTATCGGGTTGGGCGACCTATTACGGGCCGGCAACGTGGCCATGGCGCGCGATGTCACGCTGGTGCCCATGTTACTAGTCGGAGTCATTTACCTGCTGCTGACGGCCGTTTGCACGTTGGTCTTGAAGCGGATGGAAAAGCACTACAGTTTCTGGCGTTAAGGAAAGGATGGTCAACATATGTTAGAACTTAAAGGAATTACGAAAAAATTTGGTGGCAAGACCATCTTGGATAATATTAATTTGACCGTGACGGATGGTAAGATTTTAACCATTGTGGGACCATCCGGCGCCGGGAAAACGACGTTACTGCGGTGCATTAGTGGGTTGGCTTCAGTCGACAGTGGTCAATTTCTCTTAGACGGCAAGGCCTTTGATCCTGCCTCTAACCGTGACAACGATGCTGTGATTGGCGTCGTCTTCCAGGACTATCAACTCTTTCCTAATTTGACCGTCCGGCAAAACGTGACGCTGGCACCCACGATGGTGCTGAAGCAATCCGCTAAGGACGCCAACGAAGAAGCCGAACGCCTCCTGAAACAATTGGATTTGGGTGACAAGGCGGACCTATTCCCTTACGAATTATCTGGGGGCCAGAAACAACGGGTCGCCATCGTACGGGCCCTGGCCATGCATCCCAAATTGTTGTGCTACGACGAACCCACGTCCGCGCTGGACCCTGACTTACGCCGAGAAGTACAACAGATCATTGTTAAATTACGGGACGAGGGTATCACGCAAATTGTCGTGACCCATGATATTCCCTTTGCTGAAGCAATTGCGGACCAAATGCTCCGCGTGGAACCGAAGAACTAAGGAGGCCGCAAAATGAAAAGAGTCTATCGTTTCTGGGTTCTTCTAGCCGTGGTGGCGGGATTCGGCACGCTGTTGGCCGGATGCAACAATGTCACCCAACGCGCCAATACCGATGACACCTGGTCGACCGTTCAGAAGAAAAAACGGGTGGTCGTGGGCCTTGATGATAGTTTCGTGCCCATGGGTTTCCGCCAAAAGAGTGGGAAGTTAGTCGGCTACGATATTGATTTAGCCCGGGCCGTGTTCAAGCTTTACGGTATCAAAGTTGATTTTCAATCGATCGACTGGAGCATGAACGTGACCGAGCTGCACAATGGGACGATTGATTTGATTTGGAACGGCTTCTCCATCACGCCGCAACGGGCCAAGCAGGTGGCCTTCTCGAATACCTACCTGAACAACGACCAAGTGCTGGTCACGTTGAAGAAAAACCACATTACCTCGTACCGGGACATGACGGGCAAGGTCTTGGGCGCCCAAACCGGGTCCTCCGGGGCCAACGACATTGATGCGCACCCGAAGCTGTTGAAGAACCGCATCAAGAATCACGAAGCCGTCACGTACGACTCATTTACCAACGCCTTCATCGACCTCAACGTCGGCCGGATTCAGGGGCTGTTGATTGACAGTACCTATGCCAATTACTACATCAAACATCAGGCGCACCCCGAGGACTACCGCGTCACGGTCGGGAGTTTCCCTAAGGAAAAATTTGCCGTGGGGACACGTAAAGGGGATGTGACCATGCGCAAGAAGATTAATGCCGGCCTGAAGCGGTTAGCTGCGAATGGGACCCTGCGTCAGATCAATAAGAAATGGTTCGGCGAAAACGTCGACACGCCACTCTTACCTGATAATAAGTAAAAAAGTCGGGGGGCTTTCAGTTCACCGGCTGAATGAACTTCTAGGTAGTCGTCCCAGAAAATTTGGGAACGACTATTTTTTTGTAAAAAATTATGAAGCCGGTCGATAAAGGGGGACACCCGGGGAAAGACTTTTACAAATTAATTCATATTTGCGTGCGGTTGCTTGTATTTATGCCGGGCTTCCCTTAAAATTAAACACCGATACGCTTGGTTTTAGTTAGGGTTACCAGCAAAACGGCTGAAAAGAGTTGTTGTAGAAAAGTAACCAGCGCGAGATAATTTTACGTTCAATTAAAACTTTGAGTTGGTATAATCAAGAAATAATAAATAAGCGGTTGGTGGGTTAAGCCAGTGTCAGCCGTGGGAGTTTGCTTAGCGGTTTACCGCTTAGCAAACTGGTATCTTTGCGACTCGCACCACAGAGGCGCAAAGTAAGCCCGAAGACCGCATTATGGCTTCGGGCGTCCGCCCACAGCGTCACGGATTATTTTCACCGCCCGGTAAGGCGCTGATAACAACGGCTTTAACCCAAACCAACCAGATATTTAGAGGAGGCAATTGCGCGTGCATTTTCGCATACGAGACGGGGTAACGCTCGACCTGTTACCCACAAAACAATTTAAAACAATTGGCATTAAGGTGGACTTTGTTGCGCCACTGACGGCCACGGCGATTACCGCGCGAGCCTTGTTGGCTCAGGTTCTAGAGACCAGTACGGCCGCTTACCCCACGCAGACGGCCTTGGCCCGTAAGCTGTCCCAGATGTATGGGGCCAGTTTCGGCATCAGTGTCGTTAAATTGGGGACGAAGCATGTGATTCGGTTGACTTGTTCCGTGGTCGATGAACAATACCTGAACCAATTTGCGGACCAAACCCCGCTCTTTGAACAGGGGATGGCGCTCCTGAAGGCTGTCCTGTTTGAACCGCTGTTGCCCAATGGTCAGTTTGATCCGACCACGTTTACGCAACAACGCCAGAATTTATTAACGGCGATTAAATCCTTAGATGATGATAAACAATACTTGGCGAACCGGCGTTTACAAGAATTATTGTTCACCGGTCAACCCGCCCAAGCCATGAGTGCCTTGGGTGACACGACCACGTTGGGTGAGCTCAGTTCGGCCGACATTCTCGGTACCTATCACGACATGTTGGCCAACGACGCCATTCACGTGGCCGTTGTCGGTGACGTGACGGCGGACCGGGTGCAGGAAGCTTTGACCACCTGGCCACTAACTGACCGGACGATTACCGATGACTCACCGTACTACCGGTGGGACAAGCGCGATGAGGTGCAGTCCGGAGATGACCTGGCGCCAGTCGTTCAAGCCAAATTGAACCTGGCCTACCAGCTCCCGATTTACCGAGACGATGCGGACTTCATGGCCGCCGTTGTCTTTAACGCGGCCTTCGGGGGCACACCGTTGTCCCTGTTGTTCACGAACGTTCGCGAAAAGGCCAGCTTGGCCTACTATGCCAGCAGCTCGTACAATCCCTTTACCGGGACCATGGGCGTGCAAAGCGGTATTCAAGCCCAGAACCAGGACCGCGTGATTGCCATTATTGGCGAACAATTGGCTGCCGTTCAACGCGGTGAGCTCAGTGAATCGCTGTTGGCCGAAGTGAAGGCCAGCCTGCTCAATGCCCGTCTGGCTGGACTGGATAGTCCCCAACGGAAATTAGTGGGGCTGTTGAACAGTGAATTGACCCATTTGACGGAACCCTTAAAGACTTGGCAAGAAAAATTAGCGGCAGTGACGGTGGCCGACGTGCAACGCGTGGCGCAACAAGTCACGCTGCAGGCCACTTACTGCCTGCATGGAGGTGATCAGGATGCTGAATAAACAAGCGTACGACCGGTTGGGCGAAAACGTCTACCAAACCACGTTGGCCAATGGCCTAAAGGTCATTCTGGTCCCTAAAGTCGGTTTCCATAAGACCTTTGCCGTGATGACCACGGACTACGGGTCCACGGACAATGAATTTGTGCCCCGCGGACAAAAAGAACCCGTTCGTTTCCCGGATGGGATTGCCCACTTCCTGGAACACAAGCTGTTTGAGAAAAAGGACCACGACGCCTTTGACCTATTTGGTCAGTACGGGGCAAGTGCCAACGCCTTTACCAGCTTCACCCAGACCAGTTATTTATTTGCGACGACCAGCCATCTGCATGAAAACCTGGATATTCTCCTCGACTTCGTGCAGGACCCGTACTTTACGGCCCAAACGGTCAACAAGGAAAAGGGAATTATCGGTCAGGAAATTCAGATGTACGATGATGATCCGGGTTGGCAGAGCTACTTTGGCATGATTGGCCAGCTGTACCCCCGCGAGCCCTTGCACATCGACATTGCGGGGACCGTTGACTCCATCGATAAGATTACTGCGGACGACCTGTACGCGGCCTACAACACGTTCTATCACCCAAGCAACATGAGCCTGGTCGTGGTGGGGCAGCTTGAGCCGGAAGAAACGTTAAGCTGGATCACGGCTAATCAAGCTGGCAAGACGTTTGCGCCGGCCGAGCCGATTCAACGGATTCCTTCTGCGCAAACACCGGCCACGGAAATCGTGCCAACGACAACGCGGCACTTAACGGTCAACCGGCCCAAGGTCAGCATTGGCCTGCGCGGGTACGACCAAGTGCCAGCGGGTAAGGCGGGGTTGGCATACAGCGATGCCATTTCGTTAGCGATGGACCTGTTATTTAACGACAGTAGCGACAATTACCTACGGCTGTATGATGCCAACGTGATTGATGACAGTTTTGGCTACGATTTCCAAGTCCAACGGGGGGCACATTTCGGCCAACTGGCGGGCGATACTGATCAGCCAGAATCTTTTGTCAGTGAACTAACTGCGATTTTAAATGATGGACCCGCACAACTACTGGCTGCCCGGGAGCAATTTGACCTGGTTAAACGCGAGGCGATTGGCCGGACGATTGGGGCCATCAACTCGGTCGAGGCCATTGCCAATCAGTACGACGGGCCGCTATTTGGCGGGACCACGCTCTTCGATGAGTTGGCCGTTTTAGAGGCCATGACGTTCGCCGATGTGCAGGCAGCATGGGCCCAATTTTCAGGGGACAGCCGGCAAACGGTCTACACGATTTTGCCCTAACGGAGGTTAAGAATCCGTTAAATCCTGAATTCTGGGAGTTGTGGCTGAAAATGCGGTGGCGCCTATGCTATACTGCTTATAGAGAAATTTTGAACAGGTGGAGAATTAAAACATGAGTGATAACAGCAAAATTACATTGGGAAAAACGCTGCGTGACGCGCGGATTGCGAAGGGGTACACCCTGGATGACCTGCAACAGACGACGAAGATTCAGAAGCGTTATCTGATTGCCATCGAAGATCAAAACTTTGATGAGTTGCCTGGGGACTTTTACGTGCGGGCATTTATCAAGCAGTACGCCGATATGGTCGACTTGGATGGCGCGGAACTGTTAAAGCAGTTCGACAGTGCTTTGCCAAGCACGCAGACGCAGGAATACGTGGATAAGGTCAACGAAAGTAATCCGGAGACCCGGTCCCAACAGCGTCAGGTCGATGAACGTTATGTCAAATTACGCCGGACGATTCCTGTGATTGGGATTGTCATCGTCGTCCTCGTGATCCTCGTGGGTATCTGGGTCGCCGCTTCACATAACGGCAACAATACCGCCAAGGACAACGTGGACAGCAGTTCTGTCAGTGTTTCTGGTAGCAGTTCGAACAAGACCAAGAGCAGTAGCAGTAAGAAGTCCTCATCATCCAAGAAGTCTTCCTCAAAGAAGACCAAGACGCCAAGCTTTAAGAAGGTCAGCTCAACGACCTCAGGCTCAACTTGGGAAATGACGAACGCTTCCTCGAAGCCAAAGATGAGCTTGTCCGCAACTGGCAGTGCTTGGATGTCCGTGACCGTTAGTGGCTCGACCGTTTGGCAAGGAACCTTGTCAGCTTCGACGTCACATTCACTGACTATTCCAAGTTCCGCAACCAGCGTGACCCTGAAATTTGGGAACGCCCCAGCAACGTCCGTGAAGGTTGACGGGAAGAAGTTTGACTTCACTTCCGATACCAGCACCAGCAGTGCTTCTAGTTCAAGCACCACTTCGGGAACGACGACCACGTCTAGCTCAAGTACGACGACGTCTTCTCAAGTTCAAACTGTGACGTTGGAATTTAAGTAAGACTCAAGGCGGGTCGGTCCGTGGCGACCGGCGCGCCTTTTTTAGTTGGAAAATTTAAGGAGGAACCTTTCGTGAATCTACCAAATCGCTTAACCATTGTCCGGATCATCTTAATCCCGGTCTTCATTCTATTACTAGTGTTGCCGTTAGACTGGGGCCAGGTCACCTGGTTGGGGACGGCTATTCCGGTCGCCCAAATCTGGGGTGCTCTTGTCTTTGCCGTGGCGTCTATCACCGACTTTTTGGACGGTCAAATTGCACGGCGCAACCATCTGGTCACGAACTTTGGGAAGTTTGCCGATCCACTGGCTGACAAGATGATCGTCATGACGGCTTTCATTCTGTTGGTGTCGATGAACGCCGTCCCTGCCTGGGGTGTCGCCATCATCGTCTGTCGGGAACTAGCTGTGACTGGGTTACGGTTGATTGTCGTGGAGACCGGGGGCAAGGTCCTCGCTGCGGCTTGGCCAGGTAAGATCAAGACCACAACACAGATGGTTGGGATTATCCTGTTACTGTTGAACAACATTGGGTTTGGGAGTATCAACGTGCCAATGGCGCTGATTTTCTTCTACATTTGCTTGTTCTTCACGATTTACTCTGGAATCGATTACTTTGTTCAGAACCGCCAAGTCTTCGCCGAATCCTCCGCAGAATAACTGGGTTAAACCAGTCTTTGACTGCGCCTCCGGGCTGGTGAAAATGGGCCGGAACGCAGTGCTGTCCGTTCCCGGCGGCGGATTCAAAGCGCCCTGCTGTGGGGCCGGTTCCAGCCGAAGGGCGGGCTTCCACCTCAACTTTGAGCCTGGGGGGCGGTCTCAAAGGTTGTCCCATGGACTAAGCTGAGTGAGAAACCTCAGCTAAGACCATCGACACAGCTGGTCACTTTGATCCGCCTCTGGTCACTTCTGCGACCGGCCCAGTTTTCCCAGCCTCTGCGGCTAAGACTGGTTTAATCCGCTATTCACTTTTTTGCAGAGTGTGTATTGCGGCAATTATGAATTTAAATTTATTTTGGGTCGTGTGTCAGCTAGCGCTGGTGTGCGACCTTTTCTATATGAACGCGTTCTTTCCCGGCGGCAGGCTCAAAGTGTCCTACTGTGGGGGGGCCCGCCTCTGCTCACTAACATCCACCGACGTGGCCCATTTTCACCAGCCCTGCGGCTGAGACTGGTTTAGTCAGTAATTGTGAGTCCGACTTTTAGTTGGCAGTAGCACAACTTTGTCGGTAGGATGCAGGCATCGGTTACTGATCCAAAAAAATAAAAATAATCGGATGGCGATTTCCAGTTGTTAATGACTGGGGGTCGCCATTTTTGTTTAGATTTCTCACGATTTCTGAGGCAATATTAACCAGTTGTGGCGTGATTGTGGTAGGATTTTAGTACAGGTGTCGTTTCTTTGATGTGGTTGAAGAAACGGCTGAACGTTGTATTGTGGGCGTTTTGCTTGATATTAGAAAATAAATTTGAAAAAAATAAAATAAATCGCGTTTCATTACGAAGTTAACTTTAAGTCATTCAGGAGGGGTCAGCATGCAAGCAGAAATCATTGCCGTCGGAACCGAAATTCTATTGGGACAAATCGTTGATACGAATTCGGCCTTTATTGCCCGTGAATTGGCTGAGGCCGGTATCGAAGTTTATTACCATTCATTGGTTGGCGATAACGCTGACCGGCTGACGACAGTGGTGAATCAGGCCCGTTCGCGGAGCGACTTGGTGATCATCAGTGGGGGACTTGGACCGACGAAAGATGATCTGACAAAACAGACCGTTGCCCACTTGTTGGGGGTGAAGCTGGTTGAGGAGCCTGAAGCGATGGTCAAAATTCGCGAGCACTTTGCCACGGCAGAGCGGCCTATGACCCCTAACAATCGCTTACAGGCACTTTATCCTGAAGGAAGCCAACCACTCAAGAACCGGACCGGGATGGCTGTCGGGGCCTTTTATCAGGACCCTAACGCGGCTGACATCATGCTATTGCCCGGACCACCTAGTGAAGCGGAGCCCATGTTTGCTGAACAGGCGGTGCCTTTGCTGAAGGCGACCTATCATCGGGATGAATACCTGGTATCGCGGGTCTTGCGGTTCTTTGGCATCGGCGAGGGGCAACTGGTGACCCTGCTGAGTGACCTGATTGATGGGCAAACGAACCCGACGATTGCACCGTATGCTAAAGTAAATGAGGTCACGCTGCGGTTGACGGCCCAGGCAAAGGATGAGGCTGCTGGTAATCAGCTGTTGGATGACATGACGGCGACTATTAAGGACCGTGTGGGCGATTATCTCTATGGCTATGGGGATGACAACAGTTTGGCAGCGGTCGTGGTCAACGAAATGATTGACCGCCACCTGACGATTACGGGCGCTGAAAGTTTAACGGCCGGGAAGTTCCAGAGTACACTGGGGGACGTCCCCGGGGTTTCGGCCATCTTTCCGGGTGGCTTCGTGACCTATGCCAATTCAGCTAAGCATGACCTGTTAGGGATTCCGCAGTCCATCATCGCTGAGGATGGGGTCGTTAGTGCGGCCACGGCTCAGCAAATGGCGGAGCGTTCCCGGGCGTTATTGGATACCGACTTCTCGCTGAGCTTTACCGGTGTGGCGGGGCCAGATGCCCTGGAAGGCCACCCTGCTGGGACCGTTTGGTTGGGTCTGGCGCAACGCGGACATGAACCGCGGGCCCGTCTGGTTCATTTGACGGGGACTCGAGCGGCCATTCGTGAGCGGTCCGTGATGACCGGTTTGGATTGGCTCCGCCGCGTCTTACACGGGTCAAAATAAAAGGGGAACTTTTGTTCTATTTTTACTTGCATTTTGCGAACAAAACCCGTATAGTGATACATGAATATTGATGCAACAAAGGAGGATTTGGATGGCTGACGAACGACAAGCGGCGTTGGATAAAGCGCTGAAGAAAATTGAAAAAGATTTCGGTAAAGGTTCGATCATGCGGCTAGGTGACAACAGTAACCTGAACATTGAAACCGTTCCATCTGGCTCGTTGGCCCTTGATGTGGCCTTGGGTGTTGGTGGTTACCCACGTGGACGAATCGTTGAAATTTACGGTCCAGAATCATCAGGTAAAACGACCGTGGCCTTGCACGCCGTAGCGGAAGTTCAAAAGCGGGGCGGGACTGCAGCGTATATTGATGCAGAAAACGCTCTGGATCCGGCTTACGCAACTGCTTTAGGGGTTAACATCGACCAATTACTTTTGTCACAACCTGATACCGGTGAACAAGGTCTGCAAATTGCAGATGCCTTGATTTCCAGTGGGGCCGTGGACATTGTGGTTGTCGATTCCGTTGCCGCTTTGGTTCCCCGTGCGGAAATCGAAGGGGAAATGGGTGATGCCCATGTGGGTCTGCAAGCCCGTCTGATGTCTCAAGCGTTGCGGAAATTATCCGGGACGATTAACAAGACGAAGACGATTGCACTCTTCATTAACCAAATTCGTGAAAAAGTTGGGGTTATGTTTGGTAACCCTGAAGTTACGCCTGGTGGCCGTGCGTTGAAGTTCTACGCCACGGTTCGGTTGGAAGTTCGCCGGGCTGAACAGATCAAAGACGGCACCGATGTTATCGGTAACCGGACGCGGATCAAGGTCGTTAAGAACAAGGTTGCGCCGCCATTCAAGCGAGCTGAAGTCGACATCATGTACGGTAAGGGGATTTCCCAAACCGGTGAATTGCTCGACATGGCCGTTGAAAAGGACATTGTTGATAAGAGTGGGTCCTGGTACTCTTACGGCGAAGACCGAATTGGTCAAGGTCGTGAGAATGCTAAGGCATACTTGGCTGACCATCCAGATATGATGGCTGAAGTTAACCAACGTGTTCGGGCCGCCTATGGTGTTGGCGAAGGTGACGACGCCGATGACGGGAAGAAGGCTGCTGGTAAAGACAGTAAGCCAACTGACAAGAAGGATGCCAAAGCCGATGCCCCTAAGGACAAAAGCAAGCCAGAACAAAGTGAATTAATTCCGGACAAGAACAAGCCTGGTAAATAAAACGAAACGCTAGTCATCCTGTGAGGTGGCTGGCGTTTTTTGTTTGGTGTTGTGACTGAAAACAGGGCGGAAGCGACTAGTGCTCGCGTTTGATTCTACCTTCGCATGCTACGTGTGATTTTTCTGGCGACACTGGTTTATCATCCGAAACGAATAAATCCGCACGGACCCACCAGTTTCCGGTGAGTTTAGTTGACAGCGTTCATGGCAACCATTAAAATTGAAGTTGCGTCAGTTATTAAATCAACATCTTAAAAAGTCTGATTTTAAATTAGTCATTTTGATGATGCGGAGGTGGAATCATGAGTGTTCCAATTATAATCCTCGCAATCATCGCTATCGTTGTTGGTGTTGTGGGCGGGTATTATTTTCGTAAATCTGTCCACGAGCGAAAGCTAGATGCGGCTAAGTACACTGCTGAAGGTGTACTGGCTGAAGCTAAGAAGCAAGCTGAGACTGCCACGAAGGAATCTTTATTAGAGGCCAAGGAAGACAGTCATAAGTACCGCGCAGAGGTCGAAACCGAGCTGAAAGAACGTCGTGCCGAAGTTCAGAAGCAAGAAGATCGCTTGATTCAACGGGAAGAAACGTTAGACCGGAAAGATAGTTCTCTGGAAAAACGCGAAAACTCTTTGAATCGTCGGGACAAAAAGCTAAGTGCTGAAGAGCAGAATTTAGCAAAGAAGCAACAGCAAGCAGACTCACTGATTGAAAAACGCCAAGCTGCGGTTGAAGACGTAGCTGCTTTATCCCAGGATGATGCACGGGACCTGATTATTTCCGAGGCCAAAAAGGCTTTGGCAGGCGAACGGGCAAAGATGATTAAAGAAAGCGAAGAAACGGCGCGGAAGACAGCTCAGGCAAATGCCAAAGACCTGATTGTCTCCGCCATTCAACGGAGTGCCGCCGACATGGTTACGGAAACCACAATTACTGTGGTGACGTTGCCTAACGACGACATGAAGGGCCGAATCATCGGTCGTGAAGGACGGAATATTCGGACGTTAGAGACTCTGACCGGGATTGACCTGATCATTGATGATACGCCCGAAGCCGTCGTTTTGAGTGGCTTTGACCCCTTGCGGCGAGAAGTTGCGAAGATTGCTCTCGAGAAGTTAATCCAAGACGGGCGAATTCACCCGGCACGGATCGAAGAAATGGTAGCCAAGGCGAAAAAAGAACTGGACGAACATGTCCGGGAGCTTGGCGAGCAAGCAACCTTTGACTTGGGGATTCATTCTATGCATCCCGAAATGGTCAAACTGGTTGGTCGCATGAATTTCCGAATTTCTCATGGGCAAAACGCGTTGGCCCATTCAATCGAAGTTGCCAAGATCACTGGGGTGTTGGCTGCTGAATTAGGTGAGGATGTTACGTTAGCAAAACGTGCAGGATTATTACATGATATTGGCCGCGCTGCAGAGCATGAAGACGATAGCTCGTACATCACGACGGGCACGGAACTCGCAAAGAAGTACCGTGAAAGTTCCGTTGTGGTTAACGCTATCGCAGCTCAAGCAGATCAAACGGCTCCGCAATCCGTTATTGCGGAACTGGTTGGGACCGCTGATGTTATTTCAGCCACCCGGCCAGGCGCACGCTCAGATTCTCTGGAAAGTTACATCCACCGGTTGGACAAGCTGGAGACCGTCGCCAATGCATTTGACGGCGTCGACCACAGCTTTGCCATTCAGGCGGGACGAGAGGTTCGAGTTATTGTGCGGCCCGAGAAGATTTCCGATACGGATGCCGTTGTCTTGGCACGCGACATCAAGAAACAAATTGAGGGCGACCTGGATTACCCAGGTCACGTCAAAGTTTCCGTCATCCGGGAAGTCCGGTCAGTTGAATATGCGAAATAAGTCAGAGAAGCTAGGCCATTTGGTCCTAGCTTTTTTACGTTTTTGTAGAAAAAAGTTGAAATTGATTGGCTGGTTTACAGGCATATTGTGACGAGTACTAAAAAATTGCCAGTAGAAGGGCTAAGCGGCCGTTAACCGCAGGATTGGTGAAAATGGGTTCAGCCGTGGGAATTGACTTAACGGCTAGCCGTTTAGACAATTGGCATCTTTGAGATGCGTTTTGGGCAGCTCAAAGTGAGTCTGAAGACCGCCCCTCAGGCTTCAGGCGTCCGCCCACCGCGTTCCAATCCCATTTTCACCAATCCGGAGGTGCATGAACGGGCAGTTAGCCCGGATTTAACTCACGCAGGATTAGAAAAACCATGGTAAAATAGAGGTTATTTACGAGAACTGGTCACAAGAGCCAGGCGGGCCAAAACGGTCTAGATAGGGGAACGAAGATGCGTATTTTATTTGTTGGTGACGTTGTTGGAAATATTGGTGTGGATATGATTCATGAGTACCTCCCCCAATTAAAGCGGGACTTAAAGCCCCAAGTCACCATCGTCAATGGGGAAAATTCAACCCCCGTTGGTCGCGGTATCAGTCAAAGTATTTACAAGCAACTCTTAAAAGATGGCGCCGACGTGGTCACCATGGGGAACCATACCTGGGACAACGCTGAACTCTATGATTTCATTGGTGGCGCCAACCGGCTAGTTCGGCCCGCTAACTTCCCTGGCGATACGCCGGGACAAGGCTGGACGAAGGTCAAAGTGAACCAACAAGTGTTGGCCGTCGTCAACATGCAGGGCCGGGTCTTCATGAACCCCATGGACGATCCCTTTGCGAAAATGAAGGAGTTACTGCCAGAACTGGACACGGATTTTGTCTTCGTTGATTTCCATGCGGAAACGACCAGTGAGAAACGGGCCTTTGCGATGCGTTATGCTGGTAAGGTTTCCGCCGTCGTTGGCACCCACACACACGTGCAGACCAGTGACGCGCAGGTTCTGCGTGGCGGCACGGCCTTCATGACCGAAGCCGGCATGACCGGTCCCGCCGACAGTGTTTTGGGGATGCAGGCCGATAGCGTGATTGAACGCTTTGAAAATCAACGGCCAACCCGCTACACGGTCCAAGAAGTCGGTCCCGGAATTCTCTCCGGTGCCGTCATTGACTTAAACGATAAAACGGGGCACGCAGCTAGCATCAAGCCAATCTTGATCAGCCCACAACACCCGTACCAAAGCTAAACGATAACGGAAGGATGAACCATTTTTCATGACGAAAACGAACACGACGCCCATGATGGTGCAGTACCAAAAGATTAAAGACCAGTATCCCGATGCGTTCTTGTTCTACCGGCTCGGGGACTTTTATGAAATGTTCAATGAAGACGCCGTCAAGGGTTCGCAATTGCTGGAACTAACGTTGACGACCCGGAGTCACAGTGCCAAGAACCCGATTCCAATGTGTGGGGTACCGCACAAGGCCGTGCAAAATTACATCGACATTTTGGTGGATCAGGGCTACAAGGTTGCCGTTTGTGAACAAATGGAGGACCCAAAGTTAGCCAAGGGGATGGTCAAGCGAGAGGTCATTCAACTGGTCACCCCAGGGACCCAGACCGATACCGGCGCTGCCGGGGCCAAACGCAACAACTACTTGACCGCCCTAACCATGAGCACCAAGTCACAATACGGCTTGGCCTACACTGATTTGTCGACCGGGGAACTCAAGGCCGCTGAAATCAGTGGCGACGACCCCGTCATGAATGAATTAATGAGCCTGCAGACCAAGGAAGTCGTCGTGGATACTACGATTGACGATGAGCTGAAGGCCCGGATGAAGCAGCTCGGCATGATGATTTCTAATCAAGATGAAATTCAATCAAGTTCCGAGCTCAGTTACGTGGAGCAGGACCTACAGACCGATTTGCTGAAGCAAGTTGTCGGCGTCCTGGTGACCTACGTGACGGTGACGCAAAAGCGTAGTCTGGCGCATTTACAACGGGCCGTGGCTTACCGGCCAACCGCCTTTTTGAAGATGGACCACTCTTCGCAAAGCAACCTGGAAATCACCCAGAACTTACGAACTAAGAAAAAATCTGGGACCTTGCTGTGGCTCTTGGAC
The DNA here is from genome assembly GCF_044053135.1 of Levilactobacillus sp. FUA 3915. Classification (NCBI taxonomy): domain Bacteria; kingdom Bacillati; phylum Bacillota; class Bacilli; order Lactobacillales; family Lactobacillaceae; genus Levilactobacillus; species Levilactobacillus sp. FUA 3915. Next base: position 65,806 of record NZ_CP168704.1, on the reverse strand, counting down.
CAAACCAAGACGGCGATGGGGGGACGGCTGCTGAAGCAATGGTTAGACCGGCCACTGATTGACCGGCAACAGATTGAAGAACGGCAGGACAAGGTTGGCGCGTTACTCGACCATTATTTCGAACGCAATAATTTGCAGGAAGAATTGGTTAAGGTCTATGACCTGGAACGCCTAGCCGGACGCGTAGCGTTCGGGAGCGTGAACGGCCGGGACTTAATCCAGTTGCAAACGTCCTTGGAACAGGTGCCACAAATCCAGCACACGATTGAAGAGCTGGACGAACCGGTCTTTGATGATACGCTGGCCGGGCTGGACCCCGTGGAAGATGTCGCGGCAGCCATTCGTGAGGCCATCGTTCCCGAACCCCCAATCTCCGTTTCCGACGGTGGGGTGATCCGTGATGGGTTCAACGCCCAATTGGACGAGTACCGGGATGCCATGCGTAACGGGAAGACCTGGTTGGCCGAAATGGAAGCCCACGAACGTGAAGTGACCGGGATCAATAACCTGAAGATTGGCTACAACCACGTCTTCGGGTACTACATCGAAGTCACCAAGGTCAACCTGGACAAGCTGCCAGCCGACCGGTACGAACGAAAGCAAACGCTGGCTAACGCCGAACGGTTCTCAACACCTGAGCTGAAGGATAAGGAACGCTTGATCTTAGAGGCTGAGGAGAAATCCGTTGCGCTGGAATATAAATTGTTCGTTGATCTGCGTGAACAGGTCAAACTAGCCATCACCCGGCTACAGAAATTAGCCGCCGCCATTGCCAGTCTAGACGTGCTCCAAAGTTTTGCCGTCGTCAGCGAGGACTATCACTTCATCAAGCCAACGTTGATTGAAGGGCATAATTTAGCCATTAAACAGGGCCGACATCCCGTGGTCGAAAAGGTTTTGGGTCGTCAATCATACGTCCCTAACGATGTCATGATGGATGAACAGACCAACATTTTACTGATTACCGGGCCGAACATGTCCGGGAAGAGTACCTACATGCGGCAGCTGGCCCTGACCGTGATTATGGCCCAGATGGGGTGTTTCGTGCCGGCAGAGTCCGCCCAGATGCCCATCTTTGACCAAATTTTCACCCGAATCGGTGCCGCAGATGACCTGATTTCTGGGCAAAGTACCTTCATGGTGGAAATGCAAGAGGCCAACCACGCGTTGAGCCAAGCGACCGCCAACAGTCTGATTTTATTCGATGAAATCGGGCGGGGCACGGCCACGTATGACGGGATGGCGCTGGCTCAGGCCATTATCGAATACGTTCACAACCGGGTCCACGCGAAGACGTTGTTCTCAACCCACTACCACGAGTTAACGGCGTTAGACCAGTCCTTGAAGCAGTTACGCAACGTCCACGTGGGCGCTGTCGAACGCGATGGCGACCTGGTCTTCTTACACCAAATGCAATCGGGTCCCGCGGACAAGTCCTACGGGATTCACGTGGCCAAATTGGCGGGGATGCCAACGAAGCTGTTAGACCGTGCTGAGGTCATCTTAGAGGACCTGGAACAGTCAGCTGAGGACCAACCCCTGTCCACACCAGAAACGGCGCAGACACCTATTCAAACGGTCCAAACGGCACCAGAACCGACGACACCCGTGCAGGCGCAACCAGCAGAGGCAGTCAAGCCGGAACCGGCTGTCAGCGAACCAACACCAGAACTAAGCGAGTCGGCAGAACCAACTACCGATCAACAGCTTTCGTTGTTCACGGAAGAGCCAGAGTTAAATCCGGCCCAGGCCAAGGTGCTGGCACAAATTTCCGACCTGAACCTGATGGGGATGACCCCAATGGCCATCATGAACCAGGTTTACCAATGGCAACAGAAATTGGCGAAGAAGTAAACAGCTTTGAGGATGTTAAGTTGGCTGGCTAAAAGGGACGATGAGTCGTTTGGGTGGTAGATTTAGCAGAGATAACCTAAAATTGTTTGCGAGTAGCGCTAGGCTAACTAAAAACAAATTATCGTGATAATAAAGTAAGACAATGAAAAATGGTGGTCGATGTGAGTGACCAGAGGTGGATCAAGGTTCTCAGCTGTGTCGGTGGTCTTAGTTGAGTGTGTTTCTCAACTTAGAGCACGGGCCGACCTTGGAGACTGGTTATTTTCCAGGCTTCAAGGCGAGCTGGAAGACCGTTTCTCAGGCTGGAAGCGGGCCCCACAGCAGGGAACCTTGAATCCACCGCCGGGAACGGATGCATCTACCATTTTTTATTTGTATTGAATGAGAGGAAGGGTCGTTGATGGCCAAAATTCATGAATTAGCGTCGGTCTTAGCCGACCAGATTGCCGCGGGTGAAGTGGTCGAGCGGCCCGCATCCGTGGTCAAAGAACTGGTAGAAAACGCGGTCGACGCCCACAGTAAACAGATTGATATCACGGTCGAAGAGGCCGGGTTACAACGGATTACCGTGGTCGATGACGGGGATGGTATCGCAGACGAAGATACCGAGATGGCCTTCAAGCGCCACGCTACCAGTAAGATTACCGACAGGCGGGACCTCTTTCGTATCAAATCCCTGGGGTTCCGGGGTGAAGCCTTGCCCAGTATCGCTTCCGTGGCCGATGTCACGATGACGACCTCGACCGGGGGTGTTGGCACGTTGATTCACAACGTGGGCGGCATCATCAAGGAACACACTGCCGCGGCCGCTCGCAAGGGGACCACGATTACCGTCAAGGACCTCTTTGGCAACGTGCCGGCACGCTTGAAGTATTTGAAATCACCCGCCACCGAGCTGGCCCGGATTACGGATATCGTCAACCGGCTGGCCTTAAGCTATCCCGACGTGGCGTTTTCTCTGGTCCACAACGGTCGTGAGCTTACCCGGACAGCCGGGCGGGGCGACCTGCAACAGGTGATTGCCGGCATTTATGGCGTTCAGAGCGCCCGGAAAATGGTAGCCATCAACGGCAAGAACCCGGATTTTCAGGTGAGCGGTTACGTGAGCCTACCCGAGTTGACCCGGGCCAGTCGGCAGTACATTTCGCTACTGCTAAATGGCCGGTACATCCACAATTTTCAGCTGAGTAAGGCCTTGATTGCCGGGTACGGATCCAAGCTGATGGTCGGCCGTTACCCGCTGGCCGTGTTGGATATTAAAATGGACCCCTTACTGGTGGACGTGAACGTGCATCCAACCAAGCAAGAGGTCCGCATCAGTGAGGAGCCGGAACTGACGCAGTTGATTCAGGACACCGTGTTCAAGCGGCTTTCCCGAGAGAATTTGATTCCGGATGTCTTCGATGAAATGCCAACGAAAAAAAGAGAAGCCGCAACCACGGATCAACTGACCATGGCGTTAAACGACGTCTCGGCCAAGTATGATATGTCGGCGCGCCACACCCAGCCAGCACCACAACCGGCGGAAAGTGCAGCACCGACACCTACACCGGCACAACCAGTCTCAACACCAGCCGCTGGCCCGCAACCGTTGACCACCCCAGAAGAGGTCCCGGTTGAGCCCGTGGTCGTGCATGACAAGCAGGATTTCCAATTGCCAGCCGTCCAAGAATTTGATGAAAAATATCAAACGGAACGGGTTGCCGCGCCCCTGGGTGGGCCAACGCCGCCCGCTGAGGAACCGGTGGCCGAAGTCTCTTTGACGGCGCCCGAACCCCCAGCCCAACGTTTCCCCCAGTTACGTTATTTGGGACAAGTCCACGGCACGTACCTGTTGGCTGAGGCCGATGATGGCCTGTATTTAGTCGACCAACATGCTGCGCAGGAACGGGTGAACTACGAGTTCTACCGCCAGGCAATCGGCGAGGTCAGCGATGACGAGCAGAAATTGCTGGTACCCATCGTCTTGGATTACCCGACGACGGACGTCTTGGAGCTGACCAATCACTTGGAAACGTTAGCCAGTGTCGGTATTAACCTCGAGTCGTTTGGCCCCAACAGTTTCATCGTGCATGAACACCCAACCTGGTTCAAGGCCGGGCAGGAGACCGATACCATTAAGGAAATGATTGACTGGGTCTTAAAGGACGGCAAGATTTCCGTGGCGGCCTTCCGGGAAAAGACGGCTATCATGATGAGCTGTAAACGCGCCATCAAGGCCAATCACCACCTGGACGACCAACAGGCGCGCGCTTTACTGGTGAAATTAGCCACAGCGGAGAACCCGTTCAACTGTCCTCACGGCCGGCCAGTGCTGGTTCATTTCACGGACCAGGACTTGGAAAAGCTGTTTAAACGGATCCAGGATCCACACCACTCCGGCGACGACTGGGGCGAATAGGTGGTCTTAAATTCTTCCGGCAGCTAAGGTCCACACCTGTGGGGACCGACTGAAGCCAAAAGGCGGTCTTCAGTCTCGCTTTGAGCTTGCCAAGAGCGCAATCTCAAAGTCGTCCCGGGACCTAAGCCGGCTGAAGACGCCGACTAAGGTCCCCGACACAGGTGTGAATCTTAGCTGTCTCCAGAATGACCACCTATTCGGTTGGCTTTTGTTTTTGAGCTTGCCCCAAGATACGTTTAAAGCCAAGGTGGCCCATGCTGTAAGCCGGCAAAAACGCCGACTAACACCATTGACACGGGGTGCTCAAGTTGGCTGCCTCCGGCTAACCGCTCAGTTATTGCTGGGCTAGATTCTATTTTTTGGCGTCAGAAAACTCAGAACAGAATCTATAGTCTAAGTTGAGCCAAGTGTGGTACAATTTAAAAAGCAAACATATGTTTTCTTAAAGATAGATAGATAGATGAATAAGACGCTTGAGGCTGGCTAACAATCAGTCAGTTTTGAGCTAGTAAAAATGTCTCGGCCAATGTAAGTGACCAGAGGCGGGCCAAACTGACCAGCTGTGTCGGTGGTCTTGGCTGAGTGATTTTTCTCAGGCTGGAGCCGTTCCCCACAGCAGGGCAGTTTGAGCCCGCCGTCGGGAACGGAAGCGTCGACCCGACTTCATTTTTACTAGCTGAATGTTAACTCTGAAACAAGCGCAAAGGAGACTAACTGGCATGTATGAATACCTTCACGGCGAGATTGCGGCGGTCTATCCGGACCACGTGGTCGTTGACGTTAACGGGGTGGGTTATCTGGTCAATACCGCTAACCCTTACCGCTACGCCGTTGGCACCACACCGGTCACGATTTACGTCTACCAGGCGGTGAGTGACACGGCGCAGACTCTTTACGGTTTCGCAGATTTTGCTGAAAAACAATTGTTCCTAAAATTAATCAACGTTAACGGTATTGGGCCCAAGAGTGCACTGGCGATTCTGGCCAATCCGGACCATCAAGGGCTGATGTTGGCGATTAAGACCAACGATATCAGCTTCCTGACGAAGTTCCCCGGAATTGGAAAGAAGACGGCCGGCCAGATTGTCTTGGACCTGCAGAATAAGTTGGATGACCTGGCACCAGTCGACGATGGGGCCTTGTTCACACCGGAAGCTGTCACGACTGGCGAAGGGAATCCGAAATTGGATGACGCAATTGCGGCTTTGACAGCACTGGGATACAAGGCCGCTGCCGTTAAGAAAATCACGCCACAGTTGCGGAAATTTGCCGGAGACTCAACCAATGATTATCTGAGCGAAGGCTTACGTTTATTGACGACCTAGTTTTTGAAAGGAGGCTGACCCATGACTGATGATGAACGTGTCGTGTCACCGGAACCAGCGGATGATAACGAAGACTCGATTGAAAAATCATTGCGACCACAAACCCTGACCCAGTATATCGGTCAGGACCCCATCAAACACGAATTGTCCGTCTACATTCAGGCGGCCAAGCAACGAGAGGAGTCCTTGGACCACGTGCTGCTGTATGGGCCACCTGGTTTAGGGAAGACGACCTTGGCGATGGTGATTGCCAACGAAATGGGCGTACACATCCGCACGACCAGTGGTCCGGCAATTGAAAAGCCGGGCGACCTGGTGGCCTTGCTCAACGAACTGCAACCGGGCGATATTCTCTTCATTGATGAAATTCACCGGCTGCCGAAAATTGTTGAGGAAATGCTCTACTCCGCGATGGAAGATTTCTACATTGATATCGTGGTGGGGCAGGGGCCAACCGCCCATCCGGTGCACTTCCCGTTGCCACCATTCACGCTGATTGGGGCCACGACCCGGGCCGGCTTGTTATCCGCACCGTTGCGGGACCGGTTTGGTATCGTGGAGCACATGGCCTACTACCAAACGCAAGACCTGCAAGAAATTGTGACGCGGTCGGCGGACATTTTTAACACGCGCATCGCAACTGAGGGGGCCCACGAAATTGCGTTACGCTCGCGGGGAACGCCCCGAATCGCGAACCGCTTGTTGAAACGGATTCGGGATTTTGCCGAAGTCTCGCCTAATCATACCGAGATTGACCTAGCCATCGTGAACCATGCGCTGAAATTACTGCGAGTGGATTCGGCCGGGCTAGACGCCACCGACATCAAGCTGTTGGAAACTATGATTGATTACTACAACGGTGGGCCGGTCGGGTTGAACACCCTGGCGGCCAATGTCGGTGAGGAAACGGAAACTGTCGCGGCCATGTACGAGCCCTACCTCCTGCAGCGCGGGTATTTGAAACGCACAGCCCGGGGACGGGTCGTCACGCCGGCGGGGTATGAACACCTCGGCCGTCAATTCCCACAACAGGAAAATGGTTAAGCGTCTGACCGATGGCGTCCGTCCGCGGTGACAAGCCGTTTCTGAAAGTACGCGGCAATGCCGAACGTCTAAAGAATTTCTAGAAATAATTGGACGGATTCCCCGTATTCTGGTAAAGTTGTCCAATAGATAGAATATAAAGGGGTGAACAAATGTGTTTGATAATTTAAATATTGCTGCTGGCGCTGCCGGTGGTTACTCAACGTTGATTATCTTAGTTGTCTTCTTGGGGTTGATGTACTTCTTAATGTTACGTCCACAACAAAAGCAACAAAAGAAGCATCGTGACATGATGAGCGAACTTAAAAAGGGCGACCACGTCATCACGATTGGCCGGTTACACGGTGTGATCGACGAAATCAACCAAGCTGACCAAACGGTTACCTTGGATTGCGACGGAATCTACTTGGTCTTTGACCTGCGTGCCATTGCCCAAGTAACGTCTCAAGCACCACAAGCCGTTACGGCCCCAGCCGCTAACGACGCAACCAGTGAAGCAGCCAGCGAGGACCAACCCGCTGAAGATGCCACTGAAGAACCAGCAAGTGACGCCGCTGCAAGTGACGAAACTACTGAAAAAACTGATGATGACTCAGCTAAATAAGACATCAAAAAGTTCGGTCTCCTAGAGGCCGTTTTTTTTTGGCCGAATTTTAAGTGAACGGTGAGTAAAAGCCGAAAAACTACGGGAAAAAGATAACGGTTTTTGATTGAAGACAAACGTTTGTTTGGGTATAATTTATATACTAATAATCGGTAGGCATGGTGGGAAGAGACAGTTGTGGCTGACGGTTAACAAGCAACTCAAGTATTGCGTAAGTTGTGCATAGTGTTAGATTCTGGATGGGTGCAGGCGATATGGGTTAAGCGTGCGTTAGCTGCAGGGATGGTGAAAATGCGCTCAGCCGTGGGAGTTACCTTAGTGGGCGGGTTTGCCACTTAGGTAACTGATATCTTTGAGACGGGGCTTTCGGCTCAAAGTAAGCCCGGAGACCGTTCCTTGGCTCCGGGCGGTCGCCCACCGCGTCCCGGCGCAGTTTTCACCATCCCGGAGGCGCTGACAACGACTGCTTAACCGGAAGAATCGTGGAAAGGAGGGGATGGCTGTGGTCCCAGAAAAATACACGCAAAGAAAAATCATTCACGTCGACATGGATGCGTTTTACGCGTCGATTGAAGAGCGGGACCACCCCGAGTTCAAGGGTCACGCGCTGATCATTGCCCGGGATCCCCGAACAACTGGCGGTCGCGGTGTCGTGACTACGGCCAATTATGTGGCGCGACAACTAGGCGTGCATTCCGCCATGAATGCCAACGAGGCGTTTAAACTGGCCCCACATGCCACCTTTAAGACCCCAGACTTCCCCCATTACCGCGAAATTTCCGACCAGATTCACGAAATTTTTCATGAGTACACGGATAAAATTGAGACCGTGGCGTTTGATGAAGCCTATTTGGACATCACGGAGAATAAGAAACACATCCGCTCGGCAGTTCAGGTGGCTCACGAGATTCAGGTGGAGATTTTTGACAAGACCCATTTGACCTGTTCGACCGGGATTTCCTATAGTAAGTTTCTGGCCAAGGAGGCCTCGGACTTCCGTAAGCCGGTCGGGGTGAGCGTGATTCTGCCGGAGGACGCCCATGATTTTTTGATGGCGTTGCCGATTGAACGTTACCGGGGCGTGGGCAAGAAGACCGTGCCTAAGATGCATGAGCTGGGCATTCAAACCGGGGCGGACCTGTATCAAAAATCCCAATTGGAATTGATCCACGACTTCGGCAAGTTCGGTTATGTTTTGTATCAGCGGGTGCGCGGCATTGATGAGCGGCCGGTCGAGTATCTGCGCGAGCGCAAGTCGATTGGCAAGGAGCGCACGTACGGGCCACCCTTGTCGTCGGTCGGCGAGGTGGAATCGCAATTGCAACGACTGGCAGAAATGGTTGCGACAACGGTCAAGAAAAAGCAACGGCACGGCAAGACGCTGGTCCTCAAGCTACGGGACAGCGAGTTCAACACCATCACGAAGCGCGTGACCCAAACGGACTTCATTGCCAACGACGCCAACATCTATTACGACTTAGCCCTGGACCTCTACCACAGCGTGGCCGGGGATGACGAACAGGTCCGCTTGCTGGGCATCACGCTAACCGGACTGGCCGCGCAAACTTTTGAAAACGTGAAGTTGCCACTGTTTGGTGGCGATGATTAAGAGAACATTTAGTGAGTCGAGGTTATCGTCAGGTAAAAGTTAATTCAGAACAATAATAACTAACGACACTTAGCAACAAAATTAATAAAATGCGGCAGCGTGGGTTCAACCAATGTCAGCCGCAGGGGTGGGAAAAATGGACTCAGCCGTGGGATTTCTTAAGGGGAACCCTTAAGAAATGGCGACTTTGAAACTCGTTTCTCAGAGGTTCAAAGCGAGTTCAGAGACTGCTCTTTGGCTCTGGACGTCCTGCCCACCGCGTTCCGGTCCAGTTTTTCTCACCCCGGAGGCGATGGTTCGATCCACCGCGGACCGAGTTTTATTGAAATTGCGCGCTAAAACTTGTATACTGAAACGCGGTATCGACGCGTCTTGGTCGAAAAAATCGGATAGAAAACGGGTGAACCTATGGCTATTGAAGCTGCCATTTTAGAAGAAATCAAAAAGTATCAGACAATTATTATTCACCGTCACCAGCGGCCTGATCCCGATTGTATCGGGGCTCAACTGGCTTTACGGGACATTTTACAAGCGAGCTTCCCAGAAAAGAAGGTTCTGGCTGTGGGTAAGCATTACCCCGGCTTCGACTGGATGGGCCAAGCCGACCAAGACGTGGAAGATGGCGTTTATCAGGGTGCGTTAGTGATTGTTGTGGACACCGCTAACCAACCTCGAGTCGACGATGAACGGTGGTCCACTGGGGCCGCGGTCATCAAGATCGACCATCATCCCAATGACGATGCCTTTGGCGACATTCAATGGGTGTTGGATCAAGCGTCCAGCACGTCCGAAATCATTTATGATTGGTATGCCAAGAATGCCGCGGCACTCACCATGCCTGACGATGCGGCACGACTACTTTATGCCGGCATCATTGGCGACACCGGGCGGTTTATGTACCCGGCCACGTCAGCCAACACGTTTGCCGTTGCCAGTAAGTTACTGACTTACAACTTCTCAATGACGGACGTCAACCAGGCTGAGGATGAAATTTCCCCAGAAATGGCGCGGTTGTCCGCTTACGTTTACCAGAACTTAGAAATTTTGCCTAGTGGGGCGGCTTATTTGAAGCTGACCGACGAAATCGTGGAATCCTTTGGCCTCGCTGCCAGTGACTCCACGTCCGCCGTCGTGCCATTGCCCGGTAAGATCACTTCCGTTGTGGCTTGGGCTATCTTCGTTGAAGCCAAGGACAAGACCTTCCGCATTCGGTTGCGTTCGAAGGGACCTTCCATTAACGAATTGGCTAAGAACCATGGTGGGGGCGGTCACGCCCTGGCCAGTGGCGCCACAGCCCACGATCAGGCAGAAATTGACCAAGTTATTCACGAGCTCGATGAGTTAGTGGCTAACACTAAAGGAGAAAATGAATGACCGCAGATTTTAAACAATTCAACTTGCAGCCGTACTTAATGACGGCCTTGCAAAAGATTGGTTTCGCGACCCCGACCAAGGTCCAGGAAAAATTAATTCCCGTGATTGCTTCGGGCAAAGATGTCGTGGGCCAATCCCAGACCGGGAGCGGGAAGACGCATACGTTCTTACTGCCCATCTTTAACCAGTTAACGTCAGAAAACCAGGTTCAGGCCGTGATCACCACGCCTAGCCGGGAACTGGCTTACCAAATCCACACGGCCGCTGAACAATTAGCCGCTGAATCCCCATTTGAAATTCGGATTGGGAACTACGTCGGGGGGACCGACAAGAAGCGCCAAGTTGAGAAACTGCGGCACTTCCAACCCCAATTGGTTATCGGGACGCCCGGTCGGGTCATGGACTTGATTCAATCTGACGCCTTGGATGTGCATACCGCACGCCAATTTGTCGTGGATGAAGCCGACATGACCCTGGACCTTGGGTTCTTGGACCAAGTCGACCGGATTGCTGGGCGGATGCCGAAAGACTTACAAATGATGGTCTTCTCGGCCACCATTCCGCAACGATTGAATCCCTTCTTAAAGAAGTACATGAACCATCCCGTCGTTGAAGAAATTCCAACTGATACGATTATTTCTGATACGATCGATAACTGGTTGATTTCAACCAAAGGTCAGAACCGTAACCAATTGATCTACCAATTGATTACCATGGGTGAACCTTACCTGGTCCTGATTTTCGCCAACACCAAGACGCGGGTCGAACAAATCCACGACTTCTTGCAGGCCCAGGGCATGAAGGTCGCTATGATTCATGGGGGCATCAAGCCTCGTGAACGGAAGCGGGTCATGCGTGAAGTCAAGAACCTCCAATTCCAATTCGTTGTGGCTACCGACTTGGCTGCCCGGGGAATTGATATTGAAGGGGTTTCTCACGTCATCAACGATGACATTCCAGAAGACTTAGACTTCTTCGTCCACCGGGTTGGCCGGACGGGTCGTCAGGGGATGCACGGAACGGCCATCACGTTGTACTCACCAGATGAAGAAGCCAAGGTCGCTGAAATTGAAGCCATGGGCATCAAGTTCCAGCCTAAGCGAATCAGCAACGGTGAAATCATCGATTCCTACGACCGGAACCGCCGGACCCAACGGAACAAGAGTACTGAAAAGCTTGATCCAGGTTTGATTGGTTTCGTTATGAAAAAGAAGAAGAAAATCAAGCCAGGTTACAAGCACCAAATCAAGCAAGAAATTCACCGTAGAAAAGACCAAGAACGCCGAATCGCCCAACGCCAAAGCGCCAGAAATGAACGCAAGCGGCGGAAGCGCGAGTCGGATCGGTATCAATAAAAGAGTGCGGAACAGGGCGGTTAGGTCCTGAGCATTAGCGAGAAGAGAGTCTCAAGTCGGCAGAGCCGGCTTGGGGCTCTCTTTTTGCTAAGCGCAGGGACCTGCCCTGTGGAGCACGTTTCAGAAGCCGCAAGTTTCCGGATAGATTGGCGAGAGCAAGTTTAACGCAGTAAGCCAGCATGGCCAGTGAAAGACCTATGCCGGACGGGAGCGTCTTATTTTTCTAAGCGGAGGAGTCTGGCTCGTGTAGCACGTTTCAGAGGCTGCAAGTTTCCGGATAGATTGGCGAGAGCAAATTTAGCGCAGTAAGCCAGCATGGCCAGCAACGGCAAAGCCGAGCAGGGCACCTTCTTTTTGCTAAGCGCAGGGACCTGCCCTGTGGAGCACGTTTCAGTTAAGAGTGGTACGAAGGGCGTTCAGCTGGCGAGCATTAACGGCATTAAGTGAATGGCCCCGGGCTTGGGCCGTTTGCTTAATGGTGTTAAGCGGAACCAGTTGCCCGGTAGTGGCACGTTTCAGAGGCCGCAAGTTTCCGGACAAAATGGCGAGAGCAAGTTTAACGCAGTAAGCCAATACAGCCAGCAAAGATGCAGCCAATCAAGGGAAGCCAGGTTCTGCACAACCCGTCAACAAGCTTAACCACACTGCGAATAAGTTCAGACGGGAACGCCCCAAACCAGTCTAAGCCGATTGGCCGTCCGGCAGGCGATGCAGACAGCTGGCGTTCACCCAAAGTTTTCCCGAACGTTTAGTTGACAAGAAAGTGCGCCACACCTATAATTTCAAGTGGACATTTAAATATACTATCGAGGACATACCCTGACCCCATGACTTTCAGAAACGTTTTGGTTGCTGTGAAAAACGACTCATGGATTCAGTGGCGCTCCCTCAGGAACATCGCGACTCAGCGTTATGAGTTTAAGAGGTTAACGATTAAAACATCGTTGCAAGTAGAGTGGTACCGCGCTTCGGCGTCTCTACGGGCAACGGTGTTTTTGACATTTTTGGAGGTATTTGAGAGATGAAAGAGCTAACTAGTAGTCAGATTCGGCAAATGTACCTCGACTTTTTCAAGTCGAAGGGGCACACCATTGAGCCTAGTGCATCACTGGTTCCCAAGGATGATCCATCATTACTGTGGATCAACTCCGGGGTTGCCACGATGAAGAAATACTTCTCCGGCCAAGTTGTGCCAGAGAATCCCCGTTTGACCAGTTCTCAAAAGAGTATTCGGACAAACGATATTGAAAACGTGGGGAAGACCGCGCGGCACCATACGTTATTTGAAATGCTCGGGAACTTCTCCGTGGGTGATTACTTTAAGAAAGAAGCCATCACTTGGGCATGGGAACTCTTAACGTCCCCAGACTGGTTCGGTTGGGATCCTGAAAACCTGTACATGACGGTTTACCCAAAGGATACCGACGCCAAGACTGACTGGGAAGCTGCTGGTGTGGCCCCTGATCACATCATCGCTGTCGAAGATAACTTCTGGGATATTGGTGAGGGTCCTTCTGGTCCTGACTCCGAAATCTTCTACGACCGTGGTGAAGCCTTTAACAATCTGGCCGATGACGATCCTGAAAACTACCCTGGTGGCGAAAACGAACGTTACCTGGAAGTTTGGAACATCGTGTTCTCCCAGTTCAACCACGAACCCGATGGCAGCTACAAGCCATTGCCTCGGAAGAACATTGATACGGGGATGGGTCTCGAACGGGTCGTTTCTATTTTCCAAAATGCCCGGACGAACTTTGAAACCGACTTGTTCATGCCAATCATTGAAAAGACCGCTGAACTCAGCGATGGCAAGAAGTACGGTGTCAACAAGGAAGACGACGTGTCCTTCAAGGTGATTGCGGACCACGCGCGGGCCATCACATTTGCCATCGGTGACGGTGCGCTGCCTGGTAACGAAGGCCGGGGCTATGTCATCCGTCGTTTGATTCGGCGGGCTGTTGTGAATGGCCAAAAGTTAGGCATCAAGGGTGCCTTCTTAGACCAATTGGTTCCCGTCGTTGGGACCATCATGCAGTCTTACTACCCAGACGTTTTGGCTCAGGCTGATTACATTGCCAAGGTCGTTCGTTCCGAAGAAGACCGCTTTGGCGAAACGCTGGACGGTGGGTTAACCTTGCTGAACAGCTTGATTGCTGATCTGAAGAAGCAGGGCGGTAGCCAAATCGCCGGTCCCGACGCTTTCAAGTTGTACGACACGTACGGCTTTCCAGTTGAACTGACCGAAGAATACGCCGATGACCAAGACATCACGGTCGACGTTGACGGCTTCAAAGCCGAAATGCAAAAGCAAAAGGATCGGGCACGTAATGCGCGTGGCAAGCAAACGGCCATGGGTCTGCAACACGACCTCTTGATCAACGTGACGACGCCTAGCCAATACGTGGGGTACACCCAACTTGAAACGACGAGCAAGTTAACCGAACTCGTGGTTGATGACCAACTGGCTGACGAAGCCACGACTGGCACCGTTGAAGCCATGTTTGACACCACGCCATTCTACGCTGAAATGGGTGGCCAGGTTGCTGACAAAGGGGACATCTTGGACGAAGCCGGTCACGTGGTTGCCCACGTTGCTGACGTGCAACACGCCCCTAACGGCCAGAACCTGCACACGTTGACGGTCGTTGCCCCATTGAAGAAGGGCGCCACTTACCAACTCAAGGTTGACGCTATCTTCCATAGCAAGGTCGAAAAGAACCATACCGCAACCCACTTGTTAGACAAGGCGTTGCGTGAAGTCTTTGGCGAACACACCCAACAGGCCGGTTCACTGGTTGAAGGGGACTACTTGCGGTTTGACTTCACCCACTTCGGTCAGGTTGATCCTGCCGATTTGGCCAAGGCCGAAGCTATTGTGAACGAAAAGATCTTCGCTGAATTACCTGTGACGACGGTTGAAACCGATATCGAATCCGCTAAGCAAATGGGCGCCATTGCCTTGTTCAGCGAAAAGTACGGTAAGGTCGTTCGGGTTGTCAGTGCCGGCGATTTCGTTACCGAATTCTGTGGGGGGAACCATGTCAAGAACACCAATGAAATTGGCCTGTTCAAGATTACCTCAGAATCTGGTGTCGGTGCCGGTGTCCGGCGGATCGAAGCCGTGACTTCTGCGGCTGCTTACAAGTACCTGCATGAACACGATGACATCTTGCATGCCGTTGCGAGCGATTTGAAGGTGACTCAGGTCACTGAAGTTGCCCAGAAGGTGAATGCCCTGCAAGCCCAAGTCAAGAGCTTAGAACAAAAGCAAGCGGCCTTAGAAGGCAAGTTAGCTAGCCAACAAGCCGGCGCTGTCTTTGATAACGTGGTCACGGCTGGTAACTACAAGTTGATCAGCGGGACTGTCCAAGTTTCCAAGATGGACCAGTTGCGGGCCTTAGCCGACACTTGGCGTGACCAAGCCCTTTCTGATGTGTTAGTATTGGGTGCGGAAGTCAATGGTAAGGCGAACCTGATTGTGGCCGTTAGCGCGGACAAGCAAAAGCAGGTCAAGGCTGGCGATTTGATCAAAGCCATTTCACCAAAGATCAACGGTGGTGGCGGCGGTCGGCCTAACCTGGCCCAAGCCGGTGGGAAGAACCCAGCGGGCTTACCAGATGCCATGACGGCTGCGGCCGATTGGTTGGCTGATCAAGACTAACGCTGAGGCGTTTTGCTTGAAAACTGTGGTCATTCTGTTAAACTATTAATCATGTTTAAGGTTGGTGTTGGCGTCAGTGCTGGTGAATTTGCCAGTGGTGGCGCGACCCGGCTGTGTAAAAATTAGCGAAAAGCTTAGTCAAGAGGAGGGAGCGGCTCGAGTTGAGTGGCTCCCTTCCCAGCAACAGTATTACGAATAGATTACATTGCTGAAGTGCGTTGTAGTTTGGGCGGTAATCGAGTAAAATTGAGGCTAAGCGAGGAAGTGCGGGGGTGTTTTATAGTGAGTTCATTAGACAAAACGATGTATTTTGACTTTGGGGCTAACCAACCAAAGGACGTTCATGATACGCTGGTAACGGTCTATCAAGCACTAGAGGAAAAGGGTTATAATCCAATTAATCAGATTGTCGGCTACCTACTATCGGGCGATCCTGCATATATTCCACGTATCAATGATGCACGGAACTTGATTCGGAAGCACGAGCGCGACGAGATTATTGAAGAGTTAGTGCGGTTCTACCTGAATCAGAATGGACCGGTGAAGCCTTCATGAAGTTAATGGGTTTAGACGTGGGATCCCGTACCGTGGGCATTGCGATTAGCGATGCCCTCGGGTGGACCGCCCAAGGGATTGAGATCATTCCAATCAAAGAAGAGGAAGAAGTCTTCGGGTTGGATCGGGTCGCAGAACTGGTGGCGACACACGAAGTCCAAGGCTTTGTGGTCGGGCTCCCCAAGAACATGAACAATTCGTTAGGTCCCCGGGCCGCGGCATCTAAGCGGTACGGCGAGATGTTAACTGAACGGTTCCATTTGCCCGTCGATTTTGAAGACGAGCGGTTGACAACCGTTGAGGCGGAGCGTATGTTAGTGGAACAAGCGGACACTTCGCGCCGCAAACGTAAAAAAGTAATTGATAAATTAGCTGCCGGACTGATCCTCCAGAACTATTTGGACCGTCACGGCAAGTTAACTCAAGAAAAGTGAGGTTTCCCATGAACGAAGACCAAGAACAAATTACATTAGTTGACGAAAATGGTAACGAAGAACTGTACGATGTCCTGTTTACCTTTGAATCTGACGATTTTGGTAAGTCATACATCTTGATTTACCCTTCAGGCAAGAGCGACGACGAGGAAGTTGACATCCAAGCCTACGCGTTACCTGCAGACGATGATCCAGCTAACCCATCCGGTGGCGACTTGCAATTGATCGAGTCCGACGAAGAATGGGACATGGTTGAATCCGTACTGAACACTTTCCTGGCTGATGGGACCATTGATCCTAACGCTGGTAAAAAAGACTAGTCAGTTTCAACGAAAGGACGGAATTTTTCCGTCCTTTTTTGTATGACGAGAAAATTTGGTGGGATTAACGAATGACTGGGCGAAAACCTGTGTGCGTGTAGCCGAAATCAGTTATTAGCGTTTTGTCCAACAGCTGCTTGGCAGAAAACAATCATTACAGTGCGTGAGCGCCCGTTTGCCTAAATTTTGCTAGTCAGTGCGGGTGTAGCTGGAGGCAGTTAAATTCGCAGACCTGTGTCGGTGGTGTTAGGCCGGTGAAGTTCCGGTCTTACACCACGGCCCGGGGTGAAACTCGGGTTGGGAGGTTCACCCTGGAGGCTGGAGACCGCTCTTTGGCTCCAGCCGTGCCCCACAGGCGGCGAATTTAACTACCGGAGGCGGAACCCCACAATCTTAGCGGTAATTTAAAGGCCAAAACGTGCGCCCGACCACTGTTTAATGGTAAAATAAGACGTTGCGCAAAACAGGGGGAATTTTAAAATGACTGAAGAAACACACCGCTTTAAAGCCGTCATTGCCGGTAAGAGTTACACGATTGTCGGGCAAGCCACGGACGAACATATGCGGGCGGTGACTGAGGTGCTGAATGAACAGTTCACCCAGCTCAAGGAGCTGTCACCCAATATTAGTAAAGAAGATGCGGCAATCTTGATGGCGTTCAACGCTGTTTCGGACCAATTAAAGATGGCAGCGGCCAACGACCAAGCGGATTCCGCTAAGGACTCATCAGAAACGGAGGAATAGTTTGGTTTTAAGCTTAATTATTCTCGCAGTTCTCATCTTTGGTTTTCGTCGGGGCTACCGGCGGGGACTGGTGTTACAGATTATTAGCACGATTGGCTACTTGATTGTTTGGGTTATCGCCCGGTTGGGTGCCAAACCACTGGCGAGCGGCGTGGGCCAGTTCGTGGGAAATCTTTCCCTGAACAGCTCTGCCAGCGCCGTGACCGCGGCTGAGAGTAGCAGTTTCTTTTTAAATGGTCTCGCGTTTTCGGCCATTTTGACCGTGGGCTTTTTCATTGTCCGCAAATTAGCTTATGGCATCAACAAGGTGACCTGGTTGCCGGTGATTCATCAAGTTAATTCCTTAGCGGGTGGGCTGATTAATCTGGTCATTCGTTATGTGGTCATTTTTTTAACCTTAAATTTACTGATCCTGTTACCAATTCAGGGTTTTCAAAACAGTTATCAAGCCTCCCCAGTCGCCCAGTGGATCGTCAAACAGACACCCGTGCTGTCAAAGCAGGTGTTCACCTGGTGGCTGACGGAGCATGAATCGAATTAGATTGATTCGGGAGAGAGGAGTTCGCCGATGAATCAAAAAACATTAAAAATTATGGAGTACGACCGAATCAAGCAGGCCTTACGCACTTACTTGGTCTCGGCAGCTGGTCAGCATGAGCTGAGTCAGCTGGCCCCAACCGCGGATGCCAAACAACTGCAGACCTGGTTGGACGAAACCAGAGACGGTGCCGACATCTACCGCTTAGAGAGTGGGATTCCACTGCCCAAGCTGGATGATATCCGGCCACATTTACACCGGTTAGCCATGGAAGCCGCGCTGAACGGGTTGGAATTGGCTCAAATCAGTCGGGTCTTATGGACGACCGGAACCGTGGTTAAATTTTTCCATGACCTCGCTGAAAAGGAAGTCGATTTACGCCGGCTGGACCGGGTCGTGAAGGAATTGGTCACGTTACCCGACGTCACGCGGCGGTTGCGGACCTCACTAGAGGGCGACGGCCACATCACGGATGAAGCCTCACCCGCCTTAAAGCAGATTCGCCAGCACATCACCCAGACCGAAGCTGAAATCCGCCGGACCATGGACCAATACACCCGGGGGAAGGATGCCAAATATCTGAGTGAAACCATCGTGACCATTCGGGATGACCGTTACGTGATTCCCGTTCAGGCCGCTTACAAGCAACACTTTGGTGGAATCGTGCATGACCAAAGTGCCAGTGGCCAAACGCTGTTCATTGAACCCCAAGCAGTTGTGGGCTTGAACAACCGGTTACGGCAAAATCAAATGGATGAACGACACGAGGAACAACGCATTTTAGCCGAGTTGACGGCCTTACTTGACCCGTACCAGGATGAAATTTTACGGAACTCAGAAATTTTGGGGCACTTTGATTTCATCAATGCCAAGGCCAAGTACGCCCATCATTTGAAGGCCACCGAACCCAAGTTGTCCCTGGATAATCAGGTCAGCCTGCGGCAAGCACGCCACCCACTGATTGATCAGCGGAAGGTCGTGGCCAACGACATCACCATCGGCAAGGACTACAAGGCCATCATCGTGACCGGGCCCAACACGGGTGGAAAAACCATCACGCTGAAGACGTTGGCACTGGTCCAGTTAATGGGTCAGTCGGGACTATTTATTCCCGCCAATGAAAACAGTGTGATTGGCATCTTCAACGATATTTTCGCGGACATCGGGGATGAACAATCCATCGAGCAGAGCCTGAGTACGTTCTCCGGGCATATGGAAAATATCGTATCCATCCTGAAGCAGGCCGACGACCACAGCTTGATTGTCGTCGATGAACTGGGTGCCGGCACCGATCCCCAAGAGGGGGCCGCACTGGCCATCGCCATTTTGGATGAAATCGGGACGCTGGGCAGCTATGTGATGGCATCGACCCACTATCCTGAGCTGAAGGCTTACGGGTACAACCGACCGGATACGATTAACGCCAGTATGGAGTTCAATGGCGAAACGCTCCAACCAACGTATAAGCTGTTGATTGGGATTCCTGGACGGAGTAATGCCTTAGACATTGCGGCCCGGCTGGGGATGCCTTCGCAGGTGATCGACGCGGCTCGGGGGTTGACCGACCAAGACAGTCAAGACTTGAACGCCATGATTTCCGATCTGACCGAACAAAAGCGGCGGGTTGACGATGATGCCGAGAGTTTGCGGACCCAATTGGCTGAGGCCGATGAGTTACACGATCAATTACAAAAGCAATTTAACAGTTATCAACAGCAAAAGGATCAGCTGATGACGGACGCTAAGCGTGACGCCAACCGGTTGGTCGATGAGTCCCGTAAACGGGCTAACCAAATTATTTCTGATTTGCGGAAGAAGCAGTTGGCGGCTGGTCAGAGCGTGGTTAAGGAAGACGAACTGATTGCGGCTCAAGGGGCTTTGAACGCCCTGCAACAGGATACCAAGCTCAAGAAGAACCGGGTTCTGCGGCGTGAAAAGGCCAAGCTCGACTTCCATAAGGGTGATAGCGTGCTGGTCAAGTCCTACGGCCAAATCGGGGTCCTGATGCAGCAGCTGGATGACAGCCACTGGGAAGTCCAACTGGGAATCTTGAAAATGAAGATTGCCACCAACGACCTGGAAAAGGCCAAGGATCCAGCCAAGTCGGCCAAACAACCGCGAGCCAGCGTGAAACGCAGTGGTTCCAACGGCATGTCGCCAACCTTGGATCTCCGGGGCCACCGTTACGAAGAGGCCATGGCCGAAGTCGACCGGTACATTGATTCCGCTTTACTGGCGGGTTACCCATCTGTGACGATTATTCACGGGAAGGGCACCGGGGCCTTGCGGAAAGGGGTCACCGAGTACTTGAAGCGGAATAACCGCATCAAGAGCTTCGGCTTCTCCCCAGCCAACGCCGGTGGCGACGGGTCGACGGTTGTGCGGTTTAAGTAGTCTTTTGCAGCGCCTTACCAGGCGGGGAAAATAAGTCGGAACGCGAGGGAAGGACGGTCAAAGCCTGAGAAGCGGTCTTTAACCTCGCTTTGAGCCTCAAAACCCGAGTCTCAAAGACGCCAATTTCCTTAACAGTGAGAACACTATTAAGGAAATTCCCACGGCTGAACTTATTTTCCCCGCCCTCACGGCTTACATGGTGTGAGAGCCCAACGGTGGAGCCATCACCGGGGCGTGTGTGGAGTTTTGTGTGTATTAAATTGTCTCATGTTCAAAGTCCCTCAGTAAATTGCTTACTGGGGGACTTTTTGGTTAGGAGACTATTGCATAGTTGCGTGAGTAAGCGCATGAGTAGAAACTAACCATTAGCTAATGAGTCAGACAATTAAGTGCCAACAATTGATTGATGAGCCGTTTGATACGGGGTAACGCCGTGTCAGCCGCGGGGTTGTGAAAATGAGCCGAGCTGGCCAGTGTAAGTGACCAGAGGCGGGTCAAAATGCCCTGCTGTGTCGGTGGTCTTGGCTGAGGTTTTTGCTCAGCCTAGCCCACGGGACAACCTTTGCGACCGGGTTTCAGGCGCAAAGTTGAGGTGGAAGCCCGTTTCACAGGCTGGAACCGGCCCCATAGCAGGGCGTTTTGAACCCACCGGCGGGAACGGACAGCTGACACAGCGTCACGGCTCAGTTTTCACCAGCCTGGAGGCGCGTACAAAGACATTTGCAAGTATCAAATGCGAATGCTAATAAATTGTAAGCAACTTAGTTGTGATTTCAAAAAATTCTGGTAGACTGAAAGATATGAAGTCGTGATTAAATTTGATAAGGAGGCAATTCTGAATGGCAGCAGTAGCAGAAACAACTGATAAGACCTTTGAACAGGACACCGCTAAGGGCGTAACCCTGACGGACTTTTGGGCAACTTGGTGTGGTCCTTGTCGGATGCAATCACCAGTCGTTGAACAATTATCTGAGGAAATGGACAACGTGACGTTCAACAAGATGGACGTTGACGCCAACCCGAACACGCCACAATCCTTTGGTATCATGAGTATCCCAACCTTACTCGTGAAGAAGGACGGCCAAGTGGTCGATTCTATCGTGGGTTACCACTCCAAGGATCAATTAAAGAAGATTTTGGACCAATACGTGGAAGCTTAACGCGTTGGCAAACGGTCGTCACTGCGGTGGCGGCCGTTTTTTTGACGAAAAAAGCACTGACCCTCGTGATAGCGCGGTCAGTGCTTACGTGTAACTTGGCTAGTTTTCTTCGGGTGACTCAGTAGGTTCGTCGCGAACCACCGTCAGTGGGGTGGGCGCGTCGTAGTCCGGAATCACATCTTCGGGATCGGTGTAGACGTCGAAGGTGACGGTCGTGGCCTGCAGCTTACGTGAAGTTTCGGTCAACTCGGCTTCAGCGGAAACGCCCAGTTGTTGGGCCATCATTTCTGCGAGGAAGCCTGCTTCCAACGTGAAATCGCCATCGCCCTGTAATTGTTTCCGCAGCTTAACGGGCGTACCGCTGAGTTGCCAACGGGTCATTTGGGCCGTCTGTTTGATTAGGGACAAGTGGCCAAACCCAACTTGCTCAAAGAAGGTGGTGGCGTCCTTGGGGTTGCCGATTGGGAACCGGCGAGCTAGTGATTTGCCCGCCCAGTAGTTGATATCGCCCTGGTCATCGCCTAACAATTCTGGGAGTAAGGCTTCTCTGAGTAACATTTGTGGCAGATTTACGGCACCGTCGGCATCGGCCATGACGGTTTGATATAAGTTTTTCACGATGGTGGACTCCTTCATCCGATTAGTTTCTGAACTCATTATACCGTATTTGTTTCAGGAATATGACTATCCGGTAAATTTTACGTATATTTATAGGAATTGGCGTTTTGCCTGGCAGGAAACTTGAAACCGGTTAATAAAAAGGCGATAATGGAGATTCAAGAACATCGAGAAGGAGCGTTGATTCATGCAAACAGATCCGATTGGTCTCATGGATTCAGGAGTCGGCGGTTTAACAGTTTTAAAGGAAGTTCAGCGGTTATTGCCAGCTGAAAATACGGTCTTTTTGGGCGACCAGGCGCGCTTGCCATACGGTCCCCGGTCTGTCGAAGAGGTCACGACCTTTACGCGACAGATTGCCACTTACTTACGGCAACATGCCAACATTAAAATATTTGTTATCGCTTGCAACACGGCGACAGCGGCGGCCTTAACGCAGATGCAGTCGGAACTACCCGTGCCCGTGGTTGGGGTGATTGCCCCCGGGGCCACGACGGCCGCTAAGGTCACCAAGAACCACAAAATCGGCGTCATCGCGACGGAAGGCACCGTCAAGAGCGGCCAGTATCAACAGGATATTTTGGCCGTCGATGCGCAGAACCAGGTTGTGAGTGTCGCCTGTCCCCAACTAGTGACGTTGGCCGAACACAACGATTTGACCTCGGCACACGCCCAAGAAGTGGTCGCCCAAAACTTGGCACCCTTCCAAGGGACCGACATTGATACGCTAGTCATGGGCTGCACCCATTTTCCACTGCTACGGGACGCCATTCAACGGGCAATCGGGCCCGACGTCACGTTGGTCGATCCCGGCGTATCAGCCGCTGAGCAAACGGCAGCTATTTTGAAAGACAAGCATGAACTGAATACCACGGGGCAACCCGTGACGGCGACGTATTACACGACCGGCGACGTTGACCAGTTTAATCAATTGGCCAGTGAGTGGTTAGACATCGCACCGAAGCACGTCACCCACTTAGATGTCAGCACGTTAGCGACCCCCGCGGAGGTAGAATAAGTATGGACAACACATTGGTAATCGCCACGAACAACGCGGGAAAGGCCCGTGAATTTCGCGCTATTTTTGAGCCCAAGGGCCTGACGGTGAAGACGCTGGCAGATTTCCCGGACCTCACGCAGGTTGCGGAAACCGGGACGACCTTCACGGAAAATGCCACGTTGAAGGCGACCGCGGTGGCTGAACAGACGCAGCTGCCCGTTTTAGCGGACGATTCCGGCCTGATGGTCGACGCCCTCAATGGTGAACCGGGCATTTATTCTGCGCGGTACGCCGGTGATCACGATGATGCCAAGAACAATGCCAAATTGTTAGCAAAGCTGCAAGGCGTTCCCGCCGCACAACGGGGCGCTGGGTTTCATACGTCGCTAGTGTTGATCAAGCCAAATGGCAAGAAGCTGGTGGCCACGGGTGAGGTGCGCGGTGAAATTTTAACGGCTCCCCGCGGTGAAGACGGTTTTGGGTACGATCCCTTATTTTATGTGCCCGCCGAACACGCGACCTTTGCCGAAATGAGTTTGGCTCAGAAGAATCAACACAGTCACCGGGCCAAGGCCACGGCGGCAATGTTACCGCAATTCGATGAATGGTGGGAGGAAAAATAATGACACGTTGGCTGGTAGTCAGTGATAATCATGGAGACCGGGACATCCTGGTCAGTCTCAAGCAGGCTTTGCAACCGGATACCATTTTTCACTGTGGCGATTCCGAAATGAACGCCGATGATCCCTGGTTCAAGGGGGCGTACGTGGTGATGGGCAACATGGACTTTGATAGTCAGTTACCGTTGGTGCAGACGCCCACGGTCGATGGCTGCAAGGTGCTGTTGACGCACGGCCACTACGATGAGGTGCATTGGGACCTGACCAAGCTGAAATTGCACGCGGATCAGGAACAGGCCGACCTGGTCTTTTACGGCCACACCCATGAGCTGGCGGCCGAAGCGGTCGGGGGCCACGTTTTCGTGAATCCCGGTAGCATCAGTCAGCCGCGCGGCGAGTTCCGCCAGCTAGGGGGCACCTGTGCCATGATCACCGTGACGCCGGCGCAATGGGTCGTCCAGTATTACACCCGTGACGCCCAGCCCGTGCCCGATTTAAAATTTACCTTTGACCGTTCGTAACTAGAAAGGATGACATGACCCATGATTGACCCTGCTGTTGAGCAGCTATTGCGCAATGACCCCAAGAGCTATGTGATTCCAGCCGCGGTCGTTGCCAACGTGACAGCGACCAATACGCTGGAGCATGCTTTGATGGTGCTCTCTAAGGTCGGGTACAGCCGGATTCCGGTCCTCGACCCCGATGATCACCTGCAGGGGATGATTTCGCTAGCCGCGATTACCGATAAATTGTTGCATGTGCCAGGCGCTGCGGTGGAACAGCTGAGCAACTACACCGTGGCCGACGCCATGTTACCGGTAGAGCACTGGGTAGACGACCCAGCTAAATTAGAAACAATCTTAAGCTATATGGTGGATGAACCCTTTATCCCGTTATTAAATCAAGATAACGTTTTTCAGGGCATCATTACCCGGCGTGAAATTTTAAAACGTGTAAACTACTTAGCCCACAATTTAGATGACCATTACCTGGTCACTCCGCGGGAAAAAGTGATTGAAAATGGCGACCACTAAGCATTGGTGGCTCATAATCGATAAATGAAGGGGGAATTTCTGATGAAACTGGTTTTAGGTATCCTGATTGGGATCCTCTGGTTGTTTGCGATTGGGCTAGCCTTCATGGCAGCTACCGGTGCCGGAAGTTACTGGTCATTTTTGATCCTATTTGTCCTGGCCCTGATCAGCACCATTGATTGGTGGCGGCTGGACCGCTAGGCAGCTGAAGATAAAGATTGGCAAGACAGGTGATGGCGATGGCCGTTACCTGTTTTTTCGTGCGAAAAAAAACTTGACCCCAGAAGACGCGAGTCAAGCTTAATGTTATTTATTCTGGAGCGTATTGTGTGTGGGTAGGAGAATGCCCGCCTCACGAATCGCCTTGAGATAGGCGGTTAGGAAAGCGGCCTGCAAGCCAAATTGGCTGCCGCTCTTGGCAACGAGATTGACCTGGTAAACCAGTTCGCCGGTCGGTAACGTGACCACACCGGTGATGACGGGCTCACCGACCACGCTGGGATGTTCCGGCAACAGGCGGTCGTTTGTGGCATGAATAATGGCGGGTAACTTTTCGACCGGCGTCGTTGGCGCGATGGGAATATTGATGGTGGCGTGCATGTCGTTACGCGAGCGGTTGGCCACGATGGTGATGTTGCGGTTGGGGATGAAGTTGACGGTCCCATCCGCCTCGGTAACCTGCGTGGTGCGCAAGCCCATGGCGGAAACGGTCCCGGTGATCAGCCCAATTTTAACCGTGTCGCCCACGTCAAATTGTTGTTCCATCAGGATGGAAATCCCGGTGACCAAGTCGCTGACAAAACCCTGGGCACCCAGGCCTAAAGCCAAACTGAAGATTCCGGCACCAGCGACCAACGTCCCGACCGGCACGCCTAAGGTGGAGAGCATGGCGTAGGCCCAGAAGAAGATAATCGTGTAATGGAACAGATTCATCGTCAGCATGCTGATGGTCTGTAGGCGGTTGGTGGGGCCGTCTTTAGGCACCAGGTAGCGTTTGAAACTCCGGTTGAGAATCCAGCGACCCACCACGTTGATTACGAAGAACAATAGGGTGAGGAAGAGGAGACTCAGAAAGCGACTGGTAATCAGGTGGAGCACCTTTTCCCAGTCAAAGGTATTTAAATAATGTTGGAGCCACTTGGAAGAGGTGGCTGTGGTGGTTACTAGGTCCGTCACGAGACGAGCCCTCCTTTTCTTTTGATTTACGGGTTAAACGTGGGCCTGACATCGCCTCCGGGCTGGTGAAAATAGGCCGTGACGCTGTGGGCGCACGCCCGGAGCCAAAGTGCGGTCTCCGCGCTTACTTTGAGCCGAAGACCGCGTCTCAAAGATATCAGTTGCCTAAGCGGTAAACCGCTAAGGCAACTCCCACGGCTGAGCCTATTTCACCAGCCCTGCGGCTGCCACGGGTTTAGCCCGTCAATATGTGTTTTCATTTCGGTTGGATGGCTGGTCAGCTGTCCGATTTGATTTACCAGCCTATTGTTAGTGGCGGTGATTGAATAACTGCCAACAAGTTGGTGGAAAAATAATAAATTGAGGTAATTAGTTGCTAGAGCGAGTCAATCGCCGGGGCGGGTGAAATTGAGTCGGACTGGTCACTCCCACGACTGGCCCAGTTTTCCCAGCCCTGCGGCTGCCACGGATTTAGCCCGTCAATAAATATCGGAGCCTTTTAGTGGGTAGCTGCCTGATCTGATTCACCAGCCAATAGGTAATGGTGATGATTGAATAATTGCTGACGAGTTGGTGAATGAAAAATGATTAAGGTAATTAGTTGTTAGAGCAATGTCCATCGCCCGGAGTAGGTGAAAATGAGCCAGACCAGTCAGTGTTAGTGACCAGAGGCGGGTCAAAATGCCCAGCTGTGTCGGTGGTCTTGGCTGGGGTTATTTCCCAGCCTAGCCCACGGGACAACCTTTGCGACCGCTCTTCAGGCGCAAAGTTGAGGTGGAAGCCCGCCCTTAGGCTGGAACCGGCCCCATAGCAGGGCGTTTTGAACCCGCCGCCGGGAACGGACAGAACCTGCCACCGCGTCCCAATGTAATTTTCAACTTCCTACAGGCGAATGACAACGCGCTATCCCATATTTTACTAGTCTTGACGAATAAAACCAATCGAATTCGGGGTTTTAATTGCGTGTAAGCGCTGAGAATGCTATTCTATTGGTAAGTAACGAGCACAAGGAGGGGTTGTCATGACCGGTGGACAAGTAGCGGGCCTAATCGCGGCGATTGCGTTTTTGATTTTGGTTCTCTTCATTGGCATGTTCTTAGTAAAGATGAATAAAACATTGGGTGAGGTGAATCGCTCAATGAAGACGATGACTTCGGACGTGGACGTAATCAGCCACCAAGCCGAGGACATTATGGCAAATGCCAACGAACTGTTGGAAGACGTGAACAAGAAGGTTGCGACCATTGATCCCGTTTTCCAAGCTGCCGCTGATTTGGGTGAGAGTGTTTCTGATTTAAACACCGCCACTCGTAATTTAACCGACCGGGTAAGTGAGACCGCCAAAACGACGGCTAAGACGTCACTGGCTGCCCGCGCTGGCAAGACCGTGTTTGATTTGTACAAGAACCGCAGAAACAAAGAATAGTTGTTTACGGAAAGGGAGTCATGAAGATGGCAAAACACAAGTTATTAGCAGGATTAGTACTGGGTGGCGCAGCCTATGCGGCTTACCACGCCCTCGACTTGGAACAACGCGAAGCCTTAAAGGATGCCGCTCGTGACCGGTACAACGCCTTCAAGGACCGCGCTGTCGACTACGCATTTTACGCAGCCGATGCCGCCGACGACTTCAAGGAAGCCTTAGACGACCGGTTGGCTGGTAAGAACGATGCGCCAGCTTGGCGGAACACGGACGCCGATGAAACGGCCGAAGATGAAGACGACGATATCGTCTTGAGCAGCGACCAGGTTCCTGATTTACCTAGTGAAGACGCCGATGCCGCTGATGAAGCCGACAACGACGAAACGCCCGCTAGCGACGAACCAACGGCGGACAAGCCCGTTTAATTTAAGCAAAGACTAGTTAGGAGTTGCGACTGCGGTCGTGGCTCTTTTTATTTTGCCGGTGAAAAGAAAAGTTCCCGCCATTTTCAATTGAAAGGCGAGAACTTATTTGTTAATCATTTAATTACCCAACGTAAGTTAATTCCTTAGAGGTGTGGGTGAATGGTAAGCTGCCATCGGCCGTGACGTGAACACAATCTTCGATTCGGACACCGGCGACACCTGGGATGTAGATACCAGGTTCGATGGAGAAGCACATGCCGGGTTCGAGAACCAGGTCGTTGCCTTCCATGATGGATGGGAATTCATGATCGCTCATGCCCATCCCGTGGCCCAACCGGTGAATGAAGTATTCGCCGTAGCCGGCCTTGGTGATGATGTCGCGGGCAATCTTGTCGAGTTCAGCGGCGGTCATGCCAGGCTTAACGGCGGCTTGGGCAGTCAATTGGGCTTCCAAACAAACGTCGTAGATTTCCAACTCTTTGGCCGTTGGGGTGCCTAAAGCAACCGTCCGGGACGCATCGGAAATGTAGCCATCGTAGACCGTTCCCAGGTCAAACAGGACCAGTTCGTTGTTCTGGAACTTGGTGTCGTTGGTGGCACCATGGGGTTCTGCGGCGTGGGCGCCAGCTTGAACCAGGCTACCGAAGGACATTTCCATAATGCCTTCTTGCATCAAGGCGTATTGGAGTTCGGCAACGGCGGATTGTTCCGTCTTACCGGCCTTAACTGCGGCAAAGCCGTGTTCAAAGGCGAAGTCGTCCCACTTACCGGCGATTTCCAACTTCTTGATTTCTTCGGCCGACTTGATCAAACGCATGCGTTCGATGAAGCTGGTGATATCCAAATCGAATTTAGGATTGTCGAATTGGGCAGCCAAGGCTTCCATCCGGGCAACCTGAAGTTGGCCCTTTTCCAACGCGATGTGGTCGGGGTTGACGTGGCGTTGCTTGACTTGAGCGGCAATCATTGCCCATGGGTTCTCGTGGTCCAAGTAACCAACGACGGGGAACTGCCAGCCGGTTGCCTTAATCACTTCGACCTCTAAGGCTGGTGCGAAGATGAATGGGTCTTGGTCTGGGAAAATGACCAGGGCTAGTACCCGTTCGATGGGGTCACTCCCAAATCCAGTGAGATACTGGATAGTTTTGGGATTGCTGAGGTAGGTCATACTAGCGTGTTGTTCTGCGGTCCATTGCTGAATTTGTTCGAGTTTAGTCATTCAATCACCCCTTTAAAAGATGTGTTAATTATAGCATAAGCCAGAGACTAGTTGCACTCGTGAAAAGGACTGCCGTGTCTCGTAAAATGCCACGCAAAAATTGGGCCGGTCGCGGGCATAAAGTGCTGGGATATCAGGGCAGGCTGATGTTGGCATAATTGAAATTATATAATGGAAAATATAAATTAGCTATCTCTCATAATTCAAGCGAATAAGGTCGGATTAATTTTTTATCACCCGCTAATTGATTTTGTTTTCTGTAAACGGCTTAACAACGCGGTTAAAGTGACCTATAGTAAACAATATCAGGGCCAAAGATTCTACCGTATGGGGAGATGTGCCTTGAAAATTCGATGAAATTAAGGTATTCTTTGATATGAAAGCGTTTTCAATGTTGCGTCCCTGATTGACTTTCTGTATACTGGTCAAGTTGCTTGAAAACGAATGAAAACAAACCAAAACAAGGAAGAAAGGGCTATCGCTATGGAAAAACAAACAGTTACAATTTACGATGTGGCACGGGAAGCGGCGGTCTCCATGGCCACCGTCTCGCGGGTCGTCAATGGAAATCCCAACGTCAAGCCAGCTACACGAAAGAAAGTGCTTGAGGTCATTGACCGTCTTGACTACCGGCCAAATGCCGTTGCACGAGGCTTAGCAAGTAAGAAGACCACGACGGTTGGGGTTATTATCCCGGACGTCACCAACATCTACTTCTCATCACTGGCACGAGGCATCGATGATATTGCCATGATGTACAAGTACAACATTATCTTGACCAACTCCGATGAAAACGGCGGCAAGGAGGTTCAAGTGCTGAACACCTTGATGGCCAAGCAAGTTGATGGCATCATTTTCATGGGTAACCAGGTGACCGATGAGCTTCGCGAAGAATTCAAGCGTTCTAAGGCACCAGTTGTCTTAGCTGGTTCTGTGGATTCTGAAAAGGCGCAACCCAGTGTCAACATCGACTATGTAGCCGCTGTGGCGGAAGCCGTTAAGAATTTGATTGATCACGGTAATGAAAAGATTGCCTTCGTTTCCGGCTCCATGGACCAAGCCATCAACCACGACTACCGGTTGAAAGGTTACAAGAAGGCCCTGAAGGACGCAGGGATTGCTTACGATGATAAATTGGTCTTTGAAACGGACTACACGTACAAGGCAGGCCAATCATTGGAACCAGCCTTGAGCGCAGTGGGTGCCACGGCTGCCTTTGTCGGCGACGACGAACTGGCTGCTGGCGTGATGAACGGCTTAACTGATGCCGGCATCGACGTTCCTGGCGAATTTGAAGTCATCACCAGCAACGATACGAAGCTGACTGAATTGGTTCGGCCTAAGATGAGTTCGATCACGCAACCCTTGTACGATATTGGTGCCGTTGCCATGCGTCTGTTGACGAAGCTGATGAACAACGAAACAGTTGAAGAGAACACCGTTATCTTGCCTTACGGGTTAATGAAGCGGAGTTCGACTAAATAAGCGTCATGAAAAGGTTCCGGAACCCGTTTCCAGAACCTTTTCATATACATAATTTTTGCTTTAGTGAAAACTGTACTGGAACGCGGTGGCGTGTGCTGTTCGTTCCCGGCGGCGGATTCAAAATGCCCTGCTGTGGGGACCAGTTCCAGCCGAAGGGCGGGCTTCCACCTCGACTTTGAGCCAAAGAGCGGTCTCAAAGGTCGTCCCGTGCTCTAAACTGAGAAAAGCGCTCAGTTAAGACCACCGACACAGCTGGTCATTTTGATCCGCCTCTGGTCACTGACACTAGCCGGGTTGGCACAGTTTCACTAGCTTTGTGGTAGACTGGTTTGTTCAACAATTAGCAGTTTGCGTGTTCGAATGCACATGTGGGACGCATAATGTCAAATGTTCAGATTGGCACGCGTATCCATTGATGGGGCTATGCTAGCCGCAGGAAGCCAGGAACGTAGCCGGCTGTGTCGATGGTGTTAGCTGGTGATTTTTCCAGCTTACAGCATGGGACGACTTTGAAGACGTGTGGTTTACACGGCTTTAAAGCGAGACGGAGGACCGGTTCTCAGGCCGCAGTCGTTCCCCACAGCAGGCGGAGTTCCTGGAAGCCGGAGGCGGACAGCCCCATCCATGGTACAGTGGGGAACAATTGTGTAAGATTTTGCCCAATTAAGCTGCTCTTAACCAATCTGAAATTTAGATGTGCTACAATGATAAGCAAATCATATTGGGTAACGGGAGGTGGTTCTTATGAGTGAAAATAGTCGCATGGCGCGCTACCACTCAGATGAAGAACCGGAACCACAACAAGCACCACAAACAACTGAAACGTATCAACGGCGCCCAGCCTTGGCCCGGTGGGTGGCTTTTCTAATCTTATTATTGACGGTCAGTGTGGGCCTGAAACTCACCGTGTTTAACGCCAACTACACGGCGGGCGTGGTGTCACGGTCGTCAGTTGGTGAAAAAGTCATCAATCACGTCAATGATGATCTCCAAAACTTGGGGGTCTCCGGGGCCCCGGTCACGTCTAGTTTGATGCAACCGTACTTAGCCATGGGCGTTGCCAAACTCTATGGCGAAACGATTGATACGACGGTCGATACCACGGATCTGTCCGCCGCCATTAGCACGCAGGCCCAAACCATGGGGGTAACCGCTACGGCGGGGATGACCACGGCCATCGCTAAGCAGGCGAAAAAACGGGCCCAGGCGGCGTTTAGCACGTCGGCCATGTCCCAGGCTGCCATTCAGGTACAACGGGCCAAGAAGATTAATTTTGCGGTCCTCCTGGGGAGCATCCTGCTACTGATTGTCACGTTCTTCTATGCCCTCAGTGTGCATCACGTGTTTGCGAGCCTGGGCTCCGGCATGACGGTCGGTGGTTTACTGACCGGTCTGGTCGGTGTCGGCGGGTATTTCTTCTTGCCGTACGTGGTGACGAGTACCAGTAAAACGGCAGCCAATCTGCTGACCACGATTGGCCGTAGCGGTCTCGGCGTCATTATTTTCGCCGGTGTGGCGGAAATCGTGATTGGCATGGTTGTTATGCTGGGTCACCGGACATTTCGAAAAGAATAGAAATTAGTTGAGGAGCTGGGTGAAAACCGCGGCTCCTTTTAATTTGTGCGCAAAAGACATTTAGCGATGACTCGTCAGCTGGGTCCATCGCTGAATGTCTTTTCATTTACAAATTTTTTACTGAAAACGATGTACCCCATGTCGAATTGGTTAAGTGGTAATTCTTTTTATTAGATTGACTTTTATTTAAATTATTTGTTGACGGGCGCAATTCTTGGGAATAGAATATGAATAACTTTAATGTATAAATGGAAAGAACCACCGAGCAAATGGCTATCTAACAGCGTTTAAAAAACGATTTGGCGCCACAAACTAAGATTAGTAGTATTGATTAATTTGGGCGTTAAAATATCAGGGCAGCATACGGACCGAGAAATTGGGTAGATGTTCAGTGGGAGTGGCCACCCCCGCCTCAAGAGGAGTAAGGAATCGTGCAAGAGAAAAAACATTATAAGATGTACAAGGATGGGAAACATTGGGTTGTCGCAGCTGTGACCGTTGCCGCCATGGGACTAGGAACCATGATTGGCCAAGGCACCGTTGCCCACGCCGAGACGGCATCGACCGGGACGGACAGCAGTCAAACGGCTACTGGAACGCAAACGACGACCGGGACGACCGCAACTTTGAAAACCAGTGGGGCGGCTGAAGAGACTTCAGTAGAAAAAGAGTCGCAGCCGGGAACTGAGACGACTGGTGAGAAAGATACTGAAACGAGTGGTCTTGATCAAGGGACTAAGGAAGTTTCAGAAAGTACTGGCACAGAAGATAAGTCAGGCTCGGATGCCGGTACGGGTGTGGATACAGGTAAAGATGCAAATACAGATTCAGATAAGCAAACGACCGATACCGATTCGCAGGTAGCGGCCAAGGAAACGTCTGACACCAAGGTCGTTGTGGACGAATCAGCTCAGAATAATGATAGTGAAAGATCTGACGGGAACACTGTGAACAACACGCCATCGGACCAACTGACTGACGACACAGCATCTGATTCAGGCAAAGAGAAAACTGACGTCAATCAAATCAACCAAGACGTTTTGGACGTTAACAGTTTAGACGACGCCAAAGTGTCTGACTTATCAAACTCGCTGTTGCAACTGCCAGCTGGTAAGTTGGGCATGATGAAAGCCATGGCCCTTTCAGTTGATGTACCAACGACTGATGCCAGTTTTGTGTACACCTATCATGATGATGGAACCGCGACCCTAGATGGTGTTACCAGTGTGGTTAATTCGACCACACTGACGATTCCTGGGACTACGGTTAATGAGAAGAATAAGCAGACTTATTCCGTTACTGCCATTGCAAGTGGCGCCTTTGCTAGCAGTACGGGAAAGATGGAGAACGTGTCAACCGTTGTGATTGGTGATGGCATCAAGAGCATTGGGAGCAATGCATTTGCTTACCTGAAAAATCTGCAGGTAGTTGATCTTAGTGAAAATCATACTTTGGAAACGATTGGAGAAAGGGCGTTTGTTAGTGCTGGAATCACTTCGTTAACGTTACCGGAAACAGTGACTAGCATTGGCAATAGTGCGTTTTCGTATGACGATTTAACGACACTTGATTTAAGTAAAGCAACAAAGCTTCAAACAATTGGTGACGAAGCTTTTGTGTCGAGTGAAATTAGTTCCCTAACCTTGCCTGACAGCGTAACTAGCATTGGAAATGGGGCTTTTCTGTACAACGGTAAGCTGACCAATGTAAAGCTCTCGAAAAATTTAACCAATATTGGTGACTCTGCGTTTGCAAATGATAAACAGATTACGGGACTGGACCTTTCAGAGGCACCTAATTTGAGCAGTATTGGGCAAAATGCTTTTGCTGGTGTTAAAATTGCTAATCTAGATCTTAGTCATGTGACGACCATAGGGGCGGGAGCGTTTAAAGATAACGACGATCTGACCACGGTGACGCTGGGGGGGAATATTAAAGAGATTGGTGCCTCAGCTTTCAGTGGCGATAAGAATCTGACGACCCTGAACATACCGAGTGATAGTCAATTAACCACCATTGATGATTATGCCTTTTATGGAACCGGTTTAACGGCTGTTCACTTTCCAGCTACACTGACAAAGATTGGGACCGCTGCCTTTGAATCGAACACAAACCTGGCTGACGTCACGTTTGACGGTCAAACAGCGAACGAGGACCTCACTATTGGGGATGATGCGTTTGCCTATGATGGGCATATCATGAGCCTGAACCTCCCAGCGAACCTGGTGACGATTGGCAACGAAGCCTTTGCTGCGGATAATCTGAAGGATGCCGCGGGTAACACGATTGGTGGGCTGAAAATGGTGACCTTTGCCGATGGTAGCCGACTGGTAACTGTGGGTGATAGTGCGTTTATTTACGATACAGTTTTGGAAGATATCACCTTACCGGACAGCGTCACAGCGATTGGCAAGCAAGCCTTCTTGGCTAATTCAGCGCTGAAGACCTTTACCTTGCCGGCGAGTCTTCAAGATATTGGTGATAACGCCTTTACTTACGACGGAAATCTCAAGACTGTGGATACCCGTAAGGCAGACCAACTGACGACAATCGGTAACGGGGCCTTTGAATATTCTGGGGTCACGGGTTCTGGTCAAACGGACGCCGATGGCAATCCAATTTTTGTGATGCCAACCAATACAAAGGAAATTGGGAACTATGCGTTTGCCGGGAGTCAGTTAAAGAAAGTGTCCTTTAATGACGACCTCCAGTCTATTGGTGATGGCGCATTTACCTACAATGAGCTGGATGGTAGTCTTGGATTGCCAGATTCAGTGACAACAGTGGGCAAGAAAGCTTTCTATGGGAACCAAATTCAAGGGATCACTGTCCCTAAATCGGCGAGTGTCGGGGAAAGCGCCTTTGACTATAACCGGATTACCCAGCTGTCAACGCGTGCGGATAATGGCGCCGTTGCCTTGGACCAATATGCCGCCTATTTTGGGGATTCTGGGGATGTGACTATTGATACATTGTTTGACACCGAGGTCGGTGGTTTGAACAATAAGAATCTGGTCATTGATCCTGATTCTCTGACGAATGGCGTGACTTATAACCCAGCCGATGGAACGTTTAACATTCCGGCTAAGACGGTTGGTTTTAAATTCAACTGGTCTTTACCGGATGCCAGCGGTACCAATCTTTATGCGGGCGCTTATCAAGTCGTTTTAAACGATCCAGATATCAAGGTCGTGGACGGACAAGCCTGGTACAAGGATAACTGGACGCCGGCAGATAACTTTGTTAGTGCCGTAAAACCAGATAAAACGAGTCTGACACTGAGCGACTTAACCGTCACGATTAAGGATGGTGATGATAAGACTGTCACAGCCGATCAAGTCACTAAGACTCCTGGTAAGTATACGGTGACCTATCAGTACAAAGACGACACCACTAATGCTCAAACAATTATCTTAACCGTCGCCAAGCGACAAGGAACGTATACCTTGACGGGTAATCAAACGGTGCAGTATACAGGGACCACCCCAAGCCTGGTTGCTGAGGATCACTATCAGGTCACCATGTCTGATGGTTTTGTATACACGGTCAAGGATGGCGATATAGAAATCGTGCCAGATGAAACAGTGACTGATTCGGCGAAGAACACAAGAATTGTCAGTACGGCACCAAATGTTGGCCAGTATAAAGTGATTTTTAAGCCAGAAGCCATTGAGCGGGTAAAGAAAGAAGTTCCCGCAGTCGAACTCTTTGATTGGTCGGATAAGGATTCGACGGCAACGTTGACCATCACGCCAGCCAAGGTAACCGTGGCCATCAAAGGTGACCAACCAACTAAGGTTGCCGGAACCCAAGATCCCACACCAACGTTTGTGGTGACGGCCGACGATGACGAAACGCACACACCGCTGACTAACTTCCCCTTAACCATTGACTATACTCGGGAAAAAGGTGAGACTGTTGGGACGTATGCCTACACGCCAGCCGTTCAAGGCACTGACGCGGTACCTGCGTCTAACTTTGACGTCACCTATCTGCCAGCAACGTTAAACATTACGTCGGCGCAAGTCACAGTGTCTGGTAAGGATTACACCATGACGGTGGGGGAAGCGACGCCAAAGGCCGCAGACTTCGGCGCCACGGGGACGGATGAAAATGCCCAAGCTGTGTCAGCTGATAAGATTGCCGTAGATTTGAGCAACGCTGACCTGACCAAGGCTGGCGATTACCAAGTTACGCTCAGCTATGGCAATCAACCTAACGAGCAGACGATTTCGGTTATCCTGCACGTTAAAGCGGCCGCAACCGGCGGCGATAACGGCAATTCTGGCAATCAGACTGACCCAGACACGGGCAACGGTGGCAGCACGACAACTGAGCCAACCACACCGACTAAGCCGGTTAAACCAACCACGCCGGTCAAACCGACGAAACCAGTAACGCCAACGAAGCCGGTGACACCAGTTAAGCCGACCCCTGGTCAGAGTGGTGATCAGTATATTGTCAGCGAGACGGGGACACATGAAAATGTCTCCGCTGGGACATCCGGTGAACACGATGTGCAACAGTTCTTGGTGAAGTCCGGTGGGGCGGCCGCCATGGTTCAAGTGGCTGACGAAATGCCAACGACCAATCACCAGGCTGTAGTGACACGGCTAGCTAAGGCAACCACGGCAACCGCGACAGCGACTACCAAGCGGAACCAAAGCACGACCGCAACGTCAACCACGGACCAACCAGCAACCGCTGAGCTCCCCCAAACGGGTGACACGCAAACCCCATGGTGGGCCCTGTTGGGCACCTTACTGGGCGGATTGAGCCTGGTCGGTTGGCAACGGAAGCGTCATGAATAAACCGCGTTAAAAGTGATTAAATTTAAAGCAACGCCTCATCAGAGAAACTCAGCCAGATTAACCGCTGACTTCTCTGATGGGGCGTTTTTGCGTTCACTGTCAGGCAAATTGGCGCCTCTTCTTGATTGAAAAAAGTGACAGGCTCCATTGATGCCTCCTGATTTTCTAATCTTGTTGGGGCGTTCACATTAATTTGTCATTTTGAGCAAGTGAGTCGGAAAATTTAGGTGGGTAAAGGACTGAGGCGGTCGATGATTTCGATGACTAGAAATCTAAAGATTGATTTATCAAGGGATAGCCGATAGTTTGCACAGAAACCGTTTTAGACGTGAACTAAAGGCCATCTTAAGTTGAAACAGCTGGCCAGAGAAAGAATAATGTGCAAATTGTGTTTTATCAAAAAGCTAGATTAATTGAATTTTAATAGTCAACAGAAATACCGTTACAAAGCGACTTTAGACTATTATTTCAGTTAATAATATGCTATAGTAACGCCATATAACAAAGCAAAAAGTAGACACAATGTCCTAAAATCAATCGGCATTTAAACGCCGATTGATTGCGAGCCAAGAGCGCTAACTAGGAGCCTAAGTGGCGGCTTGCTTAACCGTGAGTGCGACCTTTAAGTCATGGGGTTAGGGACTATTGTGGCGAAATAAGTTTCAAATGAACAGTCGTTAGGGATTTATAAAGTTGAGGAAAATGATTAGTGACTTGGTAAGGCTTAGAGCCCAACTTGATGGCATGGGTTGGGTTTAGTTGCACTCATTGATTGAGGCGCTAAAATGCTCAGTAAAGGATTGAGCCAGCCGGTCATTTAGTTGTTGATAGACAGGCTTTGGGGGACATGAGACTCCAATGGTGAGAGGGGCAAACAACGATGCAAACAAAACAACACTACAAGATGTATAAGGATGGCAAGCACTGGGTCTTCGCAGCGATTACGGTCGTTGCGGTTGGCTTGGGAACACTGGTTGGGCAAGAGACGGCCCAGGCGGATACGGCGCCAGCCAGCAATGACAACGTGAGTCAACAGAGTTCGGGGTCGGACGAATTGACGGATAAAGTCGTGCCAATTGCCAACCCAACGAGCGACGCTGAAAATGCAAGCGCTGCCGTGGCGGGTACGGTTACAGAGAACGATGACGCAATCGAAAATGGCGCCGAAACGGGTGCCGGCACTGGGACTGAAACCGGGTCATCAGTGGACAATGGTGACGCCGCCACCGGCAGTGAGTCGGACAATAGTGTTGACCAAGAAAATGGTGAAACTGGTAGCCAGAATGATCATCAGTCAGCTGCGGGTGAAGAAGTCGTACCCGGTGACACTGACAATGGGGAACAGTCACAGGAGAATTCCGGTGATGGGTCAACTGGAACTGGCACGGGAACGGGGTCACCCGCTTCTGACGCCAACAATCAGGAAAAGTTAACTGACCAATCAACTAAGGGGACTGGGTCAGTTAATGATGTCCCGATTAATAATCAAAAGTCAGACCAGCCAGGTAACACAGCCGTTCACCCCGTGTCAGCGGTCAGTTTTTCAGCACCCCAAATGGCTCGGGTCGCCTTACCGGCAACGGATCAAAGCAATTTTAATTTTTCCTATAATGATGCAGACGGGACGGCAACTTTAACCGGTCTGAGTGGCCAAGCGCTGGCGGGAACCGTGGTGATTCCAACGACCGTGACCGATGGTGGTAAGAGCTACAATGTCACGGCTATTGGGGACAGTGCCTTCTACAACCAACCCAAGCTAACGGAAAACATCACGGGTCTGGTGATTGGGGACGGCATCACGTCAATTGGTGACTATGCGTTTGGGTACCTGAACAATATCAAGGTCGTTGATTTAAGTGAGAATCATACGTTAACGAACATTGGTGAAGGGACCTTTCTCAGCAGTAGTATCACCGACCTGGTCTTGCCGGCGACCGTGAAAACGATTGGAGCTAGTGCCTTTGAATACAATACGCAACTGGCCAACATCGACTTCAGTCAGGCGACCCAGTTAGAAAGCATTGGCGACCTCGCTTTTGCCGGGGATGAGTCCTTGACGAGCTTAAACATCCCAACGTTGACGACCATGGGAACGGCGGCCTTTGCTGGGACGACGAGTCTCAAGAGCCTGACCTTGGGCGACGGGGTCTTGCAAATTGGTGATAACGCCTTTTCAAGTTACCAAAGTGGGGATGTCAGTTTTGATCCCGACACAGCCCTGACTTCGGTCGACTTTGGCAACGGCTTACAGACGATTGGGAACTACGCCTTCACGTACGATGGCGGCATCACTACGCTGAATCTGCCGGCGAGTCTGACCAGTATCGGTGACTACGCGTTCGGCGCCATGACGACCAAGGACGCTACGGGCACCACGGCCGGCGGCTTGACCACGGTCAACTTTGCTGATGGCAGCCAGTTGACCACGATTGGCAACTCGGCGTTCATCTATGACACTATGCTGGCCAACATCACCTTACCCGCCAGCTTAGTGAGCATTGGTGACCAGGCCTTCCTGGCGAATTCATCGCTGAAAAGTATCAAATTGCCTGCCAGCCTGGTCACGATTGGGGCTAACGCGTTTACCTACGATTCTAAATTAGCGACTGTGGACACCAGTGAAGCCACGGCACTCACCACGATTAAGAGTGGGGCGTTTGAATACGCTGGTCTGACAGGGAGCTTAACCCTGCCACCAGCCTTAACGACCATTGGCGACCTGGCCTTTGCCGGAAACCATTTGGAATCGTTGACAGTCAATGCCAACCTGACGACGATTGGCACGAGCGCCTTCACCTACAACGCTTTGGGTGGTCAGTTGGACCTCAGTGACACGGCGCTCACGACGATTGGCAAGCAGGCGTTCTTCGGAAATCAATTGGCGGGCGTTCAGGTGGCGACGTCGACGAAGGTTGGTGCCAACGCATTTGACTACAACCGGTTGACCAGCCTGACTGCTGCGGGCGACATGGCAATTTTGGCCCAAAACCAGACGGCCACTATCTTCACGAGTAAGGCTAAATTAAATTCAATCGATGATCTATTTGACGTTGCGGTTGGTGACCTCAAAAACGCTGATTTAAAACTGACCAAGTTGTCTAACGGCGTGACCTACAGCAATGGCAAATTTACCATTCCGGATAGCGTGGAGAACTTCACGTTTGCCTGGACACTGACCGACAGTACCGGCGCCACCTACACCGGGAACTACCAAGTCGTCTTGAATGACCCGAAGATTCAAGTGGCCAACTCGACGGTTTGGTACGGCGATGGTTGGCAACCGACGGACAACGTGGTTAGTGCCGTGATGACTAACGGTGAAAACATTCCTTTAGATCATCTGGTGGTCACGATTACCGATGCCAAGGGAGCTAGCGTTGACGCTAATCAGGTGACACAGAACGCGGGCGTTTACAACGTGACTTACAGCTACGAGGGCGTCGATTCTTCGACCGCCCAGGTGACCGTCATCAAGCGGGAAGCCAGCTACAGTCTGTCCGGCAACGCCACCGTCACGTATACTGGCCAAGCACCCGTCTTTGACGCCTCCCAGTATACGTTAACGTTGTCCGATGGGTTCGTGTACACCTTGAAGAGCGGCGACTTGATCGTTACGCCATCCGGATCGACCAGCACGTCTAAATTTAACGGCAAGACCTCTGCCTTGACCGCGGCTTCTCTGCCAAATGTCGGGACGTATCAGGTCAGCCTCGACCCGGACGCCATTGCCCGGGTTCAAGCGGAAGCGCCCGCCAGTGATTACTACGACTGGACCGATAATGGGACCGATGCGACGCTGACCATCGTGGCGGCACCACTGACGGTCAATGTGGCCAGTGCCACCAAAGATGCCGGTACCACTGATCCAACGCCTGTCTTTACGGTGACCGATAGCAAGGGCGACGCGATGACGACTTCTGGCCTGCAAGTGACGCGGGTGCCTGGCGAAACAGCTGGCGACTACGCTTATCTGCTGGATACCAGCCAGTTGGACGCAAACTACATGGCAGCTAACGTCACCCTTGGTAAATTGACCATCAATCCGGTGGCGGCAACGTTGACCGGGAGTGACTACACCATGCAGGTCAATGGCACTGCGCCAACGCTCGCTGATTTTAAGGCGGCGGCAACGGATACCAATGCGTTACCGGTTCCCGACAGCGAGCTGACCCTGGATTTGGGGGATGCGGACACGACCAAGGTTGGTGACTACACCGTGACGTTGCACTACGGTGAGCTGACCAAGACCGTCACGCTTCACGTGGTCGCACCAACCACGGGCGGTGGCGGTGGCACCACGGATCCTGGTAACGGGGGCGACCCAGATATCACGGACCCAACCGACCCGACTGATCCAACCGATCCCGTTAAGCCCGTTGATCCAGCCAAGCCAACCGACCCCGACGATGTGCACAAGGTCATTAGTGACCAAGGTGTTCATAAGAAGGGGGCCGGCGCAACCATCAACGTGCAGGCCAAAAAGAGTGCCCAGAAGACACTTGAACGTTACAATGGCGGCATTGGTGCCGCGATTACGGGTGACCCAGCAACGGGGACCCTGCACCATGGTGGGGATGGCGCGTTGATTACACCAACCACCACAACCGCTAAGAAGTCGGCCACGCAGCCGGTTGTCGTACCCGCTACGAAGACAACGTTGCCACAGACTAACGAGGCTCCGACAACCTGGTGGGCAGCCTTAGGCGTCTTGTTAGGCGGCCTGGGCCTTGCAGGATTGCGGAAACGTCGTCATGAATAAAGTAAGTTAGTTGTTATCACGAAAAAAAGAGGACCGTCCACGAGACTAAATCGTGGATGGTCCTCTTTGGATTAACCTTGTGAAAACGAGAATCAGACAGAAAAAATGCTCGCCGGTACTAGGTCGACGAGCATTTTAAGCAGTTATTTACATCAGAATCTTAGATAAGAAGTCTTGTGCCCGTTCCGTTTGCGGATTGCTGAAGAAGTCATCCGGGGTACTATTTTCTTGAATGTAGCCATCGGCCATAAACCAGACGCGGTCGGCCACGGACTTGGCAAAGCCCATTTCGTGGGTGACGACGACCATCGTCATGCCTTGTTCGGCCAATTGTTGCATAACGCTCAACACTTCACCGACCATTTCGGGGTCCAGGGCAGAGGTGGGTTCATCGAACAGCATGACCTTGGGATCCATGGCCAGGGACCGCGCGATGGCAACCCGTTGTGCTTGACCACCGGAGAGGCTGGCAGGGAAGGCGTCGGCGTGGTCGTCTAAGTTGACTTGTTTGAGGAGTTCATGGGCCCGCTTGGTCGCCGTGGCATCGTCCACGTGCTTGACCTTCATGGGCGCCAGCTTGATGTTTTCGAGCACGGTCATGTTGGGAAAGAGGTTGAAGCTCTGGAAAACCATTCCCATTTGTTCCCGTAACTCGTTGACCCGCTTGGTATCCAGGGTCGTCAGGTTTTCACCGGCAAAGTCGACCTCACCAGAGGTGGGCGTTTCCAGCAAGTTCAAGCACCGCAGGAAGGTGGATTTCCCACTACCTGAAGGGCCAATGACGACGATGACTTGGCCAGGGGTGACTTGTTCCGTAATATCTTTTAAGACTTGGTTTTTGCCAAAGTTTTTGGCGAGATCTTTAACCTCAATAATTGGTTTAGTCATGTTGCATTCTCCTTTCGAAGTAGTTCAGAATCCGGGAAGCCGTGAACGTCAAGATGAAGTAGAGCACCATGATGACGGCGATTGGGGCAACCCCCCGGTAAGTGTCAGAACGCACAATGTTGCTTTGGAAGATCAGTTCGGAGACCCCAATGATGGAGACGATGGAACTGTCCTTGATCAGGGTGATAAATTCGTTTCCGAGTGATGGCCAGATGTTCTTTAAGGCTTGTGGTAAGACAACGTAGCGTAAGGTGGCACCGCTAGACATCCCCAGGCTCCGGGCAGCTTCCGTTTGGCCGTCGTCCACGGAGTTGATTCCCCCACGGATGTATTCGGCCACGTAAGCCCCAGAGTTCAAGGAAATGGCGATGATCCCGGAAGTTAAGGCGGGGAGGTTAACGATGAGTCCTAAGCCGAAGTAAACGAACATGACTTGGACCATCATTGGCGTGCCCCGGATAAATTCAACGTAGGCCGTGGCTAACCACCGCAGGGCCGTCTTGAAGACGCCGCCCCGGGCCATCCGTGCCAGGGATAAGAGAACCCCTAAGATAAACCCAAAGAAGACGGAGCAGACGGTGATGATCAAAGTATATTCAATCCCAGTCAGGAAGGCCTTCCAGTAGTGGAACATGCTGGTGTTAACCGTGTTGGTCTTTAAGTATTTCCCAGCAGCGGGCAGGTAAGTCTTGTTGACGAGGTTCTGCTTTTTAATTTGGTCAACGGACTTGTTAGCCTTGTTGACTAAGGCCGTGGAGCCCTTGGCAAAAGCAACGGAAGCGCTGGTATCCGAAGCACTTAAATTAAAGTCACTGGGGATGGCGGCGAGTTCCTTGTTGTTGGCCACGTAGGCTTGCGCAGAAGGCTTTTCCATCGCAACCCCTTGGATCTTGTGGCTTTGCAGCGCCAAAATCAGGTCGGACACGGAGGTCATTCCTTTGACGGTCGTGCCACTGGTTTGCTTCTTGGATTCGTTGTACATGGTCGATCCGGTCTGGGCACCAATGGTCTTGCCAACGAAGGAATCTTTGTTCTTATAGATTCCCTTGTCACTCTTGTTGATGACGATACTGTACCCACCTTGGTAGTAGGTGTGGGTGAAGGCCACGTTTTTCCGCCGAGCGGGCGTGGGGTTCATCCCGGAGATAACCATGTCGACTTTCCCCGTTTGTAAGGCAACTAACAAGGAATCAAACGACATCGACTTCACAACGAGCTTGACGCCCATGTCCTTGGCAATCTTTTGACCGACGGCAACGTCCATGCCGACAATCTTGGTCTTGCCGTGAACGGTTGCCTGGAATTCATAAGGTGGATAATCGGGCGAGGTCCCCATGACCAGCGTCCCCTTCTTCTCAATCTTTGTCAGTGAGTTGTCGGTGGCAGCGTTCGCCGTCGTGGTTAGGGCGGTGAAGCCGGTGACCAGCGCCAACAGCAGAGCAAAGAATAATACCAATCTCTTCTTCATATAAAAGCTCCTCAATATTTTTTGATGTTGCTAACGAGTATAGCAGGACTCGATTATTTATACAAGAATTATTTTAAAAAAGGTGGTTTTATACATAATCTATTCTTTTGAAATTCATGAAAACACTGATTTAAAGGGAAATGGTGATAACGTTTATACATTTTTTGTTGTATAGATAAATACTGAGCTTGCCAATTGAATGAAAGCGGAGTAAGTGCTAATATGAACAGTGTCTGTTTTATACGGATATATAAAACTTTAGAAAAGAGGAGTTACGATGTCAGGACATTCTAAATGGCATAACATCCAGGGCCGGAAAAATGCTCAGGATGCAAAACGTGGAAAAATCTTCCAAAAAATCTCACGTGATTTGTACCAAGCTGCAAAAGCAGGTGGTCCTGATCCCGACGGTAACCCTCAACTTCGTTTGGAAATGGACAAAGCGCGGGCAGCTAACATGCCTAAGGACAACATCAAGCGGGCTTTAGATAAGGCCTCTGGTGTTGGTGGCGCTAAGTTCGAAGAAATCACCTACGAA
Source organism: Levilactobacillus sp. FUA 3915 (assembly GCF_044053135.1). Lineage (NCBI taxonomy): Bacteria > Bacillati > Bacillota > Bacilli > Lactobacillales > Lactobacillaceae > Levilactobacillus > Levilactobacillus sp. FUA 3915. Next base: position 21,395 of record NZ_CP168704.1, on the reverse strand, counting down.
GGCTACGGTCCAGCCGGGACAGCAATCATGGTTGCTGCCTTAACGGATAACAAGAACCGGACGGCTGCGGCTGTTCGTTCTGCCTTCACGCACCATGGTGGTGCATTGGGTGCAGCCGGTTCCGTTTCATACATGTTTGATCGTAAGGGTTACATTGTTATCTTGCGTGATGGCTTGGATACGGATGAAGACACGATGTTGATGGATGCTTTAGACGCCGGGGCAGATGACATGCAGACCACGGACGACGAGTTCAAGATTTTCACGGATCCACAAAGTGAAATCGGTGCCCGTGATGCATTACAGGCCAAGGGTTACAAGCTGGACACCGCTGAAGTGCGGATGTTCCCACAAAACACGACCGAAGTACCAGAAGCTAAGGCTCCGCAATACCAAGGTTTGATTGAAGAACTCGAAGACAACGATGACGTTTCTGATATTTATGAAGCAGCCGTATTGCCTGAAAGTGTTGAATAGATTTTTTCGAAATAACGTTCACTTCGGTGGGCGTTATTTTTTTTGCCCTTTTTTCCAAAAATAAAAAACATTTGGCAATCGATTACGGAGTTAACTTAAAAGGACTTGGAGGTGGCACAACTTGATTGAGGATTTGATTCAAAAACTGATTGCCGCAGCGGTGGCGCAACATGCTAGCGATATTTATGTTTTACCGCACGAAACGGGGTATCAGATTCGTTTGCGACAGGCATTGGAACTTGTGGTGTGGCAAACGGTGACACTAGCAGTGGGGATGCAGATCATGACGTATTTTAAATTTCACGCCAACATGGCAGTCAGCGAACGGCGGCGACCCCAAGTCGGGGCGCTGACCTGGCCGGGGCCCGTACCGGTCGAACTCCGCTTTTCGACCGTGGGGGACTACGCCAACCAGGAATCCTTGGTGATTCGAATCATCTATCCCTATGCGGCCACACGGACAGCTTATTTAGTACCGCCACAGCAGGGACAGCTCGTGGCCTTGGCCCAGCGACGGGGACTGATGCTATTTGCCGGGCCAACCGGGGCGGGGAAGACCACGACCATGTACACGACGGCGAGTGGCTTAGCCCAGTCCGCCGTGGTGCTGACCGTGGAGGACCCGGTGGAAATCAAAGAGCCCCGGTTTATTCAGTTACAGGTCAATGAACCGGCGGGGATGAGTTACGATGCGTTGATCAAGGTGGGTCTACGGCATCGACCTGACGCCTTTATCATTGGGGAGATTCGCGACCAACAGACGGCCCAGGCGGCAGTGCGGGCGGCGCTGAGTGGCCATCTGGTCATGAGCACGGTACACGCTCAAACGGCGGTCGGGACCGTGAGTCGGTTGGCAGACTTGGGGATTGTGCCGAGCCAGCTGCGCCAGGTGTTGACGGCGGCGTGCTATCAGCGATTGATTCCTAAGCAGGATGGCACACCGGCCGTGCTCCTGGATATTGTGACGGGCTCTTCCCTGTGGCAGGCAACCGCGACTCCGACAGAAAGGTGGCGAGAAGCTCTTGAAAACGCAGCAGCAACACGGATTATTAGCGCGGCTACGGCGGCAAAATTTCGGGCGGGCTAGGTGGCCATTGACGACCCAGGCCCGGTTCTGCCAATTACTGGCCGACCAACTTGCGAGTGGCTTTTCACTGAAGCAAGCCGTGACCTTTCTGCGTACGGTCGGCGGCGAGTTTCCGGCCAGCTTGGCAACACTTGAGCAAGCACTGTTAGGTGGAGCCGACCTGGTCCCCTTGCTAGCGCCATACCTGCAGCCCAATATTTATTTTCAACTGCAGGTCACCACGACCTATGGCGAGCTGGCACCGGCATTGCGGGAGGCGGCCGAACTTTTACGGTTGATGGCGACCCAACGGCAACGGTTGCGGCAATTGTTAGCGTATCCGCTGGGCCTATTTGTCAGTATGGCCGGGTTGTTTCTGACACTACAGGTGGGGATTCTCCCTCAGCTTCAGCATGAGGTAGCGCCGACCCAAACACTCCCGATTGGCTGGCAACAGTACAGCTGGCTGGGCGGTGGTCTCATCTTGGTGCTGGTCTTAGTCAGTGCCGCGCGGTGGTGGATGCGCCAACCAAGTCTGCGTTTGGCGAGCCTGTACTTGCGGATTCCCTTTATCGGCCGCATCTGTCAGACCTACTATGCGTACTACCTGACGGCAAACCTTGGTCAGCTGGTGCAGAGTGGGCTGAGCGTCAAACAAATGATAGCGGTGCTCCAGCACTTGCCGGAACGCGCCTTGCTCCATCAACTGGCTTATCGGCTGGAACGCCAGCTAGCCGGTGGTCAGTCGCCCGTTGGCTGGTTAAGGGAGCAGGCGTTTATCCCGGCGCAGGTACTGGTTTTCCTACAAAAGGGGAGCACTAGTGCCCAACTAGCCCGGGAACTCCGAGCATTCAGTACGCTTCAGTACCGGGAACTGGTGCGCCGAACGGAACGGGGGTTGGCACTGGTCCAACCGATTCTACTGGGCGTCGTGGCCATCCTGATTGTCGGCGCCTATCTGAGTCTCTTGTTACCGATGTATCAAAACTTACAGGGGGTCTACAATGACTAACGTGCGGCACGGCTTTACGCTGGTGGAAATGACCATCGTGCTCTTTATTATTTCCTTATTGATCTTAATTATCCTGCCCAACCTGAATAATCAGCGGCAGCGCGCCAACCAGATTCATGGGAATGCCATGACGACGGTCGTTCAGGGTCAGGTCACGGCCTATCTGGATGATCACCCGGTCAAGGATGCTCGGGAACCGCATGTGACCTATGAGATGTTACAGAGCGGCAAATACCTGACTGCCCAACAGGTTGAACGTGCCGAGCAAGAACATATTCAAATTAAAGGGGACCAGGCCATTGCCCAGAAGTAGGGGCTTTACCCTATACGAAATGCTGATTGTTCTGGTCATCGTGTCGGGACTCACGGTATTGGTCACGTTTCAGGGGCAGCGGCACCAACAGCTTTTAGCGGAACGGGCTTTCTGGCCCTCTTGGCAACGGATGTGGACGGCGGGTCGGCAAGCTGCCATCCGTCGCCGCGAAGTGGTAGGCATTCGGGTGATTTCAGCGCAACACGTAGTCACGCTTAGCACCATCAAGGGTCACCAGGTTCTGGGGCAGTTAAGGATTCCGCCAACCTTACAACTGCGCGATCCGGACACGGCTTGGACCATTCGGCCTTCCGGTGCCTCGACAGCGTTACGAATGGAATGGTACAGCACGGCCAGCCATAACTGGATTTATCAAACGTTTCAATTGGGAGGAGCGATTTTTTATGTGGAAACCACGTCAACGCGCCGACCGCCACGGGTGGGTCCTGCCTGATGCCTTGTTGGCGCTCGCGGTTGTGTGTCTGGCAGTGACCCTGACCACGGATTTCTTACAGACCACCCATCATTTAGAGCGGCAGCGACAGGTTAGATTAGAGACGGCGCGTCAGGCCCACGACCGGGCCTTACAGCACTGGTTGGACCAGCAATGAGGCGCCGCGCGGGATTCACCCTAATTGAAACCGTCGTGGCGTTAGCGATTGCGGCGGGGGTGTTTGTCCTGGCAACCGGTACGGAGCAGACATTCTTGCGACCGCTCCGACATGATCCCGTGGCTTGGTATCAGGTGGTCCAGCTCCTTGAACAGCCAGGGCGCTACCGCCTTGCCGCGGCTGACGATGACGTCCTCACCGTTTACGACCAGCAGCAGGCCAATAAGCCAGTGAGACTGTCAATTGACCGTAAGCAAGTGTTGAAGCTGACCAACGCCCGGTTTCGGGGATACGACCCCTTGCTCCGCCAGGTCACGGCCATTCACTGGCAGGATTTGGGCAAAGGGGTGGTGCGGCTACGACTCAAACAGGAGGGATTACCTTGGCAGACCACACTCGTCGATTTACGCGGCATCACGGGTTCCTGACACTCTGGGCGCTCTTTTTCTTAGCCAGTGTCAGCCTACTTTTGAGCGTCGTTGGGGTCGGGCTAGCTGCGCGTCGAGAGACAACCAATCAGCTGGTTCGCGACTATCAGCAATCGACGCAAAAGATTGTGCACCAAACCCGACAGCTCGTGAAAAAGGGGGCGACAACCCGACGTCACCAGCCGACCAAAGCGGATTCGCCGCAAAGATTGCTTGAATAAAGGGTAAAAAATCGGTAGTATAGATAGCGGATACAATGTGTCATGGAAAATTCACAAGGAGGCGAAGCGTGCTGTCACAAGAACAGACTGAAGCGCTCTTTAAGGTCCTGGACGAGTCCACGACGACCTTACAAGCAGCACTAAGCACATCTTATTTAGATGCGTTCGTTGAGACGGGGGATAACCTCCTCAACGGACAAGTTCAAGTTGAAGACGATCGGCCAGATCAAAAGACCGTCGCCCAATTAACTGACTTGTACCAGCAGGCCGATTGGCAAAGCTTTGATTCGGAAACGGTGCGGCGAGCAGTGCAATTAGCAATGCTGAAAGCCATTCGTATCGATGAAATCCAAGCCAATCATCAGTTAACGCCTGATACCATTGCCTACATCATGGGCTATTTGGTTACCCGGTTAGAGAAGGGGAAGACCCACCTGTCATTACTGGACCTAACGGTAGGGACAGGGAACTTGTTAACTGCTGTGATTTCACAGCTAAAAGCGGTCGTTGCTGGTAAGATTGATGCGTACGGAATCGATAACGATGACACCATGTTAGCGATTGCCCAAACATCCAGTGACCTGCAACGCATTCCGGTGGAACTGGTTCACCAGGATGCCTTGGAACGGTTATTGGTGCCAGCTAGTGACTTGATTGTGGCTGACTTACCAATTGGGTATTACCCGGTTGATGACAATGCAGTCAACTTCAAGACAGCGGCGCAAAAAGGGCACACTTATGTGCATCATTTGTTGTTGGAGCAAGCCATGAATCAGTTGACGCCTGGCGGTATCGGTGTCTTTCTGGTGCCCTCACAACTCTTCCAGAGTGAACAGGCAGAGAACCTGTTGAAGTGGTTGCCAAACAACGCTTATTTGCAGGGATTGTTGAATCTGCCAAGTGAGTTATTTGCGAATGCCAACGCACAAAAGGCCATTTTGATCTTACAGAAGCCGGGTGCGGGCGCCAAGCAAGTTGAACAAGTCATGTTGGGGGAATTCCCTTCATTTAAGAATCAATCAGCGTTCCAAAAGTTTGTTGCAGAGATTGTGCAGTGGGAAGAACAAAACCTACTGACCGATCGCAAATAAAAGGAGAAATACCACATGGGAAAATCATTAGCAATTAACGCCGGCAGTTCAACTTTAAAGTTCAAACTGTTCGAAATGCCTGCAGAATCAGTTATCGCTGAAGGGGCCATTGAACGAATTGGTTTGGGCAACTCGTTAGTTGAAATCAAGTACGGCGACGGCCAAAAGTACGAAACGCATGAAGACGTGGACGACCACAGTGCCGCTATCCAATTGATGCTGAACCAATTGACTGACTTGAAGATTATCACCGACTTCAACGAAATCACGGGTATCGGTCACCGGGTCGTTGCCGGGGGTCAAGAGTTCAAGGACTCCGCCATTATTGATGACGAGGTCTTACAAAAGATCAAGGACTTGTCCGAATATGCCCCATTGCACAACCCAGCCGCTGCTTTAGGCATTGAAGCTTTCAAGAAGATCTTGCCTAACGTCTTGAGTGTGGCTGTCTTTGATACGTCCTTCCACACCTCTATGCCCCAAGAAAACTACATGTACGCCATCCCTTACGAATACTACGAAAAGTATGGTGCCCGTAAGTATGGTGCCCACGGGACTAGCCACCGTTACGTTGCTGGCCGGGCCGCTGCCATGTTAGGCAAGCCATTGAAGGATTTGAAGCTGATCACCATGCACCTGGGTGCCGGTGGCTCCATTACCGCTATCAAGGATGGCAAGTCTTTTGATACGTCCATGGGCTTCACGCCACTGGCCGGTATCGAAATGGCCACCCGTTCTGGGGACATCGATGCTTCCTTAGTGGCTTACCTGATGGAAAAGCTGAACATCGACAAGCCTAATGACATGATCAACATCTTGAACAAGAAGTCCGGTTTGATTGGGGTTTCTGGTGTTTCCGCTGATATGCGTGACCTGGAAAAGGTTCAAGCTAAGAACCCACGTGCGAAGTTAGCCCGTGACATGTTCATCAACCGGATCATTCGCTACGTTGGATCTTACCTGGCTGAATTGGGTGGCGCTGACGCCATCGTCTTCACGGCCGGTGTGGGTGAAAACGACATCATGATCCGTCAAGAAGTTGCCGACAAGTTAAGCTACTTTGGCATTGGCGTTGACCCAGAAAAGAACAACATTCGTGGCGTTGAACGCGACTTGAGTGTTGCCGGTTCTAAGATCAAGACGCTCTTGATCCCAACCGATGAAGAATTAATGATCGTTCGGGACATCGAACGGTTACGGAAATAAGTTTTAAAGAGTGAGGGCCTTGCGTCACTCACGACAGCGACTTCACTGGCATTTTGCGCCGGTGGGGTCGCTTTTTTGTGCCATCTTTTCTCACGGTTTCATGACCAGCCGGAATCTTGCAACAATAGTTGAATATATTTCATCTAAAATCTACGAAAGTGATACAAACTGGATTACACTGGGCCGGCAACGCTTTTTAATTTACCAAACCAACCAGTGTCGCTACTAGCATTGCCCCCTTGGACGTGTATAATGAATTTCAACAAAGGGGCGATTAAGATGAAAAAAAGTCAAGTGAATGAAAACCAAGAATTTTCACGGGGCCTTCAGAGTCGTCACGTCCAACTGATTGCGCTGGGGGGCACAATCGGGACGGGGCTATTTTTGGGGGCCGGCCAATCGATTCACCTTGCCGGACCATCCATTGTGTTGGCCTACCTGATAACGGGAATCATGTGTTTCCTGTTAATGCGGGCATTAGGTGAACTCTTACTCTCAGATTTAAATGCACACTCGTACATTGATTTTATTCAGCGGTACCTGGGTGACAACATGAGCTTCGTGGCCGGCTGGACTTACTGGGTCTGCTGGATCACGATTGCCATGGCAGAAATCACCGCCGCGGGGCAATACATGCAATTCTGGTTCCCACACCTGCCACAGTGGGTCACGGGACTGGTCTTACTGGGCATCCTGTTGACCTTAAACTCGGTCACGGTCAGTGCCTTTGGTGAAACGGAATTCTGGTTTGCCATCATTAAAATTGTGGCCATCATTGCCTTGATTCTTGCCGGGGCGTACATGGTTGCCGTGCACTACCCAACGCCGGCCGGTCACGCTAGTGTCACGAACCTGGTTTCCGGCGGCTTCTTTGCCAACGGGGCCAAAGGTTTCTTCCTTTCCTTCCAGATGGTGCTCTTCAGTTTCGTCGGCATCGAAATGGTGGGGATGACCGCGTCCGAAACGGCCAACCCGAAGAAGGTCTTGCCTAAGGCCATCAACGAGATTCCGCTGCGAATCATCCTGTTCTACCTGGGATCTCTGTTAGCACTGATGTCCATCTACCCATGGCAAGCCGTTTCCCCAACCAGCAGTCCCTTCGTTCAAGTGTTCAAGAACGTGGGGATTCAATCCGCTGCGGCCGTGATCAACTTCGTGGTCTTGACGGCGGCGGCTTCGGCCTGCAACAGTTCGTTGTTTACGACCGGGCGGATGCTGTTCTCCCTGACCTACCGGGGTGAGGGGAAGTTCGCCAAGCACATGGGCGTTCTCTCTCATGCGCAGGTGCCAGTCCGGGCACTGCGGTTCTCGACCGTCGTGATTGCTGTGTCAGTCTTTCTGAACTTCTTGATTCCGGGTCACGTCTTCGCGTTTGTTTCCAGTGTGGCGACAACTTGTTTCCTGTTCATCTGGGGCGCAATCGTTGTGGCACATATTAAATACAAGAAGCAACAGTTGGCGGCCGGCGTCACCACCAAGTCCAGCTTTAAGATGCCATTCTTCCCATGGAGCGATTACTTCATCTTGGCCTTCCTGGCCATGGTCGGGATTGTTCTCCTGTTCCGGGTGGACACGCTGATTGCGTTGATTGGGTCCATCTTCTGGCTCGCAGCGTTGAGTGTCGGCAAATACCTGAAGGATCGGCGGACAGCTAGTCATCCCGTTGTGGATGATGGCACGACCGACGACACCAAAGAAATCTAAATAATGTCAAACGAAATACGTGAGCCTGGGATAAAATTCCAGGCTCTTTTTAATTGGGCTCATCCGCGGGCCAGAGTCAGCGAAAAAACGCTGAAAGTGCTACGATAGGAGTAATATAACGGTTGCCGCTTTGGTGAGGATATCTGATATTTGGGGGCACAGACTTGGGCAAATTGCCAAGTCATTAGTGGTCTAAATGATCGGACAATCAGCTAAGTTGGTGACTAAGCTAATAGGGGTGTTTAATGATGAAACAAGTCACGATTGCCGGACAGACAGTGCCCGCAATTGGCATTGGAACCTGGCACATGGGCGACCGTCCAGACCAACGGGAAACTGAGATTGCGGCCATCCGCGCGGGCATCGCTGCGGGGGCCCGGGTCATCGATACGGCCGAAATGTATGGTTCCGGTCGGGCCGAGGACCTGGTCGGGGAGGCGTTGGCCCCCGTCGACCGACAACAGATCTATCTGATCTCCAAGGTGTTACCGGAAAATGCGTCCCGGCAACGCATGGCCGCCAGCTTGGATGCCAGTCTGCGGCGGTTACGGACGAATTATCTGGATCTTTACCTCTACCATTGGCGGGGCAACGTACCGTTAGCAGAAACGGTGGCGGAGCTCCAACGCCTGCAACAGACCGGGAAAATCCGGTCGTGGGGCGTGTCTAACTTTGATATTGACGACTTAAAGGAACTCTGGCAGCTCCCCGGCGGTGATCAAGCCGTCGCCAACGAAGACCTGTACCACCTGGGGAGTCGAGGCTTGGACTACGCCGTCTTGCCCTGGCAACGAGAACACCAGCTGCCATTGATTGCCTATTCACCACTTGCTCAGGGGGATGCTTGGGGCCACCATTTGACCACAAACGAGACGGTCAAGGCCATCGCGGCTCAACACCACGTGTCAATCTATCAAGTCCTCTTGGCGTGGGTCATTCACCAACCGCAAGTCCTGGCGATTCCGCAGACCAGTTCCGTGGCGCATATGACACAAAATGTTGCCGCGGGCGACCTGACGTTGTCGCCGGCTGAATTAGCGCAGCTGGACCAAGCCTTTCCAGCACCAACGACGAAGCAACCATTAGATATCTTATAAAAGGGGGAGCACTCATGGAATTTTTTACGTCAGATACCCATTTCTTTCACGAAGATCTGTTGGGGGACAGCGATTTTGCCCCACGGCCCTTTGCCAGCGTGGACGAAATGAATCAAACTATCATTGATAATTGGAACAAGCGGGTGGCGCCGACCGACACGGTCTATCATCTGGGCGACATTGCCCTATACTTTACCAAGCCAGCCGTGAAGTCGGATGAGGCCGTCTGCAACGTCTTATCGCAACTGAACGGCCATTTGGAACTGATCAAGGGGAATCATGACAGTCGCGCCCTGTTCAAGTACCTGGCGGCGCACAACCCCATTGAAAACGGTCAGCCGAAATTTGCCTTTCACGACGTCGGCGTACTGATCAAATATGATCACCGGCAGTATTACATGACCCATTACCCAATGATGCTGGGAATCGTGAACCAGATTATTAATTTGCACGGGCATATTCACCATTACGCGGTGCCGGTCAAAGAGAATATCAACGTTGGCGTGGATACGCCAGAAACCCGCTATCTCACCGAACAAGTGCCATTTGGAACGCCATTTTCAACCAGTGAGATTGAAGAAATGGTCGCTGGCAAGGCCCAGGAGTTCCAGGAAAAGCAATAAATGGTCGTTTAGGATGGTCACGGTTATCAGGCCGGTCAGGTATTGCGGCCCGTGCTTGACCGTTTCTCTCCGATGCCGTACGATTGAAATCAGTGTTAAGAGGAGAGAGAATTGATGGAACGGATTACCATTTTGCATACCAACGACCTGCACTCACACTTTGAGAACTGGCCGCGGATTCGCCGGTACCTGGCGACCACCCGGCAACAGGCCGAACAAGCGGGGGACACCGTCTACACCTTTGATTTGGGTGATAACATTGACCGGGTCCACCCCGTGAGTGAGGCGACGGTCGGTCAGAAAAACATTGAACTGATGAATCAGATTGGCTACGATGCGGCCACGATTGGCAACAACGAGGGCCTGGGATTCATGCGCGCACAGTTGGACCATCTCTACGACCATGCAAATTTCCCCGTGATTCTGGGCAACATCCTGACCGGGGACACGCACGAGCAACCGGATTGGGCCATCGACCATCAGATTTTCACGACGCCGGCAGGGACCCGGATGCTGGTGTTAGGGCTAACGGCGCCGTACCATCTGACGTATCCTTTGGCCGGTTGGTACCCGATTGCCGTCAATCCAGCCTTAACGCAGCTCTTACAGACCTACGCCGGGCAATTTGACGTGTGCGTCTTGCTGTCACATTTGGGATTAGACGTTGACCGGCAGATTGCCAAGCGCTTTCCCGAGGTGACGGTCATCATCGGCAGTCACACGCACCACTTGCTCAAGCACGGTGAGCAGGATAACCATAGCCTGTTGGCCGCGGCTGGCAAATGGGGGCGTTACGTGGGCCGCATTACGTTGGACCTCGAGGATCATCAGCTGAAGCGGGGCCAGGCCGGCGTGGTGGAAACGGCGACCTTACCCGAACAGAGCGGGGATGCTGCTGAAATTGGCGCACTCGATGACCTGGGCAAGTCCATTTTGTCCGAACAACGGGTCGCCAACTTGCCGGTTGCCATGGAGGCTGATCCGGCTGGTCATCCCCGGCTGGTTCAAGAGGGCTTGCACGCGGTGGCGGAGTACGCCGGCACCCAAGCAGCCATTTTAAATGCCGGGCTCTTTCTCCACGATTTACCTAGTGGCGTGGTCAACCAGAATCAACTCCACGAGCTCTTACCCCACAACATGCACGTGATGAAGATCACGTTAAGTGGCTACGACTTGTGGCGGTTGATTCAGGAATTTGAGCTCGCCCGGCTATTTTTACGATACTTTCCGCAAAAAGGCATGGGATTTCGTGGTAAAATCTTTGGAGAGATCAATTATTTGGGTATCGCCTATGACGCCAAGACCCACGAGGTCACCTGGCGGGGCGAACCGCTATCACCAACTAAGCAGTATACGATTGCGGGATTGGATCACTATTTGTTCATCCCATTTTTCCCAACGATCTCAATCGTGGGCCAGAATCAAATTTTATATGAAGACTTATTACGGGAAGTCTTTGCCAAATATCTGGCGAAGCACTACCCCTTAACTTAGAAACAGAGAGGATGACGACGGTGGATCGCAAAGATTTAGAGGCACTTGTTGCCGAACAAAAAGAAACCCGGGAGCCAGCCGCCGAAGTGGTCCGGGTCGATGAAACGCATTTAAACATCAACGGCCATCCCTACGAAGTGGTTGCTGACGTCCGGGAGGGCTTTGATTTCACGGAATTCTCCCAACGCTTCAGCACCATCTTGAGCAAATTCGACTACATTGTCGGCGACTGGGGCTTCGAACAGCTCCGGTTGAAGGGCTTTTACGCCGAAGACCGTGCGGGCGCCAAGCAAAATCAGATTGATGCCGTGCAGGACTATCTCTATGAATCCTGTAATTTTGGCTGTGCCTACTTTATTCTGCACAATTTGGATGTGAAATCGGCACCCAAACCACGGCGGCCGAGACGGCGTCGAAACGCACGGCCGACCAGTTCCAGCAATCAGACGAAAGCCGCGGCAGAAAAGCCAACGAACCAGTCGGCTAAGCGCGAAGCTGCACCAGCTAAGAAATCGGCCACGGCTGAAAGCCATGCTACTGTTAACGGCAACGGCAACGGCGCACACAACACGCATCGGCGACGGTCACACCGCCGTCACCGCAACACGTCGCATCCCTACACGGAAGAACGGCGGCCAGTCGCCAAGCCCACTACGGGCAACGACAAGAAGACGGTCACCGTGGCTTCTGGCGGTCAGGGACGGCGGCACTTTACTATTCGTAAAAAAGAAGATTAGGGAGAGTTGGCAGTGAAAAAGTATCAGGCTTATTTAATCGACCTCGATGGGACCATCTACGCGGGTAGCAAGCGCTATCCCAAAGCAAAGGCGTTCGTGGAGCGACTTCAGGCGGCGCACGTGCCCTTTAAATTTGTGACGAATAACACGACCAAGCTCCCGGTCGACGTGGTGGCGAACCTGGCCAATAACCACGACATTCACGTCACCACGGACAACGTGTACACGGCCGGACTGGCAACGGCGGACTTTTTAGACCGTCGCGCCGGTCAGACGGGCAAACGAACCGTTTACGTGGTGGGCGAGATTGGGCTCAAACAGGCTTTGGCTGCAAAGGGGTTTACGGTCGATGAGGACCATCCCGAGTACGTGGTCGTGGGGCTAGACAGTGACGTGACCTACGAAAAATTTGCGAAGGCCATTCTGGCGATTCGCAGTGGCTCGACGTTTATCGGGACCAATTCGGACTCCAATATTCCCAAGGCCCGGGGCTTGATGCCCGGTGCCGGGGCGCTGGTCGATATGGTGCGCTACGCCACGCAACAGGACCCGATTTTTGTGGGTAAGCCGGAACCGATTATCTTAAATAATTCCGTGGCACAGCTGGGGATTGCGGCTGATCAGGCACTGATGGTAGGCGATAACTACCAGACGGACATCCTGGCCGGCATTCACGCTGGGGTGGACACCCTGTTGACCTATACGGGCGTGTCGACACCGGCACAAGTGACGCAACAGGCCATCCAACCGACCTATACCGTGCCGGACCTGGCTCACTGGGATCTGGAGGCGGGGCCGATTGACTAGGTTAGCACGCTGGGGTGGGCTAACCGCCCTCTTTTTAGCGTTGATCACGTTAAGCATCTTCTTAACGATCAACGCCGTGTGGCTGTATCGCCTAGACATTCACTGGTTGGCCATCAGCCAAACGGTCCAGATGTCTGCACACAAGATCATGCACAATTATCTGCAAATGCTGGCGTACCTGGAACTGCCGTGGGTGACCGATTTAAACATGACCGATTTTCCCACGTCATTTACGGGGATGGTCCACTTTCATGACGTGAAGAACCTCTTTTTGCTCAATAACGTGGTTCTCGTGCTCAGTGTGGGACCTGCGGGGTGGTACTTGCACCAGCTCAAGCAACGGGCCGAACAGTGGCGTCTCTTGCGGCCGGTCCAGATTGCAGCGATTGTGCCACTGGTGCTGGGGGCGATGCTCGCCGTGAACTTTAACGGCTTCTTCATTGCCTTTCACGAAGTGCTCTTTCGCAACAACGACTGGCTCTTTGACCCGGATCTCGATCCTATCATCAATGCGCTACCAGATACGTTCTTCCTGCACTGTTTCGTGTTGGCGTTCGTCCTATTCGAGGCGGGACTCGGCTGGTTATACTGGCGGGGCCGCGTCGCCATTAAACGCGCCTAATTGGTAAATTAAAAAGCAGGACTTGAGAAAATTCTCAGGTCCTGCTTTGTTTGTGTCACAAGAATTTATTTTTTAGTCGTCTTCCGGGAGGCTACTCGGGGTTGACGGGTGACGCCCCTTTAACCAACCAACGACGGCGGGAATCAGGGAAATCACGATGATGCCTAAGACAACGGCAGAGAAGTGCGCCTTGACGAAGGGGATGTTCCCGAAGAAATACCCACCGCCACAGCAAATGGCCACCCAGGTAAGGGCGGCACTAACGTTGTATTTGAGAAAACGTCGGTAAGGGAATTGGGAACCCGCAGCTGTGAAGGGGACGAATGTCCGAATGATGGGCATGAACCGTCCCAAGAAGATGGCCAACGGTCCGTGCTTACGGAAGAACTTCTCCGACTGCGCGAGCTTATCCTTGTTGATCAAGCGGCCGAACCACGAGTGACTGGACAATGCGGCACCGGCCTTGCCACCCAAGTAAAAGTTGAGCGAATCCCCGCCGATGGCAGCTAATAGGAAGAGTGCCACGAAGAACCAGATGTTCAGCTTGTAGGCGGGGTTAGCAGCAAGGGCCGCTGCGGCGAACAACAGGGAGTCGCCGGGAAGGAAGGGCAGAATCACCGCACCGGTCTCCACGAAAACGATGGCGAAAAGAATGAAGTAGGTGGACCCGCCAAAGGTATTGACGATGTTCACCAAGTGGTCGTCGATGTGTAAGACGAAATCAATTAAATATCCCATTAAGGGTCTCCTTATGCTAGTGTGAAATTTGTTATGCCTACATTGTAGAAGGTTTTGACCCCACTGTCAGCAGGGGCGGCGAACCTTAACGAAATTATGATATTTGAGGGTAAGCGCGTTCGACACTTATTTAAACGGGGTATCCTGCTCACCAGTATCGTCGTGGGCTAACCGCGCAGCCGCAGCCGCCGCAATCGCCCCAACGAGATCATCAAGGAAGGTATGGATGATCCCCGGTTCGTGGGCGTTGAGCTTGGCTAGGATTCCAGGCTTGACCCGGTCGATGTACCCGTAGTTGGTAAAGCCGATTGAGCCGTAAATGTCTACTATAGAGAGCGCCATGGTTTCGTCCACGCCGTAAAGCCCCTCGTCTCGTTCGACAATTGTCTGTAGCGGTTCCAGTAGGGTGTGGTGTTCCGCAGCAATGTCGAGTTGAATCCCGGTGAGGATGGCATTTTGGACCTCTCGTTTGCTAAGGACGGTTTGCACACTGGCAAGGGCTTCCTCGGTGGTGAGACCGGCGATGTAATCTTTTTGGAGGAAGATAACCAGGTCGGCGATGGCCTCAAGCTCGACACCTCGTTCGTTAAGTAAGTCAATCGTCCGTTGCTTTAAAGCCGTTGTTGGTTTTGTCATTTAATCAGACTCCTTCGAATTAAATTGTGTTCTCTTAGTATAACACCGTGGCTGTCAGTTGCATTTTTGACGGTTGGCGGTGATAATAGATAAGCAGATAGTGTTTTGAAAAGATATGGAGGATAATTATGACAAAGTTTCCACAAATTGATTTGGCTAACGCCAGGGGTCCACAAGTAACGATTGAAACGTCCATGGGGACCATTCAGCTGCAACTCTTCCCCGAACAAGCACCAAAGACAGTTGAAAACTTTGTGACCCATGCCAAGGCCGGTTACTATGATGGCTTGACGTTCCACCGGGTCATTCCTAACTTTATGATTCAAGGTGGCGATCCAACCGGCACTGGTATGGGTGGCGAAAGCATCTGGGGTCAACCATTCGAAGATGAATTCTCACAAGAGTTATACAACTTGCGTGGGGCTGTCTCAATGGCGAATGCGGGTCCTAACACCAACGGGAGCCAATTCTTTATCGTGCAAGATAAGGACATGACGGAACAGATGCAGGCTCAGATGAAGGATGCCGGGTTCCCAGAAGAAATCGTCGATGCTTATAAAGATGGTGGGACTCCTTGGTTGGACTTCCGTCACACAGTCTTTGGTCAAGTTATCGCGGGGATGGACGTTGTTGACGCCATTGCCAAGGTCAAGACGGATGCTAGTGATCAACCAGCAACGCCTGTCACCATGGACAAAGTCACGGTCACAGAAGCCAAATAGGCGAGAACCAGATGATTAGTGAGGAGGGCACGACTATGCCGTTTCAAATTGGTCAACGGGTGACCGGCCACATTACGGGCATTCAGCCTTACGGGGCGTTTGTCAGTTTGGGCGGTCATCGTCAGGGCCTCATTCATATTTCTGAATGTCATTGTGGGTACGTGAAGGACATTCACGACTATTTAAAGGTCAATCAGGAAGTGAACGTGGTTATTCTGGACATTGATGAGTTCACGGGAAAAATCAGTTTGTCGCTACGGTGCCTTGAGCACGTAGCGTATAGCCCAGAGCCCCTGGAGCATCAACACCGACATTACTGGACGAACCATCGCATCAACATTGGGTTTAAACCAATTGCGGATCGGCTAGAAGGCTGGAAGTCCGAGGCCTCACAGCGCTTAGATCAAGAACAAGCTTCCTCTTAGGGGAGGCTTTTTATTTTATTTGCAATTAGGGCTTGACCTACTTAAAGATGATTGGTAAGATATTACCTGTTGCTGATTTGAGACGAGCAATGCATAAATAACAAGTTCTTGAATAGTTAATCAAAATTTGAAATTTGTGCTTGACGAGTTAAATCGTAACTGATACAATGATTTATGTTGTCAAGGCGTGTCAAACACGTCGAATTCATTTCTTCGGATGTTGAATAAATATTCAGAGAGTTGAAAAAAGATGTTGACACGATTTAAACGACATGATATACTTTAAAAGTTGTCACGGAGCGATTGCTTCTTATGACAACTTGGTAGACCTTTGAAAACTGAACATTGTTTCGACAAACCAAATATGTGTAGGGCGGTTTGATACTTGGTATCAAACCCAAACAATATTTGCGAAGTCAATTCGCTTTTATAACAAATAAAGTAACAACAATCGATGAGCTATTCAAGCATCATCTTTAAGATGAGAGTTTGATCCTGGCTCAGGACGAACGCTGGCGGCATGCCTAATACATGCAAGTCGAACGAGCTTCCGTTGAATGACGTGCTTGCACTGATTTTAACATTGAAGCGAGTGGCGAACTGGTGAGTAACACGTGGGAAATCTGCCCAGAAGCAGGGGATAACACTTGGAAACAGGTGCTAATACCGTATAACAACAAGAACCGCATGGTTCTTGTTTGAAAGGTGGCTTCGGCTATCACTTCTGGATGATCCCGCGGCGTATTAGTTAGTTGGTGAGGTAAAGGCCCACCAAGACAATGATACGTAGCCGACCTGAGAGGGTAATCGGCCACATTGGGACTGAGACACGGCCCAAACTCCTACGGGAGGCAGCAGTAGGGAATCTTCCACAATGGACGAAAGTCTGATGGAGCAATGCCGCGTGAGTGAAGAAGGGTTTCGGCTCGTAAAACTCTGTTGTTAAAGAAGAACACTTCTGAGAGTAACTGTTCAGAAGTTGACGGTATTTAACCAGAAAGCCACGGCTAACTACGTGCCAGCAGCCGCGGTAATACGTAGGTGGCAAGCGTTGTCCGGATTTATTGGGCGTAAAGCGAGCGCAGGCGGTTTCTTAAGTCTGATGTGAAAGCCTTCGGCTTAACCGGAGAAGTGCATCGGAAACTGGGTAACTTGAGTGCAGAAGAGGACAGTGGAACTCCATGTGTAGCGGTGGAATGCGTAGATATATGGAAGAACACCAGTGGCGAAGGCGGCTATCTAGTCTGTAACTGACGCTGAGGCTCGAAAGCATGGGTAGCGAACAGGATTAGATACCCTGGTAGTCCATGCCGTAAACGATGAGTGCTAGGTGTTGGAGGGTTTCCGCCCTTCAGTGCCGCAGCTAACGCATTAAGCACTCCGCCTGGGGAGTACGACCGCAAGGTTGAAACTCAAAGGAATTGACGGGGGCCCGCACAAGCGGTGGAGCATGTGGTTTAATTCGAAGCTACGCGAAGAACCTTACCAGGTCTTGACATACTATGCAAATCCTAGAGATAGGACGTTCCCTTCGGGGACATGGATACAGGTGGTGCATGGTTGTCGTCAGCTCGTGTCGTGAGATGTTGGGTTAAGTCCCGCAACGAGCGCAACCCTTATTATCAGTTGCCAGCATTAAGTTGGGCACTCTGGTGAGACTGCCGGTGACAAACCGGAGGAAGGTGGGGATGACGTCAAATCATCATGCCCCTTATGACCTGGGCTACACACGTGCTACAATGGACGGTACAACGAGTTGCGAAGTCGTGAGGCTAAGCTAATCTCTTAAAGCCGTTCTCAGTTCGGATTGTAGGCTGCAACTCGCCTACATGAAGTTGGAATCGCTAGTAATCGCGGATCAGCATGCCGCGGTGAATACGTTCCCGGGCCTTGTACACACCGCCCGTCACACCATGAGAGTTTGTAACACCCAAAGCCGGTGAGATAACCTTCGGGAGTCAGCCGTCTAAGGTGGGACAGATGATTAGGGTGAAGTCGTAACAAGGTAGCCGTAGGAGAACCTGCGGCTGGATCACCTCCTTTCTAAGGAATATACGGAGGCTACACATACTTTGTCGAAACAATGGTCAGTTTTGAGGGGCTTACCTCTCTAACTTGTTCTTTGAAAACTAGATATTATCAAATATTTTCTAATAATTATTTTTATTAATAATTAAACCGAGAACACTGCGAATTTTTTTGAGTTTTTAATTAGTTTTTATCGCTAATACTCAATTAATCAACGATTACGAAGTAATCGTTAGGTTAAGTTATGAAGGGCGCATGGTGGATGCCTTGGTACTAGGAGCCGATGAAGGACGGGACTAACACCGATATGCTTCGGGGAGCTGTACGTAAGCTTTGATCCGGAGATTTCCGAATGGGGAAACCCAGTAGTTTTAACCGACTATTACAATTCAGGGAATACATACTTGAATTGAGGCAGACGTGGGGAACTGAAACATCTAAGTACCCACAGGAATAGAAAGAAAAATCGATTCCCTAAGTAGCGGCGAGCGAACGGGGAATAGCCCAAACCAACAAGCTTGCTTGTTGGGGTTGTAGGACTGAACATTTGAGTTACCAAAGTCAATGATAATCGAAACGTCTGGGAAGGCGTGGCATAGCGGGTGATACCCCCGTAGATGAAATCGTTGACCCTCAGTTCAGGATCCTGAGTACGGCCACACACGTGAAACGTGGTCGGAAACCGGGAGGACCATCTCCCAAGGCTAAATACTCCCTAGTGACCGATAGTGAACCAGTACCGTGAGGGAAAGGTGAAAAGCACCGCGGAAGCGGAGTGAAATAGTTCCTGAAACCATGTGCCTACAATTAGTTAGAGCCCGTTAATGGGTGATAGCGTGCCTTTTGTAGAATGAACCGGCGAGTTACGTTAATTTGCAAGGTTAAGGTGTAAAGACCGGAGCCGTAGCGAAAGCGAGTCTGAAACGGGCGTTTCAGTAAATTGATGTAGACCCGAAACCAGGTGACCTATCCATGTCCAGGTTGAAGGTGCGGTAAAGCGCACTGGAGGACCGAACCCGTGTATGTTGAAAAATGCTGGGATGAGGTGTGGATAGCGGTGAAATTCCAAACGAACTTGGAGATAGCTGGTTCTCTCCGAAATAGCTTTAGGGTTAGCCTCGGAATTAAGAATCGTGGAGGTAGAGCCACTGTTTGGACTAGGGGCCCGTCATGGGTTACTGAATTCAGATAAACTCCGAATGTCACTGATTTATATCCGGGAGTCAGACGATGAGTGATAAGATCCACCGTCGAAAGGGGAACAGCCCAGACCATCAATTAAGGTCCCTAAATACATGCTGAGTGGAAAAGGATGTGGAGTTGCATAGACAGCTAGGATGTTGGCTCAGAAGCAGCCACCATTTAAAGAGTGCGTAATAGCTCACTAGCCGAGTGATCCTGCGCCGAAAATTTACCGGGGCTAAGCATGTTACCGAAATTATGGATGTGACCATTAGGTCACGTGATAGGAGAGCGTTCTAAGGGCAACGAAGCTAGATCGTAAGGACTAGTGGAGCGCTTAGAAGTGAGAATGCCGGTATGAGTAGCGAAAGATCAGTGAGAATCTGATCCACCGAATGACTAAGGTTTCCTGGGGAAGGCTCGTCCTCCCAGGGTTAGTCGGGACCTAAGCCGAGGCTGAGAAGCGTAGGCGATGGATAACAGGTTGATATTCCTGTACTAGTTAATTATGTTTGAACGATGGAGGGACGCAGCAGGCTATGGTATGCGCACGATTGGAAATGTGCGTTCAAGCGTCAAGTCTGGTGATGAGTTAAATGCTTATTGCTAAGGACAAGGCGTTACGAGGACCGAATTTTAGTAGGGAAGTGCCAGATGTCACACTGCCGAGAAAAGCTTCTAGTTAGTAATTAATTACCCGTACCGCAAACCGACACAGGTAGTCGAGGAGAGTATCCTAAGGTGAGCGAGTGAACTCTTGTTAAGGAACTCGGCAAAATGACCCCGTAACTTCGGGAGAAGGGGTGCTACACGCAAGTGTAGCCGCAGTGAAAAGGCCCAGGCGACTGTTTATCAAAAACACAGGTTTCTGCAAAATCGTAAGATGACGTATAGGGGCTGACGCCTGCCCGGTGCTGGAAGGTTAAGTGGATGAGTTAGCTTCGGCGAAGCCCAGAAATGAAGCCCCAGTAAACGGCGGCCGTAACTATAACGGTCCTAAGGTAGCGAAATTCCTTGTCGGGTAAGTTCCGACCCGCACGAAAGGCGTAACGATCTGGGCACTGTCTCAACAAGAGACTCGGTGAAATTATATTACCTGTGAAGATGCAGGTTACCCGCGACAGGACGGAAAGACCCCATGGAGCTTTACTGTAGCTTGATATTGGGTGTTGACACAGCTTGTACAGGATAGGTCGGAGCCGTAGAACTCGGAACGCTAGTTTCGAGTGAGGCGCTGGTGGGATACGACCCTCGCTGTGTGAACACTCTAACCCGCACCACTTATCGTGGTGGGAGACAGTGTCAGGTAGGCAGTTTGACTGGGGCGGTCGCCTCCTAAAAAGTAACGGAGGCGCCCAAAGGTTCTCTCAGAATGGTTGGAAATCATTCATTGAGTGTAAAGGCAGAAGAGAGCTTGACTGCGAGACAGACAGGTCGAGCAGGGACGAAAGTCGGGCTTAGTGATCCGGTGGTACCGTATGGAAGGGCCATCGCTCAACGGATAAAAGCTACCCTGGGGATAACAGGCTTATCTCCCCCAAGAGTCCACATCGACGGGGAGGTTTGGCACCTCGATGTCGGCTCATCGCATCCTGGGGCTGTAGTCGGTCCCAAGGGTTGGGCTGTTCGCCCATTAAAGCGGTACGCGAGCTGGGTTCAGAACGTCGTGAGACAGTTCGGTCCCTATCCGTCGCGGGCGTAGGAAATTTGAGAGGAGCTGTCCTTAGTACGAGAGGACCGGGATGGACATACCTCTGGTGTACCAGTTGTGCCGCCAGGCGCATCGCTGGGTAGCTATGTATGGATGAGATAAACGCTGAAAGCATCTAAGTGTGAAACTCGCCTCAAGATGAGATTTCCCATTCCTATATGGAAGTAAGACCCCTGAGAGATGATCAGGTAGATAGGCTGGAAGTGGCAGCGTTGTGAGACGTGAAGCGGACCAGTACTAATCGGTCGAGGACTTAACCAAGTTGAAAAACGTGGTGTTCTCAATAGAAAATAATTTGATGATATCTAGTTTTGAGAGAAGAAGTTCTTTCATAGTGTAGTGGCGATAGCCTGAAGGATACACCCGTTCCCATGCCGAACACGGAAGTTAAGCTTCAGCACGCCGATAGTAGTTGGGGGATCGCCCCCTGCGAGGATAGGACGT